>OZ242253.1:10000-2850000 GCA_965206975.1 Longimicrobiales bacterium | reverse complement strand
GAGGGGGCATGGGAAGAGCGCTTTCGCGCACCTGGAGGATGGGGGCGGCCGCCTTCAGGTGTACTTCCGGCGGGCGGTCCTCGGCGACGAGAGCTTCGGTGCACTCCCCCTCCTTGATCTCGGCGACTGGATCGCGGTCGGGGGCGTACTCTTCCGGACGCGGACGGGCGAGGTCACCGTGCGGGTCGCCCGGTGGTCGATCCTCTCCAAGTCGCTTCGTCCCCTCCCCCTCGCGAAGGTCGAGGTGGATCCCGAGAGCGGCGCGCGCACGGTGCACTCGGGTTTCGCCGACACGGAGTCACGTTATCGCCGGCGGTACGCGGACCTGGCCGTGCACCCCGAGGTCCGGGAGCTCTTCCGGACACGGGCCAGGGTGATTGCCGAACTCAGACGCTCTCTCGACGACCGGGGCTACCTCGAGGTCGAGACGCCCGCGCTTCAGCCGATCTACGGGGGCGCGGCAGCGAGGCCCTTTACGACCCATCACAATGCGCTCGACTCGACGCTCTACCTCCGGATCGCGGACGAGCTCTACCTGAAGCGCCTGATCGTCGGCGGCTTCGAGCGTGTATATGAACTCGCGAAGGACTTCCGAAACGAGGGGATCGACCGGACGCACAACCCCGAGTTCACGATGCTCGAGTTCTACGAGGCGTTCGCCGACTATGAACGGATGATGGAGCTCGTGGAGTCGATGATCCACGAGGTTACCCTCCGCATCTTGCGCGGCCCCGAGATCGAGTATCAGGGGGTGCGGATCTCCACCGTTCCCCCCTTCGACCGGACGCCGTTCTACGGGGCGTTGGCAGAGAAGCTGGGGGAGGATGCATCTCTCCTGGACGACGACGCGCTCCGGGTCCGCGCCGGAGCCGCCACGGGGGAGGCGCTCGAGGGGGCGGGCCGGGGCCGCCTCCTCGACAAGCTCTTCGGCGCCCTCGTGGAACCCGGACTCGTGGAGCCGACCTTCGTTACCGACTACCCGAAGGAGCTCTCCCCCCTCGCAAAGACGAAGCGCGATGACCCGGCGCTCGCGGAGCGATTCGAGCTCTTCATCGCGGGTCGGGAGGTCGCGAACGCCTTTTCCGAGCTGAACGACCCGATCGACCAGCGCGCGCGTCTCGAGGCACAGGCCGAACTCGGAAGGGCGGGAGACGACGAGGCGCACCCCGTCGACGAGGACTTCCTCCGCGCGCTCGAGTACGGGATGCCGCCGACCGGGGGGGTCGGGATCGGTGTGGACCGGCTCGTCATGCTCCTCACGGACAGCGCGTCGATCCGGGACGTGATCCTCTTCCCGCTCCTCCGGCCGGGGGAAGGGAGGTAGAGGTGCCGACGCTCTCCTGGTTCCTCGCGCGCCGCTACCTCTCGGCCCGAAAGAAGGGACGCTTCCTCTCCTTCATCACCTGGATTGCCCTCGGCGGGATCACCGTCGGTGTCACCGCACTTGTCGTGGTCCTCGGCGTCATGGACGGGATGCAGGAGGACCTTCAGCAGAAGATCCTCGCGTCGAGTCCCCACGTCCTCGTCCTTGAGCGGGGCCCCGCCCTCCGCATGAACCGCTGGCAGGGGGTGGCGGACTCGATACGACGAGTGCCCGAGGTCGAGGCCGTCCAGCCCTTCGCCCTTACGAGCGTCGTCGTGGTGCGGGGCGAGGAGTACGTGCAGCCGGCCGACCTCTACGGAGTCTCGCTCGAGGGGGCGAGCGGGGAGGCGGTGACCGACATGGAGGAGGCGATCGGGAGGGGGATCTACTCCCTCGAGGACACGAACTCGGGGCTTCCCCCGGTCGTCCTCGGGGTCCGGCTCGCGGACCGGATGGCCGTCTCCCCCGGGGACAGCATCCTCATCTTCTCCCTCGAGAACTTCGGGCTCGACCCGATGGGCGGCTACCGTCCGGCGGTACGCCAGTTCGAGGTTACGGGGACGTTCGAGACGGGGATGTACGACTACGACGTGAGCAACATGTACGCCCCGATGGAGTGGGTGCAGGGGATCCTCGGGATCCGCGACGCGGACCAGGTATCGGGTCTCGGCGTCCGGATCGCGGATCCCTGGCGGGCGAACGAGGTGAGTGCGGATCTCCAGGAGCGTCTCGGCGCGGCGTACTTTGTCGAGAGCTGGACCATCACGAACCAGTCCCTCTTCTCGGCGCTCCAGCTCGAGAAGCTGGCGATGGGCGTCATCCTCTCACTCATCGTGATGGTCGCGGCCTTCAACATCGTGAGCACTCTCGTCATGGTCGTCGTGGACCGCACCCCGGAGATCGGGATCCTCAAGTCGATGGGGATGTCGGACCGGCAGGTCCTCAAGGTCTTCGTCCTCCAGGGCCTCGCGATTGGAACGCTCGGGACAGCGATCGGCACCGGGCTCGGGCTCCTCCTCTGCTGGATCCTCGAGCGCTTCGAGATCATCCGGATCCCGCCAGACGTCTACTTCATCGACCGGCTCCCCGTCTCCGTCCACGCGGAGAACGTCCTCGTCATCATCGCCGTCAGCCTCCTCATCTCCCTCGTGGCGACCTTCTACCCTGCGCTTCAGGCCTCCCGCCTCCAGCCGGTGGAAGCGATCCGCCGTGAGTGAGGTGCCGCTCGTGGCCGAGCGCCTCACGAAGCGCTACCGGCGGGAGGCCGGGGGTGAACTCGAGGTACTCCGGGGGGTAGACCTCCGCGTTCCGAAGGGGGAGGCGGTCTCGATCGTGGGTGCGAGCGGGGCGGGGAAGTCCACGCTCCTCCACCTCCTCGGGGCGCTCGACCGGCCGACCGGCGGCAAGATCCGCCTGGGGGGCGTGGAGTTGACCGGTATCGGCCCGAGGGAGACCTGCCGGATCCGAAACCGGTTCGTCGGGTTCGTATTCCAGTTCCACCACCTGCTGAGGGAGTTCTCGGCTGTCGAGAACGTGATGATGCCGCAACTCATCCGAGGTGCCGCCCGGGAGGCGGCCCGGCAGCGTGCGTCGGAGCTCCTCGGGGCCGTCGGCCTCTCGGGGAGGCTCGCTCACAAGCCGTGGCAGCTCTCCGGGGGGGAGCAGCAGCGGGTGGCCGTCGCACGTGCCCTCGCGAACGGCCCCGCGATCCTCCTCGCCGACGAGCCGTCTGGGAACCTCGACACCCGTACGAGTGAGGGGCTCCACGATCTCCTCTTCCAGCTCAAGGCGGCGAGCGAGCTCTCCATGGTCCTGGTGACCCACAACGCCGAGCTCGCCTCAAGGGCCGAGCGTACCCTGCACTTGCGTGACGGCGTCCTCCTCGATCCCCACGACCCGGGAGGACCGAGATGAATTGCCAGAGCTGCGGATCCGAGGCCGTGGCGGTCCACCTGACGCAGATCGTGGACAAGGAGATGCGGACGCTCCACCTCTGCGAGCGCTGCGCGGCGGAGAAGGGGCTTCAGGCGACGTCGGTCCCGGAGAACTTCCCCCTGACGGACTTCCTGGCGCAGATGGAGGGCGAGCCGAGGAGCGCCGAGGCGGTGGCCCCCTCACCGGACTGCTCCTACTGCGGGCTCGCCTTCTCCGAGTTCAAGGACGCCGGCAGGCTCGGCTGCCCGCACTGCTGGTCGTCCTTCGAAGTGCAGCTCCGGGGTCTCGTGAGGCGGATCCACAGCGGCTCGCAGCACGTGGGCAAGGTCTACCTCTCGCCGGACCCGTCCACCTTCGAGCGCGAGAAGCGCCTAGGGGTCCTTCGCCGGAAGCTCGAGCGCGCTGTCGAGCTCGAGGACTTCGAGCGAGCGGCGGAGCTCAGGGACCAGATCCGGGCAACCGAGCCGGTCGCTTTGCGGGGCGGCGCGGTGTGATGAGCGAGACCGACCCGATCCGGAGCTTCGGCCTGCGGTGGCTCGACGCAAGCGGAGAGTGCTCCGACATCGTCCTCTCGACCCGGGTGCGGCTCGCGAGGAACCTGCAGGGCCACGCCTTCGGCCCCCGGGCGCGCGTGAACGACCGGATCGCGGTCCTCGAGCAGGTGCGGAGCGCCCGCGCCCGCGTGAGCTCGCTTTCCGGCGCCGAGATCCGGGAGCTCGCCGAGCTGGCACCCCGGCCCCGGCGGATCCTCTTCGAACGCCGCCTCGTCTCCCGGGACCTCGTCGGGGAGAACGAGAACGCGACAACCCCGGCGACGGCCGTTGTCCTCTCCTCCCGGCAGCCGATATCCGTCATGGTCAACGAGGAGGACCACCTCCGCATCCAGACGCTCCTCTCCGGCCTCAGGCTCCGCGAGGCGTGGAGTGCGCTCGACGGGCTCGACGACGAGCTCGGGCGGGAGCTCCCCTACGCGTACCACCACGAGTTCGGGTTCCTGACGAGCTGCCCGACGAATGTGGGGACGGGGCTCAGGGCCTCGGTCCTCATGCACCTCCCCGCCCTCGTTCTCACGAAGGAGATCGGGAAGGTGCTCCAGGGGCTCGCACAGGTCGGGCTCACCTTCCGGGGGCTCTACGGGGAGGGGTCCGAGGTCGTCGGTAACTTCTTCCAGCTCTCGAACCAGACGACGCTCGGAAAGAGCGAGGAGGATCTCGTCGATCACCTCGACCGGATCGTGAGGCAGGTGATCCAGTATGAAACGCACGCGCGTCAGGTCCTCCTCCGGGACGCGCCATCCGTGACGGAGGACAAGATCTGGCGCGCCTACGGACTTCTTCGCTACGGGCGCTCCATCTCCTTCGAGGAATTGATGAATCTGCTGAGCGGGGTCAGGCTCGGGGCGAGTCTGAAACTACTCCCCGGGCTTCGGGTATACTCGCTCAACAAGGTCATGATCTTCTCCCAGCCGGCACACCTCGAAGATGCGGCCGGGAGGGATCTGTCCCCCGCCGAGAGCGATGCGCACCGGGCCGCGCTCGTACGTAGGATCCTGGCCACCGAGGGAGCGGTGCGCCCGGACGAGGACGTCGGCGACGGGAACGGGGCGCCTGAGGGACCTGGCTGACGCTGATGAACTACAACTTTACCGATCGCGTTCGTAAGGTGCTCGCCATGGCCCGGGACGAGGCCATCCGGCTGCAGCACGACTACGTGGGCACCGAGCACATCCTCCTGGGGCTGATCCGGGAGGGCGAGGGGGTGGCCACCGCCGTCCTCACCCAGCTGAACGCGGACTTGGACCAGGTGCACGAGCGGGTCGAGGAATCCGTCAAGCCGGGGCAGGCGACGATCGCCCTCGGGGAGCTCCCCTATACCTCCCGGGCGAAGAAGGTCCTCGAGTTCGCGATGGCCGAGGCTCGCGAGCTCAGCCACTCCTACGTCGGTACGGAGCACCTCCTCCTCGGGCTCATCCGGGAAGAGAAGGGGATCGCCGCACAGGTCATCACTTCCTTCGGGATCTCCCTCGAGGAGGCGCGCGCCGAGACACTCAAGGTGCTGGGTCCAGAGATGGGGGGCGGGCCCGGCGGGCCCGGGACAGCCGGCGTCGGGGGGGGCGGGTCTGCCTCCGCGCCGACGTCGCGCCCCGGCGGCCGGAGGGGGAAGAAGTCGAAGACCCCTGCGCTCGACCACTTCTGCCGTGACCTGACCGCGCTCGCCCGGCAGGGGACGCTCGATCCGACCGTCGGGCGCGTTTCCGAGATCGAACGCGTCATCGAGATCCTCTGCCGGAGGAAGAAGAACAACCCCGTACTCATCGGGGAGCCGGGCGTCGGGAAGACGGCGATCGTCGAGGGTCTCGCGCAGCTCATCGCCGGGGGGAACGTCACTGAGGCGCTCCAGGGGCACCGCGTCCTCGCCCTTGACATGGCGGCCGTCATCGCGGGAACGAAGTACCGGGGTCAGTTCGAGGAGCGCCTGAAGGCGGTCATGAACGAGATCTCGCAGGACAAGAACGTCGTTCTCTTCATCGACGAGCTCCACACCCTCGTCGGTGCGGGTGCGGCGGAGGGTGCCATCGATGCCTCAAACATGCTGAAGCCTGCCCTCGCCCGGGGAGAGCTTCAGTGCATCGGTGCCTCCACGATGAACGAGTTCCGGAAGTACATCGAGAAGGACGGGGCGCTCGAGCGCCGCTTCCAGCCCGTAGTCGTCGATCCCTCGGACGTCGACGAGACGGTCGAGATCCTGAAGGGGCTGCGGAGCCATTACGAGGACCACCACAAGATCGTGATCCCCGACGAGTCGCTCGTGGCCGCTTGCCGCCTCGCGGACCGCTACATCACCGACCGCTTCCTCCCCGACAAGGCGATCGACGTGATCGACGAGGCCGGCGCGCGCGCCCGGATCGCCTCCCAGGTCCCGCCCCCCGACATGGAGGGGCTCAAGGAGGAGCTCGGCGGGATCGCGGAGGAGAAGGAGGCCGCGATCCGGGACCAGGACTTCGAGCGTGCCGCCGAACTCCGGGACCGGGAGCGGGAGGTGCAGCACCGGATCCGGCTACGGCAGGACGAGTGGGAGGAGGAGCGGAAGGAGAACCGTCCGGAGATCTCCCCGGAAGAGGTAGCCTTCATCGTCTCCCGCTGGACGGGGATCCCGGTGACGAGGCTCCGCCAGGCGGAGAGCAACCGCCTCGTCCACATGGAGGACGAGATCCACGAAAGGGTGATCGGCCAGCACGATGCGATCACCGTCATCTCCCGCGCGATCCGCCGGAGCCGGGCGGGGCTCAAGGACCCGAGGCGCCCGATCGGCTCCTTCATCTTCTCGGGCCCGACGGGCGTCGGGAAGACGGAGCTCGCGCGCGCGCTCGCCGAGTTCCTCTTCGCGGACCGGGAGGCGCTCATCCGGGTCGACATGAGCGAGTACATGGAGAAGTTCTCGGTATCGCGCCTGATTGGCGCCCCGCCCGGATACGTTGGATACGAGGACTCTGGCGCGCTCACGAAGGCGATCCGGCGGCGTCCCTACTCCGTCGTCCTCCTCGACGAGATCGAGAAGGCGCACCCCGACATCTTCAACATCCTCCTCCAGGTTCTCGACGAGGGCCACCTGACGGACAACTACGGGCGGGTCGTCGACTTCAAGAACACCGTCCTCATCATGACGTCGAACCTGGGCGCGCGGGAGATCTCGAAGGGCGGCGGGCTCGGCTTCCACACCTCCGACCCCAAGTCGAGCTACGAGGTGATGCGCGACAAGGTCCGGGATGAGATCGAGCGGGCCTTCAACCCGGAGTTCCTGAACCGGATCGACGACATCATCGTCTTCCATCCGCTCGACCGGGACGAGATCTCCCAGATCGTGCACATCCTCCTCAAGGAGGTGCACGAGCGTCTCGCCGAAGGGGAGCTCTCCCTGCGCTTCACGGAGGGTGCGCTCGAGTTCCTGGTCGAGAAGGGCTACGACCACAAGTTCGGGGCGCGGCCGCTGCGAAGGGCGATCCAGAGGTATCTCGAGGACCCGCTTTCCGAGCACATCCTCCTCGCCAGGTTCGGGGCGGGCGCCGAGATCGAGGTGGACGTGGATCCGGAGAACGACTCCCTGACTCTCGAAGAGGCTCCCGCTACGAAGACGTAGCCGGATGACCCAATCCCGCCGCCCCGCCGCCTTCCCCATGAAGCGCCGCCTCCTCCTCGCTCTCGCCCTCGGGGCCGTCCCCGCGTGGGGAGAGCTTCGCGCGCAGGGGCTTGGCTCCGTCCAGATCGACTCGGTGGCCGTCACTGGGAACACGCTCATGCAGACGGCCCCGCTCGTGGGCACGATCGGGATCTTCCGCGGCGACACGATCACGTACCGCGAGGTGCAGGAGGCGGAAAAGCGCCTCTGGGCGACCGGGCGCTTCGCCGACATGACCGTCACGGCGGAGGAGTCGCCGGACGGGCTCGTCGCGCTCACCTTCGACGTCGAGGAGTACCCGATCATCCGGGAGCGGAGGATCGAGGGGCTCGAGCTCGTGGGTGAGAACAGCGTGTGGGAGGAGATCGGTCTCGAACAGGGCGTCCCCTACACCCCCCAGCTCTTCTCCGAGGCGAGGGAGTTCATCCGCTCCGAGCTCGCCGAGGAGGGGATCCCCTTCGTGCAGGTCGAGGAGGAGGTGACACTGGTCGAGGAGAGCCCCGGGAGCGCGAATCTGCTGATCCGCGTCGTCGAGGGGCAGCGGGTCACGGTCGCCGACATCGTCTTCAACGGGAACGATGCCTTCCCGGACTCCGAACTCGAGGGCGCCGTATCGAGCCGCTCGGAGGGCTTCTTCTGGTTCCAGGCCGGTGCGTACCAGGCGGCCGAACTCGACGAGGACCTGCGGACCCGCCTCCCCGAGTTCTATGGCTCGCACGGTTACCTGGACTTCGAGGTCCTCGGAGACACCCTCATCGTCGACCCCACGAACGGGAAGGCTCGCCTCGAGGTCGACGTCTCGGAGGGGCCGCAGTATCTCGTCGGCGAGTTCTCGATCGACGGCAACCGCCAGTTCATGACCGAGGAGCTCCGGCAGTACTACCAGCCCGACACGGGCGGGCTGCTCCAGAGTCTCGGGATCGGGGCCCCCGAGGGAGGCGATCCGGTATTCGACCAGAGCACCTTCGAAGAGGCCACGAGCCAGGTGGCGAGCCTCTACTCGAACTCGGGATACCTCTACTCGCAGGTATCTCCACAGGTCGAGCGCCAGGAGCCCGAGTCCGAGGGGGGGAACCCGAGGGTCGCGCTCCGATGGCTCATCGAGGAGGGGCAGCCCGCCTACGTGCGCCGGATCTTCATCGAGGGGAACGACTATACGCACGACCGGGTGATTCGTGAGCGGATCCAGCTCCTCCCGGGCGATCTCTACTCCGAGGATCGCCTGATGAGGAGCTACCAGGCGATCTCCGGGCTCGGGTTCTTCGAGGCACCCCTCCCGGTCCCGGAGATCACGCCGGACCCCGAGACGGGAGACATCGACGTCATCTTCTCCGTCGAGGAGCGTTCTACAGGCTCCGTCAACTTCGGGACCACGGTCGGCGGCTACACAGGCGTCGCTGGGTTCGTCGGCTACGATCAGCCGAACCTCTTCGGACAGGCGAAGTCCGGGAGCTTCCGCTGGGACTTCGGGAAGTACCAGAACAACCTGACGCTCACCTACACCGACCCCGCGATCCGGCTCTCGCGCATCAGCGGCTCGGTCTCGGTATACAATGCGAGGGACCGCTTCTTCTCCTTCTCGACGGGGCGGCGGCGAGTCCTCGGCGCGAGCACGCAGCTCGGAGTCCCGGTCGCGGGCTCGCTCTTCACCCGGCTCTTCGCCGGCTACTCCCTCTCGCGCACCGTCTACCACTTGGACGGGGGCGTTCAGGACACCTCTCTCTTCGGGCGCCCGCCGGGGGTCATGAGCCAGCTCTCCCTCGGGATCGCGAGGAACACGCTCGACCATCCCCTCTTCCCGACGGTTGGCTCCGAGGTGCGCTGGACGACGGAGTTCAACGGGGGGGTCCTCGGCGGGGACGGCAATTTCACGAAGCACCTCGCCGAGGGTTCGTGGTGGATCCCCGTCGGTTCCTTCGGCGGGAGCGCGCCCGGCTCGCAGCCGGCGAGGTTCGCCCTCGGGATCCGGGCGCGGGGCGGGATGATCACGGGGGATGCGGGTGCCTTCCCCTTCGAGCGATTCTGGCTGGGGGGTGTCCAGTTCGGCGAGCCGCTCCGGGGTTACGAGGAGACGACGCTCACCCCCCTCGGTCATGTGGAGCGGGGGGACGCGAATGTCCGGGACGTCCAGAGGCTCGGCGACACCTTCCTCTCGATAAGCGCGGAGTACTCGCTCCGCGTGAGCAGCAGCATCTCGATCGGCGCCTTCTACGATGCGGGCGGGATATGGCGGAGCCCAGCCGAGATGGATCCCAGCCGGCTCTACCGCGGAGCTGGTCTCGGCCTCGAACTGGTGACACCTTTCGGGCCCTTCGGACTCGACTACGCGTACGGGTTCGACAAAGACAACCCCGGCTGGCAGTTCCACTTCCGGATGGGTGGGCAGCAGGGCCTGTAGCGGGTTCACAGAGAAACGACACGGCGGCGGTCGAGCCCGCTCGCGGGGAGTTGGGACGACCGCTAAACACATGTGGAGCAAGCTAGCTATGCGCGCACTGATCCTGACGATGACCACGAGCCTCCTTCTGGGCGCAGGCGCTCACGCCCTCGAAGGCCAGGCAGCGCCCCTTAAGGTCGGCTACGTGAACTCTCAGGCGATCCTCGAGGAAGCGCCGGGGGCGACGGAGGCCCAGGCGGAGTTCGACCGGCAGATGGAGGGGTTCAGCCAGGAGATCGAGGACATGGGAATGGAGCTGGACAGCCTTGTCGCCGCCTATCAGCAGCAGCAGAGCACCCTCCTCCCGAACGTTCGCCAGTCGCGCGAGACCGAGATCAACCAGCTGCAGCAGCGGTACCAGCAGCGTGTGGACCAGATGGGCCAGGAGGCGGAGGAGAGCCGCCAGGCGCTCATCCAGCCGATCCTGAGCCAGATGGCCGAGACGATCGATGCGATCCGGGAGGAGGAGGGGTATCACTACATCTTCGATGCGGCGAGCCAGGCGATCGTGGCTGCGGATCCGACGCTCGACCTGACCCAAGAGGTGCTTAGCCGGATGCAGGCGGCCGCGGGAGCGGGAGGCTAGGCGCCCCCCTGACCCCCACCCAGAGCGAGTCACCTGGCCCTGGGCAAGCCGAGGTTGGCCTCTCGGCGCCGGGTGCCGGCACCGCCGGGCCGCCCCCCGTCCCCCGCGAGGGACGGGGGGCGGCCCGTTGTTCATGCAAGGCGAGAGGAACCGAGATGATGACCTTCCCCCTTCGGGAGCGCGATCCCGAGCCCAGCTCCCTCTCCCGCATGGCGGCGCTGCTCCGTCTCCCCGCACCCGATGAGGAGGTGGAGATCCGGGGGGTCGCCCCGATCGGGGAAGCCGGCCCGGATCAGCTCGCGTTCCTTGCGGACCGGCGCTACTTGGGGAGCGTCGCGGGAACCCGGGCCGGGGCGCTGCTCGTATCGAGGGAGCTTTCGACCCTTCTCCCGGAGGGCGCCCCCCCGAGCCTCGTCGTGGCAGATGCGCACCTCGCGCTCATCACGATCCTGGAGTCGCTCTTTCCTTCCCTCCCCGCCGATCCCGAGATTCACCCCACGGCGGTCCTCGGAAGGGGGGTGCGGATCGGTGCCCGGGTGCGGATCGGCCCGTACGCGGTGATCGAGGACGGTGCCGCGGTGGGGGACGACGCGTGCATCGGGGCCCACGTCGTGGTGGGGGCGGATGCCGCGATCGGATCCTCCTCGATCCTCCACCCGCACGTCGTCCTCTATCCGGGCGCGGTTCTCGGGGAGCGGGTAGTCCTTCACGCCGGGGCCCGTATCGGGGTGGACGGCTTTGGGTACGCCGCCGACGGCGGGCGGCCCCGGAAGGTGCCGCAGGTCGGCGGGTGCGTCATCGAGGACGACGTCGAGATCGGAGCGAACGCGACAGTCGACCGGGGCTCGATCGGGGAGACGCGGGTTTGCACCGGGGCGAAGCTCGACAATCTCGTCCACCTCGCCCACAACGTCTCGGTGGGCCCCGGCGCTCTCCTGGCCGCCCTCGTCGGCGTCGCCGGGTCCTCCAGTCTGGGTGCCGGGGTCCAGGCGGGGGGGCAGTCCGGTGTCTCCGGGCACGTCTCGGTGGGGCCCGGTGCGAGGCTGGCTGCGAAGACGGGGGTGATCCGGGACGTCCCGGCGGGGGAGACCGTGATGGGGTTCCCCGCCCGCCCGCGCGGGGAATTCCTGAGGACGATGGCCGGACAGCGGCGGGTCCGGGATCTCGCAAAGCGCCTTCGCGCCCTTGAGAAGAGAGCCTGGGGGGAGGGCGCCTGATCCGCCTTCCCGGCGGGACGCCCCCTTCCATCGGTGTTAGATTACGCCGCTCGGGCGGCGGGACTTCGCGGGAGAACCATGTTCGGACCGAACCATCGAACGCTCGCGAGACCGGTCACGGTCTCGGGCATCGGAATCCACACGGGTGAGAGCGCCACGATCACCTTCCGCCCGGACGAGGAGGGTCCCGGGATCCGCTTCCGGCGGGTCGATGTGGAGGGCGCTCCGGAGATCCCGGCGGACCTCGACCACGTCTCCGGAACCGAGCTCGGCACGACGATCGAGGCCCCTTCGGGGGAGAGCGTTCAAACCGTCGAGCACGTGATGGCGGCGCTCGCGGCCGCGGGGATATCGCGCGTCGTCGCGGAGCTCGATGGGCCCGAGCCCCCGATCCTGGACGGGAGCTTCGAGGGGTACTTCGGGCCCCTCTGCGAGGCGGGTGCCGTGGAGCTCGAGGAGCTGCTTCCGGTCCTCTCGCCCGCCCGCCCGCTCGTCCTCGACGGCGACGACGGAGCGCAGAGCTATATCGCCGCGCGGCATGCATCCTTTCACATCTCCGCCACGATCGAGTTCGATCACCCGGCGATCGGTCGGCAGTACGGCTCCTTTTCCTTCGCGGAGGGCGGGTTCGCATCGGAGATTTCGCGAGCCCGAACCTTCGGCTTCGAGGTGGAGGCGGAGACGCTCAGGGCGAGGGGACTCGGGTGCGGGGCCTCGCTCGAGAACACTGTCGTCCTCGGCGACGAGGGGGTCCTCAACGCCGGGCTCCGCTTCCCCGACGAGTTCCTGAGGCACAAGGTCGGGGACATCGTCGGAGACTTGGCGCTCCTCGGAGCCAGGCTCGACGCTCACGTGATCGCCGAGCGGCCGAGCCACAGGGGAAATGTCGCGCTCGGCCGGGCGCTGGTGCGGGAGGCGCGCCGCGATCCTGTGCGGCCTCCGGTCCTCGATATCGGGCAGATCCTGGAGTACCTCCCCCATCGCTACCCGATGCTGCTCGTCGACCGCATCGTCGAATTCGAGTCCGGGAAACGCATCGTCGGCGTAAAGAACGTCACGATCAACGAGCCGTTCTTCCAGGGCCACTACCCCGGCCACCCGATCATGCCCGGGGTGCTCATCGTCGAGGCGATGGCCCAGGTGGGCGGGCTTCTCCTCATAGACGCCGTAGAGGATCCGGAGGACAAGGTCGTCTACTTCATGTCGCTCGACAACGTGAAGTGGCGGCGGCCCGTTCGACCGGGCGACCGGCTCGTCTTCGATCTCAAGCTGGTGCAGCTCAGGCGGAGCGTGTGCAAGATGCGGGGCGAGGGGTTCGTGGACGGCCAGCTCGTCGCGGAGGCGGAGCTGATGGCCCGGGTGATGGAGCGGTGAGAGAGGCGGCGGATCCATCCCGGGCGGGGACCGGCGACGTCGAGCTCCACCCGCAGGCGATCGTCCACCCGAGCGCCGAGCTGGATGCGGGGGTGAGGATCGGCCCCTGGGCGCTCGTCGGCCCGAACGTCCGCATCGGGGCCGGAACGGAGGTGGGGCCCAGTGCCCTGATCGAGCAGAACACGACGATCGGCGCCGGTTGCACGATCCACAAGGGCGCGGTCCTCGGTACGGATCCCCAAGACCTCAAGTACCAGGGGGAGGAGACGTATCTCGAGGTCGGGGAGCGGACCGTGATCCGCGAGTACGCGACGCTGAACCGCGGGACCTCGGCCTCCGGACGGACCCGGGTCGGGGATGGGTGCCTACTCATGACCTACGCCCACGTTGCGCATGACTGCCGCCTGGGAGACGAGGTGATCCTCGCGAATGCGGTGAATATGGCGGGCCACGTGATGATCGAGGACTACGCGATCGTCGGAGGGCTCACCGCGATCCACCAGTTCGTACGAATCGGGACGCACGCCTTCATCGGGGGGTGCTCGCGCATCTCACAGGATGTGGTTCCCTTCTGCCGGGTGGCCGGGAGCCCGCCGAAGATGTATGGGCTGAATGCCGTGGGGCTTGAGCGGCGAAGCGTCTCCCCGGAGGTCCGCTCCGCCCTCAAGAAGGCATACCGGACGCTCTTCCTCTCGGCGCTGAACGTCTCGCAGGGCCTCGAGCGGGCGAGGGCGGAGGAGGGGGAGCCGGGGCCGGAGCTTCTGCGCTTCCTCGATTTCATCGAGCGTTCCGAACGGGGCGTGACGATCTGATGCCCCCCTCCGACCGGTCCCCGGCCGAAGCGCCGCTTCGACTCGGTGTCGTCGGCGCCGGGAGCCTGGGGTTCCATCATCTACGGATCGCAAGGGATCTCGAAGGTATACATGCAGTAGGATTTTACGATGTACGTCCTGAGAGATCGCACGAGGTATCAGAAGCGCTCGGCTTGAGAGCCTACGAACGGTATGAGGCGCTCCTCGGCGAGGTGGACGCTCTCGTCGTCGCCACGCCGACCCGTACGCATGCGGAGGTCTCCGAGGCTGCGCTCGGGAGGGGGATCCACGTCTTCATCGAGAAACCGATCGCCGCCACGCTCGAGGAGGCGGACCGGATCCTTGCCGCGGCGGCGGACACGGGCGCCGAGGTCCAGGTGGGGCACGTCGAGCGCTTCAACACGGCGGTCCTCGGGGCACAGCCGTACCTCGAGAGGCCGCTGTTCATCGAGTCGCACCGGCTCGCGCAGTTCAGCGAGCGGGGCGCGGACGTGGCCGTCGTGCTGGATCTGATGATCCACGACGTGGACCTGGTCGCGAGCCTCGTCGGCTCGCCCATCGAGGACATACAGGCAACGGGGATCCCCGTGCTCACGGACTCGGTGGACATCGCGAACGCGCGGATCCGGTTCCGGGGCGGCGCGATCGCCAACCTCACGGCGAGCCGCGTATCGGCGGACCGGCTGCGAAAGATCCGGATCTTCCAGCGTTCCGGGTACCTGAGCCTGGACCTGGCGGTGGGGAGCGGGGAGTTCCTTCGCCTGCGGCGCGACCTTCCGGCATTCGCCGGTCTCACCGGCCAGGGCGTCCGCCCGGCGGCCGCCACCGCGCCGCGGGAGGAGCGGCCGGCGGATCTCGCGGCCCTCGTCGAACGTATCCCCCTTCGTGCCGAGCCGATCGAGCCGCTCCGGCGTGAACTCGAGAGCTTCCGGGACGCGATCCTCGAGGGCTCGCCCCCGGTCGTCGGCGCAAGGGCAGGAAGGGACGCACTCGCCACAGCCCTCGCTATCGAAGAGAGGATCATGACCCATGTCGCTCATACGAGTACGTCGTAACCGGAAGAAGGAGTGGATCGACGTTAAGAAGGGGCGCTCCACCCGGGCGCTCGTCTTCCTCCTGATCCTCTGCGTCGTCGCCTTCTGGTACCTCGCCACCCGCTTCTAGGCGGGGCCGCGCCCGTGGCCGGTTCGGCGGCCGGTTCGCCAGTGATCCTCCTCCTCGCGGGGGAGCCCTCCGGGGACGAGCACGCCGCGCGCGTCGCCCGCTTGCTGAAGGAGGAGTGGCCGGGGTGCACGATCCTCGGGACAGGGGGCGAGCGGCTGGCCGCCGAGGGGGTCGAGCTCCTGGCCGGGCTGGAGGACCTCGCCGTCATGGGGTTCGTCGAGGTCCTCTCCCGACTCTTCTTCTTCTGGCGGTTGGAGCGGAGAGTTCGTGGCCTCATCGAGAGCGGACGGGTCGACCTGGTCATCACCGTCAACTACCCTGGCTTCAACCTCCGCATCACGGAGCGGTCGAAGGCGACCGGCGTTCCGGTCGTCTACTACATCGCGCCGCAGGTGTGGGCGTGGAAGGTGGGGCGGGCGGCCCGACTCGCGCGGGCGGCGGACCGGATCTGCGTGATCTTCCCCTTCGAGGAGGCGGTCTTCAAGGAGGCGGGGGCGCGGGTCGAGTTCGTGGGGCACCCTCTCATCGACCGGGAGGCCGACGTGCCGCCGCGGGAGGCCTTCTGCCATTCGTCAGGCCTCGATCCCGGTCGGAGGATCCTCGCCCTCCTTCCGGGGTCGAGGCGCCAGGAGATCCGGCGCCACCTCCGCGTCTTTCTCGAGGCCGGAGCGAGGCTCAGGCGGCGGGACCCTGACCTGCAGATCGCCGTCGCCGAGGCCGAAGGGCTTGACCTGCGCCTCCCGGCCGCTACGGAGGCGGTCGTCGTCCCGCGTGCGCGGGCCCTCCTTGCCCACGCGCACGCCGCGATCGTCAAGTCGGGTACGAGCACGCTGGAGGCGGCGCTCGCCGGGGTCCCGTTCGTCGTCGCCTACCGGACCCACCCGTGGACGTTTGCGCTCGCGCGCCGCCTGGTCCGCGTGGAACATGTGGCGCTCGCGAATCTGGTCGCGGGAAGGCGGGTTGTCCCGGAGCTCCTTCAGGGCGCTGTGACCGCGGAGGCACTCGCCGAAGTCCTCGTCCCCCTGATCGAGGAGGGCCCCGAGCGGGAACGTGTCCTCGGCGGGCTCGGGCAGACCCGGGAGCGGCTCGGTGGTCCGGGGGCGTCGAGGCGGGTCGCTAGGGTTGCGGCCGAGGTGCTCGAGGAACGCGGCCTGCGCTTCGGCTCCGGAGGCCGCCTGGCCGCGGGCCGGTAGCCAGCCATGTCCTGCGAGCTGGTGGTGCGTCGGCAACGTACGGTCACCCCGGCACGGAGCTCTCCCGTGCGCGCGGCCGCTCGCCCCGCCCCGCACAGAGGGGGTTCCCGCACGTGAGGCTTGAGAATATCCGGCTTCGCGTCGTAGGGCAGGTCGGCTCCCTCCTCATCCGCTGCCTCGGCCGCACCCTCCGAATCCGGGCGGAGAGGGAGGAGAGCTTCCTCGAGAATCGAAGGCAGGGCCAGCCGGTCATCTTCGTCTTCTGGCACTCCCGGATCCTTCCCCTCACCTACATCCATCGAAAACAGGGGATCGTCGTCCTCGTGAGCGAGCACAAGGACGGGGAGTATATCGCCCGCATCATCGAGAGAATGGGCTTCGGGACCTCGCGTGGCTCGAGCACGCGCGGGGGGGTGAAGGGCCTGAAGGGGCTCGTCCGGGCGGCGCGCGAGGGCCACGACCTCGGATTCACGCCCGACGGCCCCCGGGGTCCCCCGCGAAAGCTCAAGCCGGGCACGCTCGCGGCGGCCCGGATCACGGGCGCGCCGATCGTCCCGATCGCCGTCGGCGGCCCACGCGTCTGGAGGCTCGGAACGTGGGACCGACACGTGGTGCCGAAACCCTTCTCCCGGATCACGGTGCGCTACGGCGAGCCGCGTATCGTCCCAAGGGATGCATCCGAGGAGGAGATCGTCCGGATCGGGGCGGAGCTGGAGACGCTCCTCTGCACGCTGTCGGATGAGGTCGACGGGGTGGATCCGGTCGCCCCCCCCGGCGAGGCGACGGAATGCCCTCGGCCGGGGGGCGCGCGGCGAGTCCCGGAGTGAGGGCACGCGCGCTGCTCGAGCGCCTCTGGCGCGGGGACGGAGGCGCCGGCTTCGCCCTCCTTGGCGCCCTCATGGCGCCCCTCGCAGCGATCTACGGGAGCGTCATTCGAACCCGGAACCTGCTCTACCGCCTCCGCGTGCTCCCCTCGGCGGATCCGCCCCTCCCGGTTGTGTCGATCGGCAACCTCGCGGTGGGCGGGACGGGGAAGACGCCCGTCTCCGGGTGGCTCGTCGGGGAGCTCGAACGGCAGGGTCTCAGCCCTGCGCTCGTCACGAGAGGCTACGGCGAGGACGAGATCCGCCTTCACGGCCGGTGGAGCCCGGGGACGCCCGTCCTCGCAACTCCCCGCCGCATCGAGGGCGTGCGGGAAGCGGCGCGCCTCGGACGGGACGTCGCCGTACTCGACGACGGATTCCAGCATCGCTGCCTTCGCCGGAGCCTCGACATCGTGCTCCTCTCCCCCGCGCACCCGCTTCCTCCCCGCCTCCTCCCCCGGGGCCCCTTCCGGGAGCCACTCGGAGCGCTTCGGCGGGCCGATCTCATCCTCGTCACGTCGAAGGGCGAGGGGGAGCGTGAGCCGGCGGTCCGGCTCGCAGGCGAGCTTCGGCGGGTGCCCGGGCTCCCCCCCGTCCACCTCTGCTACCTCGAGGCAGGCGAGTGGGAGCGCCTCGACGGTTCGAGGGGCTCCCCGCCAGAGGGCCCGGTCCTCGCGGTCTCCTCGATCGCCGAGCCCGCAGCCTTTCTCTCCATCGTCGAGGCGCGCCTGGGCGAGGCGCCGGAGGCGCGGCTCTACCCCGATCATCACGACTACACGCGGGAGGATGCCGTGCGTATCTCGAGGCGCGCAGACGGCCGCGCGGTGGTCACGACGGAGAAGGATGCGGTGAAGCTCGAGGCCTTCGCGGAACTCCTTCCCCCGGTCCGGGTGCTCCCTCTCGTCCTTGCCGCGCGGCGCGATCTGATCGAGCGCATCCTCGCCTCGCTCGAGGCGTTTCGCGCGCCGGGCACGGGGGAGGCGCGGGGTTGAGGAGGGGTGAGTGAAGATCTCCGTCCTGGTCGTGGGCCGGGCCCGCGGGCGGGGGAAGGATCCGGCCTCCGTCCGGAGCGCGGAGGGGGCGCGTCTCGGGCGTCGGATCCCGAAAGAGTCGGAGGTCTGGGCGCTCACGAGAGGGGGTGGGAGCCTCTCGTCAGATGCCTGCGCCCGCCTCCTCGGCTCGAGGGCGACCGAGGGAAGGCGCGGCGTTACCTTTCTCGTCGGAGGCGCATTTGGCCTCGATGCTACGCTACTCCGCGGCGCGGATCGACTCCTCTCACTCTCCGACATGACGCTCCCGCACGAACTCGCCCGCCGCCTCCTCGCCGAACAGCTCTACCGGGCCGGGACGATCCTTCGCGGCGAACCCTACCACAAGGCTGAGGCGTGAGTCCGGGTCGCGGGGGAGATCCGACCGGGGGCCAGCCGTGGTACGCGAGCTGGTTCGGGGACGACTATCTAGGGCTCTACCCGCATCGGGACGAGGAGGAGGCCGGGAGGGGCGTGGCGCTCCTCCTCGAGGCAACGAGCCTTCTGCCTGGGGATCCCGTCCTGGACCTGGCGTGCGGTGCGGGCCGGCACACGAGGCCACTCGCCGCCCGCGGCCTCCGCGTCTTCGGGCTCGATCTCTCGGAGGTGCTCCTCCTCCGGGCGAAGGAGGTGGATTCCAGATCCCTCCTCCTCCGGGCCGACATGCGCCTCATCCCCTTCGGGGCGAACCGCTTCGCCGCCGTCACGAGCTTCTTCACCTCGTTCGGGTACTTCCGATCCGAGGACGACGACCTCCGCGTTCTCCTCGAGATCCGCCGCGTCCTGAAGGAAGGGGGGCACTTCCTCCTCGACTTCCTGAATGCGGAGCGGACGAGGGCCACGCTGAGGCCCCGGGACGAAGCCGTGATCGAGGGGCGGAGGGTCATACAGGAGCGGCGGATCGTCGACGCGGGCCGGAGGGTGGAGAAGACGATCCGGATCGCGGGGAAGGGCGGGGAGGCCGAACGGACGTACCGGGAACGGGTCCGCCTCTACTCGGCGGGGGAGCTGGCCGAGCTCCTCGCCCGCGCCGGCCTCGCCCCCGGGCGCTGGTTCGGCGACTACTCGGGCGCCCCGGTCGGCGAGTCGGCCCCGAGAGTCATCGCGCTCGCGAGTGCGTCCTGACGTGACGCGGGGACCGGCCGTGAGGCTCGAATCTCGTCTCCTCTCGGGGACGCCGCTCGCCGAGGCGTGGCTCGCGGGAAGCCCGGCGGCGGCCGAACTCTTTCCGGGCCCGGCGGCGGATCTCGGCTCGTACCTGGCGAAGGCGAGGGAGGTCGAGGACCGGACGGGAGCCGAGGATCGAAAACTCGCAGCCTCCTGCCTCACCGGCGGCGGGGCTCGTGGGGAGGCGCGCCTCGAGGCCTTCGTCGACGAGGGAGGCTTCGTCGTCACCACGGGGCAGCAGCCGGGGCTCTTCGGCGGTCCCCTGTACGCCCTCTACAAGGGGCTCACGGCTGCCGCTCTCGCAAGGCGCCTCGAGGCCGCGATAGGCCGGCCCGTACTCCCCGTCTTCTGGATTGCCTCCGAAGACCACGACTGGGAGGAGGTCCGCGCCACCCACGTCATGGACGTCGAGAACCGGCTTCGGGAGGTCGCACTCCCGGATCGCGCCCCGAGCCCCGGCCCCGGCCGGCCGATTCACCGCATCCGGGCGGGCCTGGAGATGGCCGAGGCGCTCGGGCACTTCCTCACCCTCATGCCCGAGACGGACTTCCTCCCGAGGTGGCGGAGCCTCCTCGAGGAGGTGTGCCGGCCGGAGAGTACGCTCTCCGATGCGTACGAAGAGCTCCTTCATGCCCTCCTCGGCCCCGCCGGGGTCTTCACCGCAGCGGCGCACCACCCGACGCTCAAGCGCCGCGCGCTCCCGATGCTACTCAAGGAACTGGCGGAGAGCGCGGCGCGCGAGGAGGCGGTCCACCGGCACGACGAGGCGATACGGAGGGCGGGCTTCGAGCTCCAGGTCCCTGAGCTCCCTGGGGCGACGAACGTCTTCGTCGAGAGGGAGGAGCGCCGCGAACGGGTCTTTCGGGACGGCGGTGCCTACCGCCTCCGGGGGTCGGAGCGCCGGATCACCGCCCGGGAGATCGAAACGATCGGGGAGGATGACCCCTCGAGGCTGAGCCCGAACGTCCTCCTTCGGCCCGTCGTCGAGAGCCTGCTCTTCCCGGCGATCGCCACCGTGGCGGGTCCGGGGGAGGCCTCGTACCTTCCGCAGACGGCGCCCGTCTTCGCCGGGCACGGGATCGAGATGCCCGTCATCCACCCGCGCCTGTCGGTGGCCGTCGTCGAGGGGAAGGTCGAGAAGGTGCTCGCGAAGTTCGGCCTCGCGGTCGATGATCTCGCCGCCCCCTTTCCGGCGATCGCCGGCGACTTCGCACGGGAGAGCATTCCGGAGGGGGTCCAGTCGGCGCTGAAGGAGCTTCGGCGCTCGCTCGGGCAGGGCTCGGCCCGGCTCGCAAGGTCCGTCGCCGAGATCGACCCGACGCTCGCGGGACCCGTAAGGAGCCTCCAGTCACAGAGCTTCGCCCTCCTCACCGAGGTCGAGAAGAAGGCCGTGCAGAGCCTCAAGCGGGCGAACGAGGTCGCGCTCGCCCAGCTGAAGAAGGCGAAGCTCCACCTCTTCCCCCTCGACCGGCCGCAGGAGCGCGTCCTGAGTCCCTTCTACTATCTCGTGCGCTACGATCAGGCCTTCCTCGACGGGCTCTCCGTTCGGGCCGAAAAGGCGGTGCTCCCCGGCCCGGTACCGTTGCCCAGCCACCCGTCCCCCCCGTGAATCCGGGCGCCGGCCGAGGCGTAGAAGTCGGGGGGGCGCGCGACGCACCCCCTCGGCCCGAATTGCACGAGGGAGCTTCCCAGAGATAGCTTTCGCGCATGTGGTGGCTCGTCATCATGGTCTTCGGACTCCTGATCCCAGAGATCCTCTCGACGGTCCTGGACTCCCGCCTCGGGCGTGCGGTCGCCGCCCACGTCGAGTCCAGGGGCGAGGCGGGCGAGGCGGATCGCCTGAGGGAGCGGATCGGCCAGCTCGAGGGCGAGGTGGAGCGGCTCTCCCTCGATGTCAAGCGCCTCTCGGACGAATCCGATTTCGTTCAGCAGCTCCTCGCCGACCGCTCCCGCGAGGGGGCCCCGCCCTCGTTTCCGAGTGAGCGCGCCGGCCCCTGAGCCCGCCCGGGGGGCGGCCTGAACGCTCCGCCGGGCGGGACGGTGCGCTCCGGAGCCTCGGCGCGCGTTGCCTCCGGGATCCTTCTCAGCCGCATTACCGGGCTCGTCCGGGAGCGGGTCTTCGCCCACTACTTCGGCGCCTCGCCCTTCGCCGACGCATGGCGGGCCGCGCTCCGGATGCCGAACGTCCTTCAGAACCTCCTTGCCGAGGGGACGCTCTCCGCCTCCTTCATCCCCGTCTACGCAGAGCTCGTCGAGGAGGGGCGGGATGAGGAGGGCGCGCGGTTCGCCGGGGCCGTCTTCGGACTCCTGACGCTGGCCGCGGGAGGCGTGGCGTGGGCCGGGATCGTCTTCGCCCCCCTCCTCGTCGCGGTATTCTTCGGCGGCTTCGATCCGGCGCGCTACGCCCTCACCGTGGACATCGTTCGGATCCTCTTCCCGATGACGGCGCTCTTCGTGATCTCGGCGTGGGCGCTCGGGATCCTGAATACCCACCGGCGCTTCTTCCTCCCCTACGTCGCGCCGGTGGGGTGGAACGCGGCGATCATCGGCGCGATGTGGATCGGGGGCGAGGCGTGGGGCCTCTCCGGAGAGGCGCTCGTCCGGGTTCTCGCGTGGGGCGCGCTCATCGGCGGGGGCGTGCAGTGCGCGCTCCAGCTCCCCTTGGCGCTTCGGCTCCTCGGGGAGTTTCGGCCGTCGCTCTCGCGGGACGTCTACGGGGTTCGGGAAGCGATCCGGAACTTCGTCCCCGTCGTTGCCGCCCGGGGCGTCGTGAACCTCGGCAGCTGGCTCGACTTCACCCTCGCGGCGTACCTGGCAACCGGAGCCGTCGCATCCCTGGGGTACGCCCAGACCCTCTACCTCCTCCCGATCTCGCTCTTCGGGATGTCGGTCGCCGCCTCCGAACTCCCCGAGCTCTCGCGGGACAGGCGGCGTGGCGCTTCCCTTCTCGGAGCGGACGTGAGTGCCGGGATGGGGCGCGTCGCCTACTTTCTCATCCCCTCCGCGCTCGGCTACATCTGCCTCGGCAACGTCATCACGGCCGCGATCTATCAGACAGGGGCCTTCGGTGAAGCGGAGGTCCGGGTCACGTGGGGGGTGCTCGCGGCGTACGCCATCGGGATGCCGGCCTCCGCCCTATCCCGCCTCTTCTCCTCGGCCTTCTACGCGGTGCGGGACACGCGCACCCCGGCCCGGATCGCGTACGTGCGCGTCGCACTCTCGCTTGGTGTGGGACTCGCCCTGATGCTTCCCCTCGACCGCGTGGCCGTGGGCGAGCTCCGCCTCGGGGCCGCAGGGCTCGCCCTCGGCGCGAGCCTCGCCGCCTGGGTCGAGTTCGTCCTCCTCCGGCGCTCCCTCACACGCACCATGGGGTCCTTCGGGATCGGGGCCGGACGCCTCCTCCGAATGGGGACCGGGGCGCTGGTGGCCTCGGCGACCGGGCTCTTCCTCCTCGGGCGCCTCCCACCCGGGGCGCCATGGCTTCAGGCGCTCGGAACGCTCGTTCCCTTCGCCGGGGTATACCTCATCCTGACCGCACTCCTGGGGGTCCGGCCCCCTCTCGGGGCGTTCGCCCTCCGGCGCTCGAAGGCCGAGTAGTCGCCGCCCCTCTCCGGAGCGCCGCGATACCGTGACGATCGACGCGAGGAAGCTGAGGAGCCTCCCGAGCGGTCCCGGCGTCTACCTCTTCAAGGACGCCGCCGGGGGGATCCTCTACGTCGGGAAGGCGAACTCCATCCGATCGCGGGTCCGCACCTACTTCGCCTCCGACCCGAGGCGTGGGATTCGCCTGAGCGAGCTCGCCCGCCTCGCCACCGCCGCGGATACGATCCTCGTAGGCTCCGAGGCCGAGGCCCTCGTCCTCGAGGCGAACCTGATCAAGGAGCACCAGCCCAGATTCAACATCCAGCTGCGGGATGACAAGCGGTACCCATTCGTGAAGGTGACCGTTGGGGAGCCCTTCCCCCGCGTCTTCGTCACCCGCACGCTGAAGGACGACGGGGCGCGCTACTTCGGGCCCTACACCTCCGTCGGACCCATGCGCCAAGCGCTCGAGCTCGTGAAGCGCCTCTACCACGTCCGCTCGTGCCGGTACGACCTCCCGAGGGAGGCGCCGCCCCGGCCCTGCCTCGACTACCATATCGGCCGGTGCGCCGCTCCCTGCATCGGACTTCAGACGGAGGAAGGGTACGGGGAGGTGATCGCCGAGGTGCTGAAGATCCTCGGGGGAGAGATCGAAGGGGTCCGCGCCCGCGTCGAGGTCGAGATGGATGAGGCTTCTCAGGGGCTTCGCTTCGAGGCAGCCGCACGGCATCGGGACGTGCTCCGCGGCCTTGAGGCGATCGCGAGGGAGCAGCGGATGGAGCGGGCGGAGGCGGAGAGTCAGGACATCCTCGGGATCGCCCGCGACGGCGCCTGGGCGGCCGCCGTCGTCCTTCGGGTCCGAAGGGGGAAGCTTCTCGGGCGGGAGAGCCGCACGATCGAGGAGCTGGACGGGGAGGCCGACTCCGAGCTCCTCGGGATCTTCGCGACGCAGTTCTATCTCGGGCGCGGGAGGGAAGGGGCGGGCGAGCTTCCCCGCGAGGTCCTTCTTCCCTTCTCCTTCTCGGACCGCGGCGTCCTCGAGGAGGTGCTCTCGGCGCGTGCCGGCCGCCGGGTCCGGGCGCTCGTGCCCGAGAGGGGGGGGAAGCGGCGGATGACGCAGCTCGCCGCCACGAATGCCCGGCACTTCCTGGAGGGGCAGCTCGCGGTGGGGGAGGGGAGGCTGGACCCGGCGGAGGAAGTGCTCTACGAGCTTCAGGACCGACTCGAGCTCAAGGTCGTACCCAGGCTGATCGCCGGCTTCGACGTATCGCATACGCAGGGGAGCGAACTTGTGGCGAGCTCCGTGGCCTTCGAGAACGCCGAGCCCAAGCGAGCGCTCTACCGTCACATGCGGATCCGCGGCGAGTGGTCCAACGACGACTACCGCTCGATCGCCGAGGCGGTCGAGCGCTACCTGAGGCGTCGGATCGAGGAGGAGGAGCCCCTCCCGGAGCTCCTCGTCCTCGATGGCGGGAAGGGCCAGCTCACTGCCGTCGAGCCCGTGCTCCGGGAGCTCGGGGCGTCCGAGGTGGCGATCGTGGCGCTCGCCAAGAGCAGGGAAGAGCTCTTCCTCCCCGGGCGGGCGGAGCCGATCCGGCTCCCCCGGAGGGACCCGGCGCTCCGACTCCTGCAACGCGTGAGGAACGAGGCCCACCGCTTCGCGCTCAGGTACAATCGGAAGCTCAGGCGGCGCCGAACGATCCAGACCGAGCTCGGGGTGATCCCGGGCATCGGGCCAAAGCGGCAGCGTTCCCTCCTCAGGTGCTTCGGCTCCGTCCGGGCCGTACGGGGGGCGAGCCCCGAGGAGATCGCCCGTATCCCGGGGTTCTCCGAGACGCTGGCCGAGAAGGTGCTCACCCACCTCGGGACGTCGTCGGAGAAGGCGGCGAGCTGATCAATGCCCTCCGTCCGGACCCGATTCGCTCCGAGCCCCACGGGGGAGATGCACGTCGGGAATCTCCGGACGGCGATCTTCAACTACCTCTTCGCCTGCCGGCACGGGGGGGCGTTCGTCCTCCGGGTCGAGGATACGGACGCAGCACGAAATGTGGAGGGGTCTCTCGAGCGCCTCCTCGGAGGTCTCCGGTGGGCCGGCCTCGAGTGGGACGAGGGTCCGGACGTGGGCGGCCCCTTCGGCCCCTATCTCCAGAGCCGAAGGGAGGGGCGGCACCGGGAACGCGCCCTCGAGTTGAGGGCTCGCGGGCTCGCCTACGACTGCTACTGCTCGGAGTCCGAGGTCGCGGCCGCGCGGACCCGGGAGCGGTCTCGGCCCGGGTGTCCGGGCGGATGCCGTGAACGTGGCGTGGGGGGAGGTTCCGGCGGGGCACCGCCCGGTTCCCCACGCCCCTCCCTTCGCTTTGCAGTACCGGACGACACGATTCAAGTGACGGATCAAATAAGGGGTTTGATAACTTTTTATGGCAGGGATATAGGGGACTTTATCATCTTGAGAGAGGACGGCCGCCCCACCTACAACTTCGCAGTCGTAGCCGATGATGCCGACATGGAGATCACGCACGTGATCCGGGGGGCCGGCCACCTCCCGAATACGCCGAAGCAGGCGCTCCTCTTCGACGCCATGGGAGCAGTGCGACCCGTCTTCGCGCATCTTCCGACGGTCCTTGCCCCGGACGGCTCCAAGCTCTCGAAGCGGACGGGCGCTCCCGGCGTCGCCCTCCTCGAGGCCGATGGCTACCACCCCGACGGCGTTCTGAACTACCTCTCCCTCCTCGGCTGGTCTCCCGGGGACGACCGCGAGGTGATGAGCCCGTCCGAGATCGCGGCGGCGCTGACGCTGGATCGGGTTGGGGCTTCGAACACCGTCTACGACTCAGGGAAGCTCAGGTGGCTCTCGAAGGAGCACATTGCGCGGATGCCGCTCGGCGCGCTGGCGCGCGCGGTGGCCCCCTACATCGACCGGGCCCGCTTTCCCGTCGACGGGCTCGACCTGGAGACTGTGGTCGATGCGCTTCGCTCCCGGATCCATACCTTCGGTGAGGTGAATCAAGCGCTCGCCCTCCTCTTCCCGTCCGGGGAAGCGGTGCGGGCCGCCGTGGCCGAACTCGCGTCCAAGCCCGATGAGAATGCGCGGCTCCTCGGCACGGTCGAGCAGAGGCTCGAGGCGCTCGAGGCGTGGACGGCGGATGGGGCGTCGCGGGCGGTGAGGGAGGCCGGGAGGGAGCTCGGCCGTGGGGGGCGGGCGCTCTTCCACCCGCTCAGGCTCGCCCTCCTGGGGGCCCGCCAGGGGCCGGATCTCGGGAAGGTCATCCACGCGCTCGGGCGCCGGGAAGTCCTGGCCCGGCTTGGGGACGTGAGGGAGCGGATCGCGCCGTAGCCCACGAGCGCTTGGAGGAGCGGAGTGCGAGCGACGCGGGCCGTCGGGGAGAGTGAGCGGCTGGCTCGGTGGCTCGAGTTGCCGATTCCCGCCGGCTTGGGATACATTTCGCGGTTGTGTGTTCCGGAGCTGGGGCGGCCAGCCGTTTCGGTGGACGCCGGTTCCGGGAATGTGACCGGTAACCGAGTTCTGAAGATCATCAGGAGGAGTTGGATGAATGTCCGTACAGGAGCGCCTGGTCTCTTCGCGCTGGCCTTCCTCGCCGGAGGATGTGCGGGCGGGGGTGCGCCCGGTGCCGTGGCGCCGCAGGCAGTAGCCGACGAGGACCTCCCGGCCTGGGTGCTCGCCCTTCCTGAGGGCGAGCTCGCGCGCGACAATGACCACACGGCCACTGCCTCGCTCTTCCTGGCGCAGGGCGCCTACGACCAGGCGGTCGAGTCCGCGCAGGCCGGGATGCAGCTCGACCCGACAAACCCGCAGTCCTTCCTCCAGGCGGGACAGGCCTACGTCGGTCTCGGGGATCTGGAGGCTGCGGACGAGATGTTCGATCAGGTCGAGGTGCTCTCCCCGCGCGCGGTCCTCGAAGTGAACTTCTACCGGGAAACCGAGTGGATCGATGGTTTCAACGCGGCGGTCGGGGCGATGCAGGCGGGTGATGCCGGGGGTGCCTTGGCCGCCTTCGAACGAGCACACACGATCTATCAGGGGCGGCCGGAGGCGATGGTGCAGCTCGGTGCGCTGTATCAGCAGGACGGGCGGCTGGACGATGCGCTCACCCTCTTCACGGAGGCCGTCGAGCTGATCGCGGGCCCGGTCGGGCAGCGCGAGGAGGATCCCGCGGTGGTCGCGACGAACGCGGAGAACCTCTCAGCGTCCCGCTTTAACCAGGGCCAGCTCCTTTTCGAGCTCGAGAGGTATGCGCAGGCGGCCGATGTCTACGGGGTGATCGTCGAGGAGGCCCCTGACGATCTGATGGCGTACTCCAACTACGGAGCGGCCTTGATTTCGGCGGGGGAGAACGAACGCGCTTCAGCCATATACGCGGATCTCCTGGCTCGCCCGGGGCTTACCGCCTCGGATTACAACTCGATCGCGATCGGGGCCTACAACGGAGACCTCTTCCTTCAGGCAGCGGATGCATTCGGGAGGGCCCACGAGGTGTTTCCCGAGAATCGCGACTTTATCTTCAACCAGGCGCAGGCGCTGTACCTCGCGGAGGATCAGCCGGAACAGCTCGCCGAAGTGGCCTCCCGGCTCATCGAGTTGGACACGCACAGCCGGAATGGGTACCAGTTCCTCATTCAGGCGCTGGTCCAGCTCGAACGGCAGGAGGAAGCCGCGGATGTCGTGGATGCGCTAGAGGCGCTTCGCTTCGACATCGCCGGGCTTCAGATCACCCTCGCCGACGGCGGCTACACCCTCCCCGGGGTCGTGACGAATCGTACGGCGGAGGTCGGTTCCACCGCTGACATCAGGTTCAGGTTCTACGATCGGGACGGAGTCGAGGTCGGCGCCCAGGACATCTCGATTCCGCTGGACGAGGTCGAGGTGGGTCTCGAGTTCCAGATCGATTTCCCCACCACGTCCGATGTCATGGGATACAACTACGAGGTTCTCAACTAGAGGTCCTGAGACCGGGATGCGGGCGTAGCTCAGTTGGTAGAGCATCAGCTTCCCAAGCTGAGGGTCGCCGGTTCGAATCCGGTCGCCCGCTTCGCCCCGACGAGAGAACCCTCCGACGCAGGGGATCCGGGGGGTTCTCCCGTCACGGGGTAGTCCGGTTGCCTGCGGGCCCTTCCCGCCCACGCGTGGCGGGCCGGAAGCGGTCCCGAATCGCTGCGCTCTTTTGGGAGTCCTGGGGCGGCGGCCCCTCCGGCCGGCCCGTGCGGTGATCGCTCGATGCCGCATGCCCTTTCAACGATCGGAACCCTCGCTGAGATCGGCACGCGCCGTACACCGACGCCCGAAACGCTCGGGGAAGCAGGAGATTGGATGAAGAGGGTCGATGCGGCGCCGGAAGGGGAGCGGCCCGGCGGCCCCCCCCAGGGTCCGGCGCATACAGCCACGATACCGGCCCCAGCTCCACGCAGCGCGCTCCGGTGCCTGTCGGCGCTACTCCTCCTCGCCCCCGCCCTGGCTGCTCAGGACGCCTCCATTCCCACGAGCGGCGCGGAGCACTTCCTCGGCGAGTGGGACGTCACCTTCACCCGGCCGGAGGACACGGTCTCGATCGGGCTCTCCATTTTCGACGATGGGGGCCAGGTCGTCGGCGACGTCCTCGACCCGGGAGGGCGGTTCATCCTCATCGAGGAGATCATGATGTCCGGGCCTGAACTCCTCCTCGGCTTCAGGATGGAATTCGAGGGCCAGAAATCGCAGGTGATGATCTACCTATTGCCCGACGAGGGCGGGCTGGCGGTCAGGATCGAGGGCGGCGGCGGTGCCTTCACGGCCACCGGGCGGGGAAGGCGCGCCGCTGCCCCCGGGCGTCCTAACGCTGGCTGACCGCCCGCTCCGCCCCGATTTCCACCACGCCGACCCGGTTCGAGCTCGTCTGGTGGATCAGGAGGTCTCCGTCGCGCGTCACCCAAAAGTTCCGAACGATCCCGACCCCTGAGGGGATCGGCCAGCTCTGGAACTCCTCCGTCTCGGGATCGAAGCGGACGAGGGTGTCCGGCCGCTGGCCGGACTCGTTGTACCAGACCACGTCATCCACGACCGCCAGCGCATACGGGTGCGAATCCGGGCCGCTCGGGGAGGGCCACTCCCGGATCATCCCCGTCTCGGGATCGAGTCGCCCGATCCGGCCCATCGTCGAGTTCCCATACCAGACGATCCCGTCGCTCGCGATCCCGAGCCGCCGGATCCGGGAATCGGGATTCGGCACCTCGTAGTAGCGTACCTCCATCGTCCCGGGATCGAGGGCGCCGATCTTGTTCGTGCCGTTGTAGGCGACCCACACGGTCCCCTCCCCGTCCACCTGTATCCCGTAGGGTCTCGGCTCCGTGTCGACCTCCGTGATCTCCCCCGTCTCGGGATCGAGTCGCCCCAGCATCCCGGCTTGCTGCGCGGTGAAGAAGAGCATCCCATTCGGATGAAAGACCGCGGAATGCGGGTCCCTGGCCCGCGTCGAGTATTCCGTGATCTCGCCCGTCTCGGGATCGAGGCGCCCGACCGTGGCGTTGCTGTTCCCCGTGTACCAGATGCTGCCGTCCTCGTGAGGCACGATCGTGTGGGGCCGGGCTTCCGGGGGAAGCGGGTACTCCTTCATCTCCCCCGTCACGGGGTCCAGCCTTCCTGCGAGACTCGCCCACATCCCCGTCCACCAGACCGACCCGTCCGGGGCTTCGGCCGCGTCACGGGAACGCTGCCCGAGCGTCGGCACGACCCACTCGGTAATCCGGATCCTCTCCGGGCCGTCCAGGAGGACGGGACGCCGCTCCGCGGTCTCCGGAAAGTGGCTGGCGAGATACCTCGAGACGATGGCCGCCTCCCCGTCCTCCAGCTCTATCATGGTATCGATGAGGTCGCGCCACGCGCCTTCGTCGTATCCGGCAGAACCGGTGATCTGGCCCGTGCCGTGGCACTGAGTGCAGGCGGCCTGGACCAGGTCCCGGCCCTCGCCCGCGGGCAGCGTGCCGCCCCTCTGCTGCGCCTCGGCAGGACTCGCGACGCCAACGAGAACGAAAGACATCGAACCGAGAACGAGATTCCTCAACATGACTCCTCCCGCCGTTTGGGCTGGGGTGTCCCGGCCGCGCACGCCCCGGCTGGCCGAGATCTCACCGGGCGATCACAGCAATCTACCTCGTCCGTCCCCTGGCCGCGACTTCGGGCAGCGGGGCCGGGGGAGGCCTTCCTCCCTTTCTTACCGCGTCCGGCGGAGCGGGGCAGGGGCGCAAACGGACGGACGGCGTCCCTTGCCGTAGCCGGAATAATGATCTACCCTCCCCGGTCCTTGATATTAGATCCACCCGAGAGGGAAGCTATGAAAATGAGAGTGTCAACCACCGGCCGCTCGGCCGCACTTCTGCTAACGTTCGTCACGCTCGCCGGTTGCCAGGCGGGCGGCCCGGGGGACATGGGAGGAGACATGGGCGGTTCGATGGCTGCCCAGGGGATGGCGAACATGCCGCCGGACGCATCCGGCCCCCAGGTTCCGGAAGGGGTGGCCCAGTTCGCAGTGGACCCGTTCTGGCCGCAGCCGATGCCGAACAACTGGATCCTCGGGCAGGTGGCCGGCACCGCCGTCGATCAGTACGACAATGTCTGGGTCATTCACCGTCCCTTCACGGCGCAAGGCACGAACGCGGGTTCGACGCCGCTCCAGACGACCCGGGATCAGACCTGGGGCCACGATCCGCTTCAGTCGCTCTGCTGCACCACGGCTCCGTCCGTCGTCGCCTTCGATCCGGACGGGAACGTGATCCACGCGTGGGGCGGGGATAGCCCCACCGGGGAGTACCAGTGGTTCAACAGCGAGCACGGGATCTACGTGGACCACAACGACTTCGTCTGGGTTGCCGGCAACGGGGACAACGACCATCACATGATGAAGTTCACGATGGAAGGCGAGTTCGTCTTCCAGATCGGAGCCGTGGGGGCGAGCGAGGGGAGCAACGACCTCACCACGGTCAATGGCGCGGCCCAGATGGAGGTGGATCCGACGACGAACGAGATCTACGTGGCCGACGGGTACGGAAACCGCCGGATGGTGGTCTTCGATGCGGAGACGGGCGAGTACCGCAGGCACTGGGGCGCGTACGGCGAGACCCCGGTCGACGAGGATCCGGGCCCCTGGGATCCGAACGCGCCGCCGAGCCGGACGTGGCGGACGCCCGTGCACGGCGTGGCGATCTCGAACGACGGGCGCGTCTACGTCGCGGACCGGCCGAGTAACCGCATCCAGGTATTCGAGAAGGACGGGACCTATATCACCGAGGGTGTCCTGGCACCGGACACCTACGGCCCGGGCGCGGTATGGGAGATCGAGTTCGATCCGCTCGATACGGAGCAGCGCTTCCTCTATATCCCGGACGGGACGAACAACAAGGTCTGGACGCTCGACCGGGAGACGCTCGAACCCGTGTATTCGTGGGGACGCGGAAGAATCCAGCCTGGCCAGTTCGACTGGCTGCACTACATCGCCTTCGACTCTGAGGGCAACATGTATAGTGGTGAGGTGCAGACGGGCCACCGCGTCCAGAAGTTCGTACGTCTCAACGGGAACTGAGCTTTGTCGCATTGAGGATCGAGGGACGCTTCGTCCCGAGGGTTCTCGATCTAGACGGAGGGATGTACCCGCGTCGCCCCGGGGCCTCGGCCCCGGGGCGACGGTCGATTCGGGGGTAGCGCCCGGCGACGGTCCGGGACGGGTTTCCGATGCCTGTTGACTTCGAGCATCCCGAGTTCCTGGCGCTCCTTCTCCTCGCCCTTCCGTCGGTGCTCCTCCTCTGGCCTGCGGCCGGACGGGGGATCTTCTTTTCGCGCGCCGAGGACGTTCGCGCGCTCGCGCGCGGGTGGTTCGGCCGATCGGGGATCCTTCGCTGGCTCCCGGATCTCCTTCGGACGGCGATGCTCGCATGCGTCGTCATTGCCTTGTCCGGTCCTGGACGCGTCGATGTTGTCCGTGAGATCGCCGAGGTGGGGAAGGGGACCGTCCTCGCCGTCGACCTCTCGTCCTCCATGTTGGCGGAAGACATGGGGGGCCGGAGCCGGATGGACGTCGCGCGGGAAGCCGCCACCCGCTTCGCGCGGCGGAGGCAACTCGACGAGTTGGCTCTCGTGGGCTTCGCCGGAGAGGCCTTCACGCGCGTACCTCTAACCACCGATCCGGAGCTCATCGTCCAGGGGGTCGAGTCCTTGAGCGTAGAGCTCGTGCAGAACGGGACGGATATCTCCTCCGCCGTCATCGCCTCGGTCAATCGGCTCCTCGAGTCGGAGCGAGAGGGACGGGTGCTCGTCCTCCTTACCGACGGGGCGCACAACGCCGCCGGGGTGCTGCCGATCGCGGCGGGCCGAGCGGCGGCCGCGCGTGGCGTCCGGGTTCACTCGATCAGCCTGATGTCCCCCGAGCAGGCCAGAGAGGCAGATCTCGAGGCCGCCGGGGAAGGCGAAGCGACGAGCGCGGAGACGGTTCTATCCGCTCTCTCGGCCGTTACGGGCGGTACATACTTCCGGGCGACGGGTGCGGCGGCGCTCGATTCGATCTACCGCGAGATCGATCGCCTCGAGGCTCCGGGGCCGGGCACGGTCGAGCACGAGACAAGGCGTCCCCTCAGACCCTGGTTTCTCGCGTCGGCGCTCCTCCTCCTCGGATGTGGAGGTCTCCTCCACGGTTCGAGGCTCGGGATCGTACCATGACCCTCCAGCATCCCGCATTCCTTCAGCTCGCTGCCGTGGTGGCGCTCATCATCGTCGCTGCCCACCTCCGGCATGCGCGCAGGCGCCGGCGGCTCGGGGACTTCTTCGGCGGTGCCCGAGGTGCAGGTCGAGTCGCCAGGTCCGGCCTGTATCGAGTGCGTTCCGAGCAGCTCGTTCTCCTCGTCCTGGCGACGCTGGCGCTCGGGCTCGGAGCCTCCGAACCCGTTCGGCCTCCGCTCGCGGCGGAGGCGCCGACCGCGCGCACTAGCTCCACCATCATCACTGTCGATGTCTCGGTGTCCATGCAGGCGGCAGATCTCGCGCCGACACGTCTGTCGCGGGCCGTAGAGGTGGCCGAGGGGGTGCTGGATGGGCTCGACGGAACGCAGGTGGGGCTCGTCCTCTTCGCGGGACGAGGATACACGCTTGCCCCCCCGACCGAGGATCTCGAGGTTGCCGCGTTTTTCCTCGAGGGGATCGGGCCGACGGTGACGAGCCTCCAAGATCCGGGGTCGCTCCTTACCGCAGGGCTCGGGGAGGCGGCGAGGCTCCTCCTCTCCGAAGACGGATCCGAGGAGCTCGGGATCGTTCTGATTACGGATGGGGAGGCGGGCGAGTCCGAGGAAGCGGTGCTCGAAGCCGTGCGCGCGGTTGCCGAACGGGGCATTGTGGTGCACGCCGTCGGCGTGGGCACGCCGCGCGGGGCCGAGATGTTCGTCTCCGGCGTTCGGGGGCCCGAAGAGCTCGTCCGGGATCGGACCGGGGCTCCGGGTGTCTCGAGACTGCAGGAGTCGCTTCTTCAGCGGGTCGCGGATGCCGGTGGGGGAGAATACGCCTTCGAAGGCGATGCCCCGGCGTTGCGGCGAGTCCGGCGCGCGGCCGAAGGGGCGCGCGCTCTCGCCGGGGCAACGCCGCTCGAGGCTGCCAGCACGGACCTCGCTCTCCTGCTCGGCTGCGGGGGCCTCCTCCTCCTTGTACTCGAGAGCCTCCTCGAGCTCTGGGTCCGAAGGGGAGCCTGGACGGCGCGAGGGAGGTCTCCGTGAGGTGGAGGGGATTCGCCGGCGGAGGCCGGAGGACGGGGGGCGTTCCCCTCCGACGCTTGATCCCGGGCCTCCTCCTGGCGGTCACCCTCGTCGTCCTCACGGCGCGGGCCTGGGCGAGCGTGGAGTGGGGGAATCGTCTCTTCCGCTCGGGAAGATTGCGGGCTGCGACCGATGTCTACGCTGCGCGGGTGGATACGACGGCCGCCGGTGCCCAGGCGTCCTACAACCTTGGTACCACGCTCCTCCACCTCGATTCGGACGAGGCGGAGCGCTACCTTCTCCAGGCGGCCGGGGGCAGCGACCCGGCTGCCATTCAGCGCTCCCACTACAACCTCGCCGTCCGTCTCCTTCAGGGGGTCGAGCCCGACACCGACCCCTTCGCGGCCATTCCGCTCCTTTCCGGGGCCATCGACCACGGTCGCGCCGCGCTTCGACTCGATCCCCGGGACGACGATGCGCGCTGGAACCTGGCTCTTGCGATCCAGGCCTACGCGGAGGTACCCGAGGTGTTCGAGGAGGGACCGGCGGAGAGTGACACCGAGGTGGCGGCTCCCGAGGAAGAGTCGGAGGAGGGAGGCTCAGAGTCCGAGAGCGGTGGGGCGGGGGAGGAGCTGGAAGATATCACGCCTCCCGATAGCCGGGGCCGACCTGCCGGTGTCGGTGCAGGCGTCCGGGAGGCCCTGGCCCGAGAGGACCCGGGGCCCCTCACGGAGGCGGCGATCCTCGACATCCTCGAGGGCTACGTCGACGACACCGAGCTCCTTGTCCGGGCTATCCTCTGGTCGCAGAGGCCGACGGTGGACCGCCGGGGTGGGGAGCCCTTCCCGGGTGGTGAGTGGTGACGACTAGGGGCCTCAAGTGCTCCCTCACCCTCGGATCTCCGTCTCCCTTGTAGCTAGAGACCTTCGGCCTCGGCCATCAGGTTCAGGTGCTGCTCGACCTGATCGAGACCGCCCTCATCGAGAGAGATCGTCCCGTCGCCGGAGGCATCCCTACCGCCGGCCAGCGCTTCGGCTAGCTCCTCCAGCTCGCCCGTGAGCGGATACGCCATGTTGTAGACCCCGGCTGCGAGGACCTCACCGACCTTGGCTGCGATCCGGTCCGCGCGCTCCGCCGTAGCCCGGGCAGCAGCCGCTGCGTGGGTGCGGACGCTTTCCGACGCGCCCTCGGTGGCCGCCGCCAACTCGATGTGGCGGGCAATACCTTCTGCTGCGGCCTTGAGACCGAAACCGGACCCCGGGCCATTCGGGAATTGCGACGGATCCACGGCGTGAAGGACGTGTCTCCCGTGCCGGATCATGGGATCGATGTCCGTCGGATCGCCGCCTGCCGATAGGCGGGCGTGTTGAAGCGCCGTCTCGGCATCGGCGATGGCCACGGCCAGGAGCCCCTCCCCATTCGGCGTCCCGGAAAACGCCTCTCGCACATGAGCGATGTGGGCATGAGCAGCGGGCGTGTCCTGAGCGAGCGTCGCCCTGGGACAGACGGCCCCCACGACTCCGGCCGCCGATACGGTGAAGAGAAGCGCGGCAATTTTACGCATCGGATGCTCCCGGTGGAGGTATGATCGGATTCGGAACCAGGATTTCGCTGACCTGCGGCCGCAGAGGACCGGTCCGGGCACCGACGGGACAAGATAGTGGGGACGAGGCAGTGGAAGAATTCGCCTTGGCTCGTCAGGATCCCCTTGCGATTCTGGTAGCCGATGAACGGGCTGATATTGTGCCCAGCGCCATCGTGACTCTCAAAGCGTAGAGGTAGCGGTATTGCTCCGTAAGCATTTGAATGAAGCGTTCGACGACAAGACTGTATTGGGATCCACTACGACTGACGTAAGTGGTATTATTCTCTGTGATATAAGGATTTAAGCTATTTCATAGGTCTGGCATCTCCCAGTGTGACCCCTTGACAGCCGCGATATTTGTGGGGCAATATTCCGGGGCATATCTTTCATGCCTTCAACCATTGCCCCATATGCCGCTCACCGATGTCGCCATCCGTCAGGCCCAACCCCGCGACAAGCCCCGGAAGCTCTACGACAGCCGGGGATTATATCTCGAGATCGCGCCCCGCGGCACCAAGGCGTGGCGCTTCAAGTACCGCTTTGCCGACAAGGAGAAACGCATCTCGCTGGGCATCTATCCCGAGGTGCCGTTGAAGCTCGCCCGCGAGCGGCGCGACGAAGCCCGCAAGCTTCTCGCGCGCGACGTCGACCCGAGCGCCTACCGGAAGGCCCAGAAGAAGGCGAAGCGCCAATGGGCTCGAGACAGTTTCGAAGCCGTGGCCCGGGAATGGCTGGCCAAACACTCGCCGAACTGGACCACGCGTCATGCCGACCGGGTTCTTGGCCAGCTGGAACGCGACGTCTTTCCCTGGATCGGATCGGAGTCGATCGCTGAGCTCACGGCGCCGGAGCTATTGGCCGTGCTGCGCCGGATCGAAGAACGGGGCGCGTTGAGGATGGCACATGGCACGCTTCAGATCTGTGGGCGGGTGTTGCGCTATGCGGTGGCCACCGGACGGGCCGGGCGGGACGTGTCGTGGGACTTGCGCGGGGCCTTGCCGCCAGCCAAGACCAAGCACCTTGCCGCGATCACCGACCCGAAGGAGGTCGGTCCGTTGCTGAGGGTCCTGGACGGCTACCCGGGGACGTTGCCGGTGCGGTGTGCCTTGCGTCTGGCGCCGCTGGTCTTCGTGCGGCCGGGGGAGCTGCGCAGGGCCGAGTGGGCCGACATCGACCTGGACGAGGCCGAGTGGCGCTACACGGTCACCAAGACCGACACGCAGCATGTCGTGCCCCTTGCGCGTCAGGCGGTCGAGATCCTTCGCGAATTGTATCCGCTGACCGGACACGGCCGGTACGTCTTTCCCAACGCCCGGTATCCGAACCAGGATCGGCCGATGTCCGAGACCACCCTCTGGGCGGCTCTGAGGGCCCTGGACATCCGCAAGGATCGGATGACGATGCATGGCTTCCGGGCCATGGCGCGAACCATTCTGGACGAGGTGTTGGGCTTTCGGCCCGACTTCATCGAGCACCAGCTAGCCCACGCGGTACGGGATCCCAACGGACGGGCCTACAACCGCACGGCGTTCCTGCCCGAACGACACCGAATGATGCAGGCTTGGGCCGACTATCTGGATCGGCTCAAGGCCGGTGACAAGCCCCGCGGCGGACGCGCGCCCGTCGTGATTCCTTCCGTGCGGCTGGCGGTGGACCGTGGTCAGTAGCCGATCACGCACAACGAGAAAGGCATGGTGATACGGGAGTGCCCATAGAGTGCCTGAGCAACGGAGACGGTATTCTCGTAGTCCTTGCTGACTGACTGCCGTCCGCCTGATTTGTAGCGATAGGCCTGCGGCACAGCTAGCAGCAGGTGGTCCATCTCGACCATGACCAAGGCCTGTACGAGGTCGCGATAAACTGCGTTGCCCATCCAGGCTCTCCCGGCCTCGACCTCAAGCCCCGTGCGCCACTCGGGATGCCACGCGTCGACCTCGTATTGCAGATCGGGCCGAGCATTCTCGCCGAAGAAGACCGGGCGCCTAATCTTGTCTTCGACTCGCTTCCCAGCTTCGACGCCAAAGCCTAGGGCAACGAGGTCCGACCGCAGCACGGCCAGCGTTTGATCGCTGGTGAGGCCCTTTGCCCTGTGGGCTGTACCGATCTCGCCTGAGTGCCGCTCGAACACTGCCACCACTTCAGCAAGAAACCCGGGCGGCGTCTGCGTACGGGGAAACGTAGAAAAGCGGACCTGCACTCTAAACCCCGTACCTGAGAACAACGTTGTCCATGAGATCCTCTACACCCAGCTGAAAGAGACACCCAAATTTACGCGAAGCTATCCCATTCGGAGTCGAAGGTTCCTAGCGCAGGGAAAAACGTGGTAGCCCCAGGGTACTCGATCCACGCAGGATCGGGTGGCACCAAAACCCCAACGGAGCACCCCAAATGAAGAGAATCTACGAGGTGATGGATTGGACATACAAGCGAGCGGTGAGGGGTTTCGTGAAGCTGGAGAGGCCGATCCTATTACCGTGAACCATTGACGGCGGTCGTCGACAGTTTCCTAGGCTCAGTCCTAGTCGCCCTTGGCATCCGTGCGTAGCGCGTCGGTGAGCTTGGGATCGCCGGCTCTGCACCGAACTGAGCGCTCGACGAGGTTCGACACGGCGGTCCAGATCGGCGATCCTGGCGGCACGAGCGAGGCCATAGAGGGCGACTGGAATCGAACGCAAGCGAGCTAGTGGATCCGGGCGAGCCCCGGAAAACTTACTATTGAACTCGATGGTTCTATGAACGCGGAGGCGGTTTTGAACAGCTGATTCGGGATCTGGGCATCTGGACGCCAATCTCGACCAGAGTAGATTGCAAACCCACTAGCGGTAGTTTGGTCACATCTCCTGGACCATGACCGGACGGTTAGCGAGAACACTGTCGAGGTTGTAGTTATGCGGATCCGAATGCCTGAAAGGGAGTTAGCACGGTGAAGGTTGGAGAACAGATGATATCTGCGCTCGGTTCAGTGATCACTGGAGACAAGAACCTGTCGCCATATCGAACTGGTCCGAGCCTCGTAGTGTTCTTCAACCAATTCTGCGATTCTCCAGACGAGTACGGCCAAGGCTTCCCTTCTCGATGGACTTACGCTGAGGACAAGCTTCGGGAACTCAACGATTCACCGCAGTTTAACGAGGCGCTGTTGGCTGCGGTCGATCGGCGTCACTTCTTGAACACAATATGGGAATGTGACGCGGCAGTGGAGTACCTCAATCAGTTCCTAGAGTACGACGGTTACACGATCCGCCGAAAGGGCCGGCATTGGGAGGTCACAACATCGGTTTCAGACGACTCTGTCGAGGTTCACACTCCTTTTGAGGGCTCTAGCGAGCTGAGTCATACATTCATAAACCAGCAACTGGATAAGTCACAGGACAGGTTGGAAAGAAGTGATTACGACGGTGCAATCACTAGCGCACGCTCCTTGCTCGAAGCAGTGTTGTGTGATCTCGAACGGACCCATGATCCGAAGCCTCCGGACTATGACGGGAACTTGCCCAGACTGTATCGACGAGTGCAGCGGCATCTCAACCTAACACCAGGACAAGAAGGTCTTGCCGACTGTATACGACAGATTCTCTCGGGAATGACAAGTGTGGTTAACGGTCTCGCAGCACTTCGAAATAATATGAGCGACGCCCATGTGGTTACCTATCGAGCCGAAGAACACCACGCGCGTTTTGCAGTCAACTGCGCACGAACAATGGTTCAGTTTCTGTTTGACACGAGCGAGTACCAGAAGACGAGGGAGAAACGACAGGATACCGTATAACACGAGGTGGCACGGGGCGGTAGCTATAGCGCAGGCGCTTGGGTGGAGTCTGAGCCACGATGCTGGAAGCGGAGTACCTGAAGGGATCGACGGAGATGATGTGGTACGTCAGAGAAGTTTGACGAAGCCCTTGATTTGTTATGGTCAAACAACAATCTTAGCATGCAGGAAAATCTATGCCGCAAACATCATCGAGACATATTGAGCAGAGCGCTCTGACGAAGAGACAAGTCCCCAAGATGAACGCACTTCGTAGGTCCGTCGGCCAAGACATCGGGAGCCGGTATTCACCGAGTGTACAGACATGATGGTAATGACCTGACAGTCGGCCCTCGCCGGAGCTGCGTCCATAGACAGATAGACGACAGCACCTGATCACATGCACCGAACCGTTCGAAGAAATGCTTGCGTTATCGGGGGCGTCCATAGACGCCCACTTGTCGGAGATGCTGGAAGAGATCGGCGAGTTGATCCGGGCGACTGGTGCACTTGACGGACTGCTCAACAGTTGTGTGCACTCCGCGTTGTCGGACGGGGAGTACCGTTCGACACTTGGTCGCCCAGAGCGTCCTAGTCTTGCTCAGGTCGTCCATCTTATCGAGGAGAACTGAGCGCTCGTGTAAAGCACATACTCGGCCACCAGGAGAAAGAAATGTCGCCGCCTACGCCAACATTAAAATACTCGAAAACCGGCACCGGTGAGTACGATCTTCGGGTAGAACGAGGGGTAGATCGAGTTCACGTCGGTTCAATGCAGAAAGTGCTCGTGAGATCTGAGGAGGGAGCCAAGCACAACGAGTTTCGGTTCTGCCCGGTACCGAAGTTCGCCGGCTCTTTCGGCGAGATTCCAGTGAGGTCCCGAACCATGCGTGATCTGAAGGCCGCCGTATCGGAAGCGCTTAGTCCGCTGAGTGCAATCGTGGGCGAGGAAGCCTTTTCGAAAGGGAAATTCAGAATTCTCTTCGAAACAGAATTTCGCACAACAGGTCTTTCGGAGACAATGTCCGGAATCGACCGCAATGACCTTTGCAGGGAGTACGAGGACTTGAGGCATTGTGCACCGAAACGCCATTGCAGAGGGAAAAAATATCTCGCCAAAAACCGTACCACTCTATTGACCATCGGCGACACCAACCGTTTCGAGGAGCACTTAGCGATCTGGCTCTGCCTCTGCGGCACGGGCGGCTTCTGGCTGCTTCCGGATATGGGAAGGCTCCGTCTGCTTGACTATCAGGTTCCGTTGTATGCTCAACAAAAAGACGAAATCGGAGAGGTCGACCTGCTTGGCGTCACCAGCTCTGGACAGCTCGCGGTTATCGAATTGAAGGTCAATCGGGAGAAGGGAGGAGATAGCCCACCGGCTGCGTTGATGCAGGGATTAGGCTACGCCGCGATTATCGAAGCCAACCAGGCAGAGATCGCGCAGGAAGCAAAACGCCGCTTTGATGCGGAAGTTTCCGAGCAACCCCCGATAGTGAAGGTACTTGCGCCGAAGGCATGGTGGCTTCGCTGGTTGGAGTCTCCCGACTCCGCGCCTGAGGCTGCGGGAAATTGGGAGTCGGAGTTTTCCCGGCTCGCTGGCGATGTCGAAGAGCGACTGGGCATCGTCGTTGAATGTTTGGCATTGGACGACCTGAAGTGCGCCGATATTGCGGGCGATACGAAGCCGAAGGTCAACCGAACAGTGGCGCTCTACCCCGTTCATCCTGGCAGGGCACCCGCTATCGGCTCAGCTCTTCCGTTTCACAGAGTCGAGGCGTAGGAGACGGTGGGATATTTGGACTATATGGAGTCTGTGCTCCGGAACCCTTGGACCTAGGCGGATGAGCACTATCGGAACGAGCCCGATGGGGCTAGACGGCAGGGGCGTCCATCCGTTCTCCCGGAACGGTTAGCCGTGAAACGTGTCCTCGTACCGCCCAAGCGGTCCCCCTCCGCCATCCCGGAACGCCAGCGGTACAGGTGGTGTGGCAGCCTGAAGAGTCTTCAGGCCCTGGGCGAGAACAACCTTGGTCCGGTTCGCTCCTTGGACCACCGGTGACGAAGGCTGGGCCGACGGGTCGAAGCGGGGCCGCTTGCCGCCTAGGCGTACAATGAGAACGTACGCCGACATCGACGTGGCGTTCGACCAGTTGCGGCACACCGGCTGGGCTGGAGAACTGGCCGCTGCTGATCGGCCTAGACACGCGGTCATACGGAAGGCGATCGGACCGTGAGGCTTTGTATCCATCGGGGAACGAAGGAAATCGGCGGCACCTGTATCGAGGTCGAGGCACAAGGCAAGCGCCTGGTACTCGATGTCGGTCTTCCGCTCGATGCCCCGGACGACGAGGGCGCGCGGGAAGCCCTGCTGCCAGCGGTCCCGGGCTTCCGCGACCGGGATGACAGCCTGCTTGGCATCGTGATCTCGCATCCGCACATGGACCACTACGGACTGGCATGGCATGTCCGGCCGGAAGTCCCAATCTATATCGGCGAGCATGCGCACAACATTCTGGCGGCGGCGAGCCCGTACGTCCCGTACGGCCGTGCCTTCGCCGACCCGCACTTCATCGAGAACCGGACTCCGCTGGAGATCGGGCCGTTCCGGGTGACGCCGTACCTAGTCGATCACAGCGCGTTCGACGCCTACGCCCTGCTAATCGAGGCGGACGGTAAGCGGGTCTTCTACTCCGGCGACTTTCGGGCGCATGGGCGCAAGAGACGCCTGTTCGCAAAGATGATCGCCGACCCTCCGGGAGACATCGATGTTCTGCTAATGGAGGGGACCACCATCGGGCGGGACGGGCCAGCTGAGGGGTTCACCAGTGAAATGGACCTAGAGCGGGATTTCGTCAAAGCGTTCCGGGAAACGCGGGGCATGCATTTCGTTTGGACCTCATCGCAGAACATCGACCGGCTGGTCACGATCTTCCGTGCCGCCAAGCAGACCGGGCGCGTGCTCCTGATCGACCTGTACACCGCTGTCGTGCTAGAAGCGACGGGCCGGGACAGCATCCCGCAATCCGGTTGGGCCGATGTGAAGCTCTACATTCCGCACAGCCAGCGAGTGTTTATCAAACGGAAGAGATTGTTCGACGATTTGGAGCGGCACAAGGCAAACCGTGTTTTCCCGGAGGACTTGCCGGATCTAGTAGCCAAAGGGGCCGTCATGCTGTTCCGGCCGATGGCGATGAGCGACCGTGGCGTTCAGGCAGTGTTGGAAGGGGCCGCACTCACCTATTCGATGTGGGAGGGCTATCTGGAGGAGGATAGTTCGCGCAGGGTCCTGGACTGGCTCGACGACCACGGCATCCATTGGCGGATCGTCCACACATCCGGCCATGCCTCCGTCGCCGACCTGAAACGCTTCGCCGTCGCCCTCGCGCCGCGCTCGCTCGTCCCCATCCACTCCTTCGAGACGTCTCGGTTCGGGGACTTCTTCGACAATGTCATTCGGCGGGATGACGGCGAGTGGTGGGAGGCTTGAGATACAGAGGGAGGGCGACCAAGATGGCCGCAAGCACCAGCAGTCGATGGTCGCGCCGTCGTCGGCAAGGATCACCTGCCAGAACGGCGCAAGATACTTGAGCTGCGCCCCGGGGAGTAGACCTGACGAGCTGTACCGAAGCTGGGAGCCGTTGAGAGCTGATTGAGCCAAGAGGCGTGAAATTTGTATAAGTCAAAGATACAGATGTGGAACAAGGTGAGCTACTGCCCGGGCGCGGCGGCTGCTACCGCCATCTGGATGCACACAGACGAACTCCGGATCGCCCAACCTCGGGTGCCGCTATCGACCGTGGCGGGTCGACAATGGCGGCCGCCGGGGCGACCCCACCGAGATTCTAGACGCCGTTAGCGTCATCGCTCGACTGCCTTCCCGCAGGGCTGCCTAGTAGGAAAATGCCTTATCGTCTAATCAAGTCCTGTAGCATACATAAGTAACTTGTTTATATTGACTTATCACAAGACATGAGGATATGTCCTGTCCCGTACCGATCCGCTTTCATCCCCTAAATGGTGGCGGATATATTGGTAGGTATGCCACTCCTCCAACGACCTCCGCAACGCAAGCCGAGCGGCCGGCATCCCAACAACGCCCTGACGCCTGCCTTCGTCCGCAACGTGAGCCAGGCCGGACGCTATTGTGACGGCCAGGGCCTCTATCTCGATGTCCGGCCCACGGGCAGCCGGGGCTGGATCCAGCGCCTCACGATCCGTGGCCGCCGAACCGAGCTTGGGCTCGGCGGATTCCCCCTGGTCTCGCTGAAGGAAGCCAGAGAGAAGGCGTTCGCGAACCGCAAGCTGGCCCGCGAGGAGGGCGATCCCCTCTCGGAGAAGCGACGGGCCGAGTCGATGTCCACCTTCGCGGACGCGACCCGGCAGGTCTGGAACCAGCTGCGGCCGGGCTGGCGCTCCTCCCAGCATGCCGAGCTCTGGCTGAAGAGCCTGGAGCGCTACGCCTTCCCTCGCATCGGGAAGATGCCGATTGCGGAGGTTACGAGCGCCGACGTGATCGGGATTCTCGCACCGATCTGGCACGAGAAGGCGGCCACAGCCCGGAAGTTGCGCCAGCGCATCCGCGCTGTGTTGGAGTGGGCCGTGGCGATGGAGCTTCGGGCCGACAACCCGTGCGACCGGATCGGTCCTGTCCTCGGAGCGCAGGGGGGGCTTGTTCGGCACATGCGGGCGTTGCCGCACCGCGAGGTAGCGTCCGCGATCGAGACGGTGCGGGCGTCGAACGGGCGGCCGGTCGTGAAGCTGGCCTTCGAGCTGCTGGTGCTGACGACGGTACGCTCCGGCGAGGTCCGCGGGGCGGTCTGGACGGAGATCGACCGGGACGAGGGCGTGTGGACCATCCCGGCCCTGCGCACGAAGGGGAACCGCGAGCATCGGGTCCCGCTGTGTCGTCGTGCTTCGGAGATCCTCGAGGAAGCGCGGATGCTCGGTCGCAGCAGCCCTTTCGTGTTTCCGAGCGTCGGCGGGAAGCCACTCGGGAGCACGGCGCTGTCGGAACTGCTCGGGGAGCTGAAGGTTGGGGCCGTGCCGCACGGCTTCCGGTCGAGCTTCCGCGACTGGGCGGCCGAAGATACGGACCATCCCCGCGAGGTGGCGGAGGCTGCGCTGGCACACAAGGTCCGTAACCCGATCGAGGCAGCGTACCGGCGCACGGACCTGTTCGAGCGCCGACGCCGACTGATGGACGATTGGGCTGCGTACCTCGCCGGTGGAAGTCGCAAGCCATAGCTGGCAGCCCGCCATCACGGCACCGCAGACACGGACTAAGGTGCGTAAGCCAGATACCCCTTGTACCCACAAAGGGGCTGGCGAGGGGGGCGCTTCGCCCCCCCTTCGATCCCCCGGAGGCCCGCGCTCCGGCGGGGTTCGCGGGCTCGGTTGGCACCTTGCCGTAAGCCGGGCTGGTTGAATCGCCACCGCGGATGACCTGAAACCCCTCAATGTTGATGGCGCCACGCTGCGCTCGATCCAGCTACGGTAAAAAGGGACAGGTCGTACTCGACCCGTTGCCGCTTCATCCGGTCCTGGGGAGAGAATCAGATGAGTCGTCACCGAATCATCATCCGGCGCGTATCAGCGGCATTAGCGGTCGTTGCCTTGGCCGCCGCTTGCGGGGACGGAGCCACCGGGCCATCCAACCGGCCGCCGGTGACGGTCCCCAACCGAGCACCGGAGGCGGCAGGTACGATCCCGGGCCTGACCCTGACCGGGGGCGACACGGAGAGCGTGGATGTGTCGTCGTACTTCAGCGACCCGGATGGCGATGCGCTGAGCTACGCCGCCACGAGTTCGGACGAGGAAGTGTCCACAGTCTCGGCCTCCGGGAGCACAGTGACGGTAACCGGGGTGGCGGCGGGCACGGCGACGGTCACAGTGACGGCCACCGACCCAGAAGGCCTGTCGGCCCAGCAGAGCTTCGAGGTGACCGTGGAGTGGCCAAGACCGCAGGCGAGCCTGTCCGTGAGCGCGGCGGCGTCACCGGAGGGTGGGGTGGCCATCTTGGAGGTCGTGCTTACGCCGCCTGAGTTGGTCCTTCCACCCCGGGAATCCCCTATCACGGTGAGCTACACGCTCGGAGTAGACGCCGATCCGGGAACCGCCGACGCCGACGCCTTGGACTACGCCGACGTTGCGATGGGCGTGCTCGAGATCGGAACCGAGTCGAATGAAGCGGTGATCGAGATCCCGATCCACGACGACGACAATATCGAGCCGGTGCGTGAAGTCTTTACCGTGACGCTGGATGAGCCAGCGGCGGGGACCGGGTACGAGCTTGGTTCGGTGACTTCCGCCGTGCTAACGATCGAGGAAGGCGTGTGCGACCGCACGCAACAGGTCCGCGACGAAATCATGAGGCTGGCCGAGGTTTCCACCTGCACGGATACCGAGGACCGGCCTCTAGGAGTCTGCGCCGCAGAAGCACAGCTGACTGAGCCGAATGGTCATGGAGCCGTCCGCGGCGAGGCGGATCCGGGTGATTGGGAGGTTGAGGACTTGTGTCTGCGACGGATCGGGAGAGCGGAATGGATGCGTTGGGGGGGCAAGAGAGCTACGAGAGCCCTCGCGCCGGCAGATGCGGGGGTGAACCCTCGTGCAGTCATGCCGCCTGAAGGGTGTGCAGCCGCTTCACATTGAGTGCCAGGCACACGAGGGTCCACTCCGGCCCGGACCTTCTCGAGGCCCCGGAAGCTGAATCGTCGAAAGCCCATCACCTCCTTGATCCAGCCGATGGGCGCTTCGGCCTGCCACTTTCGCCGTGCGTAGCGTCTTCGACCATCTTCGCTCGCCAGCTTCTCGGCCATGCGGGCTTTCGCCGGATATTCCTCCTTGTCAACCGTGGGGGCGGCCTTGCCCTCCCGGGCCAGCGCCACATACCCATCGATGTCTCGCTCTTCCAGTTCCTCGAGATCCCGCTCGTTGCAATAGCCCGTGTCCGCCAGCACCTGCGCCGGCGTCTCGCCGTACGCTTGCGCCACCGCGTCGACCATGGGCACCAGCTGGCCCTGGTCGCTCGCGTTGTCCGTCACCTCGGCCCCGACCACCAGCTGGTTCTCCCCCTCCACGACCGCCTGTGCGTTGTAGCACTGCTGGAACCCCTCCGAACTCGTCTTCATGATCCGGCTCTCAGGGTCCGTGAAGTTGCTCTGCGCCGCCTCGTCCGGCTCTCCGTACTCCCGCTTGTAGGGCCTGCCGCCCTTCGGGTTGCGCGTCTGCCCCGGCTTGCGGCCCCGTGCGTCGTCCGCCGCTCTCTGCTCGGCTTCCAGGCGCGCCTTCGCCTCCCGGATCGCCGCCAGCCGGTCCTCGCGCCGCCTGAGCTCCTCCGGCACCTCGTCTCCGCAAGCTTCCTCCCCGTAGCGCTCGTCTTCCGCTTCGTCCACCGCCTCGGCTTTCTCCAGCAACCCCTTGATCTCCCCTCTCAGCCCCCGGATCTCCGCCTCCAGCCCAGCCTCCTCCTTGACCATCCGGCCGTAGCTCATCGCCTTGCGCTTGCTCGCCTTCGCCCGAACCTTCGTCCCGTCCACCGACACCCTGCCAAGCCCCGCCAGCCCCAAGGCCCGCGCGAGCATCACCACCTCCACGAACACCGCCCGGAAATCCCCGAGATGGCGCCTGCGGAACTCGCACAGCGTCCGGTGCTTCGGGAAGTTCCCCGCCGCCAGCATCCGAAACGCAACATCCTCCTCCAGCTTCCTCGCCATCTTGCGCGACGAGAAGGTGCCCGTCGCATACGCGTAGATCAGCACCTTCACCATCGTCCGCGGGTCGTACGGCGAGTTGCGCCGCCCGTCCCCCCGGTACCCCGCCCGTAGAACGCGCCCAGATCCACCGCGTCCGCCAGGTCGCTCACATGCTGCGCCAAATGACCCTCCGACACCCACTCCCGAAGATCCGGAGGCAGCAGCAACATCTGCTCCGGATCGTACGGTCGAAACGTCGTTCCCATTGACCCCCCTCCGTGTGCCGCAAACCTCCCCAATGCCCTGCCACCAAAGATAGCCGCAAGGTTCTGCGGCGCAGACTCCTAGCCGGCATTCGGAGCATGTTCCTGCACCCCGGCAGAGCCGCCGTAGGGGAAATAGCCGCTCTGCGCGAAGGGGACTTTTCCGGCCTCTCCGGCTTGGTAGATCTGTTTCTGGGCAATCAACAACTCACGGAGTTGCCGCCGGGCATCTTCTCCGGTCTTTCCAGCCTGTACCGCCTGAGTTTGAGCGAGAACCAACTCACGGAGTTGCCGCCGGACGTCTTCTCCGTCCTCTCTAGCCTGTACAGCCTGAGTTTGGAAAATAACCAACTCAGAGAGTTGCCACCGGGCATGTTCTCCGGTCTCTCCAGTATGGCATCGCTCTATTTGCACGGCAATCCTGGCTCGCCGTTTGCGCTAACGCTGGAGCTGGCCCGAACCGACAGCGACGATCCAACGTCACCGGGTCCGGTGACACTGGAGGTCAGACTCACGGAAGGTGCACCGTTTGCGATGACGATCCCATTATCGGCACGAGGAGGTACGCTTTCGACCTCAAGTGTTTTACTTGCGGCTGGCACCATGGTGAGTACGAGGGCCACACTAACGTCCGGCGGGGCCGGTGCGGTCTCGGTTAGCAGTGGCCCAATACCGACCGTGTGTGAGGGCAGCTGCGTGGGGTTCTACATCGTCGCGGGTGGTCCGTTGATTGTGGCTAACCCGAGGACCGTTACACTATCGGTTCCTGCGGCTTACCTGACCCAGGGTGCCCAGAACCTGGATGGCGGCGTCCCGCTTATCGCAGGCCGTCAGGCACTGCTTCGCGTGTTGCCAACCGCTGACGAACACTACAGTCTCAGACTTGGGGGGCAGGCCACCTTCTTTGTCCATGGTAGGGAGATCTACCAGGCCACCTTGGCGCCTCCTGCCTCGGGCATTATTCCTATCGAGGTGGACGAAGGCCGCCTTGGCCAGTCCTTCAACGCGAGGATTCCGGGCCACGTCCTGCAACCCGGTCTCGAGATGGTCGTGGAGTTGGACCCCGACGGGACCCTGCCCTTGAACCCGGGAAGCCGTAGCCGTTTCCCTGAGTCGGGGCGGCTTCCTCTCGATGTGCGAGACGTTCCGCCGATGCACCTGACGATTGTTCCGGTGCTATACCAAACGGAGGTCAACCGGACGACCAACGCACAGGTTGAGGATGTCGCACGTGACCTCGTCACGAACTCCGACGGAGTACTTCGCTACACCCGAGACGTTCTACCCATCGGCGATCTGAACGTGAAGCTCCGGGATCCCTATTACACACTTGCCGACACAATGGAGAGCGGCATCCAACAAATTGGTCGCGAGCTCGCGATGCTGAGGCATCTGGAAGCTGGCGGGGATGAATACTACCACAGGATTTTCGTGACCCCCAACACTGTGAGGTCCGGAGGATCCGGAGACTGGCCCATTAGCATTTCCTATCGACCCGGACACGTCGCCGCATCAAGATCTTACGGGACAATCTCAAGAGAATATTTTGCCCAAGGGCTTGGCCACAACCTGAGCTTGAGGCGTGCGCCGTGCGGTACCACGGACTCCGCCGACCCGAACTTCCCCTACGCCGACGGCTCCATCGGAATCTGGGGACACAGGTTCATACACGGCGACGGGCCAACGGAATTCGGCAGATTGTTCCCTCCTGAAAGCTATAAGGACCTCATGTCGGCCTGCTCTCCCAGATGGATCAGCGACTACAACTTCACCAAGGCTTTGACGTTCCGGTTAGCATCCTCCCTGGTGACCTTGCAACCCCCCATGGCGTCGCAAACAACCACGTTGCTGCTGTGGGGAGGCGTCCGGGATGGCGGCCTGCGGCTCGAACCCGCGTTCGTGCATGACGCACGAATAAAACTCTCAGAGGTGTCCGGTCCCTACCAGTTGACGGGTCTCGATTCGCAGGGACGGCGCCTGTTTTCGTTCAGCTTCACGCCGGACAAACTCGACGATGCGGGAAGCAACTTCCTGTTTGCCGTACCCTTCGAGCCTGAGTGGACCGAGGACTTGGACCGCGTCACTCTGACCGGCCCCGAGGGCTCGACCACCCTCGACCGCAACACTGGTGGGCGGGCAGCCATGATCGTCGACCGTGCCACGGGCCAGGTACGAACCATCGCGCGTGACTGGTCTGATGGACCGCTTCCGGTGGCCATGCCGGCGAACGCCCAAGTGGAGATCATACGCGGACTGCCGAGCAGGTGAGCATGATCTCTCGCGCTCCACCGCTTTACTAGCGGTTCATCTCCTATGTGACCTTCGGGTTGCTGGACGAAAGCTGCACGCGCTAATTTTCGAGCCGATGGGGCCCCGAAGCCGACGACGTTTGGCCGGCAAGTGACGGGCGCTCGGAACCTAGTGTTGAAGCTTGACCGATCACCGACGCTGGCCGACCGGATTCTGACGTTCATGGGAGCCTACGACCGGTTGTCCCGGGAGATCAAACGGGACGGATGGCCGCGCGCCGACCCAGGTCGCCAGCACCCAGGGGTGGCGCCCCGGACTGCGCCGATCCCCTACGTCAGCCCGGAGGGGTAGGCCGGCGGCGCAGTGTGGCTTCCCCGCGTGGGCGGGGATAGACCGTCGGGGACACGGCGTAACCCGCCCGGTGGTCCGGGGCGTCCGCGCCGGTCGCCGCGTCGAACGCCGCCACGCGATCCCGTTCGGGGGGCGGTGCCCCTCGCCCGGCAGCGGCGGGGGAAGCCGGGGGTTCGAAGGGGGGCGTAGCGTCCCCCTTGGCCAGACCGCAATGTTTGACATTGCGTGGGCTGGCTTACGCACCTTAAGGGGCGTGAGCCAGCGCTTGCACCCGCGGCCAGCGACGCGGTCGTGGCGGGCAGGCTACGGCTTGCCGACGGCCTCCAAGGGCTCCCCCGTGACGGACGAGCCGTGGCCTCGGTCCACCCTGCGGCGGAGGTGCCTCGAAGGTTCGAAGACCGGCACATCGCGGGGCGGAACCTCGACCGGCTCTCCGGTCTTGGGGTTGCGGCCCGTGCGGGCCTTGCGGTGCCGCAGCTTAAAGGTGCCGAAGCCCCGGAGCTCGATGTGGTCGCCGCCCGCCAGCGCGTCTTTCACAGCGTCGAGGGAAGGCGTCGACCACCAGCCCGCAGTCCCTCTTGGGGACTCGCGGTCCGACCGCATCGGCGGCCTGCTCAACGAGGTCGGCTTAGGTCATCCTCTTCTCCTCGCCAGAAGTGTGGCCAAGTCCCGTCGCTTCATTATGATGACTTTGCGGGCACGCGCGAGGCGGTCGCGGCTTTCGAGTTGCCGGTTGGTTCACTGGACAGCCGCCCCACGGGCCAGCCCATTTCGAGAGGCGTGCCTCATCCCCCGAGATGCGGACGCCGTCGAACTTGAATTGCCGGGAGTCGCTATGGGACGAGGCCGGGTCCCACGGGACGGCCGAACGACCGAACGGCGAACGGGGCTGCTCCATGGGATTCCGCTACCCGCCGCGCAAAGGGTGATCGCGGGAGAGCACGCGACACCATAACTAGTTATGGCATATAGAGTTATGACGTATAATTTATCGGACTGGTATCGTCGCAGATGAACACTGCGGGCCGGAGGTAGCGTCCGGTCTGCTTCCACTAGGCAGCGCGTCACCGGGCAGCTTGCGACGTCTTCGCCTCCTCGAAATGGCGGACTGCGCTTTCGAACTTGTCGCGGCAACCGGCATCGCAGAACCCGACGGCATGGCCGTCAATTTTGGTGAGCGAATCGGCCTGCACCGGCTGTCCGGACCAGGGGCAGGTCTCATTGGTACACTCGGCAATATCGAGAGCGCACATTGTTGCCTTCCTTCGTTTTCGCGGTTGCAGCCCTGCCCAGAAAACCCCTTCTGGGTTCAACTTTATCGGCAGAAACGGAACCATAAACGGGCGCTTCGCCGGTCCGCTTTCGCACGCTCGGGGTACGGCCGGAGCACCGATTCCGTCAGATCCAGCCCACTGGCCACCTGGACGACCGTCTTGCCCTCGTCGAGCACCAGCCGGATCGCCCCCGCCTTAAATGAGCGGCGGAAGACGGAGGCAGTGGATGCGGTGGACGAACTGGTGCAGAAATCCCGGTGTCTCGGCTGGCCGCGAGCGATGCCAGCCACAGTTTCACGGGGTCCTCCAGGAATCCTTTGGCGATGTCTCGTCCTGTTCTGGTACTTGGGTGGACCTCTTGGGACGTCCCCTCGGAACCTGTCAACAGCGATGAGACACGGGGAGTCATAGATTAGTGAGCAGGCTGCGGTGTCGGAGCCGCAGCTGGTGGATTGATCCAGACCTCCGTTGGGAGAGGCTGGGGCGTGGGGATTCCCTGCACGAAGCGTTCAGGGTGTTCGGACCACGCCTGCTGGAGAGTGCGCTCACGCTGGGCGAGCACGTCACGGGCTCGGTCGTGATGGACATCAGCCGGGGTGAGCATCGCGATTCCGCCGTGGCGATGCTCATGGTTGTACCAAGGGAAGAAGGATCGGCAGAAGTCGATCGCCGCGCCGATGTCGGCGAAGCGTCCGGGGAAGTCGGGGTAGTATTTGACGGTCTTGAAGTGCGCCTCCGAGAAGGGGTTGTCGTCGCTGACCCGGGGACGGCTGAGCGAGCGGGTGATCCCGAGGTCGGCGAGCAGCTGGGCCGTGCACTTGCTGGTCATCGGGGCCCCGCGGTCGGAGTGCAGGGTCAGCGTCTCGGGCTGGACATCCTGCTTGAGGCAGCTCTCCTGGATGAGCCGGCTGGCGAGCGCGGAGTTCTCGCGGGCGGCGACCATCCATCCGACCACGTACCGGCTGAAGATGTCGATGAGGACGTAGAGGTAGAAGTACGACCACTTCTCGGGTCCGAGAAGCCGGGTGATGTCCCACGACCAGGTCTGGTTCGGTGCCGTGGCCACGAGCTGGGGCTTCGTGTAGGCGGGATGCGTGAGCTGACTGCGCCGCTCACGCACGGGGTGATCCTCCTGGAGGATCCTGTACATCGTGCGTTCTGAGCAGAGGTACTCGCCCTCGTCGAGGAGGGTGGCCACAACCTCGGCGGGAGATCGGTCGACGAAGCGCGGGCAAGCGAGGGTCTCACGCACCTTCTCGCGCTCGGATTCATCGAGAGCCCGGGCGGGGTGCTGCCTGGGCTGCTGGTGCCCGGTCGTGGGCTTACGGCGCCGGTAGAACGTGGCACGCGCCACACCCAGTGCCCGGCACGCCGGCGCGGCGCCGACCTCCCGAGCCAGGGAGGCAGCGGCCATCAGGAGTTCTTTCCGCTGTCGAAGCTCAACCCCGGCAGCCCGGCAACTTTTCCCTGGACTTCCAGGATCGTTTCCGCCGTGGCAAGCTGCTTCTCGAGCCGGGCCACTTCGGCCTCGAGCTCATCCACCCTCTTCTGGAGGGAGTTGCGGCGGGCCGGCTTGCGGCCCCGCCGCTTCGGCGTCAGGCCCTTCAGAGAGCCCTCGCGCCGTGCCTTTCGCCATGCCGTGAGATGAGAGCTGTACAGACCCTCCCGACGCACGATCCGCCCAACCTCGCCGGGCTCCGAGCACCGGTCGGTCTCTTCCAGGATCCTGAGCTTGTACTCCGCGGTGAACTGCCGGCGGGTCGGCTTGGCCACCACCTCCGGATCCCGAGCCCGATTCCGCTCGGCGACTCGGGCCCCGGCGGCCTCGCCGCTACGCTCCTCGCCCCCCAGGGCCCGAGCACCCACACCCATACCAATCATCGTATCTCTCCCCTCTACCATCGCCATCCACCTCCGCCCCCTTCAGTAATTCCAAAGGTGCCAGGTGTCCCACTGATATTGGCAGAGAGGGAACGAGTGGCGCGCCACTCACTGGTCTGTACCTTGATACCAGTCGGTCCATCCGGATGCCGCCTGTCATTTCGGAGGTACTCCAGGCCATCAATGCAGGAGGCGACCATTCTCCGCGACAGCGACTGACTTTTCTGATGGCTTGGTTGGCTGAGAAGTCCGGTGCATATTCTTATCGGTGTCGAGTAACGGCGTCACCCGCGCCTGATGAGATGGCATTATGGCCTTAGGGGCAACTCTGGGGGCATGTCGAGTGACTCTAGGCCAATACGCTATTGCTATCAATCATTTACAGCGTATTTGGTGAGTTCGACGACCACTCTATAAGAATTTCCCCGGAGTACACCGGGTGGACGTCGATAACAAGGGACGTTGTGAGCGTCTCAAGGCGTTGCAGAACGTGTAAGACCTCCTCGGTCGGCTAGGATTGCCGACGAGATGGGAACGGCGGCGCGTAGAGCACCGGGCTATGGTCACTGTGACATTCCGTCCGCCGAGCAACCGGGGCGGGGGGTCTATTCAATCAGCTCGACGGTCGACTCGTGCATCCACCCTTGGTCCTCGTTCCGGTACCAGCGCAAGACGATTCCTCTCTCTCGCATGTCCGGCGTGAGTCGGACCGCCACCCATTCTCCCCGGCGATCGACGACCTCGAGCACGGTACCCTCCGGAGCTAGCCAGAGCACCTGCTGACTCGTGCTCGAGCCCATGTGCACGTTGGCATGGCTCGTTGGAACCCGGGCACGGCCCAGGCTCTGCTCCTGGGCAGAGGCCCGCTCCGCCAAAACTATGCAACTAATGGCCACGAGGAGCAGAGGCTCCGTGGCTCGTCGACACCAGGCAAGCGCGTCACCGATCATGTTCGTTTGTCTCGTCCGGGCGTGTTCGTTACGGGAAGCGGACCGGGCCCTCGCCGACCCGCCGGTGGATCAGGGTCTCGGGGTCGGCGCCGGGGCGGGGTCTGAACATCTGCGAACGGTCGTTGGAGACCTCGGTCACATACAGGTTACCCTCTTCGTCCACGTGAATTTGGTGCACTCCGTCGAACTGGCCGGGTTGAGGCCCCGGCCCACCCATGGCGAGCTGGTACCTCCCCTCAAGGTCAAACTTGATGATCCTATCCGTGTTCCAGTCCGCCACCCACACGTAATCATCCTCCGTGACAATGTGTGTGAGTACAGCCGACTCGTAGCCCGTCGGCCACATGTCCAGGAAATTGCCATTCTCGTCGAAGACCTGCATCCGGCTGTGCTCGCGGTCCGCGACGAAGATCCTTCGGTCACGGCTAATGCCGATGCTGTGAACCGACCAGAACTCGTAGGGGCCGGGATTGTCGGGATCGACGGGGGGCTGGCCCCAATCCATCAGGAAGTTGAAGTCACCGTCGTACTTGGCTACCCGCGTTCCGGCGTAGCCGTCGGCGACGAAGAACGTGCCGTCGGGGAGCCACGCGATATCGGTCGGGCGGTTGAAGTTGTTCGGGCCGCGCCCAGGCACGCCCCGCTCCCCCAGAGTCCTGACGAGGCGGCTCCCGTCGTTCGTGAAGACGTTAATCACGTGCAGGTCGTCGTCCACGATCCAGATATGCTTCTCAGCGTCGTACGGATTGATGAGGAGCTTGTGCGGGCCCCGCGCAATGCCTGTCGAGGGGGCCAGAAAGTCGTCCCACTGCAGCCACTCCTCGATCGTCTCACCGTTGCGGTCGACAGCGAAGACGATATGGTGACGCCGCATATCGTAGCCCCTCGCTTCCCCCGCGTAGGGGCGTCGGCCCGTGTTCGTCCGGCGGGGGTTCAGCAGGCATGCGCAGATCCACGGCTCCGCGCCGGGAGGCAGCTCGATCTCGGCCCGCTGTGCCACCCAAACCTTGTCCACGCTCTCCGCGAACACGGCAGACCCCGACCCCCACGTCCACCCGTCGTGCTCACCGGGGAAGGCGTCCGGCAGGGGCCTGGGCCAGTTCACTACCACGTCGTAGCTGCCCGTAGTCGGCGCCATCTGAGCGGGCTGCACCTGCGCCCCAAGGCTTCCGTTGCGCCCGACCAGAACGAGGGCTCCGAGAAAGCCCGCCACCATCAAAGCTCTCGCCCAAACCGGTCGTCTGTACATGCGTTCTCCCCGCCCGTCAGGCTCCTGTTCGATGCGCGCCCTACCACTCCTCAGCGCGAACCGCCTCAGTCATAGACCCCTGGAAGAAGGAGGTCAAGAACGGACCTGACATCCCACGGCCCTGAGTGTCCATGTCGGCGAACAGGCCCGGGTTGCGTTCGACAGTCCCCGACCGCTTCCCCAGGCTGAAACTGGCAGCCTGCCCGAGCGTTGCGTGAACTGGCAGGTCGGGACCCTTAACGCCGCGCGCGATCGAGATGCAACGGCCCGGAGTCTCCCTGGCAGCGGATCCGAAGCGAGTGCCCGGGCTGCTGCAGGGCCGACGTGCTGGCAGGTAGAGGTTGAGACTTTCCAACTGGATTCATCACACCGCACAGGCTATCCTCGCTGGTGAGAGTGGCTCTCGTCCATCAGTCATTGATCAGCCATATGCGACCCCGACCAGCTTGCTCACTCATTGACATCGTAGCCGTTGAGGAGCTGTTCGCTGCCTACACAACCGACTTGGATGCCTTACAGGGAGCCCTCTGTCAGGTCGGAGTGCTGGGCCGGATGGCGCACCTACCGAGGGACCAGTGAACGGATCATTTGACGCGCCGCATCCAAGAGAAGAGCTCCCCGTCGCGGCGGCCGTCCAGCACTGCGTCGACAAGCTCGTCAGGGCCTACCGGGTCCAGGGCCATAGGGCTGCCCACTTTGATCCTTTGGAACTCGCCCCTGGCGAGGGCCCCGAATTGGATCCGGCCTACCACGGTCTCCGTCCGCGAGACATGGACAAGAAGATCTCGCCGAAGACGCTTTCAGGCTGCGGGCTGGACACCCCTCGGGAAGTCGTCGAACGGCTCCGCGAAACGTACACGCGTTCGATCGGCGTACAATTCATGCAGATCGACGATCTGGGGATACGCGAGTGGCTCCAGCGCCGGATGGAACCCGCCGGCAACCGTGTCAACCTCTCGTTGGCACGCAAGTTGCGGATCCTGACCAAGCTGACCGACGCCACGATCTTTGAGGAATTCGTCCAAAAAAAATTCGTCGGCGCAAAAAGCTTTTCGCTAGAGGGCTGCGAGACCTTGATTCCGCTACTCGACTTGCTGTTCGAGCGAGCCTGCGAGCAGGGAGTCAACGACGTCGTCATCGGCATGGCGCACCGCGGTCGCCTCAGCGTCCTCACCAATGTCATCGGTAAGAACGCCCAGGAGATTTTCCGTGAGTTTGCCGATGCGGATCATGTCCATTACGAAGGGCGGGGGGACGTGAAATACCATCTCGGCTACCGGGGGAATTGGACGAGTTCCCAAGGCGGGAACCTCCGGCTTTCCCTGTGTTTCAATCCGAGCCACCTCGAATTCGTCGATCCCATCGCCGTCGGCCGCCTGCGAGCCCGGCAGGACCGGAAAGACGACACGGAGCGAAAGCATGGTCTCTGCGTTCTGCTCCACGGCGACGCCGCCTTTGCGGGAGAAGGCGTTGTGCAGGAAACGCTCAACATGAGTCAGTTGTCGGGCTACTCTGTCGGCGGGACGGTTCACATCATCGTCAACAACCAAATCGGATTCACAACGACCCAGTGGCAAGCCCGTTCGGCAATCTACGCCAGCGGCATCGCCAAGATGCTGCAGGTGCCCATTTTGCACGTGAACGGAGAAGACCCTGAAGCCACGGCCCAGGTGGTCCGACTCGCGCTTGACTTTCGAAACGAGTATCAGCGTGACATCGTGATCGATATGTACGGCTACCGGCGCTGGGGCCACAATGAGATGGATAATCCCCGCTTCACTCAGCCGCTGATGTATCAAGCCATCGAGCAGCGCAAACCGGTTCGAGAAGCCTACCTGAGCCACCTCCTGAGCCAAGGCGGTATTGCTGAAGAGCAAGCCGAGCGGATCGCAATCGAGCGGCGCGAGCACCTTGAGACGGAATTGGCTTCGGCAAGAAGCGAGGACTATATTTACGTTGGCGATCAGGTGACGGGCGATTGGTCAGGCTACAACCGCGGCTCGGACGCCCAAGTTCCCGAAGTCGATACCGGCGTGCCTACGCATCGCCTCAGGGCAATCTTGCAGAAGTTAGGCAAGACGCCGGCGGAGGTCGTTCCGGATCGACGTATCGTCCGCTGGCTCCAGCAGCGTACCGAAATGGCAAACGGCAACGGACCGGTCGATTGGGCGGGTGCTGAGGCGCTGGCGCTTGGGAGCTTGCTGCTCGAAGGGTTTCGAGTGCGTGTAACCGGCCAAGACTGCGAGCGCGGCACGTTCGCGCATAGGCACGCGGTAGTGCGCGATTCCGAAACGGGATTCCCGTATGTTTCGCTCCAGTACCTCTCCCCCCGCCAAGGTAACTTCGAGATTCACAACAGCCCGCTATCGGAAGCCGGCCCGCTCGGCTTCGAATACGGATACAGCTTGGAATCCCCGGACAGCCTGATCATTTGGGAGGCGCAGTTCGGGGACTTCGTCAATGCCGCGCAGGTGATCATCGATCAATTCATTTCCAGCGGCGAAGACAAGTGGAGCTTGTGGAGCGGATTGGTGATGCTGCTACCCCACGGGTTCGAGGGCCAGGGCCCCGAGCATTCGAGTGCTAGACTGGAACGGTTCCTGCAATTGGCAGCCGAGGACAACATCCAAGTCGTCAATCCAACCACACCGGCGCAATACTTCCACCTCTTGCGCCGTCAGATGGTTCGTCCGTGGCGCAAGCCGCTGATTGTGATGTCACCAAAGAGTCTGCTGCGTCATCCTCAGGTCGTGTCCAGCCTAGACGAGATGTCGGCAGGGCGCTTTCAAAGAATTCTCGACGATCCGGAGGTCGAACCAAACGGAGTTCGGCGTGTGCTGGCCTGTAGCGGCAAACTCTACTACGACCTGCGGGCAGCTCGGGAAGAGGCCGGACGAGGGGACTTGGCCATCATCCGCTTCGAGCAACTTTATCCCCTCAGCCTTGAAACGATCAATGACGCCTTGGCGCCGTTCGGAGACACAGAAGTCTGGTGGGTGCAGGAGGAGCCGAGGAACATGGGCGCTTGGAGGCACCTCCGAATGCGGTTTCCCGGATCGTTCTCCCGCGTCGTCTGCCGCCCAGAGTCGGCCAGTCCGGCGACAGGATCGCCAGGCAGCCACAAACGCGAGCAGCGCCAGTTGGTCGAAGAAGCGGTCTTGATGAACTGATGGAAGCGGCTGGCTCCAGCACGCAGTCCCAGTTGAACCTACACGACCTTCTTGCCGTGCTTCGGCACACGCTCTGCCGTCACGACTCCGCGTCAGAGGGATCCGCATCGGGGACGGCCGTTTCGGGTGATTCCAGTTCCGGGAGCCGCCCAGCTCGGCGCAGAGCGCGACGCAGCAGGTAGTCGATCTGGCCATTGACGCTACGCAATTCGTCGGCGGCCCAGCGCTGTAGCGCCGATAGGATCTCCGGGTCGGTTCGCAACAGGAACGGCTTACGAGCCGGCATCCGCCTATTCGACTCCGTCACTTGGCACGACAGGTATCCGGCTACTGGTAGAGTGTGCCGGTGTTCAGCACCGGCTGGGTGCCCTTATCGCCGCAGAGCACCACCAGGAGATTGCTCACCATGGCCGCCTTGCGTTCTTCGTCAAGCTTGACGATGGCTTGGCTGGACAGCTGTTCTAGCGCCATCTGCACCATGCCCACAGCGCCCTCCACGATCCGGCTTCGGGCGGCGATGATGGCCCCGGCCTGTTGCCGTTGAAGCATCGCCGAGGCGATTTCCGGGGCATAGGCCAAGTGTGTGATCCGGGCTTCAAGCACTTCTACTCCTGCGGTGTGGAGCCGACCTTGTATCTCGGTTTTCAGTTGACGAGCGATTTCCTCGGTGTCGCCGCGCAGGGACAATTTCCCATCCTTCTGTGTGTCATACGGGTACCGCGTTGCCAGGTTGCGGACCGCAGCCTCGCTCTGGACGTGCACGAAGTTGACGAAGTCGTCCACTTCGAAGGAGGCCTCGGCGGTATCCGCGACCTTCCAGACCACCACAGAGGCGATCTCTATGGGGTTGCCGTCGGTGTCGTTGACCTTGGAGCGTTCCGTTTCGAAATTTCGAACCCGCACCGAGATCCGTCGCTTGGTATAGAGCGGATTGGCCCATCGAAGACCCGGTTCGTGCACCGTCCCCACATAGCGGCCAAACAACTGCAGAATACGCGCCTCGTTCGGGTTCACCATGAACAGGCCGAACAACAGAATGACGACGATGGTCTCCAGCAGCACGCTGGTGGCGATCATGAGTCCGCCGCCGTTCCGAATGGCCCAGACGAATAGCGCGATCCCCAAGACGAGCGGAATCAGCAGCACGATTAGCGCGAGCCCGCCGCTGATCGCCTTGATCGGCTTCTCTTGCATCGTAGTCCCCTCCCGTGATTTCATCATAGTCCCCTCTTGTGATTTCTTTAAGATATCATTTAGATATCTTTTCCATAAGATGAGCGGTCGCCAATCGAGGCCGTTGCGAGAGGGCTAGCGTGCCTGAGGTCGATACCGCCACCCGCCGTTGTCATAGGCCCCGAGAGAGTCATACGATGTAGGCGTCGCGAGCCCCAGAGCCACTGCGTCTTGACCGTCGCTGAAGCGGGTCCGCGATTCGTGGGTGGCAGGTCGCTGAACTGGGCAAGCAGCCGGACCACCGGCATGTCCTCGCCGCTCCGGCCACAATCCGATAGGGGACCGACGTGAGCTGTCCATGGAAGCCGGGACATCAGGAAAACGCAGGCCCGGCCGACCTGTTTGCCGCTCTGCCGCCGCCGGATCATCTTCCGTTGTTGTCACGGTCAATGCTGTCTTCTCGAATCAGTCCCCGCAGCCGCTAGCGCCTCCATAATGCCTCTTTGCCTGTCCCGCGCGACCCTGCCGATGGTCATCTCGCTCGTGTCGATGGCGTTTGCAGCGGCCAGTCCGGCTGCCGGGCAGGAACGCCCGCTGCCCGGCGCCCTCCGAAGTGCCGAGGTCACGGTGATCGCCGGGTCAATCAGTGTGGACGGCGTGCTGGACGAGGAGGTCTGGCGGTCCGCTCCACCGATTGGCGCACTTGTACAGCGCCAACCGGTCCCGGGCGCGACCCCCTCCGAAGCAACCGAGGTCACGCTGCTGCGCGATCAGGACAACCTCTACATCGGCGTAGTCGCCTACGACTCGGAGCCCGAGTCGGTCCTCGGGGCTCAGCTGGCGCGGGACGGCAATCTCAACTCGGACGATCGTATCGAGGTCCTCCTCGACACGTTCCGGGACCAGAGAAACGCCTTCTATTTCGCCACGAACCCTGCCGGAGCGCTTGTCGACGGGCTCACCTATGCGAACGGGGAGCTGAACACGGACTGGGATACGACCTGGGACGTGCGGACGCGTCGGACCGAGAGCGGGTGGACGGCCGAGTTCATGATTCCGTTCAAGAGCCTGAGCTTTCCGGCCGAAGGGCGCATCTGGGGCTTCAACTTCTCCCGCAACATCTATCGGAGGCTGGAGGATCTTCGCTGGTCGGGGGCCCGGCTTGAAACGCAGTTCCTCCAAGTGTCCGAGGCTGGAGAGATCGGCCCGTTCGAGGGGCTGAGCCAGGGGATCGGTCTCGAGTTCCGTCCCTTCGTCAGCGGTAACGCGCTGCGCCTCGACGCCGCGGCCAAGACGGATCTGAGCACGGAACCGGGGCTGGACGTCTCGTATCGGATCACGCCGAGCCTAAGGATGATTGGCACGGTGAACACGGACTTCGGGGAGACCGAAGTCGACCTGCGCCAGATCAATCTTACGCGCTTCTCGCTCTTCTTCCCGGAGAAACGGGCATTCTTCCTCGAGGACGCGGGCGTGTTCAGCTTCGCCGGTACGGGACCGGGCACGCCCGGCGGGATCCCCGGTGCCGGGGCCGACGTCTATCCGTTCTTCAGTCGCCGTGTGGGGCTGCTGCAGGGTCAGGAAGTGCCGATCGAGGTGGGAGGGAAGCTGGCGGGGCGTGTTGGCCCCGCCGAGCTCGGGGTTCTCGGCGTGCGCATGGGCGAAGTCAAAGACCTCGCGGAAGCCACGGATCTGCTCGTGGGGCGGGTCAAATGGGATCTCCTGGAACAGTCCTACGCGGGGTTGATCTTCACGACCGGCGATCCCACCTCGAGCGGGACCAGCAGCACCTACGGGGCCGACATGCGCCTGGCGACGTCCTCCTTCCTCGGCGGGTCGCGTAACCTGGACGTCAACGCATACGCGGCTCGGAGTGTGCGGGAGGGCTTCGAGGACCGGGACTGGTCGTACGGCATCTCCGCCCGGTATCCCAACGACCGATTTGACGCTCAGGTCGCGCTGCGAGAGGTGCAGGGGAACTTCGATCCCTCACTGGGATTCGTTCAGCGCCGGGGTGTCCGAATGCTGCGGCTCGGAGCGAGCTTCAACCCTCGGCCGGCAGACTTCCTCGGCATTCAGCAGATGTTCCACGACATCTTTTACACCCAGTTCACGAATCTCGGATTCGGTGAGGTCGAGAGCTGGGAGTTCTACGTCACTCCCGTCGACTGGCACTTCCTGTCCGGCGATAACCTCCACAGCCTGCTCGACTTAAATCCCGCCTACGAGCGTCTCTTCGAGCCGTTCGAGATCTCGCCGGGGGTCGTACTCCCGGCGGGCCGGTATCGCTTCACGCGCGTCCGCACCTTTGCCAATACCGCCAACAGGCGCCGCCTGTCCGGGGGAGTCGGCTTCGGTTGGGGGAGCTATTGGTCGGGACACGCCGAGGACCTGATGACATCGCTGACGTTCCGGATTCCACCGACCTTGTCGGTGAGCCTGAACACGAACCTGACCTTCGCGCACCTTCCGGAAGGCGACTTCACGGCTCGGATCGTTACCCTCAACTCAAGCCTCAGCGTCTCTCCCACCCTGTCGTTCTTCAACTTGGTGCAGTACGACAATCGGTCCAGGAACCTTGGATGGCAGAGCCGGCTCCGGTGGACCCTTCGGCCGGGAAGCGATCTTTTTGTCTCCTTCCAACAGGGCTGGATCCAAAGAGACGAGCCGGGTAGCCGTGTGTTCAGACCCAGGGACAGCAAGGGGTCGGTCAAGCTCCAGTACTCGGTCTTCTTCTGAGTGTGCAGGCGGAGCTGGGTGCCCGAGGTCCGCTAGGTTCACCTGGCGATGGACCACGTGCGGTGATAGCGTGCGATAGACGGACTTTGTTCGCTGAGACGGAGAGCTGTCGGTCACGCGACGGCAAGGAGACGACGATGAAGCGCAAGGGAAGGGGACTCATCCGGGTGACAACGCTCACGCTATTTGGGCTCTTGTTGGCTTCGAGCACCCGGGCGGATGTCGTACGGATCCAGGTCGACTCGCGCGCCGACATTGCCAACGGGGCGGTATGGGGGTTGGCGGGCCCATACGAGAGGATCGCTGGCACGATCTTCTTCGCGGTCGATCCGGCGAACCCCGCCAACCGGATCATCACGGACATCGACCTGGCTCCGCGCAACGCCGCCGGGATGGTCGAGTTCTCGGCGAACTTCTTTCTGATCAAGCCCAAGGACGTCACGCGCGGCAACGGAACCGTTCTCTACGAGGTCTCCAACCGCGGTGGCAAGGGGATGCTGCGGTATTTCAACCGGGCCGATGGGAGTAACGACCCAGCGACCATGGCCGACATGGGAGACGGATTCCTCCTACGGGAGGGGTTCACGCTGCTGTGGCTCGGATGGCAGTTCGACCCACCGCTGCGGGATGGCCTCATGCGCCTGTCGGCTCCCATCGCGACGGAAAACGGAGAGCCCATCCGCGGGGTCGTTCGCAGCGAGATCATCGTGAGAAATCCTGCCGCCGACGCCTCACTCGCGGACCGGAACCACGTGCCTTACCTGGTCGCCGACGCGAACGACGCGATCAACCGGATGACGGTGCGCGAGACGGTCGAGGGGCCGCGGAGCCAGATCCCCAGGAGCCAGTGGCGGTTCGCGCGGGTCCAGAGCGGCGAGGTGGTGGAAGACCGGGGCCACGTGTGGCTCGATGGCGGGTTTGAGCCCCACAGGATCTACGAGGTAATCTACATCGCCGAGAATCCGACGCTGGTGGGCCTCGGACCGACGGCTGTACGGGACGCCGTTTCCGCGCTCAAGTACGAGGGTGCCGAAGGGCTGGGAATCCCGCGCGGGTCGATTGACCGTGCGCTTGCATGGGGAGTCTCCCAGAGCGGACGTTTCCTGCGCACGTTCCTCTACGACGGGTTCAATCGGGACGAGGGCGACCGCAAAGCGTTCGACGGCATCTTGGCGCACGTCGCGGGTGGAGGCCGCGGGAGCTTCAATCACCGCTTCGCGCAGCCGTCGCGTGACGGCCACCCGTTCCTGAACAAGCTCTACCCGACCGATATCTTCCCCTTTACCGATGCGCTCCAGACCGACCCTCTCACGCGCGAGACGGATGGCCTGCTCGCCCGCGTGGAGCCCGAGCACCTCCCCAAGATCTTCTACACGAACTCGTCCTATGAATACTGGGGAAGGGCGTCGTCGCTCATCCATACGTCGATCGATGGGGAGCAGGACGCGGAACTACCCGACAACGTGCGCGTCTACTCGTTCGCGGGGGCCCAGCACGGACCGGCGGGCTTCCCGCCCCAACAGGGGATCGGGCAGCAGCCCAGCAACTTCAACGACTATTCGTGGTTCATGCGCAGCCTTCTTGTGGCGATGAACCGTTGGACCACGGCCGCGACGCTGCCACCGCCGAGCGTGTATCCACGCGTCGACGAGGGAGAGCTCGGGCCACTCTCCACCCTGGACTTTCCCGAGCTCCCGGGCGTGGGTCAACCCGCGACACCGCACCTGGCCTACCGAGTCAGTTACGGGTCGGAGTTCGCTACGAAAGGGATTGTGAGCTTGTCGCCGCCGGAGGTTGGACCCGCCTATCCGATCCTCGTGCCGAGTGTCGATGCGGACGGCAATGAGATTGGGGGACTCAAGATGCCAGAGGTCGCGGTGCCGCTGGCCACCTACACGGGCTGGAACCTCTTCCGACCCGAGGCCGGGCCGCCGGACGTGCTGTCCAGCATGCAGGGCTCCTACATCCCCTTCCCACGGACAGTCGCGGAGCGAAGTGCCACCAGTGATCCCCGAGTCTCCGTCGAAGAGCGCTACCACGGATTGGACGACTACCTCGGTCAGGTGTCGACCGCGGGGTTGAGGCTGATCGAAGACGGCTACCTACTCGCGGCGGACCTGGCGCCGATCCTCACGCAGGCGGAACGGCACTGGAACTACCTGATGGCGGACTCGCAGGCCGGCAGTTCAGGTAACTGACGCCCCCGTCTCCTCGCTGATCTCCTGTCCACGGAATCGGGGGCGCTAAAGCGCCTGCTGGACAACGCCGCGCCGACCGCGGTGAACTCACTCAGGCGGTTCGAGGAGCTTGGGAAGAATCTTCGAGGCTGTCCCCCGTAAGTGCATATCTGAAAATCGGGTAATGGGAGTCACCTCAGGGTTCACTTCGATCACGGAGCCCCCCGATTCCCGGGTGAGGAGCGGAAGGTGGGCGGCTGGTTGAACCACCGTGCTCGTGCCCACCGATATGCATACGTCGGCGTCCCGAGCCGCGTCCATCGCTCGCGACAATACCCCCTCGTCCAGAGCCTCTCCGAACCAGACCACGGCGGGACGCATCAGTGCGTTACAGGACGGACAGCGGGGCAGGGGAGTGCGGCTCCCCGGACCGTGGGGCTCCGAGCTGTGATCAGCAGGCTCACCGCATTCGGAGCAACGGGACCGAAGGAGGTTTCCGTGCAGCTCAAGAGTCACGCCCGGAACGGGTGCGTTCCCGTCCACACTCCGGCCGACCCCCTCGGATTGCAGCTCGTGAAGCGCACGACCGTGAAGGCCGTCCACATTCTGGGTGATCAGGGTGACGCCGTCTCGCGACAGGAGGAGCTTTGCGATCGCCCGGTGTCCGTCGTTCGGTGAGCATTCGCGCACGAGCTGCCGCCGCCAGGAATACCATTCCCATACCGTCTCGGGATCACGGGCGAAGGCCTCGGGGGTCGCGAGTTCTTCGGGGCGGTAGCGCTTCCAGAGGCCCGCAGTGGATCGGAACGTCGGAACGCCAGAATCCGCGCTGATCCCGGCACCGGTCAGGATGACCACCCTCCGGCTGCTCCGGACCAGATCCCGGGCCCCGTCCAAGTCCTCCCGGCTCGGGACCCCGTTCGGGTCCTTCACCTCGTAGGGCCGATCAGGGAAGGGGATCCTGCCCGACTCTGAGGAAGTGGATCACCGAGAGCAACCAGCCCACGATCAGGGCGAGGCCGCCGATCGGAGTCACCGCTCCCAGCCACCGCATCCCGGTCAGGACAAGCACGTAGAGCGAGCCCGAGAAGACGAACGTTCCGGAAATAAAGCCCCAGCCGGCCCACGTGCCGAGCGCTCCGGGCCATCTCTCGAGCGCGAGTCCGAGGAAGAGGAGCGCGAGTGCGTGGTACATCTGATACCGGACGGCGACCTCGAATGTATCGAGATCCGACGGAGTCAACCGACTCGCGAGTGCGTGGGCGCCGAAGGCCCCGAGTGCGACGGCGAGGACGGCCGACAGGCTCCCTGCGATCAAAAAGGTCCGATCCATTTCCAGTCTCATCCCTGGACGAGAGAATACGCAGATCCCGATCGAGCGCGATCAGACGCGCTGCCCCAGGCCCGACTGCCGAGACAGCTTGGGGACGCCAGCGGCATCGGTCGTCGGTAGTGGGCTATACCGCGCCAGCGGGGCAATGGTCCGTTGACCCCCTGAGACGCCGTTCATACCTTCCTCGGTCTGTACCTAGCTCCGGCAGGCGTCACCCGAGTTGACATGGCCAAGAGAAGACCCTCTCAGTCGAGAGCTCCCACTCCCACTCCCACGCCTCCCGTTTCAACCGGCGAGGACAACCTTACGGCAGCAGTCCTGCGCCTGCTCGCCTGGGCACAGACCCGGACGCAAACGCTGATCGTGTTGGCCGCGGTCTTCGTCGTCCTCGTCTTGGGAACCATCTACTGGTTTCAGTCCCGGTCGGCCCAGCTGGACGCAGCTGCGGGGGAGCTCGAGGAGATTCAGCAGTCGATCGCCTTCGACGACCTCCCCACGGTCGAGGCGAGCATCCAGGGATTTCTCGATCGTCATGGAGGCACTTCCTATGAGGTCGAGGCACGGCTCCTCCTGGCTCGCGCCCACCTCCTCGGTGGATCGGACCCGACCCCTGCGATCGATGTTCTCGAGGCCGTAGCTCCCGATCTTGGAACGCCCCTGCAGGTGGACGCCACCTTCGTGCTGGCGGCTGCCTTCGAACAGGCAGGACGCTGGGGGGAAGCCTCCGATGTCTACCAGGAGATCATCGCAGGCGTTGACCTTGAGTTTCAGGAGATCGACGCGATGGAAGGTCTCGCACGCTCCTGGCTCGCGAGTGGCGACACGGCGAGTGCCGTCGAGGCCTACCGGGACGTTCTCAATCTCATCGATGCGGACGATCCGGAGCGCGCCCGGTTCGAGATGCGTGTTGCCGAACTGACGGCCCGAGGCGACTAGCCCGAACCCGCTGCCGCCGGCTGCAGGACCTGCCACACCGATACAATTCCAGCCGGATGTCCTTCATAAGCCGTCCGTTCGAGTCAGCAGGTTGCCCAGCAGCTCGAAATCCTTGTCAGCGGATTCCAGCGCCGCACCGTGGCAGTGGGCGCAGGCTGCGATCACGACATCGGCCGCGGGAACGGTCACTCCGGACATTCGAGCGCGACGGGCGAGATCGTACGCGGCGGACCAGACCTCCGCATCCATCGGCAGAACCGGAAGCACCGCCGCGAAACGGCGTAGCGTCCGCTGCTCAAGGCCGCCGCGCGCGCCGTTCCACAGCTCCAGTTGCACGAGCGGGCACCAGCAGGCATCCCCGGCTCTCAGCGCGACTTCGACACGGCCTCGGATCGCCGGATCGCCATCGGGACGCAGCAGGTGAATCCACGATGACGTGTCAACCAGGATCAACGAAATTCACCCGTTGCCGACGCTGTACATGAAGCTCATCCGCCGTCATCATGTCGGGGCACGTGCCGGCGTACTTGACGAGCTCGGCCATGCGCCGCCGCCGATTGAAATCAGCGAGGGCCGTCACCACAGCCTCCCGCTTGGTCTTCGCGCGGGTGAAGCGCATGGCATCCAACAACTCGTCTTCCGGGATATCAATCGTCGTTTTCATGAAGCGATATTAGCGCTTTCCGGATTCCTGAACAAGTAGATTAGGAATCCCCATGCGGTCCCGGAAGGGCGACCCATCCGGCAGACGACCGTCACGTCTTCGCCGTTGCGGGCTCCCAAGCCCGGGCGGGATGAACCTCTTCCCGAAGCCACGGGTCCAGCATTCTCAATCCGTTGAGAAGACGTTTCAAACCGGGCCGCGTTTCGGGCTGGTTCGCCTCGACAGGCGGCATCACCCCCGAGTGGGTTTTCTCGGTGCCTACAAGATCGGATCCGGCTGTCGGGAGATCGGGCTCCCAGGGCACCTATTGAAGCACATCGCTCCTCCGATCCTAAGGGATCTCCCACACCGATACGATTCCAGCTCCAGCCGGGGTCATTTCGACTGCGTGTCGCATAATATGTATTATGTAAAGTACGGCATGGTATTGAGGACCCGGGTCGATTCGGGGCGCGCCGGGAGACGTCCGTGCCCTCCCCCGCGGCGTCGTGACGGGAGGTCTTGAGGAGGCCGCGCACGCGCGGCGGGCACTCGCTCGTGGTGGTCCGTTCGTGGTGTGGTTCGGGATCTTGCGTAGCGTCACGCGGGCTCGCGTGCTGTGCTGGCCGGTCCGGGCTTCTTGGCCGCGACCGCGACACGCCGCCTCAGCCAAGGGATCCAGCGTTGCCCGATCCGTTCCAGTGCCCGGAACCCCGGTAGATGGGATGGTGCATGCCTGGCCTGGACGATTTGGAATCCAATTTTCGCGAGATCGGATCGGACTCGGCTGAGAGTCTTGTAATCAACGTGGGTCGGGTCGTGACGCAGGATCCGCGATCGCCTGAGAAGCTCGATGATGTGAGTCGGCGAAGGGGTCCACACGATGAACCGGCCTCCGGGGCGAAGGAGCCGCCACGCTTCCCGATAGACTGCTTCCGTGTCGTCCGGGTAGAGGTGCTCGATGAGATCTGCGGCAACGACGAGATCCGACGTTCCGGTCCGGAGCGCGGTCTGCCGCGCGTCGGCTTGGAGAAAGACCAGGTTCGAATTCTCGCGAGGATCGCGCCGGGAGGCGCAGACCCGAAGGCTCTCGCTGGCGAAGTCGATTCCCACGACGAAGTCGGCGTACCGGGCGAGTGCGAATGAGATCGTACCCCACCCGCATCCGAGATCGACGGCCCGGACCCCCGCTGGGTCCCCACAAAGGTTCAGTACTTCGTGGATCCGGTACAGGTGGAAATGGCTTGAGGGGTCACGGAGGTGCTCTCCGCCCTGGCTGAAGTATCCGCTCGTGTCATAGTAGCACCGGTCGATTGGCCGGGTAGCGCGCCGGGTATCCCTCCCCTTTTCCGGCGGCTCCGATCCCGGGCGGGATCGCCGGTTCACGTGGCCCCAGCCCCGTGCCCGTGGGTCCGGTCCCTCCCACTTTCCGATTCGCCTGAGAGCTCGAGGAGCGCCGCCCTCAGCCGTCCTTCGAAAGCCGGAATGGCGGCTTCCCGTGACTGCCGATCTAGGTGTTCACCCAGGTGCATCGGCTCTCCCATCCGAACATGGACCAAGGCTCCCCGTCTGGGCCTCGACGCCCACCGAGGCCAAGCTTGGTACGTCCCGTGAATCCCAACGGGGATTACCGGTACGCCTGCTCGTAGAATCACGCGAAGTGTTCCACGTCGAAACGGTTGAAGGCGTCCATCCCAACTCCTTTCACCTTCAGGATATACGCATACTACATGTCCCTCCTCGAGGCGGCGGAGGAGCACCCGCACCGACTGGGCGTCCACCCGGTAACGGCGAACCGGGAAGGCATGCAGCCGGGGGAGAAGCCAGCGAAAGAAGCCCCGACCGAACTGTGTGCTCTTTGTCATGGAGTGCACAGCCCTGGGCAGGCTGCCCTGGAGGACAAGAGGGTCGAGTACACTCTGGTGATTAGGGACGAGGATGCAGGGGCCATGCCCAGGGAGGTGATTCAACCCTTCAAATCGTGCTCGCACGATCCTGCCGACGCCCCACCGGCCAATGTGTCTGGCCAGCCGGTACCAGAGCGTGACCGGCTCCTTGCGATCGGAGGGTCGCGTGCGCCTCAACTCGGACTCACTTCGAGCGGATCCTTGGCTGGAACTCGATGATCTCGCCCCGATCCTCTCCCCGCCACACTCGTCGCAGTCGCTCCTTCAAGGCCTGTTCCCACCGACGCGGCGAGTCGGAGAGTATGCGAAAGGAAACGAGCACCCCTTCTCGCGACGAAACCTGGATTGCGCCAGAGGCCGTCTGAACGGCTCTGAGGTCCCGCAGGGCCCACTCGTGCACCTCCCCCTCTGGCGCCTCAAAGCGGAGCCTTGCGTCCTCGAGCACCAGACGGCCGGGTAGGCTGGGTCCGCTCTCCTCGAAGAAGCCGATCAGCTCGCCAAGATAGTGCACCTGATGCTCGACGTTCGAGAAGCGTGCGGCCGCGGGTGTCGAGAGCGTGGTCGAGTCCTCCGTGGCAGAGGCGATTCGATCGACGAGCTCGTCATGGCCGATCGTCGTCTTCGCACCTTGCAGATCGGTCACTCGGACTCGGTCAGCTTCTGCTTCTTGCTCGTAGGTGCGACCGCAACTGGTGCAGTGAACCGTCTCGCGTACCAAACCGGTGTCGGCGCCGCAGTAGGCGCAGAGGTATAGGAGGTCTCTGAGTGACATCGCTAGAGCCCCGATCCGTTAGTTCCAGGAAGTGGAGCTTCCGAGTGGGTTCGAATCCCACACCACAACTGCTCCAGTTGGTGTGGCCGGAGCAGTGTACGGAGCTGGCGATGCACGTTCAAGCGTTCTGGTGGCAGGCCCCCCCGGGGGGCGGAGCGGCTCCGTGCGCCTCATTCGGAAGCCTCACGCGGGAACGACGCGTTCGGCCTGTTGCTCGGGCTGACCCGAAAAGGGAGGTACATCAACGTGAAGACGCCGAGGACCATGCCCTCCAGGATCAACAGATACCAGGGCCACTCCGGAAAGAAGTCCATCAGAGAAGCGCTCTCAGGCTTTGCGGCCACGTAGAGATAGTTGCTCCCGATGCGCAGGTTGACCCACAGAATGACGAGGGCGTAGGCGTTCAGTCCGAGCAGGACGGTTCCGAGCGACCGGGGCGTCGGTCGCCAGCGCTCAACCGTCACAACCCAAAGTCCCGCAATGACTAACAGGCCGTGCGCAAGCATGGTTTGAAAGAAACGATAGTGAGGAAAACCGAAGTTTCCCACATCGGGGGTAATCAGCGCTTGAGCGGCGCCTGCACTGCCGAAGAAGTAGAGTAGCGGATAGAGCGCGCGCTTCTCGAGCAGGAGTGCCGCTGCCGTGATCCACACCAAGGCGCTGCACATGTGGAGTGGCAGCATTCGCTCGATCGTCCACGAACCTGCACCCAGGTTCCAGAGATGCCAGGCAAGCTCATTCAGGACGAGGGAGAGGGCCAGCGCGATCCTGAGCCGCCTTCTCCGGTCCGTTCCTCCGGCGCGGGCAAGGGAGATGAGTGCAACGGCGGCTGTGATGATGCCGCCGATCGCGATGACGTGCGCAGTGCCGAATAGCCGGAACTGACCTCCCGTGTAGTAGGGCGATAGGTACTCAAACACTCTGCCCTCGCATCGCGCCGTCGGCCAGATGGGTTGGGGAGTCTCTGCTCGTCGGCGACGCGGGCCTTGGCCCCGGCCCACTCACCTGCAGATCCATCCACAATTCGAAGCTTGAGATCAACTGGAACGCCCCGGCAAGGGCAACCTGGCCCGGCCACACTGGAAGCTGCCGTGGCGCCAGAGCACCGTGTCCCGTGAATCGGACACGTACTGGATCGTGGACGTTCCGTACCCGATCCCGGCCCCGGAATCACATGGAGCTTCGGATTCTAGAGCCGACGGATCAGGTCCAGGTAGCGGAGCTTCCATACCTTCCACACCGCCTCGAGTACGATTCGCTTCGACATCTTCGAGACGCCCGAGTCCCTTTCGGTGAAGATTATCGGTACCTCTGCGAAGCTGAAGCCCTTTCGCCAGGCGCGAAACTTGAGCTCGATCTGGAAGGTGTAGCCGGTCGACTCGATTCGATCGAGGGCGAGCGCTTCCAGCACGCGTCGATCGAAGAGGTTGAATCCCCCGGTTGCATCGGAGACCGGAAGACCGGTAACGAGGCGAGCGTACACGGTTCCGAAACGGGAGACGAGGAGGCGGCCGATGGGCCAGTTCACGACCGTGGCCTTCCCGTCGACGTACCGGGAGCCCATCACGAAGTCGACCCCGCCCTCGGAAACGGCGTGAATGAGATCCCGCAGCTTCTCCGGTGGGTGCGAGAGGTCGGCGTCCATCTCGCACATCCGCCTGTACGGCCGGTCGAGTGCCCATCTGAATCCGTCCAGGTAGGCGGGGCCGAGCCCCCCCTTCCCTTTCCGGTGGATCACGTGGACCCGGCCCGGGTGGACGCGGCCGAGTGACTCGGCCACCTCTCCGGTCCCGTCGGGGGATCCATCGTCCACCACGAGAACGTCCACGCTCCCGGACTGGGCGAGGACGCGCGGGACGAGTCTCGGCAGGTTGTCGCGCTCGTTGTAGGTCGGAACGATGACCAGCGTGCGCTCCTCCCCCTCGGGCGGGGCCGCTCCGGGGAGCTGTCCCTCGTCGCCTCGCGTCACCGCTCGTCTTCCGATGAGTTCTGGCTTCGCCTCGAGCCGCGTCGCCGCACCTCCCACAGCGCGAGTCCCGCGGCCGGAATCAGCTCCACGACCGTCATCCACAAGCGGGTCAGGATCGCAATGCCGACCGCGCCGGCACCGAGCTCCGGCCTCAGGAACGCAATCAGGAACCCCTCTCGGACCCCGATGCCGGCGGGTGCGAAGAAGGCTGCGTAGCCGAGCAGGTACGAACCCGCGTACACGCTGACGAGCGTCAGCCCGTCCAGGGCGAAGAAACCGAGGCCCTCGACGAAGAAGACGAACGCTCCGCAGTAGAGCAACCAGTTGAGGAGGTACATCCCGAAGTAGCGGAGCACGAAGACGTGCCCTCCCACCGTGCGTCGCGGGGTCGCGCGCGCGATCCGGCAGGCCAGCTCGAGTCCGCGGTTCCGGACGCTCGGAAGGCTGAGGAGGCCGAGAATGACCACGAGCACTCCGAAGAGAGCCAGCGTCTCGCCCCTTCCTCCTCCTCGCCCGAGGAGTGCGGGAGCGCCGAGTACCGCGGCCGCGCAGAGGGCGAACACTTGTGCGATAACCCCGGCTGCCGCCCCGACCCGGCGGTCGATGCCCGCCCGTCCCGAGAAGACGCCGAGTGCCACGAGCTGCCAAAGCTTCCCAGGGAGATACCGTCCGAGGCTTGCCGCAAAGACGATCCGTATCGCGGAGGCGACGGGGACGTGCACGCCAGCGAGCTCACTCGCAATCAGGCCCCAGAGGATTGCCGACATGCCGAGCGAGAGTAGGAGAATGAGGGTCGCGAATGCGAGAATCGGCAGCGACACGCTCGGGAGCGCGAGCTCCAGGCTCCAAGCCTCCTCGAGGCGGGCTCCGACTGAGGTCACGGTGATCCAGGTCACCGCCACGGTCAGGAAGGAACGTAGGATCCACCTCCCCCACTTCCGCCGGGTGGCGCTGACCGTCATCGGCCTCCCTTCCGCCCCTCGTCCCCACGGACTTCGGCGGGGCGTCGGCGGAGGCTCAAGGCAGCGAGTGCAGCGAGGAGAAGGCCGCACGCGATGCTGACCGCCAAGCTTCCCCGAAGAAGATCCGACTCGTAGCGAAGCTCGACCCGATGCCGCCCGCCCTCGACGGGGACGGCGCGGAGCGCGTGGTCCGCGCGAAGCACGGGCGACTCGTCGCCGTCCACGTACGCCGTCCACCCAGGGAACCAGTTGTCGGCGATCACCACGAGTCCAGCTCCGGAGCTCTCCACATCGAGTATGAGGTGGTTGGGTGTCTGCTCGACCCACTCGACCGAGCCCTCGACCCCAGGACCCCCGAGCTCGAGGAGGGGCGCCTCGCTGAGGACCACTTGGGTCGCCGGGTCGTAGTTGGCCGGATCGAGGACGACGTCAAGGACCCGCGCCTCCTCGACCACGAGCGCTTCTCCCACGATGCGCGCACGAGGCAGCCCCGGATAGAAGTAGAGGGTACTGTACGCGCTCCCGTCGGGGAGCTGGAGTCGCTCCACGACTTCGAGTGGATCCGGCCCTGCGTATGCCTCGAGTGGCCCGTAGTCCCGGTCCGGCCAGAGGAGGTAGCGGACATTCAGGATCCTCGCGACGTTCGGGTGAAAGGGTGGCGTGAGGTGCAGGGGGAGCCCGCTTCCGGTCATCCCGATCAACTCACGGTATCGGGCGAGATCATTTGGGTGGTGTCCGGCCGCGAGCTCGAGTCCGTGCATGGCGGGTGATACGTCCTGCCCGTTCCTAGCCAGGGAGAGCACCCGGAAGGGCGGCTCGGCCCGGGCCCGCTCCTGAAGGAGTTCCGCGGTCGGATCCGGGTCGGCGAAGGCTTCGAACTCGACCGTCTGTATGAAGGCCGCGTCCACGCGCGCCTCGTCCAGCGCGACGAGGAGGGCGAGGAGGGCGACCGTGGAGTTGGCCCCCAAGAGACCCTGTCCGGCTGCCCACCACGTCGCACCGAGGAGAGAGATGATCAGCGCGGCGATCGCGAAGCCCCGGGTCATGTGGGGCCGCACCGCCTCGAGCCCTTGGGCGGCCGCCTCCGTCGGCACCCAGCCGAAGAGGGAGCCCCAGAGTGCCGGAAGGCTCCCGGAGAGGGAGAGGAGTGCGCCCGCGACGAGGACGGCGAAGGGGAGTGCGAGGAGCCGGAAGATCCGGCCCCCGCTCCCTGTCCGGACGAGCTCGAGCCCCCGGTCCACTCCGAGACCCGCGACGGTGGCGACCCCGAATCCCGTCACGAAGATCGCCATTGAGGGAGCCCGAAAGAGCGAGATTCCGGGGAGAACCTCGTAGAGGATGCGCCAGATGGGTGTGTGCGCGCCGAGGGCGAAGAGGAGGGCCGCCCCGCCGATCGCCGCGAAGAACCAGCGCAGACCCGGGTCGGGCCCTCCGAGGAAGGCCACAAGCGCGAGGAGGAGGGCCGCGAGGCCGAGGTATTCGTGGTTGAGTTTGAATGGGTTTCGGCCCCAGTAGGTGCCCGTGGCCCATTCGGCGCCCCCCGCGTTGCTACCCACGAACTCGGGGACGACGAGAGCGGCGGCCTCCTCGGGGTGGAGCGACCAGGACGACGAGTAGGCGAGCGCTGCCGCCGGGTCGGACTCGGTGGTAGTAAGCGTTCGCCTTGAGTGCCCGGTTACGTAGCCTACGGCGGGGAGGAGCTGGATTCCCGCAGCGCCAGCCCCGACGACGCTGAATGCGAGAAAGAGGCCGAAGCGCCTTAGCACGGCCAGCCAGGCCCTCTCCCTCCGTCCCGTCTCGATGCATCGGAACGCGGCGTAGAGGCCGACGGTGCCGAAGAGGAAGTACGCCATCTGGAAGTGGGTCGTCAGGATCACCATCGCGACCACCCCGCCGATGGCGGTGCCCCAGACGAGGCGCCCCCGGGCAAGGAAGAGCTCGACCGCCCCGAAGAGGAGGGGCGTGAGTGCCGTCACGAAGAGTTTGCCGTCGTGCCCGGGGTAGACGAGCGTCACCATGTAGGGGGCAAAGAGGTACGCGAGCCCGCTCACGAGAGCCGCGCCCTTCGAGCCGCCGAGTGCGCGGATCCACCCGTACATGAAGCAGCCTGCGAGAAATATGTGCAGCACGAGCTTCCAGCCGAGGGCGCGGTACGTCTCGGTCAGGAAGAGGAGGAGGACCGAGGGCGGGTAGAGCGAGTCCCCGCCCGCGAGCGACTCGAGAAATGGGGTGCCGCCGAGGATCCGGGGATTCCAGAGGGGAAAGCCCGTGGTGCGAAGCGCTTCCGAGAAGAAGGCGCGGGCGGCGTACCCGAGCGCGAAGGTGTCCTGGCCCACGAGCATCCGGTCCGAGAACACGAACTCGCGAAAGAGGAGGATTGTAGCCGCGGCGAAGAGGAGGACGATGCCCCACCCCGGGAGTCGCTCGAGCGGGGGTGCGGTCGCCTCGCGGGTCTGGGGCCGGGGCCCCATCACTGCCCCCCGGCCGCCTGGGAGGCCTCGCCGACCGGCCTTCCCGCGAGGAGGTCTCGGTAGACCTCGAGGTGCCGCTCGACGAGGCGGTCGTTGCTCCAGCGCGTGGCGACTCGCTCCCGGGCAAGGCGACCCTTGTCGCGGAGGCGCCCGTCGCGAAGTAGCTCGACGACCGCTCGCGCGAGCGCCGCGGGGTCTTTGGGCGGGACGAGTGCCCCCACGTCGGCGCTCACGATTTCCGCGAGTCCTCCCACGGCGGTTGCCACTACGGGCACCTGGCACGCCATGGCCTCGAGCGCCGCGACCGAGGTGGCCTCCATCAGCGACGGGAATACGGCAATGTCGCCCGAGCTGAGCAGCTCCGGCATCTCCCCGTGCGGGCGGGCCCCGACGAACTCGATGCTCTCCTCCACCTGGAGTTCCCTAGCCAGCATCTCGAGCCTTCCCCTCTCGGGTCCGTCTCCGATCAGCCGTGCCCGCACCCCGGGGACGAGACGCCGGATCTCGGGCAGGGCACGGACGAGGTATTCGACGCCATTCTTGGGGACGAGCCTACGCGGGACGACGAGGGTTGGCCCCCCATTCCGCCTTCGTTCTCCAGACGGCCGGAATCGCGCCGTATCCACTCCATTCGTGAGCGCCTCTACCGGTCGGCCTCTACCGAGGTTCTCGGCGACCTCGCGGATCTCTTCCGAGGCCGCGAATGCGTGGTCCGGCCAGCGAACGAGTCGCGAGAGCAACGGGGCCCATGCACGGCGCCTCGCCCAGATGAGGAAGTGGGAGGTGTGAAACGATGCGACCCACGGTCGCCTCTCGGAGTGTGCAGCGACACCTGCGGGGAGGACGGATGCAAAAGACTGCGCGTGGATCAGATCCGCCGAGCGGGCCCACCGCCGCGTCTCCGGGATCGAGGCGACCGCGTAACGAGCCCACCCGTTCGCTGTCCGGGACGGGAGGGGGATTCGCCGGATCCGGACCCCGGACGCCACCTCCTGCGAAGGGAGCTCCGGGCGGGATCGCGAGGTTACCACCCGGACCTCCACCCCCCGTTCGGCGAGGCCCTGCGCGAGGCCAGCCACGTGGCTTTCAAGTCCCCCGACTTCGGGATGGTAGTACACGCAGTGTATGAGAATCTTCACATCCCCTACCCCGCTCTCTCGACCCCCAGCAAGGCGCCGACAGCCTCCGCAATCCGCCGTCCTGCCGTCCCGTCCCCGTAGGGGTTTCGGGCCTGCGCCTGCTTCCGAGCCGCGCGGCGGCGCCCGAGGAGCCCGAGCGCCGCCGGGACGATTTTCTCCGCATCCGTGCCGACCAGTTCCGCGAGGCCCGCATCGACCCCCTCGGGCCGCTCCGTCACCTCGCGGAGGACGAGGACGGGGGTGCCGAAAGTCGGCGCTTCCTCCTGTATCCCGCCCGAATCCGTGAGTACGAGCGCGGCGTGCGCGAGTGTCCAGACCAGCTCGGGATAAGGGAGCGGTGCGAGGAGGTGGACCCGGGAGTGGCCGGAGAGGATCCGGCGGGCTGGACCCAGAACCTCCGGATTCGGGTGCACCGGATAGACGACCTCGAGCGTCGGGTGGCGGTCGAGGAGTTTGAGGAGCGCTGCGAACACGCGCTCGAGGGGAGCGCCGAATGACTCCCGGCGGTGTGCCGTAAGGAGGGCGAAGGGAGGATTGCCGGTGGTCGACATCTTATTGAAAACGAGTGACTTTGGTGTCTTCGCCTCGTCCGCGATCTGAAGGAGTGCGTCCACGACGGGGTTTCCTGTGACATGGATCCGATCATCCGGTATTCCCTCCCGCAGGAGGTTCTCGCGCGCGCCGGTCGTAGGCGCGAAGTGAAGATCCGCGATGACTGCGGCCATGCGCCGGTACCCCTCCTCCGGAAACGGGCTCCGGAGGTTCCCGGTTCGAAGCCCTGCCTCCACGTGGCCGACGCGGATCCCGTGGAGATAGGCTGAGAGCGCCCCGAAGAAGACGGTAGTAGTATCGCCCTCCACGAGGATTAAGTCCGGGCTCCACGCCTCGAAAACGGGTCCGAGGCGGGCGAGGCACTCCCTCCCCACGTCGGCGAGCGACTGTCCCGGCCTCATGATCGCGAGTTCGAAGTCGGGGCGGAGCTGGAAGATCCGAAGTACCTCACCGACGAGCTCGTCGTGCTGACCCGTCAGTGCGAGGCCCACCTCCACGTCCCCGCCGAGGTCCTCGAGCGCGCGGATCACGGGTGCCATCTTGATTGCTTCGGGCCGGGTTCCCACCACGCAGAGGACGCGCCTCCCGGATGATCCCGTCCCCGTCATCGGCGCATCCGCCCGCCGATTGCCTCCACCTCTTCCCGAAGCTCGGCGACCATTTCCGCGAGCAGGCCGAAGCCGAAGATCGTAAAGCCCACCGTCTCGAGGAGGACCACCAGGTCGAGGAGGGGGCGGAAGCCGAGACCGTGCACCAGGCGCAGGTAGATCGACAGGATCCCGACGGCGATCCCCGCGAGCACCAAGAGGGCGCCGAGGGTGCCGAAGAGGAGCAGAGGCTTTCTCGAGACGATCGTGAGAAACGAGATCGAGAGGAGATCGATGACGCTGCCGACGACCCGCCAGGCGCCCTGGTACTTGGACGTTCCCGCTCGGCGGGGAAAGAGCGTGATGTCGATCTCGGTGACCGAGTAACCCTTCATGTAAGCCAGCACCACGAAGAAGCGGTGCCAGTCGTGACGTAGCCGGACGTCGTCGAGCACCGCGGCCCGGAAGGCCTTCATCGAGTTCAGATCGGATGCGGGGACGCGGAAGAGGCGGCGGGAGAGCCAATTGTAGGTGGACGATATCCTCTTCTTGTGGTACTCGCCGAGCTTCCGGCCGCAGACGATGTCCCACCCCTCGGCGACTTTCGCTAGGAATCGGGGGATTTCCTCCGGGGAGTGCTGAAGGTCCGCATCGAATACCACAAGTACGGTCCGGTCCGTCTCCCGTGCAGCCGTGAGGATCGCTTCTGTCTTCCCCCGGTTCCTCTGGTGCTTGAGAACCCGAAGGGCGGACCACTCCCCGGCCTCCGCACGCGCAAGCTCGGTCGTCCCGTCCGAGGAGCCGTCGTCAACGAGCAGCACTTCGCCCTCGAGGCGGTGCTTTCGGAACGTCTCCCTCAGCTCCCGGATCAGAGCCGGGATGACCGGTGCCTCGTTGTACGCTGGTACGACGACGGCGAAGTCGCGGGTGTGGGGCTCCGGGACGACGCCCTCAGGGTGCGGCCCGAGGACGGGTTTCCCGACACCGGCCGGCGTCTCGGGTGCCGGAGGGGTGGGCCCGGTCCGGCTAGACACGCCGTCGCATCCGGGCGGAGAGGATCCCGAGCTGGTCCCTGTACTTCGCCACCGTGCGCCGGGCGATCTGGACCCCGTCGAGGTCGAGTAGCTCCACGATCTTCTGGTCCGCTAGCGGCTTCATCGGGTCTTCTTGGGTCACGAGTGTTCGGATCTTGTCCTTGACACCGCGGGCGGAGATGTCCTCGCCCGAACTTGTCTGGAGCCCGCTCGAAAAGAAGAACTTGAGGGGATACACCCCCCGGGGCGTCTGCACGAACTTGCCGTTGGTGACCCGCGAGACCGTCGACTCGTGCATCCCGATGTGGTCCGCGACCTCGCGAAGCGTGAGGGGACGCAGGTGCTGCACCCCCATATCGAGGAAGTCACGTTGTCGCTGTACGATGCAGTTCATGACCTTGAGCATCGTCTGACGGCGCTGCTCGATCGCTTGAATCATCCAGTTCGCCGCGTGCAGCTTGGCAGTGATGAACTCGCGATTCTCCCCGGTGAACTTCCGCTTGTCGCGCGCGACCTCCCGGTACGCTCGCGAGAGCCGGAGCCTGGGGACGTTCGCGTCGTTCAGGAAGACGTGATACTCGCCGTCGATCTTTTCTACGATCAAGTCCGGAAGAATGTAGCTCTCTTCGTCCGGCGAGTGGCGTAGACCAGGCTTCGGGTCGAGCTTCGCGACCTCGTCCGCTGCGTCCTGGACCTCTCTCGGGGTGAGGCCGAGTGCACGTGCAATCTCGTTCCACCGGCGGTTCAGGAAGTTGTCGAAGTGCTCGCTAACCAGGGTGTACGCGAGCGAGTCTTCGGCCCCGAGCGCCGCGAGCTGAAGGAGGATGCACTCGGGGAGGTCCCGTGCGCCAACACCTGGCGGGTCGAGCGTCTGGATCACTTTGAGCATCCGCTCGGCCTCGCTCGTCGAGTAGTCGCGAAAGAGGTGGTGGAGCTCGAGGAACTCCTTCTCTCGCTCCTGCGCGTCCTCGATCGTCCGGGCACGCTCCTCCGCGATCGAGCGTACGTCGCCGAGCCAGTCGTTTACGCCGTTCACCACCTCGCCGAGGGTGCAGGTGAGGAGGCCGGAATCCTCGACGTTGCCGATGATCTCTTCGCCGAGCCGGATTTCCCGCTCGGGAATTGAGAGGTGGTGGAGCTGTCCGAGCAGCTCGGTCCTCAGGTCTGCGGCCTCGACCTGCGGGCGCTCCCGATGCTCCAGCTCCTCCCCCTGTCCACGGTGCCCACCCGCATCGAAACCGTCGAGGAGGATCTCCTCCCAGTCGACCTCGTCCTCCTCCTTCTCCTCCTTCTCCTCCTCCTCCGCGACGTCCTCGAGCGAGACTTCGAGGACGTCCTCGCCCTCGTCCCCGTCCAGCTCCAGGAAGGGGTTCTCCGCCATCTCCGCCTTCAAGCGCTGCTGAAGGTCCAGGAGTGGCATGTTAAGGAGCTCCATCGCCTGGTAGAGGCGAGGGTTGATCCTCAATTCTTGCCGTAACTTACCGCTCTGTATCAGACGGGGCTTAAAGCTCGTCATCCGCTCTGCCGCCTAGGACCCCGGCCTCCCCGGCGACGGGCGCCCCTCGGGCGGCCGGTACCGTTTCCTCATGCGGTCCGTAAGGGTGGGACCCAGGTAGATGTTGGCCACCTCGTCGTTCCAGACCAGGTCCGGGACGCTGCCCGAGACGCGGATCTGCCCTTCATACATGATGTAGGCCCGATCCACGATGTCGAGCGTCTGCTCGACGTTATGGTCCGAGATGATGACCCCGATGTTCCGGTGCTTGAGCGAGCGTACGATCTGCTGGATGTCGTTGACCGCGATCGGGTCGATCCCCGCGAACGGCTCGTCGAGGAGCATGAACTTGGGTTCCCGAACGAGCGCTCGGGTGATTTCGAGCCGCCGCCGCTCCCCCCCCGAGAGGGTGTAGGCCTTGTTCTTTCTGAGGTGCGAGATCGAGAGTTCCTCCAAGAGCTCCTCGAGGCGAAGTGCCCGCTCTCGCTTCGGCAGCTTACGGGTCTCCAGGATCGCCAACACATTCTCCTCGACGGTGAGCTTGCGGAAGATCGAGGGTTCCTGTGCGAGGTAGCCGACCCCGAGGCGCGCCCGCTTGTACATTGCGACCCGGGTGAGATCCTCCCCGTCGAGGTATACGTTCCCGCGGGTGGGAGATATGAGCCCCACGATCATGTAGAAGGTCGTGGTCTTTCCTGCCCCGTTCGGCCCCAGAAGTCCGACGATCTCTCCCTGGCTTACCTCGAGATCCACCTGATCTACGACGCGGCGCCTCTGGTAGGTCTTCGTGAGCCCCGTGCCTCGAATCCGGCTCTGCCCCTCAACCCGGGTGATCGCCGACCTTGGCGGACGTTCCTCGGCGTCGGCCTCGGGGGCGCCGGGCAATGAGGGGATCGCGGTAGGCTGTTCCATTATGGGCCTGGCTCCACCCGGGGTGCCCCTGGCTCCTCCGCGGGGTTCTCGGGGCCATCGACTTCCTCGGTGGGAGCGGGCGCCTCCTCCGGCTCGAGCTGAAGGCCGGATACGGTGCCCTCCGCTAGGACTTCCTCGACTTGGCCGTCCGTGAAGAAGAGGCGGATCTGGTCCGCAAGGAGGTAGCTCACACCCCACTCGCTGCGGTCAGGTGGGGGCACCTCCTCGGGGGCGGGCACGCTATCCGCCACGACCGTGCCCGGCTCCTCGGGAGGCGAGCGGTAGAGCGTACGGGCGCTCCCCTCGGCCATGAGCTCGGTCAGCACGTACTCCGGTTCTTCCACGGGAGGCCCTTCTCGCGATCCCGGGGACGGCTCGGTCGTGCTGAAGAACCCGACGACCAACTCTCCCTCGATCCAGTCGTGATCGAGGATCTCGAGTCGTTCTTCCGGAAGCGGTTCCGCCTCCGTCTCCTCCGATACCTCGAGAGTGGCTGCGTCCTCTCCGCCACGCTCCGCGTCGCCTTCCACGTCGGTGGGCGGCACTCCGTCCGGGCCGAGTGACTCGCCTCTCGCGCCTCCCTCCGCACGTACGGACTCGAGCACGCCGGCCGGCGCGTTCACCTCGATCGTGCTCCCCGTGAGGTAGAGGCCTTCGGCGAAGGCCGCAGCCCGGCGTGGAGTGTCCGAGTCCTCCGAAGGCTCCCCCTCCATCGTGGTAATGTAGCTGACGGCACTGTCTTCGAACTCGACCTCGATCCGGGCCCCCGACAGATCGAGTTCGCCCGTCCGGAGGCTCGCCTCGTCCTCCACCTCCATCGTCGTGATCTCGCCTCCGGGGAGCTCAAGCGTGATCCTCTGTCCGAGCGTCTCCGTGCCGTTCGACTCCACCCGTGCCTCCTCTAGGAGGACGAGGGTTCCCAACTCCCGATCGAACGAGAGGGAGCGGGCGACCGCGTAGAGGGAATCGCGCGCCACCTCCACATGACCCTCGGCGAACAAGAAGCGCTCCCCTTCGAACCGGATCCGCTCGGCGAGGACCTCGTACGGCGCCTCCGTCTCCCCGCCGTCCGTGGCATCTACGGGCTCCATGAGGGCGAAGGCCCGCTGGCCTGAGACTTCGAGGCGATCCCCAGCGGGCCCGCCATCTCCCTCGTAGAGGTTCAGCGTGTCTCCTCGAACGATCGTTGCCCCGTCCAAGGTCCGAAGCTCCGCCTCCCCCCGTGCGAAGAGCCGTCCTTCACGCTCATAGTAGTCAGCGGCGTTCGCCTGGAGCTCCCGTTCGGCGTCCGAGTAGCGAAATCCGCCGAAGAACTCCGTTCGTTCGTCGGCTTCCCACACCACGGCGCTGTCCGCGCGAATCCGGACACCGTCGGTGCAGACGACCTCCGGGAGCCCGACCCAGGTGACCCGCTGCCCGACCGCCGACTCGCGCGAAGTGAGTACGCGAAAGCTCTGCACGTCGCACTCTTCCGCCGGTCCCTGCGCAGAGAGAGCAGTGGCGCCGAACAAGACGGGCGTGGCAAGCGCGAGGGCGAGGAGGCACCTCACGGGTCAGACCCCGCGCTGCCCCTGACGACGAAGTCTCGAAACTCTAGGTCGGAGTTGAATGAGCTTCCCTCCCGGCGCCGACCCCCCTCGGTCATGACGAAGGCCGAGTCGCTCCAGAGCTGATCCTGCTCGGGGTCGTAGTGGAGCTCCTCCGTCTCGAGGCGGCGCTCCTGAAATGGCACGACGAGGACGACTTCGCCCCTCGCCGTGAGCCTCTCTGCGAGCGGCTCGAAGGTGCCTCGAAGCGAGGTGACGGTGGCCCGTTCAGAACCGTCCTCGTTGAAGACGGTGAGGATGACGCCCCGAAGCGCTTGGTGCGTCGAGTCGCTCCACTGGAAGGCGGTATCGAACTGGAGGCGAGCGGTTCGGATCCCTTCGGGATTCGAGATCGTGGTGACTCCGCCCATGATGACACCGTCCGCCCCGAGGAAGGAGTCCACGTCGGCTACGGTGGCGACCGGGGCTTCGACCTCGCAGGCGGCGAGCGCCAGAAGGAGGAGCGCCTGCGGGAGGAGCGGGAAGCGGAGGCCACAGTAGTTCATGCGACGTCTGCCCTCAGGAGATCGTGAAGGTGCACGATCCCGAGAAGCTCTCCCGATCCATCCACGACGGGCAGTGCCATGATTCCGTAACTTTCCATCTCCCGGACGACGACCCCCGCGAGCGTACGCGGGTGCGTCGTCTTCGGACTCCTCGTCATGACCTCGCCAACGGGAAGTTCGAGGAAGTCCTCCCGACCCTCCATGACCCGCGTGAGATCTCCCGCCGTCACGACGCCCACGACCCGGCGGCGGGGATCGACGATTGGCACCGTCCCTCTCATACGCGCGAGGGGGACGATGCACTCCCGCATGAGCGCCGCCTCCGTGACCTCCGGGTACCCTTCCGTGACCATTACGTCGGCCACCCTCAGGGTGAGGCGCCGGCCGAGCGCACCACCGGGGTGAAACTCGGCAAAGTCCTCGGGTCGAAAGCCCCGGCGCTCGAGGAGGACCATCGCGAGGGCGTCTCCCATCGCGAGCGCCGCCGTCGTCGACGAGGTCGGAGCCAAGTCCATCGGACACGCCTCCTCGCTCACCTGGCAATCGAGGGAGACGGAGGCAGCTCGTGCCAGGGGGGAGTCGGGATCGCCCGTGAGAGCGATCGTGGGGAGGCCGAGGCGGAGCACGTACTCCATGAGACCCGCCAGCTCTGAGGTGCTCCCGCTCTTCGAGATCACGATGGCCACATCCTCCCTCGAGACGTTCCCGAGGTCCCCGTGAAGTCCGTCCACCGGGTGCAAGTAGGTCGCCGGGGTGCCCGTCGAGGTGAGGGTGGCGGCCACCTTCCGGGCGATGATCCCGCTCTTTCCGACCCCAGTTACAATCACGTGGCCCCGCGCGCCCGAGAGCAGCTCGATCGCCTCGGCGAAGCAGTCATCGACCCGCTCTGCCAGTGCGGCGACGGCCCGGGCTTCCGCGCGGAGGACCCGGCGGCCCTCCTCCTTGACTGCGGCGGGGTCGCCCGCCGTAAGCGCCGCCGCCCCCCCTCGCCTACGCATCGCTCCTCGCCGCGCAGTACGCCTCCACTGCCGTCTCCCACTCGCCACGCTCCTCGAGAAGTGCCTCGGCGAACTCCCTCACCGCCCCCCTTCCCCCGCTCCTTCGCCCTGTCCAGACGGCCTCGCGCCGGATCTCCTCGACCGCATTGGCGACAGCGGCCGGGACGCCAACCTTCCGAAAGAGGGGGAGGTCGGGAAGGTCGTCGGCGAGCATCGCTACCTGACTCCACTCGAGGGCGTAGCGGCGAAGGAGCCTCCTCGCGACCGGGAGCTTTCGTGCCCCCCCGTCCTGATGGCACTCCTCGATCCCAAGTTCGCGGGCCCGGAGCTCCGTGGCGGCCGATACCCGCCCCGAGATGAGTGCCACCCGGATCCCGGCATTCTTGAGGAGCCGAATCCCGAGCCCGTCCTGGATGTCGAAGCGCTTGAACTCGACGGGATCGCCGGTCGCCGTCTCGCCGAGGTAGAGCCCCGCGTCGGTGAGTACGCCGTCCACATCCAGGATGACGAGGCGGATTCCTCCCGCCTGCTCCCGGAACCGCCCGCCCCCGGGAGGGGCGGCGGCGGGTGCACTCTCCTCCACCCCGTCGGGGCGCTCCCCCGGGGAAGGCGTCATCCCCCCTCTCCGCTTCGGACGTCGCGGCGCACGCCGCCGTAGAGGAGCGCCCGGATCGCGATCACGTCCCGGACCAGCGCCTCGAGCGCTTCGAGCGGGAGCATGTTGGAGCCGTCCGAGGGCGCGCTTCCGGGCTCGGGGTGCGTCTCGAGGAAAAGGTGGTCGCACCCGGCGGCCACCGCACCCCTGACGAGCGCGGGGACGTACTCGGGGTCTCCCCCGCTCGAACCGCCTGCGGCCCCGGGGCGCTGGACGGAGTGCGTTCCGTCGAAGACGACCTGCACCCCGCATGCCTCGCGGACCGAACGGAAGGCCCGCATGTCCACGACGAAGCTTCCGTATCCGAAGAACGTCCCCCGCTCCGTTACGAGTACCTCGTTCGCGCCCCCCGACCTTGCTTTCTCGACGACGGCTTTCATCTCGCCCGGCGCCATCCACTGCCCCTTCTTGATATTGAGCGGCCGTCCCGTCTCGGCGGCGGCGAGGATCAGGTCCGTCTGGCGGCAGAGGAACGCCGGGATCTGGAGCACGTCCACGCATTCGGCGGCCGCCCTGGCTTGCTCGGGCAAGTGAATGTCCGTCAATGTCCTGAGGCCCGTCTCCTCCCTCACCTCCGAGAGGAGGCCGAGCCCCGCCTCCAGCCCGGGTCCCCGTGGCGACTCGACCTTCGAGCGATTCGCCTTGTCGAAGGAGGCCTTGAAGATCACGGGGATCCCGAGGCGCGCCGAGAGATCGGCGAGGTGTTCGGCCACCCGCAGGTTCAGGCTCCGGTCTTCGAGCGCGCACGGACCGGCGATCAGGGTGAACTCCCGTAGCGGCTTCATCCCGTGCCCTCGGGGGCGACGGCCCCGCTCGCGGCGCCCGTCCCGTTCCCCGCGGCGTGCCGCACGGCCGCCCGGACGAAGGAGACAAAGAGGGGGTGTGGCCGCGTGGGCCGGCTCTTGAGTTCCGGGTGGAACTGGCAGCCCACGAAATATGGATGCGCCTCGATCTCGACCATCTCGACGAGCTTCTCGTCGGGGGAGATGCCGCTGACCGCCAGCCCCGCCTCCTCGAGGCGGCTGCGGTAGTGATGATGCACCTCGTAGCGGTGGCGGTGCCGCTCCGAGATCTCCTCGATCCCGTAGATCTCCGAGACCCGCGAGCCGGGGAGGAGGTGTGCGGGGTAGGCTCCGAGGCGCATCGTGCCCCCCTTATCCGTCACTCGCCGCTGGGAGTCCATGAGGCAGATCACGGGGTCCGGCGTCTCCGTATCGAACTCGAGCGAGTTTGCGCTTGAGAGCCCGCAGACATCGCGGGCGAACTCGATGACCGCGCACTGGAGACCGAGGCAGATTCCGAGGAAGGGGCGCCCAGACACTCTCGCCCACCGGATCGTCCGGAGCATTCCCTCGACCCCCCGCGGACCGAAGCCACCCGGGATCAGGATCGCGTCGTAGCGATCCAGGCGTCTCCCCGGGTCCTCGGAGCGGTCGAAGACCTCCGACAAGATCCAGTCGATTCGAACGGAGGCATTGTTCGCGATCCCTCCGTGAATGAGTGCCTCCTGGACGGACTTGTACGAGTCGACGTGGTCGGTGTACTTCCCGACGACCGCGATCCGCGCTTCGCGTCCGGGCGGATTTCGGATCGCTTGCACCATCCCTTCCCACTTGGTGAGCTCCGGAGGCTCGAGATCGAGCCCGAGCCGCTCCGCCACGTAGTCGTCGAGCCCCTGGCGGCGGTACTCGAGGGGAACCTGATAGATCGACTCCACGTCAAGGGCCTCGATCACGCCGCGGGGATCCACATTCGTAAAGAGCGAGATCTTCTCCCGGATATCCTCGTCCAAGGGATGCTCGGACCGGCAGATAAGTACCTGCGGCTGAATCCCGATCTGCATGAGCTCCCTGACGGAATGCTGGGTCGGCTTCGTCTTGAGCTCACCAGAGGCCGAGATGTAGGGAACGAGCGTCAGATGCACGAAAATGGCGTTCGCTGGCCCGACCTCCTGGCGGAACTGGCGGATCGCCTCGAGGAAGGGGAGGCTCTCGATGTCGCCGACCGTCCCGCCGATCTCCGTGATCACGACATCGTGGGCCGTCTCGAGTCGTCGGATGCTCGTCTTGATCTCGTCGGTGATATGCGGGATCACCTGAACGGTGGACCCCAGATAGTCCCCCCTCCGCTCTTTCTGGATTACGGACTGATAGATCCGGCCCGTCGTGATGTTGTTCGCCTGCGAGAGCGACTCGTCGATGAACCTCTCGTAGTGGCCCAGATCGAGATCCGTCTCGGCGCCGTCGTCCGTTACGAAGACCTCCCCGTGCTGCAAGGGCGACATCGTGCCCGGATCTACATTGATGTACGGGTCGAACTTCTGAATCGTGACCCGGAGACCGCGGAGCTTGAGAAGCCGTCCGAGAGAGGCGGCCGAGATTCCCTTCCCTAGCGACGAGACGACCCCCCCGGTCACGAAGATGTACTTGGTCGGGAGATCCTCAGCGCGCATCACACGTCCCTCATGGACTCGTTCCACGGGTTCTCCCCGGAGAGGATCTCTTCCACGCGGAGCACGTCCTCCGGGGTGTCTACCCCGGCTCCGGCTCCCTCCACAATGGCCACGCCGATGGTGATCCCGTCCTCGAGTGCTCTCAACTGCTCGAGACGCTCGAGCGTCTCGAGGGGGGAGGGGTCCAGAGACACCCACCGCGCCAACGCCTCCCTATGATACGCGTATACCCCGATGTGTCGAAGGAACGGGGGGCGAGCGAGTTCCTCTTCCCCGGGTTCCCCGTCCCGCTTGCAGGGGACCTGGGACCTCGAGAAGTACAGTGCGCGCCCGCTCGCCGCCCTCGCGACCTTGACGACCGATGGATCTTGCCTTGCGGCGGCCGTCCGGAGGGGTGCCGCACAGGTGCCGACGCCCCAACCCTGCTCCCGGACGAGCCGGACGGCCTGCTGCACGTGATCCTCATTCACGAGTGGCTCATCGCCCTGGACATTCACGATGATCGGGAATCCCTCGTACTCGGGAAGCCGGGCCACCTCCCAGACGCGATCCGTACCCGACGGGAGGGCGGGATCCGTCATTACCACCGGTGCGCCGATCGACTCGCACAGCTCACGCACCGGCGGTGCATCCGCGGCGACCACGAGGCGACCGAAACTCCGCATTGACGAGACCCGCCTCCAGACCCACTCGAGAAGCGGGCGCCCAAGGATCGGTTGAAGAGGCTTTTCCGGGAGTCGGCTCGAGTGGAGTCGAGCGGGGATCACTCCCAGGACGGGCCCGCTTACCACCCTCGCCGTGAACTCCGGCCGGTGGAACGCGAGGCTAGGATAGCAAGATTCACGCCAACGAAGATAGACGGCGGTCCGATCGAGATCAAGCGAGCCTCACCAAGTACCTGGAGCGCTAAAGAGCTGCGGAGAGATGATATCCCGCGAAGTGCTGGTGGATGCCGTGACGAAGCGGCTCGAGGCCAATTCGGAGGAGTCACGTGACGGGTATGCTGTCGAGCATGTGAGTTCCCGGCTCGACGCTGTGCGTCGGCGGCGGTCCGTACCCCGGGTGCCCGGCCTAGGTGCCGGGGTACGCCTCAGAGCTGGAGGAAGTTACGCAGGAGCTGCATGCCGCCCTTGGAGAAGATGGACTCGGGGTGGAACTGGACGCCCCAAATCGGGAACTCCCGGTGGCGAACCGCCTGGATTTCCTCCTCACCCTCGTTCGCCCCCGGGGACCAAGCCACGGGCTCGAGCGTCGGCGGGAGCGCCGCCGGGTCCGTGACGAGGGAGTGGTAGCGCGTTACCTCGAGCGGCACCGGAAGGCCCCGGAAGATCCCTTTCCCCGTGTGCCGTATCTCGGTGGTCTTCCCGTGCATGACCCGGGCGGCCCGGATCGTCTTTCCACCGAACGCCTCTCCGATCGCCTGGTGGCCGAGGCACACGCCGAGGAGGGGCACGCTCTCGCCGAGACGCCGAGCGGCCTCGATGCTCACCCCCGCTTCCTGCGGGGTGCACGGACCCGGCGATATCACCACCCGGGAGGGCTCCATCGCCTCGAGCTCAGGGATGCTCGCCTCGTCATTGCGAACGACGGTGGGATGCGCGCCGAGTTCCCCTAGGAACTGGACGAGGTTGAAGGTGAAGGAGTCGTAATTGTCGATGACTAGGAGCATGGCCGGTCGTGATCCGTGGAACGGGCCCGGGGCCTTCGCGGCCTGTGCCGCCCCGCCGGGTCCGTGAGTCAGTAGTCGACGGGACGCAAGTAGAATTCCCCTATCGAACTCGAAGTAAGCATCGCTACGGTCGGAAGTTCCCGCTTCCAGTGGGTGCTCTCGAGCCGGTCGCGAACGAGCTCGACGGATGCGGGATCGAATCCGGCGTCCGTGAGCTCTTCGGCGCCGTGCCCGGAGAGGATCCAATGGAGGATCCGGTCCGCGACCGGGTAGCTCACCCCTATCTCGTCCTCGTCGTGGACCCCAGGGATGAGGTCCGCGCTCGGCGCCTTCTCCACGATGGTCCCGGGCACCCCCAAGTGCCGGGCGAGCTCCCAAACCTGCGTCTTCAAGAGGTCACCGAGGGGGTTTACCGGCGGTGAGTCGTCCGCGTGCCAGGTAAAGTAGCCCATGAGCCGTTCGCTCTTGTTTCCGGTGCCGAGGGGGAGTGCGTTGTGCCGGGCGGCCTGGTCCCAGAGGACGATGGCGCGGACGCGCGCGAGAAGATTCGCACGCCGCTGGTCGGAGAGGCCGGGCTCCTCTGCCTCGGCGTACGCCTCGACGAGCCGGGTGATCTCGATGGTGCGGCCCCGGACTCCGGCCGCCTCGAGGGCGGCAGCGCCGTCGGCGAGGCTCTCGGGGCTCGAGGTAGCGTAGGGGAGGAGGAAGGCGTGGACGCGTTCGGGACCGAGGGCGCGCGCAGCGAGAAAGAGAGAGACCGCGGAGTCGACCCCTCCCGAGACCCCGACCACGACGTCCCGGAAGCCGCGCCGGCCGGTGATCTCATCCCTGAGGAAGGAGACGATCGCCCGCTCGACCAGAGGCAGGTCCAGCTGGAGGACCGAGGAGTCGTCCGGATCGGGAAGCCCGCGTCGCGGGGCGGCTTTCGGTTGGGGACTACCGGGCTCGCCGCTGGGCGCATCCCCCTCTCCTGCGGGGCGGACCGCGGTGGTGGGATGGGGGACGCCTTCTCCGTCTCCTCCCCGGCCGACGCGCTCGAGCGAGCAGAGGAGGTGGGGGAGCCGACTTCGGAGATCCGAGAGGAGGGGGGTGCGCGCCCGCTCCCGGTATACCCGCGAGCGGTCGAGGTAGGCCGAGATCCGACCCGGTTCGAAGAGGGGACCCCGCGCGCCGATCTCGCCCCCCGGGAGGTAGATTGTGCTTCCGCCGGGAAAGAGCTTGCCGCCCTCGCTCCCGACGAGATGGCATGTCGCCACGAAGACGCCGTGCTCGATCGAGGCGGCACTCCCCACCAGGTCCCAGAGATCGAGGTTTGCGGGCCGCCCGCTCTTGGGGCGGAAGTCCCGCGCAGGCGAGGCGGCGACCACCACGAGGAGCTCCGCGCCATCGAGAGCGAGGAGTGCGGGCGCCATCGAGTGGAGCATCTCCTCGCATATTAGCATCCCGACTCGTCCGAGCCGCGTGTCGAAGGCGTGGAACCCGTCTCCCGCCGCGACGAAGCGTGCCTCATCGAAGACTCCGTACGTCGGGAGAAAGACCTTCCGGTGGGAGTGTACGACCCGGTACTCCCCCCCCTCCGGAGAGAACCACGCCACGGTGTTGTAGACGGGTCCGCCCCCCTCCTCGTAGAATCCGAGGACCACGTCCGGGGCCTCGGGCGCGGGGGTACCGAGGGAGGCGGCCACCTCCTGGGGCGAGCGGGCGACCTCCTTCACACCGCCCTCGACGAAGTATCCGGAGAGGGCGGACTCGGGAAAGACGACGAGGTCGGCCCGCCCGGTCGCTTCCCTCACCGCCTCCCGTACGCCTTCGAGGTTCTCATCCACCCTCCCCTTGGCAGGCCGGAGCTGCACCAGCTCCATGCGGATCCCTGCGGCTGGGTTCAACATCGTTTCGCCCCTGCGTGGTCAGGCTAAAGATGGTGCGCAACTCGGGCCAAGAAGATAACATCCCTGGAACGACTCGCACCGCTCCGGTTATCCATTACGAGTACCGGTGGCGCTTTGGTGGGCCGGCGGGTCCGATGCTCTCCCCCAACGGAGTTGAGACTCCATGATTCGACGCCTCCTCACATCCCTCCTCCTCCTCGGCCTGCTGGCCCCGTGGGGTCTCGAGGGGCAGCGCACCGCCCGGAGCTCGCGCGACAGCGGTCCGGAGGCGCAGGTCTTCCAGAGCACGGTCGAGGCAATTCGCGACTACGCGCTCGAGGTCAGGCCCGACTCTGCCCTTTGGGAGATGGCGATCGAGGGCCTCGTGAAGGAGCTCGGCGATCCGTACGCGACGGTCCTCTCGCCCGACGAGGTGGCGCGCTTCGAGGAGCAGAGCACGGGGAACTACGCCGGAATCGGGATCGAGATCAGCGAGTTGAATGGCGCGGTCACGGTCACGAGCGTCTTCAGCGGAACGCCCGCAGAGGAGGCCGGGCTCATGGTGGGCGACCGGATCGTGGGCGTGAACTCGGACGAGGGCGACGAGTGGTCCGTCGAGGATGCCTCGAGCCGAATCCGCGGGGAGCCGGGCACGCGCGTGATCGTCTACATCAGTCGGGACGGGATCCCGGATCCGGTCCCGTTTCAGATCCGCCGGGAGGAGGTTCATATCCCGGCGGTTCGCGCCGAGCGGATCTTTGACGACATCTGGTACTTAGCGCTCGGCCGCGTCACGAGAAACTCGGCGGCGGAAGTCGATTCGGTGCTGGCCGAGCGCAGCGATGCCCGGGGCGTGATCTTCGATCTCCGGCAGAACCCGGGTGGCTACCTCGACGAGTCACTCAAGCTCGCGGACCTCTTTCTCGACCGCGGCTCCGTCCTGGTGACGACGCGCTCGAGGATGCGCGGGAGCAGCGGCGAACTCCGGGAGGAGTCGGCGCGGGCCCGGATGACGCCGCGGATCGAGGAAGAGCTTCCCATCATCGTCCTCGTGGACCGCTACTCCGCCTCCGCCTCCGAGATCGTGGCCGGCGCACTGCAGGATCACGACCGTGCCCTCGTGATCGGGGAGCGGACCTTCGGGAAGGGAACGGTGCAGAGTGTGATCCCGCTCCCGGAGGGGCGCGTGATGCGGGTCACCTCCGGTGAATGGTTCACCCCGCAAGGGCGCTCGCTCAATCGCCCGCGAGATTTGGAGGGGCGCGTGATCGAGCCCGACTCCATCCCCGAGTTCACCTCGATCGGCGGCCGCCGGCTCCTCGGCGGGGGTGGGGTCTTCCCCGACCTCGAGATCGCCGGCGACACGCTCTCTGCGGCGGAGCAGGCCTTCGCGAATGCCGCCGCCGAGGCGGAATTCCCCCTGCAGATCCGGATTCAGGAAATCGCCTTCGAAGCCTCGCAGGCGGCGCGCGACCAGGGGGACGGCGGGCTCGCCGCCCTCCCTGCGGACGCGATGGATGAACTCTTCACCTCCGCGGTGGAGAGCGGCCTCTCGGAGGAACTCCTGACCGATGAGGTCCGGGCGTACGTTCGGTGGAGGGCCGAAGTCGTCTTCCACCGGCGGCTCACGCAGGATGCCCGGGGGCTTGAGGTGCAAAGCGAGCGGGACACGGTGCTGGACACCGCCGTTCGGCTCCTTCGCGGGGCCGCGGACCAGGAGAGCCTCTTCGAGCTGGCGCTCGCGGAGGAGGAGGAGAGGGCGGAGACGGAGTCCGTCGACGCCGGTGGCCTGCCGCCGAACGAGTAGGCGAGCTCTACCTCGCGCGCGGGTGATAGCGGCGGTGCACCCGCTGAAGGTACTCGCGGTCCACGTGGGTGTAGATCTGGGTCGTCGAAATGTCTGCGTGGCCGAGGAGTTCCTGCACGGTCGCGAGGTCCGCGCCACCCTCGAGCAGGTGTGTCGCGAAGGTATGTCTCAGCACGTGGGGCGAGATCTTCCGCCGGATCCCGCACTTCTCGGCCGCACGCCGGACGAGATTCCAGACGGCCATTCGAGAGAGCGGACGTCCCCGTCGGTTCAGGAAGAGGGCGCCCTCCCCGAACCCTCGGTCGAGAGTGGGGCGGACCTCCCGCAGATAACGCTCCAGCACCTCGGCCGCGGTGCGGCCCGTGGGAACGAGCCGCTGGCGCGATCCCTTCCCGGAGACCTGAAGGAGCCCCTCCTCCAGGTCGAGACTTGAGATCTTCGCGGTGATCAGCTCCGAGACGCGGGTCCCGGTCGCGTAGAGGAGCTCGAGAATCGCGCGGTCCCGCCAGTAGGCCGGGTCGCCGATGGAGGGGGATTCGATGACGTGGACGACCTCGTCGCGCGTTAGGAAGGTCGGCAGCTTCCGCCCGGTCTTCGGCGGCTCGATCCGCTCCGTGGGATCCGAGTCCACCGCTCCCTCGTCATGGAGGAAGAGGAAGTACGTCCTCGAGGCGGAGATGAACCTCCGAATCGAGCTCGCCTGGAGCCCGGCGTCCCCCAGACGAAAGACGTATTCCCGAATGTCGACGTGGGAGACCTCCCGCGGATGCGCGAGGCCGCGCTCCTCGAGGAAGCTCACGAGGCGCCGTACGTCGCGGCCGTACGCCTCGACCGTCCGATCCGAGAGTCCGCGCTCGAAGGTCAGGTAGTCCCGGAAGTGCTCGATGCGATATTCGGCCCCTCCGGCCATCACTGCGGCGTGAGGAGGAGCGCGACGGCGTACACCGCGAGCCCTTCCCGGCGCCCCTCCCACCCCATTCCTTCATTGCTTTTCCCCTTCACGGAGACGGAGGCGGGGTCGAGGTCGAGGCTCTCACCGAGACTTCTCCGGATTGCATCTGCCGCTGGGGCGATCTTCGGTAGCTCGCATACGACGGTGACGTCCACGTTCCCGACCCGGTGGCCAGCGTCGCGCACGTGAGCGACGACCCTCCGGAGCAGGTCCATCGAGTTGGCATCGCGCCACCGATGATCTCCGGGGGGAAAGTGTCCCCCGATGTCGCCGAGCGCTGCGGCCCCGAGGAGGGCGTCGATCACCGCGTGCGCCACTGCGTCCCCATCGGAGAACCCGCTTGGCCCGGGGACACCGGGGATCCGGACACCGCCGAGGATGCAGGGGCGGCCTTCCTCGAGACGATGGCTGTCGTAGCCGAAGCCGATCCTCACGCCCGCGTCGCTCCCCGGGGGTGGCCGCCTAAGGCCTGAAGGCGAGGCAGGCGTTGTGCCCCCCGAACCCGAAAGAGTTCGACAGGGCGAGCCTGACGGGTTTCTCCCGGCTGACCATCGGCGCGTAATCCAGGTCGCACTCCGGATCGGGCCGCTCGAGGTTGATTGTCGGGGGGATCCGGCCCTCGCGGCACGCCATGACGGAGATCACTGCTTCCACCGCGCCCGCGGCGCCGAGGAGGTGTCCCGTCATCGATTTCGTCGATCCGACGACGATGTCGTCCGCGGCCTCTCCGAGGACGGCCCGGATCGCAGTGGTCTCCGCCTTGTCGTTCTGGGGCGTGGACGTTCCGTGCGCATTGATGTAGTCCACCTCCCGGGGATCTGCGCCCGCATCTTCGAGGGCGAAGCGCATCGCTGCCTGCGCACCGGCGCCCCCGGGCTCGGGAGCGGTGATGTGATACGCGTCCGCCGACATGCCGAAGCCTACGATGCGCCCTAGAGTCTGGACGCCGCGTCTCTCGGCGACCTCCCGTGCCTCGAGGATCAGGATCCCCGCCCCCTCCCCCATCACGAACCCGTCCCGCGTCCGGTCGAAGGGTCGACTCGCCGTCTCGGGCTCGTCATTCCTCGTGGACATCGCCTTCATCGAGCCGAAACCCGCCATCGCGAGGGGCGCTACCGTGGCCTCGCTTCCCCCTGCGATTATGACGTCCGCATCGCCGCGCTGGATGATCCGGAAGGCATCGCCGATCGCGTGCGCGGAGGAGGCGCAGGCGGAGACCGTCGTGTAGTTCGGGCCCCGGGCCCCGTGGCGGATCGAGATGATCCCCGGCGCGATATCCGGGATGAACATCGGCACGAAGAATGGGCTCACCCGGCCCGGCCCGCGCGCGAGGAGGACGCGGCACTGCTCCTCGAAGGTTGTGATCCCCCCGATCCCCGCACCGAGCACGACACCAAATCGCTCGGGCGCAGTGCCTGCAGGAGGTCCCTCGAGATCTGCGTGCGTCATCGCTTCGTCGGCCGCGACGATGGCGAACTGGGCGAAGCGGTCGTACCGGCGGATCTCCTTCGGGTCGAGGATGCCCGAGGGATCGAAGTCCTTCACCTCGCACGCGATCTGCGTGGGAAACTCTGGCGTGACCTCGAACTGGGAGACGCGCGCCCCACCGGAGGTGCCCGACAGGAGGGCCGGCCAGGCGGAGTCGAGGCCGATGCCCACGGGCGTGACGAGCCCGAGGCCCGTCACGACCACCTCTCTCTCCCTACCGCGTGTCATCGCTGCCGCCTTCAAAGCCCGGCCGTGGCGGGCCGGGCTTCCAAGCGGTGCCCGCCGGAAGGATCACGATTCGGAGTGGTTCTCGAGATACTTGATTGCCTCTCCGACAGTTGCCATCTGCTCTGCGTCCTCATCCGGGATATCGATGCCGAACTCCTCCTCGAAGGCCATCACGAGCTCGACCGTGTCGAGCGAATCGGCACCCAGGTCCTCGACGAACGAGGCCTCGGGCGTCACCTTCTCCGGCTCGACTCCAAGCTCGCTCACGACGATCTCCGTCACGCGTTCCTTGATGCTCTCCGACATTCCTTGCCTCTTCTCGTTGGGGTGGTGGGTCCTACCGGTACGCCTGATCGCCGGGGCTCGGGCTCACATCGTCATCCCCCCGTCGACGACGACGACTTGCCCGGTAATGTAGCGCGCCGCCGGGCCCGCGAGAAATCGCGCAACGCCGGCTACGTCCTCTGGCATACCGAGCCTGCCGAGCGGGATGCGCTCCTTGAGCGCTACGGTCTGGCTCTCGCTCAGCGCCGCCGTCATGGCGGTCTCGATGAAGCCGGGCGCAATCGCGTTGCAGCGGACCCCGCGGGAGGCGAGCTCCCGGGCGAGGCTCTTCGTTAGCCCTAAGATTCCGGCCTTCGAGGCCGCATAGTTCAGTTGACCTGCGTTGCCCGTCAGGCCGACGACGGAGGATACGTTGAGGATCACGCCGTCCCGACGCTTCAACATCCCCCGAGCGACGGCTTTCGCCATGTTGAAGGTGCCCTTCAGGTTCACATTGATGACCTCATCCCACGCCTCAACCTTCATGCGCAGGAGGATGTTGTCCCGTGTGATCCCGGCGTTGTTGACGAGGATCGTGGGTCCGCCGAGCTCCTTCTCGACGAGGCGAATCGCCTGCTCGACTTGCTCCGCGCTCGCAACGTCGCAGCCGGATCCGAGGTGGCCGCTTCCCGGGAGGCTCTCGGACGCCTCCCTCGCCCGCTCCCCGTCGCGGGCGAGGAGCGCCACCTTGGCCCCCGCCCGGGCCAGCTCGTTTGCCACTGCGAGACCGATTCCTCTCGAGCCGCCTGTGACGACAGCAATCCCGTTGTCAAGTTCCATCCGGTTCTCCTGCGGTCGCATCGAAGTCGTTCACCCGGCGGCGGCGAGGCGGCAAATGCCATCAGGCTCACCGACCGAGAGGGACTCAGCTTCTCTCGCATTCCTCCGGTTGAGTCCGGCGAGAACGCTTCCCGGGCCCACCTCCACAAAGCGCTCGGCCCCATCCGCCACCATGGCCTGGATCGATTCGGCCCACCGCACGGGGCGCGTGAGCTGGCGGATCAGGGCGTCCCTCGCGGCGACGGGGTCGTCCACCGGGCGCGCATCCACATTCGCGTAGACGGGGAAGCGCGGCCGCATGAGGTGGGCCGAATCGAGTCGCGCCTTGAGGTCTTGCTCGGCCGCCTGCATCAGGGGTGAGTGAAAGGCGCCGGAAACGGCGAGGCGGATCACCCGCCTTGCGCCGCGGTGCTTGCCGAGCGACTCCACGCATTCGACCCCGTCCACGTCTCCGGAGACGACGACCTGGCCGGGGGCGTTGAAGTTTGCGGGGACGACGACCGAGCCGCTCTCCCCCGAGGCGTCCTCGCAGAGCCCCGCCACCTCCGCGTCCTCAAGGCCCAGGACGGCGGCCATGGTGCCGGGCCGGGTCCGCCCCGCCGCCCCCATGAGTTCCCCGCGAAGGCGAACGATCCGAAGCGCCTCCTCGAATCCGAGTGTCCTCGCCGCCACGTGCGCTGAGTACTCCCCGAGCGAATGGCCTGCGGCCATGGAGACAGGACCGAGACGCTCCTCCGCGACCCGAAGGACGGCTATCGAGTGTGCGAGGATCGCCGGTTGGGCGTTCATCGTGAGGACGAGCTCTTCCTGCGGGCCCTCCCACATCAGCCTCGAGAGCCCCACACCAAGAACGTTATCGGCCTCCTCGAAGGCCCGCCTCGCGGGGGGGAAGGCCTCTGCGAGGGCGCGTCCCATCCCCACGTACTGGGCCCCCTGCCCCGGAAGGAGTAGCGCGAGCGACACCGCTACGCCCGGCTCGGAAGACCCGGGTCGCCGTCCCCTCTCAGGTCCCGGGCGATGTGGCCGACCATGTCCGTGCGGACTGCCTGCGCCGCCACGTTGATCGCATTGCGGATTGCCCGCGGGGTGGAGTGGCCGTGACAGATGATCGAGACCCCGTTCACGCCGAGAAGCGGCGCCCCTCCATACTCCGCGTAGTCGAGGACCCGGAAGACTTCCTCGAGATCGAGCCTCGTACCCTCGCGTTCCATCTCCCGGGTTAGGAGCTTGATCGTGAAGGTGGCCACCGACTCGTAGAACTTGAGGAGGACATTGCCGACGAAGCCGTCGCAGACGAGTACGTCGCAAACGCCCCGAATGATCTCCCGGCCCTCGACGTTCCCCACGAAGCGGAGTCCGCTCTTCTTGATGAGTGCGTATGCCTCGAGAGAGAGTTCATCGCCCTTCGTCGGCTCCTCCCCGATATTCAGGAGGCCGACCCTGGGTTCTTCGATGCCCATGAGGTCCTGGGCGTAGATGGCGCCGAGGGAGGCGAACTGCAGGAGGTGGTGTGGCTTGCAGTCCACATTCGCTCCGGCGTCGAGCATGAGTGTCGGGGTGGCGGCGGTGGGAAGGAGCGTGCCGATCGCAGGTCTCGCCACGCCGGGGAGGGGCCTCAGGAGGATGAGGGACGTCGCCATGACCGCGCCGGTCGAGCCACCGCTCACGAAGGCGTCGACCTCGCCCGCCTTCTGTAGCCGGATCCCCGTGACGATCGAGGAGTTGGGCCTCCTGCGGACAGTCTGGGCCGGCGGGTCCTCTGGGAGAACGCGTTCGGGCGCGTGGACCACCTCGAACTTACCCTGGCCCCGTGCACGCGCCTCACCGAGCGCCTCCTCGATCGGGACCCGGTCCCCGACGAGGACGAGAGTGAGGTCGTCGACTTGCCGTTCGAGTGTGAGGAAGGCCCCTGCGATCTCGCTGGCCGGCGCTCCGTCCGTGCCCATGCAATCGAGAGCGATACGCACCGAAGCGCCTCCCCTCAGAGGGCCGCTACGGTCGCGGAACAGATCGGATCACTCGGGATGCGCAGGCGGATGTGGGATACCGAGGAGCCCGAATGCCTCTCGGCGGGCATTCTAGTCGATCTCCACCTCGATCACTGCTACACCCCTGTAGTACCCGCAGCCCCTGCATACGCGGTGCAGCCCCTTCGGATCTCCGCACCGGGGGCACGGGTGCGTCGCCACGGGCTGCGCCTTGTAGTGGGTTCGCCGCTTCCGCTTCCGCTGCTTGGATGTGCGCTTCTTTGGAACTGCCATTGGCGGTGCCTCTCGTCATCTCTTGTTCAGCGCCCTCAGAGCGTCCCAGCGGGGGTCGGGCTCATCGGTCGCGCATTCACACGTCGTTTCGTTCAGATTCGCCCCGCAGTGCGGGCAGAGGCCCCGGCACTCTTCGCTGCACACCATGTAAGCCGGGGCGGTAAGGACCAGCTCCTCCCGCAGCGCCTCCCCCACGTCGATCTCGGCCGCATTCGGCTCGAGGGTCCGCACCTCACCATCGTCCTCTGCCCCCGGATCCCCCGATTCCGGAGTGGAGGGCCACCACAGGAACTCGAGCGGCTGCTCCAAGGAGGCTTCCACCCGAGCGAGGCACCGACGGCAATCGTGTACGAGCCGAGCCGTGGCCCGCCCGGTCAGAGCGACCTGCCCGGAAGCCGAAGCAGTGACGGCTGCCACCAGTCGCACGGGGGAACCGAAGGTGAGCCCCGTCGCCCTCCAGAGGGGATCGTCCTCCGGAACGGATGCCTCCAGCTCAAGCCGTCCCAAGCGCCTGAGATCCTTGAGCGACACCCTAGGCATAAGCGAAGTAGACTATTCGTGAAAGGGCTTGATGTCAATCTACTTGACGGCGGGAGAGGCCCCGGCGCCGAGGCCGGGCATGGGGGCACGGGACCGCGGAAATCAGAGCGCCAGGCGGGAGCTATCCGAGAAGAAGAAGGCGATCTCGGTGGCTGCGTTCGCGTCCGAGTCCGAACCGTGAATTGCATTCCGCTCCTTCGATTCGGCGTAGAGCGCGCGAACGGTCCCTTCGGCTGCCTCCGCCGGATCGGTTGCGCCGATCGTCTCGCGAAAACGCGGGACCGCATCCTCGGCCTCGAGAACGAAAGGGATGATCGGTCCGGACGTTATGAAGGAGACGAGCGAGGGAAAGAAGGGACGCTCCCGGTGGACCGCGTAGAAAGTCTCTGCCTGTGCCCGGTTCAGCCGCGTCATTCGGAGCGCACGGATCCGAAACCCCGCGTCCTCGAGGTGGGCCAGGATTGCACCCGTCCGTCCCGAAGCCACTGCGTCCGGCTTGATGATCGCTAGCGTCTCGGACATCCGCTCCCTGCCTGCCCCATTCAGTTCACCGGACCATGCCAGTGGAGAGCGAGCTTCCCTCGCCCCGCCCGAACACCGGGCGGAGCGCCGCCGACTCCTCCGTCAGAGCCCGAGTGCCTTCCGGATGAGCTCCGTGATCTCTACGGGCCGACCCGCAACTCGGATACCGTTCTCCTCGAAGGCGCGGACCTTTTCCTCTGCCGTTCCGGCAGACCCCGAGACAATCGCGCCGGCGTGCCCCATGCGGCGCCCCGGAGGGGCCGTTCGGCCTGCGATGAAGCCGACGACCGGCTTCGAGAGGTGCTCCCGGACCCACCGGGCTGCCTCCTGCTCGTCCGTCCCTCCGATCTCGCCGAGTATGACGACGGCCTCGGTCTCAGTGTCATCCCGGAAGGCCGTGAGGCAGTCGATGAAGTTCGTCCCGATGATCGGGTCGCCCCCGATCCCGATACACGTCGTCTGGCCAATCCCGGCCCGCGTGAGCTGGCTTACGGCCTCGTAGGTCAGCGTTCCGGAGCGCGACACGACACCCACGGGGCCCGGAGCAGTGACCTGTGCGGGGATGATGCCCACCTTTGCCCTCCCCGGGGAGATCAGCCCGGGACAGTTCGGCCCCACGAGCCGGCTTCCCCGATCTTCGACGAGCGCGGCGGCCGTCGCCATGTCCTGGACGGGGATCCCCTCCGTGATTGCGACGATGACGTCGATCCCGGCGTCCGCGGCCTCCATGATCGCCCCAGCCGCGAAGGTGGGGGGAACGTAAATGACCGAGGTGTTCGCCCCCGCCTCGCGGACAGCCTGATCCACGGTGTTGAAGATCGGGATCCTTGCACCTCCGGCGTCGAGGGACTGTCCCCCCTTCCCCGGGGTTACGCCGGCGACAACTCGTGTGCCGTACTCCACCATCTGACGGGTGTGAAACGAGCCGTCGCGCCCGGTAACCCCCTGCACCACCAAACGAGTCTGATCGTCGACGAATATCGCCATGAGTCCGGCTTACCTCGCTGGTTCTCCGGTCAGGCCGAGGCTGCCATCCGAACGGCACGCTCGACCACTCCATCCATCGATGCATAGGCGGCGAGCCCGGCGTCGCCCAGGATCTCGATGGCTTCCGCTTCGTTGGTGCCGCTCAGGCGGATCACGATCGGGGGCGCGATCTCGGCGCGCGACCTCGCCTCGACGATTCCTCGAGCGACATCGTCGCAGCGGGTGATCCCGCCGAAGATGTTGAAGAGAATCACCTTCACATGGGGATCGGACGCGATGATCTCGAGCGCCGCCGCGACCTTGTCGGGGTTGGAGGAGCCGCCGATGTCGAGGAAGTTCGCCGGGCTCCCTCCGTAGTGCTTGACCAGATCCATGGTGGCCATCGCGAGTCCCGCGCCGTTCACGCAGCAGCCCACGTCACCATCCAGCTTCACAAAGGAGAGGCCTGCCTCCCGTGCCCGCGTCTCCGAGGACGGCTCCGCCGAGGTGTCGCGGAGCGCCTCCAGCTCGGGAAGGCGCTGCATCCTGCTGTCGTCGAGGCTCACCTTGGCATCGATTGCGCGGAGCTCTCCCCCGGCGGTTACGATGAGAGGGTTGATTTCTGCGAGCGAGCAGGAGTGCTTCGTGAAGACCTGGTAGAGCTGGGCCATAATCCGGGCGGCGTGCCTCGCTAGGCCCGAATCGGAGTAGAGGAAGTCGGCTAGCCGGTAGGCCTGATGGGGGAGCAGTCCGTACCTGGGATCGATCCCGAGTCTCAGGATTGCCTCGGGGTTCGTGGCCGCGACCTCTTCGATGTCCACGCCCCCCTCGGGGGAGACCATGTATACGGGGGCTTGCCGCTTTCGGTCGATCAGGATTGCCACGTAGGCTTCGGACGCGATCTCCTCGGCCCGGGTGACGAGGACCTTGCCAACCGTGAGGGTCTTGATCTCCATCCCGAGGATCTCAGATGCGTGTGACTCGGCCTCCTCGGGGGAGGAGGCCAGTCGGACTCCGCCCGCCTTACCCCGCCCGCCGATGTGTACCTGGGCCTTGACCACCACGGTGCCGTCGAGCTCGAGGGCGATCCGCCCAGCCTCTTCCGGGGTTCGGGCGATCTCCCCCGGGGGCACCGGAATGCCGGCGGCTCGAAAGAGCTCCTTGGCCTGATACTCGTGAATATCCATCCTGTCCGGTCCCGAGAGGCTGCCGCGGCGCGGAGGCCGGGAAGCGGGCCGCTCCCTGCGGGCGGCTTCCCCTGCAGTGGCTCCCTCCTGCCGAGAAAAGCGAACCCCCGGGACAGGCGAGAGCACCGACCCCAGGGGAAAAGGTCGCGAAAAGCTACAGTAGCGAGCCGGGGCGATCAACCCGCGGGAGGGGCCCACGGACGAAGCGGCGGACCCGGACGAAGGAGCTAGGGCCCTTCCCCGTTCACCCCGCCGCTCAGGATCGCCCGAACCGCATCGATCCCCTCGCCGAAACCCACCCAGTCCCCCTCCCTGAGGCGCTCCTCGGCCGCCTCGAGCGCCCGTAGCGCCTCCCCGGCGAGCGATCCGTCCTGGTTCGGATCCAGAGGGGCGGGCGCGCCGGCCACGGGGAGCGTTCCCTCGAGCGTGTCCACCACAGGAGGTGGGGTCCCCTCGCCGGAGCTCAGAGCTGCCACCGCACCCTCGAGCGTGGGGTCCATGACGACCCTCTGGCCATCGCTCACGACGAACCGACGGATCTCCGGGATCGCGTTGTCATCCGCCGCGAGGAAGATCGGCTCCATGTAGACGAGCGTGTTTCCCACCGGGACGAGGTGTAGGTGGCCGGTCCACACCTGGCTCCCTCCCTGCCGCCAGAGGGAGAACTGCTGCGAGATCTCGGGGTCCTGCTCGACCATCGCCTCGATCTGGCTCGGCCCCCGGATCTGCTCCTCGACGGGCGCATCCCAGAGGCGAAGCTCGGGGCCTTCCTCGAGGCTCCAGGTGGCGGCGAGGAAGGAGGCCAGATTCTCCCGGCCCTGAGGGACGAAGAGGGTGGAGAGGGCGTACGATTCGCGGCTCTCCCCCGGGAGCGTCAGAAACGCGTACTCGGGCTGGTATGGGACCCCCTGAAAGCCGCCCGAGCCTCCCGCTGGCGACTGGCCGGTCACGGCGAACTCCCGGGCGAGGGCCCAGCGGTCCTGTTGTCCGTGGAAGACGGGCGGGTCGTCCTGGTGAAAGCGGGATAGGACGGCGGTCTGCGCTTCGAAGAGGTAGCGCGAGTACCTGAGGTGCTCCCCGATCGCCTCAGGCAGCTCGTCCAGGTCCCGGAAGAGGGAGGGGAACCCACGCCGGTACGCGGCGAGGATCGGGTCGTCGGGATCCGCGACGTAGAGGCGGACCTCTCCCGTCACGGCGTCCACCGTCGCCTTGACGGAGTTTCTCAGGTAGTTGACGGAGCGCTGCCCCGGGATCTGATGGCTGAGCGAGAGGGGGAAGAAGTTCGAGAGGGTGAATGCCTCGAGCACCCAGTAGATCCTCCCCTCCGCGATGAGCGGATAGGGGGCCTCGGGGAGGTAGAGGAAGGGCGCGAGCGCCTGGACCCGTTCCCCCACCTGGCGCCGGAAGATGAGGCGGCTGTCCGAATCCACTTCGGAGGAGAAGAGGAGGCTCGCATCCTGAAAGCGCCACGCGAGCGCCACCGTCCGGAGGAGCGAGCCCATCTCGACGCCCACCGGGTAATCGACGCCGGCCACCCCGGGTTCCCCGTCCGGCGCGAGGAAGGTCTCCTCCGTCGGGTTGATGACGGCCCAGAGCTGGGGGCTGCTCCCCACGAATACGGAGGGGCGCGTGAGTTCGAGTTCGTCGGGCACCCCGGGGCCCCTCCTGTATTCGGGCGGGATCGCCGTCAGGAACATCGGGAGGCGCCCCTCCGCGCTCCGGCGGTGGAGTTGCCCCGCAACGGCGCCCATCCCGGAGATATAGCGCTCGCGAAGGTGCAGGTTCTGCCAATTGGCGTCGGGGATCCCCGTCGGGTCGACCTCCCGGACGGAGACAGCCACCGGTTCGAAGCTCCCGGCATTGGCGTAGCGGTCGAAGGCGACTTGGTGGAAGTCGTAGTACTGGAAGCGTGCTTCGAGTTGGCGGAAGGTTGCAAGCAGCGTTGTCTCGGTCCAGACCGGAAGGCGCTCCAGCCGTTCGGCAACCCGTCCCCAGTCCTCCTCCGTCGGCGGTTCGTACTCGAGGGAGGTCCGTCTCATCGCGTCGAGATCGAAGCCCACGCGCGTGTTCTCGCCCGCATACTCGATGTAGCTCGCTTCCCGTTCGAGCTCGTTCGGCTGGACCTGGAAGCGCTGGATGAGCGACGGATAGACTTGGGCGAGGCCGAGGGATCCGAGCACCAGGACCGCTCCCCCCGCGGCGACGGGGAGGAGCCGCTCGCGGTACGCCCCCCAGAAGACGGCGCCTGCCGTCACCATGGCGACGAAGCCGAGAATCTGGAAGGCGGGGATCCTCGCCAGGTGATCCGCGTAGCCGAAGATGCCCTGGACTCCCGAGTTCCCGTTGAGGAGGAGGCCGAAGGGGGCGAGGTAGAAGCGAAGCCCGAGGAGGACGACGAAGACGCCGGCGAGTACGCCGAGGTGCAGCCTGGGGATGCGCGCGATTGAGAGCCGGTTGTTCGCCCAGTGGATCGAGCCGGTCACGGCGTAGCCCGCCGCCGAGACCACACCCAGGAAGACGGTAAGGATCATGGCGAGGGTGCTTGAGCCCTCGAGCACCGGGAGAGCGAACATGTAGAACCCGAGGTCCCGGCTGAGGATCGGGTCCACCGTGCCCCAGGGCTCCGCGTGGATGAGGAGCATCGCGCCGAGGCCCGATCCCTCGGGCACCGAGGTGGCGAACCAGAAGCCGGAGAAGAGGCAGCCGAGGAGGACGCCGGCACGGACGTAGCTCGCGGGAAGCTGCTCCTGGATCACTAGGTCGCCGAACCTCCGTTTGAGCTGCAGCCCCGAGTACGTCCTGGCCACGACCCCGAGATTGACCCAGGCGAGGAGTGCCGTCGCAGTGCCGACGAGCGCCCGGGTACCCCACTCCCAGAGGATCTGCCTCAGGAAGACGTCCGTGAGCGATTGCCCGGAGAACCAGAGGAGGTCCACGTAGAGGGCGACGCCCCAACGGCCGATCACGAGTACGAGGAGGAGGGCGAGGAAGGACGCGAGGACGAGGCGCCCGCCCCGGAGTGAGCGGAAGAGTCCGTCAGACATCGATGCCTTCTCCCCTGAGCCACCCCTCGACCTCGGCTCGTATCTCCCCGAGGCGCTCCTCGCTCCTCGCCTCGAAGCGGGCCACGAGAACGGGCTGCGTATTTGATGCGCGAAGGAGTGCCCATCCGTCCCCGAAGAGGATCCGGACCCCGTCGACGTCTACGACATCCCGTCGGGCACGGAAGTACCGGGTTGCGCGGTCCACCACCTTGGCCTTGGTCTCTTCCGTCACAGTGAGGCGGATCTCCGGCGTCGCCACGTAGCGCGGAAAGCCCTCGGTCAGCTCCGAGAGTGTTCGCTTCGAGTCGGCGAGGAGCGAAGTCAGTCGGCATGCAGCGTAGAGTGCGTCGTCCGTACCGATGTATTCGTCTGCAAAGCAGATGTGGCCCGAGAGCTCGCCCCCCATCGAGGCGCCTGTCTCCCGCATCTTCTCCTTGATGAAGGAGTGTCCTGTCTTCCACATGAGCGCCCGCCCCCCTCCCGCCTCGTATGCCTCGGGCAACGCCTGCGAGCACTTGACGTCGTATACCAGGAGCTCTCCCGGACCGCGCCTCGCGAGCAGGTCGAGTCCGAAGAGGAGGAGGAGGTTGTCTCCGGGGAGGATCCGGCCTCGCTCGTCCACGACGCCGATCCGGTCCGCATCCCCGTCGAAGGCGATCCCGAGCTCCGCTCCCTCCTCCCGCACGGAACGCACGAGATCGGCCAGATTCTCCTCCACCGAGGGATCCGGGTGGTGGTTCGGGAAGGAGCCGTCCGATTCGCAGTAGAGGGGGACGACCTCCGCTCCCACCGCGCGAAGGAGCTCCTCGGCCACGAGGGAGCCCGTCCCGTTCCCGGCGTCCACGACCACCTTGACTGGCCGCGAGGCTCGAAAGCGGCGGGTGACGTCCCGGACGTACCCATCGAGTACGGACGCCGGCGTATGCCTTCCCTCCCCCTCGGCGAGCGCACCCGAGAGGATCCGCTCCCTGAGTGCTGCGACACTCCGCCCGAAGTAGGGCCGTCCGCCCATCGTCATCTTGATCCCGTTCCACTCGGGGGGATTGTGCGACCCGGTGATCTGGATCGCGCCGTCTGCCTCAAGGTGGTGTTCCGCCCAGTACGTGACGGGCGTCGGAACGATGCCGAGGTCGAGGACATCCACGCCCGCCTCCGCGAGCCCGCTGGCCAGGGCGCTTGAGAGTTCGGGGGACGAGGGGCGGTTGTCAGCTCCGACCGCAACCACGCCTCCCCGCTCCGTCCGATCGTGCCCCCCCGCCTCCCGAAGGGCCGTCCCGTAGGCACGGCCGATGGCCTGGGCAGTGGCGGGAAAAAGGTCCTCCCCGACGATCCCGCGGATGTCGTATTGCCGGAAGATGTGGGTTGGGGGTCTCATCGCTCTAGGGCGCGAGCCCCAGGAATCCGTCCGAGGTGAAGAGGTCGAGTCCCTCGGCCGCCGTCATAGCACCGTCCAGGAGTCCCCCTGGGAACACCCCTAGATAGAGGATCAGCGCCGCCGCTCCGACGAGGGCGACCTGCATCGGCACGGCCGCCGCTGGCCGCTCGGTTGGTTCGTCAGCGCCGGCGGGTTTCATCCACATGTACCAAGCCACGCGCAGGTAGTAATAGTACGAGATGACGGTCCCGAGAGCCAGGAGGAGGGCGAGTGTCCAGAGGCGGCTGCCGATGGCGCCTTGGAGGAGGAAGATCTTGGCCATGAAGCCGCCCGTCCCCGGGAACCCCGCGAGGGACAGGAGGAAGACGGTGAAGAGGACCCCGAGGAGGGGCTGGGACCACCCCACCCCCGCGTAGTCCCCGAGCTCGAGGTGCTCCTCGGCGTGCCCTCCAACAGTCATCACGATCCCGAAGGCGCCGGCGTTCATCAGCGTGTATACGAGGAGGTAGAAGAGGACCGCGCCCGTCGAGACCTGGTTCGCGGCGGTGAGCCCGACGAGGAGGTAGCCCCCGTGGGCGACCGAGGAGTAGGCGAGCATCCGCTTCACGCTCGTCTGGGACAATGCGATCAGGTTCCCGACGACGATCGTGAGCGCCGCGAGCCACCAGGCGACCGGGTACCACGCGTCGTAGAGGTGCCAGAATGCCTCGAGGAAGACCCGGACAAACGCGAGGACGGAAGCGGACTTGACGGCCACCGCCATGAAGGCGGTCGAAGGGGTCGGCGCTCCCTCGTAGACGTCCGGCGTCCACATGTGGAAGGGGACCGCGGCGACCTTGAAGGCGAAGCCGACTCCGATGAGCCCCATCCCCGCGAGGAGGAGGCCCGCAAAGCCGGCTCCGGCCTCGATTGTATCGGCGACCTGCGGGAGAGCGACGCTCCCCGTCGCCCCCCAGACGAGTGCGATTCCGTAGAGGAGGAAGGCGGAGGAGAATGCCCCGAGGATGAAGTACTTGAGGCTCGCCTCCGCCGACCTCCGGTCTCGACGGTTGTATCCCGTTAGGACGTAGCCGGCGATCGACATCGTCTCGAGCGCGAGGAAGAGGACGATCAGGTTCCTCGTCCCGACCATGATCATCATCCCGACAGTGGCCAGGAGGACGAGGGTGTAGAACTCGCCCGCCTGCAGGCGCTGCTTCCGCACGTACTGTGCGGAGATGAGCAGCGTCAACGCTGCCCCGAGGAGGAGGATCCAGTTGGCGAAGAGCCGGAAGGGATCGACCGTGATCATCCCGGGCTCGCCGAGGACGGTGACGCCGTACAGCCACCCGTTGAGTAGCCCCGCCACGATGAGGCCGGAGAGGGCGAGCCACCGGAGTGCATCGGCGCCGTCACCGGGCGCGCCGCGCTCCTGCCTGCGCGACACGCCGGCGAGGAGGACGGCCATCGCCCACGCCGAGAGGACGATCTCGGGGAGGAGCGCCCACACGAAATCGGCGTTGGAGGCGAAGTCGAGCGTCATGGCGCCGGCTCGTCTCCGAGGAGACCGACCTCGATCCCGGGTGAGGGAGCGAGATTCCCTCCCCCGCCCTCCACGTGCTCGAGGACGGCCCTCACGGCGGGTTCCATCCGTTCAAGGATAGGTCCCGGGTACACCCCGAGCAGGACCATCAGGAGGAGGAGTGGCGCGAGGACCCCTGCCTCGCGCCGGCTCAGGTCCGGAATTGCCCGATTCTCGGGATCATCGAGCCGGTTGAAGAGGATTCGCTGAACCATCGGGAGCATGTAGTAGGCGGCAAAGATCACCCCGGTCGTCGCGAGGGCGGCAACACCGGGGTACCGCTCGAAGGTGCCGAGGAGGGTGAGGAACTCGCCGACGAACCCGCTCGTTCCGGGGAGCCCGATCGATGACATCGCGGTGATGATGAAGGCCGTCGCAAGGAGCGGTGCGACGCGCGCGAGCCCGCCAAAGTCGGCGATCTCGCGGGTATGGCGCCGCTCGTAGAGCATCCCCACGAGGAGGAAGAGCGCCCCGGTCGACACGCCATGGGAGATCATCACCATGAGCCCCCCTTGGAGGCCGGTCACCGTGAGGGCGAAGATCCCGATGATCACAAACCCCATGTGCGCGACCGAGGTGTACGCCACGAGCTTCTTCGCGTCGGGCTGCACCGCGGCCACCCACGCTGCGTAGATGATCCCCGCGACGCCGAGGGTCAACATGACCCCTGTGACGCCGGGGTGGGCCGCCGCATCCGGGAAGAGGGGGAGTGCGAACCGGATGAAGCCGTAGGCCCCCATCTTGAGTAGCACGGCGGCGAGAACGACCGATCCTGGGGTCGGAGCCTCCACGTGCGCATCCGGGAGCCATGTGTGAAGGGGGAAGACGGGTACCTTGATGGCGAATGCGATCCCGAAGGCGCCGAAGAGGAGGAGTTGCTCGGTGAGGGTGAGGGGCGTCCCGAGGAGTTCGGGGAGGAAGAAGGTCGGGGCCCCGAGCAAACTCCTCGCGCGCGCATTCAGGTAGAGGATCCCGAGTAGCATGAGGAGGGATCCGAAGGCCGTGTAGAGGAAGAACTTGATCGCTGCGTAGACCCGCCGCTCCCCGCCCCAGACGCCGACGATGAAGTACATGGGTACGAGCGTCAGCTCGAAGAAGACGTAGAAGAGGAGGAGGTCCATCGAGACGAAGACGCCCACGATCCCAGTCTGAAGGAGGAGCATGAGGGAGTAGAAGCTCTTCTCCTTCTCCCGGATGTAATGAAACGATCCGAGGATCGCGAGCGGCATCGTGAGGGTGGCGAGGAGGACCATGAACATCGCGATCCCGTCGATCCCGAGGGCGTAGTCCACCCCCCACGACGCGATCCACTCCCCCCGGCTCGCGAGTTGAAAGAGTTCGCCCGCGGGATCGAAGGTCCACCAGAGCCCGAGGCTCAGGAGGAAGAGGAAGGCGCTCCACCCGAAGGCGACGTGCTTCGCTCGCTCCGGTGGGCTGAGGAGGACTCCCCCGATCCCGGCGAGGGGGAGCCAGGTGAGCGCGTGCAGTGCCCAGCCCCCGTAGCCGATCGAATCCAGTAGTGCCGTCATTGCTCCCCGCTCACAGGATCAGGGCGCCGAGGATCGTGAGCGCCCCCAGGGCGAGGATGACGGCGTACGTCGTCACCTGCCCGGTCTGGAAGAGGGAGCCGAACCACCCGAATCCACGCACGAGGGCGCCGACCCCATTTACGGTGCCGTCTATGACGAACTGGTCGATCCACCGCCAGGCGAATCGCGAGGCGGCGACGACCGGCCTCACGACCATGCGGTCGTACGCCTCGTCCACGTACCACTTGTCATAGAGGATCCGTGCGAGGCCCCCTTCCGGCGGGCTCGACTCCACCGCCGGGCGCACCTCCCGTCCCGAGACGGCGCGTGCGGTCAGGATGACGACCAGGGCGGCGACCAACGTGGCAATCCCCGCCCACAGGACCTCGCCGCCCCCGAGCGGGGCCGACTCGTGGTAGGGGCCGACCGCGGCCACGCGGATCTCGTCCGCCGCCGCGATCACGGGCTCGAGCCAGTGGTGGAGCCACTCGGACATCGGGAGGAACCCGAAACCTCCGAAGACTGAGTCGTGGATCGGTGGCGAGACGTTGATCCACCCGCCGACGATGGACAGGAAGGCGAGGATCGCGAGGGGGACCGTCATCGTGACCGGCTCCTCGTGGAGGTGCCGTGCCTCGGCCTCCCCGAAGCGTTGCTTCCCATAGAAGGTGAGGACCATCAGCCGTGTCATGTAGACGGCGGTAAGGGCGGCCGCCACGAGCGCGACCCCCCAGAGAACGGTGTACAGGAGCGCGAATTCGCCCTCGGCCCGCGCCCCGGTGTACCAGATGATCTCGTCCTTCGAGAAGAAGCCGGCGAAGGGCCAGATCCCGGCGATCGCGAGCGTCGCCGCCCCCATCGTGATCCACGTCATCGGCATGTAGCGCCGCAGGTCGCCCATGTTTCGCATGTCCTGGGCGTCCCAGTCGCGGTCGGTGGCGTGCAAGGCGTGGTGCATCGAGTGGATCACCGCGCCCGCGCCGAGGAAGAGGAGCGCCTTGAAGAAGGCGTGCGTCATCAGGTGGAAGATCCCCGCGACGTAGGCTCCCGCCCCGACCGCCATGAACATGAAGCCGAGCTGCGATACGGTCGAGTACGCGAGGACCTTCTTGATGTCGTACTGCTGGAGCGCGATCGTCGCCGCGAAGAGCGCCGTCACGGCGCCCACAGTGGCTACGGCCGCGGCCGCCATCGGCGCGAGAGCGAAGAGGACCCCGGCCCTCGCGACGAGGTAGACGCCCGCCGTGACCATCGTGGCGGCGTGGATGAGGGCGGAGACCGGCGTCGGGCCCGCCATCGCGTCCGGGAGCCAGACGTACAGCGGCACCTGCGCGCTCTTTCCGACGGCACCGAGGAGGAGGAAGAGTGCCACGGCGGTCACGACCGTGCCCCCGTAGGCGAAGGCCTCGGGGGCAGCCTCGAAGACGCCGACGAAGTCGACGGCACCGAGGTGTCGGAAGAGGAGGAAGATCGCGAGGAGGAAGCCGAAGTCGCCGATCCGGTTGACGATGAACGCCTTCTTCCCCGCGTCGGCCTTCTCCCGGTCCTCGAACCAGAAGCCGATCAGGAGATACGAGCAGAGGCCGACGCCCTCCCAACCGACGAAGATGAGGGGGAAGCTCGCGCCCATCACCAGGATGAGCATGAAGAAGACGAAGAGGTTCAAATAGCAGAAATAGCGGGGGTAGCCCGGGTCCTCCCGCATGTAGCCCACGCTGAAGAGGTGGATGAGCGAGCCGACCCCGGTGACGATCAGGATCATGATCATCGAGAGCTGGTCGAGCTGCAGCGCCACGTCGATCGTGAGTGCCCCCGTCGCCATCCAGCTCCAGTAGCTGTGGATGATGGGGTCGTGGAGCTCGACACCCGCCATCCGCGCGAAGTTGAGCGCACTCAGGAGGAAGGCGAGGGCGACGGAGCCGGGTCCCAGCCAGGTCGGAAGGGTGTGGGTGAGCGACTGCGTCGCCGTGTTACCCATGCCTGCGTCCCCGCTCCGGACCCGTTCCGCGCCCCGCGCCGCGGAAACGAGGGCGAGCGCCCCGTTCGCCGCGAAACCGAGGAAGGGGAGGAGGATGATGAGCCCGGGGAGGAGAGGCTCAAAGGCCTCGCCCCCGGGGAGCAGCTCCGTCTGCGCGATCGGGCCACTGCCGAGCCCCGATGGCCTCACTGGTTCACCACCTGAGGAGGCTGAAGTTTTCCACGTTCACCGACTCGTAGTGGCGGAAGATGGAGATGATGATTGCGAGGCCAACGGCGGCCTCTGCGGCGGCCACCGTCATGATGAAGAAGACGAAGAGCTGTCCCTCGATTCCCAGGTAGCGGGAGAGCGCTACGAAGGAGAGGTTCACGGCATTCAGCTGCAGCTCGATCGAGAGGAATACGACGATCGCGTTTCTCCGCACGAGCACCCCGAGCATCCCGATGACGAAGAGGAGGGCGCCGAGGACGAGGGGTTCAGCGAGCACTGCCTCAGACTCTCCTTTTCGCGAGTGCGACCGCGCCCACAAGTGCGACGAGGAGGAGGATCCCGACGAGCTCGAATGCGATCACGTAATCCGTGAAGAGTGGCCTCGCAATTGCCCCGATGACCCCCTCCTCCCGGAGGAGCTGATCCATCCCATCGGGCCCCGGGAAGTACTGGTAGATCGGGTTGTCCTCCGCCCCCCGGAGCTGACGGGCGAGGAGCCCCGCGACCGAGCCGACGATCCCGAATGCAAAGAACTGCCCGACGCCCCGCCTCAGGTCGGGTTCGTATTCGTGGCCGAGGTTCAGGAGCATGATCACGAAGAGGAAGAGAACCATGATCGCGCCCGCGTACACCATCACCTGAATCGCCGCGAGGAAGTGAGCCTCTAGGAGGACAAAGATCCCCGCCATGCTCGCGAGCGTTCCGACCATGGAGAGGAGGCTCGCGACCGGATTCTTCTTGAGCACCACCCCGATCGCGCCCCCGAGCGCCATGGCGGCGAGGATGTAGAAGACGAGCTCCGTCACAGGAGGCCTCGTGGCGGGGACGCCGTCGCGAGCCGATGCTGTGGGCCGGTCACTCCGACGCCTCGTCGGACGGGTCCCAGAGGAGCGTCGCCGGATGGTCCTGCTCCATCAGACGGTCCAGGTCGTAGACGAATCGGTCCCGGCTGTACTCCGCGTTCTCGAAGTGGACGCCCACGTGGATCGCCTCCACCGGGCAGACCTCTTGGCACATCCCGCAGAAAATGCAGCGGAACTCGTCGATCTCGTAGACGATGGGGTAGCGGTTCCCCATGTCGTCCTCCCCCCCGACGAGCCGAATGCAGTTCGCCGGGCAGACCGTCGGACAGAGGCCGCAGGCGACGCACTTCGGCCGGCCATCGGCGTGCGTCTCCATGACATGCGTCCCGCGCCACCTAGGGGAGAGGGTCGGACGCTCCTCGGGGTACTCGAGGGTGACCTTGTCAGGTCTGATCATATGCTTGAAGGTAATAGACATACCCCTAAGCGTAGACCTGAGATACGAGCTTTTCCCCGGCTCGGGGCGCCGCATCACCTTTACTGTTACTGCCATCCCGTCATCCTCCCTCGAGGCTAGCGTCGGGTGAAGCCGGAGCGACGTGCCTGAGCGCCCCGGACGTCGGGAGCCGGCCGGGCCCGCTCTCAAGCATGCTACCGGGAGTGCTTCGGGGTGCGGCCGCGCCCGTGATGATCCGGTCGCGGTCGATCAGGAATACGAAGACGAGCGTAGCGAGACCGCTCACCCCCGTGAGGAGTGCCCCGAAGGCGAATCCCTCGATTGTGAACGCGTCGAGGAGGAGGACGGCGGTTGCCACAAGGATCACGTAGGCGAGTGCCACGGGGAGTAGCACCTTCCACCCTAGGTGCATGACCTGGTCGTAGCGGAACCTCGGGAGCGTCCACCGTATCCAGATAAAGAGAAGCACGAAGAAGGATGTCTTGAGAGAGAACGCCAGGAAGGTCAGCGCCGTCTTCCACCACGCCGGCGAGGCTGGGAGTGGCTCTCCTGCCCCGGAGAAGCCCGAGATGAGCTCCCCCTCGTACCAGAACATGTGGTCGCCGTCCCAGAACGGGATGCTCCACCCGCCGAGAAAGAGCGTTGCCATCAGTGCGGAGGCGGTCAGAATGTGCGCGTACTCCGCGATGAAGAACATCGAGAACTTCATCGCCGAGTACTCCGTGTGATATCCGGTGACGAGCTCCGACTCCGCTTCCGGAAGATCGAAGGGCAGCCGGTTCGTCTCGGCTAAGGAGGAGATCACAAAGAGGATGAAGGCGAGCGAGAGGGGGAAGGCGAACCACAACCCCATCTGCTGCTGCTGCGAGACGATCTCGGTAAGCGTCACATTACCGGCGAGGATGATGACCGGAATCAGGGAGAGACCGAGCGCTACCTCGTAGCTGATCATCTGCGCCGAGGAACGAACGCCCCCCAGGAGCGCGTACTTGTTGTTCGACGACCACCCGGCCAGGAAGAGTCCGTACACCCCCAGGGAGGCGAGGGCGAGGATATAGAGGATCCCGATCGGCACGTCTGCGACGATCATGTCGACGACGCCCCACGGGGTGGGTAGCGGGGCCGCAAAGGGGATGACGGCGAAGGTCGCAAGCGCGGGGATGATCGAGAGCGCGGGGGCGAGGATGAAGTAGAAGCGGTCCGCGCTCGCCGGGAGCGTCTCCTCCTTGAGCACGTTCTTGATCCCGTCCGCAATCGGCTGAAGGAGTCCGAAGGGCCCCACGCGGTTTGGGCCGAGGCGGTCCTGGATGAAAGCCGACACCCGGCGTTCCGCGAGCGTCATGTAGGCGACGACGAGGAGTATGACGGTGAAGACGACAAGAACCTTGATCGGCGCGAAGATCAGGAAGGCGAGCGGGGTGAGTTCCTGCATGGCGTCAACGCTGCCCCGGTGCCGGGGCGGCTGCCGTGCCCTCGTCCCCGACTCCGGCTCCCTCCGGGGCAGGTTCATCCGGCCCGCCCTCCTCCACCGGTTTCCCGGAGAGCCTGTCGAGGAGCGCCGAGAGCACGTCGGACGCCGGGCGTGCGGAGCCAGCGGCTTCGAGCGCGGCCCAGAAGCGCTGGACCCGCCCCTCGTGGTTCGTGAATGAGCCCTCCGCCTCTGCGGTGGTCGCGACCGGGAGGACCGCGTGGGCGGTGGCGCCGCCACGGGCCGGGTGCGACCCGAGGTAGAGGTAGAGGGAGGCCTTCCCCCCGAATTCCTCGTCCACATCCCCGAGCTCGTCGCCGAGGACGATCAGGACCCCCTCGTGGCCGGCGACTTCCTCAAGCCCCCCTTCCCCGGCGGGTAGTCCCACGCGGCGCATCCCGAGCCGCTCAGCGCCCGTTCGGTTCGGCGTCAGGTCCCGTCGTCGGGCGAGCTTCGGGAAGCCGGGGAGCGGAATCTTCTCCTCCGCCTCGGGGGCGCGGAAGAGGGTCGCCCCGCCGCCGAGACCGGACACGAGTGCGTGGAGTGCGGCTAGGTCCTCATTCGAAGCGTACGGTGAGGCGACTGCACGAACGGTTTCCCCCGACTCTGCCGCTGCCCGGAGGCGCGCTCCGAGCAGGGGGATCACCTCGCTCCACCCGCGGCCCCCCTCCGTCCCGCCGGGGGCCCAGACCGCTTCTTCGAGGCGGTCCACGCGGTTCATCCACGTGAAACGGCCGCGTCCGTAGTCGCACATCCAGAAGCCGTTTACCTCCATGTTCTCTCGCGGCCTCAACCGGTGCGCGACGTTGTCGCGGGTGTGGATCTCGATGTTGCATCCCTGTGAGCAGCTCGAGCAGATCGAGGGGGTATGCTCGAGGTCCCACGCTCGGGCCCTGTGCAGGAAGTCCTTCGAGACGAGGGCGCCCACCGGGCATATGTCGATGATGTTCCCGCTGTAGGGCGACCCGTCGAGACCCTCGTCGAAGAAGGTGTCGATGATGGAGTGGTTCCCCCGCTCGACCACGGTGAGTAGGGGATCGCAGGCGACCTCGTTCATGAAGCGCACGCACCGGGTGCACATGACGCACCGGTCGCCGTAGAAGAGCACATCGCCCCCGAAGTCGTCGCGCCCGAAGACGCGCTTCGGCTCCCGGCTCCTCCCGTGCACGCGGCCCTCCGCGAATACGTAGTCCTGTAGCTTGCACTCTCCGGACTGGTCGCAGATCGGGCAGTCGAGCGGGTGGTTGGCTAGGTAGAACTCTAGGACGCCCTCGCGCATCCTGAGCGCCGGCTCGCTCTCCGTGTGTACCACCTGCCCCTCCTGGACCTCGGTCACGCAGGAGGGAACGAGCTTCGGTGCCCCCTCGAGCTCGACGAGGCAGAGCCTGCACTGCGCTGGCGAGGATAGGCCGGGGTGGAAGCAGTAGTGCGGCACCTGGGTCCCGATCGACTCGGCGGCCTCGAGGATCATCGTGCCCTTGGGGACGGACAGCTCCACGCCGTCGATCGTAAGATGGACGAGCTTCGGGCCGGATGCGTCAGCGCTCATCGCTCAGGAGGCTCCCACCGCCGCGGCGCTGGGGATCAGCGCGAGGTAGTCGCCTCGAAACTTCTCGATCGAGGAGATCACGGGGGCGGCGGCCGAGTCCGAAAGCACGCAGATCGTCGTGCCGGTCATCTGCTCCCCGAGTTCGACCAGTGTGTCCAGATCCTCCTCCGTGCCTTGCCCGTCCTCGATCCTGCGGAGCGTTCGAGCAATCCACGTCGTGCCTTCCCGGCACGGCGTGCACTGGCCGCACGACTCGTGGGCGAAGAAGTCTACCATCCGCCGAACCTGCTTGACGATGTTCGTCGCCTCGTCCATCACGATGACGGATGCGCAGCCCAGCATCGAGCCCTTCTCCTGGACGCCCTCGTAGCAGAGTCGGCAGCCCTCGCAGTCCGCGGCGTCCATGACGGGGACGGAGGCACCACCGGGGATCACGGCCTTCAGCTGCCGTCCCCCCCGGATCCCCCCGCAGACGTCCTCGATCAGCTCCTCCATCGGAAAGCCCATGGGAAGCTCGAAATTGCCGGGGCGGTTCACATGTCCGCTCACGCAGAAGAGTTTCGTACCGGGGCTCTTCTCGGTCCCCCACTGCCGATACCACTCTCCCCCGTTTCGAACGATGTGCGGAACCGCGGCGAGCGTCTCCACATTGTTGATCGTCGTGGGCCTTCCGAAGGCCCCGGACGCTGCCGGGAAGGGTGGCTTGACGCGCGGGAGTCCTCTGTCGCCCTCGAGCGAGCTCATGAGGGCCGTCTCCTCCCCGCAGATGTACGCGCCCGCGCCTTGGTGGACGGTGAGTTCGATGGTAACGCCGGATCCGAGGATGTTCTCGCCCGCGAGCCCTGCCTCGTACGCCTCCTCCACGGCACGGGCGAGGACCTGGTTCGTCTCGAAGAACTCGCCGCGGCAGTAGATATAGGCGTGATCCGCCTGGATCGCGTACGCGGCGATGAGGCAACCCTCGATCAGCTGATGCGGCGTCCAGCGAAGGATCTCCCTGTCCTTGAAGGTGCCTGGTTCCGATTCGTCCGCGTTACAGCAGAGGTAATGGGGTCCCGTCTTCTCCTTCGGCATGAAGGACCACTTGAGCCCCGTGGGGAAACCCGCTCCCCCTCGACCCCGGAGGCCCGAGGCCTTCACGGTCTCGACGACGGCTTCCCGGCCGAGTTCGAGCGCCCGGGAGAGGCCTTCATAGCCGCCGAGCGCCCGCCATCCCCCGACAGTGCGCGACCTCGGGTCGCCCCACCCCCGACTCAGGAGGCGGACCTCCTTCTTGTGCGTGTACGGGTATGCCACGCTACTCGACTTCCCCTCTCAGGCGCTCGAGGATCTGGGGCACGTCCTCGACGGTGACGTTCTCGAAGTACCTGGAGTTGATCTGTACCGCTGCCGGAAAACCGCACGCCGCCAGGCACTCGACCTCCGTGACCGTGAAGAGGCCGTCGGCGGAGGTCTCGCCCAACTCGGTCCCAGCCTCCTCGAGAAAGGCCCCGAGAACGTCGTCCCCGCCGCAAAGGTTACATGAGATGTTCGTGCATACCTGGATCAGGAAGCGTCCGACCGGACGCTTGTTGTACATCGTGTAGAAGGAGGCCACGCCCCGGACGTACGCGTGCGAGAGGCCAAGCGCCTCGCCCACGATCGCCATCGTCTCGTCCGAGATGTGGCCGCGGAGTTCGTGCGCCATATTGAGGGTGGGGATGAGCGCCGCCTGCGAGGTCGGGTAGCGGGACAGGATCTTCTCGAGGCGCTTCCGGTACGGCCCTTCGAAGAGGGGGGCGTCGGGATCCTTGTCTGGGAGGACGTAGGGAAGCGCCGGGGCGGCCCCGGGGTGGCCCCCGTCGAGCGGGGCCATCCCCACGTACTCTTCCCCGCGGACCTCCGCCTCGGTCAGCTCGAAGTCCCCGGTATTTCCCGCCCAACCCGGGTTTCGAAAGGGCGTCTCCCCCGCCCGTACCTCCATGCGGGAGTCCGTCACCGGTCGATCTCCCCGAGGACGATATCGAGGCTCGCATTCACGACGATCACGTCTGCAAGGAGGCTTCCCTCGACGAGTTTCGGGATCGTCGACAGGTTGATGAATGATGGGGGGCGGATCCGCCACCGCACCGGTTTCGAGCCCCCGTCGCTCACCACGTACATACCGAGCTCCCCCTTCGAGCCCTCGACGGCGAAGTACGACTCTCCGGGGGGAGCCTTCACGCCCTCGATCACGAGCTTGAAGTGATGGATCATCGACTCCATGTCGTTCATGCAGTCGGTCTTGCTCGGGAGGATGACCCTGGGGTCGGACACATTGATCGGGCCTCCCGGGAGGCGCTCTAGCGCCTGATCGAGGATCCGGCAGCTCTGGCGCATCTCCTCCATTCGCACCATGTAGCGATCGTAGCAGTCGCCGTGCTCGCCGATCGGGACCTCGAAGTCGTATGTCTCGTAGTCGTAGTAGGGGCGATCCTTCCGGAGATCATAGGGCACCCCGGAGCCTCGCAGGTTCGGACCCGAGAGTCCGGAGTTGATCGCCTCCTCCCCAGAGATGACGCCCACCCCCTGGGTTCGGCCTAAGTGGATCCCGTTCGTGGCAAGCAGCGCCTCGATCTCGTCGAGCGTGTTCGGGAGCGTATCGATAAATGCGCGGACTCCCTCCTCGGCCCAACCCGGGGGAAGATCCGCCATCATCCCTCCCACCCGAGTGGCGGATGTTGTGATCCGGGCGCCAGTCAGCGCATCGTGCAGCTGATAGATCTTCTCCCGCTCCTGAAAGGCGTAGAGAAAGGGTGTGAAGGCACCTACGTCGATCGCCCACGTCCCGAGCCAGAGGAGGTGGGAAAAGATCCGGTCAAGCTCCATGCAGATGACGCGTACGACCTTGCACCGTTCCGTGACCTGGACACCCATCATCTTCTCCACGGCCATCACGTAGGCGCAGTTGTAGATGAGCGGTGCGAGGTAATCCATGCGGTCGGTGAGCGGGACGATCTGGTTCCAATCTCGGTACTCGCCGAGTTTCTCGAAGGAGGAATGGAGGTAGCCGATGTGGGGGATGCAGCGTACGACGGTCTCCCCGTCGAGCTCGAGGACGAGCCTGAGGACTCCGTGGGTGGCGGGATGCTGGGGCCCGATATTGATCAGCATCCCCTCCGAGCCGAAGTCCGGCTCGGGGAGCTCCTGAGGTACTAGGAGTCCCTCACCCGGCCGCATGTCCATCCCGAGCTCCGGCGCGCGCGCGACCTCGAGCTCCACGGTTCGCTGCGTCACGGCCGGGGGATCTCCTCGACCAAGCGAACCGCCGCGCTCCTCCGTCCCCTGCCAGGGGACGGGCCTCGCCTTCTTCGCGATCTCGATCTCTGCCGGGATGTAGTCGTCCTCGGGCTCCCCGGAGAGGGCTCGGCGGGTCTGTTCTTCCCTCGAGAAGCGGCCGCGCAGGGGGAAGTCCTTCCTGAGCGGGTGGCCTTCCGCGTAGTCGTCGGGCATCAGGATACGCCGCAGGTCCGGGTGTCCGCGGAAGGTGACCCCGAACATGTCGTAGACCTCGCGCTCGAGCCAGTCGGCCGCGCCCCAGAGCGGGACCGCGGAGTCGATGACAAGATCGGAGAGGGGGAGTTCGGCCTTAAGTCGTAGCGCCCGCCGATGGGGGATCGAATAGAGTTGATAGACGATCTGGAGGGGGCGGCCACCCCCGTAGTCCACCGCGGTGAGGTCGGACAGGTAGTCGTAGCAATGGTCCGGCTCCCGCTTGAGCCAGCCGAGGAGTTCAAGGATTCGCGGAGGATCGACGTAGATGACGTGCTCGTCCCCGGCGACCACCTCGTGGTGGATGACCGCACCCGGGAACCGCTCGACCAGCGGCCGGAGGGCGGAATGCTCGGACGCCTCGAGCGCGGCTCCAGCAGACATCTTGTTCATGATCGCGCTTAGTCGGACGGGTGACGCGCTACGCCCGAAACGAGACCTCCGCTACTCTCTTGAAGAGTCGAGTTGCCGAAGGGGCCGGAGAGCGCCAGGACTTCGGCGTCGTCCGCCCGGGGGTGCCCCGCTGCCGCTGGATCCTCGTATCGGTGCTCCGCATGGTGCGCCAGCGACTCTCCACGCACTTTATCCTGGATCATCATGAGACCGTAGATGAGCCCCTCCGGCCTCGGTGGACACCCGGGCACGTAGACGTCCACCGGGATGATCGTGTCGATCCCCTGCACCATGGAGTAGACGTCGAAGACGCCACCGGAGGAGGCGCACGCCCCCATTGATACGCACCACTTGGGCTGGGGCATCTGATCCCAGATCCGGCGGAGGACCGGGGCCAGCTTGTATGGCACGCGCCCGGCGCAGATGAGGACGTCGGCCTGGCGGGGCGAGAAGGCCATCCGTTCCATCCCGAAGCGGGCCAGATCCTGGTCGGAGGCTGCAGACGCCATCATCTCGATCGCGCAGCACGCCGTCCCGAAGGGCATCGGCCAGAGTGAATTCCGTCGCGCCCAGTTCACCACGTAGTCCACTTTCGTGGTGAGGAAGGTCGGGGCGCCGGCCCCGAAGAGTCCCCCGGGCGCCTGCGGAAGCGAGCGGCTCTCCTCGCTCATTCCCAGTCGAGCCCCCCCTTCCGCCACTCGTAGATCAGCCCGACGACGAGGACTGCGGTGAAGATGAGCACGGCCAGAAAGCCTTCCCACCCGAGGGCCCGCATCTCGGCCGCCCAGGGGATGAGGAAGATTGCCTCAAGGTCGAAGATGATGAAGCTGATCGCGACCATGTAGAAGTGCACCGAGAACCGCCCCCTCGTGTCGGTGAGGGGAACGATCCCGGATTCGTATGGCAGCTCCTTCTCGGGCGTCGCTCGCCGGGGGTTTAGAATGTGCGAAGCGGCGAGCATCCCGACGGCGTTCAGCACCGACACGGCCAACAGAATCAGGATCGGCAGGTAGCTGGACGCCATGTCCACCCGTCGGAGGACTTTGTGAAATCGTTCACTTGGGGCACGGCAAATCTACCCGGGCACGGGAAGGAGTGTCAACCCGGCGAGGGCCAGATTCCTCTGCCCGCGACCCGTCTTCCGGGGCCGTCCGGGCGCCGGGACTGCACCCGGGGATCGCGCCCCGACACGCCGACTCCACCTTCCCCGGCTCCTCTGATCATTCTATACTCTCGCCCCCGTGCTTAGGGCCGCCAGAGAGCGCTCGACGCGGGCCTGAACCTCTCTCCTCTACCTAGCCTATACGGCTCAGAACCGGGGATGCAATGACGATCCGAAACGACCGGTGGATTCGACGTATGGCCGAGGAGCGCGGGATGATCGAGCCCTTCGAGACGAACCAAGTCCGCCGTGGCACGATCTCCTACGGGGTCTCGTCCTACGGGTACGACACCCGGGTGGCCCCCGAGTTCAAGGTCTTCACAAACGTGCACAACGTCGTGGTGGACCCCAAGGCGTTCGACGGGCGATCCTTCGTGGACATCGTCGGAGAGGACTGCATCATCCCCCCGAATTCCTTCGCCCTCGCCAGGACGGTCGAGTACTTCCGGGTCCCGCGTGACACGATGGTTCTCTGCGTGGGCAAGAGCACGTATGCACGCTGTGGGATCATCGTGAACGTCACCCCTCTCGAGCCGACGTGGGAGGGATTCCTGACGCTGGAGATCTCGAACACAACCCCGCTACCGGCCAAGATCTACGCGAATGAGGGGATCGCGCAGCTCCTGTTCTTCCAGAGCGACGAGGAGCCGGAGACCGCCTACGCGGACCGGAGCGGGAAGTATCAGAATCAGAGGGGGGTAACGTTACCGAAGATATAGCGCCACCCTCCCACGCCCGCCGGGGTCGATACGGACGTCGCAGTGCCGCCCGCGCCCAAGTCAGGCCGGACGATCACCCCAGGGCGGCCATCGTTTCCCGGACAGCGTCGGCGCTCTTCGAGAGCTCTGCTCTCTCCGAGTCGGAGAGCTCCACCTCAATGATCGACTCGAGGCCGCGCTCGCCCAGCTTGCACGGTACCCCAAGGAAGATCCCGTCCTGCCCGTATTCCCCGCGGAGGTAGGCCGCACAGGGCAGGATCCTCTTCTTGTCCTTGACGATCGCCTCGACCATCTGAACCGCTGCAGAGGACGGCGCGTAGTAGGCGCTCCCCGTCTTCAGGTAGCCGACGATCTCCGCCCCCCCCTTTCGGGTCCGTTCGATGAGTGCCTCGACCCTCTCCTTCGGCATCAGCTGCACCAGGGGGATGCCGCTGACCGTCGTGTAGCCGACGAGCGGGACCATCGTATCGCCGTGTCCCCCGAGCACGAGTGCCTGGATATCCTCGACACTCACATTCAGCTCGAGTGCGATAAAGGAGCGGAACCTCGCGGTGTCGAGAACCCCGGCCATCCCGATGACCCGCTCGCGCGGAAATCCCGACGTCTCCATTGCCACATAGGACATGACGTCGAGCGGGTTCGAGACCATGACCATGATGGTGTCCGGCGCGACGCGCGCGATTTCGGCGGAGACGGACCGTATGATTGCGGCATTCGTCTTGAGGAGGTCATCGCGGCTCATCCCGGGCTTCCTCGCGATGCCCGCGGTCACGACGAAGATCTCCGATCCTTCCGCAGCTTCGTAGCCGGTCGATCCGGTGACATGGGCATCGAAGCCCTCAACGGGTGCGCTCTCCCACTGGTCGAGGCCTTTTCCCTGGGGGATCCCGTCGACGACGTCGACCAAGACGACCTCCCTGGCGAGCTCCATCTCGGCGAGTCGCTGGGCACAGGTCGCGCCGACGTTACCGGCGCCGACGACGGTGATTTTCTTCATGCAATCCCCTCAAAATGGAAGGTGTCCAGTGCAAGATTGGCCGGAAGCTATTTTGGCCCTTCCGAGGTGTCAACGTCCACGTGAAGGCCTCTCAACGTGCCCGAGAACGCACCCGCAGGCCCTGTCACTTCCCGGTGCGGAGTCGAGATGGCGATGCCTCGTCGATCCCTCGGATCACCAGATTGCCCGGGCCTCGGCCGCCACGCCTGCGAGTACGTCCGTGGGCGATCCATGAGACGGCAAGTTGAACTCCTTGAGGGTCCTCGCGTCTCGGGAGTTCAGCCGTTCGCAGCCGCCCGAGGGCAGAGTCACTCCCGGTGAGTTGCCAACCCCCTGTGGGTGGGGCCTTGCCGCCGCCAAACTTGCTACGGGGGCTCGAACAGGACTCGTGCGGGTGTATGGACGACGCAGACAACCGTGCGAGCGGGATCCCGGCGCGGAAGGGTGAGGCGGGGAACATCCGCCGATACGGCGCGACGGTTCTTCGTACGCTCGGGGCCGTTCGGCGTCCGTAAAGACGGCGTTCTTACTCCTCTCGCAGGCCGGCTGAGCTTGCGGTACTCCGCAGTTCATCGCGGTATACGACGGATCGACGGGTGAAGTGCCCGCGATACGCAGGCCGTCCCGGTCGCGTCCAGGTGGGGCGGCGGTTCCAAGCGAGGAGTCCTGCTTCCCGGGTCTATTCGTACGGCTGCCCGGTCGCAGTCAGTGGAGTCCACCTCTGCCCCGTTGGGTCTAGCGGGGCGGACCGCGCCCCGGCCTGTTTGGCTCGACGTCGCCGCGTAGCCGCCGGATCTGGTCACCGAACTGGTCCCTCAAGGACTGTAGACGAAGGACCTGAGAGGGGCTAAGCGCCTCGAGGAGCCGGTCTTCTTCCTCTAAGAGCAGATCGGCCTGGCGTTGTCGGAGCGCGCGCATCTCCTCGATCAGATTCATCGCGACGTCCTCCGACCCGCCCCCGCCCTCGAGGTGTTCACGGATCTCCCTCTCGAGTTCACGGCGCCGGGGGAGAAGTTCCGCACGGGAGCGGGCGAAGGCCGAGAGCACCTCGCGCAGGACCTCCCGCTGCTCCTCGTCTAGCCGAAGCTCCCTCACGATCCTGTTCTGGAAGCGCTCCTGGATGCGCTCCACCGTTTCCCGTCGGCTCTGAGACGATCCGCGGTCGCGCGACTGGGCAGATGCCTCGAGGGCGGGGAGGCTTCCGCACGACAGGAGTGCAATCGTCACCGCAACGCGTCGCATCATGGATCCATCTCCTCCAAGAGAGCCATTAAGAGCTCGTCGGAGAGAGCCTCGGGCACGGGGCCTCCGGCGACGACCCACTCGTCCCCATACCATACCGCGGGTTCAGCCTCGAGGGCGAGCCCCCAAAACGACTCGGTGCCGCGATCCGAAAGGACTCCGATCCCGATGGAAAGGCCTGCCACGGTCGCGGCCGAGAGCGTCCACACCACGGCGCGCCATCGCGGGCGACCCCACCGCGGGTGCATTGGCTCCGCCTCGAGTCGGGCCCGCTCGACGACGGCGCTAAGGATCGTAGCCGGGGGTTCGGGCCGGAGCCCGCGTATCCAGCCCACGAATGCAGCTTCGGCCGCACAGTCAGGGCATCCCTCAAGATGAGCCTCAACCTCGGGCCGTCTCACATCGACGGGGTCCCGGAGGGGGAGGAGGTCCCTCGCCTCCGCACACGAGATTGAGGCTTCGCCCGGCAACGGAGAGGAGGGGCCTTCCCTCCTCGCCTCCGGCTCTTCCTTACCGTTCGTCAGTCTCATCGAGCCACTCCCGTAACCTGCCGGTCCCGTAATGATAGTTTACGCGTGCGGCCCCTTCGGACGAGTTGATCACGGCTCCGATCTCCTTGAAGCTCATCTGGTCGAAGAGCCGGAGCGACACGCTCAAACGCTGCTTCTCGGGGAGCCGCTCGAGCGCTTCCCGCACCCTTCGTGCCTGATCCGCACGGAACACAAGTTCGTCGGGAGCATCCGCTTCTCTTGAGACCAGATCGTCCTGTACGAGCGGCTCTTCGCGGCGTCGCTGTCGGCTGCGTGACAGGCTTAGCGCCTCATTCCTCGCAATGGCAAAGAGCCAGGTTCGAAAGGAAGAATCTCCGCGAAAGCCGTCCAGACGGCGGAGTGCCCTGAGGAAGGTATTCTGAGCAGCGTCCGCTGCCTGATCCTCGTCTCGCAAGAAGGTGAGCAAGAAGCGGTAGACTCCTCCCTGATGCCGACGTACGAGTAAGTCCAGGGACCGTTCGTCACCTCGTTGCGCATTCGCGAGGAGTTCGGCGTCCTCGGGTCCGCCTGAAGTTCGTCCGTCCGTCACCTGAAGTTGGACGCCGGGGAGAGAGTGTCCGTTAAATCAAGCGGGCGGGGGTCCGGAGGGTGACTCGGAGGAGGCGACGTCCGGGTTCTAACCCGCGCTAGCTTTCGCCCGTGCTACGTCGGGCCGAGACGCGGTTGCGAAGCTGCCTTGATGGCTTGAAGACCGGGACCTCTCGCGCGGGGACCAAGACGGTTTCGCCCGTACGCGGATTCCTTGCATGTCGGGCCCCCCGCTCACGGACCTTGAAGGTGCCGAAGCCGCGGATCTCGATGTGTTCGCCTCGGGCCAGCGCCTGCTTCACCGCCTCCAGGAATCCGTCTACCACGATCGCGCATTCCCGCTTGGTCAAGAAGGGACGAACCCCCTCGGTCACTCCTTCGACGAGCTCAGCTTTCGTCATGCCTCCCCCCTGTTAAAGGGCCAGGGCCACCGGGCTCGGTTCTCTACGGAAGCCAGGAAGATCGGAACGGCTCGGGTAGCCCGTAAGTTGCTAGGGTAACGCGGCTTGACCGGGGTCGCAACCCTGCCGCCGGGAGCGGCGATCCGGGCAGGCGAGAGGGCACGCGGTCGCGTCACCGCGCGTTGGAGCGAGCCTCCATGAGGGATACAAAGTGCTCGAAGAGGTACCTGGAATCGTGCGGACCGGGCGCCGACTCGGGGTGATACTGGACCGAGAATACGCTCCCGCTGACGTGCTCGAATCCCTCGAGCGTACCGTCGTACAGGTTCACATGCGTGGCGCGCAGCTCGGGGGCGCCGGGAATCGTCCCGTCCTCCGCCATCTCGACCGCGAATCCGTGGTTCTGCGACGTGATCTCGACGTGATCGCGGTCGAGCGCCCGGACAGGGTGGTTCACACCGTGGTGCCCGAAGGGCAATTTGAAGGTTCTTGCTCCGAATGCCCGGCCGATCAACTGATGGCCGAGGCAGATCCCGAACACTGGTACTCCCTGCTTCGCGAGAGCCAGGATCGTATCGGCGGCCTGCCCGACGGCTGCGGGGTCACCCGGACCGTTCGAGACGAAGAGCCCGTCGGGCGCCTCCTCTAGGATCTCCTCCCGGCTCGTACTCGCGGGGATGACCGTGACCCGGCAGCCCTTTTCTGCGAGGAGCCTGGGGGAGTTCGCCTTGATCCCGAAGTCGTAGGAGAGGACGTGATACCGTTCCGGGCCCTCGGCCGGGACCACATACCGCTCGCTCGTCGAGACACCGGACGCGAGGTCGAGCCCCTCCATCATCGGCTGGCCCCGCACCCGGGAGAGCAGAGCCGCGTCGTCGACGGACGCGGGTGCGATCGCGCCCCGCATCGATCCGAGGTCGCGTATGTGGCGGGTGAGTGCCCGTGTGTCCACCCCGGTGATAGCGACGACCCCATGCTCGGTCAGGTACTCGGGGAGTCCCCCCGTCGCCCTCCATGAAGAGTAGGAGCGGGCTGCCTCCCGCACGATGAAGCCAGCCGCCTTCGGGGACGGTGACTCCACGTCTTCCCGGTTCACGCCGTAGTTGCCGATCAGGGGATACGTCATGGCGACGAGTTGACCGGCGTAGGACGGGTCGGTGAGTATCTCCTGGTAGCCGGTCATCCCTGTGTTGAAGACGACTTCCCCGAATGTGGTGCCCTCGGCACCGAGAGTCATCCCGTCGAAACGCCGACCGTCCTCGAGCAGCAGATACGCGCCTCGACCCATTCTTGTCTCGACTCGGAGGTTGTCCCCATGGAGGGCCTACTGCCGTGGCGTCGGCAGCGGCTTACGAATGTAGATCCGGACGGAAGGTCGTCAAGGAAGGAAGTGGCGACCGGACCGGTCACCGCCCTTCCATCTGACGCGCCAGGTCTGTACGTTCGCTCGCCACCCTTACTTCCCCGGGCGAGCCTCGTGGTCCGCAGGCGACACCGAGGCTGCCCCCGCGTCCTCATTTACGATGGCCCGCCCAGACCGAAATCCCTCCCCATGCGGGGCCGAAGACGTCCCGGCACTCGAAGTGATGGTGCACGCAGACGAGTCGTGTCTGGGCAACCAGTTCACCGGCCGGGCCAACCCGGGCGGCGCGGCCGCTCTCGTGGAGTTCTGGACGGGAGATGCGTGGAGCCGCCACGACTACTGGACATCGGACCCGGATACGACGAACAATCGAATGGCTTTGAGGAGTGCGATCGGACCGCTCAAGGCGCTGAGTCGTCCCTACCGAGTGCGGTTCGTGTCCGATTCTCAGTACCTGACGAGAGGGATGACCGAATGGCTTCCGGGCTGGAAGGCCCGCGGGTGGAAACGCAGGGGCGGGGCCATCGAGAATCTGGAGTTCTGGAAGGAGCTGGATGCAGTAGCCGGCCGGCACCGGATCGAGTGGGTTTGGGTACGGGGACACGCCGGGCACGCCCGGAATGAGTACGCGGACTACTTGGCCACTCGGGCAGCCGAGAAGCAGGACCGCTCAGAGGATCTTGTGGCATCCGGGTTTGAGGACTGGCTCGCCCGGGAGCGAGCGAAGAGCGGCCGATACCTGGACTTCGGGGAGAATTCGGCTCCTCATTCGAGCGGGTGAAGCACACCCCTCTCGGCACGTGCCGTGGGATCGGGAGCGGAGGGGCCCTGCTCGCCGATACACGAACCGAAAACAGCCCGTCAGCCACGAGTCGCAATGGATGCTGCTTAGCCGTCATCCTTGTTGTCGCCACGACGGATGGCTGGCCCGAGCGGTGGAACACGTGAACGAGAGCTGCTCCGTCCAAACCCCTTCACGGAGAATCCGATGAGTCCCGGGCAATTTCGGAAAACACTTCGTGGCGGACCGCGCTCTAGCGTCGCGACAGAGGTTGTGAGACGTGGTACGGCGTGGGTTACGGGCAAGGGATCGGGCACGACCGCGGGTTGTTGTCCGGGTACTTCCGACCCGGGCAGCCGATCGTCGGCGGATTGCCGCGAGCAAGGGCCATGTCCTGCCTTCTCTGCCCAGTTCTTCAAGAAAAACGGGTTGCCCGCCGGTATATTTCGGTGTGTCCACGCATCATGAAGAACTCAGGTTGTCCCGGTTCCATGGAGAGTTCTCTGCGCAACGGCGCGCGTCATGGGCGAGTTCCCGATTCGACGGGATCGTCGGGCCACGTGATGGAAGCGTTGAACACCTTGCCGAAAGCCTCAGCGGTTTCTTCCACGACGTCCAACATCGCGACGTTCCGACCCAGCAGCTGCTCGAGCGACGTTACGCCCTTTGCCTCGAGTCCACAGGGAACGATCCGATCGAAGTAGCTAAGGTCCGTCGTCACGTTGAGCGCGAATCCGTGGGAGGTGATCCAGCCGGAGGAGACGCGGACTCCGATCGCGCCGAGCTTGCCCGCGCTCGTCCAGACGCCGGTGCTCTCCGGGACGCGCTCCGCAGAGATACCGTATGCCCGGGCGACTCGGATCAGCACTTCTTCGAGGTCCCGGAGGTAGCGATGGATGTCCTTCCGATCCGGCTTGAGGTCGAGAATCGGATACCCGACCAGCTGCCCGGGACCATGGTAAGTGACGTCCCCGCCGCGTCCGGACTCGACGAGATCGATCCCGAGCGCGACCCTTTCGGTCGCGTCCACGAGTACGTGAGAGCGGTCCGAACGGGAGCCGAGCGTGATGACGTGCGGGTGCTCGAGGAGAATGAGCTGATCGGGGATCTCGCCACCCCTCCGTGCCCGAACCAGCTCGGATTGTAGTTGGGCGGCGGCGGGGTACGGCAGGACCCTGGCCCAACGCGCGTACACTGCCCGGGAGCGACGAGTATCCTGCGTGACTACTACTGGCCCTGCCTCGTCACCCTCGGCCCCGCCTGCCGCGACTCCGACCCTCTCCGCAGCCGAATCCGTCGCGTCCATCAGCGGCCTGCCTATATGTCGCTCGGGAATTCCTCCAGGCGCTCTTTGAGGTGCGCAAGGAAGCGGGCGGCGTCCGCCCCGTCCACGATCCGGTGGTCGTAGCCCAGGGCGAAGATCGACCGCTTCCGGATCCCGACCGTATCGGTGCCTGTCCGCGGGTCGGCCACCACTACCACACGCTTCTCGATGGCCCCGGTGCCCAGGATCGCAGACGTTCCCTTGGGTATGATGGGCATACCGGCGAGTGTCCCGAGAACGCCGGGATTCGTGATCGTGAACGTGCCTCCCTGAATCTCACCCGGGTCGAGACGCCGATCCCGCGCTCTCTCGGCGAGGTCCACGATCTTCTTGGCGGTCCCGGCCAGCGAGAGGTCGTCCGCATCGCGGATCACCGGCACGATGAGACCTGGGTCCAGGTCCACGGCGATCCCGAGATTGACGTTCCTTCGGTAGATTATGTTGTTTCCCGACGCGACCGCATTGAGCATGGGAAACTCCCTGAGCGCCCTCGACACCGCCCAGGCGACGAAGGCCGTGAAGCTCACCCTCACGCCCTGCTCCAGCCAGCGCTGCCCCTCCTCCCGGCGGACCTGGTCCACGCGCGAGAAGTCGATCTCGATGAAGGAGTGGACGTGGGGCGCGACGCGCTTTGCCAGGACCATGTGCTCTGCAGTCAGGCGCCGGACCTTGTCCATCGTCTCGACTCTATCGCCCTCGCGCACCGGGAACTCCGGATGCTCGACCTGGTCGTAGAAGGCCTTCCAGACCTCGGAGAGACCTGAGCCTGGGACCGGGGCGATCTCGAGCGGCTCTTCGCGCGTCACCCGAAGCTCCCCAGACGGAGACGGCGTGGGCACTACGGCCGTCGGCGCCCCCTGATTGCCGTCGAGGTAGCTCAGGAGGTCCTCCTTCGTGACGCGACCTCCGTGGCCACTCCCCTGGCCCTCCAGAGCCGTGAGATCGATCCCGTGCTCCCTCGCCATGCGACGCACGAGCGGCGTGGAACGCTGCCGCAACCGAGCCGCAGCCGTGATCTTGGCGGTGTCGTCCCCGGCTTGCGCACCGATCGACTCGGCATCCCCATCCGCCGTCGCCGCGACGGTTGGTGCCTCCCTACCCTCCCGTTCAATCTCTGCCGATGCCGGAAGGTCGCTCGCTCGTGCCGGATTGGCCGCCGTGGCCGCCCCACCCAGCACAGCGGAGACGTCGCTCTCGATATACGCAATGACGGTCCCGACCTCGACGGTTTCCCCTTCGGCAACGAGAACTTCGGCCAGTACGCCCGCCTGCGGCGCGGGGATCTCGGCATCGACCTTGTCGGTTGAGATCTCGAGGATCGGCTCGTCCCGATCCACAGGGTCACCGACCTGCTTAAGCCACTTGGAAACGGTACCTTCCGCGATGGACTCACCCATCTGTGGCATGGGGACTTCAGTGCGCACGGCTGCGATTCACCTGCGTTAGGGTTCGGGGAGAGGCTCGGCCTCCGCTCCGGCGTCTGGGGACCCTACCTCGATGGGGTTGGTCGCCGGCGCGGCCGCCTCGGGTAGGACTGGCGTAGGCGCGGCCGCTGGCTGGAGGTCTTCCTGCAGAATCGAGTCGGGCAGCTGCGTACGGGAGGAGAGGATCGCAAGGAGGAGGGCGAGGACCATGAAGATCCCACCGGCCACCCAGCTTGCACGCGTGAGAAAGGTGGTCGCCTGCCTTCCGCCAAGGAGCCCGTCGGTGGCCGTGACGCTCCCGCCCATCGCTGCAAGCCCCCCTCCCTTCCCGGCCTGAAGGAGGATGACCACCGACAAGAATAAGCCGTCGAGGAGAAGGATCGCAAGCAAGAAACCGTACATGGGGGTCCCGGTGGACACTAGTTGACCGCTGGGCCAAGCAAGGTCGCCTTGCCCGCGGGGAGTGTCAACCAGCCGCCGTCGCAATCTCGGCGAAGGATCCGGGGTCAAGCGAGGCGCCGCCCACCAGGACGCCGTTTACATCCGGGACGCTCAGGAGCTCGCGAGCGTTCTCCCCCTTGACCGATCCGCCGTAGAGGATGGGGACGAACCCGGAGCGGGAGGCTCCGAACGCGCCCGATAGCTTCGCCCGGATGAAGGCGTGGGCAGCTCCTGCATCGTCGGGCGTGGCGGTCTTCCCGGTCCCGATCGCCCAGACTGGTTCGTACGCGATCATGAGGGGGAGAGCGCTGGGGCTGCTCCCCTCGGCTGAATCTCCCCCGAGCGTCGAGAATACCGGTTCCAGTTGCCGGCCCACGATCTCTTCCAGTCGGCCGGCGGCGCGCTCCTTGAGGGTCTCCCCGACACAGAGGACTGCGGTCATCCCAGCGCGGTTCACGGCGGCCACCTTCCTGGCGGCCTCCTCGTCCGTCTCGCCGAAGAGGTGCCTGCGTTCGGAGTGCCCGACGAGGGCGAAGGCCGCGCCGGCCCCTCGGGCCATCTCCGCAGAGGTCTCTCCCGTGAAGGCACCCGCTGCTTCCCAGTGGACGTTCTGCACCCCGAGCCCGATGGCGTCAGTCGCTCGCAGCCGTTCCCGGGCCGTCGTGAGGGAGAGTGCGGGAAGAAAGAGCAGGAGTTGCACTCCGTCGCCGGCCGCCTCCGCCGGAAACCGGTCGAGGAAGACACGCGTCTCGGTCGGGCCATGGTGCATCTTCCAGTTTCCCGCGATGACCGTCTTCATCCTCTTACCCCCCGTTTGTCCTCTCGAGCACCGCGACGCCGGGAAGCTCATTTCCCGCGAGGAGGTCCAGCGCCGCACCGCCCCCGGTCGAGACGTGTGTCATTCGGTCGGCGACTCGCATCGCCGCGGCCGCGGCCGCCGAGTCGCCGCCCCCAAGCACCACGATGCCGCCGCGATCTGCCGCGTCGGCTAGGACCTCGGCGACCCTTGCGGTGCCCGCGGCGAACGGCTCCAGCTCGAAGACCCCCATCGGACCGTTCCAGACGATCGTCTGGGCGGTAGCGAGCTCACGCGCGTAGAGTTCTCTCGTCCGGGGGCCGATGTCTGCGATCTGCACCCCGGTTCCGATCTCGGTCCGGTCCGCCCGAACCGGCTCGGCCGCGGCGTCCAGCTCCGGTGCCACGGTGCAGTCCACCGGGAGGAGGAGCTTCTCACCCGCTTCGTCGAGGATCTCCGAGGCCGTCGGAAGGAGCTCCTCTTCGACGAGCGATTTCCCGACCTCGAGCCCGAGTGCCAGCAGGAACGTGTTGGCCATCGCCCCGCCCACGAGGAGGCGGTCGACCCTAGGCAGGATGGCCCGGATGAGCTCGAGCTTCCCCGAGATCTTGGCTCCTCCCATGACAGCGACGAAAGGTCGACCCGGTTCTCTCAGCACCTCGTGGAGGAAGTGGAGTTCTCGTGCCATGAGGAGTCCGGCGACGACGGGCCCGCCCCGCCCTCGGACCTCCCGTGCAGCTCCCACGTTCGATGCGTGGGTTCGGTGGGCCACCCCGAAGGCATCCCCGACGAAGGCGTCTGCAAGCGACCCGAAGGCCCGAGCAAGATCGGGATCATTGCTCGTTTCCCCCGAGTGGTAGCGGGTGTTCTCGAGGATCGCCACTTCGCTCGGGCCGAGCCTCTCGACGGAGCTTCGGGTTGCCTCTTCCCCCGGATCGCCGGCGATGAGCCGCACAGGCGTCTCGAGACGTTCGGAGAGGATCTCGGCGACCGGGCCGAGGGAGAGATCGGGCGCTGGCGTCCCCCCCGGTCGGCCCAGGTGAGACGCGAGGACGATCCGTGCGCCATGATCCCGAAGGAGGACAATCGTGGGGAGCGTCGCGACGATACGGGTCGGGTCCGACACCTGCCCGTGTGCGGCGAAGGGGACATTCAGGTCGGCCCGCACGAAGACGCGCCGGCCCTCGAGCGACCTATCCTCGAGGTCACGCAGGCTTCGAACTCGCGACACCTCGAATCAGGCGGGCGCCCCGGTGGTCCGAGACGGTAGCATTGTACCGACATACTGGATCAGGTCCCGGACCCGGCACGAGTAGCCCCATTCGTTGTCGTACCACGCGAGAACCTTGACGAGTCTACTGTCGATGACGGCCGTCGAGTTGCGGTCCACGATGGATGAGCAGGAGTTGCCCACGAAGTCGATGGAGACCAGCGGATCGCTTTCCACCGCCAGGATCCCCTTCAACGCTCCGTTTGCCGCCTCTTCGAGCGCGCCGTTCACCTCTGCGACACTCGTGTCCCTCTCGACCTGAGCGGTCAAGTCAATCAGTGAGACGTCCGGCGTCGGCACCCGGATTGCCATCCCATCCAGCTTCCCCGCTACCTCAGGGATCACGAGAGCCGTCGCACGCGCGGCGCCCGTGGTGGTCGGGATCATAGAGACGGCGGCCGAACGGGCCCTTCTCAAGTCCTTGTGCGGCGAGTCGACGCTCGGCTGATCATTGGTGTAGGCGTGCACAGTCGTCATCCATCCCCGAACGAGCCCGAATCGATCGAGAACCACCTTCACCAGGGGTGCCAGGCAGTTCGTCGTGCACGATGCATTCGAGATCACTGAGTGCGCGGCCGGATCGTACTCCCCTTCGTTTACGCCGAGTACGACGGTGATGTCCTCCTCCTTCCCGGGTGCGGAGATGATCACCTTCCGCGCCCCCGCAGTGAGGTGCCCCGCCGCCTGGTCCCGCTTGGTGAAGCGGCCCGTGGCCTCCACGACGATATCGACCTCCATTGCGCTCCACGGGAGCCGGGCCGGGTCGGTCTCGCTCAGGACCCGGATCTCGTCCCCGTCCACCCGGATCCCATCCGCGGTGACTTCGACCTCGCCACGGTAGCTGCCGTGCACCGAGTCGTACTTGAGGAGGTGCGCGAGCGTCGCTTTGTCGGTGAGGTCATTCACCGCCACGACATCGATCGTACCCATTCCCGCCTCCTTGGCGGCCCTGAACACGAGACGGCCGATGCGACCGAAGCCGTTGATGGCTACGCGGATCGACATGGTCTCCCCTTCCTCCGTGTCATTGTGATTCTGGATCGACGGCCCCGCGTCACCCCGGAAGCGCTGCTCCTCGGCACCCCTCGGGACACCCCGTGGGAGGCTTGGCACGTCACACCGCGCACCATCTGGAGCGCGAGAACGACGGGTGCTAACGTCGCGCCGCAGGCGAGGGGCCGTCAACCCGCCCGTGTCCTCCGGCGAAGCTCATCCATCGCCCGGAACATCGCGTCGAGCGGTGCCGGGCGGTGCCACCAGCACTCGAACGCTTCCGCTCCCTGTCGCACCAGCATCTCCGCGCCATCTGCGGCCGGAATCCCGCACGCTCTTGCCTCCCGGACGAAGTCCGTTTCTTCCGGCCGGTAGACTAGGTCCAGGACCGCCCCCGGCGGAGGCAACGTGGAGAGATTGTAGGGGAGAGGGTCGTCGGGGCGAAGGCCGAGCGCGGTCGTGTTGACGACCATGTCGAAGCGGGCAACGACAAGCTCGGATTCCGCGGTTATGACGCGAGCCCTTCCCTCCCCGAGCTCCGCGGCCAGCTGTCGGGCGCGGAGCTCCGTTCGGTTTGAGATCGAGATCGAGGCGGCGCCATCAAGGGTGAGACCCACTATCGCCGCCCGGGCTGCGCCGCCCGCGCCTAGGAGGAGGACGTGGAGTCCCTCGGCGGAGTGCCCGAGGAGGGAGGTGACGGCTCGGCGGAAGCCGGCCACGTCTGTGTTCTCGCCGCGGAGGCGGCCGTCCTCGAGCCAGAAGGTGTTGCACGCCCGGGTCCGCATCACGAGTTCGCTTGGCTCATCCACCAGGGTCGCGGTGGCCTCCTTGTGCGGGAGCGTTACGTTGCCCCCCCCGCCAGCTGACGCGAGCCCGCGAATGAGCCCGCTCACCTCGTCCGGGCCGCATCGCAGGGCGACGTACACAGCGTCCACTCCCGCCGCCTCGATAGCGGGGTTTTGGATGCGGGGAGAGAGCGAGTGTGCGACCGGGTCGCCGAGGACGGCGAAGAGCCGCGTCGAGGCTCCGATCACCCCGGCTCCTTCCCGTCAAGCCGGACAAGGGACTGCACCACGAGCTCGCTCAGCTGTTCGAACGTCTCGTGGTAGAAGGCGTCATCCCCCCCCACCGGATCGAGAACGCCCAGCTCCGCGTCCTCGCCCCCCCCGCCTGTGGCGAAGCGGGTGATGAGCTCCGCCTTCCCGATCCCGCCGAGCTCCGCGACGGCGCGAACGTGCCCTTCGGACATCGTCAGGATCAGATCGGCCCAACGGACCAACTCTACGGTCAACTGAGCGCTCTCGTGCGAGGCGAGGTCGATCCCGTATCCCTCGGCCGCACGGAGGGCGCCCCCGCTCGCGGGGCTTCCGGGGAACGCGGCCACGCCGGCAGACCTCACTTCGATTCCCCTCCACCCCCAGCTCTCGAGGAGTTGCCGGGCCCGTCCGCTTGCCATTGGACTCCGGCAGGTATTTCCGGTGCAGAGAAAGAGCAGGCGATAGGGCTCGTCGTCCGGCCGCCCAAGCGGCCTCCCTGCCTCGCCCGAAGGCCTGTCGCCACCCTCAGGCGCGAGTTCACGCTCTACCTCTAGGAGGCGGGACAGGGAAAGCGTGCCCTGCCGAAGTACCCGCGGCCTCGGTTGGGTGCAGTCCACGATCGTGCTCGGTTCGGTCCCGAGCCTCGACCCGCCGTCCACGATCCAGAGTCGGTGTACCTCCGTGGCTCCAGTCAACATTCTCCCGACCGCTTCGGCGTTCCGGGCGGGGGGCTTTCCCGCGCGGTTCGCGCTGGTCGACAGAAGAGGCCGCTGCCAGAGCCGCATGAGCGCCGAAACGAAGGGATCACTGCTCACGCGGACCGCGACCCCCCCGCCGGAGCTTCGGACCCCCGCGGGGTATCTGCCACCCGGATCCCTGAGGATGAGCGTCAGGGCGCCGGGCCAGACCGCTTCCGCAAGCGAGCGAGCCGAAGGCGTCCATTCGAGGACGCTTTCGGCCTCGGATTCCGGCTCCGGGAGGAGAATCAGGAAGGGCTTCTCTTCCCCCCTCCCCTTCAGCCTCCGGACGGCCCGGATCCCCCCAGGGGTCGCCTCGGCCCCGAGCCCGTAGACCGTCTCGGTAGGATAGCCGAGGAGCCCTCCATCCTCTAGGTGCCCGACGATTCGGTCCAATTGGGCGGGGTCCTCGAGATCGACTCGAAGGATGCGAGGGGAGGTCATCCGGACCCCTTGGATGCTCCGGTGCGGGGGAGCTCCCGGTAGAGCGCTTCGGCGACGATGAGATCTTCGGGGCGCGTCACCTTGAGATTCCAGGGCGCCCCCTCGACGACGTGCACGGGTCCCTGGTAGTGGGCGAAGATCTCTGCGTCATCCGTCCCGGGGAAGCGCTCCCTGATAGCCTGGGTGTACGCGGTGGCGAGTCCCCTTCGCGGGAAGACCTGCGGTGTCTGCGCCGCCCAAAGCCTGGACCGTTCGGGTGTCGAGCGGATCTCCCGCCGGGCGTCGATTTCCTTCACCGTGTCGGTCAAGGGCCACCCGGCGACCGTGGCGCGGCCGGCGAGCGCGGCTCTCGCACACCGCTCTACGATCGAGGCCGTGACGAGCGGACGCGCCCCGTCGTGCACCATTACCCAGGAGACGTCGGGGGCGAGGGCGTCGACCGCGGCCCCGACCGAGTGCACCCGCGTCTCGCCCCCACGGGCGAGCTGGACGCGCGGGGCCAGCTCTCTCAGCCAGGTGGGCGGGGCGCGGTGATCCTCCGGGTGCAGCGCCACGACGATGGAGCGGACCCACGGGTGGGCGAGGAATGGGGCGAGCGCGTGCTGCAGGAGTGGTTTCCCGGCGAGGGTCACGAATGCCTTCCTCCGGCCCCCCATCCGGGACCCGAGCCCAGCCGCCGGGACCGCCACACCGAGGGTCGGTCGGCTAGATTCGTGCGCCACCCGGGTGGGCCACCCCCGTCTCGCGATCCGTCCAGCTGTCCTCGCCGTCGTTCGCGAGCTCGTCGAATCTGGTGTACTGCTTGTTGAAGTGGAGATTGATCTTGCCGGTGGGCCCGTTCCTCTGCTTGCTTACGATCAGCTCGGCCTTCCCCTCGAGCGAGTTCCCGTCCTCATCCAACCCCGAGGAGCTGTAGTATTCGGGACGGTAGAGGAACATGACGAGGTCGGCGTCCTGCTCGATCGAGCCCGAGTCCCTCAGGTCGGAGAGCTGGGGCCTATGGTCCACACGCTGTTCGGGACCCCGGGAGAGCTGGGAGAGGGCGACCACGGGGACGCTGAGCTCCCGGGCAAGCGCCTTCAGCCCGCGTGAGATCTGCGTGACCTCCTGCTGACGACTCTCGACGCGGCCCGTCCCTTCCATAAGTTGCAGGTAGTCGATCACGAGGAGCCCCAGGTTTCCCTCGGCCTTGAGGCGTCGGGCCTTGGCCCGCATCTCGAGGACCGTGCCGCCCGGTGAGTCGTCGATCCAGATCGGGGCCGTGTTCAGGCGAGCCCCGGCCGTCCCGATCCGCTGATAGTCCGAGGAGGACAGGCTCCCCCGCCTCAGGTCCTGCGCATCGACCCGGGCCTCCGAGCATAGGAGCCGATAGACGAGCTGCTCCTTCGACATCTCGAGCGAGAAGACGGCGACCGGGACCTTGTGCTTGATCGCCGCGCTCTGCGCCACATTCAGGACCCAGGAGGTCTTTCCCATCGCGGGCCGCGCGGCGACGATCACCAAGTCGCCGTTCTGCAGCCCTGTCGTCATGTGATCCAGATTCCGGAAGCCGGAGGGCACACCCGTCAGGCCGCCCTTGCTCGCCTGGAGCTTCTCGATGTTCTCGAACGCCTCCCAGAGAAGGTCCTTGATCCAGACGAAGCCGCCCCGGTCATGCGTCTCTGCGACCTGGAAGACCCGTGCCTCCGCCTCGTCCACTAGGTCGTCAACGGAGCGCTCGCCGGGTTCGTAGACATCCTGGATCGTCCGGGTAGAGGCGTCGATCAGCCTTCGTAGGAGTGCCTTGTCCCGAACGATACGGGCGTGGTAGTGGACATTGGCGGCTGTCGGGACCGCGTCAATGAGTTCCGCGAGGTACTCCATGCCCCCGGTGCGCTCGAGCTCGCCCGTGGTGCGGAGGTGGTCTCCCACAGTGACGGGGTCGACCGCCGTCCGCTTCTCCTGAAGCTGGCGCATCGTTCGAAAGAGGATCCGGTGCGCCTCGCGGAAGAACATGGAGGCATCGACGATCTCCTCAACACGGACCATGGCCTCGGCGTCGAGGAGGATGCCGGCGAGGACCGAGATCTCGGCCTCGAGCGAGAAGGGTGGCTCTCGGTCGTAGCGGGCCGGCACCCTAGGCCCGGTCTCCGTCTTCAGAGCAGGCACGTTCACCTAAGGCAGAGGATCATACCGTCACTCATGACCTGCTGATGAGAATGCGTTTACACCCCGTCCAGGACACTCCGAAGGAGCTGCAGATCCTCCCAGGCTGAGCGGGTCCATCTGGGATTCCTGAGGAGTGCGGACGGATGATAAGTAACGACGAGAGGCGTCTCCCCACAAGCAGTCACTTGGCCGCGAAGCTCTCCCACGCGGCGCTTAGTGCCCGTGAGTGACTGCCCCGCAAAGCCGCCGAGTGCAAGGATTGCCCTGGGCCTGACGAGGGCGATCTGCTGACGAAGGAAGGGTGTGCACGTCGCGATCTCATCGGGTGCGGGATTCCGGTTCCCAGGCGGCCTGCACTTGAGCACGTTGCAGATGTACACGGACTCCTGCCTCGAGAGATCGACCGCCTCGAGGAGGAGATCGAGGAGCCTTCCGGCACGTCCGACGAAGGGGCGGCCCGTCCGGTCCTCGTCGGCGCCGGGCGCCTCTCCGACGACCATCAGCGGCGCCTTCGGGTTCCCGTCCGCGAAGACGACCTGATTCCGGGTTTCCGCGAGCCGGCAGCGCGTGCACGACCGGGCAACCTCCTCGAGCTCCCCGTGACCGGTCGGGAGGCGGATCGGCGGGGGAGGTGGCTTGGCCCCGGGCTTCGTTGTCGCCTTCGAGCTCCGGCGTCCCACCGGTCGTGAGGTGTCCGTGGGGTCCGGTTGGGAAGGCGTCGTGGCGTCATCCCCGGGGGCAGCGCCCGCCTCCCGGGCGAGCTTCAGGGCCTCGCTCTTCGTCAGGCGCTCCAGCACCCACTCCCCCGCCCCGAGCTCCGCCCGCTGGCGAACGTATCGGGCGAGCTCGGCGGGGTCCGGGCGGTTCCTCACGCCGGGTGGTTCCAAGTCGCCACCTGAATCGCACGATCGAGGATTTCCCCGGCAAGCGCCTCTTTCGACTGAAGGGGGAGCGGCTCCGCCTCACCCTCCCGGTAGAAGAGCGTCGCCCGGTTCGTCGGCAGATCGAACCCGGCGCCTGCCTCGTTCGGATCGTTTCCCACGACGATGTCGAAGTGCTTCTCCTCGAGCTTTGAGGCCGCGCCCTCGTGGAGGTGCCTCGTCTCGAGCGCGAAGCCCACGACGACCGCTCCCTCCTTGCGGAGGGAGAGCGTATCGAGAGCGATGTCGGGATTCGCCTCCAGGGCGAGGACCAGGGGTCCACCGACGCCCCGACGCTTGATCTTGTCGGCACGGGGGTTCGAGGGCCGAAAGTCCGAGACCGCGGCCGAGAAGAGGACGACGTCGGCCTCGGGGAGTGCCGACTCCACTGCGACCAGCATCTCCCGGGCCGTCTCGACCCGCCGAGTCTCCACGCCCACGGGAGCCGCGAGGGTGGATGGCCCGGTTACGAGCGTCACGTGCGCACCCCGAAGCCAGGATTCTCTCGCGAGCGCGAAACCCATCCGCCCCGACGAGCGATTGCCGACGAAACGGACCGCATCGACCGGCTCGCGGGTGGGGCCGGCCGTCACGAGGACGCTCCGACCCGAAAGTGTCCCCGCGCTGCCGAGCGTCCGCCCTAGGTGCTCCGCGATCTCGAAGGGCTCGGACATGCGGCCGGTCCCCTCCCCCTCGGCGGCGGCTAGGGCGCCGGTCGCAGGCCCGATCATGCGGTATCCGAGCGCGGCCCGACAGTGAGCGATATTCCGCTGCGTCTGCGGGTGGGTGTACATGCGCTCGTTCATTGCCGGGGCCAGGAGGACGGGCGCCCGCGTGGCGAGGAGGATGGCAGCGAGGAGGTCGTCTGCCCGGCCCGCTCCGGCGCGTGCGATGAGATCCGCGGTCGCGGGGGCCACGACAACGACATCCGCCTCGCTTGCGAGGCGCAGGTGGAGGGGAGCCTCGAGGGTCGAGAACGCTTCCCCGTAGACCCTTCTCCCCGTCACCCCTTCGAAGCTGACGGGCGAGACGAAGCCCCTAGCCGCTTCGGTCATAGCAGTGTCCACGAGGGCGCCGAGGCGGGTCAGGTCGCTCGCGAGCTGCACGGCCTTGTAGGCGGCGATACCTCCCGTGACCCCGAGGAGGATCCTTTGCCCCGCCCAAGGCGGGCGCGGCGTTAAGGATCGCTCGGGCACTCGCTACTCCTCGATTTTTCGCCCCCCCATGAGGCGAAATTCGATTTGCCCGGAGGTAAGGGCCCCCAGCGATCGAGTCGTCAGCTTCTCCTCTTCTCCGAGGGGCTTCAAGTCCCGCGGAAGCGAGTTCAGCTCCCGGGCGTACTTGGCCGCAACCAGGACGCCGAGGTACTTGCTCCCCGTGTTCTCGGCCAACTGGGCTGGCGTGAAGACTCTCACCGTGGCTTCATCCTCTCTATTGGTGCCGGGTCCCGCGACGGACCGCTCCGTGGTCGTGTCCGGCCTCGAGCGACATTCAGCGTACCTCAAGAAAAGTACAAGAGATCAGGGGATTCGTCATTCGCAGCCCTCCGCCACCCCGTCCGGGCTCAGAGGGCCATCCCCTTCCGGGCGAGGAGCTCGTCAATCTCGCGAAGGAGCCGGGAGGCCTCCTCCCCTCGGCTTTCTCGCCTCGCCACGCGGTGGGTGCCCGACTCCGCGATGCTCCGAACGGCGGCGACAGTACGGTCGACGACGTCGTTCACCAGTACGTAGTCGAAGTCCCCGGCCGCGCGCAGCTCTGTCCGTGCGGCCCGCAGGCGCTTCGCAATCTCGGCTCGGCCCTCGGTCCCGCGGCGGGTCAGTCGTCTCCAGAGCTCTCCCGCCGTGGGCGGAAGGAGGAAGACGAGTACGGCCTCCGGGAAGGAGCCTCGTACCTGGCGGGCACCCTGTACATCGATGTCGAGCACGGGCCATTTTCCGGCTTGGGTCGCAGCCGCAAGTGCCGCCTTCGGAGTTCCATAGAGGTTTCCGTGGACCTCGGCCCATTCCGCAAGTCCCGGGGCCTGTACCATCGCCTCGAATGCTTCGCGGGAGATGAACTCGTAGTCCACGCCGTCACGTTCCCGCGACCTCGGTGGCCGAGTTGTGGCCGAGACGGAGAAGACGAACTCAGGGCACGTTGAGACGAGCCGTCTCGCGATCGTCGTCTTCCCGGTCCCGCTCGGCGCCGCTAGGACGATGGGAAAGGTAGGGTGCCCGGGTCCGCTACTCACTCGATGTTCTCTACCTGCTCTCTCATCTTCTCGATCTCCTCCTTCAGCACGACGACGCTCTCTGCAATGAGAGCATCATTTCCTTTGGACCCGATCGTGTTCGCCTCCCGGAGGAGCTCCTGGGAAACGAAGGCGAGCCGCTTCCCAATCCCGCCTGGGCTCCCGGTCTCAAGCGCGGCGCGGAACATCTCCATATGGGAACGAAAGCGGACCACCTCCTCGTGCACGCCCCACCGTTCCGCGAGATGAGCGATCTCCCGGGCGATCCGCTCCTCGTCTACCTCGCCCTGCCCTTCCATCAAGGCCCCGACCGCTTCCCGGAGCCGGTCCCGCTCCTGCGTGAGCCGCTCCGGCGCCCGCGCCTCGACGCGTGCGAGCTCCGCCTCCATCGCGTCAAGCCGGGCCTCCAAGTCCTCCTTGAGGAACATCCCCTCCTCCTCCCTCGCCGCCACCGCACGGAGGGCCGCCTCCGTCACCACCCCGTTCAGGGCGCCCTCGGGGAGATCCGGATCCGCGTCCTCGGGGTCCTCCTCAAGGACGCCGCGAAAGCGGGACAGGAGCCCGATATCTATCTTTCCCTCGAGCCCGAGCTCGTCCCGAAGCGCGCGAAGCCCCTCGGCGACCGCTCTCGCACGCCCCGTGTCGAAGCGAATCGCGGACCCCTCGGAAGCGTGGGCCGGCCGCTCTATGGCGAGCGTCGCCGTCACTTGGCCTCGGGCGAGATGTGCCTTGAGCACGCGTTCGATGAGCTGCTGCTGGCGCTCGTGCCCCGCCGGCGTCCGAAGCTGGATTTTCAGGTGCCGCTGATTCACGGTCCGGATCTCGACCCGGAGGCGTACGCTCCCGGCGTCGACTTCCGCTTCGCCGAAGCCGGTCATGCTCCGAATGGGGGTGCGACTCATCGAGCCCTCCCTGATGGGGTGGGGCCCCGGTGCCGCCTTCCGGGCGGTAGCGGAGGGGGGTAGCCGGAGCGGATCATCAGTTCCAGAGCGTCCAGCGAATCCCATACATGGAGCGGATCCGGGGCTGCACGCGGCCCGGATAGTCCTGATTCTCCGTCCGGGCGGTCAAGTTGTCCACCAAGATGAAAAGCCGAACGGAGGAGACCCGGATCTGGATCCGCGCGAACCAGCTCTGCTGGAAGGGGGCCGTATCCGCACCGGTGGCAGGGGACGGGATTTGCATCGGATCCCTCCCGCGTGCGCCGATGTCGGTCCAGAGCTCGAGATTCTGGCTATCGAGGAAGGTGCGGTGGTAGGCGAGCCGGGCGTGGTAGATCCGCCTCGGGAGGTACCTCCACACCACGGCTTCCTCCCAGAACTGGGCGTTCCCCCTGAGGGAGAGGCCGGTCAAGAGCAAGTTGAGAGGGAGCGATCCCGAGATCTCGAAGCCCGTGAGCCGCTGGGCACCCCCCGGCGGGGCGTCCCGATCGGTGGGGAGCCCCAGGGGGTGGAGCGAGTCCGCCGTCATCACAAGGTAAGCTCCGCCCGCCGCGAGGGACCCGCGGCGGTACTCGATCCCCCCGCGCATCGCTCGCCTCTCCGTGACGGCGGGATGCGCCGGCGTCTCTGTGGAATCCGGGGGGAGCTGGGGTAGCGGCCCCGTCTGATCTGTCCCCTGCCCTTGCGTTCCCGAAAGGGAATCCGCCGGGATGCGGGGGGCCACCCAGAAGGGAACCCCGAGGGTGCCGTCCTCAATCTCCCCGAAGAGGGACAGGCCGACGACGGGTCGCGTCCAGAGGCGTCCGTGCCGGTTCTCGATCGTCCCCCTCTCGTCCCACTCCTGGCGTTCGATCCCCGCGCTCACGCCCCCGAGCGCGGGATCGCTCGCGCCTCCCTGGATGGACTGAACGGCAGAGGCCCACCCGGGTCCTCCTTGGTGCGTGTATGCCGCATCGGCCCACCAGTGCTCCCGAACCGCGGAGAGGTGCCCCCCGATCTGGGTTCGGCTATCGGTGTTTACGAGAGGGTCCCGTTGGACTGACGTCGAGCGGCCCTCGTCTCCAGCGCCTTCGGAGAGCCCGGAGCGCTGGAGGACGAGACCGGCCTGAAGCCAGGGCGCCCAAGTGTAGCGCGCCTTCACGCCTAGGTCCGATCGTTCGAGGGCGGGAGGTTCCCACAGCTCTGCCGGACGTTTCGAGCTCATCCTTCGGAGTTCCCACGCGAGTCCGAAGCTCTCCCCCCGAAAGAGGGTGTGGCGAAGCGAGACGCCGGTCGAGGCCCCAGGTTCCCTCCGGGCCGGTCCCTGGGTATCGATCCGGTCCAGCGTGACAACGACGTTTCCTCCGAGCGCATTCGGGTGCGCGAAGACCCCGCGAAAGAGGTTCGTGTTCAGGTCTCCCGTCCCGACCTCGAGGAAGGAGTAGGGCCTCGTGTCCGAGAATTGATGCGGATACAGGTATACTCGAAGCTCTCCCGGCCTCCTCTCGACCCGGACGCGTTCGAGTCCGCCGAGCCCCGTTCGCGCGAGGTCCACGACCCCTCCGTCAAGTGGGGGAAGCTCGGAGCCGTCCACGAAAACCCGGATCCGTCCGGCCCCCGCGGCGAATGCGGTGGCGGCCTGCGGCTGGCCGAAATCTCCGCCGCGGAGCGGGATCACCCCCGGGACTTCCTCGACCAACTCGAGGAGGGTGACGGCTCGAGTGCTCTCGAGTCCCTCCCGATCCCACTCCCAGATCCCCGTCGCCCAACGGGCAGGGACCGGATCGGGCCGGAGGGGGAGGTTGCGGAGGACGAACGGCTCGGATTGGAGGGTGTCAGCCTCGGCGTCGAGCGTATCCGGTAGCGGGACGGCGGCCCCCGGGTTTGGGTCGAGGGTGTCGGGCGGGAGGGGATCCGGTGGGGTGTCCGTGCTGTCGGCAGCGACCTGCAGAGTGAGGGCGCGGGGTGTGCCCGCGGCCCCTTCCGCACCCGTCGTCGTCGCCGCCGAGAGGGCGAGGGCGAGAAGGAGCCCGGTTTCCCGGCGATACGAGCGAGAGAAATGCCGCCCCGGAGGGGTCGAACCGCTCGGTGCGGGCGGCTCGGCCGGGCCGGGCGTCACCCAGCGCGGTCGCAGACCCACTCCAGTAGGAGCCGCGTAGGCGTACCGAATCCGCCCTTCCTCTGATATGGGGCGGCAGGATCGCCGTACGCGGTGCCGGCGATGTCCAGGTGGGCCCACCGCGTCTTCCCGACGAACTCGGAGAGGAAAAGTGCGGCGGTGATCGTGCCGGCGGGCCTGCCCCCCACATTCTTCAGGTCGGCCATCGGGCTCTCGATCTGCTTCCGGTAGGGTTTCCAGAGGGGGAGCGGCCAGCATCGCTGCCACGCCCGATCGCCGGCTTCCCTCAACTCCGAGATGAGCGTCTCGTCATTGCCGAGGACGGCGGACGCATGGTGACCGAGTGCGATCACGCAAGCCCCAGTGAGCGTCGCGCAGTCGACGACCGCGTCCGGGGCGTAGTGGTCCACCACGTACGACAGGGCGTCCGCGAGGATAAGCCGCCCCTCCGCGTCCGTATTGATGACCTCGACGGTCTTCCCGGCCCGCGTCCGGATGATGTCTCCCGGCTTCGTTGCCCGGCCGGATAGGAGATTCTCCGAAGAGGGCACGACCGCGACGACGTTGACGGGAGGGGCGAGCTCCCCGATGGCACGCATCGCGCCGAGCACCGCCGCTCCCCCGGACATGTCATACTTCATCTCCTCCATCCCGAGCGCCGGCTTGATCGATATCCCCCCGGCGTCGAAGGTGAGGCCCTTCCCGACAAGGGCGATCACGGGGCCATCGTCCGCCCCGCCACGGTGTTCGAGCACGATGAGCCTCGGCTCCGCGGCGGATCCGGCGGAGACGGCGAGGATCGCCCCCATCCCCTCCGCCTCGAGTTCCCGGGGTCCCAGAATGTGCGACGTGAAGCCGTACTCTTCGGCCAGACCCTCGGCGACTTCCCCGAGGTGTGAGGGTGTCGCGATGTTCCCGGGCAGCCACTGAAGCCGCCTCGCGAGCCCCTCGCCCGCCGCGAAGGCACGGCCGATCCGAAGCGCTTCCTCGAGCTCTCCCGAATCGCCCGAAGTGGAGAGGACAAGCTCCTCGACACGTGGCTTCGGCACCGGGCCAGGTCCCCCCGACGCACCGGCGTCGGGGGAGGCGCTCCGCTCGCTCGGGTCCGACTTGAGTTCGGTGAAGTCCCACGCCGCGAGGACGCTCCCCTCGGCTGCGGCCTTCGCGGCCACCGCGGCGCCCACGCCGAGATCCGGTGGGAGGTGGACGGCGACCCGGGTCAGATGGAGGGATTCGGCGCGGCGGACCACCCGAGCGGCGAACGTCCGGATCTCCTCCGCTGTCACGTCGGATCGGGCGCCCATACCCACGAAGAGGAGGCGCTCTGGGTCTCCCGATTCCTCGGGAGCGTAGAAGAGGAGGTCCTCCTCCACATTCCCACGGAAGTCCCCGGATCCGAGGGCCCTTGAGAATGCGCCTCCGAGCACGTCGTCGGCCCGTGCCGCCTCTTTCTCGAGCCCGCTCCCGTCCGCGAATACGGGGAAGGCCAAGAGTGGCGCGTCGATCGAGAGGGGGTCGTCTAGCGCAAGTCGTACGTTCATGTCAGAGAGCCGTTCGTTTCGAGTAGAGCGAAGGCGTCGAGTCGAAGGACCACCGGTCCCCAAGGGGTCACTCCGTTACATGTGGCGGACGATCTCCTCCCCGAACCGGAAGGTACCAACCTTGGTGGCACCCTCCATCTGGCGCTCGAGGTCGTAGGTGACCGTCTTGGCTCGGACCGCACCTTGGATCCCCCTGTCGATCCGCCTCGCCGCCGCGTCCCACCCGAGGTGCTCGAGCATCATGCCGGCCGAGAGGATCACCGAGCCTGGGTTCACCTTGTCCTGACCCGCGTACTTGGGAGCCGTCCCGTGCGTCGCCTCGAAGAGCGCGACCTCGTCGCCGATGTTCGCCCCGGGCGCCATCCCGAGGCCGCCCACCTGCGCCGCGCACGCGTCGGACAGGTAATCGCCGTTCAGGTTCGGTGTCGCCAAGATGTCGTACTCGTCCGGTCGCAGGAGAACCTGCTGGAACATAGCATCGGCGATCCGGTCGCCGATCACGATCCGCCCGCCCGCCTCCTCACCGTCCCAGATCCGGGACTCGGGTACCGTCTCCTCCGGGAAACGCTCTCTCGCCGCCTCGTAGCCCCAATCGGAGAAGGCTCCCTCGGTGAACTTCATGATGTTCCCCTTGTGAACGAGCGTCACGGCCGACCGGCCGCGATCGATCGCGTACTGAATCGCAGCCGCTACGTGACGCTTCGTCCCGAAAGGCGAGATGGGCTTGATCCCGATTCCGCTCGCCTCCCGGATGGTGGCCTGCATCGCATCCGCCAGGAAGGACCGGACGCGCTCGGCCTCGGGCGTCCCCGACTCCCACTCGATGCCCGCGTAGACATCCTCGGTGTTTTCACGAAAGATCACCACGTCGAGCTTCTCCGGCTCCTTCATCGGAGATGGCACGCCCTCAATCCAGCGGACGGGCCGGACGCACGAGTAGAGATCGAGCACCTTCCTGAGCGTCACGTTGAGCGACCGGATCCCGCCGCCGACGGGCGTCGTGAGAGGGCCCTTGATCCCGACCTTGAACTCGCGGAGCGCCCGGAAGGTCTCTTCCGGGAGCCACTCACCGGTTCGATTGTTCGCCTTCTCCCCGGCGAAGATCTCGAACCACTGGATCTCACGCTCGTCTCCGTAAGCCTTCGTCACGGAGGCGTCGACGACGTGCCGGGTGGCCGCCCAGATGTCTGGACCGATCCCGTCCCCCTCGATGAACGGGATGATAGGCCGGTCCGGAACGTTAAGCTGATCGTCCTCGATCGTGATCGGGTCCCCGCTGTCCGGAACACGGGTGTGTTCGTATGCATTCATGGATACCGCTTGCGTATGGATTCTGTAGGGGCGGGCTCCCGGGCAGGGCTGTCCCGCGCAAAGACGCGAAGCTTAATGGGTTTCCGCGAGGGCGGGCAACCCGCGGGAGGGGTCGCGGACCGCTCGTTCCTGGGGGCGTGTGTTCGCTCGCCGCGGCACTCCGCGCTAGTTGAGATTTATTCTCAATCTCATTAAGGTGTGGTAGAGCATTGAGCAGGTATGGATTGGTTTCCCTCTACACGACTTTCCCATGAAGAGAAGAATGCTCCGAGCCGTATCACACGTCTCGCCCGTCGGCGTGCGGGACTCCGCGCTTAGGCGGCTCCCTCTCGCCGTAGTCCTTTTCATCGGGGCTTGCCAGGCGGGGCCGGAGGAGGTGGTCAACGTATACAGTCACCGTCACTACGATGCGGACCAGCTCCTGTTCGACCGTTTCGAGGAGCTCACGGGGATCGGTGTGAGAGTCGTGACCGCGTCCGCCGACGAGTTGATCACCCGGCTCGAGCGGGAGGGCGAGGCCTCTCCGGCGGACCTCCTCATCACGGTTGACGCGGGGCGTCTCCACCGGGCGAAGGAGCTCGAACTCCTTCAGCCGGTGAATTCTCCCGAGCTTTCCCGGGTGATCCCGGATAATCTGCGGGACCCGGAGGGATACTGGTTCGGGCTCACACAGCGGGCCCGGATCCTCGCTTATGCCAAGGACCATGTTCGTCCGGAGGATCTCTCCACGTACGAGGCCCTCGCGGGTCCCGAGTGGGAGGGACGGGTCCTCGTCCGGAGTTCGGAGAACATCTACAACCTCTCTCTGCTTGCCTCCATTATCGCTGCGAACGGGGCGGAGGCCGCGGAAGAATGGGCCGGCGACGTCGTCTTGAATCTTGCGCGGCCGCCGCAGGGGAACGATTCGGATCAGATCCTTGACGTCGCCGCAGGCGTCGGGGACGTGACCGTCGTCAACACGTATTACGTGGCGCGGCTCCTGCATGATGGGGACCCGGCCGCCCGGGAGCTGGCATCCCGGGTCGGGGTCTTCTTCCCGAATCAGGAGGGGCGGGGTACACACGTGAACGTGAGTGGCGCGGGGTTGACGGCTCACGCGCCGAACGCAGAGAACGCGGTCCGCCTCCTCGAGTTCCTCGTGAGCGAGGAGGCCCAGAGTGTCTTCGCCGAGACGATCTTCGAGTATCCGGTCCGGCCGGGCGTGCCGTGGGCAGCGACGCTTCACGATTGGGGCCGATTCCGGGCCGACACCCTGAATCTCCGGCGGCTCGGCGAGCTGAACAGCGATGCCGTGATGACCTTCGACCGCGCGGGGTGGCGCTAGCGGCCGCTTCGCGCACCGCGCCCGGTCGCCTCAGAAGCGCCGTGTCCCCGCTCGGGCCGAGGAGCTGGACCCGCCTCACGCCGTGGACAGTCGCTACCCTCGCGCTCGTCGCACTCCTGCTCCTCCCGCTCACCACGATCTTCGCCGGTATTCTTGGGGAGCCGAGTGACAGTTGGCGGCACCTCGCCTCCACGGTCCTCTTCGACTACGTCTGGCACTCCGTCGTCCTCGTCCTCGGCGTCGGACTCCTTACGCTGATTCTCGGGATCTCTGCCGGCTGGCTCGTCACGACGTGCGACTTCCCGGGCCGCACCTTTTTCGAGTGGAGCCTGATTTTGCCGCTCTCGATCCCGACCTACATCATGGCCTACACCTACGCGGCCATCGTCGGTCACACGGGTCCCCTGCAGGCGATCCTCCAGCTGGTGCTCGACCCGGAAACGACAGCCGGTGTCAGGACGGGACTCATGTCACTCCCTGGGGTGGGGGTGATACTCGCCCTCGCCCTGTACCCCTACGTGTACCTGATCACCCGCACGTCCTTCATGAAACAGTCGGGGGGTGTCCTCGAGACCGCGCGGATCCTGGGCAAGTCACCGTGGCGCACCTTCGTGGGCGTCGCTTTGCCAATCGCCCGTCCCGCGGTCGTCGCCGGCGTCACCCTCGTCCTGATGGAGGTCCTGAACGAGTACGGGGCTGTCCGCTACTTCGGCGTCACGACCTTCACGACGGGGATCTTCCGGGCCTGGTTCGCCCTCGGAGACCCCCCCGCAGCCATCCGCCTCTCGGGATGTCTCCTCCTCCTCGTCTTCTTCCTGATCCTGGTTGAGAGGGTGCAGCGAGGACGGGCACGCTTCGACTCGGGGAGTGCGAGCTACCGGCCCATCGTCCGCTTCCAGCTGAACGGCTGGAGGACATGGGGAGCCTTTCTCGCATGCGGCCTCCCCGTCCTCTTCGGGTTCATCCTTCCCGTCCTGCAGCTTCTCGCGTGGGGCTTGCAGATCGCGCCGGAGGCGCTAGATCCACGCTTCCTCCGTCTCACGATGAACTCGTTCGCTCTCGGACTCGTCGCGGCACTCCTCGCCGTTTCCGCGGCCCTCCTGATCGTCTACTCCGTGCGGCTTGCACCCACCGCGGTCCTCCGGCTCGCGGCGCGGGCATCGTCGCTCGGGTACTCCATTCCGGGAGCAGTCATCGCGGTCGGCGTCCTGATCCCGTTCGTCTGGCTGGACCGACGGATGGCACTCTTCCTGTCCGAGTTCGCGGGCTCACCGAGCGGGCTGATCCTGACGGGCACTACGGCCGCGCTCGTCTTCGCGTACGTCGTTCGCTTCCTCGCCGTCTCGCTGAATCCGCTTGATTCGGGGTTCGAGCGCACCTGTGCCAACCTGGATGAGACGTCCCGCTCCCTCGGCGTACCTCCGCTCCGGACGCTGATCCGCGTGGACGTGCCGCTCCTCCGAGGCACGCTCCTCGCTGCCGGGCTGTTGGTATTCGTGGACGTCCTGAAGGAGCTCCCGTTGACCCTGATCCTCAGGCCCTTCGACTTCGACACTCTTGCCACCCGAGCATTCCAGCTTGCGATGGATGAGCAGGTGGCGCGCTCTGCCCTTCCTGCGATCCTGATCATCATGATCGGACTGATTCCCGTGGTCCTCCTCTCCCGTCTGATGGGAGAGGCCTCGGAGGCTGACACGGAGGCACCGGCAGCCGGGCTGGCCGGAGCGCATGCTCCCGGGGGTACCCCGGGCTGAAGACCGAGGGCTGCCGAGTCGGTTTGCCTGTTGCGCGCCCGGACGCTAGCGGTCGCCCGGCGTATTGGAATCAACTCGCCGCTCGGGCTTCTGGCCGCCGCCGATCCACGGTCCGCCCGCGGAGAGCGGAGTCAGGCCGCGAGCGCCGCTGCGCTTCGGAGACGCACGCTCGTGTCGGACTCCCCCCGGTCGCCATCAGCGAGTCCCGAGGAAGGCGAGGAGCCCGAGGCTGGCCGCCGCCATGACGCGCCGCGAGGTCAGTGGAGTCCGCTCCATCGTCGCCGGGTCCTACGCCCCTTCTACCGGGTCAGGAGCCGGCAACAATAAATCCGAGGCGAGTCGCAACGGCACTCCTCTCGTGCCCTCCCAAAACGCCCACGAGACGCGCGACGGGTGGCTGTTTCCCACGGCGCATCGGTTCAGCCTGTCCGAGCCAGCGGCAAGATGCGGTACTAGGGACAACACGGCGTCTCACTGGCCACCTCGCCCGGACGAAACCAGCACGGGAGCCTTCCCCACGGCTCCCAGAGACGCAACCTTGACAGGTGTCAGCGGGTCACGAGCGCGGAACCTTCGGGACCACCCGAGCCTGGGCGTGAGCAGGTGGGGATCTGGGAGGGCGCTGCATCGCCCGGCAACGCTCACAGCGGGCTTGGCGCAGGTTTGGAATTCTAGGAGGAGTCGCAGCACGGCATGATGGTGAGGAGTTCGGCTACTTCGTGGTCGACCCAGAGATCCCAAGCGTATTCTGGTGGGTCGGTGGTACGCCGCCGGACGACTTCGAGCGTGCCGCGGCGGGCCGACTGCCCGTGCCGAGCCATCACTCGTCGTTCTGCAAGATCGCGCCGGGTCCGGCCAGACCGGTGTCCAGTCGACGGTCGTTGCCCTGCTTGCGCTCATGGGCAGATAACGCCGGCAAGCCGTGCGGCAGCTCCCAGTTTGCCGGGTTCGGTTCCGAAATGGCCGTCTAGATGCAAATCCGCCCGGCTGGATCACGGCCACAAGTGAAGGAGTCAGAATGATGGACGCACTGTTGCTCATTAAGCGTCTGGACGCCCCCGACGAAGTGCGCCACTTCGAGAAGGGAAGCCTCTCCCTCGTCCAGGTAGGCCCGATGGCGATTGCTCGGGCTCGGTACGAACCGGGGTGGGTCTGGTCCGAGCACGTGGGAGCGGTTGAGGCTCGACAATTCTGCGAGACCGATCATATCGGAATGGTGGAAACCGGGAAGATGATGGTCCGGATGGCGGACGGGCGCGAGGTGGTGATGCAGCCGGGCGACCTGTTCGCCATCGGCGCCGGACACGATGCCTGGGTCGTCGGGGACGAAGCCTACAGCTCCCTGCACTTCATGGGAGCGGAGGAGTATGTGGCGGGCTGACGCCGGCCTCCATTCGGGCCGGTCGTCAAGAGTCTGAAATCCGGGTGCTAGAAGCCGGGACTGCTGCTCCGGATCGAAACTCGCCCTCCTGTGCTCTAAAGGACTTCCAGTGCTTCGACGGCCAGATCCACGATCGGATATTCGGATCAGGTTCCGTGGTCGAAGTGCCACCAGCTCATAGGGATAGAGGGTTAGATCGACTGCTGCCCCGTGGTTATGCCGAGTTCCTGAAGCCGGGTCAGCCGCGAATTGCCGAAGACTCTCAGACGTCGCCTCCCAGAACATTCAGGGCAGGTACCAAGGACGGTGGGCGTCGACGGTGATCAAGCCCACTCCCTCTCGGTGCAACTCCTCATGGGCTGCGGTCAGGGCTTCAGCGACTGGCCGCTGGAGGTAGGCTTTGGCCAGTCGGGAAAAGGGTGCGCCGACAAAGTTGTTGCTCCCTGCATAGCGAATGTCGAATTGCAGCCCGGGTCCAGCAGCGAAAGATCGACTAGGCCGGGTGCCAGCTTCTCCCCCTCTTCCAGAGGCGGGATGGCGACCAGCGCCGCAACTTCCATCTGCTCAACCGGTCTCGGGGGCTGAACGCGGAAAGGGCTGACCGTGCTGGGCCCGTGGCAACTGGGAGCGCCAAGCGGAAGCAGGAGGGCTGGAGTCGCCCACGAACGGGTCGCGCAGAGTCGGGACACTTGTTGTCAGCGCACCAGAGGTTCAGGTCGTGTCCCAAGGGTGCGATGTCCGAAGGTTTCCTCAGAAGATGGGAAGCAAACGGCTGCGGCGGATCGGGTCAGCTCCGGTCTACCGGGATTCGATAAATTCACTAATCCTGAGACAGCCCCGACACCTGCGTAAGGCCGCGGGAGTGCAGGAAGGCAGCCATTTCGAGAACTTCCCGCAGCCGTCCTCGTCGATCCCGCCTTGAGCGTGCGGCCGGCTGGGAAGTCAACGGATCTCCGGATTCACGTAGCCGGTCGGGAGCACCTGATCCGGATCGACGCGGATGCTCAGGTAGGTGACATGGTCAGGGATGGAAGTCCAGATATGCGTCGTGCCCGCCGGGATGATCACGATGTCCCCCACTTCGATCTCCCGCTCGAACCCACCCCGCGACTCGGCATTGTAGCTGGGGCCGATTGCAATACCGCCCTCGGACTGAGCCCCGTCGGTATAGAGCAGCTCGCTACGGTTGAACACCTCGCCGCCGGTAACCAGTGTGCCACCGCCGGAGAGCACGACATAGACCTCCGTGACCTGCGCGTGTATGAGACCCGCATGAGCACCGTCGCTGTCGTGCTCACCCGTTCTATGCAGGATTCCCACGCCCACGTTAACGTCACCGATATCGGCCACCTTGAGCTGCCGATCGATCGTCACGCCGATCATGTTCTCAAGGACGGTCTCGATGTCCTCTGCGTAGATATCGGTCCCATCGGGGCTCTGTTGTCCTTCGGCGTGGATCGCGACGAAGGTCACGAGGGCTGAGAGGAAGGGTGGGAGGAAAAAGCGCATGTTAGAACTCCTTGAAGTGAGCGTCTTCCGACACAGGTGCCAACTTGGCTGAGGCGGCCAGCAAACCACGAGAAGCCTCGAATCACCACCCCCGCGGGCTTGGCGCAACTGAGGACTCGGCCGTCCGTTCCAGCCAGCGCGTTGGGCGCCCGCGGCCGCACCTACAATGAACGAGCGTCAACAAGGCCTCGGACAACATACTGCAGTGCGGACGGTACGCGATAACCGAGGGTCGACGGCAGTTCGAAGACCGAGGCCCGCGAATTGCAGTGTGAGCGGCTTAGGAAGGCCAGAGAGACGATGGCACTCGCGTTGCGCCTCGCCTTGTGGCGCCGGTACCGGCGACGGAACGACCCATGTCCAGAGAGCTCTGGCATCCACGGAGGCTAGGGGGGGTCAGTAGGTGGCAACGGTGGGCAATGCGGACGTCAACGTTGGGACCCGGCCTGCCGGTTGCCCGATCCCGATCAGGAGCGAGGCTCGGCTACATGCTGTCGGAGGGCACCACCGGAGTCCCTTCGTCGGGGGCACGGTAGAATACGAGAAAGAATCGCGTGGCCCCGGATGGCTCCACCGTGTGCGGCACCTCGGGTACTATGACACCGCCATTGTCCGGCGAGAGCCGTGCGTCGATCCCGAGCTGTGGGGCCTGATAGCGCACTATCCCTTCCGTCACGACGATTCTTGCCCAAGTGCCCGCTCGAGTGGCGTGTTTGGCGCGTAGTGCCAGCGGCATCGAGCCCGCCGTGAATTCCCGCGTTTGCCCATACGGAACGTAGTGGCTTGGCAGTTCCATCTGCTCGCACCGGACACAGTCGAGCTGTTGACCCAGCCGCTCGCTCCGTCCCGCAGCGAACAATACCCAGGGACGGTTGACCAATGGAGGATCGTGCCGGACGTGCTGCGGGTGGCCGCAGCTCAACAGGGCCGTCCACTCACCAGCCGCATCCAAGCGGAAACCGACGATTGAGCGTTGCATGCCGTGATTCTAACCTGGACATGGGCTGCCGCTAAGGCGGCCCGCTCAGAGGTCCAGCAAGTAGGTTTCGGCCCACCATCGATCCAGACCTGACTGTATTTCTCAGTCCATCGCGAGCCCAGAACTGGCGGCCGGCCCGTGTGGCATCAACATCGAGATGACCCGGAGGGCACCCACGGCCACGCTCTCCCGATATCGGCGCGGATACCGCCAACCGAGTTGCTCATCGAGGTTCTTGGGAGACGCTCACGGGCTCTTCGTCCCTCTCTTTGACGTACGTGTCGAACCAGTCGATGAATCGGGCCCACATGTCCAGCTTGTTCTCGATCGCCCGCGGCGTGTGCGACTCGAAGGGATACTCGTACAGCACCGCCGTCTTGCCCAGCATCGTGAGCGCGGAGATCATCCGCCGCGACTGGATCGGGAAGGTCCCGGTGTTGTTGTCGTCTCCTCCGTGGTACAGGAGGAGCGGCGCGTCGATCTGATCCGCCCTGAAGAACGGAGACATCTCGATGTACGTCTGGGGTGCCTCCCAGATGCTACGTCCCTCTGCTTGGAATCCGTCGGGGGTAAGGGACCGGTTGTAGGCTCCGTCGCCAGCGATCCCAGCTCTGAAGTACGGCGCGTTGGCTAGCACGTTCGCTGTGGCGAAAGCCCCGTAGCTGTGCCCACCGTGTCCGATGCGGTCGATGTCCACCAGACTGAGGCTGTCGACTGCCCGAATGGCTCCGTACATCGCGCGAAGGAGGCTCGCGATGTATGTGTCGTTGTAGTTTTCTCCGATCACGGGGATATCGGGGTGGACCAGCGCGTACCCTTGGGTGAGCCAGATATCGGACCACCGAAGCCAACTTAAATGCGTGAACGCGTTGCGGTTGCGGGCGCGAATCGCCGCGTGCTCGTACTCGTCGGCTTCCTCATACTCCCGGGGGTAAGTCCAGAAGATAGCCGGCACGGGGCCGTCGCCCCCACGCCACCCCACCGGCATCGAGACCCGACCTTGAACGACGAGTCCGTCGGGGAGCTCGAAGTCGAAGTCAATGCGTCGGACCGCCGTGATCTCCGGGAAGGGGTCTAGGTTACTGGTCAGATTCTCTCCCCACACTCCATCACTCCACAGGTAGCTGTCCGGAAAATCAGTCACGGACTCACGACTCACGATCATGCGATTCGCATCGGGGTCGAGGGGCACGAGTAGCTGCTCCAAGGCGTCCCTGGCCCCCTCGAAGAGCCGAGTTCGGGCTCGGTCCTCGAGGCGTACGCGGTCGACGAATGGGCGGGGACGAAAGTCGGGCTGGTATCCTAGGCCCTCCAGGAACGCGGCGGTCCCATCGCTGGAGATCATCGCATAGCTCAGACCGTTCGAGGTATCCAGGGTGACGAGTTCACCCGGCAGCTCCGTGGGGTCGGCGGTGTCGTGAAATTCTACCAGGAGCCTTCGGTCCGGGTCGGGTGACCCCAGCTCCCAGAACGCGAGGGCACTCTGAGCGTCCCTCTCGACGGCGGCGAAGGCCCGCCGCCCGTCGTTGGAGTAGACGACCGACTCGATCGGGTCCTCGCTCTCTGCCAATACGCGAGCCGCACCGAGGTCGAACGGCGGCTCCAACAGCATGATCCGGTCAGGGAGAGGCTCACGCTCCTCTTCCTCCGACCGCGAGGCGCGCCGCTCCACGTAGCTCAGGCCCGCCCCGTCCGGTCTCCAGGTGAATCCCCGAGGTCCGGTGTCGTAATCCTCGTCCCGGGTTCGCGCTTCTTGCAGCGGCTCTTCGTCCAGCGTCGCCACGAGCGTGCCATGCCGGTCGATGATCACCGTGTGGCGCGGGAAACCGCGATAGCTCGTGATAAAGGAGAACGGACGCTCGATATGGCTCGCGAGAATATGACGGCCGTCCACACTGAGGGAGATGGACTCATACATCTGGGGTGGACCCAGAAGGACGGGGGGACGGCCCTCGGCGAGCTCAGCGAGCTGACTGCGAGTGTAGTACTCGAAGAGTGTCTCGTCGTGCGCATCTTCGAGGAGGTACGGATAGGTCGGACTGCCGGTAGGCTCCGGCCGCGTCCGACGAGTCAACGGTCCGAGGGGTAGCTCCGGCTCCGTCGGCTCTCCCGCACGATCCGGAGGCACGATGAGGGTCAGAACAGTTCCCTCGGGCGTCCACTGGATCATCCTCGAGGGCTGGCTCCCCTGCCCTTGCGCGCTCGTTCCCAGCGTGGCCAGGACCCGGGTATCGCTCAGGCGGCGCGTCCGACCCGTTGCGGCCTCAGCGGTCCACACTTCTGTGCCCTCGGGTAGGTGGGCCAAGAAGGCGATTCGGGCCCCGTCAGGAGACCAGGTGAAGTCACTCGCAAAGGTGGCCCCCGGAAGGTCTACTTCGATGTTTCTCCGCTGGCTCAGTGAGTAGAAGCGAAAGTCGTAGATGCCGTAAGTATCGAGATGCCACAACCGATCCATACTCGGCCTCAACTCCAGTTCCGCGAGCCTGTACGTCTCCCGCGACATGAGATCCAGAGTCGAAAGGTCCGTGCCGACCGGGACGAGAAAGTGGTCTCCGTCTGGGCTCATGTAGTCCAGCGTGGCGTAGCTCTTGTCCGTGGTTAACAGCCCCCGTACCTCGGACGGGGGGAGCATATACGTTTCGTGGTCCGGGTTTTCCGCCGCCGGGCCCGTCTGCTGCACGGCTGCGGACCCGACTGTGGGAGCGGCAAAGAACAGGACCGATAACGGGACGATCCTCGTGAGCGCGCAAAGCGGGCGTCTCGACACGACTTTAGACATCCTCACCTCCGTGACTCTGATCAGACGGATCGGCACCGGCTCCCGCGCACCGGCGGCGGGCCGGTCCCGATCTCGTCAGGGCGTGATAAACAGGTTTTTTGGAACGTGCCCAACCACGACCTGGGTGAGGTCCACGACTTCAGCCACGCGAAAATCCACAGCCACGCTGGCCAGAGAGAGCGCCTCGGCCGGGGTCAGCTCCTTCTCGCGCACGAGGAAATCCACGACGGCCCGCGTCGCGTTCCGCATGGCACGGTCCAGATCGAGATCGATTCCCATCAGCAGATAATGGGTCTCCGTTTCGGCCCATGGGCCAGTGATGCTCTGCCCCTTGTGCACGACGAACCGGAAAACTCCTGTGAGCGACTGCTCAATCGCCGTTCCGCTGACCTCCCCGTCTCCCTGCGCACTGTGTGGGTCGCCCGTGTAGAAGAGTGCTCCGGGATGGAATACGGGGAGGTAGAGGCGGGTTCCGGCGGCGAGGTCCTTGACGTCCAGATTGCCCCCGAAGGGGCCCGGCGGACGGGAGGCCTGGACGCCCGGTAGCGTCACACCTGGCTGGCCGACAGCCGGATCGGCGGGTGCGACGGCCAGGATGCCCATGAATGGTGCCAACGGCACCTGGATGTTCGGGGAAAAGAACGCAACCTGCTGCCCGTTCATCTCGCCCGTTCGAATCAGATGACGGGTTCCCGGAGGAATGTCCAGCAGCGGGTCGTCCGGCCGCGCACCTGGGTAGTCGGTCGCGAACACCCCACCTGTCGGGCTCGTGTTGTTGACTCCCCACGGAACGCGGAGTTCCAGCTCGAGAATCTGTACCTCGAGCACATCGCCCGGCTCAGCCCCCTCCACATAGATCGGGCCAGTGATAACATGCCCACTCCGGCCCGCCCGCTCTCGTCCCTCTCTCGATCTCCAGAAGTCGATCACGTCCGGGAGGATCTCGTTCTGCGGCACGCCCAACTCTGTGAGGTAGGTTACCGGATCTTCCGACTGTGTGGAGCCCGCGTGCGTGAGTGTCTCGACTCGGACAGTCTCTCCGGACTGCACGGTGAGGACGGGCTCCTTGTCCAGCGGGTACCAACCCCACGAGAGATTCTCCGTACGCGACGGAACGAAGTGGTCCGCCTCCATGCCCCGGGCGGCCTCCTGTACCCCGGTCGCCTCCGTGCCACCACAAGCCGAAATCACCGGAGCAAGAAGGCTAGCGACACACGAGATTTGCGTAAGCTTGCGGACTTGACGAATCATGCCTCCTCCTAGTCGCGTTTGGGCCGGCGACTCCCAACGGGTCCGCAGACCCCAAGGTTCGGGAGGCTCCCGCAGGGGGACGGAAGTCGGGCCGCTGATGTACGACCTTGAAGCTCGTGAAGGCGGGTGTCAAACCGGCCGAGCAGTGCCTCACCTCTCTCTGGAGTCCTAAGAGCCGCAGCGGCTCTCAAGAAATCGCAGCGGAGGTCAACCAGGTCGCGCGGCAGGCGGGCAAACAGATGTCGACCTTGGGCAGGTTCGGGCACGACACGGTCTCTTCCACATCTCTAAGAGAGACGGCGCAGACTTCGCAGTGGTCCTGCGTTACGATGATGTCGGGGTGCAGTCGCGCTAGCCCATCGGGGTCGACCTAGTAGACATTCCGGCTGGCCGATACCAGCCTCCGGACATCGGCATCGATCTCAGTACTCGGCGTATCGGCGTTGTGAAGCGCCCCCCTTTCAGTGGACGGATAAGGATTAGGGTTTTGACTTCTCCCCTAGCGGTGGGGAGTGAGGAGCTTCCCCCGCGCAGCGGGGGAGTAGAAGGCGGCCTCACGCTACAGCCTCCCACCGCCGTTCGAAGTTGATCGGCGACTGGTAGTCGAGGGCCGAGTGTCTGCGTCGCGGGTTGTACCAGCCCTCGATGAAGTCGAACACGGCCATCTTCGCCTCGGCCTGATTCGGGAACCGCTTCCGCTCGATCAGCTCGCATTCGAGCGTGGCGAAGAAGCTCTCGCACATCGCGTTGTCGTAGGCATCGCCCACCGAGCCCATCGAGGGACTCACACCCGCCTCCCTACAGCGCAGCCCGAAGGCGATCGACGTGTACTGCTGCCCTGGTCGCTGTGGTGGATCACCGCCTCGGGCCGCCGCTGCCAGATCGCCATGTTCAGCGCCCCGAGCACCAGCTCCGTCCGTAGATGCGTCTCCATCGACCAGCCCACCACCCGCCGACTCCAGGCATCCACCACCACGGCCAGGTACAGGAACCCGCTCGAGGTGGGCACGTACGTCACATCCGCCACCCAAAGCCGGTCCGGACCTCTCACCTCGGATCCTGCAGGGAGAGGTGAAATAGGGCATCATGGGTGTGGATGGGACCGGAGGGGAAGTTGGCGGGGATATGGGGGGCTGACGGAGGGAAAAGAGGCGGCTCGGATCTGTGGTATTGAGTGGGCGGGGCGGTATTGGACAGACGGGGAGGACGACTGGAGGGGAGAGGGCCTGGAGGAATGCGGGGCGGGAGTAGTCAGGCTGGGAGAGGAGGCGGGAGTCCGGAGGCGAGGCGTCTGAGAGCGAGGAGGATATGGGGTCTGGCGGGATCGTCACGGAGCAACTGGACGTAGAGCTTGCGGCTGTGGCGAGTGAGCTTGGCGGGCAAGCGGAGGAGCCAGAGCCGGAGGCGGTTGGGTTGAGCTGTGCGCCAGGCTCCGGAGAGGGCGGTGGTCCTGAGTGTGTGGAGGAGCTGGTAGGCGATGGCGCCGAGGGCCCAGAGGAGCGCGTTGCCATCGAGGTCATCGATGGCGGTGGCCCCTGCTCCGAGCTGGCCGAGTTCCTTGATCCTCTGTTCGACGACAGCGCCCTGGTTGTAGCGGCGCCAGGCGGTGAGGACGTGGATGCCTTCGATGTTGGTGAGTACGTGAGCGCTTAGTGGGACTTCGTAGGTGTCGAGCGCGAGGGTGTCTGGGCCTTGGAGCGGACGCCGTGTGTGGAGCGAGAGAAGACGGACGCCCCACAGACAGCCGGAGGTGGTCCAGAGCTCATGACCGGGGAAGATGTGCTCACCCTTGCGAGAGCGACGCCAGGGCTGGTGGTGGTCGGCAAGCCAGCGGTGGGCAGGGAGCTTGAGCAGGAAACGGACCTCGAGGTCATCGAGGGTCCGTACCATGGATCGGCTGAAGAAGCCCTTGTCGAGACGCACGGTGATGGTCTCGACCCCCACGGAGCGCAGGCGCCCCACCAAGTCGGTGATCCACGCCTCGGCCCCCGCGGCGGTGGGGGCGTTGCCCGGGCGCCAACGGATGCCCATACAGTCTCCCGTCTCCTGAACGAAGGCCAGAAGCGGATGGTGCGACGGTCGACCGGGCTTGTGCGGGTTGTAGCCCCGCTCGGCGCCCACTTGCTTGCGTCCGTAGCGCACGCTGACGGTGGAGTCGAGGGTCAGGGTCAGCGCCCGGGGCACGCCCCCCAGTCTCCAGCGCCGGCACACGATGTGCCACAGGAGTTCGTCGAGGAGGGGCACGAGCGGCTCACCTGCGCGGCGCAACCAGCGTCCGAACGTGGTGGGATCGGGCAGGCGAGTCCAGCCGAACAGGCGTCGAATGCCGCGCCGGTCCAGGAGCGGCAAATCGTCGAGCACGCGTCCACCGTAGAGCAGAAGCACGACCCACACCTCGACCATCAGGCTGGGACGGAAGAAGCCGGCAAGCCCTTCGCTCCGACGGTCGATCCAGGAGCCCAGGCCCATGCCGTCCCACAGATACCGGACCAGAATCAGCCCGCCTCCATCGGTCAGATCCCGGGCGCTGTGACGAATCCGTAGCGGGGAGCCCTCACCTTGTACATGGGGCCGAGAACAGATACGATGGTTGCGCACCGTCTGGGTGCCTTTTGTGGCGAGGAACCTTCTTGGACGAAGTGCCCTCAACCTAAGGCCTTAGACGGTGTTTTTCTTCCCTATGCTACTCCCCTCATGCAGGATCCGGGCTCACCAGGAAGTCTCGCTCGACCAGATCCGGGGCGGGCCGTACACCCTTCGCCCGCCTCGTTGTACGCCACTTCCTGCGGCGGCTCGCACCCTCGAGGCCCTCGAGCTTCATCAGTCGGGCCACACGCTTGTGATTGACCCCCCAGCCCTCGTCGCGAAGCTCCGCCTGCATCCGCGGCCGCCCGTACGTCTCGCGGCTCAACCGGTGGATCTCCCTCATCCGCTCACGCAGTCGCCCGTTGGTGACCGCTCTCGGCGAAGGCCCCCGACTGCGCCACGCATAATACCCGCTGGGGGAGACGCCCAGCACTCGGCACATCAGCCGCACCGGGAAGCTCGCCTGATTGGCTCTCACGAACTCGTACGCCGATCCGGCACCGAGCCGGTCTCCCGAGCAAACCAGGCCACGGCTTTTTTTAGGATCTCGCGCTCCATGCGCAGCTGCCTGTTCTCTCTCCGCAGCCGCCGGAGCTCCTCGCGCTCCTGGGTCGTCAACCCGTCGCTTCTTCGCCCTTCGTCCACGTCAGCCTGAACCACCCAGTTGCGGATCGACTGGGCCGAAGCCTCGAACTCCCGAGCAAGCTCCTCCGGCGTCCTCCCCGCACGCACCAACGCCACCATCTGCTCCCGAAACTCCGGTGGGTATGCCGGTCTCGTTCTCCCCATGATGGACTCCTTTCTCCCAAGAGATTAGGCGTCCACCGTGGGGGGGCAACTTCAGTGACCTTGGGATTCGTCAGAATGGGAGCCTTCTCACCGAGCTCGGATAGTCGCAGGAATGTGAGTGCCCCACCGAGTGTTGTCCCATCCCGAGGGCCGCAACGATCTCTGTCCTCCCGGCGATCAGGGAAACCACACGAGGCTTGTCCGTCCTGCTGTGGGGCATCACCGTATGCTCCGGGCCGATACGAGCTGGCTAGCCAGCTCGGCGGCTGCCGAACCGATTGAAGGGCCAGGCATGTGATACTCTGCGGCGGGCACCATCACCACCGCCTCTCACCGAAGAGCCCTCGTACTTGATTTCACAGAAACATGTCCTCGGCAGGACTCGAACCTGCGGCCTGCTGCTTAGGAGGCAGCCGCTCTATCCACCTGAGCTACGAGGACGATATCACTAAAACACTGTGATTAATGAAGTTACATTATAGATAACTATGGGTATCGCTCACCAGTTTCTTTCTTGGGGTCCATATGGGGTCCACTGTGCCATGCATACACTCCTGCCCGGAGCCTCCACGCAGAGGTCGTGAAAGACGCCGCCGACCGGGAGCGCCTTGACTCGTACTGGCTGTTGCGGGAGGTCCAGCGTCCTCCCGACATCTTCGAGCTCATCAAAGACACTCCCGTAACTGGCGGTACTCCTCGAACAGCTCGTGCAGACTTAAGGTAGCGCGTGCGGGCATATCTTCAATTCTCGCATCCCTGAAGCAGTTGAAGTTGCCCCGGCGGTCTCAAGCGGTGAACGCGACGGTCTTGGCGAAGACTTCACATGGTTTCATCCATCCGAGGGTTTGTCGAGGGCGGCCATTGAGCTGTCGGGCGACGGCATCGAGGTCATCCTGTGAGTGGGCGGACAGATCGGTGCCCTTGGGGAAGTACTGGCGGAGCAGGCCATTGGTGTTTTCGCTGGTTCCGCGTTGCCAGGGGCTGCGGGGATCGCAGAAGTAGACGGCTACGCCGCTGTCGATGCGGAAGCGGATGTGCTCGGCCATTTCCTTGCCCTGGTCCCAGGTGAGCGAGCGTTTGAGTTGGTCGGGTAACGTGATCATCCGCTCGACGAGCGCGCGTCGCACGTGTGAGGCCATCCGCCCGTCGGGGAGGTGCAGCAGGAGCACGTAGCGGCTGCGGCGCTCGACGACGACACCGATGGCGGAGCGTCCCAGCTTGCCGAGGATCAGGTCCCCTTCCCAGTGGCCCGGTACGGCTCGGTCGGCGGCCTCGGCGGGCCGCTCGGAGATGGAGACCATGTCCTTCAATCGCCCCTCTCCTGGTCTGTGCCTCGGCGATCGTCGTCGCGTACGGCCGGTGCGCAGGTAGGCCGTGAGCTCCTTTCGCAGCGCGCCTCGTGTCTGCACGTACAGCGACTGATAGATCGTCTCGTGAGACACGTGCATCTCGGGATCCGAGGGATGATCGAGCCGAAGGCGATGGGCAATCTGCTGTGGAGACCAGCGCTCGGCGAGCAGGCGTTGCACCTTGCGTCGCAACCGGGGGCATCGAGCGAGCTTGGCCACCTTTGGCCGCCGAGCCTTCTCAGCCGCCCGTCGCTCCGCCCTCCAGGCACGGTATCGTTGTCTCGAGCCGTTGGCGGAGATTTCGCGCGAGATCGTCGAAGGCGCTCTGCCCAGACGCCTGGCGATCGCCCGGCACGAGTCTCCCGCCCTCAAGCCGCGTGAGATCTCTTCTCTCTCAGCGACCGTAAGGTGGCGCAGTGAACGACATCGACCCCGGAGCGCCAGTCCGCCGGTGCGTACCAATAGTCGTTGAATCGACTTGGTCGAGTGCAAAATCTCACCGAAAGTAGCCACGCAGTCTCACTTGAAGTAGCCACCCGAGTCTCATCGAAAGTAGCCACCTGAGTCTCAGGCAAAGTAGCCACCCGGATCTCAGCGAAAGTAGCCACCCCGGAGGAGGGGGGGCTGAGTCTGACTGATTCGAGCGTGCCAGGTATCCCTTCGGGCTGTCTCACTCACAGCCCGGGGAGGTCCGATGGCACGGGGAAGGCTGCCGATGAGGAAGGTGAAGCAGGTACTTGCGTTTCGTTTTGAGAAGGGCCGAAGTCAGCGGGACATCGCGAGGCACTGCGGGGTCGCGCGGCGCTCGGTCGCGCTGGTGTTGGAGCGGTTCGCAGCCTCCGGGCTGAGCTGGCCGGAGGCTCGGGAGCTGGATGAGGTCGCGCTGGAGGAGGCGCTCTACGCTCGGCCGACCCCCGAGTCCCCCGGGGATGATGTGAAGTGGGCGGAGGTCAGGACGGCCCTCTCGGCCCGGGGGGTGACGCTGAAGCTGCTGTGGGAGGAGTGGCGAGAGAGCCATCCCGACGGGATGAGCTATCCGACGTGGTGCCGCCGGTTCCGGATCGCGTGTCCGCAACACGAGGCCACGATGCGCCAGGTCCGGCGTCCGGGCGAACGCCTGTTCGTCGACTACGGCGGGATGACGGTCAGGATGGTCGTCGACGGGACGCCGTCCGAGGCCCAGGTGTTCGTCGCCGCGATGGGAGTGTCGGGGCTGATCTTCGCCCGGGCAACCCGGACCCAGAAGGTCGATGACTTCTGCAACGCCCACGTCCACTGCTTCGAGGGTAGCTTCACGCAGTGTTGGCGCGACCCTTTGGGCTGCGACCACGTACAGGGAATTCATAGCCGCATGGAGCACCCTCCCCCGAACTCCATGAACCCTGATGCCAAGGAGGGTGGGAGATGGACGTATTGGTCGAATCGGCGTCCGGCCTCCCCCGTCTCTCTACCAGAGACCCCTACATGAATCGTCTCGTTGCTCTCTCTCGCCGCCGCTCTCCTCGTGGCCTTTGCTTCGGGCGGCGCTGGTGACCGACTAAGTCGAATTCCCGCGATCGATTACGAAGTCTTTCTCGTACATTCGGAACACTGCCGGATCAAGCCCCAGGCGACGGTAGGCGTCTTGCGCCGCACGGTTGTCGCGCTCCACGTAGAGCCGGATGCCGCAGACTCTCTGGTCAGCCGACAGCTCTAGGATGTGCTCGTAGAGTGCTCTCAGCACGCCTTGCCTCCGGTATTCCGGTCGGATATAGACACTCTGGAGCCACCAGAACACACCATTACGCCAGTCGCTCCACTCGAAAGTCAGGCCGACTTGCCCTGCGGTCTCTCCTTCATTCGTCTCGGCGAGCAGGTAGAAGCCGGCCTTGTCGTCTCGCAGCATCGTCTCGACGCCTGCTCGGAGCCGATCAAGATCAAGTTCCACGCTCTCGGTCTCGCTTGCGAGCCTTGCATTGAATTCGACAATCGTCTCGAGGTCGGCCAACTGCGCATGTCGGATGTGGATGCCCCGGTCATGGGCGCGGAGGCGCGGGTCTGTGCCATCGGGTAGGCTCTTATGCATATGGGGCGTTTGGGAATCCTTTTCTGGCGCCTCTGCCCCGGGCTGACAGCTTTCCTGTGATCACCGACATCAGGGAGGCGATGGAGGGAGCCGGTCTGCATTCCGCGGGCTGGTGAACACAGGCCGGTTGCTGGGCTGGGTTCTTCTACTTCTTCGCTCTCGACTGAGGCCTCCTTGGCCTGGGGAAGTTGTCGAGCGTACTCACACACGCGTAAGCGCAGAGCACTCTGGAGTAGCGATGAAGAGCGATGGAAGCCCTTTGGGAGGCAGCCGCTCTATCCACCTGAGCTACGAGGACGAGCACCTATGGGATATGTGTATGATTGGGACTATAGTAGACCCAAGGATCTCTTCTCTCGTTTGCTCTGTCGGAGTCCGAATGGGGTCCGGCATGCCCTGCCTGTGACCCCTTGCGCTCGTCGTTGAGAATCCACCGGTCGGGACACGGGCTCCGGCAGCGCAGCAGGAGGATTCACCGGCCGAAGCGCTCGCGAATCCCGTAGTAGTCCTTGTCGATCTCCCCATCCAACAGGATCTCCTCGCCGGCTGCCATAGCAGCCTCCAACCTCTCACGCCGGGCGGGATCGATCCAGTAGACCATCCAATCCGTGATGCTCTGCGTGCGGCGCGGGAAGTAGAATTCAGGGAATTGGAGGTAATCCCAGTGCACGATTCGAATGTAGGGTGCCATCCAGAAGGGGATGTAGAACGCCTCCTCGTGCACGATATCGTCGACCCTGTGCAACGCGTCGAGCCGGTCCTGGACGTCCAGGTCCTCCTCATAGATCTGGATCAGCTCGTCCACCTCCTCACTCCCGAATCCCCAGATGTTGTTGTTGTTCGTCTCCCGCTGGAACTCGGTGTGTAGATATTGCCGCGGGACCGGGTAGAGACTCGAAGTACGAGCGGTCACGGTCATCTCGTACTTTCGCTCGAGTCCCCTCTCGAATGCGGTACCGGGCTCGAGGAGCTGTAGCCGCATATCCACCCCTGCGCGCCGGTATTCCTGTTGCACGACGGTCAGATGTCTGCTGAGCCCCGGAGAGCCGTACGTCACAGTGAAGCTCGCTTTCTCGCCCAGATCGTTCACCAGGACGTCGTCGGTACTCGATCTCGTGGCGATCACCCCGCGGACCGCATTCCAAACGCTCCCGATGAAGCTGCCGCCGCGGATGTCGTCCGGCCGATGGTAGCCGGCGCGTTCCAGGTACTCCTGTGCCAGGATCGGATCGAATCTGTATGGTTCCAGCTCCGGGTTCGCGTACTCCGTGCCCTCGAAGAAGGAGATCTGCTGGAAGTACTCGTTGAACATGAGGTTCCTGTTCAGCCGCTCGAAGTTGAACAGGTGCTGCATTGCCTTTCTGAAGTCCTTGTTCTGGAAGATTGGGGCCTCGAGGTTCATGTGGAGCCCGTACACCCCGGACGGGATGTCCACGAAGACCCTGGCACGCCGCAGCCATCCGTTCCGGACCGCCTCGAAGTTGTACTCCTCGTTCCAGGTCCGCGCCGTGTTCTCGAGGGTCATGTCGATCTCCCCGAGCCGGAGATAATCCAGCGCTCGCTCGGGCTGGATCACCCGCAGATGGATCCGGTCGAAATTGAATTGCCCGATGAAGTAGCGCTTTCCGTCCCCCCACCAGTCATCGATCCGCTCAAAGGTTACGGACTCGCCTCGCGCGACCTCTGAAACGACATAGGGACCGACCGCAATCTGGAACTCGTTGGTGGTCCGACTCACCCAATCCTCGTCGAGCACGACCGCGTGCGAGGGCGTCGGCCATAACCCGGCGTAGTCAGGCAAAGGGCGCCAGCTCGGGCGCGTGCCAACGATCCGCAGGGTGTAGTCGTCGATCTCGTCGACCGACTCGAAGTACTGCGCCGCGTAGCTGTTGTAGAAGGGATCGACGATATGCTCCGACTGCATCATCCTCCAGGTGAACACGTAGTCATCAGCCGTGATCGGTTCACCGTCGCTGAACCGAGCATCGGGATCCAGCCGGAAGTAGATCGTGCGTTGATCGTCCTGGATCGACCAGTGGGTTGCCATCAGGGGGATGAAGTTGTCGGTGACAGGATGCTGCATCACCAGCCCGAAGTTCATCGTGAAGGTCCGATTCCACCCGGCGAAGGCGTCGTTGGAGTTGGGCCCCATGAGCCGGAAGGTGAGAGGGTAGGATCCCATGAAGAAGTTGAACGCCCCCCCCCGGATGGCCTCAGTCGAGCCGATGAGCGGATCATCGTTGTTCGTTTGCCACACGATGTCCGAGGGGAGGACAATCGCCTCCTCACTCTGGCCCTCTTGGGCGTGCACCCCCGCGGCAACTGCCATTCCGAGCACGACCGCCAGCACGAAACCGAGCACGACCCACCGGTGCTGCGTCATCTCAATCTCCTTTGCCTTCGGCGAATCTTCCTTGTCGTCCCCTCGGGCTCATTCGTCCCTACTCATATTTGGCATATCGTTTCGGATCGAACGCCTCCCGAACCGACTCGCCGATGAACACCACCAACATGAGGGTCACCGTGAGTGCACCGAAGGGAGCCAGGATCAACCAGAGCCGGTCGCGGTTCTCCAGCTGCAACGCCTGATCGATCAGCTCGCCCCAGCTCGGCGTCGGCGCCGGAAGGCCATACCCGAGATAGTCCAGCCCTGTCAGCGCGAAGATGGCACCAACGACGGCAAAGGGAGTGAAGGTGACCAGAGGCGTCAGGCAGTTTGGGAGCAGATGCCGAAAGATGATCCTTAGATGTGAAGCCCCGTACGAACGCGCCGCGAGGCAATACTCGCGGGTCTTTTCCCGGTACATCTCCGTCCGCATGAAGAACGTGATACTGATCCACTGGAAGACTGCCATGATCCCGAGGAGCATCCAGAACGTTGGGGAAAACAGCGCCGCCATGATGATCACCACGTACAGGAAGGGAACGGCGATCAGCACCTCGATCAGACGTTGGCTCAGAATGTCGAGTCGGCCACCCACGTATCCCTGGAGACTGCCGATCACGGTGCCAATCGCTTGTCCGATCAACACCAGGAAGAGTGCGAAGAAGACCGAGATACGAAACCCGTAGAGTAGGCGAGACGCCACGTCCCGTCCCTGTGAGTCGGTGCCGAGGTAGTGCCGGCGTCTGAAGTCAGGGGGAGTCGGCGGAACGGCTGCCAGGTCCGCCAGCGACGGCATGGCGCCCGTGCGGGCCAGTCCAGTGAGGTCGCCAGTGGCCGAGCGCTCCGGATCGGCCATCATCGCGTCGATCCCACCCGTCTCGATGGCCTCCGCCAACTCGCGCAATCCGTCCCGCCGAGCGAGCTGAGCGGCCTCCGACCGATTGCCGGCATCGAGAAGATCCTGAACGTCGTTCAGGATCTCGTTGTACCAGAAGTCATTCTGGTAGGGATCCCAGGGAATCGGGGGCATGACCACGAAATTTCCCCGATTCGGGTACCGGGTATCCAACGCCGCAACTGCTGCCGGGTCCGTTCCAACCTGATCCCGCTCGCGCTCATGGAGTTCCCGCTCCAGCCGCCACTCGCTCTGCAGGCGCAGGTACTCGGTCTCGAGGTCCTCCACCCCCCACGCGGGCGGTGGCTCTTGGCCGAAAGTCTCCATCGGAAAGTACTCGAACGTTGGCAAGTAGAGACGCCCATCATACCACACGAGAAGGGCCCGACTCTCTGCCAAGTAGGGCGAAAAGACCGACAGGACGATCGCTGCCCCGAGAATGATGAAAGAATAGTACCCGCGCCTGATTCGCCGGAATCTCTCCAGCCGCTTTCTCGTGATCGGGTCCAGCTTGATCCACTTCATGTCGGTGACGAACGCTACTCGAACCGGACCCTGGGGTCGACAAATGCGACTGCCAGGTCCGAGACCAGGTTTCCTACCATGAGCAGAGCGCTCGAGATCACGAGAAACCCGAGTACGACCGGGAAGTCTCTCGCCTGGATTGCCTCGAACGAGAGAAGCCCCACCCCTTGGATGTTGAAGACGCGCTCGATCAGGAAGCTCCCAGTGAGGAAGATCCCGAGGAGAGAACCGACGCTCGTCGCCATGGGAATGAGGGAGTTCCTGAGCGCGTGCACGAAGATCGTCCGTCGCCAGCTCAACCCCTTTGCGAGCGCCGTCTTCACATAGTCTGCGCTCATGTTCTCGATGAGACTGTTCTTCATCAGCATCGTCATGACCGCGAAGGAGCTGACTAGGTAGGCGATCAGTGGAAGGATCGAATGCCACACGATGTCTCTCGCCTGAGCCAGCAAACCGAGATCATCGGCCCCCGCCGACTGGAATCCTCCGAGGGGGAAGATCTCGAACCTGACCGCCAGGAGATTGCTGAGCACGGCGCCGAGGGCGAAGCCGGGAATCGCGTATCCGACGAAGATCAGGATGGAGGTGAGGTTATCGACTGTCGTGCGATGCTTGATCGCCTTCAGGATGCCTAGTGGGATGCAAATACCATACGTAAAGAAGGCGGTGATCAGCCCGTAATAGATCGAGACCGGAAGCCGATCGGCAATCACCCGGAGCACCGGCTCGCTATACCGGAAGGACTCCCCGAAGTCCAATCTCACAACGTCCCATAGCCACGACACATAAGCGACCGGGAGAGGATCATCAAAGCCATAATACTCACTCAGTCGAGCGAGCTGCTCCTCGGGGATCTCGAGCTGCACTATCGCACCACCTCCACCGCCGAGTTCTCCCCCTCCTCCGGCACCGGCGAGAGCCATCCGGATCTGATCGATCTGCCCGCCGGGAACGAACTGGCAAAGCGTGAAGGTCACGAAGGTGATGCCGAGAAAGGTCGGAACCATGAGCAGGAGCCGTCGAACGACGTAGTCCCGAAGCGCCTCTCCCCTTGATCTCATGGACGATTCCCGTGCTCCCCGCGCTCGAGTGCACCGGCCTCCGCGTGACCACGCAAGTGCCATTCAAGGGCCGGATGGCGCCCAAGCCCGCCCGCTGAGCAGGCCTAAACGCACCTGACGGTAGTGACTCTCGGACAGGCGACGCAAGGATCATCGCGGGTGACCAAACTGCCGCAAGCGCGCCTTCGGGATGATCGGGATGTCACAACGCTCCCTCTCCACTCGCTCGACTGCATCGGGCCGTACGTCGGACGCGTATCGGCCCCGGCGGATCACACGAGAAGAGAGGTGACGTGAGCGCTCAGCCCTCTCGTCGCTCATCGCCAACACCGCCTACGAGGTGCAGGTGGCTGCCAGTAACCTCAAGGGCGACGGCGAGTTTTCGAATTCGGGCACCGGCACGACCTCCGGCACACCCACCGCGGGCATCACCGTCACCCCGGCGATGCTGCGTGCGCTGACCGAGGCGACCGGTGGCGCGCACGGTAAGAGCTTCCCCCCTGGGGCTCGACGGGCCCCGCGCACTCTCTCACGCGTCCACCGGCTCTCGAGCGACGGCGCGGTGCGCACGGATCGAGTCCCACCATCCAGCTCCACTCGGCCGACCTGCGTATCCTACAAGCGCACGCGATGCGCGGTCGGGGGCCAGGGTCCTGGCCCCTCAGACCGGCAGCGGCTCCTGCGGCAGACCAGGCGTGCCGAAGTGGATCTCGGTGATCGCCTTCAGGTTTCGCGCTCCGTACCGGAACGGGATGATGAGGCGCAGAGGCGCACCGTGCTCCGGAGGGATAGGCTCATCGTTCATGAGCCACGCCAGCATCACCTGGGGATGCATGAGCGTGGCGACGGCCTCATCCACATAGTATCGGTCGGAGCCTACGGACCGGCAGTAGCCCTTCTCCCGTGTGTGCGGTTGCACGCCCAGCATCTCCGCGAAGTCGCGGAAACGGACCCCTGTCCACTTTACGATTCCGGTAGGCGTGGGTACCCCACACTGGAGGAGGAAGACGCCAGAGGCCCTCGGCAGCGGCTCCAGGTCGTCGAACGTCATCGTTCCCCCGAGCGCTGCCATTCCCCTCGGGTCCACCTCGACCCTCATCCTCTGGTAGTCGAACTCGATCTCTGGCGGCTCGCCCCCGGTATAGCGCCAGAGAACCCCCTCGATCGGGCCCGCCGCACTCTCCGGATGCTCGGGGGCTGACCCGTCCGCCGCCAGCGGAAGTTCCACCCGATCGCGGATCTCCATCGCGGCAAGGCCATCCTGTCGGCTCCGCTGCGGCTCTTCGGCTCCGCTTCGTCTCGCTTCGGAGCGCAGCTCTTCGGGTGTCAGGAGCCCCGTCGAGAGACCGGCGAGGGCGCCCCCCGACAACTGGATGACTTCGCGTCGCGTCAAGGTCATGGCTACACCTCCTGGCGTGGAAATCGTACTCGCATTACTAGGGCTCTGATTGCACCCGGCCTCTCGGCGGGCACTCCGCCATCGGCCCGCACCGCGGCGGTCGTGACAATCGTTGCAAGCGCGAAGCCCGGCCGGCTTCTTTCACCCCGGGGCAGCACGAACACAGGGAGACAAGCCCCCCCTAGGCTCGGAACAGCGAGAATGAGCCGCCCAAGCTCCACTTCGTATCCCGTGCCCCCCCATGATCAAGAATCCCGTGACCAAGCCCGTGGACCGGAAGTTATCACGGACGGGTGCACGACGCATCCGCGCTCCGGCGGCTGCGTTGGCGTGATCGTCGTGGCGTAGAATCTGCCGGCCGACTATAGGCGCTATCCTGCGCGTTCGTGCATCCACGAAACCGAGGACGGTACACTCGGGCTTCCGCACGACTCGGCGTCGGGCAGCTTCCCAGTTCCTGACGGCGACGCGTACCGTTCAGCCGATACCTGCCGCTCTACGCCTTTGCGCCGTTCTCTCCGCATCACCTGCTGGACCAACCCGGACGTGACCGGGCCCCAGAATTCTTCGCACACCCGATCCGTCCCCAACGCCATGATCCCACGCGCGCTCAGCTTTGGTCTCGGGATTGCAGCCCCCCGTCGGCCCTTGTGGGTCCACTTTGGGTTCCACAGGGCAGTGCGCTGCACGCTACGTCCGTCGACACCTAGGGACGCAAGAAACCTCTCAAGTATAGTTGAGACAAGGGTTTGTGAGAACTGCGATAGATGGCGCTGGATCGGCCGTTACGATCGAACTACCCGTACGGCGGCTGCCGCTCTATCCACCTGAGCTACGAGGACGAAGTACTTTCAGCGCCGGACGTCAAAGGGAGCGGATCCGAACGCTCCGAAACTTGATGAGCCCCGTCGAATACTGAAGCCCGATGACCCCGGCCGCGTGCGTACCGTCCTCCGCGTCCACGGTCCGGACCCCGTTCAGCGTCACGGTGAGGCGCGGCCCTTCGGCGCGGATGACGTACTCGTTCCACCGGTCGCCGGCATCCACCTGCTCTAGGGGGGAAGAGACCCCCACGACGGCACCCGTCCGGTACGTCGGGTCGGCCCGCATGTCTGAAATGTTCACCTCGTAGCACTTCTGCGCGGTGATGTCTAACGGATCCGAGCACCGAATGTACACGCCGCTATTCGTCGCCGGTTCCGCCCAGAACTCGATGACCAGCTCGAAGTCGCCATAGGAGGACTCGGTTACGAGGTGCCCTTCCGCGCCCATGTCGGCCATCACCGACCCGTCACTCCCGTCGAGGCTCCAGTTCGCCCCCCCGATCAGATTCCAGCCGTTGAGGTTCGATCCGTCGAAGAGCGTCGTCCATCTCGGCTCCTGGGCCGACGCCGGATCCGAACGCACGACGCTCCCCGCGCCTCCCAGGAAGAGCCCGAGGGCGAGCGCGACGGAACACCTCTTCACTATCCCCATCTCCACACCCTCGTCTCAGGTCCTCGTGATCGGGCTCTCCAGAAGTTCTCGCCCCCCACCTTCAACGCACTGCCACGCGTGCGGATGCGAAGGCGGGCTGGATCAGCCGCCTCGGATCCGCGCCCGCTCCCGGTACGAGCCATCCCTCGAACACCTCGTACGGACCCGTGACGTCCTGAACTCCCGTCACCTGCGTGTGCAGGGGCGAGGCGGGGGGAGGAGCCCGGCTGCAAACACCCCTGCGGTCCGGCAACGAACGCTCATTTTCGCTTCTCCTACGGCGTCCTCAGCGAGTCCCGAAGAATGCGAGAAGCACGAGGCCGACCGCCGCCACGACGCGCCGCCAACTGAGTGGACTCCCCTCCGCCGTCACCGGGTCGCGGGTCCAGACCATCACGACGCCGCAGCTCGACTGGCCCGCGAACCGGATCGGCGCATTTGCCCCATGATACACCTCGACCGCCTCCACATCCGTCGTCGCGAGGAGGTCGTCGATCACAACGGGTCCGTTCAGCATCATCCCGTCGATCACGAATCTGGGCATGCACCCGCCCCTCAGGCGCACGCTTTCCCTCTCGATCCCGCCCCTGCTGCCCCGTACGACCCGGGCCCCTGGGATCCGCCGGAAGAGATCCGACACCCGCAGCGCCGCACTCGCCTCGATCTCGTCGCGCGTGACGAACTGGCCCATCCCGCGCTCCTGACGCTCGAAGAATCCGGAGCGCTCGAGGTTCGTCTGCCGCCGGGCGGAGACGACGACGGGCTCCAGTTCGTAGTCGACGCGGACCATCTCCACCCGGACGTCGACGATCCCTGCTTCCGAGAAGACGATCGGGTGTGCCAGCCCGGTGAAGGGAAGCACCTCCACGCCGAGCTGATAGGCCCCGAGCGGTACGCTCTCCGTTCGAAAGCGGCCCCTAGCGTCCGACTGGCCGGACCAGATGGGCTCTCCCTCCACAGGGAAGGGGAAGAGCTCGACCATCGCCGCCGGGAGGGGTTCGCCCGTCCGCCGGTCGACGACCGAGCCTACGAGCTCAACCCTCTCCGCCGGGTCCCCGTCCGCCGCGGGGTCCTGAGCGAGACCTGCAATGGGTCGCCCGACGACGAAGAGGATCGCCGGCAGGATCCCTCCACACAGGAGCGCGGTGCGTCGCTTCATACCATCCGCCTCTCAGACAGATCGCCGCAGGGAGCCTAGGCACCCGAGCAGGAAGGCGGGAGTCCCGGCGCCTCGCCCCCCGCTCCCTAAAGTCTGGTACGGAGGTCAGCTCTTCGCAAATTCCGTCCCCGTCTGCACGCGCCAGAGTGCACTGTAGATGCCGTCCATCTCGATCAACTCGTCGTGCGTGCCGAGCTCGACCACACCCCCGCCCTCAAGCACGCAGATCTGATCCGCCGAACGGATCGTCGAGAGGCGATGCGCGATCGCGATCGTGGTCCGGTCCTGACTGATCCGTTCGAGGGAGCGCTGAATCGCGGCCTCCGTCTCGTTGTCCACGGCGCTCGTGGCCTCGTCGAGTATGAGGACGGGGGGATCCTTGAGGATCGCTCGGGCGATCGCAACCCTCTGGCGCTGTCCGCCCGAGAGCTTCTGGCCGCGTTCGCCCACAACGGTATCGTAGCCGAGCGGGAGCGCTTGGATGAAGTCATGCGCCTCCGCGAGCCGTGCGGCCCGCTCCACCTCGCGCGGGCTTGCCCGCCAGCTCCCGTACGTGATGTTCTCCCGCACGGTGCCGTGAAAGAGGTAGACGTCCTGACTCACAAGCCCGATCACGCCCCGTAGCTCCTCGAGCTGGAGCTCCTCGATCGAGTGCCCGTCAAGCGTGACTCGCCCCTGATCGAGGGGATAGAGGCGTAGCAAGAGCTTGACGAGGGTGCTCTTTCCCGATCCGGTCGAGCCCACGACCCCGAGCGTACGTCCCGCCGGGATCGAGAGGGAGACATCGCGCAGGATCGTCGGCCCCTGGCCGTAGGAGAACGTCACGTTCTCTATCTCGATCGCCCCGCGCGTCCCGGAGGCGGGGAGCGGGCGGGTGCCGGTGTGGATCTGGAACGGCGTATCGAGGAGGTCCATGACCCGGTTCGTCGAGGCCATGGCCCGCTGGTACTGGTCGAGCGTCTCGCCGAGGCGAGTGAGCGGCCAGAGGAGGCGCTGCGTCAGGAAGACGAGGACGCTGTAGGTGCCGACGGAGAGCCTGCCCTCGACGGCCTCCATCCCCCCGTAGAGGAGCGTCGCCGTGAACCCGACGAGAATCACGATCCGGATCAGGGGAACGAAGGCGGCGCTCACGCGGATCGCGCGCCGGTTCGCCTCCCGGTATGCTGCGCTCTCCCGCCCCACCTGACCGACCTCGTGGACCTCGGCGGTGAAGGCCTTGATCGTCATGATCCCGCCGAGGTTGTTTGCGAGCCTCGCATTCAGGGCGCCGACCTGCGCCCGGATCGCGGCGTAGTACGGCATGAGGAGGCGTTGGAAGCGGATCGAGCCCCAGATCACGACGGGCATTGGGAGGATGGCCATCCACGCCACGGAGGGTGCGAGAAGTACGAAGGCGAGGCCGATCACCACGACCGTCGTCGAGACCTGGAGGATCTCGTTCGCACCGATGTCGAGGAAGCGCTCGAGCTGATTGATGTCGTCGCTCAGGACCGACATGAGGCCGCCCGTGCTCCTCTCCTCGTAGTACGCGAGTTCGAGCCCCTGGAGGTGACGGTACGCGTCCATCCTGAGTTCGTGTTCCACCGTCTGGGCGAGGTTGCGCCAGAGGAGCCCGTAGAAGTACTGAAAGACCGACTCGAGAATCCATACGACGAAGGTGATCGCGGAGAGGAGGAGGAGCTGATCCCAGACGTCGATCACCCCGAATGTGGCAAGAAAGGAGCTCTCCCTCTGTACGATGACGTCGACCGCCGCGCCGATGAGGGCGGGAGGGCCGAGGTCGAATATCTTGTTCAGTACCGAGCACCCCGAGGCGAGTAGCATTGGCCCGCGGTGTGGGCTTGCGTATCCGATGAGGCGCCGGAGCGGATGCGCTCCGGCCGACATCGAGGCCGGCGGTCGGCGGTCAGCCATTGGTCACGTTCCCATCGGTGTACGCTCCCAAGCGGGCGGAAGCGTACAGGTCTCCATCGAGAAAGCACCCGGGAGTCGCGCCGGCGGGGAGGCCAGCGGGCGCACCCTCAAACCCCCTTCGTCGACCCCGGCTCAACTTACGCGAGCCAGCGCAGGAGAATGAAGCCCAGAACCAGGAGGATCCCGAACAGGAGGGTCAGGGCCCCGAAGTACTGATCGATGAATCGCGTCACGGGTGCGCCGAACCGCCAGATGAGCCCGGCAACGAGGAAGAAGCGAAGCCCGCGGCTGAGTACACTCGCGATGATGAAGATGGGGAAGTCGATCGCGAAGACGCCCGCGGAGAGGGCGAAGATCTTGTATGGGATCGGGGTCAGCCCGGCGAGGAAGACGGCGCTGAAGTCCCACCGGTCGTAGAGGTCCCGCACACCGGCGAACGCCTCGGGCGTCACCCCAGGCACCGATGCGAAGAAGAAGTCCCCGAGGAAGGACCACGCCCACGCGCCGATGAGGTATCCGGCGATCCCGCCAGCCACGGAAGCGAGGGTTCCCCACGCCGCAATCCGGAAGGACCGCTTCGGTGCCCCGAGGCAGAGGGCCATGAGCAGCGGATCGGGTGGGACCGGGAAGACGGAGGCCTCCGCGAAGGCGAGGAGGGCGAGCGCGGGGACCCCCCACCGCGTTTCGGCCCACCCGAGGACCCAGTCGTAGAGCCGCCGGATTGCGCCGGGGCGGGGGTTGTCCCCGGACCAGCCCCCCCGGGTCCGGGCACCGGTCACTCCCGATCCTCACCCCCGGACCACCCCTGGAGCCCGAGGAGCGGGACAAAGCTAACCTGGTCGAGGACCCGTTCTTCGGAGACGCGGTCGCCCACACGTCGGAAGAGGATGAGTTCCTGCGCCTCGGGGCTGCCGATCGGGATGAGCATCCGGCCCTCCTCGGCGAGCTGCTCCACGAGCGCCGACGGTGCGGAGGGGGAGGCGGCCGAGACGGTGATCAGGTCGTAGGGGGCGAACTTCCGCCATCCGATCGTTCCGTCGCCGACGAGGAGAGCCGCATTTTGAATCCCGAGCCCGTCGAGGACGCGCCTCGCCCGTTGGGAGAGCTGCCGAATGCGCTCGACGGAGTACACGCGCCCGGCGGCGAGAGCCAGGAGCGCCGTCAAGAAGCCGCTCCCGGTTCCGATCTCGAGGACGTGGTCCGTCTCCGTGGGCCTCAGAATCTCCAGGTACAGCGCCTGGAGCGAGGGCTGGGAGGCGGTCTGGCCATGCCCGATGGGAAGCGGGGCATCCTCATATGCCCGTGGCCACTGCGCTTCGGGGAGGAAGAGGTGCCGCGGTACCCGGTCGAAGAGGTGAAGGATCTCAAGATCCTCGATCCCCGTGCCCCGGATATCCTCGATCAGCTTCCGCCGGTAACGCACGAACTGGCGGTCGGTCAGATCTCCAGGTCCCAACCTTGGATCTCCTCGATTATGCGGTAGTTGGTGAGGTCGAGATGGAGGGGCGTGACCGAGATGAATCCCTCCTCGATCGCCCGGAAGTCGGAATCCCGGCTCCCCCGCCAAGTGGTCGCACCGCCCCCGATCCAGTAGTAGTCCTTTCCGGACGGGTCGACCGCCCGTGTGAGCGAGTCCGAGTAGCGGCGCTGGCCCAGCGAGGTGATCCGGATCCCGTGTACGCGCCCCGGCTCCACGGGCGGGAGGTTCACGTTGAGGAGCGTGGAGTCGGGGAAGGCCTCCATCTTTGCGAGCCTGCCGAGGAGCTGCGTGAGCGTTCCCTCCCACCTCGCGATCGACTCGAAGTCCTCCCCCGTATACGAGATCGCGATCGCCGGGACGCCGAGGACGGTCGCCTCCATCGCTGCCGCGACCGTCCCGGAGTAGAGGACGTCTTCCCCCATATTGGATCCGTGGTTGACCCCCGAGAAGCAGATATCGGGCCGCCCCTCCATGAGTGCGTTCACGGCCAGGATCACGCAATCGGTCGGCGTACCGTCCACGACCAGGATGCCGTCCGCCGTCCGCCGGCTCCGGAGGGGGTGGTGCATCGTGAGGGAGTTACTCGTCGCACTCTGTTCGCGGTCCGGGGCGACCACGGTGACGGTGCCGAGCGTCGAGGCTGCCGAGGCGAGGACGCCGAGGCCCGTCGCCAGGAAGCCGTCGTCGTTCGTGCAGAGGATCCGCATCGTCAGCCCGAGCCCTCTCCCGGCGGCACGGTGAGGAGCTCCCTCAACCTCTCGAGCCCCTCCCTTACGTCGGCGAGGAGCTCTTCGGCCGCGAGCGCCCGCTCCTCCTCGAGGACTCCGCCGGCCTTCTTCGCTTCCTGGATCCGCCGCTTCGCGCCGGCGATGGTGTACTGGCGCTCGTGAAGGAGGTGTTGCAGTTGCCGTATGTGCTCCACGTCCTTCGGCCGATAGACCCGATTCCCGGCCCGATTCCTGATCGGCCGGAGCGAGGGGAACTGCGTCTCCCAGTAGCGGAGGACGTGGTCCTCGAGCCCGGTTAGCTCACAGACCTCTCCGATCGAATAGTACGGCCTCGCCGGGGCGGGTTCGCTGGACATCAGTCTCCTCCCTTGGACTCTCGGTCCTCTCGGTCCACACTCGCGCCTACGGCTGCGCGCGCTCGAAAAGGTGCCGTGCTTCCGGCCCCGGCACTCTCCGGCTCCGGCCTCGGCTCCCGGAGCATCAACTCCTCTACCGCTGCAAGCGGATCCTTCCCTTCCTCGAGGATCGCATGCATCTGTCCTACGATAGGCATCTCCACGGCGAACCGCTGACTGAGTGCGTACGTCGCGGGCGTTGTCGCAATCCCCTCGGCCACGGCGTGCATGTCTTCGAGGATTCCTTCGAGCGCTTCGCCCTGGCCGAGGCGGATCCCGACGGCGCGGTTCCTCGAGAGCTCTCCCGTGCACGTCAGGACGAGGTCTCCGATCCCCGCCAGACCGTAGAACGTGGAGGTCTCCGCGCCCATCGCCACCCCGAGACGCGTGATCTCTGCGAGGCCGCGCGTGATCAGCGCGGCCTGGGTGTTGTGCCCGAACCCGAGCCCCGCGCAGACCCCCGCAGCCAGGGCGATCACGTTCTTGAGCGCGCCCCCGAGCTCGACCCCGAGCACATCGGGGTTCGTGTACACACGGAACGAGGGGGAGCCGAAGACCCGCTGCACCTCGAGCCTCGCCTCGCGGGACTCGCTTGCCGCCACCACGGCCGTTGGCTGCCCCTCGGCTACCTCGGCGGCGAAGGAGGGGCCCGAAAGGATGGCGAGCCGCTCCCTGGCCCCGGGGGGGAGGACGGCTCGGAGCACCTCTTCCATCCGGCGGAGGGAGCGGGTCTCGATCCCCTTCGACGCACTCACCACTAGAGCACCTGGATCCATGTACCGGGCGGCCTCTCCCATGACCTCCCCGACGAACTGGGCCGGGCTCACCGAGACGACGAACTCGGCCCTGGAGAGCACCTCCTCGAATTCCCCGGATACCTCCACCGCCTCCGGGATCCGGATCCCAGGAAGGTAGCTCCGGTTCTCCCTGGATTCGCGAAGCTCGGCCTCGACCTCACGCTCGTAGCTCCATAGGCGAACGCGGTGGCCGTTCCGGTTGAGAAGGTGAGCGAGGGCGGTACCCCAGCTCCCGGCTCCGATCACGGCGGCGTCCACAGGGGCGCCGCTCGTCATCCCGTTCCCCTCCGGCCGAAGCGGTGCTCCTCGCCCCGGAGGAGCTTCCCGATATTCGTCCGATGTGTCCAAAGGACGAAGGCGGCGAGAAGCGCTGTGAAGGGGAGAAGCAGGGGCCCTCGGCCGTGCGGGATGACGAGGAGGACAGTGGGGAGTGTGAGCGCGGCCGCGATTGAGCCGAGCGACACGAATCCCGTCGCCCATACGGCCACGATCCACACGCCGAGGGCGACCCCGGTTCCGACTGGCGCGAGGGCGAGGAAGACGCCGGCGCTCGTAGCCACCCCCTTCCCCCCCCGAAACCCGACCCAGACGGAGAAGACGTGTCCGATAATGGAAGCGGCCCCGTACGCAATGGCCCATCCGGCCACGCCCCCCCCTCCGATCAGGGGAAAGAGTGCGGCCGGGACCCAGCCCTTCAGCGTATCCACCACGACGACCGGGAGGGCGGCCTTCCAGCCGAGGATCCGGAAGGCATTCGTCGCCCCGAGGTTTCCGCTCCCCTCCCTCCTGAGATCGACCCGGTAGAAGAGGCGGCCGACCCAGAGCGAGGTGGGAATCGCTCCGACCACGTATGCAGCCAACACCAGCAGGAGTCGTTCGCTCACCCTTTCCGTCCGTCCTCCCTGGCGCCGGACCTCTTCAGGCGGATTCGGATCGGGGATCCCGGAAATCCCCACGCGGCGCGAAAGCCGTTTTGAAGATAGCGAAGGTAGTGGCCCGGGAGCTCCTTCGGCAGATTGGAGAAGATGAGGAAGGTGGGCGGGCGGACGTCGATCTGGGTCGCGTAGCGAAGCCGGACCGCGCGTCCGCGCGAGTGCGGCGGGGGCTGCCGGTGCACGATGCGCTCGAGGACGACGTTGACTTCGGGCGTCGGGATCCGCTCCTCGCGAGCCTTCGCGACCTTAAGGAGCAGATCAATGCTCTTTCGCACTCGCTGCCCGGTCAGCGCCGAGAGGAAGAGGATGGGAACGCCCTTCAGGAACGGGGCCCGCTCGAGGAGCTCTTTCTCGAAGTTCGGCGCGGTGTCGAGGTCCTTCTCGACAAGGTCCCACTTGTTTACCCCGAGGACGGCCCCGCACCCCGCCTCCCAGGCTGCCTCGAGGATCTTCAGATCCTGGCTGTGCGCCCCCTCGGCTGCGTCAACGAGGACTAGGCACACATCCGACTCGCGGATCACCCTGTGTGTGCGAAGCGCCGCATAGTACTCGATCGACTCGGCAATTCGCGAATGGCGGCGGAGCCCCGCCGTATCCACGAAGACGAGCTCCCGCCCGTGGTACCTGAGCGTCGAGTCGATCGGATCGCGGGTGGTTCCCGGTACGTCGCTCACGACCACCCGCTCCTCCCCGAAGAGGCGGTTCACGAAGGACGACTTGCCGACGTTCGGGCGCCCGAGGATGGAGAGCCGGAGCTTGGTCTCCCTCGCGGGAGTAGGGCCCTCCGCGAGCGCAGACACCAGGCGGTCCAAGAGATCGCCGGTCCCCTTCCCCGAGAGGGCGCTGACTGGTGCGGGCTCGCCAAGACCCAGCCGCCAGAAATCGTGATAGGAGGGGTCGTTCGGGAGGTTGTCCACCTTGTTTGCAACCACGATGATCGGCGGCCCAGAGCCGCGAAGGATGTCTGCGAGCCGCTCGTCGAGGGGGTGTACGCCCTCCCGACCGTCGACGAGGAGGAGGACGAGATCGGCTTCCCGGACGGCCGCGAACGCCTGTTCGCGGATCTTCGCGTCGAGCGGCTCGTCGCTCCCCTCGATGACGCCGCCCGTGTCAACCAGGAAGAACTCCCTTCCCGCCCAGTCCGCCTCGGCGAAGTTTCGGTCGCGGGTGATTCCGGGCCGGTCATCCACGATCGCCACCCTTTCCCCGAGCACCCGATTGAAGAAGGTGGATTTACCGACGTTGGGGCGGCCTACAACCGCCACCGCGGGGAGGCGATGCGTCACAACTTGGAGAGCGCCTCGGCGACCTCGAAGCCGGGGAGTACGTGCGCCGGGTACGCGGCGCGGCGGAAGTCTGCGAGGGGGAGGGAGTCGACGAAGTGCTCGTCCTGGTTCAGCGCCTCGGCGGGGATGAGGATGATCTCGTCCTCGGAGGGGCTCGTAACGGCCTGAAGGAGGTCGCGGCCCGCGAGGAGTCCGGCCGTAGTCACCGTCTTCCCGTAGAACTGGTTGCGGACGGCCCGGACGTGGACCTCCGCTCCGGTCCTTTCCGCCAACCGGGGAGCGATCCCGGAAAGGAAGGGCTCCATCGAGGTGCCGGTGAAGAGCCGCATTTGACGCCCCGGGAGCCTCGGGAGCGCATCGAGTCCCTGCTCGAAGGCCTCGAGAAAGCTCCGCACGGCCCCCACGCCATTCTCCGTCAGGGCGAGATCGTCGTAGTACCCGGACCCGGGAAGCGGCTCCGATGCCTGCAGGAAGAGGTCATCGGCCGCGTAGCACCATCCGTACCCCCGCTCCGCCGTTGCCCGGGTCCGCATCCGGCCCACGGCCTGGATCGCCTCGTCCGCCTCCGCGGCGGTGAGCTCTCGGACAGGTCGATTCACATTGTACTTCGTGAGCCCGACCGGAACGACGGAGAGGGATAGAATCCCCGGACCCAACTCGTAGAGCTCCTCGATCGTGCGATCGAGGTGTGGCCCGTCGTTCCAGCCGGGGCAGAGGACGACCTGGGTGTGAAGGTCGAGCCCACCGCCGGTGAGGAAGCGGAGCTGCTCCATGATTAGGCCGGCCCGTTCGTTCTTGAGGAGGCGGATCCGAACGGCCGGGTCGGTTGCGTGGACGCTGACGTAGAGGGGGGAAAGGCGCTGATCCACGAGGCGCTCAAGCCCGCGCGGCCCTAGGTTCGTGAGCGTGACGTAGCTCCCGTATGTAAAGGACAGCCTGAAGTCATCGTCCCTTAGCCAAAGACTCTCGCGGACATCCGGAGGATTTCCGTCGATAAAGCAGAACACGCATTCGTTCGCGCACTCCCTGACCTTGTCGGGCTCGGGCACGATGCCGAGCGTTTCCCCCGGCTCGCGGCGGATCTCGAGAATCGTTGCTTCGCCTTCGGGGCTAAGCGTCTCGATCTCGAGATCCGGGTCTGCCTCGAGGAAGGTCAGGTCGACGCCGTCCCGAATGCGCTCCCCGTTGATGCGCACGACCTTCGTGCCGATGCTGAGGTCAAGCTCCTCGGCGATGCTTCCGGGTTGGACGGCGCTGATGCGAACCACGGCAACTCCTGATGGCCGGGGTCCCGCGCAAGGAGGAACTCACGTCGGGGCGTCGATCCCGACGTGGCGGGACAATTGTCGACTAACCAACTAAGCTAGCGACTTGCGGTAGGGGTCTCAACGCGTCCGGCGCCACGGGAGGAAGCCGCCGCCAGGTGTCTTGCCCCCTCCCTCCCCGCGCCGCGAACAGCCGGACCGGTGCGGCCGTGCCGCAACGATCACCGGAAGCACTGGAGGTGACTCTCCCGCCGAGCGAGGTAACTCGGGCGCCGGAGTCCTCGGTCCTTACCGCCGGGTCACGACACGGATGATCCCCGCGAGGTAGCCTGTCCCGTAGAGCGTCGTTGCGTCGGTCGCACTCACCCGCTCGATCTCGTTCGATTGGAATGCCCGCAGGCTCTCCGCCGGCCCGTAGTGAAGGTGACCTTCGAAGACCTCGGGATAGACGGCCGGATCGGGGATCGCACCCGCATTTCCATCCAGTGCCGTGGCGGTCACGAGCGCGGAGCTGTATGGTTGCCTGCGTGCGGGGGCGGAGCCACCCGGGCCGGAGGCGCTGGACGACCTCCATCGCGTCTCCTTCGGGGAACGCCGCGATCTCCTCCCGCGTGATTGTGTCCATACGGCTGCCGGCCTCATCACCCCGGTCGGCGAGGAGCGACCTCCCCGGAGTGCCGCGAAGCCGAATCTCCTCCCAGATCTCGCGGCCACCCCAGACCGCCGCGCCCACAAGTGCGCCGACGCCCCCGCCGAGGAGGCTCCCGGCCATGCTCCCAACGAGGAATCCTTTCAACCGGGACCTCCTCCCGCGGTAGACTTCGAGCCGCTCAAGCGTCGCCGTGGGGACGGCGAAGCGTGGCGAAATCGAGTCCCTCTCGAGGAGCAGGCTCTCCTCGAGGAGCGCCGCCACCCGCGACTCCCCGGAGAGCTCGTCCGAGACGAAGCGCACGCGGTCGCCCTCCTTCGGCCAATTCACGCCCTGAGCGGTGAGTGCGGCGGGCACCGAGAGGAGGAGTACTACGTGCGCGAGCGGGATGTGGAGTCTACGGATCATGGTCCCCTTCTGCCTCGGTTGCGCCCTCGCCTCTTTTGCCCGGCGGATGTATGGTTCCATCGTACCGGAAGGCTTTCCTGCTGTCGATCCCGCCTACCCCCGGAATCGCTAGGGGAGCCCAGAGCTCGGCCATCGCGAGGCGCAATGGTAGCCGCGCGCACCTAAAGGCCTTAATCCGTCACCGCGCGGTGCTCGCTCACCGCCCGGGACCTCTGCCGAAAGGGAGAGAGGAATCATGATCAGGTACCTAGTATCCGCCATCGGGCTCGGGATACTCGCCGCGGCCCTCGTGGCGCAGACCCCGGCCGTCACGGGCGATCGTTCGTCGCCGCTCCGCGAGCTGGGAGGGGAAGGGAACGTCGGGATCAGCAATGCGGTCCTTCGGAATCAGCCGGAGGTCCGGGTCCTTCGCGTCGTCGTGGAGCCCGGCGGGGTACGCGCTATGCACACCCATGACGATGTCGATTTCCATCTCTTTGCCCCGGTCTCCGGTACGATGGAGCTGACCATCGAAGGGGAGCCGCCGTTCGACGTGACTCCGTGGCACCCGTACTACCTCGACGGCGGGACGCAGCACGGTTTCCACAACCCCACCGACGTTCCGATAGAGATCATGGAGATCTTCGTCCAGTGACGGTGCGCGGCAGGGTGGCCGGGGGCGATGTCTGTGCGCTTACGGTGCATGGGAAATACCGGGGGCTTGGGTGGAAGGCATTGGTTGAACAGAGCGGCCGCCGTCCTCCCGCAGCGCGTACATTCGTCCTCGTTGGACGGCCCGGACAGAGGGCTTGACCGTCTCCCGGAGCGGGGTCATGCTCCGTCCGGCGGGTGAAGTGCCGGGGCGGGGCGTGTGGCCCGGGGCATCCCGGGGCCCGGCTCCGGGCACCTGCTTCGGGAGTCGACGGGCCTCTGACTCTACGGGGCCTTGGGAAGCACATGCGTGCATCCACTCCCCGTCCAGCCGGGCACTCCCCTGCGCGCCAAGTGGGAAGGAGTACGCTATTGAGCCGACACTCGCTCGTACTTTGGACAACCATCGTCGGGGGGTGCGCCTCCGCCGACGCAGGGCATCCCTGGCTTGACCTCGGGGATCCGTCCGCGCACCAGATCGTCGAGTTCTCCGGCGCGAACGCCGGCCAGATCGTGATCGCGATGGATCCCTCCGTCACGCGGGAGGAGGCGCTCGCGCTCGGCCGGGCGATTCAGTCCCAGGCCCCGGCGGGTGCGACGGTGAACGCCCGGCTCTACGATCATGAGCCAACGGCCCGAGGGTGGCGCCAGGCGCCGGCGGAGATGCGGATCGCGCACCTCCTTGTCGTCGTCAGCATCAACCCGTCCACAGGCCTGAATGAGGTCCGGTGGTTGTTGCCGGAGGAGAACCAGACGGAAGCGGGGGCATCGATGGACCTTGGGATGTCGGCGGATTCCGGGCCTTGACGGACGGATCCCGAGTCGGTGCGCCAGACCGGCGCTTGTCCCGGGAAACGCTCGCTTGGCCTTGGCCCTGGGGGTGACAAGGTGCCGCCACTTTGGCGATGGTCACTGGCTCAACCCGCGCTAGGAGTCTGCGCCGCAGAAGCACAGCTGACTGAGCCGAATGGTCATGGAGCCGTCCGCGGCGAGGCGGATCCGGGTGATTGGGAGGTTGAGGACTTGTGTCTGCGACGGATCGGGAGAGCGGAATGGATGCGTTGGGGGGGCAAGAGAGCTACGAGAGCCCTCGCGCCGGCAGATGCGGGGGTGAACCCTCGTGCAGTCATGCCGCCTGAAGGGTGTGCAGCCGCTTCACATTGAGTGCCAGGCACACGAGGGTCCACTCCGGCCCGGACCTTCTCGAGGCCCCGGAAGCTGAATCGTCGAAAGCCCATCACCTCCTTGATCCAGCCGATGGGCGCTTCGGCCTGCCACTTTCGCCGTGCGTAGCGTCTTCGACCATCTTCGCTCGCCAGCTTCTCGGCCATGCGGGCTTTCGCCGGATATTCCTCCTTGTCAACCGTGGGGGCGGCCTTGCCCTCCCGGGCCAGCGCCACATACCCATCGATGTCTCGCTCTTCCAGTTCCTCGAGATCCCGCTCGTTGCAATAGCCCGTGTCCGCCAGCACCTGCGCCGGCGTCTCGCCGTACGCTTGCGCCACCGCGTCGACCATGGGCACCAGCTGGCCCTGGTCGCTCGCGTTGTCCGTCACCTCGGCCCCGACCACCAGCTGGTTCTCCCCCTCCACGACCGCCTGTGCGTTGTAGCACTGCTGGAACCCCTCCGAACTCGTCTTCATGATCCGGCTCTCAGGGTCCGTGAAGTTGCTCTGCGCCGCCTCGTCCGGCTCTCCGTACTCCCGCTTGTAGGGCCTGCCGCCCTTCGGGTTGCGCGTCTGCCCCGGCTTGCGGCCCCGTGCGTCGTCCGCCGCTCTCTGCTCGGCTTCCAGGCGCGCCTTCGCCTCCCGGATCGCCGCCAGCCGGTCCTCGCGCCGCCTGAGCTCCTCCGGCACCTCGTCTCCGCAAGCTTCCTCCCCGTAGCGCTCGTCTTCCGCTTCGTCCACCGCCTCGGCTTTCTCCAGCAACCCCTTGATCTCCCCTCTCAGCCCCCGGATCTCCGCCTCCAGCCCAGCCTCCTCCTTGACCATCCGGCCGTAGCTCATCGCCTTGCGCTTGCTCGCCTTCGCCCGAACCTTCGTCCCGTCCACCGACACCCTGCCAAGCCCCGCCAGCCCCAAGGCCCGCGCGAGCATCACCACCTCCACGAACACCGCCCGGAAATCCCCGAGATGGCGCCTGCGGAACTCGCACAGCGTCCGGTGCTTCGGGAAGTTCCCCGCCGCCAGCATCCGAAACGCAACATCCTCCTCCAGCTTCCTCGCCATCTTGCGCGACGAGAAGGTGCCCGTCGCATACCCATAGATCAGCACCTTCACCATCGTCCGCGGGTCGTACGGCGAGTTGCGCCGCCCGTCCCCCCGGTACCCCGCCCGTAGAACGCGCCCAGATCCACCGCGTCCGCCAGGTCGCTCACATGGTGCGCCAAATGACCCTCCGACACCCACTCCCGAAGATCCGGAGGCAGCAGCAACATCTGCTCCGGATCGTACGGTCGAAACGTCGTTCCCATTGACCCCCCTCCGTGTGCCGCAAACCTCCCCAATGCCCTGCCACCAAAGATAGCCGCAGGGTTCTGCGGCGCAGACTCCTAGCGGATGTTGGGGACCGCGCGGAGGTGAATCGGTGTCGACGCGCAGGAAGCCGGGCTTTCCGCCGGGCTGGGGTTTGCGGGGCCGGCTGATGGCCACCCGGCTGGGCCGGGTCTTTCTCAGGTTGTAGGTGTGGCCGTTGGAGATCGAGACGAGCGGTTGGAAGCGTGCGTCACCGTAGAGCTCATGCATGCGCCGCAGGAACTTGTTCGTTGCGGGGCCGGAGAGCTAACCGAAGGCCGGCCCGGCCTCGGCTAGCAGGGCGACGTCCCGGGGCGTGTCGCGGCGTGAGAACGGCTTGGCGGGGGGCTTGTTGCCGTGGTCGCGGATGTGGCCGCTGCGGCGGTGCTGTTGGATGAGGCGGGTGATCTGGGCCCTGGAGAAGCCCGTGACCTTCTCCAGGAACCGGTTGACCAGGTCCTTGTCCGCTCTACCGAGGCCGTGGTACCGGAAACGAGCTAGCGTCCGGGAGACGAAGGCGTAGGTCGCGTCGCGGTCGACGAGCTTGAAGTCGCCCGGCTCGCTGCCTTCCACGAAGGTACGTACCTGCTCGAAGGTCCGAATCCGTTCGGTGCGCAGTGTCACGGTCATCCTCCCATGATCTCTTCGCCCCGCGCTCCAGGCTCACTTCTCGCTGGAAACCCGCCTCCCCTTCGGGCTCACTTGTCGTTGGACAAGACTCGCGATGGAGTGCTAGTTTCTTCGTTGTCGCCCCTGGCACCCTCCACCGTAAGGAACGCATCGATGGGACAGAGTAAGGCTGGAAAGTGGTGGGCTGGCGCGCTCGCCGCCGCCGCGTTGACGGCGGGCTGCGCAGGCGCCGAGATGCCCGGGAGCGCACCGGCTCCCGCAGCCGACACGGCGATGGCCCCGACCCCGGAGCTGATCGCCCAGGGGGAGCAGGTCTTCGGGGGCGCCGGAAGTTGCACGGTCTGCCACGGGAATGGAGGCGTAGGCGGCAGTTTCGGTCCGGATCTGACGGATGACGACTGGGCGTGGATCGACCCGTCGAGCCCGAATGCGATGGCGGAGCTCGCGGACCTCATCCGGAATGGGGTGACGGAGCCGCGCATCTCCGATACCGGGATGCCACCCATGGGCGGCAGGACCCTGACCGATGAGCAGCTTTCCGCGCTCGCGGCCTACATCCTCTCCCTCTGATCCCTCCGTCACTCCCCCGAGTCGAGATTGACAGGGGGTGACGCGGCGCTTACCCTTGCGTGGGCTCGCCTACATAGGTACGCCTACGCACACTGCGAGAGCGGATTAAATCCCGCAGCAGGCAGGTGAACGATGGGCAGGGAGTAAACCGGACCCCGCTTTCACCAACAGACACGGAGTAAGGAATGGGCATTACCGGAACGGTCAAGTGGTTCAACGACGCCAAGGGATTCGGCTTCATCACCCCGGAAGACGGCTCGAAGGACTGCTTCGTCCACCACAGCGCCATCCAGCAGGAGGGGTTCAAGTCCCTGTCCGAGGGCGAGCGCGTCGAGTTTGATCGAGTCGAGGGAGAGAAGGGCCCGGCCGCAGAAAACGTCACAAAGGTGGGCTAGCCGCACGGGCTTCTTCCCTGGCGAAGGCTAGGGGAAAGGGGGCCCCTCACGAGGTGCGCTGTCGCCTGAGGGGCCCCCTTTCTGTTCGTGCGCCCTAGTCGGGCCGGCCCACGCCTCCCCCGGTACCCAGCCACTCCTCCTCCCAGATCCCCTCCACCACCAGGAAATCGCGGAGCGACTCGACCCGCTCGTTGTGATCCTGGGCAAGCGAGTCGCATTCGAGCGCGAGCGCGGTGAGGTTCTCCGCCTGCCGCTCCCAATCGGGGACCGCCACGTTGTACTCCTCGATCCGGGAGAGATACGCGCCGTAGGCCTCTTCGGGCACCCCGCGCGAATCCATCGCCTCGATCGAATCGAGCTCCTGCCGTAGCCGGTGCGTCTCCCGGGCCAGCGCCTCAAAGCGGAGCTCCGAGCGGTCACGCGTCGCGAGGCAGGCGTCGAGCTCGGAGCGCACGCCGCCGAGCGTTTCCCTGAGCCGCTCCGCCGTCGCGACCGCGGAGTTGGCGCGGACGACCCGCTGCAGCCTCGAGGCGCCCCCGGCGAGGAACCCCAGAACGACGAGAGCGAGGATCCACTGCCGGAGCCCCGTGATCAACCCCTACAACCCCCCGGTCACAGCCCGAACCCACCGCGGCGCATCTCGGCCACATCGATCTGCCGGCTGAACTTGACCGACACGGTACGCTCGAGGAGCGCCTCCGGCAGCGCTCTCAAGTGTGAACTCTGCCGCTCGTTGTAGACCACGAAGAGACCCGTCCCGGCCGTATCGACCCACCCGAATCGCAAGTTCCCCGACCACACGTCGGTCTGCGTATTGTATTGGACGAGCGACTGGACGAAGACGCTCGGGCTGAAGGAGTAGCCCACCCGGGAGCTCAGGAGCGTCGTGTCGAACTCCCCCCCGGGGTGCGGGAGGGAGATCTGGTCGTACTGCACCCCGAGCTCCCCGGCAAGCGCGCCCCCGAGCTGGAAGGAGACGGAGGCGCTCCCACCCTTCTGGGTACCGGAAAAGAACTGGCCGAGGGAGAGGCTCGTGTTCAGGACGACGGGCACCTGCGAGCTCGTGCTGAACTCCGGGAGGAAGAACCATCCGGAGTATTCCCCGGAGGGCACCTCCACGTACGTCCGGTTCCCCTCGTCGTCCACCCCCGTGGTGAGCCGGAACGGTTCGTAGAAGCCGTCGAAGAGCCAGTCCGCCGCGAACGCGGCCCGGCCCCCGTTCTCAAGGGCGGTGATCACGTGGGAGTGCCAGATCGCGGTCTCCTTGAGCCCGCTCTCGAGCCCGTACGACGTGGTGTAGCTCATGTGCGGGCTGAGCTGACGGATCAGATCCGAGGAGGGGACGCGAATGTCCCGCCAGACCGTTCCAGACACCTGCTGGAAGTCGGACCTCCGGAGGTAGCCGACCTCCGGGTCGAAGTTCTCCCCGATCCGGTCGTACGAGGCCCGAAACTGCCAGGCGGGGTCACGGTAGTTCGCCGAGAGGATGACCGCCTCCCGGGCATCGGTGAGCGCAACCTCCCCGGGCCGGTGGGCGGAGGTCGCCCCCACCACTCCGGTGAAGTTGAAGAACTCCCCGATCCCGATGTTCGTATCGAGGGCGTAGGTCCGGCCGCGGTCCCCCGCGACACCGAGCGCGGCGCGCTCGGTGTACATCACGCCCACGCCGGAGCGGTTCGGCAGCTCCTGTGCGAACCGCGCCACGGTATACCCGTTTCCCGGCGTCCCACTCTCGACGCGGTCCGTACGCATGTGGATGAGCCCGACATCGAGCCCGCCGACCCGGCCGGAGAGCCGACTCCCCCACGCGATCGGGACAGGGGTCCCGTCGTCGGCGATCCCGATCCGGCGGCTGAAGAACATCTGGGCCGCCTGGTTGTTTCCGACCGCGAACCGGCCCGCGTTCTCGAGGAAGAAGGGGCGCTTCTCCGGGAAGAAGAGGTTGAAGCGGGTCAGGTCAACCTGCTCGTTATCGACCTCGACCTGCGCGAAGTCCGTATTCACCGTCAGGTCGAGGGAGAGCGCCGGGGTAATCCCGATCTTCGCGTCGCCGCCAACCTCGAAGGGATACTCGACCCCGAGCCCGGTGGCAGGGACCTTCTGGGCCGCGCTCAGGGCGTAGGGCGTGACGGTGAACGTCCGCTGGGCCGGGACATCGAGCTCGTCCAGCACCCCGGCGTACGAGACGCGGTAGACGTTCTCCTGCTGCGGGATCGGGGCCCAGTAGACCTGCTCGGTCTTGCGCCCGATGTAGCGGCCGAAGTTCACCCCCCACTCCTGGACGCCGCCCCCGCCGTAGCGCAGCGTCGAGAAGGGGATCTGGAATAAGGCGTACCACCCCTCCCCGTCCTGCTCGGTCGTCACCGTCCAGCTCCCGTCCCAGTTTAGGTTGAAGCCGCCCTGGGCGCCTCCCTGCTGCCGGGCGGCCCTGCCCTGCCCCCTTCCCGTCTGCCGACCCTCGTCGATCACCTGCCCGTCGTGCTCGATCCCGCCGGGGTTCGTCGCGAAGAGGAACCCGTTCTCCCGGTCGAGGTAGGTGTCGAAGACGACGAGGAAGGCATCGAAGCGCCCCAGGTTGGCGTCGCGGCGCTGCTCGCCGACAATGATCCCGTTCGGATCGGAGTCGTAGAGCCACGCGCCCACGTAGACGGTCTCGTCGTCGAAGGCCACCCGGACCTCGGTGCGCTCCGACGCCCGGGCCGCCGCGACGGGCTCCGTCTGAATGAAGTCCGTGATGACGTCAGCCCCCCCCCAGAGTGCGGGATCGCGCCAGTTCGAAGCGCTCAACCCTCCGGCGGCCGGGGCCGCCGCGGCCCGGCGCAGCCCGGCCTCGACCGCCACCGCCGGCCGGGATCCCTCGGCGGGGTCCTGCGCCTCGATGGCGGAGACGCCCACGGTGCCTGTCAGGAGGGGAAGCGCGGCGAGCCACGCGCCGGTACTGCGCGCCCCGAAGCGGCTCGAGCGTGCCCGCCCCGGCGGAGCGGGGAGAGAGGTGGCAGTCATTCCGTCCGCATCCTATGGTTCAGTCAAGTAGAAAGCCCCGGGGGGCCAGCCGCTTGGAACCCGCGCCGAAGCGACCGGAAGCCCCGAGGCAACGCCCGCGGCGTTCGTCCTCCCCCCGCCCCGCGAGTACGGGGGACGGGCCCAACGGAGCGGTCTACGGGTCCATCAGCCGGAAGACGTAGAGGGCATTGGCCTCGGCCCGGCTCACGAACTCCGTCGCGAGGAAGGTCGCGATCCGCCACGGGCTTCCCCCCTCGCGCGCCGCCGTCATCGCCACGTACTGAACCCCGTCCACCGCGAATGTCATCGGAAAGCCCTGGACCGTGGTCCCGAGGCGCGTCTGCCAGAGGACCTCTCCGGTCTCGATGTCGTAGGCGCGGAACCACCGGTCGTAGTCCCCGGCGAAGACGAGGCCGCCCGCGGTCGTGAGCGTCGCGGTGAGGAAGGGGGCGCGCTGCTCGACGCTCCACACCTCCTCCATCGTGGCGACGTCCACGGCGGCGAGCTTCCCGAAGTTCCCGTTCGTCCCGGGCATCTCCATCCACGCGCGCTCCCCCCCACTCCCCCCGCTCCCCGGCTCGAGGACGATTTCCCGCGCCGTCATCTCCATGCAGCTCTGGCTCAGCGGGAGGACCATGAGTCCCGCCGCCGGGGAATAACTCGTCGCCTGCCAGTTGTGACCGCCCGCCGTCGAGGGGCAGACCGAGACCCAGTCGCCGAACCCGGCATTCGCGATGTCGTCCCGGTACTGCACCGACCCCGTCTCCGTGTCGATGGAGAGGATGTTCTGATTGACCATCTCCCGGAGCCCGAGGAAGGTCCCATCGCGGCGGTCGAGCTTCCAGAGAACGCCGTGCTTTCCGATCGTGAGGAGCGAGGGACGGCCCTCGATGTCGGCGAGCACCTGCTCGAACCCCTCGTCCATGTCGAGCGACTCTGCCGGCACGTGCTGCCGGTGCCAGACGATCTCTCCCGTGTCGACGTCAAGTGCGAGGGTGGAGTTCGCGTAGAGCGTGGAGTCGGCCGTCGTCATCCCGCGGCTGATCGCCGTCCACGGCTTCGCCTGCGCCGTACCGAAGTAGACGAGCCCGAGCTCCGGGTCCCAGCTCCCGCCATTCCAGAGCTCGCCTCCCGCCCGAAGCTCGAAGGGCATGTCCCCCCACGTATCCCCGCCCGGCTCGCCCGGACGCGGGATCACCTCCGTCCTCCAGAGCTCGTCGCCCGTCCTCGCATCGTAGGCGGCGACGAAGCACTTCTCGTCGACGAACCGCCCGCACCCGTTCACTCCGTTGATCACCTTCCCGTCCGCGACGACCGGACCCGCCGTGTTCCCGAAGCCGGTCTCATGCTCCCAGCGAACGCGGCCCGTTCCCGCCTCGAGGGCCACCATCGCACCGTCCGGGGTAGCCACCATCACCAAGTCCTCCCAGAGCGCCACGCTCTGGACCCGCTGTCCGATGTTCGCGTCCTTCCGGCGCCACTCCCAGAGGATCGTCCCGGCATCCGCCTCAAGCGCCTGCACCGCGCCTCCGGCGGTCGTGAGGAAGAGAACACCGTCGCGCTCCACGGCCGCCGTCCGGTAGCGGCTGCCGTCCGGCAGCGCCCAGACCCAAGCGAGCTGGAGCCGGTCCACGTTCTCCGCGTTGATCTGGTCGAGGCGGCTGTAGCCCTCCGAGTAGGGGGAGCCCCTCCAGTGGAGCCAGTCCCCCGCCGGCGGGGAAGCGAGGTCCGCATCCGAGACCGAATCGTAGGCGCCGACGGCCCGGAAGGTCTCGGTCACGCTCGTCGCCGTCTCGGTGATCTCCCCCAGGAACTCCGGCGCTGCCTGGCGCGTGTCGGCAGAGCGGATCGTCCCGGCACTCCCGGGAACGGGCGGAGTCCCGGAGCCATCGGACACCGCTACGGGCTCGGTACCCGGGATCACCGTCCCGGTCGACGCCATCGTGAGCGCGCCGGATCCGGCCACCACATCGTTGGCCTCGAGGATGTACGCAACGATCGAGGCGTTCTCGCCGTCCGAGAGCGAGCCGATCTCGCCCGGGGGCATCGTCGTCGAGATCAGCTCGAGGAGGTCGCCGATGGGCCGACCGCCCCAGATGTTCCGGAAGTTCGGACCCGCGAGTTCCGGCGCCTCGAAGGAGCCCTGGAAATCCTCGAGATGGCAGACGGCGCACGCCTCGTTGTAGAGGACCTCGCCCGCCTCGGCCTGCGTGGAGGTATACGTCCCCTGAGCCGAGGCGAGCCCCGGAAGGGCCGCCAGCGCTAGGAGCGCCACGAGCGGGATCGTGATGGCGAGAGCCGCAGGCAGCGGTCGATTCGTATTCATGTACGGGACCCTCGGGCTAAGGGGTTCTTCTGGGTCGAATCGCGCGTCACTATAGCGACGCGCGCAGCATTCTGTCCATCGAGCAAAGGGCGCGAGCGGTGCGTTCGCGACGGCCTCCGGCTACCCCCTGAGCTGCGCACCAGCCGGGGGCGGCGGCACGGTCCCCCCTTCGCCCGGAGGCATCCGGACGTCCGTGGGGGGGTCATCCGGATCCGCCGCCTCGGGCTCGACGGGGTTCTCCTTCGTCCCAACGCACGCCGTAAGGGAGAGCACGCCCGCGACCGCGAGAATCCGGGCCGCGCCTCGTCGATACATCCTCATGGAGACCTCCTGTTCGCTGATGAAGTCGGCGCCTCCCGCCGGTGTCCCGCCCCGCCTGACGAGGGATGGGCCGGAGACCGGCCCGTCCCCTGCGCCTCGGTCGAGCGGACGTTGGGACATAGAAGATAGGGGAGAGCGGGGCCCGAAGGGAGGCATCCGGTGCCACGCGGCGCTCCGGGGCACCGCGGCCCGGGATCACCCAGTATCTCCCCGAGGTGGACGAGGTCCTCGATCACTTCGACGAACTCTACGGCTCCACCTCCTCGCACGCGGTCATCGAGATGACGGCGACCCCCGAGCAGGGGACACGCACCCGCACGCTCGAGAGCTGGAGCCGCGGGGAGGACGAGGACTCATCGTGATCCGGGAGCCTCCCGGGGGGCGGGGATCGCGACCCTGCGAAGCAGGGACGGGCTGTGCCAAGCTCATGGGACCGGGACCATCCCCCGTGGAGCATGGGGACAATCCCTATGACGGCCGGGGCCTGCCCACGTGACTGCTGACAGTTCGCCGCCCCTCGCTGTGCTGAACCGGGAACCCGATGCAGAGCGCTATCAGGCGGCAATCTTGGCGACGGCGCCGAGTTGCGTGCCGGTGGCGAACGTGCTGGAGACCTCGATGGTGGTCGAGGGTCGTGGAGGACCGCGCCGGGCCTAAGGCGTAACCTGTACCTCGACGTAGCCGTTGGTCCAGCAGCAGTGGCGCTCGAACGAGTTGATGTTCTCGATAGCCTGCACTCGCAGGGAGTAGCCTCCCGGCGCATCGAAGGTCACGACGGTCGAGGCCTCGTATCCATTTTCCGGCCCCGCCTCCAGTGGATGCTCCTCGAACGAGACCTGTCCGGGACCCTGGTGCTTGAACCACCCGACCCACCAGCGGGATGGTCTTCCGTTCGGTTCCCGGACGACGACGGAGAGCGGCAATCCTTCGCCTACCTTGACAGTGACGGGTCCGGAAAAGATCCCTTCACGGCCTCGGCCTTCGGGACCGGGTGGCGCGAGGAAACGAAGTCGGGGAGCGACCGACCCCTGCGCGTTGCCGGGGCTGAGCCGCGTCACGTCGTCCCCCGGGTCCGCACGGGCAAGAAGTTCTTCCCATAGGGCCGATCGATCGGGGGCCTCGCGTTCGTTCAGAATGTATCCCGTCACGCGTGGATAGCCACGCGCCGAGTATGGGCGCCCCTGGACCCGGAGCGTCCAAACCACCTCCTGCACGCCGGTGCGATAGCTCTCCGGCACATTTATCGTGAACGTGCAGAAGTACCTCCGGTGTTCGAACGGCACCGGATCGAAATGGGTCGGCTGGACACCGTCGAACTCGCGTGGCTCGATGAAGTTGTCGGGGCCCAGCGGGATGTCTAGCGCCTCTTCCGTGTTGGCGCTGAAGTAGCCGAAGCAGAGCTCGTAGCTTCCATCATCCTGTTCCCACCAACCTTCGAAGGCAGGGATCACCGGCTGGCCCGACGGGCGCAACGTGCGGGCTACCCAGTCCGTTCCCTCCACGGGGTTCTGCGCCTCGAGCGGTCCAACGACATGGAGCAGGAGGGCCGACACGGTCGCGATCGATCGTGCACGGCGGCCCGTGGAGCGCGGCAGAGCCTGCATAGGGGGCCTCGGCACACTGCCCGGGTCTTGGCCGGTCATCGCCGGATCGCCGCCTAGCCGCCGTCGGAGTCCTGGGCGATCTCTCTTTCCCGGACCAATTGTTCGCGCTTGCGCACCAGCCGCTCGTACTCTTCGTCCTCAAGCCAGGTGGTACCGATCCACATGTGCGACATCTCGTCCACGGTCCGCCTTCCGAAGAACACCCACTGATTCGGATCCGGGTTGTTGGGGTTCTCCGCCGTGTTATCCCACTGTGCGGTCAGGATCAGAACGGTTCCCTTCGGGAGGAGGGGACGAGCGTGATCTTCATATGCGTACGTGGTCAGCCACCGGTGATCGTGAAGTAACCGGTTCAGGAGCTCCCTTCGGCCGTCGGGGTAGAGGGCCTCAAGCGTCATCGACTTCCCACGCTGGTGCATGTGAATCTGCGTGCTATGAATCCGCAGCGGACGATCGAGCACGTGGTAGCCCTGGAGGGTGGCGTAGCCGTTGGGGGGAATCATCACCTCCTGGCCCCGCAGCTTGTCGGTGAGGTTCGGAAGCTCGGTGTCGATGTAGAAGATCTCCTCGACTCCTGAACCCAGCTCCGGTTCGTATCCCGGCGGATGGAGCCACACTCCAAGCAGCGCCTGCGCTTCCACCGCTCGATCCCCGAGAGGGAAGAAGTGCATGTCCCACACGAGCTCTTCATCCGGGTAGATGAGCCGCCCGGTATCCTCCGGATAGATGTCGTACCACTTCCCCACGTTCGAGTGCGAGAGCAGCTGCGACCGCCCCTCCGGCGACTGTGACCGCACGTTCATGTGGTGAAAGACGTATCCGCTTGGTGCATCGGCCGGCTTGATTTCGACGGCTCTGGCCCATCTGGGCTCCGCCAGGCCCTCTACCCGGGTCCACTGATTGGGCCACTGGTCCTGGCCCGTTGGAGGCACGACGTGCGGGGTCGACCGCAAGAGCAGGTCTGGCGGCCGACCGAACTCCCCCTCCAGTCTCCACGCGTTCTCCCACGAAGGCAGCTCAAGGGGGGACAGGGTGTCCAAGTCACCCGATGCCGCACCCGAATCGACCCAGCGGGCGATCGTGGCAATCTCTTCGTCGGTCAAGGAGGGATCGTTCTTGAAGTCCTGAATCCCCATGCTCCTGTCCATGAACCAAGGCGGCATCTCCCGGTTCACCACCTTGGCCTTGATCAGGGGGGCGTAACTGCGCGCATCCTCATAGGTGAGGAGCGGCATGGGCGCCCCACCACCATCTCTGTGACATGTGACGCAGCGTTCTCGAACGATTGGCGCGACGTGATCTGCGTAGGTCACGTCCTGAGCCCCCGCGGAATGCAGAGGAACGAGCACGAGCATGACCGGAGACAGCAGGACGAACGCCGGCACGGAACGCGAGGCATGGCAGGACATTTCCCTTCCCCCGGCTATGGATGGCAGCGTTTCATTTTCAACATGTGTCGAGCGACCGTGGCTAGCAACCACCGTGCTCCCCAGCATGTGAACTGGAAGGCGGAGTCGGGAGAGTCAGGGGCTGGCGCGGTACTCTTTAGGGCACGCGGCGGCGTCCGCACGCCTTCGTGTCGGTTCTTAGATCGTCCCCCATAGGCGCATATGCGGACGCCCCCGGTGTACGTGAAACCGTTCGTGAGGAGGCCGAACAACACGGGAGCAGCGGCTTGCCTGATGGCAGGGGCCCGCGACCCGTGGGCCATGTCCCATTCCACGGAATTCCGACCTTGACGCCGGCGTGCTTCCTGGATCGCCTGACAGGACGATAGCCGGTGTCGGTATGGCTCGTGTTGAGCGTGGTTCCGTCATGCGGCGGCCGAAGCCCTCGGCACAGCGTGACATGCCGATAGCGCCGGGCCACACCCGACGGACGGGCGTAATGGCTCTGGGAGCATCGCAGGATACCCAGAGACCGATGATCCACACAGATCAACCAGTTACGGCCATGTGGATAGGCCGGGACTGCGCCCGCAGAGGGTAGCATGGGCGTGCGCTTGTCAACCGGGGGGGGGCCGGTCTTGGCATGCCTAGAAGGGGGGGCGCTGCGGTTGATCGACCTTGGCGGAACCGGTAGCCGGGCCGATGAGGAGGCCGGCGGAGCTGAACCTGGCAGGCATGGTCGCGGCGGCCCGCGGCGGCCACGATGCTTGGGGCGGCGGTCCCGTCGAGATGGGCGATCCGGAACTCGTCGACCGGCTCGTCGTCGAGCGCTCATCGAATGAGACCGCCGCCGTAGAGATAGACGTCCTTGCCGGCCGTTTCCTCGAGCGCCGAGGCGACGCATGTCGCCCTCGACCGGCCGCAGCGAGGAGCTGGCAGGCGTGAGCGGACTCCCGTGCAATCCTCCGCCATGCCACACGCTCGTCGCGGTCGGCCTCAACACGGGAGAGAAGCGTTGGGAGGTACCATTCGACCAAGTCCCGATCATGGTCGCCGCCGACACGCGGACACCCAAGCACTCGGCAGTCCGGCCACCGGCGGACAGATCTTCTCCGCCGGGGGCCTCGCGTTCATCGGGGCGGGAAACGAGCTCCGGAGGGGGGGCTACCGGCAGGGGGTCGAGCGACCCCGATGACCTGCATGCATGGACCCCGGCAGTACGGCGCGATCGCAGCCGGCGGCCATGTCTCCGTCGGCGCGGGGAGGGGAGGGGTGCCGTCATCGTCGCCTTCGCGCTGCCTGATGTGGGCTTACGGCAGCGCTCAGTTCATCGATGGGTCGTACGGCATCCGCGAGAGCTGCTGGTATTCCGGTCCCTTGCGCTCAAGCACTCTCCTCCAGAGCAGCTCCGGGTCATCGGTGAAGATGTCATCTTCGCGTGCGGGGTCTACCATCCAGCTGTCTGCGGCCATCTCCGATTCGAGTTGGCCCGGTCCCCAACCTGCATAGCCTGCGAATACCTTCGCCCTGAGAATGCTCGGCTCGATCCCCGCCGAGATCTCGCCCACGAGGAAGCCCACGGAGCCGAACACGAGAACATCCACCAGCTCGGGACGGGCAAGCTCGGCGATCAACACGGGCCTCGCGGGCTGGACCGGCCCCCCGCGGAACAGGGGCTCCCCGGGCGGAACCAGGTGGCTCAGCACCGGAACTGCATCCTCCACCGTCGCTTCGAGAGCGCGGTTCAGGACGACGCCGAGAGCACCCGCGGCCGTATGCTCTCCAATCAATACGACCGTGTGGCGGAAGTTCGGATCGTACACGCCGCCGCCGGAGATCAGCAGCTGTCCTGTGAGACTTCCCATGTCTTCACGCCTCCGTGCTGGCGGGACGCGCGGCTCTTGAAGGCAAGGTAGAGACCGCCAGAACCCAGCGCCACGCGGAACCCGGTTGCCGAGTGCAGCACCCCGGGGTCTTCCGGAGGTTCGATTCCTCGAGAGGACGGGTCATGGCAACACCTGCGAGGTACTCCCCGGAGATGCGGGAGCGGACGGTGCGGACGGGGGTTGGCTATGGGTCTCACAGGAGCACGGCGACGGCGACGCTGTCAACGAGCTCGAGAACATTTCCATCGTGGCGGCGGGTTGAGCTTCAACTCGAACTCGACATTACTCCTGTAGTGCAGGCGCAGTACAGGTGGTGTGATTCACGGCAAGAATCATGATGGATCTGATAAGTTACTGTGGTACCACGATATACATATGCTATCTCTTTGTTGTCCCCTTTTCATACCCATTTTTAGGAACTGGATTTCAAACGACCCTAGCGGACCTTGGCGGACACGTCGGCCACCCGATTGCCATCTTTGACTACCTACCCAACCTCACTGAGCGCCATGTCACCCCCATTGGCGTCGGCTGTCGGGCGACTCCGCTTCAGCCGATGTCGAATGCAAATTGGCGAGCTGCCGAGGGGATGGTGAAGGAGCGAAGCGTGCCGGAGGGTGGATTGTCGATGGCCCCTGTCCTCTCTGATTGCGGACTACAGCCACCCGAGACAGACGCGGGGGTCGGACCTCTTCGTGGGGACGTCCTTGGATCAGATCTACGCACAGCGTTTCGGCCAGGACACACCGATTCCGTCCATGCAGCTCTGCATCGAGACGGCGAACCAGGGGGGGGGATGTCCTTACAGCTACTCTTGCGCTTACACGGATTCGATCAGTTGGGCTTCGCCCACTGAGCCGTTGCCGATGATCCGTGACCCGCGTGTTGCCTTCGACCTGCTGTTCGGTGCCGGTACCTCGGCTGAAGACCGCGCGACGCGGCGGCGGGAGAAAGCGAGCATCTTGGATTGGGTCGTTGCGGAGGTGGCTGAGATGAAGCGGGAGTTGGGCCTCGCAGACCGCCGCCGGATGGATGAGTATCTTAGCCACGTCCGCGAGCTCGAGCGGCGGATTGAGATGGTCGAAATGGCAAACACCAGTGGAGAGGAGAGGGAGCTGCCGGAGGCACCGCCCGGGGTGCCGGACTCGTTCGAAGAGCACATGAAGCTAATGTTCGACCTCCAGGTCCTCGCGTTCGAGTCGGATGTCACGCGGGTGTTCTCCTTCAAATGGAGCCGGGATGCCTCCAACCGGGTCTTCCCGGAGAGCGGTGTCTCGAAGCCTCTTCACCCGTTGTCCCATCACGTAAACAACACGGAGACGATCCTTGAGTGGAACCAGGTCCATCAGTGGCGACTGGGTCGGATGACCTACTTGCTCGAGAAGCTCCAGAACTCGGCGGAGGGAGATAGTAGCTTGCTTGACAACACGATGATCGTATGGGGGTCGCCTATGTCTGATGGAAACACCCACAACCACAGGCGATGCCCGCTGATCGTGGTCGGCCGGGCCAACGGACAGCTGACGGGCAACTTGCACCTCAAGGCGCCGGACGGCACACCGATGGCGAACGTCATGCTCAGCCTACTGCACAAGCTAGGACATGACGAGCTCGTAAGGTTCGGCGACAGCACGGGTGAGTTCCCACTGGACTACTCGGGTCGCAGTCGAATCGGGTAGTCAGGACCGGACGCGCTCCGGCCGTTCAGCGTTGCTGAGAAACATACGGGATATAGGAGGGAAGACGGAGATGATCACGCGCCTGCGGCTGAAGGGGTGGAGCGTCCCTATCATGGTGGTGCTACTAACGGGCATGACGAGTGCGGACGTACCTATCGTCGATGCGGCGAAGCGGGGAGACACGGAGGCCATGCGGTCGCTGCTCGAGCAGAATGCCGGCGACGTCAACGCCGCCTATGGCGACGGAATGACCGCGCTGCATTGGGCGTCCATGCGCGGGGATGCGGAGATGGTCAGGATCCTAATTGCCGCCGGGGCGAACGTGCAGGTGATGACCCGGATCGGCAGCCATACACCTCTACATCTGGCGAGCGAGGTCGGCAGCGCTGTGGTAATCGGTCTATTGCTTGAGGCCGGAAGCGAAGTGAATGCTGCTGTTACGAGCAGTGGGGCGACCCCTCTCCACTTTGCGGCCGCCGCAGGGAATCCGGAGGCTCTGGGAGTTCTGCTGGACCAAGGGGCGGCGGTTAATGCACGGGAGTACGCCGCGGGTCAAACGCCGCTGATGTTTGCTGCGGTTAATAACCGTGCGGCGGCGATCGAGCTGCTTCTTAAGCAAGGGGGCGATCCGGCGATTGCCACGCAGGTTGTCGACGTCCGAAACCGAGCAAGGGTGGACGCGATCGCCCGCAACCGGCGTGGAGAGGTCCTGCGAGAGTTAGAAGGCACGGGGGGGGATGGGTTTCCAATGGCGATACAGGAGGCGATCCGTGCGATGCGGGAAGTGCAGTCGACGTTGACGGACGCGCCAGCGATTATAGGAACCGATTCATACGGAGTCGAGAGCGACGCGGCTGATGGCTACCCGACGCTCGTTGGAAGCTGGGGCGGTCTGACCGGACTGCTGTATGCAGCCCGGGAGGGCCAGATCGAGGCAGCCGAAGCACTACTGGACGGGGGCGCGGACGTCAACCAGGTGAGTGCGGGAGATCATACGAGCCCGCTACTGATGGCTTCGATCAACGGCCAGTTTGATTTGGCAATGGTCCTTATCGAGCGCGGCGCGGATCCAAACGTCTCGAGCGACGCCGGAACCACGCCGCTCTACGCAGTAATTAATACGCAGTGGGCACCAAGGTCGCTCTTCCCTCAGCCACGAGAGCACGAGCGCCAGGAGGCAACCTACCTGGAGGTGATGAAGGCGCTGCTGGCTGCTGGGGCCGACCCGAACACCCGGCTGACCCTGCATCCGTGGTACTTGGAATACACCTTTGTCCGCCTCGGTGTCGACCTTACCGGAACTACACCCTTCTGGCGTGCGGCGTACGGGACGGATGTCGAAGCGATGCGCCTTCTGATCGCCTATGGTGCTGATCCAAACATCCCGACCGCGCCGCAGTATCCTACGCACATTCCGACGGAGCTGGACTTCCCCGCCGAGCGGCCGCTCGCGCATCCAATCCACGCTGTTTCGGGCGTTGGGTACGCACAAGGCAACGCTGGGAACCATCACCGTCACGCGCCGGACGGATGGCTACCCTCGGTCAAGTACCTGGTCGAAGAGCTGGGCGCTGACCCCAACCTGGCCGACTCGGACGGCTACACCCCGCTGCACTACGGAGCGGCTCGGGGGGATAACGAATTCATCCTTTATCTGGTTTCCATGGGAGCAGATGTGACCGCGGTCAGCGAACTAGGGCAAACCACGGCCGATATGGCGAACGGGCCGCGCGACTTCACTCGCCCCTGGCCCGAAACAGTCGCTCTCCTTGAGAGCCTAGGCTCGAGGAATAATCACAACTGTGTTGTCTGCTGAGTCGGCGCCAGGCTTTGCCTGGGAGTCAGGGCCGGTGACGGACAAGACATGATGGAGGATGGCATGGGGTTGAGGTGGTTCGCAGCTTGGATCCGCTCCGCTGCCGTGTTCATAGCGTTGGCCTTCGTTCTTCCCCTTGAAGCTCAGCAGCAGGATCTGCAGCCGATTGGGGAGGAAAAGCTGACGGCGTTCGCGAAGGCGTACTCCAACGTTGCGGAGGCCACCCTCGAATTTCAGTTTGCTCTGGCTCGGGCTGAGAACAAGACCTTTGACGCGCAGGCGCGATTACACGAGGCCATGATGGAGCGTACTTCTGAGATCGTGCAGGAACAGGGCCTCACTGTGGAGGAATATGTAGAGATCACGTTTCTGGTCAGCACCAACGAAGACCATAGGAACGCATTCGAAGCCAGCCTCGCCGCCTTAGCGGAGGACCAGGTCCGCTGAGGAGGGAAGGCGAAAGTACGGTGGGATCCAGTGCCCCTTAACTCGTCTGAAGCCAACAAGCTCCTGAGAGCATCGTGGGTCTGCTTGGTCTTGGCCGGCTGCGCGTCCGCCTCGGAGGAGAATCCCTTCCAATCGGGCGGTGCGAGACGGGGAGGGCTGATCGAGGTCCTCGTTGTGAACAACGGATACCTCGACATGCATATCTACGTCGTACAATCCGGGCAGCGTCGATCTCTTGGGATGGTGACCGGCCTGACACAGGCCACGATGACCCTTCCGCGACAGATCGTCGAGTCAGGAAGGGAGCTTCAACTCCTTGGGGATCCGATCGGGAGCTCTCGCCTCTATGTGTCGCCGTTCCTGTACGCCTACCCCGGCACCCGGATCCGGCTCACGATTCAGAACCTCCTGAGTCTGTCCACCACATGGGTTGAGGATGGAGGGCCCGCCCGAATCGCCTCCTCCAGGTTAGCATCCTCGAACGTCGCGATGGCCTCGTCGGTGTGATCGCTGCAGAGGACCAGCGGCACTTTCACGGTAATCGCGACCGGCTCCTGAGCGGTCTGACCGTCCCCATCGATCTCTTTAGCGTCACCTCCGCAGCCCAGGGGTAGAAGAAGTGAGGCCGCGCGAGACGCTCGCGAACGGACCGAGCCCCGATTAGGATAAAGGCGAGTTAAAGACTCCCTCCACCAGGAGGAATGATGAGGAGTCGCTACGGCGTGTTTGGCATATTGATAGGCGCAGCAGTTGGAACGCTCTTCCTCGTACCAGCCCACGGTTTGGCACAGGCGGAGCTTTTACGACTGGACCCGTGCTCCTCGGAGGTCATTTACATGTCACCTTTGGAGGGCCTTCTTCGTTGCGGCAAGACAGGATATGCTCCAGACCAGTACACCCTTGGAGTGATGTACGCCAATGGTATGAGGGTGGCGGAGGACGATGAGGAAGCCGTCCGATGGTTTCGGATGGCCGCTGAGCAAGGACATGCTTCAGCCCAGAACAGCCTTGGACTGATGTACGCCGAGGGTGATGGCGTCCCCGAAGACCATGGGGAAGCCGTACGCTGGTATCGGCTAGCAGCCGAGCAAGGGCATTCTTCAGCCCAGTCCAACCTTGGAGTGGTGTACGAGCATGGTAACGGCGGGTAGTGTCGCGATATTTGTGTAAAAGGGGGTGAGGGGTCCGGGGAGGGTGGACAGCCCGGGAAAGAAAGAGGAAGCTCCTTGTGAATGTTCATCATCACACCCACCCGGGGAGTCCGGGCCTGCGCCAGCAGGTCCGGAACCGGAAAGGAGCTTCCTCATGGAAAAGATGGTTGAAGTTGAGCGGGCCGTGTTCGTTACAGAATCCATCCCCATATAACATAGGGGATGGAAGCGAATATCAATGGATGCCAAGTCGGAAGAATCCGCTAGGACATATCCATAACTTATTGTTATAGCAGTTACTTATGGAGGGTGCTGGATGATACTGCACATCGGTCTAGATACCATGCCCATTCCGGAACCTGTCAACAGCGATGAGACACGGGGAGTCATAGATTAGTGAGCAGGCTGCGGTGTCGGAGCCGCAGCTGGTGGATTGATCCAGACCTCCGTTGGGAGAGGCTGGGGCGTGGGGATTCCCTGCACGAAGCGTTCAGGGTGTTCGGACCACGCCTGCTGGAGAGTGCGCTCACGCTGGGCGAGCACGTCACGGGCTCGGTCGTGATGGACATCAGCCGGGGTGTGCATCGCGATTCCGCCGTGGCGATGCTCATGGTTGTACCAAGGGAAGAAGGATCGGCAGAAGTCGATCGCCGCGCCGATGTCGGCGAAGCGTCCGGGGAAGTCGGGGTAGTATTTGACGGTCTTGAAGTGCGCCTCCGAGAAGGGGTTGTCGTCGCTGACCCGGGGACGGCCGAGCGAGCGGGTGATCCCGAGGTCGGCGAGCAGCTGGGCCGTGCACTTGCTGGTCATCGGGGCCCCGCGGTCGGAGTGCAGGGTCAGCGTCTCGGGCTGGACATCCTGCTTGAGGCAGCTCTCCTGGATGAGCCGGCTGGCGAGCGCGGAGTTCTCGCGGTCGGCGACCATCCATCCGACCACGTACCGGCTGAAGATGTCGATGAGGAGGTAGAGGTAGAAGTACGACCACTTCTCGGGTCCGAGAAGCCGGGTGATGTCCCACGACCAGGTCTGGTTCGGTGCCGTGGCCACGAGCTGGGGCTTCGTGTAGGCGGGATGCGTGAGCTGACTGCGCCGCTCGCGCACGGGGTGATCCTCCTGGAGGATCCTGTACATCGTGCGTTCTGAGCAGAGGTACTCGCCCTCGTCGAGGAGGGTGGCCACAACCTCTGCGGGAGATCGGTCGACGAAGCGCGGGCAAGCGAGGGTCTCACGCACCTTCTCGCGCTCGGATTCATCGAGAGCCCGGGCGGGGCGCTGCCTGGGCTGCTGGTGCCCGGTCGTGGGCTTACGGCGCCGGTAGAACGTGGCACGCGCCACACCCAGTGCCCGGCACGCCGGCGCGGCGCCGACCTCCCGAGCCAGGGAGGCAGCGGCCATCAGGAGTTCTTTCCGCTGTCGAAGCTCAACCCCAGCAGCCCGGCAACTTTTCCCTGGACTTCCAGGATCGTTTCCGCCGTGGCAAGCTGCTTCTCGAGCCGGGCCACTTCGGCCTCGAGCTCATCCACCCTCTTCTGGAGGGGAGTTGCGGCGGGCCGGCTTGCGGCCCCGCCGCTTCGGCGTCAGGCCCTTCAGAGAGCCCTCGCGCCGTGCCCTTCGCCATGCCGTGAGATGAGAGCTGTACAGACCCTCCCGACGCACGATCCGCCCAACCTCGCCGGGCTCCGAGCACCGGTCGGTCTCTTCCAGGATCCTGAGCTTGTACTCCGCGGTGAACTGCCGGCGGGTCGGCTTGGCCACCACCTCCGGATCCCGAGCCCGATTCCGCTCGGCGACTCGGGCCCCGGCGGCCTCGCCGCTACGCTCCTCGCCCCCCAGGGCCCGAGCACCCACACCCATACCAATCATCGTATCTCTCCCCTCTACCATCGCCATCCACCTCCGCCCCCTTCAGTAATTCCAAAGGTGCCAGGTGTCCCACTGATATTGGCAGAGAGGGTTCCTCCATGAGCCGACGTCGGCGGTCTGTACAGAGATGGTAATGACCTGACAGTCGGCCCTCGCCGGAGCTGCGTCTAGGCTGCCTTCTTGTTGGCGTCCTCCTTCTTGGCCTTGGCGGCCTTCCTGGCGACCGGGAGACCGGCCTTGAAGACCTGGTAGGGCGTGTGGCTTGCCTTGCACTTCGCAGGCGATGGCCCAGATGAAGCCGACCAGTTCGCGCGCGATTGCTGTGGTCACCTGGCATTTCGCTTTTCCGGCGCGATAGAGTGTCCCGTACCCCTCTCTGCCAATATCAGTGAGACACCTGGCACCTTTGGAATTACTGAAGGGGGTGGAGGTGGATGGCGATGGTAGAGGGGAGAGATACGATGATTGGTATGGGTGTGGGTGCTCGGGCCCTGGGGGGCGAGGAGCGTAGCGGCGAGGCCGCCGGGGCCCGAGTCGCCGAGCGGAATCGGGCTCGGGATCCGGAGGTGGTGGCCAAGCCGACCCGCCGGCAGTTCACCGCGGAGTACAAGCTCAGGATCCGGGAAGAGACCGACCGGTGCTCGGAGCCCGGCGAGGTTGGGCGGATCGTGCGTCGGGAGGGTCTGTACAGCTCTCATCTCACGGCATGGCGAAGGGCACGGCGCGAGGGCTCTCTGAAGGGCCTGACGCCGAAGCGGCGGGGCCGCAAGCCGGCCCGCCGCAACTCCCTCCAGAAGAGGGTGGATGAGCTCGAGGCCGAAGTGGCCCGGCTCGAGAAGCAGCTTGCCACGGCGGAAACGATCCTGGAAGTCCAGGGAAAAGTTGCCGGGCTGCCGGGGTTGAGCTTCGACAGCGGAAAGAACTCCTGATGGCCGCTGCCTCCCTGGCTCGGGAGGTCGGCGCCGCGCCGGCGTGCCGGGCACTGGGTGTGGCGCGTGCCACGTTCTACCGGCGCCGTAAGCCCACGACCGGGCACCAGCAGCCCAGGCAGCGCCCCGCCCGGGCTCTCGATGAATCCGAGCGCGAGAAGGTGCGTGAGACCCTCGCTTGCCCGCGCTTCGTCGACCGATCTCCCGCAGAGGTTGTGGCCACCCTCCTCGACGAGGGCGAGTACCTCTGCTCAGAACGCACGATGTACAGGATCCTCCAGGAGGATCACCCCGTGCGCGAGCGGCGCAGTCAGCTCACGCATCCCGCCTACACGAAGCCCCAGCTCGTGGCCACGGCACCGAACCAGACCTGGTCGTGGGACATCACCCGGCTTCTCGGACCCGAGAAGTGGTCGTACTTCTGCCTCTACGTCCTCATCGACATCTTCAGCCGGTACGTGGTCGGATGGATGGTCGCCGACCGCGAGAACTCCGCGCTCGCCAGCCGGCTCATCCAGGAGAGCTGCCTCAAGCAGGATGTCCAGCCCGAGACGCTGACCCTGCACTCCGACCGCGGGGCCCCGATGACCAGCAAGTGCACGGCCCAGCTGCTCGCCGACCTCGGGATCACCCGCTCGCTCGGCCGTCCCCGGGTCAGCGACGACAACCCCTTCTCGGAGGCGCACTTCAAGACCGTCAAATACTACCCCGACTTCCCCGGACGCTTCGCCGACATCGGCGCGGCGATCGACTTCTGCCGATCCTTCTTCCCTTGGTACAACCATGAGCATCGCCACGGCGGAATCGCGATGCTCACCCCGGCTGATGTCCATCACGACCGAGCCCGTGACGTGCTCGCCCAGCGTGAGCGCACTCTCCAGCAGGCGTGGTCCGAACACCCTGAACGCTTCGTGCAGGGGATCCCCACGCCCCAGCCTCTCCCAACGGAGGTCTGGATCAATCCACCAGCTGCGGCTCCGACACCGCAGCCTGCTCACTAATCTATGACTCCCCGTGTCTCATCGCTGTTGACAGGTTCCGGGACGTCTTGGAGCGCCCCATGGGTTCCCGTTCGGAAAGAGGGATGTAATGAGGGAATCAGGGAGGAGTGATCAGTAGTAAATATAATAATAATACCAATAAGTTATAATCGTATCGGCGCAGCTGTTGCAGCAGTGGGCCGAGTTCTTGACCGCGAGTCGCTAACCGTTAGATGGCAGCCCTGATGAGGCTGCAACGGCGACTTTCCCCGGTGAAACTATCCCACGTATGGATTGCGTGTGGATAACGGCAACTCTCTTGGCGGAGCCGATTCCACTGCCGAGAACCATTAGCGCCTCGGGCGGCGGCAGTGACGGTGCGGCGATCAGCCATCAGGACGCGCCGGGAAGGGGGCCGAACCTCCCGCCCGTGAACAGGGCCGCAGCGCGGGCCTCCGGGGGTATCGAAGGGGGCGGAGTAACCCTTCGCCAGCCTCCAATGTTACACATTGGGTAGGCTGGCTGGCTGGCTGGCTGGCCCATGAAGAGCACGTTGTCGGCCTCGCGCACGAAGGCGCACGTGGCCAGGGCTTCAAGCTTGGAGCGGTCGATGCGGGGCTGGAACGTCCAGTCGAAGCCCTCGAACGTCTTGCCGACCGGTAGCCCGCTGAGCCTGAGCGAGGTGGCGATGCGCCGTTCGTCCTTGCGCTCGATCTCGCGCTCGAGCACCCGGTCCAAGAAGTTCACCGGGCTCAGATCCTCGCGGCTCGCCTCCTCCACGAGCTCGGCCAGGCACTCGGCCGCATGCACCAGCTTGAGGCTCTGACACCGATCGGTCACCACGTCCAGGTCGACCTTGCCCCTGGCCGCGCTCATCGAGTGCCTCCACCATCCACACATAGTCGTCCAGCGGGCGTACGGTCTGTTCTCGGACAGGGGTCATCAGGAGCGAGTGCCGTGAAGCGCTCGACAGTCCGGCCAGCTGGAGCCGGGCCCGCCGGCCGAGTGGGGTCGGCCGCTCGACCTCCCGGGTCGAGGGCCCCTCGTAGTGCTCGGGATCGATGAGCAGCCGAGCCTCGGTGCCTCGTGCGTGTCGGGCGAGCTCCTCACCTGTGCCCCGGACTACCACGTGCCTGAGCGTGCCCCAGACGTCCACGTTCCGCCCCACCCGGCGAACGGCACGCTGTAGCGTCTGCCCTCGAACGAGACCAGGCAGTCCCGGCTGACCCGACGGGTCACCACCACGTCGAACGGCTCAGCCATCGTGGGCAGCGGCTGCAGAGCCCGCTGCTCCACACCGAACGCCTCGACCACCGTGCTGCCCGTCACCGGACAGGTGAGCCGACCCATCAGCACCCTGGCTCGATCGTCGAGCAGCCAGCCGAGCTCCTCCAGCGAGCCCGCCCCGCGGCGCAGCACCTCGCCGAACGCCGAGCGGAACGTCCGTACTCCACGTTCCGCCTTCCCCTTGTCCGAGCCCGTGGCTAGCCGGCACGGATCGATCTCGAACCCGCACGTGCGCGCGAACACCTCATAGGAACGGTTCAAGACGGCCGTCGGACCCGCTCCCCTCGCCACACCCGTCTTCAGGTTGTCGATCCGGACCCACAGCGGCACACCTCCGTAGCGACTAAACAGCTCGAGATGCCCCGTGTGCCACGCCAATTGACTCTGGTCCTCGCTCACCCAGCAGAACTTCGCCCGGCTACGGTCGCCGGCCTTGGAGCTTCGAGGTCCTACTCATGACTTCCCCACGCACACGCGGCTCGAGGGTGCCAACTCGCTCAACGCTGCCTCGCTCCGGGCTAATTCGGTGCAAGCTTGATGACGTCAGAAGAGGAGGGCGCCAACTCCAAATCCCAGGCCTTTCGACCCCCATGGCGTGGCCACCGCTACCCGCCAGGCCGGACTCGACAACGACCTCGGGGTCGGTATCGACAATGTGTCCGTGAGTGATCCAGAGGGGATCGGGGTCCAGACCTCGTGGCCAGACTGGGACGGGTGAGCAGGGCAAGCGCTTTTGGCTCTCCAAGAGCCCGCGGTTCCCTCGGGAGCTTCCTCATGATTTCGGATGCCTGCGATGGGGCCCGGTCCGCCTATCCCGATGGGGTATGCCACGATAGTATTGGGGTCGGAGTCCGACGACTCGTCGGACTCCACTCACGGGATCGAATCCCCTGAAGACCTCTCAGGAGGATGTCACTATGGCGCGCTTTCCCATCACCGCGTTCACCGTGGTCCTTTTGGTTGGTTCGTTGGCTGCCTGTGGCAATGAGTCGGCAGCCGAGAATCCGGACTCCAATACTGCGGAACAGGACAAAGGGGGAGAAGAGCCGTACCTGACCGGTCCTTACGAGGTCCAGACCAACTGGCCGCAGCCCCTGCCCGATCACGAAGACTGGGTCTGGGGTGCGACGACGGGGATCTACGCGGAGTCCCCCGACAGGGTCTTCGTCGTTCAGCGGGGCGAGCTTCCCAGGCCGGAAGGCATCGAGCCCGGATGGGATGCCATCGCCGCAACCCCCGGGAATCGCGCGATCGGCGGCAATCGATTCGAGCACTGCATCTACGTTGTCGATAGCAGCGGCAGGATCATCGAGGCCTGGGATCAGTGGGACCACCTATTCCCGGGCGGTCGTGGACCGCACCAAGTCGCCATCAACCCGTACGATCCCGAGAGGCACGTCTGGGTGGTGGACGACCTACTCCACCAGGTCTTCAAGTTCACCAATGATGGTGAAGAGCTGGTCCTGACCCTCGGCGAACGACTGGTTCCCGGGGACGACGGCGCACACTTCAACCGGCCGACCGGCATCGCTTTTTTCCCCGACGGCTCGACCTTCGTCAGCGACGGGTACACGAATACCCGCGTGGTGAAGTTCGACGGGGAGGGCAACTTCCTCATGGCCTGGGGGGAACCCGGAACCGGTCCCGGCCAGTTCAATCTGCCCCACGCGATCGCCACGGACGCCAGCGGGCGGGTCTACGTGGCGGATCGCTCGAACAGTCGCATTCAGGTGTTCGACGAAAATGGAAACTTTCTGGACGTCTGGCCCGACATCAACTCGCCCTTCGCCATCCAGGTGTCGGCCGATGGACACCTGTGGGTCGCGGACGGGCAGACCAACAAGATGCTGAAATACAATCTGGACGGGCAGCTGGTCTACGGGTTCGGCACCTACGGCCTGGAGCCTGGATTCAACTGGGGAATCCACGGGTTCCACGCTGATAACGACGGAAACCTCTATTGGGCCGAAACGTACACCGGTCGGGCGCAAAAGATGCGTCCCCGACCCGGCGCCGAACACACGCATCTAATTCGGCCTCTGCCCACGCCCTGAAAGGGTGCTGCCGACCAAAACCAGACTCCCGGGGCCCCCCCCACGGGTGGGCGCGTTCCGCCGCGGCCCGGGAGGTTTCGACTACCTAGTCGCTAGCGGCTTGAACTTGACGTATTTCGACACGTGCCCGCGAGCGAGATCGTTCGCGTAGATGTTGCCGTCGAAATCCACTCCGGAGAACTCGATCCCGGCTCCATTAGCTGACGCACGGTTTGGAACGAAAGCCGTCACCCACCCGGTTCGGGCATCGCCGATCCGGATCCCCTGTTCCCATCCAGGGTTGTCTCTCCAACCTGGCCGTTCGATACCAGAAAGTCCATCGACCGTGTAGAGGACGTCATTCCGGTCGATGACGATACCGCTCGGTTTCCCAAACTGCGTCCAGATGGCCACAAGTTCGCCGTCCGGATCGGGAAACCCGCCGGTGAGGGGTCCGAATTGCTCTCCGCCCGGGAGGTTGTCCCATCCTTCGACCTCGTGATACGGGATGTAGGCCGCCTGCGCCTGGAGCTGGCCACAAAGCACCAGACCGGACGCCACGAGACCCAACACCCCCTTGAGCAGGTTCTGCATGACCCTCTTCTCCTTGACAGTGGAGCCCCTTAGGACCCCTCGAGTGTCCACTTCGTCATTGCCGACTCCCCTCGGTGGGTGCGTCAGGGTAGTCGAAACGCCACCAGGGATCCCGGCAATTCCGGCGGCCTGGCAACCTGCACGACCAAGTACTGCTGACCCTCGTGCATGTACGTCATCATCCCGTACTGTCCCGTTGCCGGAAGATCGATCTGTCCCAGACGCTCGCCGGTCATCTTGTCCAGCGCGCGGAGTGGTCGACCTCGGACATCGGCATCAGCTCAGGGGCCGAACGGCCCTGGTGACACACATCCATGGGCCAGGCGCACGGCTCCCTGTTCGCACTCCCCATAGCACGAGTGCGAATAGCCACAAGCCAGTCCGACAGCACGGTCCGTTGGGAGCGAGGTCAGTTCCGCTTCGATCGCTTCCCTGCCTCGGACGGCGGTCGCACCTCAGTTGGCCGAGGCGACGTCGAATCACATGTGCGCGAAAACATGGTTCTCAAGGACGCCGACACCGAGCGCAGATGCCATGCCGAGGACGATTGCCCCTGGGATTGCCCTGCTCGGCCAGGTCGCGGACTTGGCTCATGGTGGCACTGTCGATGCTGGCTCGAGTCTCGGCGCATCGAACCGCTTGGCCTCGGCCAGAGGCCGGAAGGACCGCGCAGCCAATTTGTGAAGGCGCTTCTGTCTTGACCGTCATGAAGCGCATGGTCGGACGCTGCACCGCTTCGGAGATCGCGTCGGCCGCTTCGGTCTTCTGCCTCTTGACGAACGGCTTCTCGTAGATCGGCGGAACCAGCCTCACCTTGCGACCGAGCGTCATGATGTCCCGGCCCCAGTAGTGGACATTGCCGCAGGCTTCCATCACCGCCACACACCCCGCCTGCGAGGCAAGAAAACCCAGCACTTCCCCGGCTCGGCTTCTTCTGGTACGGCACCGACCCATCCGCTCTTGCCCCGTGCAGCTGAAAGCTCTGTTTTGCCAGATCGATCCCGATGATGCTAGCCTCTTCCATCGGATGCCTCCTCCCTCAGATGGTCAGAGAGGCTCAACACCATCTTGGCACACCGCGATGCCGCCGGAAGGGGGCGTCCACGCCATCCGAATCAGCAGGTGGTCGATGCGGCTCTCGGAATCGCAGTAGTTGCCGGGTCACCATCGGCCGCTGTGATCCACCCCACTCCCCACCCTCTCGCACACGGAACTACGATGAATGGAATACCCTGGAAGCAGATCGCGCTCGGCTTCGCGCAGGCGACGGTGCTCGCCTTTGGAACGAGCGCCTTCTCGGCCGTGCAGGCGCAGGACCGACCGATCGACCCGTCTCCGTTGGTACTGCCCGAACACCGTTACGACCTCCCAGCCACCTTGATCAGGGCAGAGCAGATTGAGGAACACAAGCAGGACATGGTAGAAGCTCAGGTGACCGACATTCCCATGAACATGGTGGAGATGGGAGGAGGCTCGGAGGACTATCAGGTCGGGGTCAGCGTGGTGGTCCGCTACGAGGGACAGGAGAATCTGAACTACGCGGTCCACGACGACGTGGCTGAGGTCTACTACGTGCTCGAAGGCAGAGGTCGCATGAAGGTGGGAGGCACGATCACTGACTGGACCCGGAGACCCTATAGCCGAGGCAACGGACGGGGTAGCAGAGGCACGTCTGCCGTCGGCTCCGAGGACATCACCATCCAGCAGGGAGACATGCTCATCATTCCGGCAGGGACCCCACACAAGTGGGATATGGCTGAGGAATTCACGGCCTACGTGGTGGTACGCGTCGACCCGGAGGGCGTGGCGCCCCTGATGGAGCTAGGGACCGCCGAGGTCAGCGCGCCGTAGCGGGAAGCTGGCCTCACTTGGCCGCGGAGGCGGGACCTTAGGCTTAACGCGAACAGCGGACTGAGGAAGCGCGGCCGTCCTGGCTTGTCTAGTCCCCCCACGGTCCGCGCACCGGCTCAGTGTAGTACGGTGCGCGTGACTGGGTCGGACCAGTTGGCGCTCGAGTTCCAAGTGTAGCCGTGACGCGTCGCATGGTGACCCGCGCAGAGGGACAGAAACGCCTAGTCGCAAACATGATAGGGTAAGCTGGGCCTTGTCCGTCGGGACACGTCCGGCGCCAAGCCGCACACCAACTCCGCGAGGCCGTGGAAGGCCCGGGGCTCGGCGGCCCGCTCGCCCCCACTACCCTTCGGGAGATCGTGGCCGCCCAAGGGGCGCACGGGCAAACGCGGCGCGCTCGTCTTGCCGCAGGGAGGTGTCCTCTAGGACGAGGCGACGCGTACCGATCTCCTCTTCGTCACGCTGGAGAAGTCGGAGAGGGACTACTCGCCAACCACACGCTACGCCGACTACTCGATCTCGCCGACCCTCTTCCACTGGGAGTCGCAAAACAGCGCCTCCCCGGCGACACGCACCGGGCGCCGCTACATCGAACAGCCGGAACGCGGCACGAACGTCGTCCTCATTCGTGCGCGAGCGAAAGCGGGACCACATGGGCGAGACCCGTCCCTACCACTGCCTGGGCCGGGTGCACTACCGCAGTCACGAGTCCGAGCGTCCGATGAAGGTGCTCTAGGAGCTGGAGCGCCCGATGCCGGGCGGTTTGTACCAAGCGGGGAAGGTTGTGACGGGTTGAGGCCCCGGCGTGGCGCCGCCGGAGGGATGATCGACATCCCCCTGACCTGGCCACGCCGGGCCCACCTCTACCGGGAAGGGCTGCCCGAAGGCTCGAGGGGCCCTCCCGGGCGGGAGGGCCCCTCGACACCACTGCGCCCCTACAGCATTTTCCAAGACTAGGGCAGCCGGAGCGCCACGAGCGAACCGGGAAGCTGCGGTGGCCGCGCCACCTGGACGACGATGTACTGCTGGCCCTCGTGCATGTAGCCCATCATCCCGTATTGGCCCGGCGCCGGGAGATCGACCGTCCCGAGCCGCTCTCCGGTCATCTTGTCCAACGCGTGAAGCACGGGGGCCCCGGAGGAGCCCTCCGCCGTGATCAGGAGCGTCTCGGTGACCATGGTGATTCCGGCACCCGTGTTCCCCGTGTTCGGAAGCTCGACCCCCTGAAGCGCCGGGTGGTTGGTGAACCGCTCGGGCGTATTCCCGTTCGGCGTCTCCCACAGGTGCTCGCCGGTGTTCATGTCGATCGCGACGATCCGGCTGTAGGGGGGCTTGAAGATCGGCAGGCCCTGCGGACCCCGGAAGTCGCCCCGGTCGATCACGGCAAAGTCGGAGAAGGTCGTCCCCGTCGTCATGATGTCGTCCGGATCGTCAATCTCGCGGCCCGGCACGAGACGCTCCGACCGGCATCCCCGCTGCGTGGCGATGTACATGATGCCCGTCTCGGGATCGGCAGAAGTCGGGTGCGGTATATTCACCGCCCCACTTGGACAGCTCACGAAGGAGCGCAGCCCCGAGGGGTGCCCCATCTGGATCGGCGCGTTGAAGAGCGGCCCGAGCTTGTAGTTCTGGATGATCTCGAGCGCCTCGGCCCGAAGCTCGGGCGTGTAGTCGATCAGGTCATCCTCGGTGAGACCCTGCATCTCGTACGGAGCGGGTCGGGTCGGGAAGGGCTGGGTGGGAGAGAGCTGCTCTCCCGGCACGTCCGACTGCGGGACGGGCCGCTCCTCGATCGGCCAGATCGGCTCGCCCGTCTCCCGATTGAAGGTGTAGGCGAAGCCCTGCTTCGTTGTCTGCACGACAATCGGCGTGGGCTCTCCGCCCACATTCACGTTGAGGGCGATCGGCGCCGTGGGATTGTCGAAGTTCCAGATGTCGTGATGCACCGTCTGGAAGTGCCAGACCCGCTCTCCCGTCTGAACATCGAGGGCAATCACGCTCGTGCCGTAGAGTCCGTCGCCCGGACGGAACCCCCCGTAGAAGTCGATGGTGGGCGGATTCGTCGGGATATAGACCAGCCCTCGCTCGGGATCGGCCGAGATCGGCGCCCAGGAGGAGACATCGCCCGTCCACTCCCACGCGTCGTTCTCCCACGTCTCGTGCCCGAACTCGCCCGGGCGCGGAATCACGTTGAACTTCCACATGAACTCTCCGGTCCGTGCGTCGTAGCCAAGGATGTCGCCAGGCACGTTCTCGACCCGGGTCTGGTTGTACCCCTGCTCGGCGGAGTTGCCCACCACTACCACGCCGTTCACGACGATCGGGGGGGAGGAGCTCGTGATGTAGCCCAGCTCTCGCGGGATTCCGAAGTCCGGATCGTAGGGACCCCCGTCCCAGTCGAGCCAGGGCGGCCAGTCCGCGATGAGGTCCGGGAGGAGATCCACGACGCCCGTCTGCGGGAACCCGGGGAGCGGAACCGGCGCCCCCCAGTTCTCCAGGGGCCGACCCGTCTCGGCATCCAACGCGTGAAGGAAGAAAGCAGGAGTGATGATGTAGATCGCTCCTCGGCCATCCACCTCCGTGTACGCCACCCCCTTCCCGTACCCGTTTCGCATTCCGCGATCGACGCGAGTGGTGTGCGGTTCTCGGTACGTCCAGATCGTCTCACCTGTCGCGGGATCCATCGCGACCACGGTGCGCCTCTCGCCTGCTACCGTGTAGAGGAGCCCATCGACGTAGATCGGGGTGGAGCGGGAGACGCCCAGCGGAAAATACCCGAAGTTGTCGCCCCGCCATATCCAGGCGACTTCGAGGTCCTCGAAGTTCTCGGCGGTAATCTGATCCAGCGCAGAGTAACGTGTGTGCCACGCGTCCCCTCCGATGTATCGCCACTCGCCATCCGACGTCCCCCGATCCTGCGCAGTCAGTGGCGCCTGCAGGAAACATGTGGCCGCGACCGCTAGCGCAAACCTCCCGGCGCTCGCGCCTCTTGGGAAAGAGCCTGGGACTGATCCAGTCATCTGATGATCCTCCTTCGCGATTCTGCTCAACGATTCAAGCGATTCGGGGCCCTGCGTCCGCGACGGCCGTACCACGGCAATCCCCTGCTTACCTGAGGGCCGGATCCCGGGCGATCGCAGGTCTGACCGATATGTACTTCACTAGCCTCTGTCGGCCAACCTCACCCGAGTAGATGTTCCCTTCGAAATCGACGCCGAGGAACTCCACCCCTGTCCCGATCGGGACCTCGCGGTCGGGAATGAACGCCGAGACCCACCCGGACGAGGCCGGCGCGATGTGGATGCCCCTCTCCCAGCCCGGGTTCCACTGCTCATTGGACATTCCGTCTCCGGCATAAAGCATGTTGTTTCGGTCCACGAAGACCGTGCTGGGCCGCCCCATCTGGGTCCAAACCTTGAGGAGGTCCCCCTCCTGGTCGAAGATCTGGACCCGGTTGTTGCCGCGATCCGCCACGACGACGCGACCATCCAGGTCCATCGTGATCCCGTGCGGATCGTTGAACTGACCGGGATCCCCGCTGACAGATTCCACCCCGCCGCCAACCTGAAGGAGGAACCGTCCTTGGGGGGAGAACTTGACGAGCCGATTGTTCCCGCCGCGGTGTCCGTCCGTGATCCAGATATCACCGCCAGGGGCGACCATGACGTCGGAGGGCCCGTTGAAATGGCTCTCGTCGTCCCCTGCCACCCCGGCCTCGCCAAGCGTCATCGCCACCTCACCCCGCTGGTTCAGCTTGAAGACCTGGTGTCCCATACCCAGCCTCATCCCCTCGACCGCCCGCGCGTCGCCGACGGGCGCCCCCTCCGTCACCCAGAGGAATCCCTCATGATCCAGGAAGAATCCGTGGGGCCAGGAGAATAGTCCCGCCCCGAACTTGTCGACGAGGTTGCCTTCCATGTCGAACTTGAGGATCGGATCGACCTCCGGAACGAGGGCGCAGTGGTTTGCTCCGCAGCGCGACAGCACCCAGAGGTGCTCTCCGTCAGGATCGGGAAAGACGCCACTCGCGACCCCTATCGCCAGCCCGTCGGGCATCTTCGCCCAGTCGTACTGAGCGTGGTAGGGATTGCTTGCAACGATCTGGGCTCCGAGGCCAGCGGCCCGCCAGACGCCGAGCGCGGCCGCGGCAAGGAAAAATGCGACACCGAGGCGAACAAGTCGATTCCACATCATGGGCTCCCAGCTACGGTTCTCCATGCAAGACACTTCCACGACCGCAACGGACCCGCTCATCCGAGTACCGACTGCAACATGCGGCGACGTGGCCGAGCACGACAAGGGTATCGCCATCGAGTAGGGTTGGCCGGGAGGTCCAGGCATGGTTCCGCCGTGCCGGGTCGGCGGCGGGCCGTCTTTGCGTTGACCGGCGTGCCAGCGGCTCGTATTGTGATGGTGGGTGTTTGTATGCCGCGAGGGAGGAACGCATACCATTAAAGTAAAGGTGAGAGGACAACATGACTGGCAACGGGCAGCGAGTCGGGTTGGGGTTCGGGGCTACCGGGCTGATTGCGGCCCTGGCAGGTGCCGTGCTGGCTTTCCCGACGGTGGCGCAGGCGCAGAGCTCGACTCAGGACGGTGTGACGTTTGCCAGGGACGTCGCGCCGATTCTTCAGGAGAACTGCCAGAGTTGTCACAGGCTGGGCGGGATGGGCCCGATGTCGCTCATGACCTATGAGGAGGCCCGGCCCTTCGCACCCCTGATCAAGGACCGGGTGGAGCGCCGGCGGATGCCCCCCTGGTACATCGAGCCCGGACTCGGGGTTCAGGATTTCAAGAACGACATATCGTTGTCGGAGGAAGAGATCCGAACCATCGTCGAGTGGGCGGAGAGCGGAGCTCCGCTCGGCGACGTGGCCGACCTTCCGGCCCCGCTGGAGTTCGATGACTCTCTGGAGTGGAAGCTTGAGGATCACTTCGGGCGCCCGCCCGACCTCGTAGTCAAGTCGCCTCCGTACACGGTGCCGGCTGCCGGGTTGGATCACTGGTTCGAACCGGTCTCTTACGTCGATGATCTCACCGAGCCGCGTTGGGCTATGGCCACCGAGATCCGGCCCGGCGACCTGGAGAGCCGCTACGTGTTCCACCATGCGAACAGCGCGCTGGCTTCGTCGGCTGCGGGCAAGGACTACGATCTCTTCCCGGATGACGCCGGGAAGCTGATCGAGCCGGGACAGCGGATCCGGTGGGCAATGCACTTCTTCCCCGCCGGCGAACTGGTTGAAGATGCCTACATCGAGCTCGGGATCTGGCTGTACCCGCCGGGTGAGAAGCCGGAGTTCGAGGTGTCACACGTCTCGTGGCTCACGGACCCGAAGCCCAATCGCGTCGTCCTGCAGCAGGACTCCCGCTGCTGGGAGCAACCCGCCCCGCTGCCACTGGACAGCCCGGAGTGCACCGTCGAGACAAGGCTCACGGACCTGGTGCTGCCACCGCACGGTGTTGCGACCCAGCAGGGCGTGCACGTGCTACCGAGGAACGTTCGCCTCAACAGCATCCGGGGTCACATGCACATGCGGGGCAAGTACCAGACGATGGAGGCGATCTACCCCGACGGTCGCCGGGAAGTCATCAACCGGATCAACTGGGACCACAAGTGGCATACGGCTCACCAGTACGCGGACCTCGCCGCGCCTCTTCTTCCGAAGGGAACAGTCCTTATCGTCACTGCGCAGTACGACAATACGGTGGACAATCCGAACAACCCGGACCCTGACCAGTGGGTCTTCTTTGGCCGCCGGAGCGCGGACGAGATGGGCCACTTCCACATGGAGGTCACCTGGCTGGAGGACGAGGATTTCGAGAGGCTGATCGCGGAGAGGGAGCAGGAGCTGAGGCAGATGGCCCCGAACGTGGAAGATGGAGGGCAGTAGGACGCGAAGAGCGAAGATCGGCCGCAACTGCTTTGGTTACCGCATGAGAGTCGGATGGCTGCGAGCAAAGGCAGCCGGGATCGTCAGCACGGCCCTCCTAGCCGTCGGTCCGTTATCCGCTCAGGCCCAGAATCCCACGGAAGGCTACGACTGGTCGGCCCGTGCACTCCGGCCGTCGGGGCAGCCGATCGTTCCCTCCTTCGAGGGTTGGTATCAGGAGCCCGACGGGTCTTATCGGCTCTGCTTCGGTTACTGGAGCGGAAACACCGAAGAGGAGGTCGACATCCCGCTGGGACCGGACAACTTCATTGAGCCCAGCGAGTTCGACGGTGGCCAGCCCACCCACTTCATGCCGGTGCCCCGCACCGGATATCGGAAGCATTACTGCGTCTTTACGGTCAACGTCCCGGAGGATTTCGGCAACCGGGACGTGGTGTGGACGCTCCGAGTTCGCGGGAACGAGCTCTCCGTGCCGGGTCGCCTGACCGCGTCCGCGTACATGCTGGATGAGCCTGACTCGTCCTCGCGGGCGGCGGCCTGGGGATTCCTGGCAGAAGAGGAAGGGATCGAGAGCTACGATCAGATCACCGAGGAGGACCTGCCGACGTGGCTCGACTTCAACCCGGGTCAGGCGCAGGGGTCGATCGCACCCGTGATGCGCTGGGTCGAGCCGGCCGGACCGGAAGGCCGAGGGCGCAACGGAGTCACCGCGGGCCCCGTGACCGCGGGCGTCGGTGAACCTCTGACGCTGAGCGTATTCGTGGACGAACCCGACGGCCGACCCGCCCGCTGGTGGGTGGCGTGGGCCAAGTTCTCGGGCCCTGGCGACGCCAACTTCAGTCAACTGGAGATGCTCGCAGACTATCGGTACGCGAACCGGGCCACCACGACGGTGACCTTCAGCGAGCCAGGGAACTACGTTGTCCTAGTCCAGGCAATCGAAAATATCCAGTCCTTCGAGCGCCAGTGCTGCTGGACGAATGGTTACGTGCGGGTGACCGTCACGCCCTAGGATCGTCATGCCCTAGGAATGGTGCACGACATGGAACGGCTGGAGTGCCCTGGGTGGGTAGGCATGGGCCATGGCCAGAAAGGTAGGTGCACCTGACGCGCTTTGCCCCAGTGGTGACAGCCCTCGTCATCGAACCCGCTCTGGCAGCACGGAGCCACCCGCTTTCGGCGCAGGATCCCGTGGATGTATCGCACTGGTCGCCGTGATACACCGCGACGCGGACCGGCCGGTGGTACTGGTCTTCGAGGGCTGATTCCAGAACGAAGATGGCACCTACACGCTATCCTTCGGATACATCAGCATGAATCTGGTAGGAGAGGTATCACGTGCCGCTGGGTCCCGACAATTTCATCGAGCCGAGGGAATACGACGGTGCCCAGCCAACGCACGTCGAGCGTTAGGCTGGAAAATGTAGTGGCGAAAAGCATTTCGATGTCGTATCGTGAGCCGTGTTTCTTGGCAGTGCCGTCGCCGCGGAGTTCCGGCTGGGCGACTTGGGCCGATCTTCACGCAGGATCTCGCAAGGAGATATGATTATGCAGTCAGGTCCGCGTTTGAGTCTATAAATGTCCCGCGCGCAGGTGTGGGAAGAGCGACGGCGGGAGCTATTCCTCCAAGGCACCAAGATCGGGGACATGCTCCGACTCGACATCCCGGGCGTGTCCACGGATGACTTCGAGACGGGTGTGAACCAGCGGAACAACCCCTACGGTCCGCACACCTGCTGTCCACTCCCGGATCAGGAGATGCTCTGACACTTCCCCGAACACCCTCCGGCGCGCCGGAGGGGTTGGCCCTGAGCACCTTTCAGCAAAGAGATAAGAGGTGAGATGAAGCGCGACGGCTGGCGCAGTTCCCATTTCGTTCCACCCGTCGTGATCGCCGCTCTGTGCATGAGTTCGAGTACGGAGGCGGCGCAGGTGCCGCAGGCGCCCTATTCGGAAGCGCAAGCGCAAGCCGGAGAGGAGGTCTACATGAGCGCTTGCGCAAGCTGTCACCTCAGCAACTTTCAGGGTTCCGACGAGGCTCCCGCCCTCGCGGGCCCGGACTTCCTCAACGCATGGGGACCCCAGCCGGTCAATGAGCTACTCGAGTTGGTGGCTGCCTCCATGCCTCCGACTGCGCCGGGCTCCTTGGAGGAGGACGAGTACGCAGCCGTCGTTGCCTATCTCCTCAACCAGAACGGAGTCGAGGCGTCCGGAACACCTCTGGGCTTCGCGTCCTCGGGCCAGGTTGCGGCTTCCATGGAGTCGGCAGGAGGAGCGGTAAGTCGACCACCAGTTCCGGGACTTCCCGGAAACGTCCCGTCGCCGGATGCCTTTGACCGACCTCCTCCTGTCCGAGGCCAAGTGACCGAGACGGCAACAGGGGTGACAGAGACGTTCCGAGCCATCGAGAACTTCCAGCCAGTAAGCGCCGCAGATCTGGCTTCTCCACAGGACCGGGACTGGCTCCATTGGCGCCGGACCGCCAACGCCCAGGGGTATAGCCCCCTTTCCCAGATCGACACTTCGAACGTCGGGCAACTCCAGCTTGCCTGGGTCTGGGGAATGGAGGACGGGGTCAGCCAGTCGACACCGATCGTGCGTGGCGGGATCCTCTATGTGCCCAACCACGGAAACGTCATCCAGGCTCTGGACGCGGCTGAGGGTACGCTCCTCTGGGAATACCGCCGTAAATTCCCGGAAGGGATGGGAGGCGGAGCGGACTCCAGGAGCCTGCGGAGCCTAGCGATCTTCGAGGACCTGATCATCGTCGCGACCCGTGATGCAGCTTTGGTCGCTCTCGACGCCCGAACCGGCGTTTCTCGCTGGGAAATGCAGGTTGGAGATCGTGCGGAGGGGTTCAACTACACGTCGGGACCGACGGTCGCGGGCGACAAGATCGTCTCAGGATCTCGGGGATGCCGTGCCTTTGGCACCCGCTGCTATATCACCGCCCACGATGCCCGCACAGGCACGGAGCTCTGGCGCACCTACACTATTGCGTACCCAGGTGAGCCCGGAGGGGACACCTGGGGAGATCTTCCGCCTGAGCTACGCGCGGGAGTGGATGTCTGGATCCCGGGAAGTTGGGATCCCGAGCTGGGCCTCGTCTACTTTGGCACAGCCCAGTCCAAACCGTGGATGGCGGTCAGCAAGGGTCTCACGACCGCCGACTCGACGCTCTACGCCAACTCGACCCTCGCACTCGACGTGGATACCGGGGAGATCGTCTGGTACTTCACCCACGTCCCCGGGGAGTCGCTCGACTTGGACGAGGCGTATGAGCGCGTCCTCATCGACATCGAGGGTCGACCCACCGTGCTCAGCATCGGGAAGAACGGGATCCTCTGGAAGCTCGACCGGAGGGACGGCACCTTCCTCGGGCTCCGGGAGACGGTCTACCAGGACATTTTCGCCGAGGTCGATCCGGAGACGGGCCGGGTCCGGTACCGCGAGGACATCGAGAACATGCAGTTCGGCGAGTGGCTCTCCGTCTGTCCGAGCACGGCAGGGGGACACAACTGGCACGCCACCGCCTATCATCCGCCGACCCGCCGGCTCGTGATCCCGCTCAGCCAGAGCTGCATGGACATGCTACCGCTCGAGGTGGAGCTCGAGGCGGGCGGAGGTGGCTCCGGGGGCCGGCGCATGTGGCGGGAGAGCGCGCGCACGGATGCGTTCGGGAAGCTCGCGGCTTACGACGTGGCGACAATGGAGGAAGTGTGGAGCGTCGAGCAACGGGCCCCCCTCCTGACCAGCGTTCTGACGACGGGCGGGGGGCTGGCGCTCGTCGGTGACTACGACCGCCGCTTCCGTGCGTACGACATGGAAACGGGTGAGGCTCTCTGGGAGACCCGGCTCGGGCGCTCCGTGGAAGGCTTCCCCATCAGCTATGAGGTGGACGGGGTGCAGTACATCGCGGTACCGGCTGGCCAGGGTGGCGGAAGTCCCTGGCGCATCCCCACGTTCCTCGGAACCGAAATGATCAACCCAGCCGGGCAGGGTCATAACGCCCTATACGTGTTTCGTCTGCCCGAATCATCGGGACCGGCTCGCTGAGCCGCGCTCATCGGGCATTGAGGTCAAACTGGCATCGCCAATCCAGGAGGGACGCATCGTGAGCACCAAGAGACCGCGTGAAGCGGAGGTCAGCCGAAGGGACTTTCTGAAGAAGGGAGCCACTCTAGGTGTCGGCGCCGCCGCGCTTGGCGTCGGTGCCGAGGCGGTTTCGGCCCAAGACATATCCTGGGATCACGAGGCGGACTTCGTCACGATCGGGGCAGGAACGGCGGGGCTTGCTGCCGCCGTTTCGGCCTTGGAGCACGGCGCCTCCGTCATCATGGTGGAGGAGAATTACGACGTGGGAGGGCATGGGCTCGTAAGTGGAGGGAACGTGCATCTTGGGGGTGGCACGAGCCGCCAGCGCAAGTTCGGCATCGAAGACACCCCGGACATGGTCTACAATGACTGGGTACGCTTCGACCACCGGGACAGCCGCTTCAGCGACCGCGATCTCGTCAGAGTGTTTGCGGACTGGAATGCGTCGACCTTCGAGTGGCTGATCAAGCATGGAGTGGTCTTTCAGGACAACTACTCCGGGCCCGGGGCCGCCTCGCAGGTGGCGAGGCAGGGCCGGACCGTCCAGTGGCCCATCGCCGAAGAACGAGTGACCCATCACCCCACCCGGGTCGGTTCCGGGCTGGTCCGGGCCTTGGAGAAGAGCGCCCGGGCGATGGGCGTAGAGGTCCTCTTGGAGCATCGTATGACCGAAATCATCCGCGAACAGCCCTTCTCGGGAAGCGTCCTCGGAATCGTCGCCGAGCACAGGGGGACGCGAGTGTACATCCGCGCGAGGAAGGGTCTCCTCGTCGCGACCGGAGGGAGCGCGAGCAACGTCACCTTCAGAAGGACCTTCGATCCGCGGTTCACCGAGGAGTACCAGGTGGCGGGTGAGCCCTGGTCACGGCAGAGCGGCGAAGGAGAGCTCGCTGCGATGAAGGTCGGAGCGGCCTTGTGGGCCACGGCCAACCAGACGAAGGAATCCGGCTCCTACATGTCCAAGACCCGCTACATCGGGTGCAAATGGGGCTACTCCAGCCTCATCTGGCAGCCGGACAGCCCCATCTTCGATCGCGCCCGGGCCTCGGGGCTCACCATCTTCAGCTGGCAAAACGCGATCCTCGTGAACCAGACAGGCCGAAGGTTCTGGGACGAGACGGACAACGGATACGAGTACTTCGCTGCTTGCCTCGCTGATACCGGAGACACGAAGAGGAGGAACGGCGGGGGTCCGATCTGGGCAATCTTCGATGCGGAAGCGGTGGAGCGCGAAGGGTGGAACCCCAATCCTCCGCTCGTCGACCTGGAAGGCTACTTCTTCAGCGGGGACACGCTCGCGGGGCTCGCGAGCAACATCGACAACGAGTACCAGACGAGGTCGTTGCCACCAGCGGCTCTAGAGGAGACGGTTGCCCGGTACAACTCGTTCGTGGACTCGGGCGTCGACGAGGACTTCGGGAAGGAAGCCCCGATGTACAAGATCCAGACGCCGCCCTTCTACGCCGCCTGGTCGACACCGATCCTGCACGACTGCCTGACGGGGCTTCGGACGAACGGGAAGTCCCAGGTGATGGACTACGACGGAGAGGTCATACCGGGCCTCTACTGTGCGGGGGAATCCCAGGGCGGATTCGCGCAGCACGGGCTCGGGCGGTGTCTCGTCTTCGGTCGGATCGCGGGCCGCGAAGCCGCGATGGATCGAAGCGTCTGACGCGACGGACCCGCGGAAACGAGCAACGCCGGGTCTCGGCGACAACGGGTGAGTGTGTGAGTGTGACGGCGGCTGGAGTCGGACCCAGACCCTAATCGGTTACCGTGACACGAAGGTAGCGGTTAGTCCAGCAGCAGTGGAACCCGAAGGCGTTGCCGAGATCCCAGTCGACCGCCTGCAGTCGAAGTAGATAGTCCCCCGGCTCGCTGAAGGTGGCAGTCGTCGAGTGGGAGAAGGATAGGGTCGACGTCTCGATCTCGGTGTCCTCGATCCCGAAGGCGACCGAACCCGGGCCCTGATGCTTCCCCCAAATCACACGGGTCACACCGAGGGGGATTCCGTTGGGATCGGTCACGCTGTACTCGAGGCTCACGGGGACGCCGACGGTGGTGGAAACCGTCCATTCGTCCAGCGCCATCATGCGGCCCCGGCGCTCGTTCTCCTCGAGCACGCCGAAGCGAACGAGCGGTGCGCTGTTCCCCCGGGACGACTGTTCGAGCTCGTCCATGCGGTAGTGCTCGGAACTCGAACCTGGGACCGAGTATTCCCTACCCCCGATCCGAAGGGTCCACACGACCGCGGGAGCCTCTTCGAGGTCCTCTAGGTTGATCGTAAAGACGCAGAAGCGGCGGCGGTACTCCGAGGGAACCTCGTCGAAATGAGTCGGCTGGAGGCCGTCGAAACGAGCCGGCTCGATGACGTTGTCCGGCCCCAAGGGAATCTCGACGTTCTGGGCTGTGTTCAGGTTGTGGAACCCGAAACAGAGCTCGAATGTCCCGTCGGGATTGTGGTACCAGCCGTCGAACAGGGGGATGACCGGTTGACCCGAGGGGCGCAGATTCCTGAGCATCCAGTCTCCGGATGCCGTCGGGAGCCGGTTCTGGCCCTCCAGTGGCGAGACCGCCAGCATCCAGAGGCAGAGCGTCGCTACGGCAGGCCGCGAACTGGCCCGACAGGGTAACCGAACCGACTGCATCGGCCCCGCTCGGCTACCCTCCCGCCTGGAGCGGCCGATCTTCCATCTCACGCAACAGCTCCTCCCGCTCGCGAACCAGCCGCTCGAATTCCTCTTCGCTATCGAAGTAGGTGATCCCGATCCGCGTATGCGACATCTCGTCGACGGTCCGGTCCCCGCGCACGACCCATTGATTCGGATCCGGGTTGTGCGGGTTCTCCGTTGTATTGTCAAAGTGGTTCGTGACCGTGAGGACCGTGCCCTTCGGGAGCAGCGGCATGACGTGGTCCTCGTACAGGAAGGCGGTCTGCCATCCATGGTGCCAGTTGAGCTTGTTGATGACTTCCCAGCGGCCGTCCGGGTAGATGGCCTCAATCACCTGATACCGCCCCCTCAGGTGCATGTGGCCCCGGACGCTGTGAATCCGTGCGGGTCGGTCCAGCACGTACACGCCCCTGTAGGTAGCAGTGCTGTGAGGCGGGATCAGTAGGTCAACTTGGCGCGGGAATTGCGGCTCACCACTCGTTCCGCCCCTCCCCCCGCCCGCTCCGCGAGCCGGTCCATAGCCCCTTCTCGAGAGGGTCTCGCGGCCGAAGCCGGTGCTCTGACTGGCCTCATGAATCACCTCGCCGGGCGTCTCGAACTCAGGCTCCTCCCCCTCGGGGTACAGCCAGAATCCGAGCTGAAGAACCGCGTTGACGTCACGGTCGATCGGAAAGAGATGCATCCCGAACCGTACCCTGGCCCCAGGCCTGAGCGCCTGCCCCGTGTCATCCGGGAAGATATATCCCACCGTGCCGGCCGCCGAGTGTCCTACGCCAACGGAGCCGCCGTCGTCTATGATCGAGGGATTCGCGTGGTGGAAGACGTATCGCGTATCCGGGTCCGCAGGCCGGATCTCTACGCCGCGGATCCACTTGGCGCTTGTCAGGCCGGGGACCCCGGTCTCGAGGTTCGGCCAGTGGTCCAATTCGTTGGCCGGGACCATATAGGACGGCGAGACAATCACAATGTCGGGGGGACGGCCGAAGTGTTCCGCATACTGCCAGTCGTCTTCGAACGCCGCCCACTCGATGGGTGACGGCATCTCGGCCGGATCTCCCATCGGGGCTCCGTGATCGATCCAGCGGAGGATCGTCGCGATCTCCTCATCGCTGAGCGACACGTCGTTCTTGAATTCCTGGATCCCGATCGTGTGGTCGAGGGGCCACGGTGGCATCGCTCTCGTCTCTACCCGCTCCCGGATGAGAGCCGTGAACGGACGAACCTCGTCGTACGAGGTGAGGGGCATCGGCGCAAACGACCCTTCCCGGTGGCACGTCTGGCAGTTCTGCTGCAGGATCGGCGCGACGTCCCGCGTAAAAGTCGGCTGCGCGGCCGAGTCCTGCGCGGACGCCGGAAAGGCAGCCCCGGAGACGAGCATCGCCACGGTCGCGATGACCGCCAGGATCTGATGGGTGCCCCGCCCTGTTCGCCCGCACCTACCGAGTCCATGCAGCATCTTCCCTCCCGTGCCGAGTCGGATTGGCCATCTTCATGGGGATACCGATACCACACCTATTATACGGTGCTGCTCGCCCTCTCGTCCACACCGGGCCCGGCTTCAGGGCGCCCCGTGGGCCGGGAGCCGAAAAACGTATAGTGCGTTGTTCTCGCGAACACGCAGCTCTGGTGTGAGGAAGATGCCAATTCGGTGCGCCGTGCCTCCCCCCGTCGCCGTTGCGACTGCGAGGTATTGAACCCCGTCCACCTCATAAGTTACAGGGTACCCCCCTACCGGACCCCCTAGGCGGGTTTCCCAGAGGACCACCCCCGAAGTCACCGAATAGGCCCGAATCCAGCGGTCGAAGCCTCCGGCGAAGACGAGCCCACCCGCAGTTGTGAGCGCAGCAGTCAGGAAGGGCGCTCTCTGTTCGACCCGCCACACCTCTTCCATCGTCCCTACATGGAAGGCCGAAAGCCTACCGAACCGTCCTTCGGTTCCGGGCATCCCCATGTAGACGCGATCGGCGGCCGCACCGCCGGCCCCCTCGACCAGGGACGGCTCACGCCCCCGAATCTCCATGCAGCTCTGCCCCATCGGGACTATGAGGAGGGCGGTGCCAGGGTGGTATGAGCTGGAATGCCAGTTGTGCCCCCCCGAGGTCGACGGACAGGCGGCGATCCAGTCGCCCGCGCGAGCGCGCTGGATGTCTTCTCGATAACGCACCGCACCGGTCTCCGGATCCACCTCCGCGAAGACGTTCTGGATCCCAGAGTCCCTGAGGCCGAGAAAGCGGCCGTCGCGACGATCGAGCTTCCAGAGGATGCCGTGCTTGCCCATGGTCAACAGGCTGGGAACGCCCTCAACGTCGACGAGGACCTGATCCATGCCCTCGTCCAGATCCAGGCTCTCCCCCGGAACGTGTTGCCGGTACCAGACGATCCGCCCGTCGTCCACGTCGAGCGCAAGGGTCGAATTCGTGTATAGCGCAGAGTCGGCGGCAGCCGTGCCTCGGCTCGCGGCTACCCACGGTTTCGCCTGAGCCACCCCGAAATAGACGAGCCCGAGCTCCGGATCCCAGCTCCCGCCGTTCCAGACGTCACCCCCACCTCGAAGCGCCAGGGGCAGCTCGCCCCAGGTGTCTCCTCCAGGCTCACCGGGACGTGCGATCGTATAAGTCCGCCAAAGCTCCTCCCCGGTTTCGGCATCGTGCGCCGTGATGAAGCACGTTTCCTCGAAGTACCGCTGACATCCGTTGATCCCGTTGATCACCTTTCCGTCCGCCACGATGGGACCGGTACTGTTGGTGTAACCCTGCGCAGAGTCGGCGAGGCGGGCCTCCCAACGGAGTCTTCCCGTCCTTGCCTCCAGGGCCACCAGGTAGGCATCCCGGGTCGCGACGAAGACGAGGTCCCCCCAAATCGCGAGGGTTCGAAGGTTGATCCCGCTGTCATCCTCGGGGAATTGCCGCCGATACTCCCAGAGGAGTCTTCCGCTCGTCGCGTCCAACGCCTGAATCACGTTCCTGGGATTACTGAGGAACAGCACACCGTCCCGTATGAGTGGACCCTGCCAACCCCGCAGTTCGTCCACCTCCATCTGCCAGACCCACGCAAGCTGGAGATCCTGAACTGTCGTGGTGTCCAGCTGTGAGAGGGGGCTATACCCCCACGAAGCGGCATTCCCACGCCAGTGAAGCCACTCACCGGCTGGCGGACTCCGGAGCTCCGATTCGGAAACTGCCCGCAGTCCCTCGATTTCCGAGAAGATCTCGGTCCTGGAGGTCGGAGTCTCGTACAGGCTGCCGACGACCTCCGGGGGTCGCCCGACCCCTTCGGGTGAGGGGGCTGTACCGAGCCGGCCCGGGGCTGGAAGCACCTCGGCGCCCGGCAGCGACCGAGCAATGGCCGCCACGCTCCCCGCTACAGCCACTCCCGCCGACGAGAGGGTCAGGGTCTCCGACGACCGGACCGCGCCATTCTGCTCGATCAGGTACGCCACGACAGCCGCGTACTCCTCGTTACTCATCGAACCCGGCTGGTCCGGCGGCATCGCGAGCCGGGTGTAGTTCAGGAGCTCGGTCACGGGGCGTCCGCCCCACTGGTTCCGGAAGCTCGGCCCCGCGAGCTCGGGGGCCTCCGAGGACCCTTCCAGGCCCGGCAGGTGGCACTCCGCGCAAGAGGACTCGTAGAGCTCGGCGCCCAGCGCCGCCTGCGCTCCCGTAAACGAGGCCTGGGCCTCTGCGGTGAGCACCTGTGCGTGGCCGACGTGGGGCGTACCGAGCCAGCTGAGGGCTACCGTCACGGTAGCCCTCAGCCTCGAGACGCGGAGATTCGGCACCAGCTCCAACCTGCATTGGCTACCGCGGCCGGTAGGCAATCCCCCTCGGGCTGACATCGCTGGCTCACGCATCAGGGGGAGCCTCAGCCGCCCACCGGAATCCCGCGGTCCTCGAAGACCTCGGCGGCAAGCCGGGCCGCGTTCGAGCCGGTCGGCCACCCCGCATAGAGCGTCACGTGCGTAATGACCTCCCGGATTTCCTCCGGGGCAAGGCCGTTGTCGAGGGCGCGGCCGAGGTGGCCCCTCAGTTGGTCGGAGGCGTAGAGCGCCTGGCCAACGGCGATCGTGATCATGCTCCGGTCCCTGGGCGACAGGACCGGCCGCGACCACACCCCGTCGCTCACGTCGAAGAGTACGCTTCGGGTCAGGGCCGAGAGGTACGGAATCGCGGGATAGCCCGCCCGTTGCCCACGGAGGTCGATCTCCAGCTCAACCGGCTCCGCCGCTGGCGGAAACTCGATTCCGCGTCGGCCGTAGACGTCGATCGCCACGCGCGACGCATTGGAGCCCGTCGGCCACCCCGCGTACATCGTCACGTGGGTGAAGAGCTCGGCGATCTCCTCTCGGGTCACGCCGTGATCGAGTGCCCGCTCGAGGTACTCCCGGAGCTCCTCCGTGCGGTAGAGCGCCTGCACGACCGCGAGGGTCACGAGGCTCCGGTCCCGGAGCGAGAGTTCGCCTCGCTCCCATATCTCCCCGAAGAGAAGGCGCTCCTCGAGTTCGGAGAGGTAAGGCGTGGCCGGATACGGCACGTCCTCCCGACCGGCGCCGTCCGCGCCACTCCCCCCTCCCGGCGCCCCGGCGGCTGGTGGAGCCGACCGCTCCTCCAGGACGCACGCAGGGAGGAGGAGAATTCCCCCGACCAGAAGGATCCACCATTTCGCGTTGCAATGCTTCACGGTCCACTCCCACTGTAGAGGACAGTACTGCGCGACCCCGATGCCCGGCCGCCCTCCGCTCACGCTAGCAGAGCGGGTAGAAGGTCGCAAACACGGACGGGCGAAGCTCCGCCCGGGTACATTTTCCCGAACCAGCAGCCGGCCTTATGTTACCGTGTATGCTCGTGCACCTCGCGAAGGGCCCGGTGGCGCTCCCTGCGCTCGTGCTTCTGCTCGCATGGGCTCCGCCCGCCGAAGCCCAAGGGGCGACCGGCGCCCAAGTCAGCGGCGTCGTGGCGGACCGACGCTCGGGCCGCCCCGTGCGAGCCGCAGCGATCCGCTTCCGCGTAGCGGGCTCCGCCGCCGAAGACTCCGACTGGGCAGGAACGAGCGATGAGAACGGCCGCTTCCGCTCGGCCACCCTCCCATTCGGGGAGTACGAGGTCAGGATCGAAGCCCCGCCCTACACGGCGCTCGAGGGATCGTTCACTCTCACGGAGCCAGGCGTCTCCGACCTCCGGGCCGAGATGGTCGGGCCCGAATATGAGCTCGACCCCATCATCGCCGTCGGAGGACGCGCGTCCCGGCTCGAGGCGGTGGGCTTCTACGAGCGCCGCGACACGGGGCTCGGGGACTATGTCACAAGAGACGAGCTCCTCGTACTGAACCCGGCCCGGGTCTCCGACGTGTTCCGGGAGATCCCCGGCGCGCGGGTCGTCCCTGGGACAGCCGGACTCAACGACCAGGTGAGGCTCCGCAGAAACTGCATCCCGATCGTGGTGCTCGACGGGCTGAGGCTCGCAAATCCGATCCTTCTCGACAACATCTTCTCGGTCAACGACATCGAGGCGGTCGAGGTGTACCAGGGCGCTACGACGCCGATCGAGTACACGAGCATCACCACGTGCGGGGTCATCATGCTCTGGACCCGCGACCCGTCCGTGCAGGGCCGGGGGTTCACGTGGGGCCGCGCGGCGTTCATCGTGGGGTTCGGGGTCCTCATGCTGTTCGGCCCACGGTGAAGGGCGCAACCGGGGGACCCAGGAGACCGGCGCCGAACCCGAACCATGGAGACAAGGTGCTGCCAAACCGGACAGCTTCATTCCGGGTCCGGCGGAAGCTTGACAGATCGGACCCCATTCATCTATGTGGCTTGGGTTATGTGGTGATAGATCTTCGCGTGGAGGTGGAGCGATGAAGGTGCGGTTCGGCCGCGTTGCATTCACGTGCCTGCTCGCAGTCCTCCCTTGGCCCTCCCCGGTCGAGGGGCAGATTGAAATCTGGGGCAATGAGGGCCAGGCAGACTTCTCCGAGTTTCGGATCGCCAACGTGGTGGCAAACGGTCAGCCGCTGATCCCCTACTTCGAGGGCTGGTTTCCGAACCCGGACGGCACGAGGACCGCCAGCTTCGGCTACTTCAACTTGAACACCGAAGAGACCTTCAACATCCCCATCGGGCCCGACAACTACATCGAGCCGGAAGAGTACAACGGAATCCAGCCGACGCACTTCATGCCCGCGCCCTCGGAGCGCGGCCGAAACCGCAGGCACGAGAGCGTCTTCGCCATCACGGTCCCCGGAGAATTCGACGGGGAAATCACGTGGACGCTCAAGGCCCAGGGGCTCACGATCCCGGGAGAATCGAGCTTGGGCACAGACGCTTACGAGATGATAAACATCGAGAGCGCTACCAGTGCACCCGTGGCGCCGACGATGCGGGTTGGGGATAGCCCGATGGCGAGGGGTCGGGTCGGCCCTGAGGCCGGACCCATCACGGTCCGGGTCGGGGAGTCGCTCCCGCTCGAAGTCGGGCTCGACCTCCTCGGGCGCGAGGGAAGCATCGTCACCTGGTACCACCACCAGGGTCCGGGCGAGGTGACCTTCGCACAGGAACGCTTCGAGGTCGAAGGCACACCGGAGGGGGAGGTGCAGCTACCGACGCTCGCCACATTCAGCGAGCCGGGTGACTACGTGCTCCGGGTCACCGCGATCGAGACTCTGTCGGCCCTGGTCCAGCACTGCTGCTGGACGAACGGGTACCTGCATGTGACCGTAACCCCGTGACTGAAAACCGCTCGTTCGTCCTTCTTTCAAGGAGAGTCTGGAGATAAGAAAAGGTGCAAAGCTGGGCTTGGCCGCACTGGCAGCCCTCATGGCGCTGGGCACTGCCAACGAAGCCAGGGCCCAGGGCGCGTCGCAGGATGACGTGACCTTCACGAGGGACGTCCTTCCGATCCTGCAGGCGCGCTGCCAGGAATGCCACAACCCGGACGGAATCGGCCCGATGACCTTGATCAGCTACGAGGATGCCCGGCCGTGGGCCCCGATGATTCGGGAGAAGGTGGCGACGCGCGAGATGCCGCCCTGGCACGTGGACCGGAACGTGGGGATCCAAGAGTTCAAGAACGACGTCTCGCTGAGCGAGGAGGAGATCGCCACGATCGTGGCGTGGGCCGACGCGGGCGCCCCCATGGGGGATCCGGCCGATGCGCCGCCACCGATCGAGTGGCCCTCGGGCGAGGACTGGAGGCTCGAGTCGCTCCTCGGCCGTCCGCCGGACATCATCGTTCGCTCCGATCCCTTCGACGTCCCCGCGGAGGGGCTCGACCAGTGGTGGACCCCGATCACCCCGATCGAGGGGCTCGACGGCCCCCGCTGGGTGTTTGCGAATGAGACGAAGCCCTCCTATCCGCTCGGCCGCCGGGTCACCCACCACGGGAATACCTCGGTCCGCCGAACGGTGGACGGGGAGGAGACGCGCGCTGGATTCTCGAACTTCGGGATCGGGAAGCCCTACGACATCTATCCCGAGAACACGGGGATGCTGGTGCAGCCCGGGGACGAGCTCTCCTGGAACCTCCACTACTACCCCGTGGGCACGCCCGTTCCGGACGACCAGGTAGATGTCGGGCTCTGGTTCTATCCCGAGGGCGAGGAGCCGCTCTTTGCGACGGCCGGCGACCAGAGCTTCAGTTCGTACCGGTCGCGCGACCAGGAGATGGTGATCCCGCCGAACTCGCGCCAGATCACGCAGGGAATCCACGTCCTTCAGCGGAACGCGCGGATCCACAGCTTCCGCGTCCACGAGCACCTGATCGGCACCGGCCAGTCGCTCGAGGCCGTCTTCCCCGACGGGCGCGTGGAAGTCCTCGGGAAGGCCGGATGGCATCCGTCGTGGCACATCACGTACATCTACGAGGACCATGTGGCGCCCCTCCTCCCGAAGGGCACCGTACTGATCGTGACGGCGTGGTACGACAATACGGAGAACAACCCGTGGAATCCGGATCCGGATACCTGGGTGATGCACGGCCGCCGCACGGGCGACGAGATGTCGCACATGTGGATCGGGATCAGCTACTTCGAGGACGACCAGTTTGAGTACTTGGCCGCGGAGCGCGTGCGCGTGCTCGAGGAGCGCGTGCGCGTGCTCGAGGAGCGCGTGCGCGTGCTCGAGGAGATGGGAATTGCCACCGCGGGTGGTGGCTGAATGATTGGTCTGGACAGCCGGCCCGCTTGGGAACCGAACTAACCCCCTTGGCGAGAGACGGCCCGGTGACACCTTGCGCTGGATCGTCTCTCGTGGTACCCGTGGTACCGTCTGCGAGATGCAGAAGAATCCGTCCCGTTTTCGACCTGGAGGTCGAGATGCGTAAGTGGAAGTCCGTAGTCCTTGCCGCTACCACGCTGTTGATATCAGCCGTGACGGCACATGCTCAAGTGATAACCGGCCGCGTGACCGACTCCCAGAGTGGAGTGGCGGTCGCTGCGGCCCAGGTCTTCATCTCAGACCTCAACCTTGGCTCCCTCTCCGAAGGGAATGGGAGCTACACCATCCAGAATGTCCCGGCGGGGACGCACACCATCTCGGTCCAGAGACTCGGCTACCGACCGGTGGAGCAGACGGTGACCGTCGCCGGGGGCCAGACCGTGCAGCTCGACATCGAGCTCGCGACAGAGGCGCTCTCGCTCGACGCCGTCGTGGTGACGGGAACGGCCGGCGGCTCGCAGGTCCGTGCCATCGGAAACCTGGTCGAGCGGGTCGGCGTGCCTGAGCTGGCGGCCGAAGCACCGGTCCAGACGGTCGAGGATGTTTTGACCGGCCGGATTCCGGGCGTAATGCTGCTCGGCCAACCCAACAGCGCCGGCGACGGGGCTCAGATCCGGATCCGCGGGAACTCGAGCATCGGGATTCCCGGCGATCCCATCGTCTACATAGACGGGGTACGGATGGTGGGCGACCGCGGCTTCGTGCAGCGCTATTCCGCCGCCTCCAGGTTGAATGACATCAACCCGGCCGACATCGAGAGCATCGAGGTGATCAAGGGCCCCGCTGCGGCGACTCTGTATGGAACGGAAGCTGCGAACGGGGTGATCCAGATCATCACCAAGCGGGGGCAGGTAGGTGCACCGGTCTTTGACTTCACCGCGGAGACCGGAGCGCTGTATATGCCGGATCACATGATCACGAGGGGATGGATCCCCAATCCGGACCTGTGCCCGAAGGTCCCCTGCGACGGCGTGGGCCAGCTGGTCAACACGAATCTGATCGAGATCAACAGGGAACGCTGCGGGACGGCGCCCTACGAGCACTGCGACCCGGAGGTGTTCATCAACGGACTCACGCAGCGCTACAACGCCGCCGTCCGGGGCGGGACGGATCTCCTTCGCTACTCGGCGTCCATCAGCCGAACCGATCAGGACGGCGTGGTGAGGTGGAACCACGATGTGCGCAACACCGTGCGCGCCTCGATCCAGGTGACGGCCAACGAGAGCCTCAACTTCACGCTGAACGGGGCCTACGTCGCAAGCGAGCGGGCACCGCCACAGTCCTGGTGGGGCGGGAATTTTGCGTGGGGTGGACGTCTGAACACGGTCTTCAACGACCACCCGGACCGGGGCTTCCAGACGCCCCCCGAGGCGTTGTACAGCGACAGGCGGATCGAGCTCTTCACGAACCGCCGGTCGACGTGGAGCCTCGAGGTCCGCCACGACGCCACCGACTGGCTCGGCCACCGCATGGTCTTGGGTGTCGACCAGATCCACGAGCGCTTCGACGAGCTGGACAAGCGCCAGGGCCCGACGTACCGCTTCTTCGGCTCCGACGGAAAATTCGGCCAGAAGGACGTGCGGGCGAGGGAGGTCCCCGTCTCCACCTTCGACTTCTCGGGTACCGCCACCTTCCGCTTCATGGACGGTCTCCTCGGATCCGCCACCTCTTACGGGGCCCAGTACTACCACGAGGAGGACCTCCAGTACCGGGCCACGGGTGAGGAGTTTGCCGTGACGGCGCTCTCGACCGTGGGGGCCGCGGCCCGCGAGACCGCGGACGAGACGTTCGTGGAGAACACGACGCTCGGCTTCTACATCCAGAACCAGTTCGACTGGGACAACCGCGTCTTCGTCACCCTCGCCGTCCGGAGAGACGACAACAGCGCCTTCGGAGCCGACTTCGGCGGGGCCACCTATCCGAAGATCAGCGGTACCTGGGTCCTGCACGAGGAGGGGTTCTGGGATATCGACTGGCTAAGCCAATTCCGGGCGCGGGCGGCTTGGGGTGCAGCTGGGCAGCAACCGGACGCCTTCGCCGCGACGCGGCTCTTCACCCCTGACACCGGCCCGGGCGGAGCCCCCGTCCTGAGGCCCCGCGGGCGATCCTTCGGGAATCCCGACTTGGGGCCCGAGCGAGGGGAAGAGCTCGAGGTGGGCTTCGACGCAGAATTCTTCGATGGGCGGGTCTCCGCGAACTTCACCTGGTTCAGCCGGGTTACGAAGGACGCGATCGTGTCGAAGACCGTGCCGCCGTCGATCTGGCCAAGCCAGGCCGGAGACTTCGCTGGCGGCCTTCAGCTCGTGAACGTGGGCGAGGTGAACGCGTGGGGAACGGAGACGTACCTGAACGTGCTGGCCTTCCAGTCCGACCCGCTGTCGTGGGATATCGGTGTCTCGTTTACCTCGCTCGCCAATGAGATCATTGACATGGGCGGGATCGATAGGATCCAGGTAGGCCGGACGATGGCGCACTACGAGGGATTCGGGATCTCGGCGGTCTCCGACAAGCGTGTGATCCACGCGGAGTTCGTAAACGGCGTGAACGGCCAGGTCCACAACATCCAGTGCGATGCCGGCACGGGAAACCCCGGGCCCTTCTCCCAGGCGGAGTTGGATGCGAAGGGGTGGGGCGGTCTCGAGGCCGGCGGGGGGCGGATGGACTGCGCCAACGCGCCTCGCCTCGTGTGGGGGCGGTCGGAGCCCACATGGCTCCTGAACGTCACGAATAGCCTGACGATCTTCGACGACTGGCGGGTGACGGCCATGGTCGATGCCCTGGGCGGGCATTGGCAGGGTTCGGACTACCTGGGTGCCCGGTCCACGAGCTACCCGACCTCCCAGCTCGTGTACCTGCAGGACAACGCCATCGGGCAGGCATACCGCCAGGTCACCCGGAACGGACTCTCCTTCCACAAGGCGGGGATCGCGAAGCTGCGCGAGCTGTCGCTCAGCTACACGCTGCCGGGATCGGTCGTCGACCGCATCGGCGCTTCGCGGGCCAGCCTCACACTCGGTGCCCGGAACCTGTGGAGGATCTGGTTCCAGCAGCAGCATGCGGGGGACTGGTGCGACGGCATCGACGGAAGAGACTACGGGCCGGACCGGTGCGAGATCGTGACGGACCCCGAGATGAGCCGGCCGGGCTACGACTTCGGGAACGAGTCCGGGGGAGACTGGCCGCCGCTCAGCTCCTACTCGTTCAGGCTGAACGTCACGTTCTGAGCGCATCCGATTTGCACCCCGCAGCCGGGAGCTGGAGCTCTCGGCTGCGGGTGGTGACCTGACAAAAACTGCTGGGAGATCGAAATGACATTCAGACGGAATACGAAAGGGCGCGGTCGCTTCGCGTCGTGGCCGATTCTCATGGCCATACCCCTACTCACCCTCGCTCTCGGCGCGTGCGACTTCGACGAGATCCTCGAAGTGTCTCTTCCCGGTGACGTCACCGAGCCGGACCTGACGGATCCTGCCCTCGCGCAGACGCTGGCCAACAGCGTCCAGGCGGACTTCGAATGCGGGCTCGTCGACTACATCTGGTATGCCGGGCTCTGGTACAGCGAGTTCCTGAACTCGAGCACGAGCCGGCCCAACGCCCTGATGGAACTCAGGGCCCAGCTCATCGACGTGTATGCGGACCCGTGCGCCTCCGGTACCGGCCCGGTCTATGGCCCGATGATGACCCCGCGACTCCAGGCTGTGCGTGCGAAGAGCCTGTTCGCGGAGTATGAGGCCGGAGCCGTCCCGAACGCGGGCGAGCTGCTTGCAAGCATGTCACTGTACCAGGGATATGCCGAGCAGGTCCTCGGCGAGTACCACTGCGGCGTCGTCCCTCTGGACCCCGTCCAGTACCCGGAGGGTGCACCCCTCGGAACTCGCGAAGAGGCCTGGCAGCGAGCCGCCGAGCTCTTCACCGAAGCCATCAGCGGCGGGACACCCGATGTGCGAATAGCGGCCTACGTCGGGCGGGCGCGCGCCAACCTGAACCTCGGCAACATGTCACAAGTCGTCGCCGACGCCGAGCTGGTGCCGGAGGGCTTCCAGTTCGTGGCGACCTATTCGCAAAACCCGAATCGCCGCACCAACAAGGTTGCCACACGCAATATCGAGTCCGAGAGCCTGATCCCGCACCGCTACTACGGGTACCCCGGCACGTCGCACATGACGGTTTCAGCCGAGGGGGAAGCCACCTGGCTAGACCAGGGCGGCGGTGTCGAGGACCCTCGGGTCCCGATCATATACGATCCCTCCGGGGCACTTGAAGGTCGGATCGGAGGGTTCCCGATGCGCCGACAGCAGAAATACACAGACCGAGCCGACCCGATCCCCTTCGCGACTTGGCGCGAGGCGCAGCTCATGATCGCCGAGGCACTCGGCGGGGAGCGGGCCATCGAGGCCATCAACACGCTCAGGACGAATCCGGCCGGACTCCCGGCGCGTATCGACGCGTCCGCCTGGCCGCTGCCTAGGGCGGACTACCTCGCCGGAGCCTCGGAGGCCGAGATCATGGAGGCGGTGCGGGAGGAGCGGCGCCGGGAGCTCTTCGCACAGGGAACGCGGGGCGGGGACAAGATCCGCTGGAACGAGGCGTTTGAGCTCGAGAACGAGTACGGGTTTGCGCTCGAAAATGGCCGGCTATTTCCGATCTCCTTCCTCGAGGTTGCCTCGAACCCGAACGTCAGCAGCACGTGCTGAACACGCGGCGGATCTAGCCGTCGGCCGGGGGCCCCGCGCGCATTGTGCGGGGCCCCCGGCGCATTTGGCGGAGCGGCCGGAGTGCCGTAGAATACAATACAGCGTGGAGGGCCGGACCTCGAGGGTGGAATCCGGTCGGCCGGACCCGCTCACCGAAACCAGAGGACACAGTGAACAGCCGCAAGATGCCGGGAACGACTCTCGCCCCTCTCGTCGCGCTCTCCTGCACCTTGGCGTTCGCCGGGTCGGCAGACGGGCAGGATAGGGGAAATCCCTACGGAGAATGGCGATACTGGGGTGCGGATGCCGGAAGCACCCGCTACTCCCCCCTGACGCAGATCGACGCATCCAACTTCGGCGACCTCGAGATCGCCTGGATCTGGCGCGGAGACAACTTCGGGCCCACCGTCGACTTCATCCTCCGTACGACGCCGATCTATGCGAACGGGACGCTCTACGGGGTCGCGGGCCGGAGCCGGACCGCCGCTGCAATCGATCCCGCGACAGGCGAGACGCTCTGGGCCTTCCGCGAGCCCCACACAACGCGCTGGGAGCGCTCCTCCAGGCAGAGCCACGGGAAGGGGGTCGCGTACGCGGAGATCGATGGCCGGGGCGTGATATACCTCGTGACCCCCGCCTTCTTCCTTCACGCCCTCGACGCCGAGACGGGACTTCCGCTCGAGGGTTTCGGCGCCCCCATCCCGGTCGAGGGTTTCGGGGAGTACGGCACGGTCGACATGCTTGCCGATCTCGGCCACCCCTACGACCCGGAGGCGGGGATCCCGGGCGAGATCGGATACATCACGAACACCTCGCCGCCGATCGTGGTCAATGGCGTCGTCGTCGTCGGCAACTCGAACCTTACGGGCCGGCTGGATCCGAGGCGGGAGAACATTCCGGGAGACGTGCTCGCCTACGATGCGCGGACGGGCGAACACCTCTGGAAGTTCAACGTGATCCCGCAGCCAGGGGAGTTCGGCCACGACACCTGGGAGAACGACGCGTGGGAGTGGAGCGGGAACATCAATACGTGGCCACCCCTCTCGGCCGACCTCGAGAACGGGATCGTGTACGTGACGACGGACGCGCCGACGAACGACTACTTCGGCGGGCACCGCCCGGGAGACAACCTCTACGGCAACAGCGTCGTCGCGATCGACGTCGAGACCGGAAACCGGATCTGGCACTTCCAGGCGATCCACCACGACATCTGGGACCGGGACTTCCCTCAACCGCCACAGCTGATCGACGTCACCGTGGACGGCGAGGAGGTCCCGGCGCTCGTCCAGAGCTCGAAGCAGGCCTTCATCTACGCCTTCAACCGCGTGACGGGCGAGCCGATCTGGCCGATCGAAGAACGGCCGGTACCGCAGTCCCGCGTACCGACGGAGCAGACCTCGCCGACGCAGCCCTTCCCGACGAGGCCCGCCCCCTACGAGATGCACGGGCTGACGGAGGATGATCTCGCGGACTTCACCCCGGAGATCCGGGCGCGGGCGCTCGAGATCGTCTCGGAGTGGGAATCCGGGCCCTCCCTCTATACGCCCCCCCTCCACGCGACGAACCCCGAGGGGAGGAAGGGGGCGCTCTTCTGCCCCTCCGCCGGGGGAGGAACGAACATCCCGGGCGGCACGGTCGCAGACCCCGAGACGGGGATCATCTATACGGCTTCCGTCAAATCGTGCAGCGCATTTACGCTGATCCCGGGGATGGAGCGCGACGGCCAGCTCAGCGGGCAGTCCGGCCTCACCCCCGTCGAATGGACGCACGCGCCCGTTCCCGGCGGCGTCGGGAACATCGACGGGATCCCCTTCTACAAGCCCCCGTACGGCCGGATCACCGCGATCGACATGAACACGGGCGAGATCCTCTGGTGGATCCCGAACGGAGACACGCCCGAACGAATCGCGAATCATCCGCTCCTCGAGGGCGTCGACCTGCCGAATACGGGACAACCCAGCCACGCCACTGCGATGGCCACCGGGAGCCTCCTCGTCTACGGCGAGGGGCGCAGCGGCCTGCCCCGCATGCACGCGGTGGACAAGAGGACCGGAGAGAGAGTCGGGACCGTGGAGCTTCCCGCGACCACGGACACGGCGCCGATGACGTTCCTGCACGACGGGGTTCAGTACATCGTGACGGCTGTCTCGGGACAGGGGCTTCCGGGATCGCTCGTCGCGCTGCGGCTACCGTAGGACCGCTTGGAGGAGCATTCCATGAACCAGAGCAGACTTGCAGTGCGGGCAGCGCCCGCCGCCGCCTTCCTCGCGCTCGCCACCGCGACGGCGGCGGCGGGCCAGGCCTCCACCGGTGGGAGCGCCGAGATCGGGATCACGCCCTTTGTGGGGGCGAGCGTGCAGCTCGAGTACGAGGGCACCGTGATCCATGTGGACCCCTTCAGCCGGGGGGACTACTCGAACGCGCTCCCCGCGGACTTGATCCTCGTTACGGACAGTCCCGCGGACCACCTGGACCCGGAGCTCATCGCGGAGCTTCGAAAGCCCGGCGCCCCGGTGGTGGTCTCGGACCGACCAGAGGAGGCGAGGGACGAGGGATCGCGTGAACGCCTCCTCCAGGTGCCGGATGCCACCATCATGGACAACGGCGACCGGCTGACGCTCGCGGGCGTCGAGATCGAGGCCGTGGCGATGTACGACCTCCTTCCTGGCGAGCCCTTCCACGCCCGGGGCGAGGGGAACGGCTACATCCTGACGCTCGGCGGTACGCGCGTCTACCTCTCCGGGGTCACCGAGTGCGTGCCCGAAATCCAGACGATCGAGGACATCGACATCGCCTTCATGCCGCTCAACCTCCCGCACGGGAGAATGGTGCCGCTCGCGGCGGCCGAGTGCGTGAAGATCATCCGGCCGGCGGTCCTCTACCCGTATCACTACCGCGAGCAGCCAATCGACGTCTTTCTCGAGGCGCTCGCAAACGAACCGGACATCGAGGTCCGGGTACACGACTGGTATCCGCCCGGCCCGTAGGGACCCTCGATAGGGACTCCGGAAACAAGGGGAGGCAATATGCTGACGGTGAGAGCCGGTCGTCGCCTTCGAGAACGGAGCTTCGTCCTCGCGGCACTCATACTCGTGACACTGGGCACCGGGTGCTCAGCCGCCACGGGCGAGGGCGCGAACAGACCCTCGAGATCAAGCGGAGACGAACTGACCGGGGAGGAGGTGAGGGCGTCGACAGGCGAGAACCTCTACGACGCGATCCGGCAGCTGAGGCCCCGCTGGCTTCGGCCGAGGGGTCAATCGTCCTTCACGATGCCCGAGTCCACGATCCCGGTCGTGTATGTGAATAACGTGCAGTTCGGGCCCCTCGACGCGCTCTACAACATGCATGTGAACGATGTCATGCATGTCAGCTACGCGAGCCCGGCGGACGCCACTACGCGCTTCGGCACCGGGCACGCCGGGGGCGCGATTCTGGTGGACCTGACGCGCTGACGGGCGGGGTGGCCTGTGCCGATCTTCGAGTACCGCTGCACCGAGTGCGATCATGGGTTCGAGCACTTCGTGCGGAGGAACTCCGAGGCGCCGGGCTGCCCATCGTGCGGCAGCCGGAAGATCGAAAAGCAGTTGTCGCTCGCGTCCGTGAGCTCCGAACATACGCGTAGCCGGGCGAAATCGGATATCCGCAGCCGGAACCGCGCGCTTCGGAAGGATCACGCGAGGGAGGAGGTAAAGCGGATCGAGTCCCACGCACGCGATCACGACTGATCTGGGAGCCGCCCCTCCCCCCTTGGGAGGCCGGCTCGGGGAAGACGCATGGAACGGACACGACAGAGGACCGCTTCCGGGGGGCGGGGCCGGAGGTTCGGGCACGCCGCCGCCGCAGCGGTCACGCTGGTGGGCGGGGTCGCGCTGGCGCTCTTCGGGGCCCACGGCGCCCAGCCGGAGGCCGACGGGTCGGCAGAGCGCCCCCCCGCCTCCGCGCCGACCGTGCATCCCCCTGCCCCGCCCTCGAACCCGGAACAGGTCCGGGAGACCCTCGACACGTACTGCGTCGTCTGTCACAACCAGACGGTGATGACGGCCGGCCTCGCCCTCGACGTCCTCGACGTCGAGAATCCCGGCTCCGCCCCGGAACGCTGGGAGAACGTGGTCCGGAAGCTCAGGACGGGTACGATGCCCCCCGGGGGCGTACCGAGACCCGACCAAGCGAGCTACGACTTCGTGGCGGAGTGGCTCGAGACGGAGATCGACCGGGCCGCCCTCGCCGGAGAAGCGGATCCGGGCACGACAAACCCGGTCCACCGCCTGAACCGCTTCGAATACAACAACGCCGTCAACGAGCTCCTCGCCCTCGACGTGGACGTCCGACCCCTCCTCCCCGGAGACGAGACGGCGGACGGGAGCTTCGACAACTACGCCGACGCCCTCTCCATCACGACCGTGCACATGGAGCGCTACATGTCCGTGGCGCGCCAGCTGACCCGATTGGCCGTAGGACTCCCGCCGGGCTCCCCTGGCGTCGAGACATTCGAGGTCCCGCTCCACATCGTCCAGGATCAGCGGCAGAGCGAGGATCTCCCGTTCGGGTCCCGGGGGGGCGCCGCCGTCCGCTACCACTTCCCCGCCGACGGCGAGTACCTCATAAAGATCCTCCTCCGACGTCAGTACCAGGACTACCTCATGGGGATGGGGTGGCCGCAGCAACTCGACCTGCGCCTCGACGGCGCTCTCGTCGAGCGCTTCACGGTCGGCGGCGGGGCGCTCGACTACCGGCCAGCGGCGGCGAGCTACGCCGGCTCCGGCGAGCCCGGCTCCTTTGGCGCCCCCGAGTGGGAAGAGTACATGCAGATGACCGGGGATGCGCACCTCGAGGCGCGCGTCCGGGTCGAGGCGGGACCGCACGTCGTAGGCACCTCCTTCGTGCGGGAGCAGTGGGAGCCGGAGGGGCTCCCCCAGCCGCAGCAGCGCGGGCGGGTGCTCACGAACGACCAGATCTACATGGACATCGCGAGCGTCGCATCCGTCCAGATCGGGGGACCGTACGAGATCACGGAGGAGGCCTCCGAGACGCCGAGCCGCCGGGCGATCTTCACCTGCCGGCCGGCGGCGGGAGAGAGCGAAGAGGCGTGCGCGGCCGAGATCCTGTCCCGGATGGCCCGCAGGGCGTACCGGCGGCCCGTCGATGACTCGGACGCGGAAGTCCTCCTCCGGTTCTTCGACGAGGGCCGCCGCCTCGGCGGCAGCTTCGATGCCGGGATCCAGCTGGCGCTCGAGCGAACCCTCGTCGATCCGGAGTTCCTCTTCCGGGTCTACAGGGAGCCGGCGGAAACGGGAGCCGGGGGAGTGTACGAGCTCGACGATCGGGAGGTCGCCTCCCGCCTCTCCTTCTTCCTCTGGAGCTCGATTCCGGACGAAGAACTCCTCCGGCTCGCCGAAGAGGGGCGCCTCACCGAGCCCGACATCTACGAGGAGCAGGTGCTTCGGATGCTCGCCGACCCGAAGGCCGTCGATGCCCTCGTCGGCGGCTTCGCCGCCCAGTGGCTGAACCTCCGCCTCCTCCCGGAGAAGCTCGCCGATCCACTCATGTACCCGGACTTCGACGACAGCCTTGTCGAGGCCTTCCGGCAGGAGACGGAACTCTTCCTCGGGAATTCGATCCGGGAAGACCTGAGCGTGCTCGAACTCCTCAGCGCCGACTATACGTTCGCGAACGAGCGCCTCGCCCGCTTCTACGGAATTCCCGGAGTGTACGGAAGCCGGCCGCGGCGGGTCGCGCTCCCGAACCCCGAAGAGCGGGGCGGAATCCTGGGCCACGGGAGCCTGATGGCGATCACCGCCTACCCGGACCGGACCTCGCCCGTCCTCCGGGGGAAGTGGCTCCTCGACAACATCCTCGGCGCGAACCCGTCGCCTCCGCCCGCCAACGTGGACACGAGCCTCGACCAGGGAGCCGAAGTGTCGCAGCTCAGCATTCGGGAACGCCTCGAGAGGCACCGGGAGGATGCGCTCTGCGCGAGCTGCCACTCGATCATCGATCCGTTGGGCTTCGCACTCGAGAACTTCGACGCGGTCGGCGCGTGGCGGGACACGGACGAGTGGGGCGGTCCGGTCGACACCCAGGGAACCTGGCCGAGCGGGACGGAGCTCGGCGGGGTAGCAGCGCTGAGAGCCCTCCTCCTCGAATACGACGCGCAGTTCGTCGGGACCGTGACGGAGAAGCTCATGTCGTATGCGCTCGGGCGGCCACTCGAGTACTTTGACCAACCGACGGTACGCCGGATCGTTCGACGTGCCGAGGAGAACGACTACCGCTGGTCCTCGATCGTCCTGGGGATCGCGACGAGCCCGGCCTTCCTGCGGCGGAAGGCGGAGGCCATCTGAGGCTGAGAGCACATCATTGGGAGAACGAAGATGACGACGATCTTTACCGGGAAAGCACTCTCGCGGCGCACCGCCCTGAAGGGGCTCGGGGCGAGCGTCGCCCTCCCCCTGCTCGACGCGATGTTCCCGGCCTTCGGCCGGGCCCAGGCGCTCGCCGAACCGGTCCACCGCTTCCAGACGTTCTACGTCCCGAACGGGATGGCGATGGAGTACTGGTCGCCGAAGGGCCTCGGCACCGACTTCGCGCTCTCCCCCGTGCTCGAGCCTCTCGCCCCGTTCAAGGACCGGATGCTCGCCCTCTCCGGGATCAATGCGAACTGGGTACAGATTCATGCAGGTGCATCGGGCTCCTTCCTGACCGGTATCCCGCAGGGCGGGCGGACGGAGACGGAGATCATCGCTGACGTCTCGATGGACCAGCTCCTCGCCCGGGAATTCGCCCGCGAGACGCAGCTCGCCAGCCTGGAGCTCTCGATGGACGCCCCGGCGAATGCAGGTGCGTGCAGCAGCAACCTGAGCTGCGTCTATACCCATACCCTCTCCTGGCGGGGACCGACCCAACCCCTTCCGACCGAGTACAATCCGCGCGCTGTCTTCGAGCGCCTCTTCGGAGATGCGGGCTCTACGGAGCGCTCCGCCCGGGAGACACGGCTCCGCCAGCAGCGGAGCATCCTAGACTCGGTCACCGACAAGCTCGCGGAGTTGAACCGGCAGATCGGCGCGCAGGACCGCCTGAAGGTGGAGCAGTACACGGAGGCGATCCGCGACGTGGAGCGCCGGATCAGGATGGCGGAAGAGCAGATCGACATCGAGCTACCGACGCTCGAACAGCCGGAGGGCGTGCCGCAGGATTTCGAGGACCACCTGGAGCTGATGCTCGACCTTCAGCTCCTCGCACTCCAGACCGACCTCACCCGTGTCGTCACCTTCATGCTCGGAAAGGAGCAGAGCGCCCGCCCCTATCCGCAGATCGACGTGCCGGACGCGCATCACCCACTCTCGCACCACAATGACCAGCCCGAGCTGGTGGCGAGGATGGCCCGGATCAACCGGTATCACACGGAGCTCTTCTCCCGCTACCTGGCAAAGCTGGATGCGACACCGGACGTGGACGGCTCACTCCTCGACAACATGACGATCCTCTACGGATCCGGGATCTCGAACAGCACGCGGCACTCCGGACGGAACCTCCCGCTCCTCGTCATGGGCGGTGGCGCGGGCCGGCTCCAGACCGGGCGGCACCTGAGCTACTCGGACGAGCCGGGGATGGCGAACCTCCTCGTCACGCTGGTGGACAAGATGGGCGTCCCGGTAGAGAAGATCGGCGCGAGCACGGGGCCGCTCCCGCTCGACACCCTCGCGGGGATATGAGAAGGGTGCGCGGGCTCCCCCGCACGGCGCCGCGGGGACGAGGGATGCATCGCTGCATCCTCCTCCTCGCCTTGGCCCCGCTGCTCGCGTCCGGCGCGCTTGCGGCGCAGGAGCCGGATGCCCTCCTCAATGCGGCGAAGGAGGCCGACTGGGCCGCCGTTCGGTCGCTACTCTCCGCCGAGGGCGCGGACCCCAACGTCACGGCGGTGGACGGTGCCACGGCACTCCATTGGGCCACCTACCACAATGACGAGGCGGGGGGCGGGCTCCTCCTCGACGCCGGGGCGGACCCGAATGCCGCGAACGACCTCGGCGCGACCCCACTCTGGAACGCAAGCCTCAATGGCAGCGCCGATATGGTCGAGAAGCTCCTCGATGCGGGGGCGGACCCGAACGCGGCGCTCCTCGGGGGCGAAAGCGTCCTCATGACGGCTGCACGGACCGGAAACCCCGCGGTCGTCCGGATCCTCCTCGAGCGGGGCACGGATCCCAACGTCGCGGGCGCAAGGGGACAGACGGCCCTGATGTGGGCGGCGGCGCAGGCGCACGCGGAGGCCGTCCGTCTCCTCATCGAGCACGGCGCGGACGTTCACACCCGCTCGGAGCGCTGGAGCCAGATGATGGCCATCCCGCCACACGCGGCTCCGGCGAACCAGCAGATGGTCCCCCACGGGGAGAACACGGCGCTCCTCTTCGCGGCCCGCGTCGGGAACCTAGCGTCCGCGAAGCTCCTCGTGGCGGCGGGCTCCAACCTGGATGCGATGGACGCCTGGGGCGTGACACCGACAGTCTACGCGGCCCACTCGGGGTACCGGGAGCTCGCGGCGTTCCTACTCGACAACGGGGCGGATCCGAACATCGCGAAGGCGGGGTTCTCCGCCCTTCACCTCGCGATCCTGAGGCGGGACGAGGATCTCGTGAGGATCCTGCTCGAGCACGGGGCCGATGCGAATGCCCGGATCGAGAACTGGACCCCCACGCGACGAGCCTCGCGCGACTGGTACATCCACCCGGCCCTCGTCGGAGCCACACCCTTCTGGCTCGCGGCCCGCTTCAGCGAGCCCGTGGTCATGCGCCTGCTTGCGGATGCGGGAGCCGATCCCCACCTCGTGCATCGTGCGGACTACGTCGCAAACGCCGGGTCTTTCGGGGCCACGCGCACCGTCGAGGAGACCACGACGCTCATGGCTGCCGTCGGAATGGGGGGATCTCCCCGGATGCGGGCTTTCGTGCCGATGGAGAATCCTCTCGAACTCGAGGCGAAGGCTCTCGAAGCCGTCAAGATCGCGGTCGAGCTCGGCGTCGATCTCCGGGCGGTCGACTTGGAGGGTCAGACGGCGCCCGCCCGCGCAGGCTTCCCGTCAATCCGAAGCTTCCTCGAGTCTGTCGCGGCCAGCCAACGCTAGCGCTGAATCCACCCCCTGGCGGGGTCCCCTCGCTCCGACGGAGGGCCCGGGCCAGCATCGAACCGGCTTCGCCGCATCCATCTTCCGGAGGTCGTCATGCGCAATACCCTTGAATCCCACTGGATCCTCACCGCTCTCCTCCTCCCCACCGCCCCGCTCGCCGTGCTCGCACAGGAGGCTCCCGAGTTTCCTCCCTCGTGCAACATGTGCTCGGCCACCCATGTGCCGGCCGATGAGATCCAGGAGTTCCTCGAGATCCCCCAGGTCGATCAGCAGGTTCGGTCCCTCGATATCGGAAAGTCCAACGTCCAGATCGCGATCGCCCATCGCGGGAGGCTCGAGGAACCGGGTGGCGTCGCCGAGCACAGCCTCGTAACAGAGGTCTACTACGTGATCAGCGGGAGCGGAACGAATGTGACGGGTCCCGAACTCGAGGGTTCCGTGCCGAGGCCGGCGACAAACCGGGCCGTCCAGTACCTGAACGGCCCCGGGCACAACGCCCAGGCGATCCGAGGGGGCCAGACGGTCGAACTGGCGGCCGGGGACGTCCTGGTGATCCCCGCCGGCACGGGCCATCAGTTCACACGGATCGACGACCACATCACCTACCTCATGATACGGGTCGATACGGACAAGGTGGTCCCGCTCCTCGACGAAATGGGGGCACGGGAGTACCTGGACAACCGCTAGCGCTAGTCGTCCTCCCACTCGGAGGTGTCCGGGAGGCGCCCATGAAGTTGGTCTGTCCGTTCACGGCAACCGTTCCATCTATCGGGCAGGGTGCGGTGAACTGTGCGGTGGAGCTTTCACCGTCCGTGGTCCGGCTCTCAAGAATCGCGTACTGCGTGACTTCGAAGCCATGGCCCGTCGACACCTCCACGAGTGCGAGGACCTCCTCCCGGGTCAGGGAATCTTCGGCGTCGGTCGGGCCGTCGCCACCGCAGGAACCCAGGGCGAGTGCGGAACTCAGAACCAACCCTGCTAGAACGAAGCGCAGAGGAAGCCTCCTCTTTCCATCGGCAACGCCCGCATGGGGAGCGCTGCTCCTGACTCGAGCCTGATCGGTCTCCGCGACGAGCGGCACTGCCTTCACCCAGCCCTTGGGTACCGGCGAGCCCCTCCGGGGCCCATCCCCGACCGTACTGGGACGGCAGCAAAACTAACACTCCCGGCCGCCGAGGAGCACCGGCCTGCTCCCAGAGCGAGCTGAACTTGGCGGGCACCGAACCCCGCGGCACTCTGCTCCGCTTTCGCAACGGATCTTAGGAAGGATCGGGCGTCTTGGTGTGGCCCGCGTGTCGAATAGGCTGGATCGGCGCCTTCACTCGCAGACCACCCCGTCCCCGTCAGCATCGCGCATGTACCGATAGGCGGGATGGCTGCGGCGGACCGGTGCGATCCCATGTGCGCGGGCCTCGGCGCAGGTGATCCGGCCGTTGCCGTTGTCGTCGTACTGACTGAGCGCAGCTCCACCCCGGGGTACCGTTGAGGGTACCGGCACTTGGCGTGCAGTACCGCTGCTGTCCGCACGGCCGCCCGCTTCGCACACGACCCCGTCCCCGTCACCATCGCGCATGTACTGATAGGCGGGATGACCGCGGGGCACCGGTGCGATCCCGTGTGCGCGGGCCTCGGCGCAGGTGATCTGGCCGTTGCCGTTGTCGTCCCATTGGGCAAGCGCTTCGCTGTCCGTGCCGACGGCGTCACGGGAGTCGCCAGCAGGGGCGGGTGGAGCGGTGCCACGGACCACGACGGCCAAGCTGGTCGAGGTGCAGCCGGCCAGCACGCGCTCGAGCGTATCGGCTTCGCGCCGGTCGATGGTGAGCCGGTATTTTTGACGGACGGCGGTGACGCGACCGGCGAACCAGCAGGTGTTCTGGTCGGGAAGCCAGTCGGCGGCGTCGCGGGCACCCTTCTGGCCACGGTTCACTCCGGGAGCCGCCAGCGTCAGGTTGAGCAGGTCGGTCGCGAAGCGACGCCGAGTCGCGGCATCGGCCGCACAGAGTCCACTGTCGTGCGCCTCTGAGCGTGCGACCATGTGCTCGATGTCCGTCTCACGCTGGCTGGCGAACCATCGGCCGGTATAGGGACTGTAAACGCCACCGAGCTGCGCGACGATCCGGTCTTCTACTGACTGTGGGTACCCATAGTCGTCCGCATCGTAGGCAGAGCAGCGCCGCTCTGGAGCGATGACAAGACCGCGCCACAAGGTCTGCGCGTGGACCGAGGCCACGGTGCCCGAACAGCCGAAGAGGATCAGCATGCCCGTGATGATCCCTCTGGCGACCGAGCCTCTCCCGGGGCCCTTCCACGAACATCTCGCAGCCACGGAGATCCACGAGGTCATCCACACGTCCCGCAAGCGGTCGTAGCGGGTGCCCAGGCCCTTGCGGCTGGATTTCCCTGCCTGGCTCGTCGGCTCCAGCGGGCTGCCAGCGGCCGAGTCACCTTCGCCGGCTCGGAGGCTCAACCGGCTCGCGGTTTGACGACCGGTATCCCCGAGACGTCTACCGTACTCTCTGCGATCGCCAGGTCGCGGTTGCGTTGCAGATTCACCCAGAAGCGGGCGCCATTGCCGAACAGCTTGCCAAACCGGACCGCCATCTCAGCGGTAACCGGCTGTTTCTCATTGAGGATGTCATAGAGCGTCTGTCGGGATATCCCGAGCGCGTCGGCGGTGGCCGTCTTGGTCATCGAAAGCGCGGGCAGGATCTCCTCACGCAGGATTTCCCCGGGATGCACGGACTCTCTGGAAGGGTGTCTTTCGGTCATCGGAGATCGTCCTCTATGTCTACATCCACCGCGCCGCCGTCACTGCATCTCGAGGTGACGCGGCAGCGGGCCGTCAGGCGAACTACGTAGCGGCCGGGCCTGTCTCCCTTCCGCGGATGGACGCACGAACGAGGATTGTCCATGTGCTCAGGCCTGTCCGCGGCTTCGAGCGCTGACAAGCTCCGCCGCAGCTTTCGTGTCCACTCGCTACTCGGGCCCTTCGCCTGGCCTCGGGTCCAGTCGTTCCGGAATGCCTTGAGGCGAATGCTTCCGATCACGACCGAAAGGTCGGGGGGGCGCAGCGGTACTGTCAAGCATTACCTTACATGTCTTCGTGCATCGGAGAGCCCACCTCGACCGGCCGAAGGCACATCGAATCCGTATCGTCATCGACAGCGAGGCAAAAAAACCAATCCCTTCGAACACGGAGGAGAACTCAGCGATTCCCCCGTTTCCTCCGCCTTCAGGGGGTCGCGCTCCCATCCGAGATCAGTCCCTGCGGGAACTCCTTGATGACGTTCTTTGGCGATGCCGAACACCTTCTCGTCGGACGGCTTCGCCAACCGCCTCATGACGTATTCTATCTTGCTGGAGAAAGCTTCGTCGGGATCGCCGGGATCAAGACCGTAGCACGCACATCCGGCAAGCAGGTTGGATGCCTTGGCTGGATACGGGCCCCTGCGACCAGACCGCGAAGCTGGGAATTCATGCCGTCTGCTCCAGTGACCGCTGCACCCGCTCAGCCATAAACCGCATGAAAGGCTCAATATCCTGATCGATGCTGGCGTTCTCGAGTGCGGCCAGATAGGCGTCGCGATCCTCGACCCGGATGACCGTCCACGGATAGCCGCCAGAGGCCAGCATCACATTCATGATAAAGCGCGCCATCCGCCCGTTGCCGCCTGGATAGGGATGGATATATCCGACCAGCCAGTGCCCTAGCACGGCGCGGACGGACGGCTCGACTTCGTTTTCAAGCAAATCGAACAAGGCCGGCATGGCATCGCGCACCGCCTCCCAGCGGGGCGGCACGTGTCGCGATCCGCGAAGAAATACGGCGTCGTTCCGGTAGCCAGCCAGGGCCGAAGCCGCGACCAAGCCGGCAGCAACAGAGGGCTGGAACAGCTCACGATACCAGTCCCGGTGGGTGGTGCGGACCAGAGCACCGGAATTGGCGCCGCCGAGCACTCTAGCGACGGTCCCCCGGACAAGCTGGAAGGCCTGCCAGTAGCCGCGCGCTACGAGCGCATCGCGGCTCTGCCGATCGGCGTCATGATGATCCGGGTCCCAGTTGCCCTCGCGCACCCGATGAATCAGTTCCGGCGTCACGCGGTAGCCCTCGACAGACAGTGAGTGATAGGCGTCGTTCTGATAGATGCCATCGACGAAGGACAGATAGGCTTCCGTGTCCTGCGGCAATCCGGGGGCCTTCGGGAACGCCTCGATCACGGGCTCCCGGAAAGTCTCCCACAGGGACTGCAGGCGCCCGGCAATCGGCGCTTGCGCCCGATTGGGGGTGCCGAATGTCTGGGCCGGCGCGAACGGATCGGACCGACGCACGTCGTAACCGGCGCGTTTCATGACTGTGAGAATCTCGTCGGCCACGGCGTTGCGGCCGATTCGGCGAAAGGCTCCGGCAAGCCGGCCGGCGACGGTTGAATGGCCGCGATCAAGAAGGCGTCCCAGCGCATCGGACGCATCGCGGATGCCGGAGAGCACAACCCGAGCCTCAACCGGGTGGCGGGTAAAGAACGCTTCGGAAACCTTGATCAGCGCCGCTTCCGGGACAAAAAACCTGAGCCCATCCCGTGTCGTCAGGTCCGCGTGTGGGGGCATGCCTTTTTGTTTGAGATCGTAGAGCGACATGCCGAACAGCAGATCCACCCTGTTGTTCGTGCCCTTGGGCGTATAGATGACGACCTGCTGCGGAATGACGGTGCTTTCAGCGTGCAGCAGCAATGACTGTTCGGGAGAAAGGTGCCAGGCCTCCCCGAACCGGGCGGTGCAATAAGTCACGCAGAATTCCCAGAAAGAGGAGAACCACAGGGTCGTATCACCGGGCTCGGCATCGGGGTTTGATGAGATCAGCCAGCCCTTCATCACCTCGCGCAGAAAGCCGTTCTTGAGAAGGCGCTCGCGGTGAACGCGCGTCAACTCGGCGCTGCGAAAGACCCGTCCTCCCCCTTTCTGGAGCTTTTCGAGCTGCGCCAGCGACGCGGCGAGTTTTTCGTTGGGTGTGACCATGCTGCATTCTCCGCGGGCTTTCCCAAGTTTAATGTGCCGCGTAGTTGCAAGTATGTAGAGATGTGGTATCGCAAGTCAATAGAGTTGTGTCATTACACGTGACTAATGACGTAGTCATACACGTCTTTGTTGTGCACTGACCGCCAAGGTGGTCCACCAGAAATGCGAGTCTTGGAGCGTCTCAGGCCCTGGGCCGAAGGAAGCGCCGGCCGCGACGTCGGCTGGCGTAGAGCGCGCGAAGCTTCCGTGCAGGCGGAAGTTGTTGTAGTCGGCCCGCCAGTGATCGAGGTCCCGCTGGCCGCCCTCGAGACCGATGAACCGGTGTTGCGATAGGCATTCACGCCGAAGCGCCGAGTTGAACGCCTCGATGTGGGCGTTGCCGGTCGGCCGAAATCGAACCGTACTCGATTCCAGTACGCCCAGCGGCCCAGGCTTCTTGGGGTAAGCTCCGCTCCATTGCAACCAAGCCGGGTTCGGGCGCAATCTGAAGGCGGCCGCCCCGACGGTGCGGGGGGCACGGCCGAGATGAACGGAGACTCTGCGCTCGCCGCGGATCTCTACGGAGGCTCTACCGAGACTGCTGGGGATGACTGACGACGGGCGCGGCTCGAGCGCGCGCTACCCTCCCTGCAGGCTCGGTAGGTCAACCCCGGGGACGGAGAAGCCAGGATGAAAAAGCTGGAGGTAGGATCAAATGGTGTGTAAAAAGAGAGGCGACGCACCTTTCGGCTGAAGGTTAAACCAGCGAGCCCGGGTGACAGCCCGGGGAAAGGAACGTCGCCTCATGAGAGAGGATATGGCGGGACGGGAGTGTGCGTCCAGCAGGCCGATGTGGGAGGTGCTGGAGGGGATGGTGCGGGAGAAGGCGCAGGAGTTCATCCAGGGCATCCTGGAGGAGGAGGTCACGGATCTGCTGGGTCGGGAGAAGTCGGAGCGGCGGGCGGGGATCGATAGGCCGGAGGGCTACCGCAACGGATACGGCAAGCCGAGGCGGCTGGCGATGAGCTCGGGAACGATCACGCTCCGGCGTCCCCGGGTTCGCGGAGTGGAGGAGCGATTCGAGAGCCGGGTGCTGCCGTTGTTCGCGAGGCGGACGAAGGAGGTGGGCGCTCTTTTGCCGGAGCTGTATCTGCACGGTCTGGCTGAGGGAGACTTCGAGCTGGCGATGCGGGGACTGCTGGGGGAGGGGGCACCGTTGTCGAAGTCATCGATCCGGCGGCTGCGGGCGGGGTGGGCAGCGGAGTTCGAGGCCTGGTCGAAGCGTTCGCTGGCCGATCGAGAGGTCGTCTACGTGTGGGCGGACGGGATCTACGTGAAGGCTGGGCTGGAGCGGGACAAGGCAGCGCTGCTGGTGGTGCTGGGCGCGATGCGAGACGGGACGAAGGAGGTGTTGGCCGTGAGACCGGGCTACCGAGAGTCGGTCGAGTCGTGGTCTGAGGTGTTACGGGAGCTGAAGGCACGCGGCATCGAGGCGCCGAAGCTTCTGATGGCGGACGGCAACGCGGCGATCTGGGGGGCGGTGAGGCAGGTATGGCCTGAGGCCGGTGAGCAGCGGTGCTGGAACCACAAGATGAGGAACGTGCTGGACCGACTCCCTCAGCGAGAGCAGAGCGAGGCGAAGGATCTGCTCAGGGTTGTGGTCTACGCACCGAGCCGGGCCGAGGCCGTGAAGGCTCGTGAGGCGTTCGAGAAGCGCTACGGGCCGTGGTATCCGAAAGCGGTGGACGTGCTCGAGGACGACTGGGACCGGATGGTCACCTTCTACGATTTTCCCGAGGCACACTGGAAGCATCTGCGCACGACGAACGTGGTCGAGAGCCCGTTCGCCGCGGTACGGCTCAGGACCAGCGCGGCGAAGCGGTTCAAGAAGGTCGAGAGCGCCACGGCCCTGATCTGGAAGCTCCTGACGGTGGCCGAAAAGCGCTTCAGAAGGCTCGACGCTCCCCACCTGCTCAGCGACGTATTTGAAGGAAGAACGTTCGAAGACGGAAAGCCCGTCTCAACTCAACAGCGGAAGGCTGCCGCCTGACACGTTTACACACTTATTGACCCGACCTCAAAAGCTGATTCTTGCGTGCTTGCGATGGTGTCCCGCTGACAGTTGAAGGTGGTGGCTCCGGAGAGTCTCTTGGTTAGCCTGCCTTTCTCATTTCGGCAACCGGTTCATGGTCGTCGAGGTGGGCCCTGAGCATCCAGAGCTGGTCGTAGCCGATGATCCTCCGGTAGCTCTTCTCGGTCTCCACGAACGAGGCCGCGGCCCAGCGCAAGGCCATCGCTCCGTTCTTCCAGTTGGTCACCCTGCGGGTCTTCCGTCTTACGCCCGAGTGGGTGCTGTCGATCAGGTTGGTCGAGCCCAGGCACTTCCTCAGCCGCGGCGGGAGGCCGAGCCGGTTGATCGTGAACATCTCGCTGAGGCCTTCGCGCAGGCTGGCCGAGGCCGAGGGGTGGTCGCGCTCGAGCCATCGGGCGAGCTGCTCGAGCTTCTGCTCGCCCTGCTTCGCGTCCAGCTTCATCGCCGCCCGGAACGCCGCCTTCACCTGAGGATGCTGATCCTTCGGCAGATGACCCAGCACGTTGCGGAGCTTGTGGTTGCGGCAGCGCTGGATGGGGTGACGTTGGCCGAACACCTTCTCGATCGCCTTCCTGAGCGCTTTCGAGCCATCGATCACGAACAGCCGCCGCCTGCCCGGGTCCAGGCCGCGCTCGACCAGATCCTCTAGGAGCGCGCTGGTCACCTCGGCGTTCTCACTCGCTCCTTCCCTCACGCCCAGCACGTGCTTCTTTCCGTCTGAGTCCACGCCTACCGCAGCAAGCACGTGGTGCGAGCCCATCCGGATCCCGTCCAGGTAGATCACCAGGACCCACGCATCCAGCCGGCGCTCCATCAGCTCCTTCAGCACGCGCTCAGAGGCCTCGACCGTCTCACGGCTCACCGCCGACTTGCTCACCCCGACCGTGTCGGCCATCTCACCGATCACACGGCCGTACTTCCGCGTGCTCACCCCCGCCATCAGGACCTCGAGCATCCGATCCGCCACGGCGCCCGGTCTCCGCATCGCTGCGTACGCCGGCACCTCGACCTCGCCACCCTCCCCGGCGCCCCGGCGCCTGAGCCGTGGCCGCTCCACACGCACCTTCCGGTCCGACAGGTAAACCACACCACCCTGCCGGCCATACCACGCCGTGTCGTCTTCCGCTCGTGACCGACCTGCCTGCTTCACGCCTGCCACACCCTCGGCGCTCATCTCCAGCACCGCTTCGATCGTCGCTCGTCCCATCACCTGGATGACTTCGTCGATCGCGACCTCCGTCTGCTCCACGAGCTCAAGCAGCGGAAGCAGAAACTGCCCCTCCCGCTTCAGGAACTCCCTGATCGCGCGCTTGTCCGCCCGATCCCTTGCCTCGTACGTTCTCTTCATCGTGGTGGCTCCGTGTTGGGGTTTTTGCCTACCCGAGCCTATCGGCCCGGGACCCCCGGGGCCACCACTTTTCTTTCTCCCCTTTCAGGAACCTTCAACTACGGTTGGGACAGCTTCCGCCTCCAAGCTCGCGTCGACCACGCGCGCGCTGCTCGCAGGAAGGGCGGTGTTATTGGCGTCATACCCGCCATCTATCACGGTCCACTGGACGCTTATTCGGTTGCCCGAATAGATCAGGTCGGCTTCCGGTTGGCCGGGCGGCGAGCACGAAGCGTAAGCGTGGCGGCAGTTGTTCTGAGACAGCAGACCCGGTGTACTCGGAGTAACGGGTGCGGGCAAAGCCACGGGCGTACCAATGTCGGTCTCCACCCATGCCCCGGACGGATTCCCCCTGACGCGGAATCTGTGATTCGTATCGGGGCGACCACGCCGGATGAGATAGGATCCTGCGTAGTTATCGGCGGTACTTTTGGTGTCGCGCACGTAGCTGTATGCCGCCAAGCTGTCCGCGAGCAGGGCCGTGGTATCCGCGAGCGCTCTCATGGGTCGCCAGCTTCCCCGGTTTATCGACTCCTGAACGCTGTATGCCGTACCGGCTGGAGCGTTATCTAAATTCCAGCGCAAGAGGCCTTTCAACGCTTCGCACGCCGTGGACGCGACCAAGCATCGCTCGGACCCCTGGACAGTGAAGTCAACGTTGTCGATCACGACACCTGCCCCGCTGGATCGACTATTGCGCACCGTCACTGAGACCTCGGTACTCTCGCAAGGGCCGATTATTCGCTCCCCTGACTGGACTACCTCATTGGTCGGGACGGGCCCGAAGTCGCACAGGATCGTAGGGCGACTGACCGTAACGATATAGGTTTCCTCTGGCCCGGCACCCTCATGTACCCACGTATCGGTGGTATCAGCCACAACGGAGCGGAACCTGTCAACAGCGATGAGACACGGGGAGTCATAGATTAGTGAGCAGGCTGCGGTGTCGGAGCCGCAGCTGGTGGATTGATCCAGACCTCCGTTGGGAGAGGCTGGGGCGTGGGGATTCCCTGCACGAAGCGTTCAGGGTGTTCGGACCACGCCTGCTGGAGAGTGCGCTCACGCTGGGCGAGCACGTCACGGGCTCGGTCGTGATGGACATCAGCCGGGGTGAGCATCGCGATTCCGCCGTGGCGATGCTCATGGTTGTACCAAGGGAAGAAGGATCGGCAGAAGTCGATCGCCGCGCCGATGTCGGCGAAGCGTCCGGGGAAGTCGGGGTAGTATTTGACGGTCTTGAAGTGCGCCTCCGAGAAGGGGTTGTCGTCGCTGACCCGGGGACGGCCGAGCGAGCGGGTGATCCCGAGGTCGGCGAGCAGCTGGGCCGTGCACTTGCTGGTCATCGGGGCCCCGCGGTCGGAGTGCAGGGTCAGCGTCTCGGGCTGGACATCCTGCTTGAGGCAGCTCTCCTGGATGAGCCGGCTGGCGAGCGCGGAGTTCTCGCGGCCGGCGACCATCCATCCGACCACGTACCGGCTGAAGATGTCGATGAGGACGTAGAGGTAGAAGTACGACCACTTCTCGGGTCCGAGAAGCCGGGTGATGTCCCACGACCAGGTCTGGTTCGGTGCCGTGGCCACGAGCTGGGGCTTCGTGTAGGCGGGATGCGTGAGCTGACTGCGCCGCTCGCGCACGGGGTGATCCTCCTGGAGGATCCTGTACATCGTGCGTTCTGAGCAGAGGTACTCGCCCTCGTCGAGGAGGGTGGCCACAACCTCTGCGGGAGATCGGTCGACGAAGCGCGGGCAAGCGAGGGTCTCACGCACCTTCTCGCGCTCGGATTCATCGAGAGCCCGGGCGGGGCGCTGCCTGGGCTGCTGGTGCCCGGTCGTGGGCTTACGGCGCCGGTAGAACGTGGCACGCGCCACACCCAGTGCCCGGCACGCCGGCGCGGCGCCGACCTCCCGAGCCAGGGAGGCAGCGGCCATCAGGAGTTCTTTCCGCTGTCGAAGCTCAACCCCGGCAGCCCGGCAACTTTTCCCTGGACTTCCAGGATCGTTTCCGCCGTGGCAAGCTGCTTCTCGAGCCGGGCCACTTCGGCCTCGAGCTCATCCACCCTCTTCTGGAGGGAGTTGCGGCGGGCCGGCTTGCGGCCCCGCCGCTTCGGCGTCAGGCCCTTCAGAGAGCCCTCGCGCCGTGCCCTTCGCCATGCCGTGAGATGAGAGCTGTACAGACCCTCCCGACGCACGATCCGCCCAACCTCGCCGGGCTCCGAGCACCGGTCGGTCTCTTCCCGGATCCTGAGCTTGTACTCCGCGGTGAACTGCCGGCGGGTCGGCTTGGCCACCACCTCCGGATCCCGAGCCCGATTCCGCTCGGCGACTCGGGCCCCGGCGGCCTCGCCGCTACGCTCCTCGCCCCCCAGGGCCCGAGCACCCACACCCATACCAATCATCGTATCTCTCCCCTCTACCATCGCCATCCACCTCCACCCCCTTCAGTAATTCCAAAGGTGCCAGGTGTCCCACTGATATTGGCAGAGAGGGGCAGAGGGATGCGTTACTGCCTATGAAGAACTGAATGAGTCCGCTAATCCGGAGGAAGCTTTCAGGGACCGTACCCGTCAGTGCGTTACCCTGGAGCCACAGCTCCGTCAGGTTGGCGAGGTCGCCCAGTTCGGGTGGGATCTCGCCAGCGAGGCCGTGCTTCACGTACCTTTGTGCTTCCTGGTCCCACTGGCCTGCGAGATCAAGGACCACAACCCTCCCCGCGACGTCCGTGGTCACGCCGTACCACTCCCCCAGCGGCGCATCGGTCAGCCAATGGGTGTTGTCGACCCAGTTCGGACCCGCGGTCGCGTTGTAGAGGGCCACCAGCGCCGCCCGGTCGGGGTTGGCCACCGTCACCGACGCCGTGCCGGAGGCTTGACCCGCGGTCGCCGTGATCGTCGCCGTGCCGCTGCCCGCCGCCGTGACCAGCCCCGAGCCGTCCACCGTTGCCACCGACGTGTTCCCGCTCGACCACGACACGGCCGCCCCGCCCATCACGTTGCCGTTCTGGTCGCGCACCTCGGCGGCGGGCTGCACAGTAGAGCCGAGCGCCGCGAGCTGGGCGGTGGACGGGGTCACGGCGAGCGAAGTCGCCCGGGGGGGATCGGGAGTCGGCGGCGGGGGCGCGGTGGCTCCGTCGCCGCACGCGTAGGCCCACAGGGTTGTGGACAACGCCGCCGCCGCGAAGACGAGCGGTCGAGCCCAAGCGGTCTCGGTATGTCGGGGAAGCGTTAGCACCAACATCCCTCCACTTGGTCGGCGGACGCCTGCGTGCCGTAGGCGAGATGCCCCACTTCTGCCGGGCGGCGAAGTTGCAGTCGCCGCTCTCGTAGGCGCCAGGACGGCACGTTCGCTGGCAGCACCGGACTTCGCAAGGCGGCTCCTCGAGGAGCGCACGGTCCTCGAGGAGGTGGCAATTGCGCTGGAACTGGCGGACATGACGCTCGCGCCGGTCGCGCCGAGGCTGAGTGCGTCGGAGGGACCGTTCGGCGAGACGATCTTGCCTTAAGCTCGGATAACCCCCGCATCGAAGGGGATCGCCTTTCGGCAGGGGGGGGCTTGGCCCTGCCCTCTACGGTCGCGGAGGGCGAAACCGAGGCCCCCAGAGCCCGCCAGGGCGGACTTCTCGGCGGCGGCTGACCTCCAGGACCCCCAGGATCCAGAGCCTGGGTCGGAGAACCGGCTCTATCTGGTGCGGACAGATGGCACGGAAGCTCAGGAATCAGATAAGTCCTTGTCCTCCCCTCGTAGCCCTCGACATACTGTATACTGATGTATACAGTAAGGCATGATAGAGGTTCTCCACTATGTGACGGAGAGCGGCAGAGACCTGTTCGACGAGTGGCTCTCGAAGCAGGACGTCAACGTCGTGGCCCGTGTTCAGCAGCGCATCGACCGAGTGCGCCGGGGAAACTTCGGAGACCACAAGCGGCTGGAAGGCGGTATCGCGGAGCTGCGGATCGACTATGGTCCCGGATACCGGCTGTACTACGGTCGGGATGGCCGAAACCTCGTCATCCTGCTCACAGGCGGCACAAAAAAGAGGCAGGGTCGAGACATTGATCAGGCTCGCTCGCTGTGGCGGGCTTACAGAGCGGAGAGGTGAAAATGCCAACGAAACCCCATAGGGCGAGTGACTACCTCGACACACCGGATGCCATCGCCGCCTATCTGAACGTCGTGTTCGAGGATCCGGGCAGCGATCATGAGGATCTGATGATCGCACTCCGCAATGTCGCCGAGGCGATCGGCGGGGTATCGGAGCTGGCGCGCCGGACTGGATTGAACCGTGCCGGTCTTTCTCGCACGCTCTCGACGCAGAACACGCCGAAGATCGACACTGTGCACAAAATCCTCACAGCCTGTGGCGTACGTCTTCGGTTCGCCCCAACAGTGTCCGTGTAGAGAGGGCTGACCCTCCCCGGAATCCAGAGCTCGAGGTGGACAGGCGGCCGGTGGCGTCGATGATTCTAGCCCCTTTCGGCCGAGAACGAGCTCCTCAGAGCCCGTGAGAGCGGCGATCGCCGCGGCCGATGGGGTTTTCTGGACGTCGGAAAGGGACCGGTCAGCGGGGGGGATTGTCCCCGAGAGCTTGGAGAGAGGGGGAGTTTTTCGTCGCTGAAAGTGGGTATTCAAAACCCGCCGTCGCGGCCGCATCGAGATTCCGTCATCTTGTCCTCCATGCACTCGACGCCCCGTCTCCCTCGTCCATCTCGTGCCCACCCGCGGCACGCCGGCTCTCGAGGTATCCCCCGGGTTCCTGAGGCATCGCCGAAAGAGCTTGCATTCCGGTGCCACTGACGCCTGAACAGCGAGCCCGCGAGGAGGCCGGGGGCCCACAGCGAGTGGCTGAAATACGAGGGGGTGAAGACGGCTGCCGGGTCCGCCGCGTACTCGGTCCGGTGGACGCTTCAACAGGCGCAGCAGAGGCTCGAGGCGGCGGCAGGCGTCCCATCGGTTGAACCTGCCGCTCCGGCGAGTCCTTGATTGGGGAGCCAGGTCCGCGGCTGAAGCGCCCAAGGAGGCCCTACACGGCACCTAGGAGCGACGAGAGAGACCCTCAGAGCGGCGATTGACGTCGCCGGAGGGGTCTAGGACATCCGAAACCGGAACGCCCGACAGGCCAGCCGGACGGGCGGATCGGGTGGCGGGTGTTCCCGAGCGAGGCCATGCGGGCGATCGAGGCGAGCAAGCAGGACCCGGAGAACGCGAGGGAGATCGGCGCTGTGAGCGGGACGCACACCGTGACCACCAGGAGATAGCCAGGTCTAGGAGCAACGATGCGATTGGTGCAGACGTATATTTCCCCCCGTGTGGTGGGCTATGGACTGAGCCTTCTTGTCCTGCTTCAGGTTCGTGATCAGGACAGTTGCTCCTCTGACCAGTGTCGTGTTGGGCGTGGCTCAAGAGCGTGAAGGAGCTTGAACTGCTCCGCGCCTCACCTAGCCCGGCCGTCTCGTAACCGCCTCCCACCCCCAGGCTCAGCCGCGCTATCAGAAGGCTGGGCTAAGTCTTCCAGATTACGACAAGAATGCCGCCGCCTAAGAGCAGGAGCCAGAAGGCCTCTGTCGACGGAACGAGAATGAGCAACCCAGCGACAAACGCGATCGGCAATGCCATCCCGCCTGCGAACAATCCGCCGAGGGCTGGATGGTCGTTGTCGCTGCGATAAACCCGCGCCAGCCGGCGACAGTACCTAGTAGCGCGGCGGCGGTCGCACTCGTCAGTGCGACCCGCCCCCACCATCCTTCGAGCATTGCACCAGCGAGATAGGCAGCCACGAAGACGAAGAACACCAACCCGATGCCCACGCCGATGAAAGCCACGGCCGCCATCAGTGCAGTCAATCCCTCTTCACTGGGAGTGACCCCTGTGAGAGCTTCGTTGAGCCTTTCGAATAGTCGGACCCCGGTACCTAGGCTCTCCTCCCCCGCGAGGCGCCGCGTGAGGGAATTGAGGCTTCCAGCTCCGACAAACAGCGCCGCGGCTAAGACTACGCCGGCTACCCCATACCATGTGTCTCCCGGGGGATAATCGTCGGGCCACGGGCGTTCCGTCATGTCTTCCCGTGCCCGCAAGAGCCATCGTCGCCAGCCACTGGGAGTTGCAAGATCGAGCAACCCGCGAGCGATAGCACGTGCCCGCAAGACCTGTCGTGGAAACAAACCTGTCCCCCCCCGTATTCCGGCGATGACGACCACGGATTCCAACTCTAGGCCGTCTCGATGGTGGCGGTGCCGGTGCGGTGATCCGCAATGAATTAAGTCATAACACTATGGTACACATTGTGTTATGATCGTGGCCATCCTCGCGAAAGAACGCATCAGCGCCCTGTAGGTCCGCTACGTACACGAGCACGACGATGTACGCCAAGCCCTGCTGGAGATCTACGCGGCAATCCGGAAAACGCTCGGACTGGTCTTCCGCCACCCGGTTAGCGGCAATATACCGTGGCGGAAAATCGAGGCGTTGCTCGTTGACCGGTGTCACCGGCTCGTTGCCGGAGCGTGTGACGAACGGGCGGGAGCCGGGAGCGCGTTCGGGACCGTCACGACGGTTGCGGCGTCGCGGGTCCCGGGCGCCGCTTGGGAGGCGAGGCGGGCCGAAGGGCCGGATGTCCCGGGCTAATTCAGCTGAGCGCCGCGTCCGCCGAGAACGACTCCATGATCTGGGCGCCGCACGCCTGCCCGGCAAGGATGACGCTGAGCCTGAGCAACGCATCCGGATCGTCCACCGGTTCCAACGCTACATCTAGCCGGCATGACCCACTCCGACCGTCGTCCGTGGCCCACCGAACCGTCCCGTCCACGGTGCCGCTGAGCTCGATCCCGGGGTCTGTCGGGTCTGTCGAGATCGATAGGCCGATGCTCATCTCCACCTCGGGCGCGCCGTCCAAGGTGAAGGTGATCCCGGTCCCCGCGTGCCTCTCCATGCAATCCGAGTGCACAAGGGTCGTCGACACTGCCAGTTCCTCGGGGAAGCTGCCGGCGACCGGTTCTTCGGGAAGGACGAACAGCGCGTCCACTGCCACCGTTCCACCCATCGTGCACGGGACCGTGAACTCTAGAACGACGCCGTCGGGGGTAACGGTCTCACTCCCGGCCGGCAGGGCGTCGAGGTTGGTCAGCTGGAGGCCGCGGCTCATCGCTACCTCGAGGAGCGCAACGGCCTCCTCCTGGGTCAGCGAGTCTTCGGGCTCCGTCGAGCTGCCGCCGCAAGAAGCCCCGGCCAGTCCGACACTCAGAATCACCCCTGCTCGAATTCGGCGCACAAGTAACCCCCTCTGGCGCACAAATAACCTCCTGTGTTGTAGCAGCTTCCGGACCGGGAGCGTGAGGTCCCGAATCGATGCCGGTCGGTCTCCTGAGCGGGCTTGAGCGCGATCACCCGGCCGGCAACCACTGGCGAGTCGTCCCCTCCGGCACGCCACTGCCCCGACCGTGTCCGGATGCTGCCGTGATAACACCTCCGGAACCCAGGAAGATCCTGGGTGGGCGCCGCCGGGTTGAGCCGGAGTGAGATCGCTGACTGGAAGTCAGGTCGGTCACTGAGTCCGAGGCGCGTGACCGCGGTGCGGTGACCGAGTGGCGGCCGCTGGGCATCGCTAACAGCGGCGATCGGCGGCGGCGGCGGGGTCTACTACCGGGGTCGGCCAAGGTCCGAAGAGCTGCCACGCGCAACCGGGACCGCATGATCCTGGAGCTCTCCGGAGCGCCCTACCGGCTCTCTCAGCGGGCGATCGCGAACGCGGCAGGGTGTTCTCGGGGGACGGTGCGGAATGTGCTCTCGCGGGGTGGGCTAGGAAGCCAACACAGATAGTAAGGGATTCGGGGTGAATCCGACCCCGGTTGAGTGAGGCGGTTAAAGTGAGAGAGCGTGGCCTTCTCCACGGTGCTGGAGTCCTCGCGGGAGGGCGGCCGAGGGGCGAAGCCCCAAGGTAGCGGGTAGGGGCAGTGACGCGGGCTGGAAGCCGAGTGGGCATGGGCTTCCGGAGGCCTGAAAAATTCGCGTCGCGATCGGCGTTCGATCGACCAAGTGGCACTCCTGACCGAGGCGCCTAGGAGGAGGTGGGTGTGCCGCTATACCTGACGCGAAGAAGGGGCGGGAAGGTCGCGGCTGGCCTCGGGGAATCACTCTCAGCGCGGCCCGCAAGCCGTGGGAAGTATCTGGGGCACGTATGAAGATCCACCTCCGAGATAACATGTACGACGAGCACATCATGCCGCCCGACCCCGGACGATCTTTTTATGCACGAGGACGGCACAGCTTGCGGCATCCTCAACGGACGATTTCTCATCACCGACGATCCGAATAGCGTCACCTGCCGGAAGTGCCTCAATACGAAACAATGGCGCGATAGGCTCTACCTGTGACCCGTCGGCGCGGCGAGCCGTGGATGCGTGTGACGTGGCCGCAGGGGGCACCAGCTGGGGAGAGCGCTAGGGCAGTTCTGGGGGCAACCCGGCGCGGCCGATCCCCGAGCAGACTAGACGGCAACTGCCTCACTCACCGGCAAAAGATCCCAGCCGTCGAATTCCGGTGACGCTCTAAGGGACTGACCCCTCGACACTTCAGGAGCCTGCCTGGCTGTCCGGAGCAGCTGCGGGACGCCGGCGAGCTCGCCGGCGCCGGCAACTCCTCGAGGAGCGACGATGAAGCGTTCGCTCCATCGCCTTCAATGCACCTGGGCGTCGTCGAGCTCCCATAGACGGCCACGACTATCCCGGCCGACAACGGCGTAGTTTTTACATAGGTATCAGATTATGGTATTATCATTCATGAGGCGCAGGCACCGGAAAACGCTCGGACTGGTCTTCCGCCACCCGGTTAGCGGCAATATACCGTGGCGGAAAATCGAGGCGTTGCTCGTTGAACTGGGAGCAGAGATCAGCGAGCGGGAAGGCTCCCGCATCGGCGTGAGACTGTTTGGTGACCGAAGGGTGTTCCACCGCCCGCACCCTTCACCAGACACGGATGTCGGCGCGGTCGCCAGCATCCGGGATTGGCGAAGGCGGAATGGAGTGGAACCATGAGGAACACCATGGAGATCGACGGCTACAAGGCCGTCATTCAGTTCGATCCCGACATCGACATGTTCCGGGGCGAATTCATTGGCCTGAACGGCGGAGCAGACTTCTACGCCGGCGACGTTGCCGGCCTCAGGAAGGAAGGGGCGGCGTCGCTCAAGGTGTTCCTCGAGATGTGCGACGAGGACGGCGTCGAGCCGCGAAGGTGGTACTCGGGGAAATTCCACTTGCGCATCCCGCCGGAACTGCACGCCAGCGCGGCGGCGGCCGCCGCCGCCGAGGGGAAGAGCCTCAACCAGTGGATTGCCAGCACGATCGGCACGACCCTGCTGTGAGCGGGCCGTCGAACGCATCCATCACCGATGAAGAGATCCCAACCGTTGATTTCCGGTGACTCTCTAAGGTCCTGATCTCTCGACACTTCCGGGACCTTCCAGGTCGTCCAGACCTTCTGCAGGACGCTGGCGAGCTCGTCGGCGCCGCGGAGGCCTCAAGGAGCGACGATGAAGCGTTCGCCCCCCCCTCGACTCTATCGCCTAGTGCTCGCGAGCTGCTCCGGGTCTTCGCCGCCCCCGCATCGGCGCGGCGGACCTGCTGATCGAGCCAGTACGCGCTAGTGTGTGGTGGCGATGGAAGCGTGCGGCAGCGCTCACTACTGGGGCCGGGAGATCATGACGCTCGGCCACGAGGTGAGGCTGATTCCACCGATCTACGTGAAGCCGTTCGTGAAGAGGCACAAGAACGACGCGGCGGACGCGGCGGCGATCACCGAAGCGGCGCAGCGTCCGACCATGCACCTCGTGGCGGTCAAGACCGAAGCGCAGCAGGCGCAGGGGATGCTCTTTCGCACACGTGACCTTCTGGTGCGCCAGCGGACCCAGTCGATTAATGCGCTGCGGGGTCACCTGGCGGAGTTCGGTGTCGTGGCTCCGCAGGGCACCGCCCAGGTCAGGCGGCTGGCCCGGGTGCTCGAAGAAGCAGACTCTGCCCTGCCGGAGACGGTCCTCGAGCTGGGCAGGCTACTGCTCGAGCAGATCGATGTGCTCGACGAGAAGGTCTACGGACTGGACAAGAAGCTCCGGGCGTGCGCACGGCAGGACGAAGAGACGGCGCGGCTGATGACGATCCCGGGAATCGGACCGATCACCGCATTGGCGCTCTAGGCCTTCGCGCCACCGATGGCGAGCTTCCGGCGCGGACGCGACTTCTCGGCTTGGCTCGGCCTGGTGCCGCGGCAGCATACGACCGGCGGAAAGCCAAGACTGGGCAGAATATCGAAGATGGGCCAGCGCGACCTGAGGCGACTCTTTATCACGGGAGCCATGGCGGTCATCCACCAAGCGATCCGACGCGGTGAGGCATCGGACCCCTGGCTAGCCAGGATGTTGGCACGCAAGCCGACGATGCTGGTCGCGGTGGCGCTGGCCAACAGGATGGCGCGCATCGTCTGGGCGGTGACGACGAAGAAGGAGATCTACCGGGCTCACGCCACTGCCGCCTGACCGGGCGGCGAAAGGAGGGAAGCTGTCGGGGATGTGGGCAGGACGTAAGAACGGGTAAGGGCAAAACGGTCAATGAGACGGGATCGGGAAAACCAGGACATGGCAAAAAGCTTTCGAGCTTGCGTAGCCGATTTGGACCCGATCCGCGTATCTCCATACGGGCCAGTGGCCAACAAGGGCTGCACCAACAGGCCGGATAGACGACAGCACCTGACCACCATGTGCCGAACCGTTCAACAGAACGCTTGCATCAACGGGGGCGTCCATAGACGGCCATGTGGGTCCGCACGCCCTGGCGGACCGGCTCGAGGGCCGCCCAGCGGTCTCCCTTCTTGGCCACATGCCCATCCCACGACGTCGCTGACGCAGTGATCGAGGGCCACGAACAACCAGCACCAGCCGTCCGCCTTCGTGTAGAAGCGTGTGGCATCGGTGCCCCACAGCTCGTTGGGCGCATCCGTCGTGATCCGGCCGCTATGGCTCCGGTCTCCTCGTGGATGCCCGCGGCGCACCGGCGCCAACAGTCCGTTCTCGCGCATCAGCCGCAGCACACGGTTCTTGCCCACACGGATCCCTCTCGGCCTCAGGCGGGCTCTCACCTTCCCGTGCCCCTCGCCCAGGAAGTCGCTCTCCCGAAGGACCTCCACCCACGGTAAACCGGCAGGGGCCGGCCCTTCCATATGTTCTAGAACAGGATCGTGCCCCGTGCGGTAACGCCGTAGGCGTTGGGAGCCGGGCCGTGATCGCGACGCTCGATCTCCAAGCTCACGTTCGTGGACCGGCCGGTTGCCAAGAGGCTTCCCAACCGCCAGCCCCGGCGAACATCATCATTGAGGCTCACGCCAGCGTAGGGCGTGAGCGAGAGCGCGTCACGGCTCCCAGGGACCCCGAATCCGTACCCGAACTGCGCCTCCAAGCGTGTACCCGGCGCGTCGTATGGGGTCCGGTCGGTGGAGCCGTGCTCCCACAGTTGTTCAACGCCGCTCGCCGTCGTGCCCCAAGCCGGTGCAAAGCCAACGGACAGGCCGCGACTGGACGCTCCGGGATCGAAGAGAAGCCGCGTGCTGAAGCCCCACTCGTCTACGCTGCCTCGGTGCATCGCCAGCCAGCGGCCCTCGCTCTCGACGCTGAACCCCGTTTGTGAGTGCCGATAACGGAGTCCGCCGCCCACCTCGAGGCCGGCTCCGACCTCTCCATCTCCCGCGTCGTGCCTGAGCGCTAGCTCCGCCCACGGACTGAGCCAGTGGCCGGATGAGAGGAAGTGTTCCTGACGGGCCTCCGTCCTGATCCGGAAGCGTTGCACATTCACTCCCAGCGCGTCGAACGTCCCGCCGTCCGCTGCCGCGAGGTCCATGCTTGCAAGTGCCCACTCGCCCTTCACCCTCACGCTTGTCGCCCCGCGGACGAACACGCGGCCACTCACGCCTACCATCCCCGAGTCCAGCGTCGAAGCACTCGTATCGTCGGTCTCGGCGAGGTCGTTCGCGAACTGAAGCTTCCCCCAGCCGTGTCCAAACGTTGCCCAGATGTTCAGCGCGGGCGTTACTGACCAGACAACGCAGGGGTGGATGCCGGTCAACCTCGGTCTGTATGCGCCGCCTGCGTCCTCACCGCCGTTGCCGCCCATCCGGTACCCGAACGAACCGCGTGAGCGGGATAGGGAGAATCCCGCCAAGACATCGGAGCTGATCCGTACATCAGCGCCCAGGTGGGCACTGAAGACATCGCCGTTCCACGGGGTGGCCCCGTTGTCGCCACCGCTCAAGTTGCGGCTATCGGCGCAGCCCCAAGCCGCCAGACGACCGCCGCCTCCCTGTTCCTGAGATGACATGAGGAAGCGCAAGCCGTCCAGAGCCCCCTGCACGGTTGGCGGCTCGGCACCTGTTCGCGCCTGCCGCCCGGACGTGAGTGGCGGGGAGAGCGAAAGGCGAGTTGCGCGCGTGTCCCCGGCGCCCTGGGGAGGTGAGCCGGAGAGCGCCTGCTCGATACGGCAGTTCGTGGTGAACGCCATCGCCCGCGCCATCTCCGGGAGGACGACACGGTGGACCGCCCGGGTGCTCCGCTTCACGTCGTCGGTGAGCGTTCCCACTCCGGCTTCGTCTGCCAAAGTCGCTCCCTCCGCGTCGTGCAGCTCTACGGTAAAGCGCTCGAGGCTCTCTAGCACATCGTCAGTGAGCGTTCCCACCGTGAGCGTGTGGGTCGTCTCCCCAGGTTCGAAGTGCAGCGTGCCTTCGGCAGCCGTGTAATCGAGGCCTGCCACGGCCGTTCCGTCCACTGTCCGGTAGGCGACCGTCACCGGGAGTCCGCTGGCCGAACTCAACCGCACCATGAACTTGGCCGCGCCACCTTCCTCTACCGGCGCTGCGTCTCCGATCGTGAGGGTGGGCGATTCGTCATCATCGACGATCGTGCCTGTCCCGGCTTCGTCTGCCAGAGTCGCCCCCTCCGGGTTGCGGAGCTCTACGGTAAAGCGCTCGAGGCTTTCGTGCAGATCGTCAGTGAGCGCTCCCACCGTAAGCGTGTGGGTCGTCTCCCCGGGATCGAAGTGCAGCGTGCCTTCCGTAGCCGTGTAATCGAGGCCTGCCGTCGCGGTCCCGTCCACCGTCTCGTATGAGACCGTCACCGGCAGTCCGCTGGCTGAACTCAACCGTACCATGAACTCGGCCGTGTCACCTTCCCCTACCGGCGCCGCGTCTCCGATCGTGAGGGTGGGCGGTTGGTCATCATCGATGATCGTTCCTGTGCCGCTCCCGTCGGCCACCGTTGCCCCGGTGGCCGCGCTCAGCTGAACCGTGAAGGTCTCCGTCTCCTCGTGTGCCTGGTCCTGGAGCGTCTGAACCTCGACTTGTTTCGTTCGTTCGCCCACATCGAAGCTCAGCGTCCCACGGGTAGTCGTGTAGTCGGAGCCTGCCGTCGCAGTCCCGTCCACCGTCTCGTAGGCGACCGTCACTGCTCCTGTCGCCGCCGGACTGAGTGTGACCTCGAAGGTGGCAAGCCCGCCCTCCGTCGCCTCCGCGTCACCGATCTTCAGCTCCGGGCGGTTGTCACCGCCGTTACCGCCACCAGCGCCGCCACCACCGTCACCGCCATCGCCACCGCCATCGCCGCCGTCACCGCCATCGCCACCGTCACCGCCATCGCCACCGTCGCCGTCGTCGTCGATGATCCGCACTCTCACGGGGGCCACGTTGTGCAGGTCGGGTGGACATTCAGCGTCCTCGTCCCACACTTCGTGAGTGAAGGTAAATTCCTCATTTACATCATTACCGTCTTGGGGTGCGTGTATAGAAATCGATTTCCACTCTGTTGCGGTGCCTTTATTCATCTCCCGACCGACGGATGGCACCCAACGAATCCCCTCCAGCTCGCCATCATAGCGCACCGAGCCGTTGACTTTGACGAATAGCCACCATCCGTCGGCCTCCGGCTGCTCACTGAGTCGAAACCAGTAGGTGCGGGACTCCCCCTCCGGGATTTCCAGCGTGGGCCTGGTTTCGGACATGGGCACGTCGGAGGTCGAGACCTGCACTTCCCCTTCCCAGGCGAAAATCGGGGGCTTGTTCTGGGCGTGGAGCTGGTGGACGGCGGCCCCGGGCAGGAGCGCCGACACGATGATCGTGGATGCCGCGATGTGCTTCAGGCATCCTCTTGAGCTTTGTGGCCTACGAACGGAGGAACGTGTCGCGAAGTGTGGCGAGGCTAGGGCCTCTGGGCCGACGCATGAAGAACGGCCTACCATTGCAAGACAGGCCGCAGAGGCTCGCCGGTCGAAGAGTTCCCGATCCTAGCCACCCTTCGCCTTTTTTTCCCGCTCCCGCCGCGCGACCGTATGAAGTGTCGCGAGTATCGTCTTCGGCGACTTCACCTCAAACCCGCCCTCGAGCAGAGCGTCCCTGATCGTCGGTATGGGATGGTCATCACCCCACAGATCAACAAAGTCACGATACGCCTGGGTTGGCTTCTTGCCCTTGAAGAAATCAGGTGGGACCGCTGGACGCTTGGATCTGTTCGTGTCCACGCCGACATCAGAATGGAGTTCCAACTGCTCGGCTTCCTGCACCAAACCCTTGAGTCCCTCGATCGTCGCCAGTAGCCTACGGCGCCGGCCGTCGATCCTAGCCAGCTCCCGTCGTGCGTCCTTGAGTGCCAGCAAGTAGCTGCCCTTCATCTCGGCATCCAAACTCAATGTTTTCCTTCGCTGGTTTGCCTAGTATCACCAGCCCGGTCTGGAGAACCGGCGGAAATCGAACACCCGCCGATCCCCCAGGACCGGCCTAAGTTCTTAGGCGCCAACATCACTCACCTCCCTGGGGCGATGCCCCAGGTGGTGTGGACCGACGGCCTCGGATTGGCTAAGTATTGGCTTCCCCAAGCATTCGTCCGAGGCTGTCGGCTTTTACGCTACCCCGGAATGTGACGGTCCGCCTAAGTCCGCGCAAGATCCCGGTAGAAGTGTGTTGGTCAATGCTGCTACACTGTCCGTCTAATCGATCCGTGCCGTTCGATCGGAAAGGAAGGGTTTTAGTACAGTGTGGGTTAGGCGAGACTGACATGATAGGCAGTGACGATGAACAGACTGTCGACCGGCAAGAGAGCCCAGATCCCGGCTGCTCTATGCGAGGGCGCGAGCGTGAGTGCCGCCGCCCGTCAAACCCGAGTGAGCAAGGTCACCGCACTCTGGGCTCCTTCGGGACATTGGTTGGGTCTGTCTAGACTATCAGCGTGCGATCTTCGTTGATCTCCCCTGCAGGCGCCTACAGGCCGACGAGATCTGGAGCTTCGTCGGCTGCAAGGAAAACAACGTGCCACGCGACGAGAAGGGCCGTGGGCGTGGGGATGCTTCGGTTTGGGTTGTGATCTGTGCGGACACCAAGCTCGTACCATGCTGGTGCGTCGGTCCTCGCAATGCCGACGCTGCCATCTGCTTCATGTAGGATCTAGCGGGCGACATCCGGACGCGGCAATCAATCCCGGCAGCCGTTCGCCTACGTTCAGGCGCCGCCAGCTCTCATGCACTGCCGCGAGCACGCGATCGAAGCCCGGGCTCGGCGGATGCAGCGTCGTCGCGGAATAATTCAGGTAGTCCCACACTACGAGTCGCCCCCCCGGCCGCCAGCCGGACACCGTGCGTTCGATGACCGGCGCCGGATCGGGGAGAAAGCAGAACAGCCGGCGCGCGAGCCGGCCTCAAGCCACAGCTCCTCCACTCGCTCCACCTGCACCGTGAGCTGCGCGAGTTTGCGGTTGCAGCGATGCCCCGGCGGCGCCCGCCAGCGTGCGGAGTGAGGGGACGATGAAGAGCCACTGGCTCCACTGCTTGTAGCCGGAGGGCTTGACTCTGAGCACCAACCCGTGCTCATCCCAGTACTGGAGTTGCCCCGGCGGTGGACACTTCCACAGTGAGGTAGAGAGGAGGTATCAAGATGCCGAGGACACGAGGGCCGTACCCGCCGGAGTTCAAGGAGCGGATGGTGGAGCTGGCCAGCGACAGGGAGGTACTGCGGCTGACGGGCCGGGCCGTGTCGGCGCGCGAACTGGCCGACAGATACGGCCTCGCGGCCGTGGACGGCCGCCTGCCCAAGGGCCCCTCTGTCGCACAACGCCCGGGCGGACGCGGCGGGATCGACCTGATCGCTGCGCCACCCGCCGGCCCGAGCCCACCGACCGGGTGTTTCCGGGCGGCGGCGGCAAGCCGCTCAACCATGTGACCATCTCGAAGCTGGTCCAGGAGCAGACGTCGCGGCGGTGCCGACCGTCGAGACCGGCACCCGCAGGCAGCCGCCTCACGTGGAAACGGGCGGTCCCACACGCACGGTCACCACGTCCGTATCGTGAAACTGCTGGTGGCGCACCGACGATGCGTAGTGGCGCAGGAGCCGCAGGGAAACCTCTTCCTCGACCGGCGGACCGACAACCTGTTCACTGAGCAGCGCTATCCGATCCTCGAGATTCGTCGCGTCCGTCGCGGCGGCGAACTCGAGATCGACCGCGGGGCCGTCATCACGGGCGATCACCAGCAGTTGCCGCTCTGTTTTCACCGTTCCCAGCTCTTCCCGGTCGGTGAGGGTAATCAGCATCTCCTCGCCGACCGCCCGGAGTCGCTCCGTCATCTCCCGGTCTCGCCCCCCACGGGCGGCGAACTCGGACAGAAACGCATCGATTTTCGGATAGGCCTCGACGGTCAACGCCGCCTTGATGCGCCGGCGACGTGGCCCCGTCAGCTCCACGAACTGCGTCAGGACGATCACGGTGAACCCGCCGACCGTCATGCCGTTGCCGAGCAACTCGCTCCACGGCCCCTGAAAATACTCCGGGAAGATCCAGTCAAGCTGGAAGGCGAGCCCCAGCCAGAACCCGAGGCCGGTCGCGATGCTTTTCCGATAGTCGAGACCGTCGTGCATGAGGATCTTCATGCCGAGGACGAAGAGGAACGATATCAACACCATGAAGAGCGCAGCCACCACCGGACCCGGGATCGCAACGATGGCCGCCACGAGCTTGGGCAGCAGTGACAGCACCACGAAGATGATCCCGACGCACACGCCGACGGAACGGGCCGCCACCTTGGTGAGTTCGGCGACGGTGATGCTGTTCGCGTAGGTGGTGTTCGGCACCGTACCTGCCAGGCCGGAGAGCAGGTTGCCCAAGCTGTCGGCGGCGAGCGCACCCTGGATCGACTGGAAGTCGATGGCCCGCGGCCTGCGCCACGAGATCCTCTGGATGGCGATGCCGTCCCCGATCGTATCCAGGGCGCCGACGAGCGTCACCAATATGAACGCTGGCAGGAGCGCCCAGAAGTCCGGGCTGAAGCTGAGGTCGAGGCCGGGCCACGCCATTGCCGGTAACCCGATCCACGACGCCTCGACGACGCGAGTGGTGTCGTAGATCCCAAACAGCAGGCCGCCGGTCAAGCAGCCCGCGACCGTCCCGATCGCCGTTGCCCACAGCCTCCAGGTGCTGGATCCGCGGAGTGAAATTGCGACTATCACTAGCAGGGTCAAACCCGCGGTAACCGGTGCGGCCGCAGGTGGCGCACCCGCTGGCACTTCGGTCAGCATGTCTATGACGAGCGGTGCAAGGGTAATCGGAATCAGCATCAGCACGGTGCCCGCCACGGTCGGCGTGAAGATCTTCCGGAACAGTGACAGCTTCGCCGCGAGGATGAACTGGCACAGGGACGAGATGACGATCAAGCTCGCCATCAATCCCGCCCCGCCCCGCTGGAGCGCCGCAACGCAGATGGCGAGGAAGGCGCCGCTGCTACCCATGAGCAGAATGTAGCCGGAGCCGATGCGTCCCACGCGGACAGCCTGGACTACTGTGGTCACCCCGCTGACCACGAGCGCGGTGAACACCGCCCACCCCAGATAGGCCTCACTGCCGCCCACGGCTCCGATCAGGATCACCGGCGTCAGCACGATACCCGCGACGGATAGCAAGGCGTACTGCAGCCCGAGCCCGATTGTGAGTGCGAGCGGAGGCCGCTCGTCGGGCTCGTATCGAACGCTGTGGCTGTCGCTGTTGGCGTCGGATTCGATCATTTTCGTTTTCTCCACACCGGTTGGTGTGCGGATGCACCCAGGTCAACTGGCAGGCGTTGATCCGGTACGCCTTGTCCTTGTCCTTGAATGACGCGGGCCACGTGAACAGAAAATGGGGGACGGCGCCGAGTCATGAACACCGATCTAAGAAGTCGAGCTGGAAGGCCACCTTGCCGAATCGGACGCGGTACCGGAGGATGGCGAAGCGGTCGGCACTCCCGCCACGCGGGAGCCGCAAACGATCGCCACTACCATGGATCGGGCGTGCAAGCGCAGCGCGACGCTTCCCAGCGTACGCATGGAAGCGGTCAAGCTGGACCGCCGCATAGAGACCTGAGGCAGGCAGATGGACCACGTCGACGAGTTCGTCGACGAACGGTGAAAGTCGTCGTGCATTCAGTGCGGCACATGGACCGGCTGAGAAGACACCAACAGGGATCACGTTCCGTCCAAGGGTCTCTTGCGCAAGCCCTACCCGGAGGACCTCCCCGTCGTTGCAACCTGTACCACCTGCAACAAGGGTTTTTCAGCGGACGAGGAATACCTGTCGCTGTGCCTACACTGCGCGCTCGTCGGTTCGCCAGACCCGGAGCGGCACACGGGCAAAAAGGTCGCGCGTGCTTTGCGGCGCCACAAGAGACTGCGCGCCAGGATCGAGCGATCGAAGACGGAATGCCAGACCATCGGCGACGAGACGCGCTGCGTCTGGAAGCCTGTAATAGGAGAGGCTAGGGCTGATCACACGGACGATCACCGGTGTGATCCCCAGAAAAACCATGACGACCGTTTCATTTTCCATCACGCGGGTCAATCGGCTCCGGCGGGCTGCCGTCAGGGCCAGAACGGCCCCGGCCGAAGACCCCGATTCCGGGGTCGCAAGCCGGGCCGGCGGCTGGTCCGCGAGTGCCTGCGACGCCAACGGCCTGATCCGTGTCTTCGACACACTCTGGCTCAAGGCGGGATTCGCCCTCCATGCCTACGAGTACAGGGCAGGCGGCAACGGCAACGGCATCATCTGGGCGGTGCCGGCCGACGCCCCGCTGCTCGCTCCGGAAGAATGTCCCAGGCTCGAAGACACGTTCCTGGACCCTCCGAGGCCGCCGGGGGCCGTGCCGCTCATGCAGGCGATAGAGGGCGACGGAAGCCCCTGGTCCTACGTCTCAGCATCGATCCTGTGCCGCGAGGCGGCGGAGTTCGGGGCACGGTGGCACGGCTGCGTCTGGAGTGACCAGACGATTCTCTCCAAGCCCCCGCGCCAGGCCGGTGATCCGGGTGTGCCGGGCGACAGGCGGAAGCTGACCGGCGATGAACCCATCGGAAACTGGACGTGGCACGGCGCCGTTCCACGCAAGTGGAAGCCGACCTATACCGAGCGGGGACCGGCCAAGAAGGTCGTCCTGCACATTCACCATCCCGTCGGTACAGAAGCGATCTACCGGGCCACGGACACGTATCGGGCCGGCAGCTACGACTGCGATACCGCGACCACCGTGGTGTGTACGGGCGAAGGGGGCATCATCTACTGACCGATCTCCTCGCCGCGTAGCCGGCGATCAGCGGCAGTGGAGCGGGAGCAAGCCCGCGGCAGCTCCGGGATGCGACCGTGATACGCAAGGAGACGCAACCGATCAGTTTCCCGGCGGCCTACCCCCGAGGATGATCGAAAAGGTCTTGTCCCAGAGCCCGAGCACGTAGAACGCCCCGCCAACCACGAACACCAGCCCTCCGATCAGTAAAAGCCACCCTGCCGTGACCTCGGGCCAGAGGAGCAGGCAACCGGCAACACCTGCCGCCGTCACGGCGACCAGCCCTGCCCAATACGCCTTCGGGCTGGCATTCGCTCGCATTCTCTTCCGGACCTTGCGCAGCTCCCTGATCATTCGCACGGCCTGCCTACGCGTTTGGAGTTTCCCCGACACGATGCCGCCGACCTCACTCACCAGACGGTTGATGCGGGCGACTTGCCCTGGAGTCGGTGGCTCTACCTTCGCAATCAATTCCTCGTACAAGTATTTGGCCCCCGCATATGTACGGGGTACCTCGGCCGAAACCATTCCAAGTTCTTCCTGCATGAGCCCGATGCCGTCCAGAATCAGTCCGTGATCCCTGGGCGGACGTCTATCTCCGACGACGAACTGCCTCGGAGGTTCCTCGTTCGACATTCGTCCGGCTTCCCCAGCGGTGGACTGCAGCTGATCGTGTACGCCGGCGGCCCGAGCCCCATCCGACCGATCGAGCCCGCCGCCGGCCCCCGACGAACTTGTGTTCCCCGGCGTCGCGTCCGGTCTGCTCAACCTTCCGGCTGGACCCGGTCATCACCAGAACATACCAGCGCCCCCCCGCGAGCGGAGCCGTGTGCCTCGGTCTCCGCCGGCGGCAGCTAGGTAGAGATGTCCCAACGAACCCGGGTCCCGCGACGGATGGCGACGCGCGAGGGACTGCGTCGGTCGCGTCTCCTCCAGCCCGATGTCCGTGGCGACTCCCGGACTCTCAACGCGGGCGACCAGATGCCGCAATCATCGTTCCCTGACACGAGGCTCGAGGTGTTCCAGCCCGCGACGCTCGTCTCGGCCGAGGCGAGATGCCCCCAGAAATGCCCCCGCGACGCTCCCCCTGGGTGCCCGGATCCCAACTCGATTCGGATGCGTCGGTCGTGAAGTCGGGCGCGGGTCTCGGTCACCTTCGCCTCGCCCTGACCGAGCTCTGAAAACCGCGCTAGATGTCTGGCCGGGGCACCTGCAGGTCTTTGCAAATCTTTCTGGCGAGGTCCCCGTTGATCTCGTTGTGACGGGGGATCGTCGACACCTTCTTGGCCATCTGGTTGATGTACAGGGTGTGGTTACCGCCCTCACGCAGGAAGGCGCACCCGTGTTGTGCTAAGTGCCGCAGCAGGTCTCGACGCTTCACGCCGTGACAGTGAGTGACTCTCTGATGACTGCACCGCTGCCGATATCTTCGCGGGCCAATACCCGGTTGGCTTCGACCACCAGGGCGACAGCTTCGCGAAGGTTCGTTCGGGCTTCTTCGAGGGAGGCGCCCTGGGTGTTGGCACCGGGAAATTCCTCGATGAAAGCGATGTAGCCTTCAGGGACCCTCCGGAACACCGCCGTGCATTGCAGATCCATAACCGACTCCTTCGGAAAGGCTGGGGCTTAAGCCACGCCACTCTCGACCTCGATCATGCAAACCTTCGGAGGGCACGCGATGTTCCTCCGCTTCCTCGAGCATCGACACCAAGCACGGCGCGTTTTTTTCCGGGGGTCCCACACACCTCGGCTACCAACCTTCGTAGCCCTCCCCCGCGTACTGATACTAGGCGGCTGCACCACCTGGCGGCTGTGCCAGGGCCGCAAAGAGCTCCGACAAGTACGCGGTCGGGAACGCCTCTTCGCCGTCGTTCAGAGCCCTTCCGACACTCAGCTTTGCGAATCTGAGGAAGAACGATGCGGCATCGATCGGTTCGCTCTCATGCTGCGGGAGCCTGGACTGCCGATCGCGCTCCGCCTCGGATAAGTCCGGCACGATGGGCGACAAGAGCATATCGGCAAGCTCAAGCGCGATCGCTACATGTTCCAGGACCTCGCGCTCCGCTTGTGTGATCTCATATTTCATCGCAAACCCTCCAAACAGTCATGCGGGATCCCCCCTACGGCGTCCGAGATCAGACGGTCCGAGGGGCGGTAGGGTAGGCCGTGAAGCTCGACGATCATGCGGTCCCGGTCGCGTGTGGCGGCTCTCTGGACCTTATCTGTAAAAGACAGGACTTTATCTGACAGACAGCGTTCGTCGTGGTTCACGAACCGTCCGATTGCTATGCTACGCTGAGCATCTTCTCCTTGGCTAGGGGGAGAGTGTCCAGGAAGGTGTGCATCGGGGTCTTGCCGAAGCACCACCTGCCCGTGTGGGTTCTCATCGTGCTGTACTCCTCGATGTAGTGGTCGAGGTCCTGCTGGAGCGCCTCGAGGCTTGTGTAGATCTTCTTCCTGAAGGCCACCCTGTAGAACTCGTTGAGCATGGTCTGAAGCCGCCCCCCTTTCAGTGGACGGATAAGGATTAGGGTTTTTACTCCTCCCCCAGCCGTGGCCTTCCCGCGAATTCCGGTGGATTCAGGACTACTCGGATATGGACTCAAAGTCTCGTGCACGCGGGAGTCGGAGTAAACTCCGGGTACTCCGCCAGCAGAGGCAGTACGATGCCCTTGCAGGGGTCGATCTTCGTCGGCACCCGAGCTCGATACCGGCGCCTACGGACCACGGCCCGCTGCGCCCCCGCGAGGCCCCGAAGACCGGAGGAGGGCCTAGGAACATGCCAACGCATTGAGGATATGCCCACTTCCCCTTGCGATTTGTGTCAGAGTACGGGATGCTGGAGGCCCAATGGACACCACACGCAGAGCATGCCCGAACTGCCGGGCGGACCTCTCCAGCGAACGTCGCCTCCGCACCCACTGCAGGTGCGCGAGAAGTGGCTAGAAACGCCTACGGGAAGTGGTCCGGCGCCGCGCGGTGGCGCCGCCGATACCGCGACGACCCGGCTTTCCGTGCGCGGGAGGTTGTTCGACGGCGGAGCATCCGCCGGAAGCGGAAGGGCGCTGTGTTGGACGTTCACCCCCGCGGGCCCACCGAAGAAGCGCCGGCGCATCCGTGACCCAGTGGGAATGGCTATTCTATGTCTTCGTTGCGAGCATTCTGTGGCAGATCCGGGCCCAGAAGAAGCGGGATAGGGACCGCAACCGAGATCGGAAGCTTGCCCAACTCGACCGAGATCGGGCACTCATGGCAAATAAGATCCCGTCGTTTCTGGCCGAGCTGGAGCGAGACCCGATTTCAGCTCTGAATCTCCGTTTCATAGAGAAGGAGGGATTTGCGGCTGATCCGTTTGACCTTGGGGGTGAGGTCCTCACCGGGGGCATCCATGTCATCAAGAGCCCCGGTGAGCCGGGTGAGTGGGGTCCCCCAGAGTATCGGGAGGGTACCACCACCATCGAGCCGCTGGGCAGACTCATGTCAGCGTGGGGGGTGATGGTCGCAATTCGGGTCGCTCACCAGGACCCAGACTTCCGGCTCAAGCTGGACTGGTTCAACAAGTCTGATCCCGCCAGCAGTTCAACAAGTCTGATCCCGCCAGCAGTCCGGTCTACCTCGTAGATCCTGTAAATCATCAGTACCTGTATCTCACCGCATCAACTATGAAGGGCGAGGTCGTACCTGGAGTCCCTCGAACCGGGATCTTGGTGTTCCAAAATCCCGAATCTCCGACCGATCGTCTTCAATTTCATTTCTCGGGTGTGCGGGTTAGCAAGGATGTTCGTAGCGGGACGAATTTCTCTTTCGAATTCACCTCCGCAGATCTCCCGCAGGCTATCGAGATCCTGAAGGGCGCCGCCGCGGCGACGCTGTACGGGACGGAAGCCTCGAACGGCGTGATCCAGATCTTCACCAAGAGGGGCAACGTCGGGGCTCCGCGCTTCACCTTCCAGGCCGACGTGACCGGGATCACCGTGCCGACCAACCGCATTCTGCCGGTCGCGGACTTCGCCGGGCGAGTCTGCGCCAGCCCCGGATGCACGGGAGACGGCGACGATCAACGGCTGCGTGATGCCATGAAGCTGATGTCCGAGCGCTGGGGAGAGTCCGTCCGGCCTTTCGAGCCGGTCGTGCGCGACCTCATTCCCGACCTCCTCGGCACCGGGTTCGGCCAGACCTACTCCGGGTCCGTATCGGGCGGATCGAGCCTGTTCCAGTACTTCGCCTCCGCGCGGCTGGCCCGAGAGGATGGTCCCTACGACGCGGCGCGGAACTTCGAGCCGGTGGAGGGGCTCGAGCCCGAAAACGACACGAATCGTCGCGCATCGCTGCACACCAACTTCACGGTGGTTCCGAGCGCCAATTTGCGCATCGGCGTAACCACGCTCTACGCGGACATGGAGCACCACACGCCCGACAACTCGAACAGCGTCTACGGCGTCTTCTCGTCCTCGCTCATGTCGCAGCTGCGGCTGGCCAACGCCGACCCGGATCTCGGGCAGATCAACTTCTACGGGCAACCATCGTTCGCGACTTTGCGCGAGAACGCCTACCAGCTGAATTTCGTGAACTCCCAGCACTTCGCGGGTGCCACCAACATCAACTTCACGCCGACCGAAAACTTCCGTCTCGACGGCACCTTCGGCCTCGACTTCACCTCCGACGACGCAGTCTCCTTCCGCCCGTACCGCTGGAACGTGGACGGGTTCTCGGGTTCGTCGCCCGACGGAAGGAGAGAGGTCAACGAGGACCGCAGCCGGGAGATCACGGCGGACGTCAAGGCCTCCTACGTCCTGAACACCGACAGGATCGAGAACACGTTCCTCTTCGGCGGCCAGGGCTTCCTTCAGCAGCGCCAGTCGGTGGGCGGCAGCGGCCGCGACTTCCCGGGACCCGGCCTGGAGACCCTTTCCGCGCTCGGTTCCGAGTCCTCCTACGAGCGGTGGCTCAGGGTGACACAGATCGGCGGATACCTGCAGGACCAGATCGGTTGGGACAACTGGCTCTTTCTGACCGTCGGGGGCCGCTGGGACGCCAACTCCGCCTTCGGAGAGGCGTTTAGCACCGCCTTCTATCCCAAGGCCAACTTCGCAGTCGTTCCCAGCGAAATGTGGGAGGGGGAGACCTTCTCGTCGCTGCGCATCAAGGGGGCTTTCGGCAGGTCCGGACTGCAGCCGGGGGCCTTCGACAAGTCCACCACCTTCTCCTCGCTGGGCAGCGAGGTGGGCCCGGGCGTCCAGCCGTCGAATCTGGGCAACGACCAGCTGAAGCCCGAAGTGTCCACCGAATGGGAATTCGGGGTCGACGTGGGTCTACTGAGCGACCTGTGGTCGGTGGAGGCGACGTACTGGGATCGGACGGTCACCGATGCGATGGTGGCGCGCCAGTACCCGGTCACGGGCGGATTCACCGAGACACAGCTCGACAACATCGGCGAGGTGACGGCCTCCGGCCTCGAGCTCGGCGTCCGTGGCACGCTGATCCAGCGGCAGGGCCTCTCGCTCAGCGTTTTCGCCAACACGGCCTCCCTCACGGAGGAGATCACCGACATGGGCGGGGCGCCACCGCTGAAGACCGGTGGGAGCTACCCGCGCTACCGCAATTTCCTGACCGAGGGCTACACCCCCGGCGCCTTCTTCGGCGCCAGGATCGCCGACCTGGATATACCGCTGAACATTCTCGATCCGGTGAGCGGCGAGTGCGTGGCCCCCACGCGCGAGGAGGCGCTGGCATACTTCAGCCAGCCGCGGAACCCGAACAGCTTCAAGCCGCTTGCGATCGGCAACGAGACCTTCGGCACGCCGAACGGAGCGCTGGCGTCGCATAACTGCGGTTCCGGACTGCTCGACAGCTACCTCGGCAAGCCCACCCCCGACTTCGCGGGCTCCTTCGGGTTCAGTCTGGCGTTCCTGGGGAACTTCGAGCTCAGTGCGCTCCTCGAGTACAAGTTCGGTCACCAGGTGCAGGATCTCTCCGGGATGTTCCGGCGGGCCAACAACTTGATCGGCCGCAACACTCCGCGCTCCGCGGAACTCTATGCGGCCATGCTGAACCCCGCGTCGTCCCCCGAGCAGAGGCTGGACGCCGCGATTGCGTGGGCTCGCGACATCGAGGGCCTGTCGCCGATGAGCGGGATGAACGGCGTCTACGATGCCGACTGGATCCAGTGGCGCGAGCTCTCGCTCACCTACCGGGTGCCGGCGAGCATCCTCGAGGGCTGGGGCGTCTCCACCGCTACGGTCAACGTAGGCGTGCGCAACATGAAGCTGTTCATGCTGGGCGACTACCCGGGCATGGATCCCGAGGGCAACGTCCGCGGACGCTGTAATGGTGGAGAAGGAATCGACTGCAACTTCCTGGACTCGACGGAAGGCTGGGGCATCCCGGTGCCGCGGCGCTTTACGCTGTCCACGCGCTTCACGTTCTGATCCATGGGAACGCGACGCATGAAGAACGGAGTCGCCAGGACTACCGCCTCGATGCTGCTGCTTACGCTCGCGCTCGGAGGCTGCGACATCCTGGACGTCAGCAACCCAAACAACCTGGCGGAGGAGGACATCCGCGCCGAAGGCGCCGCCGCCGCGGTCGTGAACGGGGTGCTCACCCTCGTGGCGTCATCTGTTTCCCAGTCGTGGCAGCCGTATCTGGTCGCTTCCGACGAGTTGCACTGGACCGGATCCAGGGACGCCTGGCTCTCGCTTGATCTGGGGTTCGTGGACGACCCGCTGAACGAGTTCATCGACGGGCCGTTCCCCGCCATGGGGCAGGCTCGCTGGATGAGCGACGAGGCGATCGAAATCCTGAGCGGGCACCATGGAAGGAACCCGTCCACCACGATCAAGACCGATCTGGCCCGGGCCTATCTGTATTCGGGCATCATCTACATGGTGATCGGGGAGATTCAGGAGGACTTCGCGTTCTCGGACAAGGCGGAGAGCGGAGCTCCGATCGGGCCCGAAAACATGTATCAGGTCCTGGATGGAGCGATCGAACGGTTTTCGTCGGCGCTGTCGGGCTTCGACGAGGTGGGAGCCGCCGACATGGCAATCCAGGCCAGGGCCCTGCGCGCTCGTGCGAGGCAGTCACGGGCGATATGGGACGCCATCAATCCGGTGCCCTCGGGGGACGGACTGGTGTCCTCTTCCGAGGCCGGTTCGGACGCCCGGGACGTGCTTGCGGCCGTCGCTTCGGACTGGACCTACAGCCTGACGTTCTCGAGCGCCAGCAGGGCCAACTCGATGGCGTCGTGGGTCAACGACCGCAAGGAAAACCAGATCGACCCCTCCATCGCCACGGTCGACGATCAGAACGACATCAGCGGCATCGCGCTCGAGGATCCCATCGATCGTGTCGATGACCCGGCAGTCGTCAAGTGGCTGAACCAGTGGAAGGGCGGCAGCTACCTCGACAAGGGCGGCATCTATCCGCCCCTGACGCTGGCCTCGGCGCGTATGATGCACCTGATCCTGGGGGAGAACGCCCTCAAGGGCACGGACTCCAGTGCCTTCGCGACGCACATCAACCACATCCGCGCGCTCGACGGCCTGACGCTCTACAGCGGCCAGATCTCCGAGGTGGAGATGCTCCGGCACACGCGCCGCGTGAACGTGATGCTCCAGGGCCTGCGCCTGGCGGACATGTACCGCTGGGGGATCAGGGATCCCCAGTGGCAAGGTGTTTCCGCCGCCTCGTCGAGCCCCGGCACGATGCTCCCGATCTCGATCATCGAGATACGGGCCAACTGCCACCTGAACGGTGTGGGTTGCGGGGGTTGAGACAAGCGTCGGGATACCCCCGCCACTCCCGCTTCTTGTCGGTGCCGTAGTGCCGTCATGAGTCGCGCACCCAACGGGAGAGGGCCGCTCGTGGCCCTGGCGCTGGCTGCGCTGTCCGGCTCCGAAATCCCCGAAGACCGGACCCCCGGGACCATCTTCCTCGAGATGCACGGCAGGGCGGGCGGACCGGCGAGGGTGATCTACTCCACGCAGTTCGTGGCCGGTGTGAACGGCTCCGGAGCTGCGCGGGTACAGGTTGTCAGATCGGACGCGGTCGTTCACGAAATGCCCGACAGCCGTGCCACCGGTATCTCCGTCGACCGGAGTCGGTTCGTGCAGGCGGCGAGCCGCCGGGTCTGGATACGCTCGATGCACGCGTGACCGTGGACGTGGACGACCGCAATCCGGTGAACGAATCCACAGGCATATTTCCGGGTGAATCCCTCGCACTTCGTCTACGCCCTCATCGAACCCTTGATGCGTGATTCCGATGTGGCGTGCTGATCCGGTGGGGGCGCTCCACCGGATTCTGCCCGTCGTTCTGCTGGGCGGCATGCCCCTGGTTTCCGGCTGCTATACCTACAGGCTTGTCGAGGATGCGCCGGTCGGTGCCGTGGCCAGATTGCGCGTGCCGATCCAGTCTGCGATCGCCGACGCCAACTCGCCCCCCGAGACCGTGGCGGTCGAGGGGCTGATCCTCAGCTTCGGGGATACGATCTCGGTTGAAGCGGGCACGCGGCAGGTCTTGGGCGCGTTTCGCGAAGTCGTGCTGTACGACACCCTCCGGGTCGCCCGCGATGGCCTCGCAAGCATCGAGGTGCGTGAGTTCTCCCAGGTGAGGAGCGTGGTGCTCGCCGCCGGGGTTGCGGCGGGGACGGTGGCCCTGGCGCTTGCCGCGCTCGGCACCGAAGGCGGGGAGGCCGGGGAAGGATCCGGCCGGGATGGTTCCGGGAGCTTCGCTGCCGGCATCAGCATTGCGGTCGGCGCAGTCGAAAGATTGTTCGGGCGCTGAATGCAGTCTCCGATGTCGTGACGAGCGACGAGTGATCGACAGAGCCCGTATCCCAACACCGATCTGGTTCGAGCTCGCCAGACGCGCCTCAGGCTGCCATGGAAGCGGCATGGTCTCACGTCGTCCAGAACAACGGTGGAGGCATCCCGCACCCACTCCAGACCTCTTTCAGCGTCGGCGCGTCTGTTCTTGATGGAGCGGTGGGGGAGCTCCTAGCTGCATGTGGAGTGCATCGGCTTCGAGACGTTTGACTGGTTTGCCGGTAGTTCCTTAGGCCAATGTCGAGCTGCCCAGAGGCGGAGGAGAATCGAGGAAGTATCCGAGCTCGATCATGCCCCCCACCAGCACTCCGAAGCCGCTACACGCGAGCAGTACACACGCAGCGGACCCGGCAGCGAGAATCCAGGCACCCGGACCGGGGCTCTGGAAAGGCAGTGAAATGATTCTGGTGAATGACGCGAAAAAGATGTACGAAGGGAAAAGCCCGTCAGCTCCACCAATCACGGCGCCAGCCCTTCGGATCCTTCGGGTGGGTGCACGAAGAAAAAGGCACCCAAGAGGCCAAGGGGATTGTCAGAATGTGATGCTCGTTTTATCGTCGCGGGTCATTGTGACATGACCCTTCTAGATGGCAACTGAAGGAATTCCAATAGGTTACGGCTACTCGGAGATCGACGATGTCCCGCTTCGTCCCACTTGCTTTAGTAGCTCTACTCACGATCAGTTGCGAGGGGCCAATCGGGCCTGTGGGTCCGCAGGGTCAGACGGGTCAGGCGGGTCAGACGGGAGCCACAGGGCCAGAGGGGCCACAGGGCCAGAGGGGCCACAGGGCCAGAGGGGCCACAGGGCCAGAGGGGCCACAGGGCCAGAGGGGCCAGAGGGGCCACAAGGGCCAGAGGGCCCTCAAGGCGAGCCGTTTGACTGGGGTGAGGTTGTTGAGAGTGAGAATCTCGAGGGCGGCGTGTTTGGTATAGGAGTATCGTTCGATGGCCCCGAAGGATCGGATCGCCGGTTCGCGGTGATCGGCACCGGCTTCAATGCCCACTACAGCAATGCGCTCTGGACCAATGCCCATGTCGTACAGACGTTGGAGGAGGCACTTGAACTTGACATTTTATCTGACCGCAACCCAGAGGCCGTTGCCTTTAGGTCGGGTAGCACGCTTGGCAGTCAGGGCGAGTACATGATACCCGATCCAGGTCTCATCCATCCGGCCTATGACTCTACGGAGGCCGTCGGTGACACTCCCGATGTCGGGGTATTCTTCCTCGATGACGATCTATCCCAAGAGGACCTGTCACTCCTGCCTCGTGAACATGTAGATGGCCTCCGTATAGGACAGCCCGTAGCGACCTTCGGATTCCCCGGTGAGCTGAATTTCACGGGAAGCGATGCTGGTGAAAGGGTCAAGGCCACATTCAAGGATGGCACTATCAGCGCCCTCAGGATCCGAGGGTCCGGGGACGCGGAATCTGTCGAGATTCAATACAACTTCGATACTACGGGAGGCACTAGCGGTAGCCCGGTGTTCGACCAGCACGGATGGGTCATCGCTGTTAACTATGCAGGCATTGAAGCTGATCTTGAGGAGCGGATTCCTGTCGGTAGTCTAAATTTCGGTATACGTGTAGACACGGTCTGGGATTACATCGACTGCTGTACCTCTTTTGCTGCCATGCCTATCAGGGATGGCGGACGTCCACTGCACCAGCACACCTACCCGTTCAGCGAGTACCAGCCGTTCCCTGAGAACTGGAACGGCGAGACAATCGCACCGTAGATGGTCCCCACCATCCCGGCTCTCACAAGAGAAGGCCCCCTAGGAGTCTGCGCCGCAGAAGCACAGCTGACTGAGCCGAATGGTCATGGAGCCGTCCGCGGCGAGGCGGATCCGGGTGATTGGGAGGTTGAGGACTTGTGTCTGCGACGGATCGGGAGAGCGGAATGGATGCGTTGGGGGGGCAAGAGAGCTACGAGAGCCCTCGCGCCGGCAGATGCGGGGGTGAACCCTCGTGCAGTCATGCCGCCTGAAGGGTGTGCAGCCGCTTCACATTGAGTGCCAGGCACACGAGGGTCCACTCCGGCCCGGACCTTCTCGAGGCCCCGGAAGCTGAATCGTCGAAAGCCCATCACCTCCTTGATCCAGCCGATGGGCGCTTCGGCCTGCCACTTTCGCCGTGCGTAGCGTCTTCGACCATCTTCGCTCGCCAGCTTCTCGGCCATGCGGGCTTTCGCCGGATATTCCTCCTTGTCAACCGTGGGGGCGGCCTTGCCCTCCCGGGCCAGCGCCACATACCCATCGATGTCTCGCTCTTCCAGTTCCTCGAGATCCCGCTCGTTGCAATAGCCCGTGTCCGCCAGCACCTGCGCCGGCGTCTCGCCGTACGCTTGCGCCACCGCGTCGACCATGGGCACCAGCTGGCCCTGGTCGCTCGCGTTGTCCGTCACCTCGGCCCCGACCACCAGCTGGTTCTCCCCCTCCACGACCGCCTGTGCGTTGTAGCACTGCTGGAACCCCTCCGAACTCGTCTTCATGATCCGGCTCTCAGGGTCCGTGAAGTTGCTCTGCGCCGCCTCGTCCGGCTCTCCGTACTCCCGCTTGTAGGGCCTGCCGCCCTTCGGGTTGCGCGTCTGCCCCGGCTTGCGGCCCCGTGCGTCGTCCGCCGCTCTCTGCTCGGCTTCCAGGCGCGCCTTCGCCTCCCGGATCGCCGCCAGCCGGTCCTCGCGCCGCCTGAGCTCCTCCGGCACCTCGTCTCCGCAAGCTTCCTCCCCGTAGCGCTCGTCTTCCGCTTCGTCCACCGCCTCGGCTTTCTCCAGCAACCCCTTGATCTCCCCTCTCAGCCCCCGGATCTCCGCCTCCAGCCCAGCCTCCTCCTTGACCATCCGGCCGTAGCTCATCGCCTTGCGCTTGCTCGCCTTCGCCCGAACCTTCGTCCCGTCCACCGACACCCTGCCAAGCCCCGCCAGCCCCAAGGCCCGCGCGAGCATCACCACCTCCACGAACACCGCCCGGAAATCCCCGAGATGGCGCCTGCGGAACTCGCACAGCGTCCGGTGCTTCGGGAAGTTCCCCGCCGCCAGCATCCGAAACGCAACATCCTCCTCCAGCTTCCTCGCCATCTTGCGCGACGAGAAGGTGCCCGTCGCATACGCGTAGATCAGCACCTTCACCATCGTCCGCGGGTCGTACGGCGAGTTGCGCCGCCCGTCCCCCCGGTACCCCGCCCGTAGAACGCACCCAGCTCCACCGCGTCCGCCAGGTCGCTCACATGGTGCGCCAAATGACCCTCCGGCACCCACTCCCGAAGATCCGGAGGCAGCAGCAACATCTGCTCCGGATCGTACGGTCGAAACGTCGTTCCCATTGACCCCCCTCCGTGTGCCGCAAACCTCCCCAATGCCCTGCCACCAAAGATAGCCGCAAGGTTCTGCGGCGCAGACTCCTAGCGCCGTGTGAGCCCGACGTACACATTGGGTTTGTTCGTCGCGGGCCGCCCTCGATTTTGCCGAGAAGGGAAGATTCAGCCAGGAGAATACGATGATGGTCCCAGCTCGGGCCTTCATGGTCACTGCCGTATTGGCCCTGGTTCTCCAGACGGCCAACCCACCGGGGTTCATCATGTGGACTCAAGCGCAACTGTTACAGCGCGATGCGGCTCTTTCCGCCAATGTGGGCTCGGACGGCTCCTCCCGGGAGACTCTCGCAGATTACAGTAATCCCACAGGAGCCCACCGCTTCCGCCTGATCCGGCGGGAGAGCACAGGGTTTCCCGAAACGCACGAGAACATCGTCGACGTCGTGTTCATGGAGAGTGGCCAGGGCGAGGTTCTCGTCGGAGGCCAACAGGTCTCGACGCCAGGCGGCAACGTCGGCGGGACGCGCTATTCCATTGGGCCCGGAGATATCCTCCACATTCCGGCGCACACCCCCCACAGCTACATCGTTCCGGAGGGCGGGCACGTCACCTACGTGCTCGTCAGGGTTCCGGTATTCAAGGGCGAGCCGGTCGAGGCGGCGGACGCGCCGGAGCCGGACCTCAGCCCACCGGGGTTCGCAATGTGGAGCGCCTCGGAGCTGGCACGGCGTGACGCGGCACTTTCCCCCAACGTGGGTCAAGATCCCACGTCGGTTCTGTACGGCTCCTCCCGCGAGACCCTCGCGGATTTCGGAAACCCGAGCGGTGCCCACCGCTTCCGCCTGATCCGTCGGGAAGCGGACGGAATTCCCGAGACGCACGCGGACATCGTCGATCTCGTGTATATCCAGAGCGGCGACGGGACACTGCAAGTCGGTGGCGAGCAGGTCTCGCACCCGGGAGGAAACACGGGTGGGGTGGGGTATTCTGTGGCGGCCGGCGACATCATCCACATTCCGGCCACATACCCCCACGCCTACCTAGTGCCGCCCGGGGGGAACCTCACCTACGTGCTCGTGAGAGTGCCGGCCTTCTTCCCCGAAGGCCAGTAGCTGGAGGCGCAAGGTAAAGCCACGCAGCTACCGCGTTAGTTCTTCGCTCGTCTGGGATTCGGACCGTCCGAAATCTAACTGCAAGAGGCCGATGGACCGATACGGAGTGCGGGTACGGTGGTGGGGAGGGGCCGTCGGGCCCTTCGTGTTGGCGCTCCTTGGCGGTCCAGGCCTACCCGGGGAGGCGACTGCCCAGGATCCTCAGGAGCGGAACGAACGGCAGGACCTCGAACCGGGAGCGGGCACCGTCGGAGCTCCGAGCACCGAGGCTGGGCGCATCCTTGCCGCCATTCGAGCGGCCCCCCTGGAAGGAATCGTAGATTTGGATGGCGTTCTGGACGAGGACGCGTGGACCCTGGCACCGGTGGCCACCGGATTCGTCGCGCAACAGCCTACCGAAGGCGTGCCTCCCGGTGCGCCCACCGAAGTCCGGGTGGTCTTCGACCAGGAAGCGCTCTACGTGGGAGCGCGCCTCTTCGAGTCCGACCCCTCCAACATCCGGGACCAGCTCGTACGAAGGGACCAGGAAGGCCAGTTCGACTACTTCGCGGTCCACCTGGATTCGAACCTGGACCGACGCACCGGCTTCGTGTTCCAGGTCAGCGCTCGCGGGGCGCAATCCGACAGACTCCTCTTTGACGACACCCGTGAAGACCGCTCCTGGGACGCGGTTTGGGAATCCTCCGTCTACCGGGACAACCGGGGGTGGTCGCTGGAGATGCGGATCCCCTTCTCGCAGCTCCGGATCGAGACCTCCGAGGAGGCTCAGAGCTGGGGGATCAACTTCGTCCGCCGGAGGGTCGTCTCCAACGAGGTGCTCCACTTCTCCCTCGTCTCTCGCCTCCAGCAGGGCTTGGTCAGCCAATTCGGTCGCGTGACAGGTCTGCGGATCACCGAGCGACCGGGCAGTGTCGAAGTCGTGCCCTACCTCAACTCAACGACTCGCTCGGCCCCGTCGGACCCGGGAGACCCGTTCTTCGATGGGAGGGAGACCAACTTCAATGTCGGAGGGGAGCTCACCTGGAGCCTGGGGGGAAACTTCAACCTGAACGCCACATTCAACCCCGACTTCGGACAGGTGGAGTCGGATCCCGCCGTCATCAATCTCACCGCCTTCGAGACCCGGTTCGAGGAGCGGCGGCCGTTCTTCATCGAAGACCGCCAAGTGTTCGATTTCCCCCTATCGGGAGGCAATCAGCTTTTCTTCAGCCGGCGGATCGGTCCCGTACCGACCGGCAGCGCAGGCAGCGGGGCAAACTTCAGTGACATTCCCGTATCGACGACCATCCTGGGAGCTGCCAAGCTCACCGGGCGCACGGCCGGGGGCCTTTCTGTCGGCGTGCTCGGGGCGCTCACCGAGGAGGAGGAGGGGAGGGCCTACGAACTCGAGGGTGCCACGTTGTCGAACCTTCTCGTGGAGCCGCGGAACGCGTGGGGCGTGGTCGGCCTGGAGCAGGACTACAACCAGGGCGATTCGCAGGTCGGCGCCCTCTTCCTCGGGCTGAACCGCAAGCTGAAGGAGGGCGGAGCATACGGCGCCCTTCCGAGGTCCGCCTATGGCGCCGGGGTCAACTTCGCGCATCGCTGGGGGGAGCGTGAGTGGGCGCTGATCGGGTTCTTCGCTGCGACTTACGTCCGGGGAGATACGGCCGCCATCGCCCGCATTCAGAACGATCCCACGCACTACTTCGGTCGTCCGGATGCCAAGTGGGTCGAATTCGACCCGGCTTCAACCCATCTGTCGGGCGTCGAGTGGCGGTTGCGCTTCGAGCGGCAGCGGGGCGAGCATTGGACCGGTGCGACCTGGTTCGGACAGGTGAGCCCGGGCCTTGCCGTCAACGACGTGGGTTTCACCCGCGACCCCGAGTCCTTGAACTTGGGCGGGCAGATCAACTACCGGGAAATCCAGCCGGGGGACCTGCTCCGAAGCTACGGGCTCAGCCTCTATACCACCCGCGATTGGAGCCACGATGCGCTGGACGCCCCTTGGTCGGCCCGCTCGTGGAGGCACGCGCAGCACCAGGCGCGATTTCGCTTCAACGTCGATCTCGAGTTTCTGAATTTCTGGCGTCTGAGACCTTACGTAGGCTACTTCCCGGCGCAGCGAAGCATAACGCAGACCCGCGGGGGGCCCGTGATGGAATTGCCGACCTACTGGGAGAGCCGGCTGTCCCTGAGCACCGATCTGCGAAATCCGGTCAACTTCCAGCCGACCCTGGCCTACAACAGGTACACCAAGGGGAGTGGCCATCTCTGGAGGGCGGAGCTGCGGACCGAGATTCGGCCCAGGTCGAATTGGGAGATCCAACTCAGCCCCAGCTTCACGCACCAACGGGACAACACACAGTACGCGGGCAGCAGTGTGGCAGTGCCTTTCGAACCAACCTTCGGGCGACGCTACCTCTTCGCAGACGTGGACCGGCGCGAGCTGGCCATGGAGATGCGGATGGAGATGGCGTTCTCCCCGAACCTGACGTTGCAGCTGTTCGCCCAGCCCTTCATCTCCTCGGGACGCTTCCTCAGCTACAAGCAGTTGACGCAGGCGGGAACGTTCCAGTTCGATCGTTTCGAGGAGGGGACTCTGATCGAGGCACCCGGCGCGGCTGCTTGCCAGGGTGGGCGCAGTTGCGAGGGTGAAGACCATCTTCGATACGTCGATTTCGACGGCGATGGGCCCGCGGACCACTCCTTCCGCGATCAGGATTTCAATTTCCGGTCCCTGATCATCAATGCCGTGCTCCGCTGGGAATTCCGAGGCGGCTCGAGGCTCTTTCTCGTTTGGCAGCGCTTCCAGGACGAGCGTGCCTCCGTCGGCGGCTTCTCCCCGAGTCGGGACCTGACCGCCCTCTTCGGGGCACCCACGGAGAACGTGTTCAGCGTGAAGGTGGACTATTGGATGGGGCGGTAGGGCGATGGACTCGTCTCCTGGAGCTGCGAACTCGATCACTCCCTGACTCGGCGATACGGAATGTAGCGCATCCTCACATCGATACGGGGCGGGATTGTGGCCGCGCCCTCTCCACAGCCGATCAGGCGATCACCCTTTCGTCACGAAGAGTGCCCATTTAGGCGGATGGCATGCGCCCCTGCTCCTAGTTACCGGTTCCCGCCACGACCGAGCCAAGCAGGTCCGATGGTCTCACGTTCGGTCCGGTCGCTCGTCTGGACCCGGCTCCAGAAGGTCGCTGCCGCATGGAACACCGGATGTCCTTCGGCTCGGAGAGAGATGGAGGGCATGGAGACAAATTTGGCCCCACCCGCGAGTTTGTCATCCGCGTTCTAACCTGTAGTTGTAGAAACCCGTTCCCGGTCGTCCGTCCCCAAGAAATCGAGGTCGAAACGTGAGGATTGCGGGACTGGGGCGGACCGGCAGCCTCCTCCGCGCGGCGTCGACCCACATGGCGGTCGCCGCTCTCGGGGTGCTTTGGACTGTGCCGGCCTCTGCGATGCAGGAGAGCCGGCAGCTCTACACGCGTCCTGCGGTGCGGGTGGACGAGGCGCCGGTACTCGACGGAGTGCTGGATGATGCCGTGTGGCTGCGTGCTTCGGTGATCGACGAGTTCGTTCAGCAGGAGCCCGACGAAGGAGCGCCCGCGACCGAGCGAACCGAGGTCTTGATTCTCTACGACGACGAGAACCTCTACGTCGGCGTTCGTGCCTACGACTCCCAACCGGGGGGCATCGTTTCCACTGAGATGCGCCGCGACTCGGAGCGGATTCTGCAGGAGGACAGCTTCCAGATCATCCTGGATACGTTTAACGATTCCAGGTCCGGATACATGTTCGTCACGAGTCCGCTAGGTGCCAAGCTCGAGCAGCAGATATCGAACGAGGGCGGCGATAGCGGGCGGGGGCGAGGCGGCGGCGCGGGTGGAGCCGGCAACATCAACCGTGATTGGGACGGCGTCTGGCATGTGTCGGTGGGTCGACTGGACGAGGGCTGGACGGCCGAGATCACCATCCCGATGGTCACACTGCGCTTTCCGACGACGGAGAGTCAGGAGTGGGGCGTCAATTTCATGCGGAATATCCGCCGCAAGAACGAGCAGGTTTTCTGGGCGCCGATTCCGAAGGCGTATGACCTGGCTCGCGTCAGCTTGGCCGGAAGCCTGACCGAGCTCAGGTCGTTGAGCCGTGGGCTTGATCTGCGGCTCAAGCCGTTCGTGGTCGGTGGAGGAAAGCGCACACTTGCTGACGGGACTTCCAGGCAGGGCGACATCGGCCTGGACGTGAAGTACGGCGTGACGGCGGGGTTGAACCTCGACCTGACTCTGAATACCGACTTCGCGCAAGCTGAAGTGGACGACGAGCGGGTCAACTTGACGCGCTTTCCCCTGTTCTTCCCTGAGAAGAGGGACTTCTTCTTGGAGAACGCGGGTCAGTTCATCTTCGGGGCAACGGCGAGCAACAGTCGATTGGCGGACCTGTTCTTCTCGCGCCGCATCGGATTGTCCGATTCAGGCAAACACATCCCGATCATCGGCGGGGCGCGGCTGACGGGTAAGATCGGTCAGAACAGTATTTCGATGATGGACGTCCAGACGGACGACGCGTTCGGCAAGTCGGGCGAGAACTTCTACGCTGCGCGCTACTCCCGAGACGTCCTCGCCCGCTCCCGGGTCGGAGCGATCTTCATCAATAAAGCCGCGACGAGTGGCGGCCATTTCAATCGGACCTACGGGGCTGACATATCCTACGCGCCTCACCCGGCCATGACCGTGAGCGGGTTCCTGGCGCAGACGAAGAGCCCGGGTGTATCGAGCGACGACTGGGGCGGGTATCTGAATGCGACCTGGAGGGACACGCGATGGAGGGTGTACGGGGAGATTTCCGATTTCCAGGAAGACTTCAACCCTGAAGTGGGATTCATACCAAGAGGGGGTGTTCAGATGCGGAAGATCCACTTCGAGCGAAACCCCCGTCCTGGCCGATTTGGGATCCGCATGTTGGAGCCCCAGATCAACTTCCGCTTTGTGGAGGATCAGACCGGCCGACTTCTGACGCGACAGAATCACAACTTCTTTGGGGTGAACTTCGAGAGCGGCGCTCGTCTCAGCTTCTTCTTCAACCGGTGGTTCGAGCGGCTGGATGAGCCGGATCAGCTGGGCAACGGCGTAGAGATTCCGGCGGGCGCGTACAAGTTCGGTGAGTTTCGGGCTTCGTACAATAGCAACCCCGCTCGCCGGGTGTATGGGGCCGTCTCGTATGGGCCGCAGGGGTTCTTCGACGGAACGCGGACGAACATGAGCTTACGGACGGGTATTCGCCTGACTGACCAATTGTCGGCCGAGGGGTCGTATTCACGGAATGACATCGACCTTCCCGTTCCCGACGGAGCCTTCGTCACGTCCGTGGCCTCCTTCCGCATCGACTACGCCCCCTCGCCTTCGATATCGCTTCGAACCCTGACCCAGTACAATTCGCTGACGGACCAGTGGAGCACCGCGGCACGCTTCCGGTACACCTATATGCCGGGGAGCGACTTGTACATCGTCTATGACGAGGTTCGGCGGGATGGAAGAGGGTTCACGGAGATCCAAGATCGCCAACTGATCCTGAAGGCGACCTACCTATTCTCGCGGTAACGGAAAGGACCTCAACCCGCGCCGGGAAGGCTGCCCACAAGTGAGCGGTAGAGACGAAGCATTTGGGCTGGATGCGAGTCCAACATCGCCATCCTCCCCGCTTCTACAGATTGCGTTGTCCCGCCTGTACCACGCTCCCCCAGACCACATAAGAATCGGTGTGCAGGAACTGGATGGCAGGTGGGCTTACCCCGATTTGGTGGACGGTTGAAAGTGGTTGTTTTTGTGATCAGCCCAATTTCGGGGGGTGAAGAGCTTCCGCTTTGCTGCAGGCGGAGCGGAAGAGAGAGCGACTGGGCCATGGACGCGCAGCATTCGTAGACTCCCCGGCATGGGTGGGTGTTCACGCGGCCTCCCGCCACGACCGGGCCTCGAAGCGGACCGGCGACTCGTAGCCGAGGCTCGAATGCCGCCGGTGCGGGTTGTACCATCCCTCGATGAACTGGAAGACCGCTCGGCGGGCCTCGCCCCGTGTGCCAAACGATCACCGCTTGATGAGTTCGCATTCCAGCGTCGCGAAGAAGCTTTCGCACATCGCGTTGTCGTATGCTTTAGCCCACCGATCCCATGGATGGCCGCACCCCCACCTCCCGGCACCGGCGGCCGAAGGCGTAGGACGTACACTGGCCCCCTGGTCGCTGTGGTGAATCACTCCGTCGGGCTGCCGCTGCATCAACGCCATCTCGAACGCATTCATCACCAGCGAGGTTCTCAAGTGCGTCGCCATCGACCAGCCCACCACCCGGCGGCTCCAGGCGTCCACCACCACCGCGAGGTAGAGGAAGCCCGCCTGAGTGGGAACGTACGTGATGTCGGCCACCCAGAGTTCGTTGGGGCCCGTGGCCGAGAAATCCCGCTCGACTAGATCCGCCACGGGCTGCGCTCCGGAGGCCCGCCGCGTCGTCCTACCCTTCCGGCGCCGGCTCACCCCCTCGACCTCTGCCGCCCGCATCAGCCGGGACACCCGGTTCAAGCTCGCGTCTCGTTCCCGCGCCCGCAGCTCTGCGTGGATCCGCGGGGCCCCGTACGTCCCGTCGTTGAATGCGTGGATCTCCAGGATCTCCTCGGCCAGGACCGCGTTCTCTCGCTCTCGACGCGATGGCGTGCGCTGCCGCCAGACGGTCCGGACTTCGGCCCGCCCGCGCCAACTCCACCATCCGCGCCTTGAACTCAGGCGCGTACCTCCGTCCGCTCCTCGACATCCTGACACCTCCTCGTTGAAATCCAACGCTTGAAAGTGTCCACCAACTCGGCGGCGGCTCCTGGAGCAGGACGGGCGCGGTGGCTACGTGAGCGGGACAAGGCCTCGGTGCGGGCAAAGGTGGAGCACCCGTTCCTGTATGTGAAGCGGCACTTCGGTTACCGGAAGGTTCACTACCGTGGGCTGGCCAAGAACACAGAACGGATCGCATTGCTCCTGGGCTTCGCGAACCTGCTCGTGGCGGGCCGCTATTCGACGGCGTGAGCGACGCGGGAACATCCGCTCACGCGGGGCGCAACGAGGGGACCATCGGCCAGCACATGCCGGTTTAGCGCGTTTTCAGCCCGTCATCGCCCCCAAAACCACTGAAGCCGGCTCCCTTACTTCCCGCACCACCCCCAGAACGGCCTTGCTCAGAGCTTCCCCAGGGGATGAACACTGGGGTTGTTGAGGCGAATGGTGTTTGAGAAGGGGAGGCGGCTGGCGCTCGGAGGGGTGCTGGCCGTCTCATTTTTCTTGGGTGTATCGGGGCTCAAGGCCCAACGCAGGTTCCCCGGTGCTCCGGAGGCTCCGATGGGACGTCCGGTGACCCCCTTCTTCGAGGGGTGGTACGAGAATCCGGACAGGATCTACACCCTCTCCTTCGGCTACTTCAACCGTTCCGAGGACGAGGTTCTTTTAGCGCACCCGATTTTTGTGGACAGTAGATTGGCAAGGAGGAGGGGTCCAGAGAAACGGGAGGTTGTGCATGCTTTCAAAGGCTGGGGAGTCCGAAGCGACCGGAGGTCGCACAGGAAGAGAGGAGGTACCGGAGCGATGGAGTACGCGGCGGAAGGTGGAGGTGGTGCTGCGGCTGCTTCGGGGAGAAGACTTGGGGGAAGTGAGCCGGGAGCTTCAGGTTTCGCCGGTGGATCTGGAAGAGTGGCGCCGAGTGTTCCTGGAGCGAGGCCAGCAGGGGCTGAAGAGCCGGAGGGGTGATCCGGCGGAGCGGGAGCTGATGCGTACGCGGGCGAAGTTGGGTGAGCTGACGATGCGAATGGAGCTGGCGACAGAGCTCTTGGAAAAAAGGGGGCACGGGGAGGAGCTGAGGAAGCTCTTGAGGCGCGGGAGCGAGTGAGTCCGGGGACGGGACGACGCTACCCGCTGACGATGGTCTGCGAGGTGTGGCGGGTGGCACGTTCGACGGTCTACGCGATGCGGGCTCGAGGGCTGGGCTCTGAGGTTGGGGAGCCACGCAAGCGGGGTCCGAAGACGGAGATCACGGACGAGGAGTTGGTGAGTGAGATCCGAGGGGTTCTTCGGGAGAGCGACTTCCTGGGCGAGGGGCACAGGAAGGTGAGAGCTCGTCTGAGGCCGAGAGGGATCCGTGTGGGCAAGAACCGCGTGCTGAGGCTGATGCGGGAGCACGGGCTGCTGGCGCCGGTGCGCCGCGGGCATCCACGAGGAGACCGGAGCCACAGCGGCCGGATCACGACGGATGCGCCCAACGAGCTGTGGGGCACCGATGCGACACGGTTCTACACGAAGGCGGACGGCTGGTGCTGGTTCTTCGTGGCCCTCGATCACTGCGTCGGCGACGTCGTGGGATGGCATGTGGCCAGGAAGGGAGACCGCTGGGCAGCCCTCGAGCCAGTCCGCCAGGGCGTGCGGACCCACATGGCCGTCTATGGACGCCCCCGATAACGCAAGCATTTCTTCGAACGGCTGGATGCATGTGGTCAGGTGCTGTCGTCTATCCGGCCTGTTGGTGCAGCCTGTGGTGTCCGAGGCTGCTGGCCCATATGGAGATACGCGGACCGGGTCCAAATCGGCCTCGCAGGCTTGAAAGCCTTCACACATACCCTGGTTTTCCCGATCCCGTCTCATTGACCGTTTGCCCCTACCCGTTCGTCGTCCTGCCCACATCTCCCGACAAGCTTCTCCACCCGTTTGCCGTCCGCTGTCAGGCGGCGGCGTGAGCCCGGTAGATCTCCTTCTGCGTCGTCAGCGCCCAAACGATGCGCGCCGTCCTGTTGGCCAGCGCCACCGCGACCAGCATCCTCGGCTTGCGCGCCAACATCCTGGCCAGCCAGGGATCGGTCGTCTTGCCGTGTCGGACCGCGGAATTGACGACCGACATGGCGCCCGTGATCAAGAGTCGCCTGAGATCGCGCTGGCCCATCTTCGATATCCTGCCCAGCCTTGGCTTGCCTCCGGTCGTGTGTTGCCGCGGCACCAGGCCGAGCCAAGCCGAGAAGTCGCGCCCGCGCCGGAAGCTCTCCATCGGTGGCGCGAAGGCCTCGAGGGCCAGCGCGGTGATCGGTCCGATTCCCGGGATCGTCATCAGCCGCGCCGTCTCTTCGTCCTGCCGTGCGCACGCCCGGAGCTTCCTGTCCAGTCCGTCGATCTTCTCATCGAGCTCATCGATCCGCTCGAGCAGTAGCCTGCCCAGCTCGAGGACCGGCTCCGGCAGGGGGGAGTCCGGATCCTCAAGCACCCCGGTCAGCCGCCTGAGCTGGGCGGTGCCCTGCGGAGCCACGACGCCGAACTCCGCCAGGTGACCCCGAAGCGCATTGATCGACTGGGTCCGCTGACGCACCAGAAGGTCTCGCGTGCGAAAGAGCATCCCCCGCGCCTGCTGCTCTTCTGTCTTGACCGCCACGAAGTGCATGGTCGGACGCTGCGCCGCTTCCGAGATCGCCTCCGCGTCGGCCGCGTCATTCTTGTGCCTCTTGACGAACGGCTTCACGTAGATCGGCGGAACCAGCCTCACCTCGTGGCCGAGCGTCATGATCTCCCGGCCCCAGTAGTGCGCACTGCCACAGGCCTCCATCGCCACCACACAACGGGGCTGCGAGGCGAGAAAACTCAGCACCTTCCCCCGGCTCAGCCTCTTCCGGTACGCCACCGACCCGTCCGCTCTCGCCCCGTGTAGATGAAAGCTCTGCTTTGCCAGATCGATCCCGATGATGCTAACCTCTTCCATTGGATGCCTCCTCCCTCAGATGGTCAGAAGTGCTCAGCGCCATCTTGGCACATTGCGATGCCGTCGGGAGGGGGCGTCCACTCCATCGGCTACGCGCCCAGGATCGCGCTCGGACTCGGGCTACGCCATGACACTGGGGCCCGCAATACACGGCCCACCAGTTCCAGGGCGAGCTCCGATGGCTCGGGATCCGTTCGACCGCGGCCTATGTGGGGGAGCCGGAGTGCAACGGTGTCGCCGAGCGCTTCATCCGCACGCTCAAAGAGGAGTGCCTGTACCTCCATGACTTCGAGAGCCTTGAGGAGGCCAGACACGAGATCGGCCAGTTCATCGAATGCTACAACCACGGGTGGCTCTTAGAGCGGCACGGCTACCGGACCCCGGTCCAGGCCCGCAAGCAGCTCACCCGTAAGGCGGCATGATTACGCCGCCCTATTGTCCAAGAAACCGGGGCCGGTTCTTTTCCTCCCCGTCGGACGGGACAACTTCATCGAACCGGCGGAGTTCGACGGCCCGCAGCCGAGCATCTTCCTCACCCGGAGGCATGTTGGGGTCTTCACCGTTACGGTGCCCGGCGACTTCGCTGAAGGGGGGGAGGGTGGTCTGGACGCTTCGAAATCGCGGCGTCGTGCACTCCGTGCCGGGGCGGATCGGCGTGGGTGCCTACGAGCTGCACTACCGGCCGATGGCGATGGGATCGCTCCCCCCCCCCGCTCCTGCAGCTGAGCGAGGACGGGCCGGAGCTGTGGGGTGCGACGACGGGGATCTACGCGGAGTCCCCCGACAGGGTCTTCGTCGTTCAGCGGGGCGAGCTTCCCAGGCCGGAAGGCATCGAGCCCGGATGGGATGCCATCGCCGCAACCCCCGGGAATCGCGCGATCGGCGGCAATCGATTCGAGCACTGCATCTACGTTGTCGATAGCAGCGGCAGGATCATCGAGGCCTGGGATCAGTGGGACCACCTATTCCCGGGCGGTCGTGGACCGCACCAAGTCGCCATCAACCCGTACGATCCCGAGAGGCACGTCTGGGTGGTGGACGACCTACTCCACCAGGTCTTCAAGTTCACCAATGATGGTGAAGAGCTGGTCCTGACCCTCGGCGAACGACTGGTTCCCGGGGACGACGGCGCACACTTCAACCGGCCGACCGGCATCGCTTTTTTCCCCGACGGCTCGACCTTCGTCAGCGACGGGTACACGAATACCCGCGTGGTGAAGTTCGACGGGGAGGGCAACTTCCTCATGGCCTGGGGGGAACCCGGAACCGGTCCCGGCCAGTTCAATCTGCCCCACGCGATCGCCACGGACGCCAGCGGGCGGGTCTACGTGGCGGATCGCTCGAACAGTCGCATTCAGGTGTTCGACGAAAATGGAAACTTTCTGGACGTCTGGCCCGACATCAACTCGCCCTTCGCCATCCAGGTGTCGGCCGATGGACACCTGTGGGTCGCGGACGGGCAGACCAACAAGATGCTGAAATACAATCTGGACGGGCAGCTGGTCTACGGGTTCGGCACCTACGGCCTGGAGCCTGGATTCAACTGGGGAATCCACGGGTTCCACGCTGATAACGACGGAAACCTCTATTGGGCCGAAACGTACACCGGTCGGGCGCAAAAGATGCGTCCCCGACCCGGCGCCGAACACACGCATCTAATTCGGCCTCTGCCCACGCCCTGAAAGGGTGCTGCCGACCAAAACCAGACTCCCGGGGCCCCCCCCACGGGTGGGCGCGTTCCGCCGCGGCCCGGGAGGTTTCGACTACCTAGTCGCTAGCGGCTTGAACTTGACGTATTTCGACACGTGCCCGCGAGCGAGATCGTTCGCGTAGATGTTGCCGTCGAAATCCACTCCGGAGAACTCGATCCCGGCTCCATTAGCTGACGCACGGTTTGGAACGAAAGCCGTCACCCACCCGGTTCGGGCATCGCCGATCCGGATCCCCTGTTCCCATCCAGGGTTGTCTCTCCAACCTGGCCGTTCGATACCAGAAAGTCCATCGACCGTGTAGAGGACGTCATTCCGGTCGATGACGATACCGCTCGGTTTCCCAAACTGCGTCCAGATGGCCACAAGTTCGCCGTCCGGATCGAAGATCTGGATGCGGCTGTTGCCCCGATCGGCAACGAAGATCCGCCCTTGGGAATCCATCGCGAGTCCATGCGGATCGTCGAACATTCCCGGCTCCTTACTCTCGTCCCCGACGCATCCGCCGCTCTGCAGCAAGAACCTCCCATCGGGCGAGAACTTCACGAGGCGATTGTTGCCGCCGCGATGCCCATCCGCGACCCAGATATTCCCATCGAGATCGACCAGCACATCCGCGGGGCCGTTAAAATGGGTTTCGTCGCAGCCGAAGACCCCGGCCTCGCCGAGGCTCATCACGATCTCTCCCTGCTGGTTCACCTTGTGAACCTGATGTCCCAATCCTCGTGAATATCCAGGCTCCGCGCGTGCGTCACCGTCAGGGGCACCCTCCGAGACCCAGAAGTACCCTTGGTGGTCCATGTAGAAGCCATGGGTAAACGCAAAGAGGCCAGCGCCGAAGCTCTCGACCAAGTTTCCCTCAAGGTCCATCTTCAGGATCGGATCCCGGTCGCTGTCTGCGCAGTTGTTCGTTCCACAGCGCCCCAAGAGCCACATGTGCCTTCCGTCCGGATCGGGAAACCCGCCGGTGAGGGGTCCGAATTGCTCTCCGCCCGGGAGGTTGTCCCATCCTTCGACCTCGTGATACGGGATGTAGGCCGCCTGCGCCTGGAGCTGGCCACAAAGCACCAGACCGGACGCCACGAGACCCAACACCCCCTTGAGCAGGTTCTGCATGACCCTCTTCTCCTTGACAGTGGAGCCCCTTAGGACCCCTCGAGTGTCCACTTCGTCATTGCCGACTCCCCTCGGTGGGTGCGTCAGGGTAGTCGAAACGCCACCAGGGATCCCGGCAATTCCGGCGGCCTGGCAACCTGCACGACCAAGTACTGCTGACCCTCGTGCATGTACGTCATCATCCCGTACTGTCCCGTTGCCGGAAGATCGATCTGTCCCAGACGCTCGCCGGTCATCTTGTCCAGCGCGCGGAGTACCGGCGATCCATCCGACAGCTGAGTCGCGTTGAAGAGCAGCGTCCGGGTGACCATCGTGATCCCCCCACCGGTCGTCCCGGTCTCGGGAACCTCCACGTCCTGGAGAGCCGGATGGTTTCGAATGCGGTCTGGCGTATCCCCGTCTGGCACCTCCCACAGGAACTCGCCCGTGTTCATGTCGATGGCGACGACACGGCTGTACGGAGGCTTGAAGATTGGCAGACCCTGCGGTCCTCGGAAGTCTCCGCGGTCGATGACTGCGAAGTCCGCGAACGTACTGCCGGTGGTCATAATGTCGTCAGGATCGTCGATCTCCATCCCGGGCACGATCCGCTCGGATCTGCACCCCCTGCTCGTTGACACGAATAGGATCCCGTTCTCGGGATCGGCCGACGTCGGATGCGGAATGTTCACCGACCCGCTCGGACAGCTCACAAACGAACGCAGCCCGGAGGGATGACCGATCTGGATCGGCGCATTGAAGAGTGGCCCGATCTTATAGTTCTGGATGATCTCGAGCGCCTCAGCCCGAAGCTCGGGTGTGTAGTCGATCAGATCGTCGACTGTGAGACCCTGCATCTCATACGCCGGAGGCCTCGTGGGGAACGGCTGCGTCGGCGACAGCTGCTCGCCCGGCACGTCCGACTGAGGAACCGGGCGCTCCTCGATCGGCCACACGGGCTCCCCGGTTTGCCGGTTAAACGTGTAAGCAAACCCCTGCTTCGTCGTCTGCACCACGATCGGCATCGGCTGCCCGTCCACGACCACGTTCATTGCGATCGGCGCCGTTGGGTTGTCGAAGTTCCAGATGTCATGGTGTACTGTCTGGAAGTGCCATACCCGCTCGCCCGTTTGGACGTCCAGCGCGATCACGCTCGTCCCGAACAGGCCCGCGCCCGGGCGGAATCCACCATAGAAGTCGATCGTCGGCGGATTCGTTGGGATGTAGACTATACCGAGCTCCGGATCCGCGGACATCGGGGCCCACGAGGATATGTCCCCCGTATACTCCCACGCGTCGTTCTCCCAGGTCTCATGACCAAACTCGCCCGGCCTCGGGATCACGTGGAACTTCCACCTGAAATCGCCCGTGCGTGCGTCGTAGGCCAGAATGTCTCCCGGGACCATCTCTACCCGGGTCTGCCGGTATCCCTGCTCCGCCGAGTTGCCCACGACAACGACGTCATTCACCACGATCGGCGGCGAAGAGGCCGTGATGGACCCTAGCTCCCGCGGAATCCCGAAGTCCGGATCGTACTCCTCTCCCCATTCCAGCCACGGATCCCAGTCCGCGATCAGGTCCCTCACCAGATCCACTCCCCCTGTCTGAGAAAAGCCCTCGATCGGTATGCGCTCCCCCCAGTTCTCCAGCGGCTGCCCCGTCTTCGCGTCCAGAGCCCAGAGGAAGAACGCAGGGGTCTGGATGTAGATGACGCCCCTCCCATCCACCTCTCCGTACGCCACCCCCTTTCCGTAACCAACCCTCGGAGAGCGTTCGAATCGCGTCGTGTGAGGCTCCCGGAAGGTCCAGAGGGTTTCCCCCGTCGCCGGATCGACCGCAGCCACTTGACGGCGTTCACCGGCCACGGTGTAGAGCATCCCATCCACGTAGGACGGTGTCGACCGGGACACGCCGAGAGAGAAAGGTCCGTAATTGTCAGCTCGCCAGAGCCACGCCGTCTCCAGATCCTCGAAGTTGTCTGCATTGATCTGGCCCAAGGGCGAGTAGCGTGTGTGCCACGCGTCCCCACCCAGATAGCGCCACTCACCGTCTTCCGTTCCGGGTCCGCCTTGCGCGGCTACCGCGTCTGGAGCCCCAGTTAGAGCCGCAGCGACGAGAAACAGGCCGAGAGCCCTCCCCAGGCGGCGAACCGCCTTCCGATCAAGGGGAAACAGCGTGACTGATTCGATCATTGGCCAATCCTCCTTGGAGTCTACGGCGCCGCGTGCTGAGCCTAGCTATCCGGCGCTTCTTCGATTCGTAAGCGCCCCGGTCGGGAAGGATCCCCAGTGAGGCTTCCCGGGCTATCTTCCGGCATCATCGTCGATACGAGACTAAAATTACGCCTCCAACCGTACGGCCCGCCCACGCATGCGAAAGCTATTCGTGCAGACGAATTCCACGCTCTGATGCACTGGGGCAGCTTCACCGAAACGTCTGCTCCCCGCGAGACGCGTGGCTCTCGGGTGAACACCCCATGGACGGCTTCTGTCAGGCAAACCGCGCACACAGGCGTAGTCTAAGTCATCATAGGTGACCGCAGCCCCTGGGACAAGAAGCGCTATCCGTCACGCGTTGGGATTCGAGCAGTCAAGATCCTGATATGGATTGACCAGTCAAGAAGTACAATTAGTAAGTTCGCGGTCGTCTGTGCTGCGTGTCCTCCTTGGCTGTACCAGATTCGGGGTATGGAGGCTGGAAGCGACGGTGGATCACTCTGATATCCGTGGGTTGGTTACCACCTGACTTCACTTCGTCGCGGAGCTGCCTCGCTCTTTTTGCACACTTTTTGACCCAACTTCCGGAGGGTCATCGTGAATATCTCTGCGCGCCCCGGATCTTTCGGAAGAACCGATCTGCCAGGGTCGCTACGATTGGCACACCCGCAACCACCATCACCCGCCCAAACGTCTGCTGTCCCTCAAACGAGGACGAAGGGCCCAGTGGCTTTGCGAAGAAGTACCCCATGAACATGGGCGTGAGCGTAACGAACGTAGTTAGGAGTGTGTTGCCCCGGCTCCACTCGGTCCTCCCGAGGAGATTCGCCCCCAGGCCCCCCCCAACGACCGGCAGGGTGAAGGTCGCCAGCCCCGCCGCAAGGCCACCGCGTCCGCGGCAACCTTGCCTTCGTGTCTCGTCCAGCGGGGAGCAATCTCCTGACGCACCGAGAGCGATGGCCAGCCCCGCGAAGGTGCCCGCAGTGGCCCCTCCCAGTACTCGCAGCCAAGGATGCTCCCCCGGCTCCAGGTCCCAATCGTAGGTTTTGGCCAAAAGAGGAGCCGCCGACGCTTCGCCGTCACGCAGGTTGCCCGGGCGGCGGCTCTCCACTCGGATCACGCCCCAGCCGGAGCCTGCGCCGTACCGAGCCCCGGCCAGGGCCGATGGCAGCACGGTGACGGATTCGATGTCTCGGAGCTGAATGTCCTGGAGAAAGAGATTAGACTCGCCGAGCCGGATCCCATCCAAGATCACAAGGGGGGGGCGGCATCCTGAGCCCACGAGCGATGCGGGGCGCCGGAACATGACACAGGTGCGAACGCCGCTCAGTCGCGACCCTCGGTCGAGGGTGATGCCGGGCACTCGCGCACCCAAGATGTCGGCTAGGCTCCAGCCGTGAAGCGAATACTCCCGCATCAGGCTTCGGCCCAAGTAGCGCCTCGTGGTTCCCTCTGCCAGCAGCTCTCGCTCAGCGCGAGACAAGACCTCAACGATGACTGGCTCGAGTTCCACCGCGCTCGCCGACAGCCGGACGGTCAGCTCCACCCTTCCAGAAGAACGCAGGATCTCGAGAGGCTCGGTTCGGGTGCCGAACGTCAGATGCTGGACGGACACAACGTAGGAGCCAGCCGGGACTGCCGAGAGTTGGAAGACGCCGGCGGAGTCCGATAGACTCCCGAAACCGGTGCCCTCCAGCCGGACGAACGCACCCTGGACAGGTTCCTCTCCCTCCTGCTCCAGCACCCGACCCGTTACGAGCGCCCCCTCCTGCGCCCACACTCCGACTGCCGTGCTCGCCCATAGGGAGATGGCCACCACGCCGAATCGATGCCGGAGAGTCATGTGGTACCCCTCTTCAGGTCAGCTACTCGATCCAGCCGCCCATCTCCATGCTTGCCTACTGAGGGAGTGGGAGGACGGTCGATTGGCGGGCATTCCTCGGGTCTTAAGTTCCCCGATTGGCCATGATCTGTGATCCAGTCAATCGACTGCCTACTTCTCAGGGTACTGTCGCCGCCACGGCGGCGACAGTGAACGTCTCAGTCAGCCATCTCCCAGATAGACGAGGACGGACGTGAGCCGTCTCAAAAGGCGATTCCAGCGTGCCGATTGATGTGTCAACTGGGCCAAAGGGAGAAGAATCCGGGCGATGGGCGCCCGAATACGGGCGAGGCCCCTTGTCGCCTTTCCAATCTATGGTTCGTACGAAGAAGACTCTTCGAGCTGACGATTCACGACCATCTCTGTGCGGTCAGCGGTCCTCGTTATCCGCTTCCATTCTCTCCTGATAATGCGCGCCGGTCAGAACGCCGGACAGACTGTCATTGCCCTCGTGGCAGGCGTACTCGTCGAGCTGAGCGTGCAACTTGTTGATCGGGATCTCCCCGCCCCAAGGTTCCGTAAACCTTCTCGGATCGTCGACAGTGAACTCGTAGAGGATCGTCCCTTCATCGACCCGAGTGAAACGTTCGATCACCCTCGCGTCCTCCGAAAGGGGGACTCCCTGGACAAGCTGTCGTGGGCTGATGTTCGTGGTCTCGACCACGAGCACGTCGCCTTCCCACCGACCCGAGGAGTTACCGAAAAACGGCCGGACGCTCTTAGGCATCGACTTGGGCTCACCAATCCGGGTGATCCTCACGTCGTGGATCATCTCCGGCATGACCATCAAATGATCCGCGGGTCCCAACGAGTTCAGCGTGGGTGATGGTCCCGTCGAGACAGACGTAAGGTCTGCGCACCACACGTTCTCGACTCCGGGAGGCGCCCCGGTCGAGGCGATAAAGGTATCCAGCGAGTGTCGTGGCCATGACAGCGGTCACGATCACCAGAAAGCGTTTCATCGTTCAGCGTGGTCACCTTCCGCTCATGCCGTAGGTCTGCCTCCGCTAACGCTCCACCGTCGCTCCTGCGAGTTGCGAGATCGCCGCCATCGTGGTCTGGGCAGCATTCAAGCCGAGCCTGAAGTCGTCAGTCGAGTACGTTGTGAAGACATCGGTGGGCGTATGCCCATGCGGATCCCAGCCGCCACCGATCTGGGCGCCGCGCTCGCCCTCACGGAGGCTGATCGACGGCACGAGATTCATGAACGGGGTCGAGTCTGTGTTTGTCATGTGCGGGCCCACCGCAGCTGGATAGTCCGTGGCGTATGCCTCGTTCGCGGCCTTGAAGAAGAAAGCCAGATCCATCGACTCGCTCGCCATTGCAGAGTTGGACTGGAATTCGATGTTCACATCCGCCTCCCGCCGCTGGTCGCGACTCACCCTACCATCGGGACCCGGCGCCCCATGGTCGAATAGCATCATGTCGTGCTGCACCATGCCGAGCCACGTCGGCTCGGGGTAGATGCCTGACCCTGCGGGATCCTCGATGCCTTGCAGTGCCTCCCTCTGCCCGACGTACGCTCGTGACCCGCCGAGCCCCGTCTCCTCATTGTTCCAGAGAGCGAATCGAATCGAGCGCTCGGTCTGAACATCCGGCGCGCTGAGGATGCGAGCCAATTCCATTACCAAGGCCGTGCCCGAAGCGTTGTCGTTGCTGGCCTGGTTTACGCCGTGTCCGTCCATGTGGGCGCCAACGATGTACATCTCGTCGGGTCGGGTCGTCCCGATCTTCGTGCAATAGACTTCCTCTCTGCCCCCGTCAACGGGCTCCTCCTCGTTCAGCGCTCGGATCCGCTCGTCGGGCTGCGCCATCAGATCGCGGTTCACGCTGGGGCGGCGCCCTGTTCCGAAGATCGTGCTTCCACCCGGACCCGACCCCTTGAAGCCGTCGAATCCGGCGGCAGGGGTCGTCGAGCTAGTCGAGGGTCCCCGGGGTGCCTGCTGCGAGGGGGCGCTCGGCGGCCCAGTCGGTTGAGGCCGTGGCTCAGGCGGGTACATGTACGTAAGCCGCTCTGTGTTGGTGCAACCGTAAGCCTGTAGCTGGGCCTCGATCCAATCGACGGCGTCGTGGTTGCGCCGCGTTCCCTGCCGACGGTCCCCGAACTGGCTCAAACCCTCGATCGTGGACCTGTAACGTTCGAGTTCCAGGCGGCTCACGAGGATCTGCACGGACTCCTCGTCACGGGCAGGCTCCTGCTGTGCCTGAAGCGACGGCCCCAGCCCCAGGCTCAACGCCACCCATAGCGTAAGTGTCGCGAGTCGGATTCCGTCCCTCATCGGTTTTCTCCGGAGAGTTTGTCAGAAGAGCTGGCCATACGTCCCGTTACCTAGGGTAATCAACGGAACTGCGCCCAGAGTGCTGATGACGACAAGATGCTCGGCGTCTTGGCGTGCAGCAAGAAGCGCTAAACCCCCGATTTATCTGGACAGTAGATTGGCGACAAGAGTTGGGGTCCAGAGAGAGGGGGAGAGGCGCTTGTCCTCCTTTAGCGCCTGGATCCCGATGTTCGTGTCGTAGTGATACGGGGGCATCTCCTGCGCGAGCACCTTCTCGCGAATCATCGGTGCCCAGGGCCACGCCTGGTCGTAGGTCATGAGCAACATCGGACCGATCTGACCCGGCTGGTGGCAGGCCTCGCAGTCCTGCTGGAAAAGCGGGGCAATGTCCCTTGTGAAGGTCACCTCGCCGCTCACTCCCTCCTGCGATGCCGCAAGGCCGCCGAGGACGAGTGCCACCAGACCTGCACCGAGGACCCACCTTCGAGCGGAGTTCTCCTTTCGCATGATCATCTCCAGATCCCTGTGATTCCCGTGCACCGACGACGACTCATCACACCGACACTATGACAATACCATCCTCCCTGGACCGCACCCGTTCAGAGGCGGCTCCGACACCGCACCCGCGCCAGAGCGAGCGGAGAGGCACGGCCTGCCGTGCGAATCCGGCGGGTGGAGGCGGGGCACGCCCCGGCCCGCACCGCCCCCGGCCGGCCCGAGCGTCGCGGAGAGCGGCCCTTGCCGGTATGATGATCCACTCGGCACGAGGACTCGACAGGGGGTTCGCAATGATCCGTGTTCGCTGCAAGCGCCTCACTCTCCCCTTTCTGGCGGCGTCACTCGCCGCCCTCTTCCCGGCGGCGCCCGGGCTCGCGCAGGTGGAGGCGGGGGCGTGGGAGCCGGTAACCCGGGAGCGACTCCTCGAACCCGGGGACGGCGACTGGCTGAGCTACCGGCGGACGTACGACGTGACGGGTTTCAGCCCGCTCGACCAGATCAACCGGGGCAATGTGGGCGATCTCCGTCTCGTCTGGGCGTACTCGATGCGGGACAACAGCCGTTGGGTCCCCGGGCCGGTCGTGGCGAATGGCCTCATGTACGTCACCGAGGGGAGTGGCCGTGTGGTCGCGCTGGAGGTGGCAACGGGCGACGTGGCCTGGATCCACGAGAGGAGCTTCCCGGAGGACATCGAGCGCTCCCAAGCGTACCCGCGCCACCGGGGCGTCGCCATCTACCAGGATGTCGTCTACTGGGGCACGGCCGACTCCTATCTGGTGGCGCTCGATGCCCGGACGGGCACGCAGCTCTGGGAGAGAGAGACGGGGAACTACCGCACGGGCCAGGGGCACAGCCATCCCCCCCTCATCGCCGACGGGAAGATCATCCTGGGGTTCACCGGGGGGGACCGGACCGCGAGGGGCGCCGTCTCGGCGCACGAGGTGGAGACGGGAGAGCTTCTCTGGCGCGTCTTCACCGTGCCCGCACGCGGAGAGCCCGGATCCGAGAGCTGGGCGGACAGCGCACTCCCGCCCCTCGGTGGCGCGACCTGGCACACGATCAGCTACGATCCCGAGCTCGGTCTCATCTACGTGGGAACGGGCCAGCCCGTCCCCTGGGCCTCCACGCTGCGGGGCAGCGGCGACGCCCTCTTCACGAACTCGATCCTCGCCCTCGACATCGAGACAGGAGAGATGCGCTGGCACTTCCAGGTGATCCCGGAGGACAACTGGGACATGGACACCCCGTACGAGAGCATGCTCCTCGACCTCGTCGAGAACGGCGTGCCGCGGAGGGTGCTCGTCCACACGAACAAGACCGGGTGGGGCGTGGTCCTCGATCGCGTGACGGGCGAGTTCATACGGGCCTTCCGGACCGCGTACGACAACCTCATCACGGGATGGACCGACGAGGGGCGGGCGATCTTCAACCCGGCGCAGATCCCCGAGCCGGAGGACGTCGACTCGGGCAGGGTCTTCGAGGTCTGCCCGCACTATCACGGGGCCCGGAACATGAACTCCCCGAGCTACAGCCCGATCACCGGCCTATACTACGTGGGGATCAACAACAGCTGTATGGACGTCGTCTTCGGGTACGAGGAGTTCGCTCCGGGGGAGCGGTACGTGGGGATGCGCGCGTCCCCGAAGCGCGTTCCTGGGCTCGACTACGTCGGCGAGTTCGTAGCCTTCGATCCCTCGACGGGAGAGCGGGCGTGGGCGTTTCGTCCGGACGACGACACGGCGATGACGGCCGCTGCGCTCGCGACGGGGGGAGGCATCGTCTTCGGGGGCACGGCGAACCGCGAGTTCTTCGCCCTCGATGCGGAGTCCGGCGAACCTCTCTGGGAGGCCCGCCTGAACGGAGACATCTCGGGCGCGCCGGTCACCTTCGAGGTGGACGGGAGGCAGTACGTGGCCGTCGGGGCCGGAGGGCGGATCGCGCAGACGACCTCGTACTCCCCTCTGACCGGCACCGATATCCCCCAGGGAACGGGCGTTATGTGGGTATTCGCCCTCCCGTAGGACGGCGCTGGCTGGCCACGGCGCGGCACCCTACCTTGGGCGGATCCCAGCGAGTCCGGCGATCCATCCGGGAGGTCCGCATGAAGCGGTCGTACCGTGCGTCCGCGGGGTCCTGGTCGGCGATCCTCCTCCCCCGACTCCCCCGAGCGATATGCGTGCTACTCTCCTCCGCAGCGCTTCTCCCGGCCCCGTGGGAGCTCGCTGCCCAGGAGCCCCCGATCCTCTTCGAGGGAGCTCGCCTCGTCGTCGGGGACGGAAGCCCGCCTATCGAGTCCTCCGCCTTCCTCGTCTCCGGCACCCGCTTTCTTCGCGTCGGGCGCGCCGGCGAGATCGAGGTGCCGGACGATGCCGTCCGGGTGGACCTCCGGGGCCGGACCGTGATCCCGGCCTTCGTCGATCTCCACAGCCACCCGGGCTATGAGAAGGTCTCCCAGAAGACACAGCTCAAGGCGAACTACACGCCGGCGAACCTGATCGACCACCTCGAGCGGTACGCCTACACCGGGCACGCGATCACGGTGAGCCTCGGGTCCGATCCGCCCGACGCCTGGGTGTGGGAGATGCGCGCGGAGTCGGAACGGCCCTCCTTCACCGGTGCCCGTTTCGAGACGGTCGGCCGGGGCTTGGCCTGGCCTGGAACCGGTCCGGTGGTCCCCGCGAGGAACGATACCCCGTACGCGATCTTCACCCCGTGGCTCGCCGAAGTGGCCGTTCGGGAGCTGGCCGTGCACGGCGTCCCCTTCGTGAAGCTCTGGGTCGAGGATCGGCGCGGACTCAGGGTTCCCGGGGCCGAGGGGCCGTTCGTCCTGAACGCGGAGATCTCGGGAGCAGCGATCGCCGAGGCGCACAGGCTCGGGGTTCGGACGATCGCCCACGTGAAGACGGTCCCGGAGCTCAAGGAGCTCATCCGGGGGGGCGTGGACGCGTGGACGCACCCGATCGAGGACGCGACCGCCGACGGGGAGCTCCTCGCCCTCCTCGAGGAGCGGCCCGGACTCTGGTACGTCCCGGTCTTCACCCCGGCGCTTCGGGGAGGCGCCGGCGAACGCCGGGGGGGCGAGCCGCCCGACTGGCTCGACGATCCGCTCCTCCAGGCGGTCGACTGCCCGGCCTTCCTCGAGAGCTGGGGCGCCGAGCTGGCCCGCCGCCCACCTGCCCCCCTCGGGGGCGGGACCGGGGGCGAGAATGCGAGGGCGTTCCGGCACGTCGGCGTCCGCTTCGCCCTCGGGAGCCACGACGCGGGGGGAAACCGGTTGCATGGGTGGGGCACCCACATGGAGCTTGAGGCCTACGTGCACTGGCTCGGGATGAGCCCGAACGAGGCGGTCACCGCGGCGACGAGCGCGGGAGCCGAACTCCTCGGCCGATCCGACCTCGGCTCGATCGCGGAGGGAAAGTCCGCGGACTTCGTCGTCCTCGATGCGAACCCGCTCGAGGACATCCGAAACACCCGCCGGATCTCCCGCGTCTTCCTTCGGGGCTCCGAAGTGGACCGCCCGGCGATGCGGGCGCGGTGGGCATCCGAGTGTGCGGGCGGGGGGGCCGGACGCTAGATTTCGGAAAACACGGCTACCCGCCCCCGCCCCCGGTAGCCGGCGATCCTCATTACACCCCGCGCGCGGAGGCAGCATGTCGAAAACGAGGATCGGCCTCCTCTTCGCCTGGGCCCTCTCCGCACTCGCTCCCTCGGGGCCGCTCGCCGCGCAGGACAGCCAGGTGGCGAGGATTATCCAGACGAACTCCGCCGGGACGAACGCGCACATCATCGACCCCTACACGCACGAGGTGCTGGACGTCGTGGAAGGCGTCCCCCACGCGCACGGCGTGGCCGAACATCCCGAGGGACTCTACTACTACTTCTCGAACGAGATGCACCGGACGATCGACGTGGTCGACACCGGGACCCTCGAAGTCGTCGACCACATCCCGCTGTCCGGCCAGCTGAACAACGTCGCGATCAGCAGGGAGCTCCGGAAGCTCTACGTGGGGATCCGGAGCGATCCCTACACGGACGTCATCGACATTGACTCCCACGAGCTCGTACAGACCGTCCGGATGGCGCGGGGGGTCCACAACATCTATGTGACGAAGGACTCGAGGTGGGCGGTCGCAAGCCTGGCCCCGGGCCCCGAGCGTCCCGAAGAGCCGTCGATCGAGGTCATCGATACGAGCACCGACGAGATCGCGTGGGGGATCCCCGTGAGGGGCCACCGGACCCGTCCCCTCGCGATCGAGTCGAACCCGGACGGATCGCCGAAGCGGATCCTTGCCCAGGCGAGCGAGCAACACGGCTTCTACGTGATCGACTGGGAGGAGAGGGAGGTCGTCGACTTCATCAGCCCCCCCTCCCCGCCCCTAGGCACCATCAACGCCGACGGGAGGCAGGACGGCCCGAGCCACGGGCTCACCGTCCTCTTCGACGAGTCCGCCGTCTGGGACGTGAGCCGCATTACGAGCTCCGTCTACGGGTACTCCCTCCCGGACTTCGAGTACCTGGGCTCCGTGCATGTGGGGATGGGGGGTGGCGGGGCGGACTGGGCGACCCCCTCGCCGGACGGCCGATACCTCTTCGTGGCGGTGACCGGCGCGGGCGAGACCGTGGTCATCGACCTGGAGCCCTCGAGGTCGTGAGGCGCATCCGGGTGGGACACGCCCCGAAGCGGGTCCATACGGCGCTGATCCCGGCAGGACAGGCCCGAAGCGGGAGCGGGCGCAGGTGACGGGCCAAACGCGGTTCCGCTCTCTCGGAGTCGCCGCTCTCCTCGCGCTTGGGTCGTGTGGCAGCGACGAAGGGGCGCCCCCCGATCCCGGGGCCGCGGGCCTCGACTTCGAGGTCTATCTCGCCGTCGTCGAGCCGATCTTCACAAGGGCGCGGGGCGGCTTCTCGGTCGAAACACCGGGCGGTCCGTCCTGCGTCATGTGCCATACGTGGCAGACGAACGGGCCTCTCCAGCTCGAGGACCTTGGCGAGGGGCCAGACGGCGAGCCGTACTGGAGCCCCGAAGCGTCGCGGCGGAACTTCCTCGAGGTCGCCCGGCTCGTGACGCCCGGGGATCCGGACCGAAGCAGGCTCCTCCTCGCGCCCCTCACGGAGTCCGCCGGGGGGCGGGGAAACCATACGGGCGGGGTCTTCTGGGAATCGAAGGACGACCCCGAGTGGCGGGCGGTCGCCGACTGGGTCGCCGGGGCGGATGCGGCGGGCGTGGCGCGGAGCGCCGCTGCCCCGCCGAGCGTGGACTTCGAGTTCTTCCGGAGCTGCGTTCAGCCCGTCTTCATGATTCCGACCCCCGGGGCGCTCCCGTGTACCGAATGCCACGGCAACGGTTCGGCCGGGTTCGCGCCCCCCGTCCCGGACGGCCGGGGATTCTGGGACGAGGAGGAGTCCCGGCGGAACTTCGAGGTCGTGATGCGGCTGATCGAGCCGGGTGAGCCGACGCGGAGCCGCCTCCTCATGCACCCGCTCCGTTACGAGGCGGGCGGGGACTACACGCACAACGGACCGCGGCGCTGGGACTCCACGGACGACCCGGAGTGGCAGATGCTCGCCGCATGGGTCCGGGGAGAACGGACGGGAAGCAGCTGCGAGGCCTGACCCCTCGGGGAGCGGCCTCCGGCCGCCTCCCCCGGCACCCTTCCCGTCATCGGGCCGGGCCGGGCAAGCCGGGGTGCGAAAACCCGGGGAGCCACCCATGACAATGCGGAGGAGGACACGATGACCCAACGGACACTCACCCCCATCGCTTCACTCGCGCTCGGACTCGCCGCCCTCCTCGCTCCGGGCTCCACCGGGGGACTCGGCGCCCAGGAGACGCTCGAGGTCTACCTCATCGACGTCGAGGGCGGGGGAGCGACGCTCTTCGTGTCGCCGGAGGGCGAATCCCTCCTCATCGATACCGGAAACGGCGGGGCGAATGCGGTGCGGGACGCCGGGCGGATCGTATCCGCCATGGACGACGCGGGCGTCACCGGGATCGACCACCTCATCACCACGCACTGGCACGGCGACCACTACGGCGCGATGGAGGCGCTCGCGAGCCGTGTCCAGATCCGGGATTTCGTCGACCACGGACCGACGGTGGAGTCGAGCGAGGCGGCGCTCGGTTTCCTCGAGGAGACCTACCCGGCGCTCTACCGCCGCGCGGAGCGTACGATCGTGGCGCCGGGCGACGAGATCGGCCTCGCGGGCGTCGAAATCACCGTGCTCGCCTCGGCCAAGCGGGTGATCGACCGTCCCGTGCCAGGGGGCGGGGAGGCAAATCCGTACTGCTCGAGCTTCGTGCCCCAGGACGAGGACGCGGGCGAGAATGCGCAGTCGGTCGGGATCTTCGTGAGGCACGACGCCTTTCGCCTCCTCCACCTCGGCGATCTGACGTGGAACACGGAGTTCGAGCTCATGTGCCCAAACAATCCGGTCGGGGAGGTGGACGTGTTCGTCGTCTCCCACCACGGGCAGCCGAGCTCGAACGCCCCGGTGCTCGCGCACGCGATCGCGCCCCGCGTGGCGATCATGAACAACGGAACCCGAAAGGGGGGCCAGCCCGACGCGATGCGCATCCTACACTCGGCCCCCGGACTCGAGGATCTCTGGCAACTCCACTTCTCGGAGCTGAGCGGGCAGGAGTACACCGTCCCCGGGCTCTTCATCGCAAATGGGATCGATGAGCCCCTGGACTCGATGCCGCTCAGCCCGTGGGAGGGACCGGCCCGGGGCCCGGACGTCGCGCCTCCGCCCCCCCACAGCGGCCCGGCCCACTGGCTCAAGGTCTCCGCCCGGGGCGACGGCACCTTCTCGGTAGCGAACAGCCGAAACGGCTTCACCAAGACGTACCGCTAGGGGAGGGGGGGCTGTGCCCGCCAGGCGCATCCGCGGGCGGCGGCCTCGCCGCGCGGCGCTCTTGGCAGGGAGCGCGTCCGGCCTCCTCCTGATCGCCCCGGCCGGGGGCCAGGAGATCGCGTCCGCGGGACCGGGCGAGGCGCCCTATCGCGTGGTCCGGATCGAGGAGCCGATCCAGCTCGACGGGCGTGCCGAGGAGGCCGCCTGGCGCGCGATCGCACCGGTCCCGGTGTTCACCCACTACCCGACCTTCGGCGTGCCGCCCACGGAGCGAACGGAGTTCCGGATCGCATACGATGACGAGTACCTCTACTTCGCGTGCCTCGCCTTCGATTCGGATCCGGCGGGGATCCGGATGTACTCGCTCGAGCGCGACGAAACGGGCTTCCGGAGCGACTGGTGCTCCATCTACCTGGACACGCTGAACGACGAGGAGAACTCCCTCCAGTTCAAGACGGGGCCCGGCGGGAACCGGAGCGACTCCCAGCGCACGAACGACGGCGAGAGCTCCGACAACAGCTGGAACGCCTTCTGGGACGTCGAGGTCTCGAGGGACGAGGGGGGCTGGTACGCCGAGATCCGGATCCCCTTCTCGAGCGTCCTCCTCCAGTCCGTCGACGGTCGGGTCGTGATGGGCGTGTCGATGGTTCGGAACATCGCGCGCAAGAACGAGCGGCACACGCACCCGGCGATCCGGCCCGAGCTGGGGAACGCCGCACACGCGAAGCCGTCCCGGATGCGGAAGATCGTCCTCGAAGGCGTCCGCCCGCAGGGGACCCCGGCGTACCTGACCCCGTACGTGCTCGCGGGCGGCGGCTACACGCACGACACGTCCGGAGCGGGTGCCCGGCGGACGAACGGACGGGTACGGGAGGCCGGATCGGACCTTCGCCTCGGCGTCACCCAGAATCTGACGCTCGACCTCACGGTGAATACCGACTTCGCGCAGGTGGAGGCCGACGATCAGCAGGTGAACCTGACCCGCTTCAGCCTCTTCTTTCCCGAGAAGCGGCGCTTCTTCCAGGAGCGGGCCTCGAACTTCGAGTTCGCGCTCGGCGGGGAGGACCGGCTCTTCCACTCCCGGACGGTGGGGCTCGCCAGCGGGGAACCGGTCCCGATCCTCGGAGGCGGTCGGCTCGTCGGGCGCATCGGGGAATCGGACATCGGAATCCTGAACCTCCAGACCGAGGCATCGGCGCTCCTCCCTTCGGAGAATCTCGGCGCCGTGCGCCTCAGGCGCCGGGTATGGAACGCCAACTCCTACGTGGGGGGGATGCTGACGAGCCGGGTCGGCGCTGGCGGAGATCGGAACGTGGCCTACGGGACGGACGGGATCTTCCGCGTCGCCGACAACGACTACCTCGTCTTGACCTGGGCCCAGAGCTTCGACAGCGGTGACGGGGCCTTGCCTTCGACGGCAGGCGCTGTCGGGGCGCTCGACCGGGGCGTCGCGCGGCTCTTCTGGGAGAGGCGGGGACTCGACCGCCTGACGTACCGCCTCGACCTCGTCCGCGTGGGAGGAGGCTTCAGACCGGGAATGGGCTTCCTCCAGCGAACGGGCTTCGCTCGCGCGGAGGGCGGACTCGCGTATGGGTGGCGATTCGAACCCGGGTCACCGCTCTACACGCTCCGGCTTCAGCTCGACGGCGGGGTCCTCCGCCGCACGCGCGACGGGGCCGTCGAGACGGTGGAAGTCGAACCGAACGTGGCTCTCATGACGTGGCGCCAGCACCGGATCCAGCTCTCGGCTCCGCTTCGCTACGAAAACCTCGAAGCCCCCTTCGACCTCCCCGAGGGCACCTCCGTCACGGCAGGTGTCCACCGCTTCGGGGGCGTGCGCCTCCGCTACCAGGCGCCGCAGGCGGACGCCTTCCGCGCCGACGGGACGGTCGAGGCGGGGCGCTTCTTCGACGGATGGCAGGCCTCGCTCACCGCGGGGCCGGTCTGGGGTCCGTCCGCGCACCTGAACCTCGCGGCGCACTACCGGCTCGACCGCGTGGAGTTTCCGGAGCGGGCGGCGGGCTTCACATCGCACCTGCTTCGCTTCAGGGCACGGGTGGCGCTCTCCACCCGGAGCTCGGCCATCGCCTTCGTGCAGTACAGCAAGACGGACGATTCCATCGTCGCGAACCTTCGCTTCCGCTATAACCCGACGGAAGGCACGGACCTCTACATCGTCTGGAACGAGGGGCTCGTCACGGACCGGGGATCCTTGGGCCCGGTTCGGCCGCTCAGCGACGAGCGGACCATCCTGATCAAGTACGCACACACGCTGCAGTTCGGGCTCTGACGGGGCCACGTGGCCCCGGAAGCGCCACGTGGCGGGCGGCCCTCACATCCAGATCTGCTCTTCGTCTTCGGCCGGATCCGGCGCAGGGACGGCTTCCACCTCGATCTCGAGATCCGCCCGCACCTCGACCGTCCGCGAGGAGAACACCCACCCTGCCCTGCACGCGACCATCTCGTGGACCCCGCCCGGAAGATCGATCGCGGCCACGCCCTCCTCATTCGTGGAGCCCATGTGGAGCCCGATCCGTACGTCCACCTTCCCGAGCGGCCGCTCCGTCCCGGCCTCCAGCGCCCGCACCGTGACCCGGTGCTCCGGGCGCGCCGCGACCATGAAGCTGAAGCAGGCGGAGGAGGCCTCATGGCAAAGTTCGAGACTCTCGGGACCGGCGAAACCTACGGACCAGGAGGCGAGACCCTCCCCATCCGGTGCCGCCAGCTCCACCTCGGCGGGGTGAAGGGCGCTCGTGCCGGGCGCCGGCGCATCGCCGAGAAGACCCTCGCCCACGGGGCGGCCCGCCTCATCCCGCACGACGACCCTCTCGCCCCCCAGCCCGCACCCGGCCGAACACCTGACGCCGACGCGGACGCTGAAGGAAGCACCCGTGACGACGGGCGAGGGAACGCCCCAGACTGCCATGCTCGTCGTGTGGGGCCGGGTGAGGAGCGGGACGGAGAGCGAGGCCTCCTCGTGCACGACACCGTCCGCTTCCTCCCGGGGGAAGACGACGCGCAGCGCATATTCGCCAGGCTCACGGGGAGCGGGAGCCCCGATCTCGATCCCGACCGCCCGGCCCTCGCCGTCCAGGATTCGCTCGGCACTCGAATCGAGAGGCCGACCGTCGATTTCGAGGAGGATGGGAGCCCCTCCCACATCGCAGCCGGACGGACATGTCGCACGGAGGCGAAGACGGAAGGGGGTCCCGGCATCGATCCCGGAGGGAAGGGGCTCGAGCAGCTCGAGCTCAACCGCATGACCCTCCGGGGCGTGGCTGGTCAAGGCGTTCCCCCCACCTCACATCGCCCCGGCGAAGAAGCCTGTGCGTAGCGCCTCCCGATCGACCCGCTCCCCCCGGAGATACACATCGGAGATCGCATGCGAGTTCTGGATATCCTCGAGCGGGCTCTCGTCCAGAACGACGAAGGAGGCGCTCTTCCCCACGCGAAGCGTGCCCAGGCCGTCGAGGCCGAGGACCTCGGCGTTCACCCTCGTTGCCGCCACGATCGCCTCGTGCGCCGTCAGACCGCAGCGGGTATACCCCGCCATCTCCTGGTGGACCCCGAACCCGTCCCCCGTGCCGTCCGTCCCGAGGCCGATGACCATCCCCGCCTCATGATACCGGCGGAGGTTCCGGCAGTGGAGCTGAAAGAGCTCGCTCGGCGCGGTGTCGCCCACGGCCTCCCGCCGCTCGACCTCCGCCCGCATCTCCTCCACCCGGCCCGGGGGGAGCGTCTGGCCGAGCGCGTCGAGCTCCTCCCTCGTCAGCGGGGTGGCCGGCATGTTCGGGCCCGTCCAGACCTCGGGATGCTCCCGCACGAGCGCGAGATACTCCTCGTCCACGTCGCGGTCGCGAACCGTGTGAACGAACCCGTCGACCCCCGCCCGGTAGAGGTCCTTGGCATCCTCGAGCGCCGATGTCCGGCCCACGTGCGCGAGCACCTGCATTCCAAGCGCGTGCGCCTCCTCGATGATCGCCCGGTATACGTCCGGCTGGAGCCTCGGCACCGTCCCGCCCCGGTCGTCCACCCAGATCTTCACGAACTGAACCCCGTCGGCGTGGAGCTCCCGGACGTGCGCCCGCCCCTCTTCTTCGGACGCCGCCCCGTAGGGAATCCCGAGGCGAGCCTCGCTCGGCGGGCCTCCCATCTGGGTCGCCGCGATCCCCCGGCCCGCCGTCAGGAAGCGGGCCGCATCGGTGATCACCTCGCCGCGGAGCTCATAGGCGAGCTCGCGGTCCGCCTCGAGCCCCATGCTGAGTGCGGCGGCGACCCCGTAGTAGGCGTAGCGCCTGAGCTGGTCGAGGAGATTCTCGCGCGTGTAGTTCTCCTTCCTATCCGTCCCATCCCTGACATTCGTGAGCCCGATGTGATTGTGCCCGTCGATGAGCGCCGGAATCACGGTCTTTCCCGAGAGATCGATCCGAATCGCCCCCTCGGGAGGCTCCCGCTCTCCCTCCCGCCCCACCCAGCTGATCCTCCCCCCCTCGACGAGGAAGGCGGACGCCTCGATCGGCGCCCCGCCCGTCCCGTCGATGAGCGTCGCGCCCTCGAAGAACCCAGCCTCTCCCCCCGCTCCTCCTCCGGGCGGGGCGGGTCCCGAGGTGCACGCGGTGATCGCGAGAAAGAGGACGCACGCAGGTATCTGAGAAGGGCGCATGGATCTCTCCGGAGGAGGTCTCTCTCCAAGGAACGGCTCCAAGGTAGGATCCGCTGGGGCCGCGTGCCACGAGCCGCGAAGGGGGATCCCCTGATTGCGGGCCCTATCGCCTCGATTAGATTGAGGGGGAGCGGCAATGAAGCGACTCGAACACGGGGTGTCTTTCAGCGATGAACCGAGGTCTCCCTGCCCTACTGATTCTCGCGGCTCTGGGCTCGGGCCCACCCGCGCATACACTATCGGCGCAGGAAATCGCGCTCACGCAGCGGCCCTGGAGCGGCTCGGTTCTCGTCGAATCCGGCGGGCCCGTCATCCCAGTCTACGACGGGTGGTACCCGAACCCGGACGGGGGTTACACGCTCTGCTTCGGATATTACTCGGTGAACTGGGGAGAGGACGTGACGATCCCCCGGGGGCCGAACAACTTCGTCGAGCCGACTGAGTACGACGGCGCGCAGCCGGACTTCTTCGAGCAGATCCCGGAGCGCCCCTTCTCGTACCGGCGGAGGTACTGCGTCTTCCCCGTCGTGGTCCCGGAGAGCTTCAGCGAGGATGACCGCGTGACATGGACGCTACAGCGCGGCCGGGAAGAGGCGCTCTCCGTTCCCGGAAAACTCGTGATCGCGTACCGGCTCGACGAGCCGACCTCTCCCGGGAGGGGCGACATCGCACCGGGCGTCCGGGTGGAAGAGGACGGGGCGGAGGCGGTGGGGAGGAATGGGATGTTCGTCGGACCGATGAACGCACGGGTGGGCGAGCCGCTCGAGCTCACCGCCTGGGTGGATCATCCCGAGGAGGAGGTCTGGGTCGGATGGGCGAAGCAGAATGGCCCCGGATCGGTCGAGTTCTCCGAGCAGAACACGATGATCGATCCCTCGACCCGGACTGCTACGGCGACTGCGCGCTTCGATCAGCCGGGCACGTACCTCCTTCGGGTGCAGTCCATCGACGATCCGGTAGAGGCCTTCGAGTTCCACTGCTGCTGGACAAACATCTATATTGAAGTCATCGTGGAGTAACGTTCGGCACATTCACTCCGGGCAGGTGTCTAGTGGGTAGCTGCGCGATGCTTCGCTGGTACGAGTCGAGACCGGTCCTCCGGACCACAGCCACAGGGTTTATGGTAATGGCCAACAAAGCGATGTCCGCCGGATGGGCGCCCGGCACCGCGGTTCTCCTCACGGTCGGTCTGGCGTTCCTCCCGATGAGCGGCGAGTCCCAGGAGAGCACACCCACCTTCTCGGCGGATATCGCGCCGATCCTCCAGGCGTCGTGCCAGGCGTGCCACAACCCGGCGGGAATCGGGCCGATGTCGCTCATGACGTACCCGGATGCGCGGCCCTGGGGCCCGATGATCAAGGAGCAGACCCAGACCCGGCACATGCCGCCCTGGCACGTGGACAAGGAGACCGGGATCCAGGAGTTCAAGAACGACATCTCACTCTCGGACGAGGAGATCGAATTGATCGCACGCTGGGTGGACGGGGGCGCCCCTGAAGGGGATCCCGCAGACCTTCCCTCGCCCCTCGAGTTCCCCTCGGGAGATGCGTGGCGCGCCGAGGCCGAGCTCGGGCGGCCTCCGGATGTCGTGGTCCGGTCGACACCCTTCACCGTGCCGGGCTTGGGGCAGGACCAGTGGTGGGAGGTCAATGTCCCGTTCGAGGGCCTCGGTGAAGAGCGCTGGCTCATGGCTGCCGAGTTCAAGCCGGCCTACCCCGACGGGAAGAAAGTTGTCCACCACGGGCACGCCGTCCTCTCCGTAGGGGAGCGGAGAGGCATCGGGATCGCGCGCTACGGCGTCGGGAAGACGTGGGAGGCGTACCCCGCCGACATGGGGCTCCCGATCCCGCCGGGCGAGGGGACCGTGAGCTGGAACATCCATTACGCAGCAACGGACCACGACGTGGTGGACGATGTTGTGGAGGTGGGCCTCTGGTTCTACGCGAAGGGAGAGGAGCCGCGCCTTGCGAGCGAGGGCGAGGTACTCTTCCGGGCCGACAATCCGAACTTCATGCGCGGCCAGGACCTCCTGATGCCCCCCCACGGCTACCAGGTGATCCAGGGCATTCACAAGCTCGAGTCCGCAGCCGTGATCCACAGCGTTCGGCCCCATCTCCACACGCGGGGCAAGACGATGACGGTCGAAGCCGTCTATCCGGACGGAACGAAGGAGCTCCTGAGCCAGATCAACAACTACGATCACAACTGGCAGAATACGTACACGTACGCGGACGACGCGCGCCCCGTGCTTCCGGCCGGCACGATGCTCCTCGTGACCTCGGTCTTCGACAACACAGCCGGCAACCCGATCAACCCCGATCCGGAGCAGTGGGTCGTATTCGGGCGCCGGGGCCCGGATGAGATGAGCCACATGTGGATCGGGATCACCTACGTCCCCGACGAGGAGATGGAGCGGCTGATCAGCGAGAGAGAGCAGTCGCGGGAGATCGCCGTCCGGTAAGGACACCGGCTGAGAGACCGTTCGTCGAAGTCGGTCCTCCCTGCGCGAAGGCGCCGCCGCAACCCGACGAGACCCGAGCTCCGGCGGCGCGGCGGCTGGCTCCGTGCCTTTGCCGAGCGCTTCCCCGGTCATCGAGAAGCACCGCCCATACCCCTTGCGACGTCCTCCTCCTGCCAACGGCCGGAAAGGACGGCGTTTGGAGGTCGGCCGAGCCGGCGCCTCGTTCAAGCTGCGCCGAAGGGCCACTGCGCCGGCCCCGGCGGCAATCGGCCCGGGAGAGGAGCCGCCGCCGAACACTGCCAACCGTGCGGGACCGGGGAGCTTCCAGCCATGGAACGCGCGCGCGGCCGCTCCGGGGGTGGGAGACGATCCCCTATGTCACGGGGGCGGGGTCGAATTCCCGCCGGGCGCCGGGCGTTCCACCCGCCGGGGCCATGCTATGGGAGCGGCGCTTCCGGCAACGCCTCGTCATCGGGTGAACGGCCACCCTCGGGGCTTCGAACCGCCGAGCCCGCAGTCGTCGTGACCATGATCACCCCATCGGATGCAAAGGCCTGGAGGAACGCGGCGCTCGGACCTCTCAGGACCTGGACATCCTCGACGTGCGAAGCCGGGATCTGGTTCAGCACGTCGATGGCCCGGTCCAAGTTGCCGACCCGTATCCCGTCGACGAAGACGACAGGCCCCCCACGGGGACGGAGGCTGTTCTCCCCCCTCAGCCGTACTCGAGGTGCCGTCTCCCGCGCGCCTCCGACGACCATCGCGATCCCCGGTGGCAGGCGGGCCTCGACCAGGTCGGTAGCCGTAGCACTCGAGCTCGCTCTCGACGGATTCCCGGCCACGCCGGAGGCCTCGACGTTGCCGACGATCTCGGAGAGGAGCGCCGCCAGTCCCGGAAGGAGGAAGCGGACGAAGACGATGTCGTCGGTGCCGACCTCGACCTCCTCGACGATGACGGCGCGCCCCGGGGCCTGAACACGCACCGTGACGGTGCCGGGCGGCACCTCATAGTAGCCGAACCGACCGTCCTCGCGGCTCTCGGTCTCCGTCTCGATCGACTCGATGACGACGCTTGCCCCGGCAATGGGGAACTCGGTTGTCTCGTCGAGGACGACGCCGCCAACAAGGGGATTCTGGCGGGCCTGAAGATCCCCGGCCGAAGAGAGGAGCACCGCCCCGCTCGCGGCTGCGAGGAGGAGGAGACGGGAGAACCCATTCGGAGCGGCGTTCATAAGGATTCGTACGCCGAGGCGAGCGGATTCGTTCCCGGATGCTCGGGCGGGGCGAGAAGCCGCAGCTCCCCGCCCCGCCGAACGTCGACCTCCGGGGTGAGACGGCTCAGTACATGCCGCCCATCCCGCCCCCCATGCCACCCATGCCGCCGCCCGGCGCGGCTGCGGGCTCGTCTTGAGGGCGCTCCACCACCGTGCACTCGGTCGTCAGGAGGAGCCCGGCGATCGAGGCCGCGTTCTGGAGCGCGGTACGAACCACCTTCGTCGGGTCGATCACGCCCGCCTGGACCAAGTCCTCGTAGCCCTCCGTCATCGCGTTGAAGCCGAAGTTCTGTGCATCCGACGCCCTGACCCTCTCCACGACGATCGAGCCCTCGACACCTGCATTCGTGGCGATCTGCCGGATGGGAGACTCGAGAGCCCTCCGCAGGATGTCGACCCCGATCTGCTCGGGGTGCGACCCTACCTCGAACTCACTGAGGAGCGACTGCGCCCGAAGGAGAGCGACTCCGCCGCCTGCCACGATCCCTTCCTCGACCGCCGCGCGCGTGGCGTGGAGCGCGTCCTCCACCCTCGCCTTCTTCTCCTTCATGGCGGTCTCCGTCGCAGCACCGACGTTGATCACAGCGACCCCGCCCGACAATTTCGCCAACCTCTCCTGGAGCTTCTCACTGTCGTAGTCCGAGGTGGACTTGTCGATCGCGACCCGGATCTCCTCGATTCGGCCCTGGATCTCCTCGTTCTCGCCGCCGCCGTCCACGATCGTCGTGTTGTCCTTGTCGATCACGAGGCGCTTCGCGGCGCCGAGATCGGAGACGACCGCGTTCTCGAGCTTGAAGCCAAGCTCCTCCGAGATCACCTGCCCGCCCGTCAGGACCGCGACGTCCTGCAGCATCGCCTTCCGGCGATCGCCGAAGCCCGGCGCCTTGACCGCGCACACCTTGAGGGTTCCTCGGAGCTTGTTCACGACCAGCGTCGCGAGCGCCTCGCCCTCGACATCCTCCGACACGATCACCAGGGGCTTCCCCATCTGGGCAACCTTCTCGAGGATGGGAAGAAGATCCTTCATGTTCGAGATCTTCTTGTCGTGGATGAGGATCATCGCGTCTTCGAGCACGGCCTCCATCCGCTCCGGGTCCGTCACGAAGTAGGGCGAGAGGTAGCCCCGGTCGAACTGCATCCCCTCCACCGTCTCGAGGGTCGTCTCGAGGCCTCTCGCCTCCTCGACGGTGATGACTCCATCCTTTCCGACCTTCTCCATCGCGTCGGCGATCAGCTGGCCGATCTCGACATCGGAATTCGCCGAGATCATCCCGACCTGCGCGATCTCCTTCTTCCCCTTCGTCTCGACCGAGAGCTCGCTGAGATCGCGGACCACCTCGTCCACGGCCTTGTCGATCCCCCTCTTGATCGCCATCGGGTCGCTTCCCGCCGTGACGTTCTTCAGCCCCTCCGCGAAGATGGCCTGCGCCAGGACGGTAGCCGTCGTGGTACCGTCCCCGGCGAGATCGGAGGTCTTCGTCGCGACCTCCTTGACCATCTGGGCACCCATGTTCTCCACCGGGTCCTCGAGCTCCACTTCCTTCGCGACCGAGACGCCGTCCTTCGTCACCATCGGGGCGCCGAACTTGCGATCCAGCACTACGTTACGACCCTTCGGACCAAGTGTCACCTTGACGGCGTGACTCAGCTTGTCCACCCCGACCTTGAGCTTGTGGCGGGCTTCGGTATCAAAGACCAGATCCTTTGTGGCCATCGGTACTACCTCCTTATCTTCTGTGATCCCGCATTGCCTTCAAGTGTGCTCGGCCTGCGTCTTCTCGGCGCGGACTCGGTCACGCGATGATCGCGAGAATGTCCGACTCCCGGAGGATCAGATAATCCTCGCCATCCACCGTGACTTCGGTGCCCGAATACTTTCCGTAGAGCACCGTGTTGCCCTCCTTCACGTCCGGGGCAAGGCGCTCGCCCTGGTCCGACAGCTTCCCGGGCCCGACCGAGACGACGGTTCCCTGCTGGGGCTTCTCCTTGGCCGTGTCCGGGATGTACAGGCCACCCCGCGTCTGCTCGGCCTCGTCGAGGGCCTGCACAACGACCCGGTCCGAAAGGGGCTGTATCTTGTTCGCCATGCGATTCTCCTCGTCGTACTACGACTGATAGGTTCGACAAACGGCATGAGGTCACGCCAAGTTGTTAGCACTCATCTCAAGTGAGTGCTAACAACCGCCATCAATCTACCCGTCCGCCTCCGACTGTCAACCTCCCGGCGCCCCGTCCGCCGACACGGGTCGCGGACAGAGTCCGGTGCGGCCCCGAGGCCGGACCCGGCTGGTTGTTCCCACCCCGTCCCCGCCTTAGCTTCCCGCCCGTCTACGCACCTCTTCCACGCCCCATTCGCGTCGCCCCGACGGTCCCCGGCCATGCGGCATCACCACGAGCTCCTCCGGGCCACGAGCCGAACCTTTGCCGTCGGAATCGAGGCGCTCCCGGGGCGGCTTCGGGACGCCGTGACACTCGCATACCTGGTGCTCCGGGTCGCGGACTACTTCGAGGACTCACCCACCCTGCCGGCTCCTCGCAAGAGGGACGCGCTCGAGCGCTGGGCCCGGATGGTCGAGGACGCGGGGAAGGGGGCGGACCCGGAGGAGGCGATCGGGCTCCGCGAAGCGGTCTCCCCCGTGGACGAGGCGCTGCCCGACTACCGGGCGGCGCTTGAGGCAAGCTCCATCCTCGAAGACCTCGGACGGCTCGGACCCGAGCTCCGTGAACCCATCCGACAGCACACGGCTGCGACGACGAGGGGTATGGCGCAGTGGGCTGAACGCGGGGCCGACTTCCCCAATGAGAGTGCGCTCGACGACTACATGTTCGAGGTGGCGGGTCGGGTCGGGCTCCTCCTGACCGACCTCTTCTCGGCGTACTCCCGGCACGTGCGGGAGCGCCGGGAGTCCCTCCTAGCAACCGCCGTCTCCTTCGGGCTCGGACTCCAGACCGTGAATGTGATTCGGGGTCTCCACGAGGACCCCCGTCGAGGGTGGACCTACGTGCCTCGGCATGTCCTGGACCGGGGGGCTCGCCGTGCCGACGCGCCCCCTGACCTTCAGGCGCTGGACCGGGGGCGGCAGCTCGAGGTCCTGAACTTCCTGGTGGCCAAGGCGGGGTGCCACATCTCCGACGCGCTGACATACTGCAGCGAGGTCCCCCGGCGGGAACGCGGGATCCGGATCTTCTGCATCATCCCCGCGCTCCTTGCGCTCCGAACGGCCGAAGTGAGCCGGGACAACATCGCAACTTTCACGGGCCCGGTGAAGGTGAGCCGAAGGGAGGTGCGAAGCGTCGTGCTCCAGAGCCGGAGCCTGTACTTTTCGAATGGGTGGCTGGAGAGACAGAGAGTGCGCGCCGCGCGGCTGGGGGGAGTGGCAGCAGCTCCCGCCTAGCCCGCATAACGCTGCCGTTCGACAACGCCTCCTGGTTCACGCGTCCCGGATGCTCGGCGGGATGAGCGGCGGCAAGTACGCATTCGTAGATCCCGGGGAAACGGAAGAACCATGGCGCATCCCGGATCGGGATTCCGGTCAGGCGCGCTCCCCCGCCAGACTATCGGGCGGCGAGCAGTTGGAAGAATAGACCGACGGACTTCGGCCTGCACGGCCAGGTAAAAGAGGTCGTAATGGGTGGTGACGCGCTCGGGTTCAGACCCCTGAGTCTACGAAAGTCTCTCGGTAGATTTCTTCGATGCGTGCGACCTCGTCCTCGGTCAGCGCCGCGAATTCCCTTTCCCGGCCGCAGCGGGACAATCTGCCTCCGCTCTGGTGCAGGAACCGGAACAACAGGTCGGACAGCCCCGCCCGGCATGGCAGCGTCTGCTATCCACCAAACCAGCGCTCGCTTTTCCGGTGGTGATTTATGCGGCCTAGCCGCACCCGCCCCTCGGCGTCACCCTATCCTCCGCCTCCTCCCGCCGTCAGATGATTCCCGGCGATCTGAAGCCCCACGAGCGTCAGGTGCGGATTCACGGTGGCCACGTAGCGGGAGTGCCCGGCCACGGCGGTGGCGTGCCCCCCGGTAGCGACGACGTGGGTGTCCGGCCGACCCCACTCCTCGAGGATCCGCCCCGCGAGCCCGTCCATCGCGTCGATCGCCGAGAAGAAGACACCGCTCCTCAAGCACTCCTCGGTTCGCCGGCCGATGACCCGCTCGGGGGCTGCGAAGGAGACGCGCGGGAGCCTCGCCGTCTTCCCCGCCAGCCACTCCTCCCCGGCCCTGAGCCCGGGCGCGATCACCCCCCCGCAGAACACGCCCTCGCCCGTGATGCAGTCGTACGTCGTCGCGGTGCCGAGATCCACCACCAAGGTATCCCGGCGGTACAGTTCGGCCGCCGCGAGCGTGTTCGCAATCCGGTCGACTCCGACGCCCCCGGGGAGCTCATCCACGTCGAGTCGGATCGGAAGCCCCTCCGCCCCCTCCAGGACGATCACCCGGCTTCCGCCGAGCGACCCGAGCGTCTTCGTCAAGGCCTCCGTCTGACTCGGGACCACGGAGCCGAGGGTGCTCCGCCCGATCTCGATCTCCCCGTACCCGGCCTCCTCTAGGAGGCCTCGGATGAGGAGGACGAGCTCGTCCGGGGTTCTCGGCACCGAGGTGACGTAGCGGCTCTCCGCCAAGACCTCGAGAGATCCGGGCGAGAAAAGCCCGATCACCGTCTCCGTATTCCCAACGTCGACCACGAGCTCTACCACCTGCCTTCCTCCTCCGCGATGCGTTCGGCACGCCTCGCCGAGCCGCTCCGCGAGCGGACGTGAACTAGGGCGGTCCCCAACCCAGCACCTCCACGCCTCCGGCACGCGCCGTCGCCACGGAACCGTCCGCGGCCAAGACCCTGAGCCATCCCTCTCTCGAGACATCCCGGGCCGTACCGCACGTCCCCGTGTCCAGCCGGACTGGGCGGCCCGGGAGGATGTCGCGAGCCTCCCACTCCCCCCTGAGAGCTCCGGCGAGGAGCGCGGGCGGGGGATGGACCCACGCACGAAGCTCTCGAATGATCGCCCGTGCGAGGCGAGGGAGCTCGACCCCGTCTTCGCAGGCCTCCTCGAGAAAGCCGGCGTGGGCCGCGAGTTCGGCCGGATACCCCTCCCGCGGGCGTCGCACATTCACGCCGATCCCGACGATCGCCAAGCGGCCACCCCCATCGTGCGCCTCGCAGAGGATCCCCGCGAGCTTTTTCTCTCCGAGCAGTATGTCGTTCGGCCACTTGAGCCCCATCCGGGCGCCGCTCACCTCCTCGAGCGCACGCGCGGCCGAGACACCGACGGCGAGGGGGAGGATCCCGCTCCCCCGGGCGCCGGCCACTTCGACGAGGACCGACATCCACAACCCCGCTCCGGGAGGTGAGTGCCAGCGCCTCCCCACCCTCCCGCGGCCAGCGCTCTGCTCTCCCGCGACCACCGCGGTGAATGGAGCCGCCCCCGCTTCCGCCAGAGCTCGCAGCCGGCCGTTCGTCGACGGGAGGCACGCGTGGATCTCGAGCGCCGGGACCCCGAGGCATTCGGCCCACTCGAGGGCCGAGGGCCCCCGCCACGCCACCGGCGCCGCCCCGTCCGCCGCGTTCACCCCTCCGGCCCCGGGGGAGGAGCGGGGAGGACTCGAAGCGAGAGGTCGGCCGCCGGCGCGGAATGCGTGAGCGCGCCCACGGAGATCCACTCCACACCCGTCCCGGCCACCCTCGGTACCCGCTCGAGAGAGATATTCCCCGAGGCCTCGAGCTCGGGGCGAGGCTCCGGCCACCCCGACACACGGGACACGGCAGCCCGGAGCTCATCCTCCCCCATATTGTCGAGAAGAACTCTCTGGACAGGGAGCCCCCTCAGCGCTTCGATCTCGATCGCACTCGACACCTCGACCTCGACCTCCAGACCGCGCTCGTTTCTCGCCTGGACGCTGAGGACCGCCGTGCGCGCACCTCCCGTCGCAGCGATGTGGTTGTCCTTGATCAGGATCATGTCGTCGAGTCCGTTGCGGTGGTTGACGCCGCCGCCCATACGGACCGCCCACTTCTCGAGGAGCCGCCACCCCGGCGTCGTCTTCCTCGTGTCGGTGATCCGGGCAGGGGTGCCCGCTGCCGCCTCGACGAAGCGGCGCGTCAGGGTAGCGATCCCCGAGAGCCGGCCGAGGAAGTTGAGCGCCGTTCGTTCGGCCGTGAGGATCCCGCGCGTCGCCCCCCGGACGCGAAGGAGCTCCGTCCCGGGGGGAACCTCGACACCGTCGCGGACAAGTGTCTCGACCCTCGCTCCGGGCACGGCACGCGAGAAGACCCGGCGCGCGACCCAGCAGCCGGCTATCACCAGCTGCCCCTTCGCCACGATGGCGGCTTCCGCCCGATCCTTGGGCCCGACCGTCCAGAGCGTCGTGAAGTCCCCCTCCCCGACATCCTCCCTGAGTGCGGCCTCGATCAGGAGATCCGCCTCGGCATGGAGCTCAGCCTCGCTCGTCCCGGGAGCCGCCCCACGACCCTCCGGCGGCGGCCCGGCACTCCTCCCCGCGTGCGTCTTCACCGGCCGAGCACCTCACGATAGAAGTCCTCGTACATCCCGACGACGGTCGAGGCGGAAAAACGCGTCTCCGCGATCCTTCGGCCCCGCTCGCTCATACGGCGCCAGCGCTCCGGGGAGGAGAGGATGTCCGTCGCCCCGGTCGCCATCCCGTCGACGTCCCCGGGGTCGTAGAGAAGCCCGCTCTCGCCCTCTGCTACGAGTTCGGGGAGCCCTCCGACCCTGGAGGCGAGAACGGGGGTGCCGCACGCCATCGCCTCGAGGGCCGCGAGCCCGAAGGATTCCATCTCGCTCGGAAGAAGGAAGAGGTCTGCGAGGGAGAGGAGCTCCTCGACGGAGGTGTGCTGACCGAGGAAGCTGACGCGATCCGTTACGCCGAGCTCCTCGGCGCGCCTGCGTGCAAGGGGCCGATCCGGGCCGTCTCCCACCATGATCATCCGACTCGGGAGCCTCTCGCTCACACGCGCGAAAACATCGATCACATCCTCGACCCTCTTCACCGCCCGGTAGTTCGAGATGTGCATGAGGATCTTCTCCCCCCCTTCCGCAAGCCGCGCGCGGTTACGGGGTGCCGGGTCCCGTCGGTAGCGCCCGGTGTCCACGAAGTTCGGGATCACGCGAATAGCCGCGCCACTTACCTCGAAGTTCTCCTCCGTCTCCACCTTGAGATAGTGGGAGACGGCCGTGAGCCCGTCCGACTGAAGGATCGAGAAGCGGGTGATCGAGCGGAAGGAGGGGTGGCGCCCGATGAGCGTAATGTCGGTTCCGTGAAGCGTCGTTACCACCCGCGGGCGATCGGCGGCGGCGAACATCTGCCCCGCGAGCCACGCGGAGGTGGCATGGGGGATCGCATAGTGGACGTGGACGAGATCCAGCCCCCGGTCTCGCGCCACCTGGTGGATCGCCACCGCGAGCGCAAGCGTGTAGGGGGGGTGCTCGAAGAGCGGGTAGTCTGCCATCTCCACCTCGTGGAAGAATACCCGCTCGTAATGGCCGGAGAGCCGAAAGGGGGGTGCGTAGGAGAGGAAGTGGATCTCGTGGCCGCGCTGGGCGAGCCCGAGACCGAGCTCCGTGGCCACCGCTCCCGACCCACCGTACGTCGGATAGCACGCAATCCCGATCTTCACGCGCTCGCTACCCCGGCGCGCACCTCTCCGGTCCTGCCCCACCACTCCGCGACCCGCTCCGCCTGCGCCGGGAGGGCGAGCGAGGCGTCGATTCGAAGCGAGGACGCTGGGCGCTGGTTGCGAAACCAGGTGAGCTGGCGCCTCGCATACCCGCGAGACGCCGACTGCGCGAGCCGCACCGCCTCCGAGGGCGCCACCTCGCCCCGGACGACGGCTGCCGCCTCCCGGTACCCCGTCCCAGTCATCCCCGGGTCGTCCGGGCGCACCCCCCCCTCAAGGAGGCGGCGCACCTCGTCGAGAAAGCCCCCCTCGAACATCTCTTCCGTCCTCCGGTCGATCCGCCGGTAGAGCTCTGCCCGGTCGAGCTCGAGGAGCACGACCCGAACATCGAGCGCCTCCGCATCGAGCGGCCCCTCCCGATGCCACCAGGAGAGGGGACGACCCGTGAGAAGCGGCACCTCGATCCCGCGGGAGAGGCGGTGGCGCCCTCCGGCCTCGACCCCGGCGAGGCGCGCGGGATCCAGCTCGCCGAGCCAGCGCTCAAGCTCCTCCCGCGTCCGGCCGGCGAGCCACTCTCTCAGCCACCCCCGGCGCCGGGGGTCGAGCGGCGGCTCCCGGAAGACGGGATCGGTCAGCGCTCGGAGGAAGAAGCCCGTCCCGCCAACGAGGAGCGGGAGATGACCCCGGCCCTCGATCTCCCGGATCCAGACTCGCGCATCCCGACCGAACTGCGCCGCCGAGTAGGTCTCCCCGGGATCAACGAGGTCGAGGCCGTGGTGCGCGATCAGCGCCCGCTCTTCCGCCCCGACCTTCGCCGTCCCGATGTCCATCCCTCGATAGACCTGACGGGAGTCCATCGAGATGACCTCCGCGTCCAGCCGCCGGGCGACCTCCAGCGACAGCGCCGTCTTCCCGACGGCCGTCGGCCCAACGAGGGCTGGGAGCGTCAACGGCCAAACTTCCTCTCGAGTTCGTCCTGGGAGAGTCGAACCGTGGTGGGGCGTCCATGCACGTCGTGATACGGCAGATCGGTGGCGAAGAGTTGATCGAAGAGCTCCTGCATCTCCTTCTCGTCCAGCTCCTGCCCCGCCTTGATCGCCGCCTTGCAGGCGAAACTCATCGCGACCCGCTCGAACTGGTTTCGGGCCGAACGCATGAGCTCGGAGCCGTTCGCCAGCTCCGCGATCACCTCGCGAAGGCAACGCTCGGCATCGAATCCGGGGTGGGGCACCGGGACACCGTGCACGATCACGGTATTCCCGCCGAACCCCTCGACCTGAAAGCCCGTAGCCTCGATGAGCCGGGCCAAGTCCTCCACGACCGCATACTCCGAATGGGTGAGCTGGATCGTGAGAGGAAAGATAAGCCGCTGGCTCGATGGCGCCCGGTCATCGAAGCGGCGCATGATCTTCTCGAAGAGCACCCTCTCGTGGGCCGCGTGCTGATCGACGAGGAGGAGGCCGTCGCGCACCTCGGCGAGAATCCAAGAGCGATGCACCTGCCAGAGCCTCGACGGCTCGTATTCCGGGCCCGCCTCCCCCCGGGCTCCTCCCGGCACCGCACCGCTCCCCGTCCCCACCTCCGCCGCGGCGTCCGACTCGCCACGGACGGGGACGAAGAGCGCCATCTGGGACTCGGGCGCGGGCACGGAGGCCCCGTTTCCGCCCCCATCCCGTGCCTCCGGATCGGGGGGAGCGCTCTCCCCCCTGCCGGGCGACGGTTGCCGAGGGAGAACCGGCCTTCCCGGGCTCTCGTCCAGGGTGGCGGCGCTCTCCGTGGTGTCGAGCGCCGCCCGCACACCGCGCTCGACGAGCGCCTCGACCGCCGCCAGATCCCGGAACCGGACCTCAGCCTTCGTCGGGTGGACGTTCACGTCCACGCTCCCGGCCGGGACGGCCAGGAAGAGGAAGAGCCACGGGCGGTTCTTCTCGGGGATCGTCGTCCGGTAACCCCGGTCCACGGCGCGCACAAGTGCCGGTTCCCGGAAGGGCCGTTCCCCGACGAAGAGGCAGCTCCGCCGAAAGCCGGGCCGCGTTGCGTCCGGCCGCTGGATCAGCCCTCTCAACCGCATCCCCCCGCTCTCTGTCTCGACGAGGAGGAGCTGCCGCGAGATCACATCGCCCCAGAGCGCCGCGATCCGCTCGACGACGCCCGAGGCCGTCGGGAGATCGAGGAGGAGGCGATCGTCCGACGCGAGGGTGAAGGCAACCTCCGGGTGCGCGAGCGCGAGTGGCGAGATCACCTCGCTCACGGCCCGCGTCTCCACCGGAGGCGCGCGGAGGAAGGTGGCGCGGGCCGGGGCGTTGTAGAAGAGGCTCTCGGCCATCACGGTCGTGCCCCGCGTGCGGGCCGCATCCTCGACGCTCGTGATCCTTCCCCCCCGCACCCGGACCCGGGTGCCCTCGCCCTCTTCGGCCGTCCGCGTTTCCAGGGTGAAGCGGGATACGGATGCGATCGAGGGGAGCGCCTCCCCCCGGAAGCCGAGCGTCCCGATCGTCCGGAGGTCCCCCGCGCTCCGAACCTTCGAGGTGGCGTGCCGGTCGAGGGAGAGGATCGCATCCTCCCGCCCCATCCCGCACCCGTCGTCCGCGACGCGGATCGTCCGCTTTCCGCCTCGCGAGAGGTGGATGTCGATCCTCCGGGCGCCCGCGTCGAGCGCATTCTCGACAAGCTCCTTGACGACGGAGACAGGCCTCTCGACGACCTCGCCAGCCGCAATCTGGTTGGCGACGCTATCGGGGAGGATCTGGATCGTTCGCGGCACCGGAGCTGGCCTCAAGATCCCCGGAGGTGAAAGAAGCGGCGGGCATTCTCCGTCGTGTCCCGCTCGACCTCGGAGGGCGTCTGGCCCCTGATCCGGGCCACCTCGTCCCGGATGTGCGGGAGGAAGGCCGGCTCGTTCCGGCGTCCCCGGCGAGGGACGGGCGCCATGTAGGGGCCGTCCGTCTCCAGCATGTAGCGGTCGCTCGGGACGCGCCGCACGGCCTCGGCACCCTCGAAGGAGGAGAAGGTGACGAGCCCGGTAAGGGAGACGAGCCACCCCTCCTCGAGCGCCGTGTCGAGAAGCTCGTCGTCCCCCGCGAAGCAGTGGAGCACCCCCCGGACGCCCGCCTCGGCCGCGTCACGGAGGACATCCATCACGTCACGCTCCGCCTCCCGGCAGTGAACGACCAGGGGGAGGCCCGACTCGGCCGCCGCCTCCACATGCACGCCGACGACGCGGCGCTGCACCGGGCGCGGGGAGAAGTCGTAGTGATAGTCGAGGCCGCACTCGCCCAGGGCAACGACGGAGCCTCCGGCCGAGGACCGGGCGAGGAGCAACTCCCTGAGCCCCCGCGGGGCGTGGCCGGCCTCGTGGGGATGGACGCCGACCGTGCCCCAGAGGTCGGGCCACGACCCGCCCGCCTCCGCCTCCCCGGCGCCTCGCTCCGGGAGACGGGAGACCTCCGCCGCATCCTCGAGGTCGGACGCGACCGCGACCACGCCCCCTACACCCGCCTGCTTCGCCCTGGCGAGGACCTCGGGAAGATCGTCGCCGTAGCGCTCATCCGTGAGGTGGCAGTGCGTGTCGATCAGCATCGGCCCCCCGGAGGCGGCAAGCCCCTCCCTCGAAAGAAGAAAGAGGACCGCGGATTCCTTCCACGGCCCTCGACGTCCCTAGTCCCTCCCCAAGCGACCCCCGAGGCTATACGGGAATCGTTTCCTTCCCCCTTCGGCCCTTCGGCCCGGCCTTCCGTCTCTCCGCCTCCTCCTTCGTCCCCCAGCGGCGCTGGATCTCAAGGAGCGCCGGCGTCGCAACGAAGATCGAGGAGTAGGTCCCGATCACGACGCCCAGGATCAGAACGAGGGTGAAGTCGCGGATCACGGCGCCACCGAGGATCAGAAGCGCCATCAGCACCGCCAACGTCGTTCCGGAGGTCATGACGGTCCTCGGAAGGACCTCGTTGATCGAACGCGTCATGAGCGCCTTCGGATCCTCGCGCCGCCCCCCCTTCTTGTTCAGGTTCTCGCGGATCCGGTCGAAGACCACGATCGTGTCATTGAGCGAGTACCCGATGACCGTGAGGATCGCCGCGACGGTCGGGAGGGAGATCTCGACCCGGACGAGAGCGAGGAACCCGAGCGTCAGGAGGATGTCGTGAACGGTCGCGATGACCGCGGCGAGCCCGAACCGAAACTCGAAGCGTGCCGCGATGTAGAGGAGAGTCGCGATGAAGGAGACGACAATCGCGAGGAGGGCTCGCGCCTGGAGCTCCCCGCCGATCGTCGGACCGACGAACTCCCGGTCGAGGACCTCGAAGTCCCCGATGAGCGGGCTCGCCTCGATGACCGCGGCGAGCTCGTTCGCGACCTCCTCCGGCTCCCCCTCCCCGCCGAGAGGCACTCGCACGGTGTACTCGTTCTCGGCACCGAACTCGCTGATCGGCGGCGCCTGGGCCCCTCCGAGCGCTTCCCGCAAGTCCGCGACGGTCGTGGACGGATCGACCCGAATGACGACGCGCGTCCCCCCGGTGAAGTCCACCCCGTAGTTCTGCCAGTTCCCGAGGGCGAAGACGTTCACCGCCATCGCGACCACGCCGGCGAGGATCGCCGCCGCGGAGACGACGTACGCCTTCCGCCGCCATTCCAGAAAGGTGAAGTGGGCGTTTCGGAAGATCCAGAGCTGCATCGGGTCCCCTTCCCTGCTAGATGCTGGCGGTGTGGCTCGCCGTCTTCCCTCGCAGGTAGACGAGGAAGAGCGTTCGGGTCACATACAGCGCCGTGAAGAAGGAAGCGATGATCCCGATCGAGAGCGTGACCGCGAAGCCACGGACGGGACCCGTCCCGAACTGAAAGAGGATGAGGGCCGTGATCAGCGTCGTGATGTTCGCGTCCACGATCGCGGAGAGCGCGTGCGCGAATCCCTCATCCACCGCGCTCCGAAGCGCCCGGCCCTCGGCCAGCTCTTCCCGGATCCGCTCGAAGATGAGGACGTTCGCATCGACGGCCATTCCGATCGAGAGGATGAGGCCCGCGATGCCCGGGAGGGTGAGCGTGGCGTTGATCGCCGCGAGTCCACCGAGAACGAGGACAACGTAGACCGAGAGCGCCACCACCGCGAGGATCCCCGAGACGCGGTAGTAGAGGATCATGATCAGGACGACGAAGGCGAGCCCGACGATCCCCGCGATCATCCCCTGCTGGATCGAGTCCTGTCCCAGCGACGCGCCCACCGTCCGTTCCTCCATGATCTGGAGCGCCGCAGGGAGCGCCCCCGCGCGAAGGACGAGGGCGAGATCCGTCGCCTCCTCCATCGACGAGCCGCCGAGCTCGATCTGGCCGCGCGCACCGATGCGCGCCTGAACTACCGGCGCGCTCACGACCTCCCGGTCGAGGACAATCGCGATCCGCTCGCCGATGCTCCGCCCGGTCAGGTCCGCGAAGCGGCGACCGCCGACGCGGGACAGTTCAAACTGCACGACGGCCTGATTGAACTGCTGATCCCGCATTGCCGTCGCGTCCTCGAGCATGTCCCCCGTGAGGAAGGCGCCGTCCTCGAGCACGTAGAGGATCGCGTACGTCCGGGCCCCGGTCGCCACGGGGATCCACCCCCACTGGAGGGAGAGCTCTCTCGGGATCGCCGCCTGCACCTCCGGCATGTCGAGGAAGCTCTGTACGAGCTCCACGTCCTCCGTGGCGACGAGGTACTCGCCGGGCGAGCCGCCCGCGAGCAGGCGGGAGGTGAAGGGGCGGTAATCTGGATCCGCGGGCAAGACGTCCTCCTCGGCCTCCGCGGCGGCGGAATCGGCTGGCGCCCCTTCGGCCGGGAGATCCTCGGCCTCGGGATCCACGTCGGCGGACTCTTCGCCCGCGTCGCCTCCGTCGTCACCCCCGAAGAGGAGCGCCTCGACGGATTCGCCGCTCGGGAGATCCGACTCGACTTCGCTCCCAAGGGCCCGGATCGAGTCCTCCCCGAGCGTCGCGAGGAGTACCTGGTCCATCCGGGGGAGGGACGAGGTCATCTCCGCCGTGGAGCGGACAAGCTTCCACTCGAGGAGCGCGGTCTGGCCGACGATCTCCTTCGCCCGCTCCTCGTCGTCGACGCCCGCGAGCTCCACGATCAGCCGCTCCGCCCCGACCTGCTGGATGAGTGGCTCCTCGACGCCGAGCTCATCCACGCGATTTCGTATGATCGTCTCTGCCCGGTCGATCGCGTCCGCCCGCGCCTCGGCGGCCATCGTGCCATCGGGGTCGTCCACCTCGAGGGCCAGATACATCCCACCCTGCAGATCAAGGCCGAGCTTTACGGGGCTTCCCGACTGGACCTGGTTCTCGTACAGGTAGTAGCCGCAGCCCGCCACGAGGAGGAGAATCAGGATGACACGTGCGCGAAGTGACTTGAACATGGCGTCTTGGGCGTGGAGGAGATTGAGCCTTTAAACTTTGCGGGGCCGGGTAGGAGTGTCAATCTCCGAGGCCCTATCCGGGTGCTCCGGGGAGCGGCCGGCGCCCCGCTGCCGGGCGGGGCTCCGCGGGCAGTGGGCCGGGCACCGGAAGCGCCGCCGGTTCCGGGCGATCCACCCGTACAGCCGCCCCGCCAGACGCCGCGCTCCCGGGAGCGCGAAGATGAGGTGCGAACCCCGGCTGGCCGGGAGCTGGCGGAGGATTTCCTCTACCGCCCGGGCCCCCTCGACGCGGGCGCCGTCGGGAAGGAGAAGCTGAAGCGCGCCCTCGAACGCCTCCTCCGGGAGGCCGCCGAAGCGCGCCCTCGATGCCGGCTCCTGGTATGGGAGAAGCTCGATCCGCCCGGCGGGATCCCGCCTCCGGATCCACTCCACCGATCTCCGGCAGAGTTCACACTCCCCGTCGTAGACGAGTAGGCAGGCGGAGGCGGGGCGAACCCGGCCGGACTCGTCAACCACGGGGGGGGCCGGTCCCAACGCCGACCCCGTGCCGATCCCTACTCCACCGCAAGGCGGCCCAGCGCTCCCGCGAACCGGTTCCGCACCCGAAGGAGGAGAAGGATCGCCACGACCGCGAGCCCGGCGGCGAGGCCCCACCAGAGTCCGCGGGGGCCCCAATCCAGCCGGAAGGCGAGAAGGAGCGAGAGGGGGAGGCCGAGCGTCCAGAAGCCGAGCACATTCACCAACATAGGCACCCGGGTATCCCCCGCGCCACGCAGCACGCCCGCAGCCACGGCCTGGAGCCCGTCGAAGACCTGGAACACCCCCGCAATCGGGAGCAGGAGCGCGGCGACTCGAACGACGCCCGCATCGTCGGTAAAGGCGCGACCGAGGAGAGTTGGGATCGCGAGGAAGAGGGCGGCCGTGATGACCATGAAGAGGGTCCCGGCGGCCAGCGCCGCACCGGCCGCCCTCCTCGCGGCGGAGGCATCGCCTCTCCCGATCTCCTGGCCCACCCTTATGGACGCCGCCGCTCCGATCCCGATCGGGATCATGAAGGCGAAGGATGCGAGGTTCACCGCGATCTGGTGGCCCGCCATCGCCTCCGCGCCGAGGACGCCCATGAGAAGCCCGGTCGCGGCGAAGGCACCCCATTCGAGCTCAAGCTGTACGCCAATCGGGACACCGAGCAGGAGCATCCTGGCGAGGGGGCGGAGACGGGCCGCGCCACGCCGCCAGGGCCAGAGGAAGGGGCGGAGGTCAGGCCAGGCGGCACCCAGAATCGCGAGCGCCAGGAACCACCGGGAGAGGGAGGTCCCCCAGGCGGATCCGACGGCCCCCAGCCGTGGCACCCCCAGATTCCCCCAGATGAGGACCCAATTCAGGAGAAAGTTCACGATGTTCGCCGCGAGCGCCGTCAAGAGGATCGGGGCGACGCGCCCGATCGAGAGGAGGGACTGACGGAACACGACGAAGAGGAAGAAGGCCGGGGCACCGGGAATGAGCGCGAAGGCGTATCCGACGGCGATGGGTATCACCTCGGGCGGTTGTCCGGCGGCCCGGAATACGAGGCCTGCGGGGGTCAGCGCCGCGGAGGTCAGAACTGAGAGAAAGAGCGCTAGGAGCAGGCCCCGCTGGACGCCCCGGGCCGCGGCCTCGCGGTCTTCGGCGCCGATCGCCTGGGCAACGACCGGGTCGAGGGCGAGGAGTACGCCAACCCCGAACATCCCCGTTGCAAAGAAGAAGAGGTTTCCGAGCGCCACCGCGGCCAAGTCGGGAGGGGAGACCCGGCCGACCATCATCGTGTCCACGACTCCCATCGCGACGAGCCCGAGCTGGGCTCCGACGACGGGGAGGGCGAGGCGGACGACCTTCACGAAGTCCTCGCGCGCTGGCCGGAACCTCCTCATACGCTCTCCCGCTCCCCGTGCCGCCGGCCGCGGAGGGGAGGCCTGGGCCCGCGTTCAGACGTTTCCCGCCTCCGGAAGTTCAACCCCGTCGATGCGGCCTTCCGCCACGGCGAGTTCGGCACAAAGTATCGCGCCCCCGGCCGCGCCCCGCACGGTGTTGTGGGAGAGCACGGCCATCTTGATCCCGAGGAGTGGACACTCCCTGATCCTCCCCACGGAGATGGCCATCCCACCCTCGAGGTCACGATGGAGCCGCGGCTGCGGGTGGTCCCGACCGCCCAGGACATGGATCACCTGCTTCGGCGCCGAAGGGAGCTCGAACTCCCACCCCCCGCCGTGGAAGCGTGAGAGCGTGTCCGCCACCTCGGTGGCCGCAGGACCGCCTTCGAGCTCGAGTGACATCATCTCGAGATGCCCGTCGAGCACGGGCACACGAGTACACTGGGCGCTCACAGCAATGGGTGCCTCCTCGATCGCGGGACCGCTCAGCTTCCCCAGGATCTTCCGGGTCTCACTCTCGAGCTTCTCCTCCTCCCCGGAGATGAAGGGGACCACGTTGTCCTGGATTGCCATCGAGGAGACCCCGGGGATCCCCGCGCCCGAGATCGCCTGCAGGGTCACGACATTCACCTGACGAACGCCAAAGGCTTTGTGGAGCGCCTGGAGCGGGACCACGAGCCCGATCGTCGAGCAGTTCGGGTTGGCGATGATCCCGCCCCCCTGCGGGAAGTCCTGCGCCTCGAGGAGTGCGAGGTGATCGGGGTTCACCTCCGGGACGAGGAGTGGCACGTCCGGGTCCATTCGGTGGTTCCGGGCGTTCGTGACCACCATGACGCCGGAAGCGGCGAAGGCCGTCTCGACAGGACCCGCGACACTCGCGTCGAGCGCCGAGAAGGCGATGGGCACGTCGGGACCCACGACCGTGGGAAGGACGGGCAGCGCTGCCACGTTGGGCGGGATCGCCTCATCCTGCGCCCACTGGACGGCCTCGCCGTACGGCCGCCCCTCGGAGCGCTCCGAGGCGGTGACGGCGGCCACGCGGAACCAAGGGTGACGGTCAAGCAGGCGAATGAAACGCTGGCCGACACTCCCGGTCGCTCCCAAGACCCCTACCGGAATCCGATTGTCCTGCGCCATTTCCGAGCCCTCCTCATCACCTTGCTCACTCCCGCAACAGATGAAACTGTTGCCTCCGGGGAAGATCGCCAAGGGCTCGGCACGTGCCCCGCCCCCCGGGTCCCGGAGCCCGGGGGGCCTGTCCCCCGGAAGCGCTCTCGGGACCGGGCCCGCAGCGTGTCCTCGGCCCGGTGACGGGACCGGCCGCATCTGTCCCTCCGGGCCTCCCACCACCACCTTAGCCTTGAGCCATACTCGAGCCATACTGACGAAATGAACTCCTCGACCATCGCCCTCCTCCTTTCCGCCCTCGCCTTCGGGCCCTCGGGAATCCTCGCCCAGCAGATTCCCGCGAGCGTCGCCCCGCCCGCGGAGGGAGGTCTTGGGGCTGCCCTTCCCGCCGAGAGCACCGGGCCGCCTCCACCGGTCGCACCTGCTGTCATCAATCAGGCGGGGGAGGCGGGCCTCACGGTTCGCGCCACCCGGATCACCGAGTCTATGGAGGTGGACGGAGCACTCGAGGAGCCCTTCTACCAGCGCACCCGGGCGATCACGGAGTTCATACAGAGCATCCCCGACGCGGGGGACGCGCCGAGCGAGCTCACAGAGGTCTGGCTCGGATTTGACGACGAGAACATCTACGTGGGTGCCCGGGTCTGGGACTCGGAGGGCCCGGATGCCGTCATCGCGGACGAGATGCGCCGCGACTCCCCCCAGATCCGCCAGAACGACAACTTCGGGATCTTCCTCGATACCTTCCACGACCGCCGCAACGCCGTCGCATTCTACACGAACGCTCTCGGCGCGCTGACGGATTACCAGATCGACAACGAGGGACGACCGAACCGAGACTGGAACCCGATCTGGGAGGTCGAGACCGAGTGGTTCGAGGGGGGATGGACGGTCGAGATGGCGATCCCGTTCCGTTCGATCCGCTACCGGCCGGGGCGCGAGCAGGTGTGGGGCATTCAGATGCGCCGCACCGTATGGCGGCAAAACGAGTGGAACCACCTCACCTGGCTCCCCCTCTCGGTCGGGCGCCTCGGCGGGCCCTCCTCAAGCCGCGTCTCGCAGTACGGGACGCTGGTCGGGATCGAGGCGCCGCCTCCGAGCCGCGAGCTCGAAGCGAAGCCGTACGGGATCTCGGGGCTTCGAACGAACCTGGCGACCGAGCCCGAGATCCGGGGCGAGGGCTACGCCGACGCCGGCCTGGACGTCAAGTGGGGGGTCACCGAGAACCTGGTGGCCGACTTCACCTACAACACCGACTTCGCCCAGGTCGAGGTGGATGAGCAGCAGGTGAACCTGTCCCGCTTCAGCCTCTTCTTTCCCGAGAAGCGGGAATTCTTCCTCGAGAGCCGGGGGATCTTCGCCTTCGGCGCCCAGGGCGGGGGGCCCGGGGGAGCCGGCGGGGGGGGGCGGGCGGGTGGCGGGGGCAGAGGCGGTGGCGGTGGGGGCGAGGTGCCCTCGCTCTTCTATAGCCGCCGGATCGGGCTGCACGAGGGAGAGGCGATCCCCATCGTCGGCGGGGGCCGGCTCACGGGCAAGGTCGGATCCTTCGGGGTCGGGATGGTCAATATCCAGACGGACGACGTGGCGAGCGTCGATGCCGACGCGACGAATTTCACCGTCCTCCGCGTGGCGCGCGACATCTTCGAGCGGAGCAGCGTGGGGATGATCTACGGGAACCGCTCGAAATCCACCCTCTCCGACGGATCGAACCAGGCGTGGGGGCTCGACGCCACCTTCGCATTCGACGACGAGACCACTCTCCAGGGCTACTACGCGGAGACGCACACCGAGGGGTTGGCGGGGCTCGATGCGAGCTACCGCGGGGCGTTTCGCTACGATGCGGACGAGTGGGGGCTCCAGCTCTCACACCTCGTGGTGGGGGACGACTTCAACCCGGAGATCGGGTTCGTGCGCAGGAAGGACTTCCGCCAATCGTCCGTGAGCGCGCGCTACAGTCCCCGGACCGAATCCATCGCCTGGATCCGCCAGATCACCTTCCAGCCCAGCCTCCGCTACTTCGAGAACGAGAGGGCGGGGTTCGTGGAGAGCCGGGAGACCGGCGGTGACGTTCGCGTCGAGTTCGAGAACAGCGATCAGCTGAGCATCGGCTACATCGATGCCTACGAAAATCTGGTCGAGGACGAGCCGATTTCCGGCGCGGTGATCGAGGCCGGGCGCTACCCGTTCCAGGATGTCCGCGCCAGCTACGTCATGGGGCCCCTCCGCCCGATCTCCGGACGCGTCTCGCTCCGCCGGGGAAGCTACTACGACGGGGAGATCACCTCGCTCGGGCTCAGCCAAGGGCGCATCTCCCTCGGGACGCAACTCTCTCTTGAGCCGATCCTCTCGCTCAACTGGATCGATCTCCCCCAGGGCTACTTCGGCCGGCACGTCCTCCTCACCCGCGCCACCTACACGCTTTCGCCGCGCGCGTTCTTCAGCGGACTCGTCCAGTACAACGCCGGGAGCGACACCTTCAGCACGAACCTCCGGCTGCGGTGGGAGTGGGCGCCGGGGAGCGAGCTCTTCCTCGTCTACACCGAGGACCGGGACACGGACGTCCTCGGTCGGCGGAGCGAGCTCTCGGGCCGAGGGCTCGTGGTGAAGGTCACGCGGCTCCTTCAATTCTGACGGAGCACCCGGCGTGGCGGCCCCCGTCCGGGCTGGGCTCCGGGCTCTCCTGAGCGGACGCCGCCTAGGGCGGAGCGAGCACGGAGAGTAGAAGAATCGGTGTGACCGCCGCCGTGAGGAGACGCGGGAGGCTTGTTGGTCACCGATCCGGCGCGATGCGGGTTCGTGAAGGAGAGGTGGCCCCGGGGCCTTCCCTCCACCGAGAGCACTCCGGCGCGACAAACGCGCCGGGCCCCCGGCGCTCCCGCGCGGGCCCGCCCGTCGAGCCTCGCGCGTCGAAACTCACCGGTTCAGGGTGTAGAGCCCGATGTCCGTGCTCCCCATTCCACTGCACCCCGCGGGTCCGTAGCGAAGGAATTTCTGCACTCTCTCTCCCGTGCTTACCTCCCCCGTGTACAGGTTCCCCTGCGAATCGACGGCCACGGCGTGGACCCAGTGGAACTCGCCGACCTGCTTGCCGGAGCGACCGATCCGGTCCAGCTCCTCGAGGTTCTCGCGGTTGAGGATGTAGACGGTCCCGTTCGCGAGGTCACCCACATAGAGGCACGTCTGCCCCGGATCCGTCGAGAAGGCGAGGGTCCCGGACGTCCCGCTCGCGGTCTGTGGAGCTACGCGGACCTCCCCGATGAAACCGCACACCCCCGCCGCTCCCTCCGGATTGCTGCAGATGCCCCCGACCTCCTCTGCGTCGAAGACCTGGATGCGGTTGTTCCCGCGGTCGCAGGCATAGAGCAGGCCGTCGACGGCTACCTTCGCGCAGTGGAGTGGACCGCGGAAGAACATTGGTGCCAAGTCGCCCGCCTGATAGTCGGCCATCCACGGGCCCGCGTCGTACGGGTCTACATCCGTCCCCGCCGGATCGTCCACCGGATTCTGTCCGTACGCCCCGAAGTGACCGATGTACCGGCCTGTCTCGGCGTCCACGACCAGGATCCGCCGGTTCCCATACCCATCGGCGATATAGAGGCGGTTCGTCTGCGGATCGACCGACATCTCGGCCACCAAGTACGGCTGCGGCGTCCCGCCCGGTCCGCCATCGATCCTTTCGCTGTCCGGCCCCCGAACTCCGGCGTTCCCGATCTGGTAGACGAACTCCCCCTCGGCGGAGAACTTGAGGACGTGGGAATCGTCGCCGTGGGTCGCAGCCCATGGGAAGGTGTCGAGACCCGGCTGCTGCTGGGCGACGCCGTTGTTCTGCCCATTCCCCGAGACGTAAACGAAGCCGTTGTGATCCACGAAGATCCCGTGTTCGCGCGCGGGCCAGTAGCACCCGTCCGCCTCCCGGCAATTCTCCTCCAGGAACCCCGGATCCGCGGGACCGCCCCACGCGTCGAGCAGGTTCCCCTCCGGATCGAACCTGAGCACCGAGGGGGCAGGAACACAGCACCCGGAGTTCCGCTCCGCATACGGCCTGGAATGCCCAAGCCCACTCACGGGCACGCCAGCCTCGTTCGTGCCCGTGGCCTCCAGCGCTCCCGCTGCGCTCGCGTCCAGCGCTCGCGGGCGATGATAGACCCAGATGTTGTCGTTCTGATCGACGGCGATGCCGCCCACCTGGCTGATCCGCCAATCGTTCGGCAGCGGCTTGGGCCAGCTCGGATCCACGACGAAGCTCGGCGCCGTCCCCGACGCGGGAACCCGCGAGGCACTCCGCTCGGCAAAGCGGTCGACCGCCCCGATCTGGCTTAGAGCCGCCGCGCCGCCCGACGCGCTCTGTGCGGCGCCGCTTTCCGCGGGACCCGAACAGGCAGGAGCACTGGCGAGCACGATGAGGCTTCCCACGACGATGGTGCACTTGAAGGTGGTCATGACGTCACACCCCGGTTGAGTCCAATTCGCAATTTGGTCGGCGGCGGTCAGCGGGGGATGATCACCCCGATGTCGCCCTCGATCGTGAGATCCGTATCCAGCCGTGCGCCCGCTCCCCCTCAAGCACGTACGGTTGCGTCACATCCAGCCCGGCACCGGCGATGGGCACGACCTCCACGCGGCGGGCCCCGTCGATCATGAGCGTCACGCGCGCAGCGAAGTTGTCGATGAAGTAGTCGTGGCTGTGGCCGAAGGAGAAGTTGGCCAACGAATAGAAGATCACCCCCCCGTTATGGACCTCGACGCCCTTCGGGACGTGAGCGTGGTGGCCGAGAATGATGTCGGCCCCCTCGTCGATCATCCCCCGAGCAAATTGGCGTGCCGCTTCGGGGATGTCCTTGGACTGCCTGGCACCCACCCCCCAGTGGAAGGAGAGGATCACCAAATCCACATCGTCCCGCACCCGCCGGATGTCCTCTCGCATCAGGAGGGGGTCCATCGCCATCACGCCCGCCCCGCCCGGGCGCGCGAATCCGTCCACGCCCACCCAGCTCACTCCGTACGTGTACGCGAGGAAGGCCATCCGGACGCCATTCCGCTCGACGATGAGCGGCTTGCGTGCCTCGTCCAAGTCCCTTCCAGCCCCGACCCACCCCACGCCGGCTCGCGAGAGCACCTCCATCGTGTCGAAGAGCCCCGTCGTCTCGGTATCTAGCATGCGATTGTTCGCGAGCGAGATGACGTCGAAACCGGCCCAGCCCAGAGCATGGGCGAAGCCGACCGCCCCCACGGAGGAGGTCTGCTGAACCTGAGCCCAGCCCGAGATAGGCATCTCCAAGTTGGAGAACGCGATGTCGGCACGCTGGATCAGCTCTCTCGTCCGCTGGAAGGAGTGGCGCCACTCTTCCTCTTCGCCGGAAAACTCGATATCGGGCCGCGGGACCCTGTAGTGCAGCTCCCGGTACGTCTGATCGAGCTCCTGCCGGCCGATTCGAACCCGAATTGAGTCCAGGTTCTCCTCGAGGTTCAGATAGGGGACCGGCATCCAGTCCCCTGCTTCGGAGAGATAGGCTACGGTCGACCGGTACGGGAGCCGCGACCACTCGATGTCGCCCCGCGCGAGAAGCTGGACCTCCTGTGCCCCGAGGCTTCCGCTAAAGAGGAGGGCCGCAGCGATGAGACCTCCGGTACCCCTCCAAGGCCTCCGCTCCACCATCCCGCACCTCCCTAGGAGGAGACCCAGAGCCTGGCACTGGGACCCTCGCCCTCTGCCTCTACGATCGACGGCCCATCATCCTCGAACTCCTCGTGCCCTGCCCGCTTAGAAGCTGGGATTCGTCAGCGTCTCAAAGTCCGGCGCGGGCACGCACCCAACAACACGCAGGGTAGTACGGCTGGCCTCGGGGGGGGGCGCAGGCCCTGCGGGAACGGCTCGTTTTACGGCATCTGGTCCGCCATCCTCGCCCCCTCACGCGCAGCGCCCCGGAGGCACGTTCCGGACTGCGAAGCGACCGCTCGCCTGGCTCAGTCCCCCGGCGTCGAACTCCTGAACGAAGACTTGCGCCCCGGCAAGGGCTTCTCCCACGCTGGCGACGGAGGCCTCGCCCGTGATGACGCCTGCCTGGGCCCGCAACACAAGAGGGCTAAGCATCATGCAGATGCTCAGCCCTGGGCTCGACCGCACGAATCTGTGCGTTCATGGCTGTCTCCCTCGTGGATTCGGCGGGATGTAGCTGCCCACCGCCGGCCTCCGCGCGTGAGCACCTATCCTGAGAGCTGCCTCCTCCTTACTCTGCGTGAGATGTGCTGCGAGCTGCACTTCAGGCGGACCCATGCTACGGAACCGCGACGGGGATGCACACGCGAATCACTCGTACCACGCGGCGTGGTAGCTGTCAAGCAAATCGTGCGCGCGGTGCCGGGAGCAATCCCCCGCACCGGGGAAGATGGAGGAGTGTTGGCCCGCCGAAGGCCTGACGGGCCGGTGGCGAGGTCTCGAAGGGACGTCGACCCCCGTTGTCACACCGGCACTACAGTGCTAAGGATGGGGGGATGGCACTCAGATGATGTCTACAATGCTCACTAGCAAGGAGAGCGTCATGCGGAACCTGCTTAAGGCGGTGCTCGGTCTCGTGGCATCCGGTTGGCTCCTGTGCGGGCAACTTCAGGCCCAGGCGGCCTATATCCCGTACCACGAGATCGAAGCTTGGGACCGGCTCCCCGGCGGAATGGAGTTCGGCCCGCTCACGGGTGGGTTCCCCGATCCGGACGGGGAGCACCTCTGGCTCCTGGGCCGATGCGGAACAAACAACTGCGCGGGCAGCGACCGGGATTCGATTCTCAAGTTCGACCTCGAAGGGAATCTGGTCGACAGCTTCGGTGCCGGCCTCTTCGCCTTCACTCACGGGTTCTACCTGGATCACGAAGGGTACTTCTGGGTCACGGAAGGCGCGCCGGACGGAGATGCCCGTGCCGAGCCCGGCTACGAGTACGGACTCGGGCATCAGGTCCACAAGGTAGACCAGCAGGGCCGCATCGTGATGAGCCTCGGCGAGGCCGGGGTCCACGGGTGCGATGCGACGCATTTCAACGGTCCGTCCGACGTCGTGGTGGCCCCGAACGGTGAGATCTGGGTCGCGGACGGGCACCGTGGGGGCAACAACCGGCTCGTGAAGTTCTCCCCGGGTGGAGACTTCCTCCTTCAGCGGGGAGGCTGCGTGGGAGACGAGAGCAAGGAGCCGGGTATGTTCGACGACCCGCACGGGATCGCGATGGACTCGCAGGGGCGGGTGTTCGTCGCGGACCGGGGGAACAGCCGTATCCAGATCTTCGACGAGGAGGGCGAGCTCCAGGCCATCTGGACGCAGTTCGGGAAGCCAAGCGGGCTCGTCATCGACGCGGATGACGTCCTGTACTCGGTGGATGGCCTCTCCGGCCTGGAGCGCCCTGCGTGGCGCGACAACCCCGGGTGGGAACAGGGGATCCGGATCGGCGACGCGAGGACGGGGTGGGTCACCGCCTTCATCCCGAACCGGGAGCCGGCCGCGGGGGCAGGTATCGAGTTCCTGGCGGTGGACTTCGACGGCAACATGTACATGAACGATCTCGCCCGGACGAACGTCTCGACGTACGTCCGCTTCAAGCCGCTCGGAGTCCGTTGACGAGCAGGACATAGGAGGGCTGCGGCGCGAGGCTCGGCCACCCTCACCTCACAGGCGCCCGCTCCGCATCACGCCGGCTCGAGCGCGCGTGCGGGGGTCGCGGGCAAGCACGTGACCGGGACGACGGGAGGTCGAAGATGGGACATCGAAACCCGTCCGTAGCGGAGTCCGAGCGCTTCGCCCGTTCAGGGCTACACACGAACTGCGGAACGCACTACCTTGGGTGTCGCTCTTCCTCCTTCCCGCCGCGGAAGCGAGCTCCTTGGGGCGTAGCTCAATCGGCAGAGCGCCTGGCTGTTAACCAGGAGGTTGCAGGTTCGACCCCTGCCGCCCCAGCTCGAAGACGTCCTCTCCCGGCCTCCGGCCGGGAGAGGACGTCTTTCATGGGAGAGCCGCCGATCCCAGCGCGGCGGCGCACGCGCGCGAGGGAGGCGAGGTCGGGTCGCCCTCGCCTTCTGGCCCGAGGCCTTCTTGCCCTCGCGGCCCTCGCGGGGTGTTCCGGTGAACCCGTGAGTCCGCCGCCGGGGCCGGGGCTCGACAGCAGCGCGAGCTTCCCCGGGTGCACAATCAACACCGACTATCTCATCCCGGGTCAGGTCATCGACGGGATCCCCTCGATCGACGATCCCGCGTGGGTCCAAGCGCAACCTTCGGTGCCGGAATACCTGGAGCCCGAGACGCGCGTGATCGGTCTCATCCTGAACCAACGGCCGTACGCCGTCCCCCACAACGTCCTCTGGTTCCACGAGGTCGTCAACGTCGGCGCGGGAACCTTGGCCATGGCCGTGACCTATTGTCCGCTCACCGGCTCCTCCCTCGCCTTCTCTCGCGAGGCCAGGGGTGGGGGAGCCTTCGGTGTCTCGGGGCTCCTCTTCAAGAACAACCTTGTGATGTTCGACCGGGAGGATCCTGAGTCACGCTGGTCGCAGATGGCCGGCGGCGCGATCTGCGGCCCGGACGCGGGACGCACGCTCAAACAGTTCCCGGTCATCGAGATGCGCTGGGACGAATGGCTCCGGCTGCACCCCGATACCCGTGTCCTCGACGGGGACCAGGGCTTCGAGAATCTGCGCGGGATATTCGACACGCCCTCCCCGTACTATCGGCAGAATTATCCCTACGGGGCCTACGAGTCCGTTCCCGCCTTCTGGGTGGCGGGGGCGATGCCGCCGATCGATACCCGCCGCTTCCCCAAGGAACGCGTCATAGGCGTCCCCCCCTCGGGCAATGACCTGGGGATCGCCTTCCCGTTCGAGGCCCTCTCCGCGGGGCCCGGAGGGTTCGAGGCAATCGACTTCACGCACGACGGGCGCCCCGCCGTCCTCCTCTGGAGCGACGATGCGGAGGGGGGGATGGCCTACCGGCCCGTCACCGAGCTCGGGGAGACGGTGGAGCTCGCAGCGGGCGAATCCGGGTTCGTGGACGCCGGGACCGGGTCCGCATGGATGGTGGACGGACGGGCCGTGTCGGGCCCGATGGAGGGCAACCGGCTCGTTCCCATCGAGCGAGCCTACGTCGCCTTCTGGGGCGCCTGGGCCGCATTCTATCCGGACACGGCGCTCTGGACGGGATAACGCCCGCCACTGGGTGCGGGCCTCCCTCCCCCGCTGGGGACGCCGGCTCCCCGCTTGTACCCGCGGGAGCGGGAGCGTAGCTTCCCGACTCCCCACCGTCCCTTGATGTGACCATGGCTGACGGGTCTCTCGACACCTCGCTCCGACGCCCCTACGCCCTCGTCCTCTGCGCGGCGGTCGCCGTGGCCAGTGCGGGGATGATCCTTCGGAGCGCGGGCGTGGACGAGGCGCTCGCGGACGCGCTCCCGGAACGCAGGGACGGGGACGGATTCGTGACCTCCGCCACCTGTCAGGCGTGCCATCCCGCCGAGTACGACGCGTGGCACCGCTCGTATCACCGGACGATGACGCAGGCGGCGACGCCCGCGAGCGTGCTCGGCACCTTCGATAGCATCGTTCTCGAGGACCGTGGCTACGAGTGGCGCCTCGAGCGCCGGGGGGAGGAATTCTGGGTCGATACCCCAGATCCCCTCTGGTTCAACGAGCCCGCCGAGTTCGTGAGACGCCTGCGGCCGGATTGGCCCGAAAGCCCGCCCCGCTTCGAGGCGCGCGTGGTAATGACCACGGGCTCCCACCACATGCAGAACTACTGGATACGGCGACCGACCGATCTGGAGGGCCCGCTCGGACCCGATAGCGGGGCCCTCGTGCAGATCCCTTGGGTGTGGCTGATTCCCGAGGGTAGGTGGATCCCGAACCAGGACTCCTTCCTCCGCCCGCCGGAGACCTCGGTCCAAGGGGCCACCCCCTGGAATGGAACGTGCTCCCAGTGTCACTCGGTCGGGACCGAACCCGGGATCCTCGCCGAGCTCGGCCGGTTCGAGACCCGTAGCGTCGAGCTCGGGATCGCGTGCGAAGCGTGCCACGGCCCGGCCGAGGAACACGTCCGCCTCTACCAGTCGCCCGTGCGGCGCTACCTCAGGTATCTCAAGGCGATGCGGGACCCCGACCTCCCCGACCCGACGATCGTCAACCCCGAGAAGCTTGATCCCAGGCGCTCCGCCGAGACGTGCGCACAGTGCCACAGCTTCGGGGAGTGGAGGGACCAAGAGGCGTACGGGACGAGCGGAGTGCCGTTCCGCCCCGGAGACCGGCTTCATGACGAGAGGTCCGTCATTCGCTACACGGAGGACCCGAACGATCCGCTCCTCCGGGAGATGATGGGGAGCGATCCTCTCGCGCTGGCGGGGAACTTCTGGCGGGACGGCACAATTCGGGTCGCGGGCCGGGAGTACAACGGCATGCTGGAGGACGCGCACCTTGAAGGAAGCGAGCTGACGTGCCTCTCGTGTCACTCGATGCACGCCTACGAGTCCGCGGATGCACAGCTCGACCCCGAGGCGGCGGGGAACCGGTCGTGCCTGAACTGCCACGCGGAATACGCCGAGGATGTCTCCCGCCACACCCGGCACCGCCTCGCGTCCTCCGGGAGCGAGTGCATGAACTGCCACATGCCGCACACGACGTACGGGCTCTTCTCCGCGATGCGGAGCCACCGGATCGATAGTCCGAGCGTCCGCGTGTCGGTGGAGACGGGACGCCCGAATGCCTGCAACCTCTGTCACCTCGACAGGACGCTCGAGTGGTCGAGCCGTCACCTGCGCGATTGGTACGGGGAGCCGCTCGTGGAGCTCGACGAGGACGAGCGAACGGTCGCCGCGTCCGTCCTCTGGACGCTGAGGGGCGATGCGGCGACGCGAACCATCCTGGCGTGGCACCTCGGCTGGGAGGCGGCCGTCCAGGTGTCGGGCGGCAGCTGGACGGCCGCCTACCTCGCCCAGCTCCTTACCGATCCGTATTCGGCCACCCGGCAGGTCGCCTACCGCTCACTCGCTCGACTCCCCGGATTCGGCGAGTTCGACTACGACTACTTGGCACCCCGCTCCGACATCGAAGCGAAGGCCACGGAGGCGACGGAGGCGTGGCTGCAAGGCGGCCGCGGCCCGGAGGTGGCGATGCCGCATCTTCTCATCGGGGAGAACCGAAGGCTCGACGTCTTCGCGTGGGTCCGGCTCCTCGCCATGAGGGACGAGCGACCGCTCGCCATCGTCGAGTGAGGGATCAGGGCCGCTCACCCGTCTCGAGAGCCTCCTCGCGTGCCGTGATGTTGGGCGTAGAGGGAGAGGGAGCGGCGGGAGAACGGAGAAGGCAGACGGAGGGAAGAGGCGGAAGCGTCTCGGAGATCAAGCGCCGCCGAGCCGGTGACAGCCGCAGCGCCTCCTAGAGTCCAACAAACCGGGGGAAACACGACCGGGAGACCGACAAAGTTAGAGGGGCCCACGCGGGGCCCCTCTATCTCCCATCTCTACACATCCGTCCACCCCCGCCGGGGGTGCGAGCACGCCACCTCAGCGATACTGATACACCCAGGGGCGGTCACTCTGGTCCTCGGCTCTAATCGCCTCAGCCGCCGGCAGGTGTGGCTCCATTTCCTCCAGGTCGTTCACGCCGTTCAGCAGCTTGTAGCGGAATCTGGGGTTCGCCTGAAAGGTAATGGGTTCCATCCCCGGGATCTCGATCACTTCCCTCTCGAGATCCACCGTCATCTCCACGCCGGGATTCGTGCGGGCCCACTCCGCAACCCTCTCGAGCGTCGGCCTCGGCAGCTCAACCGTCAACACGCCCCACTGCATCGCGTTCGTCAGGAAGATCGGCCCGAAGCTCTGCCCGATGTACACTCGCACCCCCCACGCCGCCAAGGGCCGCGTGATGGCCCCGGAACGAGAACTCCCCGTCCCGTAGTTGAGGCCCACGATCATGATCGAGGCAGTGCGGTAAGGCTCCTGATTGAATACGAAGTCGGGCCGTTCCGTTCCGTCGGCGAAGTAGCGGACGTTCGCGAAGGCGAGCTCCGCCTGCGAGTCCATTCCGAGCGCTGCGAGCCCGGAGGCGTCCGCTGGCGGACTCGGTACGTCCGTGCTCACGTTGTTGAACATGTAGGGCGCCGCCAGCCCCGTGTGCCGAATGAAGCGGTTGCCACCCCTGGGCGGCACCGGAAAAGCGTTTTGCCTGGGCATTTTCCGTACCCCCTACAGGTAGTTTCTGACGTCGGCGATGTAACCGGCGATCGCCGAAGCGGCTACCGTGGCGCTGCTCGCCAGCGTGGTCTTCGTGTCCCGGCCCTGACGGCCGATGTAGTTGCGGTTCGAGTTCGAGACGCACCGGTTCCCCGCGGCGACGTAGTCTCCATTCGATCCGTAACACTTCGAGCATCCCGACTCGCGCCACTCGAATCCCGCCGCCAGGAAGATGCGGTCGAGGCCCTCCGCCTCCGCCTGACGCTTCACTGCCGTCGAGCCGGGAACGACCCATGCGGACTGGACGTTCGATGCGACCCTGCGGCCCTCGACCACTCTGGCGGCCGCGCGAATATCGGTGATCCGGCTCTCGGCGCACGACCCGATGAAGGCTTCCTGGATCGGGGTCCCTAGGATCGGCGCGCCCGGGGTGAGGCCGCTGTACTCGATAGCCTGCCGGTACGTCTCCCGCTTCTCCGCGGGCATCCGGTCGGGATCCGGCACCCGGTCGTTGATCCCGATCGCGTGCTCGGGGTTGATGCCCCAGGTGACCTGCGGATCGACCCCGGTCATGTCGATCGTCTCTTCCCGGTCGAAGACCGCATCCGGATCCGTGGGCACCGCCCGCCAGAGCTCGACGGCCTGATCCCAGTAGCGGTCGGGGGGTGCGAACTCCCGGCCTGCCAGCCACTCGTACGTCGTGTCGTCCGGACCGACCATACCAGTGAGAGACGCCATCTCGACGGCGAGGTTGCAGAGCGTGAAGCGCGACTCCTGGGGCAGGGCCCGAACGGCGGGGCCCGCGTACTCGACCGCGTAACCGGAGCCGGAGTCCGTGCCGAGCTCGGCGATGACGCGGAGGATGATGTCCTTCGCATGGAGGCCGGAGCCCATCGTGCCGACGACGTTCACCCGCATCGACATCGGACGGTGCCGAATCACCGTGCCCGTGCGGAGCACATTCGTGGTGTCCTCCCCACCCCACGAGATCAGCCCCATCGCCCCGTGCGTACAGGTGTGGCTGTCTCCGGCGCAGAGGAGCATCCCCGGCTGACTGAGCCCCGTCTCGGGCCCGACCACGTGCTGGATCCCATACCTGGGATCGAACTGGCCGAAGGCGTTGAAGCCCATCTCCCTCATCATCTCGGCGTGTTCCTCGTACTGCTGCCACCCCGTTCCGAGCGAAAGGTCCGCATACCGCTCCGGCGAGGTGGACGTCCCGTGATCCGGAACGTTGAAGAAGAGTTCGGGATGGGGGATATCGACGCCCTCGTCGAGGAGCTGCAGCACCTGGTTCGGGCTCCCCGCAATGGACCGGTCGACTTGAAGCAGATAGGCGTTCCCGCCAAGATCCGTGATCACGTGAGCGTCCCAGATCCGGTCGAACATCGTCTGGGCCTGCTGGACCCTGCCGACTTCCGCCTCACCGTGGCGACCCGCAAAGGGCGCCGCGGATACCGCGAAGCCAGCACCTACGGATGTCTTGATGAAGTCTCGTCTTCTCATCGAACTCTCCCGTGGCTAAATCGATTCCGGACTGGCCGAGGCCCGTTCTTCGCTCCTCCTCACGCTCAGGATATCCGGGGTACCCGTGCGGCGTCAAGGCCAGAACGCGGTGTTTGCACGTTCGAATCAGGGGAGCGCCCAGAGCCGCCGGGCGGCCCGGGAACAGGGCGCGCGCGTCCCGGCGCCGAGCTCACTCGCGCACCGGCGCCTCGCGACCGAGGACTCGATCCACTGCGCTTCGAATCACCGCGTCGGAGAGGAGGTCCGGGTGCAAGCTCCGGGCCAGGCGGCCCCGGATCTGGATACGGAGCTCCGGGGTGTTCTCGCTCGCCTGACCCGCCCCGCTGAGCTCCTCGACGAGCTCTCCGACCGTCTCCTGGAGGAGCCGGTCGCCGAGCCCCGGCGGGGGGCCGGCCGCCGGGCCGAGGCGCCTCGTCTTCCGGATGACCCGCAGGTGCCGGTCGAACTCGTAGCCCCCGGCTTCGAGCGCCGCCTCCACCGCCTTCGCCGAGTCGTGAAGCCCCGAGAGCGCCGCCAGCGCCGCACCAAGCCCCTCTGCCACCTCGTCCCCCTCGACCTCCCCCTCCCTGGACGCCCACCAGCCCGCCGTCCCGCGCACCTCCGCGACCCTTCGGCCGATCTCCTCGGAGGTGCCCCACTTGAGAAGGAAGGCGTGGTGCTCCCTCAGCGCACCGCCCGGCGCGTCCGCATCGGCCATCCCACCCTCCGCCGCATTGCCATCTGATGTCCCTGACCGGGAGACTCCCGCTTCCGGCGAGGTGAACATGCCCGTGGACGCGGGCCGCGGCAAGAAAGTGCGCGATGCCGCTCCCCGGCCCCCGCACCAAGCCCGTATCGGGGGACGATACAGAGGGTTCGGCCCGGCCCCGCTGCCGGTGAGAGCGAACCGCCGTCTCTCCGGACAGACGGATCCGCCCTCCGCGCTGGACCCGGCAACGCCTGACGCCTAGACTCCTCTCCCGGATGCTTCGGCGCGCCGCCGCCGGCATTGCGACGGGACGCAATCCCGCGGCGTGAGAGGGCTGTCGCGTAGCCATGGATCCGAGAGCACCGAACGATCGTCATCGCCGAGCGGAGCCGCGTGACGTGCCCGGCCACCCGCGAGCTGCGCCATGAGCGAGCCGATGAAGGAGCGAGCGGAGCGCTGCGACCGCTCCCGCATGGACCGGGTGATCGCCGCCACCGGCGGTCAGATCGACTTCGCCCTGGACGACCCCCACTTTCCGGCCCGCGAGCTGGCGGAGCGGGCCAGCCCCCGAAAGGGAACCGAGGAAACCGTTCCGGTCGGGGAGGTGCTCGTCGTCGGCATGGGAGGCTCGGCCCTCCCGGTGGACATCCTGAACGACGTGCTCTCCGACCGGCTCCCCCGCCCCGTCGGCGCGTGTCGGCACTACGAGCTGCCCCCGTCCCGGAGCGGGCGGAGATTCCTCGTCTTCAGCTCGTTTTCGGGCAACACGGAGGAGGTCCTGGAGCCCCTCCGGGCCCTCCCGGCCGAGACGCCGGACACGGCGATCGTGACGGCGGGAGGCGAGCTGGCGGCGATCGGGCAGGATCGAGGAATCCCGACGATCCGGATCCCGGCGGCGCGGGAACCGGCGGGCTTCCAGCCACGCTCGGCGAGCGGGTACATCGTGACCTACCTGGCCCGGCTCCTCGACGCGGTGGGGTACGCGGCCGTCCCGGCTGAGCGCTTCCGGGCGCTCGGACGCTTCCTGAACGGGACTGACTTTCGGGAGGAGGGGGAAGAGCTGGCCCACCAGGTTTCGGGGCGGATTCCCCTCTTCTACACGGACGAGCGGCACGCGCTCAGCGTTGGAAGGATCGCGAAGATCAAGTACAACGAGAACGCGAAGCAGCCCGCCTTCTTCAACGCGCTCCCGGAAGCGAACCACAACGAGATGATCGGCTTCGGCGGCGCGAGGGAAGACTACGCCCTCGTCTACTTCCGGGATCCTGGGAGCCACCCCAGCGTGCACCGCCGCTTCGAGACGCTGAGGGAGCTTCTCGGGGGTGGGAGGATCCGCGTCTGCGAGTGGGAGATGCGGGGCGAGAGCCGCCTCGAGCGGGTCTTCAGCGCGCTGACGGTCGCGGACTGGATCTCGTACTTCGCCGCCCTCCTCGCGGAGGTCGACCCCACGCCAGTCGCTCTCGTGGAGGAGTTCAAGCGCCTCCTCTCGGAACCCGGCCCATCCGACAGCAGGTGAGCGGGGCTTTCCAGGCGCCCCCCGGAGTGCTTCGCCTCGAGCGCACCGGGGAAAGGGCCTAGGGGCTGCCTGACGCGGGCGATAGCCGCGAGTCTTCGCAGCGTAGCGTCCGGGTCAGTCGGAATCCTCGCGCTTCGGGAAATCGAAGTCGATCAGCTCGAACCCACGCCAGCCCGCGCGCGCCCAGCGCTCCGAGGCGAGCAGGAACGTCACGACGCCGCACGTCGGGAGGTGGCCGATCCGCCCCGCCGAGAGGCAGTTCCCGAGTTCGGTGAAGGTGGGGTTGTGGCCGACGAGGATCACGCTCCCCTCCCGGTCATCGAGACCCCGGATGACCTCCAAGACCTCGCCGGATCCGGCCCCGTACAACTCCGCCCTGACCTCGAACGAAGCGGGATCGATTCCGAGCTCGCCCGCGAAGGTCCTCGCCGTCGTGAGGGCGCGACGCGCTGAGCTCGTCACGATCCGGTCCGGAGCCGGGCGGCGGGCGGCGAGCCGGGCGGCCATGCGCGGCGCATCGCGGGTTCCTCGCGCGTTGAGGGGCCGGTCGTGGTCCGTCCGTCCCGGGTGACTCCAGCTCGACTTGGCGTGACGAACGAGGATGAGCGTCTTCGAGGCGTCCATCACTCCCTTACCTCGCGAAGAAACGAAAGGATCTGCGAGAGCACGGCGGGTGTCCGCCCGGGCGCCAGGATCTCCCCCGCGAGCACATGCTCCGCGGAGCCCGCGATCTCGCTGACCCGGATGAGCTCGCGCTCCCGGGATCCCAGCTCCCCGAAGCGGCGCTCCGCGACCTTGGGGTCGATCACCCGGTCCCTAGGGGAGAGGAGCATGAGCACGGGTGCCGAGACCCGCCCCATGAGATCGGCGTCGACGAGCCGGATCAGCGCGCCGAGTTGGAGGAGGGCCCGGGTCGGATACCGCTCGGTCCAGTAACGGCGGTGAAGCTCGTTTCGCGGCTCGAAGCCGTACTCGGGCCCCTGCACCAGCTCCGCGAGCTCGCCTCCCCAGGGGAGATGCAGGATCCACGCACGGGAGTCGGCGAGCGCATAGTTGGGAGAAATGAGGACCACGGCCTCGATCTCGTCCCGCCACTCCGGGTGAGCGGCAGCCCACGTTGCAAGCGTTCCCCCCGTGGAGACCCCCAGAAGGATCGTTCGGCGTCCGATCCGCCGCCCGATCTCCATCGCCTCGGCCGCATCCAGAAGCCACGCTCCGGCCGCCGCCTCCCCCAGGGCTTCTCCCGTTCGTCCATGACCGGCGAGGCGCGCGAGAAAGGCGTTCGCCCCGAGCTCCCGTGCGAGCCGCTCCGTAAGGGGGGCCAACTCCCGGTGCGTGGCCGAGAAGCCGTGGAGGTAGACGACCGCGAACTCGCTTCGGCCCGGCGCCTCTGGATCGAACCAGAGGATGCGCTTCTCCGTCCCGGGGACGATGTCCGGGTACCGGGACTCGTGGCGCTCGAGGAGCGCGTCCAGCGCCGCGGGTGCATCCGGGAGAGCGGGGAGGGCGACCTGCGGGTCGACGCTCGCCCTCGGACCGGCGAGGAAGAGGAGCGCGAGGAGAAGCACGGTTCCGAGGGCGACCCGCGCGGGCCGGCGGCCCCTCACCCCTGCATCCTCCGGAGCACCTCGTCGAAGTCGGCAGTGAGCGCCTTCCTCTCGCCCGAGAGCCTCTTCCGGAAGCGGCCGCGCGCGATGACCCGAAGGAAGAGTCCCACATCCTCCCGGAAGCGGCCCCACCGCTCCCTCCACGCGAGGGCGATCCACCCGAGGAGGGGAACCAGCACGACGAGGGCGAGCGCCGCCGAGGGGCCGCCCGCAAGGAAGCCGACGACGCCGGCCACGGCCACGGTCGCCGGAACGGTGAAGAAGCTTGCCGCCAGCTTGTAGGTGGCAACGGATTCGTACGCCGGGCTCATCTTCACGAGGAGGAGTCGGGGGATGAGGCGGGCCGGGTACCAGATCACGCGCCCGAGGAAGGCGAGCGGGAGGCCGAAGAGGAGGGTGATCCCCTCACGTATCGCGTACCGGGCCACGAGCCCGCCGACGTACCTCCGGGGAACGGCGCCAGACCGCGCCCCGGCGGCCCGGCTCACGCGGTCGACCCGGCGGACCCGCCTCTCGAGCTCCTCGTACTTCTCCGGATCCCGGCTCCGCAGCCAGTCGAGACCCCGGGCGAAGCGCCGGAGCCTCGGAACCTGGTCCGCGAGGAGGTCTCTCTCCCGCACCCCGGCGAGCGCCTTCTCGCGGCTGTAGATCCGGTCTGCCGCTGCCAGGAGCTCGAGATCGGCGTGGCTCCCGACGCTCACGGTGAGCCTCTCGAGCCGGCTTGCGATCTCGCTCGTCAGCGCGCGAACGGCGTCCGCGTCCCCCGCCCCCTGCGGCGTCAGCCACGGCTTCACGGGAAAGGGCTGTCCGATCTCGGCGAGGACGCGACCACGGACCCGGTGCTTGCGCTCCCACGTGAGACCGATGGGCACGATCACGAGCCCGAGCTCGCCCCGGGCCTCGGCCTCTGCCGCGAGGGCGATCCGGGCCGCGCCGGTCCGGAGAGGCTCGATCGAGGGCGCCGAGTGGCTCCGGCCCTCCGGATAGATCTGGAGCGCGTCTCCGGCGCGAAGCGCCTCGACGGCTGCGCGGAAGGTGTCCTCGTTCCTGTGCATCAGCGCCGGATCGTCCTGCCTCCGGTAGACGGGGAGTCCGCCAAGCCCTCTGAGAAGCGTCCCGAGGAGCGGTTGATCGAAGAGAGGTGCCCGGCCGAGGGGACGGGTCGGCCGGCCGGCCACCCGGAAGATGACGAGTGGATCGAGGAGGGCGTTCTGGTGATTCGCGACAACGAGCACGGGTCCACCCGGGATGGGGGATCCGCGAACCTCGATCTGATCGAAAATGGAAACCGCCCACCCGGCGAGACCCACCACCACGCGCGTGTAGCTCGCTTCCCGCCGCATGCGCCTCTCGATTCCGTGCCGCCTATGAAGGACGAAGAGGGTGGAACCCCGAAATTATGGGGCACACCGTGCCGGGGGTCGAGCCGGCCTGCACCCGACGAGGAGCGACTCATTCCGACGACCGGCCAGCTGGCCGCCACGCGATGCCGCACCCGGGACCGGCGGGACGCCCGATCCCGCCTTCCCCCGGCGCTCCGGAGGCTCAGGTCGGATAGTACGGAGCCATCATGAGGTAGACGATCACGCCGGTCACCGCGACGTACAGCCATACCGGGAGCGTCCAGCGGGCGACTCGCCGGTGCCTCGGGAACTCCTCCCTCAATGCGCGTGCCACCGTGTAGAGCGCAAGCGGGAGGACGAGGGAGGCAAGGACGATATGGGTGACGAGGACGGCGAAGTAGAGAGTGCGGACGGCGCCCTCCCCGCCGAAGCGTGCATCGGGCGCCTGCGAGTGGTAGACGAGGTAGGAGAGGAGGAAGATGCACGAGAGCCCGAAGGCCGCGACCATCGCGATCCGGTGCCGCCCGATCTCCCCCCGCCGGATGAAGAGGTACCCGAGCGTGAGGAGGATCGCCGTCGTCCCGTTGATGACCGCGTGCAAGCGGGGGAGGGGCGAGACGTCGAGCCCCTCGATCACGATCAACTGCGGGGCGAGGATGAGGAGGAGGACGAGGAGGCATACAACCGCCGAGAGGGTGTATACCACGACGGCCAGCTGCCTTCCCGTCACGGGACGCTCGCGTCGGCTGAATTCCCCGTCCGCTCGGTGAACGCGCCAGCGCGGGCTGACCGCCGCGCCTCGACCGCCCTCGCGAGATCCTCGAGGACGGAGACCGAGTCCTCCCAGCCGAGGCACGAGTCGGTGATACTCTGCCCCCGGACGAGCGTGGCGGGATCCCCGAGCGACTGCTTCCCCTCCACCAGGTTGCTCTCGATCATCACGCCCATGATCCCCTCTTCCCCCATCCGAAGCTGATGGCAGAGGCTCGCGGAGACCTCGAGCTGCCGCTTGAATTCCTTCCCGCTGTTCGCATGGCTCATGTCGACCATCATCCGGGGGGGAAGCCCCGCCCCCTCGATCCGCTCGGCGGCCGCCCGGACGGACTGGCTGTCGTAGTTCGGGCCCCGGTCACCGCCTCGGAGGATGGCGTGGCAGTCGTGGTTCCCGAGCGTCGAGAAGATCGCCGAGCGGCCCGTCTTCGTCACGGAGAGGAAGATGTGCGGGCTTCTGGCAGATCCCACCGCGTCGATGGCGACCTGCACGGACCCGAGGGTGCTGTTCTTGAATCCGATCGGGCAGGAGAGTCCTGAGGCGAGCTGGCGATGGACCTGGCTCTCCGTGGTCCGCGCACCAATCGCGGCCCAGCAGACCAGGTCCCCGAGGTACTGCGGGGTGATCGGATCGAGATACTCCGTCCCGGTCGGCACGCCCAGGTCGATCAGGTCCAGAATCAGGCCGCGGGCGATCCTCAGCCCCTCGTTGATCGCGAAGGAGTTGTTCAGGTGCGGGTCGTTGATGAGCCCCTTCCAGCCCACCGTCGTCCGTGGCTTCTCAAAGTACACGCGCATCACTATGAGGAGCTCCCCACTCATCCGCTCCGCCACGTCCCGCAAACGCTCGCCGTACTCGATCGCGACCTCCGGATCGTGTATCGAACACGGCCCCACGACGACGAGAAGCCGGTCGTCGCGCCCGTGCAGCACGCCCCCAACAGCGGCCCTCGCGTTGAAGACGAACTCGGAGTGCGCGTCGGAGACGGGGAGGTCCCGGATCAGGAGCTCGGGTGCGTCCACCTCTTCCATCCCGGTGATGCGGGTATCGTCGGTGTCGTATTTCATCGTCCGTTTCTGCCTGCGCTCGGCGTGTCCACTACAAAATAACGCCCGATCCTACCCTGACGGCGCTTGACCGGCAAACCCCGCCGGTCGAGGATCAAGGGTCCCGCTCCCGGACCCGAGCTCCCGCCCGCGCCCCGATGCCTCCGATTGCCGCCCTCGCGACGCTCCTCCTCGCGCTCGGTCAGACACCGCCTACCCCCGCGGTGGCCGAGCCCCTCCCGGCGGGCCCGGACGACCGCTACCAGGTATTCCTCCTGACGATCGATCAGGGGGATCAGGTCTGGGAGCGGTTCGGTCACAACGCGATACGGATCCGGGACCGACTGACCGGGCAGGACCTCGCGTGGAACTGGGGGCTCTTCAACTTCGAGGACGCGGATTTCGTTCCCCGCTTCCTTCGCGGCAGGATGCTCTACAGCATGGGTCCCGCCGAGACCGGCGCCTTCCTCGACGCATACCGGGGAAGCGGGAGGAGCGTCTACTCCAACGAGATCTTCTTGAGCGTTGACGAGGCGGCCGAACTCGACCGCCTCGTCCGGGAGAACTTCGAGCCCGAGAACCGGGACTACGTCTACCACTACTTCGAAGACAACTGCTCCACCCGCGTGCGGGACATGCTGGACACCGTCCTCGGCGGGAGCCTCTTCGATGCCTTCGCCTCGGCCGACACCGGGAGGAGCTACCGGTGGCACGCGCGCAGGCTCGTCGGGGAAACGCCCTGGCTCGATCAGGGGCTCTCCTTCCTCCTCGGCTCCCGGGGCGACGCACCGAGGAGCGAGTGGGCGGCTATGTTCATCCCGATGGAGCTGATGCGGAGCCTCGAGACCTTCGAGAGGCCGGGCGGGGCTTCGGGCACGGGTCCGCTCCTGGGTCCGGGAGAGGTACTCGTGGAGAGCGGTCGGCCGGCCGCGCCCGCCGCGCCCCCGGCCTTCTCCCCGTGGTGGCTCCTCCTCGGAGGGGGAGGGGGCGCGACCCTCCTCCGCGCAGGGGGCGCCGCGGCCCGGGGGAGCGCGGCGGCGCTCCGGGTCCTCGTCGTGGCCATCGCCGTGTGGGGCACCTTCGCGGGTCTCCTCGGCGCACTCCTCGTGAGCGCCTGGTTCACGGATCACGACTTCATCACATGGAACGCGAACCTCCTTCACCTGAGTCCACTCGCCCTCGTCCTGACGGGCCTCCTCGGCGCGGGGTCGTGGCGGGAGGGGTGGGAGCGTGGACCGGTCGGCCGACGCGCCACGCATCTGGCGATGGCGATCGCGCTTCTCTCCGCCGGTGCCGGCGCGCTTCAGCTTCTCTCGCTCTATTCCCAGGGAAACGCCGAGGTGCTCGCCGTCGCGGTCCCGATGAATGCGGCCGTGGCGGTCGCCCTCCTCACGGCCACGCGCGCCGAAAGGGGCGAAGCCGGCGATGCCACGGCGCTGAGCCGCCCCGGGGCCAGGCGGCGCGCGGGACCAGTGCGGACGAGGAAGGGGTGAGCGCCCGTCGAAGCGGCGGCGCTTGAGCAGCGGGGGGGAGGCGGCCCGAAGAACCCCTACCCGTCCGCCGGGTCGAACGGCCGCGAGACCACGGCGGCATTCATGCCGCCAACCCCCATCGAGAGCTTCCCGGAGGCACCCCTCGGGAGCGTGCACGCGGAGTCGTAGACGAAGGAGCCGTGAACCTCGGCAATCTCCTCGTTCAGCTCCCCCCGGCCAAGGGGAGTCGGGAAGACGATCCCCTGCTCGGCGCCAAGGTACTGGGCGGTGAGCTCCCATCCGCCGCTCGCGCTCATCCCGTGCCCGAAGGTACCCTTTCTCGCCGTGACGAGGACCTCGCCGGAGAGGAGCTCCCGCATGTTCTCGACCTCGAGGAAGTCTCCCGGTGTCGCCGTGGCGTGGAGATCCCAATTCACGACCTCGCTCGGATCCACCTCCGCCTCGGAGAGCGCTTCCCGGATGGCGAAGAGGGGGCCCAGCTTGGAGGGAGTGATGATGTGTCCGGCGTCCGCGGAGACCCCGACCGCGAGCGGTTCGAGTCCCAGGGGCCGAAAGCCCTTCCCCTCCATGTAGGAGCGCTCCCCTACGATCCAGATGACGGCACCGCCCGACACATGGGTACCCCGGAGGCCCGTCAGGGGCTTCGATACCCCGCCCCCGGCGGCGATCACGCGAGCGGCGAAGAAGGAGCCGACCGTCAGGGGGTGCGGGGGAGGATCGGAGGCGCCGATGACCACGGCCCTAGCCTCTCCGCTCCGGATCGCGTCGATCGCGAGCTTCAGGCAGACACCGAAGGTGGCGCACGCCCCGACCGGGGCAAAGGTGAAGCCGGTGATCCCACCGACCATCGAGACCTGCGAAGCCGGGATGCTCGGGATATTCCAGAGCACGTTGGCGCTCACGCTGGACCATGGCGGGTCGGGCGCCCCCCAGCGCTCCTTCAGCCGCGCCCGGCGGCGCTCCTTCTCGCGGATCGCGCTCAGCTTCCCGGCCTCGACCTCGCCCCCCACCGAGATCTCGTCTATGGCCGCGAACTCCTCGAGGTACTCGCGGAGCGCCGGCGAGCGCGCCGCCCAGTACGTGTTCCAGAGGCGTGCGGCGTCCTCCCGCTCGTCCGCGTCCCCGATCCCGCGCGGATCCGGCGGGACCGGATCGGCGTCCGGGGCCGCCCCTCCGTCCGCCAGGAAGAGGCGGAGGGGCTCACAGCGCTCCGGATCGGCCCAGAACCGGTCCCAGATTCGCTGCGCCCGGTCGAGCGCGACGGATGCCTCGGAGATTGCCCCGAATGCCCCGAGCCCCGTCCCTACGTAGACGTGCGCCTCGGGTCCGAGCTCTCTCAGGACCTCTTCGATCCCCGGATTCTGTCCGAGCGACTGGATGAAGGCACCGACCGCGTAGAGCGCGAAGGGGTCCATCTTGGAGGTGAGCTGCGAAAATCGGCTCGGCGGGAAGCGCGCGTCCACCCACGCCCGATAGTCCTCGAAATCGAAGTCCGGCGTCCCGACGAGGAAGGTGTTCGCCCCGAACCCATCGAAGGAGTCCAGCCAGCTGTCCGAACACGCGAGATTCCGAGCGAACGCCTCTATGTTCGGGGACTTCGGCGCGACGACCCCCCACCCGTAGACTCCAATTCGCTTCAAGAGAGTTCCTCGTGCCCCTACAGGGCTCCTTCAGCCCCGCTCTTCGATCGGCCGATAACTCCTCTCCCCGCTCCCCTCGTAGACCTGACGAGGCCGAGCGATCTTCTGCTCCCTGTCGTCCAGCATCTCCTGCCACTGTGCAAGCCACCCGACAGTGCGCGGGATGGCAAAGAGCACGGGGAACATCTCCACCGGAAATCCGATCGCCTCATAAATGAGGCCCGAGTAGAAGTCCACGTTCGGATAGAGGTTCCTCGAGACGAAATACTCCTCCCCGAGGGCGATCCGCTCAAGCTCGAGCGCGATGTCGAGGCGTGGGTTCTTCCCCGTCACCGAGAAGACCTCGTGCGCCGCCTCCTTGATGATGGTGGCCCGGGGATCGTACGCCTTGTAGACGCGGTGCCCGAACCCCATGAGACGCCTGTCGCCCCTCCGAACGCTCTCCATGAACGCGGGGATATGGCGCACGTCTCCGATCTCGTTCAGCATCCGGAGGACCGCCTCGTTCGCGCCCCCGTGAAGCGGGCCGTAGAGCGCCGCCATCGCCCCCGCAAGGGCGGAGTAGGGATCCGAACGCGAGCTCCCGATCACCCGCATCGTCGTCGTCGAGCAGTTCTGCTCGTGGTCCGCGTGGAGGATGAAGAGGATGTCGAGCGCTCGCTCGAGGGCAGGGCTCGGCCGGTACTCCCGCTCCCCGATCCGGAAGAGCATGCTCAGGAAGTTCGCCGTATACGAAAGCTCGTTCTCGGGGAACACGGGGGGAAGCCCCCTGTGGTGCCGGTAGGCGAAGGCCGCGAGCGTCGGCATCTTCGCCACCAGCCGAACGATGTGATCCCAGCGGCCCTCCGCGTCCTCGACCGCCTTGCCGTCGGGGTAGAAGGTGGAGAGCCCCGCAACCGCCGAGATCATCATCCCCATCGTGTGCGCATCGTAGCGGAAGCCGCCCATCAACGTCACGAGGTTCTTGTGGGTGTAGGTGTGATGGGTCACCTCGCGGACGAAGTCGTCCAACTCGGCCTGCGCCGGGAGTTCGCCCTTGAGGATGAGGTAGGCCACCTCGAGGAACGTGCTCTCCTTCGCGAGTTGCTCGATCGGGTAACCGCGGTAGCGAAGGATCCCCTTCCCCCCGTCGATCTCGGTCACCGTGCTCCGGGTGGAGACGGTGTTCGTGAATGCCGGATCGTACGACATCATCCCGAACTCGTCCGGATCAACCTTGATCTGGCGCAGGTCCATGGCCCGGATGACGTTGCCGTCCAGGATGTCGACCTCGTACTCCTGGCCCGTGCGGTTGTCTCGGATCGACAGGCTCTCCCTGGACCCGCTCCCTGCCATGTCCTCCTCCCTCTGGCTTCTCGGACGGCCCGGGGAAGACCCCCGGTCCGATGCAGATCGATTCGCGTGTAGCCCGCCCGCGGCACCGGGGCCGGGGCGCGTGGCCGTAAGGTACCACAATGAGCTAGATAGATGCTACCGCCGAAATTACGCCCGCGACGGACGGGTTGCGTCCAGAGCGGGGGAGCGCCGCGACGCCCGGGGGCGTGCACCTGCGCGCCACCGCTCCCGGCCGGCGCCCCGCTCGAGACCTCCTCATCCGCAGGCGCGTGTCACTTCACCCGTGATGCCCTCGGATACCTGAGTTCCTCGACGAGCTCCCGGATCCCCTCCGGGGGCGGGCGAGTGACCCGGGAGACGCCCCACGTGACGCCGAATCCGATCAGCATCCCGACCGTCCCGATCCCCTGGGGCGAGATCCCGAGGAGCCACGGCTCGAGTCCGATTCCGAACCCGGGGGCCACCGTCACGATGTAGGAGGCCGTGAAGGCCAGCCCGGCCGTCATCCCGGCGATCGCGCCCTCCTTCGTCGTCCGCGGATCGAAGATCCCGAGCACGATGGCGGGGAAGAAGGAGGCGGCGGCCAGCCCGAAGGCGAAGGCCACGACCTCGGCCACGAAGGCAGGTGGGTAGATGCCGAGGAGACCCGCCACGAGGACGGCAAGGAGCATCGAGCCGCGGGCCACGAGGAGCTCCTCCCGCTCCGTGGCGTGCCTCCGGAAGAACTGCTTGTAGATGTCGTGGGAGAAGGAGGAGGCGATCACGAGAAGGAGGCCGGACGCGGTGGAGAGCGCGGCTGCGAGCCCGCCCGCGACGACGATCGCCATCACCCAGCTCGGAAGCCCGGCGATCTCGGGGTTCGCGAGGACCATGATGTCGGGATCGATCCCGAGCTCGTTTGCGCTCTCCGGATCCGCAAGCTCCCCCGGCCCGTAGTCGATGATCCCGTCCCCATCCTTGTCGGCGAAACGGATGAGGTCCGTCTCCTCCCAGGAGCGGAACCAGTCGGGGCGCTCCGCATACGGCTGGCCGACGACCGTGTCCACGAGGTTGAAGCGCGCGAAGGCCGCGACGGCGGGGGCCGTCGTATAGAGGAGTCCGATGAAGAGGAGGGCGTAGACCCCCGTCCAGCGCGCGCCGCTCACCGTCTTCGTCGTGTAGAAGCGGATGATCACGTGGGGAAGCCCCGCGGTACCGCACATCAGCGCCATCGCGATCAGGAAGACGTTCAGCCTCGAGATGTTCGTGAAGGGGGAGGTGTAGGCGTCGAAGCCGAGATCCGTGATGACGGCATCGAGTCTCGAGGCCACCTCCGGGAAGGCGATCTGCGGGACGGGGATCCCGGTGAGCGAGACCCCGATCCCGACGGCCGGGATCATGAACGCCATGATCAGAACGATGTACTGCGCCACCTGGGTGTAGGTGATCCCCTTCATCCCCCCGAGGATCGCGTAGAAGGCGACGACGGCCATCCCCACGATCACCCCCGCCCCGATGGGGATCTCGAGGAAACGGGAGAAGACGATCCCCGCGCCCCTCATCTGTCCCGCCACGTACGTCAGCGAGACGATCGTCGCGCAGACGGCGGCGACCACGCGCGCCGTCCCCGAGTAGTAGCGGGCGCCGATGAATGCCGGGACCGTGAACTTCCCGAACTTCCTGAGAAAGGGTGCCAGAAGGAGGGCAAGGAGGACGTAACCGCCGGTCCACCCGAGGAGGTAGATCGCGCCGTCGAAGCCGAGAAAGGCGATGAGCCCGGACATCGATATGAAGGAGGCCGCACTCATCCAGTCGGCGGCCGTAGCCATCCCGTTCAGGAGCGGGGGCACCCCCTGGCCCGCCACATAAAATCCCCTCGTGCTCGACACCCGGGACCAGATCGCAATCCCGATGTAGAGTGCGAAGGTGAATCCGATCGCCGCGGCAATGTCGATCTGCACGTTCATCTCAGCGCTCCTCGTCGTGCACGTCGAACTCGCGATCGAGCCGGTTCATCGCGCGGGCATAGACGAGGATCAGCAGCCAGAAGACGTAGATCGCTCCATTCTGGGCGACCCAGTAGCCGAACGGGCCTCCGAGGAAGGTGATCTCGTTCAAGGTTGGCGCGAGGAGGATGGCGAGGACGTAGCCCACCGTGAACCAGACCGCGAGGAGGCCGGCGGTCAGCCGTAGGGTACGTCGCCAGTACGCCTCGAGGGGAGCCTTCCCCGCGCTTGAATCCAGTGACATCCCCATGCGGCCCTCGCTCCCCGAGTTCATCGTTTTCACCGAGTCGACGCTACTCGAGCCCGAGGAGGCTCATCCCGTCGACCGTGACCACCCCGTAGCGGACGATCCAGTGGAGGTGCGGCCCCGTGACCCGACCCGTTGCGCCAACCCGACCGATCACCTGGCCCGGCTCGACGACCTCCCCCTCCCGGACTTCGTGCTCGCTCAGATGCAGGTACGCCGTGACGAGGCCCTCGCCATGGTCGAGATAGATCACGTTCCCGCCGAGGTAGAACTGATCCACCAGCGCCACAACGCCCCGGGTGGGCGCGAGCACCGGCTCTCCCACCGCGCCGCCGAAGTCCGTACCCATGTGACGGCTCTGCACCTGATCGTTGAACACGCGGCCGTGCCCGAACCCGCTCGTGATCCGGCTCCTTCGGGGCGGGGTGAAGGGCCCGGCCCACATCCCTTCGGTATCGTGCGAGCGGCGAGATACCTGCATCGCCCGCGCCGACTCCTCGCTGATCCGTCGCTGGATCTCCGGCGGCTGCGGCCGCCCGAACTCGGGTGCCACGGCGAGGCGCTCCAGCCGGTAGTCGCCGGTAGCGACCGGCACCTCGAGCGTACGGCTCTCGGCCCCCGTCCCGTACTCGATCTCGAGGCTGAGTTCTTCGGTCCCCTCGCGGTCGATCGGAGCGGCCGCGAGGGCGAGGAGGCCCCCCTCCCCGGCCGGGCGAAAGTGGAGCGGCTCGCCGGCGAACGTCCCCTCCACCCCCCGGATCTCTCCCCTCTCGGGCGTCAGGCGAATGCGGAAGATCGTGCCCTGCACGACGGACTCGGGCACCCACGAGACGGCGGCCGAGTCGGGCGGCGCGGGGGAAGCGGGCCCGGGCGGCACTTCGGCGGCTGCGACGCGCGCGGAGCTGTCGGGAGCGACCCCGCGACGCTCGGCAAGCTCCGGACCCCCCGGCCGGAGACTGCCCGCCGCGACGGCGGCAAGGAGGCCGAGGAGGAGCGCCCCGCCCGACCACACGAGAACGGCTTTTCTACGCATCCCATTCCTCCCCCCAGCCGCCGCCGAGGCTCTTCAGCCGCGCCTCGACGGCGCGGAAGTGGGCCGGACCGGGCCTCAGATGTGGATCCGGGATCAGATACTCCTCGCTCAGGTAGTCGACGAACGACGCCCGAAGGGGTGCCGGCGGCGGCCGCTCCTCCCAGACGGCGGCGAGCCACTCCGTCACCGCCTCGACGGACCGGGCCGACGCCGCCACGCCAACCACCTCGTAGACGGCGTCCCCGAGGGCGAGGACGGGTTTCTCGAGGAGGAGGCTCTCCGTGCCCACGGACGAATTGACCGTCACTACCCCGCATGCGTTCCGGATGAGCTCGTCCGTGGAATTCCCGTTCGCGAAGAACGCACCGCCGCACCGCGCGGCCCTCGCTTCGAGCTCAGGGTAGCGCATCGGGCAGCTCGGATGCTCCTTGAAGACGAGGACCGGGGACGGGCCAGGAACCTCTTTCGCAGCCTCGGTCACGACGTCGAAGAAGTGATGCATCCCGTGGATCCAGGGGGAGTGGAGAAGGAGCTGGCTGTCAAGCTGCACCTGGAACGGCACGAAAATATAGCGCGGGGGGAGGTGAATGGGAGGAACGCCCGCCTTCCCCCGCCGCGGGGCCCTCGGCGTGATGCTGCCGGGTCGCTTCGTGGTCTCCGGAATCCCCCGCTGCTCGTAGAAGGCCGGATCCCGGGGGAGCGAGGAGGCCGCGTTCACACCCCTTGCATCCATCTGTGTCGTATCCGGGAGGAAGCCGTTCTCGAAGCGAAAGCACGGAAGCCCCGCGTGGCGGGCCGCCACCACGACGGCCCGCGCGTCCACTGCGTTCCCCCCCCAGACGCCGAGGGCATCGGGCCGCGACCTCCGGACCCACGCGCTCACGTGCTCGTAGTGAAGGCGGGCGGCCGCCCGGTAGACGCGCCGGGTGGCCGAGAGGCGGAGACGCCCGTAGTGCGGACGGGCACGCTTCCTCCGCATCCCGTAGTCGATGATCTCATCGATGGTCCCCGGGGGCGGGCCCGAACGCGGGATCCGGGCGAAGACGCGGCATCCGAGGATCTCGGGCTCCGCGATCTCCGCCCGGAGCGCGGAGAAGTACCGCCCGACCCTTGGGGAATTGTGGACGAGGAGGACCCGGCGCACCCTCACCCCGACGCTTCGGGCCGCCCGCGCCGGGAATCCATTGCTTGGGGCACCGATTCCCCGTACCGTGAGGCGATTCTCGGCCGGTGACGATTCCCAAGCGACGGAGGTTCGATCATGTCTCGGACAACCCTGATCCTGGCGGTGACGTTCCTCGCCACCTGCCTCGCCGCACCGGGCGCGGCCGCGCAGGCGCGCCCCGGGATGGGCGACATGGATGGCGGGCAGGTCTTCGAGCTCAGGACGTACACTACGCATCCGGGGAGACTCGACGCCCTCACCCGCCGCTTCAGGGACCACACGACACGGCTCTTCGAGAAGCACGGGATGGTCAACGTCGGGTACTGGGTTGCCCAGGACGAGCCCCTCTCCGAGAACACGCTGATCTACGTTCTCTCCTACCCGAGCCGCGAGGCGGCGACGGAGGCGTGGGAGGCCTTCCGGGCCGACCCCGAGTGGAGGCAGGCGAGCGAGGAATCGCAGAGGGACGGCCCGATCGTCATGAGCGTCGAGAGCGTCTTTATGGATCCCACCGACTTCTCGGCAATCAAGTAGCGGGCGAGCCGGGAGTCAACCGGGAGCCAGGGGGATCGTGAACCGGAACCCGGCACCGTGATGCGCGCCTCGCTCGGGGGGGCGCTCCTCGCGCTCGCCCTCATCCTCCTGGCACGGAGCCCGGGGGAAGCGCAGGTCGAGTTCGCCCCCGAGATCCTCTCCGAGGTCGTCCCGGAGGCGACCCGCTTCGGCCCGAGAGAGGGGGAGCCCCTCGTCTTCGAGGCGTACGGGGCAGATCCCGCGACGGGTGCCGAAAGCCTGATCGGCTACGCCTTCGTCACCGCCGACATCCCGCCGGAGGTGCAGGGATACTCCGCGCCGATCACCGTCCTCGTCGGAATGGACCTCACGGGCACGCTGACGGGGATCGAGATCCTCGCATACCGCGAGTCGCTCCGAGGGAGCCGGGGCGACTTCCTGAATCGGGGGAGCTACCTCCGCCAGTTCCCCGAGAAGCACGTCGTCGATCCCTTCCGGGTGCGCGACGACATCGACGGGATCTCCGGCGCGACGCTCACGGTCGACGCGATGGCCCGCGGGATCCGGAACGCCGCCCGGCGCGTCGCGGCCACCTATCTAAGCTCCACACCCGCGGAGGCGGCGCCCAGGTACATTGGAACGACCGAAGTGGGAGAGCTGGAGGAGCTCCTCTGGGCCGAGATCGTCAACCTGGGGTTCGCCGCCCAGGTGAACGTCCTCGACGGCCCCATCCAGATGGTCCTCTTCCTCCTCTACCTCTCCGAGCCCGCGGTCGGGGAGATGATGGTGGGATCCGCCAACTTCCAGGCCGCGATGGATACGCTCGGGACGCGGGAGGACGCGCACCTGATGCTCCTCGGACTGAGCGGGCGAGATCCCTTCTTCTTCAGACCGTCCGGCCTCACGTTGAACCAGGGAGAAGAGAGCTTCCCGGTCGAGAACGCCGACCTCGCGATGCTCCCCCTCCTCAGGGACGGGAAGCTCCAGGGCGAGGTCCGGCGCTCCGGGCTCCTCTGGGTGGACGGCTCGATCGACCTCGCCGAGCCCTTCGAGCTCGTACTGGATCTGGGACCACGCGGCGAGATCGGGGCGGCCTCCTACCTCGTGATGCCGGCGGCGGTGGCGACCGTCGCAGCCGGGAGCGCGGAGGGCGGGGGAGAGCCACCCGGACCGGGTCCCGAACCGGCGGGGGACTCCGGGGGCGGGGGTGGAGAGCCCTCGGCGGTATCGGGGGCCGCGCCCCCGGTTGCTGGTGTCGCCGTGGGAGCCGCCGCTCAAGCGGCAACGCCGACGATCGACTTCGAGGCCCTCCTCACGGAGGAGGTCGAGGAGGAGGCGACCCAGCTCGAGCGGATGCTCGAGCGCACCTCGTGGGCGCGCGTGACGGGGTTCGCCCTCCTCCTCCTCCTCGCGACGTTGACCCTCATCACGAAGTCCGCCTCGCTCCGCTGGACGACGCTCCTCGCCACCTTCCTCCTCCTCGGCTTCTACGACGGGGGGTTTCTCTCCGTCTCCCACATCCTGGCCGGGATCTCGGTCGGGCCCTCGGTCTTTCTCGGGGACCTGCCCCTCCTCATGCTCGCGAGCTTCACCGCGGTCACGACCCTCCTCTGGGGGCGGGTCTTTTGCGGATTCCTCTGCCCCTTCGGCGCACTCCAGGATCTCCTCGAGAAGGTTGTCCCGAAGCGGCTGCGAAGGGAGCTCCCGCCCGCGCTCCACCGGCGGCTTCTCAAGCTCAAGTACGGGATCCTCGCCCTGATCCTCCTCCCCACCGTCCTCGGGACGGGGCTCACGATCTTTCAGTACTTCGAGCCCTTCGGGACGGTCTTCTACCTGAGCTCCTCCCTCCTCCTCTGGACGATCGCAGGCGGCATCCTCATCCTCTCGGCGATCGTCCCGCGCTTCTACTGCCGTTACGCCTGCCCCCTCGGCGCGGCGCTCGCCGTGGGCTCCCTCGCCGCACCATTCCGGATTCCCCGCGTCGAGCAGTGCGACTTTTGCAGGGTCTGCGAGCAGAAGTGCCCGACCGGGGCGATCACCGGACCGGAGATCGACTTCAAGGAGTGCGTGCGCTGCAACACCTGCGAGATCCAGCTCCGGGAGAAGACCGGGGTTTGCAGGCACGACATGGAGAAGGTCCGGCTCCGGATCGCGACACCGCCCCTTGCCGGATCCGGGACCTTCGATGTCTGAGCCGCGCGCGCCGCGTCTCCGCACGCGTCGGCAGGCACTCAGGATCACGGTGGCCGCCGGCGCCTCGCTCGCCCTCGGCGGGGCGATCGTCCGGGGGATCTGGGATTACGGGCACCTCCACCGCTTCCGCTCGACGCGGAGGCAGATGGGCACGGAGGTCACCGTCACCGTCGATCACCCGGACCGCGACGAGGGCCGGCGGCTCGGCGCGGCCGCCTTCGCGGAGATCGAGCGCCTCGAGGGAATCCTGAGCCGCCACCGGCCAGGGACCGCGGTCGACCGGCTGAACCGCGAGGGCCGGGTCGTGGATGCCCCGGCCGAACTCACCGAGCTGCTCACGGAGGCTCGTGCGTACTCCGAGCTGACGGGCGGGGCCTTCGACGTCACGATCGCTCCCCTCCTCCGCCTCTATGAATCGAGGGCGGAGGAGGGGCTGGTCCCGGAGCGGGCCGAGATCGAGGCCGTGCTCCCGCTTCTCGACTACCGGAAGCTCCGTGTCGAGGGGCGGGGCGTCCGGCTCCTCGAGCCCGGGATGGAGGTCACGCTCGATGCGATCGCGAAGGGATACATCGCGGACCGGGCCACCTGCGTCCTCGTCGGCGGGGGCGCGGAGCACGCGATGGTCGAGGCGGGCGGGGACGTCGCGTCCGCAGGGGGCTCCGCGAGCGTCGGGCCGTGGCGAATCGGGATCGAGGATCCCCGAGCACCCGGATCGGTCCTGGGCGTCATGCGCCTCGGGAACGAGGGGATCGCGACCTCGGGGGATTACAGGGAAGCCTTCACGCGGGATCTCGGCGCGCATCACATCCTCGATCCGAGGACGGGGCGGTCCCCCGTGCACACGAGCGCGGTCACCGTCGTGGCCGCGACCGGAAGCGAGGCGGACGCGCTATCGACGGCCGTCTTCCTCCTCGGGCCGAAGGCGGGGCTCGCCCTCCTCGACGGGCGGGAGGGGAGCGAGGGACTCGTCGTAGGGAAGGACGGGACGACCTCGCTCAGCGAGGGGTTCGGCCGCTACCTCGCCTGAGCGGCCGCCGAAGGGGAGGCCAAGCCTCACCCGGCAATCGGCTCCCCCGCCCTACTCCGGCATCAGGGTGACGCGGACGAAGTTCTCCGGATCCAGGTAGCTTCGCGCGGCCTCCGTCAGGACATCCACGGTGAGCGCCTCGACCGAGGCCTCGAAGGTGTCGAGTGCAGCGGCAGGCTCCACCCCGCGCTGATAGTCGCTCACGAGCTGGCCCAGCCAAGCGCGGTTCTCCTGGAAGTCAGTCTCGAACTGCCGCAGGAGAGCTTCCCTGGCATTCGCGGCCTGCTCCTCCGTCGGCCCCCCTTCCCGGAAGTCCTCGAGCACCCCGAAGATCGTCTCCACGATTTCCTCGGTCCGCTCCGGATCCGACCCGAAGCTGATGTTCATCTGGAATGTCGCCTCGGGCCGCCACGTGATCCCGGGACCCACTCCGATACTGTACGAGCCTCCGAGTTCCTCCCTCACGACCGCCTGGAGCTCCTCGTCAAGGGCCAGGGCCAGGGCGCGGATCGCGCCCCGCTGCACTTGGTCGTTGTAGTCGAAGGGCCCGTTGAAGGTGATCACGGTCGAGCTCTGCGGCTCGAGGCCCCGGAACACGACCTCCTCATGCACCCCCTCCGGCGCCCGCATGCCCACGTCCCGCCAGCTCTCCTCGCGGCCCGTGGCGGGAAGCCCCCCGAGGTAGCGTTCGACGAGGGGGCGGATGACCCCGAGATCGATGTCGCCCACGAAGATGAAGGTGAAGTCTCCGGCGTCCGCGAAGCGCTCCTCGTAGAAGCCGAGGGACGCGAAGAGGTCCGTCTCCCCGAGGTTCTCGAGCATCATCGGACGGCTTCGGGGATGATCCTGCGTCATCAGGCGGAGGTATGCGTCGCTCCACGCGATCCGGGGATTCGCGTCCCGGTTCTCGAGCGCCTGGCGCACCTGGGTCGTCCAGACCTGGAAGAAGTCCTCGTCCGGGCGAGGCGCGGTGAAGGCCAGGTAGATCAGCTGGAACATCGTCTCCAGGTCCGAGACGGAAGCAGACCCCGCCACCCCCTCCTCGAACTCCGAGATGAAGGCCCTCGCGCTCGCGACCGTGCCGGTGAGCACCCGCCCGAGGGCGATCGCATCGAACTCGTCGAGCCCGCCCCCGACGATCACCTCCGACGCGGTACGGGCGGGGATGAAGCTGTCGTCGCCGGCGAGCGAGGTACCGCCCGGGCTGAACCCCCGGAAGAGGACCTCGTCCTCCTCGAAGTCGGTCGGACGGAGGATCACCCGGACCCCGTTCCCGAGGCTCCACTCCGTGATCCCCCGCTCCAGGGACCGCTCCTCCGCCACGGCGCCCCCCACCGGAATCTCGGCGAGGAGGGCTGCGCCGGTCACGGCATCCTCGTACGGCGCGATCTCCTCCTCCTCGACCGCCGCCAGGGCGGCGAGGAGCGCGGCCTCGTCCGGGAGCTCCGCCGCCGCCATCTCCGGCGCGGTCAACAGCACGACGCGGTTTCCGTCCGTGACCCAGTCTTGCCCGACGTCGTTCACCTCCTCGAGCGTGATCTCCGGGATGAAGCGCTGATAGAGCTCGTACTCGTACTCGATCCCGGGGATCGATTCCCCGTCGAGGAAGGCGCGGATGTACTCGGAGGCGAAGGAGGAGGAGGTCCGGTCCATCCTCGTGTCGTACGCCTGCTGGATCCCCCTCAGCTGCTCCGTCTTCTGGCGCTCGAGCTCGGAGGCGGTGAACCCGTGGCGCGCGACCCGCTCCGCCTCCCGAAAGAGCGCGCCCAGCCCGTCCTCGACCCGCTCCTCGAGGACGGAGGCCTGAAGCGAGTAGACCGCCTTCGAGCGGACGAGGCGGCCCTTCCCCGAGGAGGCCCCTAGGAAGGGCGCGTCCGGCTCGAGGGCGATCTCCCGGAACCGGTCGTTCAGCATGCTGTTGTACATCCCCTCGACGAGGCGCTGGCGGTAGCCGCCGACCGTCCATTCGATCTCCTCGTCCAGCTTGTGGTAGACGGTCACGTTCGTGGACGAGACCTCGGGATCGGTGAGGATGGAGAGAAGCGTCTCCTCGTGGTTCGGGACCAGGTACTCGGGCCGTTCGCGCGACGCCCCCGGGGCCGGGATCCCGGTGAAGTGCTCGACCACGAGGGACTCGACTTCCGCGGCGTCGAAGTCACCCACCGCGATCACGGCCATGAGGTCCGGCCGGTACCAGTCGTCGTAGAAACGGCCGAGCGCCTCGTATGCGAAGGTCTCGATGCTCTCGACCGTCCCGATCGGGTTGCGCTCCGCGTAGCGGGAGCCCCGGAAGATGAGGGGGAACTGCTCGTCCTGGAGGCGGGACCTCGCACCCCGGCGCATCCGCCACTCCTCGACAACGACCCCCCGCTCCTGGTCCACCTCGGCGGGATCGAGCGTGAGCCCGTGCGCCCAGTCCTCGAGGATCTGGAAGGCGGTCTGGAGATGCTCCGGATCATCCATCGGAACCTCGAGCATGTAGATCGTCTCGTCGAAGCTGGTGCTGGCGTTCAGCCCCATCCCGAGCCGCATCCCGATCGACTCCATGAAATCGACGAGCTCCTGCTTCTCGAAATTCTCGCTCCCGTTGAAGGCCATGTGCTCGAGCACGTGCGCGAGGCCGAGCTGATCCTCGTCCTCGACGATCGAACCGACGCGCACGACGAGCCGGAAGAGCGCACGGTTCTCGGGCTCCTGATTCGCGCGGACGAAGTAGCGAAGCCCGTTGTCGAGCGTCCCCACGGTGACGTCGGGGCCCGGGGGGATCAGGAGGTCGAGGGAGGCGCTCCGCGCCTCTTCCGGGACGGCGACCTCCGGGAGCTGCACTCCCGACAGGGGCCCCGCCGCGCCCGCCAGCGCCAGAAGGAGCCCCGCGGTACGAAGGCCGAAGGCGCCCCGCCGAATCACATGTCTCATCGCTCGCTCACTCCCCTGGCTCTTTCGCGAGTCCCCATTCCCCCCGGCACCGAGAACTCCGGACGGGCTTGCCGGGGGGGGAACTACCCCGCTCGGCCCGATTCGTCTCCCCCCGACCTGAGGTACCACAGGGCGCACGCGCCCCCATACGCTGGTATCTTTCCCGGCATGTCCGCTCCCACTCGGCCCATCTCGCGCCTCTTCGCGGAGCACTTCGGATCGCCCCCTCTCAGGATCCGCCCGCTCCCCGCGGACGCCTCCTCCCGCTCGTACTTCCGGCTGACGGGGCGGGGCGGCGAGACCGCCATCGGCGCGAAGGGCCCGGAGCCGCTGGAGAACCGGGCCTTCCTCTCCTTCTCCCGCGCACTCCGCTCCGCCGGGCTCCCCGTCCCCGAGATCTACGCAGCGGATGAAACGGCCGGCGTGTGGCTCGCCGAGGACCTGGGGGACACGACGCTCTACCGGGCGCTGGAGGAGTCCCGCAGGCGTACGGGAGAGTCCTTCCCGGGTGTGATCGAGGCGCACTTCGCCCGTGCCCTCGCCCGCCTCCCCCGCTTCCAGATCGTGGGTGGGCGGGCGGTGGACTTCAGCATCGCCCACCCCCGCGGGGACTTGGACGAGCGCTCGATCCTCTGGGACCTGAACTACTTCAAGTACCACTTCCTCAGGCTCGCGAAGATCCCTTTCCGCGAGGGCGCGCTCGAGGAGGACTTCCGCGCGCTCGCCGCATTCGCCCTCGGGGAGGAGGCCGCCCACCTCGTGCACCGGGACTTCCAGTCCCGAAACATCATGCTCCGGGGGGGCGATCCGTGGTTCATCGACTATCAGGGGGGACGCCGGGGGGCGCTCCAATACGACGTGGCCTCCCTCCTGTTCAGCGGGACGACGGGGATCCCCCGGGACGCGCGGGAGAGGCTCCTTCACGCCTACCTCGATGCGCTCGAGGAGGAGCGGCCCGTCGATCGGGAGGCCTGGACGGAGCGGTACCGGGGATTCGTCCTGATCCGGATGATGCAGGCGATGGGCGCCTACGGCTACCGGGGGATTTTCGAGAGGCGGCCCCGCTTCGTGGAGAGCATTCCGACGGCATCCCGGATGCTCGGCGAGCTCCTCGAGGAGCCGCTCCCCACCCGGGTCCCGGAGCTCGGGCTCGTCTTCCACAGGATCATCGACCGCTGGGGGGCGCGCGCACCCCGCGCGAGGGAGGGGCTCGAGATCGCGGTCTCGAGCTTCAGCTACCGTCGGGGATACCCGCGCCACGGGGGGGAGCACGGGGGAGGCTTCGTATTCGACTGCCGGGCCCTCCCGAATCCCGGGAGGGAGGAGCGGTACCGCGGCCTCACGGGTCTCGATACGCCCGTGATTCGGGAGCTCGAGAGCGCACCGACGACCGAGTCGTTCTGGGCGAGTACGAGGCGCCTCGTGGATGCGCAGGTGGAGAACTGGCTGAGCCGCGACTTCCGGCAGCTGACCGTCGCCTACGGGTGCACGGGGGGCCAGCATCGATCCGTCTACTTCGCGGAGCGGATGGCCCGACACCTGGGCGCGTGCTACCCCGCTGCCCGGATCCGGCTCCGCCACCGCGAGGCGGCACGCTGGCCAGTAGCGGGGGGGGGGGGAACCGGCGGGGGACGAGTGGACGGGATGATCCTCGCCGCAGGGGTCGGGCAGCGCCTTCGGCCCCTCACGGAGGAGGTTCCGAAGGCACTCGTCGAGGTCGGGGGCACACCGATGCTCGAGTGGGTCGCCCTCCATCTGATCGAGGCCGGGGTCGACCGTCTCGTCATCAACATCCACCACCACGCGGAGCAGATCCGCTCCTTCGTCGAGGCGAGAGGCGGGTTCGGGGTGGACGTCCGCTTCTCGCTCGAGGAGGACCACCCGCTGGACACGGGGGGCGGGATCGCCGCGGCCGCCCGGCACTTTCGGGGCTCCGCCCCCTTCTTCATCCACAACTGCGACATCATCACCGGGATCGACCTCCAGGCGCTCTACGCCGCGCACGAGGCGGACGGGGGCGCGGTGGCGACGCTCGCGGTGGGCGGGCGCGAGTCCCACAGGTACCTGGCCTTCGACGACTCGGGGCTATGCGGGTGCGGGAACGAGCGGACCGGATTCCGCATCCTCGCCCGGGAGCCCGGGGGGAGGGAACGCCGGCTCCCCTTCGCCGGCATCCACGTCGCCCGGCCGGAGCTCCTCCGGCGGATCACGGGAGGGAAAGCCGCCTTCTCGATCATCGATGCATACGTCGGGCTCGCCCGCGAGGGTTGCCGGATCTCGCCCTACGACATCGGTGATGCGCTCTGGATCGAGGTGGGGAGTCCCGAGCGGCTCGCTCGCGCGCGCCACTGGGCCGCGCTTCAGGGTGTCACGGGCCCCCTGGACGTGATCGGAAACGGGGCGTGAGGACGCCGGAGCGCCGCAGATCGACCGGACGGAGGGACTAGCGGGGGGCTCCCCCGCCCTCCGTAGGCGTCACTCGACGATGACGGTCCCGAGCATCGCGGGGTGTCCGCCCCCGCAGTAGACGTGGCAGTGGAGGTTGTACTCCCCGGCCTCCTCGAAGGTGTGAGTGGCCCCGGCAGGCTCGAGGGGGTCGACCTCGAACTCGACGCCAGTGCCCTCGACCAAGAAGCCGTGCACGAGATCGGCGGAGCGAACGCGGAAGTGGACCTCCGCGCCCACGGGAAAACGCATCTCCGAAGGATCGAATCCTCCCTCGAATGCGACGACCACGGCCTCGTACTGGTTCGGCCCGATCTCGAAGACCCCCGGCACGTTCGGGTCCCGTGCCGCTTCCTCGGGCCCGCCAGAGTCCTCCGGCGGCGAGCCGCACCCGAAGAGGAGCGCGGCCGCAAGGAGTCCCGGGGCCCACAGACGTCCCCGGGGCCGCGTCAGGCACGGGCCGCGCATCGCCCTCCTCTCGCTCCGCCGGTTCGCATGCCGGCGCCTGGGACCGCGCCCAAGCGAGGCCGAACTTCCAAGGGGGACGCCGCTCAAGCCAACCATTCAGCGAAACGTCGCGGAAACCCCGAGCCCGATCGTCCAGAAATTCGTCTGGCTCTCCCGGGGCCTGAGCTCCACGCTCCCGTCCGGGAGATCCACGATGTCGCCCTTCCTGAGGTAGCGCGCCTCGCCGTTCCCATGATACCTCCCGAAGAGATCGAGCGCGACGAACGCTTCCTCGCCCTCATGGACCCGAAGCTGCATCCCAGGTCCGGCCCGCCACGCGAAGGTCACGTCGTCGAAGTTCGTGGACGATGCGAAGGACTCCCCGAGGAAATCCGTCCCGTCCACGGAAGAGGTCGTCGAGAAGTGGGCGAGCCCGATCGATGCGCCGGTGTAGAGGCGGATCCGCCCCTGGCCCGTCCCGATCTCGGGTCCGATCCCGAGGAGGAGGATGTCGTTCGAGGTCGTGATCTCCCCGGTAACCCGGCAGGGGATGGTGATGCAGATGGGGACCTCCTCCTTCCCGTAGTTGACGAAGCCGAGATCAAGCCGGACGGCGAGGATACCGGCGTCATCGACCGCAAGGCGGCCGTGCCCGGCGATACCGAAGCCGAAGTCGACGTTCTCGGCAAACTGCCCGACGGGACTTGCGAAGAGGAGGTTGCCGCCTGCGGAGACTCGGCCCGGTTCCACCTCCTGCGAGTGCGCGAAGGAGGGCGCAGCCGCCGGCAGGATTCCCAGAAGGGCGAGGAAGAGGCGCATCGTCACGATCCAGTGAGTGCTTGAGAGCCACGCGACCGGGAAACTCTACTCGGGTGGGCCGCACTCCGTTCCCCTCCCTCCGGGAGAGGCCGAGTGATTCTTCCCTACCGGATGGCGGGGCGGGCGGACCGAATCCGTGCGCGGGGGAGGCACAGAGCGGCGGCCTGAAGGTCGAGTCGGGCTGCGTCCTGCCGCGAAGGCCGGCGGCGGCACCGACGACCTCGAAGTCGAGGTAGAAGTCCTTCCGCCGAGAGCGTGTGTCAAGCGGAGAGTATCCTGCCGAGCACCCACCCGCGATCGACCCGTCCGGCGGGCGTGTGCAGGCGGACGCGGGAAGAAGAATTGGCCGTGCGGCCTGCCACCGGGGGGGGGGATGGCGATGGCGACCTGCAGGCCCCTCATCGCCCTGCGAGGCCGGTGTCTATCGGGGCGCCGGCGCCAAATCGCCGGTAGGATCCGGTTGCGTCAGCGGAGCTGGAATCACGCCGACCCCCTGTTCGTAGACGAGCCGGGCGCCCCGCTCGGCGGTCTGTTGGACCAGGAAGACGACGGCGAGGCCGAGGGCGGCGAAAAGGAGCCGGGTCCCCCTTCCCTTCGGGCCACCCTTGAGATGGGCCCCGAGCCTGGCCGCAGCCGTGACGGCGAAGGCGACCGTGGCCGCGAGCGCCCACCGCTCGTGGTCGTCGACGAGGCCATGTGCCATGCCCGGGACAAACACGGAGACCGATGCGAGCCGGCCGGACCAGTAAGCGGCGGCCGCCGAAACGGCTCCGAGGAGGTACAGGGCGGGAGCGAGGGCAGCGACCCCGTGAGCCCGAAGGCGCAGAGCAAGGATGATGTCCACTCCGCACGCGAGGATCACCAGCACGATCGGAAAGTGGACGACCAGCGGATGCGGGTTCGGCGCCCACGGCGGGATCAGCGGAAACGGCATGACCCAGCGCGGCGACGGCTCCGGCGATCCCGGTTCCGAACCCTCAAGGGTCCAGTGGCGCGAGGGGGAGAACCAGCACGAGCGAGAGGGACCACGGGCTCGCATCGTCTAGGAACCGTTCGCCGGCGACGACGTCGCCGGCCTTCGGGAGCCCAGTTGCCAAGTAGTCGACGGAGAGTTCCAGCTCGGTGTTCCGGAGCCAGCGACCCTCGGGAAGCCGGCTGAAGGGGTGGAGCGCCGTGTCCCACTCGAAGTCGAGCTTGTGCGTGTATACGCTCGTCGCTCCCGGGACTTCACCCGGACTGAACTTGTCGACGATATCGAAGTGCGAAGACAGCCATCCTCCCGTAGCGCTCTCATCGAACAGGTCCAGGTTCAGCTCGATCTCGATCTCGACCACGTTGTCCCGAATCTCCTCTCTCCCGAGATCGCGGGCGGTGGCTCCCGTGAACGGGTGGCGCGATGTGCCTCCGAACGGGGCCACGATCGCCTCGAAGGTGAACTCGACCCTGGGGATCTCCGTCGGCACCCCCACCGCGAGGATCACCTCGAAGACGGTCTCGCGAGGAGTGCGCTCGATGCCCCCGTCGACCTCGATTCGACCCCGGCGGCCGAGGTTCTCGAGGGTAATGGTGGGCTCGATCTTCAGATCCGGCATACAGAGGAGGGCGCACCGGTCATCTTCCTGAGCCTCGGCCGGCAGAGCGCAGAGGAGGCTCACCCCCACGGCAGCGGCAGCGCGAATGCCGAGCGAGCGCACTCCTCCTATCCTCCCAGCCGCCAAGGAGATACGGAAGGCCAACGCCTCAGCTCCTCCAGCGCCCACTCGTTGGACTCGTCCGTGTGACACGAGGTGCATGGGTTCGGAATCCCGTAGCGCTCGGTCAACGCCGGGGAGATGAACCGGAAGGTATGGCTGCGGACATTCACGTCTCCCACGGTCCGGGCCACCGGCGGCATGTGGCACGCGACACACTGGCTCCCCTCGCTGTCCTCCTCGTGCTGCGTGTGAAAGGTGAGCGTGCCGCGCGGGCCGGGTTGGAGCTGTGGGCTGTGACACTCGGTGCACACGGCGTTCCCGGGCTGCCTGAGGTCGGCCTCGTAGGGGGTTCCGTGCACATCGTGGCACGCTGCGCACGTCACGCCCTTCACGTACATCTGGCTCAGGACGTAGTCGTTTCCCTGCATCCGGTTCTTGTGCGCACTTCCCTCCGGCCAGTGGGTGAAGGTCTCCTCCCCCAGGTGGTGTTCGTCCAGGACCCAGAAGTCGCTGAGCCGGTCGCCCGGCTGGTAGCCCACGGGCCAATCGTAGTACTGACCCCCGATCGGGTTCGAGCGAGGCTGACCCTGCGAGTGGCACTGGATGCAGACGTCGTTCGAGCGCACGGGGTCCCCGGGCCAATCGGCGTTCAGGATCGTCGCTGCAACCGGGTACTCGAGGTGCAGGCTGCCTGCACCATGGCACCGTTCACACCCGACGTTCCACTCCGTGACCGTCTTGGCCGCCACATCGTAGTTCACCGAGTGACACCCGTCGCAGAGGGGGCCCGTGGGACGCTGCATCGGATCGACCGGATAGAAGTCGGCCCACCAGTCGCCCCCCGGTTGGGGAAAGTAGCGGCGCCACTGCTCATTCTGGATGTCCCACTGCGCCGGGAAGACGTAATAGTCGTCCCCGCGCCGGGTGAGGTAACGCTGCTTCCACCTGCTTCCGTACAGGAACGCGACGTCGTCGAGGTCGAAGCTCACCAGCGGATCGGGAGTCGCGAAGTCCCCGAGGACGGCCTCCGGCCTCTCGACGGGGTCCTGAAGCACGTTGGCCATCAGCGTCTCCTGCCACCGGTCGAAGATCTCCTGATGGCATTCGGCGCACGCGGCGGATCCCACGAACTCGCGTTCGGCACCCGCTGGAGGCCGTGAGCCGGCTCCACAGCCAATCAGTGTCGCACCGATCGCGACGAGGGTCGCAGTACCGGCTCGCATACCTGGGCTTCCCGTCATCTCCGATTCCTCGCTCGCCCGAGCCCGCCGCTCGTGGATCGTCTCGTCCGACTCAAAGCTACCGGGCCGGTCCAGTTGCGGAAACGCTCCGTGCGGCAACCGGACATCGCTATCGCACTGCGGCGGCGCGGCGCCGGGCGAGCTTGCATCCCGCGAGCGCCCTCCTCTATTCTGCCAGCGCGCACCCCTTCCCCGGAGAATGTCCCGATGAAAGTTCAGCTCTCCCCCAGCGAATTCGACGGTACAATCACGCGCCGCGACGTACTCAAGCACCTGGGCATCGTCTCAGTCGGGCTCGCGGCCACCCCCGTTCCCGGCTTCCCGGCGTGGTGGTTCACCGATCAGGACACCTTGATTCCCTTTACCGACATGCCTGACGGCTTCAGCGGGATCCGGGCGCAGGGGCCGGAGGAGTTCCCGGGGCAGAACCTGAGGGCGCAGGACCTCCGCCAGCTCGATTCGTGGGTGACGCCCGTCGAGGACTTCTTCGCGGTCGGGCACTACGGGTATCCCGAGCTTGACGCCTCGAGCTACAGGCTCGGGGTCCGCGGGCTCGTCGAGCGTCCAGTCACCCTCACCCTCGACCAGCTCCGGGCGCGTCCCCGGGTCGAGAAGACCACTGTCTTCGAGTGTTCCGGGAACTCCCGCGGCACCTTCCACGGGATGGTCGGAAACGCCACCTGGACCGGGACGCCCCTCCTCCCCCTCCTCGAGGAAGCGGCGCCGATGGACGACACCCGCGAGGTACACTTCTGGGCTGCCGACACGGGGACGGAGGAGATCCGGGGAGGCGAGTACGAGCAGAACTTCGCGCGCTCGATGTCGCTGCAGCACGTCCGGGAACGGGACCCGATCCTCGCCTACGAGATGAATGGCGCGCCCCTCACGGTCGTGCACGGCTTCCCCCTCCGGCTCATCGTCCCCGGGTGGTACGGCGTTTGCCAGGTCAAGTGGCTCACCGATATCGAACTCAGCCACGACCGTCTCATGACCCGCTTCATGGCGAAGGACTATGTGACGCTCATCGGGCGCGAGGTGAACGGGCGGGCCGAGTGGGTCGAGACCTCGGTAACGCGCCAGCGGCCGAAGTCCGTGATCGCACGGGTGACCCGGCAGGCGGACCGGATGACGGTCTTCGGGGTCGCGTGGAGCGACGGGACGCCGCTCGATCGGGTGGAAGTCCGCGTCGACGGGGGAAGCCCGGTCGCCGCCGATCTCGAGAGCCAGGGCGACGCCTACACCTGGAGCTTCTTCAGCGCCGAGTTCCCCCTTCCGGCCGCCGGGGAGCACACCCTCGTCTCCCAGGCCACGGACGCGGAGGGACGCGCGCAGCCCGAGAACCTCGACATGAAGCAGACCCGCTGGGAGAACAACGAGCTCTTCGAGCGGACGATCCGGATCTAGGACACCCGGCGGGGAGGCGGGCTACACGCCGCGCGCCTCCCCGCCACCCTTCCCCGCTACGAGCTGTCGAGCAGGCTCTCCGTCGCGATCCACCAGAGGTCCTTCGCTCCGAACCCGCCCGCGCGCTCGGAGTCCCAATAGAAGCGGGTATAATCGGGGGAAAAGGCGGGGCAGCGGTCATTCGTGCCGGTGTTCACGAGGGGACCGAGGTTCACCATGGGGCCCCACTCACCGGCCGCGTTCCGGGTCGTAACGTAGATGTCCTCGAGCCCGTAGCCGCCCTCCCGGTTCGAGGTGATGTAGAGCGAGTTCCCGTCCTCCGAGGGGAGGGAGTGATGGTCGCTCGCCTCGGAGTTGACGAGCGGACCCAGGTTCACGGGCTCCTGCCACTCCCCATCCACCCGCTCCGACATCCAGATGTCGTTCCCGCCGAACCCCCCCGGCCGAGTCGAGGCCCAGTACGCGATCTCCCAGTTCGGGCCCGCGAAGTAGAGGCAGTGGTCGGCGAACTCCGAGTTGATCGGATCCCCCAGGTTCTCAAGCTCGCCCCACGCCCCATCCGCCCATTCGCTCACCCAGATGTCGACGCTCCCCATCCCCCCCGGCCGGTCGCTCATGACGTAGAGGTGCATCCCGTCCGGGGAGAGGAGGGGCTCCTGCTCCCGCCACTCCGGCGAGCTGATGGGCGGACCCACCATCTCGGGCGGCGTCCACTCCCCGCCCACCCGGTACGAGACGCAGATATCGGCGCCCGCCGGGTCTCTCCGGTCGTGGCAGGCGAAGTACATCGTGTTCCCGTCGGCAGAAAACGTCGGCTCGGTGTCGACGCCCCCCGAGTTGATGACCGGACCCATGTTCACGGGCTCGTCGAGCCCGGGGGCCGGCTGCTGCGCCGCGCCCGCGCCACCCGCCGCCAAGTAGATCGCCGAACCCCATACCGCGAAGACTCTCCTCATCGTGGAACCCCTCCGTCCCGTGTAGCTCCGCCTCGCTCTCCTTCCTCCCCCTGCATCCCGAACACCCCGACCGCAACCCCCGCAACCCCCGAGCCCGCGATGGGGGCGAGCCCGTAGAAGCCCCATTCCCCTCCGTCCGGCGGGAGAGGGCGACGCTCACGACCACGAGGCAGAGGACGCGAAGGCGACGAGGAACTCGACGAGGAGGAGCTGAACCGCCCCCGCAGGAGGACGGGCCAGGGTGACGGCCGGGTTATGGTGCACGCCCGAGACGTGCCACCCCATGTATACGATCGCCGCGAGGACCGATCCGATCGCGACGGGCGCCCAGAGGGCCCGCCCGCGTCCGCGAGTCCGAATCGTCAGGACGAGCAGGAAGGCGCCGATCCCCTCCGTGACGAGCTTCCCCTTCGCGCTTCCGCGTCTGGCCACGCCGGGTGGCCCCACGCCCTCCTTTTCTGCCCTGCCATTGCCTCCCCCCAGGCTCCCCCGCAATATGGTCCCGCCTGCCCCGAAGAGGCCAGATCCCTCCGAACCCGCGCCCGAAGACACCCATGGACCCCGAGTCGACGATCCGCCCCGAGCCCGACCCCACGAACGATACCGCATTCTCCGACCTCGAGATGCCCGACATGACGCTCCGGGGCCTCCTTGGGCATTTCGGCCCCGGCGTCATTCTGATGATGACGGGGATCGGAACGAGCCACCTCGTCACGGCGCCGACGGCGGGAGGACGCTTCGGGTATGCCCTCCTCTGGTGCCTGCCCCTCGCCTACATCTTCAAGTACTACGGCTTCGAGATGGCCTTCCGTTTCACGAACGCGACGGGGAAGAGCATGATCGAGGCGTACAGCACAGCGTGGCGGAAGTGGCCGCTCTGGTACGTGCTCGTGACGACGATCATCCAGTGCGCGCTCGGGCAGGCCGGGCGCCTCATCGCCGCGGCCGCCGTCCTGTACTACGTAGGGACAGAGTCGATGGGGCTTCCGCTCTCGCTGACCGCGTACGGCTTCATCCTCGCCGTCGTCTCGGTGGCCATCATCCTCAGGGGCCGCTACAAGGCGGTCGAGGTCTCAGCAAAGATCCTGGCCGCGATCCTCGTCCTCTCGACGCTCGCCGTCTACCTGGCGGAACCGGCCCCACTCGCAGAGATGGGCCACTTCTTCCTCGTCGAGATCCCGGAGGGATCCTGGCTCATCATCGCCGCCTTCCTCGGCCTCCTTCCCACCGGGATCGACGTCTCCCTCCAGGCATCGGAGTGGGGGAAGGCGAAGAAGAAGGGGATGAGCAGGATCCGGGGTCAGCTGGAGAGCATGGGGCTCGCCGAGCGCTTCGATCCCTTCTCCCCCGACCGGGCTCACCTCGCCGTCGACACCCAGAGGCTCCCCCGGAAGGCCTCCGAGTACTGCCAGCGCTGGTTTACGATCGGGACGTGGGACTTCCGCCAGGGACATGTGATCTCATTCATACTCGCCGCGATATTCCTCCTTCTCGCGGCCGTTTGGCTCTACCCGAGCGCCGTCGAGGGGCGTGCCGTCATGGGCGAGATCGCGGGGATCTTCACCGAGAGCCTCGGCCCGGCGACGATGACCGTCTTCATGCTCGGAGCGTTCGCCGCGACCTTCTCGACGGCATTCAACTACTTCGACGGGTGGCCGAGGATCGTGGGCGCGTGCTGCCGGAACCTCTTCCAAGGGACAGCAGGGCTGAGCGGGCTCGACCCGGACGGACTCACCCCGGAGCACCGGAGCCGCTGGTACTCCGAGTACAACATCTACCGCGCGACGATGCTCTACTCCCTGGTCGCATCCGTCGCGATCATCGCGGGGCTCGAGCGCCCCGTCCTCCTCGTCCTCGCCGCATCGGCGCTCGCCGCCTTCGTGGCGCCCGTCATCTTCTACCTGAACTTCCGCTACTGCCTGCTCGTGATCCCGCGCGACGACCCGCACTTCTACCCCTCCCCCTTCGCGCGCTTCTTCGGGTGGACAAGCATCATCGTCTTCACCGGGATGACGCTGATCGCGATCTACTGGACGGTCTGGGCCCCGGTCTTCGGGTAGGTGTAGAGCCCTGACCGGCGGGCGCGTTGCCGGATGAGGGCCAGGACGACATCGATCGTCGGCGTCTCGACCTCGACGAGGCGGCCCATCTCCTGGACCGCCGCCACCAGGGCGTCGATCTCGAGGGAGCGCCCGCGATCCAGGTCCTGGAGCATCGAGGTGCGATGCGGACCAACGGCGGCCGCGCCCGCGATCCGCTTTCCGACATCGACCGCAAAGCGCACCCCGAGCCGCTCTCCGACCCGGCGCGCCTCCTCCATCATGACGCGCGCGACGGCGGAAGTCCCGGGGTCCGTCGCCACGACGTCGAGCGTCTCCCCGGTCAGCGCGCTGATGGGGTTGAAGCAAAGGTTCCCCCAGAGCTTGACCCAGATCTCGTCCCGGATCGCGCGGACCGGGGCCCTGAACCCCGCCCCGATGAGAGCCTTCGCAAGCGCCCGGACGCGTGGGGTCTTCTCCCCCGAGGGCTCGCCGAGGGTGAACCGGTTCCCGCTTAAGTGGCGGATCACGCCGGGCTCGGCGATCTCGGTCGCGGGGTAGACGACGCACCCGATCGTGCGCCCCGGCCCGATCCCGTCCCACTGCGCGTCCCCGGGATCGACGGTCCGGAGCCGCCGGTCCCGCCACGGCCCCTCAAGACCGTAGAAGTACCACCAGGGCACACCGTTCATCGCGGTGACGACGGCCGTCTCCGCCCCGAGGAGTGGCTGCATCGGAGCCACGATCCCGGGCGCCGCGTGGGCCTTGACCGCGACGATCACATAGTCCTGCGGGCCGAGCTCGGAGGGATCGTCCGTCGCGGGAAGGTGCGCGACGAGCTCCTCGCCCTCGAGTTGGAGCCTGAGGCCGCCCCGCCTGATCGCCTCGAGGTGCAACCCCCGGGCGACGAGGCTCACCTCCTCGCCGGCAAGGGCAAGCTTCACCCCCAGGTACCCCCCGATCGCACCGGCTCCGTAGATGCAGATCCGCACCCGCGATCCCCGGCTCAGGCGATCCCGAGCTGCTCGGCGAGACCGATCCGTCGGAGCTTCCCCGTCGGCCCCTTCGGGATCTCGTCCAGCACGACGACCTGCCGCGGGACCTTGAAGTCCGCGAGGCGCCCCGCTGCGAACTCGCGGATCTCGGCGGACGAGGCGTCGGCGCCCTCGCGGAGGACGACGGCGGCGGCGACCTCCTCTCCCAGCTTGTCGTGCGGGACCGCGAAGGTCACGACCTGCTGGACCGCGGGGTGATCCATCAGGACCTCGTCCACCTCCTTCGGCGAGATCTTCTCCCCGCCGCGGTTGATGATCTCCTTCAGACGCCCGGTGAGCGTCACGTACCGGTCCTCGTCCATCACCCCCTGGTCCCCGGTCCGGAACCACCCGTGCGTGAAAGCCTCGGCGTTCGCCGCCGGGTTGTTCTCGTATCCGGGCGTCACGTTCGGGCCGCGGATGACGATCTCCCCGACCTGGCCGGGCTCAAGAAGCGTCCCCTCGTCGTCCATGATCGCGACCTCGGGGCCGGCGGCAGGTCCGACGGAACCGGGCTTCCGCACGCCCGGGGGGAGGGGGTTGCACGTCATCTGGTGGGCGGCCTCGGTCATCGCGTACGCCTCGACGACGGGCGCCCCGAAGGTCTCCTCGAGCTCCCGGAGGACCTGCGGGGGGAGGGACGCCGAGGAGGAGCGGATGAAGCGGAGGCGGGCGCGGGCGACGGACTCGCGGTTCCTCGCGGCCCTCGCGAGGACGGTCTGGTGCATCGTCGGCACGGCGGAGTACCAGGTGGGGGCGACGTCGTCGAGCCACGCGAAGAGGCGGAGCGCGTTGAAGCCGGGGGTGCACGAGACGGTCGCACCCGCCGAGAGCGAGGCGAGGACGGGTGCCATGAGCCCGTGAATGTGAAAGAGCGGCATCACGTTCAGGCAGCGGTCCTCCGGCACGAGCCGGAGCGTCGAGCGGATGTTCCCCGCCGAAGCCGAGAGATTCCGGTGAAGGAGGGGCACGATCTTCGGACGCGAAGTGGTGCCCGAGGTGTGGAGGACGAGCGCGATGTCGTCGGCGCCGGCCGGGCCCGGCGCACTCGCCCGGCCGAGCGGGGCCTCCGGGTCCGCGGAAAGCTCGAACTCGCCCGCGCACGCCCCCTCCGGAACGCGGAGCTCGAGGACCGCGATCCCGAGGCTCCGCGCGCTCCCGACCGAATCGGACTCGCTCCCGGCCTCGACGACGAGCGCCTTCGCGCCGAGATCCTCCAGGTAGAAGTCGTACTCCGTGCGACGGTAGTTGGGGTTGAGCGGCGCCGTCGTCGCTCCGGCGGCGATCGACACAAACGCCGACGCCATCTCCGGGCCGTTCGGAAGCACGATCGCCACGCGGTCCCCGCGTCCGATGCCGATCTCGTTCAGCCGCTGCACGGTGCGGTCCACGTGCGCCCTCAGCCCCGCGTAGTCGAGGGGCGCCCGCCCCGGCGCCGCTACGGCCGGTGATTCGTCGGCGCCCCCGGCCAGGAGCGCCAGTACAGTCTCTGCCTCGGACACGGGATCCTCCCTATAAGTCGTTCGACGGTCGCTGCGGCCGCGCCCGGCGAAGCCCGGGTTCCGGCGTCGGGTGCGCATCTTACTACGAGTCGGAAAGGAGCCGCTACCCACCGCCCCGGCCTCCGGTTGCGCCGGAGCGTTTTCGAGCCTTACCCTGAGGGCGCTCCGGCCCCGTTTCGCCCCGTTTCAGCGAGCAGCCATGAACCACAGCGAGTATGTCCACTGCGGCGGCCTCAGGATTGCGGCGCCGCTCCACGGCCTGGTGCGCCGGGAGATCGCGCCCGGGACCGGGCTCGATCCGGATGCGGTCTGGGAGGCCTTCGGCCGGATCGTCGCGGAACTCGGCCCCGAGAACCGGCGGCTTCTCGGCGTCCGGGGCGAGCACGAGGCGGGGCTCGACCGCTGGCACCTCGGGCGCGAGGGGGAGACGTGGGATCCCGACGCATACCGCGCGCACCTTCGAGCCACCGGGTACCTCCTCCCGGAGGGGGAGCCCGTCGCCGCCGCGACCCGGGACGTGGACCCGGAGATCGCATCCATCGCCGGGCCGCAGCTCGTCGTCCCGGTGGACAACGCCCGCTACGCGCTCAATGCGGCGAACGCGCGCTGGGGGAGCCTCTACGACGCCCTCTACGGGACGGACGTGATCCCCGAGGAGGAGGGGGCCGAGACGGGCACCGCGTACAACCCCGTCCGGGGGGTCAAGGTCATCGCATGGACCGAGGAGTTCCTCGACGAGGTCGTCCCGCTCGCGGAAGGACGGCACGGGGAGGCGATCCGCTACGCGCTCTCGGAGGAGGGGGAGCGGGCGACGCTTCGCGTGCGGCTCGCGAATGGCGAAGAGACCGGCCTCGGGGATCCCGGACAGTTCGTGGGCTTCCGGCGGGGGACCGACGGCCTCTCCACCGTCCTCCTCCGGAATCACGGCCTCCACATCGAGCTTCGGATCGACCGGAAGCACGCGGTCGGGGCCGTGCACCCCGCAGGGATCAGCAACGTCCAGCTCGAGGCGGCGATCACGACGATCCAGGACTGCGAGGACTCCGTCGCAGCGGTGGACGCGGAGGACAAGGTCCGCGTCTACCGGAACTGGCTCGGGATCATGAAGGGCTCCCTCGAAGCCACCTTCTCGAAGAACCTGGAGACGGTGACGCGGAGGCTGAGCCCGGACCGCACGTACGAGGACGTGAACGGGGGCGAGCTCACGCTCCCCGGGCGGAGCCTCCTCTTCGTGCGCAACGTCGGGATGCACATGTACACGGATGCCGTGACGACGGCGGGCGGGGAGGAGGTGCCGGAGGGATTCCTCGACGCGTTCGTCACCGCCTTTGCGGCGATCCACGACCTCAGGGGGGCGAGCCCCGTCCGCAACACGCGGACCGGGAGCATCTACATCGTGAAGCCGAAGCTCCACGGCCCGGAGGAAGTCGCCTTCACGATCCGGCTCTTCGAGCGGGTCGAGGAGGCGCTCGGGCTCCCGCCGCGGACGATCAAGATCGGGATCATGGACGAGGAGCGGCGCACCACGGTGAACCTCGGGGCGTGCATACGCGAGGCGAGGGAGCGCGTCGTCTTCATCAACACCGGGTTCCTCGACCGGACGGGGGACGAGATCCATACGAGCATGGAGGCGGGGGCGATGATCCCGAAGCCGGAGATCAAGGGCACCCCCTGGATGCTCGCCTACGAGGACTGGAACGTCGACGTGGGGATCGAGTACGGCCTCTCCGGAACGGCCCAGATCGGGAAGGGGATGTGGGCGATGCCCGACCTGATGCGCTCGATGGTCGAGACGAAGGGGGCGCATCCGGAGGCGGGGGCGAATACGGCGTGGGTCCCCTCCCCGACCGCAGCCACGCTCCACGCGGTCCACTACCACCGGACCGACGTCCGGGCCGTGCAGGAGGCGCTCGCGGCGCGGGAGCGGGCGTCGCTCGACGACATCCTCTCCCCCCCCTTCCTCGGAGAGCGGGAGCTCACCGACACGGAGATCCAGGAGGAGCTCGACAACAACGCCCAGGGGATCCTCGGCTACGTCGCCCGCTGGGTCGGACAGGGGATCGGATGCTCGAAGGTCCCCGACATCCGCGACGTCGGGCTCATGGAGGACCGTGCCACGCTCCGGATCTCGAGCCAGCACATCGCGAACTGGCTCCATCACGGGATCGTTGCCGAGGATCGGGTGCGAAAGACCCTCGAGCGGATGGCCGAGGTCGTCGACAGGCAGAACGAGGGCGATCCGTACTACTCGCCGATGTGCCCCGCCTTCGAGCGGAGCCTCGCGTTCCAGGCCGCCCTCGATCTCGTCTTGGAGGGGCGCGCCGAGCCGAACGGGTACACCGAGAGGGTCCTCCACACGCGGCGCCGGGAGCTCAAGGAGAGGGAGCGGATTCACCAAGCGGCCGGGAGGCTCATGTCATGACCCGCTGGATTCGCGTAAGGCATGAGGGGCAGGTACGGATCGGGACCCTCTCGGGGAGCGAGATCGCGCTCTGCAGCGGAGATCTCTTCGACGGACCCGCACCCACCGGCGAGCGGGTCGCCCTCGACGGCGCGGAGATCCTCACGCCGTGCGACCCGACGAAGATCCTCGGGCTCTGGAACAACTTCCGGGCAGCGGCGGCAAAGAACGGGTGGAGCGAGCCCGAGGAGCCGCTCTACTTCCTCAAGGCCCCCTCCACCGCGCACCCGGCCGGCCGGCCGATCCGGCGGCCGCGCTCGCACGCGGGACGGATCTTCTTCGAAGGGGAGCTCGGGATCGTGATCGGGAGGGAGTGCCGCGACGTCGCCTCCGGCGAGGCGGAGGCGTGCGTCTTCGGCTACACGTGCGTGAATGATGTCTCCGCCGTCGAGCTCCTCCGCGAGGATCCCTCCTTCCCGCAGTGGAGCCGGGCGAAGAGCTTCGATACCTTTTGTCCCTTGGGGCCCGTGATCGCCTCGGGTCTCGACCCCGGCGGGCTCCGCATCGTGGCGCGAATGGGGGGTAAGGTCCGCCAGGACTTCCCGGTGAGCGACATGTTCTTCACTCCCCTCGAGCTGGTCGAGCGGATCTCCCGCGACACGACGCTCCTCCCGGGCGACGTGATCAGCTGCGGGACCTCCCTCGGCGCGCTCCCGATGCGGGACGGGGCCCGCGTGGAGATCGAGATCGCGGGGATCGGGACGCTCGAGAACACCTTCGTCGGGTAGCCCGCCGCCGGTCCTTCGTGACGGGAGAGAGGCCCTGGCGCGGCGTGCCGGCGGGGAGGAGGGCGGGCGGCAGGGGCAACAGGCGCGGCGCGGGCGGAGGCGGGACGCGGACGGGGATCAACGGCGCTCCCTGATACGAGGGGACGGGCGCACGGGGAAAGGTGGCGGATATGGCGAATCGACCGATCGGGACCCAGGGCATGCGGAGTTGGAGGCGTGCCGGGTGCGCGGCACTCCTCACCGGCGCCCTCGCCGCGTGCGGGGGGGGGGCGGGCGAGCCCTACGACATCCTCCTTCGGGGAGCGCGGATCCTGGACGGATCCGGGGCCGAGGGAGCGCCCGCGGATGTCGGGATCCGCGGGGACCGGATCGAGGGGTACGGCGATCTCTCCGCCGCGACGGGCGCCGTCGAGCTGGATCTCGAGGGCCTCTACCTCGCGCCGGGGTTCATCGACGCGCACTCGCACAGCGGGGGGGGACTCGCGGATCCGGAGGCGAGCGAGGCCGTCGCACTCCTCGCACAGGGGATCACCACGGTCTTCATCAACCCGGACGGCGGGGGGCCCGTCGACATGGCCGGGCAGCGCGAGATCCTCCTCGGGCACGGGACCGGGGTGAACGCCGCGCAGCTCGTCCCGCACGGCTCCGTCCGGGGAGAGGTGCTCGGGATGGCAGACCGCGCGCCGGACGCCGCGGAGCTCGGCCGGATGCGAACCCTCGTCCGGGAGGGGATGGCGGAGGGGGCCTTCGGCCTCTCCTCCGGCCCATTCTATGCACCCGGGAGCTTCTCGGAGACCTTCGAGCTCGTCGAACTCGCGAGGGTGGCCGCGGAGTTCGGAGGGGTGTACACGAGCCACATCAGAGACGAGTCCGACTACACGATCGGGCTCGAAGCCTCGGTCGCCGAGGTAATCCAGGTGGCCGAGGAAGCGGGTCTCACGGGGGTGGTGACACACATCAAGGCGCTCGGACCCCGCGTCTGGGGCCTGTCGGCGAGCGTCGTCGAGATGATCGAGGACGCTCGCGCACGGGGCGTGAGCGTCTTCGCGGACCAGTACCCGTACGAGGCGAGCAGCACGGGGCTCAGCTCCGCGCTCCTTCCCCGCTGGGCGCAGGCCGGGGGAGCCGACTCCCTCCAGGCCCGACTCTCCGATCCGCCCACGCGGGAGCGGATCCGGGTCGAGATGGTCGAGAACCTGGACCGCCGGGGGGGAGCGGACCGGATCCAGATCCGCGACTACGCGCCGGACCCCAAGCTCGCGGGGTGGTTCCTCTCCGACTTCGCGGAGGCGTGGGAGCTGGACGCGGTCGACGCCGCGATCCGGGTCCTGCAGGCGACGAGCCCGTCGATCACGTCGTTCAACATGAATGAGGAGGATATCCGGAGGTATATGGCCCAGCCGTGGACGATGACCTCGACGGACGGCCAGCTCCCCCGCTTCGGCGAGGGACTCCAGCACCCGCGGACGTACGGGACCTTCGCGCGGAAGATCCGGAGGTACGTCCTCGACGAGGGAGCCCTCGAGCTCCCGGCCGCGATCCGGAGCATGACCTCGCTCACCGCCGATGTCCTCGGGGTGGACGGCCGCGGCACGATCGAGCCCGGCGCCTTCGCGGACGTGGTGGTCTTCGATCTGGAGGCGGTCCGGGACCTTGCCACGTACGAGGATGCGCACCAGCTCTCGGAGGGTATGGTCCACGTGATCGTAAATGGCGAGTTTGCCATTCGGGACGGCACTCCGACGGGAGCGAGGGCGGGCCGCGTGCTCCGGAGGTAGGGTGCGCCGGCCTGCGGGAAACAGCAGTGGGAACCACCGGGGTGGCCCCGCGTCGAGGTCGCAGGCAAGGCGGGGGGGAGAGGCGCTCCCCCTCCCCGCACCTCGGCCTCGGAGCCGCCCGCCAGCGTACCAGGAGCCCGCATGATGAATCGCGCCTTTCCGCTCGTATGCGCCTTCGGACTCGCCCTCCCCGCCCCCCTCCTCGCCCAGTCGAGCGGAGCGGCGGCAGCGGCCGGGGAGGTGACGTTCGCCACGGACATCGCCCCGATCCTCCAGGAGAACTGCGAGCGGTGTCACCGCGAGGGCGGGGTCGCCCCCATGGCGCTCAGCACGTACGAGCAGGTCCGTCCGTGGGCGCCGATGATCAGGGTGAAGACCCAGATCCGCAACCGCATGGGCACGATGCCCCCGTACTACGTTGAACGTGGGATCGGGATCCAGGAGTACAAGGACGACGAGCGCCTGACCGAGGCGGAGATCGAGGCGATCGCCGCATGGGTGGACAACGGCGCGCCGCGGGGAAACTCCGCGGAGATGCCGCCCCCGAGGGAGTGGCCGGAGAGTGGGGAGTGGAGGCTCGGCGAGCCGGACCTCGTCCTCCGGAGCCAGGGCTTCCGGATGCGCGCGGGAGACCCGGACTGGTGGGGCGACATGGAGCCGATCCCGACCGGCCTCACCGAGGACCGCTACGTGCGGGCCGTCGAGATCCGGGAACTCAACGACATCTCGAGCGCGGGCGGAGGCGTCGGCGGGCGGTTCATCGTGCACCACACGATCTGGCGGACGCGGGGGGCCGACGGAGAGGAGAGGCGCGGATGGCCCGTGCACGAGCTCGGGCGGAACCCGGACATCTTCAATCCGAGAGCGGGCCGGCTCCTCGAGGCGGGATCATCGATCGAGTCCGAGTCCGTCCACCTGAACGCCGCGGCAGAGGACGCGACGGGATACCTCGAGTACGGCTTCTACCTGCACCCGCGCGACTACGAGCCGGAGTACACGCGCTCGAGCTCCGTGGGGCTGGGCCTCGGTGACGGGCTCAACATCGACATCCAGCCGAGCGCGGACGGGCAGGAGCTCCACGCATTCAGCGTGCTTCCCACCCACATGAAGATCACCTCCTTCGAGCCGCACCTCCACGCCCCCGGGTACCGGATGTGCCTCGAGGCAATCTGGGGGAACCACATCGAGACGCTGAGCTGCGCCGGCTACGACCATAACTGGGTGAAGCAGTACACCTTCCACGACGACTACGCGCCGATCCTCCCGAGGGGGACGATCCTCCACATCGTCGCGGAGATGGACAACACGACGGCGAACCCGAACATCCCCGACCCGAGAAACTGGCAGGGCTCCGGGAACCGTTCCGTCTCGAACATGTTCATCGATCTCGGGAACCGGGTACTGCTCACCGATGACCAGTTCGTCCGGGAGATGGCGGAGCACCGGAAGGCACGCGGCGTGGACAAGAACGACCACATCGCGGGGTGCCCCCTCTGCATGGCGAACCTCCCCCTCCTCGAGGTCGAAGCGGTGGAGGCGGGGACGGAGGCGGAACCGGACCGATGAAGCGCGCAGCACGCCCCCGCCCCGGCGGACTCCTCCGGATCCCGCTCGCCCTCGGCTGCCTCGCGGCCGGCGTCGCGCCGGCGGCAGGGGGAGCGCAGCTTCGACCCTCGTACGACCGCGGGCAGTGGGTCTCTCCGGCCTTCGAGGGGTGGGTCGAGAATGAGGACGGCACGATCGACATCCTCTTCGGCTACATGAATCGGAACTGGCTCGAGGAGCTTCACGTCCCGATCGGTCCGGAGAACAGCTTCCTCGGCGAGAAGGCGGATCTCGGCCAGCCGACCCGCTTCCTCCCGCGGAGAAACCGGTTCGTCTTCAAGGTCCGGGCGCCGGAGGGGTTCACCGAGGACGACGAGCTCGTCTGGGAGCTCACGACCCGCGGGAACACGCAGCGGGCCTATGCCTCGATCCGGCCCGACTTCAGGGTGGATGACGTTGCGATCATGTCGGAGACCGGCTCCCTCGGAGCCGGCTCGAGCGACGCGGATATCCGGGCGAACATCCCTCCGGCGATCCGGCTGGAGGGGGAGGCGGAGCGCACCGTGCGGGTCGGGGAACCCGTCGAGCTCGTGGCCGTGGTCACAGACGACGGGGTGCCCGAACGGTCGGAGAGGGCGGACGGCCCGCCCGAGGACGCGACGCCCGAGGAACTCCTGGCCCGCGCGATGCGGGTGCCGGTCCGGATCACGGTGGCGAAGACGAACGCGCTCCACATGACGTGGTTCCCCTACCGCGGCGAGGGCTCCGTCGAGTTCGACCCCCCGCAGGTGAAGCCGTGGGAGGACACGAGGCCCTTCCAGAACTCCCCGTGGTCGCCGATGTGGGTCGCGCCGGAGGAACCGGAGGACGGCCGCTGGGTCGCGACCGCCACCTTCCTCGAGCCGGGCGAGTACCGCCTGCGGGGGCGAGCCGACGATGGGGGCCTCTACTCGGATGTAGAGGTCCGGGTCCGGGTCGAGCCGCCGGACGTCGAGTGAGGCTCCGGCGGGGGGCAGGCTCCGGGCGAGGGAGCGGCGTGACGGGAGCAGGGTGGAGGCCCGCCTCCCGGGCCGCCTTCGCGTGCGCCGCCGCCGGGCTCCTCCTTCCCGGCGGGGCCGACGGACTCCAGGGCTTCAACATCCGCCAGTATCAGCTCGCGGAGGCCCCCGGAGGCGGGCTCGAGCTCGCGATGCGGCGTGTGCCGCGGCCGACACCGGGGGAGGGCGAAATCCTCGTCCGGGTGCGAGCGGCCTCGCTCAACCGGAGGGACCTCTCGATCCTGCGCTCCTCCTACGGGGGGGCGGCGGAGAGGGAGGGACTCGTCCCGCTCTCGGACGGGGCCGGCCAGATCGTCGCGGTAGGGCCCGGCGTCACGCGCTTCCAGGTGGGCGACCGCGTCGCCGGAACCTTCTTCGCCGAGTGGGTCGAGGGACGGAGGACGGAGGCGGTGAACGCGTCGGCACGCGGCGGCGCGATCGACGGGATGCTCTCCGAGATGGTCGTCGGCCACGAGGACGGCTGGGTCGAGATCCCCGAGCACCTCTCGTTCGAGGAGGCGTCCACCCTTCCCTGCGCGGCGCTCACGGCGTGGAACGGCCTCTTCACCCACGGGGGGCTCCGCCCGGGCGACTTCGTCCTCCTCGAGGGCACAGGGGGCGTCTCCATCTTCGGGCTCCAGCTCGCGGCGGCCCACGGGGCGCGTCCGATCATCACCAGCTCGAGCGACGAGAAGCTCGTCCGTGCCCGGGAGCTCGGCGCCGGCGGCATCGTGAACTACCGGACGAATCCGGAGTGGCAGGAGGAGGTCCGGGCGCTGACCGGCGGCGCGGGCGTCACCCACGTCCTCGAGGTGGGGGGCGAGGACACCCTCCCGAGAGCGGTCGAGGCGCTCGGGATGAATGGTCACATCGCCCTGATCGGCGGACTCTCGGGCTCCGCCGATTCGCTTCCCATCGGCTCCTTCGTCGGCAGCGGCGCCTCCGTCACGGGGATCTACGTCGGCTCGCGCTCCGATTTCGAGGCGATGAACGAGTTCATCACCGAGCACGAGCTCCGGCCCGTCATCGACCGGGTTTTCTCCTTCCGCGAGGCCGAGGCGGCGTTCGGGTACATGGAGAGCGGGAGCCACCTCGGGAAGATCGTGATCCGCATGTAACGAGTGCGTCCCCCGGACGCCCAAGACGGAGTGGAATACCCATGACCCAGCGCTGCCCTGCCTCCCCCCGCGTCCTCCGCCAAGTCCTCCTCCTCCTCCCGCTCGCGGGGCTCGCCCTCCGCCCTGCCGCGGCGGAGGCCCACGTGACGGACGTGGTGATCACGAGCTGCGTGGACGTCCTCGAGGGACGGCCCTTCGGGGAAGTCGGCGCGTACGAGAAGTGCGTCGGGAAGATCTACTTCGCGCTCGATCCCCTGGACGCGAGAAACCGGACCATCGTCGACCTGGAGAAGGCGCCGAGGAACGGAGAGGGCGAGGTCGAGTTCTCCGCCGACCTCTTCGTGCTTCGGCCGAAGGACCCGTCGCGCGGAAACGGCGTCCTCTTCTTCGATGTCGTGAACCGCGGGAACAAGCTTCTTCTCTCGCGGTTCAACCTCGCCGCCGGAGCCGTCGACCCCGCGAGCGAGGCAGAGTTCGGGGACGGCTTCCTCATGCGGCGAGGGTACACGCTCGTCGCCGTAGGGTGGGAGCCGACGCCGAATACGCGCGCCCTCTCCCTCTACCCACCGGTCGCAACAGACGGCGGGCGGGCGATCACAGGCGAGGTGAGCAACTGGTTCATCCCCCTCACGCCGACCCGAAGCTTCGATCTCACCTCGTCGTACTGGACCGGATTCGAGGAGTACGCGCCACTTCGTCAGGACGACCCGGGGTACCGGCTCACGGAGCGGCTCGGCTATCACGGCGCGGAGCGCGAGATCCCGAGGGAGAGCTGGGAATTCGGGCAGATGGTGGACGGGGTGGTATCGTACGACCCGGGCCACCTCTTCCTCTGGACGGGCTTCCGGCCGGGCTACACGTATCAGCTCACGTACGAGACCGCGAACCCGCAGGTGATCGGCGTCGGGTTCGCGGCGATCCGGGACGCGGCCGCCTACTTCAAGTTCGACCCGGAGGCCGAGGTCCGGGGCGAGCACGCGTACGCCTACGGCGTCTCGCAGACGGGACGATACCTCCGCCAGCTCATCCACGAGGGGTTCACCGTGGACGAGACGGGGGAGCGGCGCGCCCTCGACGGGATCTTCGTACACGCGGGCGGGGCATCGCTCGGTCCCTACAACGAGCGCTTCGGCCAGCCGAACGATGGGGGGTTCCACTCGCAGACCAAGTTCCCCATCCGCTATACGGAGACGGAGGATCCGGAAACGGGGCGGATCGACGGGCTCGGGTCCAGGATCCCGGAAGGGCTCGAGCCGAAGATCGTCCTCTACGAAACCTCCTCGGAGTACTGGGACCGCGGGCGGGTCGCCGCCCTCAACCACACCTCGCTCGACGGACGCGAGGACGTGAGCCTCGCCGAGAACGTGCGCTTCTACGTCATGGCGTCGATTCCGCACAGTAACGGCTCTCTCCCGCCGCTCGCGGTGTGGGATCAGCAGGAGCGAAGGAACCCGATCGATGTCCGGCCCTCGATGCGCGCCCTCCTGGTGGGGCTGGACGGTTGGGTTCGGGAGGATGCGCCGCCGCCCCCCAGCCGGCATCCGACGCTTGCAGCGGGCAGTCTGATCGAGCGGAGCGAGGTCGGGTTCCCGGAGATTCCGGAGGTCCAGTGGCCCTATCACGTCCCGGGCGGCTACCGCTCCGACCTCCCGGGGAATCTCACCGATCATCCCCTGCCCTTCCTTGTCCCGGATGTGGACGCGGACGGAAACGAGGTCGACGGGTTGGTGCTGCCGGAGGTCGGGGTGCCCCTCGGCACCTACACGGGCTGGGCGTTTCGCAGCGAGAAGGCCGGTGCCCCGGGCGAGATCCTCATGATGGTCGGTTCGTACGTGCCCTTCGCCCGAACGGAGGCGGAGCGGGCAGAGTGGGGCGACCCTCGAGCTCCCGTGGAAGACCGGTACCGGGGTCGCGGCGACTACCTGTCCAGCTTCGAGGCGGCCGCTCGCGACCTCGTCTCAGAAGGCTATCTGCTCGCTGAAGACCTGCCCCGCCTGCTGGAGGGCGCCGGAGCGCACTGGGACTGGCTCATGGACCAACCTTCCGATGCACTTCGGCCGTGAGAATCAGGTCGTCCGGGGTGCTCGTCTCGCAGGTTCCCCCTTCCGGCGAGTCCCCGGATCGCCGCCGCGAGCCGTGCGGGAAGGCCACCCAGCGCTATGACATGGGGGGAGATCCGCGCTCGGGGCGGGAACTCCCGAGCCGAGCACGCCACCAGCACGAACAGGAGGCAGGCAAGGGCGAGACGCGCGGGCGGCGGAAATCCAACCGGTAGCGCTCAGCGCCAGCCGAAAGGACCCGACTACCGATTGGGCGGCATTGAGGCGGGCGGATTGAAGCGATCGGTGAGGGGTGCGAGCTCATTGACCCGTTCCTGCGCATTGATGACGGCGTGAGCCGCCCCAATGGCTCCATACAGCGCCTGGATCGAAACGAGCTCGATGATCCCCTCCTCCCGAACATGTCCACGGCACGGTCGTACGTCGCGTCGGTAATGTGCTGGTTCTCCCAGAGCTCATGGAGGAAGTCGTACGCCAGCTCTTCGTCTTCCGCCATGTCGACGGGGCGCCGCCCCTCGGCCAAGGACTTCACGGCTTCCGGGCTCACGCCTTCGCGAATCGCGGCAGGGCTGTGGCTATTCCAGGGGTGGTTCGCGGTCCAGTGCCGTGCGGTGACGATCGCGGCCCACTCATAGATCCTCGGGGATACCTGAAGGTCGTCCGAACCGTAGTGAACCCTGAGGCGCACCACGGTATCCACGAGGTCCGGAACCCTGAGAAAGGCGATCCAGGCGATGTTGCCGGGATTTCGCCCGGGTCAGATGGCCATGTAGTCGTCCCAGTCCTCCTTCTGTCGAGGGGTCAACTCCTCGTAGGACAGGGTCCGAAATCTCTGGAGCTCCATCTGTCGCTGAAGGTCTGGATCCCCGACATCGTCGGCGGCAGCCTGCGCGCTCAGATCAGCCCAGGGGGCCGTGAGGAGAACGGCGAGAAGAGCGACCGCCGCAGCCCTCATGCTTCCATCTCCATCTCTCGAGCGTCCTCGCATCTTGTTCCTCACGAGATCTACGGGGTGACCCGAACGTTCAGGTATCCATTGGTCCAGCAGCACTGGTCTATGAAGGAGCCCTGGCGGGTCTGGACGAACACCATATAGTCACCCGGGGCATCGAAGGTCACATTCGTCGTCGCGAAGATTTCGGCCTCCCCTTCGGGGGCGGTGAAATACACGACTCGGTCACTGAAGCGGACATTCTCCCCGGGCGGTCCTCGATACTTCCCCCACCACACCATGCCGGCCGCCAGCCGGCCGCCAGCCTCGGGGTGGGACACCGAGACCGACAGCCTCACGGGGCGCCCGGCCCGGGCCTCAATCACGCCCGCCGTTCCCCCGCGCTTGCCTACGAAGGGCGGCCCCTCGGGCTCCGCGAAGGCCAGCGCCGGCGCCATGAGGTCTCGGGAGGCGTGAACGAAGTCCGTGACCCGATACCCGGGCACGGTCGTATGGCCCGGAACCTCAAGGAGCTGATCCTTCTGTCGGAGGGTCCAGGTCACTCTTCGGTCTCCGAAGTCGGCGGGTACATTCACGGTGAAGAGGCAGTAGTAACGGCCTTCCCGCTCCGGGACCTCCATGAAGTGGGTCGGCTGCACACCATCAAACTCGGCGGGCTCGATGTAGTTGTCCGGGCCCAGCGGGATATCGATCACCTCATCGAGATTGTGGAAGTGACGGTCGCGCCGTAGCTTGAACAGCTGTTAGCTGCGGTGGCCATGTCCGTTGTCCGCGCAGTGAGATGAAGCTTACGAAAAAGTTGACAGGATCAGCAAGGTTTCCCCAACAGGAAGTTCACATCATGTGCGCAAGCTTACGTTTGAATGTCCTTGGAATTTCTGTCATGACGATCCTCTGGCTCTCCGTTGGGGCCGAGTCGGTTGAAGGCCAGCAAACGGTCATCACCGGCACGACGGAGGATGCACGTACGGGCCAGCCCCTGAGTGCCGTGCAGGTCAGCATCGCCGACTTGGATATCGGCGTGCTCTCGCAGCAGAACGGCACCTACCAACTCACGAACGTGCCGGCCGGCACGCAAACCTTGACGGCGCAGCGGCTCGGGTACCAGACGGCCAGCTTCGAAGTGACCGTAGCCGCCGGCCAGACCGTGGTCGCGGACTTTGACCTCACCCAGGCGGCGCTCCAGCTGGACGAAGTGATCGTCACGGGAACGGCGGGTGGTACGCAGAGACGAGCCATCGGGAATGTCGTGGAACGAATGGACGCTGCGGCGATTGCGGACATGGCTCCGGTCGTGAGTGTGGAGCAGCTGCTCAGCACGCGGATTCCGGGCCTGGCCATGATGTCTGCCGGTGGCTTCGTGGGGGCCGGGGAGGCCAGCATCCGAATCCGGGGCTCCTCGAGTGTCGGACTTCCCAACGATCCGCTGATCTATATCGACGGAGTGAGGGTGAACACCGATCGGGCTGAAGGCCGCAGGCAGACGACAGGTCGGCTGAACGACATAAACCCCGAAGACATCGCGAGTATCGAGGTGATCAAAGGTCCCGCTGCCTCGACGCTCTACGGGACCGAAGCGTCGAACGGGGTCATCCAGATTATCACGAAGCGCGGAGAGACGGGCGACGTGACCATCGATGCTGCCGTCGGACTCGGCTTGAATTACATGACGGATCCGCACGGTAAGATCTGGATCAATTACGATAGAACGCCCTCGGGCAATCTGCTTCAGATGCACATGCTCGATGCCTACAAGGCGCGCAACGGTGAAGACCTTTTCCGGTACGGGGCCTTACAAGAATACAGTCTGTCGGCCCGAGGCGGCACGGAGGTGTTCCGGTATTTCGCTTCGTTCAACCGAAACGATCAGGACGGGATCGTGAGCTGGAACACGGACCTGCGCCAGACGGCACGGGTGAATCTGGATATGACGGTCAACGACCGCCTGTCAATTTTACTGAACGGCTCAATGATGAGTGGAGAGACGCGGCTCGTCGGCGATCTGTGGAGACAGACCATGTCCGGAACCCCCCTTAGCGCCGTGGACTACGGCGGTAACGAGAGCATTCTCATGGGTTGGGGGGGCAGGACGCCTGCAGGTTTGAGAGACGGCCAGGCGTGGCTGTTCGATACCGAACGGAAGAACTCGAGCGTACAGGTCAATTTCGCCCCGGTGGACTGGTTCCAGAACCGACTCACTGCGGGAATCGACCTGACGGATCAAATCGAATCCAACACCATTTTCCGGGAAGCAGAAGCACCCAATGGAATTTGGGGGGGCACCGGCCGTGGCCGAAGGAGGATCACCAGCGTCGAAACTCAGCTACAGACGCTCGACTATTCCGGAACCACGTCGTTCAGCCTGACGGACCGGATCGGTAGCGCTACCTCTGTTGGCTTCCAGTACTATCAGAAGAAGACCTGGGAGAACTTCAGTGAAGGTGAGGAGTTCGCCACTGAGTTCCTGAGCACCGTCGGTGCGGCAGCGAGAACCGAAGCCGACGAAGACAGGCTCGAGAATGTCACCGTCGGTGCGTACGTCCAGCAAGTATTGGATTGGGAGGAGCGGATCTTCCTAACCGGCGCCGTACGTTGGGACGAGAACAGTGCATTCGGAACGGACTTTGGCACCCAGACCTATCCGAAGGTGAGTGCGACCTGGGTGATGAGTGAAGAGTCTCTATGGAACATTGACTTCTTGAATCCACTCCGATTGAGGGGCGCGTGGGGCGCCGCCGGACGCCAGCCTGACGTTTTCGCGGCTCAGCGACTCTACAGCCCAGAGACGGGTCCAGGAGACAGCCCAATTCTGACCCCGAACAGCTTCGGTAACGCGAACCTGGGGCCGGAACGGGCGGAGGAGATCGAGGTCGGATTCGACGCCGGGCTCTTAGATGAGCGTATCCAGCTCGGTTTTACCGCGTACTGGAAGAGCACGAAGGACGCGATCGTGGACGCGCCGGTCCTTCCCTCGCTGGGGTTTCCGGGCAGGCAGTTCGTGAATGCTGGTCAAGTCGACAACTGGGGCACTGAGCTCACCCTCGACCTTCAGGTCTTACAAGAGGATCCGGTGCGTTGGGACCTGGCGCTGGCCTTCGCGACGATGGACAACGAGATCGTCGGCCTCGGCGACATCGAGCGCATCACGATCCGACGCAGTAGGGAGCATATCGTGGGATACCCCCTGGCGGGGCTCCACAGTTTCAAGGTTGTTTCGGCGGAGTTCGTTCCGGGCAGCGATAGCCAGGTAACCAACGTCATGTGTGACGCTGGAACGGGGGCTGACGGACGCCAGATAGGTGGCCCGGCAGTCCCGTGTAGCGAAGCCAATCGTGTCTTCTTTGGCCCTTCGCATCACACGTGGCAGATCAACGCTACCTCCACCTGGACGCTGTTCGAGAACGTGAGGCTCTTTGCCACCGTAGAAGGTCGTGGCGGGGGGATCCAGCATTCGGATCAGATCGGCGCGAGGCATACGAGCTGGCACAACTCGTACGCCGTAAATGTGGCGCCCCCCGACGCGGTTTTTCGGGGCCAGATCGCGACGCAGCGAGACGCTACTGGGTATGTCCCCAACGGGTACCTCAATTTCGACGAGTTGGGTGTCCAGTATCAGCTCTCCTCTGATATGGTTGCCAGGCTCGGAGTAAGCCGCGCTTCCATAGGCCTCTCGATCAGGAACCTCGGTTTCATCTGGCGCGAAGAGTGGAACACCACTATTGGAGGCGAGCGGATCCACGATGTCAGGCAGAGCCTCGGGAACCAGGAATTCCCAGGACAGCAGGATACGCAGGCCCCCGTGTCGTCGACGGCTCTCCTCAGGATGAGGGTGTCCTTCTAAGTGGGGTACGGCGCGCCGGTGGGATTAAGATGCAAAGAGTTGCCGAGAGGGTTACCGAGGCACCTGAACGATAACGGAAACGACTGGAGAAGATGTTCATGCTAAGTCTAAGGAATATCCTGAAGAAGGAAGCGAGTCGGCGCCTCGCGAGATGCCGATTGGGTCGTGTCGGGACCTTGGGGGCGTTGTCGATGGTTGTCCTCTTCGCGGCGGCCTGCGATAGCCTCTTGGAGGTGGAGCTTCCGGGGCAGCTGAGAGAGGAGGACCTGAACGATCCCCGCCTTTCCGAAGTGCTGGTGAGGAGTGTCCAGGGCGATTTCGACTGTGCGCTGGGGAGGTATGTCCATGCGGGTGGGATGTGGGGGAACGACCTGTACGTGGCCACCACCGACAGTCGTCTCCGCTTGACCCAGCTGCGATCTCGAGAAATTGAGATCTTCGATCAGCTGGCATGCGACGAGGGGCCGTTTCCACCCATTCTGCTCCCCTTCCAGACAGTGCGGTTCACGGCCGAGGACTACATCGAACGAATCAACGGCTTTGACGCGGCCTCCGTCGAGAACAAGGACTTCCTGATCGGTGCGTTGAATGCCTATGCAGGTTATGCGTATCAGATTCTCGGCGAAACCATGTGCGAGCTCACCTTCGATGGGGGTTCCATCGTTTCGCGCGAAGCGACGATGGCGCTCGCGGAGCAGCGGTTTACTTCGGCGATTGAGTCTGCGAGCCGATCGAGCTTCGCCGCGGCTCGGTCAATCGTGAATATGGCGTTGGTGGGTCGGGCACGATCGAAGTTGAACCGGGGCGATGGTGCTGGCGCCGTGGCGGATGCTTCCCAAGTGGACCCGGGGTTCGTGCGCTACGCAGAGATGGACGAAGGGAATTCCCGTCGTTACAACCGCATTTTTGAGACGATCACTTCGTCGGGCAGCGACACGATACATCCGAGCTACCATAACCTGGAGGTGGGCGGGGTGCCGGACCCGAGGGTGCCCCTCGAACACGTCGGGCTCGGCGTGGGACGGGACGGGATCTCGGACATGTGGATTCAGTTCAAGTACCCGGCCCGGGGCTCCGATATTCCGTTCTCCAGCTGGCGCGAGGCTCAGCTCATGATCGCGGAGGTCGAATTGGGGCAGACGGCCGTGGGCATCATCAACAACCTGCGGGCCACCGTCACCGATCTACCCTTCGTAGATGCGGATCCCGGTCTGCCCGTGTTCATCAGCAACGATGCAGGTGAGATTCGCGCGCAGGCGTGGGAAGAGCGGCGGCGCGAGTTGTTCTTGCAGGGAACGAAGGTTGGAGACATTCTGCGGCTCGACATTCCCGGCGTCACTACGGATGATTTCGATACGGGACTGAACCAGCGCGGGCAGCCTTACGGTCCACACACATGCTATCCGTTACCCGATGTGGAGAAGCTCCAGAACCAGAATATCTGAGCCCGCTGGCGTATCCTAGAGATCTCTCGGAAGGGTCGGGGCGGTGGGGCGTGTGGCCCCACCGCCCCGTCTTGATTTCAGATCTTGACCTGCCTTCGATTTCGGTCGAGTATGCCGACATGGTGATTGAGGTCGACGGCAGCCGAAGGAGTTTCGACCGAGGAGGATAGAGGCTTTGAGCAGGAACAAGCAGGGTGACGCGAGAGTCAACCGAAGAGACTTCCTGAAGAAAGGCACGACGCTGGGGTTGGGCGGGGCAGTCTTCGGTGGGTTGGACGCGGGAGAGCTGGGAGCTCAGGACCTGTGGGATCGGGAGGCCGATTTCGTCACAATCGGGGCGGGTACCGCAGGGCTCTCCGCCGCCGTCGCGGCTCTCGATCACGGGGCGTCGGTGATCATGGTTGAAGAGAACACCGACATAGGTGGCCACGGTCTGGTGAGCGGGGGGAACGTTCACCTAGGTGGCGGGACGAGCAATCAACGGAAGTTCGGGGTTGAGGATTCTGCGGATCAGGTCTACGAGGACTGGGTGCGCCACAACCATGTATTGAGCCGTTACAGCGACAGGAGCTTGGTACGTGCCTTTGCCGACGAGAACGCCGCCACCTTCGAATTCCTCATCGAGAATGGAGTCCAGTTTCAGGATCGGCTGACGGGTCCAGATCGGGCTTCGACGGTGCGCCGACAGCAACGCACGGTGCAATGGCCGATCGCAAGCGAGCGCGTCACGCATCATCCGACCCGGGTCGGCTCGGGTCTCATCAGGGCGCTGGAGAAGAGTGCAAGAGCGAAAGGTGCGGAGATCCTCTTGGAACACCGCATGACGCGGATCATCCGCGAGAACCCGTTCTCCGGAAGGGTTCTGGGCATCACTGCGGTGCATCGCGGCATGACTGTGAACATCCGTGCGACGAAGGGCGTCCTAGCAGCCCGTGGAAGAAGTGGGTTTCCAGAGCGTCGGGTGAAGGAGTGGGACCAGGGCCGAGGCGGGGGTGAGTGTGTGCCGATGTCGGATCTTGTAGCCTAAAGACCCGACCATTGGGCCGAACGGGCCGATCTGGCGGCAAAAGCGGCGAAGAATGGGTAAGACGGTGGTGCTGACGTGGCATGCGAGTGCGGCGCCCTGCAGGCCGCGGGGGGTGCCAAAGCCGAAACGCTTGCGCATCAGGAGCCCGAGGTTGAAGGCGGCAGCCTGAAGGAGCATCCGTTTTCGAATCTCCTCCTGCCCACGGACGTGGACGCGGCGGAGTCCTCCGGTCCCCAGCATGTGTGCGAACCCCCGCTCCAGCTTCTCGCCGCGCTGGCGCAGCAGCCGCTTTCCCCGGTTGCCGCGGATCCGCCGCCGGTTGGCGTAGGTCGGCTTCTGCGCGTCCCGGTTCCGCTTCCACTTCCGGCGGCCGCGGTCGGGCTCGCTCACGTAGCTCCGCTGCCCCCGGTCTCTCAGCTCCGTCATCGTCTGGTTCGAGTGGTAGCCCTTGTCGGCCACCACTTCCCTCGGCTCCACGCCCACCTCCGCCAGCTGCCGCTCCGCCTCGTCCAGCGTCACCGGCAGCGAGGCCGTGTCTCCGCCGTCCATCGTCTGAACCGTCGCCGCCACGACCGCGCCGGTCTCCATATCCGGGTCGACCGCCTGCTCGAACTTGTGCGCCAGGCGCGTCCTGCCGTCCTTCATCTTCGTGATCCGCGCCTCCGGGTCGTGCGGATGCGCCCACTCCTGGTTCGAGCCCTTCTTCGGACGCTTCCGGTCCAGCTTCGCGAGGTCTTCCCGCGCCGGCGTCTCGATCCCCGACGCCCGCGCCACCCCCTCCAGCCACTCCTCGTAGCCGGTCCCGTCGTCGCGCCGCACGATCGTGCGCATCGCCGCGTTCGCCTCCAGCGTCGTCGCGTCCACGCCCAGCGTCTTGCCGCTCAGAAGACCCGACGCCCGCAGCACCTCCAGCACCCGGGCGAACACCGCCTCGTGGGCCTCCAGGCTCAGCCGCTTCCGCGTCTTCGACAGGCTCGAATGCTCCGGCGGGTTGTTCGCCAGCCCGCAGCCCAGAAACTCACGCAGCGAAATCGAGTCCGCACACCGCCACGCAATCCCCCGCTCCGAGCCGATCCCTTCCAGATACCCCACCATCAGCATCCGGAAATACACCCCGGGCGCAATGCCCGGCCGGCCCCGCTTCTCCGCATAGAACTCCCGGCACGTCTCTTCCGCAAAGTCGTCGAAACCCTCCTCCTCAAGCAGCCTGTTCAGCGCACGGTAGAAGGGGTTGCCCAGCGCGCGGATCTCGCTGGCCGCCACGAATAACTCCTGCTGTCGCCCCTTGCGCCGCTTGCCTATCGCCATCGCCGTCCTCCCTCGCTCAGACCCCGGTTCACCTGGAATCTAACTCACTCATACAACGGCTACAGGAAGGACTTTTTCCACGGGCTGCTAGTTGCAGCGGGGGGCAGCAGAAGCAACGTAACCCTACGCAGGACTTTTGACCCAAGACTCACCGAGGAGTATCAGGTCGCGGGCGAGCCCTGGTCCAGACAGAGCGGAGACGGGGAACTGGCGGTGATGGCGATAGGAGCGGCGCTATGAAGCACCGCCAATCAGACTGCCGAGGACATCAGGATCATATCGAAGACGGTTCACATCGGGTGCAAGTGGGGATATAGCAGTCTGATCTGGGAGCCCGATTCCCTTGTATTCCATCTGGCACGGGCCTCCGGCTTGACCATCCTGGACTAGCAAGACGCGAACATGGTGAATCAGATCGGCCGGAGGTTCTGGAACGAGATGGACGGCGGTTTCGACTTCTATGCGGCCGCGCTGGCGTATAACGGAGATCAGTCTAAAAGGAATGGAGGCGGACCGATCTGGGCCATCTTCGACGCCGACGCCGTGGAGCGGGAGGGTTGGGATCCGAACCCTCCGTACGTCGATCCCGAGGGCTACTTCTTCCGTGGAGACACGATCGCAGAACTGGCCGGTAGGATTGACAATGAGTACCAATCAGGGCCCATGCCGCCGACTGCCCTCGAAGAAACGGTGGCAACGTACAATTCCTTCGTGGACGGTGGGAGCGATCTGGATTTCGGGAAACCCACGCCCATGTACAGGATCCAGACACCTTCGTTCTACGCGGCCTGGTCCACCCCGATCCTACACGATTGTGTTACCGGGCTGAGAACGAACACCAGGGCCCAGGTGATGGACTATCAAGGCCAGGCCATGTCCGACCTCTACTGCGCGGGTAAGTCACAGGGTGGTTTCGCACAGCCCTGAATGGTGGCGCCGTATGACCGCCGCACGATCGTCTCGATCTCCTCGTCGGTCAGCGATATGTCGTTCTTGAAGCGCTGGATCCCAACACCCTTGTCCAGCGGCCACGGGGGCATTTGCCGGCTCTCGACCTTCGACCTGATCAGCGACGCGTACGGCCTCACCCGTTCGTAGTCTTCGAGCGACATCGGCCCGATCGAGCCTTCCCGGTGGCAGTTCAGGCACTTCTCCTGGAGGATCTCCGCCACGTCGTCCGCATATGTGATGGTCCTGTCACCGCCCGAACTCTGAGCCCAACTCGCGCCCGGAAGCGGAACCACGCCCGGGCCGGTCTGGGCGCCGGCCGCGTGGGCCCCACCCATCATGCCTCCGGTGCCCAGAACGAGACTCAGCGTGATCCGAAACCGGATGTTCGGTCGCCCGTTTGTCACGATGCCGCCTCCTGCCGGAGCATCATCGGCCAGGTTCAATGTCACGGATCGCTCCACCCCAGGGGATAAGGCGAGCGTTGGTTCAAGATGCCGCAGGAAACCGCGTGGAGCAAACAGGATCAGCGACTCGTGGAAGGTGCGCTCGCTGGGATCGCCAGCACCTTGTCCGAAAGCGGCCGGAGCCGGGCGGCGGCCTCGTCCCTCACGATGGACGTGCATGGCCACACCCTCTCGGCCGCGGAAGCCAACGGGAGTCGCAGAGAGGGTGGGGTTCACAGGCGGTGCGCCTCCCTCTTCCTGAGCCACGCGGAACGTCGGAAACGCAGAGCGGCGAGGTCCGCGGAAACGGGCCTCGCCACTCTGCGAAGGTCCACGACGGTGTCTGCCGGCGTCCGTCCTACATCGAGCAGTTGCTCCCGGCTCGGTCGCCGCGTACCCACGCGGCGAGCATCTGCCACTCCGGATCGTCCCGTGACTGCCAGCGCCGGACTCCGTTGTGAGCGTAGGATCCGCCGCCGTCGGGGTGAAGCGGCTTCAGCAGCCACCGACTCTCTTCGGGGTTCCCCGGCAGGACCAGCCGCGAGATCACCTCGAACCCCCGGCGAGCCTCCTCATCACTCCAGGAGGTGCCGTTCGCGGGACTCGGAGCGAAACCGATCGCGCCACCGCTGTGGCATGCCGCGCACGGCAGCTGACCAGCTCGCGGATTCCCGGTTACTACACCCTGGACACAGCTGCGGTAGAACTCGAAATCGAGGGTCGGCCCGGCCGGCGGCGTGAAGTCCGAGACGGGGAGCATCTCGATCCACTCCAGGATCGCCCGATACTCCGGATCACTCGTCGAACCCCAATAGTTGCCACCCGTGTGGCCCTCGCCTCCGGCATCCGTCGAGAGCGGCTTCAACAGGAGCCTGCTGTTCGGCGGGTCCGAGGCGTCGACCAGCCGCGTCACCACCTCGTAGTTGCGCATGGACTGCTCCTCCGTCCAGCTCCAACTTCCGCCGATCTCCGTCATATCCTCGAGCGCGAAGCGAAGGCTCGTCTGCCACACGTGGCACATCACGCACGCGGCGGCCGGTTCCCCCTGGGGGTAGCCGCGAGGCCGTGCGAAGATCGGCTCGACGTTCTCGCGATAGACGTCGAAGTCCCTCCGCTCGCCGGTCCCGGTGGCCTCGGCCTCGCCGGGGCCGCTCGACGCAACCTTGGGCGATGCCGCCAAGCCCAGCGCCGCGAAAATCCCGACGCCCGCGGCCAAGCCGAGCGCGCCCAGCCAAGCAGTCCCCATACACCGTCTGTTCCTTGCGGTCATCTTCCGCACCTCCTCGGTCGATTCCGAATTATCCGCCCGTCGAGTTCACACGGTCCGGCGGGAGGACGGCCGTGTCGATGCGAGCAGGCCGAGCGCCGGTCCTCATCTTCGCCACGATCTCCAGGCTCTGGAGGTCGACAGCCAGCGTATGGTCGGCCCCCGAGACCGCGACGTACATGTACCGGCTGTCAGGCGTCGGGGTCATCCAGTTGGCCGTCGGCCCCACCTCCACCGCGCCGATGTACTCGAGGTCCGGGAGCGTCCAGCCGTAGATCCGGCTGTCCAGCCGGCTCGAAGCCCACACGGCCGACCGGTCCGGAAGCACCTCGACGCCGTGCATCGGGGCACCCTGGTTCCCATCCGCGTTTCTCATCCACGGGGGCAAGTTCGGCGGAAAGAGAATCCGCTCCTTTCTTCGCGTCTCCCAGTCGATGACCCAAACGCCATTCACGCCGGCACCGTGGGCAAAGAGCTTGTCCGTCGATCCGTCCGCCGCCGCCAGAAACGCCATCGGCCGTACACGTCTGTTTTCTCCGCGGTCGTCCACGAGCGTGATTGCGTCGACGACCTCGTCGATATCGGGGTCGATGATCTCGATCGACCCTTCGTCGCGCCGGTTCAGCCCCGCTACCACCCAGTTCCCGTCAGGACTCACATATACGTTGTGAATACCGGTCGACACCGGGATGCTCTTGAGCTTCGCGTGCGTGTCCAGATCGAACACGTCCACGAACGGCGCGGCCGCGATCCCCACGTAGATCTTGCCACGCTGCTTGTTGATGGCACCCTTGTTGGGCCGGGCCGTGAGGGCAAGCTGCTCGACCAGCTCCAGCGTCCTCGTGTCGAAGACGTCGAGAGTGCTCTCCGTTTCGTTGGTGCAGTAGTAGTACAGGCCGTCGGGGTGCGAGAAGAGGTTGTGAGGTCGCGGGCACCCCTCGAGCACCCCCACGACCTCGTTGGTCATCGGATCGATGATATGCTGGACGTCTCCAGCGTTGTTGCTCTGGAGGATCCGGATGACCACTCCATCGTAGGAATCGAGCCTCGACACCTTTTGGGCGGAGAGGGGCGCTCCGAGGATGGTCAGTCCCACGAGCGGCAAGAAGAGTCGAGTCATGCGCGGACATCTCATCGTCGTCCTCCGGGTTGGAAAGCGTGCGCGCACCCAACGTGCGATCCCCAAATTGATTCGTCATGGGCTCATCCTGCAAGCGGTAGGCGGATCCGATCGATCACACGGGCTCCTAGCCTGCCGTTCGGATCTCATGGAGGACGGGGGAAGTTCCGGGTCCGGTGATCGTTGTACGGTGGAGCCCCGCAGCGTCCCGCAGCCAATCCCGTCGGAGCGTCACCGCATACGGCGAACCACCCTGGACAGCGTCGGACCGACAATCCAACGTCGAGCCGTCGAGAAGGAGTCGGGGCGGGGACGGCGCCCGCCGCCGCCCGTGGTCCCGGCCGGACGCTCGAGACACCTCGCGAAGGTGAATCGTTTCTTGACCCCCGAAGAACTCGCGGTCTACGTTGACCGCTGGCTGCGGAGGGCTTCAGGTCAGGGTGGCCTCGTTGACCCTGCTGCTTCCTGCGAAACGAAACGGCATCAAGTGGATCGTGCGAGTCATGCATTGGACTGCGGCGATCCTGATTCCAGGAAGGACCGGGAGCGCCCGACCCGCGCGATGGGCGGGGGCGTGACCGGGAGATGGGGGCGCGTGACCGACAGACAAGGAGCGAGGGCCATGGAGGCCAGGATCAGCCGCTTCATAGCCGAATACGAAACGGCCCCGCTCACGAGGCGCGAGCTGCTACTCGCCGTGGCACTGGCCGGCACCTCTGCGGGGCTGACCGCAAGATCGATGGCCGCGCAGTCTGGGCGCCAGGCACTCCGGGCCCGGACCATCAACAACGTGGGTATCGAGGTTTCCGATCTGGAGCGCTCGGCTCTCTTCTACCAGGAGATGTTCGGCCTTTCCGCGCTGCGGACCGTGCAGTCGTCCGGTACGGAAGCGTATGGGCTCGACTTCGACGCACGCTTCATCAGCCTGAACTCCAGCTCCAGCGGCGGCGTCATCACCCACTTCTCCATCGCTGTGGATGATTTCCAACCCGGGCGTGCTGCCGAAGCCCTTCGCGCAGCCGGCTTCGAAGTCGTGGCCTCAACCAGTGAAGTTGTCATCGTGCGTGACCCGGAGGGAATCCACCTGCAAGTCACGGGCACCGGCTACACGGCCGCATGCCCCTCGTGCGACCCACCGCCTGTCGCTGAGACGGCACCTGCAAGGAGCGGAAATTCGCTCTTCCGGGCGCGCTCGCTGAACCACGTCAGCATGGCGGTTTCGGATCTCGATCGCTCGGTCGCCTTCTATCAGAATCTGTTCGACCTACCCGCCGCGCGGCCCCTTCTCCCACCCGGTTCCGGTATCCTCGGCCTCGACATCAATGACTCGTACCTGAGTCTGTCCCCGTCGGGCGCTCGGGCAGGAACCATCACGCACTTCTGTATCGGCGTCGATGACTTCGAGCTGGAAAGAGACATCGAAAGAATCCGCACCCTCGGGCTGGAAGTGCGGGAGCTGTCGCCCGGCCAAGGCAACCAAACCCTGTACGTGAACGATCCGGACGGGCTGAGCGTACAGATCTCGGGTGCAACGTGGAAATCTTATTGCCCCGACTGCGATCAGCCGGCAGGCGAATGAGCACGCGCGCTCCGATTCTCCTTGCGACCCTGGCTTCGCTGGCGCACGGGAACGCCGGTGCGATGCCTCGGCAGATCACGGAGAATCCGATCCCGGCTCCCGTCGAAAAGCTGGGGCTGGAAGTCGAGGTGCGTGATGTCGTCCGGTTGCCCCAAACTCGTGGCCTACGTCCCCCGGATCTGGACGTGAATCCGGCCGGATGGGCACGGGCAAGCTACCTACGCGACCTCCCCGACGGCCGGCGTTTCGTGAACGATTCGCGCGGGTTCCTGTACCTGCTCGATGACAACGACCGGCCTCGCGTCTACCTCGACTTTGCGGAGCTCTTCCCCTACGCAGCCTACAACAGGCTACTCAGCGGCTTCGTCGGATTCGACTTCCATCCGGAATTCGAAGAGAACGGGCTGTTCTATACCGTGCACGGGGAGTACGCCCAGGACAATCCGGCCTCTCCCGACTTCATCCCGCCCGGTTTCTCCTCCCAGGATGTGACGTTCCACAACGTCATCACGGAATGGCAAGCCGTGGACCCTTCGGTCGACGTGTTCGACGGGACACGGCGTGAGCTGCTCCGCGTGGCCCATGTGGTGGGAACGCTGACCCACCCCCTGGGACATGGCGGATTCAACCCGACCGCAGTGCCCGGGGACGAAGACTACGGACTCCTCTACATCGGGGGCACCGACCTCGGATTCAGCAACGGAGCCGGCCCGAACGCGAACAACCCCGGACAGCTCCAACGCCTGGACACCCTGGTAGGCGCGATACTCCGCATCGATCCCCGCACTCCATCGGTCTCGGGAGGAGCCAAGGGGGTGGGGGACTATACGATCCCGCCCGCGAACGCCTTTGCCGCCGATGGGGATCCGAACACCCTGGGTGAGATCTACGCCCATGGTTTCCGCAACGCACACAGGATCTCGTGGGATCTCACCGACGGAACGATGTTCGCCTCGGACATCGGGATGAACCACATCGAGGAGATCAACATCGTCCGGAACGGGGAAAACTTCGGCTGGATGGCGCGCGAAGGGTATTTCGAGAATGGCGTCGACCGACCCGGCGGTATGCTGAACCAGCTCTATCCGCTACCCGAGGCTGTGCTGACGGGAGAGGTGGAAGACCGATTCACGTATCCCGTAGCGATCTACGATCACGATGAGGGGCGCGCCGTGTCGGGTGGCTTCGCCTATCATGGCCGCATCGAGGGTCTCCGGGGCAAGTTCGTGTTCGGAGACTTGAATAATGGCAGGCTCTTCGCGGTCGATCTCGCTGCGCTGAAGGCCGCGGACGATGGCATTCCGCGCACCGTGGCCCCGGTCGAAGAGATCCAGCTCTACACTCGTGACGAGAGCGGAGCGCGTCAAAACGTGACGTTCATGGAGCTCGTAGAAGCGACCAACGGAGCCCCCACCTCGCGCGCCGACCTTCACATAAGTCGCAGCCGCGACGGCGAACTCTTCCTCACATCGCGACAAGACGGGATGGTACGGATGCTCGTACCGGATTCGGGGGGCACGACCGCGATTCGGCGTTGAGGCGTCGATTCTCTCGCCCTAGGGTGCTGAGCGCTAATGGCCCTCGGTCGACCCGAGCGGGCAGACCGGAGGTGAGCGAGGGATCTCCGGTCTTCTATTTGGGTGACGCTCGGTCGTCGAGCGTTGTCGTCGAACGCTTTATCCAAATGCTGAATGTAGAGCGCCGGTAGCTCCACGACTTCCAGTGGCCCGAAGAAGCCAGACAAGAGATCGGCATTTCATCGAATCCTCCAATCGCGGGTGGCTCTTCGAGCGCCACGCCTACCGGACCCCAGGTCCGCAAGGAGCTCACCCGTCTCGGGCCTCGCAGCGTCGTTAGCGACATCCACTCAATCCGCGAGAGGTCCGTGGATCGGCTCCCGGTTCTCACAGGAACTGCACGCGGGCGAGCCCGATGGTTTGCTAGGTGGTGCCACCACACTGGATCAGCCCCGGCCAGCCTGCCGGCGTGGGTGTTCTTACAACTCGACGATTCGTTCGAGTCTGGTCTGCAGGTCATCGTACTCCTCCTCGAGCAGCCAGTCATCTCCCTGCCTGAATCGGCCTCTTGATTGACGTCGGCGCTTGCACCCATGTTGAGAAGCACTTGGGCGGGGTTGCGCAGCGTGCGCCTTCCGGTTCGAGCCATGGCGTTGGCGCCGGCGACCTCTGCCTGTGCCGCAACGCGTACGGGCGTGGCGGTGGATCCATGGAGCAGGACCCCGCATTTGGGCGTCTGACGCAACGTCTTTCTGGAGTTGGCCGAGCCTAGGTGCGCCCTTTGTCACACACTTGCCAAGGCGGGATCAACCGGTCTCACCGGCCGAACCTGGACACGCTCAGACCGCAATCGGAGGCCATTGTCTCAGCGATGCGAGATGGCATCGGTGTGATGCCAGCCCAAACGAAACATCTCACGGAAGAGGAGATCCGGGCCGTTGCACGTTGCGTATTCGAGGCCACCAACGACCCTGATGGATCGCGTGGCGAACCGGCAGCTCGGGAGCTTCGCCAGGATCCCTAGGCACCCCTCTGCGGAGGGCAACCGGGAGGTAGCGAGATGACACAAATGACCTGGACCGCGGCGGGCAAACTGATGGGGTTATTTCTCCTCGTCTCGTTCTGCGCCGGACTCGTGCACGCGCGAGGTGCTCAGCAGAACGAGTATCCGGCGCCGCGCTTTCCCTCCATGGCGCTCGATGCGCCCACGTCGGTTGATGAGGTGATGCCATTCGCGCGGGAGGCCGCCAGAAACAGGGCCGCCGCCTTCGGGGGCGGCCTCGGGCTATCGACCCGGGGCGAGACGATTGCCCTGGTGGTCCGGGAATGCAACGATCCACACATCGTCGAGGCGATGCGCCGCGCGCTCGTCGAACGCGAGATCACCCCGGTGGTTCTCGTCCGAGGACCCACGAGTGCAATCGTCTGGGACTACGAGACCGCTCGCCGCACCTATTCCGCGGAGGCCTGTTCGAGGGTATCCAGGATTCCGGGCATGACGGTAACCGAAGCCGGGTTCACCGAGGGCGCCCAGCCGGGGCAGCTGCCCTTCCCGAGGTTGGGAAGGAATTGGCTCCGCTCGGAGCGGCCCGACTTGTTCGAAGCCGTATACCCGGATCTCTCGCTCGAGCCCGAGCCGGAGCCCTCGGAAGAGCAGCCGAATCTCGGCTTCTCCGGGGACCGGAACGACGTGATCATCGCGTATCTTGAGGATCACCCGGAGGTAGACGGAGTCTATTCGGCGGGTACCTGGTATCAGGAGGCCGGCAACCTCGGTCCGTTCTCCGACAAGTGGCGTGGCACCACCTTCTGGGACCGCTTCACGATCATGAGCGGCGTGCCCGCATATCCCGCAGACGTCTGGACCCTGACGGAAGAACGGAACATAGAAGCGGTCGCGTTCGCAGAGCGCTTCCGCCTCACCGACCCGGAAGGCACAGACCTGACGGACGAGATCTCACCTGATCTGGCTCGACGTTGGGCCGCGGGGGTCTACGAGCGGGGCCACAACATGCTGGGGCCGAACATGGCCACGGGCCGCTTCGCTCGCACGACCGTGAGCTACCCCGCCCTGTCGGGCGAGTGGATCCCGCGATCGCCGATTTCCACGCCCACCGGCGTGATCGCCGGGACCACGAATCACGTCGGATATCACCCGCTCATGACGATGCACTACGAGGAAGGGTATCTGACGGCGGTCGAGGGCGGCGGACTGTACGGGGAGCTTGCCCGCACGCACCTGTGTTGCTATCCGAACATCAACACGGCCGAGTACCCGTATTACGAAAGCAAACCCGGCTTCTTCTACTTGCACGAGATCGCGTTGGGCACGAACCCCAAGTGGTTCCGGCCCCCCTCTCCGGACATGTCGATCACGACCGTCAACGAGCGACTCAAGTCCGGTTACCTCCACATCGGGCTCGGCGCGAGCCTCGAGCACGAACCGGACGTTGCGAGGAGGTCCGAGGAGTGGCAGAGCTTCACCGAAGAGCGGAACCTGCCCTTCTACCACGGCCTGCACCTCCATCTCTATTTCCCGACCTATACGATCGACATCAGGAACAGCAACCGGTCGGTCGACATCATCCGCAACGGACGCATGACGAGCCTCGACGACCCCGAAGTGCGGGCTCTCGCGTCCCGGTACGGGGATCCGGACGAGATCCTGGCCGAGGACTGGATCGCCGAGATCCCGGGGATCAACGCGCCGGGCAGCTTCGACGAGTACGCTCGCGACCCTTATCCGACGCACGAGGACGTGAACCGGAAGATTCTCGACGGGAGCTACGAGCACTTCTACCCGCCTGTGAACTGAGACCCCGCACAGGCCGCAGGCGATGATCACCGGAGGGCGACCCCCTGATCCCGGGGGCGGCCGAGAGTCCCTGGGCGCCCGGGGGATCACGCGACGTCTGCTGCCCGTGATCGGGAAGCGCTCATTCCTGGGCTTCGGGGTCGGGACTCTCCTCGTCGGGGCCCTGCTGTCGGCGGTCAACGTCACATCCCGGTACGCGTTGACGCTCTACGTCGACGACCAGCTGGCACGCACCCCGTGGGACCTCGTCGTCTACGACCAATCCGGAGGCTCGAACCCGGCGCTTGCCTCTAGCCTCGGGTCGGTGCAAACGGTCGAGCGCGTGGAACAGCTGGTCTTCCTCCGCGCGGCGTTTTCTCCGGACGTATCGGTCCTGGTCGATGGGCAGCCCCTGGCTACGCCTTGGCTATCCGTGCTGTCGGCATCCAACGTCGCCCTCCTCCCTCCAGAGCTTCGGAATCTTGTTTCCGGCGAGGCATCTCAAGGGCCCGGCGAGGAGCTGGGGGCCATCCTGGCGTTGATCGGGCCCGAAAGTGCCATGGGAGACGCCTTCGCGGCGTTGCAGGGGGCGAGAGAATTCGAGCTTCAGGCGCAAAGCGGCGGCTCCGAGACCGTCCTCTTCTCTTCCGTCCTGAGCGGGGTGATCCGTCTGGAGGCCGACGAACTGAACCGTTGGTTCATGGACCAGACCGGCTCGATCACGATGATTCCCGCCGTCTCGGCGGTTCTGCTGACCCCGTATCGGGAAGCCGTGATCGACGGGTTCGATCTGGCCGCGATGGGTCGACTTCCCGCGCCCGGTGGAGACGCCCCGCTGGGGAACCCGGAATACCTTCCGGGCGAGTACCTTCCCGAGATCGCCTACCTGGCGAGGCTGGACCGGGAGCAGCTGATCTCCGGCTGGGATCTCGATGGCTCCCTGGAGCGCTTCACCGCGGTTCGCGACCAGGCCCTCGATGTCGTGAGCGGAGTCGAGATCGGCGCCTTGGTGGACAGCACGGTCCTTGTGCTGCTCGAGCGCATGGCGGGCATTTCCCGCCTCATCGGCCTCCTCACGCTGCTGATCGCACTCCCGGTCCTCTGCATGGCGTGGGTCTTCCTGGCGAATCTGGCCCGCCTGCTGATGCTGAACGAACGGAGAACGCTCGGGCTCCTGCGGTTGCGCGGCGTCCCCGGCCGCAGCTTGGGCCACGCCCTGCTCGTCGCGATTGTTTCCGGCGGGTTCCTCGGCGGCGGACTGGGGCTGATCCTCGGGGCGCTTCTGCCGCTCCTCGTGTACAGCCGAGGCTGGCCTCCTCCGGAAGCGCTGGACCGGGAGCAGGTGCACCTCGCGCTCCTCTTCCTCGCGGTTACGCTGGGGATGGTCCTCCTGGTCGGCCGGAGGTTGGTCCGGTATGCAACGACCATCTCCCCCCTGGAGGCCTCGAGACGCGTTTCCGTCGCGGACGCTAGCCGAGCCGATGTCCGATTCGGCCCGCTCGAGCTCGTGTCGGCCGTCCTCGGTGCCTACACATTGGGAAGCTGGATCACCGGCCTGTCGCTTTCGTCGCAGTGGCCGACGGACTTCGCCTGGATCGCGGATCGCGGACTCGACTTCGTCGGCCTTCCGCTCTTCGTCTACGGAATCGCCTGCCTGGTCGTCTCGCGGAGAGGTTGGACTCAGCGCCTGCTGGAGCCTCTCGTGATTCCGCTCGGGGGGAGGCTCGGGCCGCTCGCTCTCCGGCACGCCTCGCTCCAGCCCCATCGCACGGTCGTGTTCCTGCTGACGGTCGTGCTGATGGTGAGCGTTTCTCTCTATCCGACCGTGACGGCTGCCTCTTTTCGGGACAAGGTGGTACGAGGGGCCGAGGTCAGAACGGGAGGGGACTGGCTGTTCACGTTCAACGCCCCGGACCTGGCGCCTGCAGCGGCGACCGCCCCGGACCTGCGTGCGCAGCTCACCGCGGTGCGGCGGGGCGTCGAGCGCCTGTCGGCGGCTCTGGAAGGCGTCCCGGGGGTCATTTCGGTGGCGAGCATGCCGGAGGCCGTACTCCAGGACCTGTACCTGCCCGGATACGGTCTCCGAGGTGTGCCCCTCCACCTGGTCGACGGGCTCGAGCGCTACCTTCGCACGACCCATTCCGAGCCGGCCCTTGGAATCGGAGAGCCCTTCGAGGAGATCCTGCTCAGGCTGGATACGGGCGAGCTGGCCACGTCGCCCCCCGTCTCCGGGTTCTGGGAGCTCACCCGCGGTTCGGAGCTTCCTCTCGGCATGACCCCGCAGTTCGAGACGATAGCGGCGCCTGTCTCCGGTACGGTGGCGTTCCTCCCGGGAATGCCGACGCGGACCGTGACGGATCGGCGGGGCTACGTGCAGGCTCGCATCGACTACCTGAACATGCTGTTCAGTCAGAATGCATACGTTGTGGCGTCGGCCGACAACGAGGCGCTCGGCCAGATGCAGACGTTGATTCCACGGGTCACCGTCCTCGTGTCGGCGTCGAGCCGGTCGCCGAGCTTCGGAGAGGAGTTGATGAGGGCGTTGCCGGTCGCCCCGCTCGAGGTCCGAAGCGCCGACGAAGAGATCGACAAGGTGGCGGGGGACATGTTTGTCTACCTGGCACAGACGAACATGAGCATATACCTGCTCGGCGGGGTTCTCCTGGCGATCATGTCGATCTTCGCGATCGCGCTGGTGAACTACTGGGAGGATCGGCGCATGCTCGCGCTCCTGCGCATCCGAGGAGCTTCACCGGCCCACATCCGCCGCCTCATCGTGGCCCTGATTCTCTCTCCAGCACTGCTCGGCCTCGTCCTCGGGGCCGTCGTCGCGCTCTTGGCCGGTTATGGGCTTGCGAACCACGTGTGGTCGCTGCGCGAAATCGAATCGGTTGTGCAGCTCCTGCCAACCCACCTGGTCGTATCCCCCCTCACACTCGGGGTTGCCCTCCTGATTCTCGCCGTTCTGATCGGAATCGCCGCAGCCTTCAGCCAATGGGTCTTCCGACGCACCGCCCGTGAGGGTGCCCTGTCGGGATGACCACGTCCATGCAGGCGCACCACAGCCAAGACGGCTTCTTCAGTCAGCCCGGGGTCGCGCTGAAGGTGTCGGGGCTCAGCAAACGATACCGAACGGCGGCCGAGGAGGTGCACGCGCTGCGCCACATCGATTGGGAGGTGGAGGTCGGTCGGGCTACGGCGATCATGGGACCGAGCGGGTGCGGCAAGACGACCCTTCTCAACCTGTTGGGGGGAGTGGACCGGCCTTCCAGCGGAACCATCCTCGTCGACGGGCAGGACCTGAGTGGAGCCACGGAGCGCACACTCGAAAGCTATCGGTTGAAGAGGGTAGGGTTTGTGTTTCAGCTCTTCAATCTGATTTCAAGCATGACGGCGTTGGAAAACCTGGAGATGCCCATGATGGTCCTCGGGGTTCACCCCGAGGTGAGGAAGGACAGGGCCGAAAGGCTGCTCCAGATGGTCGATCTAGCTGGGAAGGCCAACAAACGACCGGAGGAGCTGAGCGGTGGCGAGCAACAGCGGGTCGCTGTGGCGGTTGCCCTGGCCAACGATCCTGCCCTTGTTCTCGCAGATGAGCCCACAGGGAATCTCGATACGGAGAATGCGCTCGCCGTCACGGGTCTTCTCCGGTCCCTCTCATCCGATCACGGGAAGACGGTCATCCTGGTGAGCCACGACGCAGCTATCGTCGAGAGTTTTCCCTCGATCATCTCGATGCGTGACGGGCGGTTCGAGTAGGAACACTCCACGACCGATCCGAGTCCGGCTCCGTGGAGCCGCGCCGTCAGAGTCTCCGTTCCGGTAGATGGAAGCCTGAAGTCCGGACTCGGGCGCAGCGACCGGGAGATCGCCGCGGCGCCGGGCATCGCCCACAGCACGGTCGGCGCAGACGTGCGGGCTCGAGCGCCACCCGCCGGCCCAAAAACGCAACCCATGCCCGGGTCACGCGTCGCGGCTGATCACCAGCGATGGCCTGAACTGGCAGGTCCGGCAATCGCTACGACCGAACATGACCACGCGTGGGACAGGGCACGTGATCGTCCGATGCCCGGCTGACTGGCGACAGCGGGAGCCGGGACGTCGGAGAGACGTCCCCTCATTCGGCGGAACGCGTTAGTTGCGAGTGCTCGCCGAGATGAAGAGCGGCTGACCGACCAGGTTGGTGTAGCGGGGGCAGAGCCCCCCGGTGTCATAGTGCGCGCCGACGTCGACGACCCTCTGGCTGCCCGTCACGAGATCCACCGGGACACTGTCGTAGATGCCGTCTTGAACCGCGACCATCCGCCCCATATCCCCACGGCGGATCAGGTCGACGGCGAGATTCCCGAACGCCATCGGAACAATCGAGTCCAGCGCATCCGGGTCCCCCGAGCGAACCAGATAGCCGAGACGCTGCGACACTACGTTCGCGCCACGCCCGCCGGCGCGGTGGGCAGACAGGCGCTTGAGACCGCTTGCGACCCGCTCTCCGATCCCGCCCAGCTTTCGGTGGCCGAACTGGTCCGCTTCCCCTGCCTCGAAGGTCATCTCGTCGTCGCCGACGATCGTGGCACCCTCGGAGACCACGACGACGGAGTAGCGGGAGGGGTTCCTTTGTCGATCGCGCGAGAGGAGGTCGGCCAGATGTTCGAGCTTGAAGGGATGCTCCGGGATCACGCATCGATCCGCAGCGCCCGCCAACGCTGGAAGAAGGGCCGTGAAGCCGGCGTAGCGGCCGAATACTTCGACGACGAGGAAGCGCTCGTGCGAGCCCGCCGAGGTCCTGAGCCGATGGATCAGCTCGATCGTCCGCGTCACACAGGTGCTGAAACCGATGCAGTACTCCGTCCCGGGAACGTCGTTGTCCATCGTCTTCGGGATCGCGACGACCGGCACCCCCTCTTCGTGAAGCCGGCCGCCGTAGGAGAGCGTGTCGTCGCCCCCGATCGGGACTAGAACGTCGATTCCGAGGAAGTCCAGGTTTCGCAGGATTTCGGGGGTGACGTCATTGATCTCTTCCGAGTACCGGTCGCGCAGGTGCTCGGGCACGGCAGCTTTCGGCAGGTGACTCGGGCGTGTACGGGAGGTGTGCAGGAAGGTGCCCCCCGTCCGGCCGACGCGCCGTACCGTCTCTTCCGTGAGCTCCTGGACGTTCTCCCGATTATCGAAGTCGGGATCGGGAACGAGCTCAATGAGCCCCGCCCAGCCGCGACGGATCCCGATCACCCGGTAGCCTTCCTGCCGCGCCCGAATCGTGACGGCACGAATTGCCGGGTTCAGGCCCGGCACATCGCCGCCCCCCGTGAGGATCCCTATGGAGCCCTTCATTCCTGCCACCTGCCCTCAAATCAGATCGTCGCGCAGCACTGAGATGTGCGGGAGAACCCTCCTAGCGCATGTTGGGGGCGCGCTCCACCATTTCGATGTTCGCGCCGTGGGGACCCGCGATAAAGAAGAACTCGATCATTCCGTTCACGAAGGTCAGATCCATCGGCCCACGTGTGATCTCGACCCCCTTCCCGCTCAACTCCTCGAGCTTCGAGTTCATCTCCGGAGCTCGCCACCCGATGTGATCGATCGCACCCTCCGTGCTCGGGAAGGTGTCCCCCTCGGTCACCAGGATCCAGACGTTTCCGGGATAGAGGATCCCGTCCGAGCGGCCCCGCATCGGGGTGCGCACCCCACCGAACTGCTCGAGGTACCACTGGCGGGTCGCCTCAGGGTCCGGGCTCCGCAGGTGGATGTGGTGAAACGCGAGGTGCTGCGGGTCCTCGAGGATCTCAAGCCTCACTCCCCACGGATCCTCGACGAAGGCGAGCGGAAACAGGCCGTCGACGTCCCGGCGGGGAGAGGTGATCGTCGCTCCCGCGCTCTCGAGCTCACGGAGCGTGGCATCGAGATCTGGCACGGAGAATCCCAGGTGGTCGATCACACTCCCCTGACTGGGCCGCCGATCATCAGACTGCTGGAAGATGAACCTCGTGGTTCCGAGCAGCATGCGGTCGTCACGACCATCTACCGGCTCTCCCCCGATGTGGTCCATGTACCACTGGGACGCCTCCTGCGGATTCGGGACGGCCAGGTGGACGTGATCGTAGAGGAGCGTCTCGGACTGGGCAGTCAGGACGGACGGGGCGAGGACCGCGAGTGATATCGCCAGCAGAATCGGAGCAGCAGAGCTTCGCATCGATAGACTCCGTGTCGGTTCCAGCGTCAGAGAGTCGAGCCCGTGCGCCCCGTCGCGTGGCAGCGCCACCTTGCGGCGGGTAAGGCTACCCAATTCGGGAATCCTTCGCCAGTCTGTCTGGAGCAACCACGCCGTGCCTGTGAAGTTCAGGCCGAAATCGGGTTCAGCGCAGGTGGATCGGCATTCGCGGGGAGGTGCGGTTCGCCCGGATCCTGCCCCGACCTCATCAGCCGGACGTTTCGGGGGTGATGGCGGGCAGGGATTCCAGCTGCGCAGGGCCGGAGCTTCGGAGCGTGTCTCATTTCGGTCGCGACGGACGCGCCTTGCAGCGGAGGGCCGGGGGATCGAACGTTCGATGGGCCGCACGCGCAACTGCATCGGCGGCGCCACGGGCATCCGGACCGGGCACGCCGGCCGAGGGCCGAGACCCGGAGGCTTGCGGTTCCCGGCCTCCACGGCTCCACTTGACGCGCACGCGGCGTACGCTGCCGCGACACCGAAGCTCCTCACTCGAGCCCCTGCGGCAGGCCAGCTCCGCTCGACGCGGGATCCCCCTGCCGGGAGAGGAACCGGAATGCGCCGGCTCCGAGGCTCGTCGGCCCGCATCGGATTCGAGCCTCGGCACGGCAGGCCCAGCGGCAGCCTGAGACACGGGTGAGATGAAGCGAGCACTTCGCGGCTTTCGGATCTTCGCCAGCCTGGTGCCATTCCTGGTCGGTTTCCTCAGGGATCGTCGCCGGTTCGTGATCATCGGGCGTCCTGCGACCCGGACGGACGCGCATCACGAGAGCCGCGCGGAGCGGCTGGCCCGCGCCATTGCGAGACTCGGCCCCACCTTCATCAAGCTGGCGCAGGTGTTCAGCGCCCGCGCGGACCTCATTCCGCAACCCTATTTCTCCGCCGTCGGAACTCTGCAGGACCAGGTGCCGCCCATCCCCGGCGACGGTGCGCGGAGGGTGATCGAGACCGAGCTCGGGAAACCGGTCGAAGATGTCTTCGACTCCTTCGAGCCCGAGCCCATCGCAGCCGCATCGCTCGGCCAGGTCCATCGGGCGGTCCTTCGCGGCCGGCAGGTGGCCGTCAAGGTCCTCCGTCCAGACGTCGCGTCGACCGTCGCGGTCGATCTCGATCTCTCGTTCCGGCTCCTCTTCTGGCTGAACATCCTCTTTCCCAACCACCACGTGAGAGGAATCACCAACGTTGTCCGCGAGTTCTCTGCCCGGGTCCGCGAGGAGATGGACTATCGCTCGGAGGCCGCGAACATGGCGCGCTTCCACCGCCTGCTGGCGGATGCGGAAGGGGTGCGGGCCCCCGAGGTCGTCGGCAATCTGACGACGAAGCGGGTGCTCGTGATGGAGCACCTCGAAGGAACCAAGGTGGACCAGCTCGCGGGGCGTTTCGCCTCAGGGGAACTCGAGTTCGAGTCCGTGATGCATCGGCTCACCGGACTCTACCTGCGGATGATGATGCTCGACGGCTTCCTTCACGCGGATCCCCACCCGGGGAATCTCCTGGTGGCTGCCGACGGCACGATCATCGTGCTCGACTGGGGGATGGTTCTCGACGTTCCCAAGCAGACGCGGGACACGATCCTCTCCATCGCCCTCAACCTGGAACGGGAGGACCTCGACGGAGTCATCAGCGGGATGTACGGCCTCGGGATGATCTCCCCGGAGGTCTCGCGCGGCGAGGTTCGGGAGGCCGCGATCGAGATCATGCAGATCATGGAGAAGGCGCGGACCTCATCTCTCGACCGGGTGCGGGAGATCGTGCAGGAGATCTGGGACACCTTCTATACTTGGCCCCTCCTCCTCCCCCACGAGCTCGTCTACTTCTTCCGGGCCGCCGTGCTCCTCGAGGCGATCGGGTTCCGCTACGATCCCGGCTTCAACGGCCTGCTCCTGATCCGCCGGGTCATTCGCGAGCATCGGGGCGAACTCCTCAGGAAGACGGGGCGCGAGCCGATGGCCCTCGCCCTCGACTTCATGGGGGAGGTGGGGCACGTCCTCCGCTCGGTCAAGGAACTCCTCCAGCGCGCGGAGCGGGAGGAACTCCGGGTCCGGGTCCACCCGCGAGACCATCAGGTGCAGGAGAGGTTCTTGCACCTCCAGGCCCGAAGGTTCCTCCTCTCCGTCTTCGCCACCGCGATCGCAGTCATCTCGTCCGTGATCTACGTGGCGATCGGGAATCCGTGGCTTCTCGCACTCGGCCTGGCGGTGGCACTCGTCATGTTCGTGCTGGTCCTCTTCATACCCACCCACCTCCTGGAGAACCCGCTCAGGCACGCCCGCGGGATCCGCCCCCCCTGACGGGCTTCCATGACATCCGCAGCACCAGCGCCGGCCCTCACAACGCGTTCCACATGCCGGCTCCGCGGGAGCCCCGGTTGCCCCTGCCCGTACGCCGGGCTATCGCTGTCTCAACTCCTGAACGGGGAGCGCAACGAGACCCTAGCCGTCGCGTCGCGACACGTGGACGGACACGACCCCAAAGCACGGTAGACACTGGGCCGCACAAGGCGTGCCTCAGGCGAATCGCCCCTTGGATCGAGCGTACGAGGAGTCGATATTCCGGGCCTGCCGGCGCGTGCTGGTCCGTATGGGACCTCCTCGCCAAGTGTCCAGAGTTCAACTGGACCACTCACTCAAGCAGGGCTGCGACCCGCGGCGTCTAGCTTCGCCTAGAGTCCCACGAGCCCGGGTTCGATCGTAACGGTAGATGCTACCTACGCTCCACAGCGCACCCCGACGAGACGGCCGTGAGCTCGCGGTTGACCACGTGCTCCGGCCATCCTCACTTACGGCGGGAACGGTTCGCCGGCGAATTCGAAAGCTGGACAGGCGATTCGCACGGATCTTCCGGGCCTCGAAGAAAACCCGGGCCTCCCGCACGGGAGAGAGCTCGGGGATCGCCGGGAGCGAGTGGCTGTACGAGAACGACTTCGTCGTCTCCGAGGCGCTCGAAACGCTCGACGGAGCCCTTCCCGCCCAGTTCCTGAGGAACCTCCCCGGGACCGCCGAGTCCGAGGGCAGGAAGGGCCTTCCCCGGGCAGAGGTGCTCGCGCACGAACTCGTGAGGCGCGGGCGCGGAACGATAGAGGTCAGCGAGCTCATCCTCTTCCTCCAGGGCTACCAGGAGGTCCGCCCCCTCCGCCTCGCAGAGCTGTGGGCCCTGCCCTCCTTCATCCGCATCGCCCTCCTCGAGGGGCTGGCGAGCCGCGCGGAATCGGGGGAGCCGGACGCCGAATTCGGGCCTCACATCCTCTCGCTTCGGACGCTTGCCGGCGAGGACTGGCGTGGCGTGGTCGAGGCGCTGAGCGTCGTGGACACGATCCTCCGTGCGGACCCGGCCGACGTATTCGCGAAGATGGATTTCCGGACCCGCGATCGCTACCGGGGAGCGATCGAGCGGATCGCGAACCGGACCGGGCAGCCGGAGGACAGGGTCGCCGTGAAGGCGCTCGAACTCGCTCGAGGGCACGCCGAGGAGGCCCGGGAAGGCCACGTCGGATACTACCTGATCGACGAGGGCCTCTCCACGCTGATCGCATCGCTCGGGCGGCCGAGACCACTCGCGGCGAGCACCCTCCCACTCGCGCTCCTTCCCTCCCAGCGGCGGCGGCTCTGGGGCGGCGGGTACTTCGGGGGCATCGCCGCCCTCGCGCTTACGCTTCTTCTCCTCCTCTACGCCGTGGTCCCAGGCACGGCCGCAAGCCTCCCCCTCCTCCTTCTCGCACTCGCTCCGGCGGTGGGGACGGCGGTCGGGCTCGTGAACCGGCTCATGGGCCAGCTCAGCGCACCGAGAACCCTCCCCCGCCTGGACGTTCGACGGGGAATTCCCGAAGCGTTTCGCACCCTCGTGGCAGTCCCCGTCCTCCTAGGGTCGAGGGAAGAGATTGAATCGATCCTCCACAACCTCGAGCGGAACTACCATGCGAACCCCGATCCGGCGCTCTCCTTCGCCCTCCTGACGGACTTTCCGGACGCCCCGACGGAGCGAACGGCGCGGGACGGACCCCTCCTCGAGGCCGTCGCCGCGGGAATCCGCCGGCTCAACCGCCGCTGCGCGAAGGATGGTGGCGCGCCCTTCCTCCTCCTCCATCGTCCGCGGCGGTGGAATCCGGGTGAGGGTTGCTGGATGGGGTGGGAGCGAAAGCGGGGGAAGCTCTCGGAGCTGAACCAGCTCCTCCTCGGCCGCCCGACGGGCATGTGGGTCGTCGAGGGAGACGCCACCCGCCTCCCGGGAACGCCATTCGTCCTCACGCTCGATGCCGACACGCGGCTCCCGAGGGATTCCGCCGCCCGCCTCGTCGGTACCCTGGCCCACCCCCTGAACCGGCCCGAGGTGGGGCGTACGGGCCGGATCCGGCGCGGCTACTCGGTCCTCCAGCCGAGGATCGAGATCCTCCCGGACGCCAGCGGCGGCACTCCCTTCAGCCGGGTGTACGGGGGGGTCGAGGGGCTCGACCTCTACGCGCACGCGGCGTTCGACGTCTATCAGGACGTCTTCGACGTCGGGATCTTCGCGGGAAAGGGCATCTACGACGTTGCGGCCTTCGAGGCGAGCCTGGCGGGCCGGACCCCCGTGAACATGCTCCTCAGCCACGATCTCTTCGAGGGGATCCACGGCCGGGCCGGCCTAGTGGCGGATGTGATCCTCCTCGAGGACTTTCCGACCCATCCCGTCGCATACGCCCTCCGGGCGCATCGCTGGATCCGGGGGGACTGGCAGCTCCTCCCGTGGCTCTCCTCCCGCGTGCCGGCGGAGGGGGGGCGGAGACGCAACCGGCTCCCGCCCCTCGCTCGCTGGATGATCGTGGACAACCTGCGGCGCTCCCTGCAGGCACCCTCCGTCCTCGGGATCCTCATCCTCGGCTGGCTCTGGCTCCCCGGGATCGCGTGGGGGTGGACGATCGGCCTCGCGGGCGTGGTCGGGCTCCCCTTTCTCACCGGCTCCGTAGATGCGGGCCTTCGGGCGCTGAGGGAGCTTCCCCGCCGCGCGGATCTGGAAGCGGAAGTCCGCGCGCTTCGGCGCGCGCTCGCCCGGTGGACGATGGACCTGGCCTTCCTCCCCTTCGAGTCGTGGAACCATATGGACGCGGTCGCCCGCACGCTCGGCCGCGTCTACGGATCCCGAAGGAAGCTCCTCGAATGGACGACGGCCGCCGTCACGGCGAGGTCGATCCGCAGGACGGACTCGCTCGGGTTCACGGTGCGCCGGATGTGGATGGGACCCGGACTCGCACTCCTCCTCGCCTCCGGCCTGACCCTCCTTCACGGGGAGGCGATCCTTCTCGCCGCCGCACCCTTCCTCCTCCTCTGGACCCTCTCCCCCGGGATCGCCTTCTGGGTAAGCAGAGGGCGGCGGCGGCGGTTTCCGGAGGGCGAGTTCCCGAGCACCCGGGCACGGAGCCTCGCTCGCCGGGTCTGGGGCTACTACGAGCGCTTTCAGGTCCCGGAACAGCATTGGCTGGTGCCGGACCACTACCAGGAGGACCCCGTCGGCGAGGTCGCGACGCGGACCTCGCCGACGAACCTGGGGATGGCCCTCGTGGGGGGGGTCACGGCGTGGGACCTGGGGTTCGTCGGGACGCCGCGACTCATCGACCGGGTCGGGAAGAGCGTCGGCGGGATGGCCCGGCTCGAACGTGTCCGGGGGCACTTCCTGAACTGGTACGACACGGCGACGCTCGAGCCCCTCGACCCACACTACATATCGACGGTCGACTCGGGGAACCTGGCCGCCGCCTTCGTCGTGACGTGCGAGGCGCTTCGGGAAGCGGTGACGCGCGAGCTCTGGACCGGGGAGTGCCCGCTCGGGGTGACCGACACCCTCCGCGTGGCCGGGGAGACGCTCGAGTCCGGGAGCCGGACGGGGACCGCGAAGGCGCTTCGAGTCGAGCTCCGGGCGCTCGAGATGTGGACGGAGCGAAATCTGGGCGACGCCTGGGGAGAGGGCCTCGAGGCATTCGTTCGTGCGCTCGAGGAGCTCCGGGACCGGAAGCTCCCCGAGCTCGGGGAGCGATTTCTTCGCATTCACGAAAGCGCCCGCGGCGAGGCGGAGAGCACGACCCCGCCCGCCGTCGACGCCTGGCTCGCCCGCTTCCGGGCGGATGCCGAAGAGACCCTCGGCGAGATCCACCTCTTTCTCCCCTGGCTGAGGCCCCGCTACCGGGAGCACCCCGCGGCGGGCGAGCTCCACCGGGGCCTCCTCGCGAGCGGGAGCGAGCCCCTCTCCCCCCGCAACCTCCGGGCGTACCTCCTGGATCGGATCGGATCCGGAGCGGGGGGGGAAGGGCCAGGATGGCCCGAGGGGCTCTCGGACGATCTCCGGGCAGCGGCCCACGCCGCAGGGCACATCGAAGACGACGCCTCAGCGCTCATCTCCCGTCTCGAGAGCTGGTTCGACGAGATGGACTTCCGCTTCCTCTACGACCGCCACAGGGACCTCTTCCGGATCGGCTTCTCGGTGGCGACGGGCGAGCTGGACCCGAACCACTACGACCTCCTCGCCTCGGAGTCGCGGATTGCGAGCACGGTGGCGATGGCGAAGGACGAGGCGCCGCCCGCGCACTGGCTCCACCTGGGGCGGCCCTTCGCCTGGACGGACCGGGGGCCCGTACTCCTCTCGTGGTCCGGGACGATGTTCGAATACCTCATGCCGACCCTCTTCCTTCGCCTCCCCCCCGAGTCCGTCCTCGAGGAGGCGTGCCGGCGCGCCGTGCGCGTCCAGCGCGACCACGGGAAGCGGGCGGGGGTCCCCTGGGGGATCTCCGAGTCGGGGTACCACGTCCTGAGCCGGGAGGGCCACTACCAATACCGCGCCTTCGGGGTCCCCTCGCTCAGTCTCAACCGCGCCACCACGAACCGCCTCGTTGTCGCGCCGTACGCCTCGATGATGGCCGTCTCCTTCGCGCCGGACGACGCATACGAGAATCTGGTGCGACTCGAGGGGCTCGACGCCGTCGGCGCCTGGGGACCCTATGAGTCGCTCGACTACGGCTCCGCATCCAACCGGGCGAAGACCCCGCGCGTCGTTCGGTCCTACATGGCTCATCACCAGGGGATGATCCTCGCCGCGCTCGGAAACCACCTTACCGGCCACCGCCTTGTCGAGCGGTATCACCGAAACCCGCGGATCGGGACGATCGAGCCGTATCTCCACGAGCGGATCCCCTGGCGACGATCGATCGAGCGCGGCTGGATCGACCGGAGCGTTCCGGTCCGTTCTGCGCGAGGGGCCCCGACCACCCAGGCCTGGTCGCCCGCCGCGCACCGGCTCCCCCCCCCGGTCCACCATCTCGGCGGCGGGGACTTCGTGGTGCAGCTCGGGCCCGACGGGAGGGGCGGGAGCCGGTGGCGCGATTGGTCGATCATCCGGGGCGGCGTCGGCACAGGGATGCCCGTGGGTGGCCCCGACGTGATCCTCCTCGACCGCGAATCAGGAGAGGCGTGGAACCCGCTCCCCGATCCGGAGGCGCCCGGGGACGAGGACCAGAAGATCCTCTTTGATGCCCACCGCGCGGAGTTCATGCGAAAGAGCCAGGGCATCCGGACCCGGATGAGCGTCGTGGTCCCGCCGGGAGGGAGCGTGGAGCTCCGCCAACTCACCCTCGCGAACGAGTCGGGCGACCGCCGCCGCCTTCGCCTCGCTCTCGCGATGGAGCTGGCGCTCGCGCCGCTCGAAGACGACCTGAGGCACCCCGCCTTCCAGAAGCTCTTCGTAAGGGGCGAAGCGCTCCCGGGGGGCGAAGGACTCCTATTCGAGCGGCGAAGGGGCGGACGCGAGGCGTCGCCGCCCGTCGTGCTCGTCTCCGTGTGGGGGGCGGACGGGGGGGCCGCCACCCCCCTCGCGTGGTGCACGAGCCGGGAGAGCTTCCTCGGCCGCGGCCGTCCGAGAAGCCGGCCGGCCGCGCTCGACGAGCCGGAGCGCCTCCGTCCCGTCCCGGGCGCGCACTACCCGCTCGATCCCGTCGCCGCGGCGCTCCTCGAGCTGGATCTGGATCCGTGGAGCGACGCCGCGCTCACGCTGACGATCGCCGTCGGTACGGAGCGGGACCAGGTGCTCGAACTCGCATCGGAGTACCGCTTCCCCCGCAGGAGGGAGTGGGCCGAGGTTCAGGCCCGCTCCCGCGCCGAGGGCGAGCTCGTTCGCCTCGGCGCAGCTGGCCGTGACCTCCCCGTGTGGACGGAACTCCTCGCACACGTCCTCCACCCCAAGGGGATGGAGCGCGCCGGGGTCGCGACCCCGGCGATCCTCGATCTGAGGCAATCCACCCTCTGGCGCTGGGGGATCTCGGGGGATTTCCCGTTCATCCTCCTGGAGGGCTCGACGGGAAGCGGATCCTCCCTCCTTCCCGATCTCCTCCGGGCGCAGCGCTGGTGGCGGAACCGGGGCCAGCTCGTGGACCTCGTGATCGTGGGCCACGAGACGGGCGAGTACCTGAACGCCCTCCGCGAGCGAGTGACGGCCCTTCTCTCGAGCGACGACTCGGGGCCCGCCCTCGGCATGCCGGGGGGAATCCACATCATTCGAGCAACCGACGTGGGCGACGAGGAGCGGGTACGCCTTCGAACGCTCGCCGCATTCCGGGTGGACGCGGCCAGCGGGCCCCTCGCGGACCAGATCGCGACGGCCCGCCCCGCGCCTTCACCGCCTCCAACCGGCGACCCGCCCCGCGCATATGCGGACGGCGGAGAGGAGAGCGTTCCCGCGGAAGAGGCGCCGGGCCCGGTCGCCGACGGGCTCGAGGGCGTCGAATGGGCGGCGCCGTCGGCGCTCGGGGGGTTCGACCCGGAGACGGGTGACTACGTGATAGAGCTGGGGCCCGGCATGACGACCCCCGCCCCCTGGTCGAATGTGGTGGCCCGCGACGGGTTCGGATTTCTCGTGACGGAGTCCGGGGGAAGCTTTACCTGGGTGGAAGATGCCGGCGAGTTCCGTCTGACGCCCTGGCACAACGATCCTGTCCTCGGACTGCGCGGCGAGGCGGTGTATCTCAAGGATGAGGAGAGCGGGGAGGTCTGGACGCCCTTCCCGGGCCCGCTCGGCCGCGCTCGAACGCATCAAATCCGCCACGGGTGGGGACGCACGATCCTCCGCGCCGGCGGCGCGGCGCTCTCTGAGGAGGTGACCTGGTCGCTCCACCCGGAGCTTCCCGTCAAGATGGTTCGGGTCCGGATCGAAAACCGGGGCTCGCGGGCACGGTACCTCTCCGCCACCTTCCTCGCGGACTGGGTCCTCGGCACGTCTCCCGCCCACACCGCGGGACGCCTACAGATCCGCTTCGACCCCGAACGCTCCGTCGTGACCGCACGAAACCCCTACCACCTCAAGCACTCGGGAAAGGTGGCATTCCTCGGCCTCGACCGGCTGCCCGACGGGATGGCGACGGATCGCCGTGAGTTCCTCGGAGCGGCCGAGCCACTCGACCGCACCCCCGACGGGCTCCTGAGAGATGTGCCGGGGGAGCGGAGCTTCCCCCGAGGCGAGGGGTGCGGTGTCCTCAAGCGGAACATCACGCTCGCTCCCGGCGAGGCGGGTGAGGCCACCTTCTTCCTCGGTGCGGCGGACACCCGAGGGAAACTCGACTCCCTCCTCGGAGGACTCCGTGCCGGGCCCAGGGCCGCGAGCGCGGCGGAGGTGGAGCATCGGCGGTGGAGCGAGTACCTGGGCCGCGTGCGGGTCGAGACCCCGGACCCCGCCCTCGACGCCTTGATGAACGGGTGGCTCCCCTACCAGGCCATCTCCTCGCGGCTCAGGGGCCGGACCGGCTTCTACCAGGCGAGCGGCGCCTTCGGGTTCCGCGACCAGCTCCAGGACTCCTACACCCTCCTCCCGCTCGATCCCTCGCTGGCGATCAAACAGCTGGAAGAGGCTGCACGTCGCCAGTTTCGGGAGGGAGACGTCCTCCACTGGTGGCACCCGGGAACGACGAGAGGCGTACGCACGCGCTGCTCGGACGACCTCCTCTGGCTCCCCTGGGTCCTGACCCGAACGGTCCGGTGGACCGGGGACAGAACGTTGCTCGAGAAGGTCGTCCCATTCCTGGAGGGGGAGTGCCTCACCGATACGACGCACGAGCGATACGACGAGTTCTCGCCGAGCGGGGAGGAGGCGTCGCTCTGGGAGCACGGACTTCGGGCCGTCGAGAGAGCCGCCCAACGCCTCTCGCCCCGGGGCCTCCCCCTGATTGGGAGCGGGGACTGGAACGACGGGATGGACCGCGTGGGGGCCGAGGGGCGAGGAGAGAGCGTGTGGCTCGGCTGGTTCTTCCTAGACGTATGCCGGCTCCTGATCCCGCTCGCCGGCGAGCGGGGAGAGGACCGAACCGTCCTCAGGCTGGAGGACTGGAGCGCGACTGTGCGGGAGGCGATCGAGACGCACGGGTGGGATGGAGAATGGTATCGCCGCGCCTTCTTCGACAGTGGTGAGCCACTAGGCGCCCGCGACTCCGCGGAGGCGCGAATCGACTCGATCGCGCAGTCGTGGAGCGTGATCTCGGAGGCGGCGGACCCAGTGCGTGCACGCGTTGCGATGGACTCCGCCTGGCGGGAGCTGGTCCGCACCGGCGAGGGGTTGGCGCTCCTCCTCTCCCCACCCTTCACCGGCCGGGGGCCGGATCCGGGGTACATCGCCGCGTATCCTCCGGGAGTACGGGAGAACGGGGGCCAGTATACGCACGCCTCGGCGTGGCTGATCCGCGCGCTCGCCCGAATCGGAGATGGAGAGCGCGCGGGCGCACTCCTCCGCGCGATCCTGCCGACCCGCCACGCCGAGGGCGAGGAGGGGACCGCGCGCTACCGGAGCGAACCATACGTGATCGCCGCCGACATCTACGGTGCGGAGCCGCACGCCGGACGCGGAGGGTGGAGCTGGTACACAGGGTCCGCGGGGTGGGTCTGGCGGGTGGCGCTCGAGGACGTGCTGGGGGTACGACGGGAGGGCCCCATCCTCTCGATCGAGCCGCGCATTCCCTCGGACTGGCGGGGGTTCCGAGTGGAGATCGAGGTCGAGGGCGTGCGGGCCCGGATCGAGGTCCGAAATCCGGACGGCGCATGCAGGGGGGTGCGAAGCTGCCTACTCGACGGATCCGAGGTAGATCCCAGGCGCATCCCCATCCTCGGCACCGACCGTCCGGCGAGCACGCCGGCCGGGGGCGGGAGAGAGCGCATCGTGAAGATCGAAGTGACGATGGGAGAAGGAGCAAATTGACGAGGCCCGTCCGCGTACTCCTAGCAAAGGTGGGCCTCGACGGCCACGACCGGGGTGCACGAATCATCGCCGCGGCCTTCCGCGAGGCCGGTTTCGACGTCCTCTACACGGGCCTTCACCAGACGCCGGAGATGGTCGTCCGGGCCGCGCTCGAGGAGGATGTGGATGTGGTCGCGCTCTCGATCCTCTCGGGCGCGCACATGACCCTCGTCCCGAGGGTCCACGAGCTACTCGAGGAGGCGGGCGGGGGGGACATGCTGATTACCGGCGGGGGCGTCATCCCGGAGGAGGATGCCGAGAGGCTGAGGGAGCTCGGGATCGGGCGGCTCTTCGGGCCCGGCACGCCGACATCGGAACCGATCGATTACATTTGGAGTTGGTACCGAGAGCGAAGCACGAAGGGAAGCCGGTCTCGAGATTGAGGTCAAGACCGAGCCGAATACGGAGGCACGCATGCAAATCACCCCCGAAGTCGCATTCCGGAACGTTTCCCGGACGCCCGCGATGGAGCGGGCGATCCAAGACGGGATCGCAGAACTCGAAAAGGTCGAGGATCGAATCACGAGTTGCCGCGTGATGGTCGAGTTGGAACACCGGCGCCACCGTTCCGGCAACCCGTATCACGTCCGGGTCGATGTTACGCTTCCCGGTGCTGAAATCGTCGTCACCCGCCCGCCCTCGTCCGGCGGAGAGGACCACGCGGTCGTCGCCATAGCGGATGCGTTCCACACGGCGCGGAGCCGTCTGCTCGATCACGTCCGGCGGCGGAGAGACGGATACTACAAGGCGCCGACTGAGTAGACGTGAAGAGGCGGGGGGCGGGGGGCTGCCCACCTCGGCGCTGATCGCGAGGAGGTCGTTGATTTCGTCGGGCGCCAGATCCGCAGCCTGTACGCGGGAGACACTGGTCTGCCGCTGGCTTCGGCCCGAGGACTTACCCGGCATATCCGACGGATAGTGGGCTCGACGGTCGCGCGTAGCGATCCTGTCGCGCATCGGATGCCGGGGGCGGGAATCGAACCCGCAAGGGCCAAAGCCCAGAGGTTTTTGAGACCTCCGCGTCTACCAATTCCGCCACCCCGGCACGCCACCCTTCCGGACTCAAGGTCGGGGAGCGCGCGCCTCATGCAGTGAAGCCCGGATAAGGTACGCCATCGGCTGCCCCGTGTGGAGGGGGACACGCTGCCGGAGGCACTCGGGTGCCGCTTGAGCGCTGGCTCTCTGCCAGGAAGGCTGCTTGCCCCGCGTCCCCGGGTCGGCTACCCTCCCCCAAGCAGGCGACTCGTTCCTCAATGAAGGGAGATTACAGATGACTTCCGCGAGAAAGATCATGCTCGGCGGGTGCCTTCTCGTTCTGGTCGGGGGCCTTTGGGTCGGGCAGTCCCGCCTTCAGGGAACGGTGGCCGCCCAGATGCAGGCTCCCCTGTTCGAAGTTGACCCCTTCTGGCCGCAGCCGCTCCCCGAAAATTGGCTCCTTGGGAACGCGATCGGCGTCTGGGTCGACGACCAGGACGTCATCTGGATGGTCCACCGGAGCTCGGCCACGCTGACCGGGGGAGAGTCCGGTGCCGAGCAGGATCCGCCGACCGGGGAGTGCTGTGTCGGGGCCCCGCCGATCCTCGCCTTCGATCGCGGCGGGAACGTCGTGAAGGCGTGGGGGGGAGATCCCGGGGAGAACTACCAGGGGTACGAGTGGCCCGAGTCGAACCACGGGATCTTCTTGGACCACGAGGGCTACGTCTGGATCGGCGGGAATGGCGGGGGGGACTCGCACGCCCTCAAGCTCACGCAGGACGGCGACGTGGTCGCGCAGTTCGGATCCGCGAATGCCCGCCAGGCACCCGACGGGCAGGGGTTCGTCAGGAACAGCCACGATCCGGAGAGCTTCGGGCGCATCGCGGAGATCTTCGTCGACGAGCAGGAGAACGAAGCGTACCTGTCGGACGGCTACTTCAATCGGCGCGTTGCCGTGATCGACGCGGAGACCGGCGAAATGAAGCGCTTCTGGGGGGCCTACGGGAATGTGCCGGACGATGACTACGAATTCGGTCCGCGGGGCGAGAACGAGCCGCCGGCCCAGCAGTTCCGGGGCCCGGTACACTGCGCCAAGCTGTCGATGGACCGGCTCCTGTACGTCTGCGACCGCCAGAGCAACAGGATCCAGGTCTTCACACCCGAGGGCGAGTACCAGAACGAGGGGTTCTTCGCGCCGTTCACGCTCGGCTCCGGCGCCACGTGGGACGTCGCCTTCTCCGCGGACGCCGATCAGACCTACATGTACATCGCCGACGGCGTGAACCAGCGGATCCACGTCGCGGTTCGGGAGACTTTGGAGCCGCTCTACACCTTCGGGCAGGGGGGCCGCTACCCCGGACAGTTCTTCGGCGCCCACAGCATCGCCGAGGACTCGGACGGCAACCTCTACGTGACCGAGACGTACGAGGGGAAGCGGATCCAGAAGTTCGTCTACATGGGGACGGGTATGGCCCCGTCCGGGCACCAGGGAGCTCCCTGGCCGGGACGTTAGCCTTAAGTAGCTGAGTGGAGCGGCGTCGGCCCCGATCATCCGACCGGGGAGCGGCGGCGAGAGGGCGGTCCGCGGGAGAGTCCCCTGCGGGCCGCTTCGCGCTTCAGGGGCCGGTTGCGCCGGACGCACCCACCCGGGCGCCGCGCTCGAAGAGATCCGCGATCTCCCGGGCCGTCGAGGCACCCCGATCCCGGGCGTGCCAGCGCCGAAGCGCACGGTAGCGCTCCGCGCTCGGGAGTTCGCGAAGCTCGCCCTCGAACCACGCCTGCAGCTCAGCCGGTCTCGGGCCCCAGGTTCCCCGGGGCACCCCCCCATCGTCGAGGAGGATCACGATGGGGACCGACCGGGATCCATTCGTGAGGTGCCGGTCCCGAAGCTCCGGGAAGGCGTCCCTCGGCACGATGCGGAGCTCTGCGGCGGCGTGCGCGTCGACGAGACGCGCGATCACCGGGAGCGAGTTCACCGCATCCCCGCACCAGTCGTCGGTGAGGACGAGGAGTCGCCACGACCCCCCGGTCCGGCGGACCCGCCTTTGAGCCTCCTCATCGACGGTGGTCCGCCGGGCGATTTCCCTCCACAGCTCGGGGGTGGCCCGAGCTTCCTCCAGAAACCTGGAGAAGCTCACTCCCGATGCATACGCCGCTTCGTACGTCACGACCGCCCTTTCTCTGTGCCCATTTGCCGGACCGCCCGCCCGTCCCAGAGGGGTGAGGCGCTGGCGGCTCCGCGAGCCTCGGGTGAACTTTCGTCCGCGTCGGGGCTATCCCCACCCCGGCGGTTCGAACTCGAAAAGCTAATCTGCCCGTCGCAAGAAAAGGAGTGATCGTGGGTGCCCAACTCAAGGACCCATTCGGTGCATTGACGTCGCTGGAGCTCTCAGAGGGTACGACCTCCTACTACCGGGTGGGCCGGCTTGAGGAGCTCGGGCTGGCGTCCGTGGATCGTCTCCCCTTCTCGATCCGGGTCCTCCTGGAGAACGTCCTTCGGAAGGCCGGAAAGGGCTATGTGGCGGAGGAGGACGTGCGCGCCGTGGCGGCGTGGAGCCCCACGAGCTCGGGGACGAGCATCCCCTTCATGCCCTCCCGCGTGGTGCTTCAGGACTTCACCGGCGTTCCCGCCGTCGTGGACCTCGCCGCGATGCGAGACGCACTCGCACGATTGGGAGGGCCAGCCGAGCGCATCAACCCGCAGGTGCCCGCAGATCTCGTCATCGATCACTCCGTCCAGGTGGACTACTTCGGGACGCAGGACTCGTATCGGCGAAATGTGGAGCGCGAGTACGAGAGGAATGGCGAGCGGTACCAGCTCCTCCGCTGGGCCCAGAACGCCTTCGAGAACTTCCAGGTCGTGCCCCCGGGAACGGGGATCGTGCATCAGATCAACCTCGAGTACCTCGCTTGCGTGATCCACAGGCGCGAGGAGGAGGGGGTGCCGCTCGCATTCCCGGACACGCTCGTCGGGACGGACTCCCACACGACGATGATCAATGGCCTGGGCGTGGTCGGCTGGGGCGTCGGGGGGATTGAGGCGGAGGCCGTCCTCCTCGGACAGCCGTATCACATGCTCCTTCCCGAGGTCGTGGGGGTCCGGGTGACCGGCACCCTCCCGGAGGGTGCCACGGCCACCGACCTCGTCCTCCGGGTGACGGAGATGCTCCGGGCGCAGGGCGTGGTAGGGCGGTTTGTCGAGTTCTACGGTTCGGGACTCTCCTCCCTTACCCTCCCGGATCGAGCCACGCTCGCGAACATGTCCCCCGAGTACGGAGCCACGATCGGCTTCTTCCCGGTGGATGAGGAAGCGCTCCGTTACCTCGAAGGTTCGGGGCGGAGCCCCGAAGTCGTGGAGCGCGTCGAGCGTGTGGCGAAGGGGATGGAGCTCTTCCGGACGGATGGGACGCCCGATCCGGAATATACCGTTGCCCTCGAGCTGGATCTGGGAAGCGTCGTGCCGTCCGTGGCCGGTCCGAAGCGGCCCCAGGACCGGATTCCGCTCGGGGAGCTCGGTAGCGCCTTCGGGCGCGATCTCCCCGCTCTCCTTCCCCAGGGGTTCAGTGTGTCGGAGAAGCCCGCGCCCGTGGGCACCCCCGAGTGGAGAGCGGAGAGCGCGGAGGAGTTTGCCGGGGGCGACGTCGCCGTGGCTGTCGAGGAGCGGGAGCACCCCCGAGTCGCACGCGTCGAGCTCGATGGCCGGCCGATGGAACTCACGGACGGGAGCATCGTGATCGCGGCGATCACCTCGTGCACGAACACGTCGAACCCCTCGGTGATGGTCGGCGCAGGCCTCCTGGCGAAGAGCGCGCTCGAGCGGGGCCTTCGCGCCCGGCCCTGGGTGAAGACCTCGATGGCGCCCGGCTCCAAGGTCGTCACGGACTACCTGGAGGCCGCCGGCCTCCTTTCACACCTGGCAGAGCTCGGCTTCGACGTGGTGGGGTACGGGTGCACGACGTGCATCGGGAACTCAGGCCCCCTCCCGGAGCCGATCGCAGAGGCGGTCGAGGCGAAGGGTCTCGTCGTTTCCTCCATCCTGTCGGGGAACCGGAACTTCGAGGCGCGTATCCACCCGCTCGTCCGCGCCAACTACCTGGCCTCCCCGATGCTGGTCGTCGCCTTCGCGCTCAGCGGGAGGATCGACATGAACCTGCATGAGGAGCCGCTCGGTGAGGACGCGGACGGCGATCCCGTATACCTGAGGGATATCTGGCCCTCTCAGGCGGAGATCCGGAGCACGATCCTCGGCGCGCTCACCCCCGATATGTACCGGGATCGCTACGGGGAGGTCTTCGAGGGAGACGAGCTCTGGAGGGCGCTCCCCCTTCCCGAGGGCGACATGTCGCTCTACGAATGGGACGGCGAATCGACGTACATCCGCAACCCGCCCTTCTTCGAGGGGATGAGCCTGGAGGAGACCGAGCCCGGAGACATCGTTGGCGCGAGGGTCCTCGCTCTCCTCGGAGACAGCGTGACGACCGACCACATTTCACCCGCGGGAGCGATCCCGAGGGACGAGCCGGCCGGACGCTACCTGCGGGAGCGCGGGGTCAGGGCGTGGGAATTCAACACCTTCGGTGCCCGGCGCGGCAACCACGAGGTGATGATGCGGGGGACGTTCGGGAACGTCCGCATCAAGAACCTCCTCCTGGACGGGAAGGAGGGCGGTTACACAAGGCTCCTCCCGGAGGGCGAAGTGCTTCCGATCTACGAAGCCTCGGTGCGCTACCAGGCGGCGGGGACCCCCCTGGTGGTGCTCGCCGGGAAGGAGTACGGGGCCGGTTCATCGCGCGACTGGGCAGCGAAGGGTACGAGCCTCCTCGGCGTCCGCGCGGTGATCGCTGCGAGCTACGAGAGGATCCACCGCTCGAATCTCGTGGGGATGGGGGTGCTCCCGCTTCAATTCCCGGCGGGAGAATCGGCCAGCTCCCTCGGGCTGGACGGCACGGAAACGTTCGACATCGTCGGGATCCAGGACGGCGTGGCACCGAACTCCACCCTGCGGGTCAGCGCGGGAAAGTCCGACGGGTCGGTGGTCGCATTCGAGGCGGACGTGCGCCTCGACTCCGACATCGAGGTCGAGTACTACCGAAACGGCGGGATCCTCCACACCGTGCTGAGGAAATTGGCGAGAGGCGAGATGTAGGCGGGAAGCTCAGTGCAGACGCGGGAGTCCAAGGGGTTTGCGCTCCGGCCTCGTCGGGTGCGTGATGCGCGGACCTGCCCCGGCTGCAGCGCTTTCCCCGTCCCCACGTGGATGACGCGCTCTACGCCTAAGAGAAGCCGTTCCCGTCCTGCCCGGGGGACCTGAGCGCCACCGGCGTTCCGAAGACCTCCGCGAGCACGATCGCCTGACGGAGGGAGCTCGTTCCCCCCTCGCGCAGTAGCTCCACGTACACGGATCGCGACTTTGCCGTGTCCTCGCGGGTTGCGGGAAACGCCTGGGCCTTCGTCATCGAGGCTTCTCGGCGGGCCGGGGCCAGAGCGCGCGTCCGGCGAGGCACCCTCGCCGGGGTGGCAGGGGTGCGCGCCGCAGGAGGCGGCGGCGCAGGCCGCCACGCGGGAGGGCTCTCGGAGGGAGGGGGCATCTTAGCCCAAGGCGGCGGGCTGGGATCCCGCCCGCCCGGACGTTCGGGGAAAGACTCGGCCCTCTCCACGGATCCGGGGACCACCTCGGCCGCAACGGCCTCGTCGCGATCGGGAACGGGCGGCGGCCCACGCCCTGCGCCCGGTCGCTCTTCCCCGGTGAGGATGGCCCAGAGGTCGTCGGGTACCATCGAGTCGGCCGTCTCGCGCTCGCCCGCGGGAGCCCCCGTCCGTGCGGGCGAGCCCGAAGGCGCGGGCGAGGACGTGCCGGATTCGACCCGTTCCTCTCCCTCGGCCTCCTCCTCCCACTCCATCTCCTCCATCCTCCGTTGCCGCTTTCGGCGGCGAGCGATGCCGTCAAAGACGGATGCGAGGATCAGGAGTGCGAAGAAGAGGAGCTGAAAAACCCCGCTGTCCATCGTTCACCGCCGCTCAGCTCAGGACTCCGCCGATGGGATCTCGGGAGACTCGCCGTCGTCGTCGCCCGCGATTGCGGTACGCATCGAGGTGTCGGACTCGATATTCCGGTAGCGCATGTAGTCCATGATTCCCAAGTTCCCATCCCGGAAGGCGGATGCCATCGCCTTCGGCACCTCCGCCTCGGCCTCGACGACCTGGGCTCGCATCTCCTGAACACGGGCCCGCATCTCCTGCTCCTCGGCAACCGCCATGGCGCGCCGTTCCTCCGCCCTCGCCTGCGCGACGCGCTTGTCCGCCTCGGCCTGATCCGTCTGGAGCTCGGCCCCGATGTTCTTGCCCACATCGACGTCCGCGATATCGATCGAGAGGATCTCGAAGGCGGTCCCCGAGTCGAGTCCACGGACGAGCACGGTCTTCGAGATGGAGTCCGGGTTTTCCAAGACGGATTTGTGCGAATCGGAGGATCCGATCGACGAGACGATCCCCTCCCCAACGCGTGCGAGAATCGTCTCCTCCCCCGCCCCGCCAACCAGGCGATTGATGTTGGCACGCACCGTCACCCGGGCCATTGCGATGAGCTGGATCCCGTCGCGCGCCATCGCGGCGACCCGAGGCGTCGAGATGACCTTCGGGTTGACAGAGACCTGAACGGCCTCGAAGACGTCCCGGCCGGCAAGATCGATGGCGGCCGCCTGCTGGAACTCGAGCTCGATGTTCGCCTTGTCGGCCGAGATCAGCGCCCTCACAACACGGTCGACCATCCCCCCGGCGAGGTAGTGCGCTTCGAGATCGCCGACCCCGAGATGAAGCCCTGCCTTCGTGGCCCAGATCAGGGGGCGCACCACCGCCGGGGGGTTCACCTTCCTCAGCCGCATTCCGATCAGGTACCCGATCCCGACCCGGGCTCCGGCGGAGATCGCCTCGACCCAGAGCCGCACCGGTATCGCCCAGAGCACGGCGGCAATCAGGAGCCCGACGACGATCAGCGCCACTGTCGGTCCAAACAAGATCAGATCCTCATTCATTCCCCGTGTATCTCCCGTTGGCGAGCCGGGCCTACTCGCCCGACTCGGACTCGCTCTCTGCTTCCGATTCCCGCGCCTTCATGAGCTCTGCGGGCGCCTCCACGAGACGGACCACGTGCCGGTACCCCTCCGAGGCAACGACGTTGATTCGGCTCCCCTCCTCGATCCACTCGGACTCCGTCACCACATCCACCCGTTCCTCGCCGAAGCGCGCGGTTCCGGCCGGCCTCAGGTCCGTGAGCGCCACGCCCTCCCGTCCGAGGAGATCCATCCGTCGGACCTGGGAGGTGTAGCCGGTCTCGGCGCTCGTCTCCTCTCCGAGGAAGATCCCGAGATTCGTGAGACGCCGGTTCGAGGGGAGCCGCTTCACCATGAACCAGGAGCTGACCAAGACGAGGGCCAGCGCCGAACTCAGCACCGTGCCCGCTCGAGCGAAGTCTCCAGAGACCGGAAGCCCGCCCAGCATGGACATGTACACGCCTGCGAGGGCGCCGATCCCCCCGAGGATGCCGAAGAATCCAAACCCGGGGATGAAGAAGGCCTCGATCAGAATCAGCGTGATCCCGAGCCCGAAGATGATGAGTCCCTCGAGCCCCGCCAGCCCGACGATCATGTGCGAGCCGAAGAAGAGGGCGAGCGAGGTGGCGCCGATGGCTCCCGCCAGCCCGAGGGTGGGCGTTCGGATCTCGATGAGGAGCCCGAGGAAGCCGAGCGAGAGGAGGAAGGGCGAGACCACGGGGTTCGAGAGGAAGCGTACGACGAGCTCCGCCCAGTTGACCTCCTGCTCGACCACCTGGCCACCGGTCGTTCCGAGCTCCGCCATCAGCGCGTCCCAGTCATCGACCTCCTCGGCGTACGCAAGCTCCACCGCCTCCTCGGTCGTGAGAGTGAGGAGCTGGCCCGCCTCGCTCACGCCCGGAACCTCGATCTGCTCGTCCACCATCGCCTCGGCCACTGCGGGATCGAGGGACCGCGCCTCGGCGAGCGCGCGCATCGAACTCCGCATCGCGGAGACGATCTTCTCGGGTGCCCGCTGTCCCTCCCCGGTGACAGGCGTCGCCGCCCCGATCACCGAACCCGGCCTCATGTAGATGCGCTGTGCGGCAAGCGAGATCAGTGCACCGGCTGAGAGGGCGCGGCGGTTGATGTACGCGTAGACGGGTACGTCCGAGTCGCTGATTGCATCCGCCATCCGCTCCGCGGCATCGACCCGGCCTCCGGGGGTATCGATGTCCAGCACCACGGCCTCCGCGCCGGACAACCGAGCCTCCTCGAGACTCCGCTCGACGAAGGGCGCGAGCCCGAGCTCGATCACGCCGACGATCGGCACGCGGTAGACAGCGCCGGACCCCAGCTCCTGCGAGGCCGAGGGGAGGGGCGAGAGGCCGGCTGCCACGATGGCCACGAATGCACCCGCACCCGCCCGCATCGACAGGGCGCGGCAAGAAGCCCCTGCCGCACCGTCTCGACACTCTGCCCTCATGGCTCGTATCACCTTGCGGTCCTCAGAGTGGGTGCGCGCCCCGAAGGCCGGCACCTTGGCCGATCTCCAGCGCCCCCCGGTTCAGCAACGCGTACGCGGGAACCTACCCGTCCCTCGTCCGAGCGCCAATCGCCCTTCCAAGAGCTACCCCACCCCGCAAGGGGTAGATCCTATCGGGACCCGAACCCGGGGGCACCCGCTCGCCCCGGAGCGCAGCTTGACCGTCGACCGAACGAGCCGGTAGCTTGGCGCGCCATGGTTCAAGACCCCCACGACCCGAAAGCTGCCCTCCGTCGCCTCTTCGGCGACACGGCCGATACGGACGAGCGGCCGAGGTCATTTCTCGGGGAGGAGCTTGTCGGAACGGGGGGCCATTCCCGGCTCCGGGCTTCGATCACGCGGCTCCGCATCCTGCGCTCCCAAGCGGGCTCCGATGGGCTCACGCCCGCCGCGACCCGCTCCCTAGTGGATGAGGTCCTCGCGGCTCTGGAAGCGATCAGCGAGAGCCTCCCCCCCGACGCGGACCGAAGAGGCGACGGTGACGACTGACCCGTCTCCGACGCCAGAGGGGACCCGGACGGAGGACGCTTCCCGAGAGGCGCTCGAGCAGATCCGCGCACGGATCGCGGAGGTGGACGACCGGCTCATACGCACGATCGGAGAGCGGCGGGAGCTGGTCCTGGAGGTCGGGCTCCTGAAGGAAGTCCTCGGCCTCCCCGTCCTGGATCCAGCCCAGGAGGCCAGGGTCGTCCGGAGTGCCGCGGTGCGGGCCCGCGAGCTCGGCGTCGACGAGGAGGTGACCCGCGACGTCATCTGGCGGATCATCGCCTCGGCCCGTGCGATCCAGGAGGGACGGCCCACCGACTGGCCGGGTCCTCGTCCAGATTCGCGGTAGCCCTTCCTCCCCCCGCGCACCTCAGTCGCCCGCCTGGACGCTCCGCTCCACGATCCCGTTCAACTGCACAACCAGCCGGTGGGAGTCGCCCTTCGGGACACGCACCATATAGCTCCGGTCCGGAGGCGTGGCGCCCCGGATCAGGTGCGGGTTCAGCTCATGAAGGAGTAAGGCCGGCACGTCGAGTGCAGCGGCCACATCCGCCAGGGGCGTCCGGTTCGGCACCAGGACCTGATCGAAGAGGTACGGGAGGGACTTTTCGACCTCGAAACCGAACTGCTCGGCTTCCCGCACGAGGAGCGTCGCTGCAAGCATCTTCGGCACGTACTCCCGGTTCTTCTGCGGGAGGTGTGCCCTGATCTCCCAGTAGAGCTCGTCGTCTCTCAGGCTCGTCGGGCTATGGCGCTCGATCGTTCGGGACACCAGCCCCGGGCCGGCGTTGTACGCCGCTGCCGCCAGGTACCAAGAGCCGAACTCGGCGTAGAGCTCCTCGAGGTAGTCGAGCGCGGCGTCGGTGGCGCGCACCGGGTCGAGCCGCTCGTCCACCCAGTAGTCGACGTTCAGTCCGTACGCGCGAGCCGTCGGGCGCATGAACTGCCATACGCCCGAGGCGGTGACCGATGAGATCGCGGTGGCAAGAAACCCCGACTCGATCATCGCGATGTAGAGGAGCTCCTCCGGCATCGCACGGGACCTGAGCCGGTCGCGAATCATCCCTCCGTAGAGACCCTCCCGGACGAGGTATCCCTCGAAGACCTCGCGCTGCGGTCCCACGAAGCGGCGGATCCAGCGCTCCACCTGCTCATTGACCTCCATGGGGAGGCGCGTGCTCATCAACTCCGCCGTGGCATCCGCCACCTCGAAGACCGGCCCCGTGCGGGGTGGCTCGAGTCGGGTGCGCAGCGAACCGAGGGCGATGGCCCCCGCCCCCGTACCCGTACCAAACACGACGAGACAGGCAAGGCGCACGGGACGCGCAAGCGGCTTGGTACGCCGGGGCAGGCCCCCGGGCCGTGGGATATTCATCGATTCTGGAATAGTGGCCGTGTACCTAACGGAGTTCGCGTGAGCGCTCGCTACGGACGCGTACTTCCGACCCGGTCAGTCGGCCGGATAGACGGAAACGGCCTGGCGCCGGCGCAGTGTCTCGAACTTGACGACCCCGTCCAGGCGAGCGAAGAGCGTGTCGTCGCCGCCCTTCCCGACGTTTCGGCCCGGGTGCAACCTCGTCCCGCGCTGCCGCACGATGATCCCGCCCGCGCGGACCCGCTCTCCCCCGTATCGCTTGATCCCGAGCCGCTTCGGATTGCTATCCCGACCGTTTCGGCTCGAGCCGACACCCTTTTTGTGTGCCATGATATTCTCTCTTGGAAGCCGCCGCGGTCGCCGTCAGCCCTCGATCCGCTCTACGCGGATCTCCGTGTAGCCCTGGCGGTGACCCTGCTTCCTCCGATACCCCTTCCTCCGTTTCCGCTTGAAGACGATCACCTTCTTCCCGCGGCCGGAGCCGAGGACCTCGGCCGTGATCGTGGCGCCCTCCACCGTCGGGCTACCGACCTTCACATCCTCGCCGTCCGAGAGGAGCAGCACATCTCCGAAGGTGACGGTCGTTCCTGGCCCGGCATCAAGGGAGGGAACCTTCAGCCGCTCCCCGGGCTCGGCCCGGAACTGCTTTCCGCCGGTACGAAAGACCGCGTGCATGACATTCCTCGATCAGACGGCGTAGTCGCGTGCCCTCGAAGTTGAGCCGTTAAGTTTCACAAAACGCCGGGGGCGGGTCAACCCGGGAGCTGGACGGGCCTTACACCGCCGCGTAGCTCCCGGTGTCGTAGCGGGCGGTAACGTCCTCCTGGGCTGGCCCGGAGAGGAGGCGAAACTGATCTTCCCGGAGGAGCGGGTCGTCCCTTAGATCGAGATCGAGGCGCGTCCGGCCGCGGAGCCGCTTCAGGAAATCCGGCTCCTCCTCCAGGACGTGAAGGGCGACCTCGGGATGGACCTGGACGAAAATCGCTCGCTCCTTCCCCGATACCGCGGCACGCTTCAGGCTCCGCTCCACCCTCCGCATCACCGTCGGCGGGTTGAAGACGCGCCCCTGGCCGCCGCAGTGTTCGCAGCTCCTCGTCAGCGTCTGGAAGAGGGAGGGACGAACCCTCTGCCTCGTCATCTCGACCAGCCCGAGATCGGATACGGCGAAGGCCTTGGTACGCGCCCGGTCGTGGCCGAGCCGAGTTCGCATCTCGTGGAGCACCTTGTCGCGGTTCTCCTGCGACTCCATGTCGATGAAGTCCACGACGATGATCCCGCCGATGTCACGAAGGCGGAGCTGGCGGGCCACCTCCTTCGCAGCATCCAGGTTCGTCCGGAGGATCGTCTCCTCGGGACCCCGCTTCCGGGTTCCTGTGAAGCGCCCCGTGTTCACATCGATCGAGACCAGCGCCTCCGTTGGCTCCACGATGATGTAGCCGCCCGACGGGAGGGCAACCCTCCGCTGGAAGGCCTCCCCGATCTGCTCCTCGATGTCGTAGCGATCGAAGAGGGGCACGGAATCGCTGTAGGGGTGGATCCGGCTCATGAGGTCCGGGTCCACGTTCTTCACGTACTGAACGATTTCGTTGTGAACCTGCTTGTTGTCGACGATGAGCGCGTCCAGCTTGTCGGAGAAGAGGTCGCGGATGACCCCAGAGATGAGCTTCGCCTCCCGGTGGACGAGCGCGGGCGCCTTCGAAGAGTTCGCGCGCCGCTCGATCTTCTGCCACAGCTGCTCCAGCCTGCGGAACTCGCCGGCAAAGCGCTCGCGGTTCAGCTCCTCGCCGACCGTTCGCACGATGAGACCACCCGAACCCTCCGGACGGATCTCGCGGGCGAGCTCACGGAGGCGGGCCCGCTCGTCCCGCTGGTCGATCTTCCGGCTGACCCCGATGTGATTCGAGAAGGGCATGTACACGAGGAAGCGGCCCGGGAGCGAGACTTGGGCACTCAGGCGTGGGCCCTTCGTCCCGATCGGCTCCTTCGTCACCTGGACGAGGATCGTCTGGCCCTTCGCGACCTGCGTCTGAAGCGGCGGGTACTTGGCACCGCGGCCGCGGCCCCCATTCCGAGAAGAGCTCCTCCCGCCCCCGTCCTCGGCGTCCCCGTCCTCGTCGGCCGGGTCATCGGCCGAGACGAGATCCGAGACGTGGAGGAAGCCCGCCTTCTCGGTGCCGATGTCGACGAAGGCCGCCTGAATCCCGGGCAGAACCGCCTCGACTCGGCCCAGATGGATGTCGCCGACGAGTCGACCTTGATCCGGACGGTCGAACATGAGTTCGACCAGCCGGCCGTCCTCCAGCAGGGCGACCCGGGACTCCTGCGGGGTCGCGCTGATCAGTATTTCTCTCTTCAAGTGCCTGTGGGCTCCCCGGGGATCCCAGGCACCGGAATTCTATTGGATTCTCAAGACACCCCCACCGGGACATCACACCCGTGACCCGACCCGAACGTGGGAGATCACGCGCCTGACCGTCCCGGAGGCGTGGGAGAACCTCGCTCCGGTTCCTGAAGACACCCCGAACTCTCTCGGTCGAGAGAGAGCTCAAATGTGCAAAATGTGCTCCGACGCCGAAGGTGACGGCGCACGGGCACGGACGCATTCGTTTTCCATGCGAAGATACCTGAAAATCCCGCGAAGCGTTCCATCCGGCGACGTCGAGCCACCGGAGGCGCCTCCCGTCAGGCCAGTCCCGCCTTCGTCAGCTCCTCCCGGACCCTCTCCAGCGCCTCCTCGCGCGAGCCCGCCACGGACAACTTCCGCACGAAGGGAAGCGTGGCCTCCGTAGCCGGCTCCCAGTCGACGGCCATGCGCTGATGGACAACCCAGTCCGCGTCCGAGGAACCGGGAGAGCGCTCGGCGAGCCGGTGGCGCACGTCCTCGGAGGCCGTCACACAGTCCAGGATGAGCAGCCGGACTCCGAGGGTTGCCGCAACTTCGGCCAGAGCCTTCCGGTGGGCGTCGCGTCGAAAGGACCCCTCGACGACGACCCGTCCTCCGTCGAGGAGGCGCTCCTTGGCCCGCCTTCGACACTCGGCGTACGTCCTCTCGGTCCACTCCGGGGAGTAGATCCCTCCGAGGTACTCCGCTCCCGAGCCTCCTCCCCCCGAGCCGGAACCGGGAGTGGCGCCCGCCAGCTCCTTTCGCACGCGATCCGTATCGATCCACTGAAATCCGAGCGCCTCCTCGAGCGCCCGGGAGATCGTGCTCTTCCCGACCCCGGGAAGCCCCTGCACCACGACGAGAGCAGGCCGCTCGGGAGGCGGGGAGAGGCGGCTCAATGCGCAGAACAAGTGGCGCCGGGCCTGGTTGGCGGCAGCGGTTCTTGCCGTCACCGACACCAGCTCATCACCGGACTGCAGGCTCCCCACCTTCCCCCGAACCGTGTCCCTGTACGTCGCGTAGAGGGGGAGGAGCTGAGCACCCTCGGGATCCGCCGCCGCATTGAAGTATGCATCGGCAAGATCCGCCGCGAGATCGAACCGGTCCGAGAACTCGAGCTCCATCACCAGAAACGCGATGTCGGCGACCGGGTCGGCCCACCGGAAACGTTCATTGAATTCGATGCAGTCGATCACCACGATCTCGGGCTCGACACCCGATGGATCCCGCGACCGGCCCGCCACGGGACCGTCAGCTGCTCCGGGGAGGAGCAGGTAGATGTGCTCCAGCCGAAGATCCCCGTGGATCTCGCACGGCCAGTTCTCCTCGATTCGACGCTCTATCAGGGCACGCCGGAGTTCGAGCTCTCGAACCGTCAGTGCCCGGAGCCTCTCGACGACGGGCGCGCGAATCGTCTCCCCCACGAACGGTTCGATCTGCTCGAAGTTCTCGAGACAGTTGCGCCGGGTCGTATCCCAGCTCGCGACGGCCGAGATCTCGGGACGCCGATCCGCTGCGGCGTGGAACTCTGCCATCAGGCGCCCGAGGCGCTCCATCTCACGGTTTCCGATTCGACCCGCCCCGAGGAGCCTCCCGAGCATCCTCTCATCGGGGAGCCGAGCCATGCGGACTGCGTACTCCACCACCTGCCCCGCGGGCTCCTCGGCCGGTGAATCCAGCGGCTCACCGCCTACCTGGACGCACCCGTCATTCCATCGGATCGGGACCACGCCCTCGTACACGCCGGGGGCAAGCCGCCGGTTCAGCCTGACCTCCTCGTGACAGAAGTGCCGGCGCTTGTCGAGCGAGGTGAAGTCCAGGAACAAGAGCTCCTTCGGCTTCTTGATCTTGTAGACCGTGTCGCGCAGGCGGAAGACGGCGGAGATGTGCGTCTGGAGGCACTCGATCTCTCCCCCCGGCACCTCGGGATAGGCGGCGGGAGCCGAGAGGGCGAGGATCAGCTCCTCAGTCGAGAGTCTGGCCACGGGCTTCCGTCTGGTCGCGGGCGTCGTCGCGCCGGATCTCCCGCCTCCTAGCCGCTCTCGTCGGGCGCGGGGCCGGGTCGCTCCGTGCTCTCCCCCTTCCCTCCGGGCAAGAATCGCATGAGAAAGGCAGCGGCGAGAATGAGGATGGAGATCGACGTCAACCACTCGAGCTTGAGCGCAATCCCCACCACCGCGACCGTCGCACCGAGGAGGAAGAGACGCACCTTCCATTCGAACCACGGGTAGCTGTCCGCCCTGCGGTCGCGGTCCATGAAGAGAAACGGACTCATCGAGGATCAACCCCAGAGTCTGGGTGGAGTCGAGCGAGCCGCCCTGAGGATACCGGCTTCCCCGCGGCGCGACCACCCCCTCACACGCTCCTCGGCGCCGGCCGGCGCGGCCCTGTCACGGGCCCGGAACACGGGAGATCCCGGGTAGGCCTCCGGTTACGCGCTCACGCGCTCGGCGAACCACCAGTTGTGCCCCTCGGGATCCCGGGCCTGGTAGGTGCGGTCCGCCCAGTAGCCGTCGCCGTAGTCCTGGGTCTCCGGTTCGGCGACGACAACAGCGCCAGCGGCACGCGCCTTCTCGCAGTGGGCGTCGGCATCGTCGACGTACACGAAGAGCGCCTGGGTATTTGCACCGCCGGCGGCCTGTGGCGACATGAGGTATGTCCGCTCCGGGGAGAGTCCCGCCTGGCTGACCATCACGAGACCGCCGTCCATGACCAGCTGCGAGTGGACGATCCGTCCCTGATCGTCCTCGACCTTCACCCGCACCGCAAATCCGAAGGCGTGGACGAGCCACTCAATCGACGCCGCCGCGTCCTGATAGAAGACGGCGGGCGCGATCCTCGGCCAACCACTGGGCGGGTTTTTCATATGATCTCCTGATCTCCGGTCGTCTAGTTCTCCTCACCCGCTCGCGCTCCTCGAGCCGGAAGGCCTCGCCTCCTCGCCAAGCCCGCCAGACTGCCGAAGCGGGCGGCGCTCACACCCCCTGCTCGTGGCCTCCCGGCTCACGTCCATACGTCCGCGGACCGCTCGAGGACCAGCCGAACGAGCGCCTCCTGCTTCCGGAAGAGATCACTCTCTTCGTGCTCCTCCGCCGCCTCAGGGTGGTCATATCCCAAGACGTGAAGTGTGCCGTGGACGACCAGGCGGAGGAGCTCCTCTTCGGTCGCCACCCCGTGCTCCTCTGCCTGGCGGCCCGCCTGCGACACGCCGATGTAGATGTCTCCCACGACCGCCTCCCCCGGCTGATGAAGACCGAACGACAGGACATCGGGAACCCAGTCGTGACCCCGCCAACGGAGGTTGAGCGCCCGCATCGGCCCATCCGGGAGGAAGGTCAGGGAGAGCTCCCCGTCCTCCACCCCTTCCGCTTCGAGTACCGCCATGGCGGCCCGCACCAGAAATTCCTCTGGCAACCCGCACTCGGCAGACGCGCTCAGGTATACGCTCGCGGCCATCGAGGCACCACGCTCAGGTCCCGTCGCCGGCACCGGAAGCGTCGCTCTGGGCGGAAGACGAATCCCCCGCATCCACCGTCGGGTGCAGGGCGCCGGCACCCTCCTCGGACGCTGCCCCGGACTTGTCGGAAGCCTCGGGCACGCCTGCGTCAGTGAGATGCCTCGTGGCGGGATACTCGATTCGGCGGTGGTACATCCCTACGAGGACTTTCTGGAACTGATCCCTGATCACCCCGAGTTCGCGAAGCGTGACGGGCGCCTCATCGAGCTGGCCGTGCTCGAGCTTCGTGTCGACGATCGTGTCGATCAGATCCCGGATCCGGTCCGGCGTCGGATCCTTGAGCGTGCGCGTCGCGGACTCGATCGAGTCCGCGAACATGACGATCGCCGTCTCCTTGCTTCGAGGCCTCGGCCCCGGGTAGCGGAACTCCGCCGGATCCACGTCCGCGTCCCCCTCCTCGACGTCGTGCCTCACCTCTTCGTAGAAGAAGGAGATCTCCTGCGTCCCGTGATGTTCCGTGATGAAGTTGATCAGGACGCCGGGTAGCCCGGCCTCCTTCGCCAGCCGCGTTCCTTCCGTAACGTGCGCCCGCACGATCGCCGCCGACATTGCCGGCTTCAGCTTGTCGTGCGGATTCCTCCCCCCGGGCTGGTTCTCGATGAAGTACTGCGGCTTGAGCACCTTTCCGACATCGTGATAGTAGACCCCGACGCGGCAGAGAAGCCCGTTTGCGCCGATCGCGTTAGCGGCAGCCTCGGCCAGGTTGGCGACGTTGATCGAGTGCGCATACGTACCGGGCGCCTCCATCGACAGGCGCTTGAGGAGCGGCCGGTTCGGGTCAGCCCACTCGAGGAGTGTCTGGTCCGTCGTGATTCCCGTGAACCACTCGAAGACCGGGAGGAACCCCATCGCCAGGATTGCGCTTACCACCGAGTTGATCCCGGCGTATCCGAGCGAGTACATGATCCCCTCGGCGCTTCGGCTCGCCAGGACCCCGAGGGCGACGATCGTCCCCGCGTATGCGAAGAAGATGATGGCGATGAAGACCCAGGTCTGGGCCCGGCGCCGGACCGCGCGGACGAAGAGCGCCGCGGCGGAACCCGCGACCCAGACGGGGAGCCATGCCTGAGCGCCCTCGAAGGGCTCCTGCATCCCGATGATCGCCGCCATCGTCGCGGCCAGCCCGAGGGCGAGCCGGCCATCCCACAGAACGGCCACTGCGAGGGAGACGAAGGCAATCGGGAGGAGTTCGGCCGGAAGCTCGTAGCGGGCCACGAGTCCGCTGATCCCGGTGAAGAAGAGGACGAGGATCCCCAGAAGCACGAGCCAGCGGTGCCGCCAGTACACGTCCGGCCGGTAGAAGTAGAGCAGGATTCCGAAGATCGCGAGGACGAGGAGATACATCGCCATCGAGGCGAGGAACCCCCGGAGCTGCAACTCCGAGTCCTCCAGCTGGCCCTCGGTCCTGAGGGCCTCCTCGTACGCCCGCAAGCGTTCGATCTCCGGCTCGCCCAGCTGCTGGTTGGCGCGGACTACAGCCTCGCCTTCCAGCACGCTGGCACTAAGCACGGGGACGGCGCGGCGTGCCGCGTCCCGGTCCTCCTGCGTGGAGGCTGGATCGTAGCGGAGCGTCGGATCCATGAAGCGGATGAGCGACAGGCGGAGGAGTTCGTTGACCTCCGAGCCCGTCTCTTCCGGAAGGAGCTGGGCCGCGCGCTCGTAGAAGGCGCTCGAATTGAGGACGGAGTCCTGCGTGATGTAGCGCTCTCCCCCCTCCGGGCTCACCACCAGGACCCGGCCGGTGGAGGAGGGATCGAGCCTGGCCGCGTCATCGAGGACACCCTCGGGCATGAGGTCCTCGACGGCGCGCGCGCCCGTCTCGGCGAGGAGCGCCTGCACCTCGGGGTCCCGGACGATCTCCGTCTGGTCCTCCGAGAGGGCGAGCCCGACCTCGAGGAGGAGTTCATCGAGTGCGAGGGCCGGGTCGTCCTCGCCCTCGACTGCCTCGACGGCCTCGAAGAACTGAACGAGGGAGGCAGCCATCGAGTCGGCCGCCTCCGGATGGAGTTCGAAGGTCGGGGGGACCGTCAGCGCCGCGGACGACCGCTCGAACTGCAACTCATCGAGCGACTTCGGCACACCGAAGGAGAGCGAGGCGATCACATCCTCCTCCGACACCATCCCGGCTTCGTACGTAGAGACCCGAAACCCGGTCCAGGGAGGGAAGAAGAGTGTGACCGCGAGTGCCACCAGGAGGAAGAGGAGGAGCTGGACCCCGTGACGGGCCAACCTCTCCGGCCAGCCGGCCCCGGAAGGCGCCGGTGGGGGTATGGCGGAAGCCGCCGAGTCGCTGCCGTTCCCGGGCGGGGATGGGGTCCGGGTCACGTCGTCTCCTCCCCTTCGTCCGACGTTTCCTGGAGCCGTTCGTCCGCCTCCGCGTACGCCCGGATGATGTCCTTGACCAAGCGGTGGCGAATCACGTCGCGGCCGTCCAGGTAGACGAACGAGATCCCATCGACCCCCTTCAGGATGCGCTCGACCTCGAGAAGCCCCGAGTTGTCCCGTTGGGGGAGGTCGACCTGGGTCGTGTCTCCCGTGATGACGACCTTCGAGTTCAGCCCAACCCGGGTCAGGAACATCTTCATCTGGGCCGTGGTGGCGTTCTGCGCCTCGTCGAGGATGATGAATGCGTCGGCGAGGGTCCGCCCTCTCATGTACGCGAGGGGAGCGATCTCGATCGTGCGCTCCTCGATCGCTCGTTGTACCCGGTAGGAGGGCATCATGTCCTCCAAGGCGTCGTACAGGGGGCGGAGATAGGGGTCCACCTTCTCCTGCAGGTCCCCCGGAAGGAAGCCGAGGTTCTCGCCCGCCTCAACCGCCGGCCGCGCCAGGACGATCCGCTTGACCCGCTTCCGGTACAGGGCATCGACCGCCGTCGCCACTGCAAGGTAAGTCTTCCCCGTACCGGCCGGCCCGATCGAGATCACGATATCCCAGTCTTGAATCGCCTCCAGGTACGCCGCCTGTCCACCCGACTTGGGCGCGATGACGCGTCGGCCCCCGGGGAGCGCGATCCGGACACGGGTCTCTGTGGGGAGCCGGGGGGGCTCGTCGCGGCTCTCGAACTCGTCCGCGAACCGCCCAATGTCCCGCGCATCGAAGGGCGCCCTGAGACGGGCCAGCTCGATCATGTGCTGAAGGACCGGCACGGCGCGCTCGACGGCATCGAGCTCCCCGGAGAGGATCATGTAGTCCCCCCTGAGAACGAGGCGGATACCGAAGCGGAGCGCCGCCGCCTGGAGGTTCGCGTCGCCCACCCCAGCGAGGAGGAGGAAGTCGGCCCCCGCCGCGTCGAGACGGTGCTCGACGACCGTGCTCCCTACACTCTCCATGCGTGTCTGCCGCTCAACCCGAGCCGCGGCGCTCGGCCGCCCGTATCGTCAGCCCCAGCTCCTTCAGCTCCCCGCCGGATACGGGCGTCGGGGCGCCCTCGAAGAGCGCCCGGGCCGCCGTCGTCTTCGGGAAGGCGATCACGTCCCTGAGGCTCCGGGCCCCGATGAAGTCCATCACGATCCGGTCGAGCCCAAGCCCGATACCTCCGTGCGGCGGAGCGCCGGACCCGAGCGCCTCAAGGAGAAACGCGAACTTGCGATCGATCTCTTCCTCCGTCATCCCGAGCACCCGAAGCACCCGCCGCTGAAGCTCCGGCTCATGGATCCGGATGCTCCCCGAACCGAACTCCGATCCGTTATACACCAGATCGTAGGCCAGGCCTCGCACCGCGAGAGGAGCGCCCGCGAGCCTTCCGATATCGTCCGGGTGCGGCAGGACGAAGGGATGGTGCCCGGGAGAGAGTGCCCCGTCGCTCTCCTCGAAGAGGGGAAAGTCGAGGACCCAGAGCCAGGCGTCCTCGCGCTCGGGTGGGAGGGCCATCGCGCGAATGATCTCGGATCGGAGCGCCGAGAGCGAGGGCGAGGTCACCGTATCCGGGCCGGCTGCAACCAGGAGGAGATCACCCGGGCTCGCGCCGAGCGCGCCCCATTCCTCCTCCCGCAGCCACCGGGACAGAGGCCCGCTCCCGCCCTCCTCGCCCCGCTTCGCCCAGAGAAGCCCGGGAGCCCCCGCGCCCCTTGCCGCGGCCTCAAGCGCCTCAATCTCCCTCCTCGAGAGGCGGGCGCCCCCCGGGACCCGGAACCCGCGGATCCGCCCGCCAGCCTCGACCGCGCCGCGGAGGATCGGGGAGACGAGCTCGCCGAGCTCGTCCGTCCACTCCGAGATTTCAAGGCTCCACCGGAGATCCGGGCGATCCGACCCGAAACGGTCCATTGCTTCAGAGTAGCTGAGCCTCTCGAAGGGCCTCTCGGCCTGAATTCCGGCCACCTCGCTCAGCACCACCATCAAGCCCTCGATCCACCCGATGATGTCCTCGGGCTTCACGAAGGAGGCCTCCACGTCGATCTGCGTGAACTCCGGCTGCCGGTCCGCCCGGAGGTCCTCGTCCCGGAAGCAGCGGGCGATCTGAAAGTACCGATCGTATCCCGCCGTCATGAGGAGTTGCTTGTAGATCTGCGGACTCTGCGGGAGCGCGTAGAACTCGCCTGGGTGGACCCTGCTCGGAACGAGGTAGTCGCGGGCCCCTTCGGGGGTGGTCTTCGTCAGGATCGGGGTCTCGATCTCGAGGAATCCGAGCGAGTCGAAGTAGTTGCGTGCCGCGAGGATGAGGCTGTGGCGGAGCGCCAGGTTCCGCTGCAATTCTTCGCGCCTCAGGTCCAGATGCCGATGCCTGAGGCGGAGCTCTTCGTGGGGAAGCTCGTCCGAAGGCGCACGGTAGACGGGGATCTGCGGCGTCGCGGCCTTGTTCAGCACCTCGAGCCCGACAGCACGCACCTCGATGTCCCCCGTTGCGATCTCCGGATTCCTTGAGGCCTGGGGCCGGAGCGCCACCTCGCCTGTCACGGAAATGACGTCCTCGCTCCCGAGCTTGTGTGCCCTGGCAAGGCTCTCTCCCTCGGTCCACTCCGGGCCGAGCGATACCTGGAGAAGCCCGCTCCTGTCGCGCAAGTCGAGGAAGACGAGGCCCCCTAGATCTCGCCGTCGGTGCACCCACCCGACGAGCGTTGCCCGGGTGTCGGCGTCGTTCCGGTCGAGGCGGCCGACCATCCGGGTCCGTAGACCCGTGGCCCCATCGTCGCCTGCGCTGGCGCGCTCCGGATTCCCCGCACCCCTGCCCGCGATATCATTCATTCCTGACCCATGTCGTTCAGTTCGAGAGAGCTTCGCCTTCGGGCGAACCCGACCGCAAAGTAGCCGGCTGCAAGACCCGCCACATCCGCCAACCAGTCTTCCAGCTCCGGATTCCTACCCGGCACAAGGCTCTGGTGCCACTCGTCGAAGCCCGCGTACAAGGCGCCGGCGACGATGAGAACCCCTTGCGGGACCCCGGCTCCCCTGAGCGACCGGGCCCGCGCGATCAGCCCGCCGAAGACGAGATACAGGGCGACGTGGGCAAGCTTGTCGGGTATCATGAGGAGCGGCGCGAGATCGGGTGGGATCGCCCGAATCTCACTCAGGAGAAAGAGGCAAGCCGCCCAGAGAACGGCCGGCCCCCAGGCGACGGCCGTGCGCTTCACCGACCCTTCACCTGCCGGAGCTCCTTCACCCGCGCGCACACGCCGCCCTCGGCATGGAACAGGTCCCCTCGGGGAGGCGGGGCGATCCCCGACGCCACCGGGGGAAGACGGGGGCAAAGGTAAGCACGGGAATATCCGGGCTCAAGGAAATTGGACGCTCCCCGGGAACGAGTCGGAACACCGCGGCCGACCGGAATTGGCGTTCGATTTCTTGCGGCAGCGGTCATCGGGGTGGGGTCACCGCGCGGCGCGAGGATCGGAAGGCCAAGAGGGCGAATGGCATCGAGATACGGATCCGCCGCCTGCCCGACTTCAAGCCGTCATTCGTCTATACGAGTCCCGACGGCTATCGTGGCAACGTAGCTGATCCGGGCCGCCTGCGTATACAATCCCACGCATGACATCGTACTCCTTGCCGAGAGTCGGCACGCAGGACGTTCGCACAGGCGACGTTCGCTGCCCCGAGGCCGCGGCGGTCACGGACCTCCCGTCCGCCAGAGTGCTGGCGTCGACGAACGCCGCTGATGAAGCTAGGGAGCCACCCGCGCAGGGGCAGAGCTCGACGCGCAGCCCGCCCGTGCCCCCACGTCGTGGCCGATCCCCGGACGACCGCGTGGACCTCCTCGGCCTCCCCCCGCTTGAGGTCGAGTCGGAACTCGCCCGACACCTCGCGAACCGAGGCGAGCCGGCCTATCGAACAGAACAGGTCCGGCGTTGGATCTACGGGACGGAGAACGCGTCGTTCGATCGCATGAGCAACCTTCCGAGCGCCGTGCGGGCCGAGCTGGCACGGGCCTTCCGGCTCACGGCGCTCGAAGCCAGGTCCGTGTCCCGATCGACGGACGGCACCGCGAAGCACCTCTGGGTGCTGGGCGACGGCGAACTCGTGGAGTCGGTCCTGATCCCGGAGCGGCGGCGCCTGACGCTGTGCGTGTCGTCGCAAGCGGGGTGCGCGCTCGGCTGCACATTCTGCGCGACGGGTTGGGCGGGGTTTTCCCGGCAACTCAGCGCCGGAGAGATTGCGGCGCAGTTCCGGGGCGCACGCGGGTGGGCCCTTGAGCAGGGCTACGGCCCGATCACGCACGTAGTCTTCATGGGGATGGGAGAACCCCTCGCGAATCGGCCGGCGCTGCACACCTCTCTCACGGTACTGAACGAGGGCTTCGGCCTGGGGGCGAGACGGATCACGATCTCTACCGTCGGCCTCGTGCACGGTATCAGGGAGCTCTCGGAGAGACCTGAACAATTCGGTCTCGCTCTCTCTCTCCACGCACCGGTCTCTGAGCTCCGGGAGAGGCTGATCCCGCTCGAGAAGCGTCATCCGCTCCCTGAGGTCATCGCGGCGCTTCGGGAGTTCCGGGAGAGGAAGAGACGGCGGGTGACCTTCGAGTACACGATGATTCGGGGGATCAACGATGACGAATCGCTCGTCCCCGAACTCGCCAGGCTGGCCCACGCAGTGGGCGCCTTTGTGAACCTGATCCCCTTCAATCCGATCCCGTATCGGGATTGGGTTCCCTCGAGGCCCTCGACGATCGAGCGGTTCCGTTCCTCCCTCGAGGCCGCAGGGATCGCGGCGGCGGTTCGGAGGCCGCGCGGCCGAGACATCGACGCCGCGTGCGGTCAACTCCGGGCGAAGGCGCTCGCCGGATCCGAAGTCCGGGGAGTGGGGACGTCCGCGCCGGAGCGCGGAGGCTAAGCGTTCCGGGCCCGCCTCAGCGGATCCGCTTCCCCACCCGGTCCAGGCGAACCTCGCGGACGAAGGCGAACGGGGCCAGCGAGTCCCGATTGTAGGAGAAGTAGAAGAACATCGCCCTCCCCTCGATCCGCCAGCGCTCGATCACCCCCCAGTAGCGTGAGTCCAAGGAGAAGTCCCGGTTGTCGCCGAGCATGAAGTAACGCTCCTCGGGGACCACGAGGGGGCCCCAGTTGTCGCGAGTCGGGATGTAGGTCTTGGCGTCGACGTCGTCCGGGAGGTGCTCGACCTGCCACTCCATCCAAGGGTGCTCGTCGTCTCCGTTCGGATCGCCCCACAGCGCGTAGGGCTCTCCCTGGCGCACCCCGTTGATGTAGAGAACCTTGTCTCTCATGCCGAGGGTGTCACCCGGCATCCCGACGAGCCGCTTCACGAGCTTGATCCCCTCTTCGTGCGCCGGGTCGAAGACGAGGACGTCTCCGCGCTGCGGCTCGGAGTATCCGGGGGTGAGTACCTGCGTGCCCGGAATCCGAGTCCCGAGTCCGAGCCGGTTGACCATGAGAAAGTCCCCGACGAGGAGCGTCTCCTCCATCGAACCGGAGGTAATCACGAACGTCTGAACCAGGAAGGTCCGGATGATCACGAGGAAGACAACGGTGAGCACCAGGGTCTTTCCCCACTCCCAGAGCTCGCCGCGTGCCCCGCGCCGCTCGACCTCGGCCCCTCGGGCCTCCCGACGCGCCCCTCGGCGATCGGCCGCAGATCCCTCTCTCTCGCTCGATGCCACTTCTATAGAACTCCTTCTATGAATCTCAAGAGATTCCGCCACGACCACGGGCGCCCGACGAGACTCCCGTCCTCGCCCTCACCAGACGCCTCGGGCCCCGCGATATCCGAACGACCCGGCAGAGGCAATGGCGGTTGCCAGTCAGTGCCGAGAAAGACCGTGATATCCACGAGTCGCGTGGAATCCGACTCGGCGCGGGAGGCAGCGATCCCGAGACCCTCGCTGACCGCCTCCATGGCGCCCTCCATCCGGGTCCGGTCCAGGACGAGGGAGCTGTCCCGTCCGAAAGATAACTCGTTGCCGAAGTAGACGACGTCAAACCCCCGACGGCGGAGGATATCCGTGGCCGTGCCCGCCACCCCGGCAACACCTCCTCCATTCAATACCTCAACGCGAACCCGGTTGTTCGGCGTCGGGACCCGGAGTTCGGACTCCGGCCCAGCGGGAGAGCCCCCCGCCAGCGCCTCATCGACCGGAACGTCTTCGGCCAGCGAATCCTCCACAGGCACGCCATCGGCCGACCCAACCGCGGACGCCGCCTCACCGACGGGCGCCTCCTCGCCCGCACCGAAGGAGCCCGTGACGACCGCCACCACCCCGATACCCACGAGGAGAACGCAAGACAAGAGGAGGAACGGCCAGCGCGGCTCGTCCCTCCTCCGCCTAACCATCTCGGGTCAACGTGTTCCAGAAGTCACACGTCTCCCGGCGCATCGGCGCAGCCACCTCGAGGAGCTGGCCGATGCGGACCCTGGCGACCTCTAGAACGACGACATCGGGCTCGACCAACATCCTCGCCCTGAGTGCTTCCCGCCACTCCATGCGTTCCCTCCGGCCCGGCTCCAGGAAGTCGGCCGCGTAGACGGCTCGCCCCAAGGTATCGAGTTCCGGATGTCCGATGGTATGAAATGCGACGGCGAGAAGGAAGGGTTCGTCATCGACCCCCTCCGCCCGGAGGCGGACGGCGGCGGCCGGGCCGTGGAGTACTCGCGCCGGGAGGTTCGCCAACTTCGCGGGAAGGAGCTCCCGAAGCTCACGCGGATCCGCCTCCCTGAGGACATCGTGCAGCCATCCCGCAGCCCTCCAGCGCTCGCTCTCCCCCTCGCCGAGGCCCCTCGCCGCCGCCCACTCCCCAAGGAGCCGAGCCACGCGCTCCATGTGCGCGCGCCGGGCCGGGCCCGCTCGAGCCCAGGCGGGGATCCGCCCTCGCGCCGCGACGGAGAGGATGGGGTGGAGCTTCAACCGCCCAACCGCGCCAGATCACGGCCCACGTGCGGGTCCGGTGCGGAGGCCCCGAGGACCACGTTGTCTATCAGCCGGGCCTCGCCGCAGAACGCGGCGACCGCGAGCACCGTCCCCGCGTCGCACCGGGCCACGGGCGCCAGCGTCGCCGGGTCCACGCACTCGGCATATTGAAGGCGCAGGTTCCCGTACTCCGTGATAACGGAATCAACGATCCGGCAGAGTGCCACGGCGTCAGGCTCTCCCCTCTCGAAGCCATCCTGCGCGGCAAAGAGGGCCCGGGATAGGCCGGCCGCAGCCCGTCGCTCCTCCGGCCGCAGGTGCCCATTCCTCGAGCTCAGCGCGAGGCCGTCCGGATCCCGGACGGTCGGCGCAACCTCCAGGCGGACCCCGAGCTCCAGGTCACGGATCATCTGACGCACGAGCACACACTGCTGAAAGTCCTTTCGGCCGAAGACGGCCACGTCCGGTCGGACGAGTCCGAAGAGCTTCGCCACAACTGTCAGGGCCCCGCGGAAGTGACCCGGCCGATGGCGCCCGCAGAGCCGTTCGCCCATCGGGCCCGGCTCGACGTGAATGCGGGGCTCTCCGGCGGGATACATATCCTCCTCCCCCGGTGCGAAGACGAGCCCCGCACCGTGGGCGGCGGCGAGCTCCACGTCGCGTGCGAGGTTGCGCGGATACACGTCGAAGTCCTCCGCATCGCCAAACTGGAGCCGGTTCACGAAGACCGAGACGACGGTCGCATCGGCGACCCCGCACGCCCGTTCGATGAGGGAGAAGTGACCGGGGTGGAGGGAGCCCATCGTCGGTACGAGGCTGAGCGTCGTGCCGGAGCGCCTGAGGATATCGAGCTCCATCCCGAGCGCCTCGCGCGTGCGCACGACGGGGAGGGAAGAAGTCGCGGCCTTCACACTTCCTCGCCAAAGGTGTGTTCGGGCCCCGGGTACGTCCGGTTCCGGACCTCGCGAATGTATCCGCGGGCGCCCCGGCGGCTGGCGTGTGCGAGCTCAGCGAAGCGCTTGAGGAAGCGCGGACGGAAATCGGGGTTCAGCCCGAGCGCATCCGGGAGCACCAGGACCTGACCGTCGCAGTGAACGCCGGCACCGATCCCGATCGTCGGGATGGTGAGCTCCTCAGAGATCCTTCGAGCAACCGTCCCCACCACGAGCTCGAGAACGACGGAGAAGCACCCGGCCGCCTCGAGCGCCCTCGCCTCTTCGAGGAGTCGCTCCGCATCCCCCGGACCCCGCCCCTGGACACGCGATCCTCCGATCCTGTGCACGGACTGGGGAATGAACCCCACGTGACCCATGACCGGGATCCCGGCCCGAACCAGCCGCCGGATCGTCTCGCACGTCTCCTCGTCCCCTCCCTCGAGCTTCACCGCCTGCGCGCCCGTTTCCTTCATGACCCGTCCGGCGCTCTGGAAGGCCTCCGAGACCGACGCCTGATACGTCATGAAGGGGAGATCGACGACCGTGAACGTTCTCGGGGCACCCCGCCGAACGGCCCGCGTATGCGAGATCATATCGTCCAGGGTGACGGGAAGCGTCGACTCGTAACCCAACACAACCTGGCCCAGCGAGTCGCCGACCAGGATCATGTCGACCCCCTCCTCCTCCAGGATCCTCGCGAAGAGGTAGTCGTAGCAGGTGAGGACGGTGATCGGCTCCCCGCGCAACTTCATATCAATAAAGTCCTGAACCGTCATGGTCTTCCTTGAGGGCGGCGATTTCGGGGCACGGCGAGGAGCGCCAATGGGAGGCCGAGTGGAGGCTGGGATCCGAAGAGACCCGGGCGGGGCCGTTTAGAACGGCGTATAGAGACCCCCCTTGGGCAAGAGCCGTTCCACGGCGCCCGCCCGGGCGGACGGCGACGCGGCCGCCCGTTACCTTCCCGGGCATGTCCATGCAGTGGGATCCGCTCCTCGCCTCCGCCGTGGCTCGCGAACTCGATGCGAGCCTCCGGGGAGCTCGCGTCCGCTCCCTCCTTGTCGACCGTGCCGGGCGCCGCCTCCTCATCTACCTGCGTGGCCATACGCTCGCCGCCGAGCTGGCGCCCGGGCAAGGCTGGATCTCCCTCCTCCAGCGGTGGGAGCCGCCACCCGAGGCAAAGCCCTGCCCGTATACCGTCTTGTTCGTGCGGGCGCCGGTCGACGAGAGCATCCTGACCCTCGGCCTCTCCCAGGGACGCAGCGGGCGGAGGCCTCTGGAGGTCATCCTCGAGCTCATTCGCAACCGACAGAATGCGCTCGTCGTGGAGACGGCCACCCGAACAATTCGCCACGTCCTAGTTCCTCGGGAGAGCCCGGGCCGGCCCCTGACCGTGGGGGCCGCCTACCGTCCTCCGGCCCGGCCCGAGCGAGCCGGAGCAAACGGACAGTTGAGCGCGGGAGAGTGGAGGGCGTTGACCGAGGCGGGCGCCGGAGAGGAGCCGAGCCCGCGTGAGGCGATCCTTCGGAGGGTCGCCTGGAGCTCTCCCATGAACGTCGATGCGCTGGTCGGCTCGCGTGGGTGGGAGCGTTGGCAGGAGATGATCGAGCCCGGCTCGTGGGGCGCGTTCCTTGTGGGGAACGCTGAGGTGCGCTTCCCGTATCCGGTGGCACTCGCCCCCGAAGAGGCACGGCCCGGGGCGAGGCACGGCGGCGCGGCGGCTGAGGGGAGCGAGACCCCTGTGGAGGCGAGGACAACGCTCCTCGAGGCGATACAGGTTGCCCGTGAATCGAACGGAGAGGCCGAACCGATCGAAGCGCTCACCCTCCCCGCCGGGCTCCTCGAGCAGGCCCGGGGTAAGCTCAAGGGGGCCCGGCGCAAGGTGGAGAAGCTGACGCGGCAGGTCGAGGCAGCACCCGATCCCGCTGCCGCTCGCGCCTTGGGAAGCCTCCTTCTGGCCCGCCTCTCAGAGATGCCGGGGCGATCCGAACGAGTCACGACGACCGACTTCGAGGGCAACCGCGTCGAGATCGATCTGGATCCGGCGCTCTCCCCGAGGGAGAACGCGAACCGGTTCTTCCGGGCGGCTGCGAAGGCCGAGCGCGCCAGAGCGGCCCTCCCCGGCCTAATACGCGAGGCCCAGCGTGAAGTCGAGCGGTGGAAGCGCTTGGTGGACGGTCTCCGGAGGGGGGAGGTCGACCCCGCGCTCTTCCCGGCCGTGCCCGGCGGCGGCGGGAAGGGGAAGCCCGCGCGGGCGCGGGGAGAGCGCGCCCTTCCCTACCGGAGATTCGTGAGTTCGGGCGGCCTTGAGATCCGGGTAGGCCGAGGCGCCCGGGAAAACGACGATCTCACCTTCCGCCACTCGCGTCCCGACGACATCTGGATGCACGCGCAGCAGAGTTCGGGCGCCCACGTGATCCTCCGCTGGCGCGGCGACGGAAGGCCGCCCCGCCGCGACCTAGCCGAGGCGGCCACGCTCGCCGCCCTCCACTCCTCCGCCCGGCACTCGGGGCGGGTCGCCGTCGCCTGGACACGCAGGAAGTACGTCAGGAAGCCTCGCGGCGCTGCCCCAGGGAGCGTGGTGCCGGGGCGGCTACAGACCGTCTTCGTGACCCCGGACCCGACGATCGTGGAGCGGCTCCCGCGTCCGCTCTGAGGGTGCACCCGACCGGGAGCCGATGCTCGTGCTTCCTCCCGGAACGGCTCGTCAGCTGGCCGCTCCGTCCATCGCACCCCGCAGGGATCCGAGGAAACGCCCCGCCGCCCCTACCCCACCCCGCCGGGTCACCTCGATGAGGGCGCTTCCGACCACGACCCCGTCCGCGATCCCGGCTACCGTCGCCGCCTGCTCGCGGGTCGAGATCCCGAAACCGACCGCGACAGGGAGATCCGTGACCTTCCGGAGCTCGGAGACCTCGCGTTCGAGACCGCTCCTCAACTCCTCGCGCGCCCCCGTGACTCCCGTTCGTGAAATGTAGTAGAGAAAGCCCGAGCCCTCGCCCGCCACCTTGGCCGCCCTGGCCGGCGTCGTCGTCGGGGCGAGTAGCCGGATCAGATCCATCCCTCCCACCTCCGGCCGGAGACGCGACTCGAGCCCCGGATCCGCTCCCGCCGGGAGGTCCGTGAGGAGGAGCCCTTCCGCGCCCGCCTCCCGCGCCGCCCGTGCGAACGCATCCACTCCGTAGCGGTGGACGGGATTCAGGTAGGTGAAGAGTACGACGGGCACACAACTCCCGGCCCTGAATTCGCCGAGGATCTCGAGGGTGCCACGGACGGTCATCCCCTCTTCCAGCGCATCGAAGCTTGCCCGCTGGATCGTCGGGCCGTCGGCGAGCGGATCGGAGAAGGGGATCCCGAGCTCGATCACGTCGGCGCCAGCGCGGGCAGCCTCGAAGAGGAGGGCGAGGCTCCCGTCCCGGCTCGGGAATCCCGCGCACACGTACGGAATAAGCGCAGCTTCCCCGCGATCCAGCCGGGCGCGGAAGGCCTCCGTGATCGAGCCCGCCGACGGCGGGTCGGAGGAGACCGGGGTCCCATCGCCAGGGCGCCCGGTCCCGCTCAACCCTTCCCCCCGGCCACCGCGCGGGTGCCCGCGCCCCACGACACTCCGGTCCGCGCCTTCGTCAAAGGACCGACCCCCACCCCTCGACCCGCGCGACGTGGGCGACGTCCTTGTCCCCGCGCCCGCTCAGGCACAGGATCGCGGGCCCGCGCCCCACGGACGCCCGCCCCTCACCGAGGATGTAGGCCACGGCATGCGCCGTCTCGAGCGCCGGGATGATGCCCTCGAGCTCGGAGAGCCGGTGAAAGGCGCCGACTGCGGCCTCGTCGTCGACGGCCACGTATTCGGCGCGGCCCGTATCCCTGAGGAAGGAGTGCTCAGGACCCACGCCGGGATAGTCGAGTCCCGCGGAAACGGAGTGCGCCGGAGCGACCTGGCCGTCCTCATCCTGCAGGAGGTAGGAGAGTGAGCCGTGAAGGACGCCGGGCCTCCCCGCGGCGAGTGATGCGGAGTGATGCCCGGAGAGGAGCCCCTCACCAGCCGCCTCCACCCCGATCAGCCGGACCCCCTCATCGCCCACGAAAGCGTGGAAGACGCCCATCGCGTTCGAGCCCCCCCCAACGCAGGCAATCACGGCACTCGGGAGGATGCCCTCGAGCGCATCGAGTTGCGCGCGGGCCTCGTAACCGATGACCGCCTGGAAGTCCCGCACGATCCTCGGAAAGGGCGCCGGACCGACGACCGAACCGATGATATAGTGGGTCGTCTCCACGCTGGTAACCCAGTCGCGGATCGCCTCGTTCGTGGCGTCCTTGAGCGTCCTGGTCCCCGAATCCACAGACCGGACCTCGGCCCCGAGAAGCTCCATCCGAAAGACGTTCAGCGCCTGCCGCTCCACATCCTCGGCGCCCATGTAGACGACGCACTCCATGTCGAAGAGGGCACAGGCCGTTGCCGTGGCGACCCCGTGCTGCCCGGCTCCGGTCTCAGCGATGATCCGCTCCTTTCCCATTCGCCGTGCCAGGAGCGCCTGTCCGATCGTGTTGTTGATCTTGTGAGCCCCCGTGTGGTTCAGATCCTCCCGCTTGAGGTAGATCGGACCCCAGCCGGCCGCCTGCTCGAGCCGTTCCGCCCGGCAGAGCGGGGTCGGGCGCCCGACGAAGTCCCGGAGTAGTGCCGAGAGCTCCTCCTCGAAACCTGGGTCACCGATGGCACGGGCGTACTCGGCCTCGAGTTCGTCGAGCGCGCGTATCAGTGTCTCCGGGACGTAGCGGCCCCCGAACTCTCCGAAGCGCCGCGCGAGCTCGGCCGCCCCAGACGGACCTGTCTCGGGCTTCGTCTCTGCGATCGGAGTCATGATCCCTTCTCCACGACGCTCCCGCCGGGTCCCCTTCTCATGCCGGGCCCTTCCTCCACCCCCTCGCCCCCGGCCTCCATCCCGGGGACAAGCGCGCGGCGGATGAAGGCCTCGACCCGGCTCGGGTCCTTGACGCCGGGCCGGAGCTCGACACCCGAGTTCACATCCACCAGGTCCGGCACGAGCCGCCCTACCGCCTCCTCGACATTGTCGGGAGAGAGGCCTCCGGCCACCCCAATCCGCAGCGCGCGGGCCACCCCCTCCCTCGAGGGGTCCCAAAACTCCCACGGGAAGGAGACCCCAGTCCCGCCGAGCGCTCGCTCCGTCCACGCGTCCAGGAGGAGGAGGTCGATGAGCGCGCCATAACGGCCCACTGCGCGCAGGATATCCTCCCGCTCCCTGACCCGCACGGCCTTCCAGAGTTCCCAGCCCCCCCGCCCGCGAAGCGCCTCAACGACCGCCGGGGGCTCACTCCCATGGAGCTGGATGACCGCGGCGCCCGCCTCCTCGGCCGCGTGGGCCGCCTCGTGCGCCGCGAGATCCGCGATAACGACCACGAGAGGGAGCCCAACCGAGCTCGCGAGCGCCCCGGCCTGCCCTGGAGAGAGGCAGCGGGGCGAGCCCGGAACGAGGATCGCGCCGAGGTAGGACGCCCCCGCGCGCTCGGCGAAGCGTGCGTCCTCCACGCGCGTCAACCCGCAGATCTTGACCTGGGGTCCCGTCGACCGGAGAACCTCCCCCATCCTCACCACCCCCCGCGGCGGGCTCGCCGGGCCACGCCCGTCAGCTCCCGCGCCTTCTCCCCCGGCCTGGGAGCCCTGAGGAGCGTCGTCCCCACCAGGATCGAGTCCACGCCCCGCCTCGCGAGCGACTCGACGTCCGAACGGTTCCGGATCCCGCTCTCCGAGACCAGGACGATGCCGTCGCCCGCCGCACCCATCACCTCGTACGTGGTAGTCAGCCGCGTGCTGAAGTCCCGCAGGTCCCGATTATTGATCCCGACCAGGGTAGCGCCGGAGGCGAGCGCACGCGCCATCTCCGGGACGTCGTGGACCTCAACGAGAGCGGCCATTCCGAGTTCCTCCGCCAGCACCCTGAGCTGGCGGAGCTGCCCGTCATCAAGGATACTCGCGATGAGGAGCACCGCGTCCGCACCCGCGGAGCGGGCCTCGTAGAGCTGCACTTCGGCGAGGACGAAATCCTTGCGAAGAACCGGGAGGTGGATGGCCGCACGCACCTCCCGCAGGTCCTGAAGCGAGCCGTGGAAGTACTCGCGATCCGTGAGAACCGAGAGTGCGGTGGCCCCTGCAGCCTGGTAGTCCACGCCCAGCGCCGCCGGATCGAGGTCCGGCCGGATGGGACCCGCTCCCGGTGAACGGCGCTTGACCTCCGCAATCAGCGCCACCTCCCCAGACCGCGCGAGCGCACCCCGGAAGTCCCTGGGCGGCCGCTGCGCGCGCGCCTTGGCCTCCAGCTCTCCCGCCATCCGGGCCAGACGTGCGATCTCCCGGCGCTTCGTCTCCACGATCCGCTCGAGGATGTCCGGCTTCCTCCCCTCCGCCGGCATGCTCGGGGTTGCAGGTTGCATCTCGGACAACTTTCGGGTATCCTTCGGTTCGGTTCCTATTCGGGTGACGGACGCTAGCGGGAGGAACGACGATGCCCCTGACGAAGCGGCAGAAGGTAATCCTCGACTGGGTGGGCGAGTACATCGCCGACCACGGGTACGCCCCGAGCTTCGAGGAGATCGCGGATTTCTTCGGCTACACCTCTCTAGCTACCGTGCACGAGCATGTTAGCAATCTGGAGCGGAAGGGCTACATCAGGAAGGCGTACAACCAGAGTCGCTCGATCGAAGTCGTGGGGGGAGGTGCCGCACCGGCCGGGCTCGAGCTCCCCCTCTTGGGGGAAGTAGCCGCTGGCCACCCTATCGAGGCGATCACCGAACAGGAGTCGATCCTGGTCCCGCCCGATCTGCTGAGGAGGAGTGGAGAGCACTACGTCCTCAGGGTCCGCGGGAACTCGATGACCGAGGAGCAGATCCGGGACGGCGACTATATCATCGTGAACAACCGGGACACGGCCTCTAACGGAGAGATGGTTGTAGCGCTGATCGACGGCGCGTCGGCCACGGTGAAGAAGCTCTACCGGGAAAGAGGAGGGTGTGTGAGGCTGCAGCCGGCGAACGCCTCGCTCGAGCCGATGTACTTCCCGGCGGATCAGGTACAGGTACAGGGAATCGTGGTTGGCGTGATACGCCGATACTAGCCGGTACAAGGGGAGAGGCGCGCGGCGTGCGATCCCCTCCAACTCAATCGGAGGAAACAACGAATGCGCGTTCTCTTCGCCACAGGCTACCTTCGCGGAAAGAAGTCCGGCTTCATCGTCGCCCGGCCGCCGAGCGGCCCGTCGGCCTTCCCCGGACCGTGGAGCGTGGCTGCGATCGTCTCGAGCGAGCACCGCTACTTCGAGGATCGCCCGCTCGCGGACTCCTCACGGAGCCGGTCGAGGATCCGCTGGGCCGCACCGGACTCTATGAGCTCCCGGGCTAACTGGACCCCTTGGGGGAGATCCCCTGAGACCCCTCCCAGGTAGAGGGCGCCTCCCGCATTCATGATGATGGCGGTGCGGGCACCGCCCCTCTCCCTCCCCGCGAGGACACCCGAGATGATCCGGGCATTGTCCTCGGGGCTGCCTCCCCGGATCTCGTCCGGGTCGGCGACTTCGAGCCCGAGGCCCTCCGGATCTACCTCGTACTCGCGAATCTCGCCCTGTACGAGCTCGGCCACACGCGTCGGGCCGAGCGGGCTGATCTCATCCATTCCGGGCGAGCCATGGACGACCAGCGCCCGCTCGTGCTCCAGCTCCTTAAGCGCCCCCGCGATCAGGGGGAGGAGCCCCGCCTCCGAGACCCCCACGATCTGGCGGCGGGCACCGGCCGGGTTCGTGAGCGGCCCGAGTAGGTTCATGATCGTGGGGAGGCCGAGTTCGCGGCGGACCGGACCCACGTGGCGCATCGCCGGGTGGAGAAGAGGCGCGAACATGAAGACGATCCCGGCCCGCTCGAGGACCCCTCCCATCGCCTCGGGAGAGAGTTCGATCTCGATGCCCAGCGCCTCGAGGACGTCGGCACTCCCGCTCTGCGATGAGAAGGACCGATTCCCGTGTTTCGCGACCGGTACGCCCGCCGCCGCTGTCACGATCGCCGCCGCCGTCGAGATGTTGAAGGTGGTAACGGTTCCCCCCCCCGTCCCGCAGGTATCCACGAGGACGGCTCCCGCGGGTGCCACCACCGGGATCATCGCCCGCCGAAGGGCGCGGACGCCGCCCGCGACCTCAGCAGGGGCGTGGCCCTTCGTCCGCAGTCCGACGAGGAGCGCCGTGATCTCGACAGGTGAGGCCTCACCCGACATCACGATATCGAAGGCAGCCTCCGCCTCGGCAGCGGAGAGATCGTGGCCCTCGGTCAGGCGGCGAACCAGTGGCGTGAGTCCCGGGTGCATTCACGTTGTCCGTTGAGCGTTCCATGGGGCGCCCCTTCCGGGGCGCTCGGGGAAGTTACCAAAGAGAGGCAGTGCCGCGCCCGCCGGCAACGGAGGGGATCCGGCTGCGCGGCCCGCGCCGTCGCTTCAGCCCCTGCTAGCGTGGCTCCAAGGATACTCGTCGCGGCGCCCTCGGATCCGCGGGTGAGACCCGACGCTCGCGGGTCACCTGCAGGGCCCCGCGTGGAAGATCGGCAAAAGCACCCGCCCCGCCGATCCTCATCGGGGACCGTCCGTCGTGGTCCCCGGATCCCGCTCCAGCGGTGTGGATGTCGTGGTCACGGTGTGGTCTCCGATTCGAGCATGCCGTGCGGCATGCCAACTGGGCAGTATTGGCAACGACAAGGAAGAAGGAAGGATCCGTTCGATGAACTGCTCCTCGTCCAGGCTCAGGACGAGCGTCTCGAACTGCTCACCTCCGACCTCCGCCTTACCGGCAATCCGCTTGTCCTCGCCCCGTATGGGCTCGGTTAGAGCCGTCCTCTCAAGCTGCTTCCCGTGCGGTGCTCACAGGACAAAGGAGAGAGCGGTCTTAGAAGGGCCGAGGAAAGCGGGACGATGGACGCAGCAAGCTGGCCGCCCTCAACGGGACCTGCGCGAGGGGGTAGCGGAGTTCAGCACGCCTCGATCCCTTCGGCCGCCACCGTCAGCAATCTGAACCCCTTCCTGACGGAAGAGGCGAAGACGCCGCTCCCCCTCTCGCCCCGGAGACTCGGCACACGGACGGTTCCGGAGGGATTGAAGCTCCCGCCTCGCACCCAGTTCACGTAGTTCCGGTCCACGGCCGCGATCGATACCTGGGCAGAGGTATTCTCGGGAAGCCCCTCCTGCAGGAGAACGGCTACCTCCCGCTCGAGATCGATCCGGCCGAAGACTCCGAACTCGCCCGGGAAGACCATGGTCGTATCCGCAGCGGAGATCGAGAGCCCCAGAAGGTGCAGTGGATCCTCGTCGAGCGTCACCTCGCTCCCTCGGGAAGCGAGTACCCCGGCAAGCCCCGAGACGACGCTCTCGCCAAGATACGCCCAAGCCCCCTCCGAGCGGGTCCACTGGATCTCGAGCGCCTCATCCGCACCCAAGATGCACGCCTCGATCCCGGCCTCTGGAGCCAGGAGGACGAAGTCGCCGGGCGGCCTCGTCGCACCGGTGAGGGTTCCAAAGCCGCTGGCCTCGACGCGGGCCTCGATCACCGCCCCGGGCACCGCAAACGCGGGGGGAAGCCGCGGCTCATGAAAGCACCTTCCCGATACCTCGCTGAGGGCGAGTGGGTCCAAGCAGGAGCTGGTCCCCGATGTCTCCTCGGGGAGGCGCACGGACCGGCCCGCTGCCGTGAGCGTGACGCTCGTCTCTGGGAGAAGATCCGACCCGCTCGCACCCAACGTACGATGAATGAATGCGCTGGCCCGTGCGGGGGCGCCGCCCTCCGGCACCTCGAGATAGATCTCGGCGAGGAGGTAGTCCTCGGGCTCCGCAAGAGTCACGATACCGAGGTCGCACGCGGCGAGAAGCCACAGGAACGGAGCGAGGCTCGCCGATACCGGCCACCGCCCCGGGAGTGCCGTTCGCCCGCGCACGACCTTCCCCACCCCACCGCCCGTCACCGGAAGGTCACCTCCGCACCAAAGGTCGGCAGGAGGGGAAACATCGAATACCCGCTTCGCGTCGACGGGTCGCTGTCGTACTCGAAGACGTAGAAGAGGACGTTCTGCCGGTTGTAGGTGTTGAGTACATTCAGGTAGGCGGTGATGGTGCCCCAACTTAGATCGTAGCGCCTCCGAACGCTGACATCCAAGCGGTGGTAGACGGGATAGCGGGCCGCGTTCCTGGGTCCGAGGAGCACGCCGAGAGAACGCCCGTCCGGGGCGTCCCCCTGCTCATCGGCGGGTTCGATCTCCCACTCCAGCAGGCCGGACGTCACTCGCGGAGAGAGATACGGGTATACGCCGACCGGGCGCGTGAAGGGCAACCCGGTCCCGAAGTTCCAGCGAAGGCCCACTTCAGTGCGATCGCCCAAGCTTCGAGACAGCACCAAGTCGACGTCCCAGCGCCGGTCGAAGACGGGCGGATACTCCACTTCCGGGGCTGGATCGAGACCGGATGCGAAGTCGGGGAAGCTCCGGCGCGTCCGCAGCCAACTGATCGCTAGCCAGCCCGTCGTCTCGCCGACGGAGCGCTGAACCAGGGCGTCGATGCCGTACGAATAGCCTCGGCCGCGCAGGTAGTCGTCCAGTTCATCGTTGGGGTCGTCCGCGAAGTTCGTCGTGATCACGCCGCCGAAGTCCCGGATGTAGCCCTCGAGCGAGAAGAGCCGGCCATCGCCGGGGCTGACCTCGAACCCTCCCTGGAGCTGATCAGACACGAGGTGAGGCGCCTGCGGTCCCGTGAGCACCCAAAGGTCGAGACCCAGGGGAAGCTCTTCATCGCGGATCGAGTGGAGGAACTGCGTGAATCGACCCACAGAGGCCTTCACCGCCGCGACACCCCCCGCTACGAACCGCTTGACGGAGAGACGCGGGGAGAGCTCCGTGGCGCTCTGCCACTCCCTCGGGAACCAGCCGTCCGCCCGGACGCCAAGCTCGACCAGCCATGCCTCCGACGGCGTCCAGAGCAGTTGCGCGTATGCGGCAGTACCCCACCCGCTCCCGTCACCCCCGATGAATTCCGTTCCGCCGCTGAGGAAGCGATTCTCGTAGCACAGGCGCCTCCCCTCGACACCGACCTTCGTGACCACACGCGCCGCGGGATGGTGCTCCCAGTCGACTCCAAGGGTCGCCTGCGAGATCTGCGACGCGACGTCGGTGTCGCCGAAGTCCGAAAGAACGAGACCGGTCGAGAAGCGCGAGAAGCCCACTCTCGCATCGAATACCGCCCCTCCCGGCCGGAGATGTATCCAGCGGCCGCCGACTACGTCGTTACCCCACCGCCAGTCGACCCGAAGGGGAAAGTTCTCGGTGTCGGCCAGGTCCAGGACGTCTCCGCCCGTGTAGCCCGCAAAGGAGACCCGGTCCCCCCCACGGGTCCACCCCTCGAATGCCGCCTGAGCGTCGCCCAAACGGTAGGGAACATCCACGAAGGGTGCGAGGAGCGTGTGGAAGTAGGACTGCCGGCCGGAGACCCGCCACCTTGCGTCTCGAAGGCCGAGCGCACCCTTCGCTCCCTCGGAGAGACCTCCCCCTACGGCGAGGCGGCCGGTAAGGAGCGAGAGCGCTCCGTCTATGTCGAAGGTTCCGTCACCCGGGTCACTCTCTACCTCGAGAACCGACGACACCCTCCCGCCGTACTCGGCGGGAAAGCCCCCGGACCGGAGCGTTGCCCGTCGGATCATGTCCGGATTGAAGACCGAGAAGAGACCGCCGAGGTGGGCGGGATTGAACACCGGCAGACCATCGAGGAGGATCAGATTCTGATCGGCGGATCCTCCCCGGACATTGAAGGCGGCGGAGAAATCCGAGGTGGTCACGACACCGGGGAGCGTCTCGGCCGCGCGAAGTGGATCGGGCTCGATGAGGCCCGGGAGCGTCCGAAGCCGGGCCGCCTCGATGGCACGTACCGTGAGGCCCACCTCCTCGACGAATGCCGTCTCGGAGCGTGACCGTGCGGCATCCGCCGTGACCCCCGCTACCTCCAGCACCTGAACGGCAAGCTCGATCGCCACGGTCACGATCTCATCCTCCCGCACCACGATCTCCACCGTGCGCTCGGCGAAGCCCAATCGGCGCACTTCCGCGACGACAGGGCCGACTCGGAGCCCGTCGAACCGGAAATAGCCGAGAGCATCGGAGGCAGCGGATTCGAGGACTGGCCCTCCCACCGAGGTCCGGGCCACGATCTCTGCGCCCTCGAGCGTTCCGCCTTGCCCGTCTCGAACCCGCCCCTGCAGTGATCCTGTCTGCGCGAGAATGGGGACTGGGAGTGCCAGCGAGAGAGAGACGACGAGCGCCGCGCCGGCCCTCCGCATCGTGAGAACACACCGGGAGTTCGCGAGGAGACTGTGGATCATGGTCGGCCCCTCCCGTCGCGAGACTCGAAGCATAGAGGGCGATTGGGAGGTGAACGCGGCCAGAGCCCGGGACGGGCACTCGCCCGGTCCGCTGCTACCCGTTCTTCGCCGCAAGGTGCGTCGCCTCTCTTCTTAGGAGAGTCAGGAGGTGGCGCGGTGCCCGTAGGGTACGGTGCGATATCCGCACGCTTTCGCGGCAGCGCTCAGTCCGGCTCCCATAGGTCCGTTTCCACCCCCTGCTCACCGAACCCGGCGTGCGGATTTCCCGCACCGGGCTCTCCAGTGGGACCATGCGCCTCGCACACGGAACGCCGAACCAGGAACCTACGCAGGACCGGTGGTTTGCGTGCCACCAGCTCTCAGAAGCTGCACGGCTTTACCCGCATTGAACCCTGTCCGGCGCGTCGCCAGGCCTGTTTACGCCCTGACGACATCAGGCCTTCCCAAAATGCGCGGCTGGGCCGACTCCTTCGCTTATGCATGTGATGCTTCCGGACTCCCTGCCCTTCACGCGGGGATTCTAGGCAGAGCCACTCCCGCAGGCCTTCGCCCTTCCGTCATCGGTCCACACCTGAGGCCCCTTTCCTCGGCGGGCATTACCCCGCGTCTTCAGTCGTACGGGCCTCTCCGCCACCCTGCCGACCCGGCCTTCCCCTCACAGGGTTCCGGTTCGCCGCGTGCACGGCACCGACGGGGCTTCCCGTGTTGCTACGCATTCCATCTTCCATACGTGCCGACGCCATTGCCCCGGCGGAAACCGGCGGTGCTCTCGTTGCTCTCTTCCCACCGGTCGGCGGCTTTCCCCTTGACTTCGCAGGGTCGGCTTCCGCGTTTTGCGTTTTCGAGGCCTGCTCAGCGTTCACTTCACGTTTCGGCCCACATGGTCGCTGAACCGCCCGAGGCGGCCCTTCTACCAGAGTGCTTCAGTCCACGTCGTTACCTCCGTAAACCGCCCTGGCTACTACCAGTCGGAGCAACAGCTACTGGGTGGGATTCGCACCCACCAGGAATACGTGCCTTTCCACGGCACACCACACCCTGCCCTCTCTGCCAATATCAGTGAGACACCTGGCACCTTTGGAATTACTGAAGGGGGTGGAGGTGGATGGCGATGGTAGAGGGGAGAGATACGATGATTGGTATGGGTGTGGGTGCTCGGGCCCTGGGGGGCGAGGAGCGTAGCGGCGAGGCCGCCGGGGCCCGAGTCGCCGAGCGGAATCGGGCTCGGGATCCGGAGGTGGTGGCCAAGCCGACCCGCCGGCAGTTCACCGCGGAGTACAAGCTCAGGATCCTGGAAGAGACCGACCGGTGCTCGGAGCCCGGCGAGGTTGGGCGGATCGTGCGTCGGGAGGGTCTGTACAGCTCTCATCTCACGGCATGGCGAAGGGCACGGCGCGAGGGCTCTCTGAAGGGCCTGACGCCGAAGCGGCGGGGCCGCAAGCCGGCCCGCCGCAACTCCCTCCAGAAGAGGGTGGATGAGCTCGAGGCCGAAGTGGCCCGGCTCGAGAAGCAGCTTGCCACGGCGGAAACGATCCTGGAAGTCCAGGGAAAAGTTGCCGGGCTGCCGGGGTTGAGCTTCGACAGCGGAAAGAACTCCTGATGGCCGCTGCCTCCCTGGCTCGGGAGGTCGGCGCCGCGCCGGCGTGCCGGGCACTGGGTGTGGCGCGTGCCACGTTCTACCGGCGCCGTAAGCCCACGACCGGGCACCAGCAGCCCAGGCAGCGCCCCGCCCGGGCTCTCGATGAATCCGAGCGCGAGAAGGTGCGTGAGACCCTCGCTTGCCCGCGCTTCGTCGACCGATCTCCCGCAGAGGTTGTGGCCACCCTCCTCGACGAGGGCGAGTACCTCTGCTCAGAACGCACGATGTACAGGATCCTCCAGGAGGATCACCCCGTGCGCGAGCGGCGCAGTCAGCTCACGCATCCCGCCTACACGAAGCCCCAGCTCGTGGCCACGGCACCGAACCAGACCTGGTCGTGGGACATCACCCGGCTTCTCGGACCCGAGAAGTGGTCGTACTTCTACCTCTACCTCCTCATCGACATCTTCAGCCGGTACGTGGTCGGATGGATGGTCGCCGACCGCGGGGCCCCGATGACCAGCAAGTGCACGGCCCAGCTGCTCGCCGACCTCGGGATCACCCGCTCGCTCGGCCGTCCCCGGGTCAGCGACGACAACCCCTTCTCGGAGGCGCACTTCAAGACCGTCAAATACTACCCCAACTTCCCCGGACGCTTCGCCGACATCGGCGCGGCGATCGACTTCTGCCGATCCTTCTTCCCTTGGTACAACCATGAGCATCGCCACGGCGGAATCGCGATGCTCACCCCGGCTGATGTCCATCACGACCGAGCCCGTGACGTGCTCGCCCAGCGTGAGCGCACTCTCCAGCAGGCGTGGTCCGAACACCCTGAACGCTTCGTGCAGGGAATCCCCACGCCCCAGCCTCTCCCAACGGAGGTCTGGATCAATCCACCAGCTGCGGCTCCGACACCGCAGCCTGCTCACTAATCTATGACTCCCCGTGTCTCATCGCTGTTGACAGGTTCCGGTCTTCCTACCTCGCGTTCGACTTCATCGAAGGCTCGGACAGTCCGCGGCGCAGACATTCATTCGTCGACTACGAGTCGCCGATCAACTTCGGGCGGCGGCTGGAGGCTGCAGCGCGAGGCCGCGTGCTGCTCCCCCGCTATGCGGGGCAGCTTCTCACTCCCCAGAACCGGGGGAGGAGTCAAGACCCCCATTCGTACCGTACCCGTCCACTGAAAGGGGCCAGCTACAATGGTGCGCTTCGAGCCGATTCCTTCCGGGACTTGAACGGACGATCGGCAGTGGCTAGTCCGCCTGATCGATCAGCCGAGCTAAGATCGCGAGATGCCGCCTCAGGTTGCTACGGCCGTCGCTACTCAGGCGATACCAGGACACCGGCCTCCGGTTGCGGTAGGTCCTCTCGACCTCGAGGTGGCCGGAGTCTTCAAGCCTGCGGAGATGCGCACCGAGGCTGCCGTCCGTCTCCCCCAGTACCCGCTTCAGGCCGCCGAAGGACATGGCGTCGTGCTTGGAGAGCAGGACGCAAATCGCTAGGCGCACTCGGTGTTCGAGCAGCCCGCCCAGTTGGGCCAGGTCCTTCAGAGCCGGGAGTTCAGGATCCGTCTGTGGCTTCACGCTGTGGCGCTCCCCAGAAGCCTGCGGCGATGAGTGCGATGGCGTACAGCACGCCGGTGACGGTCCAGCCGAGGCCAGGCACCCAGAGCGTGACAAGGAACCCTCCTCCCATCAGGAGCCCTACGGGAAGGAGCCGATGCTCAATGTGCAACCCCGCCTGAAAGTGGGTCAAAGCCAGCAGGAGAACCCAGAGCGAGCCAAAGCCCCGCCACGTCAGATTTCCGGTTTGGACGAGCGCGAGTCCAAGGACACCGGCCGCCATGAACGCTAACCAATGGAGACTCTGCCGCACTCCCGCCTCCCGGTTGAGGCGACCTGCGTTTCGCTGCGCCCGGCGGCCGAACCAAACCGACAGCGCGAAACCGATCGGCGCCGCGAAGGCCCAGTACATGCCGATCCATCTTTGTTCATCCACAAAATCGACAAGCCCGAAGCCGACAAGCCCGAGGACGGCCCACAAGAAATGAATGGCAGGAGCCGGAATCGCGGCCGGTTGCTCCGCTGCAGCTCTGATGTACGCGATGTCTTCCTTGAGCCGACTGTCCTGGGTCATGGCGTCCTTCGTCCTCTAGATCCACAAGTTACTCTAATATCGTATACGACTCTATACTACAGAGTATTATCCGCTCGCGCAACCGGGCGGTCGACGTGGGGAGGGAGGCTTGAGCGCAAGGCGCGCCGCTGCGTCGGCGAACCGGTACTTGAAGGGCCGACCTTTTCCATTAGCGTAGGTGGAGTGCGATGATCCCTGAGCTGCGGCCGAGCTGCGGCAACGACATCTTCGTCACCGACGGGACGGCACAACAGTGCGAGAGGGGTGTGGGCGATGGGAAGCGTGGCCGGCGAGGTCGTGCCGGGAGTGTCCCGGCGGAATCGAGTTGACACGCCGAGACGCCGCTCCCACCGAGGCGCTGCGACCTTGAAGAACCTCCGACGGTACTTCCTCCTTCTCCAGTACGACGGCGCCCCGTACCACGGCTGGCAGCTTCAACGCGCCCGGCCCACCGTACAGAATGAACTCGAACGGGTGCTCGAAACGATCACCGGAGCGCATCGCACCGTCACCGGATCCGGACGCACGGACACCGGCGTCCACGCCCTCGGGCAGGTTGCCGCCGTGGATGTCCCGGCGGGGTGGTCCGCCAAGGAGCTCCGGCGATCGATGAACGCTCTCCTCCCCCCCGAAGTCTGGCTTCGCGAGGTACGGCGGGTCCCGGACGACTTCCACCCCAGGTTCCACCCGACGGCCCGCGCGTACGAGTACCGGCTGGGGGTAGCGCCGGGGGCTGCCTCCCCATTTCGATCCCGCTGGTGCTGGGACGTCTCGGGAGACGACATAGATCCGAAGCACCTCCTTGAGGCTGCCCGCCTGATACCGGGCCGCCGTTCCTTCCGGAGATTCGCCAAGGCGGGGCAGCCGCAACGCGGCGAGGTCTGCGAGGTGACGGAGGCAAGCTGGACACCCTGGGATCGAATCGGGTACCGGTTTCAGATCGAGGCGAACCGCTACCTGCACCGGATGGTACGCTACCTCGTCGGCACGATGGTCGACATCTCCCGGGGACGGCGGCCGATCGACGAGATGGCCGAGATGCTCGACTCCCCGGATACTCCGCTTCGAACATCCCGGCCGGCGCCACCCGCAGGGCTCTTCCTGGCGCGTGTGGAGTACCCTCCCGAGCGGCTTGGAGACGAGCCTGATCGAGACCCTCCCACCACGGATCCCGACACGGAATGAAGATCTTCCTGGACACGGCCGACACCGGAGAGATCGAACGCGCCGCCGAGGCGGACCTGATCGACGGCATCACGACGAACCCGTCCCTCCTCGCGAAGACGGCGGGCGAGCGGAGCCCGGAGGAGGTCTTCCTCGAGATCTGCACCCTTGTGGACGGACCCGTCTCCGCCGAGGTCGTCGCAGTGGACGCGAAGGGGATGGTCGCCGAGGGGCGGCGCTTGGCGGGCCTCCACGAGAACATCGTCGTCAAGGTCCCCCTCACCGAAGCGGGCCTCGCGGCGTGCCGACGGCTTCGGAGCGAGGGGATCCCGGTGAACGTCACCCTCTGCTTCTCCGCTACGCAGGCCCTCCTCGCCGCGAAGGCCGGGGCCAGCTACATCTCCCCATTCGTCGGCCGCCTCGATGACACCGGTCATGACGGGATGGAGGTCGTCAGCGATATTCGGCAGATTTACGACGAGTACGAAGTCGAGACGGAGATCCTCGCGGCATCCCTTCGCCACCCAGGCCACGTACTCGAGGCGATGCGGATCGGGGCCGATTGCGCCACCCTGCCCCCCGCGGTCCTCTACCAGTGCATGCGCCATCCACTGACCGACCGCGGCCTCGAGGCCTTCCTCGCGGACTGGGCCTCCCTCGGAAAGGAGCTCTGAGGAATCGAAACGGCTATGCGAAGAGGCATACGCACACCTGGCCGGCTCCCGACGCTCCGCGCCGCCGGCTGCCTGTCCCTCTCCCTTCCCCTCCTCGCCGGGTGCGAGAACCCGCGTGAGCTCACCGCAAGCGCCCTCCGCACGGGCGCCGAGGTCGAGCCGGCCCCGCTCGGCGCAACCGCTCCCCCCTTGCCGAGCGAGCCAGCGTTCCTCCCGGAGACCCGGGAAGCTCCCGGTCCTGGCCAGGACATCGCCGAGAGCCGGGAGACGGCCGTCGTCCGCGCCTCCGAGCGCGTCGCCCCGGCCGTGGTGGCCGTGAATGTCCTGAAGACCGAGAGGGTACGTACGCGTGACCCGTACTGGGATGACTTCTTCCCCTTCGGATCCCTCGGCTTCGGAGGCAGAACCACCTCGAGACTCGTACCGTCACTCGGTTCGGGCTTCGTGATCCGCGAGGACGGTGTGATCCTGACGAATGCCCACGTGGTCGAGGGCGCCGAAGAGATCCTCGTGACCTTCCCCGATGGCCAAAGCGCGGAGGCGGTGCTCACGGGCGCGGACGAGACGACGGATGTGGCCGTGCTCGAGGTGGAGGAGAGCGGACTTCCGAGCGTCACGATCGGCCAAGCGGGGGACCTCCGGATCGGGGAGTGGGTCATCGCCCTCGGAAACCCCTTCGGGAACATGCTCTCGAACCCCGAGCCCACTGTCACGGTCGGCGTCGTGTCGGCTGTGGGGCGGCACATTGTCCCCTCCGGGGAGGAAGCCGGCTTTTATCTGGGGATGATCCAGACGGACGCAGCGATCAACCCGGGGAACTCGGGGGGACCGCTCGTCAACGCGCTCGGGGAGGTGATCGGGATGAATGCCTCGATCTTCTCCCGGGGCGGGGGAAGCGAGGGGATGGGGTTTGCGATCCCCATCGAGCGAGTCCTTCGAATCGCCGACGACCTGATCCGCCACGGGGAGGTTCGGCGCACTTGGCTCGGGCTCCAGGTGGAGCCGGAGGAGGCTGATCCCTTCGGCCGGACGCGCGGCGTCCTCGTCTCCACGACCTCGCCGGGCTCGCCCGCGGCCGAGGCGGGGATACGCGCGGGGGACCGCCTCGTCCAGATGAACGGGAAACGGATGGTGAGCCCGCTCGACTTCGAGGCCGCTCTCCTGGATCTCCGGGCGGGCGACACAGTCTCGCTCGCCGTCGAGGGCGAGAGCCGGGAGATCCGCCTCACCCTCGAGGAACTCCCCTCCCTCCGTGCGGAGCAGGTCACCGTCTTCGAGGAGCTCGAGCTCGTCACGCTCACCGAGCCCATCCGGGCCGAGCGGGGGGTGGAGTCTGCACGGGGGGCCCTCGTCACGGGGATCTCCCCGGAACTCCAGCGGATCCTCGGCCTCCTCGAGGGGGACGTGATCGTGCAGTTGAACAATCGCGGGATCCAAGGGGCGGAAGACCTCTCCCGGGTTCTGGACCAGATGCCCGCCGGTTCCCGCGTCCGGCTTTACTTCGAGCGAAACCGCGGGTACGCGGCCCGCGACTTCATCCTAGGGCGATGAGGACGAGACCCCTTCCCCTTCCCGGCCACCCGCCGCCGGATGTCTGAGACGCTCGACCGGTACCTGCACCCGCTGAGCGGAAGGTACGCCTCGGCGGAGATGCAGCGAATCTTCTCCCCCGCCCGCCGCTTCGGCACCTGGCGCCGCCTGTGGCTCGCGCTCGCCGAGTCCGAGGCAGAGCTCGGCCTCCCGGTCCCGGACGGGGCGATCAGGGAGATGCGGGAGGGACTCGACATCCTCGATCTGGATCAGGCCGCAGCGTACGAACAGCGCTTTCGCCACGACGTCATGGCGCACGTCCACCTCTACGGGGACGTCGCTCCCGCGGCCCGAGGCATCATCCACCTGGGAGCCACCTCCGCCTTCGTCTCCGACAACGCGGATCTGATCCTCATGCGGGACGCGCTCACCCTCATCCGGGCGCGGGTCGTCCGCACACTCCGTGCCCTTGGGGACTTCGCCCGCCGGCACCGCGACCTTCCGACCCTCGGATACACCCACTTTCAGCCGGCGCAGCCGACGACGGTCGGGAAGCGAGCGACACTCTGGGCGCAGGATCTCGCGCTCGACGTCGAGGAGCTCGACTTCCGCCTCGACCGGCTCCGTTTCCGGGGCGTCCGGGGCACGACAGGAACCCAGGCCTCCTTCCTCGAGCTCTTCCGGGGGGATCACGGGAAGGTCGAGGAGCTTGACCGCCGGGTCTCGGCACGGATGGGCTTCGAGGACAGCTACGGGGCCGTCGGTCAGACGTACCCGCGCAAGGTGGACGCGAGCGTAGCCAGCGCCCTCGCCGGCGCCGGCGCCTCCCTCTCCCGCTTCGGACACGACTTGAGGCTCCTCGCCCACCTGAGGGAGGTGGAGGAGCCCTTCGAGGAGGAGCAGATCGGATCTTCTGCGATGCCGTACAAGCGCAATCCCATGCGGGCCGAGAGGATCTGCGCCCTCGCGAGACACGTGATCACCCTCTCGCTCGATCCGGCGATGACAGCCGCCACGCAGTGGATGGAGCGTACCCTCGACGATTCGGCGAACCGCCGCCTCTCGCTCCCGGACGCCTTCCTGACGCTGGACGGGGCGCTCGTCCTCGCGGAGGACGTCGCCTCGAGGCTCACCGTCCAGCCCGCCGTCATTGAGCGAAACCTCGAGGAGCACCTCCCCTTCATCGGTACCGAGGCGGTCCTCATGCACGCCGTCGAGCGGGGGGGCGACCGGCAGGAACTTCACGAGAAGATCCGCCGCCACGCCCTCGCCGCCTCGAGCCGGATCCGAAGGGGCGAGGCAAACGATCTCGTGAGACGCATCGCGGGGGATGAAGCCTTCGGGACCGACGAGGAGACGCTCCGCACCTTCCTCGAGCCCGCCCGCTTCGTCGGCCGTGCACCCGAACAGGTCGACCGCTTCCTTGCCGAGTGGGTCGAGCCCATCTTGGAGCGCTTGGGAGCCGAGGCCGACCAAGTCGCAGGAGCACCGGATGTCCGTGTCTGAGCCAACCACCGCCCACCCGCCGATTTTCCGCTCGGAGCTCCCCCTCCCCCTCCTCCACCGCGGGAAGGTGCGGGAGATGTACGAGGCGGGCCCGGGTCTCCTCCTCATGGTCGCATCCGACCGGGTCTCGGCCTTCGATGTCGTCATGACCGAGCCTGTCCCCCGGAAGGGGGAGGTCCTCACCCTCCTGACCGCCTGGTGGCTCGAGCAGCTCGGCGACTCGATCGACCACCACCTTGTCTCGGCAAGGCCCGAGGAGATCGCGCGCCTCGTCCCGACGCTCGCCGGTGCGACCGGCGACTGGGCCCGGCGCTCCCTCCTCGTCCGGCGCACGCGGCCGCTTCCGATCGAGTGCGTGGTCCGCGGCTACCTCTCGGGTTCAGCGTGGCGGGAGTACGAGGCCGAGGGGACGCTCGCGGGCGAGGAGCTCCCCGCAGGTCTGATGCAGAGCCAGGAGCTGGCGCCCCCGATCTTCTCCCCGGCCACGAAGGTGGAGGACGGGCACGACGAGAACATCCCCTTCTCCGGCGTGGAAGAGCGGGTGGGGAGGGCACTGGCCGAGCGGCTCCGCGAGCTCTCGCTCGGGATCTACGGGTTCGGCCGCCGGGAGGCCGCCTCGAGGGGGATCCTTCTCGCCGACACGAAGTTCGAGTTCGGGGAGTCGGAAGAGGGCGAACTCCTCCTCATCGACGAGGTGCTGACTCCCGACTCCTCGCGCTACTGGCCGGCAGAGAGCTGGCTGCTCGGCGAGGCACCCCCCTCGCTCGACAAGCAGCCGATCCGGGACTGGCTCTACGCCCTGCCGGAGTGGGACCGGACACCGCCCCCTCCGCGCCTCGACCCGTCTGTGGTCGAGGCCGCGACCGAGCGGTACCTGGAGATCTTCCGGCGCCTCACCGGAATCGAGCTCGACGCCTACGAGCCCCCGTCCTTCGGAGCGGACGCGGGGAGGCGATAGGTGATCCAGCGAATGCGGCCGAAGGGCGTGAGGCTCCAGCGTGGGATCATCATCCTCCCCTCCGCCTTCACACTCGGCAATCTCTTCCTCGGGATCTACGCGATGGTATCGGCGGCCCGGGGAGAGTTCGAAACGGCTTCGTGGTCCATCGTCTTCGCCGCGCTCCTCGACATGCTCGACGGACGGATCGCCCGCTTCACGGCGACGGGATCCAGGTTCGGCGCGGAGCTCGACTCCCTCGTCGACGCGATCTCCTTCGGTGTCGCCCCGGGGTTTCTCGCCTACACGCTCTTCTTCGCCGGCCAGACGTGGAGCTGGATCCTCTCCTTCCTCTACGTGACGGCCGTCGTGGTGCGGCTCGCACGCTACAATGTGGAGCAGGCGGGACACGCGAAGCGATACTTCCACGGCCTCCCCTCGCCGACCGCGGGGATGGTTCTCGCAACCGTCTACCCCTTCTTCACCGCCGATGCCCTCGCCCCCGTCCTCGGCGGCGCTCCCTCCGCCCAGACGATCGGGATCCTCATGGTCGTCCTCGCCGCGTTGATGCTGAGTCACATCCCCTACCCCATCGTCCCGCGCCTCTCGCTCAGGACCCCCGCGGCAACCGTCACATCGCTCCTACTCGCCCTCTGGGCTGGAACGGCGCTTTCGGCCCCGGAGTACGCGATCTTCCCCGTCCTCTGCGCCTACACCCTGTGGGGCGTCGCCCGGAGCACGTTCCTCGGCCTCCTCGACCGGCTCCCCGACCAGGATCCGCTCCTCGACGAGGAGGACGCGGACGATGGGGACGCAGAGATCCGGGCCGTCGACTATAGGGAGATCGCGCCAATTCGTTATCCTTCTGCCGAGGCGCAGCCGAGCGAGCGAGCGACGCGCGATTCGCGCTCGAGCAGAGGGGGGGAGAGAGAGGACGTCGATTGATACGCTACCAGGTGGAAGTATGCGTCCGGTCCCGGCCCGGCCTCCTGGACCCAGAGGGGAGCGCCGTGCGAAACGCGCTCGAATCGCTCGGGTTCGCAGGGACGTCGGAGGTGAGGATCGGGAAGATCATCGATCTCGTGCTCGATGCCGAGAACGGGGACGAGGCGGCCGAACAGGCTCGGGAGATGTGCAGGAAGCTCCTCGCGAACCCGGTGACCGAGGACTTCCGCGTGAAACTGCGGGGGGAAGTCGAAGGCCACGCGGGAGGCCGGGTCGGGGAGGAGAGGGCGTGAGGGTCGCGGTCGTCACCTTCCCGGGCTCCAACTGCGACTACGACTGCTACCGGGCGCTCGAGCTCGTCCCCGGCCTCGAGCCGGAGGTTATCTGGCACCGGGAGGAGACGCTCGGAGCCGTCGACGCCGTCGTCCTCCCCGGAGGCTTCGCCCATGGGGACTACCTTCGCGCGGGGGCGATCGCCCGCTTCTCGCCCGTCATGGCCGCGGTCACCGGCTTCGCGAGGGAGGGGGGGATCATCGTCGGAATCTGTAACGGCTTTCAGGTCCTCTGCGAGACCGGGCTCCTGCCCGGGACACTCCGTCGAAACGACACGCTCCGGTTTCGGAGTCACGACGTCCACCTTCGGGTGGAATCGGCCGATACGCCCTTTTCCGCCTCGTACCGCGCCGGGCAGGTGCTTCGGATGCCGATCGCACACGGCCAGGGGAACTACTACGCGGACTCGGGCGTGCTCGACGAACTCGAGGGGGAGGGCCGCGTCGTCTTCCGGTACGTGAACGCCGAGGGCGAGCGCGCCCCGGGTGCGAACCCGAACGGATCGGCCCGCGACATCGCGGGGATCCTCGGCACGGAGCAAAACGTCCTCGGGATCATGCCCCACCCCGAGCGGGCAGTCGAGTCGCTACTCGGCTCCGTCGATGGATGGGGAGTCTTCGAATCGATGGCGTCGGCCCTCGAAGGAGCCTTGGCTTGACCGTGCCGGCGGCGTCCAAGGCGCGCGCGCGCGACCCCGACGTCACCCCGGAGCTCGTTGCGGAGCACGGGATCTCCGACGGTGAGTACGGAAAGATCTTCGAGATTCTCGGCCGGGCGCCCACCTTCACCGAGCTCGGCGTCTTCTCCGCGATGTGGTCCGAGCACTGCGGGTACAAGAATTCGAAGCGACTCCTGGGGCTCCTTCCCACCCGGGCTCCGTGGGTGATTCAGGGCCCGGGGGAGAATGCGGGCGTCATCGAGGTTGGGGATGGACTCGCTCTCGCCTTCAAGATCGAGTCGCACAACCATCCCTCGGCCGTGGAGCCGTACCAAGGGGCGGCAACAGGCGTCGGGGGGATCCTGAGGGACATCTTCACGATGGGGGCCCGTCCGGTCGCGGTTCTCGATTCCCTCCGCTTCGGGGATCTCGACTCGCCCCGGGTCCGCTACCTCTTCTCGGGCGTCGTTCGGGGGATCGGGGACTACGGGAACTGCGTGGGGATCCCAAACATTGGGGGAGAGGTCTTCTTCGACCGTGCCTACGAGCAAAATCCCCTCGTCAACGCGATGTGCCTCGGGATCATGCGGACGCAGGAGATGATCCGGGGGGAGGCCTCGGGTGTCGGCAACGTCTTGATGGCCGTCGGGGCGCGAACCGGACGAGACGGGATTCACGGGGCCACCTTCGCCTCTGAAGAGCTCTCCGAAGACGACGACGAGGCAAGCCGGCCCCGCGTGCAGGTCGGGGATCCCTTTACCGAGAAGCTCCTCCTCGAGGCGTCCCTCGAGCTGATCGGGAGCGGTCACATCGTCGGGATACAGGATATGGGGGCAGCCGGCATCACCTCCTCCGCCTCGGAGATGGCGGGCCGGAGCGGGAGCGGCGTCGAGCTCGATGTCTCGAGGGTGCCGGTGCGGGAAGAGGGGATGACGCCGTACGAGATCCTCCTCTCCGAGTCGCAGGAGCGGATGCTCGTCGTCACGAGGCGGGGCCGCGAGGGCCTCGTGAGAGAGATCCTCGAAAAGTGGGAGCTCAGGGCGGAGAGCATCGGCCGGGTGACGGACGACGGCCGCTTCCGGGTCCTCGAAGAGGGTGATGTCGTCGCGGATATTCCGGCGCTCCCCCTGACGGAAGGGTGTCCCGCCTACGAGCGAGAGGGGCGGGAAGATCCCGCAGTGGCCGAACTCAGAGCCCTCGACCTTTCCCATCTCCTCGAGAGGGAGGGTGACCTGACGCCGGATCTTCTCAAGCTCGTGGAGTCGCCGAACATCGCCTCCAAGGCTTGGATATACGAGCAGTATGACACGACCGTTCGGACGGACACGGTGGTCGGGCCGGGCGGGGATGCCGGTGTGCTCAGACTCGGCGGGAGCGGCCGCGGGGTCGCCGCCACGACGGATTCAAATGGCCGCTACTCGTACCTGAGCCCGCGCGAGGGGGCGAAGGCCGCAGTCGCGGAGGCGGCCCGAAATATTGTCTGCACGGGTGCGGTGCCGCGTGCCGTGACGAACTGCCTCAACTTCGGGAGCCCACTCAAGCCCGAGACGTACTTCCAGCTCCGGGAGTCCGTCCTCGGGATGGCGGAGGCGTGCGCCTACTTCGAGACACCGGTGACGGGCGGCAACGTATCGCTCTACAACGAGACCGGAGGACGGCCCGTCTTCCCCACCCCGGTCATCGGGATGGTCGGCGTCATCGACGACGTGTCGAGCGCGCTTTGCCACGCCTTCCGGCATCCCGGCGATGCGATCCTCCTTCTCGGCGAGACGCGCGAGGAGATCGGTGGATCGGAGTACGTGTACCGCCGGGAGGGGAGGGTCGGGGGGACGCCTCCCGCCGTGGACCTCGAGGCGGAGCGCCAGCTGCAGCGGACCGTTCTCGCACTCCACGCGGATGCGCTCATCCGATCCGCGCACGACTGCTCGGAGGGAGGGCTCGCGTGCACGCTCGCCGAATGTGCGCTCGGGGGCGGCGACGGCCCCTTGGGGGTCGAGGTCGAGATCAATGACGACGGAGCCCCAGTGGCGCTCTTCTTTGGTGAGAGCCAGGGCCGAATCGTCGTGTCGTGCGCTCCAGGGGACGCGGAACGGTGCCTTCACGTGGCGCGCGCCCACCGCGTCCCGGCCACCCTCGTCGGCACGGTCCGGGAGCGCTCGGGTATCTTCTCCGTGGTCGCGCCCTTGGGATTCATCCGGGTCGAATCCGAGGAACTCGCCCGCCGGTACCGAGAGGCAATCCCTTCGATCATGGACGCCAGTCAACCGTGAGAGAGCTGCCCGTCGCGCCCGGACGAACGGCCCGGGACGTCCCGAGCTCGATCTTCGACGAGCTCCCCCGGGAGGAGTGCGGCGTCTTCGGCGTCACGGGCGTCGAGGGCGTGGCCGAACTCTCCTTCCTCGGACTCTACGCCCTTCAGCACCGCGGCCAGGAATCGGCGGGAATCTGCGTCATCGATGGGGAGGGCACGGCCCGGGTGCGCAAGGGGACGGGGCTCGTGGCCGACGCCTTCTCCGCCGATGACCTCAACGCCCTCCCCGGCACGAGCGCCGTCGGTCACGTCCGCTACTCGACGGCCGGGGGAAGCCGGCCCCAGAACGCGCAGCCGATCGTCGTCCGGTATGCACGCGGCGACCTGTCGATCGCCCACAACGGGAACCTCACGAATGCGCAGGAACTCCGTGGGGCGCTTGTCGAGGAAGGTTCCCTCTTCCAGACGACCTCGGATTCGGAGGTGATCGTTCATCTGATCGCGCGCTCGCGCCAAGAGACGGTCGAGGCGCAGATCAGGGACGCGCTCACCCGGCTCGAGGGGGCCTTCTCCCTCGTCATCTCCGTCGGCGACACACTGTACGCGAGCGTCGATCCGCGCGGATTTCGTCCCCTCGTTCTCGGACGGCTCGGGAGCGGCCACGTTGTGGCCTCCGAGACATGCGCCCTCGACATCGTCTCGGCCGAGTACCTGCGCGATATACGGCCGGGGGAGCTCCTTCGGCTTCAAGGCGGAGAGATCGAGCCGCTCGGGGACCCCTCGCCCGCCGAGGAGGCCTCCCCGTGCGTCTTCGAGCTCGTCTACTTCGCCCGGCCCGATTCCCACCTCTGGGGCGTGCCCGTGGATCGCGCCCGAAAGGCCTTCGGCCAACGGCTGGCACGGGAGCAGCCGGTGGAGGCTGACTGCGTCATTTCCGTGCCCGATTCGGCGAATTCGGCCGCACTCGGGTTCGCCGAGGAGAGCGGGACTCCCTTCGAACTCGGGCTCCTCAGGAATCACTACGTGGGGCGTACCTTCATCCGTCCCTCCCAGTCGGATCGAGACTTTGGCGCGAGGATCAAGTACAACCCGGTGCGGGAGATCGTGCGGGACCGCCGCGTCGTCGTGGTGGACGACTCGCTCGTCCGGGGCACGACCTCGACGTCGCTCGTCAAGTTCCTCAAGGAGGCTGGCGCGAAGGAGGTACACTTCCGGATCGCGAGCCCACCCGTGCGGTTCCCCTGCTACTACGGGATCGACATGCCCTCGCCCGAGGAGCTGATCGGCGCATCGAGAACGATCGAGGAGACCGCCGAGGTCCTCAAGGTCACCTCGCTCGGCTACCTCTCGCTCGAGGGGATGCTGGAAGCGGTATCGGAGGCCGGCCCCTTCTGCGACGCCTGCTTCTCAGGCCGCTATTCTGCCCCGCTCGTGGACCACGAGAAGGGACTCGTCGCGGTTGAGGTACCGCCCGGCTGCTAGTCGCGGCCGGAACGTGACGCGCCCCTCCCGATCGGGTCCGAGCCTCCCGGCATAAGGGTCAGCGCCCGGCCGCTTCTACATAGAGCGAGGTCAGGTCAAGCGAACGGAGCGCGCTGCCGTCCCCGTCGACGCCTACGGCGAAGAGCACGACCGAGCCGGAGGGCATGGTCGGAGCTGGCGTCCACTCGGCGCTCCAGCTCCACTCTCGGCCAAGGGGGCCGTCGCCATCGGTCTGGGTCGCGCGCGACGAGGTCGCGATCCATTCGGACTCGCCCTCCCCGATGAAGTAGAAGTGCACCCGCTGAAAGGGTTCCTCGAGCGCTCCCCCGAGCCCCCTCGCGGCAGCCGTCAGCCGGACGGAGGCGGGCACGCCCGTGCCGCACGTCTCCGCATTGCCGCTCCGGCACACCCGGTCCGACGCGGCCTCGAGGGAGAAATCCGCCACCCCACCGCCGGGACCCCGCTCCGAGACGGAGAAACTCCGCGCAGAGAGCCCGGCCGCACCCGGAAGGGGCTCCGTACGAGTCGTCCGGTTTCCCGCCGCATCCGTGACGACGGCGCGGGCGGCGGCGAGGCGGAACACACTCCCGGCCGGTGCGGCGAATCCGTCGGCCCGAATCACTCGCTCAAGCCCCACCACCGGGAGGACCGTCTGGGCGAGGCTCCCATCCGTGGTCAGTACCTCGTCGAAGGGTACACCCAGGGAACGCGGGGGAACCATCGCGATCACCTCCCGGCCCCCCGCTCCCCCATCCCCGTACTCGAGCGAGATCCACCCTCGATCGAGATCCAGATTGTCCGTCGCCTGGACTTGGAACTGCGCGGGCCCATTCGGGCGGAGCGTCCCGGGAACGCTGAGAGGACCGAGGATCGGCGGCGTCTCGTCGACCACCACGGAGCCTCGGATCTCCGCGGATACATTCCCCGCCCGGTCCAGGACACGGCTCTTGAGCGTGATGTAGCCCTCGACCCCCGCCGGCACCCCGCGGACGAGCCCGTCGGGCGCTGGCCGGCATGCCCCGGGCTCCGGGAAGAGGCACTGCTCGGGCCTTCCGCTGAGCGCGGGACTCCTCACTCGAACCGAAGTGCGCGCGGGGAGGGGCCCGGAGCCCGAGAGCGGATCGCCCACCGCCAGGACCCATGCGGAGCCAGGGGGCGGATTTCGCGCCTGCTCCCCCACGCTCGTGAGATCGAACTCGAGGGTGGGAGGGGTCAGGTCGACGCCGAAGAACGCGCCCCGGGGACCCGCCGCCGGGTTGCCATCCGACGTCGAGAGGGGAACGACGGTCTCATTCCCGAGGTTGTCGCTGGCCACGACGACGGCGCGGAGAGAGACATTGTCTGTCGTCGGGGAGAGCTCGGCCCCGACCTCGACCGCCGGCCCCTCGGCGAGCTCGTCGTCGGAAAGGGCGGCCACCCCGACGTGGACGCTCACGGACGCTCCCCCCGCGCCCGTGTCCGGGGCCCCGTCGACCGCGGAAGAGAAGTCGAAGCCGCGCCCCACCCAATTGCCGAGGCAGCACGTTGCCTCCGCGCCCTGAGTGGGGAGGGCGAAGACAGGATCCGGCGGGGCCACGTTATCGATTCGAAGCTGCCTCGCCAGCACCACGGGAGCCCCCGGCACGGGGTCGCCACCCTCGTAGCGAGCCGACATCACGCTGAGCTCGTCCGTCACTCCGGCGGGCGTCTGGTAGCCGGCCAGGTTCCCGGAACCAGGCTCCCCCGAGGCAGGCAAGACGAGGGGGGAGGACCCGACCGCCCCCCGGAGAGTCCGGAGTTGACCTCCTCCCGACCTTCTCAGGGCGAGGGTGACCGACTCGACCGCCCGCGAGAGATCGTAGAGGATCGGGATGACCCGCACCGTCAGGTCACCACCGATCCAGGGCTCCCCGTCCACGCCGGTGACCGGACCGTGCGCCGGCGTCATCTGGCCCGTGATGGTGTCGGTGTTTCGAAGCCGGACCTGGACGGAGGAGAGCCAGGCGAGGGGGCCGCCCTCGACGGTCGCAAGCCGCGCACTCAGGAGGTACTGCCCGTTCGGGAAGCGGACGGCGCCCGTCGCGAAATCAAACGCTGCCGTGTTTGTCGGGAGGCGGACGCTCAGCGGCGCCGCAGCCTGAAGGCGCGCCCCCTCGCCCACCCCCGCCTCCGGGGCCATCCTCCCCGGGGCGAAGCTCTGACGTCCGACGAGTTCGTCCCCGAGGAGGAGCTCGACAGCCTCCAAGGTGTCCTCTCCCCGGTCCACCGAGAGAGTTACCTCCAGCTCTCCGTGCAGGTTCTGCGGGTTCGCGAGGACCAGCGAGCCATCAGGGAGGCGACGCTCGATCGAGTGGATCACGACCGATGCGGTAAGCTCCGCCTGACCCACGAAGGTGACGAGAAAGGTCTGCCCGGTGGAGAGCTCGACATCGGTGCGGACCGAGGGGAAGCTGATCGAGGCCGGGAGCTCCGATATCCGCACCTCGTACCGGCCCGCGGGAAGCCCCGAGAAGATGAATCCCCCCCCTTGCCCCGTGAGAGTGGTTCCGGACTGAACACCCTCGAGCGTCACGGCGACCCCCACCAGCCCCCGGGAACCGGCCGTCACCCGACCCTCGATCGAGGCGGTCCGGATGTAATTTCCGAGGAAGTCCACCGTCGCCGTCTGGGCTCCCGAGACGACGGCAGTCCGTGACGTCGCGGGAAACGAGATGTCCTCCGACGTACTCCGGACGGTCACCACGTACGCCCCCGGAGGCACCCCTTCGAAGACGTATCGACCCGCTGCGTCCGTCGATGTGCTCCGCACCTGGGGACCGGTGAGGTCCACGGCGACGCCCGAGAGGCTGGAGCCTTCCACGAGGACGACGCCCCGGACCTGGCCCTCCGGCTCCATCACCGATCCGGGTCCGCATCCGACGATCAGCAGGCCAGCCAGAGCCGAATGCGTCAGCCACCTGATGCGCCGGTTCATCAACCCCCGTATCGTGATGGAAAACCCTCCGCCGCAGGCGACGGTCGCTCCGCCTACGCGGAACCGCCGCCCTCCTTCACCCGTCCCGTGGGTGCGCGCGCCGCGAAGGACGCATCGTTGCCGGGCTCCGCAACGGGCGGCTTCGCAAGGGGGCACGGCGGAAGGCCCGGACTTCGGTACGGCTACGCCCAAGGCACCGCCCCATCGGACCGGCATCGAATTCCCCGGATCAGAAATCCTCTTCTTCCCCCTCGGAGGGGAGGAAGAGATCCCGCTGGCTTCGGTCCAACCCGCCCAGCCGCGCCCGCTCCCGCAAGTCCTCCTCCTCGAGCCGGTCCCTGAGAAGGCGGCGGACCTTCAGGTCCGTGTGGATGCCCGCGACCAGCATCACGAGCATCCCGATGAAAAAGCTCCCGAGCGCGACGTACGCGAGCGGGACCCCGTCGAAGGAGACGATCCCCAGCTCGAGGCTCACCCGCTCGGCCCCGTTCCCCCGCGTGAAGAGCATCACCAGGAGGAGCACCGCAACAGCGAGCGCAGTCGTGCCCAGGCGGCCCATCACACCTCCACCGGGCTCTCAGACGGAAGGAGCCTTCCGGAGAAGGTCGGGCCGGAGGTGCCCGTGAGCTCAACCGTCACCAGCTCCCCAGCCCCGGCGTTCGCGCTCGGGAAGGCGACAACCTTGTTTCTCCGGGTGCGCCCACGGAGTTGGCCGGGGAATCGGGCCCGACCATCGATCAGGACCTCCTCGACCCTCCCCACCTCCCCCTGGTTCACCTCGCGCTGGATCCCGCGCGTCAACTCAATGAGCGCCTCGAGGCGCCCCTGCGCCACGTCGGCGGGCAGGAAGTCCGCCGCCGGCAAGCGGGTAGCGGGCGTACCCTCCCGCAACGAGTACTTGTAGGTGAACGCCTCGTCGAAGCGAACCTCGGCGAGTACGTCCAGGGTTTCCTGGAATTCCCCGTCGGTCTCCCCGGGGAAGGCCACGATGACATCCGTGGAGAGGGCAATGTCGGGGATCGCCTCCCGGAGGCGCTTCACAGTACCCAGGAAACTCTCGACAGTATAACGCCGAAGCATTCTCCGGAGCGTCCGGTTGCTCCCGGACTGGAGCGGGAGGTGGAGCTGCTCGCAGACACCCGGCTCGTTTGCCATGGCGTCGATGAGTTCAGGGGTCACGTCGTTCGGGTGCGGGGAGGTGAAGCGAACACGCCGGATCCCCTCCACGCGAGAGACCTCGCGAAGGAGGCGCGAGAAGCTCCAACTCCCCGAGCGATAGGAGTTAACGGTCTGGCCGAGCAGCGTGACCTCCGTCACGCCCGCCGCGGCCAGCTCGGCCACCTCCCGAAGGATGTCGCCCGGCGCCCTGTTCTTCTCGGGCCCGCGAACGTACGGCACGATGCAGAAGGTGCACCGATGGTCGCACCCGCGCTGGATCGAGACCCACGCCGTGACTCCGGAGCGTCGGCGGAGCGCCAGGCCTTCGTAGTGCTCGGCGCCGTCCAGGTCGAGGACGGCGAGCTGAACACGCCGCGCCGCGCCACCACGCTGGCGGGGGCGGGCGGAGAGGCCGCGCTGGATCTCGGTGATCCGTTCGGGGAGGAAGCGGTACCCGTCCGGTCCCATGACGAGATCCACGTACGGCGCCTTCTCGAGGAGCGAGTTCCCCATCCGCTGTGCCATGCACCCGGTGACCCCGAGGATCAGATCCGGCCGGGCCTGCTTCAGACGCTTCAGCTGCGCAACTCTCCCGAGCACCCGCCGCTCGGCGTGCTCGCGGATCGCGCACGTGTTTACGAGGACCAGGTCGGCGTCGGCGGGCTCACGGACCATCTCGTACCCGCTCGCACTGAGGATCCCCTCCATCAACTCGCCGTCGGCGATATTCATCTGGCACCCGTAGGTCTCGACATACGCGCGACCCGTGACCCGCTTCGTCGTCTCCATAGCCCTAATTGAATCGGGCCGGTCCGCTCAGATCAATAGCGAGATCGCCGTCGACCTTGAGAAGCCGTCCCTCCCGCAGGACGCGTTCGGCGGGGACCCGCGCCGTCGCCGCGCCGGGACCGCCCTGGAGCGCGGCAGACGAGCGGGGGAGGAGCGGGACCCGGAGGTAGTCCCCCGTGAGCGCCGTTCCCTTCCCTCCCTCGAGGACCACTCGGGCAATCGAACCCGCACGCGCCAGGCGATAGGCCCGTCCCTTCTGCTCGGCAAGCGAACGAAGTTCGCGCCCCCTCTCCCCCGCGACTCGCTCCGGGACCCGCGGCCCGGACGCCGGATCGGCGGCAGGGGTGCCCTGCCGAGGGGAGAAGGGGAAGACGTGGAGATACGTGTACGGAAGCTCCTCGACGAGCGCGCGCGTCGCCTCGTGGTCGGCCTCCATCTCCCCCGGGAATCCGGTGATGATGTCGGCGCCGAGCCCGAGCACCGGAACCCGTTCGGCGATCGCCATCGCCCGGGCCCGATACGCCTCTCTCGTGTGCCATCGGCGCATCCTTCGAAGCACCGGATCGGCCCCGCTCTGAAGCGGCATGTGGAGGTGCGGGGCCAGGCGTCCCCCCGAGGACTCGAGGAGCGTCAAGAGGAGATCGTCCACCTCCGTCGCCTCGATGCTTCCGAGGCGGAAGCGCACCCCCGGAACATCCTCGAGGAGGCGGGCCACGAGGATCGAGAGGGAGTCGGCGGCTTCCAGGTCCCGCCCGTAGTGGCCGATATGGACACCCGTGATCACGAGCTCCGGGTGCGTACGGGCGAGGGCACGCGCCTCGGCGACGACCTCGTTCGCGGGCCGGGAGCGGCTCCTGCCTCGGGCGAGACGAGTCGCACAGAAGGAACACCGCCGGTCGCAACCATCCTGGATCTTGAGCCATCCCCGCGTCGCGCCCTCCCGCCTCAGGAGGACCTCGGCGCCGACCGGCTCCTGGTCCATCCGCTCGAGCGCGCCCCGAAGACCGAGTTGGACAAGGGGGGAGCGGAGCCGGCCCGCCGCACTCGCCACTGCGGCCGGATCGTGTCCGCGGACGACACCCGCCACCTCCGGCATCGACTCGTACTCGGCGCTGTGAAGCGCTGCGGAGCAGCCGGCGACGAGGATGGAGGCGCCGGGGTTCCTCCGCCGGATCCGCCGGATATAGCGCCTGGCCTCCGCATCCGCCTGGTTCGTGACGGTGCACGTGTTGACGACGAGGAGATCTGCAGGTCCGGACGCTGGCACCGTCCGGCCTCCCCGCGCCTCGATCTCCTGCCTCATCCGCTCAGTGTCGTACTGATTCGCCTTGCATCCGAAGGTGCGAAATGCGACCCGGAGCACCGGCTCCGTCCGCACCCGAGGGGCGTGGACGGAGCAGCTCTCAGCCGCTCGAGACACGGACGGTGACCGCGAGGAGGGATACGTCTTCGTCGATCGGGCCTGCCGTTCGGCTCCCCCTCTCGTATCCGAGCTCGAATCTGGCCAAGGGCTGATCCTCCGCGTCCACGAGGTTCACCCCGAACCCGCCGGTCAGGACGAACTCCGAGGCAGGGGCGCCGCCCGAATCGAAGGGGAGCGCCCGCTGCCGCGCGCCGAACCGAAGTGGGATCGGCCTCCCGAGGAAAGAAAGGCCGGCCCACTCCAGCCCGCCCCCGAAGCTCCACGCGGCCTCCCGACTCCCCCCGGCGCGGAGATCCGCTCCTGCATCCGACCAGTCCGCATGGCTCACCCCACCGTGGATAGAGAACCCGGGCGCGAGATTCGCCGTGCCGCCGAGGCGGAGCTCCAGGGGGATCCGGTAGATGCCCCTCTCGGAGAGCTCGTCGGCCGCCGGGGCGAGGACGAGTTCGTCGGACCAGGATAGCACACCGCTCACCCGAACGAGTGTGTTGGGGTTCCAGCTCGCCCCCGCCCCAACCACGAGCCCCGAGGCCTTGAGCCGGCTCCCGATCTCATAGGGCTCGACTCCGATCCCCACGTCCTCCGTGTCGAGCAGGAGGGAGAAGCGCCGCTCCGTCGTCCCCACGTAGCTCCCCACCGTGATCCCGACCGCAAAGACTTCCCGCACCGACCGCGACCAGCCGAGCGATGCGCGACCGATGCTCCCCGTCGAGGTGAAGCGATTCAGGGCACCGATGGACTCTCCACGGAGCTGGAGCGTCTCCTCGGAGCGGATCTCGAAATCCTGATCTAGGAAGCTCCCCAGGTAAATCGAGAAGACACTCCCGGCGTAGGGATACGAGGCGGAGATCGTCGGGAACCGGGTATGCCGGGCCGTGCCCCCATCGGTCAGCGCCGTGCTCGAGGTCTGGAAGGTGACGGTCGCCGTCGAGAAAGCTGTCTGAGCGCTTGCGGTCGGATCGCGACCGAGGAGGTGCGACCCCGTGAGCCCGACCCCGATCGAGCCGAGCGAGCGGGCGCGGGCGTCGAGCGGCTCCACGAGGAGGCCGAGCCCCTCGGCCGCGAGGAGGGACTGCCCGAGCGCGGACACCGGGAAGCCCTGCACGACGGCGAGTCCAAGGAGCGCCGTCGATACGCCCGCGAGCGAGCGCCTCCGCGCCCCTCCCACGAAGATCCTCCTCATGGGAGGACCACTCCGCCGGCGACGTTCAGGATCATCCGCAGGAAGGGTTCGAACTCCGACCCCGGCGCGTAGAAGGACAAGACCTCAAGACTCTGCGGTTCCGGGGCCACGAGGAGGGCGACGGTGCCCGCTTCATCGTCTTCGGTGGAGACTCCCGACGCGACGACGGCTCTCAGGAAACCAGTCATCGGGATCTCGTAGACCGACCCGCCGCCGGCGCTGAAGTACTCCGGGGGGATCGCCTCGAGCACCTCGTGTACGGGGGGCGCGACGGGAGAGCGGGGAAGCCTGCCGGGGCTGAGGACGGGCCTCAGCTCCACGGAGGCGCTGTCCAGCGGCGCGAAGGCGGGCGAGGGGGGCGGATGGGTGTGCAGCGCGAGCGCTGCGTAGAGGATCCCGGAGGCCTCGATCGGGACCGGGCACTCGATGCGCGCGCACTCCTCCGGACCCGGATCCACCGCCTCGGGAAGCGCCAACCGGAAGGTGGCCCGCTCCGCTGGAACGCCCCCGATCCGGAGGGCGCCGGGAGTGGCTTCGGGGTCCGGCGTGTAAACGAAGGTCGAGATCCCGTCGGTGATGTCGACCACCACGACCGTGTCGGGATTCACGTCGGAGCGGACGCGGACCCGAAGGACGGCGCCGGCCAGGTTCAGGCGCGACCCCTCCGTCGTCGTCCGGACCCGGAGGCCCCGCTCCCGCCGCTCCGGGTCGGTCCACTCGGCGACGGTCGCTGAGTCGAGGGGCACGGTGACCGTGTCCGTCACGGCGGGTGCCCAGTTGAAGGAGCCGAGCGTGCGTGCCGGCCCGCCTCCGGGCTCGGGCCAAGGGCTCGAGCCGCCGAGGGTGTCGGCGGCGAGCTCCCACGTCGCCGTCCTGGGATCCCAGTCGGTCAGGATCGCCTCCGCCTCGAGACGGAAGGACGAGGTTACCGCCACGGCCGTTGTGTCCCACCTCAGCACCACCTCGCCCCGAACCGCCTGGAAGGTCGAGTCGGTCTGAGCGCCGGAGGTCGCGCCAGACGGAAGGACGGAGATCGTGCGGGGAAGCTCTCCGAATTGAATGAGGAGGTGGGCGTCGAGCTCCCCGGCCCACTGGTTCGCGACGATCGGCACCGCAAGCTCGGACGCGGAGCCGAAGCCTGCATGCGTTCTCAAGCCGGAGGCGAAGGCGGAGAAGGGAAGGCGCAGCTCGACCGTCTCCGTCCGGATCGGGATGCGGTCTCCACCCACGACCGTCGGAACGAGGTCCGTGCACCCTGAAGCGGTCACGAGAAGGAGGAGCGCGCGCGCCTGCACCCGACGTGGCATCAAGAAGAGCTCCCAGTCCCTCGTTCGCTTTGCGACCTGAGTCGCCCGTCCGGAGCCCTCACTCGTTCTGCCACTCACGGAAGCCAGACCCGCGGGAGGCGGGGGGAAAGGCGAGTGAGTATCTCATGGGTGATGCTTCCCGAGATGCGAGCGACCTCCTCGAGCGTGATTCGCTCCCCCGCATCCTCCCCCACGATCGTGACTTCCTCCCCCACCCGCGCGGAAGACTCGGGAACGCCGGTGATGTCTACCACGATCATGCCCATAGAGATCCGCCCGATGATGGGGACTCTGCGGCCGCCGAGGATCACGGCGCCCCCGCTCCCGAGCGCTCTCGGTATCCCGTCCCCGTAGCCGATGCCGAGCGTCGCCCATCGCTCGCGCTTCGAGGACGTGTACGTCGCGCCGTAACCGAGCGTCGTCCCCGTCGGAACGTCGCGGACGAGAACGATTCGGGAGCGGACCGCCACCACGGGATCCGGATCCGGGACCCCCGGCCAGCTCCTCCCCCCATAGAGGAAGATTCCGGGCCGGACGAGATCGGCGGCGAGCTCCGGGCTCCGGATGATTCCGGACGAGTTGCACAGGTGCTCGGTCCAGCGGCCGGACCCGAGGGGCTCAAGCGCGTCGAGGGCGGCCCGGAAGCGGTCGACCTGCTCGAAGATCGCGCGGGAGCCGAAGTCCGCTGCGGAATAGAAGTGCGTGTAGACGCCCTCCCACTCGACGTCCCCGCCCGCGATCGAGTGGAGCGCGGCACCCCAGTCGGCCGCGTGCCGCCAATCGAAGCCGGCGCGGCCCATCCCGGTGTCGATCTCGACGTGGATGCGCGAGGAAGAGCCCGCCTCCCGGGCCGCCCGGGCCACGCGCTCGAGCGCCTCGACCGAGGAGATGCTAAGCCTGAGCCCCGCGGCCACGGCCGCATCGACTTCGAGGGGTGGGATCGGCGCCATGACAAGCGCTGGACGGTCGATCCCGAGCAACCTGAGCGTCCTTCCCTCTTCGACGGTCTCGATCCCGTAGCCCCACGGCTCGAACGGCTCGAACGCCTCTACGACGCGCGCCATCCCGAGGCCGTAGCCGTTCGACTTTATCACCGGAAGGATCCCGGGCCCGGGGCCCACGAATTCGCGAATGCGCTCGTAGTTCCTTCTCAGGGCGGACGAACGAATCTCCACCCACGCTCGTGCCCGGGGGTCGGTTGACATGGTCGGAGAAAGATGCGAGAAACCACCTTCCGAGCAAGCACACGTAGGGGTGCGGCCCGCCGGCCCTGTCCCTTCATCCGGGAGACCCCGATGCGCGTAGCTCCCGACGACGGACAGGGCAAAGGCGAGGCTCCCGCCCTCGGGCCACGGGGGCTCTTCCAGTCGGGGAGCGCCGTACTCGACCGGGCCCTCGTCCTCGTCAGATTCCTCCGGGAAGAGTGCGAGTGGGACCGGCGGCAGACGGCCCGCTCCCTCGTCCCCTATCTCCTAGAAGAGGTCCGGGAGACGGTGGATGCGATCCATGGGGATGATCCGGACGCTCTCCGGGGAGAGCTCGGCGACCTCCTCCTAAACGTGGCCTTCCAGATCGTAGTAGCCGAGGAAGCGGGGACGTGCACAGCGGAGGATGTCGTGGCCGCACTCGAAGAGAAGATGGTGAGGCGCCATCCCGGCCTCTTCGGTGGGGAGTCGTCCGTTTCGTGGGAAGCGATCAAGGCCGGGGAGCGAGAGGGCGGCGTACTCGAGGATCTCACCGCCGGGCTCGACCCCCTCCTTCGAGCCCACCGGATCCAGGAGCGCGTCTCCGCCGTCGGGTTCGACTGGGAGGAACCGGGGGGCGCCCTCGAGAAGCTCCGCGAAGAGCTAGGGGAGGTGGAAGTAGCGCTCGGGGAGGCTTCGCCTGAGAGGCTCGAGGAGGAGATGGGCGACCTCCTCTTCTCCGTGGTGAATCTGTGCCGGCTCGCGGGGAGCCACGCCGCCTCTGTCCTCGTCCGGGCGAACGCGAAGTTCGAGGCGCGCTTCCGAAGGCTGGAGGCGCTCGCAGAGGCGCGTGGAGTACCCCTCCCGGGCGCCGCGCTGGAGGAGCTCGACGGGCTCTGGGAGGAGATCAAGGAGGCCGAACCGGAGGGGGGGGCGGATCCCCCCTGAGCTTAGTAGCCCGCCTCCCGGTTCACCTCGTTTCTCAAGGGCCGGCCCTCGCGGAGACACTCGAGATTCCCGAGAATCAAGTCCATCTGCCGGCGCCAGAAGCGGTGGGTGACGGCGGAGACGTGTGGGGTGATGAGGACGTTCGGGAGTGTCCAAAGAGGGTCGTCAGCCGGGAGCGGCTCCGTTGGGAAGACATCGAGCGCGGCCCCCCGGAGGTGTCCGTCCCGAAGCGCCGCGAGGAGCGCCCCCTCGTCTACGATCTTCCCGCGCGCCACGTTGACTAGGAGGGCACCCCTCGGGAGGGAGCGGATCCGCTCCCAATCCAGCAGGTTCCGTGTCTCGGGCGTATCCGGGGCCGCGATGACGAGAACGTCGCTCTCGGCGAGCATGCACCGAAGGCCCTCCGGGCCGGAGAGGAGGTGGACCCCGTTCGGATCTACCGGATCGTCGGAGCGGGAGCGGCGAAGTCCGAGGACCCGGCGTGCCATGGGAGCCATCCTCGCTCCCACCTCACGGCCGATCCCGCCGTAGCCGAGAATCCCCACCGTCAGCGTCGAGAGCTCCCGGAGGGGGGTATCCGCCTCCAGGAAGGGGGTATCGTCCCACTCGCACCGCATCTGTGCATCGAGCGCTAGGTCGAGGCCCCGGACGAAGTAGAGCACCATGCCCACCACCGTCTCCGCAATCGGGGGGCCGTGGATCCCCGCCGAGTTCGTGAAGCGGACGCGGCTCCGCAGCATGGCATCGTAGAGGGAACTCCCCACCCCGGCCGCCCCTGAGTGCACCCACGTGAGCGTTTCCCCACCCACCTCGAGAACCGCCTCAGGGACCCCGAACCCGATGTAGATCCTCGCGCCCTCGACGGCGCTCAAGACCTCGGCGCTCGGAGCTCCGCCCCCATCTCCCGATCCGTCGGCCGGGCTCGTCGCGACGCAGAGCTCCCAGTCCTCCGGGAGCGCGGCGGCCAGCTCTTCGACGGCCCATTCGGGCATCGCCCAGACCGGCCTCCTGTCCTCGAGGTCAAGCACGACGCGATTCACGGTGACAACCGGTTCGTGAGCCTCGGGAAGGGGATGAGCTCGCGCACGTGAGGCCGGCCCGTGATCCAAGCAACTGTCCGCTCGATCCCGAGGCCGAAGCCCGAGTGCACGAAGCTCCCGTATCTTCGTAGATCGAGATACCACGCGTACGAAGCCTCGGGGAGGCCTTCCGCGGCGATCCGGGCGCGGAGCCGCTCCAGATCGTCTTCTCGCTGGCTGCCACCGATGATTTCGCCGTACCCTTCGGGGGCGATCAAGTCGTTGCAGAGTACGGTCTTCGGATCATCCGGGTTCTCCTTCATGTAGAAGGCCTTCGCCTCGCGCGGGTAGTCGTGGACCATGACCGGGAGTGTAAATTCCTCCGCGATGAGGGTCTCGTCCGAGCCACGGAGATCCTGCCCCCACTCGATCTCGCTCCCCTTCGCCCGGAGGAGCTCCACAGCCTCGGTATACGAGAGGCGCGGGAAGGCGGGCGAGACTCCCTCGAGGCAGGACGTGTCTCGCCCAAGAAGCCCGAGCTCTTCGCCACAGCGACCTAGCACCCACTCGACGAGGTACGTCACCAGCCTCTCCTGGAGGCGCATATTCGCCTCCGAATCGGCGAAGGCCACTTCGGGCTCGACCATCCAGAACTCCGTCAGGTGCCGTCGAGTCTTGGACTTCTCGGCCCGGAACGTCGGGCCAAGGCAGTAGACCTTCCGGAAGGCGGGGCACGCCGCCTCCAGGTAGAGTTGACCCGTCTGGGCCAAGTACGCCGTCTCGCCGAAGTAGTCCGTCGAGAAGAGCGTTCCCGCCGATTCCCCGATCGCGCCCGTGAGGATCGGCGTATCGATTCGGGTGAAGTCCTCCCGGTAGAAGAAGTCCTGAATCGCCTGCATCACCTCCGCCCGGACTCTGAGCACCGCCCTCTGGGTGGAGGAACGGAGCCAGAGGTGGCGGTGGTCCATGAGGAATTCGACGCCATGCTCCTTCGGCTGGATCGGGTACGCCTCCGCCGGATTCAGGACCCGGAGACTCGCGACCGCGATCTCGTATCCCCCCGGAGAACGCGCTTCCCCCCGCACCTCCCCCGTGAATTCCACTGTGGACTCGTAGGCGAGCGCAGTTGCAGCCTCCCACACCTCCGGGGCCACCGACCCCTTGACGAGGACGCACTGGACGGTCCCCGTGCCGTCCCGGACGAGTACGAATGCGACCTTGGCGTGGGCGCGAACCGTCTCGACCCAACCGGAAACGGTTACAAGGCCGCCTTCCTCCGAGCCTAGCGCCCGGACCTCAGTGTAAGGGTCCCGCCCCATCCTTCCGCTCCTCTCAAGTCGGGAATCGTGGCCGAGCGCGCTGGTTCGCTCCTGCCAAGCTCGCCAAGGCCTGCCTTCCCGGAGGCCCCACTCTAATGCGTGAGCCTTCGAGGGGCGAGACGGCAAGTCGGGATCCCGTCTCCAAGAGAGACCCGAGCCCGCCTCGCCGCCATCCCGGTGTCTTCCCGGAGCACCGCCCCTCGGGACGGTCGGACGGGACAAGCGCGAGGCCCACGGCCCGTCCGGCTATCCGACCTTCCAGAGGCGGAGCCTCTCTGCGTGCCGCCCCTCGAGCGTCGAACGCATCCGGGCGTTGGCGCGGGAGGTGAGCTCCGGGTCCTCCGCGATGGTGGCCCGGGCAAGCTTCCGGGCCTCCGTGAGTAGCGGTTCATCCGTCCGGAGGTCGGCGATGCGAAGGAGGGGGTCCCTCCCGTGCTGCTGGGCACCGAACAGGTCCCCCTGTCCCCTGATCCGAAGATCCTCGCGGGCAATCGCGAAGCCGTCATGCGTCCGGCAGAAGACGTCCAGCCGCTCTGCAGCCTGGTCGCCGGGCTCCGCAATCAGGATGCAGACCGACTCGTGAGTCCCCCGCCCGACGCGCCCCCGGAGCTGGTGGAGCTGACTCAGCCCGAACCGGTCCGCATGCTCGATCACCATGAACGTCGCGTTTGGCACATCGATGCCCACCTCGACGACGGAGGTGGCGACCATCACGTCGACCTCGCTCTCGCGAAAGGCGCGCATCGCCGCATCCTTCTCCTCGCCGGAAAGCTGTCCATGGAGGAGCCCCACGCGCCAATTCGGGAAGACCTCGGTTCGAAGGCGGTCGTATTCCTGGGTCGCCGAGCGGAGCGCCAGCTTCTCGGACTCCTCAACCAGGGGAAAGACGATATATCCTTGCCTTCCCTTTTCGAGCTCCTCCTCGACCCGGGCATAGACCACGCCTCTCGCGTCCGGGTAGCGTAGCGTCGTCTCGACTCTCGTCCTCCCCGGAGGGACCTCGTCCAGGACGCTCAAGTCCAGATCTCCGTATAGGACGAGCGCCAGGGAACGGGGAATCGGCGTCGCTGACATTACCAGCGCATCGGGTTCCCCTCCGCAGTCGCTCCGCTCCGCCAGCGCCATCCGTTGTCGAACACCGAAGCGGTGCTGCTCGTCTACGACGACGAGACCGAGCCGTCGAAACTCGACACCCTTCTGGATTAGCGCATGCGTCCCGATCCCGATCATCGCTTCCCCAGCCGGGCCGAGCCCCTTGAGCGCAACCCGCCTCTCCCGGGCTCCGAGCGAACCGGTTAGGAGCACGGCAGGCACGTCGACGCCAGCTCCATCAACGAGTCGCCCCACGGCAGCGGCGTGCTGCTCGGCGAGCAGCTCCGTCGGAGCCATGAGCACGGACTGATAACCGCTCTCGGCCGCGAGTAACATCGAGAAGAGAGCGACGAGCGTCTTTCCCGCCCCGACGTCACCTTGCAGGAAGCGGTTCATCCTCCGATGCGAAGTCATGTCGCTGAAGATCTCCCCAAGCACGCGCGCCTGCGCCCCGGTCAATTCGAAGGGGAGACTCGCGTGGAGCGGCCGGATCCACCGATTCGACCGGCGGAACTCGATGCCAGGCTGCATCCCGATCTCTCGATGTCTGGCAAGCACTTGTACAAGCTGGAGGAAGAAGAACTCGTCGAAGGCGATCCGGCGGCGCCCCTCCTCCGGCTCGGCCACGGTCCTCGGCCGGTGGAGTCTCCGGAAGGCTTCCTCAAGACCGAGGAGTCCCAGTTCTCTGCGCTGATTCGAGGTGAGGTACTCCTCCTCGGGGGCCTGCTTCAGGAGCCAGTCGATGTTCCGCTCGAAGATCCTTCGGATTGCCCACTGCGGAACGTCTTCCGTCGCCGGGTAGGTGACGAAGACGGTCCCGGCCTCGGGTGCCTGCTCCTCCCCGCCGGACCTCGCGAGGAGCGCGAATTCACGGGGATGGATCTGGCGCCCGTGGAAGTGCTTGACTGGACCCGTGACGAGGAGTTGGTCCCCCTCCCGGATCCGCCGCTCGAGCCACGGCTGACCGGGCCACGAGCACGTGATGTATCCGGATTCGTCTTGCAGAACGAGCTGAAAGACCCGGAATCCGGAACGGGTCGGGATGATCCCCTTCGAGCGAACGCGTCCAAGGGCAGTCGCATCCTCGCCCACGCTGAGAGACGCAATGGACCGGATCGTGGAGGCGTCGTCGTATCTTCGGGGAAGGTGGTAGAGGAGGTCGCGCGCGGTCCCGATACTCAGCTTCTTCAGCGCCTCCGAACGCTTCGGACCCACGCCCTTGAGGAATTGCACGGGCCGGCTGAGCTGGGCGTAGGACACCGGCTCACCCCTCTCCAAAGATCCCGTCGAGGAACGCGGCCGCGTCAAACGACTCGAGCTCCGTCACGCCCTCCCCCGTCCCAATGAGCTTGACCGGGATCCCGAGCTCCTCCGTGAGGGCGACCACGATCCCGCCACGGGCCGACGAGTCGAGCTTTGCGAGAATGATCCCGCTGAGTCCGAGCGCCTTGTGGAAGGCGAAGACCTGCGAGACGGCGTTCTGTCCTACCGTCGCGTCTAGGACGATGAGCGTTTCGTGGGGTGCCCCAGGCACCTGGCGGGAGATGACGCGCCGCATCTTCCGGAGCTCCTCCATGAGATCGCGGTTCGTGTGGAGCCGCCCCGCCGTATCGACGAGTACGGTATCGATCCCCCGGGCCTTTGCGGCTTCGAGCGCGTCGAAGGCCACAGCCGCCGGGTCCCCCCCATCCTGGCCCCGGACGAAGTCCGCCCCCACTCCCTCGGCCCACAGCTCCAGCTGGCGGGTGGCTCCCGCCCGATACGTGTCGCCCGCAGCAATCAGGACGGATCTCCCTTCCTCCCGCAGGAGGTGGGCGAGTTTCGCCACTGATGTCGTCTTTCCGACGCCATTCACTCCGACGATGAGGTGCACCGTCAGTGGCCCGTCGGTACTCTCCGCCAGCTCAACGCCCTGACCCGTGCCCAGGATTGCGAGGAGCCTGTCGCGGAGCGCGCGAGCCAGGCCGTCGGCCCCCTTGATCTTCCCCCTGCGGGCCAGGTCGTCGACCCCTTCCACCAATTGAAGCGTCGCCTTGACCCCGAAGTCCGAAGCGAGAAGCCTCTCCTCAAGCTCCTCGAGCGCCGCAGGGTCCACACCGTCCCTCGCGACGCGGAGATCGGTGAAGGCGAAGTCGACGACGCGCTTCCAAAGGCCCCGTCGCCCTCTCTCGCTCCCTAACAGTCGCACGTGATCTCTTCCCTACCGTCGTACGGAGGGCCTATGAATCGCTGCCCGCTCCCCGGGCCCTCGCGCCGGTCACCTGAGTCCGACCCTCCGGCGGCCAATCCACTCGGCGCTGAGGAGGAGGAGGAGGAGGAGGTACGGGAGGGGGTGCGTCCGGAGGGGCCGGCCCGCTGGCAATGCGTCGGCCCCCTCCGAGGGCGCACCTATGCCCCCGTCGCCGAACTCGAGCGGCAGTAGGCGAAGAGACGGGGCCCAGCGGTCCACCTCGACGAGGCCACTCGAGAGGATGGAATCGGGGGAATCAACGCCGAGTTCGCGGACATCGAAGCGGTAGACCCCTGGCTCGACGGGGGGCGTCGTTGCGACCGCACCATCGGCGCGAAGCGGCCCCCGGTAGCGAGGGAGGCCGGCCTCGGCCGGCCCTCCTCCCACCCCACCCTCCCCAGGGGTCAACGTGAGCTCCAGGTTCTCCGCCCGCTCGGAGACCTCCCACCGGAGGCGCTCTCCCCGGCTCTGGATCACCGTCTCCGGGCGCGCCACCTCTCTCGTGCCACCCGGCGGCCTCGCGAGGAGCCAACTCGCCACCCCGCCCCACAGCCCCCGGTACGCGCGCCGCGCCTCTCCGTCTCGCACGCCCCACCGCCAAAAGCCCTCCGCCAGCGCAACTGCCCTTCGTCCCCCCTCGTCCTCCACGAGAACGAGCGCCGGCGCCGACTCTTCCCCACCCGGCGCCTGGGCGTCGAGCGCGACCACAACGGGCATCGGCTCGGAGAGCGGAAGGACGGTCGATAGTGGGGGAAGGCCGACGAGGCTGATCCCCACCAGGAACGGGGAGAGCGGGGACGGCGGAAGTTCGGCGCGCGGCGCCCACTCGCCGGGGAGGACCGCCCCGGTCGAGAGGCCGGTGAGCGCCGCACCCGCCCCCGCACCCGGGAGGTGAATGACCCGGGCGTGGCCAGCCACCGCATCGGCGAGCCACGGAGGCGGATCTTCGAGACCTCCCTGGACGACGAGGATCTCGGCGGCAGCCAGGCGGTCCCTGACTGCCTCGTCGTCCACCGGACTCGAGGGTTCGCTCCCCGCGACGACCGGGAGGAAGCGACCGTCGCCGAGCCTCAGGAACCCCTCACTCGCGAGTCCGGTCACCGCCTCGAGGATTGGAAGGAGGACCCTGGGCTCCCAGTCCGGCGCGAGGGAAACGAGGACGATCCCGCGACTCTCCCCCCCGCTCGTGAGCCAGTGCGAGCGACGGTCATCCGGCAGGAAGAGGTCTCCCTCGAGTTCTACCTCGACAGTGTACCGCACGAGACCCGGGCCGGGCGGGGGCGGGAGCTCGAAGACGAGGTTCGCCTCCTCGCCCTCCGTTGGCATCGGGACGCGCACGTTTCGAACGAGTTCCCCCTCCGCACGGAACTCGATCGCGACGGAGTCACCCGGCAACCCTCCCTCGCCGAAGAGCCCCACCCGGGCCGTCACACCGTCGCCCTCGGGAACGGCGGCCGGGAGTGCGAACTCCCCGATCCCCGTATTCCGCGTGCGTTCCCCCACTCGCTCGAGCCTGACCGGCACCGACGCCTCGTCGATCAGCAGCTGGATCTCCGCCGGCCGGCGGCGGAAGGTCGAGAGGATCACGATCGAGTCCGCGCCGGCCTCCGCGAGGCGCGCCACGCTCATGCCAAGCTCGGCTCTCGGAGCGCGGGGCGCCCGCATCGCGAGAAGCTCCCCGTCCACCCCCTCGATACCCCCATCCCCCGGAAGCGCCAGAGCGAGACGCGCCCCCGACGTTTCGGCGAGGGCGGCACCCCTCACGAGTTCGTCCCAGAGCGCCGCGCCCCCGGGGCCCGGCACGGTGAGAGAGAGGTCCGGATCCACGACGAGCCACCGGCCTCCATCGGGAGGTGCACCGTCCGGATCCTCTCCCGGGACGAGGGGATCGAAGAGGAGGAGCGTCACGACCGCGAAGCTTCCCACCCGGAGACAGAGGAGCGCGTGGCGACTCGAGACTCGGGAGGGTTCGCCTCTCAGGTAGAGAAATGCGGCGAGGAAGGCACCGGCTAGGCTAAGTGCTCCCGTGACCCACAGGAGAGGGGTCACGCCACACGCCCGACCAATCCCCGCCCGATCAGCCTCACGGCTGGATCAGGTCGGCTCACGGCCGAATCGCCGTGGCGGCCTTGGATTCGGGTGTTTCCGCCTGCGCGACCTGGTAGACAACCCTCCCGGGGATCGCGCGGAGGATCGCCAGCCGCTCGGCGAGCTCCACCGCCCACCTTGCCCGCTCGAATGGAGGGATCGGGTCCCCCGCCGGGATATCCACCGTGAGAGGATCGATCGGCGCGCCATTCCGGTGCATCTCATAGTGGAGATGCGGCCCGGTGGCGAGCCCCGTCATCCCCACCAATCCGATCGTCTCGCCCTGCAAGACCCGGCTTCCCGCGCTTGCGCCAGCCGTGACGGCGCTCAGGTGGGCATACCGCGTCACGAAGCCGCTGTCGTGCCGGACTTCGACAAAGTTGCCGTACCCCCCGTTCCAGCCGCTGTACGACACGACCCCATTCGCCGTGGCCATGACGGGTGTGCCCGTCGCCGCAGCGTAATCGACCCCGATGTGCGGACGGGATACCCTCAGGACCGGGTGAAAGCGGTTCCGGTTGAATCGAGAGGAGATCCGCATGAACTCGAGGGGCGCCCGGATGAAGGCCGCCCGAATCGACTCCCCGGACAATTCGTAGTGGCCGCCCAGTTCGTCACCCTGCACGTCGAACCAGATTGCATAGAGCGGCCGGCCTGCATTCACGAGTTCGGCTGCGAGAATCCTCCCCGAACGCATGCTCCCGTCCGGACGAACCTCACGCTCGAGGACCATCCGGTACGAGTCTCCAGGCTGGATCTCGCGGGAGAAGTCGACCGACCACCGAAAGACCCGGTCCAGAAGGCCGATGACCTGCGCGCGGTCGCCCACCGGAAGATCGCTCAGCCCGGGGTTCGTCACCATCGAGGTCCATAGATCCGAATCGATCCTCCCACCGACCGCGAGCGTGTCCGCCCGCACGAGTGTGGGAATGAGCGCGGATTTCCACCCCCCGGGCCGCCGCTCGATGCGAACCGCCTCGTCGTCCGAGACCGCTACCTCAATGCCGAGGACCCGGTCGGTCTCCCGGATATACCGGAAGCTGACCTCGAGCCCCGCTCGGAGGCGCGAGGGGTTCGCATGCTCCCGGATCGCCGTCAAGACTTCGTATTGTTCCGATAACGAGAGCGTGCTCTCACTGAGGACGCCGCCTAGGGTGCGGCCGGAGTCGAGCACCGCAATGCGCGTCTCCTCCGCAGAGGCCGCCACGACCGGATCGAGGATCCCGGCGTCGGGCGTGGAGGTGAACTCCGGGAGAAGGCCCAAGGTACCGATGACGAGGATCCCGCTCATCCCGCAGACGAGATTCACGCGGCCTCGGGCCAATTCCAGGACTCGATGCATCACCGCAGCGCCTTCGCTTGAGGATCCGACCGTCACTCGTGCCCGGAACCTTCCCAGGCACCACGGGACCGGGACCCGGCAAGTGCGATCCCGGGCCCGTCAGTCCATCTGCCGACGGATGAACGTTGGAATGTCTAGCTCGTCAATCTGCCCTCGATCTACCGTTCGGCTCGGAGTCTGCTTGAGCGGAACGACGCCCCGCTCCCCGGTGGACCCACCCACCGGTGCGACCAGCGTCGCACGGCTCTGGCTCGCCTGAGCCTCGCTCTCCGCCCAATTCGGTGCCCTCGTGCCGTGGCCTCTCCGGAAGTCCGGGCGTATGACCTGCGGCGCCACCCGCTCTTCCTCGCCTTCAAACCCGGTCGCGATGACGGTGACCCTGACCTGCCCGTCGAGCGTCTCGTCGTGGACGGCGCCGAAGATGATCTCGGCCTCGTCGCCCGCCTCCTCACGAACAATCGTAGAGATTTGCGCGACTTCGTCAATGGCCAGGTCCATCCCCCCAGTGATGTTGATGAGGACTCCCCGCGCGCCCCGGATCGAGACGTCGTCGAGAAGCGGTGAGGACAAAGCTTCCTGGGCCGCCTCGACCGCCCGGCTCTGACCCTCGCCGAATCCGCAGCACATGAGCGCTGCACCGCGGCAGGCCAAGATCGTACGCACATCGGCGAAGTCCACGTTCACCTCACCACTCACCCGGATCAGGTCCGCGATTCCCTGCGTTGCGTGGAGCAGGACCTCATCGGCTTTCTTGAGCGCATCCTTGAAGGATGTCCCCTTCCCCACCACGGATAGGAGGCGATCATTCGGAACGACGATCATAGTGTCGACGGAACGTTGCAGTTCGGCAAGCCCCTGCTGCGCCTGCTGCATCCTCCTTGGCCCCTCGAATGAGAAGGGGCGCGTCACGATCCCGATCGTCAGGGCCCCGAGCTCCCTCGCGACCTCCCCAATGATGGGAGCCGCTCCAGTCCCGGTACCACCCCCCATCCCGGCCGTGATGAAGACCAGGTCCGCTCCCTCGAGGAGGGCGCGAACTTCCTCCTCCGACTCGGCGATCGCCTGCCTCCCGATCTCCGGGCGGGCGCCCGCGCCGAGCCCACGCGTGAGGTTCTTGCCGAGCTGGACCGCATGGTGGGCGCGGGAGTTCGCGAGAGCCTGCGCATCGGTGTTCGCCGAGATGAACTCGACGCCCTCCAGGTCTTCATCCACCATGCGGTTCACCGCATTCCCCCCCGCTCCACCGACTCCCACGACGCACATCAGGGCACTCCGTACCGGTGCATCCTCGAATTCGAAGATCATCGTCTCACTCCGCTCTGTTTGAGGACCCAGTCCTCTCTCTCCATGTCGGGGCACTCGGTCCCCGGATCGATTCCGGGCGCCCGCACCGAGCTACCCGGATACCGCTTCCTCCTCAGAAGAAATCGCGGATCCACGCCCCAATCCGCGGCAGGAACGAGAGGGCCGACGCCCCCTCCCTCTTGTCATGCTGGCGGTCCGACCAATGCAGGCAGAGGCCTGTGACGGTCGCGAAGCGGGGGCGCTGAACCGACTCGGCTAGCCCCAGGAGACCCTCGGACGGCGTCCCTACCCGCACCGGACACGAGAAGACTCGGGAGGCGAGCTCGACGATCCCGTTGAGCGCCGCCGTCCCCCCGGTCACCACCACGCCAGCCCCGAGCTCGCTGAGGATCCCCTCCTTCTCGAACTCCCGATGTACCAACTCGAAGAGCTCGTCGAGCCGCTCTTCGACGATATGAGCCATCAACTCCATGGAGACCTCCCGCGTTTGGCCCGGGCTCGGACCGGGCAGCTCGACCGAGTCCTGCGGGTCCACGAGCTGAACGCACGCGACCGCGTGCAGCGCCTTTGCCCGCTCCGCCTCTGCGAAGGGTACGGCGAGCCCCTTCACGAGGTCGCGCGTCACCGCGTCTCCCCCGATCGAGAGGACCCCGGTGTGGCGAATCCTCCCCTCGCAGTAGACCGCCAACTCCGTCGTCGCTCCTCCGATCCCCACCATCGCGACCCCCACCTCCTTCTCGTCCTCGGAGAGGACGGCCCGCGCGGCCGCGAGTGGAGAGGGAACGAGGGACTGCACCCGGTAGCCGGCCTTCGACACGGCCTTTCGGAGGTTCGTCGCCACCGCGGCGGAGCAACTCGTCAGATAGACGTCGGCCTCGAGCCGGACGCCGGACATCCCAACCGGATCCTTGATCCCCGCCTGGTGGTCCACGACGTACTCCTGCGGGATCTCGTGGAGGAGCTCCCGGTCGGCCGGGAACGCGACGGCCCTTGCCACCGCGTGGACCCGACCCAGGTCCTCGCCCGTGATCTCCTCTCCCCCGATCGCCACGACTCCGAGCGAGGACTGCGCCCCGATGTGGTCTCCGCCAATCCCGACCCATAGAGGCTCCACGGCGACCCCGGCCATCAGCTCGGCCTCCTTCATCGCGCTGCGGATCGTTTCGGCCGTCTCGTCGATGTGGGCCACGACCTCGCGCCGGATCCCGCTCGACTTCGCCTGGCCGACCCCGAGGATCTTGAGCTCCGGCCGACGCGCGGACTCCCCCTCGAGCGCAGCGATGACCGCGCACGTCTTCGTCGTTCCGATGTCGAGACCGGCGACAAGATTCCCTTTCACGGTCGTCCTCTCTGGCTCGCTACGGCATCGGCGAAGTGCACCACGACCTGGCCCTGGAACCGGAGGTCCACCGAGCTCGGGATGCGCTCCGGCGTCCGTTGGAGCGCATCTTGGAGGGCACTGATTCCCTCCCTCAGGCGCGCAGGCACGAGCGGTGCCCGGTAGCGAATCGTGACGCGTGGCTCACCGAGGTGCAGGAAGATGTCGCCGACCGAGTCGACGCTGATCTCGGATAGCGACGCGTACCTCGACGGATCCACCTCCTCGAGCCTGGCAAGCTCCGAGGTGAGCCGGCGAAGCTGTTCCGGGGTCATCTCGGGACTCTCGCCGGGAGAACCGAGGCTGACCTGGAGGAGCGGAAGGTCCAACCGGCGCGTCATCGCGTCGATCGGGAGCGGCCGCGCCTCGGCGTCGACGGGCGTAAGCACAGGTGTCGGGAGGAAGGCAACCGGCCGCCTCTCCTCCACCTCGAAGATGAGCCCGTCCGGAAGACTGCGGCGCACCTCCACCCTCCGGATGAGGGGGTGAGCGCCGAGACGCGCCTCCGTGGCGGAGAGATCGTCCCAGATGCTCGCCCCGGAGCGAAGCGCCGCCTGGGCAAGGACCACGTCACGGGTGAGGTTCGCCATGCCTAGGACCTGCACCTCTCGGACGCGGAAGTACTCGAGCCCAGCAAGTGTGCTCCGCACTTCCGGAACGGCGACGAGGAGGAGGAGCCCGAGACTGACCGCCGGGAAGAAACGGACGCGGCTATTCATCATCGCCTCCCCCTCCGCGTGCACGGAGCGTCTCGAGGAGATCCGGCCCCACTCGCCCGATCGAGCCCGCCCCGAGCGTGAGGCAGAGGTCGCCCGGCCGAAGCGCATCGGCGAGCGCCGCGGGGAGCGAGTCCAGCTCCCCGTGAAATCGGACCTCTCCGGCCCGCTCCGGCACGTCCGCGTAGGCCCGCTCGACCGCACGCGCCACGAACGCGCCATCGACCCCCGGAATCGGGGACTCCCGAGCCGGGTAGATCTCCGTGATCCACACCACATCGGAGCCGGCAAGCGCCGAGGCGAATGCTTTCAAGAAGTCTCGCGTGCGAGTGTAGAGGTGAGGCTGAAAGACGGCGACGAGCCGGCACCCCGGGAAGCTCACTCGAACGGTGGCGAGGGCAGCGCGGACTTCCTTCGGATGATGCGCGTAGTCGTCGACAACGGTGACGCCCCCCTCCGTCCCCAGCCGCTGCAATCGCCGAACGACGCCGGCAAACTCCCGAAGCGCGGCGCGGATGGCAGTCCACTCGACCCCGAGTGCGCGCGAAGCGGCGGCGGCGGCAAGCGCGTTCGCCGCGTTGTGCCGACCGGCGATCCCGATTTCGAGGAGGCCGCGGCTGCGCCCGTCCTCCACAACGCGGAGACGGCTCCCCGTGGCACCGTGCGAGAGGTCTCGCCCGCGGAGCTGGCTCCCGGGTGAGAAGCCGAAGCTACGCGCCCGAGCCCCGAGCCAAGGGATGAGAGAGGCGGCCCCCGGATCGTCCGCACAGGCGAGCACCCGCCCGCTCTCGGAAACCCCGCCGAGGAACCTGAGGAAGCCCTCGCGAACACCCGATACGTCACCGTACGTGTCCAGGTGATCGGCATCCACATTCGTCACGACTGCGACGGACGGGCGGAGATGGTGGAAGGAGCGGTCGTACTCATCCGCCTCCACGACGAATAGCTCGTCCGCGCCGGGGCGAAGGTGTCCGTTCCACGCGGGGACCCACCCCCCCGCAAACCCCGTCGGCTCCCGCCCGGCGAGGGCGAGGATCTCCGTGATCATCGCGGTCGTGGTCGTCTTCCCGTGGGTTCCCGAAACGGCGACGACGCGACCCGGGTTCACCCAGGCGCCGAGCGCCTCGGCTCTCTTCCACACCGGGATCCCCCCTCTCCCCGCCGCGGCGAGCTCGGGGTGATCGGAGGGAATCGCCGAGGATACCACGAGCGCACCGGCGCCCTCCACGTGGGCCGCCCCGTGTTCCGGGAAGATGCGAACCCCCAGGCGCTCGAGAGGCCGTATCGAGTCTCCCGGCGCGACATCGCATCCGCTTACCCTGCCTCCCCGCCGGACGATCGCTTCCGCGAGCGCGCACATCCCAGCCCCTCCGATCCCCACGAAGTGGAGGCTCCCCGCCGCGAGCCGCTCCCTCAGTCCAATCGAGTCGGTATGCCGAAACTCCGGCAAACTCGCCGTCATCAGCCGACCCCCATGGTCCGCGTCGTCCCGGCGGGAGCACCGGGCCTTGCCACCATCCGTTGTCTGCTCGCCCCGCCAAGGGGTTTCGGGAGGAGCCTCGCAAGCGAGGCGGCGATCTCGCGGGCAGCGAAGGGCCGGCCGCGCCTCCGAGCGGCGTCCGCCATCCCCTCGCGGAGGAGCCGGTCCCGAAGGAGCGGATGGAGGAGCGACCAGAGGCCCGCCCCGCTCGCACCCTCTTCCGGGAGATGGAGCGCCGCCCCCGATTCTCGGAGCGCATGGGCGTTGCGGGTCTGGTGGTCCCCGGCCGCCGTCGGGAGCGGAACGAGGACGGAAGGGACGCCCCAGGCGAGGAACTCGGACGTCGTCATTGCCCCGGCGCGACTCACCGCGACCTCGGCGAGAGCGAGTGCGAGCGGCATGTCGTCGGTGTAACCCACGGTCCGTACCCACGCGGGGGCGTCGATCGATGCTAGCTCGGCCTCGACATCCCGGAGGCCCGAGGGCCCGGTCACCCAGAAGAGTTGGAGCGCGTCGGGCCGCTCCAGTTCGCCCGCCTGAAGCCCGCGCACCGCCTCGAGGACGATCCGGTTGAGCGCCCTGGAGCCCTGACTTCCCCCCGTCACGAGGACGATCTTCTTCTCGGGGTCGAGGCCGAGCGCCGCGGCAGCTTCCCAGCGGCTCCCCCGGGTGGGCGGGCGAATGGGATTTCCCGAGAAGGTGGCCCTCCGGCGCGCCCGGCGCGGGAGCGCGCGAATCGCCTCGGGAAAAGCCAGGTGAATCTCCCTTGCGAAGGGGGCGAGAGCCCGAGTGGTGACCCCTGGGAGCGAGTTCTGCTCCTGAAGTACGAGGCGTGTCCGCGTGAGCACGGCCGCGAGGCCGGCGGGACCACCCGCATACCCCCCGGTGACGACGACGAGGTGGGGCCTCAGGCTCCGGAAGGCCTCCGCCACCTGCCGGGCCGCCCGGATCACGAGCCCCAGGATCCCTAGATTCGGAAGGAGGGGCCCCCGGCGAAGGCCTTCGACACGGACAAGCAGGTGTTCACACCCGCGCTCCGGAAGGATTCGGGCCTCGAGCCCCCGCTCGGCACCCACGAAGAAGGACGAGACGTCCGGCCTTCGCTCCTCGAGCGCGGTCGCCAGCGTGAGAGCCGGGTAGAGATGCCCCCCCGTTCCACCTCCGGAGAAGACGACCACCAGAGGCTGGTTCATGGGCCCACACCCTCGGCCACCGGTCGAACCCGGGCCACGGCGAGGAGGATACCGATCTCCGCCATTGTGACGAGGAGGTTCGAGCGCCCGTACGAGACGAGAGGGAGCGAGAGCCCCGTGGGGGGGATCAGGCCCAGGCCCACGCCCATGTGGAGGAACGCGTGGAGCGCCACGAGGCTCGCGATGCCCGTCGCGAGGAGTTGGCCGAATCGATCGGGCGCCCGGGCCGCGATCCGGAACCCGGTGAACACGATCGTCGTGTAGAGGCCGAGCAGGATCCCGACGCCCATGAGGCCCCACTCCTCGCCGATCATCGAGAAGATAAAGTCATTGTGCTGCTCAGGAACGAAGCCGAACTTCTGGCGGCCCTCCCCGAATCCGCGACCCGCGATCCCGCCCGATCCGAGCGCGATCAAGGACTGATTCACCTGGTAGCCGGCCCCCTGCGCGTAGGCGGCCAGGTCCCGGAAGGCGAGGATTCGCGCCTGACGCGGTGCCGTGCCCAGCAGGAATCCGGCCAACGGGGCGACGAGCACGGCAAGGAAGACGAAGTGACCGGTTCGAGCCCCGGCGACGAAAAGGGTAGTCGCTGCGCCGGCCCCGACGACGAAGGCCGTGGAGAGGTCGGGCTCGAGCACGATCGGCACGAGCAAGACCGCCCAGACGAGGAGGAATGGGAGCATCCCCCGCGAGAAACTCCGGAACCGATGCTGCCGCACGACCGCCATGTGCGCCGTCCAGACCACGATCGCAACCTTGGCGAGTTCAGAGGGCTGGAAGCGGAACCCGAAGAGATCCAGCCACCGTCTCGCGCCGTTGATCTCCGGGGCGATGCCGCGGCTCACCGGAAGGAGGAGGATCACCAGGGCCGCACTCGTGACAAGGAGGAGGGGCCATGCGAGCGGCCTCCATGACCGGTACGGGACGCGCGCACACGCGACGAGCACGAGGAGGCCTGCCACTGCGCCACCCGCTTGGCGAAGGAGGTAGAATGTGTCGGGGAGCCCCTGGCGCTGAGCCAGGGGCGCCGAGGCGGAGTACAGGTTGACGAGGCCGAAGGAGAGGAGGAGGAGGGTGACGACCGCGAGCACGGGTCGCTCCCACCCCCCTTGGGAGGGCGATCCCCACTTCTCCGGCGCGGTGTTCGTCCGGGGCCCGCTCATCGCACTCCCTCCTCGGCGAGCTCCGTGAACCTCGCTCCCCGCTCTTCGTAGCTCCCGAAGAGATCGAAGGAGGGGCACGCAGGCGACAGGAGTACCGCGTCGCCCGGGAGCGCCTGCCGGCTCGCGACCGCGACCGCGGCATCGAACCCTTCCACTGCCGTCACCGATATCCGCTTGTCGCCGCACCCCGCATCCTTCGACAGCGCACCCGAGAGTTCCCGGGTCCACCGCTCGGCCGTCTCTCCGTAGAGTGCCACCGCACGTACGGCGGAGGCGCGGAGGGCAGGAGCCAGGGGGAGCGGATCCTCCCCCTTGTCCTTGCCCCCAAGGATGAGAACGACAGGGCGCTCGAAGCTCGCCAGGGCACTCAGGGTGGCCGACACGTTCGTGGCCTTGGAGTCGTTCACCCACAGGACGCCCCGTCGCTCGGCGACTGGTTCGAGGCGGTGCGGGAGCGGAGCGAAGCTCGCAAGGCCCCGACGAAGACCGGTGATCGCCGCACCCGCGAGCCGAGCCGCTAGCGCTGCGGCGAGCGCATTCATCACGTTGTGCCGACCGAGGAGCCGGAGTTTGTCCCGCGCGACGACGGCCTCTTCCGGCACGGTCGGGCTCCGCTCCTCGCCCACCCGGAGGGTGAGGACGCCGTCACGAACAAAGGCAGAGAGGCGCGCCCGTCCCTGAGCGTCCTCCGCGGCCCGGCGCTCACCGGCGAAGAGGTGGAGCTCTCCATCCACGTCGCCCGCCATTGCGAGCGCTGCAGGGTCCTCCCCATTCACGACCCACCGGCTCGCGCCCGTCGCGTTCCGAAAGAGCTTCTGCTTATCCGCGAAGTAGCGGGCGACGTCCCCGTAGCGATCAAGATGGTCCTCCGAGAGATTCGTGAGGACTCCGATCTCGGGCGAGAAGCGCTCGGTGCCAGCGAGCTGAAACGAGCTCATCTCGAGGACCCACCACTCGGCGGAGGGCGATGCCAGCGCGAGAGCGGAGGCCGGAGGCGCGATGCCTCCGCCGACATTCCCCCCGACGGCCGCATCGATGCCCGCCGCGTCGAGCAGGTGACCGATGAGGACCGAGGTCGTCGTCTTCCCGTTCGTTCCTGTCACGGCAATCAGCGCACCGGTGTGGAAGCGTGCGGCAAACTCAGGCTCGGATACGCAGCGCACTCCCCGGGCACGAAGGCGCCTCAGCACCGGAGCGTCCTCGGGGATCCCCGGGGAAGCCACTACGAGCCCGGAGGCCGCGATTCGCTCGAGATCGTGGCGGCCCAGATGGACTTCCGCGCCGAGCACCTCGAGCGCCCGGCCACGCAGCCGGGTCCCGGGATCCGTCGAAAGATCCGAGACGTAGACGCTCCCGCACTTCTCGAGGGCAAGGCGGGCCGCCGCATCGCCGCTCGTACCGAGCCCGATGACGGAGACCCCAGGGGGAGCGTTCGCAACGGGCGACCGAGTCTCGTTCGGAAGGGCGCTCTTCATCGGACCTTCAGTGTGCTTAGGGCCACGAGTGCCGAGAGAACGCCTAGGATCCAGAAGCGTATGACCACCTGCGGCTCGGCCCACCCCGCCTTCTCGAAGTGGTGGTGCAGGGGAGCCATCAGGAGGAGCCGGCGGCCCTCGCCGCTTCGACTTCGGGTGTACTTGAACCACCCCACTTGGAGGATGACTGAGAGGGTCTCGGCGACGAAGACGGCCCCGACGAGCAGGAGGAGGAACTCGGCCTTGAGGAGGATGGCGAGGACGGCGAGCGCCCCGCCGAGCGCGAGCGCCCCGGTGTCGCCCATGAAGACTTGCGCCGGGTGCGAGTTGAACCAGAGAAATCCGACGGCTCCGCCCGCTAGGGCGGTGGCGAAGATCGCGAGCTCCCCCGAACCGGGGAGGTAGAGGAGCCCGAGGTACGCCGAGGTGTCGACGCGCCCGATCAGGTAGGCAAAGATGGCGAAGGTCGCGAGGGCAATAGCCCCGAGGCCGGCCGCGAGGCCGTCCAGGCCGTCCGAGAGGTTCACGGCATTCGAGGTGGCGGAGACCACGAACGCGACGAAGACCACGTAGGCCGGCGGCCAGAACGCTGCGACCCATCCCTCGAAGAAGGGGACCATCGTCCACGTCGGCGGGATCGGCGAGATGGGACGGAGCACGAGGAAGAGCCCCAGGGCGATACCGAAGGAGGCCTGGCCCAGCAACTTGTACTTGCCGACGAGACCGCGCGGCTGACCGCGGACGATCTTCAGGTAGTCGTCCATGAAGCCAATCGCGCCCATCCAGAGGAGACCGAGGAGTGCGAGGACGACAAAGGCGTTCGTCAGCTCCGCCCAGAGGATGGTTGAGAGCGCGGCCGAGAGGACGATGAGCCCCCCCCCCATCGTTGGCGTACCGGTCTTGCTTAGATGCGCCTCGACCCCGTTCGCCCGGACCACCTGCCCCACCCGCCGACTGCGGAGCCGCCGAATCGTCGCGGGACCCGCCACGAAGACCAGGAGATACGAGGTCACGACGGCGCCGACGGAGCGGAAGGTCAGGTAGTTGAAGACGTTGAAGAGGATATGGACATCGCTGAACTGGGGGAGGAAGTGATAGAGCATTCAGGCACCCACCCCCGGGTCGGCACCAGCGAGGGATACAGGCGACCCGTCGGGCGCACCAGCACCGAAGTCCTTCTCGAAGCGGGGGACCAGCCTCTCGAGCCGGACGCTCCGAGACCCCTTCAGCAGCACGGTTTCGGTGCCGTCGAGCCGGGACCGCAGTGCCTCGTAGCCCCCTTCGACGGTCGGGGATACGAGGAGCTGCGGGCCGCTCCCCCACCCGGAGTAAGGACCGCCCCCGGGGCCGGCGGCCGCGGCGGCGAACTCACCCGTCGCCACCAGCAGATCGAGGGGAAGCGCCCTGGCCTTCTCGAGAACGCTTCGGTGCAGGTGGTCCGAGCGTTCCCCGAGCTCGAGCATGCTCCCGAGCACGGCCACCTTGCGCGACGGGTCGGCACGTTCGACGAGGAGTTCGAGCGCCGCACCGAGGGACTGCGGATTCGCGTTGTAGCAGTCGAGGATCATCGTGAGCCCGCCAATGACCCGTAATTCTCCCCGGAAGGGCGCCGGCGTGATCTCGGAAGCGCCCTCGATCGCAGCACCCTCCTCCGCACCTAGGAGGCGTGCCACGGCGAGGGCGAGGAGCACGTTCCGGGCCCCGTGAAGCCCGGGAAGTCTCGGCTTCAGATCCCGGCCCCAGAGTTCGATCCCGTACCTTCCGTCCCGTCCCGGACCGCACGCACGGCCTCGAAACGCGGGGTCGGCACACGCGGAAAGGCCCGCCACGTGGAGGTCCGGGCGAATCGCCCGGGCTGCGTCGGAGAGCTCCCTGGGCTCATCACCGACGACCACCACCCCGCAGCCGGCCGTCCCGCGGAGAAGATCCAGCTTCTCGTCCAAGACACCGGCAAGGGTACCGAGCCCCGTCAGGTGAGCCTCGCTCACCGTCGTCACGATCGCGTGCTCCGGCTCAGCGATGGCGGTGAGTCGAGCGATCTCACCCGGCTCGCTCGTGCCCATCTCCAGGACGAGAAACTCCGCATCGGCGGGAGCGTCCAGGATCGTCAGCGGGACGCCGACCTGATTGTTCCGGTTTCCGCGGGTCGCGTGCACGCGGTGGGAGGAATGGAGGGCGCCGAGGAGGAGCTCCTTCACCGTGGTCTTGCCGGAGGAACCCGTGACCGCAATCACCTCGGCGGGGAGCGCCCGGCGCCGGTAGCGCGCCAGATTCCCAAGCCCCACGAGGGTGTCGTCGACGCGATAGAACTCAACCGCATGGTCCGCCGTAGGCACGTCAAGGTCCTCGGAGACGACAACACCCCTCGCGCCCTTCCCCATCGCCTCCGGCACGAAATCGTGACCGTCGAAGTGCTCCCCTCGGAGCGCCACGAAGAGGTCACCGTCGGCCACCGTACGGGAGTCGGTCGAGATGCGACGAAAGGGACGGGCTTCGTCGCCCGAGCGCCGTACTAGCCCGAGCGCTTCCGAGACCGTCCGGTCCGTCCACTCGAACTCGGTGTTCACGCCGCCCTTCCGGATCCGAGAAGTTCCCGAACCACGGCGCGTTCATCGAAGGCTCTCCGTTCCGTTCCGATGATCTGATGCCTCTCGTGTCCCTTCCCTGCAAGGAGCACGATGTCCCCGGACTCGGCGCACTCGAGAGCCCGGGCAATCGCCTCCCGCCGGTCCGTAATCCTCTCGAACAACGACCCTTCCATCCCTTCGAGGATTTCGTCCACGATGAGCTCGGGGGCCTCCGTTCGGGGATTGTCCGAAGTGACGATCGAAAGGTCGGCACCCCTTGCCGCGACGCTCCCCATCTCGGCTCGCTTCGTCCGATCCCGGTCCCCTCCCGCGCCGAAGACAACGATCAGCCGTCCGCGGCAAAGGGGGCGAAGCGTCTCAAGGACCCATTCGAGTGCGTGAGGGGTGTGCGCGTAGTCCAGAATCACGGGCACCGGATCGGCCACTGTCACTTCGAGCCGTCCCTCAATCGGCGGGAGATCGGCGAGTGCCTCTGCGGCCATCTCCAGCCCCTGATCCGCGAGAAGCGCGGCTCCGATCGCCGAGAGCGCGTTCTCCACATTGAACCGGCCGAGGAGGGGAAGGGAGACCACCGCCTCATCACCACCCCACCCCACCCGGAAGTGGCTCCCTTCCCCCGATAGCACGAGGTCCCCGGCGACCAGGTCCGGGAGAGAATCGAACCCCCATGCGGGGCGTCCGACCGCGACCTCGCCCTCGAAGCGGGTCACGATGAGTCGGGCATCGATCGCCGGGAGATCAGACCAAGCGGGATCCCCTCCGTTCACCACCACCCCGCCTCCCCTCCGCACCAAGAAGAGGATCCGCGCCTTGGCCTGCCTGTATTTCTCAATGCTCTTGTGATAGTCGAGATGATCGCGCGAGAGGTTCGTCAGGACGGCTACGTCGACGTCGACACCGTCGAGCCTGTGCTGGTCGAGGCCGTGGGAGGATGCCTCGACGGTCACCGTCGTGACGCCCGCCTCAACCCACCTTCGCATGCGGCCCGCGAGCTCGACCGCCCCCGGTGTCGTGAGCCCCTCGGTCTCCGCCTCGACCTCCCCATTCACGTCGACCACGCCGAGCGTCCCGACTGCGACGGAGGGTCCTGCGCCGGCAAGGATATGCCGAATCAGGAGCGAACAGGTGGTCTTCCCGTTCGTGCCGGTGACCGCCGTCACGTGGAGGTACCGTGCGGGGTCCCCCTCGATCGCCTCGGCGAGGATCGCCGCCGCCCGCCTCCCCTCGTCGACGCGGATCTGCGGGATCGCCACATCCACGTAGCGCTCAACCATCGCCGCAGCCGCGCCGCGCCCGGCGGCGTCCGCCACGTAGTCGTGCGCATCACGGGCGGTCCCCTGCCAAGCGAGGAAGAGTTCACCCCCCGCGACCGTGCGCGAGTCATCCGACGCACGGGATACCGCGACCGCGGGAGAGCCTCGGAGCTCGCAAGCGATGCCCCTCGCCCGCAGTACGGAGAGGAGGCGGGAGAGCGTCACGCCGCCCGGTACGCGGGCGATACTACTCATCCACCGCGCTCCTCGGCGGTGCGCCTGGGCGGGGGTGGATAGGTGAGGAGGCGTACGGTGTCGCCCGCTGCGACGGGGGTGCCGGCCGGGGGATCGGTCCCCGCGATTGAGCCCGCCGATTCCCAGAGCACCTCGAGCCCGAGGGCATGAAGGCGGCGGGCGGCGGCCCGGCCCGATTGCCCGTCGAGCGCGGGAACCGCGAATTCGCCACGCGACTCGCGCTCGACGTCTGCGGACGGCCCGTCCAGCGTGCGGACCGTCGTTACCTGCGAAGCAAAATTCGACGGAGGGCTGGTGCGACCGGGCACCGCCCGAGGCACCTCATGGATCTCCTGCTGCGGGCGGGCGCGGGCGGCCAGAGCCCCCCTGTCGAGTGGAGGTTCGCGGGCTGCGAGGATCGCTTCCATTGCGGCCCGCGTAACGGGAGCCGCGGTCGTACCCCCATAGTACGCGCCACTAGGTCGCTCCAGCTTCACGAATACCAGGAGTTGCGGGTCGTCTGCAGGGAAGAAGGCGACGAAGGACGCGAGGTAGGCCCTCGACGCGTACCCGACATCCTCGGCGTACGCCCGGCTCGTCCCGCTCTTACCTGCGACGGCAAAGGAGCCAAGACGTGCGCGAGTTCCCGTTCCCTCTTCCACCACGCCGACCAAGACATCCGTGATCTCGCGCGCCACGCGCCGAGACACGACTCTCCGGATCGGGCGCGGCGAATACTCCTGGATCGAGCGGCCCTCGGAATCCTTGAGCTCCTTTACCACGATCGGCTGCATCAAGACCCCTCCGTTCGCAATGGCTCCGTACGCCATCGCCATCTGAAGGGGCGTCACCGCGATCTCGTAGCCGATGGCCAACGAGGCGGGCGATTGCCCACTCCACGCTACCGGCCGCCGAAGCGTGCCCGAGGTCTCTCCCGGCAGCGAGACCCCGCTCTTGACCCCGAAGCCGAAATCGCGAAGCGCCTCATACTGCTCCGTGGGGGTGAGTCTCTGTGCGAGCTTCGCAACCCCGATGTTCGACGACACGAGGAGAACATCCCTAAGGGAAGCCGTGCCTACGCTCGAGACGTCATCGATCGTCCTCCCGGCAAACGTCCAGCTCCCGCTCCCCGTGTCCACCGAGTCGTTCAACGTAGCCTTACGTTCACGGAGGAGGGCAGCCACCGTGAATGGCTTGAGCGTGGATCCCGGTTCATATGAAGTAGTGACACTCCCCAAGTGCCCCGCGTCTCCGTCCCGTAGCGAGGCCATTGCGAGGACCTCACCCGTGCGGGGGTCGGTGACAACGACCTCCCCGCCCATCGACTGTGTGGACTCCAGCGCCTCGCGGAGCACCTCGACTGCGATCTCCTGGACCGTAGCGTCGAGTGCCAGAACGACGGAACCGCCGGCTCTCGGGGCCCGGATTTCCCAAGCCTCGCCGGGAATCGGCATCCCGCCCGAGTCCCGCGCGAGGAGCCCCGAGCCGAATCTCCCGCGAAGGTGGGTCTCGAACTCCTGCTCGATCCCGCCCACCCCGGCTTCATCGATCACGGTGCCGAGGACGCCACGTCCAACGGCTCCCTGCGTGTAGAAGCGTCTCAGTTCTCGCTCGATGTAGACCCCGCGATGCCCAAAGAGCACCTCTCCGGCAGAGGGCGGGAAGTGGCCGGGCACCGCGACCCACCGCCTCTCGTCGAATGCCATCCTCTCCGCCTCGGCGATCGGGATTTGGAGTGCCTTCGCGAGGAGCACCGCCGTCTCTTGGCGATCGAGGAGTTCCCGGGGGGCGATGCCGATTCGGACCGTCTCGTGGGAGAGGGCCAGAGGGGTCCCGCCACGGTCCACGATCGATCCACGCTCGGCCGGCACCCGCGTCTCGATCCGGTGTTGCTCGCTCGCGATCTCCCGCCACGTGTCAGCCTCGGCAATCTGCAGGTGGGCGGAACTCGACAACAGACCGATTGCCGCGAGAGCCCAAAATCCAAGCACGATCCGGCAGCGGAGCGCCACCGTGTCGTCGGAGATCAGTCGCGACATCGCGTCTCTCGGGTACTGACTCATTGGACTCCTCCGGGGTAGACCGCGCCGGAGCTGGAGAGCCAAACGATCTCGCTCGCATCCGGAGCCCGCATCCCGAGGCGCTCGCGCGCGATCCGCGTCACGCGCCCGCGGCTCTCGAGAGCCCGGATCCGGTTTGCAAGATCGTGTTGCTCGGCAATCACGAGTGAGACCTCGCGACGGAGGCGGTCCAGCGCCGCCAATCCTTCGAGAGCCCGAACCTGCCGCCAGGTAACGAGGGTCAGGGCCGCAAGGAGGAGTCCCACGACGAACGTTCCCGCGAGGAAGGACTTCATGCGGCCTTCCTCCACGAGCGCAGGCGCGCGCTCCTCGACCGGGGGTTCACTTCCACCTCGGCCTGAGAGGGCCGAAGTGCTCCTCGGATCGTGGGCGAACCCAGGGGCTTGCCTCGGCAAACACACTCCGGGAATCGGGGCGGACACACGCAGGACCGGCTCCACGCCGCGAAGGTCTCCTTCACGATCCGATCCGTGAGCGACTCGTACGAAATGACAACGATGACGCCCGCCGGGAGCAGCGCACCGAGGAGGACGGGAAGCGCTGCACGCAGCAGCTCGAGCTCCTGGTTCACAGCGTAGCGGAGCGCCTGGAAGACACGGGCCTTCGCCCTCGCGGTCGGGGGTCGCCGATAGGCCTTCTCGACGGCTTCGATCAGATCGCGGGCAACTCGAAAGGGCCGGTCTCCGCGAAGGAGCACGACCGCACGCGCGAGCCGCCGCCATCTCCGCTCCTCGCCGTACTCGCGGAAGAGCTTCCCGAGTTCAGCCTCCTCCAACCCGTTCAGAAGCTCCGCGCCGCTCGCCGCGCCGCTCGCTGCGCCCGCCATTCTCATGTCGAGCGAGGCCTCGGGTCGAAAGGAAAACCCCCGCCGGTCCGAGTCCAGCTGGTGCGTGCTGACACCCAAGTCGAGGAGGGCACCCGCAAGCCTCGGCCCGGTTGCTCCCGCCTCCCGTGCGACCTCGTCGAAGGTCCCCTCGACAAGCGAGATCCGGTTCCGATACTCGGCCAGGACGCCACGGGCCTCCCGAAGGGCGATCGGATCCCGATCCACCAGCAGAACGCGACACCCCGGATAGCGCGCAAGGAGTGCCCGGCTGTGCCCTCCCCCTCCCGCAGTACCGTCCATGATCTCCCCGTCCTTCGCGGGCTCGAATTGAGCCAACACCTGCTCCACCATCACGGGCTCGTGAAACGCACCCGGATCTTCCACGGTCAACCGAAGATCCTGTGCATCTCCTCTACCTCATCGAGATCGTCAGGATGCTGACTCCGGAAAGCTCCCGGGTCCCAGATCTCGATCCGGTCCATCGCCCCGATGAGGAGCACGGAGGAATCGAGCCCAGCCTGCTCCCGCAGCCATGACGGGATCAGGAATCGGCCCTGTTTGTCCGGCACAATGTCGGTGGCGCGCGACATCACGTCCCGAAGCCGGTTCGCCAGATCCCGTCGCCCGCGGCGAAGCTCCAACAAGCGCTCACCCACATCCTCCCACACATTCTCCGGAAAGAGTGTCAGATGCGTGGGTTCCCACTGGAGGAGGACGAAGCCGGTGTCCGGCGTCTTCCGGCGGTAATCCGCCGGAAGGCTCACCCGCCCCTTGTCGTCCAGCTGGTACTCGTACCGCCCGAGGAACCCGGTCACTCGATCTCCCTCGTGGGCCACAGTGGGATAAAGTGGATTTAAATGGTACAGTATGGTGAAGCAAGGGGCAACCTACGGGGGATTCCCCGATCAAGCAAGGCGCATCGTTTCGATCGATCTGCGGTTCCTAGCCCAAGGCGCTCGGCGCTGCGAAGACCGGGTCCGAACGCCAATTCCATCCTCCGCCCCATGCCCCGCGCCCCTCTGCCGAGATCACGGGACTACTGCGCAGAGTGCCCCGGGGAAGGGGCCGATCCGGTGGCTAGCTATGAGGCGGAGCATTGGGTTGGGCGCTAACGCGGTCACGCATCCAGGCACGGGAAGATGGCCTCTTCAATGCCGCTCCCGATCCTTCACCCGCAGCCGCGGCGTCTCGCGCCATAGGTGTAAATCTGGTCTGTCGTGGGCGGATTACGTCTTTCGGGGGATTCCCGGCACCGGGCGCACGCCACGTGTCACCGAGAACGGTTCGGCGCATCGCCGCTATGCGGCCGCCGGCCCGCCCTCAGATTGGAGATCGAACGGGCGCTCGCCCAGTGGTTTCAGCTTTCGGGGCACGCGAAGAAGCCCGCAGGAGCACGGCCAGGGGCGTTCCCGAGGGGGAGTCGGCGTCGGGCACCGCAGGGTGGGAAGCAGCGAAAAGGGGGCCGCAGTCCATGCTGCGGCCCCCTTGAAGGCGATACGACGGAACGTCGCGGCTTCGCCGGGTCAGCGGCCCCTTGCGATGATCCCTTCCTGAATCTCGACATACGTCGTCGTGCCCGCGATGAACTGGCTCAGATTCGAGCCGGGGTTCACCTGTCCGTAGTCGGTGGCCTGGTTAAACTGTGCGAGGGCCTCCTGGAAGAGGGGGAGACTCGCTTGGGCCGACTCGAGCGTGTTGGGCTGATTCACCGCCTCGGCTTGGCGGTAGCGCGCGTAGCCATGGAAGAAGTTGATCTGGGACCGGAGGCCCGGCATGATGTCCAGCTGTCGGGCGACATTGTAGGCCTCGATCGCGCCGTTGAAGTCGCCGCGCTCCTGATCCCTCGTATTGTAGCCATAGCCGAAGATCTGGTTCGCCAGGACATCGGCCGGCTGCTCACCTCTCTCGACGGCCTGCTGGAAGGCTTCCCCCGCCTCCTGAACCCGTTCCTCCGTCAGCAGCCACTGGCCGATCCGAGCGTACGCGTTCGGCACGTCGGGGTCTATGGCGAGAGCCTCCTCGAGCGTGGAGATCGCCTGCTCAATCTGGCCCGCCTGATTGTAGGCGTTCGCCAGCTGGCTTCGCACAGTCGCATCATCTCGGAAGTACTCGAGGCCGCGGCGCCCCATCGCAAGCGCCTCGTCGAACTCGCCCAGCGCGACGTGCGAGGCGACGATGTTCCCCAGATAGACGGGTGGCGCCTCCGCCCCCATCGCATCCAGGACAATCGTCAACGAGCTGACGGCCTTCCGGAAGAGATCTTGGTTCTCGGGAGAGAGGGGTGCCGGCTGACCACCATCCTGCGGCAGCGGACTCATCGCTTGCAGGGAAACCGCGGCGCGGGCGGCCATCGAGCCATACTGCTCGTGCAGGTCCACGTTCTCCGGATCCTGCTCGATCCCTGCCTCAAGGAGGCCCATCGCCCCCACTTCGTCACCAGTCTGGGCAAGATCGTAGGCCACACGCATCCGGATCGCGACGTTCTCGGGGTTCAACTCGAGGTAACGGGCATAGTAATCGCGCGCGGCATCGGTCTCCCCGACCTGGCTCGCCAGAAAGCCTGCGCTCTCGAGCGAGTTGATGTCGAAGGGGTCGGCTTCCAAGAGGACCTCGAACTGCCCGAGTGATTCCTCGTATTGCTCGAGCTCCAAGTAGGTACGCGCGAGCGCGGCCCTGGCCTCCATCGACTCGGGGGCGAGATCCACTGCGCGCGAGCAGTAGTCGAGGGATCCCTGCCAGTTCGACGAGTTGTACTCCATCCCGCAGAAGGCGATGGCACTCACCATGTCGATCGTGGCTTCGAAGAACTCCATGACGTGAGTAGCCGCGACATCGATGTCGTCTTCCGCTACAGTCTGCGGTTCGACCTCGAAGATGTCACCTCCGGGAACGGTCACGAACTGGGCAGAATAGTTGATGGACTCTCCGTTCTGCTCATAGCGACCGCAGAAGATCATCGGGACACTGACCTCGACAGCAAGCTGTTGGGAGAGGAGGCAGTTCAGGTCCCGCCAATCCATATCGTACTCGTCGGCGGCATCGTCGATCTCGTCATCCGACATGGCCACGTGAGTGTCGAGATTGATCAGCTCGCGAAGCTCCTCGGAGAGGTCTCGGCCAAAGTCATCCTCGGCCTCGCCCGTGGGCGTCAAGTCAGCCACGAGGACCCGCATCCGACCCCCGGCCTGCGCCTCTGCCTCGTGGTGCACGAACGGGACCATGAGAAGAAGCGCGGCCATCAACCGCACGTTTATTCTCAAATTCTGGTTCTCGAACATGTGCGGACTCCTGCCTTGTACATGGGAACTGTAGGGGGCCGTCTGGGCTCGACCCGGATCCTAGCGACTCCGATTTTCCTGGACTCAGGGACGTACCGACGAGCCGTCAAGCGAATAGCCTCCAAGAGAATGTCTTCCCTTGGCCAAGTCAACCGCTTCCCGCAGGTCAGTCACCTCGTATACCGTACCGCCCGCACTCGAAGTACCATGAGGGACGGGGAAAGGATCCGGAGGGGACCCGGCCGACCTCGGACCGCGCGGTCGCACGGGCGGAGCGTCCGCTTGAGCCTCGCACGAATTCAGCTCGCGTCCGCCCCATGGAAGCAGGGTGTCGCGAGCGCCCCCGTCGGCACCCGGCTGGCCGGCGCGCCGGTAGGAGGCGAAAGCAGAGCGGCTCGGTACAGTGTAGCCATCGCAGCGGGAATGGACGCGATCGGCACGGAGGGGTCGAGGGCACGCTGCCGTGCAGGCGAGAGCCTCGAAGCCGATCCGCGATCGTTGACACCGATTCCCGGGCTCCGTAGCGTATCGTCATGATTGAAAATGATTCTCAACCCATGCGTCGGCTGCCTTGACTGCCCCAGTCATACAACTCGACGGCGTCAGCAAGAGCTACAGGCCCGGTCCGGTTCGGGCTCTCGTCGATGTCTCCCTTGACGTCCGGGAGGGCGAGATCCTGACGGTCCTCGGACCCTCCGGCTGCGGGAAGACGACGACGCTCCGCCTGGTCGCGGGATTCGAGGTCCCAGACCGGGGCAGGATCTCCATCGGGGGGAGGGAGGTGGCCGCAGCCGCATGCTGGGTCCCGCCCGAGAAGCGGGGGGTCGGCATGGTGTTTCAGGACTACGCCCTCTTCCCACACCTCACAGTGGGAGAGAACGTAACGTTCGGCCTCGACGGGATGGCCCGGGCCGATCGTGCGACACGGGCCCGGGAGATTCTCGGGAGCCTCGACCTCTCGGCCTGCTACGACCGCTACCCCCACGAACTGTCCGGAGGTCAGCAGCAACGAGTCTCGCTCGCGAGGGCGCTCGCTCCGGAGCCCGTCGTCGTCCTGATGGACGAGCCGTTCTCGAATCTAGACGCCCATCTCCGAAATCAGGTTCGCGATGAAGTCGTGAGCATCCTCAGGCAGGCCGGCGTCACCTGCGTCTTGGTAAGCCATGACCAGAGGGATGCCCTCGCGATCTCGGACCGGGTGGTTGTGATGAACCAGGGGAGCGTGGAACAGATCGGCACTCCCCGAGAGATCTACAAGCACCCGGAATCCGTCTTCGTGGCAACGTTCGTCGGGCGAACGAACCTGCTCAGGGGCATCGTCCAAGGGGAACACGGGTGCGTCCTCACGGACTTCGGCTCCTTCTGCCGCGTGGACCGCCTGGGATTTGCGAGCGGGAGCGACGTCATGGTAGCGGTGCGTCCGGACGGATTCGAGACCTGCGGGGAGTCCGAGGGAGTGCTCCGCGGGAGGATCCTCTCGACAACGTATACGGGGGCCCGCATCGAGGCCGAGGTGGCGATGCCCTCGGACCACGGTGGAGACCGGCACCTGATCGTCCACCTCCCACCCTCGCGTCACTACCAGGTTGGCGAGGAGTTGAGCTTTCGAATCGTCCCCGAGTTCGCCTCCGTCGTGAGGAATGCGTGCGCGACCCTCAACTTCTCCATGCCGGCGGCGGTCGGCTCGGCGACGGATACCTAGGCGACACCCGCTGCCTCGCCGCCTGCAAGCGCACGGTAACCCTCCCGGTACGTCGGGTAGCTGAACGCGTAGCCGGAGGTCGCGAGACGCTCGTTTGAGCAGCGCTTGTTGGAGCGGGTCCTCTTCACCGAAGGATCGACGCCTGGCTCCGCGCCTCTCACCAGAGCGGCCACGTAGCGGTACACCTCGCAGAGCGGCGCCGGCTCGTTGTCGACCGCGAGATAGGCGGGTTCGGGGTCATCGAGAAACAGGAGGTGTTCAAGGGAACCGGCCGCATCGTCCCTGTGGATCCGGTTCGACCAGACGGGTCCACCAGGTGGGCAACGGAGATCCCCGCTCCGCGCCCGATCGATGAGCCGGGTTCGGCCCGGCCCGTAAATCCCGCCGAGCCGCACGCATACGCCGGGCTTGTCGGCACTACGAACGAGCGCCTCTCCGCGCAGGACCGCGGCGCCTCGAAAGTCCTCCGGTGCGGGTTCCGTCCCTTCGTCGACCCAGCCTCCCGCCGTATCTCCGTATACCGCTGTGCTCGAGAGGTAGAAGACGCGCGCCGGTGGACGGTTGGGCGTCTCGAGCGCTGCGAGGAGGTTTCTCACCCCGATCACGTACACATCCCGGTAGCGCTCCGCGGTCGAAGCGTCGGCGGAGGCCGCGTAGACCACCCGATCCACGTGCGGAAGGTCGATATCGTGGAGGGGAGCCAGGAGATCTGCGGCGACGGGTCGTATCGCAGAGGGGAGCGTCCTCGGATCCCTCCTGAGACCCCACACCTCGTGCCCGGCCTTGGCAAGACGCAGGCCGAGCTCCGTGCCCACATAGCCGCATCCGGCGATCAGGATACGCGACATTCTTCCTCACCTTCGGACGGGAACTCCGAGCGACTCGGAGCGGCTCCGCAGTTCGACAAGCGGAGCGCCACTCGCTCCCGAGAGCGTTGGAGGTCGAGTTTGACGGGAGGACCGCTCAGTCGAGGATCGCGTCGTGGATGAGAGTCTTGATCTGTTGCCGGAGCGACTCGGGGTTCGCGGGCGAGCTCTGCCACATCAGAACGATCACGAGCTCCTCCTCCGGATTGATCCAGAAGATCGTCCCGGCGCTCCCGTCCCACCCGAACTCTCCCACCGAACTCGGATACGCTACGGAGCTGGGATCGAGCACGACGCTGACATTCGCAAGCCCCCACCCCATTCCCCCCCTCCGGGTCTCGAGGACCGCACCCGAGAGTCCGTTCGCCGTCATCCTTGCAACCGTCTCTGTCTCGAGGATCCGGACGCCCGCGAACTCGCCCCCATTCGCCAGCATCTGGGCGAACCGCATGAAATCGGGCACCGTCGAGAGAAGTCCTACCCCTCCTTCGAGCAAGACCGGCTCCTCGGTGAAGGGAAGCGTCTCGATCTGGTAAGGCTCGAGCCCGCCGCCTTCCGTCTGGCGATAGACCGTTGTGAGCCGGCCCCTCCTATCCGGATCCGCCCAAAAGACCGTCTCGGTCATCCCCATGGGGTCGAGCACTCTCTCGCGCAAGAACCGATCGAATCGTTGCCCGGAGGCAGCCTCGACGACGGCCCCCGCCACGGTCGTGGCCACGCCGTAGCGATACCGGGTCCCCGGATCCTCCATGAGGGGGACACCCACGACATTCCGCACGAGGCGAGAGAGAGGGATCGACCGGGAGCGGACCCCGGCCTCCCGATACGCAGCCGAACTTCGCGAGTTCACGCCTGAGGTGAAGAGAAGGAGGTCCCGGATCGTCACGGCACGCCGGGGCTCGCGCGGCGCGGCGGTCGCCGCATCGAGCACCCGGACGTCCGTGAAGGCGGGCAGGTAGCGAGAGACCGGGTCGTCCAGGTCGAGACGCCCCTCTTCTTCTAGGATCATGACAGCGACGGCCGTAACCGCGCGCGTCATCGAATAGATCCGAAAGAGCGAGTTCTCGGTCATCGGAGACCGGGTTTCTAGGTCTTGGTAGCCTACGGCTTCGAGGTAGACGAGCTGGCCCCGCCGTGCGATCCCCCCAACCGCGCCGGCGATCTTGCCCTCCTCCACGAATTCCGACATCAACCGGGTCACTCGGTCCAGGCCCTCCGGCGCGAACCCGGCTGCCGAGGGCCGAACCCCGGGGAGGAGCTGTTCCGCCCGGATCCCGCCCGGGATGAGGAGGCAGAGGACGAGGAGAGCCCCCGAGGTCGAGACGGCAGAGAGGGGAAAACGTGGCGTAGACACTCGTATCATTGCCGCAGATCCCTGGTGGTAGGTAGGACGCTCGCACCGAGGAGGAGCCGGGAGCGCCCCGTGGCGGTATCGGCCGCGCGAACGCTGCGGATCAACGGTCCCGGGCCGCGCCGGGTAGCAGGGCCCCCGGCGGCGGCGTAGCGGGCACGGCCGAAGTCCCCCCTGCGCATGATGATGAGCCGGCGCGTCACCCGGCACAAGCTCCCGAAGCAGCGCCTAGCGCGGGTGGGGCTTGTCCGCCCCCGCCCCGAGCTCAAGAGGGCCCCGGCACGCCCGCTACCCATCGCGCCGGGGAGGAAGGGCCAGGGGGCAGCGGCCGCAACACTCTCGACGATGCCCCCTGATCAGGGTAAGATTCCGGTGCATTCCGGAGCCTGACCGACAGCCTCGACGGCGTCAGGCCGACCTGTAACCTACCAGGAGGAGAATTCATGACTCGTGCTGCCCCATCCCTAGGGCTCGCTATCGCGCTCGCTGTCCTCGCTGCAGGCACCGCAAGTGCGCAGGACGCAAGGATGAACTTCTTCATGACGAGCGTGGGTCCGGGGACCGGAGCCGATCTGGGCGGCCTGGACGGAGCAGACGCCTGGTGCGAACACCTCGCCTTCGCTGTCGGCATGGGCGACAAGACTTGGAGAGCCTACCTGAGCCAGCAGGCGAGTGGCAGTCAGTCTGCGGTCAATGCGCGCGACCGTATCGGCTCAGGGCCCTGGTACAACTATGAAGGCGTGATGATCGCAGAGGATCTCGAAGAGCTGCACGGCGAGAACAACCTCACGAAAGAGACCCAGCTGAGCGAGCAGGGGAACATCATCTTCGGCCGCGGAGACACACCGAATCGCCACGATGTGCTCACCGGCGCCCAGCTCGACGGTACGCTCGCGCCCGGGAGCGAGGACACGACGTGCGGCAATTGGACGAGCGGCGGGGAGGGGAGCGCTCTCGTAGGCCATTTCGATCGCACGGGTGGGGGCGCGAACCCGACTTCGTGGAACTCCGCACACGGCACGCAGGGGTGCAGCCAGGAAGACCTGCGCGGCACCGGCGGGGACGGCATCTTCTACTGCTTCGCGGGCTCCGAAGAGTAGCGCTGCAGACAGAACACCCTCCGGGGCGTCGTGCCATGTCGTACGCCGGCGGGTCCGGCGCGAGCGTCGGGCCCGCCGACCTTCCGGTCCCGGCCCACCGGAAAAATCCCTGACACGATCACCGTCAGCGGCTGACACTCGAGATCCCGTCGCTCGGCCGCTCCCACCCGCCGACCGGCAAAGGGGAGTGTCGCGGATGGCGCCCCGTACGACTCGGGTTCACGCCCGCGCGGGCCCGATTTCCACCTTTATGTCGCGCCACTTCGCCTGCCGGAAGCGGAGCATGCTTAGGACCGCCCGCGTGATATGCCCGAGTACGATCGCGAACCAGATGTCGCGGGCCTCGAGCCCGCGGGTAAGCTGGAGCACGGTGCAGAGCCCGATGGGGACGATGAGTTGGGAGATGAGGGAGATATAGAGCGGGCTCTTCGTATCTCCCGTACCCTGCAGGCCCCCGGTGTAGGCGAGCGCGACGGTGACGAAGAGCCCCGAGACGGCAAGATACGCCAGGAGCTCCACCGTCAGCTCGTAGACGGCCGGGTCATCCATCCCGAAGATCGAGAGGATGACGTTCGGGACGAGGAGGAAAACCGCGCCTACCACGACGGCGACCCCGAGCCCGAGGTAGCTGGCCACGTGGACCCCCTGGACCGAACGATCCGGCCGACCTGCACCCAAGTTCTGGCCGGCTACCGCAACGGCAGCGCCCATGAGCCCGACCGAAGTCCATGTGATCAGCGAGAAGATCTGCGTATAGCCCACGGAATACGCGGCCTGGGCCTCGCCGCTGAGCGCAAGGGATCCCACGAAGCCCAGCATGACGACCCCGCCGATGTTCATCGCCACACCCTGGATCCCCGTCGGGATCCCGAATCGGAAGAGCGAGCGGATGATCTCGTAATCCGGCTTGAGCCCGACCCCCCGGTGAAACCCGATGACCCAGCCGTGCGTGAAGAGCCTATACACGGCGTAGATGGCGAGGATTGCACCGGCGAGTGTGGTGCCCATCGCCGCACCGGTCGTCCCGAAGCCGGGAATTGGCCCAAGCCCGCGAATGAAGATCACGTTCAGCACAACGTTCAGGATCGTGAGCGCAATCCCCAGCCGAAGGGGAGTTTTCGCGTCACCTGCAGAACGGAGCGCCCCTCCCACCATGAAGAAGATCAGCATCCCGAAGCTGAAGACGAACATAATCCGGAGGTAGGGCAGCGCCTCGGCTCGAACCTCAGCCGTAGCATTCACGAGTTCGAGGAGGTACGGGGCGAGGAGATAGCCGACCGGGGCGAGGAAGACGAAGGCAATCACGGCCGCCGTCAGAAAGGCCTGATAGACGGTTCGATTTACCTTCTCAGGCTCATTCGCGCCGGCGAAGCGCGCGACCATCACGCCCATGCCCGTGAAGAGGGCGCTGTTGAAGACCACGACGACGAGGAAGATCTGCCAAGAGACGCCGATCGCGGCGTTCCCCTGAAATCCCACGAAGTTGCCGACCATCGCGTGATCCACGATCCCCTGCAGCCCCCCAATCACGTTCTGGAGCATCGTGGGCCAAGCCAACTTCCACACGGCGTCGCGGATCGGGCCCTCGACGATGGAGCGGTCGAACGTGCGCTTGGCCCGGGGTGGTGGAGGCATGGCCGTTTCAGCCACCCCGACGCACGTCCGGCCCGACGCCCGATCCTCGGATCGACTGTACTCCGCAAGGCATGCCGTGGCGTCGCGGCGGAGAAACGTCGCTGACCCCCGTCGCTATCAAGGGTTCAGCCAGTAGTTCAGCTTCACCATAAAGATGTTGTCCGGAGCCACTTCGAATATGTCACCTGCATCCCGGTACAGGTCGAAGTGCCCCACCCACGGTCGGCCATCCTGGCGGCCCGGCCCTACGAGCGAGCTGATGCGCCGCTGCTGCCAGACGAAGAAGAGGGTGGACCCGGGCCTCCACTCCCAGCGCAGGACCGCGTTCCCGAGCAAGCTACGGTAGCTGAAGTCGCGATCGGACACCGTGAAGGCCGGGGCGGGACCGGCACCGTCGGGGTCCACATCGTACGCCCCGGACTCGGGCTGCGCGACCATGCCGCGATCGACGCCGTACTCGAGGAAGTCGAAGGTTCCCGGCGCCCGAAACTCCTTCAGTCCACCGTAGTCACCGGTGGCGATGAAGGGTTCCAAGTAGAGCTGCAGCGAGAGATCCGGGGTGAAGGTCATGTTGACCCGCGCCGCGAGAGAGAGCGTGGACCGATCGATCCCCGCAAAGACGTAGCGAGCCGGGAAGGGTTCCGATGGCGCGATCGCCGTGACGTACTGAGCGGCGGAGTGGGCCCACGAGTATGTGGGCCCGATGTTGACCTGAAGAATCTCGTCGAAACGGCCGCTCAGCGTCAGCTGCACCTGCCGATCCCAGCCGCCGCGTGCGTCCGACCCCCAGTTGTAGCTGGCGCGGGCGATGACGGGCCGGCGGCTGTCCGAATTCAGGTTGACGCGGCTGGAGAAACGGCTCGGCGTCCGCGCGATCGGGCCGCCCCGGGTAAGCCGGTCATCCTCGGTCCACGGCTCGTACTGGAGCCGGATGGTGGTCGTCCAGTAGTTCAGGAACTCGACCGTCGCCTGAGTGTTCACGTTCATGAACATCATGTCACCCGACGTATTCCAGACCGAGTCCGGTCCACCGAAGAACCTCCACGATCGGAGCCATCGTCCCGGCTCGACGTGGTTGTACTGATAGTGCGTATCGAAGAGGATACGATCCGCGTTCGTGTGGAACCCGATGTCGTTCGCCTCGTATCCGGGGCTGATATAGGCGAAACCGTTTCGCATCGTGAAGGTCCCTGCCTGCTTTCCCACGTATCCCATCGCGTAGAGTCCGGACATCGCGGTCGCGGCCGCATCGAGGGCGAGATGCGTGGCGTCCGGGCGCTGATAGTAGCGGGTGGAGGAGCGCTGGGTGCGAAGGATCGCCTCCGGCGAGCCCTGGACGTAGGTCCCCGAGAGCGCGCCCGTGAAAAGCCAGACGCGATCTGCCGACTCGTGAGCGAAGTCGATCCCGCCGGCGTAGGCGGAGGAGTGGAGCCTCCCCTCAAGCGCGCTCCCCGGAGCATCCCGGTTCACGGCCGTGCCGATGAACCCGAATCGCGTCTGGCCGCCCCGGATCTGCCGCCTCAGCCGGCCCACGAAGTAGTTCGCCGCCGGTTCGACCGTCAGCTCGTGACCCAACCGGCTCCCATCCACATATGAGGCGCGCTCGCGGGCGGTCACAGCCTCCAGGATCCCGAGCGACCATCCGTTCCCGAATCGGCCGGTGATCTTCGTGGCACCCGCGATCGTCGTCGCGCTCGGCACATCGGCGAAGGCCGCCGCCGAGGGGACACCCCCCCTGGGCGCCCGCCCGATGCGGCGCGAGTAGAAGACCTCGGGACCGCGCCCCACGCTCCCCATCGGTCCGGCTTCCCCGAAGCTGAAGATATCGGCCCCCTCGACGAAGAAGGGGCGCCGTTCGGCGTATCGGGTCTCGAACGCGGTGAGATTGATGACGGACGGGTCGAGTTCCACCTGGCCGAAGTCCGGATTCACCGTCCCATCGAGCGTAAGGTTGGAGGAGAGCCGGTACTTGAGGTCGAGCCCGAGGCTCCCCACGTAGTCCGATCCGCTCCGGTAGGGATTCGTGAAATCCACCCCCGCGGGCGTCTCGAGCTGCAGGTACTCGCCCCTTGCCACCATATAAGGGAGGAGCTCCAGGCGGCGGTCCGGCTCGATCCCCGCGATCCCGTCGAGGTGCGCGAAGCGCGACACGCCGGCACGCTCGAGGAGTGGCGTGAAGGGGAAGGTCGCATTCTCCTGGAGCCGGTTGACGTTCCGCTCGATCTGAAAACCCCACACCTGGCTCTGATCGGGGCTGAAGCGAAGCTGGCTGAAGGGGATCCGCATCTCTACCGCCCAGCCCTCCTCCGTCACCTGCGTGGCCAGATCCCAGACGGGATCCCACGAGGCATCCCCCCGGCCTGTACCATTCCCCGTCACGATCGCGTCTCCCTTCACACCCGACGGGTTCGTCCAGAACCGGTACGCCGTTTCGTGATCGTGGTAGCTGTCGAAGAGGACGATGAACGCGTCCGAGTCCTGAAGGTCCGCGTCCCTTCGGGCCAGCCGCGTCGTCACCGGGCTCCGGTCGCTCAGGACGGCCCCTACGTACACCGCATCGTCGTCGTAGACGATCCGGATCTCGGTCCGCTCCGAGGCGGGCTCCCCCTCTAGGGGCAACGTCTGGATGAAGTCTTCGATCAGGGGCGCCGAGGACCACTCCGCCTCCTCGAGTACCCCGTCGACCGAGATCGAGCGTATCACGCGACCGGCTCGGGCGCGCGGCGCATTCCCGTGCCGGTACTCGGACGCGGTCGTACGCGCGGCAGCCGCACCCTCACGCTCTGCCTCCAGCGGCACCTGGGCCGCTAGGCCCCGGGGCTGGATGCCGACCAGAGCCGTCGCAGCGAGGCACCCGAGAGCCGTCCGGAAGGCTAACAACGCTCCCTGCATCTTCGCTCGGCGGTAAGGGGGGTGTCACACGAAGCGCTAAAGCTCTCCCGATCCGCCCCTTCGAGCAAGCTGGCGTGCCTTGCCTCCGAAGGCTGGATGAACAGCCAAGGTCGGAGCGCCCTCCCGGCGAGCTGGTGCCGAGGAGCGGCGCCGGCAGAGCATCTCCATGCCCCCGGATCTCGGTGGAGCGCGAGACCCACGGCCTCGCGCTTCTTCTTCTGCCAGTAGCGGGGTACGGGCCGGCAGGCCGCGATACCGAGCGCATCCGGGGCGGCACGTCCAACCGGGAGGGTCTCCCTAACTTGCTCGCCACCTCCGCGGCCTCTACCGTCTCGAGGAGAATCAGTCGACCCTCCCGCACACCTGGAATTGGAGAACGGGTAATGTCTCGCATCCGCTTGCTCTCGCTCGCGACGCTCCTAGCCTCCCCAGCCGGTGCGCTCGCTCAAGTGCCGTACGACCAGACGTTCGCTCCCGACGCTCCGGCTCCGGAGGGATTCAGAACGAACCGGACATCCTACTCTGCCGTGATGGATGTTCTCGCTCCGACCCGGCCGGAGGTAACCGACGACGCGCTCGAGGAGTTGAGGTCGGTCCCGCTCGAGGTCATCTTCTCGGCAGTGGGCGAGTACCGGACGAACTATGCCCGAGGGTTTCAGAGCACCCGTCCCGGTGAACGCCTTGTGGGACGGGCACTCACCATGCGCTTTCTCCCCCCGCGCCCCGACCTGACTCGAGCTGCGAATATCCTCGCCGAGGAGGGGAATTGGGACCGGAGGTACTATTCCCGGGCCTCCGAGGAGGCGAGGCCCGGCGATGTGGTGGTCGCCGAGCTCGGAGGTGTCGACGGACACAACCTCTTCGGTGATATGGGGGCGATGGGGATCCAGATGCGCGGCGCGGCAGGCATCGTGATCGACGGCGGGATGCGGGACTTGACGGGCCTCCAGGCTGATCGATTCGAGGGTTTCCCGGTTCTCCACCGCTTCTCCGACCCGCACACCACATCGTGGCTCGGCGTCGAGTACAACGCGCCGGTCCGGGTTGGCGGGGTCACGGTGCTCCCGGGCGATATCGTGGTCGGGGACGACGGCGGCGTTTTCTTCTTCCCCCCGGAGCTCCTCGACGATGTCCTCGCAGCGGCCGAAGAATCAGAAGCGATGGAGGAGTTCCAACGCGAGCTCCTCGAGGAGAAGAGCTACCGGTTCCGCGATATCTATCCCCTCGCGCCGCCGCTCAGGGAGGAGTACGAGAGGACACGGGGCAGATAGAGAAGAGGAGCGGCGTGAAGCGCCCGCAGCCCGGCGACTAGGAGAGCGAGGCGGCGAGCCCGGCGGAGGCGACGAGGAGAAGGAGGGCCCGCTGCACGGCGAGATGCCCGTCCACATTGACCCAATACTCGCCGGGGCCGTGGCTGTTGGCGCCGATCCCGCCCCGTCCGATCGTGACCGCAGGGACCCCAAGCGAGATGGGGAGGTTCGAGTCGGTCGACGAGCGCGTCAACTCGCCCTCGCCGCCGAAAACGGCGGCTGTGGCCAGAGCCCTCTGGACCAGCGGCGTGGCGGGATCCGTCTCTCCGGACGGCCGAAAGCCGATTCGCTCCGTCTCGACGGCGAGTGCGGAGCCCCGCCGGCGAAGCTCGTTCTCTTCCCTCAGGGCCCCCTCGACGGCCGGGAGGAAGAGCCCCTCGATCTCCTCGAGACTCGCCGGACTCTCAGAGCGCATGTCGACTTCCATCCACGCCTCGGAGGGAATCGCATTCACGGAGGCGCCACCGCCTAACCGCCCGACGTTGTAGCTCGTAGCCGGCCCCTCCCGGGTAAGTCGGTCGGCCGACCCCTGAAAGGTGCGGATGGCCCGCCCGAGCGCATGCGCCGGATTCACGATGCCGAAGGCTCCCCAGGAGTGACCGCCGACCCCCCGGAATGTGACCCGGTACCTGACCGAGCCGAGCCCCATCGAGACGATGCGGTCGACATCCCCACCGTCCACGGAGATCCACTCGTCCGGGGCGTCCGCCCCCTCGCGGTAGATGTGCTTGACCCCGCGGAGGTCCCCGAGTCCTTCCTCCCCCACGGTCCCGATGAAGAGGATGTCGTCCTCGGTCTCGATCCCGGCCGCCTCCATCGCCCGGAGGACCGCAAGCACGAGGACCAGGCCGCGCGTGTCGTCCCCGACACCCGGAGCAAAGAGGGTGTCGCCCACCTGCGTTACGCTGACATCCGTCCCTTCCGGGAACACGGTATCGAGGTGCCCGCTGAGCGCGACCGTCCGCTGCCCGCCCTGGCCCCGGCGCAACGCGATCACATTTCCCTCCTCGTCCGTCCATACCGAGTCCGCACCCGCCTCGGCGAGCAACTCGCCGTAGCGGCGGCCACGGACTTCCTCCATGAAGGGAGGCGCCGGGATTTCGGTAAGTTCGATCGTCCGTTCGAGGGCCCAGCCGTCGAGATCCTCGATCAGCTGAAACGCCTCGACGATCCGGGCCTCTCCGGCGAGCGCACCCGCTTCTTCCAGGTACACACGATCAAGGGTCTGCCCCGCTCCCGAACTCACGATCGCGAGGGAGGCGCCGACCAGAAGGATGAGGATCCTCATTCGAAACCAGGCTGCGGGCGCAGGCGGGATTCCACTACTCGGAACTCTGGCCTCGATACTCCTCGTCGAAGCTCCGCTCCACCACTCCGAAGTTCCCCTTCGCCGGATCCATCGCCAGGACCTGGAGCGTCAGCCCCTCCCCCATGGGAACGGAGAGCCGGCCCTCGTAGATGCTCGTCTCCCCGGAGAAGGCAAGTGTAACAGCCTCGAGCACCTTCCCGTCCTTGAGGACTCGGGCCTCGATCGTGTAGTCGTTTGAGTCCCAGATCCCGCCCGGCTCCGTTGGGCACCCGCAGAGCATCGTCACCCGGGCCTGCACCGGCAGTTCAGTTCCGGCCGCCCGGGTCAGGTCTCCGAGCGGTCCGAGGAGTTCGACCGTGAATCCTTGCAGGACGAGGAGCACCCCGTCCCCGAGCACGTGCTGGCCGGGCACGAGAAGCATCGTCCTCGTGACCCGCTGCGAGGCGTGTGGCGTCCCGAGCGGCCCCTCCGCCTCGATCCGAACCTGGGTCGGCTCGTCGAGCTCGAGCTCGGCGAGGAAGCCGGCGGCCCCGTCCGTGTCGTAGATCGACTCGCCCCGCACCCGGGGCTCCTGCACGAGCATCGGCGTGCTCCCGGTCCCCCCTTCCTGGATCCCGCGGGCGAGAAGGGAGCCGGTGAGGGCGTTGAACACGGAGATTCGAGCCCCGCCCACACCCGTCCCGATGATCTTCGCATCGTGGGAGGTCGCCCGGATCATGACCTGGGTGGGCGGCTGGGTGTCCTGCCCCGCCAGTGCGGATGGAAGAAGCAGGGCACCCGCCAGCAGCGAGACGGCGAGCGCCCCGACTCCGCGAAGCGTGTACGACATGGGGTCTATCTCCTCTATGGGCTAGCGATCCGTCACCGCGCAGCTCGTTTCCTCGCCCCGGGCCCAGGCGGCGAGCATCTGCCACTCCGGGTCGTCCTGCGAGCGCCACCGGCGACCGCCACTGTGATAGTTGTCTCCTCCCGCATGAGGGTCGAGCGGGTGCGTCAGGAAGCGGCTACGAAGGGGGAATCCGGGCTCGACGAACTCCATGACGATCCCGTAATTCGCTCGGGACTCCTCCTCGTTCCAGTAGTTCCGGCCCTCCGGAATCTCCTGCGCGAAGCCACGGACGCCACCCCCGTGGCACGCCGCGCACTCCATCCGGTCCGCCTCGTCCTCGCGGTCGAGGAAGATCCGCTGAATGCAGCTCTGGAAGAACTCGAAATCAGGCACGGGTGTGGCCTCCGCCATCATCCCGGTGGGCTCGGCAGCGCTGACCCAGGCGGCCATGGTGCGCCACTCTGGATGGTCGAGGGAGTCCCAGAACTTGCCTCCCACGTGCATCCGGCTCCCCCCGGCATCCATCGCCAGAGGCTCGCGGAGGAGCCGGCTCATCTGCGGGTCCCCCGGCGTCACGAGCCGGGAGACGATCTCGAAGTTCATTCGAGACTGCGCCTCGGTCCAATACACCCCCCCGTTCCCGTCACTCTGGAGGGGCTGGAGCTTCATCGGCGTCCCCGATTGCACGTGGCACGTCGCACACGCCGCCTCCCCAGGGCCGTATCCCGCCCGGTCCACCAGGAAGATCGGCTCGATCTCCTCCCGGTACATCCCGAAGTCGAGAACGTCCTGCCGGCGAGTCGCTTCATCCGCCCCGTGCGAGGCGAGTGACGCCCACCCCCCGAGGCCGTCCGCCGGGGCAGGCTGGGTCTTCGCCTCCCCTCCGGCCGTGTGAAGGAAGAGGAGCGTAAGTAGTACGGCTGACGCCGCCGCCGGCATCCGCGTCCACGGCCTGCGATCTTTCATCTCATGCGACTCCTGTCGTGACGATGCTCCCGGAGCGGGCTTGGTCTCTCGACACGGCGTGTGAAGAGGGCCTCGCTCAGTGCGGGAGGACGGCCGTATGCGCCCGCTTGGGGGTCTGACCCACCGCGATGCGCTTGACCTCGCTCATCGTTTCACGGTCCACCACCGAGACATCGTTGGAACCGGCGTTCGCGGCGTAGAGGTAGCGGCTATCCGGGGTCGTCACCAGCCAGTCCGGATGATGGCCAACCTTGACCCTGGCCTCCAGCTCCAGCTCCGGGAGTGAATAGGCGTAGACGCTGTTCGTCGGCTTGCTCGCGACCCAGAGTGTCCGGCCATCGACCGTCCGGGCGAAACCATGGCTCGGCGAGCCCTGAAGGGCATCGTTGTCGACCTCGTTCGCGGGGAGCTTCGGGATCCCTACCCACTGTACGACGCGCCGCTCGTCCCAGTCTACGACCACGAAACCATGCCAGCCCGAGAGCTCGACGAACAGGCGCTTCGTGGAACCGTCGGGGTTCACATCGAACTCCATCGGCCGAACGCCGCCGATGTCCTCAACCGACCATGCCACCTCGTCGGTCGACGTATCGATGACGCTCAGCGTCCGGGCGCCGATCATCCCGGCGACCACATTCCGGCCGTCCGGGGAGACGAAGACGTTGTGAACGCCACCGACCGTCGGAATGAATCGCACGTTCTCCATCGTGGCCGTGTCGATCACGTCCACGCCGGCGCCGCCGCCGGTGATCGCCACGTAGAGCTTCGAGCCGTCCGGCGTGACCCCAATGTTGTTCGGCCGCTCCGACAGGGGAATCTGCTTAATCACCTGAAGCGTCTCGGTGGAGATGACATCGACGGTGTGGTCGTACTCGTTACTCGCGTAGTAGACGCTCCCGTCCGGGTGGTAGCTCACCCCGTGCGGGAGAGGAACCCCGTCGATCTCGCCGACGATCTCGTTCGTAGCCGGATCGATGATGTGGATATTGTCGCCTCCCGAGTTCGACTGGAGGATCCTCACCGTCCCGGGCGTGGTACGCGTAAAGCCCTGCTGCGCAACGACTGGGAGCGCGAGGAGTACAGCCACCGCGGCGAGGGGAATTGAGGCCAAGAATCTGCTCTTCATCGTAGACGCCTCCCGGGATCGCGTGTTCTTCCTGCGGTCGCGGCATTCAATGCACGGACTGCTTCGCCCCGTGCTCAGCCGCCTTCGGTGGACTCGTATTGCAGCTCCACCGGCATGAGCCCCTCGCGGATCGCGGCGGCCCAAATGTCCGTTCCCTTTTCGTTCAGGTGCAGGTTGTCCTCGACGAAGATATCCGTCATCACCTCGCCGTTCGGCTGAAGCATGTGGCTTCCGGCATCGAGGTAGTAGATGAGGCCGTCCGCCTCCGCCAAGGCCTCGAGCATCCGATTCGTCCGCTGAGCCTCCGGCCACACCTCCATGCGCGCGACGCTCGGCTTGACGGACATGATGTGGATCCGCGTCTCGGGGAGCGCTTCATGAATCCGGGCCACGATCTCTTCGAACTCCCCGACGATCGTCTCTGCGGCGAGCCCCGCCCAAGTGTCGTTGTCCCCCTCGTAGATCACGACGGCTCTCGGCTCGTACGCGACGATGACGCGGTCCACGTAGTGGAGAACGTCCGACATCCTGCTCCCCCCGAAGCCCCGGGGAATCACGGTCAGCGGAGCCAAATCGGCTTCCATCTCGTGGTTCCACCGCGTGATGCTCGAGCTTCCCGTGATAAGGATCGCGTTCGGGGGAGGTGGGTTCACCCGGTCCTGAGCCTCCCATTCGAGGATCGTTTCCTCGAAGCGGGTGGGGTCTGCCGGCTCCTGGGCAGACAAGAGAGCAGGGAGAAACCCGACCAGGGCCAGGATCCACGCGCCGCGCGCTCGGGGACTCTTCACTTGGCACCTCCAACTCGGATGCAACGGTTCGATCGGCGTGCAACCCCCAAGGTGCTGCCGCCTCCAATGTGCCGACCAAGCTATGACGACTCGGGGTTCCGCGCGAGTCTGTCTTCAGCCGATGGGAGCGGCTGGCTCCGGTTGTCCCGGCCGAGGCGCCCACGTAGGATATCCGGGCTTGCGGTGAACGCGGCGCCTGCGGCGCCTGGAGAGCTGCGCTGCCGCCGGGAGGCGGCGAGGAGACGCCCCCGGATCCCCGAGCGGAGCCCGCGCCGCCGCGGGTCCCCGGCTGACGAGATCGGGGCACCGACCGCCGAGCAGGGGCCCGCGCGCGCCATGTCCACGTGCCCGCACCACCCCGTAACGGCCGCTACGGCGGGCCGCCAGCTCGAAGGAGCGACCCATGCCGAAGACGGAGAAGAAGGTGGCCGCGCTCATCCTTGCCGGCCTAGCACTGTTCGGGACAGCGCATGGAGCCGCGGGCCAGGACGGGATCTCGGGCGCGGACACCAGCTAGCTTCTGGTGTCGATGAGCTTCGTGCTCCTCATGACCCCTGGCCTCGCCCTCTTCTACGGCGGACTCGTCAACGCCCGAAACACGCTCAACACTATGATGATGAGCTTCGTGGCGCTCGGAGCCGTGGGGGTGCTCTGGGCCGTGGTCGGCTACTCGCTCGCCTTCGGCACCGGGTCCGAGTTCGCTGGCGACCTCTCGATGGCCTTCCTGAGCGGGGTCGTCCTAGGAGTCTGCGCCGCAGAACCCTGCGGCTATCTTTGGTGGCAGGGCATTGGGGAGGTTTGCGGCACACGGAGGGGGGTCAATGGGAACGACGTTTCGACCGTACGATCCGGAGCAGATGTTGCTGCTGCCTCCGGATCTTCGGGAGTGGGTGCCGGAGGGTCATTTGGCGCACCATGTGAGCGACCTGGCGGACGCGGTGGAGCTGGGCGCGTTCTACGGGCGGGGTACCGGGGGGACGGGCGGCGCAACTCGCCGTACGACCCGCGGACGATGGTGAAGGTGCTGATCTACGCGTATGCGACGGGCACCTTCTCGTCGCGCAAGATGGCGAGGAAGCTGGAGGAGGATGTTGCGTTTCGGATGCTGGCGGCGGGGAACTTCCCGAAGCACCGGACGCTGTGCGAGTTCCGCAGGCGCCATCTCGGGGATTTCCGGGCGGTGTTCGTGGAGGTGGTGATGCTCGCGCGGGCCTTGGGGCTGGCGGGGCTTGGCAGGGTGTCGGTGGACGGGACGAAGGTTCGGGCGAAGGCGAGCAAGCGCAAGGCGATGAGCTACGGCCGGATGGTCAAGGAGGAGGCTGGGCTGGAGGCGGAGATCCGGGGGCTGAGAGGGGAGATCAAGGGGTTGCTGGAGAAAGCCGAGGCGGTGGACGAAGCGGAAGACGAGCGCTACGGGGAGGAAGCTTGCGGAGACGAGGTGCCGGAGGAGCTCAGGCGGCGCGAGGACCGGCTGGCGGCGATCCGGGAGGCGAAGGCGCGCCTGGAAGCCGAGCAGAGAGCGGCGGACGACGCACGGGGCCGCAAGCCGGGGCAGACGCGCAACCCGAAGGGCGGCAGGCCCTACAAGCGGGAGTACGGAGAGCCGGACGAGGCGGCGCAGAGCAACTTCACGGACCCTGAGAGCCGGATCATGAAGACGAGTTCGGAGGGGTTCCAGCAGTGCTACAACGCACAGGCGGTCGTGGAGGGGGAGAACCAGCTGGTGGTCGGGGCCGAGGTGACGGACAACGCGAGCGACCAGGGCCAGCTGGTGCCCATGGTCGACGCGGTGGCGCAAGCGTACGGCGAGACGCCGGCGCAGGTGCTGGCGGACACGGGCTATTGCAACGAGCGGGATCTCGAGGAACTGGAAGAGCGAGACATCGATGGGTATGTGGCGCTGGCCCGGGAGGGCAAGGCCGCCCCCACGGTTGACAAGGAGGAATATCCGGCGAAAGCCCGCATGGCCGAGAAGCTGGCGAGCGAAGATGGTCGAAGACGCTACGCACGGCGAAAGTGGCAGGCCGAAGCGCCCATCGGCTGGATCAAGGAGGTGATGGGCTTTCGACGATTCAGCTTCCGGGGCCTCGAGAAGGTCCGGGCCGGAGTGGACCCTCGTGTGCCTGGCACTCAATGTGAAGCGGCTGCACACCCTTCAGGCGGCATGACTGCACGAGGGTTCACCCCCGCATCTGCCGGCGCGAGGGCTCTCGTAGCTCTCTTGCCCCCCCAACGCATCCATTCCGCTCTCCCGATCCGTCGCAGACACAAGTCCTCAACCTCCCAATCACCCGGATCCGCCTCGCCGCGGACGGCTCCATGACCATTCGGCTCAGTCAGCTGTGCTTCTGCGGCGCAGACTCCTAGGCGGCTTCAGCTACATCGGCTCGAGGCCCCCTATTGCGGAGCAGAACGACTCACGTGCTTCACGACTCCAGGCGGGGGGCAGCCCCCGACGTCGTGACTATCCCCGAGTACACGCTCCCCTCTCCCTCGGCGGTCGCTCTGGACCTAGACTTGTTGGAACCTACCCGACTACACACCGGAGCTTGCACGCTTACGCGATTATCTTCAGTGACTCGCCGGCTTCAGGACCTTTAAGCGCGACCTTCCCTTCGTGGCGCAAGTCCTCAGCGACATATACGCCGCCCGCCGATCTCACGTTCGACGCGGTAGCGGCCTTCGAGGAGAAGCACTGACCCCGGATCCTGCAGGGAGTGGAGACGGACCTATGGGAGACGATCTAAGCACCGACGCGAAAGCGTGCGGAGGATGCCGCGTACCCTACACCTGACTCTACTTTCGGACCCTATACTACTCCCCTCATGCAGGATCCGGGTTCATATTCTTCCTGTCGCCAAAAACATGTCTTGCCGATCTGGTCAAGGGGCCACGGAATTCTGCTTGACACCCGTTGCTGTTGGAAGTTACGGTGGCTCATCCAGCAGTTTGCAGTTTCTAAACACCTTCAGCGCGGGAGCGTCCCATGAGGACCATCTTCGTGCGCGTAGTGTTGGCGACGGGGGTTTGGCTCGCATGCGGTGCCGGGCCCGCCTGGGCTCAGGGAGGTACGATCACTGGTGGGGTTCGCGCCGTCGGGTCGGGCGAGCCCCTCGCTGGCGTGCAGGTCTTCGTTCCGGAACTGGACATCGGAGCACTGAGCCAGGCGAGTGGTCGTTTCACTGTACCGGAGGTGCCAGCGGGCAGTTACGCTCTGGCCGCTCAGCGAGTCGGGTACGTGACGCAGACCATCGATGTCACAGTCGCCGCCGGTCAGACGGTCGTAGTGGACATCCAGTTGGAAGACCAGGCGATCGCCCTAGACGAGATCGTGGTCACGGGCACGGCGGGGGGGACCCAGCGTCGGGCGATCGGTAACGCGGTGGACCGCGTGGACGTCGCCGGGCTCGCGGAGATCGCTCCTGCAGCCAACGTGGATGAGATCCTGGGTGGGAGGATCCCGGGGCTGTATACCATCCAGGGTTCTGGCCAAGCGGGCATGTCCGGCTCAAGGATCCGAATCCGCGGAGTCTCGAGCCTCGGGGTGTCCAATGACCCCATCGTGTACGTGGACGGCGTGCGCATCGACTCGTCCATCAACAACCAGGGCCTGAGCTTCTCGTCGAGAATGAACGACATCAACCCGGAGGATATCGAGAGCATCGAGGTGATCAAGGGCCCGGCGGCGGCCACGCTGTACGGGACCGAGGCCTCGAACGGGGTGATTCAGATCATCACGAAGCGGGGCGTAGCGGGAGCCCCGTTGTGGAACTTTCAGATGGAGACCGGGGCAATGTGGTTCCCCGATCCAGCGAGGTTCTTCGGCGACGTCTACGGAAACCTACCCGGGACGGGAGAGGTCGTCAGCCTAAACCTCTATGAGGAAGAGGAAAGGGATACGGGAACGCCTCTCTTCCAGTTCGGACCGATCGTGAGCGGGACCCTCTCGGTGCGCGGCGGAACGGATCTGTACCGCTACTATGGCTCGTTCAATCGGTCGCGTGAAGAGGGATTCGTGGATTGGAACCTCGACCAGCGCCAGTCCGGCAGGCTGTCTCTGGGGCTTACCCCGACTGAGTCGGTCAATCTCACCGTGAACGGGGCGTTCCTCCGGTCCGATACTCGGACTGCTGGGGGAAACATCATCGGGACATTCAGGAGGGCGCACCCCGTGGAGCGGGTCCTGGGAACCGATCCTGGAGGCCCGGATAATCCAGTACCCCCCACCCGGGGCTTCCAGGTCCCGTTCGAATACTACGACATCTACAACGACGAAAGTATAGAGGTCGATCGGGACACCTGGAGTGTTCAGGCCGACTGGACTCCAACGGGTTGGTTGAGCAGCCGGCTTGTGCTCGGAAAGGACTATTCAAGAGAGTCTGAGGTCGATCTCCTGCTACGGGAGCCAGGCGCACCGCAGGGACACTTCGGGTCGGCCGGACTTGGAAGAAAGATAATCCTGGACGTGGACATCGAGACCACCACTGTGGATTGGGGGGCGACGGCGAATTATCAGCTCACGGAGAGCCTCGGCACTGCCACGTCGGTGGGCGTGCAGTATTACAGCAAGGTGGATGTGGGAACCACTACGCGGGGGAACGTGTTCGCCACGACTGCCCTGTCTACCGTCGGTTCCTCAGCCGAAAGGTTCGCGGACGAGACGTTCCTGGAAAACAAGACGCTGGGTGCCTACGTCCAGGAGCAGTTCGACTGGGAGCAGCGCATGTTCCTGACGATGGCCGTCCGGGCGGATGACAACAGCGCGTTCGGTAAGGACTTCGATATCGCGACCTACCCCAAGGTGAGCGGCACCTGGGTCACGAGTGAGGAGGGTTTCTATAACATCGACTGGATCGATCCGCTCAGATTCCGCGCCGCGTGGGGACAGGCCGGACAGCAGCCGGATGCCTTCGCTGCGACCCGACTCTTCCGAACCGAACCGTCACCGGCCGGTCAGCCGATCCTGACGCCGGATCAGTTCGGTAATGCCGATCTGGGGCCGGAGAAGGGTTCGGAGGTGGAGGTCGGCTTCGACGCGGGTATGTTCGATGGTCGGGTGGACATCCAGTTCACTCAGTACTGGAAGACGACTTCGGACGCCATCGTGTCGAAGGACGTAGTCGAGTCGACGGGATTCCCGGGTAAGCAGTTCCTCAACATCGGAAAGGTGAAGAACTGGGGCACGGAAGTGGGGATCGGCGTCGGGGTACTGGATGCCGGTTGGCTGCGTTGGGACGCGGGGATCAACTTTGCCTACATGAATAACAAGGTGGAGGAGCTTGGAGAGTCGAAGCGGCTGCTCGTCCATAACCGAAGTGGGCAGTACCATGTGGAGGGGCTCCCGCTGGGGAGCCTGTGGTCCCAGCTTGTCACGTCGGCGCGCTTCGTGTCGGGCACCAGTGGTTCCGTCACGGACGTCCTCTGTGACGCCGGCACGGGTCCGCTCAGCTCCGAGGGGCTGCCCTATACGCCGGGGGGAGCGAGTGTGCCATGCAGTGAGGCACCACTCCTCTACTACGGCCGAACTGGCGAGCCAACCTGGACCCTCCAGCTCAGCAATACCTTAACGATTGCCGATAATTGGCGTCTCTTCGTGAGCGCGGACGGTCGGGGTGGTCACGCGCAGGCCATGCAGGACCTCGCCGCTGGACTGACTACGTACGCGAATATCAAGGACCGGATCCTGCGGGATGATCCCATCTTCCAGGCCCAGGTCGGAGTGAGCCGGATCCCGACGTCAAGGTACTTCGCAGGCTTCATCAGGCTTCGCGAGCTCGGGCTTCAGTACGTCGTGCCCGAGTCGGTTGCCCAGCGCTTCGGAGCCGACCGCGTATCGATGAGGGCCGCGGCGACCCATCTCTGGTATCTCTGGCAGGAGCAGGAGTACACCGACATCGTCGACGAGTGGAATCGGGGTCCTGAGAGAAGCAGCTCGCTGGACGACTTCGCCGGCGCGGGGCACACCCATAACGCCATACCTCCGCTGCAGCGGTTCACCTTTTCGGTCAACTTCGGGTTCTGAGCCAAGGAGGGAGCTGCGCCATGGTTCGGTCGGCGGCGCAGCTCCATTCCATACGCTGACAACGGAGAGATGAGGGAGAGATGAAGATGATTCGTATCCGTGAGAATAGACGGAAGACGGGAAAGGGGAGCCTCCAACGGTTCGTTCGAGGTGCCGGGGGGCATCTCATGGCACCGGGCCTGCTCCTGATGATAGTCGGCTTGGCGGGTTGCGACAGCCTCTTGGAAGCGGAGCTTCCCGGCAACCTGGTTGACAGCGATCTGAACGACCCGAGGCTTGCGGAGACGCTGGTCTTGGGTGCGCAAGCGGACTTCGACTGCGTGTACGACAACGTTGTCGAGGTCACGGGGTTCTGGACCGGGGAATTCTACGCCACTGACAACGCGGTCTGGCTCCTCGAGCCGCAGCACAGGTTGACCCCTTATTGGGAGACTCGTTGGGGTGACGGGACGTGTGAAGAAGAGCGTGCCCACCACAATGGCCTCCAGACCGCTCGGGTTCAGGCAAAGACCGCAGTGGAGTTCATCGATGCCTTCGAGAACTTCAACGAGGCCGAGAGGACCTTTCTGGTCGGCAAGGCGTTGGCGTACGAGGGTTGGGCGATCCAGCTGCTTTCCGAGTCGTTCTGCCAGGTCGTCTTCGACGGGGGCGTACCCATGTCACGCGAAGAAGGGTACCAGGCGGCTCGGGACCGCTTCACGGAGGCGATTAGCCGCCTCAGCGGAGTCGGCGGGTCACGTCAGGACGAAGCCAACACGTACCGATACGCTTCACTCAATGGTCGAGCGCGAGCGAACCTGAGTCTGGGCGAACTAGGCAGCGTAGCCGGGGATGCCAGCCAGGTTCCAGAGAGCTGGGACGGGCTGTACGCGAACTATAGCGACGCGCTTGCGCGGACCTACAACAACCTATACTGGCAGAGCAATATCGACTTCGGCGTCATCTTGAGCTGGGAATACGCGCCCGGTCAGCACGGCGGTCTACCCGTGCCTGCAGACGCCCAACTCCTTGGGATATTCAAGCCTACGGGCGACTTCGACCCGAGAGTGCCGATGATCCATGAGGGGCTGGGCGAGGGATTCGACGCCTTTTCGGACATCTGGGTCCAGGGGAAGTATCTCTCTCGAAATGACCCAATCCCGGTGACGAGCTGGGAGGAGTCACAGCTCATGATCGCCGAGGTCACCGGTGGTCAGACGGCCGTCAACATCATCAACATGCTGCGCGACAAGTACCCTGAGTTGGCCCCGTACGACTTCGCGAGCAACGACGAGGCCGAGATCCAGACGCAGCTCCGGATAGAGAGGAAGAAGGAGCTGTTCCTCGAAGGGACTCGGATGGCGGACCAGATACGGTGGAACGAGCCGTTCACACAGGGCTTAAGTCCGCGGGGTCAGCCGTATAACTCGGCCGTGGTTGGGTGCATACCCTTGCCGGACTTCGAGACGTTGACGAACCCTAACTTCTGAGCGATCGGGCAAGAAGCATAGCCGCGGTTGTCCCGGACTCTGGCGCGGGCCTCCCGCGCCAGAGTCCTCTTCTTCGCCCCTCATGACGGAGGCCTCGGGTGACCGTGTACCTTGTCATGGACTTCGGCGAGAATTGACCCCGATGCCTATCCTTCGGACCGACTTAACAGGGTGCGCCATCATGACGAACTTGAAATACACGTTACTCAGCAGCCTCCTCGCCGGGGTGATTGCCGGCGGATGTTCCGGACCTGCGGAGAGCGGCGCGGCGGAGGGCGAGTCGGCAGGCGCCGCTGCGTTGAATGAGATAGGCGCGAATGAGCGACTTGCGGAGCGGAGCGCGCCGCGAGCTCCAGCATCGGCAACTGCGCCGAGCCTCGTGGTGGACCCCAGTTGGCCGAAACCGTTACCCAATAATTGGCGGGTCGGCCAGATTGGGGGGATCGCGGTGGACCACAACGACAACATCTGGGTGTATCATCGGGGGCGATCGTTGTCGTCGAGCGCGGCCGCAGCGCTCCCCAGAGCCGGCACGAGGGCGGATGGCACGCCTATCAGCGGGCTCGGTCATCCAAGGCCGTACGCCGACCAGACCTCTGGCTGCTGCGTGCCCGCGCCCTCGGTACTCAAGTACGATCCTGAAGGAAACCTGCTGGACGCATGGGGTGGTCCTGCAGATCCCGGGTTCTTGGAGGATAATTGTCGGGAGGCGGATGGCTGCTTTTGGCCGGCTCGCGAGCACGGGATCTTCGTGGACCACAACGACTTCGTATACGTCTCGGGCAACGGGCAGGATAATGGGATCGGTCAGCAACAACCGGGTATCCAGGAGATGCCGTGGGCACCGGCCCACGGCGACGATTCGCACGTTTTGAAGTTCACTGCGGACGGAGAGTTCGTCTACCAGGTCGGATATGCCGGGATGGAGGGGCCGGACAGCGAGAACATCGACGGCGGGCCGAACGGGACTCCGCAGCCCTACCTGGTGTCGGAGATGACCGTCGATCCTGAAACGAACTTGATGTACATTTCGGATGGGTACGGAAACCGAAGGATTCTGATCGTGGACGCCGAGACAGGGATGTATGTAGGCCATTTCGGCGCGTATGGGCAGAACCCGGTCGAGGACGATCCTAGCTCGGGTGTGGCAGATACCGACGTAGGCCCGTGGGCAGCCGACTACGCGGCCGGGAACATGACGCCGATGTTCTTCCGGAGTCCCTTGCACTGTGCAAAGCTGAGCGGCGACGGCTTGCTCTACGCTTGCGACCGAGGCAACAACCGAATTCAGGTCTTCAATACGGCCGAGGTGGGTGGAGTGTGTAGCAATCCCAACGCGGAGTCCGGAGTGTGCGGATTCGTGGAGGAGGTTCACATCGCCCCGCACACCGCGAGCGGTACGTCGGGCACGGCGACGTTCTCCAGCGATCCCGGCCAGACCTGCCTCTACGTGGGGGACCTCGCCAACGGCACCGTCTACATATTGAACCGTGAAAACCTCGACGAGCTGGACCGGATCGGACGCTCGGGTCGGCAGATCGGCGAGTTCAACTGGGTCCACACGATCGGCGTCGATTCCCAAGGTAATCTCTACACCGGCGAGGTAGACACCGGACAGCGAGTTCAGAAGTTCCTCCGCTACGGAGAAACCAGCTGCAGTGGAAGTGGGAGCACGGATATCGGTCTTTACAACATGAACAGGTGAGGCCCGGCTGAAAATCCCAATCGGATCACCTGCCTAACCAACGCTAGCCAAGAAGGATCGGAACACGCATGGGCAGAACTTGGGACCCACGGAAGTTCCGGGCGCTCGCTCGGGGGCGTCTAGCCTCCTTGGCCCTGCTTGTCGGGACCGGCCTGGGCGGGTCGGCAACGGCTCAGGAACGCGGCAATCCGCAAGGCGAGTGGAGGTACTGGGGGGCGGACACTTGGAGCACGCGTTATTCGCCTCTGGACCAGATCAACGCCGGCAACTTCGAGGACCTGGAGATAGCCTGGATTTGGAGAGGCGACAACTTCGGCGCGAGTCCCGACTACGTACTGCGCTCGACACCGATCTATGTCGACGGAAAGCTCTTTTCTGTGGCCGGAGAGCGTCGAACCGCGGCTGCAATGGATCCCGCCACGGGTGAGACCCTCTGGACCTTCCGGGAGCCTCACACCCTCCGCTACGAGCGTTCAGAGCGGTATAACTACGGCAAAGGTGTCGCCTACGCCGAGGTGGATGGCCGGGGAGTGATCTACGTCACCACGCCTGCATTCTTCCTGCACGCCTTGGACGCGGAGACCGGTCGTCCCCTGGAAGGCTTCGGAGGCCGGGTACCCCTCGAGGGCTTTCCCGAAACGGGCAGTGTGGACATGCTGGCCGATCTCGGCCACCCGTACGATGTATACGACGGAATTGACCGAGAGGTTGGAAACATCACGACATCGTCGCCCCCTATCGTTGTGGACGGCGTGATCGTGGTCGGAAACTCGTCCTCACGAGGTCGCTTCAACACCCGTATCGAGAACGTCCCCGGGGACATCCTCGGGTACGATGCCCGAACCGGTGCGCACCTCTGGACGTTCCACACGATCCCGCGTCCGGGTGAATTCGGCCACGATTCATGGGAGAACGACGCCTGGTCTTGGAGCGGCAACACGAACGCCTGGGCGCCGCTGTCGGCTGATCCCGAACTGGGGCTCGTCTACATCCCGACGGACGCGCCAACGAACGACTACTACGGGGGCTTTCGTCCGGGCGACAACTTGTTCGCCAACAGCATTCTCGCTCTGGATGTGCACACCGGAGAGCGCGCTTGGCACTTCCAGACCGTCCATCACGACGTTTGGGATTGGGACAACCCCGTGGCGCCAAATCTGGTCGATGTGACCGTGGAGGGCCGCAGGGTCCGAGCTCTCGTGCAGACGACGAAGCAGGCGTTTGCTTACGTGTTGGATCGCGAGACGGGCGAGCCGGTGTTTCCGATTGTCGAGCAAAGTGTTCCCGCGTCCGAGGCTCCGAGTGAGCAGCTATCGCCCACGCAGCCGATCCCCACGCTTCCAGCCGGCTACGAGCTTCAGGGGATCACCGAAGATGACCTCATTGATTTCACTCCCGAGCTCCGGGAAATGGCGCTCGAGATCGCGAGCGAATTCCAGCTGGGACCGATCTTCACCCCGCCCCTTCCCGAGAACAACGCTGCCGGTCTGCGAGGGTCGGTCACCTGTCCGGGCAGCGGGGGCGGAACAAACATTCCGGGTGGCGCCGGCGTGGACCCGGAGACGGGAATTGTGTACGTCGCCTCCGTGAAGGGGTGCAACGGTCGGGTCCTCGTCCCCGGAAGCGAGCGAGACGTCCCCGAGTCCATCTACACAGCCGGCAGGACGGTCTCCGAGTTGGCGAGCGGTGCGGCGGGCTTCGGCGCCGTCGATGGTCTCCCGATCTTCAAGCCGCCCTACGGGCGGATTACGGCGATCGATTTGAACACCGGCCAGCGCCTGTGGTGGATCCCCAACGGGGACACCCCGGAGCGGATCGCGAATCATCCGAGGCTCCAGGGGCTTGACCTGCCGAACACCGGACAAGCGAGCCACGCCACCGTACTGGTGACAAGAAGCCTCCTGATGTACGGCGAGGGTACGGGCGGGCAGGCCCGCCTCCACGCCGTAGACAAACGGACCGGGGAGAGCCTCGGTGCCGTCGAGCTACCGGCACCCTCCAGCACAGCTCCGATGACCTACTTGCACGAGGGCGCGCAGTACATCGTCGTGCCCGTCGCGTCTGGGCAGGAGCGGATCCCGGGCTCACTGGTGGCGCTGAAGCTGCCCTGAATACCGGCGAGGCGGTCATATGGAAGGGCGGAGCCGCTTGTAGCGTCAGAGTGCGTGAAGATCGTTCGGCCTGATGTGGGGTATAGGTTTCATTCGGGCAGCTAGTTCATCAGCCCCCCCGATGCCACTACTGTTCGTTGCGGGACGGGCCATTCGAGTGAGGTCATCGACGGCCGCTGGGACTGGAGGAGGGCTTGATCGGCATGTGCGTCGGCCAGGTTAGCGTCGCCACGCTTGTGGCGCGAGTGGTTTCGGTCCCGTTGATCCTGGGCCCAGCCCTCCTTTTCGGTACCCCCTTGGCGGCACAGCTCAGCGGCTCGCTCCTGGGTACTGTTGTTGACGCAACCAGCGGTGCCGTGCTGGAGGGGGTGGCGGTGTCCGTCGAGGGTGCCGGGACCGAGGCATTCACAGACTCCGACGGTCGGTTCTGGATCCCCGATCTTCCCGCGGGGCAGGAGAGCCTGAGGATCTCGACTTCCGGATACACATCGGTCGTGGAGTCGATCGACGTCTATCCGGCCGAGACGCTTTTTCTTCAGGTTCAGCTAGGCCGGGTTGAAGCGACGCTGGAAGAGCTCTTGGCAAGGGCAAGAGCGCAGCCCCCGCAGTCCGGAGGGGCGATAGCGGACGTCGGGCGCCGAGACGTCTCTCAGACAAGCGCGATGGATCTCCTGGCAAATCAAGTTCCCGGAGTGACCCTCCGCCGGAACGAACGTACCGCTGGGGCTGGAGCAAGGGTTCGGATTCGAGGCTCTAGCTCGATGTTGAACAACGATCCCGTGATATACGTGGACGGGATTCGCGTCAGCGATAGAACCGGAGCGGCACAGGTCCACATCCTCGAACTGATCCCGGCCGAGGACGTGGAACGGATCCGTATCCTCAGAGGGCCAGCAGCAGCGGCGGCATACACGGACGCGAACAGTGGCATAATCCTAGTCGAGACCCGCCGAGGCGGCGGACCGGAGGATGGTGATCCAGTGAGGTAGGACGGTAACTGACGCCCATTCCCCCTGGCGGGTCTCTTAACACTCGGCAGGCAGAAGGTAGGATAACAGGCTAGTATCACAACTCGCGAGTTTCTTTGTGTTACCCACTGGTTGACTTGAGTCGAGACTGTCGCCTTTCTTGCGAAAGACCGTTCACTTTGGAGGTTCCCATGGTCAAGAGTAAGGGCAGTTGGTGCAGTGCCTCTGCAGGCTTCTTCGGAGCGGTTGTGCTGGGAATGGCGATCTTGCCAGGCCCCCAGGCTGTTCAGGCTCAATCGACCGAAGCAGCGCTGACTGGCTCGGTTACTTCCGCCGCCGAAGGGGGCATGGAGGGGGTGCTGGTGAGTGCCAGACGAGAGGGCGCGAGCTTCACGGTTACCGTTGTCAGCGACCCTTCCGGCACGTATAGCTTCCCTCGTGACAGGCTTGAGGCGGGCGAGTACACGGTCGGAGTACGGGCCGTAGGCTACGTGCTCAGACCTTCGACGAGGGTCGTGCAGGTAACGGGCCGTGAGCCTCACGTGTTGGACCTGCGCCTGGAGGTAGCTGAACAATTGGAGAAGGCGCTGCAGCTCTCGAGCGGAGAATGGCTGATGAGCTACCCGCTACCCGTCGAGACGACATTCAACACCGTGAGGGACTGCACCCGCTGTCACCACCAGGCGAAGGTGGCGATGTCTCGGTTCAACGAGGAAGACCTCCGCCACGTTATGCAGCGCATGAACTACTATTGGATCGGCAGCACGCCCGTGAGCTACCAGATACCGGAAGCCATCTGGCCCAATCTGGGGAGGGAAGGAGGCGCGATGGTGCGACCGCCCATTGCTCTTGAAGCCGCTCAGGCCAAAGCGGTGTCGTCGATCAACCTCAGTCAGGGTGCTTGGCAATACCCCCTCAAGACCTACCCGCGGCCCTCAGGCGACAACACGAGAGTCATCTACACCACCTACGATCTAGCTAGGCTCACCGCCAGGCCCCACGACGTGAAGCTGGGCCTCGACGGGTGGGTGTACTACGACGACTTCAACGACCATGTGATTGGGAAGGTGAACCCCGGGACTGGCGAAACGGTCGAGTACCGGTTCGACCCGGAGCGGCTCGAGGGAGAAGGAGCGCCTCTACAGAACTGGGGCAACCGCGTTCTCAAGCGTGATATTGAGGGGAGGTTCTACCTGACTCCCCCCGGCGTAAGGCCCGGACCGGGCTACGTCGTCCGCTTCGATCCGGAGGCGGAGGAGTTCGAGTACTACGCGGAGGGCGGTTCGTTCTCAGCCCCCGAATCGATGCACGTCGACGGCTACATCTGGGTCAACGGTGGGGGGCGGGGACTGCGACGAGCGCGGATCTTTGGCGACGGAGAGTGGATGCAGGAGCCCCCCGTCGAGTCTGATCGCAGCTTGGCCGCATACGACATGTATGTGGACTCACAGAACAACGCATACGGTGCGAGTCGCGGAAGCACGGAGTTCTGGCGCGTCGACGCCGAGACGCTTGAGGTCACATTCTACCCGATTCCTGAGGGCCCCCGCGGTGATCCGGGGCTTGGGGGTGGTAGCCGACGAGGCATGTTCGACAGCCAGGATCGCCTCTGGTTCGGTGGCTTCGACGGTGACGTCATAGGGATGCTCGACCCCAGCCTACCCAGCGATAGGGCGATCACGCTGTTTCCGACGCCGCTTCCCTGGTTCCAGCCCTATATGGCGGAGAACGACGACAATGGCTACACGTGGACGGGCTCGATCTCTTCCGACCATGTGGCGCGGATGAACGAAGAGACAGGAGAATGGAATCGCTACCTGCTGCCCTCCACGGCGAACATACGCCAGATCCATGTGGAGCGAGACGAGGACGGGATCTCCAGCCTGTGGGTGGGTATGAATCACCAGGGCCGGATGGTGCACATCGAGCCGCTGACTCCGTGACCATCCATCACCTGCGAGATGTCCGCCGGTGGAGCCCGCCGGCGACGTCTCGCAGGTGATGCCGGTCCTGGAAGGGCTCCGCCGCGACGCGGGCCGCCCTAAGGCTTGCTCGGGCAATCAGAGCGTCAGATGCCCGGGAGCTGGTGGCCTACGAGTTCGTCATCAAATGGTCCCGGTGCCGTTCCGCCTGGGTGAGGATCCGAGCCAGATCCCCCCCTGCCCAGTAGGTAGCCGTCTTCGGTCAACCTGAGCCCCGCAGCCGACACTTGACCGACATAGTCGCTCAGTCCACGGTAGCATTCCTCGATGGAGGCTCGAGGGTCGCCCGTTGCTCTGCGGATGTCGGCGGGAACGAGATGTAGGAGCCCTGTATGCTGGATAGCACTTCGGGCGGCACGTCCTCGGGCGGAAGAGGTTCCAGCCCGCGTAGGTAGCCAGCGGCACCGAGACCTCAGGCATCTTAAGTCCCCCGAGCTCATTGCCGTCGGCGCCGACGCTCGGCACGAGGATGGGGGTAGGCCGGGCCCCCGCTTCCGGCGGCTGCAAGGCCCGATATGTGTCTGCCACCGTGCTCCGGTGACGGCTTGTTGGACCTCTCTTGGTTGGCTCCGATCCTCTTCACCGCCTCGAGCAGTGCTGGTTCCTGCGTGAGGCCATCCGCCCTCAACCGGTCCGCCAACCGCAACTGAGCCACGACCTCAAGCGCCTTGGCGAGTCAGCCTTGGCTTCAGGCCGTGACAACGGCAGTCCCCATGCGTAGCTTGCATGTGAGATGTCCAACCCCTTACCGCGGTGACCGCTCGAGGGCGAGAAAAGGAGTCCTGTCGTGACGAAGCTGCTTTGTTTCAGACGCGCATTGATTGTCGCCGCAATCGCCGTGCTCCTCTTCCCAAGCACGGCGGTGACGCAGCAGGTGCAGCTACTTGCTGGCGGTGACACTGAGTGGTCCCGTTGGCCGTATCAGCCTGCCGTCGCGTACATACACGACTCTGGAGGCTTTCAGGTTCCTTACCTGAGGCTTGAGGAAAACTTGGATGCAATCCGCGACCGAATCGGGCCGGTGGAGCTCGACGTGACATATGCCCAGCAACACTACCTGACCATCCAGCATGATCTAGAATTCGCTAGCGAGGAGGAGGAATGGCGCCACTCGTTCCAGCGCACGAGGGAGCTGATCCAGAGCGCTGACATCGCGTTCTTGAATCTGGAGATGCCGATCTCGGACCGGGCCCAAATGCAGCAGACTTCGTCCGTGGGTGCGGTGGGCTACGCCGACGCTTTGGCGTGGGCGGGGTTCGATGTGATCTCTATTGCGAACAACCGCATGTTGGATGCCGAGACGATGGGGCTACTTGACACCAGGGAAGCCCTTTCGCGCGCCGGCATCGGTGCGGTCGGTGGTGGCCGAAATCTGAAGGAGGCCCGTCTGCCGTACATCGTCGAGCGCAATGGGTTGAGGGTAGCCTTTCTAGCCTACACATCCGGCGTGAGCTGGTTTGGAGTGGATGGGTTCGCCCGCCCAGGCGGGGCGGGCGTGATGGCAATGGACCCGTTCCTGATCAAAGAGGACATCCAACGCGTGAGGGATGAGGTGGATTTTGTGGCCCTTTCCTTCCACTGGGGGGTGGGGTCCCGAGAGCCTCCCCAGGATATTCCCGCGGAGGCACGGGAATTCGCACAGGAAATGATCGATGCAGGTGCGGATGTCATAATCGGTCACGGCTGCCACTGCTCCAAGGGCGTCGAGGTTTACAAGGGAGGAGTCATTCTCTACGCGACGGCCAACTACGCTTTTGGTCACGGCCATGACTATTTCCAGGACTACTATTTGTCGCGCTTGACCTTGGAGCGGGGCGCGATTCCGCAGGTGGAGCTCCTTCCCATGTCTGGAACCGGGCTGGATGTCGTGCAGCCTTACGCTCTCGAGGGTGAACGAGCTCAGAAGTTGCTACGCAGGATTCGGGAGCTCAGCGGGCGGTTGGATACGGAGCTGACCATTGAAGGTGACATCGGCGTGATTCGGCCAGGTCCCCTGCAGATGACAGGCGTAGGACGGTAGCTCGGGGTTGGCTCGGCACCTAGCCCGCTGCATTTCGAGTGCATCGAATCAGGTGCTGCAGAGGACCGACGAGAGCCGACGGGGGGCCTGCAGGGACGTGGCCTCTGGGTCCACGGGGATAAGGCGGGGAATGGTCTCAGCAGACTAGGAATGGTGGCGGTGTCCCGGAACCGGTTCAACACGGTTCGGGACTTGACCGTTTGAGGAAGATGGAGCTACGATAGGGCTGGTGTAATGAGTCGTCGGTGCACGGGAATCACAGGGATCTGGAGATGATCATGCGAAAGGAGAACTCCGCTCGAAGGTGGGCCCTCGGTGCAGGTCTGGTGGCACTCGTCCTCGGCGGCCTTCCCGGGGGCGCGGCATCGCAGGAGGGAGTGAGCGGCGAGGTGACCTTCACAAGGGACATTGCCCCGCTTTTCCAGCAGAACTGCGAGGCTTGCCACCAGCCGGGTCAGATTGGGCCGATGTCGCTCATGACCTACGACCAGGCGCGGCCCTGGGCACCGATGATTCGCGAGAAGGTGCTCGCGCAGGAGATGCCCCCGTACCACTACGACACGAACATTGGGATCCAGGCGCTCAAGGAGGACAAGCGCCTCTCCCCCGAAGAGATCGCGACCATCGTCGCGTGGGTCGATCAGGGAGCGCCGATGGGGGATCCGGCCGACATGCCGCCTCCCGTCACCTGGCCGGATCCTGCCGAGTGGAGGTTCGCCGAGATGTTCGGTCAGCCCGACCTCGTCGTCCCCGCGAAGCCGATCGACGTCCCGGCGGAGGGGCAGGACCTCTGGTGGGAGCCGCTCGTGGAGATCCCGACCGGTGAGGACCGCTGGATCAAGGCGATCGAGGTGAAACCCTCCGTCGCGGGCCGGAAGGTCGTCCACCACGCCAACACCACGCTCTACCTCCCGGGTGACGACGGTGAGCTCCAAGGCCAGAGGGGGCGCTACACCGAGTATGCGTCCGGCAAGCTGGGAGAGATCATCCCGGAGGGGGCGGGGCGGCTCCTCCCTGCGAACTCCTTCGTACGGTGGAGCATCCACCTCTTCCCGATGGGCGAGGCGGTCGACGGCGAGGTGACGGAGCTCGGGTTCTGGCTACACCCGGAGGATTACGAGCCCGAGTACGTACAGGACCTGGCGAACTACCCGCTGGACGGCGACCTCGACATCCCGCCTCACGGGACGGCGATGGTGACCGGGTACCATTCGTGGGATCACCCCGTCCGGATCGACAGCTACCAGCCGCACGGACACTTCCGGCTCGTGGCGGCCGCTCTCGAGATCTTCTACCCCGAGACGGGGGAGCGGGAAGTCGTGAGCATGGTCAGCAACTGGAATGCGGAGTGGCAGCTGAGCCACATCTACGAGGATGATGTGGCGCCCCTCGTCCCTGCAGGCGCCGTGATGATCGCGACGCAGTGGTACGACAACACCGCCGGGAACCGGCTCAACCCCGATCCCGACGTCTGGGTATACCGCGGGAGCCGCACGGGGGACGAGATGTCTCACTCTTGGGTCGCGGTGACGCACCTCGATCAGGAGGGCTACGAGAGGCTCAAGGCCGAGCGCGAGGCGATGACCCCGGTCGCTCAGGCGGGGAACGGCGGCTGAGCTGCCCCCGGCACGGACGCGACCGCATAGAGGATGAACGCTGGGGTTGTTGAGGCGAATCATGTTTGAGAAGGGGAGGCGGCTGGCGCTCGGAGGGGTGCTGGCCGCCTCATTTGTCTTGGGCGTATCGGGGCTCGAGGCCCAGCGCACGTTCCCCGGTGCTCCGGAGGCTCCGACGGGACGTCCGGTGACCCCCTTCTTCGAGGGGTGGTACGCGAATCCGGATGGGACGTACACCGTCTCTTTCGGCTACTTCAACCGTTCCGAGGACGAGGTTCTCTTCCTCCCCGTGGGACCGGACAACTCCATCGAACCGGCGGAGTTCGACGGCCCGCAGCCGAGCGTCTTCCTCACCCGGAGGCAGGTTGGGGTCTTCACCGTTACGGTGCCCGGTGACTTCGCCGAAGGGGGGGGGAGGGTGGTCTGGACGCTCAGAAACCGCGGCGTGGTGCACTCCGTGCCGGGGCGGATCGGCGTGGATGCCTACGAGCTGCACTACCGGCCGATGGCGATGGGATCGCTCCCCCCGCTCCTGAAGCTGAGCGAGGACGGGCCGGAGCTCTGGGGTGTGGTGACGAATGACGGTGATCCTCGCGAGTCCTTCTCCGGGCTCGACGGGGTGCCGCCCCCCGGGAGCGTGGTGAACCCGCTCAGGATGTCGGCCGCCGCCGGGGAGTCCGTCGACCTGGAAGTGTGGGTGTCGGACCGGCTTCAGCCGGGGGCCGAGAGGGAGCCTGTAGAGGGTGGAGTCACCTGGTACACGCACCGGGGCCCGGAGCTCGCCGAGTTCTCCCCGGAGGACCCGGAGCTGGACGGGGGGCGTGCGACGACGACGGTGAGCTTCCCGGAGCCCGGCGAATACCTCCTGCGGGCGAGGGCGGACAACTTCAACCCCGTGGACAGCTCGCCCGGGGACCAGTGCTGCTGGACGAACGGCTACGTGGCCGTGACGGTATCGGGGCCCTGACGCGGGAAGAGCAGGCTCGCGGCTCTCCGCGGCTGTAGCGCCGGACTCTCCCTCCTTCGGCACGTTGCGGTCCCGGGGGGAGCGCAGTCATCATGATTCTTTCGGTCCCGAGTCTTTCCCGGGGCCTACCCGTTTTTCAGAGGACACGACGATGAGCGACAAGGCGGCCAGGGAGCAGACCAGGAGAGAGTTCCTCAAGAAGAGCGCGGCACTTGGGACGGGCGCGGCCGTCGGCGTTGCTCCTGGCGCACTTGGTGCGCGTGAGCTCGAGGGGCAGACGCAGGACATCGAGTGGGACCGGGAGACGGATGTCGTCGTCGTGGGAGCCGGCGCGGGCGGGATGGCCGCCGCTATCGCGGCCCGGGACGAAGGGGCGGAGGTCATCCTGATCGAGCAGAACTTCGATATCGGGGGGCGGGCGATCCTGAGCGGCGGTGCCTGCTACCTCGGAGGCGGGACGTCGTTTCAGAAGGAATACGGGATCGACGATTCCCCCGAGAAGGTCTTCTACGACTGGACGCTGATGGATCAGCCGAGGAACCGTTACAACGACCGGGAGATCGTCTGGAAGTACGTCGAGAATGCGATCGCGACCTTCGAGTTCCTGACGGAAAACGGAGTGGAGTGGGTGCCGCCCGGGCAACCGAGCCGAAACGACTCGGTCTTCCGGAGGCCGGCGCCCCGCCAGTGGCCCGTGGAGAGCGAGGTCATCGTGCCCAACCAGCGGGGCTCGGGGCTCATGAGGCCGCTCGAGAGGAGTGCGCGGGCGAAGGGGGTCGAGATCATCCTGCAGCACCGGATGGCCTCCTTCGTCCGGGAAGAGCCGACGGCGGGCCGGATCCTCGGCCTCACGGCGGACGGGGTGGACGAGTGGTACGAGCCGACGGGGGAAACGCTCTCGATCCGGGCGCGAAACGGGGTGATCTTCGCCACCGGGGGTCACTCGAACAACATCCACTTTCGCCGGATCTTCGATCCGAGATTGACGGAGGAATACCAGGTTCACGGCGACGGATGGAGCCCCCAGAACGCGGACGGAGAGATGGCCGCGATGGCGATCGGGGCCTCGCTCTGGGGCGCGGCAAACCAGACGAACGAGGCGGATGCCCAGCTCTCGAAGGGGCGGCTCGCGGTCCGGTCCAACTACCACGGTCTGGCCTTCACTCCGGAAGCCCCGAACTTCTTCCGCGAGAAGGCCACGGGCCTCCTTGTGCGGGACTGGCAGAACGTGATCCTGGTGAAGGAGAACGGGCTCCGCTTCCACGACGAGACCGCCGGAATCCGGGACTACGAGTACTTCTTCTCGGCGATGCAGTGGACCGGGGATCCGGACAAGCTGAATGGCGGGGGCCCGATCTGGGCGATCTTCGATGCGGACGGTCCCGAGCGGGAGGGGTGGACGGTGGAGCCGCCGTACGTCGACCCGGACGGGTACTTCTACCGCGCGGACACGATCGAAGAGCTCGCCGCGAGCATCGACAACAAGTACCAGTGGCGTCCGATGCCGCCCGACGCCCTTCGGAGCACCGTCGAGAGGTATAACTCCTTCGTCGATTCCGGAGCGGGGGACGTCGACTTCGGGAAGCCGAGGCCGCTCTACAAGATCCAGCGTCCGCCCTTCTACGCTGCGTGGGCGACGCCGTGCGTCCACGATACGTACGCAGGTGTCCGCATCAATACGAGCGCGCAGGTCCTCGATATGAAGGGAGAGGTGATCCCCGGGCTCTATGCGGCGGGTGAGTCAGCGGGCGGCTTCGGCCAGCACGGGCTCGGGAGGTCGTTCGTCTTCGGGCGGCTCGCCGGGATGCACGCCGCGCAGGATGGCGGGCACAGCTGAGGCCGAGGAGCGGGGCGAGAGCGCGCACCGACTCAGGCTGAAGCCGGGCGCGTGGTTCCCGGAGCGCGTGCCGGCGGGTCACGCGTTACGGGCTCAGATCCACGCCGAGTGCAACCGGGGGTGCGATCTGACGGGCGCCGCCGTGACGATCCACGGGGCGGACGGGGCGGTCGCGGAGGCCGTCCTCGCCGCTAGCGACGCCGGTGCCTTCGAGACGGGCCGCTTCACGGTTCGCGCACCCGCCGAGCTCGGGCCCCAGCGCCTCCGCCTCACGTTTCGAGCGCCCGCCGGGGGTGGCGGAGCGCACTTCGGGAGCGAGGAACTCCCGCCCTTCGAGACGGAGGCGCACGCGACGAGCGTGGCGGTGTGGGACGTCCCCTCCCCGGTCGTGACGGGGGAGCTGCTGCCGGTCAAGGTCGGGGTCAAGTGCGCGGAGGGGTGCGACCTTCACGGCGTCCACGTCGAGGTCGCCGGCGCCTCGGCGGGCGAGACGCTCACCAGCCGGGAGCTCCGAGGAGGGATCTGGGGGGGATCGAAGGCCCTCTACTGGACCCAGGTCGAGGTGACGGCGCCGGAGGAGGAGGGGCGAGCCTCGTGGGAGGCCCGCCTCCCTCCCGTGAGCCTCGGAACGGGCCTCCTCCCGCACGCACCCTCCGGGGCCGCCTTCGGCACCATGGTGTCGAGCCCTCCCCCCCACCGGCTGACGGTCGAGGTCTTCGAGGGGAGCGCGGGGCGCCCCGTCCCCGAGGCGGCGGTGAGCCTCGGCATCTACCGAGGCCGGACGGACGAGATGGGCCGGGCCACGCTCGCGGTCGGAGCGGGCACGTACGAACTCGTCGTCTGGAAGGCCGGCTACGACGCGCCCTCAACGTCCCTCGCCGTCTCCGACGATCTCACGCTCCGTGTCGAGGCGGAACCTGTCAACAGCGATGAGACACGGGGAGTCATAGATTAGTGAGCAGGCTGCGGTGTCGGAGCCGCAGCTGGTGGATTGATCCAGACCTCCGTTGGGAGAGGCTGGGGCGTGGGGATTCCCTGCACGAAGCGTTCAGGGTGTTCGGACCACGCCTGCTGGAGAGTGCGCTCACGCTGGGCGAGCACGTCACGGGCTCGGTCGTGATGGACATCAGCCGGGGTGAGCATCGCGATTCCGCCGTGGCGATGCTCATGGTTGTACCAAGGGAAGAAGGATCGGCAGAAGTCGATCGCCGCGCCGATGTCGGCGAAGCGTCCGGGGAAGTCGGGGTAGTATTTGACGGTCTTGAAGTGCGCCTCCGAGAAGGGGTTGTCGTCGCTGACCCGGGGACGGCCGAGCGAGCGGGTGATCCCGAGGTCGGCGAGCAGCTGGGCCGTGCACTTGCTGGTCATCGGGGCCCCGCGGTCGGAGTGCAGGGTCAGCGTCTCGGGCTGGACATCCTGCTTGAGGCAGCTCTCCTGGATGAGCCGGCTGGCGAGCGCGGAGTTCTCGCGGGCGGCGACCATCCATCCGACCACGTACCGGCTGAAGATGTCGATGAGGACGTAGAGGTAGAAGTACGACCACTTCTCGGGTCCGAGAAGCCGGGTGATGTCCCACGACCAGGTCTGGTTCGGTGCCGTGGCCACGAGCTGGGGCTTCGTGTAGGCGGGATGCGTGAGCTGACTGCGCCGCTCGCGCACGGGGTGATCCTCCTGGAGGATCCTGTACATCGTGCGTTCTGAGCAGAGGTACTCGCCCTCGTCGAGGAGGGTGGCCACAACCTCTGCGGGAGATCGGTCGACGAAGCGCGGGCAAGCGAGGGTCTCACGCACCTTCTCGCGCTCGGATTCATCGAGAGCCCGGGCGGGGCGCTGCCTGGGCTGCTGGTGCCCGGTCGTGGGCTTACGGCGCCGGTAGAACGTGGCACGCGCCACACCCAGTGCCCGGCACGCCGGCGCGGCGCCGACCTCCCGAGCCAGGGAGGCAGCGGCCATCAGGAGTTCTTTCCGCTGTCGAAGCTCAACCCCAGCAGCCCGGCAACTTTTCCCTGGACTTCCAGGATCGTTTCCGCCGTGGCAAGCTGCTTCTCGAGCCGGGCCACTTCGGCCTCGAGCTCATCCACCCTCTTCTGGAGGGAGTTGCGGCGGGCCGGCTTGCGGCCCCGCCGCTTCGGCGTCAGGCCCTTCAGAGAGCCCTCGCGCCGTGCCCTTCGCCATGCCGTGAGATGAGAGCTGTACAGACCCTCCCGACGCACGATCCGCCCAACCTCGCCGGGCTCCGAGCACCGGTCGGTCTCTTCCAGGATCCTGAGCTTGTACTCCGCGGTGAACTGCCGGCGGGTCGGCTTGGCCACCACCTCCGGATCCCGAGCCCGATTCCGCTCGGCGACTCGGGCCCCGGCGGCCTCGCCGCTACGCTCCTCGCCCCCCAGGGCCCGAGCACCCACACCCATACCAATCATCGTATCTCTCCCCTCTACCATCGCCATCCACCTCCGCCCCCTTCAGTAATTCCAAAGGTGCCAGGTGTCCCACTGATATTGGCAGAGAGGGAACCCGGATGGCGAGCGCTTCGTTGTGTCATTGTCGATGACCCTTGCTCACGCGGGTTGCGTAGCAAGGCATGAGGCGACCGGGGTCGTGTTCACCCTCGACGGTGCGCCCGATCTGGTCATGGGTGTGGAGCTGGCCACTATGGGTGCGCTGATGCTGGAGCTCAGTGGCGGCGTGGACGGTACGCTTCGCTGGGCCACGGACGACGATCGCAGCGGGTCATGTCGGATCGATCTGGACATTGGGACGGTGATAGACGAATCCGGGCTCGATGCGACCCTCAACGGGCGGGCATGCGGGATGCAGATGATGGAGTCGGAGTCCGGGCTGCTCAGCTTGTGAATGAGCCGGAGGCGTGGACAACCAGGCCACCAGCCTCCCCGACAGGGGCTGGGGGCCGATATCGGGACTGCAACCCGGGCGTCCCGCGTGGTCCAGTCCGGATCAGTCAACGGCGAGCCAGAGCCCGCGAAGGGAGCGCGCGGAGAGATGACCGAGCGGGCCGTCCGTGCGGTCCCCGGTAGGCGCCACGCCCCTCGCTGGCCCCCGAACGGGATCATATTTGTGCCTTTCCTGAGCTCGGTTGAGGGGTCTTGCGCTTGGCAGCGAACCACTGCACAGAGGAGGGCTTCCCACGCATGCGGCTGACCGCTGCAGTTGTTCTGGTAATGGTATTCGTTGCGGGCTGTGAGGGTGATGCGGGTCCCACCGGACCGCAGGGGCCGCCGGGGCCGGCCGGCACCCTCGGGGAGCCGGGGCCGGCCGGCCCCCCTGGGCCTGGCACGCGGGTCACGATTAGCGGCGAGATCGGGCCGAATGGCATTGGCAGATGGCAGTTGCCACCGGAAGCCGGGACGTTGATCGACCTCCCGGTCATCGCCTGCTACATCTCGTCCGATGGTAGTGCCTGGTTTCCTGTCGAGTACCCAGCAGATGTGGGCCCGCGCTGCACCATCATCGGCGCACCAGACGGCTCGCTCATCGTGGCTATCATGGATGCGCCCCCGGGTTGGTCCTACTTCATCTCGGTGGTCTACTGAGGAGTGAGCGCCGTGGCTGTACGACCATGCTCGGGCGTGGACAGCGGTCGGTCGACCGAGGCCCCGCAGTGATCCCTCGACGAACTGCCGACCCGCCTCACCGATCCAGAGGACGGGGTGGGCCGTGCACCGACGCGATCACGGCCGGCTGGAGGCTCCTGGCCTTCCTCGCCCCCATTCTCCTGTCGACTTCGTGCGGTGACGGGTCCACCGCGCCGGCAACACCGCAGCCCGACAAAGTCCTTCTTGCCCCGGCGGAGGTGGCCCTGTCATGGGTCGGCGACTCCTGGCAGTTCGCGGCCCAGGCGATCGATCAGTTTGGCAGACTGCTCCGTTCCGAGCCGCTAGAGTGGTCTTCGGAGAACCCATCGGTGGCCATCGTTTCATCGAGCGGCCTCGTGGTCGCGACCGGCCCTGGGGAGACTACCATCATGGCCTCCGCAGGTTTGGTCTCGCAGTCCGCCTCCGTGACGGTTCGTCCGGTGCCGGAAACGATATCGAAGGTGTCCGGGGACGAGCAGGAAGGCGACATCGGCGCCCCCCTTCCACACAACCCGGTCGTGGAGGTGCAGGATCGGGGCGGTGTCCCGGTCGCGGGCGTAGAGATCCTATGGGCCGTCACAGCCGGCGAAGGACGGATCGTCCCCGACCAGAATGCCACGGGCGCTGATGGCCGAGCCTCGGTGGAGTGGGTGCTGGGAGATTTGCCCGGGACGCATTCCGTGACCGCGCGCCTGGGTGAGATGGAGGTCGAGTTCACCGCGGAGGGGATTGCCGAGTTCTCGGTCCTCTCCATCACGCCAATGCCCCTCCAGGAGGGGAAGCCGGCGTTCGTCACGGGAACCTACCTTGCCGGAAGCACGGTGTCGGTGGAGGGGATCCGGGCTGAGATCACCGAGTTCTCCCATACACAGATCACCTTCACGGTGCCCGTCAGTTGTCAGCCGTCCCGCGAGACGACGGTGACCGTCGGAAGAACCGAGTCCTCGGAAGTGCTAGCTACGACTGTCGTCCCGCAGGTCCTCCTGGGTCCCCTTTCGGTGGGGGACGGGTGGCTCGATCAGGGGACGAACCGGGAAGGACACTGCATGCACCTCTCCGAGGCGCCGGAGGACGTGAGCTATTTGATCGGCGTCCAGTCCATGGCCGAGGGGCCCAGCGTCCTCACGCCCGTCAACTTCACGATGGCGACCGGCGTGGTCGGGGAGGCCCTCCCCCCAGCGCTGGCATCCGGACCCGAATCTCCTTCGGTCGGGGGCTACCGGCCCCTGATCAACTCAAGTGCTGGCGTGGCGGCCGCATCCGCACCCGGGGGCGCCGGGGTGGGTCCGCCGGCGATGGACTCGCTCCTTCTTCGTCACTCGGCTGCGCACCTGGAGCAGCGAGCGGAAGACGCGGAGGAGATTGACCGGCTTCTATCCATCCCCGGCTCGACGTCCTTTGGGCCGCAGGGGCCTGCGGGACAGGCGCCCCGGCCGCCCTCGATCGGATCCGAGGTGAGCGTGAACGTCCCGGATGGGTGCCGCGAGTTCACAACGATCACGGCGACGGTCCGAGCGGTGGGAGAGCGGTCCATCTGGGTCGAGGACCAGAACAATCCCGCGGGCGGCTTCTCCGATGCCGACTACCGTGCCCAGAGCGCCGCGTACGATGACGTGATCGGTGAGCGTCTCGATCACTACCTGGGGCCGCCGACGGACCTCGACGGGAACGGCCGGGTCGTCGTCGTGGTCACGCGGGAGGTGAATGACATCGAGGGCAATGTTCTGGGCTTTGTTGTGGGAGCGGATCTCTTCCCCACTCGGGTCTGTCCTGCCAGCAACGAGGGCGAGTACTACTACGGATTCGCCCCGGATCCGGAGGGAGTGACCGGGCTTCCGGTGTCGCTGGAGCGCACTCGGGGGCTCTATCCGGCCCTCATAGCACACGAGGTCACGCACATTGTCCACCTGTCCCGCCTCATCCACTTCGTCCAGATCGGCCTCGTCCCCCCGTTCTGGGAGATCGAGGGAACCGCGACGCTGATGGAGGAACTCGTCGGCCACGGGTTCACCGGGCTGGGATCGGGCCAGAACCTCACTTCCGACCCGCTCTTCAACAACTTCGACTGGTACGGAAGCTACATAAACGACCTGGCGCTCTACTTCGGGTTCATTCCCGGGAGTACGGCCAAGGTGCCGGGAGCGCCGCAAGAGTGTTCCTGGCTCGGACGCCCGCCTAATGGCCCGTGTGCGTGGGCCTCGCGGCTGCCCTACGGGATTCCTGCGCTTCTTCTGCGCTGGATCGCCGATCAGTTCTATACGCCCGCCACCGAGCACGAGATGACGCGGGCCCTGATGAACTCGCCGGTTCACGGGTTCGATCTTCTCTGGGTCCTCACCCGGGGAACCGAGCCGGACGCGGTGCTGGCGAGCTGGGCGGCAGCACTCCTGACCGACGACACCTACTTCTCGGACGGAGAGCGGACCGTCTCCAGCTGGAACTTCGGCGAGATCTACAGCAGCATCCGCCCCACAGCTCGACCCGAACCGGCTGTCCGCGGTTACGACTTCTCCGAGACCTTCAACGTCCGCGGCGGATCCACCGCCTACTTCCTAGTCAATGGGAGCCACGGTCAGATCACGTTCGGGGCACCCAGCCTGCCTCCCCACATGCGTCTATGGGTGGTACGGGTCGAGTAGGAAACCCCGAGTCGGAGAGCGAGCCTCCTCTGCTCGGGTGGCGGAGGCGTGCGCTCACGTCATCGAGCGGGTCACACTCCGGACGTAGCCGGTCACAGGAACGGCCCGCTACGTCTAACGCCGGGTGAGGCGCCGGCGCTCCCAACCGGGTGCCTCGCGAATGGAAGGAAGGCGTTTGACGTAGGAAGAACCTCGTGGTTTGATCCGTGGCCTCCTCCCTCAGATGGTCAAGCTCAGCTAGACACCCACGTTGGCACATTGCCGTCCGGAGGGGGCGTCCACTCCATCGGTTGCAGCAGCCGAGGAATGCGGCGGTTACCCCGGGAGCAGAGGGGACCTCTCCGCTCCACACAAAAGCTGCTTTCGAGCAAGTAGGTCGACGGCGTTCGTAGCCGAGCGGTGCAGGGGACCGGAGCACGGCGGAACAGAGCAGCTTGACACGCTATATATATAGTTATATAGTAGCTATGTCACTACTGCTATAGCTACTGAGAAAGCTGTATGAGCCTCGAGCACATCCTCCTCGGTCTGCTCCGCGAGCCGGCCACCGGGTACGACCTCAAGAACGCGTTCGAGGAGAGCGCCCGACACTTCTGGTCGGCCGAGCTGAGCCAGATCTACCCGACCCTCAAGCGTCTCGAGCAGAAGCGGATGCTCTGGAGTCGGCTCGAGCCGTCACCGAAGGGGCCGAACCGTCGCGTGTACTCGCTGACGGATGAGGGCCGGACGGAGCTGCTGCGCTGGCTGCGCAGCGGTCCGGCGGTCGGCACGGAACGGTTCGGGTACCTCGCCCAGCTCTATTTCATGAACGCCATCGGCGACTTCCAGGAGACCCGCGCATTCATGACGGCACTCCGGGACCACCTGGCCCGCTGGCTGGCGCAACTCTCGTCGGTGGAACGGGAAATGGTCGCCTCCTTCGGTGACGCGCCGGAGCGCAACAGCGACGAGGAATTCCACCAGTTCGCGTCGCTCCGGATGGGCATTCACTCCCTCGGATCGAAGGTGACCTGGTGCAACGAGACGCTGGCGGCGATCGACCAGCGGCTCAAGTCCACCCCGCGCGTCAAAGCCGCGGCGGGCATCGAACGAAGCGGCCGGGAGGGCTTTCCATCATGACGGTCGTTGAATTCGTGTTCGACGTCCTCATCCTGGCACACGTCGCGACCGGCTTCGTCGGCCTCGTGGCGTTCTGGATCCCGGTATTCGCCCGCAAGGGAGGCCGGGTGCACGTACAGGCTGGCCGTGTCTTCACCTACTGCGCCTACGTCGTCACCTTGTCGGCGGTCACCGCCTCCGTCGGGCGGATCGGGCTATACCAGGCGCAGGGCATCGGCTTCGCCGACCGGCCGCAGCTCTATGGCTTCGCATTCTTTCTCGGGTATCTCGGCGTAGTGACTTTTGCCGCCGTCCGGCACGGGGTACGAATGGTCGAGACACGGAAGTCGCCCGAGAGGCTTCGGACTCCCTTCCACGCGGCACTCGCCTGGGTGTCGATCGGGAGCAGCATTGCCGTCATCGGCCTCGCGTTCGCAGCTTGGTCCGGCACGTCGCCGATCCTGCTGGCGCTCAGCCCCGTCGGCGTCATGACCGGGTCGAACATACTGAAGGTGCTGCGGAGCCCGAAGCTCGGCCACATGGAGTGGTTCTACGCACACATGGGTTCGATGCTGACGAGCGGCATCGCGTTCCACACCGCGTTCGCCGTCTTTGGGTCGCAGCGCCTTTGGGCCTACGACATCGCAGGACCCCTCGCCGTCGTCCCGTGGATTCTGCCGGCCGTTGTCGGCATTCCGGCCCAAGTCATCTGGATTCGGTACTACCGGCGGAAGTTCGGTCCGGTGCCCGTCGCGGCTTGAGCGAGTGTTGCGCGCTGTCGTTCGATGCGTCGGCTCACGCCTCCACGACTGTGAGCCCGGCTGCCGCGGTCATGATGGCGGTTGGCGTCATCGCCTGCGCGGTGCCCACATGCGAGGTCTCCGTGTGCCACCCTGTGAGGCGCTGAGGGCAGAAGCCTAAGACAGTTTGCTGGACAAGTGGGCGGCGGAGAATCGATCCCGCTCCATCCTCGGTTCGGCCCGTCCGTCACGCGTGTTCCAGACGGCGTGCCTCTCCGAAGGTCACCAACCGCTTTGAGTCCTCGTGCCAGAGCGAGAGGCGAAGAGTCTTGATCCCGTCCCATATCGTGATCCGGGTCACGTTCTCAAGCTCCGGCATCGCGTCCAGGCACTCCTGGAGCCTGTAGTTCGGTATGCGCGTGCTGATGTGGTGCACGTGGTGGATGCCGATGTTGGCGGTGACCCACTGAAGCAGCCTGGGAAGCACCAGGTGCGAGCTTCCCTGCAGCCCGGCGTCGAAGTAAGACCACCTCTCGTGCTCACGCCAATACGTGTCCTCGAACTGGTGCTGCACGTAGAACAGCCACACCCCGGCGATGACCGACAGCAGCAGGATCGGAAGATGCACGAGGACGAAGGCCTTGAGCCCGATGGTCAGCCACATAACCGCGACGATGGCCGCCAACGCCGCGTTCGTTTGCCAGACGCTGATCCAGGCGCGCCTCCAATTCCGGGGGATGTCCCACGGGTAGCGGTGCTTGACCACGAAGAGGAATAGCCCGCCGACCCCGAGGAGAATGAGGGGATTCCGATACGCTCTGTACTGCAGCCGTCCCAGAAACGACCTCCCGTAGTATTCCCTCACGGTGAGCGTGTCGATGTCCCCGAACCCCCGAAAGTCCAGATCGCCGGTGTGTGCGTGATGGTAGGAGTGGGTCTTCCGCCAGTAGCGGTACGGGGTGAACGTCAGGACGCCGATCCAGAACCCCACGGTATCGGCCACCTTCCGCGACTCGAAGAATGACCCGTGCCCGCAGTCGTGCTGGATCAGGAAGAGCCGGGTGAAGAACGCCGCGGCAGGCACGGCCAGCGCCAAGGTGAGCCAATAGCTCACCGACAGTGCCTGGTATGCGCCGTACCAGCAGAGGAGATACGGCGGTGCCGAAGTGAGGATCTGGATGACGCTGCGCCGAAGGTCCGGGCCGTAATACGGCCCGAGGCGTTTGCGCCAGTACGCGGCGGTGCGCTGCTCGGTGTTCAACGGAAGCCGACTCCCAGAGCCAGGGGGAGTGAAGCCACGGAGTCGAGGATGAGGTCCGGCTTCGCCGAGCCGGACGACAGGCTCCCCTCGCGAAACTTGCCGGTCCGCACGAGCACAGCCGCCGCGTCACACGCCTGCGCGCCCGCCACGTCCGCGCCGATATCATCGCCCACGACGACCACGTGGCAGAGGTCTACACCCATGGACTCTGCCGCCGCCTGGAAGAAAGCCTGGCTGGGCTTGCCAACGATCGTGGCCTCCCGTCCGGTGGCGTATTCGAGCGCCGTCACGAACGCACCCGCGTCCAGAGCCAGCCCCTCGCCGGTCTCCCAGTAGCGGTTTCGCTGGAGCGCAACGAACTCGGCACCCTCCATGAGTTGACGGAACGCCCGGTTGAGGCGTTTGAAATCCCATCCGGGGCCCAAGTCGCCGATGATGACCGCTTGGGGCGACCCGTCGTCGATCGTGAAGTGTGCGAAGTCCGCGTGCGTGGCCTCGGGAACACAGAGGGAGAGGTTCCAAAGGCCCCTCTTCTCGAGCCAGGACGAGGCAGCAAGGGGAGCGGTGAAAACCTCCGCGATCTCGAGCTCGACACCCAGACGACGCATCCGCTCGACGAGAGAGGTTCGCGACATCCGGGTCGTGTTGGTGCCGAAGCGGAGCGGCAAGCCACTCCTTCTGAGTGCTGCGATCGCCTCCGCTGCGCCCGGGACCAGGCGGTCGCCGATGAAGACCGTTCCGTCCAGATCGAGGAGCACACCTTTGACGTCTTCGAGTTGTTCCCTGCCCTCGGCCATCTACCCGTCTCTTCCTCCCGCCTTGGCGGCCCCTGCAGCTCGGTCGCGGACCAAGGTAGGTCGCAGGGCAGGGGGGGGCCATGGCTACTTCCTCGGGCGAGTCCCGGTTCCCACTCCCAGAAGAACGGTGTCCGGGCTTCGGATTCCGGAGGCGACATCCCCCCCGCTACGTGCAAGGGGCAAATCGTCACGGTTCGCCCGCGCCTATGGGGAGAGAGGGTGCATGAGGTCGTTCGCGAACTTGTAGAAGGCGGGGCCCATGACCGGACCCGAATCGCCGGCCGGTGTGCGTAGGCTGGCCGCCCATGGTTGTAACGACTATCCGACGCAAGGGGCCATCAAGAGAATAGGTGACGAGTCCCGTTGACGTCCTGTCGCTGATGGATGGGTACCTAGAGGCTCCCTTGTGGCTCGGCGACCGCCCAAGGCAGGTTGATCTTCTCATGCCCACACTCCTCGAAACCGCGCACACCGAGTCACTCGCCGATCCGGCGAGTTTTTGGGCTCGAGCGGCAGCGGACGTGCATTGGTACCGACCTTGGGATCGTGTCCTCGACGAGTCCCGCGCCCCCTTCTATCGGTGGTTTGCCGGTGGTCTGGTCAACACCTGCTATAACGCCCTCGATCGGCACGTCCTCGCCGGCCGGGGAGAGCAGCCCGCCCTGATCTACGACAGCCCTCTCACGGGCAGAGTCCGGAGCTACACCTACCGGGAGCTCCTCGAAGACGTGGCACGGTGTGCCGGAGTGTTGCGCACCCTCGGGGTCGAGAAGGGAGACCGCGTCGTCGTCTACATGCCCATGGTGCCCGAGGCTGTAGTCACCATGCTCGCGTGTGCGCGGATCGGCGCCGTTCATGCGGTCGTATTCGGTGGGTTCGGGGCCGATGAGCTGGCGGCGCGCATCGACGCGGCGAGTCCGAAGGTGGTAGTCGCAGCCTCCTGCGGTATCGAGCCCGGTCGTGTGGTCGCGTACAAGCCGCTCCTCGATCGGGCTATCGAAATCGCCAAGCACACGCCGCTCCGATGCGTGATCCTCCAGCGGTCCCGGCTGCCGTGTTTGATGGTGGAGGGACGGGATCTGGACTGGGAAGAGCTGACGTCCGTCGCCGAGCCCGTCGACTGTGTTCCCCTCGCCTCCACGGATCCGCTCTACATCCTGTATACCTCCGGGACGACCGGCAGGCCGAAAGGCGTGGTCCGCGACAACGGGGGGCACCTGGTGGCCCTCAGGTGGAGCATGCGGGCGGTCTACGGCGTGGACGAGGGCGATGTGTTTTGGGCGGCCTCCGATGTGGGTTGGGTCGTGGGCCATTCGTACATCGTCTACGCGCCGCTCTTTCAAGGCTGCACGACGGTTCTCTATGAGGGAAAGCCCGTGGGGACCCCCGATCCTGGAGCGTTCTGGCGGGTGATATCCGAGCATGGGGTGAATGTGCTTTTCACGGCTCCGACCGTCTTTCGGGCCCTCAAGCGAGAGGACCCCGAAGGCGAATACATCCGACCCTACGACCTCTCCCGGTTTCGCGCGTTGTTCCTTGCGGGCGAGCGCTGCGATCCGGATACGCTCGATTGGGCCGGAGAGCGACTGGGCGTGCCCGTGATCGATCACTGGTGGCAGACGGAGACGGGTTGGGCTATCGGAGCCAACTGTGTCGGCCTCGGCAACCTGTCGGTGAAGCCCGGGTCCTGCACGAGGCCAGTGCCCGGCTACGACGTGAGGGTTCTACGGCCAGACGGGAACGAAGCGGATGAGAATGAGATCGGCGACATCTGTGTGCGGCTGCCCCTCCCGCCGGGATGTTTGTCGACCCTCTGGAACCAGGATGGCCGGTTCGTGGAATCCTACCTCAGCGCCCACCCCGGCTACTACCAGACCGCCGACGCCGGATACATTGACGAGGACGGCTATCTCTTCGTCATGAGCCGAACCGACGACATCATCAATGTCGCCGGCCACCGGCTCTCCACCGGAGGGATGGAGGAGGTGCTGGCATCCCACAACGACGTCGCGGAGTGCGCGGTCTTCGGGGCGAGCGATGCACTGAAGGGTGAGGTCCCCGTGGGCCTCGTGGTGCTGAAGACCCGAGTCAGACGGAGCGAGGACGAGATCGTCGATGAGCTCGTGAAGATGGTACGGGAGCGTATTGGGCCGGTCGCCTCCTTCAAGGTGGCCGCCGTCGTAGCCAGACTGCCCAAGACGCGTTCGGGGAAGATCCTCAGGGGCACGATCAAGAAGATCGCGGATGGCGTCGGATACGACGTGCCCCCCACGATCGACGACCCCGCCATTCTTGGGGAGATCGCGGAGTGCTTCGAGCGGCTGGGCTACCCGGCGAGGGGCGCCGGGACTCACACGCGCTAACGGGACATGAGCTCCCGGATCTGACGAAGTGCCGCGTCCACCTTCATCTGGATGCCCACGCGGCCGTATGCGACCGAGGCTTGCGTCGGGTCGCCGCGCACGCCGGCTCCGTCGAAGCCGCCGAATGGCGCCAGCTCTTCCGTGCGGATGTGCCTGGCGTTCACGTATAGGAGCTGTGAGGTGTCCATAATTCCCGCATGGCTGCCGATGTCCTCCCTCGCGTGCCCTCTCTCCTCTAGCCACTCAGGGAAGCCGTGACGAGAGTAGTAATCGCCAACGAAGTGGACCCGAGCCTCGCGCTCTGACCATTCCTCATTCAGCATTGCGGAAACGGTCTCCATTCCCCTCTGGTTTCCGCCACTGTCGCCGATGAAGACGACGTCGGAAAAACCGCCGGCCGCAAGGCTCCGTGCGGTATACTCAAGCAGCTTCATGTAGTGCTCGTTCGGAAGTGTGATCGTCCCGGCACGCTGCCGGTTCCCCTCCGTCTCTTCGACCGTGCCCTCGGGCACATACGTTACGATCGGGGCGACGAGGGCGTTTCCGAGCGCCCGCGCGATCCGCTCGGCAGTTTCGGTCACGATGAATTTGTGCTTGCCGAGCACCATGTGCGGGCCGTTCTGCTCCGTTCCTGCAGTCGCGACGATGATCGTGGTCGTCCCGGCGTCGATCTTGTCGGCCACCTCCACCCACGTCAGCTCGTCCAAGAAGACGGTGTTGGGGACCTGCCCGGAGGCGGGTGTCGTCAGGAGGAGGGTAGCGGCGAGAGAGAGCGTGCGGGCCTTCATATGAGCCTCCAGGTGTTGCAGCTTGTGCCAGTAGGGTCAAGCATTTCAAGATACGCTGCCACAACCAGACCGACGAGACGCGGAGGTGGGAGTCTCCTGCTGGCCTTGTGCACGGCGCCAGCGGGCTGGCCTGACCCGGATCCCATCGTCAGCTCTGCGCGACCCCCGATCTCTGGTGAGACGAGCCGTACCGGCTTAAATTGTCCAGTAGGACTCGCTCGCTTTCACGTTCCTGCATCCCTCAGAAAACGCTCACGACAAAGCGGATTCCAGACATGATGCGTTACGTCGCCTCCGTGATGTTCGCCACGGGCCTCCTCATGGTCACGCTGGCCCCGGATTCTATCCGGGGGAACGCGTCTCAAGCATCCGGGAGCGGTGCGACTCTCGTACTTCCGGCGAGCTCGGTGGAAGGGCCCTCGCGCGCCGATTCCGACGACGTAGTGCAGGAGTACTGCGTGGCGTGCCACAATGACAGCATGCTCCGTGGGAACCTCTCGCTCGAACGCTTTACGCTGGGCTCGGCAGAAGAAACCGGTGAGGTCGCCGAGATGATGATCCGGAAACTGCGTGCGGGGATGATGCCACCCCCCGGTGCGCGGCGTCCGTCCGGCGACTCGCTCCTCGTGCTCGTGGAATCTCTGGAAGCGCACATGGACGAGGCTGCTGCCGCCAACCCGAACCCCGGCAGCCGAACGTTTCAGCGGCTCAACCGCGCCGAGTACGAGCGTTCGATCTACGACGTGCTCGGCCTGGAGATCGATGCGGGGGACTACCTCCCGCTTGATACCAAGAGCGCCAATTTCGACAACATCGCAGACGTGCAGATGGTGTCGCCGACGTTGCTTGCCTCGTACCTCAGTGCAGCGGTGGCAATCAGTCGCCTGGCTGTCGGAGACGAAGAGGCGACCGCAAGCGAAACACAGTACAGGATCGCGCGCACGGTGTCTCAGATCGAACGCGTCGAGGGCGCGCCGTACGGCACCCGGGGCGGCACGTCGGCCGTACACAACTTCCCGGCCGACGGCGAGTACGTCTTCCGCGTGTCGTTCCACCACGAAACCACTGGCGCGGTCGTCGGAAACGGGCGTTCTGCTTTGCAGACTGCCGACGCGCAGGAAGTGGTCGAGATCTCGATCGATGGGGAGCCGGTGGCGCTCCTTGAGATGGACCGATGGATGCAGGTTTCCGACCCGACCGGCGTTGAGATGGCCACCGAACCCGTCTTGGTGGAGGCGGGCGCCCACCGAGTGACCGCAGCGTTTATCAAGCGCACCGAGGGGCCCGTACAAGACCTGATTTCACCCCATGATTGGTCGCTTGCGAGCACCGCGATCGCGGGCTCGTACGGCGTGAATTCGCTGCCGCACCTGCGCGATCTGGTGATTCGGGGGCCGCTCACGACGGTGGGCGTCTCCGACACGCCCGTTCGGAGGAGGATCTTCACCTGCACGCCGGCCTCGCCGAGTGAGGCACGGCCCTGCGCGGACGAGATCCTCTCGCGGCTGGGGGAGGAGGCGTTCCGCCGTCCGCTCGGCGAAGATGACCGGGCGGCGCTGATGTCCTTCTATGACGATGCGGCCGCAGATCGCGGTTTCGAGATCGGAGTACGCACTGCGCTAGAGGCGATACTGGCGAGCCCTCGCTTCGTCTTCCGCTTCGAGCCGCCTTCTCGAGACGTCGCCGCAGGGCAGGCATACCCGATCGATGGATTCGCGCTTGCGTCGCGCCTCTCCTACTTCCTCTGGGGCGGACCTCCGGACGCCGCGCTGCGGGACGCGGCTGCGGACGGGTCCCTCCTCGAGGATCGCGTCCTCGAAGCGCAGGTCCTGCGCATGCTCGCCGACCCGAAGGCGGAGGCGCTGGGGTCGCGCTTCGCCGGACAGTGGCTCCGCCTCCAGGATCTCGACAGGATCGAGCCCGACGTGCGCCTGGAGCCGGACTTTCATCAGCAGCTCGCGGACGCGATGCGGCTCGAGACCGAGCTCTTCTTCAACAACTTGGTGCGAGAAGACCTGAGCGTGCTCGACCTGTTCACGGCGGACTACACCTTCGTGAACGAGCGCCTGGCGAACCACTACGGGTTCACCGGCGTGAACGGCGAGGAGTTCCGGCGTGTCACGTACTCCGACGACACGCGGCGGGGCGTGCTGGGGCACGCCAGTATCCTCACTCTGACCTCCCACGCCGGGCGCACCTCTCCCGTGCTGCGAGGAAAGTGGGTGATGGAGGTGCTCCTAGGGAGCCCGCCGCCGCCGCCGCCGCCGAGCGTTCCGGAACTCGAGGAGGTCGAGGCCGTTGCCGATGGTCGGATGCTCACGACACGCGAGCTCCTGGAACAGCACCGGGCCAACCCGGCGTGCAACTCCTGCCATCAGGTCATCGACCCCATCGGTCTCGCACTCGACAACTTCGGAGTCACCGGCAAGTGGCGGATCCGAGAGAGTGGCAACCCCCTGGATACGCGCGGAGAGCTGTACGACGGGACGCCCATTGAGGGCCCCGCCGACCTCCGGCAGGCGCTGTTGAACCGTCCGATCCCGCTCATCCGGACGTTCACGGAGAATCTCTTCGCATACGCACTCGGGCGCCGTGTCGAACACTTCGATCAACCTACGGTGCGAGAGATCGCCAAGAGCGCAGAGGCGGATGGGCACCGGGTGTCTTCTTTCATCCTGGGCGTCGTGAAGAGCGATGCCTTCCGGATGCAGCGCGCCGACGCAGCCGAGCAGCAGGGCGCACAGGACCAGTAGCCATGAACGCGAACGGAGACGGATAACATGCCATTCATTACAGGCAAGCACGTTCCTCGGCGCACGTTCCTCCGGGCCGCCGGAGCATCGGTCGCGTTGCCGTTCCTCGATGCGATGGAGCCCGCCGGACGGGTGTGGTCGAGGGCGCCGCGTGTCGACGACCCCACCCGACTCATCGCGATCGAAATCGTTCACGGTTCGGCGGGTTCCAATGAATGGGGCGCCACGCAGAACCTGTGGTCCCCGGCCGCGGCCGGACGGGATTTCGACCTCTCCCCAAGCGCGCTCTTACCGCTGGAGTCGTACCGGGACTACCTGACGATCATCAGCGATACCGATGTATTGCACGCTGAAGCGGCAGAGCCCGAGGAAATTGGAGGCGATCACTTTCGGTCCAGCGCGGTTTACCTGACCCAGGCGCACCCGAAGCAGACCGAGAGCTCGGACGTTTTTGTCGGCACCTCGTTAGACCAGATCTACGCGCGGCGTTTTGGCCAGGATACACCGATCCAGTCCATGCAGCTGTGTATCGAGAACGTCGACCAGGCGGGTGGCTGCGCATACGGCTACGCATGCGTCTATACCGACACGATCAGCTGGGCTTCGCCCACGGAGCCGCTCCCGATGATTCGCGACCCCCGGGTCGCGTTCGATCAGCTCTTCGGGGCCGGCGGAACCCCGGAGGAGCGTGCCCGGCGCAGGCGAACCAGCCGTAGCATCCTGGACTGGATCACCGACGACCTCGCTACCCTCAAGCGGTCGCTGGGCCCCAACGACACGATGCGCCTCGATCGGTACATGTCCAACGTCCGCGAGCTCGAGCGACGCATTCAGAATGTCGAGGCCCAGAACCGAACGGGGAAAGCGCGCGAGTTGCCAGAGGCTCCGGCAGGTGTCCCGGATTCCTTCAGCGAGCACGTGGAGTTGATGTTTGACCTCCAGGCGCTCGCATTCGCATCGGACATGACGCGCGTGTTCTCGTTCAAGCTGGGGCGAGACGCCTCCTCGCGGGTCTATCCGGAAAGCGGGACGGATGCTCCGTTCCACCCTGCATCGCACCACAGCGGGCAGGAGGATCGGGTGCGCACCTTCGCCGAGATCAACAAGTATCACGTCGGCCACCTGCCGTACCTGATGGACCGGCTGAGGGAGATCGAGGAAGGGGATACGCACCTGCTGGACAAGACGATGATCCTCTATGGGTCGCCCATGGCCGACTCCAACCTGCACAATCACCGCCGCTGTCCGTTGATTGTGCTCGGCGGCGCGAATGGGAAGCTCGAGGGGAACCTGCATGTGAAGGCCGCCGATGGAACACCGATGGCCAATGCGATGCTCACCCTGATGCACAAGCTGGGGCTCGATGACATTTCCGAGTTCGGCGACAGCACCGGGGCGCTCACGCTCTCGGTATAGGGATGAGGAGCCGATGATGCACTACCAGTCTAAGGTTAAGGTCTTGGGGGTATCGCTCTGTGCGCTCGCGACGTGGGCCGCAACCCCCCTGGATGCGCCCGACGCACCGGTCGCCGAGGCGGCGATGAGGGGGGACGCAGCCGAAGTCCGAGCTTTGATCGAAGCGGGCGCGGACGTGAACGGAGCCCTCGGAGATGGCATGACCGCCTTGCACTGGTCCGCCGAGCGGGGAGAGCGCGACATCACGGCTCTCCTGCTGTCGGCCGATGGCCACGTGGAGTCGACCACCCGCCTGGGTGGCTACCGTCCTCTGCATCTCGCGGCCAAAGGTGGTCACACCTCTGTGATTCGTCAGCTCCTGGAGGCCGGCGCCATCCCTGGTCCGGGCACCACGACTGGCGCGGTCACCCCCCTCCACCTGGCAGCGGCGTCCGGGAGCGCCTCCGCCGTCGCGGTGTTGATCGAGCATGGCGCCGATGTGGATCAGCGCGAGACGGTATGGGGGCAAACGGCACTGATGTTCGCTGCGGCCGAAGGCCGGCTCCAGGCGATCCGTGCATTGCTGAAAGGTGGCGCCGACCCCGACTTGACGGCCCACGCGCTCGATATGCCGACGAGGGACTTGGCCGACAGGGAAGACATGTCTGCACGGGCGGACCGACTGAGGTCCGAAGTGCTCGATGAGCCCCCGCAGCCACCGACGCCGTTCGAGCCTGCCGAACAAGGCTCGGCCGCGGCGAGCGCGAGCCCCGAGGGCCTCGAAGAGGACGAGGAGCAGCGGGAGCGCGGGCCATCGCAGCCGCTTTCGTCCGCGGACCTCGTCGGACGGTACGGGGGCCTGAGTGCACTCCTACTGGCGGTTCGCGAGGGTCATTCCGAAGCCGCGACGGCGTTGCTCGAGGGCGGGAGCGACATTGATCTGGTGAGCGCAGGTGATCACACGAGTCCGCTCCTGATGGCGGTACTCAACGGCCACTTCGACCTTGCCATGGCGCTCTTCGATCGTGGCGCCGATCCCACGATCGCAAGCGACGCAGGAGGGACGCCGCTCTACGCCGCCGTGAACACCGAATGGATTCCAAAGTCCAGACACCCCCAGCCCACGCACCGGTTGCAGCAGCGCATCACCTACCTCGACCTGATGCGGGCTTTCCTGGACGCGGGCATAGACCCCAACGTTCGACTCACGAAGAAGCTGTGGTTTACGACGTTCGGGGCCGACTACCTGGGGGTCGACCGTACGGGTGCGACGCCGTTCTGGCGGGCGGCGTATGCGTTGGACATCGACGCCATGCGGCTTCTCGTTTCCTACGGTGCCGATCCACACATCCCGACCGTTAAGGTGCCCACAGTCCGTTTGTCCGTGGGCCGGGGTGACCCTGACGAGGATCCATCGGGGCTGCCCCCCGTCCCAATCGGTGGCCCGGGTGTCTGGCCCATCCATGCGGCGTCAGGTGCAGGGTATGGAGAGGGCTACGCGGCGAATATCCACCGTCACGTGCCGGATGGCTGGCTTCCCGCTGTGAAGTACCTCGTCGAGGAGCTCGGAGCAGATGTCAACGCGCGGGATCTGAACGGGTACAGCGCGGTCCACAACGCCGCTTCACGCGGCGACAATGAAATGATCCTGTACTTGGTCGGACATGGAGCGGATGTGACCGGCGTGAGTCGGCGAGGTCAGACCACGGTGGACATGGCGAACAGCCCGGAGCAGCGCATCACTCCCTTCCCCCGCACGATCTCGTTGCTCGAGGGGCTCGGCGCGACGAACAATCACAACTGTGTGATCTGCTAGGGGACTGCTTAGCCAACTGCCGATCTACGAGTACCGCTCAAGGGCGTGTGGGACGGAGTTCGAGATCTTGGTTGTGGGAAAGACAGAGCCCGAGTGTCCGTTCCGCGAGGGCCAGGATCTCGAACGGTTACTTGCGTCGAACCCCCGGACGGACCCAGCCCCAGCCCCCACTTCTACCGATTTCGCCGCACCCGGAAACAGGTGTGGTTCGAGGTTGACCGCGCTTTCGGTCCTAGCGGGCTTCGGATGCTCTTCGGCGGAGGATCAGGCCGCATCGCCGTCGACCCGACGCCTCACGACGAAGAAGGCACCCTCCTGGCCAACGAGTTAGCAAGCTCTGGCATCCCCTTGCCCAAGGGCTGGGCCACTGTCGTGACAGGAGGACTCGTCCGAGATCGCGAGACCTGATCACGCAGTGGTGTGTGGTCGGAGCTCTTGGTACGCCGAGCAGCTCAAAATCTTGCCGGTGGCTATACCCTTCACACCGTGGACCCTTGCCGACCGACGGTACTGCCCGGTCAGCCGGCGACTCGTCCTTGCGAATCGCCTCGTTCTCCAGCGCACGACCGGCGACGCCCGCTATGCGAGCTGCAACGGGTGGAAGGCTCCTGCCGAAGTGAGGAGGCCCTGGGTGGCGCGAAGACCCTTCGGGGCGTTCTCAGGAATCGAGACGTGGGCAGTCGTCGCTTCGTCCTTGACAACGCCTACCGCCCGGTAGCCTTGGCTCGCGCGGACGGAGTAGATCGGCTCGGTCCGGTGAACCCCCCTGAAGCGAAGACCGGAGGGCAGTCAAACCGATGAGGTGGCCAGAAGAACTCATTCCGGGGCGTGCTACCGGAACGGTTGGCATCGGCCACGCCGTCTGGCCGCCGTTTGCCGGTGCCGACCAGCCACCATAGTATGCAATACGGGCACAATTCTGTGCGCATTTCCGTTACCTAGCCAAGGAGGAACTATGGCGCTAGTAGGCAAGGGCTCCCTTGTGGTCGGACTAGTGATCGCCGTGGTCGGAGGCGTGGGCCTTGAGCAGGCCTGGTTTGGCTGGGTACTTGCGGTCCTTGGCCTGATCGTCGGGCTCCTGAATATCAGCGACGATGAGAGTCAGACCTTCCTCATCGCGGCGATCGCGCTGATCGCAGCGGCAAACGCGCTCGGAGCGATCCCCGTCATCGGGGGGATGGCAACCGACATTGTCACGAATCTCGTGGTGCTCCTCGGGGGCGCCGTCCTGGTCGTATCGCTTAAGAACCTGTTCGGGGTAGCGAAAGACTGACGTCGCTCTGACGTCGGCGTCATCGGGCATGGACGCCCCTCCGGCACAAGGGGGGGAGCGTCCATGCCCGATCGCCTTTCGGCGCTAACGCCACCACGTGCGTCGCCGGATCTTCTGGGCAGGTGTGCGGCCCAATCATGCCATCTTGCAGGTGCGTTCCTGGCAGAGCTGGGCTCGGTAGATACCCATGGCGCTCCGGGAGCCACCCGCGGCTATCGCGGAGGACGAAGGGCGGCGATCACCTGCCTGGTCTGCTCCACGGTCTCAACGTCGTAGAGACGTAGGTACGCCGCGGAAAGCAGAAGCGCCCCGCCGTGGCACGGTCCGGCCCGCGGCGACCCCGGTGCCGACGCATCTGTTCACGGCCACGAGAGGCCATCGGCATTCGATTCAGAACGGTGGGCCGGATAGGGCGAACAGCGGTGGAACGGAAGTCGTAAGGCATTTAAGCAAAAGATCTTACCGTACACTGTTTTCCGGGCGGGCGGGATACAGAGGCGGATCGACGCGCGTACGCGGCAGAGCCGGATCGGGTCATTCGTAGCTTCATGCGAATGCAATACGGATTCTTCGAGCCTACCGGCTTCAACCGCCAGGGCCCATAGTGGGCAGCATTGACCGCCGTCATCAACAGCGTCGTGCTCCTCTACGCGCGAGACTCCTCGGAGTCCTCGGAGGCCGAGCACACCGAGAGGGAGCGGCGCGAGAAGGAAATTGCCGCTCGCGAGCGGCCCGTGTGGTCGCCAGTTTGACACACGATCCGCCGGGCTGACGATCGGTAAGGAATCGCCAACTGACTGTGCTCTCTTGGGAGGTGAGAAATGGATCGCCGGGAATTCCTTGCGAATGGGACCAGGGCATCGGTGGGGCTGGCGGCCTTGCCGGGGACTGCCTTCGCGCGCGGCGCTGAACCGTGGACGTCTTCGATGGCTCCACCGGCTCAGGACACAACACTGCGATTGGATCACAACGCGAACCCCCTGGGCATACCACCGCGCGCACGCGCGGCACTTCTTGAGGCGATGGAGGACGTGCCGCACTATCCCGGACCGGAGCGGGAGATTCTCATAGATCGACTTGCCGAGCTCCATCGCGTGGAAGCCGACCAGGTAGTTCTCGGTTCCGGCTCCACGGAAGTCATTCGGATGGCTGTCCAGGCGCACGCTTCTCCGCAAAGCCGGATACTTCAGGCGAGTCCGACCTACGAGAACGCAATGCGTTACGCGGAGCCCTTTCCGTACCGGATCGAGCAGGTGCCCCTCACGAGTGATTTTGCCCACGACGTCGAACGCATGAAGCGTTTGGCCCAGCGGTGGCAAGAGCCCACCGTGGTCTACATCTGCAATCCGAACAATCCGACCGGAACCCTCACTCCCAGCGTGCAGCTGGACGACTGGTTCTCATCGGCACCCGACAATGTCTTCTTCATTGTCGACGAGGCCTACTTCCCGTTCGTGGATGACGCGAGCTACTGGTCCGCGGAAGAGTGGGCGAACGAGCGGTCGAATGTGTTGGTTACGCGGACATTCTCGAAGCTCTACGGGATCGCCGGACTCCGCATAGGCTACGGTATCTGTGCTGCCGAGACGGCCAGCCGACTGCGCCCCTATGCCAACCGCTCCAATCCCAATACGCTGGCCGTCGTCGGTGCGATCGCTGCCCTCGAGGAAGAGGGCTGGCAGGAGCGGAGCTTGAGAACTTGGGCGGAGTGCAAGGAAGTCGTGACCGCCTGCCTGGACGAGTTGGGGCTCGACTACTTTCAGAGCCACACCGCCTTCCTCTTTCACGAGATCCGCGGTGACCAGGCTCTATACATCCGTCGCATGAGGGAGCACGGGATCTTGGTGGGGCGGCAGTTCCCACCGATGCTCTCCTACAATCGACTCTCCCTCTCGGCCATGCCCGAGGAGTTGGGCCGGCTCGTGGATACGCTTCGCATGTTCCGGAGGAGGGGTTGGGTGTAGCGCACCTCGGCCTTCAAGGGATCGGACCTTCTCGTGCGGGGCCGGAGGTGCCGATGCGCACCATCAGTCTGGCTCCTGTCCTCGTCCTTCTGACGGCTTCCCGCCTCTGCGCTCGACCGGCTGGGGACTTCGTGGGGCTGACGCCCTTCCGGGCGTTTTTTGGAGCGACCCGGAGCTCGGCGGCTGCACTACGCTTGCTGCACGATCTCGGGACCCCGGAGACGGGCACGACCGCCTCGCTTGTTGTCCTGAAACAATCCGGTGAACCACATCACGAACACCCGGCGAATCGATGAACTCTAGGTGAAGGGTCGTCGAGTGGACCGCGACATGATCGGGCGGACGTATCTGGTCGGCGGGTGCCGTGACCGGCAGCTCGAGGGGCGAGTCGGAACGCAGGTGCCGGGGGGCATGCCCCCCGGCCCCCCTCGCTAGGTCCTCCCGCGCCGGACGCCGGTCACCCCCGCGGCACGAAGGCCAGGAAGCGGCGTGGATTGTCCACCGTGATCGTCTGGAGCATCGCCTCGCTCACGCCCGCCCGCTGAAGCTGCTCGGTGAAGCGCATGACCTTAAGGAAGTCGCTCCGGGTGTCGCTCGAGAGGAGCAGGTGCTCCAGATGGCCTGCCTCCAGAAAGGCGAGAACGAGGGCCACGCGGGCCTGATCGCTCGCGCTGTCCCCCCTGACGCGATCCAACCCGACGAAGGCGCCTCGCTCGGCGAGCGCGCTGATGATGTCCGCGTTCGTCCCGGGGAGGGAGTCCATGTGGCCGACCGCCACCCGTCTCGGATCCACTCCGACCGACTCGTAGACGTCGAGCTGCCGGAGGGCGATGTCCCGCGGCACGACATCCGCATTCGGCCCGGACCCGTAGCTGTTGTGCGTGAAGATCGGGAGGTTGTTCTGCAAGTGCGCCTTACCGACGGCGCGGAAGACCTTGATCTCGTCGGGGAAGAATTCGGCGCGCCCGGCCATGTTGCCGATCTCCCCGTACGCGCCAAACCGACCAGCGTTGGCCTCGGCGACGAGTCGTGCCGCGATCTGGTCCTCGGTCATCGTCGAGATCTCGGCGGGATAGGTGTTCCGCAGGTAATACCCGCCGCTCGCCACGATGTGAAGGCCGGTCTCTCTAGAGATCTGCCTGAGGTGGTCGTAGTTCACACCCATATCGGGATGTCCCGCGTCGACGATGCAGATCACGCCGTTGTCCATCACCTCTTCGATGTCGGCAATCACGGGAGCGATATTGGCCGACGACGGAGGCGGAAGCTGGAGCTGGCGTGTCTCGCGTGAGTAGACGCCGTCGAGGTGCTCATGGAATAGCGTCGTGCCCTGCGCGAGCGCATCCGGAGGCAGATCGGTGAAGATCGTGCGAATGACCGCGCCCTCCTGGAAGGAGACCGGCCGCGCTCCGGACCCTGCACCTCTCGGCGCGGCGAGGAGATCCCCGGCAGTTTTTCCGGCTGTAAGGAGACCGAGTCCTCCCGCTCCGATCAGGCGGAGGGCTTGCCGACGATCCAGTCGGGGACAGCTCCAGTGTTCCATCGTCCCGGCTCTCCTCGTTGGGCACCACGTGTATGGCATCGCACGTTCAAACTGGCGAGCGAGAACCGTCAGCGCGACCCGAGGACTCATCCCATGTCCCGGCGTCCGGCGGGGCTGTCCTCAGAGTGAGCGCCGGACCCTCGGAGACGAAGGGCAAGGTGTGGACAGGCTGGCGTTGCCGATCCGCCGAGCCAGTTCGCTCGCCAGCCGGCATGTCTCGTCGCTCTTTGTGTTGAGGCCCATCGCCTTCCACGGCAGATGGGTCAAGCTATGCATACCTTGACAAACTGTCGTTTCCCAATGCGATTCGGTTGTCAAACGTAAGTCCCTCACCAGTCCACTGAGTCGGGAAGGCCTCATGCAGCGTCTGAACATGCTTGTTGTAGTGCTCATGCTGCAGTTCGTCGTTGCTGCGTGCGGTGATGGTGGAACTCCGACGCCCACGGGCCCACCCTCCCCGCCCCCCAACCGTGCACCGACAGCGTCAGCCGCGATTCCGGACCAGAGCGTGGAAGAGGGAGCGCAGGTGACGGTGGATGTTTCCGGGGCCTTTTCCGACCCCGATGGGGACGCCTTGAGCTATGGGGCCGCCTCGGACCCTTCGAGTGTTGCCATGGTGAGTGTCTCTGGAAGCAATATCACGGTGACCGGCGCGGCTCCGGGGACTGCGGCCGTCACGGTGACTGCGACCGATCCCGGAGGCCAGCGCGCCACGCAAACCTTCGAGGTCACCGTCATCAGCGCCAACCGGGCGCCGACAGTGTCGGCCGCGGTTCTGGACCAGAGCGTGGAAGAGGGAACGGAGGTGACGGTGGACGTTTCCGGGGCCTTTTCCGATCCCGATGGGGACGCCTTGAGCTATGAGGCCACCTCGGACCCTTCGAGCGTTGCCACGGTGAGTGTCTCCGGAAGCGACGTCACGGTGACCGGTGTGGCCCCGGGAAGCGCGACCGTTACGGTGACCGCCACCGACCCCGGAGACCTCAGCGCCACCCAGACCTTCGAGGTCACCGTCATCAGCGCCAACCGCGTGCCGGCAGTGTCCGCCGCGGTTCTGGACCAGAGCGTGGAAGAGGGAACGGAGGTGACGGTGGACGTTTCCGGGGCCTTTTCCGATCCCGATGGGGACGCCTTGAGCTATGAGGCCACCTCGGACCCTTCGAGCGTTGCCACGGTGAGTGTCTCCGGAAGCGACGTCACGGTGACCGGTGTGGCCCCGGGAAGCGCGACCGTTACGGTGACCGCCACCGACCCCGGAGACCTCAGCGCCACCCAGACCTTCGAGGTCACCGTAGAAGCGGCCGGCGGCGGAGCGGACCTCGACGCTCTCTTCGCCCCGCCCACGGCGATGGAGGTTGCCCAGGTGGAGGCGGAATGGGAGACCCGTGAGCCGGAGGTCGGGGGCGTTCGCCTTGAGCTGGACTCGCAGGTGACCGAAGGAGGCGTACCGCTCAGGGTCCGGATCCTGTCCCACACCGTAGGGGGATTCCGGCACTACGGCGCGGTGGTGACCCCGCCCGGTGCGGAGCCCGGCTCCCTTCCCGCTATCGTCTACGCCCATGGCGGGGACGACGGCGTGGTGGTCGAGGATGCGTTCCTGCTGAATACCCTCCTTCAGCTTCAGGGCCTGAGCGCGGCCATCGTGATACCGTCCTACCGCTCGGAGCCCCTCCAGTTTGGCGACCAGGGGTTCTTGTCCGAGGGTCCGCCGAGCCCGTGGGACCGGGACGTCGACGATACGATGTCGCTTCTCTCCGTGGCGCTCGAGGAAATGCCGGAGCTCGACGAGGAAAGGGTGGCCATCGTGGGGCTTAGCCGGGGCGGCGGCGTGGGTCTCCTGATGGCGGCCCGCGATCCGAGGATCGAGGCCGTCGTCGAGTTCTTCGGCCCGACGGACCTGTTCGGTGAGTATGCACGTGAGATCTTCGAGGAGGCGCTCGACGGCGTGCTCCGGGATCTTCCCGGTCTCGAATACCTCAACGAGACCGTCATCTTGCCCTGGCAGTTGGGGGAACTCTCCGACGCAGCGGCTCGACTTGAGTTGGTACGCCGCTCCGCAGTGTATTTCGTCGATCGTCTCCCGCCGGTCCAACTGCATCACGGGACCGAGGACACAGTCGTGGCGGTCAGCCAGGCCCACCGGTTGATCGAGGCAATGCACGCGGCGGGAAAGACGGAAGAGGAATTCGAGGAACACCTCTATCCTGGCGTCGGCCACGAATTGACCCCCCTTATCGGGGCAGGGGCCGCCGGGCGTACGATCGAGTTCCTTCGTCCCTTCCTCTTCGAACTCCCATAGGCCGTATGGAGGAGATCGGCAGGTCTTTTGGGGTCTGCGCTGCAGTCTGGCCCGGATTCGGTGGAGGTGGCCTGTGCCCGCTCGGGCGCCTTCTCATCCCATCCCATGCGAAGAGACGATGCCAGGTGATCCGAGTCGTTTGAAGCTGTGCTATTCGACCTGGGCGGCGAAACGCGCCGTGCGTATGGCTTCCTTCCGCCGTCGCCTCAGCGACGGCGGAAGGAAGCCGCCAACCCAGTGCTCTGGGCCGTCCTGGTCTCCGTCTGGCCCTGAAGGGGCCCTCGTAAGGCGTGCGCCGACTTAGGCGTGAAGACGGCGCTTATGCTCTCCATGAAATCCGGATACTCATACAGCGAAGCGTGATCCGGTCCGTGGTCTATCACGACAGCTGCCTCAGCCTAGCCGGCGATAGCGAGCGGCTTCAAAGCGTCCTGGAGGGTGGTGGCTACCACATTCAGCGCATCGATGGCGGCATCGATCTCGCGTTGCGCGTCCAGGTTATCCCGGAACGGTGACGGGATCGCATTTACAGCGTCCAGCGCCGCTTGGATCTCGGATTGGATTCGTGTATCGAGTGCAGCATTTCTCTCGACGACGAAGGTCGTCAGGCCGACCCCGCGCGTGTCCTTGTGGTACCCGCCCAAGTAGGCGTTCTGGACACTCCGAACGTTGTTTGCAAAGTCGATGAGTGAGTTCCACGAGAACCACGACTCAACGATCGCGGGGTTCTGCTCCGCATAAGGGTCACCAATCTTCCCGTTGCCGACCTCGTCCACGATCACGATCATCCCCTCGATCATTTCCAGGACCGCGTCGCCCTGAGAGAGATAGCGGCTCCCGGCCTGTCCCGCGTCCCGGAACTCGTCGGCGAAGGCTCGGGGCCCTCCCCCTTCGTATCCCTCGGTCCAGGCTTCATGCAGCAACACCGCGTCGTCACGCAGGACCTCGGTCACGGCGACCAGGTACTCCGTCTCCCTGGCCGTAAGGTCCGCGGCACGCCTTGGTTGCCCGCCACGGAAGAGCAGGAACTCCACCGTGTGGAACCCCCGAAGGCTGGCGTTGAGACCGTCACGGATGAAGTCGGCGGTGAGACTGAACGCGCTGTCGAGCACGTCCTGCAGCTGGCCCTGATCGAGGGGCCAGGAGTCGAGGGACGGATCCAGGCCTAGGAATGCCACGGGCCCGAAGAGGAACCCCTCGCTGGCCTCCCACGGCTCACGCGTGGCGATCCACGCCGCCGCCGCGGCGTCCAAGTTCGCCTGTATAGGATCCTCCGCGAAAGCCTCCACAGCGTCCTGAAGGGCATTGGCCTGATCACTCAGATCCTCGTAGGTGGCCAGTACCGTACGGTCCACGTAGTCGTCGATAATGGACGAGAAGTTGTAGGACTGTTCGACCGGCGGCGCCGGCTCCGGAATCACCGGAGCCGTCGGGCCAGCATCGTCATCACCGCAGGCCACCACCGTGAGAAGGCTCAGCGCCGGAAGAATGTGGCTGACTCTCATCTTTATTCGTCCTCTGATTGCGGAAGGGTCGCTGGTCAGGCCCCGGTGAAGAGGGTCCTCGCGAAGGCCAGGACGATGGAGAACGTGTTCTCGTCCCGGTAGCGCCCGCGGCCGACTGTACGCATCGCATAGTCGGCCTTCACGACCACGCCTGGGTTAACAAAGACATTGGTGCCGAACGTCAGCACCGAGTTGTCGAACCGAGGCACATCAAAGACGGCTTCGTCCGTCTCGTGCATCGGGTCGTATGCTTCGTAGCGGGCGAAGGGAATCAGCCGGAGGTACGGCGACTCGGCGAAGAAGGGCGCCACATCATACCCCACCTCGACTCCCCATCCCTGCGCGGCACGGGCGACGGGTGTCCTGGGGCTCTGAATGTTGCGTGAGAGACTCGCATTTCGGGCGCTCAAGACATCCGCGTTCTCGAGCGTCCCGTACAAGTATCCCGCCCTTGCGACCAGCGCGGCGGTGCGGTAAGAGGCGTGCACCGCACCGATCGTCACGGGGGCGTCCACACCCTCCATGTCCTTCTTGGGCCGGTTTCCTGTCGTGTTGCCGCGATACCCTGAGACTCCGATCGCGAGGCCTGGGATGCCGAAGTACTCCATCTGCCCGGCAAGCGCGAGATCCGTAGCCTTGACGGCCTCGAACTTCTGTTGCTTCCCCTCGACGATCCAATTACGAGACGAGAATCCCGTCGAATTGAGGCCGTTGACGGCTTGGATTCGATAGTTCAGCTGGCCGACCCTTCCGAAAGCGGCCAGTCCCATCTCATGCCAAGTGATCGGAATCAGCTCGCTCTCGGATTCTGGCCGCACCGTCCCAAGATACTGGATGGGAATGTGATAGGTGTTCGTGAGTCCTACTGGGACGAGGATCTCGCCCACCTGGAGCCCGAAGGCGGGTGAAAACACCTTGGTGAGGTGGAGCTGCTCCAGCTGGACTTCCCCGCCCTTCTCTACCTCGAACTCGAATTCTCCGAATTCCTCATACTCGAGCTCCAGGGCCGATCCCGTTCCTCCATGCTCGAACTCGATTTCTACGTCGAAAGTCAATCCTTCGTCGAACACCGACGTGAAGGAGAGATTGAATCGCCTCAGGTCCATCGTGGCCCTGGAGTCCGGCTTGGATCCGTTGGGAAGATTTTGGTTAGGCCCGTAGTCGAAGCGCTGATACAGGATCTCTCCGTAGGCATTGATGTTGAGCGAGCGACTCGCGCCCTGCGCTTCAGCCGAACCGGCCAATCCGATCTGAATAGACGCGAAGGCCATCGAGAGGAGCGCTTGGGAAACCCGTACGAGCGGTGGACAAACAAGCGTCATCAAGACCCTCAAAGCGATTGGAGGAAGGCGACGAGCGCCGCCCGCGAGGAGGCACTCAATGCACTGAAGGCGTCCCGTGCCGCCTCGGCTTCGCCTCCGTGCCAAAGAATCGCCTCGACTACGCCGCGAGCTCGCCCATCGTGGAGGAAGTCGGTGTGTCCAGTCACGCGAGAGCTCAGGCCAAGACCCCATAGAGGAGGGGTGCGCCACTCCGATCCCGATGCATCGAAGTCGGGCCGTCCGTCAGCCAAGCCGGGGCCCATGTCGTGAAGGAGAAGGTCGGTGTACGGATAGATCACCTGGTTCGAAACCTCGGGGACGTCCGGAAGCACGCCAGTCACATGCCTTGGGACGTGGCAGCCCGCGCAGCCCAGGCCTTCGAAGAGCTCCTCTCCTTCAACTACTGCAGGCGTGTCAACGTCCCGAGGTGCCGGCACGGCCAGCGTCTGTGTGTAGAAGACCGCCGCCGCCAGGGTCTCATCGGTGATCTCGGGATCGTCGTCGACGAGGTCGTCCTGAGGTTGGCCCGAGAACGCTTCAGAAGGGAAGACGCTCGACGTCACGCCGATGTCGTCCCGGTAAGCGGCAGCCGCTTGTTGGAGCAGGGTTGGTTGGCTGGCCTTCCAGCCGAACCGGCCGACCCGCGTGCGTTGCTCCACTACGTCAAAGACTCGGTTCACACGGCCCGAGATTCCGTCACCGTCGGCGTCTCCCTCATCGGCAAGTTCCGACAACCTTGATTCGGGAATGGCCTCGAGAAGACCGAGCCCGAACACGGGACGAGGCATGCGAACCGAGGTGAGCACGCCACCCGCCAGGGGAGTGTAGGGATCGCCCACGGTTTGAATCGGCGTTCGCAGCGAATACGGAGTGCCGTCATCCAGCGCGACCGCGCTTTCCATCCACTGGGTGTCGATTCGGCCCTCCGGCGAGACCCCAAAGACGGCGTCGTCTTGGAGCTGAGTCCCAAACCCCTGGACGGGCAGTGGCCCCCCGGTCTCGTCCACGCCGGGCAAGCTCAGACGCATGAGGAAGGCCCCGCGAGTTCGACCGTCAGCCACGTGGCAGCCCTCACAGGACGTGTCGTTGAACACCGGGCCCAGACCTGGATTGACCCCCGAAGGGGCCCGCACGAACTGATCGCCGAACGCCAAATCGCCATCGAGATGAAGGTCCAGGCGAGCACCGCTCAAGTTGGGGGCCGGGTTCGAGAAGGCGTGGCTGGTCAGGCCGTCGGTTGTGGTCTCGCCGCCAGCTGCCAACCGCTCTGCTAGCGCAGGACGGCTAGGAGCGCTCGGGCTAGGAGCCATCGGCTCTGACTCGGTGCAAGCCACGGACCCGACGATGATCGAGAAGGTGACTGCGCGTGCCCCATAAGCAATTACGGAGCGAGTGCGACAGTCTCGATCGGGCCCTATCGCCGGATCACCTGACACGAAACTCGCTCAAGCATACACCGGCTCCCTACGAACTCTCGGCTTCAAGTCAGGCAATCTTCAACCACATAGAACTGAGACTCATTCTCAACAAGGGTCCACTCTCACACGTTCACCACCCCTTGTCAAGGGAAGCAGGAGTTGCGCGATGGCGAAACGCTTGGCTCGACTTGGTCGTCCACAGCACATTTCATCGACTCCGTAGGTGCCTCAACCGACTTGCCCTCGACATTGACCGTGTCCCGCGCGTCAATGATGTGGCCCGTGAAGGATTCGGATTCCTCGTCGGAGTCGAAAACTCCTGTGTATCCCTGGTAGTGAATCATGGCGTAGCCCCTTCCCTCTGGAGAAAGCCGCGCCAAGCATACTCGTTACGATCTTCGAGGAGCACGCCGGGGGCAGTCTAGGCGTTGACGTTGAGTCTGTGTTCCACGGATTGAGTGCTGAAATCCACGAGCATTCTGGCTGGTCGATCATCATCGAATCAGACGCGGCAGCGGAGCCGGTTCACCGCCCCTGACCCTCACCCACTCCGGGCTCCTGGTTGTCGACGAGATCGGCTACCTCCCCGTCACCCGGAGCGGCGCCATCCTGTTCTTCCAACTCGTCAACCGGCGCTACGAGCACGCTTCGACCGTGCTCACCTCGAACAAGGGTTTCGAGCAGTGGGGAGAGATCCTCGGCGACGAGGTCATGGCCGCCGCGCTGCTCGACCGGCTGCTCCACCGCAGCCATATCGACAACATCCGCGGCAACAGCTACCGCATGCGACGCCACACCCAACTCTCCAAGGCCATCCACCCGACCGCCTCCCGGGCCATCTCCGCCGAGCACTCCGCAAACGCCGAAGCCGGGGCATGATGGGTGTCCCGACTCCATCTGGAGCTCCCGCTCCGGTCGCTACGCTCCCTCCGCGGCAGCTCCACAAAACTGTGCACTTTTCAATGGCCATTGACAACCATCTCGTGGAGGCGCTCTGGCGGAGATGCCGTGATATTCCCCGACAGATGAGCGGTGACCCCACAGCGATCCGCGACGTGAGGCTATCGAGACCTAGGAGTCTGCGCCGCAGAAGCACAGCTGACTGAGCCGAATGGTCATGGAGCCGTCCGCGGCGAGGCGGATCCGGGTGATTGGGAGGTTGAGGACTTGTGTCTGCGACGGATCGGGAGAGCGGAATGGATGCGTTGGGGGGGCAAGAGAGCTACGAGAGCCCTCGCGCCGGCAGATGCGGGGGTGAACCCTCGTGCAGTCATGCCGCCTGAAGGGTGTGCAGCCGCTTCACATTGAGTGCCAGGCACACGAGGGTCCACTCGGCCCGGACCTTCTCGAGGCCCCGGAAGCTGAATCGTCGAAAGCCCATCACCTCCTTGATCCAGCCGATGGGCGCTTCGGCCTGCCACTTTCGCCGTGCGTAGCGTCTTCGACCATCTTCGCTCGCCAGCTTCTCGGCCATGCGGGCTTTCGCCGGATATTCCTCCTTGTCAACCGTGGGGGCGGCCTTGCCCTCCCGGGCCAGCGCCACATACCCATCGATGTCTCGCTCTTCCAGTTCCTCGAGATCCCGCTCGTTGCAATAGCCCGTGTCCGCCAGCACCTGCGCCGGCGTCTCGCCGTACGCTTGCGCCACCGCGTCGACCATGGGCACCAGCTGGCCCTGGTCGCTCGCGTTGTCCGTCACCTCGGCCCCGACCACCAGCTGGTTCTCCCCCTCCACGACCGCCTGTGCGTTGTAGCACTGCTGGAACCCCTCCGAACTCGTCTTCATGATCCGGCTCTCAGGGTCCGTGAAGTTGCTCTGCGCCGCCTCGTCCGGCTCTCCGTACTCCCGCTTGTAGGGCCTGCCGCCCTTCGGGTTGCGCGTCTGCCCCGGCTTGCGGCCCCGTGCGTCGTCCGCCGCTCTCTGCTCGGCTTCCAGGCGCGCCTTCGCCTCCCGGATCGCCGCCAGCCGGTCCTCGCGCCGCCTGAGCTCCTCCGGCACCTCGTCTCCGCAAGCTTCCTCCCCGTAGCGCTCGTCTTCCGCTTCGTCCACCGCCTCGGCTTTCTCCAGCAACCCCTTGATCTCCCCTCTCAGCCCCCGGATCTCCGCCTCCAGCCCAGCCTCCTCCTTGACCATCCGGCCGTAGCTCATCGCCTTGCGCTTGCTCGCCTTCGCCCGAACCTTCGTCCCGTCCACCGACACCCTGCCAAGCCCCGCCAGCCCCAAGGCCCGCGCGAGCATCACCACCTCCACGAACACCGCCCGGAAATCCCCGAGATGGCGCCTGCGGAACTCGCACAGCGTCCGGTGCTTCGGGAAGTTCCCCGCCGCCAGCATCCGAAACGCAACATCCTCCTCCAGCTTCCTCGCCATCTTGCGCGACGAGAAGGTGCCCGTCGCATACCCATAGATCAGCACCTTCACCATCGTCCGCGGGTCGTACGGCGAGTTGCGCCGCCCGTCCCCCCGGTACCCCGCCCGTAGAACGCGCCCAGATCCACCGCGTCCGCCAGGTCGCTCACATGGTGCGCCAAATGACCCTCCGGCACCCACTCCCGAAGATCCGGAGGCAGCAGCAACATCTGCTCCGGATCGTACGGTCGAAACGTCGTTCCCATTGACCCCCCTCCGTGTGCCGCAAACCTCCCCAATGCCCTGCCACCAAAGATAGCCGCAGGGTTCTGCGGCGCAGACTCCTAGGTGCGTGCCAGCAGCTGGAGTTGCCCCGGCGGTTTCAACCGATGAAGCCCGTCACGCAAGCGCCTTCGTGCGGCCTTGACACTCGAAATCCCAGGGGCTAGAGTTGCGGGGTCCGTAGTTGAGAATGATTCTCATTTCCATGTGGGTTAGGGATCCATGCGTATTCGACCGTTCGTCTTTGCTCTGTACACTCTGTCGGTTCTTCTCGCCACCACTTCCTGCTCGGATTCCGGTCCCGCCGGGCCCTCCGAGCCCGTCGGCCCAGAAGAACCAACCATCTCCACACTCACCCTGAACGCGTCAGCCGCCTGGGCATTCGCTGCTTTCGATGGTGAGCTGGTCGCCCCCGTTTCCGTTGGCGACCCGGCAACTTCTACCGCCTGGGGCGTGGGATTGTACGGGACGTCTGTGATGCTGAACGGAGGTGGCGCGGGCCCCTCCGACGTTCGGGGGCACTGCGTTTGTCAGAACGATGGGGCATCGGATGCTCAGATCATGGAACTGATTGCTGAGGAAGAACTTGCAGCATTCGATGCCGTCTCCGCTGCAGATGTCCCCGGTGACGAGGACGCTTGGACGGTGGACTCACTTCAACCGAGCGTCGACGAATGGTACACCTACGACTTCATGACGCACACCATCGCAGCCGCACCGGAACGTGTCTGGTATGTACGGACGGCTTCGGGCGATGCCTTCGCCAAACTGCATGTCATCGACATCGCAGACCCCACGCGAACGCACGTCGGTCAGGTAACCGTCGAGTTCGCAGTCCAGCTATCGGCGGGAGCCGAATTTGAGCCCGCGCAGGCGGTTGTCCTGGATGCCTTGACCGGTGCAGTGGATCTGGATCTCGAGACCGCCTCGATCGTGGAGGGATCGGATGACTGGGACATACGCTTATCGGGCTTTGAGATTCGGGTAAACGGCGGCGTGAGCGGCGACGGTCAGGCAGGGGCGGTCCTGGCCGGGGAGGATTTCGAGGCGATCACCGATGCAAGCAATGCCCCGGCTTCGGTCTATGCACCAGACAAGTTCGGGGGAGTGTTCACCGAACATCGGTGGTACCGGTACAACCTCGAGGGGAACCATCAGATCTGGCCCACATTTGACGTTTTCCTGGTTCGAACGGGAGATGACGTCTACAAAATCCAGCTGATCAACTACTATGGGCCGACAGGAGACTCACGCCAGATCACCCTCCGATATGTGCGGCTCTAGGAATGAGTCTTCAAATCCGGACTAGGGCGATGTACAGATCCCTTCTGACCGGGTTCCTCTGTCTCTTGCTATTCGGGGCACCCCGTGCCGCCGAGCCGCAGGTACCACGGGCTCAGATCGAGACCGGACAGATGTTCGGGTCCATCGTTGATGCAACGACCGGGGAAGGGGTTCCGGGTGCCACGATCCGTACAGTGGGTGCCGTCGAGCGTATAACCCAGTCCGGAAGCGCCGGCGAATGGAGGATTGAGGCGCTTCCCTCAGGATTCTACACCCTCGCGATCTCACATCCGGGCTTCGCAGAAGTGTCGCTCGAAGCGCGACCGGATGGAGGCAAAGTGCGGACATCACTCACTCCCCGCCCGATCCGATTGGACGCCCTCGTCGTCACCTCAGGACGGCGGCTGGAGCGCCTATCGGATGTCGCAGTATCGACTGAAGTCGTCTCGCGCCGCGAGATCGAGGATCTCGGAGCACCTGACCTCGCGGCGCTCCTCACCAGCCGCGCAGGCCTCGAACTCCAGGGTGGCCATCCGGTGGGAGCCGGTGTGATGCTCCAGGGCCTTGGCTCGGAGCGGGTTCTCGTGCTGATCGATGGGCAACCCTATATCGGGCGAATCGCTGGCCATCTCGATCTCTCGCGCATCCCCACAGAGATCATCGAACGGGTTGAAGTCGTAAAAGGACCGCTCTCCACACTCTATGGCTCCGAGGCGATGGGTGGGGTCGTGAACGTCATTACCCAGAAGCCCGATACCGCCCCGTGGGCGACCTCGTCTCGTATTGTGGCCGGAGATCAGGGTCAGTTGGACCTTTCGGGTGGAGTGTCGGGGAGAGCTGGACCGGCTTCCGCCCGAATTGATCTCGGACGGCGATCTATCTCCCAAGTGCCAGGGCAGCCAGCGGAGAGCGGTCAGATGGCCGAACGACGGGATGCCAACACCACGGTCCTCTGGAGGCCACCAGTGAGCGGACTCTCGATCGAGACCGGATTCCTCCTCCTGGACGAGCGTCAACGTTGGCGATCTGGTCAACTCTATCAGTTCGCTGACAACACGCAGTGGAACGGCCGGGCTCAGGCCAACTGGGAGACCGGCCCCCACCGGCTGACGTCGACCGTAGTAACTTCTGTATTCCAGCACCTATCCCGTAGAGCGTTGACTGAGAATCCCGTTCCCGGGACCGGGGACGAGGAGACACAACGCCTAGGGGAGCTGGAGCTCCTATATGGTGTTGACTTCCTAGAGCAGTCACTCGACGTCGGGCTTGAGCTGCAGAGTGAGAGGATTGACTCGGACCGCGTCTCGGGCGAGCGGCGGAGCAATCGAACGACGGAGTCCTTTGTCCAGACCACCCTGTCTTTGGGGCAGCTCACGCTCGTCCCGGGCGTGCGGACGACCGTCAGCGACCAATGGGGAACGCACTGGACGCCCCGGCTGGCGACGATGTTCCGCCCGCGGCCGAACCTGGCTCTCCGGCTCTCCGGGGGAGAAGGGTTTCGGGAACCGGCTTTCGGATACACCGTTCGAGGCAACGCCGACCTCCAGCCCGAGGTGTCAAGGAACGTCAGCAGGCCTCGAATGGAGGAGCTTCCTTGTACGCTCGTGTGGCTCACAATCGTTTCGGGAGGAACGTCACAGCAGGCCTCGAATGGACCGGAGCTTCCTTGTACGCTCGTGTTCAGGCTTTTCACAATCGTTTCGGGAACTTCATTGAGACTCAGGTCGTGGGCGACTCCAGCGGTGTAGCCGTCTATACCTATGGAAACATCGATGATGGCGTCACCGAAGGCGCCGAGATGGAGGCCGGGGTCACTCACCGCGGGTGGCGTCTCGATGTAACGTACTCTTGGTTGAACGCGCACCGCGCCGGGTCGGGCGATCCACTCCTTGGCCGGCCGGACCATTCAGTCAGTACTCTGATCCGGTACGCGCGACCCGGCGGTACTCGTGTCTCCCTGAGTGGCACCTACACCGGACGAACACCGATGCGACGGACGGAAGTCGGTACGGAGTGGCGGAACGGGTTTCTCAGGTTCGATACGACGCTGGCTCAGGAGATCACCGGCGACCTTCGGCTGGTCCTCGGAGTCAACAACATCTTGAACGCGCTGGAGGAGGAGTGGCCCGGGTTTACCGGACGACACGCGTACACGGGGATCTCCTGGCAACCGTCAGGATCCGATAGATGAGACAGGCGAATAGGAGCTGCAGAATGAGAGGCCCAACCAAATACGGCAGGGCGACAGTCCTCAGAGTACTTCTCCAGGCCCCAACGCTGGCAGTGCTTACGGCGACTGCCGGTTGGGGGCAGGAGGTGCCGAGCATCGGAACCATCATCATTGCCCATGGAGCCGATGAAGCCTGGAACGCTCCGGTACTGGAGATCGCCTCGCAAATTGATACCGATGGACCAGTCGAGGTGAGTTTCCTAATGGGGGAGGAGGCCCCTGACTACCGGTTTCAGGACGCCGCATCACGACTCGTTGAACAAGGTGCCGATAGGATCGTCGTCGTGCCCCTCCTCGCCTCGAGTTTCAGCGGTCACTACAACCAGATCCGCTATCTGACGGGGGGGCTGAATGAGCTCGACGAGAACCTGATGCGTTTCTTGGCAAATATGGAGGCGGAGCGCCCGAGCGTTGAGGTGCCGCTGCTGCTCACGGCTGCGCTGGACGCCTCACCTGAGATCACCACGATCCTGGCTGAGCGAGCGCTGTCCCTGGCTCAGGCGCCCTCCGAGCAAGCACTCTTTATCATGGGACACGGCCCGAACGGCGCTGAGGACTACGCAGAGTGGATGCGAAACCTCCGCCCGATTGCCGACTCGGTTGCCACACTGACCGGTTTTCGAGACGTCAAGATCGGCCTTGTCCGGGATGACGCGCCCGAGCCTGTTCGGGCTGAGGCCGTGCGAGGCATCCGGGAGGTAATCGAGCTCCAGCACGCGCTTACGGGGCATGAGGTGGTGGTCGTCCCCCTTCTCATCTCGAAGGGCTACGTGAGCACACACCGGTTCCCCGCAGATCTGGATGGGTTAACGATCGCATACGACGGCGAAGGACTGCTTCCACATCCGGGGATGGCCATCTGGGTTGCGAGAAGATTCCGCGAGGCCGTCCAGCCCTGAATCTCCATGCCTCTGCCCAATCGAGTCAATTGCCTTGGGACTCCGGGGACGAGGACCTGGTCATCCAAGGTCGCTAGAAGTGTTGTCTAGGTTCTTATAATATTCCCGCTTCGTAAAATGCGACCAACCACGTGACCATTCGCCGCGCGGACGTCACGGACACAGCTCGGGCGGCAGAGTTTTCGACTGCACAGATTGGTTACGGTTCCGTCAAGGATTGAATGAGCGAGCTCGTCGCCCGTTTCTGCGCCGAAGATACACGCCGCGCCTACACAGGTGCGCTCGGGTGGCTCAGGGGGTCCGCTCGATGACGGGGCGTTGGCCTGCAGCCGACATGCTCGAGGCTCCTTGTGGCCGCCGAGCCGTCAAGGCTGCCGTGGCGGCACTGTCGTGGTTCTTCACGCTGAGCACTCTCGGCCTCCCCGTTCGGGCGTCGGCTCAGCCGGTTGTGATGCTTCACGCGGGGCTCAGCATGGCCACGCTCGGTGGACTCGATGCGTCGGAGCTCCGCCCCGAGTATCGCGCGGGAAAGGCCGTCTCGTTATCCATCACCCCGCTATCGTTCGACGGATATTATTGGCTCACAGTGGCTTATGCCGAGAAGGGAGCCAGGCTCGAGGCTAGGAGTACGGACCTGAATCTCGGCTACATCGAACTTTCGGGTCTGGCGAGAGTCGATCTCTTCTCCGAGAGACCGATATTCGCCGAGAGCCCGCTTGGACCGTACCTCCTCGTGGGCACCACGGTCGGGGTCGAGGTCCGTTGTCGGACCTCCGCAGCATTCCGGGGGAGAGAGGAGCCCTTGGGGTGCGATGAGTTTAGAAACGATGGGAAGATCGTCGACTACGGGTTCGCCGGGGGCTTGGGCGTCGGCTACGACGTCAGCGCCAACACGACCCTGTCGCTCGATGTGCTCTACAATCTGGGTATGTCGTCGATCCACGACGACAACGATACCAGGAACCGATCCTTCACGATCCGAACAGGCGTTGAATTCCCGCTTCGCTAGAAGCACTCCTGGGCTGCTCCCCGCTCCCCGGCCCCCCTGTCGGGCGATGGAACAGTCCCGTTGCCGCCCCGCATTGTCGCACGGATGGGAAGCCCGTCGTCAAAGTCGTCGCTGTCGAAGCGCTAGGTCGCGGGTCAGCCTGCCGGGTCGGGTTCATGGACGGGAAAATCTCGGTATGCGATGATTTCGACCGCATGGGTTCCGAAGCGATCGAGTCCATGTTCGAAGGTGACGGTTGAATCTCCTCCTCGACACGCATGCCTTGCTCCGGGCGGCGGGCGCCTCGTCTCGGTTGTGTCGGAGGATGCGGGCTGATGCGGGTCCGAGGGACCGAGCTAGCCGTCAGCGCCGTGTCGCTTTGGGAGACCGCCACCACGAAAGAGGTCGGGCGGGAGGAGTTCAGCGTCGGCCCCCGACTCCTGCGCTGAGGGTTGCTGTAGAACGGTTATGTGGAACTGCCCGTGACAGGCGCCCGTGCACTGGCTGTGGGTCTGCTTCCGCCCATCCGCACGGACCCTTTCGACCTGGTCCGGATCGCGCAGGCCCAGATCGTTTTTTCAGAAGCCTTTACGACAACATGAAGGCGTGCGCTCGAAGCGCTGATCTCGGCCAACCGCTGCACAAGGCTTGGGCGCTTCTCCGGGAAGAGTCGGTCCACGGTGTCCCATCCGAACATCAGATCGTAGGGGTTCGGTGGCTGCGGTCCGCGGTGCCAGGGTGCTGGGTAGTGCGGTCCAACTCGACCTGCCTTCACCGAGAAGGTCCGCGAATCAAATTCGTCGGGTAAGCCGGCTGTACACGCGGACTGGAGTCGGCGGTGGCCCCGAGGCCCAGCACCGCGTGGCTCCGGTCTTGGCGAACGCGGTCGAGGAGAGCGGCGTGTGCCCCTCTCGACTGGTCCGGACGTCATTCTCCCCGCAGTCCGCGTGTTGACAGCCCGGCCTGCAGGGGATACACTGGTTCTTAGTTGAGAGTGACTCTCAATCTCAACTAGAGTATCCTGCTGTAGAACCTGAATGAAGGGGAACCCATGACCACGATCAGGAAGTGCTTCCGCCCGTTCAGCGTACTCCTGATGACAGCTGCCGTGGCTTGTTCCTCGGCCGACTCAAGCTCGGACGCCGAAGCCATGGCGGCCGGGTCGGATGTGCCCTCTCAGGCAACGCCCAGCCCGGCCGCGGAACCCAATGTGCAGGGAGTCGACGGGCTTCTAAATCCGAATGCCACTGCCGAACCCACGTTGGCGGAGGTACCGCACGTTACCGAGGAGATCGCGAGGCAGTTGGCTGCTGCGCGTCCGTTCGCAGACATGCTGGAAGTCGACGCACTCCTCGCTGGGAGCCTCGACGGCATGCAAAGGGAGGAGGTATACGGACACATCTTCGCGCCTCTAGATCTGAATTCAGCGAGCGAAGCAGAGATCCTTCTGATCCCCGGCGTGGGCGACCGCATGGCCCACGAGTTCGAGGAGTACCGGCCGTACATCGGCATTGAGCAATTCCGCCGTGAGATCGGGAAGTATGTGGACGAGGCGGAGGTCGCACGTCTTGAGCAGTATGTCAGGATCCCGTGATCACGAAAGTCAAGCGACCTGATGAGCGCTGTACACCGCGCGCTCCAGGTCGGCTCTGGCCCTCGGCCTGACACTCGTACTCAGGCTGGGCGCGGCTTCTGCTCGGTCGACCTCGGCCGACTCCTAGGGTGAAGAGCTTCGAGGAGCGGGGTTCTCGCCCGAGGCTACTGAACGCTGAACGACTCCGGCTTCGATCGGGACACAGACCCCGGCCGCAGGGCGGCGATCGATGTCGAGCGACTCGTTTGCTGCCCCAGCTATGACTTCGGCGAGGGACTCGCCGACAATCGTCCTGACTTCCTCGCAAGCGGCCGGGAGGGGCGCACTCCACCTTCTTGGCGGCCTCGGTCTCACCCGGGTTGCAAATGATTGCCTAGACCTCCTCCACGACGGGCGCCCGTACGCGATCCCCGGAGCTATTCTCTGGCATGGCGGGGAAGGTAAGACCCTCCGCGAACACTTCGCGGCACGGTCCACCTTGGAGCGCCAAGCCCCCCCGTGTTTCTCAATGCAGTCTAACAACAACCCACGAAACCGATGACCAAGGGAGTGGAAGCCTCAGCGGACGGTTCGCCTGGTCAGCCGGGCGACACCGGAGGGAGTATGCTCGGGTTCCGCCGGCTCATCCTGGCAGCTGCAGTCATCGGGATCGTTGGGATCGGTGCCGAGCTCATTCTCCTAGAGCATTGGGAATCTCCCCTCCAGTGGACGCCGTTCATCGGACTCCTCGCAGCCACCCTTGTGATCGTCAGGGCCGGGGTCTATCCCACCCGCAGCCGGATTCTCGCGCTTCGCGCCGTGATGCTGGCGCTGGTGGCGGTTGGTGCTGCGGGTCTCTGGTTCCACTGGCGGAGCAATGCGCTGCTCGAACTCGAAATGAATCCTTCGGCCGAGGGTTGGCCTTTCGTTCGACGCGTGCTGTTCGGGGGTACACCTCTGTTGGCTCCAGGCGCGATCATGCACCTCGGGCTGATCGGGTTAGTGGCCACTTTCCGCCAACTTCGGACGGACTCACTTCAGAGCGAAGGCGATGATCGTCACCCGCTCGCGCTTCTTCTCACATCAACGTTTGGAAGATTTTGGCCCGTAAGAGTGTTCACGGAAGCGAACACAGAGCCCGGCCGAAACCGCCATACGGACGCCCAGTGACGTGGCTGCGAGCGAAGTGCCCGTAGTCGCGTAGGAACTACGCGCTGCCCCTATTGGTCTCCCGTGCCCAGAGCGGCTAGCGAGTTGCGATCCGGACCGGTGTTCCGGATGTTCTGGCCGCCTACCTCGAGCGGCTGCGGCGAGCGAAAGAACAAATACCTTGGGGATGAGGCATCCGCGGGAGCAGACGAGCATCTTTCGGCTGCCGCGGTACGCAACCGGAGGAGGGATCGATGATTTGGCGCCATGAACGGATCGGAGCGGGCGCGATGTTGATGTTGGCGTTGCTGGCGACCACGGGGTGCGGCGCAGATCGCGGTCCGGGCCCGGCGGCAACGGAGGATCTCGCTGGCGACGTCGCTGGAGACAGGGCGTCGCTTGCTGTGGCAGATGCTCAAACGCCCGGGGCATCCGGAAATATCCTGTATCTGGCCAATCCATATGGATTCTCTGCGCAGCAGCGCGAGGGGCCGTTGCAGGAACTGGTGGCGGCCCTGGACTCCATGGGCGCCCAGGTGTGGGAGCCGTTCGCCCGCAGCGACGAGATCGACCCTGCGAGCCCGAGTTGGGCGTATGAGATCGGTCAGGCGAACCTTCGCGACGTGCGCGAGGCGGATGGGGTGTTCGCGGTTGTCAACGGCTGTCCCCCGGACGACGGCGTGATGGTGGAGCTGGGCATGGCGATCGCTTGGGAGAAGCCGGTCTTTCTGTTCCGCGACGACTTCCGACGGTGCACCGACAGCGAGGCCTATCCCCTCAACCTGATGTTGTTCATCGGCCTCCCGGAGACCGGCTGGGAAGCCAACTGGTACACCTCGATCGAGGAGCTGGCCGATCCGGAGAAGGCGCTCGCGCAGTGGTTGAGCCGCCTGTAGCTGGACAGCGCTCTCGATCCAAGTTCAAGGACGCACGACGTTAGCCCGAGCCGTACTCGTATTCGGGTGGGCTGGCGTGGTGGGGGACCTGGCCCAGCGCCGGCCCGCCTCGCGGTACGACTTCAGCGCCGTCTCCAGCGACTTCCTGCCCGCCTCGGAACAATCGTCCGCGATCGGTCGGCTTCCGGCCTCCATGGCGGCAGGGTTTTCGACTGCACAGATTGGGTACGGTTCCGTTGGTTCCCCTGGGCGCGGCACATATGGCCGCTGTCCCTGACGATCCATACCCGGGAGGTTTCATGCGTTCGTTCGCTCTAGCTCTGGCTCTTGGGTGCTTGGCTCCTCTCTGTCTCGGCGCCCAGACGGCGAGGGACTTCCTTGGCGGATGGGACTTGGTGCGCGCCGAGGCGCTGAGCGACTCCGGAGAATGGGTGACCACCACGGACACATTCGGGCCCGGCGCGCAGGGAATCATCATGTACGACGGTGTCGGGTCCATGTCAGTCTACATCGTGAGACGGGGGAGCGCGGCCTCAAGGGGTAACCTCGCGTACTACGGCCGCTACGAAGTCGATCCCGCGCGTGGCGTGGTGACCCACATACGGGAGTTCACGAACAGTGGCGATGCGTCGGTGGATGCGGCCCGCGGGTTCGAGTTCGACGGCGATCTCCTGATCCTCACCGTCGAGCCTGCGCGCCAGCTGCGGATCGTATGGCGAAAGCGCAACTAGGCCGGCGATAGGGTCTGCGGGCTTGGATGTCGAGGCTGAGGCGGTTCGCCTTCCCGCACATCGGCGAGATGCCGGTCTCGGAGGCGACGAGTCCGGACGTGCTCAACGGATCCGCAGATACACGGTGGTCTTGAGGCTTAGTGGGAGCTGCGGATGTAGCCGAGCCGAAGAACTCGCTCTCCGAGCGATTGACAAAGCTACTCGGCGTTGTTCGCGGCTTGCGGGCACATTTCCGTGCAGTGAGAACCCGTCCGGACCCTACCGCCGCCACGCCCCCGCATCCGGAATACCGCGGCTGAACGTCACCTCGAGTCCCGCGCTGGGCGGGAGGGCCGGGTTCATGCCGGCCTGGGTACTCGCTCCCCCGGGCAGGTCCCGGAGGATGCCGCGGACCTGGCCGCTTTGCGGATCGCGCAGGATCGTGACCGGTCGGTCGGTCTCCCCGTCGAGGGTCACGAATCCGTCGGGGCCGGACAGGGTGATGCGGGCGAGTGAATCTGCCCACCCGGGGGCTACGGGCAGGGCGAACGCGAATCCGGAACTTCCGTCGCCATCCTCCACGTCTGGCATGTCGAAGCTCAGCGAGAAGAGCTGGCGCCCTTCAGCGGTCGCGCCCGCAAGCCGGTAGTCGCCGCCGCTGGGCAGCACCGGTGGAGCGTCGACCACGAGAGCTGGCTCCAGGAACGGATCGCCTTCCGCGTCGATGCCGCCCCACACCAGAAGCGACTGGACCGGGTCGGCGGTTGTGGCGCCACCGGATTCGGCATCCACCCGATAGCCAAGGGCGTTGGCGAAGTGGTAGTCGCTGACCCAGTACGGACGGCAGTAGGCCATGAGATCCGAAGTGGATGCGTCCACCAGGCCGACTTCGCCCCGGAAGTCGTACCCCCAGACGCCGATGCCTCCGTCCGGTTCGGGGAACGCTGGATCCGGCCCCCCGGCGCCCCCGCAGGGCGCGTGTTGGAGCGTCAGGTTGTGGCCGAGCTCGTGGGCCATGGTCTTGGGGTCGGCCACCGACCAGCTTGACCGGCCGCCGAAGAACGCCACGCCCGAAAGGCCCGTGGGGGTTTCCCGCGACAGCCCCATGTAGTAGCCTCGCCCGCCCTCCATGACCCGAATCATCTCGGTCTCGTCGCGTAACTCGAAACCGGAATTGGTGGAGCTCCGGACGGGTTCGTGGGCGGTGACGACCAGATCATCCACGGGCAGCAGCGTCTGGATGGGCCAGAGTCGCCTCTCCGGATCGGCGGCCATCTCCCGGACGATGTTCGCGATCGACGGATCGGGATCCTCGGTCCAGACGAAGGGGATCAGGGTGAGGTCCAGCGGGGGCACGGTGCGCACATCCTGAACGAGACGGCCGGTCTCCGGGATGCGCCTCCTCACGCCGAGCGCAGGGTCGAGGATTCCATCCGGATCCACCTCGATCACCATCTCAAGACCCGGCTGCACAATATGCCCCGGGATGCGTACGTTGGCCGACTTCGAGAGCGATGACTCGTCGATCCGGGTTGGGATCGCGTGCGTCTGGCCCGGGATGTTCGCCACGTACGTCTGGCTGCCGTCCCGGTAGAAGCGGGCGCGAACTGGCGGAATGCCCGAAGTGCCCGGGCGCATGGCCGTAACGAAAACGCGCAGCAGTGCCTCCCTGTTCGCCACCAGCGGGACTGGGTGCTCGCGGGACTGCACCGCCTGGGTCAGGTAGGCCATCGAATCGCCACCCGCGCAGAGCGCCACCCGAGTCACCGTAATCTCGCGCAGCCACTCGAGGAACTCCGGACTTCCCGGCGCGCAGAGACCGGTGTCGCCCGCGAACAACTCCCGCAGCCGCTCCAGACCGATCAGAGCGCCGGGAAGGGGGCCGGACAGTCCTGCGTTCCCGAACAGGCTCAGCTGGGCAAGGTGGCCGAGGTTACCGATCTCAGGCGGGACGGTCCCTGTCAGGTCATTGCCGAAGAGCATGAGCCGCTCCAGCGTGCCGAGCCGGCCCAGCTCCGTCGGGATGGGGCCCGTCAGATGGTTGCGGGCAAGATCCAGCTCCTTCAGACGAGCGAGGTTGCCCAACCCGGTCGGGACGGCGCCCGTCAGCTCGTTGTCGCTGAGTATGACCCAAAGCAGGCTCCGGAGTGACGCCAGCGCTGGCGGGATGGGGCCCGTCAGGTTGTTGTAACCGAGGCTCAGCACTCTCAGACGGGACAGCGAGCCCAGTTCGGGCGGAATGGGGCCCGTCAGGTCATTGTTGCCCAGGTAGAGAGACTCGAGGTTGGCGAGCGAACCGAGCTCCGGGGGGATCGGGCCCGTCAGCTCCCCATAGGCGAGAAACAGCACGGACAGGTGGCTGAGCGAACCGAGTTCCGGGGGGATGGAACCCACGAGGTTGTTCAGGCCCAGCGACAGCTGGGTGACGCGACCCTCATCGTCCATGTCCACGCCGTGCCAGCTCTCGAGCGGCGCGTCGCTGAGCCAATTGCTGTCGTCCCTCCAGTCGGGCCCGCCGGTCGCGTGGTAGAACGCCACCAGGATGTCGCGCTCGGAGAGCAGGCCGCACTCCCCGTCCGTGCCTCGGTGCGACTCGATGCTCCCCAGCCAGGCCTGGAAGGCGGCACCCGCTGGAGCGCAGAGCTCCGTGTCCGCATAGTGGAACTCGCGGAGCGGGAGATGGGCCAGATCCAGCGGCAGCGGTCCGGAAAGGGTGTTGCCGTCGATGCGTAGCTCCGTCATGCGTTCCAGTCGGGCCAGCGTCGCGGGCAGATGTCCAACGAGGCCGTTTTCGCCGAGGTCGAGCGCCGTGACCCGCCCCAGGGGGTCCGCGGTCACGCCGAACCACTGGTCCAGCGACGCGTCGCCGAGCCAGCCGTCGGCGTTGGTCCAATGGCTTCCGCCCGCCGCTTCATGGAGCGATGTGAGCACGGAGATGTCGCGAGCGTTGCAGAACGGCCCCTCCGCTTGCCGGATGTCCCCCAGCCATGCGACGAAGGCGCTCGTGCCCGGTGTGCAGAGCCCGTCGTTTCCCCCGAAGGTGAATGCGTACAGCGCTTGCAACTCCAGAAGACCTCGCGGGACGGGGCCCGTCAGATCGTTGGACTCGAGCGACAGCGACGTCAGGCGCGGGAGGCCGCCGAGTTCGGCTGGAACGACGCCCGTCAGCTCATTGTGACTGAGACTCAGCGATGTCATGCTGGCCAGCGAGGCCAGTTGTGGGGGAATCGGGCCCGTCAGCCGGTTGTAGCCGAGCGACAGCAGCTCCAGGTGGTCCAGCGAAGCCAGCTCGGCGGGGATGGAGCCTGTCAGTTGGTTCAAGCCGAGGCGGAGCTCCCGGAGATTGGCCAGCGATCCGAGCTCCGGCGGGATCGAGCCGGTCAGCCTGTTCAAGCTGAGGTACAGCCCCCTGAGACTAGCCAACGATCCCAGTTCCGGCGGAATGGAGCCGGTCAGGTTGCTGTTCCTGCTGAGATCCAGCTCCTCGAGGTTGGCGAGGGCGCCGAGCTCCGCCGGGATCGGGCCCGTGAGTTCGTTCGCGCTGAGGTCCAGCTCCCGCAGGTGGGTGAGGGAACCGATTTCCGCCGGGATCGGGCCGGTCAGGTCATTCTCGGAGAGAGCAAGCCGCGTGACCCGCCCCTGGCCGTCGACCCCGACCCCGTACCAGTTGCCGGGTGGGTCGTCGGTCAGCCAGTTGGTGCCGTTCTTCCAGTTCGGGCCGCCGGTCGCGGTGTAGAGCGCCACCAGCGCGGCGTGGTCTTCGTTGCGGGTCACGGTGAGCCGCGAGCTGCCGTGCGCATCCCCGGAGGATGCGGTGATGGTGGCCGATCCGTCCCCGACTCCTCGTATGAGCGCGATTCCCGCGGTCCCGGATGCGCGCACCGTGGCCACCCGCGGGTCGCTCGACGTCCAGACCGGCTCCGCTTCGGCCACCGGATGTCCGTTGCGGTCGACGACCGAGGCCGCCAGCTGCAGCTCGTCGCCCGGGGCGATGCTCGCGACCCGCGGGGTCACGGTAACGACGTCAGCCGACGGTGCCACCGAGACGACGGCCTCGCCGGACGCCTCGCCTCCCGTGGCGATGATCGTGGCCCCGCCCCTCCCGGTCGCGGTCACGAGGCCCGTACGATCGATCGCGGCGACCGTGGGGTCGCTGGACGACCAGGAGAGTTCCGCATCCGTCACGACCTGTCCGGATGGGCGGAACACATCCACTGCCAGTCGAACGGTGTCGCCGATCGCTGTCAGAGTGACGGCGCCCGGAGAGACCACGATGCGCCCGATGGGGGGAGCCGTGACGGTCACCGCGAAGCGCTGCGAGGCGGAGAGGCCGCCGGGGTCGGTCGCAGTCGCGGTGATCGTGGCGTCACCGGTCGCCACGGCTGCAACCGTCAGGGCGCTGCCCGCGACCGAAGCGGCCACCACAGTCGTGTCCGGGGTGGCCGCTTCGAAGCTCAGTTCGTCGCCGTCGGGGTCGCTGAAGTGCGTCGCCAGCTCGACCCTAAATGTCTCGCCCGCCGTCACCGTCGCCGCCGGGATCGCCGCCCCCGCGACCGGCGTCCGATTCGGAGGCTCGGGAGGCTCGGTGGGCGCGACCGGGTCGTCCCCGCAAGCCCCCGCCCATAGGACGAGCATCACCGCGATGGCGATCCAACGGCCCGCGAGCCCAAGGCGTTGCCGCGCGGGAGTTCGCCGGCAACGATCGACCCAGGCGGAGCCGTGCCCAGGACCACGGGACGACCGGTGCGAGGATGCGGCCCGCGACCCGCGGAGCTCGGATCCCCTCATCTCCCTAGCCTTTGCCCGCAGATGCGCCCCTGGCACCTTGAACGTCACAGCGCGCGGAGCTAGGACGACGAGCCGGCCTTGTCGGTGTCTTCATCCTCGATGTCGTGGTGAGCCACGGCCCCGCCGCCGACCTCGGCCGCTCGCCAGCTCGATCTGGTGCCGGCCGCACGGTCGCCTGCACGTCCCGCACGACTCCCACCGTGCTCAGCGATGCCACCGGCTCGGCCCGCGGGTAGGTGGAGGGCTAGGAATCTCCGGCACTGGGCGAGCGCCTGGGCGTGGGAGTAAACGACGCGCATCCAGGAGGCACACCGCGCTGAAGCAGCAGCCAGCGGTGGATGAGAAGCAGGAGTTCCCTCTAAGCGTGGCGTCTACAGCGGCAGTCGTACCTTCGGCGGAGGAAGTCAATTTGGTACTCGGCTGCCCATCACGGGCGAGGTGGGAATCTATACGTCCCCAATGGATGGCCGACAGAGCTGCAGCACAAAGGACGGACCTCTTGTTCTTGGCGTTCAACGGCTGCTGACCGGAGCAGGAGATGGGCTGTGTCCCCCCTGCGTGAACAGCGGCTCAATCACCTTCGGCCCGACGGGCCATTCGGTGAGTATGCACGTGAGATCTTCGAGGAGGCGGGCTCCGGGAGCCTCGCAGAGCCATTCTCGCCTAGATTGGGCTCGGTCTTGACTAGACCACACTACGAATGGGCTCACATGTGTCGCGGAATTCTTCTCCTGTCCCTCACCCTAGTCCTGACAGCTTGGGGCAACGATGATGGCACCCAGCCGTCTCAGGACGCACAAGTCGATCCCGCGTGTGGCGTGGTGACCCACCAGCGGGAATTCACCGCCGCCGGCGACGCGTCGGTGGACGGAGCCCGCGGGTTCGAGTTCGGCGGCGATCTCCTGATCCTTACCGCCGAGCCCGCACATCACTTGCGGATCGCATGGCGAAAGCACAGCTAGGCCGGCGACTGGGCCCGCGAGCGTGGGGAGCCCCGGAATCGGCTCTTCGACCGATCCCGGGGCATGACGATCGCCATGATCGGAACACGGATCCATCGTCCTTCTCCCGGAGGCGGGTAGGGGTCACCCGGACTGAACCGTGACGATCGACTTGGCGGATGGCCTCCCCTACGTGCTCCTCTGGCTGGGACTGGCAGGCGCGATGTTGCCGGGTGGCCGCTGGGGCGGGTCGATCTTCACAGCTCTTTCCCTCGTCGCCGCGGTCGTCGCCGGCGTTGTCCAATGGCCCGGGCTGGCCGTGATCGCGCTCTTTGCGGGGTCGTGCCTTGTAGCCGTGTGGCCCGCACTCTCCACGGCTCTGCGCACCCTGGCGTGGGGCATGGTTGTGATCTGTGCCGTCGCTCTGGCCACCCACCAAGTGCCGTGGATCGATAACGTTCTCGTCCTCGATGCCGTGTCTGTATCTCGCTCGGCAGCCGACTACACGCTGTATTGGAACTACGACAAGGGATTCGCGGGCGTCTTGCTCTACTCGGTGTGTGTGCAGCCGCAGGTAAGGACGCAGTGGAATCGTGCGATCGTCGCCACCGGGGTGATCGCTCTCCTGACACTCGTATGTGTAGGCGTGCCTGCCGTGGCGATGGGGTTCGTGTCCTGGGACCCGAAATGGCCGGCCATCCTGGCCGTGTGGGTGCCGGCCAACCTGCTCGCGACATGCGTCGCCGAGGAGACGTTCTTCCGCGGGCTCTTGCAGCGCCATCTAGGGGGAGCGTTGCGCGGGAGGGTTCCGGGAGCGGCTCTCGTGGCAATCCTCGCCGCCGCTGTCGCATTTGGCGCGGCGCACATCGCCGCCGGGACCGCATATGTCCTGTTGGCCACGCTCGCCGGCGTAGGTTACGGCGCAGCGTACCACCTCACCGGGCGTGTGGAAGCCGGCATCCTGGTGCACTTCACCCTCAACTTGGTGCACTTGGTCCTCTTCACCTATCCATTCGCGGTATAGGGCCGGGGGCTAGCTCGGATCCTGCATGAGGGGAGTAGCATAGGGAAGCAAAACACCGTCTGCGGCCTTAGGTTGAGGGTACTTCCAGCAAGAAGATTCCTCGCCAGAAAAGGCACCCAGACGGTGTGCACCTGGCGTATCTGTTCTCGGCCCCGTGTACTAAGGTGGGGGCTCCCCGCTACGGATTCGTCACAGCACCCGGAACCTGACCGACGAAGGCGGGCTGATCTTGGTCCGGCAGCTGTGGGACGGCCTGGGGGCTCCTGGATTGGCCGTCAGAGCGAAGGGCTTGCCGGCTTCTTCCTTCCCAGCCTGATGGTCGAAGTGTGGGTCGTCCTGCTGCTCTACGGTGGACGCGTGCTCGGCGACTTGCCGCTTCTGGACCGACGCGGCATTCGATGCCTGTTCGGCCAGACTCGCCTGCCTGATCCCACCACGTTCGGGCGCTGGTTGCGCCGCACGGACCGGTCAGAAGATAAATGGGAATGATAGACATCATCCGCCAGATTGGTGAGACATTCGGTCCAAGGATTCGCGGGCGGTCACGACAGGAATACCTTCCACCGTTCCCAGTGCGAGCATGTGTTTCTTGTCGCCGGATACGATCAGGTCGGCCTTCCCGGCAATTGCCGTGGCCAGAATCGCGTTATCAGTTGGATCGGGGGACAGGTTCACCGCCGGCAGGTCATCAAGGATGAGAGCGCGCGTGCCGATGTTCTCGACAATGGCTTTCGCTTCATTCGCGTCGAGAAACCTCTGCAAACGGGGCCGGACGAGAACATCGGCCATCTCGGCAATTTGCGGGATAGAGGTTACGAGTTCGATTTCGCCACGCAGCCATGCCTGATACAGCCTATCCGGCGGGGTGCCCTTGGTGATAACGGCGCCGATCAGGACGTTGGTATCAAGAACGACCCGCACGTGCGGCGTCCACCTCCTCGTCGATCAGGTCGAGGATTCCCCGCTGGTCATGTCCGGCATTGCGGTCCTTGACTTGGCGAACAGTGAGATCCAGCACACGACGGCGCACGGCTTCATCGACGAACCGGGACAGGTCACCCTTCTTGCCGCCAGTGCGCGCGAGAAAGGTACGGACTACTCGGTCCGTCTTTTCAGGGATGGAAAGGTTCCATCGGGTCATGGACAAATTCTCCGGGCATAAACGCATAGACGGCTATGCGCACAAGTTATCGCCTATGGATCCGTGCCGCCAATCTCTAGTCTCTCTAGCAGCCTGTCGGACTTAGCGTCTGGATGTTCTATAGTTCGGGTGTGGTGGTGTGCGGTCTTACGAGACGACTGAGGTGATGGGGATGGCGAAGTTTGTGGAGGGAGACACCTCCCAGCTGTATCTACTGCCGGTGGATATACGGGACTGGGTGCCGGCGGACGATATGGCGCATTTCGTGCTGGAGGCGGTGGAGCGGGTTGCGATGTCGGCGTTCCAGGTAAACGAGCGGGGGACGGGTTCGGCGCAGTACCACCCGCGGAGGATGCTGGCATTGCTGGTGTACTGCTACGCGAACGGGATTTTCGGATCGAGGCGGATCGAGCGGGCGACGTACCGGGATGTGGGGGTTCGCTATGTGGCGGCGAACTGCCATCCGGACCACGATACGATCTGCAGGTTTCGGCGCAGGAACTTCGAGGCGGTCGGGGAGGCGTTCCTGGAGGTTCTTTTGATGGCCAGGGAGCTGAAGCTGCTGCGGGTGGGGACGGTGAGCGTGGACGGGACGAAGGTGGACGCGAACGCGAACAGGCACAGGAGCATCCGCTACGACCGGGCGCGGGAGTTGCGGGAGCAGCTGCGCGGGGAGATCGGGGAGCTGCTGGCGCAGGCGGAACGAGCGGACAGGCGGGACGCGCCGGAGGCGCAGCGGTTGCCGGAGGCGCTGTCTCGGCGCGAGAAGCTGAGTGTGAAGCTGGACAAGGCGTGCGCGGAGTTGGAGCGGCGTGCCAAGGCGCGGGCTGCGTCGGAGCGGGCGGAGTACGAGCGCAAGGTGGCGGCACGGGAGGCTCGCCCGGGGAACCGCAAGGGTCGGAGGATCAAGCGGCCAGTGGAGGAGCCGCGGGCGGAGGAGCAGATCAATTTGACGGACGTCGACAGTGCGCTGATGCGCAGGAGCAGGCGCCATGAGTACCGCCAGGCGTACAACGCGCAGGCGGTGGTGGACGCGGACGGCAGCCAGTTGGTGCTGGGGAGCAGGGTGAGTTCGTGTGCGAGCGACCGGGGGGAGTTGGTGGCGGACGTGGACGCGGTCCCGGCGGCGTTGGGAACGCCGGGCCGGGTGTTGGCGGACAACGGTTACGCGACGGGCAGCGAGGTGGGGCGACTGCAGGCGCGCGGTGCGGAGGTGTTGGTGGCGACCACGGCGCAAGGCACGCGGCGCAAGCACGATTTCCGGCCGGAGCCGGAGCCGGCGAAGGCGAAGGAACCGTCGGCGGAGTGGATCCGGTCGATGCGCGAGACGATGGCACTGCCGGAGCAGCGGGCGCATTACCGGTTGCGCAAGCAGACCGTGGAGCCGGTGTTCGGGATTGTGAAGCAGGCGATGGGATTCCGGCAGTTTCTGCTGCGCGGTCTCAAGAAGGTGGAGGGCGAGTGGGCCTTGGTCACGCTGGCTTACAACTGCCGGCGCATGAACAACCTGAAATGGGCGTGACCGGATCCTGCAGGGAGGTGATTACGACCGCTACCCGCCCCCAATACACGTCAAGGAAGGCTGGGGTGTGACAACGCCCCACGATCCGCCCGCCCGGCAATGCCCGCGGAATCTGACACCTGAGCCGGGCTCTCGCCGTCGCCGACGGTAAAAAACGCCGGGGCCCCTTCTGAACCCCTGGTATCGGGCCCAAGTCCGACAGGCTGCTAGCCCGGATATTGCGTGAAGGCGGAGGTTTCTGCTTTTCGGACGCAAGACCGGTTGTCCGGGAGCGGCCGATCCGCTTGAGCTGGTATTCCTGCCTGAATTGCGCGAGTTGATCTGCGGCGATCCCGGAACCCGGTGATTGCTGTCGACGCCAACCTGCTCATCTACGCGCACCGCCGTGAAGCGCGCCTGGGCGATGCGGCGGCTGCAGTCATGGTCGAGCTCGCCGAGGGAGACCGCACCTGGGCGATTCCGTGGCCGTGCTGTTATGAGTTTCTGAGCGTGGCGACCAACCGCCGTATCTGGAAGGACGAAGCGACAGCTCCGGTACATGCGTGGCGCCAATTCCGGGCCTGGATGGGATCTCCATCGAACCGCATGATCGGAGAGACCGACGACTTTGCGGACATTCTAAGCCGGTTCGTCGGGCGCCCTCATGTGGTCGGCGGGGTCGTTCACAATGCCCGCATCGCGGCACTATGCATCGCTCACGGCGTTAAAGCACTGCTTACCCTGGATCGCGACTTCTCATTGTTTCCGGAACTGCGAACACGTGATCCGCTGAAGGCTGGACTCTGACCCCGAGGCGCCGGTCTGGGCACCATGTGGATCAGTGGCCTGCGGCACATGTCTTCGTTTGCGACAGCCGCCGCCCAGGTAGCGTGCGCCATACGTGGCGGTCGGCCCATGACGCCGCCCGCCGGACGCTCGAGAGGCAGGGGGCGCGGGAGAGCTCACGACGGCGGGAGAGCTCACGACGAAGGGTGTTGGCGGGCAGCTTCGGGACGAGGAACCCGGCGCCCTTGGCACTGACCCGCGGCGGACCAAGGGTGAGTGCCCGACCCGAAATGTCGGACTGTCGGCTGGTCTTCACCTGTGGCGGGTCGGAGGCGCGGGGCGAGAACCAGGTGGCGGCGAGTCAACGCAGGGCTTCTGGAAACCGCGGTCGTCGGCGAGAGGGCAGCTCCTCAAGAAAAGCGTGGAGCTGAGTGGTGAGCCGTATCGTCCACGGCACCGCTGCCGCTTGACCTGGCCCTCACGTTGTCCCGACCTGCGAAAGGGCTGTTGGGTTCACGATCCGGGGCGTACTTTCGATGGAGGGGAAGCGATTTTCGGGTAACCTCATCTGCGAAGGAGACACCCATGGTTGATCGAAGGGATTTCCTAAAACGTGGGGCCGCGTTGGCCGGTGGTCTGACCTTGGGAGGGGTGGAGCCCGCGATAGGCCAGACACCAGCATCTGACCAGGACATCGAGGAACAGAACTGGTCAAGTCCGGAACTGATCGCCTATGGCGAGCGCTCCCGTTTCGAGACGTCGGTACGCGTACCGCACGGCGGCAGGCCGTCCCCCGATGCCTTTGGGCTCGTCTTTCATACGGCGACTCCCCTCCAGAACCAGGTAGGGGTGATCACGCCATCCGCTCTCCACTTCACGAACACCACGCGTGGCGCGATCATCCCGAACATCGATCCCCGGGAGCATCGCTTGATGATACACGGCCTGGTGGATCGCCCCCTGATACTCACCATGGAGGACCTGAAGCGTCTGCCTTCCGTGACCCGCCTCCATTTCGTCGAGTGCGCAGGGAACCGTTCGAGGCCCGACCAGACGACAGTGCAGGAAACGCACGGGGCGACCAGCTGCGCCGAATGGACTGGGGTGCTCCTCTCTACGCTGCTCAACGAGGCGGGCGTGAAGGACGGGGGGTCGTGGATCGTGGCGGAAGGGGTCGAGTCCGTGAAGGGGGCGTCGAGCATTCCGATGGCGAAGGCGATGGACGACTGTCTGGTGTGCTACGGCATGAACGGCGAGGCGATACGTCCCCAGCAAGGTCACCCCCTCCGGCTCCTGGTGCCCGGTTTCGAAGGAATCTTCAACGTGAAGTGGCTGAGGCGAGTCAAGGTGGTGGACCGGTACTACATGACCTACAACGACTACGGTCATCTTCGTCGCGACCCCGACGACGCTGCGCTGAGTTACCAGATCGGTCCGAAATCGGTCATCACCTATCCCTCCGGGGGACAACAGCTACTTGAACGCGGATTCTACGAGGTCCGTGGCTTGGCCTGGTCTGGTGGGGGCGCTGTTCGCAGGGTGGAAGTATCCACCGACGGAGGCCGAAGCTGGATGGACGCCGAACTTCGCGGGGCTGCACATCGCATGGCGCACACCGCGTTCAGCTTCCATTGGAATTGGGACGGCACAGAAGCCGAGCTCATGTCGCGCTCCACGGACGAACTGGGTCAGGTTCAACCGACGCGAGCTCAGGCCGCCGAGTTCTGGAGGCCGGGAGCAGTCTACCCCGGGACACCGGATCAGCCACTCCGCGTGACAGGCCAGGACAATTCCATTCAGCCGTGGCGGATCGCGAGCGATGGGAGCATTCACAATGCGATCTCTTAGGCTTCTACTGTTCCTGATGCTCGCGGCTGGCTCCGCGCAGGCCCAGGGGCTCACGTATGGCGTGGGAAGGACCCCGACCGAAGAAGAAATCCGTGCCTGGGATATCTCCATCAGCCCGACTGGAGAGGAGCTGCCACCAGGGAGCGGAACCGTCGAGGAAGGCGAGCTGGTCTATCAGCGGACGGGTTGCGCACCATGCCACGGGGGGGCAGGCACAGATGGCATCGGTCCCAGGTTGGTAAGAAACGAAGCAGGACCAGATGCCCACCCCTGGGACTTGGGGCGAATTCTGCCGATCCGCTCACCGTACGCGACCACGGTATGGGATTACATCAATCGAGGCATGCCTCTCAATCGAGAGGGAAGCCTCACCGCCGATGAGGTCTACGCGCTGACGGCCTATCTGCTCTACTTGAACGGTGTCATCGGCGAAGACGAGGTAATGGACGCCCAGAGCCTCCCCCAGGTGGAGATGCCGAATCAGGATTCCTGGGCTCCCCTCCCGGATTGGCAGCCCGGGATGCCGAGGCTTCAAGGCTACCCCTACTGACGTAGGGGTCGTAACGCCTTCTAAGGGCCGAACTGAAACAGGCGCCGCGCCGCTGCCCCGCCCGCCTCGGCGAGGGTGAGTAGACGCGGTGGCACACCCGATGGGTTCTCGCCGTCGGTCCGAGCCCACACAGGTCCAGCTTCATCTTGGTGCCTCTCCCCCTCCGCCGGGGCGTGCTTCACGCCAAGCGACCCGAGAGGGCCGCGTGTCTCGCGCACCGCCCCATGGGTCTCCAGATTGACCTCGTAGCGGGTTGTTCGGCCTGCCTGCCAGAGGTGTCGTATGCTGCGCTCGGCAGTTGGCCTGGCTGTATGGTTCGTGACCTCCACTCTAGGAGCGGGACGTACGAGATGAGAGGTTTGGCGTACACTGCTGCCCAACTCTTGAGCAAGCACCTATCCGCCGAGGGAAACCCCGTTACCAGATAGTTCTCGGCCGGAGCCACCACCTTCAACTGTCGGCGGGACACCATCCCGTTCCGCCTGCGCTCCGGGCAGAGTCCGGCACTATCGACAGGGCATCCGGTGGCACCGGGGCCGGACGGCCCCCGTGGTGTACAGAGAAGCCAGAAATCAGCACACAGGGGGAACAGATGAGTGGTGAGGCGATGGAGCTCGGAGCGTTTTCGATTAGTCTCGCGGTCGCAGACCTAGCTGCGTCCCGGGCGTTCTACGAGAAACTCGGGTTCGACCAGACAGGAGGTGACGGCGAGCACTACCTCATCATGGTGAACGGCCTGACGGTGCTGGGACTTTTCCAGCAGATGTTCGAGAAGAACATCCTCACCTTCAATCCTGGACTGGGTCAGGACACGAAGCGACTCGAAGACTTTTCCGACATTCGAGACCTCAGGGACCGTTTGGTCGACGCCGGGATCGAGATCATGGACGACCTCGACCCTGAGGGCACCGGACCCGCGTCGATCACATTTCTCGACCCCGACGGCAATCCCGTTCTCATCGACCAGTTCTTCCCCAGGCCGGGAAGCTCCGAGGACTCATGAAGATGCGACTCTTCAGCTTCGCGGTCTCGTAGCGGCTGCGCCCAGTACATCAACCGGTCCACCCGCTTCTCACCGGCTACCTTACCGGCCCGGCGTCCTCAGCCCGTAGCCATCGTGCTGAATCGGCTCAGTTTCCATAGATGTTCAGCCTCATGAACATGACGCGCCCGGCGACGCCGTAGGGCGACTCGTTCGGGTAGTCCAGCGCCCAGAGTTGACCGGGATTGCCGTCCGGGATCTGATTGGGGAGGCGGTCCAAGAGGTTGTTGGCCCCTGCGCCCACCCGAATTCGGTCCGACACCGGGAAGGTGACCTCCAGGTCGGCGATTGCCGCTGCCTCGATCGTGACGGGGGCTTCGAAGACGAGGGGAGAGGTGACGTTGCCGATGTGGTTCAGGCTGAGTCGGACGCCGAAGCCGGTGGCCGAGCGGATGTCCGCGCTGACCCCGATCCTCTGCCCGGGTTGGGCCTCGGTGATCAGCGTCGTCTGCGTCGGTCCGATGAAGTTCTCGTTACGGTTGGCGGTGATCTCCGTGTCGCTACGGTGCAGGCTCGCGGACAGGTCCGCAGCGCCCCACGCCATGCCCCGGAAGCGCCAGGTGGCGACGAGGTCGAAGCCCTGCGTGCGCGTGTCGATAGCGTTCGTCCAGAAACCGACCCCGTCCACCGGCCTTCCCTGGAACTGGGCGTTGGGCCTAAGCCCGTGGCTCTGGTTTAGCGTCTGGGTGAGGGCGATGGCGTCCCCGACCGTAACGCGGTAGTAGTCGGCCGTTACGAGCAGGCCGTTGTCGCTGGAGTAGACGAGCCCACCGGTGAAGCTCAGCGATGTCTCGTGGTCTAGCGAGCAGGCGCCGAAGTCCTGGCAGGCGATGGGATCGCCCTCGGGGAGGAACCCAGTGGTCTGGAGTCCGCTGCTGCTCCCCACGAAACCGACGGTATTGAAGCCCCGCTGGGGAAGACGGGGTGCCCGGAAGCCGGTCGATACGGCTCCTCGCACGGCCGCTCCCGACGCTCCCAGCTCGACTCTTCCGGCCACCTTGCCGGTGAGGGAGGCGCCAGCGTCACTGTAGTGCTCGAAGCGAAGGGCGCCGCCGAGCGAAGTCGCCTCGGACGGGCGTGCTTCCATGTCCGCATAGGCTCCGAAGCTGTTTCGGTCCCGCTTGCTGTCGGCGGCGGTGCGGGGGCTGTAGCCCGGATATCCCTGAACCCCGCAGCTCGCGATCACCGCTCCATCAGGGTTTTGGTGATGGGCGGCAGGGAAACTTCCCGGGACATCGCTCGGACCGCATGCGTACGACGCCGGGTCCCCGGACTCGATCCAGTAGGCGTCGTGGCGGAGGGCACCCCCCAGCGCCAGAAACGCGGGGGTGGAGCCGACCTCGATCTCCCGCGAGGCGTCGGCGTTGAGCGTCCACTGGCGGACATTGGACGACCCGCTGAAGACATCCTGGGGCCCCGCGTTGGAGGCGATGGCGGCTCCGTCGGCACTCGGATTGCGCGCCAGGTACTCGGCCGCGAACGAGGGGTTGATCGAGTTGCCGGCCCCGAAGGCGAACCGCCCTTGGCCGATACCGAGGCTCAGGTCCGTCGACCATTCGTCAATGTCCCCTCGGAGTCCCACGACCGCCGACTTGTCGGCAAGTTCGGATTCCTCGACGGGTAAGAAGCCGTCCGGATAGACGTACGACACCGTGCGCGGCACCCAGTCGGCCTTGCGGTAGAGACCGTCGGAGACCGCCTCCCGGGTGGAATAGCCGCCGAAACCGTAGAACTCGGCCGATTCCCCGATGGGCACCGCCGCGTTCGCCATGAACGCCGCACCCTCGTAGTCGGGCTCGCCGTTGCGCTGCAGCTGTATGACTTTCCCGCCGTCCGCGCAGGGGCCGTAGCCCGGATCGGGGCCGAAGCAGGTGGACGCAACCCCCGCCCGGTTCGTCACCTCTTGCCTCGCGATCTCCGTTGTGAGGTTGAGGAAGCCTCTGCCGAGCGGGACCCCGGCGTTTCCGGAAGCGAGTAGCCGGGTGCCGTCGCCCTGCGACGTGCGCCCTAGGTAGGTGGAGGCCGTGACTCCGTTCGCGTCATCCTTGAGCACGATGTTGATCACGCCCGCGACGGCGTCCGACCCGTATTGGGACGCCGCGCCCTCGCGCAACACCTCGATTCGCTTGACTGCGTGGATTGGTATGGCGCGCAGGTCGGTACCCGTGGTGCCCTGCCCCAGGGCAGCGAGCACCTTTGCGAAGGCCACGCTGTGGCGCCGCTTGCCGTTGACCAGCACCAGCACCTGATCCGGGTTCATTCCGCGCAGGGTGGCCACATGGAGGGCAGCGCCGTCACCGGCGGAGAAGCGCGTGGAGTTGAAGGAGGGCGCGATGCGACCGAGCACTTCGCCGAGGTCGACCTCTCCCAGCCGCGCGATTTCCTCCGCGCCGTAGATGTCTACCGGCACCGGTAGCGTCGCAGGATCCGCAACCCCGGCCCGGGAGCCGACCACGACCACGACCTCTTCGAGCTCGATCACCGTATCCGGAACTTCCTGCGCCGAAGCCGGCATCGCCATGATCCCCAGCAGCAGCCACGCCGACGGGGTTGGCCTCTGGAGGCCATTGGACGTGAGTAGCGCCTGCGTATCCTCGACCATATGGCCTCCAAAGCTGGGGTTTGATCCTAGAACAAACCGGCTCCTGGGGCAGCTGTGCCACTGCCCACAGACCTATCTGTAGTGCTCGATATCGAGGGCCGCAAGCAGGCTTTCTCGCGAATTCCCGCGAGGGACCAGCCGGGGCGGTTCCGGCAACTTCTGTCGCGCCACGTCGACGGGGTCGCTGCCCGTGAATTGAGCCTGCAGGTGTCGGTCTGATCAGCATTGGGGCCTGGTGCCCCGCACATGCGGTGATGTGGCCGCTCGTGCCTCTCGGTGCCCTTCTTTCGTGTGGCTCCCCTGCTTGGCGCGCGGTCGTCCCGGATGGCGGCGGGAGCGACCGCTACGGGTGTCAGCGCCCTGTACTCGCCACCCGTTCCGGGTCGCTCAGCGTTGCCGTTCCCACGTCATCGCTCTACCCGGCGGGTACCGTGATCCTCGCGCGACTGGTGCCTGGTGAGCGTCTCAATCGCTGGCAGACCGCGGGCGTGATCTGTGCCCTTGTCGCCGTCGCGCTCATCGTCGGCGGTTCCGGCTGGTAGGCGATGGTCCCCGCCGCCGTGGCTCGAGCGGTCAGTGTCGCGGGGACCAACGGCACGGCGAGCAGGAGCGGCCTTGTCAAACCAAGGATTCCCTCGGGTTCAGACCACGCCGTAGGCCAACATGGCGTCGGCGACCTTCTTGAATCCCGCGATGTTGGCCCCGGTGACATAGTCGACGCGACCCTTCTCCTCTCCGTGCTGAACGCATCGCTGGTGAATCTCTGACATGATGGTCTGCAGGCGTCCGTCGACCTCTTCTCGCGACCAGCTGATCCGCATGGAATTCTGGCTCTGCTCCAGACCGCTGACGGCGACACCTCCCGCGTTGGAAGCCTTGCCGGGCGCGTGCAGCACCTTGCGTTCCGCAAGCAGGTGTATCGCGTCCGGCGTCAGAGGCATGTTGGCTCCTTCGCAGACCGCCATCACGCCGTTTGCGAGGAGCGACTTCGCGTCCTCCGCGTCGAGCTCGTTCTGTGTCGCGCAGGGCATCGCGATCTGGCACTTCACGGCCCAGGGCCGGGAGTTCTCGTAGAACTCGACGCCCTCGTATCGGTCGGCGAGCTCCGAGATGCGCCCGCGTCGACGTTCCTTGAGGTCCTGCACGAATTCCAGTTGTTCCTCGTTGAGTCCGTCCTCGATGTGGACAACACCGCCCGAGTCACTGAGCGTGACGACCCTGGCGTTCTTGTTCAGCGCCTTCTCCGCCGCGTAGAGCGCCACGTTCCCGCTTCCGCTGATCGCGATGGTCTTGCCCTCGAGCCCCTCGCCGTGATGGTTCAGGATCTCCTCGCAGAAGTACACGCAGCCATACCCCGTCGCCTCGGTGCGTACCGCGCTTCCGCCAAACGATGACCCCTTGCCGGTCAGTACGCCCGCCCAACGGTTCTCCAGCCGCATGTACTGGCCGAACAGGTAGCTGATTTCGCGTGAACCGACCCCGATATCGCCGGCAGGAATGTCGACATCCTCCCCGATGTAGCGATGCAGCTCCGTCATCAAGGACTGGCAGAACCGCATTACTTCACGCTCGCTCTTGTCCTTGGGGTTGAAGTTCGATCCGCCCTTGGCTCCGCCCATCGGCAGACCCGTGAGGCTGTTCTTGAAGATCTGCTCGAAGCCGAGAAACTTGAGTACGCTCTCGGTCACGGTCGGGTGAAACCGGAGACCGCCCTTGTAGGGACCGAGGGCATGATTGAACTGCACCCGGTAAGCCCGGTTGGCCCGAATGTCTCCGCCGTCGGTCTCCCACGAGACCCGAAAGATGACGATCCGGTCCGGCTCCGTCAGGCGTTCCAGGATCTGCGCCGTTCGGTAGTCGTCATGCTGCAGATACCACGGCATCACCGAGGCCGCGACTTCCTCCACAGCCTGATGGAACTCGGTCTCGTAGGGGTTCCGTTTCCTGAGGCCTTCCATGAAATGGTCGAGTTCTTTCTGATGTGCGGACATGGCGGCTACCTGGGTCTCCGGTTTCGCCGGACCTGCCAATCGGACGGGATGGACGGTGGCTGCATGGAGCCCGTCATCTTCTCCTTCTTGGCGGGTCGGCGCCAGCGCACATGAGGGAGTCGGGGTCTCGGTGCGGCGCGTCGAGCTGCCGCGTGCGGCCGGTGTCAAGAACGAGGCGATACAGGCCCGGGGAAGAGCGCAGAAGGGGAAGGTCGCACGGAACCCGTCTGGAACTGGCTTCGTGTCCCCCGGCCGAGTCCACCCCCATGCTCCAAGGCCGAACCGGGTACGGTGAGGTTTCCCGTCGATGAATCAGCCGGAGAAGGTCCCAGGCGGTCAGTCGCGACTCCGAGGCCTGTTGGAAGAGAGGGCAAGGACCGCGTAGCCGGCGAAGGCCGAGAGCAGTGATCCGACGAGGATCCCGAGGCGATCGAGGCCCAAATAGGCCTCCGCTCCCTGCTCGAAGGCGAGCGATGCGAGGAAGAGGCTCATCGTGAAACCGATCCCGCAGACGAGCGCGACGCCGATCACCTGGGGCCAGCGAACGCCGCTCGGCAGCCTGGCGACCCCAAGGAGCACGGCGAGCCCGCACATCCCCAGGATCCCGATCAGCTTCCCCCCGAAGAGGCCCAGGGTGATCCCGAGGGCTACCGGGTGAACCAGCTCGGAGAGGGAGAGCCCCGTGAGCGACACACCGGCATTCGCGAAGGCGAAAGCCGGGAGCACGCCGAAGGCCACCCATGGATGCAGGGCGTGTTCGAGATCGCGCAGGGGGGAGCCGTCGCCTTCCCCTGGATCACTCCCGAAGCGAAGCGGAATGAACATCGCGAGAGCCACCCCGGCGAGAGTCGCGTGAACGCCGGACTCGAGCACTGCGACCCAGAGCGCCACCCCGACGAGCACGTAGGCCGCCCGCCTCGTGACTCCCAGTCGATTCAGCGCGAAGAGGGCTCCGAGAAGGACTCCGGCGACGAGGAGCGGCGGGGTGGCGAGTTCGCTCGTATAGAAGATGGCGATGATGACGATTGCCCCGAGGTCGTCGAAGATGGCGACACTCAGGAGGAAGGCCTTCAGGGCGGGCGGAACGCGGTCGCCAAGGAGCGAGAGGACCGCGAGGGCGAAGGCGATATCGGTCGCGGCCGGGATCGCCCACCCGGTCATCGCGGCCGGGTCACCCCGGTTGATCGCGGCATACACGGCGGCGGGAACGAGCATCCCCCCGGCGGCGGCAAAGGCGGGGAGGCTCGCGGACGAGAGGCTCGAGAGGTGCCCTTCCAGCACCTCGCGCTTGAGCTCGAGTCCCACCAGGAAGAAGAAGACCGCCATCAGCCCGTCGTTGATCCAGAGGAGGAGGGGCTTGGAGAGGGCGGTGGCCCCGATCCGGATCTCCATCTCGAGATCGAGGAGTGACCCGTAGAGCGCTTCCAGCGGCGAGTTGGCCACGATCAGGCCGACGGCGGCCGCGAGCATGAGGACGATGCCCCCGGCGGCCTCGAGGCGCATGAACTCCGTGAGCGGCCGCATCGCCGATTCCAGGGCGCCGGCGGATTCGAGCGGCCTGCCCGGTCCGGATCGTTCGGTCACAGGGGGACTCTCCTCGGGCTTCATGGATCACCGGCGCCCGCACACGCCTCCACCTACTCGCGCTCCCATTCCGTCCACGCCGGATCAGGCGCCGCGTGCCACCCGCGTCCTTGCCTCACGACTCCCGGAGCCGCCCTCCGGCCCGGACGGGTCCGCCGACGGGACGGCCCCCCGGCGGAATATCGCTTTCCCCTGCGGGACATGCATGTACAACATACAGACATCGTTTGCCATGATCGTATGCATTGTGTGTACATGGGCCGGATCGCCTGAGAGAACTCGAGAGCTCGGAAGGGAGCGTCAGCGATGAGGATCGCGATCGTCGGCTTCGGAACTTCGGGCCTGCCTGCCGCCTACTACGTCGATCCGCTGGCCGCAGTGCGGGTCGAACCCGCGTCGCTTTCGACTCCTTCGGCGGTGAGCCGGCAGATCACCAGCCGGTTTCCCAAATGAGAATGGCCGGTCTAACAACGAGACGTCCCGGCGCCACCACTACCAACTGCGATCGAGACAGCTTCGATTGCGGTCCAGTGATCCCACGGAGTTTGGATGAAAATAGGGCTGGTTGGGTTCGCTCGCTCCGGCAAGACAACCGTCTTCAATAGCATGACCGGGATGGACGTCCCGGTTGGTTTCGGTGGACAACTTCGGCTCGGCGTCGTCCAGGTACCCGATCGGAGAATCGATGCGTTGTCCGGCATCTTCTCCCCGAAGAAGACGACGTATGCCGAGATGAGGTTCTGCGATGTGCCGGGTGAGCACGGGGCCGAGAAGACAGGGCTTTCACGCCGAGGCTTACAGCAGATCCGAGACCAGGAAGCGCTTTGCCTGGTCCTGCGTGATTTCGAGAATCCTGCGATCGAGGGTGATCCCGATCCGGCCGGAGATCTCGAAGCGTTTCACACGGAATGTGTGTTCGCGGATTTGGAGATTGTAGAACGCAGACTCGAGCGGGCCAAGAAGGAGCGAGCCGGGCCCCTGGAAATTGCAGCATTCGAGGTGATGAAGGCGACGCTCGAGGGTGAGCGCCCACTGCGTATACTCAGCCCGAAGGAACTGAATCGTAAATTTCTACGCGGGTATGGGCTGCTTACGGATAGACCGCTACTGGTTGCCCTCAATCGCAATGAAAACAAGGCCGCGGAGCCGTTGCCCGCCGGGCTCGCGGCCCGTCTGGGGGAGTTGCACGCAGCCGGGCTGGTATTGTCGGCCAGCGTCGAGGCGGAAATTGCGGGACTAGGCGCGGATGACCAACCCGCATTCGTGGAGGAACTAGGACTCGCCGAGCCGGCGTTGTCGCGCTTCATTCGAACAGCGTACGGTCTCCTGGACCTCATCCCGTTTTTTACTGTCGGTGAAGACGAAGTGCGTGCCTGGACGATCCGGCGTGGGACGCCTGCAAGACAAGCGGCGGGTCGCATTCACTCCGATCTCGAGCGTGGTTTCATCAGGGCCGAAGTGATCCCATACGCGACGTTCATGGAGTTCGGATCCGAGCAAGCGGTGAAGGCGGCTGGGCGTTTCCAGGTCGAGGGCAAGGACTACGTTGTGTCCGACGGAGACATCATGCACGTTCGGTTCAACGTCTGAGGGACGCCGAAACACCCAGAATCCATGCTCCCGTCCACTGAAAGGGGGCAGCTCCACTCCCATTCCCTACTATCAGTTAGCGATCGATGTCCGTAGTTGTTTCAGTCCTGCACCTTTGCGATCAGGAGCCTTGCCGCTCCTTCGGCCACCGGGTACTCTCGTAAGGCGGATGCTTGGAGCGCGCGGTCGGACGCTCCGGAGCTCCATCCCGATAGGTAACGCGGGCCCAGCCCGCCCCCCGCGCTGCGGGGAGAGTCGATTCGAGGACGATGTGGTATACCCAGATAGGAGGTCCTGAAATGAAGAGAGCATTCCTGTTCGCACTCACTTTCGCAGCCGCGCCGTTCGCCCTCGATGCTCAGTCGATGGATGAGGCCGCGATCGAGCGGGCGCTTCTCGCGGCGCCTGCGAACCTTAGGGATGAGGCGGCCGTCATCACATTCGATATGAATGGAGGGATCGTGGTCGCCCGTGAGGGAACGAATGGCCTGATGTGCTGGGACAGCTCGAATGAGCCGGGACGCCAGGGCAACTGGACGTCGCAGTGCACGAGTGACCTGAATCGTGCCCGAGTGGAGCAGAACCACCAGTTCTCCCACCGGGGCGAGTCGCCAGAGGCGATCCAGGCGCTATTCGACGAGGCAGAGCTTGACGGGAGCCGGGCGGTCGCCGCCTACGGCACGATGTTCTACCACTGGCGGGGCGATGCCGAGACGGGGGGATCGCACACGAATATCGCGGTGCCGTTCGCGACCGAGGCGAATTCCAGGATCCCCGAAGCCCGGCGAAACGAGGCCATGTGGATCATGGGCGGGGGAACCTCCGGCGCCCATCTCATGATTCCGGGATTCTAGCGGTCCTTCCTGATCCGGGACGGGGGGCTTGAGCCCCCTGTCCCGGCCCGTAAGTCGTCCCGCCCGCCCCCGACGAGGCTCCCCCGATGATCGTATCTTCCCTCTTTGTCGCTGCCCTCGCCCTCTCGCCTGCCCCTGAGCAGGCTGCCGCCTCCCCCGGTTACCTCATGTGGGACGTGGCGGAGCTGGAGGAGCGGAACGATGCGCTCGGGGCGCGGATCGGCCCGGACGGATCCGCCCGCGAGACGCTCGCGGACTACGAGACGCCGGCGGGATCGCACCGCTTCCGATTCATCCGCCGGGACTCGGACGGGCGACCGGAACAGCACGACGAGATCGATGACGTGGTGCTGATCCAGAGCGGGGAAGGGACGATCCTCGTGGGCGGCGAGATGCTTGGCCGGACCGGCGACCTGGGTACCTCGATCGACGGAGGCAGGAGGTACGAGGTGGGAGCCGGCGATGTCCTCCGGATCCCCGCGGGAACGCCGCACGCCTATCTACCCGCGGACGGGGGTCACATCACGTACGTCCTCGTCCGCCTCCCGGCATTCCGGGGCGAGGTCGTCGCCGACCCCGACGGTCAGGCGCCCGAACTGGATCCGGAGGGGTTCGCCCTCTGGCGGGCTTCCGAGCTGGAACGCCGGAGTCAGGGCCTGGGCGAGAGGATCCGCTCGGATGATTCGGGCCGGGAGACGCTTGCCGACTACGGACCAGGGGGACTCTCGCACCGCTTCCGCTACATCCGAAGAGATGGGGACGGGTGGCCGGAGTGGCACGGGGACATCATCGATGTCGTCTTCGTGAAGAGCGGTGCGGGCACGATGCACGTCGGCGGGGAGATGGTGGGTGAGTCGAACGCGCCGGGTTCTTCGATCAACGGGGGTGAACGCTACAGCGTGGCAGCCGGCGATGTCCTCCACATCCCTGCGAGAACGCCTCACGCCTACCTCGTCCCGGACGGGGGTGCGGGTCACATCACCTACGTGCTCGTCCGGTTCCCGGCCGTCGACTAGTAGGGGGGACGGCCCCCGCTCCGGCGCGCGTTCCTCCTTCGGGTCGGAAGTCAGGGTCCGGGCAGCCATCCCCTGACGCGGCATCATGATGGCGGCCCGAACGGCAGAGGGCAGTCCGCGAGGGGCCGGGAGGAACGTCTCTCTGTAGAGGCCTGAGCTGGCGTCGCGTCAGGGCGCGGCGGCGGCCGCCCGCATGCGCGTGAGGACCTGATCCGTGATGTCCAGCGACGGATCCGCTACCGTCATCTCCGAACCGGCCATCTCGAAGATGAGGTGATAGCCCCCTTCTTCCCGGATTGCCTCGATCGTGGCGGTCATCTCGTTCACGATCGGCGCGAGGACGGTCACGCGGAGCTGCTGCAGCTCCTGCGCCATCTGATCGGCGCGCTCCTGGTGGCGCGTCTGGCGCTGGGTGATCTCGGTTTCCCTTGCCTGCAGGATATTCGGGAGGAGCGTGCCCCGGTCTCGCTCGTAGGCGGTGATAAGGCTGTCGAGCTCCGCCGTCATCTCCGCCACCTCCGCATCCGCCCTCTCCGAGAGGCGTGCAAGCTCTGCGTCCGCCTCGGGGATCCCCGGCGCCTGCGTAAGGATCACCTCGGTATTGACGTGTCCGATCCGCACGGCGCCCTGCGCCTCGAGGGGCGAACTCCAGGTGCAGGACAGGAACGTGGCGAAGATCGCCAGGAACCAGGCGCCCTCTAGCTGTCGTCTCATTGTCCGGTCATACCTCCTTCCTCTCGCCAGCGATGCGGACGGGAACGTAAGCGGAATCCGGGATCGCTTCAACACCGATGGTGTCGACGGACCGGCCGGCTCCGGGCACCCCTCTCCGGCGAGTCCGGGCCGCCAGCCCGTCACCTCCAGATTCCGCGAGCGCTCCGAGCGGGACGGCGAGTCAGGCCCTCTCGAGGCCGCCGCGAGCGTCCTCCACGACGAAGGAGGCGCGCGTCCGGAGCGGGGCGCCGGGCCGCGTCACATAGGGGACGACCCGGAAGTCGCTTCGGCACCGGTTTGGCTCGAGGGTGACGCTCACATAGCCGCGCTGCCCGTTGAAGAGTCGAACGTGGGGATTGGCGGCGAGGAGTTCCGCCGTGGAGTCCCGGACATCGGCTCCGTCCCTCCCCGTGGTGATCGAGGAGCCCACGAGCTCGACCCCGACCGTGTCGGAGGCGGGGTCGCTGAAGTTGCGTTTCAGGTCAGCGGCCCAGTGCGAATGGATGTCTCCCGTCAGCACCACCGGGTTCGGGACCTCCTCCCTCGAGAGGAAGGCGAGGAGGCGCTCGCGCTCGGCCGGGTATCCATCCCACATGTCGAGTGAGAAGCTCTCCTCCGTGGTCCCGCTTCCCTGGGGCGGGATCGCGACCTGTGCCATCCGGACCTGCTGCGCCAGGAAGTTCCAGCGCGCCGGGGCGGAGGTGAGCCCGTCGTAGAGCCACGCTTCCTGCTCCACCCCGAGGAGCGTGCGCTCCGGGGAGAAGGCGGGCCAGCAGCGGGGGCCGCGCCCGTCGCCGCATGCCTGATCAGAGCGGTACTGCCGCGTGTCGAGGACGTGGAATGTGGCGAGGTCGCCGAAGTCGAGGCGCCGGAAGAGCTGCATGTTCGGGCCCGTGGGGAGGGATGACCGCCTGAGGGGCATGAACTCGTAGTACGCCTGATAGGCGGCCGCCCGCCGCATCAGGAACTCATGTCTTCCCTGGGCGTCCTCGGGGACCGCGCCGGCGTAGTTGTTGTCGACTTCGTGGTCGTCCCAGGTGACGACCCATGCACACGCCGCGTGGGCGGCCTGCAGGTCGGGATCCGACCGGTAGAGTGCATACCGGTTCCGGTAGTCGGCGAGCGTGAGCACCTCGGCGGCGCCGGCGTCGCGGACGAAGTCCCCCAAACGGCTCTCGTAGATGTAGTCGCCGAGGTGAAGGATCAGCTCCGGTGCCTCCTCTGCCATGTGGCGATACGCGGTGTAGTAGCCATGCTCAAAGTGCTGGCAGGAGGCGAATGCGAAGCGCAGGCTCTCCGGAATGTCGCCGGGCGCGGGTGCGGTCTTCAGCCTCCCGCTCGGGCTCTCCAGCCCGCCCGTGTCGAAGCGGTACCAGTACCAGCGCCCCGGCTCCAGCCCGTCCACCTCCACGTGGACGGAGTGTCCGAGCTCCGGGAGCGCGCGGCTCTCACCCGTCCGCACGACGCGCCGGAAGGCGTCGTCGGCCGCTACCTCCCATCGCACCGGGACCTCTCCGGACCCGGCGTCCGCGATCGCGAGTTCTCTCGGATCGAGCCGGGTCCAGAGCACGGCACCGGAGCGTGTCGGATCCCCCGAGGCGACGCCGAGTGTGAAGGGGTTCCCTTGGAAGCGCACCTGCGGAGTGAAGCGCCAGGCAGGAAGCGTTCCCGCGGCTGCCAGAGCCGTGAAGTCGCGTCCGAACCGGAGGAATCGGCGCCGCGTGAGGGAACGTCCCGGCGGCGGGACTTGGAGATGCAGCGGGTGGGCGAACGAGCTGGTCACGATGTGCCTCCGGTTCGGCGGCTCTCCCCCAGGCGGGAGGGCCGGCGGAAAGATACTCGCTCAGGTGCGTCCGTCCGAGATCATCCGGCTCAACGCCGCTGCGAGGCCCTGCGGCGACCGGACGGCACCGTCTGCGTGAGGTCCCAGTGCTCGCAGGCGCGCCCGGCTATCCCCGGTTCGGTCTCACCGGGTCAGTCTCGGGATGAATCCTTTCCCCCCCCGCATGGGACGGTTCTCCGGGCGGTTGGAAGCGGATCCGGAGGAGATCCCCGGGGCGCGATCCCCAAGGGGAGTGGCCGACGCGGAGAGGCGGCAGCTTGAACGGCGTCCGGGCTCTGCGGGAAGAAGCGCGCGGAGCCGCCGGCCAGCTACGTGGCCGGCTGAGCTGAGGCGACCGCCTCCCACCTTCCATCCAGCCGGAAGATCCTGTCGTCGATCGCGAAGTTACAGCGCACGGTGCCCGAAAGCATCTGCACGGGATCGCCCGATGCGGTCCCGCGTGCTTCGCACGGTGCCTGCAGGATCGCGAACTCGACCTCTACTGACCTTCCTCGGAATTCACCGTCAATGAGCGGCATCTCCTCGCGAGTGAAGTTGCTCCCGAGCCCGCTGCACGCCACGTGGTTGTCCCCCCTCCCGGAGAAGAGCTCCCCCTCCTGCATGAACTCGACCGTACCGGAGACGTCGCATCGGAGCCCCTCGCGCGTCTCGGAGACATTCACCTCGAAGGCGTAGGTGCCGGAGAGTGAGGGGGGTGCAGGCGCCGTGGAGCTCCCGCATCCCGCCACGGCAAGGGACGCGACGAACCCTGTGAGCGCGCCCGCGCGGGTGCGACGCAGGCGGCGCCCGCGCTCCGGCGTGGAGTGCCGGTACCTCCACTCGGAACTGTAGCCCGGAGAGAGTCTGCGCGCGGGAGTCTGTGTGAGCATCGGGGGTGGCGGTTCGTGACGGTCGCTGGACGAAAGGCGGCGGAGCTGCCTTCCGCGAAGCGCTGACAAAGTGGGTCGAAGGCTAGCGGGGCGGCAACAATGTAAACCGGGCCCGCCGGTGGGGGGGAGGCCCGCTCTTCGCCTGGGCGATCAACAGCCGGGGGGGAGACCGCTCCTAGTACCCCGGCTCTCTTGGTGTCTCAAGGCAGCAGGAGACATCCTCCTCACATTGGGCCTTGATCATGGTGTGTCCGAAGGAAAAGACTTTAGAGAGTGCGAGAGCTAGGATCTGCAAGAGTTCATCTCGATCGCCTCTGTCAGCTCGGAATGAGGAAAAGCGCGGCTCGAGCGTGTCACCTCTGAAGCTCGATCGAGAACTGCAATCCACGGCCGTCGCTGGGCCATATGCCAGGACCCGGATAGAACTCGGGCCGCTTGGTGAAGTACTGCTCATCAAACAGGTTGTTAGCGCCCACGCGAAGTCGCAGCCACTCGGTCGCCTGTAGAGCCGCGTTCAAGTCCACCACGGTGTAGGCGGGCACGACTCCAACCGCGCCGTTCGGAGGCGGGTCAACGGTATTGAGCGGGTCCGCAAACGAGTCGCTCACGTAGCTGACGAGAAGGTTGGCCGAGAAACGTTCCCGATCGATTGCGAGGCCAGACCGGCTGATCCACTCGGGTACGCTTTCGATCCGGTTGCCAGTTATGTTCAGGTTCTCACCTCCAAAGGCCACCGTTCCGCTTAAGTACTGTCCGTCGAAGTACGAGGTGGCCGTGTGGGCTCGGAAAGAAACACCACCGGCTTGGAGGAGGAGCACCTCGAGGGAGGCCTCGACGCCCCGCGTTCGACTGGAGCCCACCGTCGTCCGAAAGAGATATGAGGATCCGTCGGGGTCGGTCCTGAGGACGGTTCCGAAACGGTCGTTCGCCCGAAGCTCGAACAGGTTCACGTCGTAGATCAGGCGCGACCCGATCGACCCGCGAATCCCTGCCTCAAGTGTCCAGCCCCTGGAATCGTCGAGATTGGGATCGGTCCGCTCAAGCTCGTTCGCGGGGAGCACATCCTTCATGATCTGAGGGCGGTAGGCCTGACTCCATCCACCGTAGAACTCGGTCCAGACCGAGGGACGGTACGAGGTCCGGATCCCGAAGAGGGGGTACTCGTGGTCGATTCGCCTCGGGGTGTCAGCAGGATCATAGTAAGCCAGCTGCCCCACCAGTCTCGTGCGACCGAGCTCAACCCGTGCCCCCGGAACGATGGACCATCTTGAGCCGAGTCTGAACAGGTTTTCTAGGTAGACGGCTCCGTTCGCCGTCTTATAATCTCGGATCCTGCATGAGGGGAGTAGCATAGGGAAGAAAAACACCGTCTAAGGCCTTAGGTTGAGGGCACTTCGTCCAAGAAGGTTCCTCGCCACAAAAGGCACCCAGACGGTGCGCAACCATCGTATCTGTTCTCGGCCCCATGTACAAGGTGAGGGCTCCCCGCTACGGATTCGTCACAGCGCCCGGGATCTGACCGATGGAGGCGGGCTGATTCTGGTCCGGTATCTGTGGGACGGCATGGGCCTGGGCTCCTGGATCGACCGTCGGAGCGAAGGGCTTGCCGGCTTCTTCCGTCCCAGCCTGATGGTCGAGGTGTGGGTCGTGCTTCTGCTCTACGGTGGCCGCGTGCTCGACGATTTGCCGCTCCTGGACCGGCGCGGCATTCGACGCCTGTTCGGCTGGACTCGCCTGCCCGATCCCACCACGTTCGGACGCTGGTTGCGCCGCGCAGGTGAGCCGCTCGTGCCCCTCCTCGACGAACTCCTGTGGCACATCGTGTGCCGGCGCTGGAGACTGGGGGGCGTGCCCCGGGCGCTGACCCTGACCCTCGACTCCACCGTCAGCGTGCGCTACGGACGCAAGCAAGTGGGCGCCGAGCGGGGCTACAACCCGCACAAGCCCGGTCGACCGTCGCACCATCCGCTTCTGGCCTTCGTTCAGGAGACGGGAGACTGTATGGGCATCCGTTGGCGCCCGGGCAACGCCCCCACCGCCGCGGGGGCCGAGGCGTGGATCACCGACTTGGTGGGGCGCCTGCGCTCCGTGGGGGTCGAGACCATCACCGTGCGTCTCGACAAGGGCTTCTTCAGCCGATCCATGGTACGGACCCTCGATGACCTCGAGGTCCGTTTCCTGCTCAAGCTCCCTGCCCACCGCTGGCTTGCCGACCACCACCAGCCCTGGCGTCGCTCTCGCAAGGGTGAGCACATCTTCCCCGGTCATGAGCTCTGGACCACCTCCGGCTGTCTGTGGGGCGTCCGTCTTCTCTCGCTCCACACACGGCGTCCGCTCCAAGGCCCAGACACCCTCGCGCTCGACACCTACGAAGTCCCACTAAGCGCTCACGTACTCACCAACATCGAAGGCATCCACGTCCTCACCGCCTGGCGCCGCTACAACCAGGGCGCTGTCGTCGAACAGAGGATCAAGGAACTCGGCCAGCTCGGAGCAGGGGCCACCGCCATCGATGACCTCGATGGCAACGCGCTCCTCTGGGCCCTCGGCGCCATCGCCTACCAGCTCCTCCACACACTCAGGACCACCGCCCTCTCCGGAGCCTGGCGCACAGCTCAACCCAACCGCCTCCGGCTCTGGCTCCTCCGCTTGCCCGCCAAGCTCACTCGCCACAGCCGCAAGCTCTACGTCCAGTTGCTCCGTGACGATCCCGCCAGACCCCATATCCTCCTCGCTCTCAGACGCCTCGCCTCCGGACTCCCGCCTCCATCCCCAGCCTGACGACTCCCCCCTCGCCCCCTCCTCCAGGCCCCCCCGGCCTTGCTCCCCGTCCGTCCAATACCGCCCCGCCCCCTCGAAACCACACATCCGAGCCGCCTCATCTCCCCCCGTCAGCACCCCTTCCAAGTCAACTCCCGCTCCCCGGCCCAGACACACCCCTCAGTCCCCTATTTCTCCCTCTCCCTGCAGGATCCGGGATAATGGACATCCCGGGCGAATCCACCGTTGGTGACGCTCAGATCGTAGTCGCTACCCGTAGTGCCGGCTCCCTGCTGTCTGCGATGCATGTCATTGTTCGAGGCCGTGGCCCCCAAAGACAGTGTGTGATCCAAGCCGCCCCAACGCCAAGGTCGGACGAACCTGAGTTCCGCGGTGTGGCTGTTGTACCGATCAATATCGACCTGGCGGCGGCCGAACCGGCCTGTCTCGGAATCGGCCACATCGGACCTGTCGGCCAATCCAATGAACTGGACACTGCCGCGTGGTCCTAAAACCGCTGAGAGGCGTGCGGTGAGCTGCGTACCGTCCTGACCCTCCCAATCCAGCGAAAGCGCGGGGACCGTGATATCAGGGTTGTAGTAGTTTCGCGAGCGGTTGGCCTGGGTAGGGTCCTCAGCGAACATGGCGTCGCTCAAAGGCCCCGGGAGCTGATAGACATAGGTCGAGTGACCCACCTGTCCCCTGAGCTGCAGAGTCGGAGACAGTTCGACGGTGGCCGCGAGGTACTGAGCCGAGTATTCGGAGCGAGCCGCGTCACGGTATCCGTCGGATACCCGCTCATTCATGTACGCGTAGAAGGTTAACGGACCTGCCGTTCCTCCCACTGCATTGTAGGTACTGCGGAGGCCGAATGAGCCCAACGTGCTGATGCTCTGGACGCCCAGGGATTCGCCTGGCTCTGGACCCTTAGTCACGTAATTCACGAGCCCCCCGAACTGTGAACCGTACTGCAGAGCGGCTGTGCCCCTGACCATCTCAATAGACTCGATGGCCTCCATCGGTGGGCTATAGTGGCTGGCCGGATATCCGTACATGTCGGAGTTGAGGAGGACACCGTCCTGACGAACGTTCAGCTCCCAGGAACGGTGGGGATCCAGGCCCCGCGTGGAGACATTCATCTGATTGCCGGATCCGTCCATGTCGTACACGAAGGCTCCGGCGACTCTCGAGAAGACCTGCCGACCGGTCTTTTCGGCTAAATTCGCGGGGAGATCCGCGAGCTGGATGACCGTACTCTTGGTCCCGGCAAGTACCAACGTTCCCAGCAGGTCCGGTGCTGGGTGGGCCGCGCCGGGCAGGCGGGTGGCGCTCACGAGCACTTCGGCGAGCGCGATCGCGTCCGACTGTAACTGGACTAGAAGGTCATCGCCGGCCTCCCCCCCCACCTCATGCCGCTGGACGCGGGTTTGGTAGCCGATCGAGGTCACGAGTACTTCGTACGTGCCAGGGGGAAGGCTTGGGAGTCTGAAATCTCCCTGGCTATCCGTCGTGGTGACCAAACCCCCCTGCTCGACGCTGACGGTAGCTCCGGAAATGGGGCCACCGTCGATGTCGGTAACACGTCCAATCACCTCGTAGCCCTGGGCCTGCGCCCCTGTGGCGAAGATCAAGCAGGGGAGAAGTAGGCGCGCAAACCCCACGCTCGCTGGAGCCGTGGACATAGTAAACCTCATGGGTTGATCCGTGATGGGATCATCATGACGACCTACTCGCGCAGAAAACTGAAGATCGAAGATTAGCTGCAGGTATGGAAATAGCTACAAGCCCTCCCCTGTGCCGGACACTCCAGGCTGTGTGCCAGGATCGCCGCCTCGACCTTCTCGCCCACTCGGTTCGGGTGCGGTCCCTTCGGTCCCGGTAGCTGGTCGATCAGCCCCTCGGCCCCGTAGAGCTGGTAGTTGCGATCGGACGCACATATGGCCCCGGTTGTTATGTGCAGAAGCAGGGATCGCTATCCTATTATGGCTGAGGTGGTTACGCGCGGCGTTAACCGCACGGCGGCCGCGAACAGAGCATCCCCTTGACATGGATACTCCTGCCCGGCCCCGAGACCCTCGGGGCCGGGCGGTCGCGCGTTGTCCCGATCAATTGAGACCGAGCAACCGCGCAGGGTTGTGCCGTGTCATCGTATCGATCTCGGCCTGGCTGAATCCTGCGGCCCGGAGGCGAGGCAGGACCGCTCTCAGCCCATCCGCGGGCATTGGATTGCCGACCTGGCCGTAGTCGGTCGTCAGCACGATGTTTTCCAGACCCACGTCGCGAATCTGGCGCGTGAACTCTTCGAAGGACCCCGGGCTCAGTGCAGCGGAAACCGTATACTCGAGCAACGCCCCCAGGTCCGCCGCTTCTCTCTGCATCTCAATGGACATTCCCACAAGCCCGGAGGCCGGATGCGTCACAACGATCCGTTCGATCCCGGCGGCCTTCGCCTCCCGGATCGCCAGCAACGCCTCTTCAGGGCTGACGTGCCCCGTGGCCAACCCGAGATCGTATTCCCGCATCACCTCGAACAGCTCGATCACGTCGGGAAGTAGCTCTCCGTTCCGGGTGATCGGCACGTTGTCCGAATCCGGAGAATTGTGCTCGGAGTTGAAGGTTGGCAGCCAGACCATGCGGCCCAAGCGCCCAGTCGTAGAGGCCATGCTCTCCACCGCGATCGGGTTGATGCCGCCCACGGCGCGGTTCAGCACGATGCCTCCATATACTTCGATGCCCGGCACGATCTGCGAGACCAGATACGCCTGCGAAGCGGTCTCCGTGTAGTGGTTCTTGATGACGAACGCCCTCATGCCGTGACGCCGGGCCATCTGCGCTGCCTCGAACCCATTGACCGAGCGGGGACCGCGACTGTCGGGCGCGGCGTGCACGTGCAGGTCGATCATGCCCGCTAGCTCTGCCTCCTGCGCACTCCCGGCAGTCGGCACCAACAAGAAAGCCAGAACGGTGACTGGAACCAGCCAGCGCAAACTCATGGTCTGCCTCCCTCTCATGGATGAGGACAATGCGAGGAGGGATCTCGAATACCGCTGACGGTCATCCGGCGCCTGAAGGGAGATCAGCGAGGATCTCTGACTGCTCTCCATCCATCACGTGACTGGCATCGATGAGTCCTCCAAGAATGCTCGCCAGACATTAACGCCCAACTCGGGCGAGAGATACTCGCTAACCTCTTCCGTCTCGAAAACGAGCCGGTCGGCCCGGTCGCAGTACATGGACCCGGTCGGAGGATCGCCAAACCGATCCAGGTGCGTAACGTGCACCTTGGCGCGAGGCGTCGGAGGAACCCACTCCTGGAATTCGTCGGATTGAGGGTCAAACACTCTGCCCACGCTGGCGCCGAATCCCGCATACCGGACGCGGTGCTTGGAATCGAGCTTCGGCGGTGCGGGTGCGAATCGACGTTGACGTCTCATAGAGCGTGGTTTACCCGGTCTGAGCATCGAGCCGACCGATGTGCTCATTCGCGAAGTCCATGAACCAGAGCTTGTTCGCTGGGTTCGGATCAATGTCCGAGAGGCTGCGCGATCTGCACGTCGAGAGGAGAAACGTCTCGAAGGTCACGACTGGACGAGGCATGCCAGAGGGTCCCGCCCGGCAGATCAGGGCCGCGTGCCACCTCCGTTTGATGCCTTGCCCGTTGAACTCGGCACCCGTACGGTACGGACAGCCAGAGTGTGGACCCGTTCAGAGTGCATCGAGGTGGCCCATGTCGGTTTGCAAGCCAATCGTATCCGTAGCCGCGTTACTGATCCTCGCCTCGTTGGCGGCGCCGCAGCATGCCGCTTCGCAGAACTCGTCGAACCCGTACTCGATCATCGACGGCTGGGCGAAGCTGCCCGACGGCAGGGAAATGGGAGCGGTCGGCAAGGTGACGGTCGACCCTGACGGACGGCACATCTGGGCCGTGATACGCTGCGATGCCGGGGCTGAGCGGTTCGGAACCGAGTGCCTTGACTCGGACCTGCCTCCTGTCTCGAAGTTCGATCCTGACGGAAACCTGGTCCAGGCCTTCGGCAGCGGACTATTCATCTGGCCTCATGGAATCGACGTCGACTCAGACGGCAACGTCTGGGTGACCGACGCCGTGAGCGACAGCAACATCCCCGCAGGTGACCAGCGGGGCCACCAGGTCATCAAGTTCAGCCCGGTGGGCGAGGTGCTCATGACCCTCGGCACACCCGGAGAGCAGGGGGATGGTCCGAACCACTTCACCTCCCCGAGCGATGTGGCAGTTGCGGCGAACGGAGATGTGTTCATCGCAGATGGCCACAACGAAGACGGCAACAACCGTGTGATGAAGTACAACAGCCGCGGCGAGTTCCTCATGTCCTGGGGAGAGACTGGCTACGCCCCGGGGCAGTTCCGTGCCCTGCACGCAATCGCTATCGATATGGACGGTCGGATCTTCGTGGGAGATCGGAGCAACAGCCGGATCCAGATCTTCGACCAACAGGGAAATCATGCCGCCACATGGACCCAGTTCGGGCGCCCGAGCGGAATTGCCTTTGACGACCAGGGGGGGATTTACGTGGCAGACTCCGAGTCCGACAATGTGCAGAACCCCGGGTGGGAAATAGGGATTCGGATTGGCGAAGTCGAGACGGGTTGGGTGAAGGAGTTCATTCGCTTCCCGTGGGCGAATCCTCACGTCATCCCGGGCAACGGAGCGGAGTTCGTTGCCGTGGATCGCGAGGGCAACATTTACGGAGGGGAGCCGTTCCCTCGCAAGCTCCAAAGGTACGATCGAGTACGACCCTAAGCGATCGCCCGGCCCGATTTAGGGCTGCGAAGTGACCCCGCTGCACCCTCCAGTGTCCCAGCTCGCCGACGAGCAACTCGTCGTTGTCACGGCAGTCGATCGCGTTCACGTTCTCCACTGACCTAGGCTGGCCGGTAGGTCATGCGCAATGGTTCGAATGTGGTCGTAGCACATCAGCCCGACTGCGCTCTCGTTCTGCGGCAATGGGTCACACAGGCAACGAATTTCGGTTAGGCGGTGGGGATTCTCGGTTGCTGGCGGACCCGGTGTGCCCGCGGCAAACACGGCGCCATATCCAGGGCCGAGGAATTGAGGCGACGCCCATCTCAGTGCTACCGCGCTGCCTACCCTCTGCTTCACAGCTCTACGGCTAAGGCCCTCTCCCGACTCTCCGCTTCATGGGGAGGACTGGGTCCAATGCTCGAACTTCTTCCTCATGAGTTACTTACTGTACTCTTTTTGGACCCGCGCAGCCTCATAGCCGTCTTGGTGTCGTTTGAAGCGGTTTGGCGCTACACACCGGCGGCGACATCCCGGCGGGCTTACGACCGAGCACGCTCCTCCGGGCGCCGTAGACCAAGCGGACGTCGAGCTACCTGGTGTCGAAACGGATATTGAGCCAAGTGATCCCGTCAGTGTCACGGATCCCGTGGGGTACCCCGGCCGGGACAAACACAACATCTCCCGGCCTGATCACACGAGTCACACCTCCGCGAATCGCAGCCCCACGTTGTCCCGATACCGCCGCGCCATTCTCGTCGACAAGGCTTCCTCCCGTCACCAGAGTCCCGGATCCCTCTTGCACTACCCAGACATCTGCTGTCACCGGGTGTATGAGGGCCGTTTCCCCGCCTCGGATGCGACGGATGTTTACGTTGTATGTCCCGCCTTCTAGAAGACGGAGCGTGGAGAGCCCCTCCGCGTCCATCTCCCGGAAGTCTGCTTGGAGCTCGGAGAGCGAAAAGCCCACTGCGCGGTCGGTCGGGGCCTCTTGGCGAACCACAACTTGGCGAGCCGACGCTTCCGCAGATCCTACCGTGAGCAAGCCGACAACGATGACCAGGACGGTACGCATTTGTGCTCCTTGGGAATGGGTGTCCGGTATCCGACACCTGTTAACGTTCGACCGGCGCTAAAGAGGGAAGAAGAGGAACGGCGACGGCGCAGACTCCACTGCCTTCGCTATTTCCGGATGTGCAGCAATGGTCGGGGCCTGGGGCGAGTCACCCTGCTCACTCCGGGTCAGCGAAGGGGCCTGCTCGTGGAAGAGCACTGGTCGTTTTGCTTGCTGCCCCCTTCTGTGCATCTCATCTTTTCCTCGTCTTCGCAGTTGGGCGTAGCTCCCGTTCCTCATGGCAGTGCGTGATCGTGGCCGACTCCTGCGACACTACAGTCAGAACTGTCCCTATCCTGGCGACCGAGTCGAGTTTGGAAAAGTAGAGGCCGAAGGGCGCCGTGAGTAGAACCACATGACCAAGCCACAAGGAGAGAGGATCCCATGACTCGAGTTATCGAGGCACTCCTACGCGACTATGAACGCGGCAGCATGAGCCGGAGGGAACTAGTCAAGGCCCTCACTTTTGGAATGGTCCCCGTCGGAATGGTGAATGGCCGGCGACCGAGCGGGCCCAATCGGGCAGTTCCCCGACAGGAAGGTGTCCTGAGGGGAATCAACATCAACCACGTCAATCTTCAAAACTCGGATTTGGACCGTTCCGTGGACTTCTACCGACAGCTCTTCAGCTTACCTCCGGAGAGGGAAGTCCCGGGACGACCCTACGCCTTGGATTTAGCGGACGGGCTATCTTTACTGAGCGTGCCGCAGCGCGAACCGGCCGGCGATATCGATCACTTCTGTGTCGGGGTGGAGGACTTCGAGCCCGATCGTGTGGCCACGGCCATCCGGGAGGCTGGGCTCGATAACGACCTCCGGGTCGGTAGCGACAACGTGTCGCTCAGGGATCCCGAGGGAATCCGCGTCCAAATCTCGTGGCCGGATTGGGATGGGTAGGCGAGGCAGGCTGCGTGAATGCCTTCGGGACTGGATGATGTGTCCTCTTGCGCTTCTTGGCTAACGAACGAATCGATGGTTTCGATCGGCCTTCGTCCCTGGTTTCGGTATCCGAAGTCTGGCCGTTGAGTGTCGTAGTGGAAAAACCGGGCGTCGAGATCGGCTTGCAGTGCCTGGGCTACAAACTCACTCGTTAGATCGTTCTCGTGGGAGTTTCCTGGTTGAAACGGTGACCGGGCGCTCCGGCCCAATCGATCGTGAGCCGTGCCCTCCTGCGCTGCTGGTCAGCCGTCGTCGGCTATCAACTCCGGCGCGCCAACAACAACCAGGCGATCCACACCGGTAGGCTGATCACAGCCGCATAGACCGCGATCGCCAGCGGCCCGAGCAGCCCCGCGAACAGCGACGCCGCCACCGTGACCGTACCGAGCCCAGTGCCCGCCGACCAGGCGCTGCGGCGGTAACCCAGACGCCAGAGCCGCCGGCAACCCAGCGCCAGTGGCAGGCCGCAGGGCGCGACGAACACCAGCGATCCCGCCGACATCAGCATTACCATCACCCACATGCCGGGCGGCACCGATCCCGTCCCCGGTCCGAAGCGGACCACTGCGGTCGCCATGACACCGGCCGGCAGCCACAGCAGCGCGAGCAGCCAGAAACCGCGGCGCCGGATGAATCCGCTCGTCTCCATGGCACGACTATCGCAACCGCTTTCCCGTGGAGCAAGAACCAAGCGTGCGCCGGGCAGGGCAAATGACACAGGAGACCACAGCCATGTTCGATCACGACTTCACTTCCGACATGCCGACCGGTGGCGAGCTGTTCGCCGAGATCGGCCTGGCTCCGAAGCCCGTCCGGGAGGTCATCGAGGGCGACCGCACCATGCGCTGTCCCGATCGGGACACCCTGCTGCCGGTCCGCCGGTCCGCCGGCTTCACCACGGAAACGCCGCTCGAGTGCGTCCTCCGCCAGTCGCCGCTCCCGGAAATTCTCGCTCGCCCCCCAGCGACTCAGGCCGGCGGAATGGAGTGGGAGGAGGGCTTGAGAGAAGTGAACGGCAGGGAGCGGGGGAGAAAGAACCCGATCCCTGGCCGTTCTTTACCCATCATCAACATCCAGACCATGAAGGAGAACCGCCATGGCATTCGGTCTCAATCCCTCATGCACTATGTCTGCACGGACAAGACATCTTCGCCGGACCACGAAGATCGATCAGACCTAGGCGACTGATATATCAACCCGGATCCTGCATGAGGGGAGTAGCATAGGGAAGAAAAACACCGTCTAAGGCCTTAGGTTGAGGGCACTTCCTCCAAGAAGGTTCCTCGCCACAAAAGGCACCCAGACGGTGCGCAACCATCGTATCTGTTCTCGGCCCCATGTACAAGGTGAGGGCTCCCCGCTACGGATTCGTCACAGCGCCCGGGATCTGACCGATGGAGGCGGGCTGATTCTGGTCCGGTATCTGTGGGACGGCATGGGCCTGGGCTCCTGGATCGACCGTCGGAGCGAAGGGCTTGCCGGCTTCTTCCGTCCCAGCCTGATGGTCGAGGTGTGGGTCGTGCTTCTGCTCTACGGTGGCCGCGTGCTCGACGATTTGCCGCTCCTGGACCGGCGCGGCATTCGACGCCTGTTCGGCTGGACTCGCCTGCCCGATCCCACCACGTTCGGACGCTGGTTGCGCCGCGCAGGTGAGCCGCTCGTGCCCCTCCTCGACGAACTCCTGTGGCACATCGTGTGCCGGCGCTGGAGACTGGGGGGCGTGCCCCGGGCGCTGACCCTGACCCTCGACTCCACCGTCAGCGTGCGCTACGGACGCAAGCAAGTGGGCGCCGAGCGGGGCTACAATCCGCACAAGCCCGGTCGACCGTCGCACCATCCGCTTCTGGCCTTCGTTCAGGAGACGGGAGACTGTATGGGCATCCGTTGGCGCCCGGGCAACGCCCCCACCGCCGCGGGGGCCGAGGCGTGGATCACCGACTTGGTGGGGCGCCTGCGCTCCGTGGGGGTCGAGACCATCACCGTGCGTCTCGACAAGGGCTTCTTCAGCCGATCCATGGTACGGACCCTCGATGACCTCGAGGTCCGTTTCCTGCTCAAGCTCCCTGCCCACCGCTGGCTTGCCGACCATCACCAGCCCTGGCGTCGCTCTCGCAAGGGTGAGCACATCTTCCCCGGTCATGAGCTCTGGACCACCTCCGGCTGTCTGTGGGGCGTCCGTCTTCTCTCGCTCCACACACGGCGTCCGCTCCAAGGCCCAGACACCCTCGCGCTCGACACCTACGAAGTCCCACTAAGCGCTCACGTACTCACCAACATCGAAGGCATCCACGTCCTCACCGCCTGGCGCCGCTACAACCAGGGCGCTGTCGTCGAACAGAGGATCAAGGAACTCGGCCAGCTCGGAGCAGGGGCCACCGCCATCGATGACCTCGATGGCAACGCGCTCCTCTGGGCCCTCGGCGCCATCGCCTACCAGCTCCTCCACACACTCAGGACCACCGCCCTCTCCGGAGCCTGGCGCACAGCTCAACCCAACCGCCTCCGGCTCTGGCTCCTCCGCTTGCCCGCCAAGCTCACTCGCCACAGCCGCAAGCTCTACGTCCAGTTGCTCCGTGACGATCCCGCCAGACCCCATATCCTCCTCGCTCTCAGACGCCTCGCCTCCGGACTCCCGCCTCCTCTCCCAGCCTGACTACTCCCGCCCCGCATTCCTCCAGGCCCTCTCCCCTCCAGTCGTCCTCCCCGTCTGTCCAATACCGCCCCGCCCACTCAATACCACAGATCCGAGCCGCCTCTTTTCCCTCCGTCAGCCCCCCATATCCCCGCCAACTTCCCCTCCCCTCCCAGCCACACCCCTCAGTCCCCTATTTCTCCTCTCCCTGCAGGATCCGAGATAAAGACTTAAAAATGAGCCGGCTGGGGATCGAACCCAGGACCTACGGATTAAAAGTCCGTTGCTCTACCAACTGAGCTACCGGCTCGCGCTCCTCCGCCTCCGGCCCGTACGAATTCGGGAGGACCTCCCCTCGTCGGTCCGGGCTTGGACGCCACCTGACGATAACGCCCGGATTTCGCGTGGTCGAGGCGTACCCGCGAGCCGGCCAAGGGCCGAGTGCGGTCTGTCTGTCGACCGGAGGAAGCCGGCGCCCGACCTCTCCGGCGTCCACCGAGCGCGGCGCGCGGCACTTTTCCTGGTTGCCCTTCCAGGACGCCATCGCCCGGCGAACAAAGGAGGTGGTATTGGAGTTCAATCCTGACTGGAGTTCCGTAAACTACCGGGGCGACATTTGCTTCGTTGAAGGATCATTTCGACCTCCGGGCCTTTCATCTGGTCGAGGGGCCGATTGAATCCACACGCGACTCGTGGAGGGGGAGGACACGCGCCTGCCGTAGGATCGGCCCGACCCTGACGGACGAGCTTGTTTCTGAGTTCGACGAGGCGCATGATCAGTTGTTGCGCCAGACCGCCCCGGAATCGTTCCCGATCCTCTACCGGATGGCGATCCACGTCTTCGCGAGGAGGGGCGAGATTGTGGCGGAGTGATCCTAGCGATCATCAGGCTTTCCAGTTCTCCCGCCATCGGCTCTATGAGCTCCTAGCCTGGCCAACCAACAATGTGTCTGGAAGATGAGGGTTGAGCTCGGATCCTGCAGGGAGAGGAGAAATAGGGGACTGAGGGGTGTGGCTGGGAGGGGAGGGGAAGTTGGCGGGGATATGGGGGGCTGACGGAGGGAAAAGAGGCGGCTCGGATCTGTGGTATTGAGTGGGCGGGGCGGTATTGGACAGACGGGGAGGACGACTGGAGGGGAGAGGGCCTGGAGGAATGCGGGGCGGGAGTAGTCAGGCTGGGAGAGGAGGCGGGAGTCCGGAGGCGAGGCGTCTGAGAGCGAGGAGGATATGGGGTCTGGCGGGATCGTCACGGAGCAACTGGACGTAGAGCTTGCGGCTGTGGCGAGTGAGCTTGGCGGGCAAGCGGAGGAGCCAGAGCCGGAGGCGGTTGGGTTGAGCTGTGCGCCAGGCTCCGGAGAGGGCGGTGGTCCTGAGTGTGTGGAGGAGCTGGTAGGCGATGGCGCCGAGGGCCCAGAGGAGCGCGTTGCCATCGAGGTCATCGATGGCGGTGGCCCCTGCTCCGAGCTGGCCGAGTTCCTTGATCCTCTGTTCGACGACAGCGCCCTGGTTGTAGCGGCGCCAGGCGGTGAGGACGTGGATGCCTTCGATGTTGGTGAGTACGTGAGCGCTTAGTGGGACTTCGTAGGTGTCGAGCGCGAGGGTGTCTGGGCCTTGGAGCGGACGCCGTGTGTGGAGCGAGAGAAGACGGACGCCCCACAGACAGCCGGAGGTGGTCCAGAGCTCATGACCGGGGAAGATGTGCTCACCCTTGCGAGAGCGACGCCAGGGCTGGTGGTGGTCGGCAAGCCAGCGGTGGGCAGGGAGCTTGAGCAGGAAACGGACCTCGAGGTCATCGAGGGTCCGTACCATGGATCGGCTGAAGAAGCCCTTGTCGAGACGCACGGTGATGGTCTCGACCCCCACGGAGCGCAGGCGCCCCACCAAGTCGGTGATCCACGCCTCGGCCCCCGCGGCGGTGGGGGCGTTGCCCGGGCGCCAACGGATGCCCATACAGTCTCCCGTCTCCTGAACGAAGGCCAGAAGCGGATGGTGCGACGGTCGACCGGGCTTGTGCGGGTTGTAGCCCCGCTCGGCGCCCACTTGCTTGCGTCCGTAGCGCACGCTGACGGTGGAGTCGAGGGTCAGGGTCAGCGCCCGGGGCACGCCCCCCAGTCTCCAGCGCCGGCACACGATGTGCCACAGGAGTTCGTCGAGGAGGGGCACGAGCGGCTCACCTGCGCGGCGCAACCAGCGTCCGAACGTGGTGGGATCGGGCAGGCGAGTCCAGCCGAACAGGCGTCGAATGCCGCGCCGGTCCAGGAGCGGCAAATCGTCGAGCACGCGGCCACCGTAGAGCAGAAGCACGACCCACACCTCGACCATCAGGCTGGGACGGAAGAAGCCGGCAAGCCCTTCGCTCCGACGGTCGATCCAGGAGCCCAGGCCCATGCCGTCCCACAGATACCGGACCAGAATCAGCCCGCCTCCATCGGTCAGATCCCGGGCGCTGTGACGAATCCGTAGCGGGGAGCCCTCACCTTGTACATGGGGCCGAGAACAGATACGATGGTTGCGCACCGTCTGGGTGCCTTTTGTGGCGAGGAACCTTCTTGGACGAAGTGCCCTCAACCTAAGGCCTTAGACGGTGTTTTTCTTCCCTATGCTACTCCCCTCATGCAGGATCCGGGTTGAGAGATTCTCGAGTCCTGAGGGATTCCTTGACCGCGCTGGGCCATTTTTGGATCGCGCCGAGGTCGAGAATGAACTGATCCGGGGGCTTGCCACCTCGCTTGCCTCGAAAGCCGAACGTGGCGAGGGCATCTACCTCGCAGTCGTAGCTCACGACGGCAAGGAGGTCGCGGCTTGTGCGCTTCGAACACCTCCGTGGAAGTTGATCATCACGCAAAGGAATGACCCGGCACTGCACTGCCTGGCGCAGGACCTTGTGGAAGCTTACGGCGTTCTTCCGGCAGTACTCGGGCCGGAGACGGCGGTATCTCGGTTCGCCGAGCATTGGTCGAAGCTTGCGCGAACACAGCTGCGGCCTGGCCTCGAGCAGCGAGTCTTCGAGGCACGTGGCGTAACGCACCCGGAGCGACCGTCACCCGGCGTCCTCCGAGCTGCTCAGGAGGATGACTTCCCGCTTGTCCTCTCTTGGACTGAGGCGTTCATCAGGCAGTCAGGTCTGGAATATCACCATGATCAGGAGGAGGCGACCCGAGGACGAATCGCGAACGGACGCGTCTTTCTGTGGCAGGACGAAGGCCCGGTCTCGATGTCAGGTTGGGCGGCCCGGACCGATCGGGGAGTCAGAGTCAATCTTGTCTACACGCCGCCGGAGCATCGTCGGCGTGGCTATGCCACGGCGTGCGTGGCCCGGCTGACCCAACGACTCCTAGCAGCCCGTGGAAAAAGTCCTTCCTGTAGCCGTTGTATGAGTGAGTTAGATTCCAGGTGAACCGGGGTCTGAGCGAGGGAGGACGGCGATGGCGATAGGCAAGCGGCGCAAGGGGCGACAGCAGGAGTTATTCGTGGCGGCCAGCGAGATCCGCGCGCTGGGCAACCCCTTCTACCGTGCGCTGAACAGGCTGCTTGAGGAGGAGGGTTTCGACGACTTTGCGGAAGAGACGTGCCGGGAGTTCTATGCGGAGAAGCGGGGCCGGCCGGGCATTGCGCCCGGGGTGTATTTCCGGATGCTGATGGTGGGGTATCTGGAAGGGATCGGCTCGGAGCGGGGGATTGCGTGGCGGTGTGCGGACTCGATTTCGCTGCGTGAGTTTCTGGGCTGCGGGCTGGCGAACAACCCGCCGGAGCATTCGAGCCTGTCGAAGACGCGGAAGCGGCTGAGCCTGGAGGCCCACGAGGCGGTGTTCGCCCGGGTGCTGGAGGTGCTGCGGGCGTCGGGTCTTCTGAGCGGCAAGACGCTGGGCGTGGACGCGACGACGCTGGAGGCGAACGCGGCGATGCGCACGATCGTGCGGCGCGACGACGGGACCGGCTACGAGGAGTGGCTGGAGGGGGTGGCGCGGGCGTCGGGGATCGAGACGCCGGCGCGGGAAGACCTCGCGAAGCTGGACCGGAAGCGTCCGAAGAAGGGCTCGAACCAGGAGTGGGCGCATCCGCACGACCCGGAGGCGCGGATCACGAAGATGAAGGACGGCAGGACGCGCCTGGCGCACAAGTTCGAGCAGGCGGTCGACCCGGATATGGAGACCGGCGCGGTCGTGGCGGCGACGGTTCAGACGATGGACGGCGGAGACACGGCCTCGCTGCCGGTGACGCTGGACGAGGCGGAGCGGCAGCTGGCGGAGGTGGGCGTGGAGCCGAGGGAAGTGGTGGCCGACAAGGGCTACCACTCGAACCAGACGATGACGGAGCTGAGAGACCGGGGGCAGCGGAGCTACGTGAGCGAGCCCGACCGCGGCCGCCGGAAGTGGAAGCGGAACCGGGACGCGCAGAAGCCGACCTACGCCAACCGGCGGCGGATCCGCGGCAACCGGGGAAAGCGGCTGCTGCGCCAGCGCGGCGAGAAGCTGGAGCGGGGGTTCGCACACATGCTGGGGACCGGAGGACTCCGCCGCGTCCACGTCCGTGGGCAGGAGGAGATTCGAAAACGGATGCTCCTTCAGGCTGCCGCCTTCAACCTCGGGCTCCTGATGCGCAAGCGTTTCGGCTTTGGCACCCCCCGCGGCCTGCAGGGCGCCGCACTCGCATGCCACGTCAGCACCACCGTCTTACCCATTCTTCGCCGCTTTTGCCGCCAGATCGGCCCGTTCGGCCCAATGGTCGGGTCTTTAGGCTACAAGATCCGACATCGGCACACACTCACCCCCGCCTCGGCCCTGGTCCCACTCCTTCACCCGACGCTCTGGAAACCCACTTCTTCCACGGGCTGCTAGATGATGGCCTCGACTACTGCATGCGGTTCACCGATCTGTCGAATCCTACGTCGAACCACATCTACCAGAACATCGGATACGAGCCGGCGTGTGACATGAGCGACTACAGATTCGACTAGTCTATCGGATCGGGCAGAGGACTGAGTTCCGCACTAGACAGAACGTAGGACTTCAGCAGCTCGATCGCGGGTGCCAGACCTGCCGATGTTGCTTTCCCGGAGGCGGTTACCACTGCATTGCACCAAGTGATTTCCGGCCCTTCCTCCTCGGAACGGGACTGGGACGGTCGTTGCTCACTCTTGAATTCACGAGTTCGCTTCGTCATCGGCCGGTTAGTTCACGGATTGCGGACAGCCTCAGGACGTCGTCTATGAGTGGGTTCTTAAGAGCTTCATCACGGACGGTCGAGAGCGCTACGGCCCTGATGTGGAAGCTCCTGATGTACAGAGATGGTAATGACCTGACAGTCGGCCACGAGAGAGGACGGTGGCCAACCGCCCTCGCCGGAGCTAATTGAGAGATGTCGAAGTCACTCACTTAGCACGGGAGAGAAGATGACCACCGTCCAGAAGGAAAAGATAGCGCGTCGCAAGCTGAGTCTGCTACAGCTGGCCCAGGAGCTCGGCAACGTGAGCAAGGCGTGCCACATCGTGGGTTACAGCCGTCAGCAGTTCTACGAGATCCGTCGCAACTTCCAGCTCTACGGGGCCGAGGGACTGATCGACCAGCTTCCGGGGCCGAAGGGACCGCACCCGAACCGAGTGGGCGAGAAGGTAGAGGCGGCGATCCTGGCACACAGCCTGGAGTGTCCGGCGCAGGGAGCCCAGCGGGTCGCGGATGCGTTGCTGCTGGGAGGGATCCAGGTCAGCTCAGGGGGGGTGCGTGGGGTGTGGGATCGTCACGGCCTGACGACGAAGCACGAACGGCTGCTCAGGCTCGAAGAGACGGCGAGGGAACGGAAGCTGAAGCTGACCGCCGAGCAGATCGCGCTGCTGGAGCGCTTCAGTCCCGAGTTCCGGGAGCGCCACATCGAAGTCCACTATCCGGGCGACCTCGTGGCCGTGGACACGTTCTTTGTCGGAACGCTGAAGGGGGTCGGAAAGGTGTACCTGCAGACCGTGCTCGATTGCTTCAGCCGCTATGCCTGGGGCCGGTTCTACACGAGCAAGCTCCCGCTCACGGCGGTGCAGGTGATCCACAACGACGTGCTGCCCTTCTTCGAGGAGCACCGGGTCCGGGTGAAGACCGTGCTCAGTGACAACGGCCGCGAGTTCTGTGGCCGTCCGGACCGTCACCCCTACGAGCTCTTCCTTCAGCTCGAGGACATCGAGCACCGTACGACGAAGGTGGGCAGGCCCCAGTCCAACGGCTTCATCGACCATCCCACCGCGAAGCTCCTCGACGAGCACTTGAGGGTGAAGGGCCACACCACCTGGTACGAGACCGTCGAGGAGATGCAGACCGACCTGGAGGCCTACCTCGAGACCTACAACCGCAAGCGACCGCACCGAGGCCGAGCCATGGAGGGCCGTACGCCCTATCAGGTCTTCAAGGCCGGTCTCACCCACGCCAGGAAGGCCGCAAAGGCCAACAAGGAGGACGCCAACAAGAAGGCAGCCTAGACGCAGCTCCGGCGAGGGCCGACTGTCAGGTCATTACCATCTCTGTACAGACCGGCGACACGCTGATCCCTCGCTTCTTGAGTTCGTTCGACGTGCGCAGCTGGCCCCACGCCGGCTCTTCGATCGCCGACGTCACGCACGTCGCCTCTTCCACCTCTGGCGCCACTCGGTTCTTCACGATCGGCTTGCGTCGGCTGATCTCCTCGAGCGCAGCCTCTCCTCTCATACAGCTCCTTGAACCGGTAGAAGCTGTCCCGGCTGTAGCCCATCATCTTGCACGCCTGGCTCACGTTGCCCAACTGCTTCGCCAGCTCCAACAATCCCACCTTCGCCCGTATCACCTTCTGACTCGTCGTCATGGCCTCTCTCCTCCTTTGACTCCCCCACCTCCGTGAGGGTAGAGAATCCGAACCACCACTTAGACTGTATGTCAGATTAAATCGTAGCTAGTCCAGTTCATGCGCTTCCGTTCGCTGGCCTTTTCCGCTGTGAGGCGTTCAAGTGAGGTTGTCCCGATCCCATGGGCAAGGGAACGCGTTTGGTCACCTCATCTGCAAGAACTGTCCGATTGCTATGCTACGCCGAGCGTCTTTTGCTTGGCCAGGGGGAGATTGTCCAGCCAACGTGTGCGCCGACGTCCTTCCGACGCGCCATCTCGATGAATGGGTTCTCACCGTGTTGTGCTCCTCGATGTAGCGGTCCAAGTTCTGCTGGAACTCTTCAGCGCTTCGCAGGACTGCTTCCTGATTTACCGCCCCCGATTTATCTGGACAGTAGATTGGCAAGAAGAGTTGGGGTCCAGAGAGAGGGGGTGAACCGGTTCCGATTTCTTGGACAAGGGGGCGGCCTAATCATGCCGCCTTGCGGGTGAGCTCCTCGCGGGCCTGGGCCGGGGTCCGGTAGGCGTGCCGCTCTAAGAGCCATCCGTGGTTGTAGGATTCGACGAACTGGCCGATCTCGTGTCTGGCTTCCTCGAGGCTCTCGAAGTCGTGGAGGTAGAGGCACTCCTCCTTGAGCGTGCGGATGAAGCGCTCCGCGACACCGTTGCACTCCGGCTCCCCCACATAGGCCGCGGTCGACCGGATCCCGAGCCATCGGAGCTCGGCCTGGAACTGGCGGGCCGTGTACTGCGGACCCCAGTCATGGCGTAGTCCGAGCGCGATCCTGGGCGCGTAGCCCCCCATATGGGTCCGCACGTCCTGGCGGACCGGCTCGAGGGCCGCCCAGCGGTCTCCCTTCTTGGCCACATGCCATCCCACGACGTCGCTGACACAGTGATCGACTGCCATGAACAACCAGCACCAGCCGTCCGCCTTCGTGTAGAACCGTGTCGCATCGGTGCCCCACAGCTCGTTGGGCGCATCGGTCGTGATCCGGCCGCTGTGGCTCCGGTCTCCTCGCGGGTGCCCGCGGCGCACCGGCGCCAACAGCCCGTTCTCCCGCATCAGCCTCAGCACGCGGTTCTTGCCCACTCCGATCCCTTTCGGCCTCAGGCGGGCTCTCACCTTCCTGTGCCCCTCACCCAGGAAGTCGCTCTCCCGGAGCACCTGGCGGATCTTCTCGACCAAGGCCTCATCGCTCAGCTCCGTCTTCGGACCCCGCTTCCCGGTCTCCCCAACCTCAGAGCCCAGCCCTCGAGCCCGCACCGTGTAGACCGTCGAACGCGCCATCCGCCACACCTCGCAGACCATCGTCAGAGGGTAGCGTCGTCCCGTCCCCGAACTCACTCGCTTCCGCGCCTCAAGAGCTTCCTCAGCTCCCAGCTCCATCCGCATCGTCATCTCACCCAACTTCGCCCGCGTACGCATCAGCTCCCGCTCCGCCCCATCACCCCTCCGGCTCTTCAGCCCCTGCTGGCCTCTCTCCAAGAACACTCGCCGCCACTCTTCCAGATCCACCGGCGAGACCTCAAGCTCGCGGCTCACTTCCCCCAGATCTTCTCCGCGAAGCAGCCGCAGCACTACATCCGTCTTCCGCCCTGCACTCCATCGCTCCGGCAGCTCCTTCCCTCCACGACCTCCGGTCGCTTCCCTCTCCCCCCTCTCCTGGGACATATCCTCTCCCCTGAAGTGCACCGCGCCGCGCTTGCCGGATACTCCATCAGTTCAGATGGATGGGAGTCATGAACCAGGTGAGGAAGTACTCCCCGAGGCTCGGGAGAGGGTAGTTCAGCTGGTGTTTGAGCACGAGCGAGACGGGGCGGTGTGATCCAGCTCTTCTGCACCTGCAGTGATTCTAAATTGCCGTGTGGCAAGTCAGAGCCGCAACCCGGCCTGATCGTGTGCACAACAATGTCGAGAGGGTAGCGCCCGCGCCGTGTTCGGTCCTATCACTCGGGCCGGCCCAGAGGGCTGTGTGGTCAGACGGTGTTGTAACTTGCCACCACGGCTCGATCAGCAGCGCTCACGTGATGGCCGCTGCCTCCCTTGCACCCAAGGTCGGCGTCGCTTCGGCCTCCCGGGCACTGGGTGGTCGCGCACCACCGTCTACCGGCGTCAGAAGCCCACTCCCGGGCACCGGCAGTCCAGCAAGCGGCCCGCCCGGGCGCGGGATGAATCCGAGCGCGAGGAGATCCGCGAGACCCTCGCCTCCCCACGCTTCGTCGACCGATCCCCTGCGGAGGTCGTTGCCACCCTCCTCGACGAAGGACAATCCCTCTGCTCAGAACGCACGACGTCCAGGATCCTCGCCGAGGATCACCCCGTGCGGGAACGACGCAATCAGCTCACGCATCCCCCAGTACGCCAAGCCCGAGTTCGTGGCCACGGCTCCGCCCCACCAAGGTCTGGATCAATCCACCGACTGCGGCCCCGACACCGAAGCCCGCTCACGAATCCATGACCCCGGGTGTCTCACTCTCGTTGACAGGCTCCGAGTCCACGGCTTCCCCTCTCCCAGGCCCTTCTTCACTAGCCTCATCAAGCCAATCTTTGGCTGGGCCGAGGACTGTTACGGGTGACCACCCAGCGCATTGGTTGAGCCTCCCCACAACCCGGGATAGGGGGTTCGTGGGAAGTGAAAACCAAAACAGGAGCACGCATGTTCGACAGTCGTATTCAGATGATCTCTCTCTCTTCCGCCCTCCTTTTCCTGTCTATCGGAGCCGGAAACCTCTCCGCCCAGGATGACCCGCCACTGGGATGGACTGACGTTGCAGAACTCACGCTTGTTCTGACGTCGGGAAATGCAACATCTAGCACTCTGGGGCTAAAGAACACGGCAGAACATCGGTGGGAGAACGCGCTATTGCAGGTGGCAGCAGGCGCGGTGAGGGCGGAGTCCGGGGTGACGGTCCACACCGCCACAGGCACCGTGGATGACTTCATCGTGACCCGGAGCACCCCAACGGAGAAGACTGCGGAGAACTATTTCCTGAAGGCACGCTACGATAGAGAAGTCACCGACTCCAACTATCTCTTCGCCGGCGCTGGATGGGATCGAAACACGTTCGCGGGTATTCAGAACCGCTACGCAATGGTGGGAGGCGCCGGCCGGGCGTGGGTGGACGCCGAGGCCCGCCACTTCAAGACTGACTTGGGACTCACGTACACGGTTCAGGACGACGTGGTCCAGAGTCCTGCGGGAAAGGACTCGTTCGGAGGGCTTAGGGCGACGCTTGACCTCTTGCAGACTCTGACCCCCACGACGGAGTTCACGAGCTTGCTTGTGGTGGACGAGAGCCTGACCGAGACGGACGACGTCAGGGCGGATTGGACCAGCGCGATTGCAGTCGCGATCTCAAGACACCTTGCCCTGAAGGCCAGCCTGCAGATCCTATACGACAGAGTTCCCGCTCCCGTAAGGGTTCCACTAGGCAGCGGGAGCATACTGGTGCCTCTTCAGAAGTCTGATCGCGCCCTTACCCTGGCGCTCGTCATCGACTTTTGAGCCGCTTGAGACCGCTCACAGAAAGACCTCCAGGACGCACGAGGACACTCGATCCCTTCTCTTCCACGGGGTGGGGGTGGAAAGAGCTTCAAACAGCCCAGGAGACACACGATGCCCGGACACTTCACCTTGCAGGAATTGCTTGTCGGGGACCGCAAATGGAAGATTCGAAAGCACTACGCGACCGAAAAGGGAGCGATCGCAGGGATCAAGACTCAGGTGCAGAGGCGTGAGAGAAATCCCGACCGCTATCAGCACCGGATCATCGAGACTGAAAGCCCCGGCACATCGCACGCTCGCTCAAGAACGTTTCGAAGTGAGCCCGACGTGCTTCTTCATATCGATGACAAGGGAATCGCTGCAGGTCCCTGGACATACCCACCGTTTTCAGTCCAGGACACGGTTCGTGGTGTCCCCGATCTCCCGCCACAGATCAGCCGAGTGGTCTTCACGCCCGATCAGATTCGGCTCCGAGTCCGGGAACTCGGAGATGAGATCAATGCTGCCTACACCCCGGAGGACAATCTGCTTGTTCTAGGGATACTCAAGGGCGCCTGTATCTTTCTGGCTGACCTTGTGAGGGAAATCAGGGTGCCCCTTGAGATCGATTTTCTTCGAGCTTCAAGTTATGGAGACGAGATGACATCCAGCGGGGAAATCAAGATCGGATGCTGGCCGACTCTTTCGGTGAGCGGGCGGACTGTTCTTCTGGTCGAGGATATCATCGACAGTAGTGCGACTCTGAATCACATCATCCCCATACTCGAGAAGATGGGAGCCACCACTGTAGAGGTCTGTGTGCTACTCCATAAACAGATAGCGGATATTTCGAATCGAACACCGCGAATCGGATTCGAAGCACCTCAGGAGTTTCTGGTGGGATACGGTATGGGAGCGGGTGAAGAGTTTCGCAATCTGCCATACATCGGGATCCTTAATCGATCCATAGTCTAGGAGATATAGTGCCGGCATCCCTGAGGACGCCCACCTTGCAGCGACCACGTGCCATTCCGCTGAGCAGCAGTTTCGGGCGCATGCCGAGGCTGAGATAGCTGTCTTGACGTGATTGTGAGCTTGCTTCGTGAGAGCCACATCGCTGTGGGGATGCGAAAGTCAAGTCAGGACAGCCTATCACAGGTACTTCCCAAACGGCACTACTTCATCAAGAGTATGTGAGTACCCTTCAAACGGAATCCACGTAGAGACCCAGCCAACGGGGTTGCGTCATGGTCCGGCTCGCGAGCGTTCTCGTAGGATCTTCGGTTCTCGTCGCCCTCGTCCTCCGGGTCGGATCTTCGACCTCGGAGTCTCGAGGATTACAGCAGAACCTCACCATCCCGGGAGGCGCTCAGGTAGACGTCCAAACCGTTATCGGAGACCTCGACACGGTCTGGGACATGATCTGGGCACCCGATGGTTCGATGTGGTTTTCCGAGCGCGGAGGTCGTATCTCGCGCCTCGATACCACCGAGCGGACCCGCACGATCGTGGGCGAGGTCCCGAATGTACTGGAAAGCGGTGAGGCGGGACTCATGGGCATCGCTCTCCACCCGGACTTCCCGGAGGTGCCGATGGTGTACGCCGCGCACTCGTACGACACGGGAGGCGGCATTGGAAACCGGCTGGTTCGCATGCGCCTGCAGGACGGGTTGCTCGGCCCTCCCGAGACTCTGCTCGACGGGTTGGCCGGGCGGCGAAATCACGACGGTTCCCGCATCGCGTTCGGGCCGGACGGATTCCTCTACATGACCATGGGAGACGCGGGAAATCGGCCCTTCTCACAAGACGCGGGCTCCCTCAACGGTAAGATCCTCAGGCTCACGGAGGACGGAGCGCCGGCTCCGGGGAACCCCTTCGGCGACCACATCTGGAGCCTGGGCCACCGGAACCCTCAGGGTCTCGTCTTCCACCCCAACGGATTGCTCTACTCCGCCGAGCACGGTTCCGGAGACGAAGACGAGCTGAACCTGATCGAACCGGGCAGGAATTACGGCTGGCCGACGCTCGAGGGCTTCTGCGACACGCGGCAGGAGGAAGCGTACTGCGCGGCGAACGACGTCGTGGAGCCCCTCTACAGCTGGTCCCCGACCGTGGGCATCGCGGGCGCGGAGGTGTACACGGGAGACGCCGTCGTGGGCTGGGATGGAGACATGCTGACCGTCTCGCTGCGCGGGGAGTCCCTCTATCATGTGAGCCTCTCCGGCGACGGTCGCCGAGCTGCTTCGGCAGAGACCATACTGGCAGGTGAGTACGGACGGCTTCGTGACGCCCTTGTGGGCCCGGCAGGAGAGATCTATCTCGCGACCAGCAACCGCGATGGGCGGGGCCGCCCCGCGTCGAACGACGACCGGATCCTGAGGCTCACCCTGCGGTGAGGCCTCAGCAGGGGCGCTCCAGCGTGACTCGCACCATCAGCTTCGACCGTCTTTTTCCACCTGCGTCCCCTTCGGTGCTTCCGAAGGCAACGGGTGTCGAATTGGTATAGGCGGAGAGGGCACGCCATCTTCATGCATTGCCGCCCGGCACACCCAGGGAAATCGGGTGCGCTGGACGGCGAACGTCCTCCGCGGCGAGCGTTCGGTGGTGTTCGATCGGGCGCGAAACCGCGTGTATTGCTAGATGGATCTTCTTCGAAACATGCTTGAGACGCTGCCCTTTCACTGGGCAAGAGCCGCCTCCACCTGAAGGAGCGTCCTTCCCTGAGGCGTCGACGAAGTCCCCGACCTTGGATCTATAACCCCCGGGCCTCGTGAGGCGCGGCTAGTCTTCCACGAGGTACGCCACACCCCACGTGCCGATCCCGGTGTGTGTGGCGATCACGGGGGTCGCTGGAGCCGCTAGGACCTCCAACTCCTCTCCGTACTCCTCTTGGAGCTCCCGCGAGATGTCGGGCACGACTTCCGGAAAACCCACATGGACAATGCCGAAGCGAAGCCGCCCGGCGTCGAGCGGAATCTGGCTCCTCAGGATCTGCATTAGCCGTGTGCGCGTACGTTTTCGGCCGATCGCCTTTCCGAACGCCCGGACGGTGCCGTCGTGATGAAGGCCCAGAATCGGCTGGATCCGAAGGAGCCGTCCCAGAAGAGCGTGACCACGGCTGACTCGCCCCGACGCGATCAGGCGGTCGAGGCTGCCCACGGTGAACAGGATGCCTGATTGAGCGCGGACCCGTCGGAGCTCCTCGACGATGCTCTCCGGGTCACGACCGAGCTCAGCGAGCTCGGCCGCCTTCAGTACGAGCATACCCTCGAGCAGGGAGGCGCCGAGTGAGTCGGCCAGGTGGATCGGCACGGCCTCGAACCTCGCGGCAGCCACCTCGGCCGAGCCGAACGTGCCCGAGAGGGCCGAGCTCGCGAGCACTCCCACGAGGGACTCTCCCTCCTCGGCGGCTCGAGTGAACGTCTCGAGAAAATCGGCCGGCGGGGGCTGACTCGTGGTAGGCAGCTCACCGCCCGAGCGCAGCCTGTCGTGGAACTGCTCCCCCGTGATGTCGATGCCGTCGCGGTACGTCTCCTCCCCATCCACGAGGGCGAGTGGCGTCACGTGGATCCCGTGAGCCCGGACGATCTCTGGGGCAAGGTCGCAGGCGGAATCGGTCACCACCGTCACGGGACGGCGCGCCAATCGGACGTGGCTCCTTGCGGCACGCTCCATGGTTTCATGCTGCACGCGCATGTCTTCCGCCTTGCGCGTGACCAGCGTCCCGACGCGCCTTAGGTAGGCGAACACCCGGTCCGGCTCATCCGTGTGCACGTGGACCTTGAGGACATCGGTGGCCCGGATCACGATCAGCGAATCTCCCTGTCCCCTGAGCACCTCGCGTACCTCGTCTTGGGTCGGCAGCTCAGGCCCACGAACGAGCGCTTCGGTACAGAACCGGTACCGTTGCTCGTCGGAGGGATACTCCGCCCAGGACACCGTTTCGGGTGCCCTGCCGTTCGCGTCTGCCGCCACCGCCAACGCTGGATCCCCGCGAACCAAGAGGAGCACGCCCTCGAGCATGCTTACGAATCCCTTGGCCCCGGCGTCCACGACCACGGCCTTCTTCAGAACCGGAAGCAGATCCGGTGTACCGGCGAGGGAGCGGCGGGCCTCGCGAACCACCTGAATCAAGAGCGGCACGAAGTCGGGTGCATTCGAGAGCGACGCGGCCGACGCGGCGTCACGCATGACCGTCAGGATGGTCCCTTCGACGGGCCGCTCGAGCGCGGCGTACAGCTTCTCGGTGCCCGCGGTCAGGGCGATGCCGAACTCGGCAGTGCCGATCCTGTCCCGGGAGGCAACGGACTCTGCGAACCCTAGAAGGAAGTGGGAGAGCATCATCCCACAGTTCCCGCGAGCTCCGACAGCCGCGCCCTGGGCGGCCTCGTACGCCACGGCCGAGACCTCTCGATAACGATCCGGCCGGAGGTGGTCCGCGATCGCCTGAACCGTCAGGGTCAGATTGGTGCCCGTATCCCCGTCCGGGACCGGGAACACGTTGATTCGGTTGAGCTCGGCTCGCTGATGCCGCGCGTGGTCGCACGCCGCTAGGAGCGCGCGCCGCAGCCGTGGTCCATCGACGTATCTGATCTGCATGAGGGGCGACAATCTACGGGTCACCGGGTCCGCAGGACACGCAGGAGCGCAAAGTGACGCTCCTGCGGTTCTTGGAAGAGGCATGGCATCGGGGAATGCCGCGCGGAAAACTCGTTGACCGACGCCGCTCTGTGCCGGATCCACTGGCGCACGACGGATGTGGACATCGCACAATGGAAATCCAACTCACTCTGCGCGGCCTGGCGTTCGATTCTCGGCTCGCGCTGGCCTCCTGGCGACTCCAGCCACTCCCCATCAAGACTGGCCGCCCGAAGTCTTACCTCTCGGTCCGCCCCCTCTCTGGGTTCAGTCCCAGTCGCTGCTGGTGTCCCTGCGGAGCGCACGGGCGAACTCCGGATCGCCCACCTCGGCGCCGCTATCGACCGTGGCGGCGTAGCCAATGGCGGCCGCGAATAACCAGTGCCGAATCGTGACTCTGAACGCGTCCCTAGCCTCCGAATCCGTTGACGTGGTCAGTGCGTCGCAAGGGGGAAAATGAGGAACTACTCCCGAAGGGTTCAGCAGCAGCCAGCTGTAGCACTGATGCTCCGGGACGGCTATCCAGGTCTCGCCCGAGCCCCCGATGACCCGGTATGCAGGACCTACGAGCGCTGGGCCGTGCGCCACTTGAGGCGCTCCACCGATTCGATGGCGCTGAAGACGAGTCCAACAACCCCAGTGGTGATACGGACACCGATGAAGTCGGTAGTGATTCGACGGTTGCCAACGGAGGCACGCGGGGGGCATCCCGTGGATCACGGCTGCGGACTCTCGACCAGATGACTCGCGCCATCTGGATCCGTCCGTATGTCTCGAGATGGAACCCATTGAAACCAAGATCGAGATGGGGCCTTCTCGACGTATTCCTTGAGCTCAATCCATGAGAGCCATGGCTTGAGATGATGCTCCCGATGCATCGAGAGGCCGAGAGAGAACCAGTAGGCGAGCTTCCCATAGTAGTTGTGCGACCGCGCTTCGGGAGACCCGGTGGAGTGCCCCTCGTGGGTCTGCAGAGCGAAGGGGTACCACAGAAGCAGGGATGTTAGAACGAACGCGGGAGTCATCCCCCATAGGAGACGTTGCGCACCCACGAAGCCCAGGATCGCACCGTAGATAGCGATCATCGCTCCGTAGTGGAGCCCAAGCTCGATCAGGTCGGAGCGCCCGACTCGACCCCGGGACTGCAGCCAGAAGAACCAGTGGTGAGGCATCGCGACCGCTCGGAACGGGATCTCGAAGGCGTGTCGCGGCTTGAGGAACAGGTCCGGGTCCTTGCCGGGGATGTTCGTATAGCGGTGATGAAGGTGATGAGTCTTGCGGAAGCTCACGAAAGGAACCGTGCAGGGTAGCAAGGCGATCCTGCCCCACCAGTGGTTTGCGGTCTTCGTGCGCCCCAAATGGCCATGAGAAGCCTCGTGCGCCATCACAGTGCCGAGAAACATCAGGTAGGAGCGTAGGAGGATGTCCAGCCCGTATAAGGCCGGATTGGGAGGCGCCCAGAACAACGTCCCTGTCGCCACCGCTACGATCGTCAGCGTAGTCGCGCGGCTGATCCAGTGAACCTTGGTACGATTCTGGTCCTTGTTCATCGGGCCAGCCTCCTTGTCCACGACCTGAGCGATTCGTGCTCCACTCGTCCGCGGGGCACTCCCGGCATCGCCTGCTTTCACCATCGCATGTTTCGGCTGTAGAGGGTAGTTGGATTTCTAGGCAACTGCATAGTCCCGGCATATGCTCCAGATATGCTGGCCTAGTCACCCAGAGTCGAGCGTAGCGTTTCTCGTGTGACTGGCCATGCTTCCGCCAGCGCCGCATACTCGTACCGGTTGCCGCGTGTACACGTGTTGGCCATGCCGCCCAGGCTGGAGGGACACATGGGGACGAAGAAGCTCCTTTCTGCAACGTTGGCCGGAGCGATCACCGCATTTCTCGCAGGATTCCTCCTCTACGGACTCGCCTTCGCCGGATTCTTCGAGGCGAACGTAGGCTCAGCAGCGGGGGTAATGCGGGAACCCATCAATGAACTGGCGGTCGGTCTGGGTCAGATCCCCGTGGCCCTGTTCCTCACGCTCGCCATCGACCGCTGGGGCGATAGCCGGTCGCCAGCCGTCGGAGCGAAAGTGGGCGCTCTATTCGGATTCTTGGTCGCGCTCGGCTTCGACCTGACGGTCTACGGAACGACGAACATCTCCAGCTTTGCGGCAACACTCGTCGATCCGATCGTTTCGATGGTCCTTTGGGGAGCAAGCGGTGCGGTAATCGGGATGGTTCTGGCGAGAGGAGCCGCCGCCGCCCCATAGGGCGCAGCCGCATCCCTAGCCTCGACCTGCCTGCTCACCCGTTTGCTGGCCCTGATAGGACGCCTCACTGGTCGGGCCGTCGGAGATCCTCCGCTCCGGTCGCCGTGCGGGCCCGACTACTGCATGAAGTACACATAGGCCCCAGGGGCTCACCTCGATGCCGAGTCCAAGGCTTGGCTGGCTAGCCCTCGGGCACCGCCTGATCGCCTACCACGTATCGGGGGCACTGTAACGGCGACGAAGGCGGCCTGCATGGCTTTGTTCGTTGGTGCAGTCGTATCCGGCGCCAGCGCGGTGGGGGGCTGCCGGGGGGTCCCGTGAGAGGGCCGCGCCCGCACCCGACTCTTGTGCAAACGCAGATCTCTGGTCGCATCCGGGTGCTCAGCCGCCGTCCGGGGAAGTGTCTGCGATGGCGGCAAGAAACGGTTCCGCGAAGTCCTTCAGCTTGACCGCACCGACGCCGCTGACGTCGGCAAACTCCTCGGTCGTGCGTGGGCGCCGTCGTACCATGTCGATCAACGACCGGTCGGTGAATACGATATAGGCCGGCACACCGCGTTCCCTGGCAAATTGCAGCCGAAGCTCCTTGAGCACGCCGAGCAGTGCTGTCTCGTCGCCGGTCAGGGAACCATCGGGTACAGCACTGCTCGGCCTTCGGCGCGTGGCGGGCGTGGAGGCGACCGTATCCTCGCGGTACAGGAAGACCCCGTCGCCCCGTCGCAGCGCATGGCCCTTCTTGGTGATTGTCATCCCGCCATAGCCCGCGATGTCGAGATGGAGCATCCCGGTCGCCACCATCTGGCGGATGAGAGACCGCCACTCGGCCTTCTTGCGCACCGCGCCAACGCCGAAGTTGGCTAGCCGGTTGTGGCCGGCGCGCACCACTTTTTCGGTCTCCATCCCGCGCAGGATGTCGATCACATGTGCCGCGCCGAACCGTTCGCCGGAGTGGTAAACCGCCGATAGGATCTCTTGCGCCTCTTCGGTGCCGTCGACCCGCTCCGCCGGGTCGAGACAGATATCGCAATTTCCGCAGGCCTCGATCGCCTCCCCGAAATAGTCCAGCAGGGCGACCCGGCGGCAGGACGGCGCCTCGCAATAGCCAAGCAGCGCATCGAGCCGCTTGTGTTCGCGACGCTTGCGGTCGACACCCGCGTCTTCCTCCTCGATGAACACGCGGCGCATCCGTATGTCGGCCAGACCGTAGATCATGTGGGCCTCCGCCGGGGCGCCGTCGCGCCCGGCGCGGCCGATCTCCTGGTAGTAGGCTTCGACATTGCCCGGGAGGTCGGTGTGGAAAACGTACCGGACATCGGCCTTGTCGATCCCCATACCGAAGGCAATGGTGGCAACGATCACGACGCCCGGGTCGGTCATGAAGATGTTCTGGTTGGTCTCCCGCTCGGCCTTGCCCATGCCCGCGTGGTAGGCGAGCGCCCGCACCCCGTGCACTACCAGCAGGGCGGCGGTTTCCTCCGTCTTCTTGCGCGACAGACAATAGACGATGCCGCTCTCGCCGGGATGGCGGGCAATGAAGTCCCGCAGCTGGTGCTTCCAGTCGCGCTTCATCGCCACCGACAGCCTTATATTGGGACGGTCGAAGCCCATCACGATGCTGTCCGCCTCGCCCCCGAACAGGCGTGTGGCGATGTCCTCGCGGGTCACTGCGTCGGCGGTCGCCGTCAGCGCGGCGATCGGGACCTCCGGGAAGAGTTCCCGCAGCCGACAGAGGTCTTCGTATTCCGGCCGGAAGGCCGGTCCCCACCGGGAGATGCAATGCGCCTCGTCGACGGCGAACAGCTTCACAGGCAGCCGGGCCAGCGCGGCCAGCATCGGCTCGGTCATCAACCTCTCCGGCGCCATGTAGAGAAGCCGCGTTTCGCCGGACGTCACCCGGCGCCATGCTGCGACGTTTTCGGTCCGCTCGCGTGACGAGTTGATGCTGTCCGCCGCAACCCCAGCGAGCCGCAGGGCCCCGACCTGATCCTGCATCAGGGCGACGAGCGGGGACACCACGACGGTAAGCCCCTCGAGAAGCATCGCCGGTATCTGAAAGCACAACGACTTTCCCGACCCCGTCGGCATAACGGTGAGCACGTTGCGCCCGGCCAACAGTGCGCGGATGGCGGCTTCCTGCCCCGGGCGGAAGCTGTCGAACCCGAAAACGTCCTTGAGGATCTGGAGTGGTGCGGTCATTGCCACTGAAGTTGCCCCGGCGGTCTCAAGCGGTCGATGCGATATTCCTGGCCAACACTTCACATGGTTTCATCCAGCCGAACGTTTGTCGAGGCAGGCGCGAGTTGAGTTCGCGGGCAACGGCATCGAGATCCTCGGCGGCGTGAAGGGAGGGTCGCTACCCTTCGGGACATACTCCCGAAGCAGGCCGTACGTTTGAGACACGCTCGAAATCGGGAAGACGTAGGGCAAGGGGACCGGTACAGCTTCTATGGGTCACGCACATGAATACACGAACCTCGACTGCTGACCTTGTGGCCGCAGTGCGTGCCCTGCACCAGCGGGACCGTGTACGGCTCGTCGACGACCCGTACGCGATCCTGCTTTGCGGTGGGTACATGCGCCGGATTCTGCAAATTCGTCCCGCCCGCTGGCTCATCGCGCACTGCGTGCTGCGTGACCTCCAGACGTCCGCGCTCGGGACACTGATCCGGGCGCGTTACGCCGAGCAGGCGCTGGAGGCCGCAGCCGAGGCCGGCATCACCCAGTACGTGATCATAGGGGCCGGCATGGACTCGTTTGCCTTTCGCCGGCCCGATCTCATGGCACGCCTTCAAGTGTTCGAGGTCGACCGTCCCGCTATGCAGGAGATCAAACAGAAGCGCCTGCATCGAGCCGGCCTGGACATACCACGCGGACTACATTTTGTCCCTGCAGACCTTGAGCGAATACCGGTGATGAACGCGCTGGCGGAATCGGCGTTCGAACCGGAGAGAAGAGCGATCCTCTCCCTCCTAGGGGTCGTCTACTATTTGTCGCGGGAGGTCCTTGTCTCGACTGTCCGTTCGATTTCGGAAGGGGTGGTCGCCGGTTCACGGCTTGTTGTCGACTACATGCTCGACGCCGGCTCCGCGTGGCCCGAGCACCGGGAAAAGCGGGCACAGCTCGAAGCGTACGTTGCCAAGAGAGGAGAGCCCATGCGTAGCGACTTCAGTCTGGCTCAGATGAGTACGTTGATGGCTGAAGAGGGCTTCCGTACCATCGACGGGATCACCATGATGGACCTCGGTCACCGCTATGCTGAAGAACTTGGCCCCCTGCCGTTCGAGATCCCGGGTCTCTTTGCCTGCGGACACTTCGAAAACTAGGAGTCGATATATCGGGGACGAGAGATACGATCGACCGAATGTTGAGGCCGAACTTCATTCTGCGGAAAGGTACGACTCCTGCGAACCGCTCATAGGCACCGGATCCCGGATCGGTGCGAAGTCGCAGGCAAGGCAGGCTCCGTCGTTGTCACTATCCCAGGAGACCCAACGATGCGAAACCGGATCAAGGAGTGTGCCCGAATCGCGGTCGCCCTCAGCCTAACCGCCCCTGGCCTCCAAGGCGCCCAACAATTCGCCACGGACGACCCGATCATCCGTGGGATCTGGGTGGAAGGGATGCAGCGATCTCAAGCATCCGCCCTCTCGCAAGTTCTGGCTGACTCGATCGGACCACGGCTCACCGGGAGTCCAGGTTCTGAGGCTGCCTCTGACTGGGTGATGGAAATGTACGGGAGCTGGGGCATCGAGGTGAGGCAAGAGAGCTACGGATCCTGGCGCGGCTGGGCCCGCGGCACTACTCACGTCGATCTGCTCGAGCCACGCGTGAGGACGTTGGAAGCGATGATGCTTGCGTGGAGTCCAGGAACGGACGGTGCTGTCGTGGGCGAGGCCGTGGCTATCCCATCACTCAGCTCCTCGGCCGACTGGGAGACGTTCCTCGGGAGTGTGGCCGGGAAGTTTGTACTGACCAGCTTCGCGCAACCGACCTGCCGGCCCGACGACAACTGGGTCGAGTTCGCAACCCCCGAGTCGCTCGACCGGATGCGATCGGAGCGAGAGGCCGCGCAGGAGACGTGGAGCCAGGATATGGAGTTTGCTGGCGCGAACCCGCGCGAGGTCAGCGTCCAAATCGAGGCTGCGGGCGCTGCAGGCATCATTCAGTCTCGGTGGTCCGAGGGGTGGGGGGTGCAAAAGCTCTTCAGCGCATGGACCGAGACGATTCCGACGATCGATGTCGGTTGCGAGGACTACGGTCTGGTTTCACGCCTCGCCGAGAACGGTCAAGCTCCCATACTCCAAGTCGAAGCGGAATCTCAGGACTTGGGGACGGTTGATGTCTGGAACACTCTGGGGACGATTCGGGGGGCAGAGCTGCCGAACGAGTACATCCTGCTCTCGGCACACTTCGATTCGTGGGACGGGGGATCAGGTGCTACGGACAATGGAACGGGCACGGTCACGATGATGGAGGCGATGCGGATTCTCAAGACCATGTATCCCCGGCCTCGACGCACGATCCTCGTGGGGCATTGGAACGGTGAAGAGCAAGGCCTCAACGGTTCGAGGGCGTTCGTGTCTGACCACCCCGAGGTCGTGGACGGGCTGCAGGCCCTGTTCAATCAGGACAATGGAACGGGTCGCGTGACTCGAATCTCGATGCAGGGGCTGTCCGGTGTGGGCGCTTACTTTGGCAAGTGGTTCGCACAAATTCCGAGCGAGATCACCAGCAACATCCGCCTGCAGATTCCTGGCTCGCCAGGTGGTGGTGGCAGCGACTATGCGTCGTTCATCTGCGCGGGCGCGCCGGCTTTCTCCCTCAGCTCGCTCAGCTGGGACTATGGCACCTATACGTGGCACACGAATCGCGACACCTTCGACAAGATCGTGATGGACGACCTCAAGAACAACGCGACTCTCGTGGCGATGCTCGCGTATCTTGCTTCGGAGGAGCCGGATCGACTCCCGAGAGAGCGTGCCATCCTCCCGATGGGCCGCGATGGGCAGCCTAGAGAGTGGCCCGCTTGTCGAGATGGAGCGCGGAGCTTGAACTAACGAGTCTCCTGGTTGTGAGCGGTACGTACACTCCTGTGTTGTTCACTGGCCATCCAAAAGAGGGGATCGCTTATCCAAGCAGTCCCTGCGCTGCGGGAAGGCTGTATACCTTCGATGAGGGAGCACGCCATCTTCATGTGTCGCCTCCCGGTGCACCTAGGGCAGGAGGTTGCGGCGAACGATCGGTGGTGTTCGATCAGGCGCGAAACCGCGTGCTTGGCCAGATCGATCTTCTTCTGCACATGCTGGAGATCGGTGCGATCCGACGGGGGGCGGCACGTGTGTGTAGAGCGCCGGGGAACTGCACGACTCGGAGGGGGACGCGGGCTCCGGCCGGGGGCTGCCTGAGACGCCTGCTGTCACCTCAGCCGTTCTGGTCGGCTACTGAACTCCCAAGGATGGGGTCGGAGGGGGCATCTCCGCCGCCTCGAGGGTGGGTGGCCCGAGGAAGCGGGTCACGCCCTCGAAGATTCCGTCCGCGGCTCGGGCGGGGTCCCCGACGATCACCTCCCGGTCCCCCGGATTCGTCAGGAACCCGGTCTCGATGATCACCCCTACCGTCGTCGGGTGAATCGCGTGCCGGTACCGGGTGTACCGGAATGCGTAGTACCCGCGCATCCTCCGGGTAGCCACCGGGAGGAGGCGGATCCCTGTCGCCTCCCCGTAGGTTTCCGTCAACACGTCCGCGAGCTCAGACGCCCGGCGCGTCGCATCCCTCCTCGGCGACCCGACCCGGTAGCCGTCGACGGAGGAATCGTTGTTCCCGTCCGCGTGGATCGCCACGAAGGCGTCGGCCCTGTAGGCCTGGGGAACGGTTGCGGGGAGGATGTCGACGGCGTAGCCCGCGTCCTCGAGGAGCGCGCCGGCGAGGCGGGCGATCTCGAGGTTCACCTCCCACTCGGCCTTCCCCCCCCCCGACGTTCCGCCGTTGTTTCGAAGTCCCCTCAGCTCGTCCGGCGCCTCCTGCGCCTTCCAGTGCCCGGCCTGAAGCGCCACGCGCAGAGGCGCCTCTGCGACCTCCGCCCCTGAGGCCGCGAGGACCGAGGGAGCGGAACCCCCGCCCCCGGCCGGCGCCTCCGATACTGCCGAGTGACGTTCCGGGCGCGGAGCGCCGCTCGGCCCCGTGTCGACGGGACGCGGGAGGCCGAAGCCGACGACGAAGAGCGCCGGCGCGGCGGCGGCGAGGAGGTGGACCAGCCGCGTCATGGCCTGGCCCCGAAGCAGCACCGGCTTCCCAAGGAAGAGGCTTCCAACTGACGGGTCGTGGCCGCCTCTAGCGGATGACGCCTCCGGGGAGGACGTGCTTCACGAGCTGTCTCGGACCGACTTCGGCTCCGTATACGTTCCCCGCATTGTCGACCGCCACCCCTTCGGCTGCGCTCGTTCCCGCGTTGTCCTGATCCGGCTCCGGGTCGGGGATGAAGGCGAGGACGCGGTAGTCCCCGGTGTCGATGATCCGGATGCCGCGCTTGTAGCCCGGGTTTCTCCCGTAGTTCGACTCCGAGTCGGCCACGTAGAGCCGGTCGAACTCGTCGATCGTGATCCCGCTCGCGCGTCCCACGTGGTACAGGTCCCGGATGAAGGTCCCCTCCTGGTCGAAGATCTGCACCCGCCGATTGCTTCGGTCGCCCACGTAGAGGAGCCCCTCCGAATCCAGGGCGAGCGCGTGGGGGGTGCGGAACTGGCCGGGCTCTGAGCCCGTCTCGCCCCACTCCAACATGTAGTCCCCACCGGCAGAGAACTTGACGATCCGGTTGTTCCCGTTCGCCGGGTGGCCGTCGGCCACGAAGATGCTCCCGTCGGGGGCGACGAGGACGTCATTCGGCTGATCGAAGGTGTCCCGGGTCCGCCCGGCGACGCCCGGTGTGCCGAGCGTCATGAGGAGCTCCCCGTCCGGGCTGAACTTCTTGGCGGTGTGGCCGTTCGTCCCTGCCTCATTCCCGCGGGCGTCCGCGACCCAGACGTTCCCATCCGCGTCCACGTCGATTCCGTGGGGCCACACGAACTCGCCGGCGCCCCACTGCCTCAGGATATTTCCGTCCTTGTCGAACTCGAAGACGATGTCAAGCTCCGAGGCCCCCGGGACATCCGTGTCGCAGCTGTTCGCTCCGCAGCGGTCGATGGCCCAGATCGTCTCACCGTCCGGTGAGGTTTCGACCGCGCTGGTCGAACCCCAGCTCCGTCCATCCGGGAGAGGTGCATAGTCCTCGAGCGTCTCGTACGGATTCGGGGCGTGGTTCTGGGCCTCCGCCGAAGCGGCGGTGAGCGCCGCGAAGGCGGCGGCGAAGATTGCGATGAGACGGACTCGGTCGGAACTGAACATCGCTGGACTCTCCCTCACGGATGGGTGGTCATCCACTGACAATCGCACGTGGCCCGGACCCTGCGGGGTCCAGAGGCAGCCTTTGGACCCCCCAAAATGTCTCGCCTATGGAAAACCGGCAAGCGTCAACCGCCATCCCCCTCGCATGCCCCGTCCGGGGGGACCGGCTCTGGACCCCGGTAGTCCGCCCCTGTATTCTTCGGGCCGACGCGCGCGGAGGAGGCCGGAACCCCCCTGTGCTCCCTCCGACTTCACCCCTGGTCGCAGGGGAACCCGCAAGCTCCAGACGGAGGGCCTCGTCGTGCCGGATGCGGTATCCTCTCTCCCCGCCCCCCGCGCCTTCGGCCAGACGAGTCGCCCGGATGCGTGGTGGATCAAGCCGCTCGTCGTCTTCCTCGGCTTCTCGACATTCGTGGTCTACAGCACGTGGGCCGCATTCCAGGGAGAGTTCTACGAGTCGGGCTCGTACCTCTCCCCATTCTACTCCCCGGAGATCTTCGGCGACTCTCCGCACGCCCTCTTCGGTCCGAGGCCGGGTTGGTGGCCCGGGTGGCTCCCCTTCTCCCCCGCCTTCCTGATCCTCTGGGCCCCCGTCGGGTTCCGGCTCACCTGCTACTACTACCGGGGGGCGTACTACAAGGCCTTCTGGGCGGATCCGCCCTCGTGCGCCGTGGGCGAGCCCCGGAGCGCGTACCTGGGTGAGCGCCGCCTCCCCCTCGTCCTTCAGAACGTGCACCGCTACTTCCTGATCTTCGCCCTCGCGCTCCTCTTCTTCCTCTCCTACGACGCGTGGAAGGGGTTCTGGTTCGAGGATCCGGCGGTGGGAGGGGCCACATTCGGGGTGGGCGTCGGGAGCCTCGTCCTCCTTCTGAATGTCGTCCTCCTCAGCGGGTACACGCTCGGCTGCCACTCCCTCAGGCACCTCGTCGGGGGCCGCCTGACGCAGATCTCGAAGCGGTCGGCTCACGCCGCCACCTACCGGTGCGTCTCGTGCCTGAACCGCCGGCACATGCTGTGGGCGTGGATGAGTCTCGTCTGGGTGGGCTTCTCGGACGTCTACGTCCGGATGTGCGCGATGGGCGTCTGGACGGATCTCAGGATCTTCTGATGGCCGACTACCGGATCCACGAGTACGACGTCCTCGTGATCGGCGCCGGGGGGGCGGGCCTGCGGGCGGCCGTCGAGGCGGCGAGCCGGGGCGTGCGGGTCGGGGTCGTCTCCAAGTCCCTCCTCGGGAAGGCGCACACGGTCATGGCGGAGGGAGGCGCCGCCGCCGCGATGGGGAACGTGGACGAGCGCGACGGCTGGCGGGTTCACTTCGCCGACACGATGCGGGGTGGGCAGTACCTGAACGACTGGCGGATGGCGGAGATCCATGCGAGGGAGGCCCCGGACCGGATCCGGGAGCTCGAGGCGTGGGGCGCCCTCTTCGACCGGACGGCGGACGGGCGGATCCTGCAGCGGAACTTCGGGGGGCACGCCTACCCCCGCCTGGCCCACGTGGGGGACCGCACGGGCCTCGAGATGATCCGGACGCTCCAGGACCACGGGATCCACCAGGGGATCGACTTCCACATGGAGTGCACCGTCACGCGCCTCCTGACCGGGGGCGGGCGGGTGGTCGGGGCCTTCGGCTACGAACGCGAGCGGGGGCGCTTTCTCCTCCTCCGCGCGGGCGCCGTGGTGATGGCGACGGGGGGGCTCGGGAAGGCGTTTCGCATCACCTCGAACTCGTGGGAGTACACGGGTGACGGGCACACGCTCGCGTACGACGCGGGCGCGGAGCTGGTGGACATGGAGTTCGTGCAGTTCCATCCGACCGGGATGGTCTGGCCCCCCTCGGTGCGGGGGATCCTCGTGACGGAGGGCGTGCGGGGCGAGGGGGGCGTGCTTCGAAACGGCGAGGGGAAGCGCTTCATGTTCGAGGGGATTCCCGAGCTGTACCAGGGCCAGACGGCGGAGTCCGAGGAGGAGGGGTGGCGCTACTGCGCGGGGGACCCGGATGCGAGGCGTCCCCCCGAGCTCCTCACAAGGGACCATGTGGCGCGGAAGATCCTGACGGAGGTCGAGGAGGGACGGGGGAGCCCGCACGGCGGGGTGTATCTCGACATTGCGTGGCTCCGGGAGAAGGTGGCGAACCACGCGGAGCACATCCGGCGGAAGCTCCCGGGGATGTACCACCAGTTCAAGGAGCTGGCGGGGCTCGACATCACGGAGACCCCGATGGAGGTGGGGCCGACGACCCACTACGCGATGGGCGGGATCCGCGTCGATGCCGAGACGCAGATGTCCGCCCTCCCGGGCCTATACGCAGCGGGGGAGTGCGCGGCCGGGCTCCACGGGGCGAACCGGCTCGGGGGGAACTCCCTCTCCGACCTCCTTGTCTTCGGGAGGCGGGCCGGAGAGTACGCCACGGACTTCGCGGCGGAGAACGGCACGGAGGGGTTCGACGAGGCAGAGGTGGAGGCGGCCGCTTGCCAGGCGCTCGCCCCCTTCGAGGGGAACGGCGCCGGTGGGGAGAACCCCTACCAGATCCAGTACGACCTGCAGGACACGATGCAGAACGGGGTCGGGATCATCCGGGACTGCGAGAAGCTCTCGTCCGCCCTCGAGACAATCGACCGGCTGCGGGAACGCGCGGGGAAGGCCGCGTCGCCCGGAAGCCGCGAGTACAACGGCGGCTGGCACACCGCGCTCGACCTGCACAACCTCCTCACCTCCGCCGAGGCTGTGGCGCGGGCGGCGCTCGCGAGGGAGGAGAGCCGGGGCGCGCACACGCGGGACGACTTCCCCGGGAAGGATCCCGAGTGGGGCCGGGTGAACCTCGTCGTGAGGAAGGGGGAGGGTGGAGAGATGGAGGTGGAGAGGGTGCCGGTCCCGGAGGTACCCGAGGAGCTGGCCGCCATCATCAAGGAGATGGGCTGATGGCCGAGGGGACGTTCAGGATCTGGCGCGGCGACGCCGGAAGCGGCGCGCTCGAGGACTACACGACCGAGGTGAGCGAGGGGATGGTGGTCCTCGATGCGGTGCACCAGATCCAGGCGGAGAAGGCACAGGATCTCGCCGTGCGCTGGAACTGCAAGGCGGGGAAGTGCGGTTCGTGCTCGGCCGAGGTGAATGGCGTGCCCCGCCTCATGTGCATGACGCGGCTCGACTCGCTCCCGGAGGAGCTGCCGGTGACGATCGAGCCGATGAAGGCCTTTCCCCCGATCAAGGACCTTGTGACGGACGTCTCTTGGAACTACGAGGTGAAGAAGGGGATCCGGCCCTTCAGCCCCCGTCCGCCCGATGCGGAGGATGGCACCTGGAGGATGGATCAGCGTGACGTGGACCGGGTGATGGAGTTCAGGAAGTGCATCGAATGCTACCTCTGTCAGGACGTCTGCCACGTGCTCAGGGAGCATCACAAGCACGAGGAGTTCATCGGCCCGCGCTTCCTGGTGTACGCGGCGGCGCTCGAGATGCACCCCCTCGATGAAGAGACCCGTGCCGGGGAGCTCTGGGAAGACGGGGGGATCGGCTACTGCAACATCACGAAGTGCTGCACGAATGTTTGCCCCGAGCACATCACGATTACGGACAACGCGATCATTCCCCTGAAGGAGCGGGTCGTGGATCAGCTCTTTGATCCGGTCTCGCGAGTCCTCCGCGTCCTCACGGGGCGAAGGGGGAAGACCTCCTAGCGGGCTCTCCGTGCGGCCGGCCCCGGGTCCCCTCGCGGACCCCAGGCTCGGCGCTCCGGAAGCTGAAGAGCGACTCTTGACGTGTCTTGCGGACCCCTCTTCGCTCTGGGGCGGGAGGAGGCGAAGCGTGGCGCGGCACGGCGCTCGTGGCCTACTATGTTCCGTTGGTGAATGCGGCAGCACGCCCGCTCTGCTCCTGCCCCGAGGGGTGTCGCCGGCCTGCTGGAAGACGGAGTGATCGCTCCGGCCGCCGTCGTGCATCGGTGGCCGGCCGCGTGGCGGAGCGTGCGAGGCTCTGGCGGGTGCGGGGCTCCTGCCACGTGAGTCGATCGACCCGCGTATCCGGGGCGTGCCACGCGTCCCGAGGGGCGGGAGGCCCAGAGGAGGGGAGTCTCAGGTGGAAGTTCCGCGGCGCCGGAGTCAGGGTGGGAGAAGCGGCCGCGCACTCGTGCCGCTACTCGTCCTGGCCGCTGCCCTGGCGATCGGGAGCGTGGCGGCGAGGGCCCACGGCCCGGTCCCCACGGCCCGGCCGCTGCAGGACCCGTTCTCCGCCGCGGACGTCCGGGAGGTTGTGGACTCCTACTGCGTCGCCTGCCACAACGATGCTTCGAGGAGCGGCGGATTCTCCTTCGACGGGGTGGACTTCGGGGACCCGGGGGTCGACGTCGAGTCGCTCGAGCGCGTGATCGGGAAGCTCGAGGCCCGGATGATGCCCCCGGCCGGGCTGCCGAGGCCGGCGGCTCCCGTCTACGACTCGGTCACAAGTTGGCTCGGAGGTGAGCTCGACCGGGCGTGGGCCGAGAGCCCGAACCCCGGGAGGGTGACGCCCGTCCACCGGATGAACCGGCTCGAATACAACAACGCGGTCGGCGACCTTCTCGGGGTCGACGTGGACGTCACGGAGCTTCTTCCGGGCGATCCCACGGCGGACGGGAGCTTCGACAACATGGCGGCGGCGCTCCCCTTCTCCACGGCCCACATGGAGCGCTACCTCTCGGTGGCCCGGCAGGTGACCCGCCTCGCCGTGGGGCTTCCGCCGGCGAGTCCCGAAGCGACGACGCACGAGATCCCCCTTCACGTGCTGCAGGAGTGGCGGCAGGGGGAGGATCTCCCCTTCGGGACGAGAGGGGGGATCGGGGTTGCCCATCACTTCCCGGTGAGCGGCGAGTACCTCCTTCGCATCCGTCTCCGGACGAACTGGCAGGACTACATCATGGGGATGGGGTGGCCGCAGCGGCTCGACGTGCGGCTCGACGGACGGCTTCTCGAGAGCTTCACGATCGGGGGCGAGGCACCCGGAGATCCCTCTCCGATGAGCTTCACCGGCCCGGGCGAGCCGGGGAGCATCGAGTGGGAAGCGTACATGCTGACGGGGGACGAGCACCTGGAGCTTCGGACCGTCGTCGAAGCGGGACCGCACCTCGTCAGCGTCTCCCACGTGCGCGAGCACTTCGAGCCGGAGGACGTTCCGCAGCCCGTCGAGCGTGGGCGGCTCATCGCGAATGACGAAGTCTACATGGGGTATCAGCAGGTCCACTCCCTCGAGATCGGTGGCCCTTACGGGACGACCGGGGTCGCGGAGGACACCCCGAGCCGGGAGCGGATCTTCACCTGCCACCCGGGCGAGGGGGCCGACGCGCGAGGGTGCGCGACGGAGATCCTCTCGGGGATGGCGCGCCGCGCCTACCGCCGAGGCGCGACGCCCGGGGAGGTGGAGACGCTCCTCTCCTTCTACGACCGCGGCGTCCGGGAGGGAGGAAGCTTCGATGCGGGGATCCAGTTCGCCCTCGAGTTCCTCCTGAGCGATCCGGCGTTCCTGCTTCGCGTATACGACGTGGCCGAGGGGACGGGCCCGGGGGAGAGCTTCCCCCTGAGCGGTCTCGAGATCGCATCCCGCCTCTCTTTCTTCCTCTGGAGCACGATCCCGGACGAGGCGCTCCTGGAGGCGGCGGAGCGAGGCGAGCTCGTGGAGGACGAGGGGCTCGAGGCGGAGGTCCGTCGGATGCTCGCCGATCCGCGCGCGACCGAGACGCTCGTCGGGGACTTCGCGGCGCAGTGGCTGAACCTCCGCCGGATCGAGGAGGTCGAGGTGAACCCGGAGCTCTACCCCACCTTCGACGAGAGCCTCCTCGAGGGTCTCAGGCAGGAGACCGAGCTCTTTGTCGCGGGGACGCTTCGCTCGGATGCGAGCATCCTCGAGCTCCTCGACGCGGACTACACGTATCTCAACGAGCGGCTGGCGCACCACTACGGGATCCGGGGCGTCTACGGGAGCCGCTTCCGGCGGGTCACGCTCCCGGAGCCGGAAGAGCGGGGCGGACTCCTCGCGCACGGCGCTCTCCTCGCCGTGACATCATATCCCGGCCGCACCTCGCCGGTCCTCCGCGGGAAGTGGCTCCTCGACAACCTCCTCGGGACCCCGCCCCCACCTCCGCCCCCGAACGTGCCGGTCCTCCCGGAGTCGGGGGGAGGGGCGCTTCCCGCCTCGATGCGGGACCGTCTGGCCGAGCATCGAGACAACCCGGCGTGCGCGTCGTGCCACGCGGTGATCGATCCCCTCGGCTTCGCGCTCGAGAACTTCGACGTGATCGGCGGGTGGCGGACCCTGGACGAGGGCGGCCACCCGGTGGATCCCCGAGGCACCTACGCGGGGGGCGTCGAATTCGAGGGGTTCCCGGACCTGAGGGCTTGGATGCTCGAGCGACCAGAGCGCTTCGCGCACACGCTCACCGAGAAGCTGATGGCGTATGCGCTCGGACGGGGGATAGAGTACTACGATCAGCCCTCGATCCGGGGGATCGTACGGGATGCGGCGGCCGAGGACTACCGCTGGTCGTCGATCATCCTCGGGATCGTCCGGAGCCCGGCGTTCCGGATGAGCACGGGGTGAGGCGAGGCGTGCTACGAGGGCTCCCCGTCTGGCCGGCGAGGGTTCGGTTGCGGTTCAGGATTTCATGCGTGGAGGGTTCACGGAGCCCGGAGGTGACGAGATGAGAGAGCTCATGGAAGGGGCGACGATCGCGACGGGACGGGCCCTCTCGCGGCGGACCGTGCTACGAGGGTTCGGCGCCGCGCTGGCTCTTCCCTACCTGGACGCGATGGCGCCCGCATTCTCCGGGTTCGGGAGGCGCCCTCTCCAGGACCCGGTTCACCGCTTCCAGACCTTCTACGTCCCGAACGGGATGGCGATGCCGTACTGGACGCCGAGCTCCTTCGGCGCGGAGTACGCGCTGACCCCGATCCTCGAGCCGCTCGAGCCGTTCAAGGACCGCATGCTCGTCCTCTCGGGGCTCAACGCGAACTGGAACATCGCACACGCGGGGGCGTCGGGTTCCTTCCTCACGGGCATCCCCCGCGGTGGGAGCAACGAGCTCGAGATCTTGGCGGACGTCTCCGTCGATCAGCTCCTGGCGAGGAAGATGGGAGAGGAGACGCAGCTGGCCTCCCTCGAGCTCTCGATGGACGCGCCGGCGAATGCGGGGGCGTGCACGGCGAACCTGAGCTGCGTCTATACGCACACGATCTCGTGGCGGAGCCCGACGGAGCCGATGCCGATGGAGTACAACCCCAGGGCCGTCTTCGAGCGGCTCTTCGGGGACAGCGGGAGCACGGGACGCGCGGAGCGGGAGGCGCGCCTGAGAGAGCAGGCTAGCATCCTGGACGCGGTCCTCGAGAAGCTCCTCGGGCTCGAGCGGAGGCTCGGCGCGGAGGACCGGCACCTCCTCGGGAGCTACGCGGAGGCGATCCGGAATGTGGAGCGCCGCATTCAGAGGGCGGAGGAGCAGATCGATCTCGACCTCCCCGAGATGGCACAGCCCGAGGGGGCGCCCACCCGCTTTGAGGACCACCTCGAACTGATGCAGGACCTGAAGGTGCTCGCGCTCCAGGCGGACCTCACGCGCGTCATCACCTTCATGCTGAGCAAGGAGCAGAGTGCCCGCCCCTACCCGCAGATCGGGGTGCCGGACGCGCACCACCCCCTCTCGCACCACAACAACAATCCGGAGCTTGTCGCGAAGATGTCGAGGATCAACCGCTACCATACGGAGTGGTTCGCGAAATACCTCGCGAAGCTCGACGCGGTTCCGGACGGGGACGGGACGCTCCTCGACCACATGACGATCCTCTACGGGGGCGGGATCTCGAACAGCACGATCCACTCGGGCCGAAACCTCCCGGTCCTCATGCTCGGCGGGGGCGCGGGAAGGTGGAGGGGAGGGGAGCACGTCGGCTATGATGGTCAGCCCACGATGGCGAACCTCCTTGTGACGCTCATGGAGAAGTTCGACATCCCGGTCGAGCGCATCGGCGCGAGCACGGGCCGGCTCCCCATCGACGGGGTCTCCGGGATTTGAGGCGGGCCGCCGCTCCCCTCGCGCTTGCGCTCGTTCTCCTCGGGGCCGCCCCCCTCGACGGGCCGCCGATTGTCGACGCTGCGAAGGAGGCGAACTGGCCCGAGGTGCGGGCGCTCCTCGAGGGCGGTGCGGACCCGAACCTCCGCTACGGGGACGGCACTTCGGCGCTTCACTGGGCGAGCTACTGGGACGAGCTCGAGGCCGCGCGGATCCTGATCGACGCCGGGGCGGATCCGAACGCGGTGACGGATCTCGGGGTCACCCCGCTCTGGCCCGCCGCCGAGAACGGGAGTGCCTCGATGACCGCGCTCCTCCTCGGGGCGGGCGCCGATCCCGGGGTGAGGCTCCTCTCGGGCGAGACACTCGTCATGACGGCCGCCCGTTCGGGCGATCCGGAGACGGTCCGCCGCCTCCTCGAGGCGGGCGCGGACCCGAACGAGAAGGGGACGCGCGGGCAGACGGCGCTCATGTGGGCGGCGGGGCAGGGGCACGCCGAGGCCGTGGAGCTCTTCGTCGAGCACGGGGCCGACGTCGGCCTCAGAACGGAGCTCCGCACCCAGTACATGAAGACGGACAAGGGGCAGGAGAGCCACCCGGGCTACCAGCTCTGGGTGAATGAGGGGGGGAATACGGCGCTCTTCTTCGCTGCGCGCTCCGGGCACCTTCGGGCGGCGGAGGCGCTCATCGAGGCGGGGAGCGATGTCAACACCGTCTCCGCCTCCGGAGCCACGCCCGCGATCATGGCCGCCCACGGCGGAAACCCCGAGCTCGTCGAGCGCCTCATCGAGGCGGGGGCGGATCCGAATGCCGTCGAGGGGGGGCACACGGCGCTCCACGTCGCCGTGCTTCGCGGAAACGCCGAGGCCGCCCGCCTCCTTCTCCTTCATGGCGCGGATCCCAACGTGCCCGTGGAGCGGGCGACGCCTACACGCCGCCAGTCGCTCGACTATCACTTCCACGAGACATTCGTGGGGGCGACCCCGCTCTGGCTCGCCGCGCGGCTGGGTCACCCCGAAGCGATGCGGGTCCTCCTCAGGCACGGAGCGGATCCCCGCTTCGTCCACGAGGTGAGCTATTTCACCGGGAACCGGGAGCGGCACCAGGTTGAGGACGAGGGCCCGGTCTCGGTCGTGATGGCTGCGGTGGGGATGGGGAACCCGCGGCTCCGGCGTGGCTATGGGCCGGGCCGGCGCGGGGACCCGTCCACCCCCGAGGCCCGCCCGCTGACGCAGGTCGAGCGCGAAGCGCGCGCCCTCGAATCCGTCCGGCTAGCCGTCGAGGCGGGCGCCGATCCATCGGTGGCGGGTCCGTCCGGGAGGACGGCGCTCGACGGGGCCCGCGAGGCGGGCTACGAATCCGTCGCGGCGTATCTCGCGGAGTCCCGGGCCGAGCTCCCTAACTAGCCGGGATTCGTTCTCGTCCAGCTACTGTAGCGCGGAGGCGGCAGATGCACGCTCCAGAGGGCCGAAGGCGTCCGTACGACTCGACTCCGGCCGAGGCCGAGGGCCTTCCCAGCCGGCGTTCCTTCCTTGCCCGGGCGGTCGCCCTGGGCGGGGGGCTCGCCGCCCTTGGCGCGGGCGGGGGGCGCTGGGGTGCGCCCTTCCTCTCTGCGGCCGAGCTCCCGCAGGACTTGCTTCCACCCGGGAAGGATCCTGCCGACTTCATCCAGCACTCCTCCCTCACCTTCGAGACGAGGCGGGACGCCTTCGGCACGAGCGGAATCGTTCCCTACGAGCGGCTCTTCGTTAGAAATAACCTCCCCACCCCGGACGCTTCCTTCGTGGCGGATCGGGAGGGGTGGGAGCTCGCCGTCGAGGGCGTAAGAAACCCCCGCCCCCTCTCCCTGCGCGAGCTGAAGACGCTCGGGGTCGAGACGATCGCAGCGGTCCTCCAGTGCTCGGGGAACGGCCGGACGTTCTTTCCGCACGGGGCGACCGGATCGCAGTGGGGGGTCGGCGCTGCGGGGTGCGTCATTTGGAGCGGTGTGCCGGTGCGTGCGGTCGCCGAGGCGCTCGGCGGGGTGAGTCCGGGGGCCCGCCTGGTGACGGGGACCGGGGGTGAGGTGATCCCCGAGAGTCTCAGCCGCGACGACGTGCTCGTGGAGCGTTCGATCCCCCTCGAGAAGGGGATGGAGGATGCGCTCCTCGCGTGGGAGATGAACGGCGAACCCCTCCCTCTCGTCCACGGCGGACCCCTGCGGCTCGTCGTCCCGGGGTACTTCGGGATCAACCAGGTAAAGTACCTCAGGCGCCTTGCTTTCACTTCGGAGGAGAGCAGCGTCGCCATCATGCGGACTGGCTACCGCTTCCGCCCGATCGGGGAGGACGGGGATCCGAGCCAGCCGAGCATGTGGGAGATGAGCGTCAAGTCGTGGATCAATCATCCGGCCGGAACGGAAAATCTCACGGCGGGCTCCGTGGTCGTGCACGGGGTCGCGTTCGGCGGGACGCGAGCCGTTCGTCGGGTGGAGCTCTCCGTGGACGGAGGCCGAAGCTGGCAGGAGGCGCCCCTCGTCGGGCCGGATCTCGGGCGCTACGCGTGGCGGCAGTTCGCGCTTCCGGTGACGCTCCAGGCGGGAACGCACGTCCTTGCGAGCCGGGCCACGGATGAGGCGGGAAACACCCAGCCGGCCGAGCGCGTCGACAACCACCGGGCGTACGGCAACACGAGCTGGCGGGATCACGCGGTGACGCTCACGGTGACCTGATCCAGCCCCCGCAAAATCGCCACGGCTCGTCACCGAATGCCCCAAACCAACCCGGCGGCGGGAACTGCTTAAGTGCAGGGCCGATTCACAGGAGTGCGCCGTCGTATCGGCGATGTGCCGCCGGCCGTGCTGGGACGACCCCATGCGGAGCCGTGAGCGCAGCCGTGAACCTGTCCGTGCGAACCCTTATGGTCAGAGCCAGTCCCGCACGGGAATCCCCGAGAATTCGTGTCCACCCGCAGCCGAAGTGAGCCCGCTCCCAACGTGACCATCACCGAATTCCTGAAGCAGAATGAGCGTCACTTCGAAAGCCCCTGGGAGGGGCGGTTTGCGGAAGACGTCCTAGGGAGAGTGTCAGGGCTGAATCTGGAGAACGTCTCGTGCCAGTTTCGGTTTCGAGATGCGAAGGGAAAGAATCGGCGAATCGACTTCATGATCGAAGAGGGCGAGCACGTCAGAATCGCCATCGAAGTAGATGGGTGGGACAAGACGGGTACACACTCTGGACCAACCAAAGGTGAGTGGATCTCGGATAGGGAGAGGAAACTCTCGATCATTGCCCACGGCTACGAGTTACTCGAGTTCCCCAATGCGTTGGTCAGAACCAAGGCGGATAACTGCGCACGTCTGATCGAGCTGAAGCTCATCTCGGAGCGGTACGATGCGATACGCGCCGAGGGCAGAGCAGAGGATGCAGAGGTGCTTACGTTCAGTGAGGACGATAGGGAGGAGTTCAAGCGACTCGATGCAGAGCGCAAGGCAGCCGTCGAAGAGCTGGAGATGCAGCTCGCTGTGGCACGAGGGGAGAACAGGGGCATGAAGACCGTTGCAGTGGCCTGAGGTAGGATCAAATGGTGTGGTGTGCCGTGGAAAGGCACGTATTCCTGGTGGGTGCGAATCCCACCCAGTAGCTGTTGCTCCGACTGGTAGTAGCCAGGGCGGTTTACGGAGGTAACGACGTGGACTGAAGCACTCTGGCAGAAGGGCCGCCTTGGGCGGCTCAGCGACCATGCGGGCCGAAACGTGAGTGAACGCTGAGCAGGCCTCGAAACATCCAATGCGGGAGCCGACCCTCCCACACCTAGGGGAAGGCCGCCGACCGGCGGGAAGAGAGCACCGAGAGCACCGCCGGTTTCCGCCGGGGCAATGGCGTCGGCACGTATGGAAGATGGAATGCGTAGCAACACGGGAAGCGCTGTCGGTGCCGTGCACGCGGCAACCGGAACCCCGTGAGGGGAAGGCCGGGCCGGCAGGGTGGCGGAGAGGCCCGTAGTACTGAAGACGCGGGGCAATGCCCGCCGAGGAAAGGGGCCTCAGGTGCGGACCGATGACGGAAGGGCGAAGGCCTGCGGGAGTGGCTCTGCCTAGAATCCCCGCGTGAAGGGCAGGGAGTCCGGAAGCATCACATGCATAAGCGAAGGAGTCGGGCCAGCCGCGCATTTTGGGAAGGCCTGATGTCGTCAGGGCGTAAACAGGCCTGGCGACGCGCCGGACAGGGTTCAATGCGGGTAAAGCCGTGCAGCTTCTGAGAGCTGGTGGCACGCAAACCACCGGTCCTGCGTAGGTTCCTGGTTCGGCGTTCCGTGTGCGAGGCGCATGGTCCCACTGGAGAGCCCGGTGCGGGAAATCCGCACGCCGGGTTCGGTGAGCAGGGGGTGGAAACGGACCTATGGGAGCCGGACTGAGCGCCGCCGCGAAAGCGTGCGGATATCGCACCGTACCCTACGGGCACCGCGCCACCTCCTGACTCTCCTAAAAGAGAGGCGACGCACCTTTCGGCTGAGGATTAAACCAGCGAGCCCGGGTGACAGCCCGGGGAAAGGAACGTCGCCTCATGAGAGAGGATATGGCGGGACGGGAGTGTGCGTCCAGCAGGCCGATGTGGGAGGTGCTGGAGGGGATGGTGCGGGAGAAGGCGCAGGAGTTCATCCAGGGCATCCTGGAGGAGGAGGTCACGGATCTGCTGGGTCGGGAGAAGTCGGAGCGGCGGGCGGGGATCGATAGGCCGGAGGGCTACCGCAACGGATACGGCAAGCCGCGGCGGCTGGCGATGAGCTCGGGAACGATCACGCTCCGGCGTCCCCGGGTTCGCGGCGTGGAGGAGCGATTCGAGAGCCGGGTGCTGCCGTTGTTCGCGAGGCGGACGAAGGAGGTGGGTGCTCTTTTGCCGGAGCTGTATCTGCACGGTCTGGCTGAGGGAGACTTCGAGCTGGCGATGCGGGGACTGCTGGGGGAGGGGGCACCGTTGTCGAAGTCATCGATCCGGCGGCTGCGGGCGGGGTGGGCAGCGGAGTTCGAGGCCTGGTCGAAGCGTTCGCTGGCCGATCGAGAGGTCGTCTACGTGTGGGCGGACGGGATCTACGTGAAGGCTGGGCTGGAGCGGGACAAGGCCGCGCTGCTGGTGGTGCTGGGCACGATGCGAGACGGGACGAAGGAGGTGTTGGCGCTGAGACCGGGCTACCGAGAGTCGGTCGAGTCGTGGTCTGAGGTGTTACGGGAGCTGAAGGCACGCGGCATCGAGGCGCCGAAGCTTCTGATGGCGGACGGCAACGCGGCGATCTGGGGGGCGGTGAGGCAGGTATGGCCTGAGGCCGGTGAGCAGCGGTGCTGGAACCACAAGATGAGGAACGTGCTGGACCGACTCCCTCAGCGCGAGCAGAGCGAGGCGAAGGATCTGCTCAGGGTTGTGGTCTATGCACCGAGCCGGGCCCAGGCCGCGAAGGCCCGTCAGGCGTTCGAGAAGCGCTACGGGCCGTGGTACCCGAAAGCCGTGGCGGTGCTCGAGGACGACTGGGATCGGATCGTCCCTTCTACGACTTTCCCGAGGCACACTGGAAGCATCTTCGCACGACGAACGTGGTCGAGAGCCCGTTTGCTTCGGTACGGCTCAGGACCAGCGCGGCGAAGCGGTTCAAGAAGGTCGAGAGCGCCACGGCCCTGATCTGGAAGCTCCTGACCGTGGCCGAGAAGCGCTTCAGAAGGCTCGACGCTCCCCACCTGCTCAGCGACGTATTTGAAGGAAGAAAGTTCGAAGACGGAAAGCCCGTCTCAACCCAACAGCGGAAGGCTGCCGCCTGACACGTTTACACACTTATTGACCCGACCTCAGTGGCCTTTAGCGCAGTGCTGATCACAGTTCTGATTGTCGGGTGGAGCCTCCTTGACCGGACTCGGGTGGGCGGCCCGGATCCCTTCTGCCCGAATGCTCTGGCGTGGGACCAGGCTCGAGCATTCCTCGGACAACAAGGTACATTCCGCGGGGAAGTCGTTTCGGCCACCTTTGTGGAGGATATTGGTAGGGAACCTACCTTCTTGAATATTGGGCGCCCGTTCCCAGACCAATCGCGGCTGACTGTCGTCGTGTGGGGGGAAGACCGTGGGCAGTTCTCCCAACCCCCAGAAGTGGCTTACTCGCCCGGGCAGGAGATCTGCGTCTCCGGAGAGGTCACGCTGTTTGAGGGCGTCGCGCAAATCGAGATCAGCTCTCCATCCGCGCTCAGCGTCCGATAGCGTTTGGAGCGATGGGGGCCGCGGACGAGTTGCTGCTTCTAGGGGTTCAGCTCAGCTCGGGAGGCGTGCGCGGGGTGTGGAGTCGTCACGGCCCGACGACAGAGCACGAGCGACTGCTTCGGCTCGAGGAGACGGCCGGGGACCGGAAGCCGCAGCTCACCGATTGCACGGTCTCCTTTCACGGGGAAGGCGTAGTGAGAGGCTGGGGACCAGACCGCGGAGCGTGCCCTTCTACCGGACCCGCCTGCCCGAAAGCGCAACAGCAGCCAGCGAGAGGAGGACGAGGACGGCCGCTACGCGTGTCCAGGCTGGTCCAATGGGTGATCGTGGGATAGGTGCCTCTTCCTCGGTCTCCCCCGGACTCGGGTCCACCTGCCTTTCACCAGCGTACTCCGCGGAAAAGTGACTCAGGGCGGGAAGGAGGTCCAGATCGAAGGTGAACGGTCGCGCCATGTCCACGGATCGGTCGAACAATAGAACCCTCACGAACCGAACCTGACCGTCCAGCTTCCCCTCCCGAGGCGGTCCAAACAGGAGAACTTCCTCCGGCGCGAGTCTCACCGTGTCGCCGGCTTGCACGACCGAGAGCCGGCCAAGGTTGAGGCCCCCCGCTGAAGGTCCGTCCACACCGGCCAGGACGAGATGGCGCTCCTGAGCCAGAGGCCCCGCCCGGTCGAGCACCTCCGCGAACAGTGCCGGGCCCATCAACATCGTCGCGACCGCCTCGTCGCGGAGGTAGACCAACGTCAGATCGACGGTGGTCTGCCCATCGTCCAGGACGAGGATCTGCTGCACGATCCCCCGCAGGAGCATCTGCGCCCAGGACAGCCGGTCGAGTTCATCCAACCCGACGGAGACGGGGTCCAAGAGTGGCGCTTCCGAAGCCGTGGCCACCGATCCGAGACGGTACGCGACGGCGACTTCCCGGGCCGCATTCCGGATCCCCCGGGACATCGCGTCAACCGTGATCGTAGCTCCGGTGATACCGTCCACGTCCCGACGCACCTGGAATGCGTCGACGATGCTCTTCCCGCTGAACTGGTCTTGAAATCCTCTCGCGGCGAGGAAATCACCCCGGCTTCTTCGGAGTGATTCGTTGTAGCGGGTCACTACGATGCCGGTGAGCCTGCCGTCGAGGTCCATCCCGACAAGCACCTCGATGGGACCGTCGAACCCCTTCTGCTCAGGCGGCAGGTCGGAGGTGAGGAAGGCGTAGCCGACGAGCGCTTCGCTCCCAGTGAGGGGGTCTCTGCGGTAGGCTTCGAAGACAGGGGGCTGACCGGTCCGATCCGCGAAGCGGTCGGCTTCGGGCACCACCCTTTCAAGGAGCTCGCGCCATTCCTCCGGGGCGTCCTGGGCGAAGAGGGATGCCCGCGTGGCTAGCGCCAGAGCCCACGCAGCTACGAGTACGACGGAGGTAGCTGCCCCACGGCCGCCGGCAACCCTCAGAGAGGCTGGTCCGGATTCGCGATCGTACGCCACATATGGGCGGATGGACTGTTGTCGTAGCCCAGGCCTTCCGGCGGATTCTTGAAGTTTCGTCCGATGATGTCTACGAACGGATCGATCGTGAGCTCCACGCCCTCCTCGAAGGCGTACAGATCGTTCACCGTCACGAGGCGAGACTCCATGTACCACCGATGGTTGCGGGCGTATTCGTAGGCCTGCCGGATATAGTCGGGCGGCACGTAGTCCTCGCCAAAAATCCGGTTGTATAGATCGAACGGGTAGTCGTACCCCACGGAGTCATCGGGGTAAAAACGGAGGGCCCCGTGGTATCGGATCCCCCAGCTAATCCGCTCGTCGACGTAGGGCTCATAAAGCTGGGCACCCCACCAGCCATGGTCAGCTTTGATCAGCCCCTGAACCCCATCATGCAGAAGGCAAGCCATCACCGTGCGTTCTGGCTGGCCCGTCTCTAGCGCATGTGTGGCGCTCTGGAGGCAATGGTTGCTGCCTGACAGCCGCAGTCGGAAGAAGTCGAGGAAGGTGGGTCTCTCCGGCATGGGCTCGAGCGGCGTGCTTCTGGGGAGCAGCAGGTTGCCCGTGCCGCGGGGCTGAGCGTCCTGCTGGCTCTCGTCCCCTTCGGCCGACTCTGCCGGCGTCTTGGGGTCCTCGAGCCGATCCATCATGTAGTGCTCGAGCGCTTCCGCCTTGTCCTCCGCGTCCATGAACCCCAGGGCCCCGGTGCCCAGCGAAGCCAAGAAAGCTCTGCGATCGACTTCCATCTGCTCCTCCCAGAAGAAGGGCCCGACGCGCGATCACCGGGCCTCGGTGGTCCATGACATCCGATACCCTGGCCTGTGTAGAGTACGTCGCGTTGGTGAGCCGCGCCAATCAGTGCGCCCGCGAATAGCAGAAGCGTGGGGGAGCGTGGCTGAGATGCCGAAGAGAGTGGCCTGGATCCGGCGGGGAGCCGCACGACTCCCGAGATCGCGGGGGTGGTGCTGTGCTCCGGGCGGATACGGCTACCGGAATTCCGGGCCGGGATGGAGGGCGCGTTCCCAGCCCTCTCGGGGGCGCATGGGCTCGTCGCGACGCCACGCCGCTGCAGTGCGTGGACGCAGCGTGTCATCGCGTGATCGGAACCGGCTTGCCGGGAGGGGCAGTGGGCCGGCGGGGGGATAGGTCAACGGGCCTGAGTGACCCGCGATGATCGTCTTTGCTTCACTCGATTCGTGAATATACCCTATGAGGAGGATGGCGGAGCTCCACGCACGCAGATCCTTCGGCGCACGGGGCTCGGAACAGACCACAGATTCTCCAAGAACGGGAGGGCAACCATGTCCGCAACCCGGGTCCCCCGGTTGTTCCTGGCGGCGCTTCTTCTTCCCTTCACCGGATGCGGAGGGGGCGCACCCGATCCGATGCCGGAGGAGGCGGTCTGGGAGGAGGCCTTCCCAACCTTCACGAAGCACGAGATCGAGTTCGAGGGTGGATCCTACGCCACCTCCTTCGACGTCGACAACGACGGGATGAGAGATATCGTGGCCCTCTCCGGAGACGCACACGTGGCCTGGTTCAAGAGCCCCACTTGGGAGCGATACCAGATCACGAGCGCTACGGAGCAGTACATCCACATGGCGGCCCACGACATCGATGCGGACGGCGACGTGGACCTGGCCATTGCCAGTGAGTTCGCGCTCTCGAATTCACGCAGCGGAGGACTGATTTCCTGGGTGGAGAACCCCGGAGACCCCACCTCGAACCAGGAGTGGACGATACGTCGAATCGATGCCATTCCTGCCTCGCATCGCCTTCGATGGGGTGACATCGATGGCGACGGGACGAGAGAACTGCTCGTCTTGCCGATCGTCGGGATCGGGGCCGAGGCCCCCGAGTACCTGGGAGCGTCCCAGTTGACGGCCTATCGGATTCCCCCCGATCCGACCGGTGCCTGGGAGAGTCAGGTGCTCGACGACTCGCGTTTGGAAGTCGCGCACGGGATCATGGTCGTCGACTGGGATGGTGATGATATCGAGGACATTCTCACGGCCAGCATCGCAGGGGTCATGCTCTTCCAGCCGGGGCTTGGGACCCAGCCCCGACACATCGGGGCGGGTCTGGTGGCCGCACGCCCGAATCGTGGTTCGAGCGAAGTGGCTCTCGGCACCCTGGGAGGCGAGCGAATCGTCGCTACGATCGATCCGTGGCACGGCACCGACGCGGTGATCTACCGACCCGGCTCCTCTGAAACGGACCTCTGGTCCCGCGAGGTCATCGCCGCCGAGTTCGAGAGTGGGCACGGTCTCGTCGCCGCAGATTTGAACGGTGACGGCTACGACGAGGTGGTCGGAGGCGGGCGAGCAGGTGGAGGTACGCTGGTCATCTATCGATACCTTCCGGTCTCGGGCCAGTGGGAGCGGATTCCGTTGGACGTAGGGGGCGTGGCCACTTCGAGCACCGAGGCGCACGACCTCGACGGGGACGGCGATCTCGATGTACTGACAGGCAGCGCTGGTACCGACCGGGTGGTCTGGTTCGAGAACTCGATGTAAGTGGGGGGATGGCCCCGCCCATACCCCCGGACTCCCTACGCCGCCTGGAGGGCGTAGGGGGTCGGTCCCCCGGCGATGGCTCGGATTCGATAGAGACCGGTTCGCGCCGTCATGTACGTCCGCCCGTCCCAGAGGTGGTTTGATCTCATGGTTGTCCTTGGGCAACCTTTGGCGTGATTCCCCAGATTGGTCGAGGAGAAGGCCCGAGCCCGGATGGTGTCCCGCTGACAGTTGAAGGTGGTGGCTCCGGAGAGTCTCTTGGTTAGCCTGCCTTTCTCATTTCGGCAACCGGTTCATGGTCGTCGAGGTGGGCCCTGAGCATCCAGAGCTGGTCGTAGCCGATGATCCTCCGGTAGCTCTTCTCGGTCTCCACGAACGAGGCCGCGGCCCAGCGCAAGGCCATCGCTCCGTTCTTCCAGTTGGTCACCCTGCGGGTCTTCCGTCTTACGCCCGAGTGGGTGCTGTCGATCAGGTTGGTCGAGCCCAGGCACTTCCTCAGCCGCGGCGGGAGGCCGAGCCGGTTGATCGTGAACATCTCGCTGAGGCCTTCGCGCAGGCTGGCCGAGGCCGAGGGGTGGTCGCGCTCGAGCCATCGGGCGAGCTGCTCGAGCTTCTGCTCGCCCTGCTTCGCGTCCAGCTTCATCGCCGCCCGGAACGCCGCCTTCACCTGAGGATGCTGATCCTTCGGCAGATGACCCAGCACGTTGCGGAGCTTGTGGTTGCGGCAGCGCTGGATGGGGTGACGTTGGCCGAACACCTTCTCGATCGCCTTCCTGAGCGCTTTCGAGCCATCGATCACGAACAGCCGCCGCCTGCCCGGGTCCAGGCCGCGCTCGACCAGATCCTCTAGGAGCGCGCTGGTCACCTCGGCGTTCTCACTCGCTCCTTCCCTCACGCCCAGCACGTGCTTCTTTCCGTCTGAGTCCACGCCTACCGCAGCAAGCACGTGGTGCGAGCCCATCCGGATCCCGTCCAGGTAGATCACCAGGAGGTCCCACGCATCCAGCCGGCGCTCCATCAGCTCCTTCAGCACGCGCTCAGAGGCCTCGACCGTCTCACGGCTCACCGCCGACTTGCTCACCCCGACCGTGTCGGCCATCTCACCGATCACACGGCCGTACTTCCGCGTGCTCACCCCCGCCATCAGGACCTCGAGCATCCGATCCGCCACGGCGCCCGGTCTCCGCATCGCTGCGTACGCCGGCACCTCGACCTCGCCACCCTCCCCGGCGCCCCGGCGCCTGAGCCGTGGCCGCTCCACACGCACCTTCCGGTCCGACAGGTAAACCACACCACCCTGCCGGCCATACCACGCCGTGTCGTCTTCCGCTCGTGACCGACCTGCCTGCTTCACGCCTGCCACACCCTCGGCGCTCATCTCCAGCACCGCTTCGATCGTCGCTCGTCCCATCACCTGGATGACTTCGTCGATCGCGACCTCCGTCTGCTCCACGAGCTCAAGCAGCGGAAGCAGAAACTGCCCCTCCCGCTTCAGGAACTCCCTGATCGCGCGCTTGTCCGCCCGATCCCTTGCCTCGTACGTTCTCTTCATCGTGGTGGCTCCGTGTTGGGGTTTTTGCCTACCCGAGCCTATCGGCCCGGGACCCCCGGGGCCACCACTTTTCTTTCTCCCCTTTCAGGAACCTTCAACTACGGTTGGGACAGCTTCCGAGCCCGCCAGCGTAGAATCCAGAGAGTGGGGTCGCCGGTCGCTTGCACCTGCCCGCACAGTGAGTCCGCTAGATGTGTGTCCGGGGCAAGTCCACCGCCGGGACGGTGGACTTGCCCGAGCGACCGACGCCGCGATCCGGGAGTACGCCGGAGCTCGCGATCTGACCAGTTGTCACGAAGGACTCGAACTTCCACCGTGCGAGCGTCCTGCGCGCTCTGCCGAAGAGAGTGCCTGGATTCGACGGGGAGCCGCAGCACTCCCGAGATCAAGGGGGGGTGCTGTGTTCCGGCCGGACGCAGCGACCGGAATTCGGGGCCGGGACGGAGGGCGTGTTCCCAACCCTCCCGGAGGCGATGGGCTCGTCGCGCCACCACGCCGCTGCAGTGCGTGGACGGCTACGCGTCGTCACGTGGTCGGAACCGGCTTGCCGCGGGGGGTAATGGGCCGGCGGGGTTGGCACGGCGGCCGGACCTCGAATGGGATCACGTACGTGTCGGGAGAAGGGATCTGCCATGAACATCGAGCAGTTGAACCACTACCAACGCAAGCTCGCGTACGAAATCGACTCGTGGGACCTTCAGGTGGCCATGGACAACGACGAGCCCATGGTCGTGGTCGACGGCCGCTCAGCCGAGGCGTACGCTGAGGAACACATCCCGGGCTCCCTCAATCTCCCCCACAGGGGACTCTCCGCTGACTGGACAGAGTCGCTTGACAAGTCGAAGATCTACGCCTGCTACTGCGACGGCATCGGATGCAACGCCTCGACGAAGACCGCGCTGAAGCTCCTTTCCCTCGGCTTCGACGTCCGCGAGTTGATCGGTGGGCTCGACTGGTGGAAGCGCGACGGGTATGCCACCGCTGGCGAGAAAGGGCAGCCCGGTACCCGGACGGCTTGTGGCTGCTGAAGCGCCGCGCTCCGCACCCTGAAGCGACGTCGAGATCCTGACTCCGGCCGCACGCCCTGGCGCGCGGAGCCTCCGACCGCCGGGCTTCGTGACGAGGCGGGGACGGCGGCATATCTTTACGCCGTGCCTGTTACTCCGTGCACGAGTCTGACTTCACACACGTGGGAGACGATCATGAAGATGCGCTCCGTCCCCGGTCCCCTGGTCCTGGCACTTACGCTCGGCGCCCTCCTTCCGACCGGCGCTCTTGCCCAGCAGAACTTCGACGACGTCCAGATCGTCGCACACCCCGTGACCGGGGGCATCTACTACCTCGAGGGGCGGGGCGGGAACATCGTGATCACCGTCGGCGAGGACGGGATCGTGATGGTGGACGATCAGTTCGCCCCCCTCACGGACCGGATCCTCGCCGCCATCCGGGAGATCTCGGATGCGGAGATCCGCTTTGTGATCAACAGCCACGTGCACGGGGACCACACGGGCGGCAATGAGAACCTGGGCCGGATGGGGCTCCTGATCCTCGCGAGGGACGAGGTCCGGGTGAGGCTCGCCGAGCAGTCGCCGGCGGACGCGCTCCCGGTCCTCACCTACAGCGGCGCCATCACGATCCATCTGAACGGCGACGAGGTGTACGTGGCTCCCCTCCCTCCGGGCCACACGGACGGGGACAGCTTCATCCACTTCCGGGACGATGACGTCGTCGCCGTGGGAGACGTGTTCCGTACCGTGGCCTTCCCGGTCATCGATCTGGGGAATGGGGGCTCGCTCGACGGGACGATCGGTGCCCTGGCGATGCTGGCAGGGCTCGGGGGGCCGGATACCCAGTACATCCCCGGGCACGGGGTCGTGTCGAGCCGCGAGGACATCGTGGAGTTTCGGGACATGGTCATGACGGTGAAGGACCGCGTCTCCGCGCTCGTGGCGGACGGGGCGAGCTTCGACGAGGTCATGGAGGCGGGGTCGACGAGGGAGTTCGAGGCGAAGTGGGGAGATCCGGAGCGCTTCCTGACGGCCGTGTACGAGGAGCTGAGCGGGGGGATGTAGAAGGCGGTAGGCATCCGGCCGCTCCGCCGGCGAGCTTCATCGGCGAGGGAACCGAAACACTTCCGATCGGGGGGCAGGCTCGTGAGGGGTCAGACAGGTTGGGTGGGCCGTGGTGGAGGCGTTCGAGGGATCCGAGGGCTCGGCCCGGCTGCTGCTGCCGTCGTCGTCCTCGCGGGCCCCGGCGCCCTCCCCCTCTCGGGGCAGGCGCAGGGGAGCCTCCCCGAGGTCCCGCCCGCGCTCGACGCCCGGCTGCACGAAATCGCGGTCGCGGCCTCTCCTGGGCGAGTCGAGGCGGACATCCGCACACTCGCCGGCTTCGGGACACGGAACACCTTCTCCGACACCATCTCCGATACGCGAGGGATCGGGGCCGCGCGGCGCTGGATCAAGGCGGAGTTCGACGAGATCAGCCGGGCGTGCGGGGGGTGTCTCGAGGTATCCTACCAGCGCAACCAGGTACTCGCGGCGGAGAGTGGCCGGATCCCGCGGGACGTGGACATCGTGAATGTCCTCGCCGTCCTCCGCGGGAGCGTCCACCCGAACCGCTACGTCATCATGTCCGGGGGACATCGACTCCCGGCCCTCCGACACCACGGACGGGGAGTCGGATTCCCCGGGCGCGAACGACAACGCCTCCGGTATGGCCGGGACGATCGAGGCGGCCCGCGTCCTCTCCGAGCACCGCTTCCCGTCGAGCGTCGTCTTCGTCGGTCTCTCGGGGGAGGAGCAGGGGCTCTGGGGCGGCCAGCACATGGCGGTGGTCGCGCGGGAGGATGGGTGGGAGATCGCTGCGGTGCTCAACAACGACATGATCGGGAACATCGAGGGGATCGACGGCGTGATCGACAATTCGACCTTCCGCGTCTTCTCCGAGCCGACGCCGCTCCCCGAGTACCAGTCCGACTCGTGGAGCTACCGGACGAACGGGGGCGAGGTGGACGGCCCCTCGCGGCAGATTGCGCGATTCGTCGACCGGATTGCGGATCTCTACTTCCCGAACCTCGACGCGATGATGATCTACCGGCTCGACCGCTTCGGGCGCGGGGGCCACCATCGCCCCTTCAATGACGCGGGCTTCCCGGCCGTGCGTATCATGGAGACGCACGAGCAGTACGAGCGCCAGCATCAGGACGTTCGCGTGGAGAACGGGATCGCGTACGGGGACGTGATCCAGGGCGTCGACTTCCGCTTCGCCGCGAAGATGAGCTCGCTGAACGCGACCGTCCTCGCCGCGCTCGCCTGGGCGCCGCCCGCGCCGGAGAATGTTGAGGATCGGGGGCGCCGTGGGGCCGAGCACGACGCTCGCGTGGGACCCGGTCGACGATCCCGACCTCGCTGGCTACAAGGTGTACTGGCGGTGGACGACGGACGCCCAGTGGCGGTGGTCGCGCTGGGTCGGGGACGTCACGACGTTCACCCTCACCGATCTCGTCATCGACAACTATCTCTTCGGGGTCGCGGCGGTCGGTCGGGACGGAAACGAGAGCGTCGTCTCCTTCCCCGCCTCGATCCTCCCGAGGTGAGCCGCCGGCCCGGCGCCCCGGCGTCGGGTTGATCCCGTGAGGAGGCCCCCTGACAGGCCCCCCGGCCGCTAGGTGAGGGCGGCCGCGCCGCGCGCGGTAACGAGCGGTCCGCTTCGGACGAGGGAGCGGACGGCCACCCCGGGGGGGAGTTCGTCGAGGAAGGCGTCAACCTCCCTCTCATTCCCCGTCACCTCGACGATGGCGTGTTCGGAGTCCTGGTCGAGGAGATGCCCCCCCCTCTCTGCCATGAATGCCTCGAAGAGCTCCGTTGCGACGGGATCCACCGACACCTTGAAGATGCCGAGCTCCCTCTCGATGTGATCCGTCCCCGTCCGGTCGGCGATCGCGACCACGTCGATCAGCTTCGCGAGCTGCTTGTTAATCTGGGCGACCACATCCTCCGTGCCCTTTGTGACGAGCGTCAGGCGAGAGACGGATTCGTCCTCGGTCGGGGCCACATTCAGCGATTCGATGTTGAAGCCGCGGGTCGCGAACATCGAGGCGACGCGCGCGAGCGCCCCGCTCTCGTTCTGGAGGAGGATGGAGATGACGTGTCGCATGGTTCGGGGGTGCCTCGTACGGATGGGGTGGGGGTGACAGAAGCCCGCCCCGCTCTCCTAGGTTGCGCTCAGCTTGCGAGACGACAGTATTTCAAATACCCGTGCGGCCGCAATCCGGCAAACCACGGGTCGTGCGCGCCGGAACGCGGATCCTCGCAGCGTGGAGCCCCATTCGGAGATGACCGTGACCACCCCCGCTCCCACATTCGCTAGAACGACCGAACGCCACCCCCTCTCCGGAACCGCGATGACCGGGGCGGAGATGGTCGTACAGGTCCTGGCCGACGAGGGGGTCGATGTGGTGTTCGGCTACTCGGGCGGCGCGATCCTCCCGACGTACGACGCCATCTTCCGCTACAACGAGGAGCACCGGTCCCCTTCGGGGGAGGAGCCGATGCCCCTCGTGGTTCCCGCGAACGAGCAGGGAGCGGGCTTCATGGCGGCCGGCTACGCGCGCGCCTCGGGGAAGGTCGGCGTCGTGATGGTGACCTCGGGTCCTGGGGCCACGAACACCGTCACGCCAGTGAGGGACAGCATGGCGGACTCGGTTCCGCTCGTCGTGATCACCGGCCAGGTCCCGACCGCGGCGATCGGGACGGACGCCTTCCAGGAGGCGCCCGTCTCCGCCGTGATGGGTCCCGGCATCGCGAAGCACGTCTTCCTCGTCACCGAGCCTCGCCGGCTCGAGTCCACGATGCGGACCGCCTTCGAGATCGCGCGGACCGGACGGCCCGGCCCCGTCGTGGTCGATATCCCGAAGGATGTCCAGAACTGGGAGGGGGTCTTCGCGGGGAGCGGACGCCTCCCGATCACCGGGTACCGCCGCCGGCTGCAGATGGTCGGCCGTAACCAGCTCGACGACGAGAAGGCGGGCGAGTTCTTCGAGATCCTCGGCCGTAGCCGCCGGCCCCTCATCTACGCGGGGGGCGGGGTCATCAACGCCGGTGCCTCGGAGGCGCTCCGGGAGCTCGCGACGGCGTTCCGGATCCCGACCGTCACCACGCTGATGGGGATCGGAACGGTGGACACGACGCACTCGCTGTCCCTCGGGATGCTCGGGATGCACGGCGGCGCCTTCTCGAACTACGCGGTCGACGACTGCGACTTCCTCATCGCCGTGGGTTCACGCTTCGATGACCGCGTCGCGGCGGTCCCGGACCGCTTTGCCCGGCAGGCGCACCGGATCGCGCACTTCGACGTGGACCCGTCCGAGATCGGCAAGGTGAAGCGCGTCGACTGGCACCACGTCGGGGACCTCTCCTCGGCGCTCACGGCGCTCACCGCGTACGGCCGGGCACGCGGCTTCTCCGGGGACTTCTCCGCCTGGCTCGCGGAGGTGGCGGAGCTCAGGGCAACCTACGGCTTCAACTACGATCGGGAGAGCCCGCTCATCCAGCCCCAGGAGGTGGTCGACGCGATCAACCGCCTGACCTCGGGGGAGGCGATCATCAGCACGGGCGTGGGGCAGCACCAGATGTGGGCCGCCCAATACTTCGACTTCCGCTCCCCCCGGCTGTGGCTCACCTCCGGCTCGATGGGGACGATGGGCTTCGGGCTCCCGGCGGCGATCGGGGCGCAGTTCGCAAACCCGGACCGGCTCGTCATCGACTTCGACGGGGACGGGAGCATCCGGATGAACATCGGGGAACTCGAGACGGTCGCGACCTACGACCTCCCCCTCAAGATCGTGGTGCTGAACAACTACGGCGACGGGATGGTGAAGCAGTGGCAGAAGCTCTTCTTCAAGGGGCGGCTCTCTGCGAGCGACAAGTCGTTGCACAAGAAGGACTTCGTCAAGACGGCCGAGGCGGACGGCTTCCTGTGGGCCAGGCAGCTCAGCCGGACGGAGGACATCGAGCCGACGATCCGGGAGTTCATCGGCTTCGAGGGTCCGGCCTTCCTCGAGGTGATCATCGACCCGGACGCAGGCGTCTATCCGATGGTTGGACCCGGGCAGTCGTACGAGGACATGATCACGGGCGACTTCATCCCGAGCCGGGAGAAGTGCGAGCCGGCCCGCGACCCCGATACCTCCGGCATGTTCTGAGTTCGCGGGACCCGGCCTCACGGCCCGGTTCGCTCCGCCATCGCCCAAGTGGACATCCTCTTGGCGCTCCTGATCCTCGGTGCCACGGTCGTCGCCCTCGGGGCCGGTCTCCTCCGCCCCGACCTCGCGGCCCTCCTCGCGATGGTCCTCGTGGGGGCGCTCGGCCTCGTCCCGTACCGGGAGGCACTCGCAGGCTTCGCGAACCCCGCCGTGCTCGCGATGGCCGGGATGTTCGTGATCTCGGCCGGGCTCGGCCGCACGGGCGTCGCCCAGATGATCGGGGTGTGGCTGGTGCGCTGGGCCGGGCCGGGGGAGCTCCGCCTCATGACGGGGATCACCCTCACGACTGGGCTCATCTCCGGTCTCATGAACAACGTCGGTGTGGCCGCGATGATGCTTCCCGTCGTCGTCACGGCCGCCCGGCGGACGTCGCTCCCCCCTCCCGCCTCCTCATCCCCATGGCGCTCGGAGCGCAGCTCGGCGGGTTTACCACACTGATCGGGGCGGGCACCAACCTCATCGCGTCGGACGCGCTCGCGCAGGCCGGCTACGCCCCCTTCAACTTCTTCTCCTATACGCCCGTCGGGCTATCCTCCTCCTCGGGGGGAGCCTCCTCGTGGCAGTGGCCGGCCCGGCGCTCCTCCCCACGAGAGTGCCCACGGCAGCCGGGGAGCCCGTCCGGCGGCCGGGGATCCGGGGCGCGGTGAATCTCCGCGACCGGCTCTTCGTCCTCGAGCTCCCGGAACGCTCCCTCCTCGACGGGAGAACGCTCGCCGAGAGCCTGATCGGCTCCGCCCTCGGCGTGCACGTCCTCGCCCTCGAGCGTGCGGGGGAGGTGCATCGTGCCCCGGGGCCCGAGAGGGTGCTCAAAGGCGGCGACCGGGTCCTGGTCGAGGGCCGCGCGGACTATTTCCTCGAGTTGAGTGCCCGAAGGCACGTCGCGCAGCACGTGGCCCCGGTCACGCCGGCGTGGCTCGAATCGGAGGAGATCGGGCTCGCGCGGGCCCGGGTCGCCCCCGGGAGCGAGTGGATCGGCCGAACCGCCGCGCAGCTTGACCTGGCGGCGGCCCGAGGGGTCATGCTCCTCTCCCTGGCCCGGGCGACGACGGACCGCGTCTTCCGAACGCGCGTCGTGGATTTGCAGCTCGAGGAGGGGGACGAGCTCCTCCTGCACGGGCGCCGCGAGGCCCTCGAGGCGCTGGGCATGGGCCATGAACTCCACGGGCTGGAGGCGGTCCCCGCCAGCGACGCGATCCGGGAGTTCGATCTGGAGGAATGCCTCTGGGCGCTTCGCGTGACGGACGACTCGCTCCTCGAGGGCCGTGCGCTCGGCGATACCCGGCTCGGCGACGCGGCGGGACTGCTTGTCCTCGCCATCCTGCGGGACGACGGGGGGAAGGGCGCGGTCCGGACCCGCCACCTCCCCGGCCCCGGGGTGAGGCTCCACCGGGGGGATCAGCTACTCGTGAAGACACGCCCGGAGGATCTCGCGGTGCTCCGTGGGCTGCAGCGGCTCCGGATCGATCGGGCCCAGAGCGGGGTGGAGGGGCTCCTCGACGGCGGAGATGCCGGATTCGTCGAAGTCGTCCTCTCCCCCCGAAGCGCGCTCGTCGGCAAGTCTCTCAGGGAGTCCAACTTCCGGGCGCGCTTCGGCCTTCATGTGGTCGGGGTCGTGCGGGAGGGGAAGGCTGTCTCCTCGGACCTGCGTGACGAGCCGCTCCGATTCGGCGATGCGCTCCTCCTCTACGGACCCCGCGGACACCAGCGGGCGCTCGTCCGGGAGCCCGACGTGATCCCGCTCCACAGCCCGGAGATGGAGCCGCCCCGCCTTCGGCTTGCTCCCCTCTCGATCATCGTCGCGGCGCTCGGGCTTGTCCCCGTGGCCCTGGGGTGGATCCCCGTCGCGGTTGGGATCCTGGGCGGCGCGCTCGCGATGGTCCTTACCCGCTGCCTCGCACCCGATGAAGCATACCGCGCGATCGATTGGCCCATGCTCGTCCTCGTGGCCGGGATGCTCGCGCTAGGGCGGGCGCTCGAGCTCACCGGAGCCGTGGACCTCGCGGAAGCCGCCATCCTCGGGCTCGTGGGGGATCTCGGGCCGCACGCGGTCCTCGTCAGCCTTGTCCTGACGGCGGCGGCGCTCGGCCAGATCGTGCCGGGGCCGGCCGCGGTCGCACTCCTCGCCCCCGTGGCGTCCTCGGCGGGGAGCGTCCTCGGCGTTTCCCCCTACCCGTTCGTGATGGCCGTCGCGATCGCCGGAACCTCCGTCGCCTCGCCGGTCTCGGCCCCGGGCCACGCCCTCGTCATGGCGCCTGCGGGGTACCGGATGCACGACTACCTGCGGCTCGGCGTGCCTGTCACCCTGGTTGTCCTCCTCCTCACGGTGCTGGTGACTCCGCTCTTCCTGCCCTTCTCCTAGCGAGCGGGGCGTCCGTGTCGGGATGACAGGGAGATCGAGGGCCGGTCCGGGGTTCGACCGGTGCGCCGGGTACCAGGCCCCCCCCGGGGGGCCGCGCGGTCGAGGCAGCTGGAGCCGGGTGGGAGGGCGAGGATGCGGCATCTCAGGGAGGCGACGCTCAAGTCGTATCTGGCCGGTGAGATCCGCCCGTCCGTCCGGGTCGCCGCGGAGAGCCACCTCGCGGGCTGCCGGGAGTGCAGGGAGGTAGTGGCGAGGGTTCTCGAGGCGGCCGGGGCAGGGCGGACGGGTCCGGGTGGAACGGACCCTCCTTCGGCCTTGGGGGATGCCGTGCGGTGGGAGATCACCCGGGCGCGGGGGGTACGGCGAAGTAGCGCCCGTCGGCGAGGGCTCGCCGTGGCGGCGTTGGCCGCCCTCCTCGCAGGAGCGATCTGGGCGGCGGCCGTGCGGGGCTCCCCGCTCCGGGATCTGGTCGTGCGCCTCTTCTTCTAGCCCGGGGAGATTGCCGGGGGGTCCGTGAATCGGCGTCCTCCGCGGTCGACCGCCCCTTTCGACCGTCCGGTTTGCTGCGCGCGATGCCGGTCCGCCGCCTTCGCGACCCGGCTCGCGCATGTCCCTTCTGCCGCGATCTTCGAGACCGCGCGCGGGCCATCCATCCCCGGCAGCCTCGCCCCCGGCGCGGGCGCTCCGCTACCTTGGGCGGCGGCGATGAACCGACCGGAGGCCTACCCAATGGATCTCACCCGATTCGCTCGCAGACGGACCGCGCGGGTCTCCCGTTCTCGCTTTCCGGCCCTGCGTCTCTTCCTCTTCCTCTGGCCCGCCCTCGGAGTGGCCCAGCTGCCGGGAGACGACATGCATATGGAGGTGGCGCGCAGGGTGCTCGCCGAGACCCCCCTGATCGACGGGCACAACGACCTGCCGTGGACGATCCGGACCGACGAGGCGGCGCCCGGCGACGTGGCGGCATACGGGCTCGAGGGGGCCACGGAGGGCCATACCGACATCCCGAGGCTTCGCCGGGGAAGGGTTGGAGGCCAGTTCTGGTCGGTGTACGTCCCGGTCAGCTCGATCGAGCGTGGCGACGCGGCGCGGGTACAACTCGAGCAGATCGATATCGCGCTACGAATCATTCGCGAACACCCGGACGACCTCGAGCTGGCGACGAGCGCGGGCGACGTGGTGCGGATCTTTCGGGAGGGGAAGATCGCCTCCCTCCTCGGGATGGAGGGCGGTCACGTGATCGAGAACTCTCTCGGGGCGCTTCGGGCCTTCTACGAGCTCGGCGCCCGCTACATGACCCTTACCCACAGCACCAGCATCGATTGGGCCGACTCCTCGGAGGGCCCGGTGATCAGCGGGGGGTTGAGCGATTTCGGGCGCGAGGTCGTCCGGGAGATGAATCGGCTGGGGATGCTCGTGGACCTCTCCCACGTCTCGCCCGCCACGATGGCGGACGCACTCGACGTCACCGAGGCGCCGGTGATCTTCTCGCACTCCGCGGCGCGGGCGCTGACCGACCACCACAGGAACGTCCCCGACCCGATCCTCCGGCGCCTCCCCGAGAACGGCGGCGTTGTCATGATCGTCTTCTACCCGCCCTTCGTGGAGCAGGGTGGCCCGGCGACGCTCTCGGACGTCGCGGACCACATCGAGCACGTGCGCGATCTGATCGGCGCCGATCACGTGGGTCTCGGGAGCGACTTCGACGGGATCCCGGTCGTCGCGGAGGGCCTTGAGGACGTCTCGACCTTCCCCGCCCTCATCGCGGAGCTTTCGCGCCGCGGATGGACGGAGGCGGAGCTCAGGAAGGCGGCGGGGGAGAACGTGCTCCGCGTGATGCGGGAGGTCGAGGCGGTGGCCCGCCGGCTGCAGCGCTAGCCGGCAACCTCGAAGACCCCCTTGAGGGCCCCGAGAAAGTGAAGGTTGCTTTGGGCCCGGCTCCACGGACGCTCGTCCGTGTCCTCCCCGGAGTGCGTGAAGAGTCCCGTGAGCCGGGTCGAGAGGCTCACACTTCTCGGGTCGAGCCACTCGGCGGTCCTGAGCGTCTCGCTGAAGGGGATCACCCGGTCGGCACGTGCGTGGAGGAGGCGGGCCGGGATGCGGAGGTGCTCGATCTGGCGGAGGGGCTCGATCAGCGGGATCGATCGTCGGGCGGCCGGGACGAGTTCGGCCACGATGTCTTCCGACGCGCCACGGTCGGGCTCCTCGGCGGCGGGCGGCGCGAAGAGGTCGAAGAGCTCGCGGTCCGCGCGCGGGAGCCCCCGGCGGATCTCTCCCTTAAATGGATCGGACGATGCGTTCCACGCCTCGAACTCGCGTTCGCCGGCCCGCGTCGCCAGGCGGCGAAGCGCCAGCGCGACGACGTTCCGGTCGTCGAGTGCGGGGGCGTGGGGGAGGCAGTTCGCCCCGATGATCCAGCGGGCGTACGGGTCGGGGGGCTGCCGGTAGGCGACGCCCTCCCACTCGTGCTCGCCGGTGAATGAGAAGCGGAAGGTTCTCTCGATGTCGGCGTACCCGCCCCAGGCGATGACCGCCCGCAACTTGCCGGCGAGGGCATGGTCGGAGGCGGCGACGAGGGCCTGCGGCGCGCCGAAGGAGACCCCCATCAGGCTCACTCCGCCGGGTGCGATCCCCGGCTGGTCGCGCAGCCAGTCCACCGCTCCCCGGAGGATCGTCTGCGCCCGGCTCGGAGCGAAGTCGAGCTCGGTCCACTCCCGGATCTCCGGAACGAGGATCGTTCCGCCCGCCGCCGCGAGCGCCCGTGTGAACCGCCTGAGTTCGGAGTGCGCGAGGCCGAGCGGGGTCACTCCGTGGAGGACGATCCACCCCCGGGCCGGGGATCCCTTCGCCCTCACGACGGTACCCCGAATGGAGTGTCCGTCCGCGAGGGGAATCGAGACCTCCGCTTCGGTGAGTGCGGCCGGCGGGGAACGCCACGCGAGGGCGAAGCGGAGCGCGCTCCGGTAGGAGGAGAGTCGAGTGTCTGTCATCTATCGCTCCATCAGGGGCACGGGAGCCCGGGCGGGAGCCGGCGTCATGCGATCCCTTCCCGGGTCCCGAAGCTCCTCTCGTCTGCCCGCGGCCTCCGGCGAAGCGTGAACGGGACCAGACCGCCGTATCTGTCGGCCGCCGCCGCCGCCCTGGCGGCCTTCGCCCTCTACGCCGTCACCCTGGCCCCGACCACGTCCTTCTGGGACGCGAGCGAATACATCGCCACGGCGCATATTCTGGGGCTCCCGCACCCGCCGGGAAACCCGCTCTTCGTCGTCCTCGGGAAGGTATGGACGCTCCTCCTCGCCCCGACCGGGCTCTCGGTCGCCGTCCGGATGAATCTCCTGGCAGCGCTCACCTCCGCGGCCGCCACCGGGTTCTTCTTCCTCGTGACGTTCAGGCTCCTCGAGAAGTGGGTGGCGGCCACGACGACGGAGGCGTTCGACGGGGAGGAAGGAGTCGCCTCCTCCGGCCCCCTCCCCCGGCGGCTCCCCCTCCTCGGGGCGTGGGCCGGGGCGATCCTGGGCTCGACCGCCTTCACCGTCTGGAGCCAGTCCACGGTGAACGAGAAGGTCTATACCCCGAGCGTCCTCGTCATCGCGATCGTCTCCTGGCTCGCCGTCCGGTGGCTCGACCGGAGGGACGAGCCCGGGAGTGCCTGGCTCGTCGTCCTCGCGGTCTATCTGATGATCCTGGGATCGACGATCCACCTGATGTCGCTCCTCCCGGCGCCCGCCCTCCTCGCCACGGTACTCGCCGCGAGGCCGCGCCTCCTCGCCGATGGCCGCTTCGTCGCGCGGGCCGTTCTCGCGGTCCTCGTCGGCCTCTCCTTCAACTTCGTCCTCCCGATCCGTGCCGCCGACCAGCCGGTGATCAACGAGGGCGAGCCGACGTGCGACTCCGCGGCCGGCGCTGTGCTTGCCGTCTACTCGCTCGGCCGGGCGGGATGTCCGGAGCTCGCGGAGAACCTGACGCGGGTGCAGTACGGGAAGCCGTCGATCCTCTCCGATCCGACCTCCGACCCCCTCGCCCCCGAGCCCCGCGGCGTCGGGATCCTCGCCCACCAGCTGCTGAACTACTTCCAGTACTTCGACTGGCAGTGGGGGCGGGGGCTCGCGAGCTCGGAGCTCCCCGGAAACGCCCGATTCCCCTTCACCCTCGTCTTCCTCGGACTCGGGATCTGGGGGCTCCTCCTCGCGCGGGACGCGGGGCGCGGACAGCTGATCTACCTCGGGGTTCTCACCCTCACCCTCACCCTCGCCCTCGTCCTCTACCTGAACTTCCGCTACGGGTATTCGCTCGATCCAGAGCTCCCCGCCGACGCCTCGCGCGAGGTACGGGAGCGAGACTATTTCTTCATCGCCTCCTTCCACCTATGGGGGTTCCTCGCCGGTGCGGGCCTCGTCGCCGCGTGGCGCTGGGCGGCCGGGGGGAGCTTCTCCCGCCTCGGCCTCTCCCTCGCCTCCCCCGTCCTCCTCCTTGCCCTCGTCCCCCTCGCCTTCAACTGGGCGTGGGCGGGCCGGAGCGGGGACTACGCGGCCAGGGATTGGGCCTACAACGTCCTCCAAAGCGTGGAGCCCTACGGGATCGTCTTCACGAACGGGGACAACGACACCTTCCCCCTCTGGTACCTCCAGGAGGTCGAGGGCATCCGCCAGGACGTCACCGTCATCGTCGTGCAGTACCTGATGACGCAGTGGTACCCCCGGCAGCTCAAGTACCATACGGATCCCGCCCGGCAGCGGCCCTTCACGGATCCGGTTGCCGCGAGTGTCTACGGGGAGCCCCCCGCCCCCCCGACGCGGCCGATCACGATGCTCTCGGACGAGGAGATGAACGCCGTCGGCTTCGCGGTCCTCCCGGAGGACTTCACGATCAACGTCGGCGCCCGGCCGGTCCGCTACCCCGCGGGATTTCAGTTCACGCGCGCGGACCAACTGGCGCTCGCGATCGTCCAGGACGCGATCCGGGAGCGCCCGGTCCACTTCGCGAGCACGGGGACGCTCGCTCGCGCGATCGGACTCGATGCCTTCGTCGTTCGCCAGGGGCTCGCGGGGAAGCTCCGCCTCGAAGCGCTGGACGAAGTGCCCGGCGTCGTGCGGGTGTCGGACTCGATCGGGGGGGAGTGGGTCGACCTCGACCGCTCGATCCGGCTCGCCGAGGAGGTCTTCACCTACCGGGGGCTGATCGATCGCCCGATCTGGGAGGACCGGTCGACACTCAACATCCCCTGGCACTTCTACTTCCTCTATCTGCAGATGGCCGACGCCGTCTCCCAGGCGAGGGAGGGGGAGGAGCTGACCGCCGCGGAAGAGGAGCGGATGGAGCGCTTTCTCGACCGGGCCGATCGGTTCCTCCTCACCGCCGAGGGGGGTACGGCGCTCGCCCCGCCGGCCGCCGAGCTGTAGCACCGGCAGGGGGGCGGGGCACCCTCCCGCGCTGCGCCCGCCCCCAGCTGACTCCGGGCGTTGTGCCTGTTTTCCGCGCTCTCTATATTGACCTTGGGCACGGGCGTCCGGCTTTGCCAGGCCCGTGTTTCGTGCTCCGCTGGGAGCTTGGTGGGGCGTCGCGGGGTGGGGGGGAGGGGTTCCGCTTGGTTGCGAATTCTACCGATCGGGGGGTCGTCGAAAATGAGACGAGTGACGCTGGCGTTGGCCATCGGTATCGCGCTGTCCATTGCTCAGGGGCTTGAGGCCCAGGAGCAGTGGTCCGTCGAGCTCGGGGGCGTGGGCCGCTACACGGTCTACGACGAGGAAGTCGGGGTCCAGAGCGGCATCGGGATCGGAGGGGGGCGGGTCGGCCTCTTCCTCGCAGACAACTTCTCCATCGAGGCTGAGGCCTCCTACGGGGAGCCGGAGCTCACGGACCAGCCCGGATGGCAGGGGCGGACCTACGTCAGCCATCTCCTCACCCAGGGCCGCCTCCTCTACACCGCCTGGCTGAATGACAACACGGGCCTCCTGATCGGTGCCGGCCTCCAGAACGACAACTACTCGAGGGCCCGGAACGTGGCGGCCCGCGGGTGGGGAGGCGCGGGCCTCCTCGGGATCCGTTATCGGTTGAACGATCTCGTCTCCGCGCGTATCGAGGGGACGGGCCACTTCGTGTCAGAGGACCCGGATACGCACGTGGCCCCCCGGCCCGCGACCTTCAATCTCGGCCTTCAGGCAGGGGTCAGCGTCGTCTTCGGTATGCGCGAGGTGGAACGCATCGTCGAGCTCCCCGCGCCCCCGCCCGACACGATCGTGGTCACCCGGGAAGTCGCACCCCCGATCCCGCAGGGCTCGCCCACGGAGATCTGCATCGCGACGGGGGAGAACGTCACCGTCTACCTGACGCCACAGGGAGACACGCTGATCGGGCCGAACCGGGTTGCGATCAGCTCGCTCGGCGCGGGCGTGGGCTTCGCGGGCACGTATGCGGGTGGGCGCGCGTGGTTCGAGGCGGATGAGCCGATCGAGTTCGACGAGCGGGAGTACGTCCAGTCGGGCGGCGAGGTCGGGATCGACTGCACGGACCTCATGCAGGTGGGCGGGCACGACGGAGTTCCGCTCTTTGCGGATGTCGGCGCGTCGAGCCCCTACGAGACGCTCTACGTACCCGTCCGGCCCGGGGTCTGGCAGGCGTACCAGACGGATCTGGCGGCCGTGCGGGCGTAGCCCGGAGGCCAGAGGGAGATCCGCGGGCCCGGCCCCGCCCCACGGGGCGGGGCCGGGCCCTTCCCGTACTTGGTGGCACGAACGACGCCCACAGGCCTCACGCTGACAGACCTGTCTTTTCCTTGAAGGAGACTATGATGCGGCCAGGTAAGGGTGATCACCTCGACTCGCGATTCCGATGGCTCGGATGGGCCGTGTATCTTGTCACTACACTGAACCTTCTGGTTGCCATACCGCTGATGAGTACGGCCCAGCAGCCCGGCGGATCGACTCTTCAGGGCGAGTGGCACTACATGGGCGGGGACGCCTACCACCTGAAGAAGCTAGAGCAGGGACCGAGGAAGGACGGGAGAGTCGAGCAGCCGACGGCGCTGGACGACTACGGGGAGGCGGTCGAGGCGATCCAGCCGGCGTTGGACGACGGTCGGCTGACGGGCGGGGGTCGGGCAGCTCAAGCCCGACAGATCTACGGGCTCCTGATCCGAGACCACGGGTACGGGGGCAGCTACCCAGCGGTGGTGCGGCACATGAGGCGCAAGCACGGGAGGCCGCGGCTGCGGGCGCTCAGGCGAGTGGAGACGCCTCCGGGCGTGCAGGCCCAGCACGACTAGTTCGATGTGCGGATGCCGCGTTGATCCGACTTCAGCTCCTACCTGGTCGCCAGGTGGTGCCCTACGCCCCCTGGATCATCGAGGCGACGAACTGGAGAGCAGAGACGTGCGGGACTACGGCGACACAGTAAAGAGAGGACAAACTCGGCCGCGAACTGTGGACGTGAGTCAGCTAACGGTTGACAACGCAAGGACATAGCGAGGTGGTGCAGTATGTCGTTGGACCAGGGCGTCCACATACGGTCCGCATGGTCGCTGAACTGCCCGAGGCGGCCCTTCTGCCAGAGTGCTTCAGTCCACGTCGTTACCTTCGTAAACCGGACTCCCGTTCAGGCTCATCTGCCGTTGGACCAGACTGTACTTGCGGTTCCAGGAAACGGGATCTACTCTGTCAAGTAGGCGCATTTTGCGCTCTCCCAAAGGCGAGAATCGATGGTAACCCGCCCTTTCTCCTTGGCTGAGGGGAGGTCTTCATGCGGTCCTTCAAGTGTTTACAGGCCGGTGGATTGTTTTCGGTTTTTGTTGTCTTCTCGCTCGGGATATCTGCAGGGCCAGTAGCCAGCCAGCAATCGAGCACGATCACGGGGAGCGTCGAGGACGAGCAAACGGGTCTGCCCGTGCCCTCCGTACAGGTCTTTATTGCCGGTCTCGACATCGGGGTGCTCTCGCAGGCGAGCGGCCTCTACGTGCTCGAGAACGTGCCGGTAGGCACGTACACGCTGACGGCGGAACGGATCGGCTACCAGACGGTGACCCAGGAGGTGACGGTGAGCGCCGATGGTACGACGGCGGTGGACTTCGACCTTACTAGGTCGGCATTCCAGCTCGATGAATTGGTCGTCACGGGGACCCCGGGCGGCACCCAGAGGCGTGCCGTGGGGAATGTCGTCGGGTCCCTGGATTTGGCCTCGCTTCAGGCATTGGCTCCAGTAGTGAGTGTGGACCAAGCGCTGACCACGCGGATTCCGGGTATGCTCTCTGTACCAGTTTCGGGGCACCCGGGCGGTGGTGGAGCCCGAATCAACATCCGCGGAGTGACAAGCGTCGCTCTTGGAGATCAACCGCTCCTCGTGGTGGACGGCATACGGATAAACGCAGAGCATAGAGACAGCCGTCGGGTCGCGACGGGGAGGCTCAACGACATCAGCCCGGAAGAGATCGAATCGATCGAGGTCATCAAGGGACCAGCCGCGGCTACGCTCTACGGGACCGAAGCTTCAGCGGGAGTAATCCAGATCATTACCAAGAGGGGTGTCGATGGCGCGGCGCAGTTCGATGTGGCGGTCGAAACTGGAGCGACCTGGCTCGGGGATCCGAACGGTAAGATGCCGACGAATTATGGCACAAACGCGGCGGGCGAGCTCTTAAGCATGAACATCCTCGATGCTCAAGTAGCACGTGGCAATGATCCGCTCTTTCGGTACGGTGCTCTACAAAAATACAGTATTTCTGTCCGCGGAGGACAAAGTGGAGCAAGGTACTATGCCTCGCTGAATCGCAGCGACCAGGACGGAGTCGTCGACTTTAACTACGATCAAAAAACCACCGGGCGGTTGAACCTCGACATCACGCCGGCTGATTGGGTGACCATTGGGTTTGGCGGCTCGATAATGGCCGGCCTCACACGGTTGCCGGGCGATATTTGGGGGTACGGCTTGAGAGGTGGCCCCCGTACCGCGGCGGATTACGGAGGTATCGAGAGTCCCTTGAACGGATGGGCGTATCCGACGGGCCCAGATCGTGAGAGGGATCAGCGGGAGAATCTATATGATGTTTCCCGCCAGATGGCGAATCTCAGTGCTGAAATGGACCTGGGCCGGTTCTTCCTGCACCGGCTGATCGTGGGAATTGACCGGAGCGATGAGCTCCAGACCGAAACATATTTTAGGGACCCGAATCTCGCTTGGGGCGGCAGCAGGGGGGCCGGGCGGCGGGAAATCGATCAAAGGGAGGTTACGACCAGAACGGTCGACTATGGTCTGTCCCAGGCGTTCAATGCGACTGAGAGTCTAGGGTTCACGACATCGGCGGGCTTTCAATATTACACAAAGCACATTTGGGACAGGGGTATGCGAGCGGACGAGTTTGCCACGAGGGCTCTGACCACCGTGTCATCTGCGGGGATTACCCAGGCGAGCGAGGCGATCGTCGAGAACACGACGGTGGGATTCTATGTCCAGGAGCAGGTGGATTGGGAGCAACGGATTTTCCTGACAGGGGCCGTCCGCTTCGACGAGAACAGCGCATTCGGCGTGGACTTTGGCGCTCAGACCTACCCGAAGGTGAGCGGGACGTGGGTCGTGAGCGAGGAGTCGTTCTGGAATGTTGACTTTTTGAACCCGCTCCGTGTGAGAGCCGCGTGGGGCGCCGCGGGGCGCCAGCCGGATGCGCTTGCTGCCGCGAGGCTCTACGAAAGTGTGCCCGGACGAGACAACCGACCCGTGTTCGCGCCATCAAGCTTTGGCAATCCGCTTCTGGGACCGGAGCGTGGAGAGGAGCTGGAGATCGGATTCGACGCGTCCTTCTCCGACGGGCGAGCAAACCTGGGTTTCACGAGTTATTGGAAGACCACGAAGGACCTCATCACAGACCGGGCGTCGCTTCCTTCCAGGGGCTTCCCAGGCAGGCAGTTCGAAAATGTTGGTCAGGTCGACAACTGGGGAACGGAGATCCAGCTGGATGTTCGGGTCCTGGAAGGGGACTGGCTCACCTGGGATGTGGCGACCGCGTTTGCTACGATGGACAACGAACTCGTGAGCCTCGGGGGGGACTTCGACCGAATACCGATCCGTCGAAGCACATACCAGATTGAAGGGTACCCGTTGGCATCCCTTCTCAACTTCCGAGTTCTGTCTGCGGACCTCAATGAGTTGGGGCAGCCCATCAACATGATGTGCGATGGCGGGAGCGGTAAAGGCGGCCTAGAGTTCGGTGGTCCCACGGTCCCCTGTGAGGATGCCCCCCGGCTGTATTGGGGCACGACAACTGACAGGTGGACGCTCAACACGATGTCCACGTGGACGCTGTTCGCGGATTGGCGGGTGTATGCCGCAGTTGAAGCCCGAGGTGGGGCCCTGAAACACCAGGATTCGGTCGGCTCAAGGCACACCGCGTGGACCAATGCGTACGGTGTCAATCTGCCGCCGCAGGAGCGTGACCCGATCATGATGGCGACTCTCGCGCTGGACCGTGGGGCACTGGGGTACTACGGCGGGGGATACGTGAACCTGGATGAATTGGGTGTCCAGTGGACGGTCCCCTCCCAATTGATAGATCGGTTCGGCCTGAGCCGAGCCTCGGTCACTGCGGCCATGAGAAACATCGGTTTCCTCTGGCGGGAAGACGAGGGTTCATACGACGGAAATCGGGAGCCCCGGAACGGGAAGCCGGACCCAAGACTGACCGTTGGGAGCATCCTGTTCAATGGACAGCAGGGGACTCAGATGCCTCTGTCGACGACGGCGGTCTTGGGGTTAAGGGTGAGTTTCTGACCAACGGCTCCTGCGCGGAGGCAAGGAAGATGTCGAATCGCACCAGCAAAAGCGCGTACACGAAGAAGGGGGGCAGCCGGGAGTTGAGAGTCCGGTTGATGGGGGCCGGAACCATCGCTGCGGTCGCTGTCGTGTTCTCAGCAGTGGCGGCTTGTGATTCCCTCTTGGAAGTAGAAATTCCGGGACACATCACGGAACCAGAGTTGAATGACTCCAGGTTGGCAGAGGAACTGGTCCTCAGTGCGGAGGCCAGTTTCGATTGTATGTTGTCGACCTATGTTGAAGAGATCGGCCGGTGGGCGAAGGACTTCTACTACATGAATACTGGTACTGGGTTTATCTATACCCAGCTGCGGACCAGGGAGGTTGAAGACTTCGAGCAGGTGGACTGTACACAGACGGGCCCCACGCGATCGGCTGCCATCTGGCTCCCGCTGAGCACAGCGCGAGCGCAAGCAGAGCAGGCGATAGAACTCGTAAGCGATTTTTCCGACGAAGCCCTCGATCATAAGGATTTTCTTCTCGCGAAGGCACACGCCTACACGGGATACACCTATCAGCTTGCGGGCGAGACCCTGTGCGAGCTTGCGTTCGACGGGGGTCCACTGGTGACGCGAGAGGGGGCTTGGGGGATAGCGGAACAGCACTTCACTGACGCGCTCCAATTCGCTAGCCAAGCCACGTCCGCACCAGATGGGGAGGACGTTGGGTCCATCCGTGACATGGCGTTGGTGGGTCGAGCCAGAACACGTCTACATCTGAGAGAAACGCAGGGGGTTGTTGACGATGCCAGTCAGGTAGACTTGGGTTTCATTCGCTATGTCCAGACGGATGGGATCACTGGGCGTCGTTATAACAGAATATATGAGAATAACAACCGGGACATCAGTACGAGCGTTCATCCGAGCTACCAGAATCTGGAGGTCGAGGGGGTAGCCGATCCTCGCGTTCCACTCGAGCAATTAGGGGTCATCGCCTTCGATGCAGTCACGGATGTTCATACGCAGCAGAAGTATTTGAGCTTGGGTGCCGATATACCGTTCGCAACCGGGCGAGAAGCTCAACTGATGATAGCCGAAGTGCAAGGGGGCCAGACGGCGGTGAACATCATAAACATGCTGCGTGCCACCGTCGAGGACCTCCCTTGGGTAACGGGGGATCATGACCTGCCCGTATTCGTCAGCTCCGATCCGGATGAGATCTTGGCCCAGGTGCTGGAGGAACGGCGGCGGGAACTGTGGTTGCAGGGGACCAAGCTTGGAGACATGCTGCGGGTGCTGGAGCGGGCTGATCTCCCCATGATCGAGGGTCTCGAGTTCGAGACCGGTCTCAACCAGCGAGACCAGGCATACGGGTCCGGTACGTGCTATCCCTTGCCTCTTTCAGAAAAGGACAACAATCCGAATATCTGAGCGATCTCGAACCGCCACGCGCTGGCTTGAGAGCGGAGCGAACCGCTTCGCTGCTCACTAACCTGATGGTACGAACGACGCCCACAGGCCTCACACTGACAGACCTGTGTTGTCCTTGAAGGAGACTATAGATGCGGCCAGTTAAGGGTGATCACCTCGACTCGCGATTCCGATGGTCCGGATGGGCCGTGTGTCTCGTCACTACAGTGAGCCTTCTGGTCGCCACACCGCTGATGAGTACGGCCCAGCAGCCCGGCGGATCGACTCTTCAGGGCGAGTGGCATTACATGGGCGGGGACGCCTACCACCAGCGGTATTCGCCGCTGGACCAGATCCACGCCGGCAATTTCGAAGAGCTGGAGGTCGGTTGGATCTGGAGGGGCGACAACTTCGACCCCTCTCCCGCTCGTGGCAAACCGTTATCCGTGGATGGGGTGGTCTACACCGTGGTGGGGAACCGTCGCACAGTCGTCGCTATCGATGCCGGAACGGGGGAGACCCTTTGGAGCTTTCGGGAACCGCACACAACTCGCTGGGAGCGGTCCACTAGGCGGGGCCACGGCAAGGGAGTCTCCTACGGCGAGGTGGACGGCCGTGGCGTGATCTTCGTCTCGACGCCTGCCTTCTTCCTGCACGCCCTTGACGCTAGGACGGGCCGACACCTAGAGGACTGGGGGACGGGCGTGCCTCTCCCAGGCTTCCCCGATACCGGCGTGATCGACCTGCTGGCCGATATTCTGGACGGCTGGGGGCGGTGGGAGGACTACGTGGCTGCGGGGGGGACCTACGACCAGGATTGGGGCGCGCCAGCGGAGCTCGGACACATTACGAGTTCCTCACCCCCCATCGTCGTGAACGGTGTGGTCGTGGTCGGCAACTCCGCGGAGTCGGGGAATGAGCAGCTTCGGATAGAGAACATCCCGGGCGACATCCTGGGCTACGACGCCGGCACGGGGGAACACCTTTGGAAGTTCCACGTCATCCCGCGACCGGGCGAGTTCGGCCACGACACCTGGGAGAACGACGCGTGGTCTTGGACGGGAGACGTCTCCTCCTGGGCTCCTATGTCGGCGGATCCGGATCTGGGGTTGGTCTACATCGGCACGAACCCCCCCACCGTAGACTTCTACGGCGGGTTCCGGCCCGGGGACGGCCTCTTCGGAAACAGCATACTCGCGCTGGACGTGGAGACTGGTGAGCGGGTGTGGCACTTCCAGATGGTTCGGCACGATATCTGGGACTACGACACTCCCGTTCCGCCTCTGTTAATCGATGTGACGGTGAACGGGGAGGAGGTTCCCGCGTTGGTGGCGAATGGGAAGCACGGAATCACATTCGTCTTCAACCGAGCGACAGGCGAGCCGGTCTGGCCCATCGAATACCGGCCGGTGCCGCCGTCGCGCGTGCCTGGGGAGCAGGTCTCGCCGGTCCAGCCCTTCCCCACGAAGCCCGAGCCGGTCGGGTTTCTGGGTCTACCCGAAGAGGAACTCATTGACTTCACACCCGAGCTCCGCCAGCAGGCGCTCGAGATTCTGGAGGACTTCGACTGGGGCAAGGAACCGTACACGCCTTATATTCACGAAGGAAACGAGCTGGGAAAGATTGCGACGATCAACTGTCCGTCGGGGAGCCCGAACACTGGCGCCGAGCCATCAGCCGACCCCGAGACGGGGTTGGTCTTCATTTCTATGGCCCGCAACTGCCGGTGTCCCCAGGTCGCACGTGGATCTGAGCTGGATGATCCCGACACACCGGTCTTTACGGGCACGAATACGACTCCGGCCTTCATCACCGGCGAGACGACAACGGAGTGGGCGCCCGGCATGGGGAATATGGGCTGCAGGGGTCCCCAGGGACTTCCGCTCTGGAAGCCACCTTACAGCAGGATCGTGGCTATCGACATGAACACTGGCGAGGAGGCGTGGTGGGTGCCCAACGGGGATACGCCGGACCGAGTTCGCAACCACCCCGCACTACAGGGAATCGACCTGCCCAACACGGGCACGGGCAGCTTAGCTCCGATGTTGGTCACGAGGTCCCTGCTCTTCCACACCGGCGAGCCGTATCTCAACGCCCTCGACAAACTGACCGGAGAGCGCTTGGGCAGGGTCGAGCTTCCGGCGTCTGGTTCGTACGGCTTGATTACCTACATGCACGAGGGACGGCAGTATATCGTGGTCCAGGTGAACAGTGCAGACCTGCCGAATTCGCTCGTGGCGCTCCGACTTCCGTGAGGCTCGTCCGCGAATAGAGGGACTGCGGGATCAGCGGCCCTGGCCCTCCACCTCCATGCTCTCGAGCATCCTTTGTGCCAGCGGCCCCGAGCCCCGGTCTTCGGATCGCCGCGTAGGCCCGGAATCGGGGTCTCGACCTCTCCTCCCGTGCCCGCGGCGTAGCGCCTGAGCCGCGCCCCCCCCCCCCCGGCGCTCCCCACACGCACCTCGCGCCCCGTTAGATAGGGACTGTTACCGGCCATGCAAAATTGCACAGACGTTGGAGGAACCCCCCAAAGTAGACACTGAGGGGGCGATGGATTGACCTTCCGTAATCACTTGGGAGGATCAATGACGGTTCGACGCCACAGGAGGGTACAGCACAGAGTTCAAGATCCAGCTCGTCCAAGCCTATCTGGATGGAGAAGGCAGCGCGAGGTCGATTGCGACACGACACGAGGTCCCCCACTCCCTGCTGATGGTCTGGATCAAGAAGTACGAAGCAGGGGATCTCACAAGGGAGATCCACCTCCAGGAGCAGGTTGTCGAGTACGGGGCAAAGGTTGCGGCGCTTGAGCGCAAGATCGGTCAGCTGACGATGGAGCTCGACGTCATGAAAAAAAGGGCGCTGATACGACCGTCGCAGAAAGGCGCGCGGCCGTCGATCATCTCCGGTCCAGGGGCGTCCCCATCCGACGGGGATGTAGCCTCATGAACATGGCGAGGAGCACCTTCTACAAGCGACCGCATGCGAGCCACCGGGCAGCCCGGGAGAAGGCCGATACGGACCTGCGCGTTCGGATCGAAGACATCCTGGCCGAGTTCCCCGCCTACGGATACCGACGGGTCACGCACGAGCTCCGGAGACGTGGCCTGGTGATCAATCACAAGCGAGTGGCGCGTGTCATGCGTGAGCACGCGCTCACGCCCCACCGGGTACGCGCATGGCTCGCTACGACGAACAGCGATCACAAGCAGCCCATCTACCCGAACCTGAGATCGTCGATCACTCCTGAGGGGCCCGACGAGCTCTGGGTGGCAGATCTCACCTACATCCGGCTCACCACCGGGTTCGTCTTCCTCGCCGTCGTGCTCGACGCGTGGTCGCGCAGAGTCATCGGCTACGCCATCAGCCATCTCCTGGACACGCGTCTTTGCCTAGCCGCACTCGACGCCGCGCTCGATCTTCGGCAGCCGCGGGCTGGCCTGGTTCACCACTCCGATCGCGGGGTCCAGTATGCGTCTCGAGCCTACCGCTCACGCCTCGCAGCCCACGGTATCCGAGGATCGATGTCCCGGCGGGGAAATCCCTATGACAACGCGCACGTCGAGAGCTTCTTCAAAACTCTGAAGCACGAGGAGATCTTCGCAAACGACTACAACACGATTGATGACCTAGCCAACCGACTCCCCCACTTCCTCGAGGAGGTATACAATCGAAGACGCTTGCACTCCTCCCTCGGCTACAGGCCGCCTGAGGAATTCGAGAGTGTCTATGCAGCCTGAAACCCTCAACCGGTCAATCCAGCCAACCCCCACTGTCCACCCTGGGGGGTTCACTCCACGTGGCCGCTGAAAGGTGCACACTTCGTGGGCCGGGTGGGGAGGTCGGTAGGGGGTTGGGCCCGGGATCGGGGAGTGTTTTCAGGTCGGCTCGGTATTCTTGCGTCTCCATGCAACGGAGGAGGCGCAGTGATCGGGAGAGAGAAGCGGGTGCTGTTGCGACATTATCTCGAGCAGGGGATGGCGAAGGCGGAGATTGCCCGGCATCTGAAGGTCAGCAGGAGGACCGTGTACAGCTGGATCGAGGCGGGGGAACTCGACCGTGGCGCGGACAGCAGGGGGGTGAGATACGGACCTAGGCCACGGCGGCCGTCGAAGCTCGACCCCTACAAGGGGATCATTGACGCTCGCCTGGCCGAGTACCCGAAGCTGAGCGCCGTTCGGCTGTTCAACGAGGTGCAGGCAGCGGGCTATCGGGGCGGCTACGGCCAGGTGAAGCGCTACGTGCGCAAGGTCCGGCCAGGGGAGCCTGTGGAGCCGGTCCAGAGGTTCGAGACCCCTCCGGGCCACCAGGGGCAGGTGGACTTCGCGGACTTCCGGCTGCCGTGGGGCAGGCGGCATGCGCTGATCGTGGTGCTGGGCTACTCGCGGCTGATGTGGCTGAGGTTCTACGAGCGCCAGACCATGCCGGTCGTGATGCGGGGGCTGGAAGCGTCGTTCGCCTACTTCGGCGGCGTGCCGTCGGAGCTTCTGTTCGACCAGATGAAGGCCGTCATCACCGGCGACAGACGGGACGAGGGCGGACGGCTGGTCGAGAACCCGGAGTTCCTGCGCTTCAGCCGCCACTGGCGCTTCCGGATCCGGGCGTGCCGCCCCTACCGCGCCCAGACGAAGGGGAAGGTCGAGCGGCCGGTTCGCTACATCCGGGACAACTTCTTCTACGGCCGGGACTTCGTCTCCGACGACGACCTCAACGCGCGGACCCGGCTGTGGCTCGACAGCGTGGCGAACGCTCGGGTCCACGGTACGCTGAAGGAGCGCGTGGCGGACCGGTTCGAGGTGGAGAGGCCCCACCTGAGTTCCTTGGCTCCTTGGCCGTACCGTCCCGTGGTGCCGCGCTCCGAGTCCTGGACGACACAGACTGCCGCACCCTCGGCACCCCGGGTCGTGGAGGTCCAACGCCGTCCGCTGTCCGAGTATGCCGCGATCACGGGAGAGCTCTCGTGAAGTCCCGGTCCAGGAGCGCGCGCATCTCGGCCCAGCTGGCCGATCTGAAGATGCCTGGTGCCCTGGAAGCCCTTGATGAAGTGCTCGCTGGCGTGGACGGCGGCGCAAGCACCGCGGCCGAAGCCATCGAGCGGCTGCTGGCCGCCCAGATCACGCTACGCAACAGCCGGCGGCTCGCCACGGCCATGCGATCCAGCCGTCTCCCGGCGATCAAGACGCTCGCGGACTTCGACTTCGCCTTCCAGCCCTCGGTCAAGCGGGAGCAGATCGACTCGCTGCACGAGCTCGGGTTCCTCGAGCGCAAGGAGAACGTCGTCTTCCTCGGCCCGCCTGATCCAACGACATACTGCACCACCTCGCTATGTGCTTGTGTTGTCGACCGTTAACTGATTCACGTCCACAGTTCGCGGCCGAGTTTGTCCTCTCTTTACTGTGTCGACGTAGTTCCGCACGTCTCTGCTCTCCAGGTCATCCGCCTCGATGATCCAGGGGGCATAGGGCACCACCTGGCGACCAGGCAGGATCTGAAGTCGGATCAACCTCCTCACGGTGGTGGGGCTAACGCCCAACGTCGCCGCCGCTTGCTCCATCGTAACGATTCCAGTCCGCTCAGGGGCGCTTCTATCATGGACCGGGATTCCGTTACGGTTGCGGAGCGAGACCACGCGACTCGTGATCCAGGTGTTGCCTCTCCCGGTGCGCAGTCCCAACCGATTGAGGACCCGTGTGATCTGTCCATCGGGAAGAAGTGGCGCAAGTTCCCTTACCAGATCGACCACCGTGCGAGCGGTCCGGTACCGATGCTCGCCGGTACGGCGCTTTCGGAGCTGGAGTTGGCTGTGCTGGCCTCCCGCCCATCGGATCACGAGGTCGATCTGTGCACGCTCGTCGTCCACCTCGACGAGGATCTCCTCGATGAGTGTGCGCACGATCCGCTTCTTCAGCCGTAGATCGGCGCTCGGATGGTTCCACACTCGAGGCAGCTCGTCCGCCAGGCGGGTCAGAGCCTCTCGGTCGACCGCAGCCTGGGTGTGCCGAGCCTTCTCCTCCAACCCAACCCGCTCCCGCTCAAGCTCGCTCACAGTGGCCAGTGCGTCGTTCCACCGATATTCCAGCTCAGCGGCCACCAGGCGGTTCTCGGGATCGACGACATCGTACTGCCGGCGGGCCCGCTCGGCTTCGTACCGCGCCTGCTGCAGCTTCAGTTCGAACAGCTCCCGGCGCTCTACCGCCTGGGCTTCTGCCTGACTTTGTGCTTCCAGGGCTGCCTCCGCCGCTCCCGGCTCCAGGATCGCGAGGACCGCTGCCTCGACGGCGCGGTCCACCGCGAGTCCTCCGAACGACAGACACGGTCCCGTCCCATGGTTCACCGATGCGCCGCGGCAGGCATAGCGGGGCACCCGGCCGTCCTTTCCCGAGTAGGCGACGTGCAACCGGCGTCCGCAACGCCGGCACCGGAGCAGCCCCGCGACCAGGGCAGGCCCGTGCCGGGGTGTCCCCCGGCTCATCAGTCCTTTCCTTTGAGTGTTCTCCGCGATCTGTCGCTGCGTGTTCTGGAAGTGGTCCCAGCTCACGTAGCCCTCATGATGGTCAGGGATCAACACCCGCCACTCACTTTGCGGAAGACGCAGGCCCGGGCGCCTCACTGCCCGTCCACCCTCAACCGCGGTCCGCGTCCGGGTTCGCCCGTAAGCGTACGCTCCTCCGTAGATCGGGTTCGTGAGAACGTTGCGTATCGTGTTGTAGACCGGAAGCTTCCAGATCACCCCTCGGCCGAAGGGACCGTACTCGACGGCCGGTAGCTCCACGCCCTCGCTCCGGAACCAGAGGAGCACCTGCCGGATGCTTCCCATCTCTTCGAACTTCCGGAACACGAGCCCGATCATCTCCTGGATCCGCCGATCGGGATCCCGCTCGCAGCGGTTGTCCCGTGTTCGGATGTAGCCGATGGGCACCGTGGTGTAGAACTCGCCCCGTTCGGCCTTCTGCCGGATCGCGGCCAGAGAGCGCTGCCGAAGCATCCCGAGCTCCCACTCGCTCATCGTGCCTTTCAGCCCCAGGAGTAGCCGATCGTTGGACTCTCGGGGATCGTAGATGCCTTCAGCGTCGACGATCAGGGTCCGCGTCAACCCACAGAGATCCACGAGGTGCGACCAGTCGCGGTTGTTTCTGGCCAGGCGCGAAGCCTCGAGTGCGAACACGCCCCCGACCTGCTCCAGGCACACGGCTGAGACCAAGCGCTCGAACCCGGGTCGAGCCACACGGCCCGAGCCTGACCGTCCAAGGTCCTCGTCCACAACCTCCACCCGCCGGAAGCCCAGGGTTCTCGCCCGATCCGTGAGGCCATACTGGCGTCTCCGGCTCTCCAGGTTCTCCAGAACCTGGGTCGGCGTGGACTGCCGAACGTAGACATACGCGGCCCGCTCCAGATGGGCTCGACTTAGCTTCGCCGGCATCATGACCGGCCTTCCTCCTCTGTCGTCTCGGTCGCTATGAGCTCGAGCAGACGAACCCATAACTCCAGCACCTTCGCCCTTGCTTCCGGCGGCAGGGTGTCCCATCGAACCGGTCCAGATCCCAACGGCAGCGATCGCTGCAGCTTCATCATTGCTAATCTCCCGCTGAGGGTGGGGAAGGCACCACAGCAGGATCATCGAGTAGGTCCGAGGCGTCCAACAGACGGCGGAGCGACTCAAGCGCCCGCACGCTCAAGACCGGGCGCTCCACAGCCGTGCCGTCAAGCGCCGCATCGGCTTCCGCCATCCACACCGGCACCTCCGTCTTCGTGCCGTCAGGAAGCGTCACGACATAGCTGGCCCGCCCGCCACGGTCCCGGCAGCCGGTGACTAGAAGCTCAGTATCAACCAGCGGATGCCACGGATACCGGATGCGGATCCGGAACCTGTCAACAGCGATGAGACACGGGGAGTCATAGATTAGTGAGCAGGCTGCGGTGTCGGAGCCGCAGCTGGTGGATTGATCCAGACCTCCGTTGGGAGAGGCTGGGGCGTGGGGATTCCCTGCACGAAGCGTTCAGGGTGTTCGGACCACGCCTGCTGGAGAGTGCGCTCACGCTGGGCGAGCACGTCACGGGCTCGGTCGTGATGGACATCATCCGGGGTGAGCATCGCGATTCCGCCGTGGCGATGCTCATGGTTGTACCAAGGGAAGAAGGATCGGCAGAAGTCGATCGCCGCGCCGATGTCGGCGAAGCGTCCGGGGAAGTCGGGGTAGTATTTGACGGTCTTGAAGTGCGCCTCCGAGAAGGGGTTGTCGTCGCTGACCCGGGGACGGCCGAGCGAGCGGGTGATCCCGAGGTCGGCGAGCAGCTGGGCCGTGCACTTGCTGGTCATCGGGGCCCCGCGGTCGGAGTGCAGGGTCAGCGTCTCGGGCTGGACATCCTGCTTGAGGCAGCTCTCCTGGATGAGCCGGCTGGCGAGCGCGGAGTTCTCGCGGGCGGCGACCATCCATCCGACCACGTACCGGCTGAAGATGTCGATGAGGACGTAGAGGTAGAAGTACGACCACTTCTCGGGTCCGAGAAGCCGGGTGATGTCCCACGACCAGGTCTGGTTCGGTGCCGTGGCCACGAGCTGGGGCTTCGTGTAGGCGGGATGCGTGAGCTGACTGCGCCGCTCGCGCACGGGGTGATCCTCCTGGAGGATCCTGTACATCGTGCGTTCTGAGCAGAGGTACTCGCCCTCGTCGAGGAGGGTGGCCACAACCTCTGCGGGAGATCGGTCGACGAAGCGCGGGCAAGCGAGGGTCTCACGCACCTTCTCGCGCTCGGATTCATCGAGAGCCCGGGCGGGGCGCTGCCTGGGCTGCTGGTGCCCGGTCGTGGGCTTACGGCGCCGGTAGAACGTGGCACGCGCCACACCCAGTGCTCGGCACGCCGGCGCGGCGCCGACCTCCCGAGCCAGGGAGGCAGCGGCCATCAGGAGTTCTTTCCGCTGTCGAAGCTCAACCCCGGCAGCCCGGCAACTTTTCCCTGGACTTCCAGGATCGTTTCCGCCGTGGCAAGCTGCTTCTCGAGCCGGGCCACTTCGGCCTCGAGCTCATCCACCCTCTTCTGGAGGGAGTTGCGGCGGGCCGGCTTGCGGCCCCGCCGCTTCGGCGTCAGGCCCTTCAGAGAGCCCTCGCGCCGTGCCCTTCGCCATGCCGTGAGATGAGAGCTGTACAGACCCTCCCGACGCACGATCCGCCCAACCTCGCCGGGCTCCGAGCACCGGTCGGTCTCTTCCAGGATCCTGAGCTTGTACTCCGCGGTGAACTGCCGGCGGGTCGGCTTGGCCACCACCTCCGCATCCCGAGCCCGATTCCGCTCGGCGACTCGGGCCCCGGCGGCCTCGCCGCTACGCTCCTCGCCCCCCAGGGCCCGAGCACCCACACCCATACCAATCATCGTATCTCTCCCCTCTACCATCGCCATCCACCTCCGCCCCCTTCAGTAATTCCAAAGGTGCCAGGTGTCCCACTGATATTGGCAGAGAGGGCGGATCGTCGATTTGTGAGTAGTGTGTCGGGGGCCCGCCCGGCGTCGGCAAGACGCACCTCGCGATCAGTCTGGCGATCACGGCGGCGGTGAGCGGGCGCAGGGTCTTACGGTACCTTGACGGACCTCATCGACTCACTCGAAGAGGCCGAGGCGGCCGGTCGGCTCAACCACCGGCTCAAGACCCTCACCCACCCCACGCTCCTGGTCGTCGATGAGATCGGCTACCTCCCCGTCACCCGGAGCGGCGCCATCCTGTTCTTCCAACTCGTCAACCGGCGCTACGAGCACGCTTCGACCGTGCTCACCTCCAACAAGGGCTTCGAGCAGTGGGGAGAGATCCTCGGCGACGAGGTCATGGCCGCCGCGCTGCTCGACCGGCTGCTCCACCGCAGCCACATCGTCAACATCCGCGGCAACAGCTACCGCATGCGACGCCACACCCAACTCTCCAAGGCCATCCACCCGACTGCCTCCCACGCCGTCTCCGCCGAGCACGCCGCAAACGGGGGAGCAGGGGCATGATGGGTGTCCCGACTCCATCTGGAGCTCCCGCTCCGGTCGCTACGCTCCCTCTGCGGCAGCTCCAGAAAACTGTGCATTTTTCAATGGCCATTGACAGGGACCCGGCCCACTTGCCGGCTGTGCCAGGCCACTTGCCACTTCTCCTGCTCTGTGTGCCCGGCCTGCCTTCTTCGGACCCCGCAACGCCTTCGGCACTCATCTCCAGCGCCGCGTCGATCGTCAAGCGGACTACTACCTTGATCACTTCGTCGATCGCCAGCTCGGCTCGCTCTACGAGCTCAAGCATCGGAAGCAGGAACTGTCCCTCCCGCTTCAGAAACCGCATGATTGCTCGCCTGTCCGGTCCGATCCCCTACCTCGAACGTTCTTCCCATCGTGGTGGCTCCGTTTGGGGGTTCGCTTGCCCGATCCTACCTGGATCGGGTGCCCCGAGGCCACCACCCTCTTTTTCCCCTCAGGGAACCTCCAACTACGGTCGGGACAGCTTCTTTGTGCCAGGCTCAACCTTTCTTGGTGGTGCGGCCATTGTGTCCTCGCCTTCGGTGTGTCGACCCGTACAGATTTTGGGGCTGGACTCGGTCTCGCTTCAGGGGGGTAGATTATTTAGACGGAAAGAGAGCCCGAGCGGAAAACACATCCGCGCCGGGCTCTCAATTTAGATTCTCGCTTCGCCAGCCTGTTGGGGGGCCGGCGCCACTCTTACCCAATCATACGTGCGACCCGCATGAGGTCACCTTATCCGCCGTCCTGCTGCTCGACTGCCGGCCGCTCCCTGAGAAGCCGCTCCCGCTCGGCCACCAGCTGCGCGAAGTCTTCATCCTCCAACCACGTAATGCCGAAACGGATATGGCCCATCTCGCCGGCACTTCGGCGGTTGTAGACCACCCACTGGTCAGGGTCCGGGTTGGACGGATTCTCCGCCGTGTTATCGAATAACGACGTAGCGATGATGATCGTGCCTCTCGGTAGCAACGGCGCCGCCCAATCCTCATAGATATGGGTCGTGTGCCACCTGTGGTGCCAATCGATCTTGTTAATGACTTCCCGGCGACCATCAGCATAGATCGCCTCCATCATCTGGTATCCGCCCCGAAGGTGCATGTGGCCCCGGATGCTGTGCACTCGGGCGTTCTGTTCTAGGATGTGTATGCCTCGGACTAGCTGGTATCCGTGAGGCGGAATTAGGTAGTCCGTGTATCGCGGCAGGCCAAGCTCACGGCTCTCACCCGTCTGGAATCCAGTCTCATCAGCTGTTTGGTACTTCGGCACCTCCCCCTCTGGATAGAACCATAACCCTAGCTGGATTTGCGCATCTGGCACTTCCTCGCCAATGGGGAACAGGTGCAGGCGATAGCGGATTCGATCGCCGGGCATGATCAACTTGCCCGCATCGGAGGGATAGAGGTCCACTCTCTTTCCGACCGCAGCCGACGAGAGCCCTCCACCCTCCCCATCATCTTCCTGGTTCTCGCCTGCCCGCACCAGATTGGTGTTGGCATGGTGGAAGACGTACCCACTCCCGGCGTCAAAAGGCCTTGTCTCCACGGCCCTGATCCACCGCCTTTCCGTGATCTCCGGCAGGGCAGCGTCCGGCATCCACCATTGGTCCTGCCCATTGGCGGCAACGGTGTATGGGGGTGAGTTGATGATCACGTCCGGTGGCCCCCAGGCCGACGTCTCCTCAACCTGCCAGTACTCGTGCCCAGCGCGCATGTCGAGGGGTGGAAGTGGCGTCGCCTCTTCACCCTCTGGCGCACCCGAGTCCGCCCACTGGCTGATCGTCGCGATCTCTTCGTCCGAAAGGGTAGGATCGTTCTTGAAATCCTGAATCCCAACAGTCCGGTCGATGTACCAGCCCGGCGGCATCAGATGTGCTTGCACCTGGTCCTTGATCATCGGAGCCCACGGCCTTGTCTGCTCGTAGGTCTGAAAGTGCATCGGCGCAGCGGTGCCCGGCCGATGACAAGTCTCACAGTTCTCCCGAAGGATCGGCGCCACATCCTTCAGGTACGTGACCTCTTGGGCCGACACGAGCTGTGGAGACACCATTAGCAACAGCACAACTGTCACGATCCCGCTGAGCCCACTGGACATCTGTTGACGACGTATCGACTTGCCCATAATCAGACCCTCCCGTCAATTCGTGACAGTGACTTCCACGTAACCGTTGGTCCAACAACAATGATACTCAAAAGTGTTCCTGAGATTCTCGATCGCTTGCACTAGAAGGACGTAGCGCCCCGGTTCGCTGAACCGGACACTGGTAGCGACCTCGCCCTTGCCATCCGTCAGCGGAATCTGACTGTCCGGCGGGCTGAAGGAGACCTCGCCAGGACCTGAGTACTGCACCCACCAGATCCACGCATCAGGGCGAGTTCCGATATCGACCCAAACCGTGACCGGGAGGGGTTCGCCGACCCTTGCGCTCAACGGGCCCGTTCGAATGCCCATGAGACCCGTTCCGCCAGGTCCGGAGGAATCAAAACGGACTTCCGGGGCATACGCTCCTATTACGTCTCCTTGAGTCGCGCCAGCCAGCGCGGCCTCGTATCTCGCAGCATGTATCTTGTCCGTAATGATGTAGGACGGGGCGGTCACGTGGCCAGGAGTGGAATACGTAACTCCTTCATGCACAATCGTCCACACGACCCGCTGGTCTCCAAAGTCCTCCGGAACCGTGATGGTGAACGCGCCCCACGGTCGGCGAATGACCGGATGCACAGGGTTGAAATGCGTCGGCTGAACCCCATCGAACTCGCTTGGCTCGATAAAGTTATCCGGCCCGATGGGAATGTCGTACGCCTGGCTCAGATTATAGCTCGAATAGCCGAAAACAAGCGTGTAGGTGCGATCTTCATTCTGAAACCAGCCTTCGAACACGGGAACGATCGGTCTGCCGGAGTCCCGCAGCATCATGGGCGACCAATCCGCGTTGTCCCAGTTATATGGACCCTGGCCACGGAGGTCCTGAGCCTCAAGCGGCTTCCAGGATCCTGTGCCGAACGTGGCGCCCAGAACTGCGACTACCGCTACAAGCCGGGCTCGCTGCATCGCCCCACCTCTTGTCTTTCCTGATTGTCCCGATGCGCAGATCGTACAAGAAACGCGACCGTATACTGCACCCGTACAGAATGTAGAATACGGTGCCCCACCCGTGAGGCGCAAGGCAGCCTTTTTGCAGACGTTGGGGTCGCAAAGGGAATCGGCCCGTCAGCTTGTACCGGAACCCTACATGTATCCGGTGGTCCTGCAGCAGAAGCGCTCGAAAGACTGGATACTCTACGATGGCCATATACGGCGTAAAGCCGTGCAGAATAAAGGCTTATTTCAGTCCGCCCAGTGAAGGGTGAGCCCCCGCCTGAGACCGAATGGGATCGGTGTGGGCAGGAGCCGTGTGGTGCGGCTGATGCGGGAGCACGGGCTGTTAGCGCCGGTGCGCCAGGGCGTGGGAGCCCCATGGCCGACTCCGCGTCGGCCGCGTCGTTCTTGTGCCTCTTCACGAAAGGCTTGGCATAGATCGATGGGATCAGCCTCACCTCGCGGCCGAGCCTCATGACCTCCCGGCCCCAGTAGTGGGCGTTGCCGCACGCTTCCGTCGCGACCACACACCCGTCTGCGAGGCGAGAAGACTCAACACCCTCCCCCGGGCTCAGCTTCTTGCGGTAGGCTACCGACCCGGCCGCAGGGGACGTCCACTCCATCGGAGCCGGTTCAGATGGTTGATCCACAGCTCTCCGATGTGGCGTCTTCTTCTTAGATGTGGCCGCCGATGAGATGCCTAGACTTCCTCTGGCCTTACCTGCTCTGGGGGCTTCCGTTCTCCCTCAGCGCCCAAATCGACCCAGTGATCCACGGTCGCGTCGAGGACGCTTCAACGGGCGAGCCGATACAGGGAGTCCTCATTCTCGCTGCGGACTCGACGGCCGGCACTCTGTCGGACTCCCTTGGTGTCTTCGCCATCTCCCTCGGCCCGGAAGGTCCCTTCGTCCTCCATGCGAAACAGTTCGGCTGCAAACCGACCGTTTTCGAGCTTCCAACTGACGCCGCTCCGCAGCTCTCAGTCCTGAAGCTTCCGTCCCTGGCTATCAAGATCGAGGGTGTTACGGTTGTGGGAGAAACGGCGATGATCCAGCTGGTTGAGCGACTCGATCAGAGGCGCGTCAGGTATCCGGGCGTGACCAGATCGCTGGACAGTGAAGGAATCTCTCGTGTGGCCGCTGGGGACGCTTTCGACCTCGTGCTTCGCCAAGTTCCCGATCTGCTCGACTGCAAAACGGCGAGCTACCCGGGTATCGTGACCGACTACCTGTGTCGCCAGCCTCGCGGCATCATGCTGTCGGGCGGCGCTGGGGGCGAAGAGTTCTTGGTTTGTATCGACGGGGTTGCATCCTAATCTCCCCGGATCCGACCTGCGGGGCGTCCTGATTGAGGAGATCGCGGCCTTCGAATTCTACGGAGAGGCTCCCTTCGGTACCAGCGCGAGACAGCGCGGGAGTGAGCACATTCCCGGGGGTGACTCCATTGACCCCGGCGCTAGCAGATGGTGTCCCGCTGACAGTTGAAGGTGGTGGCTCCGGAGAGTCTCTTGGTTAGCCTGCCTTTCTCATTTCGGCAACCGGTTCATGGTCGTCGAGGTGGGCCCTGAGCATCCAGAGCTGGTCGTAGCCGATGATCCTCCGGTAGCTCTTCTCGGTCTCCACGAACGAGGCCGCGGCCCAGCGCAAGGCCATCGCTCCGTTCTTCCAGTTGGTCACCCTGCGGGTCTTCCGTCTTACGCCCGAGTGGGTGCTGTCGATCAGGTTGGTCGAGCCCAGGCACTTCCTCAGCCGCGGCGGGAGGCCGAGCCGGTTGATCGTGAACATCTCGCTGAGGCCTTCGCGCAGGCTGGCCGAGGCCGAGGGGTGGTCGCGCTCGAGCCATCGGGCGAGCTGCTCGAGCTTCTGCTCGCCCTGCTTCGCGTCCAGCTTCATCGCCGCCCGGAACGCCGCCTTCACCTGAGGATGCTGATCCTTCGGCAGATGACCCAGCACGTTGCGGAGCTTGTGGTTGCGGCAGCGCTGGATGGGGTGACGTTGGCCGAACACCTTCTCGATCGCCTTCCTGAGCGCTTTCGAGCCATCGATCACGAACAGCCGCCGCCTGCCCGGGTCCAGGCCGCGCTCGACCAGATCCTCTAGGAGCGCGCTGGTCACCTCGGCGTTCTCACTCGCTCCTTCCCTCACGCCCAGCACGTGCTTCTTTCCGTCTGAGTCCACGCCTACCGCAGCAAGCACGTGGTGCGAGCCCATCCGGATCCCGTCCAGGTAGATCACCAGGAGGTCCCACGCATCCAGCCGGCGCTCCATCAGCTCCTTCAGCACGCGCTCAGAGGCCTCGACCGTCTCACGGCTCACCGCCGACTTGCTCACCCCGACCGTGTCGGCCATCTCACCGATCACACGGCCGTACTTCCGCGTGCTCACCCCCGCCATCAGGACCTCGAGCATCCGATCCGCCACGGCGCCCGGTCTCCGCATCGCTGCGTACGCCGGCACCTCGACCTCGCCACCCTCCCCGGCGCCCCGGCGCCTGAGCCGTGGCCGCTCCACACGCACCTTCCGGTCCGACAGGTAAACCACACCACCCTGCCGGCCATACCACGCCGTGTCGTCTTCCGCTCGTGACCGACCTGCCTGCTTCACGCCTGCCACACCCTCGGCGCTCATCTCCAGCACCGCTTCGATCGTCGCTCGTCCCATCACCTGGATGACTTCGTCGATCGCGACCTCCGTCTGCTCCACGAGCTCAAGCAGCGGAAGCAGAAACTGCCCCTCCCGCTTCAGGAACTCCCTGATCGCGCGCTTGTCCGCCCGATCCCTTGCCTCGTACGTTCTCTTCATCGTGGTGGCTCCGTGTTGGGGTTTTTGCCTACCCGAGCCTATCGGCCCGGGACCCCCGGGGCCACCACTTTTCTTTCTCCCCTTTCAGGAACCTTCAACTACGGTTGGGACAGCTTCCGCTAGCAGATTGACTTCGACTGTGGGCTAGGAGTCTGCGCCGCAGAAGCACAGCTGACTGAGCCGAATGGTCATGGAGCCGTCCGCGGCGAGGCGGATCCGGGTGATTGGGAGGTTGAGGACTTGTGTCTGCGACGGATCGGGAGAGCGGAATGGATGCGTTGGGGGGGCAAGAGAGCTACGAGAGCCCTCGCGCCGGCAGATGCGGGGGTGAACCCTCGTGCAGTCATGCCGCCTGAAGGGTGTGCAGCCGCTTCACATTGAGTGCCAGGCACACGAGGGTCCACTCCGGCCCGGACCTTCTCGAGGCCCCGGAAGCTGAATCGTCGAAAGCCCATCACCTCCTTGATCCAGCCGATGGGCGCTTCGGCCTGCCACTTTCGCCGTGCGTAGCGTCTTCGACCATCTTCGCTCGCCAGCTTCTCGGCCATGCGGGCTTTCGCCGGATATTCCTCCTTGTCAACCGTGGGGGCGGCCTTGCCCTCCCGGGCCAGCGCCACATACCCATCGATGTCTCGCTCTTCCAGTTCCTCGAGATCCCGCTCGTTGCAATAGCCCGTGTCCGCCAGCACCTGCGCCGGCGTCTCGCCGTACGCTTGCGCCACCGCGTCGACCATGGGCACCAGCTGGCCCTGGTCGCTCGCGTTGTCCGTCACCTCGGCCCCGACCACCAGCTGGTTCTCCCCCTCCACGACCGCCTGTGCGTTGTAGCACTGCTGGAACCCCTCCGAACTCGTCTTCATGATCCGGCTCTCAGGGTCCGTGAAGTTGCTCTGCGCCGCCTCGTCCGGCTCTCCGTACTCCCGCTTGTAGGGCCTGCCGCCCTTCGGGTTGCGCGTCTGCCCCGGCTTGCGGCCCCGTGCGTCGTCCGCCGCTCTCTGCTCGGCTTCCAGGCGCGCCTTCGCCTCCCGGATCGCCGCCAGCCGGTCCTCGCGCCGCCTGAGCTCCTCCGGCACCTCGTCTCCGCAAGCTTCCTCCCCGTAGCGCTCGTCTTCCGCTTCGTCCACCGCCTCGGCTTTCTCCAGCAACCCCTTGATCTCCCCTCTCAGCCCCCGGATCTCCGCCTCCAGCCCAGCCTCCTCCTTGACCATCCGGCCGTAGCTCATCGCCTTGCGCTTGCTCGCCTTCGCCCGAACCTTCGTCCCGTCCACCGACACCCTGCCAAGCCCCGCCAGCCCCAAGGCCCGCGCGAGCATCACCACCTCCACGAACACCGCCCGGAAATCCCCGAGATGGCGCCTGCGGAACTCGCACAGCGTCCGGTGCTTCGGGAAGTTCCCCGCCGCCAGCATCCGAAACGCAACATCCTCCTCCAGCTTCCTCGCCATCTTGCGCGACGAGAAGGTGCCCGTCGCATACGCGTAGATCAGCACCTTCACCATCGTCCGCGGGTCGTACGGCGAGTTGCGCCGCCCGTCCCCCCGGTACCCCGCCCGTAGAACGCACCCAGCTCCACCGCGTCCGCCAGGTCGCTCACATGGTGCGCCAAATGACCCTCCGGCACCCACTCCCGAAGATCCGGAGGCAGCAGCAACATCTGCTCCGGATCGTACGGTCGAAACGTCGTTCCCATTCACCCCCTCCGTGTGCCGCAAACCTCCCCAATGCCCTGCCACCAAAGATAGCCGCAGGGTTCTGCGGCGCAGACTCCTAGCCGAAGTCAGGGGGCCTTCTCTTCTCTACGGAGGAAGGGGGCTAGGGGGGTGCCTCGGAGAGCAAGCCTCAAAGGGGGCCCTCCAGGAGAACCAGGAGTCGTTTGAGGCCCTTCTGAGCGTCCAGGAAGAGAGCCTCCTGCACTCCTCTGGATCTGGCCCGTGGTCCGCCAGGCCCCAGGCGTCCTCCTGGTAGCCGACGGCCTCCAGGACGGCGTGGCTGGCCGCGATCGGCAGCCCCATTTCGTGATTGCTGCCCACTGGTCCGTAGATCGGCCGACACAGAGGCCCTGAGGACCTCGTACCATCCGACACCGCCGGGGGGGGGGGGGGGATTCCCCCCGGGGCCCTCCCCTCGGAAGAGCCTCCGTCCCTAAGTCAGAGCTGGAGGAGCCGGGTGACCTTGACGACGAGTCCCCGGCTGTCCAGCCGCGTCCGGCGCCCGAGGACGTCCGTGTCGCGGTCCTCGGTATAGACCAGGAAGAGCTCGCTTCCGGGCGCCCATTCCCACCTCAGGCGGACGTTGGTGCTGAAGGTGTCGCTGCCCGCGTTGTACTGGACGAGGCCGCTGACGAAGGCCCGGGGGGTCATCGTGTAGGTGATCCGGGTGAGCGCCACATGCCTCCCGAAGTGGCCCTGCGGCAGGTCGATCCAGTTGAAGGAAAGGCTCGGCTCCAGCGAGAGCTGCGGGGTGAGCGTGATCCAGCCCTGGCTGATCCCGAGCGAGGTGATGTCCCCGCCGTAGTAGCTCCCCCGGCGGGCCGACAACCTGCCCAGGACGGGGCGGTTCGGCCCCATGAAGTAGCTCGCCTGGACATCCCGGAACGAGTAGCGGCCGGCCCCGATGGTCGCCCCCGAGATGACTTCGTCGTCGACCAGGTTCTCGTAGGAGTCCGAGAAGGTGAGCGTGAACTGGTCGCTGTTCTCGAACTCGACCCGCAGGTCGCCGCCCCGGCGGCGGCTCTCCAGGAACCCTGCCTCCTCGTTCTCTAAGTACTGGAGACTCGGCTGGACGGCGATCTGCCGGATCCACGAGATGGACTCCGTGCGCGGGCTGAACCGCGCACTCGCCGTCGACTGGCGGAAGCCCTTTCTGCGCACGAACCCGATCTCGGGGTTGAAGTCGTCGCCGACCACGAGGTGACCCAACTGCAGCCCCCACTCGTCGGCGTTGTACTGGAACGCGCCCCGGTAGCTCGCGTCCAGTCCGTCGAGGCCCGACGTTTGCGTCTCGGCGTAGTAGGTCTGCAGCGAGGTTTCGTCGTTGAAGGCGAAGATGCCATCCACACCCCAGGCCTGATTCGCACCCTCGGCCACCACCGACTCCGAGCGGTTCTGGTACATGACCCCGATGCTGCTTCGGGAAAAGACGTCGCGGGCGAGGCTGAGAACGGTGAAGTTCGTGGATTCCGCATCGATGCTCGGCAGGTCGTCGGTCTGGATGTTGACCATCCCGACGTCGAAGGCGCCCACCTTTCCCGTCAGGCGTCCGCCGGCGACGATCGGGACCTGCTGCCCGTCCTGGAGCCCGATCCGCCGGCTGTAGAACATCGTGGGAACCCCGCCGCCGCCACCGCCACCCGGACCTCCACCACCTCCCCGCCCACCGCCACCGCCGCCCGGCGGACCCCCTCCCCCGCCCCGGGCGCCAAAGTCGAAGACCCCGCGGCTCTCGAGGAAGAACTCCCGCTTCTCGGGGAAGAAGAGGCTGAAGCGGGTCAGGTTCACCTGCTGTTCGTCGACCTCCACCTGCGCGAAGTCGGTGTTGTAGGTGAAGTCGGCCACCAGGTTCTCGGTAACGCCCCACTTCACGTCCAGCCCCGCGTCCGCATGGCCGTCGCTGCGGACGGCCGGATCGACGGTCAGATCGGTCCTAAGACCCGAGATCGCGAACGGCTTGACCTCAAGCTGCCGGCTGGGAGGCGGAGCCTCGATCCCGACGAGCGTCCCGTACATCGAGACCCTGTTGGAGGAGGGACCCCCCATCCTGCCCACCGAGAGGGGCAGCCAGGTGAGGTGGTTCCACTCGTTTCGCCTCCACACCGTGCGGCGCATCTGGATCCCCCACACCTGCTCCCGCCCGGGGCGGTAGCGCAGCGACCGGAACGGGATGGCCATCTCGACCGTCCACCCCTGTTCGAAGCGCCCCGTCCGGACCTCGTAGACGGGGTTCCAGTCCCGGTTCGGCCTTCCCTCGTTGTTGATCTGGTAGTCCGTCAGCGCCCCGAGCGCGTTCGTGTAGAAGGCCACCCCGTTGCGGCGGTCCAGGAAGGTGTCGAAGTAGACGCCGAAGTTGTCGTTCTGGCGGATCTGGCGGGAATCCCGCCGCATCTCGTTTGCGATGCGAGCGTCCGGGCCCTCGGAGTCCCAGATCTTGGCCCCCACGTACACGTTCTCGTCGTCGAATCCCAGCCACACCTCCGTAAGCTCGGTCGGCTCCGCGCCGGCGTCGGGGATGCTCTGGACGAACTCGCTGATCGCCTGCGTCTCGCGATAGAACGCCTCGTCGAGCAGCCCGTCGGTCTCCATGGGCCCGCTCACGCGCACCGCCCGGACCGTGACCCCGGACTCCCCGGCCTGGTTGACCACCGCCGGCGCGACCGGCGCGGGAGGGCCGGGGATCCCGGCGGGGACTGCCCGGCCCGGAGCGTCCGCCTCGGTGGGGCCGAGGCCCTCCGGAACCTGCTGGGAGGAGAGGCCCGCGGGTCCGAGGGCGAGGGCGGAGAGGGTGAGGACGGCGGGCGACCAGTTCATTTCTTCCCCACGGCTTCGGTGATCGGGGCGGGACCCGACTCGCCCGTGCGCTGACTATAACGGTGGGCGGGATCTTGGCGGGAGAGCCGGTCCGGCTTTCTAACGCTGTCCTTACCAATGCTGATCGAGCCGGAGCACGTCTGGACACTGCCTCTTGGGCCTCCCTCACACGTGTCAGCTCTCGGATGATGGTGGAGATGGCATGTACGACGTCGAGCGGTGCCGGCTCGATATACCGTTGATGGTTTTCGTATGAGCCGCGACATTGCAGGTGGGTGCGAGGATTCTGCGAAGATCGACCCCAAGGACTCAGAACGGACCAGCTAAGATGGCCAAGCTCGCCGGCCCATGGATCCTGCTAGTACTGCTCTGCGCTGGATGCGTGAGCGTATCCAGCTCCGTCCTGGTCGACCGGTCAGCCAGCCCTGTGCCTCAGAACGAGGTGTATGTCTTCCTGCCCGGTGACGAGATCCCTGAATCGTGCGAGCGAGTGGCGATCCTGCATGCTTCAGGAAACCAAGACGCCACCAACCGGGGCCAGATGCTCGACAAGCTTCGTGAAGAGGCCGGCGAACTCGGGGCTAATGCTGTCGAAGTCCGGACAATGGAGGATGCGGGGACCGGAGAGAGGGTTGTTGCCGCCCTGTTCGGTACGGAAGCGGACCGGGACTCTGATGCACTAGCCCTCTTTTGCCCAGACGGGACACGCTGACGGGAAGCACAGGGCCACGTCGAACCAAGGGGTCGCGACGAACCGAAGCCTGGTGCCGCCCCCCTGCCTCTATCGTGAGCAGGGCACGGGGCGAACACTTCCCATGATGGACTCCTTTCTCCCAAGAGATTAGGCGTCCACCGTAGGGGGCAACTCCTTACTCTCTGCGTTCTTTGGGCTCGAAGTGCAGGTGGTTCCAGCCGAGCGTGAAAGCGGTCGCGAATGGGGAAGCTAAGCGGACTGGATTGATATTGATGGCGGGCTCGGTAAACCCTATTTTCCGGCTAATCGGCCCTTGTTCCATTGCAGTCACGATACAGACTTCTGAATGGAAGAATCTCCGCTATGCCCAAGCGCTACCGGCGGTGATGACTACTACAAGACTTCCTGCAACGATCGGGTGTTTCAAGAACAACACTGGATTGCCTCCCTTCTGCCGCTATCGGCCTCTGGAGTTTCATCGCTAGCAGGGTCTCATCGCGCCAGCGTGTGTCCGTAGCCCCCCCGTAACAGATCCGTCGAGGGTTGGAGCGAGGGACCGATCCTAGCCACGCTTGCCCCGTCGTTTTCCCGCCCCGGTGGGCATGAGGCACGGGCGTTTCGTCCGAGCCGCGCTCCCCGAGAGCTGCACTGTCTACCCTGCCGGCCAGCTGTAAGTTACGCTCTTGAGTAAAATCACTCAATAGAGTAAATTGTCGTATGAAATCTTTCCACCGCTCCCAGGTCACCACGCTGCGACACCGGTTGGCGGAGCCACCCCACCGGCTGATCGCCGTGTTCGGGCCGCGCCAGACCGGGAAGACCACCATCGTACGCGAGGTCCTTGGGCAGATCGACCTGGAGAGCCAATACCGCGATGTCGACGCACCCGATTCGCCTGCGGCCTCCAGCCCGTCCGGTCCGCGTCAGGTCACCTTCCCCTTTTCGCACGTGAGAGACGTCGACTGGTTGGTACGGAACTGGGAAGAGGCGCGGCGCATGGCGGCACGACCGGTCCGTGGATTCGTGCTGGTGTTCGACGAGATCCAGAAGATTCCCAGGTGGTCGGAGGCCGTGAAGGGATTGTGGGACGCCGACCGTGCGGAAGGCTGTCCCCTGCACGTGGTTGTCCTCGGCTCGGCCCCGCTCCTTATCCAGTCGGGTTTGCACGAGAGTCTTGCCGGCCGATTCGAATCGATCCGCGTTACGCACTGGTCGTTGAAGGAGATGTCGGAGGCCTTCGGGTTCGACCTGCCGCAGTATCTCTATTTCGGTGGCTACCCAGGTGCCGCCCGCTTCGTTGCAGACCCGGACCGGTGGCGTGACTATATCCTCGGCGGGCTCGTCGAGCCGAACATCGAGCGCGATATCCTCTCGATGACCCGGGTGGACAAACCGGCGCTCCTGAGACAGCTCTTCGAATTGGGCGCCGCTTATTCGGGGCAGATCCTGTCCTACAACAAGATGCTAGGCCAACTCCAGGAAGCCGGCAATACGACAACTCTAGCGCGCTACCTCCACCTGCTCTCGAGCGCCGGCCTGCTCACCGGATTGCCGAAGTACTCCAGTAAACCGCAACTAGTCAGAAGCTCCAGCCCCAAGCTCAACGTGCTCAACACCGCCCTGATGACGGCCAGCGCAGGGTATTCCTTCGATGACGCCCAGGCCGACCGCACATTCTGGGGGCGCCTCGTCGAGAGCGCGGTCGGTGCACACCTGTTCAATTCCGCGGCAACCGACGTTCGGCTCTACTACTGGCGATCCGCGGCGCTCGAGGTGGACTTCGTCCTTCGACGCGGGCGACACGTCATTCCGATCGAGGTAACGACCAGCCGGAAGACGCGGTCCTTATCCGGGATGGAGGCTTTCAAGCAGGAATTCCGGCCCCGCCGTTCGCTCCTTGTCGGGGAAGGCGGGATACCGCTCAATGAGTTTCTCACGGTTCCCGCACACGAATGGTTCGAGGGGCTATGAGCTGCAAGGTTCCGCGAAATTGCACCGAAGTCTCGACAGGGGACACGGATCAGGGTCGTGAGAAAAGCCCTCGGCCTGTGGAAGAGTTCCGGTCCGCATCGGCCTACGTTCTGCTTGGGGACCCCGGTTCTGGCAAGACCACTGTGTTCGAGTCCGAGCACGAGGCGCTTGAAGAGGCTACGTGCCTGATCACCGCGCGTGACTTTCTCACCTGGGACCTGGACAGCCATCCCGAATGGCGCCACAAGACTCTCTTGATCGACGGACTCGATGAGATCCGGGTTGGATCGGCCGACGCGCGCACGCCATTCGACCGGATCCGAAGCCGACTCGACAAACTTGGCCGGCCGCGCTTTCGGCTCTCGTGCCGTGACGCGGATTGGCTGGGGGACAACGATCGAAGCCGCTTGGCTTCCGTGTCCCCGGACTCGCAGGTGACGGTTCTCCGCCTTGATCCGCTCACGGATTCGGACGTGGTGCGAATCCTGGAGGGCGACCGTGACGTCCACGATCCTCAGGCGTTCATGGGGTCGGCACGCGAGCAGGGCATCGATGGATTGCTCAAGAACCCGATGAGCCTGCGAAGCCTAGTCGATGCTGTCGCCCAGGGCGACGGCTGGCCGGAGAGCCGCCTAGAGACCTTCGAGAAGGCTTGTTCGCGACTTGTCCAGGAACACAATTTAGAACACGAGGTGGCAGGACAGGACGATGCCCCGGGTCAACTCATCGACGCCGCGGGGCGTCTCTGCGCCGTTCACCTCCTCGCAGGAACCGCAGGCTACACGCTTCGGCACAGCGATGCGGACGCCGACTATCCGAGGCTGCATGGCTGCGGTAGCGGATCTCCTGGAATGCTGCGCCAAGCTCTCTTCACGAAGCTGTTCAGGAGCACATATCATCACCGCTTCACCCCCGTTCACCGCCACATCGCCGAATTCCTCGGTGCCCGACACCTCTCCAAGATCATTCTAGAAGGCCTTCCCGCCGGGCGTGTACTCGCCCTAATGACGGGCGAAGACGGCCTCGTGGTCACGGAGATGAGAGGCCTGTCCGCCTGGCTGGCGGCGCATTGTACCGAGGCCCGCGCAGACCTGATCGCCCGGGACCCCGTCGGGGTCGGTCTGTACGGCGACATCCGCGTGTTCTCGCTTGGCGAGAAGCGTGCTCTGCTGAAGGGACTCGGCCGCGAGGGGGCGCGCCTCGCTTCCACGGGCTCCACGGCCATGCCCTTCGCGGCGCTCGCCGCACCCGAGATGGAACCCGCAGTCGAGGAAGTCCTGGCCAGTTCCTGCCGGAGTCGCGACCACCAGCTGCTCACCGAATTCGTGCTGCGGGCACTCGGGCAGGGTGAGGCTCTGCCCGGCCTCACCCGGGCTCTCCTAGCGGTCATTCGCGACGACACTTGGTGGCCGCGTGTCCGCACACCGGCTCTCGATGCATTCATTCGTCTCCAAAACAGCGAGGACATGGCTTGTGAGCTCGAGGAGCTGCTGGCAGAGATTCGCGCGGAGAGTGTCTCCGATCCGACCAACGAGCTCCTCGGAACCCTCCTGACCCAGCTCTACCCGGTGGGAGTGACTCCGCCGGAGGTGTGGGACTACCTTCCGACGACCGGCGATCCAGATCTCGTCGGCAGATGTCTTGTGTTCTGGGATCGGCATCTCCTTCAGAGCTCCTCGCCCGGAGATTTGGCTGAACTTCTTGACTCTCTCGTCGAACGGCTCACGGGGTTGTGGCCTCTGTTGGACGCCCATCACCTGAGCAGCCTTCCCCAACAGCTCCTGGCAGCCGGTGTGGAAGCACATGGCGACGAGATCGGGAAGGAGCGTCTCCACGACTGGCTCGGTGTAGGGCTGCGGGACGAGCACTTTTGGCCCTCTGACTACCACGGCGAGTCGATCTTCCGGATACGCTCCTGGCTGACGCGGCATCCCGATATGCAGAAGAAGATCATCGAGGCGGGACTCGACCGATGCCCCGAAACCGGCGGAGCGGGCTCTCACGCCTTGGATGTCCTAGAGCGCCTGTACGGCGCCACCCCGCCGCACGACCTCGGCCTCTGGTGCCTGCAGAAGGCTGCCATGCTGGCGCGCACGAAACCACGGCTCGCCGGACACCTGTTCGAAAGGGCTGCCTGGGAGTACAACCTTCAGGGCAGTAGCGGCGGCCTATCGCTTGAAGCGCTACAGGAACAAACACATAGGAACGAACGATTCGAAACGATTCTTAATCGACTCCTCCGTCCGCAGCCTACCGATTCCGAGTGCGCGGAACGCGCCGGGCACCGGGGCAAAGAGCACAGGCGGAAGGAGGAGCGATGGCTCGACGATCTCCGGGCCAACGAGGTCGCATTGCGCGAGAACCGGGGCCCGGCAGCCCTGCTTCACAAGATCGCAGAAGAATACTTTGGACGGTTCCGGAATGTGAACCTCGACGGTGGGCCGGGTGCCATCGCAACACTGCTCCAGGGGGATTGGGAGCTGACCGATGCCACGCTGCAGGCCCTTCGCGGTGTGATCGACCGAGACGACGTTCCGGACGCCGATGACATCCTCGGCCTTAGGGAGAAGGGCCGCAGCCACTATCTCGGATGGCCCTTCCTCGCGGGCCTAGCGGAAGTCGAACGGACGGCACCGGAAGACCCGTCCGGATGGGACGACGTGCGGATCCGGAGGGCGGTCGCGTTCTACTACTGTGCGCCGCACGCGAGCTACCAGCCCCCATGGTACCGAAGGCTCATCGAGGCACGTCCCGAGATCGTCGCCGACGTCCAGGTGCGATTCGCTGCTTCCGAATTCCGTAGCGACCGCGAGCATGTCTACAAGCTCTGGGAGCTCGCACACGACCCGTACCACGCCGGGGTCACTCGGCATGCGGCCCTGCCCCTGCTCCGCGCCTTCCCAGCTCGCTGTCGACTGACGCAAGTCCGAGCATTGGATCACCTGCTCTGGGCCGCTCTTCAGCACGGCGACAGAGCGTCGTTCGAGGAGCTGATCCGGAGGAAACTATCTCGGACGAGCTTGAACGTCGCACAGCGCGTGCATTGGTTGGCGGCAGGAGCCATCGTTTCTCCCGGGGAGTACCGTGATCTCCTAAGAGATTTTGTATGGGGTCGAGAGCGCCGGCTTCGACACTTGCCAGCGTTCTTTTGTCCCGACGACCGGCTGGGTTTCTCCTTTCTCGATCTGGAAATCCCGCTGTTGGAGCTTCTCATCCGCCTTCTGGGCAGCTACGCAGGCCCCGATCAGTGGTCGGCGGACGGGTCGGTGGGGCCGGCCATGCGGGCCTCTCTTCTGGTGCGAGGTATGATTGAGCGCCTCGCCGCGACGCCCGATCAGAGTGCGAGTGCTTCGCTGCTGGAGACCCTTCTGGTCGATCCAGCCCTGTCTCGCTGGCGAGACCTGTTGTCTCAGGCACGGGAGGCCCAACGCACGGTTCTCCGCGACGCCCGTTTTCGCCATCCCGACATCGAGCAGGTCTGTCGGACACTGGACGGCGGCCGACCCGCGAACGCCGCCGACCTCTCGGCCCTTGTGGAGGACAACCTCTGCGAGCTTGCCCTCACGATCCGGGCAGGCAATACGGACGATTGGCGCCAGTATTGGAACGAGGACCCCAAGACCCCCAAGCACGAGCATCTATGCCGGGATGCGCTGCTGTCGGATCTTCGGGCACGCCTTCCGCCAGGCGTCGACGCGCAGCCCGAGGGGGAGTACGCCAGAGACAGGAGGGCGGACATCCGAGTCTCGTGCGGAGACTTCTCGGTGCCGGTGGAGATCAAGAAGAACTTGCATCAGAACCTCTGGAGCGCGCTACGACATCAGTTGATCGAACAGTACGCAAGCGCCCCCGAGACGGACGGATGCGGTATCTACCTGGTCTTCTGGTTCGGCAAGAGTCACACACAGCCCCACCCTTCCAGCACCCGCCCGGGGAATCCGCGGGAGCTGCAGCGGCAACTGACGGCGATACTGTCGGAAAACGAAGCACGGAAGATCTCCATCTGTGTCATCGACGTGAGCGGAGACTCGCCGAACCCGTCAACTCCGATGAGACGCCCGAGGTCATACGCCCGTGAGCAGGTTGCCGCCTCGAAGCTGCAGCGGGTGGATTGATTCAGGCCCGATCGGGAGAGGCTGGGGCTTCGGGATTCCCCCAAAGAAGCGCTCCACCGTTCCTCCAGCCCGAGCGACGATGGACGGTTTCGCGTCGTGGCTCTCGAGATGGCTCCGCCGACCGGTTCCCAAGCTTGCCCGACAGCCTTCCCGCTAGGCTGCCATGTCGTAAACAGCCATCTCGTCCAGTCAAGTCCCGTAATGTATATAAGTGACTTGTTTATATTGACTTATAATGATACATGAGGATATTTCCTGTCCCATGCCGATCCGCTCTGTCCCCTGGCATCCGCTATATGGTGGAGGATATATTGGTAGGTATGATACTCCCGAAACGACCCCCGCAACGCAAGCCTAGCGGCCGGCATCCCAACAACGCCCTGACGCCTGCCTTCGTGCGCAACGTGAGCCAGGCCGGGCGCTATTGTGACGGCCAGGGCCTCTATCTCGATGTCCGGCCCTCGGGCAGCCGGGGCTGGATCCAGCGCCTCACGATCCGGGGCCGCCGAACCGAGCTCGGGCTCGGCGGATTCCCCCTGGTCTCGCTGAAGGAAGCCAGAGAGAAGGCGTTCGCCAACCGGAAGCTGGCCCGCGAGGAGGGCGATCCCCTGTCGGAGAAGCGGCGGGCCGAGTCGATGCCCACCTTCGCGGAGGCGACCGGGCACGTCTGGAACCAGTTGCGGCCGGGCTGGCGCTCCTCCCAGCATGCCGAGCTCTGGCTGAAGAGCCTGGAGCGCTACGCCTTCCCTCGCATCGGTGGGATGCCGATTTCGGAGGTTACGAGCGCCGACGTGATCGGGATTCTCGCACCGATCTGGCACGAGAAGGCGGCCACAGCCCGGAAGTTGCGCCAGCGCATCCGCGCTGTGTTGGAGTGGGCCGTGGCGATGGAGCTTCGGGCCGACAACCCCTGCGACCGGATCGGGCCCGTGCTCGGAGTGCAGGGGGGGCTTGTTCGGCACATGCGGGCGTTGCCGCACAGCGAGGTGGCGTCCGCGATCGAGAAGGTGCGGGCGTCGAATACGCGGCCGGTCGTGCAGCTGGCCTTCGAGTTCCTGGTGCTGACGGCGGTACGCTCCGGCGAGGTCCGCGGGGCGGTCTGGACGGAGATCGACCGGGACGAGGGCGTGTGGACCATCCCGGCCCCACGCACGAAGGGGAACCGCGAGCACCGGGTCCCGCTGTGCCGGCGTGCTTCGGAGATCCTCGAGGAAGCGCGGATGCTCGGTCGCGGCAGCCCGCTCGTGTTTCCGGGCGTGCGCGGAAAGCCATTCGCGAGCACGGCGCTGTCGGAACTGCTCGGGGAGTTGAAGATAGCGGCCGTGCCGCACGGATTCCGTTCGAGCTTTCGCGACTGGGCGGCCGAAGAGACGGATCATCCGCGCGAGGTGGCGGAGGCTGCGCTGGCACACAAGGTCCGCAACCAGATCGAGGCAGCGTATCGGCGCTCGGACCTGTTCGAGCGCCGGCGCCGACTGATGGACGATTGGGCTGCGTACCTCGCCGGTCGAGGTCGCAAGCCATAGGCTGCAGCCCGCCGTCACGGCACCGCAGACACGGACTAAGGTGCGTAAGCCAGCTTACCCAATGTGCAACATTGGAGACTGGCGAGGGGCAGTCCCGCCCCTCCGATCCCCCGGCGGCCCGCGCTCCGGCGGGGTTCGCGGGCTCGGTTGGCACCTTGCCGTAAGCCGGGCTGAGTGAATCGCCACCGCGGATGACCTGAAACCCCTCAATGTTGATGGCGCCACGCTGCGCTCGATCCAGCTACGGTAAAAAGGGAGAGGTCGTACTCGACCTGTTGCGGCTTCATCCGGTCCTGGGGAGAGAATCAGATGAGTCGTCACCGAACCATCATCCGGCTGTCAGCGGTGCTGGCGGCCGTGGCCTGGGCCAAGGGCTGTGGGGGCGATGACAGCCCGACCGCGCCACCGGCGCCAGAGCCCGCTCGTCCGACGACGGTCGCGGTAAGCCCGGCCACAGCCGAGGTGACGGCATTGGGCGGGACCGTTCAGCTGACAGCGGAGGTGCGCGACCAGAACGCAAGGGTGATGGCTGGCGCGACCGTGACGTGGAGCAGCAGCGACACGTCGGTTGCGACGGTGGACGCGCCGGGTCTGGTGACAGCAGCCGGCAACGGAACGGCGACGATCACGGCGAGTGCGGGGTCAGCCTCAGGGTCGGCGGTGGTGACGGTGATGCAGTCGGTGGCCTCGGTGGAGGTGTCGCCGGCCACGGCGGAGCTAAACGCATTGGGCGCGACCGTTCAGCTAACGGCGGAGGCGTTCGACGAGAACGGGGATGTCGTGGCGGGTGCGGAGTTCTCGTGGGAGTCCAGTGACACTGCGATAGCGACGGTGGACGCGTCGGGTCTCGTGACGGGGGTGGGCGCGGGAATGGCAAGGATCACGGCGAGTGCGGGCGGCGGACAGGGGACGGCGGAGATCACGGTCATGGACCTGGACCCGGACCTGGCAGCGCTGATTGCGCTGTACGAAGCGACGGACGGGCCGAACTGGGTCAACAACGATGGATGGCTGACCGACGCGCCACTGGGGGAGTGGTACGGCGTGGATACGGATGCGGATGGGCGAGTCGTCCGGCTGGATCTCTCCGGCACGTTCGACGACGAGGCGGGTGAATGGGTGAGCCACGGCTTGTCGGGTCCGATCCCGCCCGACCTCGGCAACCTCGCCAACCTGGAGCGGCTGTACCTCTACGAGAACGCCCTTACGGGCCCGATCCCGACCGAACTCGGCAACCTCGCCAATCTGGAGCGGCTGAACCTCGGTGGGAACAGCCTGTCCGGTCCGATCCCGACCGAACTCGGGGACCTCGCCAACCTGGAGCGGTTGTACCTTTACGGGAACGACCTTACGGGCCCGATCCCGACCGAACTCGGCAACCTCGCCAACCTGGAGCGGCTGTACCTCTACGAGAACGCCCTTACGGGCCCGATCCCGACCGAACTCGGCAACCTCGCCAATCTGGAGCGGCTGAACCTCGGTGGGAACAGCCTGTCCGGTCCGATCCCGACCGAACTCGGGGACCTCGCCAACCTGGAGCGGTTGTTCCTCTACGGGAACGACCTTACGGGAACGATCCCGCACAGCTTCCTGCAACTTGACAGGCTTACTGGCTTCTACATTCAGGGAAACGAGAGTCTTTGCGTGCCCGGGATTTCCGCTTTTGTCGCATGGCTTCGGGAAATCGAAGACCGGGACGAGCCGGAAAGTCTCTGCAACGCGGCCGATGTGGCCGCGTTGCAGTTGCTGTACGAGACCACTGGTGGCACCGCTTGGACCGAATCCGACGGCTGGTCGGGCGACGGTGCGGTGGAGGACTGGCACGGCGTCACCGCCGATTCGATCGGCCAGGTAACGGGACTGGACCTGACCCGGAACGGACTGGATGGACAGCTCCCGCCGACTCTGGGCGACCTGACCCGAATGACCGAACTGCGGATCGGAGGCAACGCCCTCTCGGGCCCTCTTCCGCTAAGCTTGGCGGGGCTCTCTCTACAGACACTTCACTACGCCGAGACCGAGCTTTGCGCCCAGGCCGGAGAATCGTTTCGGGCATGGCTGAATGCGATCCCGGCCCACGAGGGCACGGGCGTCGAGTGCGGCCCGCTGTCGGAGCGGTACATTCTCGAGGCATTGTACCATTCGACCGGCGGGCCGGATTGGACCCACAACGAGAACTGGCTGACGGATGCGCCGCTCGGAGAGTGGTACGGCGTCGAAGTGGGCGACCAGGGGCAGGTGGTCGAACTGGAGTTCACGAAGAACGGCTTGACGGGCCGGATCCCGCCCGAACTCGGCGACCTCGCCAATCTGGAGGAGCTGGACCTCTTCCGGGACGACTTGACGGGCCCGATCCCGCCCGAGCTCGGCAACCTCGCCAATCTGCAGATCTTGTCCCTCGGCGAAAACGACCTGAGAGGCTCGATTCCACCCGAACTCGCGAACCTCGCCAATCTGCAGATCTTGTCCCTACACGAAAACAACCTGACGGGCTCGATCCCGCCCGGGCTCGATCCCGCCCGGGCTCGCAGAGCTCGCCGACCTGCGGCGCCTGAATCTCGCTGCGAATCGCCTGACGGGCCCGATCCCACGGGAGCTGGGCGAGCTCAGCAATCTGACGTACCTATACCTCGGCCGGAACGACCTGACGGGCTCGATTCCGCCCGAGCTCCGCGGCCTCGCCGACCTGCGGCGCCTGAACCTCACTACGAATCGCCTGACGGGCCGGATCCCAGCCGAGCTGGGCGGCCTGGCCGATCTGGAGGAGCTGTACCTTGGCGAGAACGACCTGACGGGCCCGGTGCCACAGGAGTTCGGCGGCTTGACGCGGTTGCGCGGCCTCGCGGTGCAGACGAACGCTGACCTGTCCGGAGCCCTGCCGGCTAATCTCACGAATCTCACGGCCCTCGAGACGTTCCAGGCCGGGGGCACGGGCCTCTGCGCGCCCTCCGACGCCGACTTCCTCGAATGGCTGGAGGGTGTAGCGAACCGACGGGTGGCCCTCTGCGAAGGCGAGCCCGAGACGGCATATCTCGTCCAGGCCGTCCAGTCGCGGGAGTTCCCGGTTCCGCTCGTCGCCGGCGAGGAGGCACTGCTGCGCGTCTTCGTCACCGCCGGCCGTGACAACGACGGGCGCCTTCCCCCCGTCCGGGCCTCGTTTTATCTGAACGGCGCTCTCGCGCACGTCACCGACATCCCCGGCCAGCCGGGGCCCATATCGACGGAGGTTGACGAAGGCTCGCTGGCGAAGTCGGCCAACGCAATGATTCCGGCGGAGGTGGTGCAGCCGGGGCTGGAGATGGTGGTCGAAGTCGACCCGGACGGGACGCTCGATCCGGCGCTGGGGGTGGCGACGCGGATCCCGGCGACGGGCCGAGCGGCCATCGACGTGCGGGCCATGCCGGTTTTCGACCTTACCTTGGTGCCGTTCCTGTGGACGGCGGATCCGGACTTGGCGATTCTGGAGTCGGTCGGCGGGATGGCCGCCGACCCCGAGGGCCACGAGCTTCTCGAGCTCACCCGCACGCTGCTCCCGGTGGGCGAGCTGACGGTGACCGCGCACGAGCCCGTTTTGAGTTCGAGCAACGATGCATACGACCTGCTCGACCAGACCAGGGCGATCAGGGTGATGGAGGGCGGGACCGGATACTACATGGGGACGATTTCGGGACCCCGCACCGGCGCTGGGGGACTCGGCGGCGGCTTGGCGAGTTTCGCCCGTCCTAATGCCAGCACCATCGCACACGAGTTCGGACACAACTTCAGCCTCAACCATGCGCCGTGCGGTGGGGCGGGCAACCCCGACCCGGTGTATCCCTACCCCGACGGATCGATTGGGGCCTGGGGATATGAGCTCCGAAACGGCAGACTGGTGCCCCCCAGCATGTCGGATCTGATGTCCTACTGTAGACCGAGAGACGGGATCAGCGACTACTACTTCACCAAGGCGCTCCACTTCCGCCTCGCGAGCGAAGGAGTGTCCACCGTGGCCGCCGTCGCACATTCCAGATCGCTTCTCCTGTGGGGCGGTGTGGACGCGGACAGCGTACCCTTCCTCAACCCGGCCTTCGTTGTCGACGCCGCACCCGCGCTGCCCCGCTCCGCCGGCGATCACCGGATCACCGGGCGGGCAGCCAACGGGCGCGAGTTGTTCGCGCTGGGCTTCGAGATGCCCGAGACGGCCGACGGCGACGGGAGCTCGTCCTTCGCCTTCGCGCTCCCCGTGCGGGCCGAGTGGGCCGGCGAGCTCGCCAGTATCACGCTCTCGGGGCCCGAAGGCTCCGTCACGCTCGATGGGGAGAGCGACAGCCCGATGGCCATCCTGCGCAACCCCCGCAGCGGACAGGTGCGAGGTATCCTGCGGGACCTCCCGCCCGCGACCCAGGCCGCGAGGGCGGCGGCGGCGCGCTCGGCCCCCCCGGGCCTCGAGGTGCTCTTCAGCCGAGGGATCCCGGATGCCGAGGCCTGGCGAAGGTGACGGCAGCCGGCACAGTGCCGACCACCGGCTTTCGCGCAGGGGTGGTCGACCAACCACTCCCGCAGTGTCCGGGAGTTGCGGCACGATGAGGGTCCACGCGGCTGGAACCCGCGCCGCAATCACGATGGCGTTCCTTCTTGCCGCCCGCCTTCCCGTCGGTGCCCAGGACGTGGACAGCGTCCGCCTCCGCCTGAACGACGCAGGCAATGCCCAAGCGGCGTTGGATTCGGTTTGGACCCGAGCCCTGCTCCTGTGGGGAGGCATCGACGCGGGCAGCGTGCCGTTCCTGGATCCGGTCTTCGTGATCGACGTGCCGCCCGCACTTCCCCGTTCGGTCGGCGACTACGGACTCACAGGTCGAACGGGCAGCGGCACCGTCCTCTTTTCCGTCGCCTTCGACATGCCGGAGGTGGCCGACGGCGACGGCAGTTCCAGCTTCGTCTTCGCGCTCCCGGTGCGACCCGCATGGGAGGGCAGCCTCGCCAGCGTCACGTTGTCCGGACCTGGCGGATCGGTCACCCTGGACGAGGAGAGCAACCTCCCGATGGCAATCCTGCGCAACCCGCGAACCGGGCAGATTCAGGGCATCCTGCGAGACCTTCCGCCGACCATCGTGACCCAAGCGGCCGCGGACACCGCGGTGGCGCGGGCTCCGGGGCTCGAACTGTTCTTCAGCCGCGGGATTCCGGGCCCGGAGGCTTGGCGCAGGTGACGGCGACCGGCAGACGCAAGGCGGTGGGAGCGACGCAGGGGACCGGAGCCCGTGCCGAGAGCACTTGCGGCCGGCCAAAGCGCAGGCTTTCGGCGCGGGCCGTGAACCACACGACGCCGTGCCCGTCACCTCGGAAGCTCGACCACCACCGCAGGCCGGAGTTTCCGCTTTCCCGCGAGATCCGGGGCCGACGCGTCCGGTCACGGCCACGAAGGGCCAAGGAAATCCGTTTCGTCCCGGCGGATATAATGGGGGGTAGAGCACCGTCGCTAAATACATAACTCGTTTATAGCAAACGAGTTATGTGCCTGCTTCGAGGCAGTCCGTGATCATTGGCCCGGGAGCGACCCCCACTTTCGGCAACGCCATCCTTGACCGTGAGACACCAAGCGAGCCGGGGCAGGGTGTTGTCTGCGTTTGCCTGACCCAGGCTCTGGCGGCACTGGGCATCGAGGCCGCGCTCGCTATACCGGCACTTCCGCGGTGACGGTCGCGTAGAGGCACGGCGGCGGGCAGTCGCGCCCGTTCGGATAGGTCTTCATGTAATCGACGTTCGGGACTTCTGTAACTAGTGAACCGGCGACCGTCGTGACCCTGACCAATATGTGTGACAAGCTCAGCAAGGGGGAATGGATCGCCTGTCGGCAAGACGAGCCCCCGTCACACTCGTAGGCGTAGAAGGGTTGCTCAGCTCCTGGCACGCGCAATTCGACGCTGTAGGGTTCGGTGGGCAGCGAGGTCAGCCGGACCGTCAATCCGTTGATGCAGCCCACGAGCGTACAGGCTTCTGGTCCAAATATTGAACAGCCTGAGAGCGCACCTATGCCGAGCGCAGCGATGAGAAGGGATCGGCCTGAGCAAGGAGTCCGCATGGCCCCATCCCATGGCACGGGTAACCAGAGTCCATACAACTACCCCTGACATCTGGGCGGTTCGGAGACACGACCCGAACGAGATGAGACAACCGGGGCGGCCAGTTCACCGGCCTCGCCTTCACCGGGTGCTTGCGGAAGGCTGGTGTCGCAATCTCGATGGGTTACAAGGACCAGTGCGGCGATCAGCCTGGACAGAGATGGCAATGACCTGACAGTCGGCCTCGCGCTCGAACGGCACACCGAGCCGCGCGAGCTCTTGGCGATCCCGGAGAGAGCCAGCGAGCTCACCGCCGCTTCGGTCAGCGCAAACACCAGGACTGTGCCCGTTCAGTCATGCTAGAACCGGACGTTGAGCAGCGGCACCTTCCAGATCAGGGCCTCGTGCGCGTCGGGATCCCGGACGGAGAACGGCAGCGGAACCGAGAGTGACCATTCGCCGCCCTGGGACCGGTTCAGCAGCGCACCGGACGCCGGGAGCGGTCCCGCCGCCTGGGCGTTTCCGCTCGCGTCCTCTTCCGCGCCGGTGCCTTGCGTAAACGCCGCGCCGGCGACTAGGCCGGCGATGCTGCCGACGAGGGGAATGCCGATATACAGGTCACTATTGCCCGGTTGCGTGTTCTTCACGATTCCGAGGGCACCGGCCCAGCCTAACAGCCCACCGACGCTGATCAGGTGGGCCCGCGACCGGCTCAGCCGCCAACGGCTTCCCGCGAGCGCCCCGGCAGCCAACCCCCCGTTCCCCGCCATCGTTATGGTTGCCAAGTTCGTGGTGTGGTCCAGATCCAGCAGTGCGCCCGACGCGTATCCGAACCAGGCTCCCCACAGGCTGCCCAACATGGCCGAAGTGGAGGTCCCCGGCGTGATTTCCCGCCGCGCCGCCAGCACGCCGCCCGCGAGGCCGACCGCGCTGCCCGCGATCATCGAGGCGAAGACGGCGTCGGAGCTCGGCCCGTCGACCTGAAAGTCGCTGTCGCCGCCTCCCAGCTCCAAGCCGTGGGCCCAACCCAGGCCTTGCAGCGCACCCCACGTCCCGCCCCATGTGATGGCACGGGCCTGCCCCGGCGACACCGGCCGCGAACGGCTGAAGGCACGCCCGGCAAGAAACGCTGCGGGTCCCCCGAACAGGAGTCCGGCCCCGTACGCCTCCGGGCGCTCTGCCTCCATGCTGGCCGGGATCGCCAAACCCAGCCAGATCCCGTAGAGCGTCGACCAGACCTTGAGTTCGATCTCGCCGCCGGCCTGGGACCGTTCCGCGCTCGCGGCGTCCAGCCGAGCGCCCGCGGCCTCGGTGGCGGGCGTACCCGGGAAACGGTCGACGATGTGCACGTAGAGCGCGGCGTCCACGTCCAGTTCTCCCCGGCTCTCGAAGTCGGTGGCGACAGCGAGGACGTTGGCGACCGAGGTGGCCGGCGTGAGCTGGGCGGACGCTCGCGAGGGTGTGCATAGGACGCTAGCTAGGAGGGCGACGACGAAGACGGCGCGGATCAGGAGGGACCTACGCATATCGTGGGTACCCCTAAGTGAACCCCATCGGTTGGACAACGGGGCGGTGAGACTTAGGCCGCACTCTCCGTGGCGATCCTGCGCAACCCGCAAACCGGGCAGATTCAGGGCATCCTGCGAGACCTTCCGCCGACCGTCCTGACACAGGCCGACGCCGACGCCGCGGTGTCACGGGGTCCGGGCCTCGAGGTGCTCTTCAACCGCGGGATTCCGGATGCCGAAGCCTGGCGGCGGTGACGGCGACCATCGTCGGGATTGGGGCCGTAAGTAATGGGGGTCAGTTGGTGGTAGTCGATCAGGTCTGCGTCCACGGCCTCCCCGTCAGAGCTACACCCCGCGTTACGCTTTGTGATGAATGATAAGCAACCTGAGGGACCGTTAGGGGCGATCACCCCCGCAGCGCGGGAGGGCCGCGCAGGGATGGTCGAGGCGATCCACGTGCCAGCGAAGCACGAATCGGCTCACCGGCGAGGCTCGCATCCTGGGCGGGCGGAACGTTCTTGACAACCTGATATTTGTAGTAACATTAATCATGCGGATCGAGTTCGACGAGGCGAAACGCGCGGAGACGATCAAGGCCCGGGGACTGGACATCGCGCGGGCGGCGGACGTGTTGGCCGGCGCGACGCTGACCGTCGAGGACGACCGGCACGACTATGGCGAGGTTCGCTTCATCGCCATTGGCTTTCTGGACGACGCGATGGTGGTACTCGTCTGGACGCCCCGCGACGATGCATGCAGGATCATCAGCATGAGGAAGGCCAATGAACGAGAACGACGACTCTACGGCCCGAGGTTTTGATCCCGACACGGCGCCCGACCTCTCGACGGACGGCTGGCCGGAGAAGTTCGCCAAGGCGTCCGTACGTCGGGGCCGTCCCCCGAAGGCGCAGCCGAAAGTATCCACCACCATCCGGTTGTCGCAGGACGTCATCGACCATTTTCGGGGTGGGGGGCGCGGTTGGCAGACACGGATCGACCACGCCCTGCGCGACTGGATCAAGCAGCACGACGTTGCATGAGCCGACCTTACAGCGAGGTGTTGCGGTAGCTGAGTCTGAAGCTGCATCGAGGAGCCCGTTTCCTGCGGTGTCAACCACGGAAGCAGAATCGAGTGCTGCGACCGGATATTGCTCGACGAGCAGCTCTGCGTGGCTGGTCGCACCAAGTGGTACGAGCCGGTCGGGGAGATACTGAAGGACCTGGGACGTCTATCTCGAGACGTACAACCCGACGCGTCCGCACCGCGTCCGCCGGATGGATGGGAGGACGCCCCACTAGGCGTTCAAAGCAGGGGGCTCAACGAAGCGTCGAAGCCACCGAGGGCAAGACCGCCAAATCGAGAGGACAAGGAGGTCGGGTCAATAAGTGTGTAAACGTGTCAGGCGGCAGCCTTCCGCTGTTGGGTTGAGACGGGCTTTCCGTCTTCGAACTTTCTTCCTTCAAACACATCGCTGAGCAGGTGGGGAGCGTCGAGCCTTCTGAAGCGCTTCTCGGCCACGGTCAGGAGCTTCCAGATCAGGGCCGTGGCGCTCTCGACCTTCTTGAACCGCTTCGCCGCGCTGGTCCTGAGCCGTACCGAAGCGAACGGGCTCTCGACCACGTTCGTCGTGCGCAGATGCTTCCAGTGGGCCTCGGGGAAGTCGTAGAAGCTGACCATCCGCTCCCAGTCGTCCTCGAGCACGTCCACCGCTTTCGGATACCACGGCCCGTAGCGCTTCTCGAACGCCTGACGGGCCTTCGCGGCCTGGGCCCGGCTCGGTGCATAGACCACAACCCTGAGCAGATCCTTCGCCTCGCTCTGCTCGCGCTGAGGGAGTCGGTCCAGCACGTTCCTCATCTTGTGGTTCCAGCACCGCTGCTCACCGGCCTCAGGCCATACCTGCCTCACCGCCCCCCAGATCGCCGCGTTGCCGTCCGCCATCAGAAGCTTCGGCGCCTCGATGCCGCGTGCCTTCAGCTCCCGTAACACCTCAGACCACGACTCGACCGACTCTCGGTAGCCCGGTCTCAGCGCCAACACCTCCTTCGTCCCGTCTCGCATCGTGCCCAGCACCACCAGCAGCGCGGCCTTGTCCCGCTCCAGCCCAGCCTTCACGTAGATCCCGTCCGCCCACACGTAGACGACCTCTCGATCGGCCAGCGAACGCTTCGACCAGGCCTCGAACTCCGCTGCCCACCCCGCCCGCAGCCGCCGGATCGATGACTTCGACAACGGTGCCCCCTCCCCCAGCAGTCCCCGCATCGCCAGCTCGAAGTCTCCCTCAGCCAGACCGTGCAGATACAGCTCCGGCAAAAGAGCACCCACCTCCTTCGTCCGCCTCGCGAACAACGGCAGCACCCGGCTCTCGAATCGCTCCTCCACGCCGCGAACCCGGGGACGCCGGAGCGTGATCGTTCCCGAGCTCATCGCCAGCCGCCGCGGCTTGCCGTATCCGTTGCGGTAGCCCTCCGGCCTATCGATCCCCGCCCGCCGCTCCGACTTCTCCCGACCCAGCAGATCCGTGACCTCCTCCTCCAGGATGCCCTGGATGAACTCCTGCGCCTTCTCCCGCACCATCCCCTCCAGCACCTCCCACATCGGCCTGCTGGACGCACACTCCCGTCCCGCCATATCCTCTCTCATGAGGCGACGTTCCTTTCCCCGGGCTGTCACCCGGGCTCGCTGGTTTAATCCTCAGCCGAAAGGTGCGTCGCCTCTCTTTTTACACACCATTTGATCCTACCTCAGGACAAGTAGCGTACACGGCAACCCGGCGACGGCGACGCTGTCAGGCGAATACCATCTCTGTGCATTCCACCCACCGCAGAAGGGATCACGGGCCCTTGACGACGAGAGTGAGGTCTTCGGGAGAGATGGTCGTCGTCGTCAGTGACATCACGAAGCTCGCGGCTGACGCGATAGTCAACGCGGCGAACCGGTCGCTGCTGGGTGGTAGCGGCGTGGACGGTGCCATTCACAGGGCGGCTGGTCCGGCCCTGCTTGATGAGTGCCTCGCCCTGGACGGATGCGAAACGGGTGACGCGAAAATCACGGGTGGCCACCGCTTGCCTGCCGCTCACGTCATCCACACCGTCGGCCCGGTTTGGTCTGGTGGTGACGCTGACGAAGACTCGCTCCTCGCACGGTGCTATCGTCGATCGCTGGAGGTGACAGCGGAGAACGAACTGCGGACGATAGCCTTTCCGGCGATCTCGACCGGGGTCTACCGTTTCCCGGTTGAACGGGCCGCGCGAATCGCGGTCCGCACCGTGTCGAGGTTCCTGAGAGGCTCGCCCGGCACGCAGGTCATTTTCTGTTGCTTTACGGAGGAATCGGCCGCGGCACACCGGGCCGCGTTGGACGGGGTTGGCTAGGCGTTAGCGGACAGTATCCTCCGCTCGGGACCCCCAGGACCGGCGACCGCCCCGGTCCCAGCGGCGGTGGGAGCGTGACAGCCTCCTGGACGCTTGCCTGCATCCCGCCTCGGCGAGCGGAAAGACAATTAGGGTGACGCCCAGTGTCCCCGGGATGAAAGCCTCAGCCCTCTCCAACGGCAAGTGAGTCTGAACACGATGCGGGTTTCCAGCGATACGTAAGCCCGGCCGGTGACTCCATAACCTGGACGCCGCATGCTTGCCGATCAACGCGTTGTGCTCATCGGCCGGCGGGTGCTACTGCTCAACCGCTGCTATTCGGTTGCCTCGGCAGCCAACTTCTCAACTTCTTCAAGCGTCGCCCGGACGTCATCCCACGTCGTGTTGTGGTTCAGGATACAGAGCCGCAGAACGAACTGCTTGTTGACCATGGTGGACGACAGGAACGCCTCATCGCCCCAGAACACGCCCGCAAGCACACCTGGCGGTTGAGGCTGGCCAGGGCGTCCTCGCTGAGGCCACCGGGGTTGACACGGAAGCACACCACGCCGAGCGCCACCGACAGCAGCTCCAGCGTCGGGCTCCGTCTGGTGTACTCCGCGGCCCGGGCCGCGAGGTCAAGCCCATTCTCGATTGCTGCTCGGAACGCCGCCATCCCGAAGGTCTGAATCGACATCCAGATCTTCAGCGCGCGGAAGCTGCGGCTCAGCTGGATGCCCTGGTCCGCCAAGTTGGCGTGCTTGGCGCCCCACACCGAATCCTGCAGCACGTCGTGCTGAATTGCGAAGGCGCGTTCAAGGGTGCCGGCGTCACGCACCAGGATGCAGCCCGCCTCGTAGGGCTGGAACAACCACTTGTGCGGATCGACGTTGATCGAGTCCGCCCGGTCGATGCCCTCAAGCGCCGCGGCGCCGCGTGGCGACAGGATCGCGAAACCGCCATAGGCCGCGTCGACGTGAAGCCACACCTCCTCGGCCGCGCAGATATCCGCCAGCGCCGGAAGCGGGTCGACGGCGCCGCGGGTCGGCGTGCCGGCGTTCGCGCAAACGATCACGGGTGTGCACCCCGCCGCCCGGTCCGCGGCGATCGCTTCCGCAACCTCGCCCGGATCGATCCGGCCTGTTGTGTCGGTCGGGAGCACCCGAATCCGATCCGGCGTGATACCCACGATGCGGCAGGCCCGGACCTGCGCGCTGTGACTCTGGTTGCTCATGTAGGCGACAGCGCGAGCGGGATTGCCGGCCGCCTCGCGTGCTGCCACCAACGCGTGCAGCGCCGCTGCAGACCCGCCGCTGGTCATCAACCCGCCCGCGCCGTCCGGAAGTCCGAACCACTGCCGAAACCAATTGATGACGACCCCTTCGAGCTGGCTCGGGCCGCTCGCTACGAGCCACGTTGCCGCGTTCACGTTGAAGCCCGACGCCATGAAGTCGGCCAGTACGCCCGGCCATGTCGGGCAGGTCGGCACGAAGCCGAACGACCGCGGATGATCAAGTCTCAGCGTATTGTTCAACACATCCCGCACTGCCCGGTCGATTACCTCTCGCGCCGGCCTGCCGGTTTCTGGCGGGTCTTCGTCCAGCTGGTCAGCGAGAACGTTCTTGAAATCGCCCTCCCACACCCTTTCGCCCGGCAGGCGCACACTCCGCTCTACCAGTAGGTCCGCCACATGGTGCGCGAGTTCGCGCATCGTCTCTGGTGTCATCTGCAACACGTGAATTCGACTCCGGCGAAAAATGTGACCCGGGACCCCAACCACCGGCCCCTACGGATGCACCGGCCTCCCTGCCAGCGTGTGGAGACGCTCAGCGAACCGCCGTACGAGGCCTTGTCATAGGCGCATGGGGCGCTCATCGTTCGAATGCGCCTTCTGGCTCCCATATGACGCGTCTGGCTCGGCGCGTCAAGGCTCGCCGTCGAGCCTGCGGAAGCGCTTCTCGGCTACCGTCAAGAGCTTCCAGATCAGGGCCGTAGCGCTCTCGACCCGCTCAGCGATGTGGTTGAAGGAAGAACGTTCGAAGACGGAAAGCCCGTCTCAACCCAACAGCGGAAGAACGCCGCCTGCCACGTTTACACACTTACTTGACCGACCTCCCACATAACCTACCAAACGGCAGTAAACACGCCATTTAGGGACGCTGACGGATGTCTTTAGCCGATGTATCCGCACTGTATATGGCAGACTGCCGGTCAACCTCTATTCGTTCGATAAGTCATTCAAACCACTCGCTACGCACCGGACAGAAACCGTTCACCCGGTGCGTCACAGAGCTGGCAGAGGGCGTGCGTCGGCTGACCACGCTGACAGCATCAGGAGAGTTCCTGGTTAGTCGGGGATCATCGACGGAGGCACGCCCGTGTGCGGATACGGTAAGGAGGCGAGTCACCGTTTCGACGCGCTGAAAGCGGTCAGCGGTGCGCAGGTCAGAAAGTCGTCCCAGTAGGGATCGTCCCATTCAGTGGGCTCGAGCACAGCGTCGACCCAGCGGAAGTCATCGAAGCCAGCACCGCGCGCGGCCGCCTCGTACGTGGCCGGTGCGAGGTAGTAATTCTCGAATTCGAACGCGTCGCCGCTGTGGCCGGTAATGCGATACTGGATGACATCACCCTCGCGGGGAGGATACGGGCAGCTCCTCTCGAGCCCGTACTTCGCCAGCGACACACCCGGCCGAGGCGGGTATCGGACGTTGTCGTTGAAGCCGACGAGCCGCCCGCCCGGCCGTAGCGCACGGAAGCAGGCTTGGCAGAGGCGATCCAACGCCTCCCGGGTGCGGGCACAATTCAGCAGATAGACGGCCGTCACGATGTCGACCGGCGCGTCTGGCGTGAATTCCGCCGCATCCTCCCGGACGTAACGGCAGCCCAGCGGATCCACCCGCTCCTCCGCTTCGGCCAGTGCGATCATCTCCTGCGAAATGTCGACGCCGGTCACGTCGGCCGCGCCCGCCCTCCTGAACTGGCGAGTGTAGGTCCCTTCGCCGCACGCCAGGTCCAGCACCGTCCGGCCTCGCAGATCCCCCAGCACCCTGAACAGGGTGTATCGTTCAATGTAGTGGCGGAACAGGAGCCACTTGGACTCCCGATACTGCTGCGCGATGACGTCGTACGGGTGCTGCTCGGTCACGAAACGCTTCCCTGGCGTGGGCGCCGAGCCACCGGGCTGCCATGCTCGGCGGCATTTGTGCGCAAGACGCGGCGAACAGCCACACGGCTCATCCAGCCGAGACGAATCGGGGCGGTGAAACAGCGCTCGTCGCGGGACGAGGGAGTTCGCCAAGTTACCGATACCAACGCTCTCGAGGATGAGATCCGAGTGTCGGTCGCGATCCCCTGGATCCAACTCGGCCTCTCGATCGCCGCATCGCCCGGGCGACCGACGAGCTCACCACGCCTTCGCAGCCGGCCGGTGCTGTGACAATTCAGGGTTTCGGCGGGTTGTTGCGCACCCGCGTCGTAGCGAGTGCCCGGAGATCCGGCCCTCGCCCGAGGGGCGATTTGCGCAGGGCTATTCTACCTGCGGCAATGACCCGAGTGGAACGTCAAGTACGCGAAGGCCCTCCAGCTCGGCCGCCAATGCCACCCGCTGGTCCAAGCAGACAAACGTGAGCGGCCCTGCCAACTGCTCCTGCACCAACAGCGCCGCGCCAAGCTGACCCGCATCGGCAGCGCGCAGGCGATGGCGTGCCAACAGTGCGTTCGCTCGGGACCGAACAGCAAGTATGTCGGTCACCTCATCCCAATGGCTGGCGAAGGCGTCGAAACGCCCAAGCACTTCGCGGCGCTGGATGCGCGACAATGATCCTTCTCGCGTTCGACGTTCAATCGCATTGATGATCTCGGTGTGGGTCCACACCCATGTGACGACCCGGTCGTCTTCGGCCAACCATTTGCGCACCAAGCTGCTTGCAGGCTCGGCAACGACCAGCGGCACTAGCGCAGAAGCGTCCCAATACCTCACAACCGGTCATTCCGATCCTCGGCCAATGCCTCTGAAACGCTTACCGGAAGCTCCAGCGGAGGCTCGTCCAGAATCGCGCCGCCGCCGGCCTGCCCGGGCCTCAGCAGCCCCTGGCTGATCAGCCGTGCTCGGACTCCCCGGTCGTCCTCCTCAGCGGGTGAGACAAGCCTTGCAACCGGCGTACCGCGATCGAGTACCTGGACCTCGCCTCCCCGGCGGACCTCACGAACGTAGCGCGAGAGATTTGCCTTCAACTCGGAAATCGACACCGTTGTCATAACGACCAATATGGTCTTGAGCGTCGGACTATTCAAGTCCGGGAGAACCGCGCACCGGGACGTTCTGGAGATTGCATGTGTTGTACACGCCATGAACAGCCAGTAGGGGGGAACCACAACGACCGGGACTAACCCACGACCAAGGTTGGCGCCACGAGACTGCGTAGCGCGTTCGCCGACACCCTGAACCGCGTGGTCTATCAGGGCGAGCGGGTTGCGGTTGAGCGGCACGGAAAGACCGTTGCCGCCGTGGTCAGCGCGGAGGATCTTGAGCTGCTCGAAGCCCCCCAAGAACCGGACGGACCTCGAGGCGGCCCGGAGAGCGCTGAAGGAACCCGGGCGCCGGAGTTGGGACGAGATACGGGCCGAGCTCGCCGTGTAGGCGGGTGCCGCGTGACCGACATCCCGCGACACACCGGCTACCTGAAACCCCGCGGCAGAGCGGGCACTCAAGAAGATCCTCGATCGGACCATCGGCCGCCGCATCGCCCGGGCGACCGCCGGGCTCACCACGGCCCTGCGGCCGGCCGGCGCTGTGACAATTCAGGGTTCCGACGGGCTGTTGCGCATCCGCGTCGGTGACTACCGAATCATCTAGACCGTGGAGGGCACCACTCGCACCGTGCTCATCGTCACCACTGGCCACCGCCTGTCGCACCCTGCGATTCCAGATGGACCGCCGGACTACCGTTTCTCCGCGATGATGCCAACCATCGGGGGGGCGACAGAAACGCACCGGGATCCTGCTCGCGCTCCCGCCACTCCGCTTCGAACGTCCTGCGCTCGGATTCGGTAAGCAGTCCGGTCTCGACCAGGCGGGGGACGTAGCCGAAGAAGAAACCGGTCGGCCACTGCCACAGCGCCATGCCGGGCCGGGCGAACCGCGTCAGCGGGACGAGATCGAGCAGGCGACATCCGGCGGCGGCAATCCATCCCGGCAGCCGTTCGCCTACGTTCAGGTCGCCCCCGGTGCGCCGCCAGCTCTCATGCACCGCCGCGAGCACGCGATCGAAGCCCGGGCTCGGCGGATACAGCGCCGTCGCGGAATAATTCAGGTAGTCCCACACTACGAGTCGACCCCCCGGCCGCAGACCGGACACCATGCGTTCGATGACCGGCGCCGGATCGGGAAGAAAGCAGAACAGCCAGCGCGCGAAGGCGCCGTCGAGCGAGCCGGCCTCCAGCCGCAGCTCCTCCACTCGCTCCACCTGCGCCGTGAGCTGCGCGAGCTCGCGCCGATCCGCTTCCCGGGCGAGCGCGTCGATGAAGCGCGCCGACTCGTCGACGGCGAGCACCCGGCCCGAGGCGCCGACCCGTTCTGCCAGCTCGAGTGCGGCGAATCCCGGCCCGCAGCCCAGATCGAGCAGGCGGTCGCCCGGCCCGAAGCCGGCGCGGTCCCAGAGGTCGTGCGCGGACTCTGCCCACAAGCGATGCTGGGTCTCCAGCCGGCAGCTCTCGTCGGGATCGGTGCCGAGCAGGTATGGCTGTTCCGGTACGCGACCTGCACCTGTAGAACGCTTCATGCAGTGCACTCTCCGAGTCTCTTCCGCCCGCTAGCGCGACGCGGGACTCCTTCGAAATCCGTGGGGAGACCGACCGCCCGGAGTCTGATTTTCTCTTCCCGACGCTCGGGGCAGTGGCGGAAGCGACCGGTCCATGAGCTTCCCCCCGACTTCGGCGACCGCCATCTCGATCGCATCCGCGAAGTAGCGCCGGATACCCCCCACCCTCGCCGATGCACCGGCAACGGCAGGCCGCTGGGTTTCGACGCCGGTCGCCTTCAAGGGACCGACCCGGTCTGCCCACGGTCGCCAGCCGCGGCGAGCCCGAGTCCGCCGGCACGTCGTCGAAGGAGAACGGTCGCCGCAAGAGAATTTCCAAAGACGCCCGGGAGTGGCGGGTGTCCCGCTGCCCCATGCCCGCCAGATCCCGCGCCGCAAGAACCGCCCCCTTAAGCCCCTCCGTAGCATGAACGTCCGGCCGTCTCCACGCCGAACACATCCTCGTCGAGCTTCCGGTCGCGGGCCGCGGGCCTGGACGGCGTCGACCCCATCTCGGGGATCATCCCGCTCCTTGGCGGTCCCGTCCATCTCCCGGGTGACCCGAAGGCTTGATCCCCGCGAGCGGGCGAGCTCGACGAGGAGCACATCCGCTCAACCGCTCCCTGCGCCCGCGCCGCCCTCGGCCCACCACATGGGGCGGCCAACGTTCCCGCCCCGAAGACGCCGAAGGCGGCGATCTGGGCGTACATGGTCCCGTCGAAGCCTCGGCCGACGAGCGCGCCCAGCGGCACAGCGATGAAGACGGAGACCGAACCGACCACTGCGGCGCCGACCCTCGCGATGTGGCCGAGGGGCTCCATCGCGAGCGCGCTCAGGTTGCCGAAGACGAGGCCGATGCAATGGAAGACGACGACGAGGTAGGCGACGAAGGGCACGAACACGCTTGCACTGGCAAGCATATAGCCCGCCACAGCCCGGATGCTCAGCACTTCCAGGGCGGCCCCGCCGATGGCCCCCGGGGAGAAGGGTCGCCGACGGGTAACGGGCAGGGTTTCCGGCTGGCGAAGCGCAAGCCAGGCGAATGCGATCTTTGCCAGTGAGGGTCAGGACGAGACCATCGCGGCATGTTCCGAGGATGGTGTCTGGTCCGTCCCGGGACCGCGGCCCCGAGCAGCTGGAGCTCGTCCTGAACGAGAGTTTCGGACCAGAGTGGGTCCAGCCGATCTTCTCATACAACCCGATCCCGTCGTACCTCCGGGCAAAGGCAGCCGTGGAGGCGTTCGAGGGTAAGATCTTGGAAACGGACATCCCTTCGGAATCCGGAGTAGTGTACTGATGGCTACCACGGTCAGGCTCGACGATGTGTGGAAATGACCGGTTGCCGTGGTGTGTTCCGATGATCGGGCCTCGAGGGGCGTCTGGTCTCTCGTGGAGGGAGAGGCGGATGATGGAAGTCAACGGAACGATTTCTGACAGATAGACGGGTGTCCGGAGCCACGTACATTGACGCAAATTCCGTGTTTTACGATGTTCGTGTCATGAAGAACATCACGGTCACGCTACCGAAAGATGTCGCCCGATGGCTACGGGTCCGGGCGGCACAAGACGAGCGCAGCGTCTCCCGATGGCTGGCCGAGTTGATCGAGCGCATGCGGCGCCAGGAGGACGAGTACGACGTCGCTATGGAGCGCTTCCTGGCGCGGGCGAGGGAACCCCGAAAGCTGGAGTGGGTCGACGGGCGCAAGCCAACGCGGGAGGAGCTGCATGACCGGGCCGGTTTTCGTTGACACCAACGTCTTCGTCTACCTGCACGACGACTCGGCGCCGGCGAAGAAACTCCGCGCCGGCGACTGGATCACCTGTCTTGTACACCGTCGCACCGGGCGGCTGAGCTTTCAGGTCCTGCAGGAGCTCTATTCGGTGTTCACGCACAAGGTGCGGCCAGCGCTGGCCGCATCAACGGCGCAATCCATCATCCGCGACCTCACGTCGTGGCAGCCGATTCCGATCGACCTCGCCATCATGGAACGCGCCTGGCTCATGGAAGGACGCTATTCCCTGTCATGGTGGGACGCCCTCATCATCGCCGCCGCGCAGACGTGTCAGTGCGAAGTGCTGCTGACCGAGGACTTGCAGCACGGCCAGGAATTCGGCTCGGTCCTGGTGATCGATCCCTTCGCGGAGCCGGAGCGGACGCCGGAGGCGGTCTTCGAAGCGCTGGCGCCGTGACCGAACTCCGTTGACGGTTCCAGGTATATCCGACCACCACGGCCAGGTAAACGGCGCTCCCGCCAACGTCACGAGCCGCCGCACAGCGGCGGGATCGTTCATTCTCGTAGAGTGACGCACCTGTACGGTGGGCCGGTCCTGCCCTTCGATATACAGCGACAGCCTTAGCGATCGGGGCGCTCACCGGGCTGCGTCCACGCGAGATGGGGGTCGAGCGCTACCGTTGGTCCACGAGCGGCGATCAGCGCGTCCGGCCTTCTCACCAGGACAACTCTGGCCGCGTCTGGCAGTGGGATCGTCCGCGAGCCGATAGCGCCGGATACCCCCCACCCTCGCCGATGCACCCGGAGGGGCAGACGCTGGGTTTCGACGCCGGTCGCCTTCAAGGGCTCGCCGCGGTCGCCCGCCGCGGCGAGCCCGGATTCTCCGGCACGTCGTCGAAGGGGAACGGTCGCCGCAGGAGAATCTCCAAAGGCGCCGGGGAACGGCGGACGTCCCGGTGCCCCATGCCCGCCAGGTCCCGCGCCGCAAGAAACCGCCCCCTTAAGCCCCTCCGTAGCATGAACGTCCGGTCATCTCCACGCCGAACACATCCTCGTCGGGCTTCCGGTCGCGGGCCGCCGGCCTGGACGGCGTCGACCCCATCTCGGGGATCCCCCCCCGCTCCTTGGCGGTCCCGTCCATCTCCAGGGTGACCCGAAGGCTTGCTCCCCGCGAGCGGGTGAGCTCGACCAAGGGCGCATCCGCTCAACCGCTCCCCGCGCCCGCGCCGCCCTCGGCCCACCACATGGCGGCCAACGTTCCCGCCCCGAAGACGCCGAAAGCAGCGATCTGGGCGTACATGGTCCCGTCGAAGCCCTGGCCGACGAGCGCGCCTAGCGGCACAGCGATGAAGATGGAGACCGAACCGACCACTGCGGCGCCGACCCCCGCGATGTGGCCGAGGGGCTCCATCGCGAGCGCGCTCAGGTTGCCGAAGACGAGGCCGATGCAAAAGAAGACGACGACGAGGTAGGCCATGAAGAGCCAGAAGGGAGGAAGCCCATCGAAGGCGAGGGCGAGTGCCCACGCGAGAACCGAGACCAGCGTGACGGACACCATCGCCACCTTTGCGAGCCGGCGCATCCCATGCTTCATCACGAGGTGGCCGTTCACGAAGGAGGCGCACCCGACGGCAAGGGCGAGGACTCCGAACCAGAGCGGAAAGAGCGCCCCGGTCCGGTAGGCCTCCTGGAAGATCTGCTGGGCCGAGCTGAGGTAGGCGACGAAGGGCGCGAACACGCTTGCACTGGCAAGCATATAGCCCGCCGCGGCCCGGATTCTCAGGGCTTCCACGGCGGCCCCGCCGATGGCCCCCGGGGAGAAAGGTCGCCGGCGGGCGGCGGGGAGGGTTTCCGGCTGGCGTAGCGCAAACCAGGCGAATGTGACCGCCGTGATGGCGATGAAGGTGGCAAATATCGCGCGCCAGCCTCCCAGCCACAGGATCCCCTGGCCGAGGGCCGGGGCGACGGTGGGAACGAGGATGAACACGGCCATCACGAACGACATGAGGCGTGCCATTTCGCGGCCCGTGTACTGATCGCGCACCAAGGCGATCGTCACGATGCGCGGTCCCGCGACCCCGATTCCCTGCAGGATACGGCCCCCGATCATCACCTCGAAGGTGGGTGCGAAGATGCTCACGAGACATCCGGCCACGAAGAGGAGAAGCCCGGCCTGCATGGCAGGCTTGCGTCCGATGCGATCGGATAGGGGGCCCATGAGGATCTGGCCGAGCCCGAGCCCCAGGAAGAGCGCCGTGATGACGAACTGGACGTCGTTGCGGCGCAGTGCCCCGAGGTCGCGGCCGATCGCGGGGAGCGCCGGCAGCATCGCGTCGATCGAGAGCGCGGTGAGCGACATCAGGAGGGCGGCGAGGGGAACGAATTCGCCGGTACGAAGGGGGGACCCGGGCGCCGCCCGGCTCATGCCCCCCCCTTACGCACCATCACGGTGTGGTTCGCCGGCTGCCCGATCATCCGTCGCTGGTGCGTGAAGTTCGCTTCGCATCGGCGGTCGCCTGCCTTCCCGCAGAGACCCTTGGCGGCGCGGCGTCTCTTGCAGGGAGCGGCAGAGGCGGCCCCTTCAGGCTGTCGAGGTCGCGAAACTGATGCCGGGTCAGCTTCCGGGTGGAGTTGCCGCACACTGCCGGCCGAGCCTGCGGGTCGTGGGTCTCCACTTCCGTGTCCTCGGTGGGGATTCGTTCAAAGAGAGAACACGACCCCGCCATAGAGAGCTCGTCGCACCCTCGGACGAAACGATCCGCCTGCATTCACCGAGGGGAGGACGGCGTTCTCTCGGCCGTGAAAGAAGCCTCGGACAGAGCCCCATCAGAAACAAGCCCCATACGTCGTTTCATCTTCGTCCATTCACCGAGGGGGCATGCTCCGGATCCTCGTACCACCGCCTTTCGTCTAGCGACCTCACGGACGCAGACGCCTTATCCCCACATGCGGGCGATTCGCTCCTATCCTACAACGGGGCCGGCGACGCATGGACGCCTACGGTCATCACCTTGGTCGGCTTCGGCACAGGCGGCGTATGCGTGAGCACCGTGGTTCCATTCTCCTCTCCTGCCGTGGTGAGCGCATTCGTGTTGCGGAGTGCCGCCCGGTGCGGCATGCCCCGGATCGAGCCCGTGCCAACTGCGCCCGTGCCGCCGATCTGGAAGACGCTCTTGGGTTGCGAACCCTCCGGTCCGCGCACTCAAGACAGGAGATCGCCCGACGTCCAGCAGGACTTCACGATCCGCCGTCTCTTCCCGTCGGCCGAAGTCCAGTCCTGCGGTGCCAGGACAGCGGGAATACGGTACCCAACGGTCGGTCTGACTTGCGGGGATCGCAATGCGTGCGCAAGGTCCATCTGTTCTGAGCCGGCAGTTTCCATGGTGGCGACCGCGGGGTGTTTGGCCGCCGGGGAGAGTGCCGTCGATCTTCGAAATTGAGGCGAGAGGGCTGATCATGGGGCAGAGCTACGATCCCGGCGAAGAGAGCAGGCCGGAGCTGACGCCCATTCCCGCAGCCTCGATCTCCCTCCGGGTCCGGAACCTTCCCGGAACATCCGTACATTCAGGAATCCGGCGAACGACTATACTTGCCGGATCTCTCCTTACGCGTGGCTCTGGGCTCTCCTGTTCGGACCGTTCTATTTCATGACGCACGGCGCGTGGACGGCGGCGATCATCTACATCGCCGTTTGCATCGCCACGGGTTTCACGTTCATCGGACCCTTTGTCGTCTGGATCGTCGGGGCGTTCATCGCCTCGAACGTCGTGGCGAAGGCATACCTCCGGAAGGGTTGGATCGAGGAGACATCCCGGGCCGGCTCGCCGTAGGGACATCGCGAAAGCCTCTCCCGGGCGTTTGTCCCGTCGCCGGATCCCGGGCCGGCGCCTCGACTGCCGATTCCGCCCGCCCACCTTCCCGCTCTCCCCTCAGGCGCCGGGGGCACCGACGTCCTGCTGCGGCCGGACCGCCCCGCGTCGGGCTATTGGGCCCCCGGTCTCGATGGAACGTTCATGATCGGGGCACTCATTCGCGCGGTGCGGAAACGGCGGTCCGCTGTGGACCTGGCCCAGGGGCCGAGACCTCACGGACGCAGACGCGATATCCCCACATGCGGGCGATTCGCTCCTATACCTACTCAAAGGGGCCGGCGACGCGTGGACGCCTGCGGTCATCACTTTGGCCGGCTTCGGCACAGGCGGCGTATGCGTGAGCACCGTGGTTCCATTCTCCTCTCTTGCCGTGGTGAGCGCCTTCGTGTTCCGGAGGGGCAGATGGAAGCTCCGAAGGGTCTCAACTTCTTTGACGCCAAGTTTCAAGTCACGTATCCTCTGTTTGCAGGAGTGCAGATCTGCTCGGTGACCGACTCAAGAATCGCAAGGTGAGGGTAGCGATGCGTGAATTTTCCACATCGATTCGCCTGTTTCTGGGTGTCGTAGCGGCCTCGGCGCTCGCCGTGCCGGCCGGAGCCGAGGCGCAGAATCCCGACGCATTCACCAACGATATCCGCCCGATCATGGAGCGGCGCTGCTGGACCTGCCACGGCGAGGAACTGCAGCGCTCCGATCTCGACCTGCGAACGCGGGAAGGTGCGCTAGAGGGAGGTGTGCGAGGCCCGGCGATCGTGCCGGGACGCGCCGAGGAAAGTCGGCTCTACCGCCAGATTGCGGGCCTCGAAGAGCCCACCATGCCCATGGAGGGCCCGCTCACCGCCGCGGAGATCGCTGCGGTTCGCGACTGGATCAATGACGGGGCTCACTGGGACACGGGACCGACCGTGGCCGTGAGTGCCGGAGACGCGTTCGCCTTCGAGACGGAGCTCCCTCCCGGCGCGCGCGACTACTGGGCATTCCAGCTCGCTCTCCAGGGTCCGGTCCCCGAGGTGGATTCCTACGACCACCCGATCGACCGGTTCCTGGAACAGACCCGGCAGGAAAACGGCCTGACCGCGGCCCCGCGGGCGGATCGCCGGACGCTGGTCCGGCGCGCATACCTGGACCTGACGGGTCTCCCGCCCACGCCCGAGGAGGCCGAGGCGTTTCTGGCCGATTCGTCTCCGGATGCATGGGAGCGCCTGATCGATCGCCTCCTCGACTCTCCCCACTACGGCGAGCGTTGGGGTCGTCACTGGCTCGACGTGGCCCGCTACGCGGATTCGGACGGCTTCGAACAAGATGTGGACCGGGCGAACGCGTGGCGGTACCGCGACTACGTGATCGACGCGTTCAATGACGACAAGCCTTACGACCGCTTCCTCATCGAGCAGATCGCGGGCGACGAGCTGGACGGGACGACGCACGAGACGCGGATCGCCACCGGGTTCCTCCGGGCGGGCCCACGGGTGAATTTCCGTGAGAAGGACAACCCGGAGCGGAGGCACGACTACCTCGACGACGTCCTGGCCACACTCGGCCGCGGCGTTCTCGGGCTCACCCTGCAGTGCGCGCGCTGCCACGACCACAAGTTCGACCCGATTCTTCAGAAGGACTACTACAGCCTCCAGGCTTCGATATTCGGGTACGTCGAGACGGAACACCCGATGCTGCCCGACGAGCAGGCGGCCGCGTACCTGACGCTGACCGCCGATGTCGATGCGCGTCAGAGTGCCCTCCAGGACGGGATCCGCGAGATCGAGGAGCCCTACCGGAACCGCCTGAAGCTCGAGCGTATCGAGCGCGAGTTTCCCGAGGAGGTCCTGGAGGCGGTAGAGACGCCGGAGGAGGAGCGGACTCCGGGCCAGAAGCTCCTGGCCGCGCAAGTCCTGTCGCTCGGGGTACCGGCCGAGCAGGTATATGAGGCGATGTCCTGGGACGACGTGACGCGCCGACAGACGCTGGTCGAGCAGATCGAAGAGATCGAGCAGGAGCGGCCGGAAGAGCCGCCGATGATCGAGATCGTGACCGACGGCGACTACCGATATACGCCGGACAGGGCCGGGGATGAGGTTCTGGGTTGTCCCGAGTGCCGAATCCGGCCCGAGGAGCCGGGCAGCTTCCTCCATGAGGGTCCAGAGCGATACGAGGTGCCGCCCAGTCGGTTCCTCATCCGCGGAGATCCGTTCAGCTTGGGTCCCGAGATGTCTCCAGGGTTCCTCACAGCAGCGGTCTACGGAGATCCTCCCACGGAGATCCCGCGTGCGAACGGCCGCACGTCGGGGCGTCGGCTGGCGCTGGCCCAGTGGCTCACTTCTCCGGACAACCCGCTCCCGACCCGCGTTTGGGTAAACCGAATCTGGCACCACCACTTCGGGCGGGGCATCGTCTCGACCCTCGACAACTTCGGAAGGGTGGGCGATACGCCCACGCACCCGGAGCTCCTTGACTGGCTCGCGGTGGAGTTCCGGAACCGCGGGTGGAGCGCGAAGCAGATGCACCGGCTGATCATGACCTCCGAGGCCTACCAGATGGCCTCGGCGTACGACGATGCCGGCAACGTGGCCAACGATCTGGAGAACCACTATCTCTGGCGTTATCGCCCCCAGCGGCTGGAGGCGGAAGCCGTGCGCGACGTCATCATGGCCACGAGCGGCGGGATCGACCTCACGATCGGGGGGCTCCCGGTGTTCCCGCACGTCCCGGAAGAAATCCTCGCCACGGCACAGGCGTACGGGCGGTGGGACAACCAGTTGGACGGTCCCGACGTCTGGCGGCGGAGCATCTACGTATATCGCCGTCGGACGCTTTCCTTCCCCTTCTTCGACACCTTCGATCTCCCCGACCAGAACGTGACGACCGCCTCGCGCAACACGTCGACGGTGGCAACCCAGGCGCTGACCCTGCTCAACAACCCCTTTGTCCTCGGGCAGGCGCGTCTCTTCGCCGAGAGGGTGGAGGAGGAGGCGCCGAACGACATCGGGAGGCAGGTGGAGCTGGCCTACCGGACCGCGTTGACGAGGCTTCCAACCGAGGAAGAAGCAGCGGTCGGCCGCCAGCTCGTGGAGCAACGATCGCTCGTCGATTTGACGCACGTGCTCTTCAACTTGAACGAGTTCCTTTATCTGAGGTGAGGGCATGAGTCACACGCACAAATGCGGAAAGAAAGAGAAGACGCGCTGGTCGCGTCGCGACTTCCTCATGCAGTCCGGTGGCGGCGTCGCGGGACTGGCCCTCGCCCACCTCCTCGAGCGTGACGGTATGCTGGCGGCCGCTCCCGTGCCGCAGGATCCGCAGTGCAGCACGCCGTTCCCGGGCGCCTTCGAGCCGAAGCCCCCGCATTTCGCGCCTCGCGCCAACGCCGTGATCTCGCTCTTCATGAGCGGGGGTGTCAGTCACGTGGACACCTTCGACTACAAGCCCGCGCTCACTCGATACGCGGGCCAGCCGCTGGACAGCTTGATCGGCGGATCGGTCCCCGTGCGCCAAGGCTTCCCGGGCCCCCTCATGCCGAGCCCGTTCGAGTTCAAGAGACATGGGGAGAGCGGGATCGAGGTCTCGGAACTCTTTCCCCATCTGGCCAAGCACGTAGACGAGATCGCGTTCATCAAGTCGCTCTACGGGAGGTCGAACGACCACATCCAGGCGACCTACGAGATGCAGACGGGTCAGATCCGGATGGGATTCCCGAGCGTGGGCTGCTGGGTGACCTACGGCCTCGGAGCCGAGAGCTCGAGTCTGCCGGCCTTCGTGGTCATGACAGACTATCGTGGCGGACCCCTGGGGGGGCCGAATGACTGGGGCGCGGGCTTCATGCCCGCCAGCTATCAGGGTACGCTCTTCCGCTCCAGCGGGGATCCGATCGTGGATCTCGAGCCACCCGAGGGAATGAGCCAGGAAGAGCAGCGGGCCCGGCTCGACGCTCTGGCGAAGCTGAACCAGATGGATATGGAGAGGTATCCGGGCAACTCGGAGCTCGCGGCGCGAATCTCCTCCTACGAGCTCGCCTACCGGATGCAGGGGTGTGCGCCCGAGGCGATCGACACGTCCTCGGAATCCGAAGCCACCCAGAAGCTCTACGGTCTCGATGACGAACTCACGGAGCCGTTCGGTCGGCAATGCCTCATGGCGCGCCGGCTCGTCGAGCGCGGTGTCCGGTTCGTCCAGCTTTTCATGGGCGGAGTGGGCAATCAGAACACGGACACGTGGGACGCGCACAGCAACCTCGTAGAGAATCACAGGCTGCATGCGGCCGAGTCGGACCTGCCGATTGCGGGCTTGTTGCAGGATCTGAAGGCGCGCGGCCTCCTGGACACCACGCTGATCGTGTGGCATGGAGAGTTCGGACGGATGCCGATCTCGCAGCGCGGTGTGGGACGCGATCACAACCCAGGGGCGCAGACGGCCTGGATGGCTGGGGCCGGGATCCAGGGGGGGCAGTCCATCGGCGCGACCGACGACTTCGGGTACAAGGCGGAACAGCAGCGAATCTCCGCACACGACCTGCACGCGACGATGCTGCACCTGCTCGGGTTGAACCACGAGCGACTCACGTACCGGTACAGCGGCCGGGACATGCGGCTCACGGACGTGCACGGCACGCTCATACCGCAGATCGTAGGTTAGGGCGACTGGTTCACCCCTGAGGCAGCCTACAGGCGCACGGACCTGTTCGAGGGAAGTGATCGCCCCTTGATCTACGCCGGGGACAGCTCCTCGACCCCTCCGCGCGTCCCCCATGGGCCGCGATGTCGGCCCGGAAGGTGCCCAGAACATCCGCGCGCCGTCCTTCGGTCACGAACAGCATCGGTCGCGCGTCAATGTCCGCAAGGAACCTGGCGTAGCTATGGCCCCGGCGGCAGGCCTTCTCGTCCACCCTGGCTACCATCCGGAGCGACAGTGGCTGGGCGGAGTTCGCACCCACCAGGAAGGCGCGCCTTCCACGGCGCACTGAGAAATCCGGGCTAGACGTAGAGCTTCAGCCACTCCTTCAGATAGCGGCCGGTATGGCTGGTCGCGTGCTGTGCGACAATGGTCTCCGGCGTGCCTTCGGCGACAACTGCGCCGCCGCCCTTGCCTCCCTCGGGGCCGATGTCGATGATCCAGTCGGCGGCGACGATGACGTCGAGGTTGTGCTCGATGACGACGACGCTGTTGCCACCGGTCACGAGCCGGTCGATGATCGCCAGCAGTCGGTCGATGTCGGTGGGGTGAAGTCCCGTGGTGGGTTCGTCCAGCACGTAGACGTTGCCGGTCTTCGTCAACTCCGAGGCCAGTTTGATCCGCTGCGCTTCGCCGCCGGACAGCGTGGACAGCGACTGGCCCAGCCGAAGGTAGCCGACGCCCACTTCCAGGAACAGCCGCAGGCTGTTCGTGATCCTGGCGACTCGTCTCCTGTTCTCGTCGGCCGAGGTGAAGAACGCCATGGCGTCGGTGACGGTCATCTCCAGGATGTCGTGGATCGAGCGGCCGCGGTAGGTCAGCGCGAGGACTTCTTCCCGGTACCGTTTGCCCTCGCAGGCGCGGCAGGCGACACGCACGTCGTCGAGGAAGGAAAGCTCGATGTCGATGAAGCCCCTGCCCTTGCACTGCGGGCAGGATCCCTTCGCGTTGAAACTGAAGAACCCCGGCGCGACGCCGTTGGCGCTTGCAAACGCCCGGCGAATGGAGTCGAAGATGCCGGTATAGGTGGCGGGGTTGGAGCGTGAGGAGCGGCCGACCGGCCTCTGGTCGATGACCACGGCTCTGCGCCGGCCCGACCGCCGCTGAGCCACAATGAACTCCGCCATCAGGGAACTCTTGCCGGATCCCGCGACTCCGGTAATGCAGGTCATCACGCCTTGAGGTATGCCGACCAAGACGTTGCGCAGGTTGTTGGTGTTCGCGCCCGTGATGTCGAACGTCGTGCTGAAAGCACGACGACGACGCGGTGGCCGGGAGGTCTCGCGCCGCAGGGCGTGTGCCGTCGCGGTGTCGGCGCGCATCAGGTCGTCAAGACGTCCGGAGAAGACCACTTCGCCGCCGCCGTCACCCGCCTTCGGACCGATGTCGATGATCCAGTCCGCCGCGCGGATGACCGACGTGTCGTGCTCCACGACGAGTACGGAGTTGCCGTTATCCCGTAGCCGGTGGAGCATGGTGATGAGATGGTCGATATCACGCGGATGAAGTCCGACTGACGGCTCGTCGAGGATGTAGATGAGATCCACCAGGTCACAATCGAGCTGGCGCGCCATCTTGACCCGTTGGCTTTCGCCTCCCGACAGCGTGGCGACGCCTCGGTTAAGGGAAAGGTAGCCAACGCCGATGTCGATGAGGTGGCCGAGCACCCGCCGCATCTTGGTGACCAGGGTCACGACCACCTGTTTGATCCGCGCGTATGCGTCGCCCTCGGCGAGGTCCTTCAGGACCTGGTCCAGATCGGTGAGCTCCATGGCGACGAGCTGGCCGATGGTCCAGCCGCCGGCCAGCTCGACGGCGAGGGCGGCGGCACTGAGCCGCGCCCCGTTGCAGTCCCGGCAGATGTCAGCCGTGAAAAGCCGCTTGTACGCCTCCTGGCGTATCCCCGAGAGCTGATCCTCGTCCTTGTTGACATAGAGCTGTTCGAGCTTGCGGGCGACACCGTCGAAGGTCATCTGACTGCGCTTGCCGCGAAACTCATGGGCGATCGGCACTCCGTCCGCCCACAACAGTCGATCCATCTCCCCCTCGGTGAATTGAACCAGCGGCTTCGTCGCCGGCAGTACGCCGGTGTGAACAATCTCCCGCCAGTACCACTTGCCAATGTCGTAGTCGGGGTGGCGGATGGCGCCCTGTTCTATGCTCCTGTTCCGGTCGAGCAGCTTGTCGATGTCGACGGTGATGCGCTTTCCCAAACCCTTGCAGGCCGGGCACATGCCGTCTGGATGGTTGAACGAGTACAGGTGCGACCAGCCGATGAACGGGGCGCCGCAGCGGGAGAACATCGTTCGCAGGTAGGTATAGATCTCGGTGACGGTGCCGACCGTGCTGCGGCTGCTGCGGCCCAGGCGCTTCTGGTCGATCACCATGCAGGGGGAAATTCCGTGGATCTCGTCGACCGGGGGGCGGGTGAGCTTCGGCAGCCGGCGGCGGGAATAGGTGCTGAACGTCTCGACGAGCTGGCGCTGCGCTTCAGTGCAGATGGTGTCGAAGACGAGAGACGACTTGCCGCTGCCGCTCACGCCAGTAACGGCCACGAGCCGGTGCTTCGGCACATCCACGTTCACATTCTTGAGGTTGTGGGTTCGAGCCCCTCGAATCTCGATGTGGGTCACGCGCGTCCCTCGCAAGCGTAGGCCGATGCCGGTCGCGAGCTGACCGTCAATATGGACGCTCGCCGTCAACGCGAACCCGCGAGCGTCTCCTTCCAAGTCACCTCATCCAGGAACACCCGAACCACCGGGGCCGGGGCGAGAGCTTCGCCGTGCGTGTAGTGGGGGACGTGGCCCGTGCTCCGAATGGTCACGATTTCGCTGTCCGCGATCCAGCGGCCATAGTCGCTGGCCACGTCGATCGGCTGGAGATCGTCGCCGCCGTGGACCACCCCCAACGCATCTGAGTAGTCGTAGCGGCAACCCATTGAGAAGTACTAGGCGCGGGCGTGCCAAGCACCCACTTGACTGGGCGGAGGCGAGACGCTGGTCAGAGCGTTTTCGCCGACTGCTTCAAAGAAGTGAAACGGCTCGGAATCCCGCGCAGCCAGCTCGGCTTCAGCTCTCGCGAAGGTTCCGCCAAGGTCGAAGTACTCCTCTACCCACGCTCTCACTCCGCACGGCGCACCAAGCCGCGCCAGCGGACGCCCTCGAAGCGGCTCCCGGAGCGCCGCTTGAAGCAGTGGCCGAGGGTTCTCAGCGCTCGCCCGCCAGATACGCCTCCCAGTCGTCCATCAGGACGCGCCTGCGCTTGAACAGGTCCGAACGCGCATAGGCGCCGCCTCCACCTTGTCGCGAACCATGTGGGCCAACGCGGCCTCGGCGACTTCGCGCGGCGCGTTGGAACACTCGCCGCACCAGTCCCTGAAGCTCGAGCGGAAACCGTGCGGCACGGCCGCAATACGCAGCCCTCGAAGCAGCGTGGAGAGCGTGCTGCCGGACAATGAACGGCCCTCCGACGACGGGAAGGCCAGACCGCCTCCGGGACCGCACGGGGCATCCGTGCATTCGGCCGGCCACTTACGAAGGCTCGACGAATCCCCAGTTCCCGCGATAGGCCGCTGAGATCCAGATCCGACAGAACCGGTCCGATCGGAGACGAAAACACCCACTCAGAGCCAACCGTTGTTCTACGGCATCTTCTCTGCGTCGGTGCTGTGGTCGCGCAAGGTAAGAAGCAACGACGGCCCGCTGTTCGGGGGCAGCCACAATCCGGCGCGATTCAGCTGGCGCAAGGCAGTCTGGCACCTGCGTGCGCCGGTGCTGCGAGCCTTGTTCCAGCAGCTGTCCGACCCGGGCCGATTGCAACCGCTCGGCCTCGTCGAGGTGCTGGACTGGACGGCGGCGGCACTCGACCGCGTGGACCGCGCCGAGTTCTTCTCTCGGTCCAACGAGGGCGAGGCGGTGCCGTACTTCCTCTTTGTAGTGGCTCCAGGTAAGCGGTCAAAGTGCCCGGATCGGCCCCGGATAGCGCGTGACGACTTCGTCCGCCGTCAACAGCGTGATCCCTTCGATCTGGGCCTGCGCGATCAGGATCCGGTCGAACGGATCCATGTGGATGGGCGGAAGCAGATCCACAGCCGCGGCGTGGGCGCCTGTCACGGGCAGTTCCACATACCCGTTCTCCAGCAACCCTCGGTGCAGCAGTCGTGGGTCGACGCTGAACTCCTCTCGCCCTAGCCCGTTCTTGATGGCGACCTCCCAAAGCGACGCGGCACTGAAGACCAACTCGGTCCCCGGATCCTCTATCAGCGCGCGCGCATCCTCCGGCAACCGGGGCGAGGCGCCCGCCGCCCAGAGCAAGACGTGCGTGTCGAGAAGGAGATTCAACCGTCACCTTCGAACATGGACTCGATCTCTTCGGAACCCATGCGATCGAAATCATCGCATACCGAGATCTGCCCGGCCATGAACCCGACCCGACGGGCTGACCCGGCATCCGGCGCTTCCAAAGCGACGACTTTGACGACGGGCTTGCCCGCCCGCGCGATAATGAAGGGTTCGCCATTGGCGGCGCCCTGGACGAGACGCGAAAGATGGGTCTTGGCTTCGTGCATGTTGAAGGTGCGCATGACATCCCTCCTTAAGCTTAGTCCACAAAACTTAGTTAAGCATGACCCCTCCTACAAGTTGCCGGGACCGGCCTGTGGCGGTTTCCATGAGATGGAAGCCGACCACTTCGCAGTTGGTCCGCTCATGCTAGCGACGGTCCTCCGCACGGGCTGCCAGATCAACGACTGCTTCCATGTCGGAGGGCCCGGAAGGAGGAGCCGAAGACCAAAGGGCAGCCTAGACGCAGCTCCGGCGAGGGCCGAGCGTCAGGTCATTGCCATCTCTGTACAATCCGGGTTCACCGTTTCATCTGCTCGGCCGGGACAGGTCGGGAATCCGGGCCACGACGATCCCCACATGGTCCGGTGCGCCGATCTCGATAACCGCTCCCGCGCCGCGGGCCGACGCGCGGAGGTCGTAGACCTGGACGCCGTTCGCCCTGATCTCTCTTTCCATCGTGCGCGACACCCCCAGCGGTACCCACAGCGTGGCGTCCGGTCCTTCTCCGCTCGTCGTGACGGGCCACGGATAGCGACCGGGCTCGTCCAAGCAGCATATTCCCTCCAGGCCCGTGAAGTCATAGGTCGAGAAACGTGGCACTCCCGGCAGCCGCGGCGCCCCGGTGCCGGTCAGCGAGATCGCCGTGGCGTACTCGAGCATCAGCTCCGCGAACGATCGGCCCGTGATCTGTTCGAGTCCGGCGACCCCGGCCGGCGTCTCCGCGGCGATGAGCCGCTTCATGAATTCCGCGTCTCCTAGCCGACCCCGGCCCGCACCACCGTACCAGTCTCCGAGGAAGCGGTGAAAGTGCCAGCCGCTCCCGTACGGGTCTGGGAAGTGGGTCAGCGAGTTGGCGTCCTCCCGCAGCACACGCTTGGTGCGGACGAGGGCGTTGGAGACTCCGGAAACCCCCACCTGATCTGATGAAAGGTGCGCGAGGTGCGCGGCCGTGACCTGCTCATGGGAAGCGGGTCCGCCCATGTCCGCCCAAGCGAGCCTGGAGGCGGTTTCTGCCGCCATTACCGCGCGGCCCTCCTCGATCCACGGAGGGTGGTAGAAGGGATCGTCCAGGGTATTCGGCAACCCCTTGTAGAGCGGAGTTGACGTGCTGCGCCTCGTGCACCAGGGTCGAGGCCAGGACTGGCGTGATTTGCGGGATCAAGGATCGATCGATCCTAATGAGTTCGGCCTCGTTCGAGGCGGCGCACACCGACGCCGGCAGCATGTCGCCCACCCACACGAGACCGGTGATGTGCCCCGGCATGTTCGAATCCAGATAGACGATGATCCGCCCGTTCCCGTCTATGTCAGCGACGCCTCCCCAGCTGTCGATCACCTCGGCTCCGTAGCGCTCGTAGTGGCGAAGGAGGATGTCGATGTTCGCGGGGTCCAGCACGGGATACGGAATCGTGTCCGCGTAGATTGCCAGATGGTCGTTGTAGCCTTGGAGCACGGTCGTCGTCCGCGTCGCCACCGTGCAGTTGTCCGTGGCCGTTCCCGGACTCCCCAACTGGAACTCGAACGTCTCGGCTGGAGGATCGGCCGAAGCCAACGCGGTGACGGCTCCGAGGTCCGGAAGTGCGCGCAGCCGCCCCTCCCGGGCCAGACTGGCCAGGAGGCGCGCGTCCTCGTGCCGAACCCCAAGGTGTTGATCCTCCGGTGCCCCGCGCGCGGCAGGTGAGGGCCGGAGGCGGAAGTCCGGCCGGACCGGCGGCCCGATGGCCGGACTCCGGGAGGCGACGGTGCCCTCCGGCACGCCGCCCAGCACCCTGAAACGGGCGGGCTCCACCATCTCGAACCCGGCGCTCTTGCCTACGAGCGTCACCCGGTAGTACGAGCCCGCCGACTCCGCACGGACCGAAAAGCCGCACCCGCCGGGTGCGACCGGCGTTGCGATGTGCACCTCGCCGACGTCCAGCTCGAGGGACGAGCCGCACACCTGCAGGTCGAACGCGCCGGTTGCCTCAATCCCCGCCGAGTCCACCACATGCACCGTGAAGCTCGATCTTTCTTCAGACTGCGGTTGGCCCCGGATCACCCCGTCCGCCGTAAGTGTCAGCCCCGCGGGAAGCTCCCCCGCAGCCAGCCCCCAGGTGTAGGGGCGGCGACCGCCGACGGCTTCCAGCGTGTCCGCATGCGCGAATGACGGGTATGCCGCGGAAAGATACCTGGTCGTGATGGCCACAAAGTTGGGATCGTCGGCCAGGAAGCTGGTGGCGGTGAACTCCACGCTGGCGTCCGCGGTGTATGCGGCAAGCGCTTGGCGGCCCGCGGCTCCCAGCGTCCACTCCGTGCTGGCTCGTCCCGATTCGGCCACCGCGATCTCCGGCTGGGTGCTCCCGCCGCCCTCCGTGACGCGAAACGACACTGTAGCGTCATCGATCACGTGCCCGTTCGCGTCGCGCACCAGCACGGTGGGCCGGACTGGCAGCCGTGACCCGGCCAGAGCGTGCTGGCCGTCACCCGCGGTCTTCTCGAGGCTGACTGTGAACGGGGTCGGGAACACGGGCTCCGCGGGGCCGGCGCCGTCCCCGCATCCCTTCACGAGGACCACGGCCGCAAGCACTGCGAAAAGCCGGAGGGTGGTTCGGCGGCGACTCATCGGCTTCCTCGAACGGGCCAGAGTTGCATTCGCTGCGGGTCGCCCCGTCGATCTCGTCAGATCCGAAGGGGCGGATCGGAAGGCAAATTGTGCCATTCTTGTAAGTTTTCCAAGAACCTGAGTGGCCATGGAATGAGTTCCCCCGCCTCGAAACCGGAGAGACCGAGCTCCCCGTCACGGCTCGCAGGTGCCGCGATCAGGCAAATCCTGATTAGAGAATCCCAGCACCCGGGACATGGCTGCCAGTGTCAACGCGGCCCGGTGCGCCTTCATGAACGCATACTTCCGCCGGGGCATGGGCGAGACCTTCACGCTCCGGAAGGTCTGCGGCGGTGTCGGCGTCGAGCGGGTGTGTCCCCTGCAGTCCCCTTCGTGACCGCAGTCGAGGTGGTGGGCCGTGGCCGGGTGCGGTGCGGTGCGGTGCGGTGCGGTGCGGGAAGCTGTACTACCTCGGCAGGCTCCGGGGCAAGGTCGCCCGGATTCCGGAAGAGAGAACACGCAGCCCGCCCGGGCGGGCTGCCGGCCGGCGGTTTTCCTCCTGACTCGATCCTGAGCGACTGGGGTACGCTAAACCCGCTGGCTCCCCTGCGCTGCTTCCGTCCGCTTGACACCCGTGCACCGAACAAACTCGTTCACCGACGCTTGGAAAACCTGCGTCGTCAGAATCTGCATTCCAGTACATTGAGGAGGCTGCGTTTTGCCGTGTCAATAGTGGGAAATCAGCGGATTTCCCGGACCTGGAGCTCGAAGACATCCGGGCAGCGCTGGCTTTCGCAGCAGAGCGTGAGCGCAGGCTCGTTTCGATCCTGCCCGAGTGAAGCTCCTATTCGACGAGAACGTCTCTCCGCGTATCGCCGCTGGCCTATCGGATGTGTTTCCCGGGTCCTCCACGTTCGAGACATCGGACTGGCCCGAGCGACCGACGCCGCGATCTGGGGCTACGCCCGGGAACACAGTCTCACCATCGTCTCGAAGGACTCGGACTTCCACCAGGTGAGCTTCCTGCGCGGTCCGCCGCCGAAGGTCATCTGGATTCGGCGGGGCAACTGCACCACTGCCGACATCGAGGCGTTACTGCGGCCCAGCCGAACCGAGGTAGTCGCCTTCGGGGCCGATGCGGAGGCGGCGTTCCTGGCGCTATCGTAGGCGATGGCCAATCGCGCGCCTTCAGCTCGACAGTGCCGCGCTAGGAGGGCATTACCCTATCGGGAGAACACAATGGCTCCAGTGACTCGGGATGTGCTGTTTCGAGAGGGCCAGATCGTGCGCCACTTGCGCTATGGCTACCGAGGCGTGGTCGTGGGCTACGATCGAACCTGCCAGGCGGACGACGCATGGTACGACTTCCAGACCCAGGGGAAGGACTACCGTCCGACAAAGGAGCAGCCCTGGTATAACGTGCTTGTGGACGGGTCCGATACTCAGACGTACGTAGCCCAGCAGAATCTCGCGGCTGGAGACTCGACGCGACCGATCGACCACCCGCTCATCTACCACTTCTTCGCCGCATTTCAGGGCGGCTCCTATCACCGGCCAAACTGGAATTGAGGACCCGGCCACGGGTATCGCCGTCGCGGTAGGCATCGCTGGCCGCCACCGCCTGCGCCGGCTGATGCGCCCACCTGTCGGAGACCATCTCCTGCCCGCGGAACACGCCCGCATCCGTGGACCGGACTACTACACCAACCACAGCTGCGGGAAGGAGCGCTGACTGGAGTTTCCCCGGCGGTCTCAAGGCCATTTCCACCGAGGAGCGGCGGCATCGACCAGACCTCGAGTGATTCCCCCCTGCACATGAGACTCGAGTGGAGTCCGCAGTCGGAGAAGGACCTCAGGAAGATTCCAGACAAAGAACGCGAGCGAGTTATCCAGACCATGGAGGTGTTTGCCGGGGCTGGCACCGGCGACGTAAGGAAGCTTCAGGGCAGTGACCCCGCAGAATGGCATCTCCAGAAGGGCAGCTATCTGGCAGCTTCACGGGATCTCGGGATGGCATCTACGTCCTTCGGGTCCGTTACCGCTGGCAGGCTTACTGACCCCCTGGCCGTTGTGCGAAGGGGCCCCAGGCTTAGGGGAGTCGAAGGAGGCTGCGAGACCGGAGGGCAGGCCCGGACCGAGGAAGAGAGGGACGTTCACTTGCAAGCACCGCGCCTACGGTCTCCGACACACCCACGCGACCCTGCTCCGAAGGACGGGAGTCAACCCGAAGAGCCTAGGGTCGCGCTCACGGTCCTGACCCTCCAGGAGCGCTCCCCGAGTCAGCGCCCGGGCACGGGCCGGCGCCTTGACCCCCGCATTCTCGCCGGATAATACTCCCACATCCGTCCTGATTCGCCCGTCGGGGAGCCAGAGCCGCGCCGGGGATGCCCTCGTCCCTTCTCCCTGCACGGTCCGTTCCCGCGCGGCCCGGCTTCTCCGACCTCGTCGCGACGGATACAACGACTCCGGTTGCCGCAGGCGAGGTGCGAAGGGCGGCGACGGGCCCTCCGGCCACCGGATCCCTTGGGGACCCCCCGAGCCAGGTGACACGAGAATGAGACGATCCGCTTCGTTGGTTCCGATCCTTGGCGCCCTGATTCTGGTCCTGACGCCGGTGGGTGCCGATGCGCAGATCACCCGACTGGTGATCACGGAGCGGGACAGCCCGACCTTTGAGGGCCACGTTTTCGGGGACGTGGGCACGTACGAGTGGCTGATCGGCTATGCCGAGGGCGAGCTCGACCCGGCGGACCCCCGCAACGCCGGGATCGTGAACCTGGACAGAGCTCCCCGCAACGAGCGGGGCAGAGTCGAGTACACGGTGGACGTTCAGATCCTCAAACCGGTCGATACGGCCCGGGGAAACGGGCGCATCTTCTACGACGTCCTCAATCGGGGAGGCAAGCGTGCCATGGGCCACCGGATCAATGGCGGCCCCAACACGAACGATCCCCGATTGGCATCGGAGATCGGCACCGGGTTCCTGATGAACCAGGGCTATACGATGGTGTGGAACGGCTGGCAGGCCGATGTGTCGTCCGACGGCGGCCTGATGCGCGGCGAGTTCCCGATTCCCACCCAGGCCGACGGCTCTCCGGTCACCGGAACCCACCGGCACGAGTTCATCTTCGACGATGTAACGAACCCGAGCACGGCGACGCTCACCTACCCCGCCGCCGACTTGGATCCGTCCATGGCCACGCTGACGGTGCGTCAGCACACTGAGGATCCGCGGCAGACGCCGGCCGACCTGAGGTGGTCGTATGTGTCAGAGGATGAGATCCGGATCGATCGCCCGGCAGGGTTCGATGGCGGAGCGATTTACGAGTTCGTCTATCCGGCCAAGGATCCAGTGGTCATGGGGATCGGCTTCGTCGGGACGCGGGACGTCGTATCCTTCCTGCGCTACGAGTCGGAGGACGAAGCAGGAAGCACGAATCCCCTGGCGGGTCACATCCAGATGGCGATGGGAATGGGGATCTCGCAGAGCGGCCGGTTCCTCCGCGATTGGCTATACCAGGGATTCCACGAGGACGTGGAGGGAAGAGTCGTCTTCGAGGGCATCCTTCCCATCGTGGCGGGTTCCCGATTGACCCAGGTGAACATCCCCTTCTCAGTGCCCGGCGACTACTCGCGCCAGCATGAGCAGCATACGATGCCCGGTCACCACTTCCCCTTCACCTACGGGGTCCTCACCGACCCCACCAGCGGCCGAACCGACGGTATCCTGGCCCGCTGTGAGGCGCGCGGGAACTGCCCGAAAATCTTCCACATCGATACGGACACGGAGATGTGGGTCGGCACCGCCTCGCTGGTGGTCACCGATACCCAGGGCGACCACCTCGAGCTTCCGGAGAACGTCCGGGCCTACTTCCTAGCGGGCCACCAGCACTCCCCGGCCGGCGAGCCGGCGCAGGGAATCTGCCAGCGGCTCAGCAATCCGCTCGACTACGACGTTCTCAGCCGAGCTCTGATCGTGACGATGGACGAATGGATCACCCGCGGGACCGAGCCACCTCCGAGCCGCTATCCCAATGTTCGCGACGGTACACTGGTCGCCCCCTCCGATCCCCGGGCGGCCTTCGTCGCCATCCCCGGATTCCGGTACTTCGGGCTCGCCAAGAGGGCTCGCATGCTCGACTACAGCTCCCTGCCTCCCGACGAGGGCCCGGCTTATCCCGTCCTTGTGGGAACGAAGGACGCCGATGGCAACAATATCGCCGGCATCCGGCACCCGTTCGTGGAGGTACCCACCGCCACCTACACGGGATGGAACCTCCGGCGGGCCGGCTTCGCCGAAAACGCCGTCTGTGGTCTCACCGGCTCGTATGTTCCCTTCGCGGAGACGGAAGAGGAACGGAGGCTCACCCGGGACGAGCGCCTCTCGCTCGAGGAGCGCTACTCGGATCAGGAAAGCTACGTGGCGCGCATCCGCCAGGCGGCGCAGCGCCTAGTCCAGGAACGGCTCCTCCTCCCCGACGATGCCGAGCGGATCGTGGAAGAGGCGCGACGGAACTAGGTCTGAAGCGAACCCGCACTTCTGCAAAACCCCACCGGCACGGTTTCGAAAGGTGCGGATGTGGCGTACGTGCCCACCTCGAGCGGGTTTTTGTATCTGGCCGTGGTGGTGGATGCCTGAAGCCGACGGGTGGTGGGCTGGTCGTTGGAGACGCATTTGAGGACGGAACTCGTGCTCAGGGCGCTGGACATGGCCATCTGGCAGCGGCGGCCCGAGGCGGTGATCCACCAAGGCATCCAGGCCAGTTTGATCGCCTTCGCGCTACGCTGCAAGGAGGCGGGCATGAGGCTTTCGATGGACTCGGTGGGCGATGCCTACGACAACGTGATGTGCGAAAGCTTCTTCATCACGCTCGAGTGCAAGCTGATCGAGCGGAAACGGTCTTCGCACCAGGCCGGGGCGAAGATGGCCGTGTTCGACTTCATTGAGGGCCGGTACAACCCGCGACGCAGACACTCGGCTCTCGACTACGAGTCGCCGATCCACTTCGAACGGCGGCGGGAGGCTGCAGCGTGAGGCCGCTCTCTACTCCCCCGCTACGCGGGGGAAGCTTCTCACTCCCCGCAGCTAGGGACCCCAATCCTTTTCGTGGGCGATGAACACCTTCCTGAAACCGAGCAATCCGAGTCCCATACGCACCGTGAATCCCCTCCTCCGCGCCCGCGCTCACTCGCACCGGGGAGCATGGAGACTCCATCCGTGAGCATTTGGCTCGGCTTCCATGCTTCAGGGTTCGGGTCTATCTTCGCTGGCCACAACGCATGGAGTTCCTCAGGAGACCCACAGTGACCCGGAACATCCCGATAGCGTGCCCCGAACACGGCTCCCCGATTCCGGACCCCGGGGCCGGGTAATCACACTGCGAAGCCTGCCGCCGGGGCTCTCCCCCATGGGCTGCACACCCCTCTTCAGCGAGGAGACGGTCCCTGCCGCATTCCAGGTGGAACATGCGCTCGCCGAGGGTCGCTGGGGCGTCCTGCAAGTCCTGGAAGGGAACGTTGATTTCGTCGATCTGGATGCTGGTACTGAACTGAAGCTGCATGCGCCCGATCTGGTGGTCATCGCTCCGCAGTCACCCCATAGACTCAGGCTTCATGGACCTCTCAAGTGCCGCGTTGACTTCTTCCGCGAGGACGACAGGGCAGGTCACCGGACCGTTCTGGTTGCCGCAGACGATGACGTGAAGCTCAGCTTCGAGCGTTGCGAGGTCTCGGGCGACTTCGGGAAGCGGTTCTACGAGATCTTTCTGGATTCCTCGGATGAGATTGCTCTCCACTTCGCCGAGACGGACTTCGACGAGCAGAGGAAGCTGTTGCGGGACTCGGTGACCATCATGGTCAGTCGAGACCCTCGAGATCCGACGATGCGCGAGGCGCTCCGGAGAATCGGCGCCTCGCACGGCCGACAGGGACGCGCGATCCCGCCGCTCCTCTATGAGTACTGGCTGGCCAGCCTCTGCGACACGGTCCGGGAACTCGATCCCGAATGGGACGAGGATCTCGAGAAGAAGTGGCACGTCCGGATGCGCGCCGGAATGCAGGTCATCACGGCGAACTACTAGAAAATATGGAAGGGCCGGCCCCTGCCGGATTACCGTGGGTTAGCGCCTGCGGTGAGCGGAGGTGCCAGAGCCACATGCGACTCGAGGTCGCACCGGAACAGGAGACCGGCCCTATGAAGCGGAAGACCGAGGTGTAGGTCGGGATGGATGTCCACAAGGACAGCGTTAGGTCTGGAACGGGCGAGTCTGTACATTGACCACCCGAACAAGTTTGATGTGCCGACGCGGGCACGAGGTGCTGGCTTCTCATCGAAGCTCCGCCCTGGAGAACCGCTTATCGCTTCCCCGGTGGTGCTCCCGGTGAGCCCGGTCGTAGGCATCGATGGAGCCTAGAATCCGGTCGGCTATCGCTACCTTCGGCGGGCTTCACCAACGCAGATCCAACGACAATCTCAGATCGCCGACCACCTGACGACCGAAACCCGCGCGCTTTCTCTGCCTCGTCCCAACTGTGAGAAGCAACAAGCTGTTGTGTCAGGAGCACGGGAATACTGCCGCAACGGCGACTAGACAGCTACATCCCGATTCGGGCAGCGCAGCGGTGTCTCTCTGGTGGCGGAAAATCGGCGCACAAATCGCGGCACTGGTCGTTGCCGTAAAGCAGAAATACGGTCTGTCGGTGAATTCCGCGCTCCTTCGACGCGCTCCAGCTCTTGGCAGCGCAGTCGCGCTTCAATGGTAGGCAGAGTCTCGCTTAACTCACGCTGTACAGAGCAATTCCCGACAGGGTCGGCCTGACAGGGAAGCGACGGAACCGCCTGTGGCGACGTGTGGATCGATCCCGGCCCGGACCTCTCTCGCGCTTTCACGCCGCTCCGCGTCGTGCACGATCTCAAACGACTTCGGCGAGGGCCGGGGCAACCCGCGTGGAGGAAATACTCAGCCCTCTGCTACGGGCTGGTTTCCGGCTGCGCTCACTGCCGAGGTCCGCGGCCCTTCGGCACGAGCGAGACCGTAGAATGGAAACCGCAAAGGCGAGGACGTCGTTTGCGACGAGCGAATCGTTGGACGCGGCCCCCCGGAAACACTCCCCATCCCGCGGAAAGGGTCAGCGACTCGCTCCCTGCCCGAGCCAGCTGAGAAGGCCGCCTCAGGGGAAGATTCCACGTTCCTGATAGGCGGCCGCCACTTTTCTGATCGCGATCAGGAAGGCTGCGTTCCTGAGGTTGGTCTCGTACTGCCGAGCCGTCTCCCTGAGGGACTGATAGCCGAGGACCATGGTCTCTTCCAGTCCGGAGTTCACCAGATCTTCCTCCGAGGCGCCCACGGCAACGGTCTCGAGGACAGCGTCGCTGAAGGACTGGCCGGTCAGCGATTCCACGGCGTGGAGTATGCGGCTGATCGAGGCCGCCTCGAAGCGACGTTCCATCCGACCAAACCGCACGTGGGACAGGTTCTTGATCCATTCGAAATAGGAGACCGTAACGCCCCCGGCGTTCAGATACAGGTCCGGGATCTGAAGAATCCCGCGGCTACGGAGGATTTCGGCCGCAGCGCCCGACGTGGGGCCGTTCGCGGCCTCCGCCACGACCTTGGCGTCGATACGGGGCGCATTGTCCTTATGGATCACGTTCTCGATCGCAGCGGGTAGGAGGATGTCACACGGCCACTCGAGGCCAGATAGGGAGTCGTGGGCGGGAAGCTTCATGTCGGCATCGAGGTCCAGAATGGATCCCCCATTGGCCCTGTGGCTTCGAACCTCCTCTACATCCAGCCCGCCGGGATCGTAGATGGCTCCCTCCCGCTCCAGGATGCCGACGACTCGGGACCCTTCCCGGGTCAGGAACTTGCCCGCGTGGTAGCCGACGTTGCCAAGCCCCTGGAGCACGACGGACTTTCCGTCGAGGCCAGGCGCCAGCCCGAGCGGCCGGGTATCCTCTTCCCGGCTTAGCGCCTCCCTGAGCCCGAAGCACACACCCCGGCCGGTTGCTTCCACGCGACCGGGGATCCCTCCCTGCGAGACGGGCTTCCCGGTCACGGCACCGAGGGCGTCGCTGTTCCCGTAGGAAAGCGCCATATACGTGTCGGCGATCCACGCGATCTCCCGCCCTCCGACGCCGAGATCCGGCGCCGGGACGTCGTGGGCCGGGCCGATGCAGTTTCTGTTTGCCATCTCGAAGGTGTAGCGACGGAAGATCCGCTCGAGCTCGGCATCGGAGTAGTCGCTCTTGTCCGCACGAATCGCGCCCTTCGCACCCCCGAAGGGGATGTCGAGCAACGCGCACTTGTAGGTCATGAGCGCGGCGAGGGCGGTGACTTCGTCTTCCGACGCGTCTTCCGAGATACGGATCCCTCCCTTTACGGGAAGCTGATGTTGCGAGTGGTGCGCTCGCCACCCGTGGATCACTTCGATCGACCCGTCGTCTCGCCGGACGGGAAAGCTCATGTGATAGACCGCATTGCACGCTTTGACTTGTTCAAGCAAGCCAGAGGGGTAGTCCAGCAGGGCTGCGGCGCGGTCGAAGTGGCGGTTTACCTCGGCGAAGAATCGAATCGGTGGCATCGCGTACCTGCTGACGGCTGAGTAAGCCTGCCCATGCTCGACCAAGGAAAGATAGCCGCTCCGCCGACGGAGGCGACGCTTCGAGCGTCGCCGCGTTTCCGGACGGCTCCCTTCACCGGCGAAGGTGGAATTCACGCCGCATCGTGCCGCAGCTGCGCGGGCGGGCTTATGGAGCACCGCCTGACGCGATGGCGGGCAGAGGCGGGAGGGAGGATCGGAAGGGATGTAAAGAGAGCGGATATCGCGGGAGTGGGGAGTGAGTCCAGCAGGCTGACGTGGGAGATGCTCGAGGGTTGGATGCGGGAGCGGGCCCAGGAGTTGATACAGCGGATCCTGGAGGAGGAGGTCACGGAGCTGCTGGGCCGTGAGCAGTCGGAGCGGAAGCGGGCCGTGGACGCGGCTACGGGCTATCGGAACGGAGACGCAAAGCCCGTCTCAACTCATCATGCCCGAGACGTTTACACGCCTGTTGACCCGACCTCCTGTTCCCTCTTCCTAGTCACTACGTGCCGGCCACAGGCATAAGGGCGGCTGTCGTGAAATTCACACGAAACGGTACGCACCAGATGGATACGGACCTGTATACGCCGAGAGCCACATCGGAGGGCACGGGATAGCTTTGGTTTCCCGCGGGGCTCAATAGCGCGCCCAGCGTAACGTACCCGGCGTCGAGCACGGTTCGGCTGTCGAACGCGTCGGCAGCAGCGACCAGATACACCTCAAGGCCCGGGCCGGCGTCGGTTAGAAAGTTGGTGAGACGTAGAGAGCGCGAGCCATCTGGTGCCACTACGATCTCGGCGACCCCGGTTCCGCGGTGAGCGACAGCGTGGAAGGTGCCGCGATGCGTGACGGCACCGGTGGAGCCCTGCCCGCCGCCGGCAGGTTCGGTGGATGTGTCGCCGCACCCCAGGACGAACAGGAGTGCCAGGGCCACCAGGAAAGACGTAACCCCGGGAGGGCCAAGCCTATCGCGCGTGGTACGCAACTTCATCGATGCTCCCGGGTTGTCGCCGCCAGCCGCCCACCATACCCCACCTTGAGGATTTGGCCGCATTCAGTTCGGGCATTTTCTGTTAGTTACATGTCTCACAGCAAGCGGAAGGCTGCCGCCTGAGACGTTTACACACTTCTTGACCCAACCTCACCCGACCTCCCTTTGAAGGACAGTCTCGGGTGGTCGCAGGGCCATCCGTCGAAGAGGGCCTTGAGGACGAGACAAACCCGGAAGTCCTTCTCCGCCTAACTGGCACTGCGTCGAGACGGCGCGCTGCAGAGTCGAACACGTCCCGCCTGTCCTGCTCCGTGAGGGAGAGAAAGGACGTAAGGGCTTCCGCCCTCATACCGCGGAAGCTCAGTCGGCCGCCATGTCACACGCGAGCGGCAGCGCCCAACCAGGCAGGTCCCCGCCGTTCTCCGACAGATTGCGCTTCACCCCATCCGGGAGGCGGCGCTTCAGTGCCGACACGACCCGCCCATTCCAGATATGCCAGCCGCGGACAGTACACCCACTCGTTGACCATGCGCGCCGGGACGAGAGGCGTCTCGGAATCGGCCGACGGTGGCGGAAGGGGAAGCGCGATCTGGTCGCGGGAGGCCATGGGACGGGCGCGTTCTCCTCGGCAACGAAGAATCCGGTCGGGGGAAGGCTGTTGTCCTCCGAACGCCCAGCAAGGCAGCACACCGCCCTGCTCAATGGGGAGGCGACGTTTCCGCGTTGAATCTAACCCAATATCTAGCTAGGTTCTTAGCTAGATTTCTGCTCAGACAAGGTCAAGAACCCATGGTTATCGTCAACGTCCATCAAGCGAAGACCCAGCTTTCCGGACTGCTGGCACAGGTCGAGGCAGGCGAGGAAGTCACGATCGCCCGCCGGGGCAAACCCGTCGCCCGGCTCGTCGCCTGCAAACCGCGCGGCAAGCGGCAGCCCGACGTCCTCAAGGGGAAAGTCATCATTCCCGACAGCTTCTTCGATTCGTTGCCGGAGGAGGAGTTGAAGGCATGGGAAGGCGAATAGCGATGCGGGCGTTGCTGGATACGCATGCGTTTCTTTGGTGGATTGCAGACAGTCGGCGTCTGTCAGGAACGGCCCATCGCGCCATCGCGGACGAAACGAACGAGATCATCGTCAGCGCTGCGTCCGCTTGGGAACTCGCCACCAAATGCCGGATCGGCAAGCTGCGGGGGAGCGAAACCGTGGCGATCGATGTTGTCGGCAGCATCACCGACCAAGGCTTTGGAGAACTACCGATCACCGTCGCGGACGCCGAGCGCGCGGGGCGACTGCCCGGTCCTCATCGAGATCCCATCGACCGAATGCTGATCGCACAGGCGCTGGCCCGCGATCTGGCGATCGTGTCGGTCGACGCGGTCTTTGACCGCTACGGCGTCAACCGGCTTTGGTGACGGCGTACTTCGCGTCGATCGACCGGCTCTACCACGCCAGGTCGAGCGCGAAGTGCCGGGTCGACTCAATCTATCCGGCCTCTGCATGGTGCACTCCAGGGCATGTCAGGGAGTTTCGCTTCCAGGCTTCGGGCCGACCAACCCTCGACGTGGTGGCAGTAGGCATTCACGATCTCGCTTTCGGACCGGTGAGGCGATCAGGGCGGCGCTACTAAATCCTGGCGGCATTCAGCGGCATCACAAGGCACTGCCGTAATGATGCCCGCTCGGGGAGACACCCAGCACCCGGCACATCATCTGCACCGGGAAACCCGCCTGATTGACTCTCACGAACTCGAACGCCGATCCGGCACCGAACCGGTCTCCCGAGCAAACCAGGCCGCGGCTCTTTTTGAGATCTCGCGCTCCATGCGCAGCTGCCTGTTCTCTCTTCGGAGCCGCCGAAGCTCCCGACGCTCCTGGGCCGTCAACCCGTCCGTCGTCCGTCCTTCATCCAGGTCGGCTTGGACCACCCAGTTGCGGATCGACTGCGCCGAAGGCTCAGACTCCCGAGCGAGCGCCTCCGGCTTCCTCCCGGCCTGAGACCGCCGGGGCAACTCCAGGACTTCGGTCAGCTCCCGGTGATGATATGTGCGTGAACTGCCGGTGCTGGCCGCCGCTGGTGTCAGGCGCACCGCTCTTCGGAACCTGGCTCTTCGATGGCGACGCGATGCTCGACTGCCGATTGGAGCTGTTGGACGAAGGAGCCACGACCCCATTCGGCGGTGGCTTGACCCCGACCCCGTTGCCTATGAATGATAGGGGCCGGAGGGGGGCGTGATGCCAGCCCCGTTGCGTATGAATGATCGGAATCGGAAGGGGAGCGTGATGCCAGCGAGAGACCGGCGAATCGTTCCGGCCGGGTATCCGGCCCCGGGAAGCCGAGGCCGGTGGATGCCGGTGACTTGGCTGTTTTCTGCCGTCGCCATCGCCCTGGCCGGGTATGGTGCCACGGAAGCCGCCGGGCAGGCCGGACCGGCCTCCTGGGAGGACGACCTCCGGCCCATCACCCCCGCCGACTGGGACCGCGGCAAGGCCGCGCATCTGCTGGAGAGGGCAGGTTTCGGAGGAACGCCCGAGGAGATCGATCGACTGGCGGCGATGAGTCCCGAGGAGGCGGTCGTGTGGCTCGTGGACTACGCGTCGATTCCGGACGCACTGCCCGCATTCGACGCGTCACCGATCTGGGAACCTGGCATGGACCCCTTCCCCAACAGTCGGGCCGAGGCGGTGCGGATCGCCCGCGAAACGGGCGAGGCGATGGGAATCCCGGTTCTGCCCGAGGGCGAGTCACGGCGACTCCAGCCGGTCGTCAACCAGTTCTTCTACGGCCTGCGTTCAAATTCCTACGAAACGCAACGGTTGGCACTGTGGTGGGGCGAGCGGATGCTCCGTACCCAGCGGCCGCTCGAGGAGAAGCTGACCCTGTTCTGGCACGGTCACTTCGCAACGGGAAACAGCAAGGTCCGCGATACGCGGATGATGGAGCGCCAGCACCTGATGCTTCGCGCCAACACCACCGGCAACTTCCGGGACCTGTTGCTCGGGATCCTCACGGATCCAGCGATGCTCGTCTATCTGGACAATGGGGAAAACGTCAAAGACCACCCCAACGAGAACTTTGGCCGGGAGTTGCTGGAGTTGTTCACGATGGGAGTGGGCAACTACACGGAGCACGATCTCCGGGAAGCCTCCCGTGCGTTCACCGGCTGGACCAATGACGTTCTCGAGTTCGAGTTCGACGAGACCCAGCACGACTTCGGCGCGAAGGCCTTCCGGGGCCAGACGGGGCCGTTCGATGGGACCGACATCATCGACATCATCCTCGCTCAAGAGCCAACGGCTGAATTCATCGCCGGCAAGCTCTACCGGTACTTGGTGCGGGAGGAGCTGAGTGATCAGACACGCACCTCCCTCGGGGGGACGTTCCGCGACGCAGACTACGAGCTGAAGCCGCTCCTGACCCAGATCTTCCTGTCCCGGGACTTCTACAGCCCCAGGTCGTATGCGACGCAGATCAAGAGCCCGGTGCAGCTCGTCGTCTCGACCTATCGCAAGCTCGGACTCGACGAGATGCCGACGATTCCGGACTTCAACCAGCTGACGTCTCGTCTCGGTCAAAGGTTGTTCAACCCCCCGAACGTGGCGGGATGGGCCGGCGGACGAAGCTGGATCACGCCCGGGTCTTTGCTCGAGAGGGGCAATCTGTTCCGCACAGTTCTGTTCCCGGACCCCGGCTCGTTCAGAGCGCCAGATCGGGTCCTCCCCGGAATCTACGGGAGCGTCGGCCGCCGGATCGACGCCGGGATGAGTATCACGGCCGCCACGCAGGAGGGTGACGCAGAATCGAGCATGCTGGCCGACCGTGACGAGGATTTCAATACCCGGTATGGCGGTTACATGGGCTACGTCATGGCGTTCGACCGACTCAAGCTCGTGCCCAGACATACAGCTGACCTCGACCTCGTCGCGATGGTTGACGAGGCCGGCGTCAGTGATGTCGGTGACGTCGTGGACTACTTCGTCGCGCGGTTCCTTCGCCTGGCGTTGGAGGAGAACGACCGTGAGGCCCTCGTCGATTTCCTGCGTAACGAGCTCGGCGGAGACCGGGTGGAGCGCTCCGGCGCGGAGACCGAATCTGCCCTGCGCTCCCTACTGTATCTCGTGCTGAGCACACCGGAGTATCAATTGGCGTAGCGAGGGCTGGACACCCTGAGTCCTCCGAAGACACTGGAGCAATGCCATGCTAATCAAATGCAGCTGCTCGCGACGTGATTTCATCCGCCGGGGCTTGTACGGTCTCAGTCTCGGCGCCGGATTGCCGGTGATTCTGAACCGGACGTCAGCGGCACTATCCGCGCAGGCTCTGCAGGGCACGAGCATGGAGGCTCACCCCGAACGAATTCTCGTGGTGGTGGAGTTGTCCGGTGGCAACGACGGACTCAACACCGTCGTGCCGTACGGCGATGACACCTACTATCGCGTTCGCCCGAATCTGGGCATTGCGGAGCAGGACGTCATCAAGGTCGCAGAGGGGATCGGCTTCCACCCGGCGCTCGTCGGGTTCGAGCGGCTCTACAAGGACGGCCACATGGCGGTCGTCCACGGCTGTGGATACGAGAATCCCAGCCTGTCCCACTTTTCCTCGATGGGGTTCTGGCACACCGGTGTTCCGAACGGAGGCGAGCAACTGGGTTGGATGGGGCGACTGGCCGATGGCGTCTACGACCACGATGCCCAGGGCAACATTATCGTCAACGTGGGGAACCGGCAGTCCCTCGCGGTGCAAAGCCGCCATCACCCCCCGCTCGTGTTCAATGACCCGAACGCACTCAGGCGCGACGGCAACGAGGCCGAGCACACCGTATTCGAGAACGTCGACCGCGCCAAGGCAACCGATAACAGGACGTTGGACTTCCTCTCGGCGACGGCTGAGAATGCTGTCGGTGCGGGCGAGATCGTCCGTCGCGCGGCCTCGTCGTATCAGACACCGGTCGACTACGGCATCGGTGGCCTCTCCGGATCACTCCTGCGTGTCGCCTCCCTGATCGCGGCGGAGGTCCCCACGCGGCTGTACTACGTCAGCTATTCCGGGAACGCCTTCGACACCCATGTCCATCAGGCCGACCCCCATGCGCGACTGCTGGCCTACACGGCCGACGCCGTCCGGGGATTCACAGAAGACATGGAACGGATTGGCCGGGCCGATGACGTTGCCGTCATGATGTTCACCGAGTTCGGTCGCCGGGTCGAAGAGAATGCCAGTCTCGGGACCGACCACGGTACGGCGACTCCGATGTTCGTCTTCGGTGCCGGGGTGGAAGGTGGGATGTACAGTCGCCACCCCAGCCTCACGGACCTGGACGACGGGAACCTGAAGATGACGACGGACTTCCGTCGTGTTTATGCCACGATGATCGAGGAGTGGCTGGGATATGAGGACACGGCCTCGATTCTCAGAGGCACCTTCCCACCGCTCGGTGTGTTCGGCTGAATCTGGGCCGAGGCCTTTCACCATCCCTAGCGCCGCGGTAGCCCGGGCCAGGCAAGCGCGGACCACAGCCTAGTCCGCCGACTCACCGCGAGCTGGTAGGCGTGGGCGGTCAGTCCACTTGGGCCGAAATACGCAAGGATAAAGCACAACTGGGAGCACCGGATGCCGTTGGCGGAACGGGCACGGGAGATTCTGGTTGAGGCTAGAAACAACCCGGTCGGCTCGGCGTGGGTGTTTCCGTCTCCGACCGGACGGGCTCTATAGGATCTCGGTTTCTCCGGCCGGCTACGGCAACCGAGAGTTGCGGGTGCACCGCACGGATTTCGTTCGAGTTTTCGCGACTGGGCGGGTAGCGGAGCGGATGCGCCCCATTCCGCGGTTGCCCTGAGAACTGCCGGGGTCTGGAGCCAGCGCCGTTACCTGGACCGCTCACTCCTCGAGCCCAAGGAGGTCCCCAAGGCAGCCTAACCGAAGCATCCAGGAGCTTCCTCTTCGCTTTTTCACACAGATCGGGACTTGACCATTTTCTGCGGCGCAGACTCCCAGGAGCGCAGCCAGCTCACGGCGAGAAGGGGTAGGCCACGGGCAACTCTGCAGGGTCTGTGATGGCCGAATCCGTGTGGTGGTAGATGTTGACGCGCCCGGTGCCGCAGTCTCCGAAATCGTCGCAGGAGAGTACACCGATGATGCCCTGAAAGCCGGACGTCGCCCCGAGTTCCTCGCGCAGCGCAGCGCGGTCCACATACAACTTCCCGCCCTCCTCCACCGCAACGGAGTTGATCGCGCTGAGCAGCAGTGATGTCGCGTCGTACCCGTGCGCCCAGTAAGGAGAGCCAGGAGGCTCGCCGTACGTGGATTCGAACGCGGCCAGAATCTCGTCCGCGTTCTTACCGGTCGCAACATTGGCAGCTACGTCATGAGATGCCTCCGGCCCTGCAAAGTAGATGCCCTCCGACTGCGGTGTGCCGAGGAACCCCGACACGAGGAGGCGCGCGTCCGTGATGAGCGTCGCGCCTTCCAGCCCGTTCACCTCCCTCACCTGCTCGGCAAATTGCGAGCCTTCCGATTCGAAGAGCGGGAAGAAGATGCCGTCTGGATCGACTGCTGCGAATGCCGCGAGGACGTCCCTCATGTCTGTGTCGCCCTTCTCAATCTGGGCGGTATCCACGACCTCGCCGCCGAGAGCGCGGAACGCACTGCCAAACGCGGTGGTGATGCCCGTGGTGTACGGGTCGCCGTCGTTGATGGACACCATGCGCTCGAGACCCAATTCATTGTATGCGAAGTCGGCAACCGCTTGCCCCTGATAAAGGTCGTTGTTCGCGGTGCGGAAATAGCCGGGGTGGTAGTCGGGACTCGCGTTGCCGGCGAGGTCGGAGGTGAGCGCAGGCGACGTGTTGGACGGCGAGACCATCACCAGACCTGCCGCGCTGAGGAGCGGCGAGGCTGCCACCGCCGAGCCAGAACACAATGTGCCGACGACGCCCACTACCCGCGGGTCGGCGATGACCCTTTCGGCGCTTGTGCGTCCGCCCTCCGGCGAACACATGGCGTCGATTGACTCATCGAGTTCGATCTCGTGACCGTGGATGCTGCCGAAGTCTCGGATAGCCAGCTCGATGCTGTGTCGCAACCATGCAGCGAACGGATGTGCACGGCCTCGCCCTCGCCAACTTCGACCGCGCCGAGCGGCCCGGCCTCAAAACTGCCGGGCGACCCAGCCCCCAAGCTGCCGACCGGATCGTCTCCTCCGCACGCTGCCAAGAGACCCGCCAGCAGCACGACGTGAAACATCCTGATCGCATTCCTCATTGTCGTAACCCTTCTGGTTGAGTTGTCCAGCGGCGTAAGGTACAACGGTCTGAGGATTCCCGTCGCTGCCGCAGAGAACACCGCCGCCAAGAGATTCATTCGGACGGCCACTGAGAGGCCGGTCGCCGACAGGAGGGCGATCCACAGCTTCCGGGGCAGGATGACGAATGGATTGCCAGGTGGGTGGGGGATCCCACGGGTTGCAGCTGCCGCGACTTGCTCGCCGGAATCCCAGAACCATGCGGTAGGTGCAAGCGTCACTGCGTACAGCAGCAGAGCGGCGGCGAACGCGGCGGCGTGACCGTATGGGGAGCGACTTTCGACCACGCTACCCTCGGGCGGGTTGGGCGGCCTGAACCCGGCCGCATGCGTCGTCGCTGCCCTCGCCTCCACCTCGAACAGACGCGGTGCGGTGGTGAACTTCGCACCGCCCCCTTAATCCAGAAAACCGGGGCCGGTTCAAACTGTTCCGCGACGGGATGCACCTCTTCAAGGTGCAATTCGCAAAGCGGGCGGCTCGATCGCTACCGCAGAACGTCGAACTGCCGAGAGAACTTGATGACGAGGGTCCGGCTGAGGGGACCGACGTTCACCAGGCCGCGCGACCGATCGTCCAGACCGCGCGTTTCGTTGTATACCACGAACAGTCCCGTGCCGGCCGTGTTGAGCCAGCCGAAGCGGAAATTTCCGCTCCAGGCATCGGACAGGTCGTTGTATTGGATGAGGGACTGGACACTGATGAATGGAGTGAAGCTGTAGTTGAGGCGTCCCTGAATCAGGTGCGTTACGAAATCGCCCTCAGGCAGGTTGATGTCACTGCGGTCGAACCGGACCGATGCGTTGAGGTTGGCCCCACGGCGTGCGGCCACCGCGACGCCAAAGGTCCTCTGGTTTCCCGTGAAGAAACCGCCGACCCTCCAGAAGGAAGCAACCGAAAGAGCTCGGCTCTGGTCGGAATCGAGACGCCAGTCGATTTCTGGATGTCGATACTGGCCCGAAGGAACGATCACACCAGGCGCGATCTCGAACGGTTCCTGCAGGCCTTCCATCTCAATGTCCACGGCCGGACTGAAGAACCACCCATTCTCGAAATCGACGTGGCTGTCCAGGTGAATGGTCTGGCTCTCCATGAATCCATCGAGATCCCAGAACGTGTTGACCCCGTAGTGCGGGCGGAGCTCGCGCAGCCAGGCCACACCGGGAACCCGGATGAGCCTGCGACCACTGTGATTGAGCGCGCGGTAGCTGCGGCGTCTGAGGAACCCGACTTCCGGGTTGAAATCTTCACCCACCTCGGTGTACTCGAAGTTCACGCTGCCGCCGACGCGAGAATAGCCCACGCGGGCGTTGTAGGCCGCCTCGCGGCCGGAGCGTCCTGGCGTTTCCGTGCGGGCCACGAACCCTTGAACGTCTGTATACTGTCCGAGACCGACACGACCATCGATCCCCCACGTCCGGTTCCAGTCGTCGGGACCCGAACCGGCGCCCATCGCATCCCGGCTGACCAGGATGCCACCAAAATTCGTGCGGTTCGGCAGTTCCCTGCTGACCCTGGCCACCGTGAAGTTGTTCTGGGACGTCACACCGGCGACATCGTCGGTCTGCATGCTGAGGACACCGAGGTTGAACTCCCCCGCCTTGCCGCTCAGCCGAGCGCCACCAAGGATGGGCACGGGCGCGCCGCCTTCGTCGATGCCGATGCGGCGGCTGAAGAAGAGATCGACGCCGTTCTTTCCGGCGGCGAACAATCCTGCGTTCTCCAGAAAAAACCCACGCTTCTCGGGAAACCGAACGTTAAAGCGAGTCAGGTTGACGATTTCCTCGTCGACCTCGACCTGTGCGAAATCCGTGTTGTACGTAACATCGAGGGTCAGAGTAGGTGTGACACCAAACTTCACATCGAAGCCTACGTCGCCGTCGAAGTCGGCTTCGGTCTGGGCCGGGGTGGCAAAGTTGCGTGAGGACGACCCGACCGCATATGGCGTCACCTTGAAATTCCGAGGTGTCTCCAGCTCCAGGCCCTCGAGGAGGCCGGCTGAAGACAGGCGATAGAGGTTGTAGATCCGGTCCACGGGCGCCCAATAGACGGTTTCGCGCTTCCGGCGGATGTTGCGCTGGAAGTTCAGGCCCCATCTCTGCGGGCTTTCCGAATAACGCAGGCTTCGCAGCGGGATCTCGAACTCAGCCATCCAACCGACTTCGTTGACGTACGTACGCACCGTCCAGCTCGCATCCCAGTTCAGATTGAAGCCTCCGCCGGAGCCGACGACCGCCGTCTGTCGGTCACGCCCACCCCCCCCTCCCCCCCCACCCTGGCCTTCGTTGGACACCTGTCCATCGAATTCAATGCCGGAGGGGTTCGTCCCGAAAACGAAACCGTTCTGGAGGTCGAGGTAGGTATCCACAATGATCTGAAACGAGTCGCTGTCTCCCATGCCGGAATCGCGCCGGCTGTCGCTGGCGAGGATCTGGTCGGGCTCCGAGTCGTAGAGGATCGCCCCGATGTAGAGAGCCCGCTCGTCGTAGAGCATCCGCACGACGGTTCTCTCGGAGGCGGACGTGCCCTGCAGAGGTTCAGCCTGGATGAAGTCCGTGATCGGCTCCGCCAGCTCCCAGACGGCATCATCGACCCGGCCATCGATCGTCGGAGCCTCCTCCACAGGAGCAGCTCGCGCCACCCTGCTCTGCTGGGCGGACACGGGATGGATCCAGAACACGAGCAGGAAGACCCAGGAAATCAGGCGGACGCTGTTCGTCACAGGAGTCGTGCTCCGGGTAGGGGAAGAGACCGCTCTAGTGTGGTGGGGATCGCCAGGGGCAGCGGTTGCAGGAACTGGGTTCTTCGTGTCCGCCGGTCGTGGCCCGAACGTGATTCGATGAAAGATAGTCGGGGTTTTCGTTCGAGGGGAGAGTCCTGCCGACAGCTCCTCGACCCTCGGCTACTCTCCGGACTCATCGTGCCCCCCGAAGCATGGCCGTATGCCCGTCAGGCCGCTGAGCGAGCCGTCGCGCCCGCGCCTGCGGAGGCGCACGATGCGCCCGCGATCATTATCTGGTCTTCGCGGCCAACCTGGCATCCTTCAGGTCGGCGCTGAACACCTGGCAGGGGGTGCGGCCCACCATCCCCCGACCACGGTGGGGCCGTCGTCGGCCCACCTCACAGGGGCCAAAACCAGGGGATGAGTACGGTCGCGAGCAGCCAGAAGATCAGGTTGAGCGGCGCGCCGACGCGCATGAAGTCCATAAAGCGGTACTGCCCCGGGCCGTAGATCATGGTGTTCGTTTGATACCCCACGGGGGTCATGAAGCTGGCCGACGCAGCGAAGGTCACCGCCATGAGGAACGGCCTCGGGTCCACCCCCATTTCCACCGCCGCCGTCATAGCAATGGGTGCGAGGAGCACGGCGGCAGCGTTGTTGGACATCGCTGAGGTCACAAGTGTGGTAACCAGGTAGACCACCGACAGGAGCACCACGGGGCCCAGTCCTCCGACGCCTAGGATCAACCCGCGGGAGAGAAGCTCGGCTGCGCCCGTGCGCTCCAGACCCAGCCCCAGCGCAAGAACGCCGGCCAGCAGGAAGATCACCCTCCAGTCCACGGCTCGGTACGCTTCTTCCGGCGTCAGGCATCCGAGCAGGACCATCGCTATGGCGCCGCCTGTGGCCGTCACGACGATTGGGGCCACCCCGACGGCGGCCAACCCGATGACGAGGGCGAGAATCGTCACGGACGGGACCGCCTTGGACGGCCGGAACAATTCCGGATTCGGGACCTCGGAGACCACCACGAACGCCCCACTGGCCCGGAACTGTGGCAGGCGCCTTCTCGCAATCTCCACGAGGAGCGCGTCCCCGGCCCGGAGCCGGACATCGGCTAGCGCTTCCCGCACGAGGGTTCCGCCGTGTCGGAGGGCGATCACGATGCCACTGAAGCGGTTCCGGAATTCCGACGAGCGAAGCGTCTCGCCTTCAACGGGTGAGTTCGGCGCGATGACGACCTCTACGAGGACGACCTCAGTGGACTCGAGGTCTTGGTCTTCCCACTTCGTCTTGGGCTGGACGAGGACCCCTTCCCGTTGAAGAAGCTCCTGTAGCCGGGCCACATTGCACCGGACGCGGAGAACGTCGCCGGCTTCAAAAACCGTCTCGCCGGACGGCAGAAGCCCCTCTCCGTGTCGGCGGATCTGGATCACGTCGACATCCCGGTCCCGCGTGAGGGGGGCCTCAATGAGGGGCTTGCCGACTGACTCGGCTTCGGGAGACAGCACCAATTCCGTAACGTAGTCGGCCACCCGCCAACTGTCGGCGAGGTCGTCCATCCCCCGCCGTGGCGGAACGAGGCGTACGCCGACGGTCAGCATGTAGGCGCTGCCGACCGCGAAGAAGACAAGGCCCAGCCCGGTGAACTCGAACATCCCGAACGGCTCAAGACCGTAGTCGTCGGCGATGGCGCTAACCAGGAGGTTCGTCGACGTCCCGATGAGCGTGCACACCCCACCGAACATCGAGGCAAATGAAAGAGGCATTAGGAACTTCGACGCACTGACCCGTAGCTTCTGGGATGTCGCGAGGATGATCGGAATCAGGATCGCGACCACGGCTGTATTGTTGATGAAGGCTGAGGCCACTCCTGTGACCACCATCAGTCCGAAGAGCGCAAGCCAGGGATTCTTGCGCGCGGCGAACTCGAAGTGCGTCCTCAACTGGTTCAGCGTCCCGCTGCGGTAAAGGCCCGCACTCAGAATGAACATGGCCCCGATCGTGACTACGGCTTCATTGCTGAAGCCCGCGAGGGCCTCTTCGGGAGGCAGGACCCCGCAGATGAGGAGGACGCCGAGGGCGAGAAGGGCCACCACATCCACGGGGAGCCGCTCGGTGGCGAAGAGCACCATCGTCACGACGAGCACCACCAAGACCAACGCGAGATCGAAACTCATGACCGAAACTTAGTTGGTGGACAACGATGGGCGCGCTGTCCAGGAACGGGACCCTCGGCCCGGAGGCCTGACCTGCACCCGAAACTGGTCCACGAGAAGTGCGAATTTTGGAGCTGCTCAGGCCCTAGGATGAAGGGAACGCCGGTTACTGGACAAGTCTGCGGCCTCGTCATGCCGTCTTCAGGGTGAGCTCGTAGCGGACCTGGGCCGCGTCCGATACGCGTAGCGCTCCGGGAGCCACCCGCGCGGTTGTCAGCGTTCAATGCACGCGCCGGTCTGCTGGCTGGCCTGCTCGAGGCTCCCGAAGTCGCCGCAGTGCAGGCATTTTGCTCGAGCGTCCGCATGGAGCGCTCGACGACGCCGGCAGGCGGTGAGGGGGCCCAAATCTACCATACGACTCCGAGGGACGGTGAGGGATCCCATATTACACCCATGGCGCAGCTACGTGAGGACGGCGAGACTGTGCTCCTGCCATGCCCTCATGACGATCAGCGTATTCGAACCCTAGGTGACGCCCATGACGATACCGCAACTGGAGACGGTGGTCGTGTCACGGAAGACCCCGGCTGACGGGCGTCTCCTCATTACGGAGGCGTTAGCTGAACGCCTAGTGGCGATCGGCCCCCAACTCACCGTCGAACGAGACGGCGAGTTGGCAGCCGCCCGGCTCCACAGCATGACGTGCACGTGCGGGAAGGGCGCAAGCGGTCCGGCGGCGCACGTGCATCACTTCGTCGAGAGCCCCCTGCTGACTGCGCTCATGCCCGGCACCGAGGTCGCGCTCCGCCTCAACGAGGCGGTGTCGGTGCTGAGCGTGGAGCCCGCCTAGGCCTTGGCCCACACGTCGTCCAAGATTTCGTTCGACGCCATTCAATTCGGATGTGTTTGGGGCAGGGCGGTGTTGGGCGGACGAGGAGCAAGACCGGAGGGCTGGGAGTCTGGATGAGGGCGAGGGTTTAGCGCCCCCGATTTGTCTGGACAGTAGATTGGTAAGGAGCTGGGGTCCGGAGAAACGGGAGGTTGTGCATGCTCTCAAAGGCTGGGGAGTCCGAAGCGACCGGAGGTCGCAGAGGAAGATCTGGTGAACTCCGGACTAGAAGAGACGATGGTCCTGGGCTACCAAGCCCTCAGCGAGGCGGCCCGGCAGTACGAGACGGACCTCAGGAACGCAGCCTTCCTGATAGAGATCGAGAAAGTGGCTGCCGCCTACCAGGAACGCGCCATCTTTCCCTGAAGCGGCCTTCTCAACGGGCCCGGTCAGGGGGCGAGTCGCTGACCCTTTCCGCGGGACGGGGAGTCTTTCTGCTCAGCGGCGTCCCACCATCCGCTCGTTCGCAACCGACCAGCACCAGCCCGCACACGCCCGTCACTCCATGCGGAGCGTGATCATCGGGTCGACGCGCGCGGCGCGGCGGGCCGCCATGCCCGCCGCGCACACGGCGACGGCCACGAGCAGCAGGGCGACGCCCCCAAAGACGACGACGTCGTTCGGATGCACATCGACGAGGAGTCGAGCCATGAGATGGGCGAGCGGCACGGCCACCGCCAAGCCGATGGCCACCCCGATCACACTAGATCGCGTGGCGTCTCGGAGCACGAGTCTCAGTATGCGTCCCGGCTGCTCGCCGAGCGCCATCCGGACACCGATTTCACGGCGGCTGCGGCTGACGTCGTAGATGGTCACGGCATAGACGCCCATGGCCGCTATCACCAGCGCCAGCACGCCGAACACCGAGAACGTCTGGCTCCACACGCGCGGCACCCAGTGCACGAGCTCAAGCACCTGCGGCATGGTCAGCACGTTGTAGATGGGAACCGTCTCGTCCAGCGCCTGCAGCTCGGTTCGAAGGGGGGCGACAGCCCGGCGCGCGTCGGAGCGGGTGCGGAGCACGAGAGTCATGAACGGGGTGCGTCGCGCCCCGTAGGGGAGGTACAGCTGGTCCGCCGGGGCCGGGTCGAGCCCGAGGACCTGCGCCGGGGGCGTGACGTCTCGCGTGACCCCCACCACCGTCAGCCACGGGCCGGGTTCCTGCTGTGGCCCTCCGCCGCCGAGCCGGATCCGCCGACCAACCCGCCCGCCGGCCAGCCAGATCCGACGGGTGAGCTCGTCGCTCAGGACCACAACCTCCCTCCCCTCGTCGATCTCCTCGGACGTGAAGGGTCGCCCATCGACGATCGGGATCTCCATCGTCTCGAGATAACCGGCCGTCACCACATGCAGTGCCGCGACGCGTTCGCCGACCTCGCCTTCGACCTCGAAGGTGGCCGTCGGGGCAAAGCCCTCGCGGCTTGCCGGGAGGACCGACACGGCGCCCGCTGACTCAACGATGCCGACGCCTCGAAGCCGGTTGACCGCTCGGTCGAGGTATCCCACCCGTTCGCGGGGCTCTTCGTAGGCGCCGCCGGTGAGCGATACCCGCATCGTCACGATACCGTCCGTCGCGTAGCCACTCTCGGCATCATCGATGGTCAGATAGCTCCGGGCTACCAGCAGCGCACTGGTCAGGAGAATCACCGCCAGCGCAAACTGCGAGCCGACCAGGAGCCGGCGCAGCGTCCCGCCGCCAACACCGGATCCCTCGCCGGCCCCCTTCATCGTCTGGGTGAGATAGAGCCTCGAGCCGCGGAGCGCGGGGAGCACGCTGATGCCGACGCCCGTCACCACCACCGCCAGCAGAGAGAACGCGAGAGCCGTCCAATCGAAAGGGAACTGCACCCAGTACGGCGTCGGGACCTGGATGAGCGACTTGACCCAGACGTCGCCCCACGTCGCCATGTAGATGCCCAGCACCCCGCCGAGCGATGCCAGCACGAGGCCCTCGGTGATGGACTGGCGAACGAGGCGCCCCCGCGTCGCGCCGAGCGCGCCCCTCATCACCGTCTCGTAACGGCGGGCGGAGGCGCGGGCCAGCATCAGGTTGGCGACGTTCGCACAGATGATCAGCAGGACGAAGCCGACCTGCGCGAACTGCGCGGCCGCGGCCAGCCTCGTCACGGGCGGTATCCACTCATCACGCAGGTACCTGGCCCGAACGCTCCATTCCTCGTTGGTATCGGGATAGCGTGCCGCGACGTCCCCGGCGCGCGCCACCAGCTCGGCCTGCGCGCTCCCAGCGGTCACGCCGGGTGACAACCGCGCAATGGCTTCGAAACGCCGCCGACCGCGGTCCTCGTCGGCCGGGTCGAGCCGGACCGGCGTCCAGACCTTCTGGAAGAACGGGAACTGGAAATCTTCGGGGAGGACCCCGATGATCTCATGCGCTTCATCATCGAGGTCGACCGTGCGTCCGAGCACACCGGGGTCGCCCCTGAACCGCTGCTCCCACAGCTCATAGCTGACGAGGGCCACCCGCCTCGCCGAGGGGAGGTCTTCCTCCGGCAGGAAGTGCCGGCCGTGAACCGGGTCGATCCCCAGCAGCGGAAACAGCCCCACAGACACCCGCGCGCCCTCGAGTCGCTCCGGACTCCCCATCCCGAAGTTCGCGCTGAAGCGGACCTGCGAGTAGACGGCGACACCCTGGAAGAGGCGGGCGTCCCGCCGCCAGTCCTGGAAGCTTCCGGCCGAGACGAGCTCCCGCGTACGTCCCAGTCTCGGCTGCGCCTCGCTCGAGATGACCAGCGCGTCGGGATCCTCGAACGGCAACGAGCGCAGCGCCCATCCGCTGGCAATGGTGAAGAACGTCGAGCTGATGCCGAGGCCGAGGGCCAGCGTCAGCACGCTCACGGCGGCGAACCCCTTCGCGCGGAAGAGCCCCCGCACCGCGTACCGCACGTCGTGCACGATCGATTCAAACATCGGAAGCCCTCCCCGATCTCCGAGCGATTCTTTGATCTGCGCCACCCCGCCGAAGCTGGCGCAGGTGGATCGCACTCGTCATGCCGCTCCAGTGGCCAGTTTCGTGCCGTTCCCTCGGAACATGCCGTAAGCGACTTTTGCGAAGTCAGTTACGACGTAGATGAGGCTCGGGAGGCGATCGTGCGACCGTCCGCACCTGAACAAGCGTTGTCCGAAGACGGCCACCGGAGGCCGCCGCGCTGCCCCCTGGCCACCTGATCCCGAATCGAGCATGTGGGGACCCGATACGGATCGTCGAGTTGAAAAAGATCGCCCGGAGGGGTAGCCATAAGACGATCGTCGAGGGTTCGTCCATTTGGACCAGGACGTAACCTGCCGGGTCGCGAGGCGCACCGCGACATCGGGCGTCGATTCACAAAGCAGACGATCGTGGGGTGATGGCGCATCATGAGGGTTCAATTTCGGGAGGAGTCATGAAGGTTCTTGTCAGCGCCGTCCTGGCCGCCGGCCTTTGGGCGACGCCTGCATTCTCTGCGACGATCCTGCACTGCGGCAAACTCGTCGATGTCCGTTCCGGTGAGATCCTCTTGGAAATGAGCGTGATCGTCGATGGCTCTACCATCCAAGCTGTCGAACAGGGCTTTGTCTCCGGATCCGGCGGGGACGCCATCATCGACCTCCGTACACACACCTGCATGCCGGGCCTGATCGACAGTCACGTGCATCTGACCAGCGAATACAGCGATCAGTCCGACATAGAAAGCTTCCGGTTGAATCCGGCCGACTACGCGTATCGGAGCGTCCGCTTCGCCGAGGAGACCCTACTGGCCGGATTCACCGCAGTGCGCGACCTGGGCGGCAGCGGAAACGTGAACGTGTCGCTGCGCAGCGCCATCAACAGCGGGCTGATCGCGGGACCTCGCATCTATACGTCGGGGCGAAGTCTCGCCACCACCGGAGGTCACGCCGACCCCACCAACGGCATGCGGATGAACCTCGTTGAAGAGCCGACTCCCGAGGACGGGGTGGTCAACGGTCCCGAAGATGCCCTCAGGGCCGTCCGGCAGCGCTACCAGGACGGTGTGGATCTCATCAAGATCACGGCGACGGGCGGGGTTCTCAGTGTCGCATCCAGCGGACAGAATCCTCAGTTCACCGAGGATGAGATTCGAGCCATCTCCCAGATCGCCGATGACTATGGATTCCGGGTGGCAGCTCACGCCCACGGCGCCGAAGGAATAAAGCGAGCGGTCCGCGCCGGAGTCGCCTCGATCGAGCATGGGACCTACCTGGACGAGGAGGGAATCGAGCTGATGAAACAGCACGGGACCTACTACGTCCCGACGATCACGGCGGGTTGGTGGGTCGCAGATCAGGCTCGGATCGACGGTTTCTTTCCGGAAGTCGTCCGCGGCAAGGCAGCCGAGATTGGACCGCTCATCCAGGACACGTTCATGCGGGCCTACAGCTCCGGTGTCAAGATCGCCTTCGGAACCGACACCGGCGTCTCTGCACACGGCGACAACGCTCGTGAATTCCAGTACATGGTGGAAGGCGGGATGCCGGCAGTGGAAGCCATTCAGGCCGCTACGCTCGAGGCAGCGACCCTCTTGGGTGTCGACGACCGGCTCGGCAGGGTCGAAACCGGAGCCTTCTCCGACATCGTCGCTGTTCCCGAAGACCCGAGAGACGACGTCACGACCATGGAGCGCGTCAGCTTCGTCATGAAGGACGGCGTGATTTACAAGCAGCCCGACTAGAGATCCTCCCTCTTCGAGTTTCAGCGAATGAGACGTCGTCGAGGGTTTGCCGCTTGGCGCTCACCGCGGATTGGCGGAGGTGCCTACAGACCGCGTGCGGGTCGCTACGATTCACGCTTTCGAGGTGCCCCGGGCGCGACCCATCATTGATTTGCAATGGCTTTCAAACTCACCGATATCCTGAAAGACGCAAAATCCGGCGACGGTGTCGCTTCCCGCGTCCGTGACTACGTCGGCCGCTATGGTCGCGCGGCGCGTGATGGCCGCGACGAGCGGAAGGCCGACTACCGGAATTTCGAGAACACCTACTACGACCTGGTCACCGACTTCTAGGAATACGGCTGGGGCCAGTCCTTTCACTTCGCGCCGCGTGTTGAAGGGGAGAGCTTTGCCGTCTCGACCGATTCGGCGAACCCTGCTCACCACACCGTTGGATAGTTCCCTAGATGGCTCTGGCCGGCCCTGGGGCAGCGAGCCAGCAAACGCTTCGCCCTCCACGCCGCTGCAGCGGGATGCTTCGGACAGGACGGGCGATCCCTCGATGAGCATCGGCAAGCCGGGTGCTCTAGGCCTCCCCCGTCAACTTCCGCTCCGCTCCCATCCACACGCCTCAGTTGCCCATTTCACCTAGCCCTGAAGGATCCGGGATCACAGCATCGGAAGCCTGGCGGCGCAAGGTAGCCCCACCGCCGCGCTCCGGGCACCTGCTGTCTTAGAACGTCATCCGTACCCCCACCTGGGCCCGCCGGGTATCCCCCAGCCCGCTCTGGATCGTGCCGTCGAAGTTGAAGAGCAGCGATCCGTGGGCGGTGTCGAGGAAGTTGTCCTCGTTGGTGGCGTTGAAGATCTCAAGGACGGGCTCGAGCACCACACCGCCCCCCAGCGCGAACTCCCTCGACAGGCGGACGTCCCAAGTGAAGAAGTCGTTTTTGCGGCGGAGCGTGTTTCGCTCAAGCACCGAACCGTCGGGGCAGATGCGGTCGGCGGGCTCGGCGACGCGTTCCCCCGGGCTCGCGCACTTCGCCGAGACCGGGGACGCGCTCAGAAGGCGGAAGAGGTGGGACGCCCTGATGCCGCCCGGGAACGAGAGGACGAAGTACCCGTTGAACTGGTGGCGCCGGTCGCGGTCGGACCAGCCGTACTCGGCGTCCAGGCTCCGGGGATCGGCATACCGGTAGGTGAAGGGGTCGCGCTCGTTGTCGTCGTCGGAGCGGTCGAAGCCCAGGGTGTAGTTCACGTCGAAGGCGAATCCGCTGATGGCATCCTGCCCGCGCAGCCCCATCGTGAACCCGTGGTAGCGCGAGCGGGCCGTCGACTCCCCCACGGTCAGCGCGTTGATGCCCCCGCCAGACGGGTGCGTCCCGATCCCGAAGGGTGAGCCGAGCGCCGCGGCGTTCCGGTCCACGAAACGGAAGAGGCCGTCGGTGCGGGCATGCTGATAGGAGAGGCTCGCGGTCACGGCCGAGCTGAGGACGCGGGTCGCCTCAGCGCCGAACGACCAGGTGCGCGGCAGCTCCAGCTTCCGGTCGGCAACGTGGATGTCGGGGAGGAAGGGCAAAGTCGCGGAGCTGTCGATCTGCTCGTCGATGGCCGGCACCGGACCCAGGACGCCGGCGTCGGCGCTGCTCCGGAAGAGGGTTTGCTGGAAGGCCCCGTTGGTCGTCCGGTACTGGGCGAAGACCAGACCCGGGATGCGCGCGGAATAGGCGCCGGCGTTCAGCCGCACCAGGGTGCGCCCGCCGTCCACATCCCACGCGAGCCCGAAGCGGGGCTGGATGTTGTCGAGGTCGTCGGGGATGGTCCCGTCGGACGGGAAGCGCGGATCGCCCAGATACGGCGCGTAGAACGTTTCCCCGGGCGAGATGAAGACGTTGGGATGCCAGGCGCCTTCCCACCGCAAGCCCAGGTTCAGCGTCAGGCGGTCGCTGGGCTTCCAGGTGTCCTGGATGAAGAACGCCAGCTCATGCGTGGTCATGGTCTGGAGCCCGAGCTGGTCGGCCGGCACGCCCGGGACGGTCGCGGACTGCAGGTAGAGGAGTACCGGACCCGTGACCGCACTCCCCGCCGGGCACGCGCCGGTCGTGCGGGTCGACCCGTCCGAGCAGCGCACGTAGTCGCTCCCGTGGGTGACGAATCCCGTGAAGCCATCGACCGAATCGAAGATGTAGCGGCTGTTCGCAAACCCGATGAACTGTTGCTCCACGGATGTCCGGTTGTACTCGACCCCCGCCTTGAAGAGGTGCGTGCCGGCGAGGTACGATACGTTGTCGACCAGCTGGATCCGGCCGTCGTATCCGGGATCTACGGGCAGGAAGAAGGGAAGACCGATGCGGAAGCCGTCGTCGAAGTCCATCCCGATGTCGGGGAACGGGCGTCCTCCGAGGCGTGCGAACTGGGGCGGCCCGGGCAGTTCCGCCCCGGGTACGAGCGGCCCGCCATACCAGCACGGACGGTGCTCACCCGCCCACTGGAAGCGGAACTCGTTGGAGACGGTGTTGCCCAGGAGCGACCGGAGACTCGCGTTGACCGCGTGCGAGTAGTTGCGCTCGATGCCGTTGGAGGAGAGGCCCCAGGAATCGACGTCGAAGGTCCCGTTCACCTGCTCCGACCACGTGTAGTTGTACTTGAAGGACGCCTGATGGCGCTCGCCCGCATTGACGTCCAGCTGGCAATCAGCGCCCGCGCGTCGTCGGTGCGCTCGATGGGGCCGAATTCGTCGTCGAAGAGCCCGGGCCAGCGGGACCGGAGGAAGCTCCCCAGCTCGCACAGGTTGGCTTCGCTATGGACCGCGCGTCGCTGCTGCTTCGTCTCGGTGGCGCTCTGCTGGTCGTAGGCGAGGAAGAAGAAGGCGCGGTCGCGCATGATCGGCCCACCCAAGGTGAACCCGAACTGGCCCCGTCCGAACTCCGGCTTGCCGCCTCCCCGGGCCTCGGAATACGCGGCCGAGATGCCGTCCCACTGGCCGTAGGAGTGGGCCGAGCCGGAGAAGTCGTTGGTGCCCGCCCGGGTCACGACGTTCACGAATCCGCCCGCCGATCGCCCGAACTCGGCGGTGGCCCCCTGGTTCACCACCACGATCTCCTCGATGGCATCCTGGTTGAAGGTGAAGGCGGGGCGCTGGCCGCCCCTCTGCTCGCCGAAGAACGCATTGTTGAAGTCGGCGCCGTCGACGATGAAGTTGTTGAAGATGCCGCGCTGGCCGCTGACGTTGAGCTCGTCGCCATCGGGGCCCTGGGAGATCGACACGCCGGGCGTCAGGAGGGTAAGGTCCAGGAAGTTGCGGCCGTTGCTCGGCAGCCCCTCCACGACCTCTTCGGAGAAGCGCTGCGAGCTGGTCACGTCCTCGGTGTCGAGCAGGGTGCCTGGCTCTCGCGTGACGGTGATACCTTCGAGTTCCACGGGCGCAAGGCCCAGCGAGAGCATGAGCGTCTCGCCCACGCGGAGCACCAGCCCTTCCCTTCGGTCGGTCCCGAATCCTCCGGGCGCGGTCGCCGTGACGTCGTAGGTGCCGAGCGGGAGGAGCGTGCGCGCAAAGGTGCCCTCGGTGGTGGTCTCCACCGTCGTGCGGAGCCCGGTATCGCGGTGCTCGATGACGACCACGGCACGGGCCACCGGCGCTCCGGCAGGATCGCGCACCGTGCCGCGGACGACCCCGGTGGTGGCCTGCGCCTGGGCGGATCCGCCGGGAGGGATCAACGCGAAAGGAAGCACGAGCAACGTGGCAAGGAGCGCCGTCCGGGTCAGCGAGCCGCTGGGCATGGGGCTGCGAAGCCTCGGTTGGGTCATGTGGCCACTCCTCCGGAGCGCCACGGCAGAAGGCCACGAGTCATCGAGTCTATCGGACGCCATGGGCCGGTGACCCACGTGGGAACATCTGGAACCCGAGGGACATGGCAAGGGCCTGCCGCGTCCGCCAGCTACTGAAGGACGTATCGTGACCGACGAATACACCTGCCACATCACCCGGTCCGCGGAGAACGGCGAGCATGTCGGGCTGTGTGCCGAGTTCCCGTCACTCGGATGGCTGGCCCCCGCTCCCGGAGAAGCGCCCGTCGGCATCCGGGGGGTGGTTCGGGAGTGCGTCGCCGGAATGCGGACCTCCGGAGAGGCCCCGCCGGAGCCGGTCGCAACCGGGGTCCACGGTCGGAGCTTCATAGTGAGAGTATCGCCGGAGACGCGCCGGGACCTTGCCATCCAGGCTGCAGAGCAGGCCTTCGGCACGGACGCGCTCGTCCACGCACGCCTCGGCGAACAGGCTCGCCACGGCTTCCAGGCGAATCCCGGTCGATGTCCGAGACGCAGGTGCGGCCGATTGCACTCGATGCATCGGGGCGGACCGCCGGTCCAGCATGTCCGATCCGTAGCGGGCACGTCCGTCCCGCGGTGGAGGCACCGGGTGGGCACGCCGACGCCCGGGCCGGAGGGACGCTCCCGGTCGAGAAGCAGGATCGATGGATGTACGACGCAATCGTAGTCGGCGTGGGCGGGATGGGGAGCGCGGCGGTCTACCACCTCGCCCGGAGCGGCTGCAAGGTGCTGGGCCTCGAGCGGTTCGGCATCGCACACGCGTTCGGCTCTTCCCACGGGTCAACCCGGATCATCCGCCTCGCCTACTCGGAGGGCCCGGAGTACGTCCCGCTCCTCCGGGCCGCCTACCGCTACTGGCGGGAGCTCGAGGAGATCTCCGGCCGATCAATCCTTACGGTGACGGGCAGCCTCGACGTCGGGCCGGAGGGGAGCTGGACCATCGAAGGTTCGAGGCGGGCATGCCGGGAGCACGGACTCGCCTTCGAGGACCTCGACGGCGCGGAGATCGGCCGCCGCTTCCCCGGCTACCGGCTACCCGACTCCCTCAAGGGCATCTACCAGCCCGACGGCGGCTACGTACGCTCCGAGGTGGCCATCGAGGCCTACGCGGCCGCGGCGCGCGCGCTCGGGGCCGAGATCGTGACCGAAGCACCCGTCCGCGGATGGGAACGGGGCCCGGCTGGACTGCGGGTGCGCACAGCGGCCGCGGAATACGAAACCCGGAAGCTCGTGGTCACGGCCGGCCCGTGGGTCGGCGACCTCCTGCCCGAGCTCCGGTCCGTCTGCCGGCCCGAACGGCAGGTCATGCTATGGACCGAGCCTTTGCGCGGAGACGTCTTCGATCCGAACCGGTTCCCGGTCTTCAACATGGAGACCCCGACCGGACGCTACTACGGCCTTCCCAACGACCGCGGCGAGGGGTTCAAGATCGGAAAATACCACCACCTGCTCCAGGAGGTGAGCGACCCGGAGCATATGGACCGGGAGTGCCGCCGCGAGGACGAGGCCGTGCTCCGCGAAGGGATCGCGACCTACTTCCCCGCGGCGAACGGCCTCACCCGCCGCATGGCCGCGTGCCTGTTCACGAACACGCCGGACAAGGACTTCGTGCTCGACCGCCGTGCCGGCGACGGCGACGTGTTCGTCGCGGCTGGGTTCTCCGGGCACGGCTTCAAGTTCTGCAGTGTCGTCGGCAGGCTCATGGCCGACTTCTGCCTGGATCGCCCACCAGAGTGGGACATCGAGCGCTTTCGCCTGACGCCCGGTCGGTTCTCCTGAGGTATCCGCGCCTCGTCCCCAAGGCGTTCTCGGCGGGCGAACACCGTGTGCTGTTCAGCGGCTTCTGGGGTCTATCGCGGCATGTCAACTGCCTGGGCGAGTTCCTCATGGCGACCGGCCTGGCACTCGCCCTGGGCTGGCCACTGATGCTCGGCCCCTGGTTGTACCCCCTGTACTGTGTGGCGCTGCTCGTCCCGCGGGAGCGCGCCGACGACCGGCGCTGCGCGGCAAAGTACGGCCGCCTCTGGGAAGAGTATCGTGAGAAGGTGCCGTGGCGTATCGTGCCCCGGGTCTACTGAAGGAACCGGCGCGCAGAGGGAGCGCGATGACAGAGTTCGCCGTGCCGCGCCAACCCTGCCCTTCCCGTGCACCGCTTCCGGAAACTGGTCCTGCAACTTGTTGACTGAGCAGACATTCCACGGCGCACTGGTGTGGGCCGTGTTCGCGGTCGCGGTCCTCACCTTCGCGAGTCTGCTTCGTCTCAAGGCGCCGTACGAACGGCACTATTCGGCGCGCGGCTGGGGCCCGGAGATGTCGAACCGGGCAGGGTGGGTCGTCATGGAGCTTCCGGCGACGGTCCTCTTCGCCGCCATCTACTTCATGGGAGGGGCGGCAAGCGATCCCGTTCCCCTGATCCTTCTGGGGATCTGGCAGTGCCACTACCTGAACCGGACCTTCGTCTACCCGCTTCGCACGCGAGCCACGGGCAAGAAAATGCCGATCGCGGTCGTGGGCAGCGGGTTCGCCTTCAACATGGTCAACGCGTACGTCAATGCGCGCTTCATCTCGGAGTTTGGCGAATATGGCGCCGAGTGGCTGGGAGATCTGCGGTTCCTGGGTGGGCTGGCCATCTTCGCGGCCGGCTTCGCCCTGAACGTCCACTCCGACAACATCCTGCTCGGCCTGCGCAAGCCGGGCCGAACCGGATATTCCATCCCGCGTGGTGGGGCATTCCGCTACGTCTCCTGTCCCAACTATCTGGGAGAGCTGCTGGAATGGTCCGGGTGGGCGGTGGCGACGTGGTCGCTGGGCGGACTCGCGTTCTTCACCTACACAGCGGCCAACCTCGTTCCGAGAGCACTCAGCCACCACCGGTGGTACCGGGAGCGGTTCGCAGACTACCCGGCAGGGCGGAAGGCGGTGATCCCCGGAGTGCTCTAGGCCCATCGCCGCGCTCGCGCATGCGGGTCGGGGGAGGCTGACAGGATGCAGGCCGCACGCGGATCGTCACGGATCCCGGTTGGCGCTGTTCACACGTGTTCGCCGCAGCCTGTTCCAGATCGGCGAAACAGCGGTGGGCGTTGCCCAGCTCCTCGGTCCAGAAGCGTAGGAGCGGGCCATCCTGCAGGATGGGACCGGCAACGACAACGCGGATGCCCTGCGTGTAGGAGGTCACCCCATACTGCACCTCCGGAAACATCCAGTGTCGCGGACCCGGTCAATCGGCGGGCCGCCGTGAGCGGCCCTCCTTCCGGACCGGCTCGCAACGACTTCGGCAGTGTCGCGAGTCCACTGCACCCCTGTCGAAATAGCCGGACCTCGAGTACATGTATACGGTCGGTTGAGCTTAGGTAGACTGGGGCGTCCTTCCCCCCGGCGAGGCTACGGCGATCGCAGGGCCGGGGCTCGACGGCCTCGAGAACACGAAGACCGAAATGACACGACGACAGTGGTTCCTGGCGTGACTCTGGAAGCTCGGGCGGGTACGCGGACCGCAGCTGCTTGGACCCGTACATGCCCCTTTGTTCTGAACGCATGATCGCGCCACGGGTGCCTGCAGTCCGCGGCTGGTCTCCGGTTGCCCCACGGCGACTTCATTCCGTAGGGCAGTTCGCGCTTCGGATGCCAGGATGAGTGACCGCAGCACATCAACGAGCCGAAGCCGTACGCCGGGTGGTCCATCATGAATGCGGGTGGATCGGACCCATGGCCCCTGATCGACAGTCGTCACCTGGAGGGCACGCCTGCTCGGCTACCGGCGGCCCTCTTGCCAGTGCGGGCAGATCGGTAGCGACGGCCGTGACGCACCACCAGTCCCGAGGTCTCCCACGAGACGCCACCGACAGGAGTGGGTTGATGAGACGAAAGAACCGGCGACCGAAGGTTGTTTGCTGGACGGCCGCCGCCGCGGCGATTCTCGGCGGCGTATTCCTTCCCCTGGCCTCCCTGGCTCAACAAGCGTCCTACACGGATCCACAGGCGACCGAGGGAATGTCCGCATACCAGGAAGCCTGCGCCGCCTGCCACAGCGCGGACCTGCAGGGCGGCACCGCGCCCCAGCTTACGGGAGCGAACTTCCGCAACAGCTGGGGGCCGCGACCCGCCTCATCCGTTCTGCAGTACATACGCTCCACGATGCCTCCTGGAGGTGAAGGGTCGTTGTCGGAGGAGGAGTACTCGGCCATCGCCGCCTACATCATGAGAGAGAACCAAGTCGGACCCGGTGCGACGCCTTTGAGTTTCTCCTCTGAGGGGGGGTTCTCCTTGGCTGAGGGGGCCGTGCTGGTCACGGATGGGACGCTGCCCATTCCCGGGATCGCGGGGTCGATCCCCTCGCCAGAAGGCCGAAATTCGGTTCCTGCCTATGGCGAGCTGTCCGAAACGGCCACCGGCGCCACACGGACGTTTCGAGCGGTGCAGAGCTTGACCCCGGTCTCGGACGCGGAGCTCATGAACCCGCCGGACGGCGAGTGGCTCAACCCACGAGGGAACTTGAACTCGTGGGGCTACAGCCCCCTGAGTCAGATCAACACTGAGAATGTCCATCGCCTTGATCTGGTCTGGGTCTGGGGGATGGAGGACGGCACTCGAAGTCAGCCCGCACCCCTGATTCGGGATGGCGTCATGTTCCTGCCCAACTGGGGAAACACCATTCAGGCGCTCGACGCTGCCACCGGTGATCTCCTCTGGGAGTACCGGCGGGAATTCCCCCAGGGCATGTCTGGGAGCCGCGGCCGAGTCCGGACTCTCGCCATCTGGGAGGACATGATCTACGTGTCCACGAACGACGCCCAGCTCATCGCTCTGGATGCCCGCACGGGGATCCTTCGTTGGGAGGCGAAGCTCGCTGAGCCGAACCTTGGCTACGAGAACACCAGCGGCCCGATCGTCGCCAACGGCAAGCTGATCAATGGGATCAACGGATGCACCCGTTTGATCCCCGAGAGCTGTTTCATTACCGCTCACGATGCCAGAACGGGTGAGGAGCTGTGGAGGACCTTCACCATCGGACGTCCGGGAGAGCCTGGGGGTGATACGTGGGGCGGACTTCCTTGGGAGCTCCGGGGTGGCGGCGATGTCTGGAACACGGGGAGTTACGATCCGGAATTGGAGCTGGTCTACTTCGGCGCTTCGCAGATGAAGCCCCGAGCACCTGTGAGCCGTGGGACGGTCCGGACCGAGGCGGATTCCATCCTCTACAGTAGCTCAACGCTCGCCCTGGATGAGCACACAGGACGGATCGTATGGTACCGGCAATACGTTCCAGACGAGTCCCTCGATATGGACGAGGCGATGGAACAGGTGTTGATGGATATCGACAACCAGCCGGTGCTCTTCCAGATCGGAAAGCATGGGATCCTCTGGAAGCTGGACCGTCGCGACGGCAGCTTCCTGGGCCTGAAGGAGACCGTCTTTCAAAACATTTTAGATCTCGACTACGAGACAGGCAGCGTCTCGTATCGACCCGATATCCGCGACGCCAGAGTTGGCGACTGGGTTTCGGTCTGCCCCTCGACCGCGGGGGGGAAGAACTGGCATGCGACCAGCTACCACCCGGGATCCGGCCTGATCGTCATTCCGCTGAGTCAGACCTGCATGGACAGCATGGCGAGTGAGATCGATATGGTGGAGGGCGGAGGGGGCACGGGCCAGAGTCGGGTGTGGATGGAGATGCCCGGGACGGACGGGAACCTCGGAAAGCTCGCTGCCTACGACGTGCGGACGCTGGAGGAGGTCTGGAGCGTCGAGCAACGGGCTCCATTCCTGACCTCGATCCTAACGACTGCCGGCGGGCTTGCCTTTGCGGGTGACTACGACCGGCGGGTTCGGGCGTATGACGTGGCCACGGGTGAGACGCTGTGGGAGAGCCGCCTGGGCACCGCGGTTCAGGGCTTTCCCACAACATATGAGGTCGCCGGTGTCCAGTACCTCGCCGTGCCCACAGGCGTGATCGGCGGAAGCCCGTGGCGAGTGTCGACTTTCCTTGCTCCCGAGATCCAGATTCCGCCCGGTAACAGACACAATGCACTCTATGTCTTCCGGCTCGGAGAGCCATGACGACGAGTGCGCCCCCCGGGGGGGTCGCACTCTCGTTTTATCGATCCCCAGCCTGCTCGCGTTACCGAGAGTGTGGTCCGGGAAGGACTCGAGGTTTCCGCACCGCTACGGATGGCGCGCTCCGGTGGAGAATTCCCCTCAGAACGAGACGGTTGCAGTCATGGAAATCGTGCGCGACGCGCCGAGCCAGGCGGCGTTCTCGGTGATGGCGGAGAGATAGGCCTTGTCGAGGAGGTTGTTCGCCACCATCGAGAACTCCGTCGACCGGAGCAGATCGCTAAACGCCTCGCCTGAAAAGCGGACGTAGGCGTCCACCATCCAGAAGTTGTCCGCGTACCAGTCCGACGTGAGACTCACACGCCGCGACGAAGTGTACTTTGCGGACAACCCGCCGCCGAGGGGGCCGCTTCGGTCGAGCGAGAGAACCCACAGCCGATCCGGGACACCGGTGACGTCGCCCCCCGCCACGACGCCCTGGCTGGCGTCGACGAGCGGATCGTCGGTCCCGATGTACTCGGGGAGTTGTTTAGTGTGAAGGCGGTGTAGAACGACGTTTGCAGCGGCATCTGCACCGTCGCGGCGAACTCCAGGCCGCTCGTGGCGATGCCGCCCGCGTTGAAATAGGCGCCACCGCCCGGGATGAGGTAGTTGGGACCGGCGGGCGTCTGCGGACCGATGTAGAAGATCCGGTTCTGGAAATCGATCGTGTACCAGGTGGCGCCCAGCGCAATTCGATCCCTCGTATACTGAAGTCCGACATCGATGTTCGAGGCGGTCTCCGGCTCGAGGCGATCCAGACTCCGGCCCGGCACCTCGAGGAGGAGACTACTGATCGCCTTGAAGTTCTCGGCATAGCCGGCGAAAAGGTCCAGGCCGTCGACCGGAGTCTCGTATGTGACCCCGCCGGAGAAGAGCAGATTCGAATCGGAGTCGACGGATAACTCCGGGTCGAGGTTGAACACGTCTTCGCGCGACACGTCGACCAGGTAGTGCCTGATGCCTCCGCTCACGGCGAGCGAGCCGACGTAGAGCGTCTCCTCCGCGTACCACCGGAAGACGTCCTGTGGGAAATCCCAGTCGTACTGGCGCCAGTAGGCTACTTCGTCGAACCGGGCGCTGAGCGTCGGATCCAGGATCTGATGCCAGTCCCGGCCCAGGTCGCGGCGGGAGTTCTCGTACCAGATGCCGGCGCGCAACGTGCTGCCAGCTGCGCCAATCGTAGTGGACCACTCCTCGTCAAGGGTTACGCCGACGCGGTCCTTCCCGTAGTGACTGTGGCGGAACGACTGCACCGCCGTGGCTCCCGGATGGCACACCGGGTCGACCTCCGGGCCGCCGGAGCCGTAGTAGTTGAAGATGTAGGACGAGGTGCACCCGGCCGTCGGTCCGACGGCGACTCCCTCCTGGTTCACGAATCGGATCAGGCCGCGCTGCGTACCGCCCTGTACCGGCCCGAGCCCCGCCAGCTCCGATTCCGGTCCGCCGTTATCATCAACGACATCGGCGATGTAGGGGGGCAGCCAGTCGCCGCGGCCCCGGTTGCGATGGAAATAGGCGCCGACACTCAACGAGGTAAATTCGCTGAACGACCAGTCCGCCTTCAGGTAGGCAAACGTGTTGCTCCGCCAGGTTGACCAACCGGGCCGGTAGAACTGGCTCAGGTAGGGGACACCGGGCCAGTCGCCGATCAGGCGGTCCCAACGCGGGTTGGCCCGGAAGTCGGCCTCGCTGTAAAGTCGCTGGTAGACGTCCTCACGGATGTTGTCGTACGAGATATAGCTGGTGAGACCCAGTCGCCCGTGCTGCGAGACCACCTTGGCGGCGAGGTGTTCCCGCTCGTTCTCCGCCGCACCCTGCACCCAGTCGGTCGCCTCCTGGCGAACAGCGGCGATCCAGGAGCGGGTCTCACCGCCGAACAGCGGCCCGGTGTCGGCCCGCATGGCGAACCGCCTGCCGTCGTACTCGCCGATGGTGGTTGACGCGGTGTAGGTCCGATCGGCCGCCGGATCGTCCGTGATGAAATTGAAGGTGCCGCCGAGCGCCTCGACCGACTGGGAGGCGATGTCGGCCGTTCCCTGCGACACCTCGACACTGCCGAGGTTCATGGGGTCAATGAACCGGTTCGCCTTGGCGCCGCTCCAGTAGTCGGAGGTGCCGTTGGGGAATCCGTCTATTGTCGTGCCGATCTGCGCCTCGTTGATGGACACCTGGAACCCGCGCACGGCGACGTTACTCGACCAGTCGTCGAAGCCGTACCCGTCCCCCTCCTGGATGGACACACCGGGGAGGTTGTCCACCACCGATGTCACAGCGGTAATGTTCGACTGCTGCAACATCATCGGCTCCGCGACGATGTTGCGCGCGAAGATGCGGGGCTCCTCGGCTACGACGCTGACTGTTTCCAGCAGGAAGATGATGCGGAGCTCGATCGGGACTGTCTCCGTGGTGCCTGCTCGGACAGAGACCTGGGTCTCCACCGTCTCGAAACCTGGCAGCGTCGCCGTCACGACATAGTCGCCCGCCGCCAGACCGGCGGCCATGTAGGTGCCGTCCGTCCCGGTCACATGCTCCTGACTCTGGTCGGGGCCGGCCACCGTCACCGCGACACCCGGCAACGGCCTCCCACTCGGGTCGAACGCAGTGCCTTCGATCGATCCAGTCGTCTGGGCCGCCGCCGTCGCCGCAGCCGACAAAGACAACAGCACGGCAGCGATAGCCAGTTGGACAACTCTGCCTGCGTGGGGCGTGACGGCCTTCACGGCTACAGTCTCATTTTCGACCATTTCTCCTCCAGCAGCACATGGTTCCGTGGAACCTCACCCCCGGTCCAACTCCAATGCCCCGAAATTCGGTGTCCCAGCTCGAATCGTGCCTGGCACGTCCCACTCTATCGCCCGCTGCTGACCCCCTCCGGAGCTGCCCCCTCGACGACCTCCCGACTGCTTTCGACACTGCCTGGCCCGGCGGTCCCATGTCGAACACGGCCTTCGATCGAGAACGTCTTCATCCGGGGTCACGTCACCCTCTACCTCGATCGAGGGGCCGACCGTAGCCAGATGCGGGCGCGATCTTTGCCGTCCGGTCGGACCACTGGACGGGCTCAGAAGATGGCGGTAAAGGGGCTTCTTCCAGCTACGGCATCATAGCGAGTTGATCAGCAGGAAGTCACCAAATACAGATTTCTTATTACGATATCGGCGCAGCTGATACAGCCAGAACCCCTCCCGCGCTACGACGAATCGTTGATCTGTCCCAGGAAAAGGATTGTCCCGGTGACGTGGTCGTAGATTGCGAGAAAGAAGGGGCGATTGAATTCGATGGTGCGAGGTTCTGAGATCGCGACCGCGCCCTTGGTCACCGCCGCAGCCTCCGTCCCCTCTTCGTCCACCTTGAGATACGTCTTCTGCAGGACCTCCAAGAGCACCTAGTTCCGCGGAGCGTCACCCCCGGTCCGACTCCCGCCCAAAGTCGGCACACGCACTGGGCCGTGGACGGCACGGCCGGTGGTCGTTCCTGCGTCGTCAGTCATCCTGTGCCCCCTGCGCTCGCCGTCGGGCCTGCGCCAGGATCACGCCGCCGAGCCCCAGTGCGCCGCCGAGCAACGCGAGCGCTGGCGTGTCCGCGCCCTGCTCGCCCAGCGCAGCATTGAGCCCACCACCGGCAAGCATGCCGATCAGCGCCGCGAGCAGAGCCCTCACGACGACACGCGCGCCGGGACGGAATCTTCGTTCGGCCATTGCTCAGTTTCGAGGTGCTCCCGTGTTCCGTCGAACCCGCGCCAGCGTCCACGGGCCTTCCACGCGGCGCGTTCCGGGGACCGCACTGCGCCAAATGAGGAAGCCGCTGCGCTCGCCTCCTCAACGCGGCATCATCTGCCTCGACTCCCCGGAGACAATCAGTCGAAGCGTCCCTCGGCCAGAGCGACCCTGACTTCCGGGTGCCTCCGCCAGAGGTAATAGGCCATCACGGTGACGGCGATGAGGTTCGCAGCACCGATGGACCAGAACGCCAGGGTGGCGAAAACCCATTCGGCGACGACCGCGAAGAATCCAAGGGAGAACGCCTCGAAGACGACCAGGAGAAGCACCAGACCTCGTACGATGGGTGGCATCGACTCCACCTGTCCCGCGACTGCGGATGCCACGATCCCCACGACGACGAAGGCTCCAAAATGCAGAAGAGAGTAGGCTGCCACCGTCCACACCGTCACCTCGACCTGGGCGATCTCCGACGCGCCCAGCAAGAGGGCTGATCCCAGAGCGGCGGGAGTGAAGAACGGTCGACCCTGCATCAGGTCGGCGGCGAGGAACCAAGCGGAGATCGTCAGCGCGGCAAGCAGCCCGGCGACGACTCCCTCACGCACGATCGCCTGCGCCGCAATGAGCTTCCACCACGGAGTCGGCTTGATCGTACCGGTCAGGTGCAAGTAGGCCATCATGGTCAGACCAGCCAGCACGTTACCCGATAGCACCTCCAACCAACCGAGCTCCTGAATGACGTCGATCCCGGTGACGGAAACGCTCGAAAAGGCCAGGACGTCGAACAGCGCGAATCCGAGCGCGACTCCCAAGAGGGTGCTGGGAACCCAGTCGACGAGTGTAGAGAGCCAAGTCACCGCAATCCCGATCCCGATGAACGCCGCATAGTGAATCAGGGTGACAATGACGATTGTGCCGGGGCTGCCTTCGAGGCCGTCGATACCGAAGAGGCCGTTGGCCAGGAGGGCGGGCACCCGAAACGGGTCTCCTTGCGCCGAGTCGACGATGAAGAACCAGAGTGCGAGGACCGTCGCCCCTAAGAGCCCGGCGATCCCCCCACGAACCCACAGCGGTTGGGAAGCCCCCGATAGTTGGTGCGTTCCTCCCGGCCTTTCGCCTGATGCCACGTGAGTCGTCGACATGTTGCTGCCTCCATTCTTGGGTCCGTCAAACAGAACCTATTCGGATCAACAGCTAGGGGCGCAGGCCCGCGTGGAATCTCGCGGATGAGGTTCCACGAGGAATCGCCGGAAGGGTCGCGCATAGTCCCGCTCCGTCAGAGGAATGACGGGAACTGCGCCCGGAGTGAAGCCCACAGGCTAAGATGCCGTTGGTTCAGGCAGGCGGCAAGCAAGCCCCGGCTATGGGCAGATTTGGATGAGAGGCAGAGGGAAGGGCTAGGCTTATATGTACTTCATGCAGTAATCAGGCCCGTGCGGGGTCGTGGAAGCGTAGCCTGTCATTCTGGTCCACCCTTTCACAGTAGAGGTTCTTGAAGCTCCAGAGCGGGAACCATCCTTCTATCGGGGCTCTGTGGCCCATCGGCTCACTCGGCGCCTACGTGATCTCGATGGCTCGGGAGCCGTCCGACGCGCTGGCGGTGAAGCTGCTCCAGGCGGCGCATTCCCTCACCTCGCCTTCATTCGCTCCCGGGACACGGGGCGGCTCGCTATCAACGGTGCGAGCGAGGGTCGGTGTGGACGGAAGACCCTCGGCCAGGGGAGCTGCCCGGGGGTCGCCGTGCACGGCAACCAGAGCTCGAGGCCGAGCTCATTCATCCGCCAACGCCCCTCCGGCGGTGAGGTGATAGACCGTCTGCTGCCGCTCGTAGATCACGAGGGCCAGCCCGTCGGACTGCGCCTCCCGGAGCACTTGGCTGAAGATGGCTCCCAGCTCGCGGGACTTCCGGGCCGAGACCGACTCGAGCGCCAGGTCCACGATCCGCCCGACGTGCGGCTCAAGCTCCGCGGGCACGCGGGCGAGAATCTCCGGCGGTCGCACGGCCGGTGGCGCGAATGCGGCGTAGGAGACGTCCACGGTGGTGCCAAACTCGTGCGAGCTCACGCCGGCGGCCGCGTTGGGGTTCGAGCCCCGCAGCCGTGCCTGCCGCTCCGACGTGCGCAGGGCGCTCGTGACCTCGATGCGGTACGGCGGAAGTCCCATCCCCGCGAGACGTTCCTGGAACTGCCGCCCCAGCTGCTCGAGCAGGGCGGGCACGTGGGCCACCACATACGCGGGGGAGGTGCCGGGGCGAACGATCCAGTGAGCGGTGCTGTCCTCGAGCTGAACCAACCGCCCCGCCGCGAGAAGGGAGTCCCTGGCGGCACGGTCGGCTACCCGGACGCCCAGCGCGCGGGCACGGGCCACGTGCGGCCCGTTGAGGAATCGGCGGAGTGCATCCTCCCCGGCCGGCGTCATTACCGGGAGGGGAGAAAGAATGTCGTCGGCCCTGTCCGCCTCTCGGTCCACGAGGCCGAGCGCCTGTGACAAGGCTCCCTCGATCTCCCTCACCGTGGCGACCCTGGCGGCCTCTACGGCCGCCTCCCTCTCCCGTTCCGCTCTCCCACATGAGGTGAGGACCAGGGCCAGCACCGCCATCCATCCGGCTCCGCATCGAAGCGCGGCCGCGCGGCCGGCTCTCATCGAAGTCCTCCAATCGAACGGGTCGCACGAACGGGTCGCCAGCTGTCCATATTTTCGACGCTAGGCACGTGCGAGGCGGCGGGCAAGCCGGATCGGCGTCGGTGGCGGCCGAGGACATCGCCGGTGTTCGAGCGGTTCAAGCAGGTCGGCCCGATCTCAATGGTGAAGGAAGACGAGATCACCGTCAGCGGCATCGGCACTGTAGTCGCGGCATGTGTGATTCCGCTGGAAGGCGATCCCGAGCCGTTCATCGCTGTGTCCATGTATGCGCGATGGATCGCGCCGGACGGGCGACGGGCGATTGCCGGTCTTGCGCCCCGAATGCTCGTCCACGATCCTGCCCCTCCACCCTCGGCTGGAGGCCCCGTTGCGCAGCATCGTCCCCCCACTCGTCCTCGTTTTCGCGCTGGCATGGCTTCCCGGAAGCTCGTCGCCGAAATTGCTGGAGCCCCCGGCGCCATCAGCGTACGGCGGCGGTACACGGGCGCTTCAGGTTGTCTGCGATCTCAACGGCTACGACGCGTCCAGCGGGGTGGATGCCCGCGTGTCCGGCTCGTCGGTCATCCTCGAGTGGGAGGGAGCGAGGGAGGAGCGAGTCCGTCTCGCGCTGGCGGTCGTGGGCGGTGTCCCGACGATCAGCGAGCTAGCACTCCGCACGGGGGGGCAGGCCCCCACGGACTGGGTCACGGTGGCCAGGGACGCCGGCATCGAGTTCCGGATCGTCGAGGGGCTCCGCCGGATCAGCAATCAGCAGCTGAGCCCGGTTCGGGGGCTCGGCGTGGAGATCACCCAGGAAGTGGTAGACCGCTACAAGTGGGACGTATTCTGGGACGCCCCACTGGATCTCAGGGAAGAGGTCGGCGGAGGGAATCCACCCCCGGCCGCCGGTGTGGCGGACCAGCCGGGGCTCCCCCGCTCACCGGGCGAAATCCGGAGGGGGGAGGCAGTCTTCGACACTCGGACCTGCTCGGTCGCCACGGCCGGGGCCCGCGCCTCCGTGAGCTTTCCGGGGGTCCGACTCGGCTCGTTCTCCGGAGAGCTGGTCCTTACGGTCTATCGGGGCACGAACCTGATTCGCACGGAAATCGTCGCTGCAACGGAGCTCCCGGCCGTCGCCTACAAGTACGACATGGGGATCTCGGGGCTCCCGCTCCGGGAGGGGAGCCGCGTCTCGTGGCGCGATCTGGCCGGGGGGATGCAGTCCTACGGCCTCGCCGGCCCGCCCAACTCGGACCCGGCCGTGCTCCACGCCCGGAATCGGCTCGTCGTGGCGGGAACGAGTGGCGCGGCCATCGCCGCCTTCCCCCCTCCTCACACCTTCTTTTGGGCGCGCGAGGTCGAGGTCGTCGTCGGCAACAACTGGTACCGGAAGGACGACGATCGCTCGTTCAGCATCGGGATCCGGCAGGGCGAGCAGGAGGTCGTGGAGAACTACCTCGCGAACTGGTCACTCTACAGCGCACCGCCGGGCTCGGAGCAGCATATGGCGGGCTACTTCTACCCGACGCTCGGCGCCGGTCCGGCGGGCGACGGGGATCGCGAGTCCGCAGCGGTGGCCGCCGCATTCGAAGCTGCCCTCGCGTTCACCCACGGCGACGTCTACCGCTCCCTTCCCGGCTACGAGGTGATGGGGACCCACTACCACACGGACGTGGGGCGGGACTTGATGGCCACCGGCAGCATGGACAGCCGGCTCGAGGACTTCGCCGCGCTCCGCGCCGCCGGGATCACGATTGCCGGCCCGGTGGATCGACCACGCGAGGCTACCCAGCTCGAAGAGCTGCACTGGCTCTTCGAGGGTGCGGCGCGCCACTCGGACGACACCTTCCTGGTGCTGCCCGAGCTCGAGAATAGCAACCTCCTCGGAGGTCACTGGGACCTCCTCTTCTCCCACCCCGTCTACTACGTGGACGAACGGGCGCCGGGCACCCCTCTCGTCACCGAGCATCCCGAGTACGGACCCATGTACAACATCGGGAGCGCCGAGGACGTGATGGCGATGGTGGAGGCCGAGGACATGCTGATCTACATGCCTCATCCGAGGACCAAGGGTTCCACCGGATATCCGGACGCCGTCCGCGACACGCCCCAATTCCTCCACGACCGTTACCGAGGTGTGGGTTGGCGGTGGGGGATGGGACTGGATCTGTCAGAGCGGCGGCTCTCGGACTACCGGGTGATCCCGCTTCTGGACGACATGAACAACTGGATCGCCGACACCACGCTCCGCCCCAAGTACCTGCTCGCGATCACCGAGACCTACGCGAAGTCGCCCGGGGACGACATCTACGCGAATGGGCCGGTGAGCTATCTCAGCCTAGACGCCCTTCCCTCGGGTGACGACTACTCAGCGGTGGTGGAGGCTCTCGAGCGTGGGGAGTACTTCGTTACGTCGGGCGAAGTGCTGATCCCGTCGCACGAGTATGTGGGGTCGGGCACGTCGATGGCCGTTCGGGCCAACGTGGAGTGGACCTTCCCCCTGGACTTCGTGGAGGTCGTGACCGGCGATGGGGAAAAGACCACGACCTGGAGCGTGTCGGCCACCGAGCTCCCGCCATTCGGAAGCAAGACGTTCGAGGTCCCGTTCGATGCGACCGGTCAGGCATGGGTCCGGTTCGCCGCCTGGGACTCCGCCGGGAATGGAGCCATGACGATGCCGCTTCGTCTGGAGTAGCTCCGGATCTTCGCGGAATCGAATCGCCCGGGACTCGCCGAGCGAGTGGCTCACGGCCCCCGCGTCAGGGCCCCCCGGGCGACATCACCCGAGGGGCTCTGTGCTCGCCTCCCCGCACGAAACAGGCACGGAACATCACACTTCCACGCCAGATGACCTTCAGCTCACATGCCGACCGCGTATTTGGTGAATGCTCCACCCGCGTACGGTAGCGAGCCCGGCCCCTCCGCCGCGAAGACATTTCCGTCCTCGTCAACGGCCACGCCCTCGCCGGCCGAGCCCTGGTACGGCCGCGTGTCCGCGGGGTGGGCTGGAACGAACGCCTCGATGACGTCCCGATCGATGTGCCCGATGCGCACACCGTTCGCCCAGGGCTGGTGGTTGGTCGGGCCCGACTCGGAGTCGATCGCGTACAGCATATCGTCGGCGCTGATGAAGAAGCCGCTGATGCGCCCATACATGTAGCGCGACTCAAGGTAGTTGCCGTCCTGGTCGAAGACCTCGAGGCGGTGATTGCCCCGGTCCGCGACCCAGAGGCGGCCCCGCGAGTCGAACTCGAGAGCGTGGGGCGTGCGAAACTCCCCGTGCAGCGTGCCGATCCGTCCCCACTCGGTGATGAGGGTTCCGTCGGGCGCATACTTCAGGACGCGACCCGTCGCGCCGGACGCGCGGCCCTCCTCGATCGCCTGGTTCGACGTCATGCCCTGACCTCCGTGGCCGTCGGCCACGTAGATGCTGCCGTCCGGTCCGACGATGACGTCGTTGGGCTGATTGAGCTGGCCGGGGCCGTCACCCGGCTGGCCGGCCGTGCCCAGGCTCATCAAGAGCTCGCCGCTCGGGCTGAACTGGTGGACCTGATGGCCCTTGGTGCCTGCGGCGTTTCCGGCGAAATCGGTTACCCAGACGTTGCCGTCGTCGTCCACGTGAATCCCATGGGGCGTCACGAAGACCCCGGCACCGAAGTTGGCGAGCATTTCACCGGTATCCCGATCGAACTTGAAGATCGGATCGACCGCGTTGTTGTCGCAGTTGATGCCCGGGCCGCCGGCCGAGCCGGAGGCGCACCGCTCATATGCCCAGACCTGCCCGTCGGTCGGGTCGATGTCGATCCCGGCGGTGGACCCCCACTCCCTCCCCGCGGGAAGCTCTCCCCAGTTGGCCATCACCGTCTGGGTCGGGTTGGGCAGACCCTCGCCCGTGATCGGATTCCCCATCTCCATCCCCATCTGCATGGGGGCCGACCCACCGGGCTCCTCCGTGGTGCATCCGGAAAAGAGGACGGCAGCGCCAGCGATCAGCGCCGGATTGAGAACGCGTGAGAGTTTCATTTCCAGCCCTCCGCTAAGGAACGTTGGACGTGGCCACGTCGCCAGGCCCTTGATGTCAAGATCGGTTGAGCGGCCCGAGTTGGCCAGTATCACTTCTCTGGCGGGGGCACGGTCGTATTCGAGAAGTGGTGGCTCCAGCGCTGGTTCTGATGTAGACGAAGGTTCAGCTGCCTAGGCTTGCCACCAACCCCTCCACCCCCATCCCACCTTCGAGCCCGCGCGCGAGGAAGCCGGTCACGTTCGCCGCCGCGAAGCTCACGCCCCTCAGGTTGAACTCCGGGCCGACGCCCGGGATGGGGCGCGGATAGCCCGAGGCGCGGAAACGGAGCACCGACGCGGAGAGCCCCTCGGTGCCGGCCGCACCGCCACCCACGCCACGCACCCGCAGCCCCTCTCTGGCGCACTCCCAATCCAACTCCACGCCGGCCGCACCGGGCAAGCATCCGGGCAACCACTCCCTCCCCTCGTATTCGGCGGGAGAGACGACGAGCGACCCCCTCTCGGCCGCACTCCCCACGGCCGCCTCCATCGCCTTCCAGTGTTCGGGCTTCTGGATGCCGAGGCTGAGGTTGATCAGGTCGACACCGCGCCCCGCCGCCCACTCGATCGCTCGAACGAGCGTGGACGTCGTGGTCGACAGCCGCGTTCCGAAGACGCGCACCGCCCATATCTCGGCGTCGGGAGCCTTTTCCCTGATCACGGCGGCGACCGCAGTCCCGTGCCCGAGCCGGTCGGTGAAGTCGCCCTCTGCGGCCCCGTTCGTGGCGATGTAGACGCCTCCGGCCACCCCTCCGACATGCGGGTGCCCGGCGTGCACACCGCTGTCGACGATGGCAACGCGGACCCCCTGGCCGGTCCTGGCGGCGAATGGAGCCTCCTCCAGCATGAACGAGCGGAATCCGCTCACGCGCCCCGGCCGGTAATCTGTCCCTGGAACAGCCCGTGGAAGGCGCCTCGGCTCTTGGCCAGCTCCCGCGGCCACCCCTGCTCGACCACCCGGCCTCCCTCGAGGACGACGATCCGGTCTGCCTTGTTCGCCAAGTCGAAGCGGTGTGTGACGAGGATCGTCGTACGTCCGGCCATGACGGCCTCGTAGCCCGCGATCACCCGCTCCTCGGAGGCCGGGTCGAGGTTGGCGGTCGCCTCGTCGAGCACCAGCACGGCGGGGTCCGCGAGGAAGGCACGCGCGATTGCGACCCTCTGGCGCTCTCCGGCCGAGAGCGTCATCCCCTGCTCGCCGGCCGGGGTGGCGCCTCCTTCGGGCAGCGAGGCGAGGAAGTCTTCGAGACCGGCTGCGTGAGCCGCCGCCCTCACCTCCCCGTCGGAGGCGCCGGGTCGGGCGTACCGGATGTTCTCCTCCACCGAGGCGTTGAAGATGTAGGGCTTCTGGTCGACCGGAACGAGGTGGGTCCGAAGCCTCGCCAGGGTCAGCGTGCGGATGTCCATGCCGTCCAAGAGGATCCGCCCCTCGTCGGGATCGAGCTGCCGGACCATGAGATCCACGATCGTCGACTTCCCACTCCCACTCGGCCCGACGATCGCCACGGTCTCGCCCGCCGCGACCGTGAGGCTCACGTCCTCCAGCACCGGCCCGGCCCGGCCGAACGAGAGCGAGACGGAGTCGAGCGCGACCGCGCCCTCCACCCGCGCGAGCGCGACCGCGTCGGGCGCCTCCACCACCTCGGGCTCCGTGTCGACGATTTCGTCCACCCGCCGCAGCGACACTTCCGCCGACGCGAGGTTCGCATAGAGCCCCATCAGCCCGCGCACCGGCTGCATCATCCTCATCTGGTAGGCCATGAAGGCGACGAAGGTACCGAGCGTGATCACCTCGTCGATCACCCGGGAGCCGCCGTAGAGGAAGACGACTCCCGTGCTGACCACGAGGATCACCCCGGGCAGCCCGCCCGCCAGGTAGGTGAGCCACCGCATCGACAGCAGCACGCGCACGAAGTCGTCGTTCTTGCCGCGGAAGCGGCTGACCTCGCGGGCCTGGGCGTTCGAAGAGACGACGAGCTTGATGGCCTGGATCGTCTCGATCAGGAACGCTCCGATTTCGGCACTCTGCTCCCGGACGACGCGCACGCTCGTCTCGAGCTTCCTCCTGAAGACGACGAGTGCCCATACGCTCGGAGGCAGCAGTGCGACGCTCACGAGGAATAGTCGCCAGTCCAGGTAGACGAGCATCGCCACGGTGCCCAGTAGGTACACCGAGCTGGTCACCCATGCGAGCGCTCTCTCGGCCAGGATTCTCTGAATCTCCGCGATGTCGCTGTTCAGTCGTGAGACGATGTCGCCGAGCGGCCTCGCCGCGAAGAAGCGGGGGGAGAGCCGCTGTAGGTGGGCGTACACGTCGACCCGCATGTCGAAGAGGACGTTGGCGGAGAGCTTCGTGTAGATCATCCCGCTGATCACGTTGAGGACGAAGGAGACGAGCGGGATGGCCAGGAAGAGGGAGACGATTCGCACCAGCGCGGCCATGTCCTGGCCGAGGAGCGCATCGTCGACGAGGTCGCGGGAGAGGAGCGGAAGGTAGAGCGAGAGCGCGGTGCCGGTCAGGCTGATGAGGAGCACCGCGGCGAGCTGCCAGCGGTACGGCAGGAGGTATCGAGCCGCCCTGCGGAGATTCGGCCTTTCCCGGGCGGGGTTGGACCGCGTCAACGGTCTCCCGCTGGCGACCCCGACGGCACGAGCAGGAAGGCGGTCATGTCAGCGTCGAGCTGGACCTGGCGGAGGTGCTCGTACGTCTCGGCGTCGTAGACGTCGATGGTGTTACCCGCATTGTAGATGTAGAGCAGCTCCCCATTCGAGCTCACGGCCAGGGACATGCGCGGCCGTCCCGGAAACTGGGTGCGGCTCTCGAGCCGCCGGTTCACGAGGTCGAAGGTGAGAAACTCGTAGCGGCCCACCTGCTCGGAGAGCCCATGCGCCTTCTCCCCGCCCGGCGCCATCCGGAACTCGATGGTCTCCGACGGCCCGAGCGTGTAGAAGTCGACCTCCCTGGCTTCCAGCTCGACGCGGGCGATTCCCATGAGCTCCCGGTTCTGCACGGGGTCGGTCGTGCGGAAGAGGCCCGTGTAGATCCCCTCCTCGTCGTAGGGGTTGTCCGGGAAGCCGAAGGAGAGTCTCCCGAGACCCGGCTCCCATGCGTCGGTGATCTCCCACCGGTCGACCTCGGTGAAGTTCTCGGTCTCGATGACGAGGAGATCGCCCGCGCTGTAGTACAGATGCTCGCCGTCCGGGGCGAAGATGAGCGAGGCGCTCTGCTCTTCTTCCTCGGGGAAGTCCAGCGTGTCGGCGACGACCTTGTTGACGAGGTCGTACTTGAGCATTACGGGGTCGCCGATCTCGTACCGGTCGGGGAGCTTCCGGTACTCCCTCACGAACATGATCGCGTACGTGTCGTCCGGGCTCGGTGTGAAGCCGTTGATGCGGACCGTCGACTGCCCACGGCTGAGCGAGTAGGTGTCGACCGACCTGCGACTCGCGATGTCGACCGCCTCGATCCGGTCCCCTTCCGCGTCCTCGACGTAGAAGAGCTTCCCGTCATGCGAGAGGTCGAGGTCGGTCGGGATCGGAACCGCGGTCTCGATCCGGCCGACCACTTCGAGCGTTGCCTCGTCCATGATCAGGATCGAGCGGTCGTAGGTGGCGATGTAGATCGTGCCGTCGCCGCCCGACTTCTGCATCTGGGCGTACGCGCCGCCCGGGGGAACGACAATCGCCAGCCCGAGCGCGAGGGCGGCGAGCACCCTCCTCCAGCCGGCCCCGGAGCTCGTCACGGGAAGATCAGGTCGATGTTGCGCCAGTCGTTCTGAGCCGCCGCGCACTTCCCCGTCCAATCCGGGGAGTAGTTGAGCTGGTCGGGCACGTGCGCCGGCCAGAAGCACGCCAGGTGGCAGTCGAAGAGGTCCCGCTCGACGGGCTGACAGAGGCCGGCCGTGCCGCCGGTCGAGTCGACTTCCCAGCCAGGGAAGAAGACGAGCGAGCAGCCGAGCGGGATATGCGCTCCCGGCTCACTGCTCTGGAGCGCGACGACGTCATGCTCCCCGTCCGAGTCGGCGGGCACGGGCAGGGCTGTGTCGGCCTCGGCGTAGCGGCCCGACTCGGCTGCTCCGCCTGCCGTGTGGGTTTCGATGCGACCGGCCTTCCGGTTGATGGGCTCCAGGTGCTTCAAACCGCCTCCTCAGTCTACGCGCGTCCGCGTGAAGGCCTCTCTACGCCGTGATTCTCCCCTCGCCGTCGAAGAGCTTCAGGAAGTCCGGGTTCCTCACCGCGAGCTCCCCGTAGATCTCCAGGCACGTATTCGTCCAGCCGCGGATCCACTCGCAGAAGTGCAGATTCGGCGCGGCGGTCGTGCCGTAGCGGGTGTGCGCCTCGTGGTAGCACCCACCCGAGCAGATGGGCCGTGCCCAACAGGTATGGCAGTCGGTCTTGTTGGCGATGTGGTGCTTCTTCAGGAAGCCGAACTGACGGTTGCGGTCGATGCCGCCCTGCACGGTCCCGATGCTGTGCTCCTCGGAGCCGGCGAAACGGTGGCAGAGCGCGACCTCCCCGTCGGTGGCCACCCCCATCAAACCCAGCCCCGCGCCACACCCGTACGCCTTGCTCACCCCCTTGTGGATCTCCTCCAGCGTATCCTTCACGTTCGAGAAGCCGTGGTGCCTGTGCTCGACGGCGCGCGCCAGCCACTCCTGGGCAAGCTCGTCGAACTGCCCGAGCATGCGGTCGAAGCCCTCGTCCTCGATCGCATAGTCCCGCGCGGAGGCGGTGGTGACCGGGGCGAAGCCGACCTCCCAGAAGCCGATCTCCTCGGTCAGGTGCCGGAAGATCTTCATGACGTCCAGGTTCTGTCGGGTCAGCGTCACCCGGGCGGCGATGGGCCGCGACGTATGCCGCCGGAGCAACTCCTTGATCTTGGGCAGAATGACGTCGTAGCTCCCCATGCCGTTCTTGAAGACCCGGAACTTGTCCTGGGAGTCCTGGGGTCCGTCGATCGAAATGGTGACCCCGACGCGGTTCTCCGCGATCCATTCGATGATCTCGGGCCGGAGGAGAGTCGCGTTGGTGGTGAGAGAGAACTGGACCTCCTTGCCCATCTCGTTCCCGCGAGCCCGCGCGTACTCGAGCGTCTTCTGGAGCACCTTGAAGTTGAGGAGCGTCTCCCCGCCGAAGAAAGTGAGATGTGCGACCTCGTTGTTGCCTGACTCCCGGAGCATGAAGTCGACGCTCTCCCGGGCCACCTCTTCGCTCATGAAGCGGGGCTTGCCGCTCTCCGGGACGATCCGGTCCTCCCCGTACTCGTAGCAGTAGGTGCACGCCAGGTTGCACTGGCTGGTGACGTTCAGGACCATCGTTGTGAGCGGGAAGTCCTGTGGGGGGAGGATCGGGAGCATACGCTCCTCCCGGCGGTCCACCGCACGGATCGCCTGGACCTGCGTGCGCTCGGCGATCGCGCCGTCGACCTGGTCGGCGCCGAAGCGGGAGGAAAGGATCGAGCGAAGCTCAGCAGGCGTCCGCCTGGCCTCCTCGAGCTCTTCGAGCACCGCGTAGCTCGGCCCGTCGATCCGGAAGACGCCCGCACTCGGCACGAGGTAGAGGAAGTGCTCGTCGGCCGCCGCGACGTGGTGGAACTCGCGGAGCGTCAGCTTCACCTCGCTGGGGGCCGCCACCGGTCCGTCCGTCGACCTCGCGGCCGGCTCCATCACCGTTCCCGTCTCCGGCAGGCTCATCCGCCGGTCACCCTCCACGGCTCCCACCTCAGGTAGAGCGGGACCGTGACGACGAGGTGGGCGCGGGCCCTGAGGCTCCGCGTCGAGCCAGGCGGCGTGTAGCGCGCCACAACCCACACGTCCCCCACGTTGTTACGGTTGCCCACTCGCTCCGGGTTCGGCCCGTCGAGCGCCGGGGTGAACCGGCCGTTCTGGTCGAGGGTCCCCACGAAGGAAATGTCCGTGTCGTCAAACGTGGCGGCGTACTCCTCCATCGACCACTGGGCGTCGATCAGCCCGAGCTCGAGGTCGTCGTCCGTGTTGGCCTCGTCGTCGGGCCCGTCGCTGTAGGCGATCGCCTCGAACTGTTGGTGCCCCTTCGGGAAGCTGGCTCCGCCGATGCGGGCCATACCGGCCTGAGGCGTGACCTCGATGCGGTCGACCTCGTCAAAGACGGTCAGCGCTCCCTCGAGCGACACCCCCGCGAGGAACAGGTCGCGGCTTCCTTCCCACGCGTCGGCGGCCACGTCGAGCCGGAGGGTCGCGCGTCCTTCCGACGGAGCCGAGACGGCCACGACCGAAACACCGGAGCCGAAGTCGAGGTCGGCTGCGGAGAGCCCTTCGGGAAGGGCGGCCCCGAAGAGCGTGACCTCGGTCGGTTCACCTGCCTTCACGGCCTTCGGGTAGATGCCGCTGACGAGCGGGGCGCCCGTCACCCGGCTCAGCGCGACGTCCGGCCCGAACTCGTCGTACGCGCCCGTGAACCAGCGTCCGGACATCTCCTGCCAGTCGCGCTCGACGAGCATGACTTCGCGGAGCTTTCCCTCCTCGCCTGGCCTCTCGAAGGAACGGCCTCGCCACTGGTAGCCCGTGTAGATGATCGCGCTTCCCGTCCTCGTCACCTCGCGGCCGGAGCGTGGCGAGGTGTAGGTGGTACGCATCTCGACCTGGTCCGGCCCGCCGCCTCCGCTGATGTCGACGCGGCCGTAGATCGGCCCCTCTCCGGGGACGTGCCCCGCGAGGGCCCACCTCCCCGACAGCCTCGGGGTCCGCATCGTCGCCGACCACGCCGACCATTCGGGCGTCTCGAGCGGGAACACCTCGGAGAGGTGTTCGACGGCGCGATCCATCGCATATCCGCCCTCGCTCCGTCCCCCGCGGGTGAGCGCCTGGAAGTCGGAGAGAGGATAGAGGCCTCGGTGGGTCGCCATCAGCAGCTCCCACTCCTCCCCGGTGCGGCGCTGCGTGATGACGCGACCCATGGAGTGGCACGCAATGCAGGTGGACTCGGTGTCGTCGTCGGCCGCGTAGTCGTGATCGATCAGGCGCCGCTCGACTTCGAAAAGACCCGGGCGTAGCTCTTCGGGGGCGATACCGTGGTTGTTGGAGAGGTAGCGTACGATCTGGCGCGCGGTCTCCGGCTCGAGCTCGACGTTGTTGAGCATGACCATCCGGCGGACCGTCGTCTGCCAACCCTCGGAGGTAGGATCAAAGGCATCATAGGGGCATGGCGACCGCTACCGGTACCGATCAGCAGCGAAGCAGCCCGAAGACGAAGAGGCGTTCTCCTCCGGGAGCGGGTGCGCGTTCATCATTATTCGCGCAAGCAAGCAACCCAACCCGTCCTACCCAAGAGGAGGATGCCCATGGAGAGGTATATCGGACTCGACGCACACGCGTCGAGCTGCACGCTGGGGATTGTAGGCCCCAGCGGCAAGCGTTTGGGCTCGCAGGTGGTGGAGACGAACGCGCGGGCGCTGATCGAGGTGCTGCGAGGGATTCCGAGGAACCGGCACTTGTGCCTGGAAGAAGGGACGCTGTCGGGGTGGCTGTACGAGGTGCTGGAGCCGCACGTGGAGGAGCTGACGGTGGCGGGGGTCGGCAAGAGCCGGGGCCCGAAGACCGACAAGCTGGACGCCTTTGCCCTGGCGGAGAAGCTGCGGATCGGATCACTGGAGACGAGGGTCTACAAGAACCGGGGCCAGTTCAGGCGGCTGGGGGAACGGGCGAAGAGCTACGACTTCCTGGTCGGCGACACGGTGCGGGTGAAGAACCGGCTCAAGAGCGTGCTGCGCTCGAGAGGAGTGGCCTACGGCGCGGGGCGCTCGGTCTACTTGAAGGGCGAGCGGGAGGAGTGGTTGGCCAGGCTGCCGGAAGCGGGCAGGGCGACGGCCGGGTTGCTGTACGAGGAGCACGACGCACTCGTGGCGTTGAGGGCGAGGGCCGAGAAGGCGTTGCTGGCGGAAGCACGCAAGCATCGAGAGTGGCATGTGCTGAAGACGTGCCCGGGTCTGGGTCCGATCCGGACGGCGGAGCTCCTGCCGGTGGTGGTGACGCCGTACCGGTTCCAGAGCCGGAGCAGGTTCTGGGCGTACTGCGGACTGGGCGTGGTGATGCGGAGCTCGTCGGACTGGGTGCGGGGTCCGGGTGGGCGGTGGGTAAGGGAAGCGGTACAGCAGACGCGGGGGCTGAACCGGAACTTCAACCACACGCTGAAGCGTGTGTTCAAGGGCGCGGCGACGACGGTGATCGGTCGGGCCGAGGACGAGCCCTTGTACCGCCACTACGAGCGACTCCTGGAGGGGGGCACGAAGCCGAATCTGGCGAAGCTGACGATCGCGCGTCCGCTCGCCTCGATCGTGCTAGCGGTGTGGCGCACGGGCGAAGCGTACGACCCCAAGAGACTGGAAGCGACGGAGTAAACCGGCCTGGGATCGGCGAGCGTGGGGTCGAAAGCGGTCACAACATGGGGTCCGACGAAACGGAAGCGAACCGGTTACAGGGGACAGCATCCATACACACCGTGGGCCGGGGCAGAGAGCCCAAGCCCCCAATCAAAGGCTATGCACCCCTGGAGAGCCGAACGAAGCGATGGGCCACAGAGTCCCAGATAGAAGGATGGTTCCCGCTCCAGAGCGGAGAACGCGACGGCTGTGAACGTCTTCCGGACTGCGATGCGGACCCTGCGAGCGCACCCCTCCCCACCCTGAGTCGTCGACCGGGCAATCCAAACCATGCGGACGCCGGCGGTCAAAAAATGAGCCGACGGCGTGGGGGGAACGTGCGTCTTGACCGCCAGCCCCATAGAAGAGTGTGTAAAAAGAGAGGCGACGCACCTTTCGGCTGAGGATTAAACCAGCGAGCCCGGGTGGACAGCCCGGGGAAAGGAACGTCGCCTCATGAGAGAGGATATGGCGGGACGGGAGTGTGCGTCCAGCAGGCCGATGTGGGAGGTGCTGGAGGGGATGGTGCGGGAGAAGGCGCAGGAGTTCATCCAGGGCATCCTGGAGGAGGAGGTCACGGATCTGCTGGGTCGGGAGAAGTCGGAGCGGCGGGCGGGGATCGATAGGCCGGAGGGCTACCGCAACGGATACGGCAAGCCGAGGCGGCTGGCGATGAGCTCGGGAACGATCACGCTCCGGCGTCCCCGGGTTCGCGGAGTGGAGGAGCGATTCCAGAGCCGGGTGCTGCCGTTGTTCGCGAGGCGGACGAAGGAGGTGGGCGCTCTATTGCCGGAGCTGTATCTGCACGGTCTGGCTGAGGGAGACTTCGAGCTGGCGATGCGGGGACTGCTGGGGGAGGGGGCACCGTTGTCGAAGTCATCGATCCGGCGGCTGCGGGCGGGGTGGGCAGCGGAGTTCGAGGCCTGGTCGAAGCGTTCGCTGGCCGATCGAGAGGTCGTCTACGTGTGGGCGGACGGGATCTACGTGAAGGCTGGGCTGGAGCGGGACAAGGCCGCGCTGCTGGTGGTGCTGGGCACGATGCGAGACGGGACGAAGGAGGTGTTGGCGCTGAGACCGGGCTACCGAGAGTCGGTCGAGTCGTGGTCTGAGGTGTTACGGGAGCTGAAGGCACGCGGCATCGAGGCGCCGAAGCTTCTGATGGCGGACGGCAACGCGGCGATCTGGGGGGCGGTGAGGCAGGTATGGCCTGAGGCCGGTGAGCAGCGGTGCTGGAACCACAAGATGAGGAACGTGCTGGACCGACTCCCTCAGCGCGAGCAGAGCGAGGCGAAGGATCTGCTCAGGGTTGTGGTCTATGCACCGAGCCGGGCCCAGGCCGCGAAGGCCCGTCAGGCGTTCGAGAAGCGCTACGGGCCGTGGTATCCGAAAGCGGTGGACGTGCTCGAGGACGACTGGGAGCGGATGGTCAGCTTCTACGACTTCCCCGAGGCCCACTGGAAGCATCTGCGCACGACGAACGTGGTCGAGAGCCCGTTTGCTTCGGTACGGCTCAGGACCAGCGCGGCGAAGCGGTTCAAGAAGGTCGAGAGCGCCACGGCCCTGATCTGGAAGCTCCTGACCGTGGCCGAGAAGCGCTTCAGAAGGCTCGACGCTCCCCACCTGCTCAGCGATGTGTTTGAAGGAAGAAAGTTCGAAGACGGAAAGCCCGTCTCAACCCAACAGCGGAAGGCTGCCGCCTGACACGTTTACACACTTATTGACCCGACCTCGACCCTCGGGCGTCTTCCGCATGTAGGAGATGCGGGACATCCGACCTGTATCGTCGGTGGCGTGGCAAGCACCGCACTGGGTCCGGAGGAGCTGGTTCTCGACCGGGATACCGCCCGCGGGGAGCCCGGCGGACTCCTCCTGAGCGTACGCCAGCGCAGGCGCGAGAAACGCGAGGATCGCGATCGTGGCTAAGCGCATGGTCAGCTCGGGGAGCGCCCTGTCGGCGGCGTGGGTCGACCCTAGAAATAGAGAGGGCTGGGTGTCCGGACAAGTGACCGGTCGGGCCTTACGCGCTGGTTCAGGACCCGAAGCGGTTCTCCAGCACGCCCTTGGCGATCAGCACCGAGAGCGCCCCCAGGAAGTTGGGCAGCGTGACCCCGTCGTGTCGGGCCACGAAGGCCTCGAAGAGGTCCGGGACCTGATCGAAATCGGACGCCATGCCGATCATCGCCGGGAGGTCGACGCCTCGGAGGTGCCGCACCCCGGCTTCCCAGCCCGGCACGAGCAACCGTCGCTCTAGGACGACCTTGTTCCCCTCGACGGTCGGCTCCTCCGTGAATCCCAGCGTCTCGGTGGTCCCGAGGCGGATCCCGGGGCTCTCCTTGAGCGACGCGAAGGCAGCGAGGGCAGCCGGATCCTCGCGGAGCTCCGCCGCGTCCGGTTCGCCCGTGAAAGCGCTCCGGTCGAGCTCGTCGACCTGCCCGGCGCGGAGGCTCCAGAAACCGTGCTCGTGCTCACGCCCCGCCTCTTGGGAGAACCGGGCCGATAGCCGCCGATACGCTTCGTAGATGGCCCGTTCCCGCCGCTCGAAGAGCTTTAGCGAAGGTTGGATCATCTCCCCAGCGGAGAGACAGGTGTGCACCACCACGGCCGCCAGCCAGGCGGACGCCAGCGCCTTCTTCACCCCGAAGGAGGAGAGTGGATCGATGAAGGAGCCCGCGTCGCCGACCAAGAGGAAGCCGGATCCGCCGTAGCGCGTCGCGTCGTAGGGGGTCGCGGTGCACCACGCCCATGGCTCTCCCGCGCGGATGGCTCCCTCCAGGCGGCGCGAGAAGTGCGTCGTCTTGGCCAGCTCGGCCGCGTACGTCTCGCCGACGGGGCCGCTCCGCTCCAGCCCCGTGAGCCTCGGATCCACCATGGCCGTGAAGTAGCGGACCGTCTCCGAGACGGGGACACGGGGACAGACCACGCCCAGCCGTCTTCGTAGCTCTCGACCAGGGTGTGCGTCTCGTCGTCCAGCCCCCATCCCTGCGCCTGCTCCCAGACACCGACGAGCGCCAGCGTCGACGGGCCTGTCCCCTGCCGCCGGCGCCCGCGCTTGGCGATTACACCGGTCCGGCCGGTACAGTCGAGGACCCAGCGGTCCTCGAGCGAACGGGAGACCCCCTCCTGCTCGTAGGAGATCGTGGCTGGTCGGTCGGGCCCGGCGGCGGACCGCTCCCAACCCTCGACCGAGCGGATATCGGCGTCCGCGAAGATGTTCGTGCCGGCGTCTTGCGCCAACCCGAGGAGAACACGCTCGAGGTCGCTCTGGACCACCTGATAGCCCCTCGCACCGTCGGCGAAGCCCTCGTGGCGAACCTCCGAGCGGTTCCACCAGACCGTGTTGCCGGTCGTACGGACGAAGCCGGCGGCCTCGACAGAGGCCCGGACCCCGAAGAGGTCGAAGAGCTTGTCGACGCTCGGAGGCAGCGACTCGGCCAGGGGTGGAGTGGTCGCGGGTCGCGTGAGGAGGACCACCGAGCGTCCCCACGTCGAAAGGAGCCGTCCGGCGGATGTTCCGGCGGGCCCACCCCCGAGGACGGCGACGTCGACCGGATCGGTCAGGCTCGGGATAGGACCTCCGGACCTCGCGCCCGTCCTACGCGGCTGTTTCACCCCGGTAGGAGGGGTCCGCCAACTGGATCGTGATCCCGTCGGAATCGTCGAAGTAGAGCTCGGGGCAGCCATGACGAATGAACGGCTGGATCCCGAGATACGTCGAGTCTGGTACCGCATGGCTGCTGAACAGGGCGACATCGGCGCGCGGTTCCACCTTGGGGACACATATTCCGAAATCGCGTTGGCTTCGCGTGCCGAGTTCTTCGCCGGTAGGACTGGCGACCTCCTCGAGCTTGCACATGTGTGGTACAACATCGCAAGCGCCAACTTTAGCGCACCCGACCCTTGTGAACAGTAGTTTGGTAAGGAACCGGGGTCCGGAGAGCCGGGAGGTCGTGAATGCTCTCAAAGGCTGGGGAGTCCGAAGCGACCGGAGGTCGCACAGGAAAAGGAGCTGCCGGAACGATGGAGCGCGCCGGATCGAGTCCTGTCACGGCAGGCCGCTGGGTGACGCTCTACGCCTAACCACGCACTCCGCCGAAGCGAGGCCGCGTGGTCGCAAGATCGATCCGAGGGGCCCGTGGCACCGACTGTCCCCTCCCCAAAGCCACCTCCAAAGGCATCCCCGACGGGCAGCCCGTCCACAGCCTCCGGACCCTGCTGGCCGACCTCGGGACTCTCGCCACCCAGCGCGTGCAGCCCCAAACACCCAGGGCGTCAGCCTAAAATTTCTGGCCCCAGGCCCACACCGCTCCAGGAAACCGCCCTGCGCGCGCTGGAAGTTCCGTCCGGCGAGCCATATGAACCGGTGGATCTGAATATCGGAATACGCCGATATCGATGTCTTTCCCGTAGTGGGGCACCCGTGAACGATCCTCCGTCCCGAACCTTCGCCAGTTTGCTCGAATCAGGGCAACCTCAGCGCCACAAGAGAGCCGGGAAAGCCCGTGTGGACACTACCCACCTGCACGACGATGTACTGCTCACCTTCGTGCATGTAGGTCATCATCCCGTACTGACCTGGGGCTGGAAGCCCTACGCTAGCCAGGATCTCGCCCGTCCGCTTGTCGCGGGCATGAAGTTCCGACGGGGCGTCGGGGACGATTTGGGACGGGCCCGAACTGAGTGCCCGGGTCGTAACCAGTAGGCTCTCCGTGACGATCTGAACGGACCACCCGTTCCCTCCCGTGTTGGGGACCTCCACTCCCGCTAGTAGAGGGTGATTCCGTATCCGCTCGGGAGTCTCCCCGACCGGTACCGACCAGACCCGCCGGCCCGTGTTCATGTCGAAGCCTGAGAGCTGGTTGTCCATGGGCTTGTAGAGCCTGAGGCCGTCGATCGTGGCCAGGGCCTCACGGCGTGCCTCAGGCCCACCGCCAGGCAACCAGGCCGCCACGGTCGTCCCCGTAGTCGGGGTATGGGTCGGGACCGCGCCACCAGGACCCGGTAGCGCATAGTCAGGGCTGTCGATATCCACTCCGCCCGTGGGCTCCAAGAAGGACGGAGCGCCACAGCTCCTTGCGTGCGACGCGTACATGAATCCCGTGGCGGGATCCGCGATCGGAGCGTGAGGGGTGTTCACCCCACCCAGGCATTCGACGACATTGAGAAAGTCGTTGGTGTGGTCGTACGGGAGCGGTGGCACGTAGAGCGCTCCGAGCCGGTAGTTGCCTAGGAGCGCAAGGGCCTGTTGCCGTAATTCCGGCGTGTAGTCGATCACGAACTCGTCGGTAATCCCGCTCAAGATGATCGGGTCCAGAGGTTCCGGCAGGGTCGGATACGGCTGCGTGGGGGCCGTGTAGTTGCCGGGAACCTCCGTCTGCATGACCGGACGCTCCTCGATCGGCCAGATCGGCTCACCGGTCTCCCGGTTGAACGCGAAAACGAGGCCTTGCTTCGTGTTCTGGATCAGGGCGGGAATCTCCACCCCGTCCACCGTCACGTCCATCAGAATGGGCACGGTCGGAATGTCGTAGTTCCATTGGTCGCTGTGGTGGATCTGATAGTGCCACCTCCTCTCCCCGGTCCGAACGTCCAGCGCAACGACGCTGCCACCGAAGAGGTTGAAGCCCGGCCGGTGGCCCGTATACGTCTCCACCGTCGAAGCGTTCGTCACGAAATACACGAGCCCCAGCTCGGGATCGGCGGACATGGGTGCCCACTGAGACATGTCCCCCGACCACTGCCAGGCGTCGTTCTCCCACGTCTCGTGACCGAACTCTCCGGGCCGCGGGATGATGTGGAATTTCCAGAGCAACTCCCCGCTCCGGGCGTCGTAGCCCTGAACGTCCCCTGGGACGTTCTCAACCCGGGTCTGGTTGTAACTGGCCTCGTGCCCGGCACCGACGACCACCACGTCGTTCACCACGATCGGGGGCGACGAGCTCGTGACCATTCCGAGTTCTCTCGGAATCCCGTAGTCCGGGTCGTAGGCCCCGCCCCCGGCCAAGTAGTCTTGCCAGGGGCCCCAGTCCCCCACCAGCGGCGGGATCAGATCGACAACCCCAGTCTGGGAGAAGGACTCCAGGGGCACAGGTGACCCCCAGTTTTCCACGGGCCGGCCGGTCTTGGCGTCGAGCGCCCAAAGAAAGTATGCGGGAGAAATGAGATAGATCACGCCTCGACCGTCCACCTCCGCGTACGCGACACCTTTCCCGTAGGCCTGCCGGGGGGAGCGCAAGTGCCGGACCGTCTCCGGCTCGCGGAAGCTCCAGAGTGTCTCGCCCGTGGCGGGATCGATGGCCACCACCTGTCGGCGCGTGCCCGCAATCGTGTAGAGGATTCCATCGACGTAAATGGGCCTGGACCGGAAGAAGTAGTAGGGGTTGGGGCCAAAGTTGTCGCCCCGCCAGGTCCACGCGGTCTCTAGGTCCCCGAAGTTGTCGGCGTTGATTTGGTCCAAGGGCGAGTAGCGAGTGTGCCCAGCATCGCCGCCCAGATAACGCCACTCGCCGTTTTCCGTCCCCGGCAAGCGCTGGGCGGAGGCACCCGTCGCCGCCGTCATCAAAGCCGCCGAGGCGATGGCGAGGCAACACAAGAGAGACCGCATCCGGAAGTCCCGAAGCTGAACGTCCATGATCTTCGTCATATCCTGATTCCTCGGCTGGATAGAATCGAGCGTGCGACGCAGTGGGTTGGCCAGATCGTAGGTCGATAGCCACTTGAGCACAACGTAGCAGGCTGCACCCTCGTCGGCCCACCGCCACGTGCCCCGCGAAGCGCTCGAGCACCTCGAATCCGGCACCATCCACTTCAACTCCCTGTCCTGCAGGAGATGTTCGCGGAGTAGCCGGGCGAATCGATGGTACCGTCCAGACCTTACTTCAGCGCGGACAATAGTCGGACGTGCTCATCATGAAGACCTGACTGCTTACATCCACGGGGGTCAGTGGACGGGACGCCTCGAAATCAGCAGGGGCGGCCCTGCGTGGGGCACGAATGATCGGGAGTGCCGCTTGGACTTGGGGAAGAGGTGCCGATGCAGTGCCCCTGCCGCTCGCGCATCCCAAGCCGGGTTACCACTTTGACGGTTGTGCAGGTTCGGAAACCCACGCGCATCCTTCTGTGGGACAGCAGAAATGGATCGGTATCGTCTCAGAGAGTCACTTCGGAGCATGCAGATGGCGTTGCCTCTGCTCGTTGTCCTCGCTTCCTGCCGAACTGCGGTATCGACTAGCTCCGGCTCCGCTCCTGTCCGATTCGATACAGCCACGGCCTGGATCCATCAGGACTCTGATTCTACCGCTCTCCTGGTCGAGATCGCTCGGTCGGAGGCTCAGCATGAACTCGGCCTGTCTGGACGGCCCTTCTTGGGTGCAGAGTCTGGAATGCTGTTTCAGTTCGACAGAGTCAGATCGGGTGACGAGGGCTTCTGGATGGTGGGTGTTGAGGTGCCTCTCGACATCGCCTTCCTGGACGGGGATGGCTTGATTCTGCGGATTCTCACTATGGATCTGTGTCAGAGCACGCTGTCCGTAAACGCTTGTCCCGGATACTTCCCGGGCGTCGAATATTCCTCTGCGATTGAAGCCAACCGAGGATGGTTTGAAACGAACAGAATCGACGTGGGCGCAAGCGTCGTAGTAGTCCCTTAGCGGGATCGCCCCCTCACGCCGCCGCAACTCCTCGAGGGGGAAGTCAAACTAGGGGAGGCGGCAATTGCCTCGGACTCGGCAGCGTCGCGCTGGTGTCGCTCGCCGCGGCGAGAGAGAGGAGGAAATCTCTTTGATTGAGGTTCACGCCGGACAACCAGATGGATTGAGCGTGCCCTGGTCAGGGGAGGATGGCTAGGCTGGGTTCGTCATGCCCGGGCGAAACAATCGTCGCAACCCATCCCGTCCCGAACGAACCGTGAATAGGCGGCCGCCACCGCAGGCTGCCAGTACGATTGCGGCCGCGAAGAAGGCATACTCGCGTTTCACCGCGTTCATGTTCGCGATCACCGATCGGGCTAGGTCGAAATCGGAGAGGATCAGCCAGGCCATGACGATGGCGGTCGCGGCACCCGCCCAACGCACTCCGACGTTGAGGAGCAACGCGCCTGCCAAGAGCACGAGCAGCCAAGCGGGCATGCCAAAGGACTGAATGTTGGCCAAGCCGTGGAATGCCCCACCAACCAGCAGGGGTAGCGCGACGGAAAGCCGCACGAGGAGCCCGATCGGACCCCAATCCAAGGCATTGCGCGTGGCCTTGTCGCCAAATAAACGCTTGTCGGCGCTGTAACGTCCCGCACCGATCATGAACAATCCGAAGAATAGCCCCGACAGGCCGACGTCCCGGATGAGGACTAACAGGGCGGGAGATCGATAGGCGACTAGCCCGGGATCGATGCCGACCGATGTGGCGACCGGGAGGGCTGCCAAGAAGCTCCAGAATGTGAATCCCCATATCAAGGATAGCGGTCGCACGATGAGCCCTGCGAGAAGGAGGGCGCCACTCATGAGCTCGAAGGTGGATAACCCGGTCAAGAACAACGATCGGGTGAGCACAGTCCCCAACGCGCCGTCGAACAGGTACTGGTCGAAGAACGTGTTTACGTACCCGGTCGGGCCCCAATACGAAGCGATAATCGCGGCCTGCTGCGCCGAATCGAGTAGCTGAGAGAGTTTGCTCATCCCGCCGGAAAGGAGGACGAGCCCGAGTCCCACCCGAAGCAGCAACGCGATCGTTTCCGGGCTGATCGGAAGAGCGCGGCCTGACCGCGGGGCACCTGAGGTCGACGGCGTTCCTGTGGGTTCTGGCATGATCGCAACTCCGCATGCTCCTAGACTCATCCATGAGCAGGAGGAGTATCGAGGAGCGGCACCATCCACATCTACGGCCCGCCGGCCTGCAGCCGCAAGAGCCGTATACCTACGCCACCGCGGGTGTGGACCGGGCTCGTTGCGGGTGGAGGGATCCTACCCGCTGGAAGGGACGACATCGCCGCCCTGGAAACAATTCTGCTCTTCCCCACCCCGCCACCGTTCGCCCCAGCCGCGTCGGGCAAAGACACGTGGGAATTCACGATCAACAACCAGATCCAGCTGCCCCTCTCGGGCGAACTCCAGCTGAGCCACACCTGCTGCGCGTCGCGCAATGTTCCGCAGGGCAGGGAGCGCGCACGCTCGTCCCTCGATCTCGCCGCCACAAGGCCGATCATCGGCGAGCAGGCCGAACTCGTGCTCGATTTCGCCGATATCTTCAACAATTTCGCGATCGAGCGTGGAATCGAAGGAAACGACTTCACGGCTCTCTATCAGAACTTCCTGGAGACGCAGGTGGCTACTGTCGGCCTCACTCAGGTTCCGGTTCTAAGGCTGCCGACACGGAACCACCCCCATCTGACGCCCAGTGTTGTCCCGACGTGAAGGGAGCAGCCTTTCCATCGGAGAGTCGCGTCCCAGGGGACCTTCCTCTCGGGCTGATGACGACATGGCCCACGATCATCACGACCCCGGCCGTCCTCAAGCGGGCCACATGCCTTCGGTCCGCGAACCAAACCACGGTCCCCGACGAAGTTGTGGCAGAGACCTCGGGCGAAGCCGGCGCCCCCCGAGCCGCGCTGAAGGTGCAGACCGGGCGCGCACGGGAGGCCCACGAGAGTGCACCCTCGCAGCGGCCGTGGGGCGGTCGCTCCTACGGGTAGAGTTCGCCCCTGACCTCGCGCATCTCCATGGCATCGACCTCATCGATCATCTTTGCGAAGGCCTGGACTGTATTCTGGAGCCCGGAAGCGGGCACGAGATCCGGCACGTCCATGGAGGTGTGGTAGAAGGTGTGGTCGATGATATGGAGACTCGGGGCCACCGGCGGAAATGCCCCCAGCTCTCCGCCGGGGCGCGTCTCGGGAGCGGCGTAGATGGCTACGCCGAAGTCCCGCCACGTCTTCTTGACCATCTGCCGGAACTGTTCCGTGCCACTCGCGAACCAGCGCCGCGCACTGACCGTGTTCGAGTAGACCAGCCCGTCCGGAAGAGCGTAGCCCCTGCTGCCCGGACTCGCGGCATACGTCTGCGTCTGTGACAGGTGCTCCATGTTCACCACGAGCGCGGTCCGGTCGAGTTCGGGCCTCATGGCTTCCACCATCCAGAAGCTTCCCGTGGGGCTCTGGTCGATTCCTTGTCCTCCATGGTGGCAGCAGATGCCCGCAAAGATGATGTTTCGAGTTCGCTCCGCCTGCGGAACGGCGGCGAAGTACTCCGCTAGAGCCACCATTCCGGCCACGCCCGAGGCGTTGTCCAAAGCGCCTTCGAAGAACGAGTCAAAGTGAGCCACCACGACGATGTTCTCCTCCGTGGTGCCGGGAAGAACACCGTACACGTCCCCGGCCTGCAGTCCGGGCACGTTCTCCACATCCGACCGGAGGTGAAGCATCGGGTTCTGGCCCTGCCCGATCATTTCCTCGACCATGTCGCCGTCGTGGAGACCCAGCGTGAACGCCGGGATCGGGTAGGTGGCGCCCATGGGTTGAATCGCCGGGTTCCCCTGCAGCGCGTACACCCACACGATGGCGGCAGCGCCGCGCTCGACTGCCCTCCGCGCGCCCGGATGCCCCGAGTGTCCACGCGCAGTGGGTCGGGGGCGAGCGATAACGAAGGCGGCCTTCCCTCTGACGTCCCGGCCCAAGAAGTCACTCTCCGCCCCGAGGCCAAGCCACACCGGCTCCAGGGTCAAGCCCTCCGGAGGGGTGCCAACAGCCCCGTAGGGTACGTGCGCCGACTCCAGTTCCGTCGTCCGCCCGTTGGCCGTCACGGAGACCTCCCAGGATTGGGGCACCCACTGCGGATCCAGCTCGTAGATCTGGTGGTGCATGTCTTCGAGGCCTAGGCGTTCGAAGTGACCGGAGATCCATTCGCGCACCTCGTCGTGGTAGGGCTGCCCCGCAATGATCCCCCAGTGCTGATTTCCGTCGTCCCGACTCCGCCGAGCGATCGCGGCGATCTCTTCGACATGGCTCTTGATCCGATAGCCATTGATTCGGTTGTACTCCTGCTCCGACGCGGGGAGCTGCCACCAGAGGTACTCGTCCTCGGGTAGAGGTCGATTCTGGTTCTCCACCGTCTGCGCCTGGAGGAGGCCTCGTCCCGCCAGCATCAGTGTGAGCACGGTCAGCACAAAGGGTAGAGTGCCGCGGCTCGATAGGTCTTTACGGCTCATGAGGTTCTCCTCGCGCCTCAGAAGGGCGGTAGTGGCCCGGTGGCCTGATCGACAGGTAAGCACCGGGTGGGGAATGAGCAAGGCAGGGCTGCGCCCCTGGAGAAATCACAGCGGGCCCTGCGGAGCTGGCAGTCGCCAAGAGGAGCTTGTCAGTCCTCGTAGCCACCATCGTGGCCCCGCTTGGCTGCAGCTCAGCGCGTTGCCCGTAGGTGAGACGCTCGAGGGCTTCGACTGGACCATTCAGCCCCATGCCGATCGGACCGCTCCGATCGAGCGAGACGACCCCAGCCGACTCGGAACGCCGGTGGCTTCGGTCCCCGGCACGATGTCCTGGTTCGCGTCGACGAGCGGGCCACCGCTTCCGACATATGCCGCATCGCTCAACGTATAGGCCGCGTAGCCCGACATTCATTGGGAGCGGCATCCCCACCGTCGCGGCAAACTCACGGCCGCTCGTGTCAATGCTACCGGCACTGAAGTAGCCGCCGCCCGGGAAAAGCCGTGTGTTCGTCAACATGAATCTGCTACCCGGAGGCGGCCCACGCCCTGGGACCGCGCCCCGTGGGGCGATTGAAATGTCCCGTCACCCGCACCATAGTATGGGATCCGTTTCTCGGGATTCCGGGCAGCCCGCTTGCCTCAAATGAAGGTGATCGGACTCAACAGGAGGTGACTCGCGTGCATTTGTCCAGGCAGCTACAGGCCTTCGGAGCCACCCTTGCAATCTGCGCCGTACTCGGCGGAGCGGAAGAGGGCGCGGCTCAAGAGCCGGGGTCCTACGGGTGGTACGTGAGCGCGAGCGGCGGGACGAACTCGAATCCCGTATTGAAGCAGGCTGGCCACAACCGGGACAACATCTGTTACCCGAATGACCTTTGCAGCGGCACGCCCGGGGGCTACCGCTGGTATTACGACCTTCCCTCGGATCTCGGTACTGCTTTCGAGGTTGCCTTCGGTCGAAATTTCGGCGGAGTGCGCCTGGAGGTCTCGGCCTCCCAGCGATCGAACAACGTCGAGCAAGAATTCACCGACATTACCTTTCTCGATGGATCTCCGATCCCGCCCAACGAAGACAGCAACTATACATCGACCACCACAACCAGGATCGATGCTCTGGCCGTGCGCACGCTGTCCCTGAACGCCTATCACGACTTCTCGTTCGCGGAAAACCGGGTCATGCCTTATCTGGGCGCCGGGGTGGGGCTGTCCTTCATGGAGTTGTCCGGGCTGTACTTCAGCAGCGAATACTCCTGCATCAATCAGCCGTGCGGCGGTCGTCCCGCGGCAGAGTACAACAGTCTGCAGGATGTCGATCTGTCCGATAGCGGACTTTCCACGCATCTCTTGGTCGGTGTCGACTATCGTCTTGGCGACAATCTCCTACTGGGTCTGAAGGCATCCTACAGCTCGGTCGACGACCTCGAGGACACAAGCCGCTACGACGTGCACCCGGTTTCTGGAACGAATAATACTGAAGTCAGCGGTATTGATCCTTGGTCTACGATGCTGGGCTTCAAGTACCTGCTTAGCGACTGACGAATCGTCGCGCTCAGCGTCGAACCAGCAAGCCTAGTGGCATCCGACGGTCCCGGGCGCGCGGCCGTCGCGTGGCTCTCCGGTGGCTGCGGTCGCCTGAAGTTGGAGTCTTAGGCGCTCCGCGTCTGGCAGCGAGGGGCGGAGGAAGGACGTGGGCTCTGTTCACTTCCTCCACGGGAAGTGGATGTTCAGATAGGTGATCGACCCCGAGTCCCCAAAATCCCGGAACCCGTGGGCCATGCCGGGTGGAATGAACACCACGTCCCCCGCTTTGATCACCCGTTCCATCCCACCGCGGATCGCGCTGCCCCGCTGATCACCTAGTCGCACTGCCGGTTGGGGGTCCACGAGGGATCCACCGGTCACGAGCGTGGCCGATCCTTCCTGCACAACGTAGAGATCGCTGAGCGTCCCGTGAATCGTGGCGTCCGGGGCCGTCCGGTGCAGCATCGTGACGCTGAAGACATCTCCACCTTCTAGAATCCGCCCGCTCGAGAGCTCCCCGGCCTGCAGCGCTCTGAGCGCTGATTCGAGATCGAAGGCCTCCAACACGACAGCCTGATCGTCGGTTGCTTCCCTTGGAATAGTCAGCTGACTAACCCCAGTGTCAATACACAGGGCCAGTAGGATACCTGCGTACAGAATGGCTCTGACTACGCGCATTGTCCTCCTCCCTACGCAGCTCTGGGTCATTGGCAGAGGCCCGTCGCAAGCTTCGCTTCCTCCGGATTGTCTCATTACCAGAGCGAGTGGACGATCTCCGTCGTCGCGGAGTCACGCGCGCTGCTGGAGGAGACGGGAAGTGCGCCCGGAGTGGCGTCGGGAGTAAGATGCCGGGGGGGCAGGAGGGGTGCAAGAAATGGGAAATCTTCGGTTGCCCCTAACACACCCCCAAACCGCCACCGAGCCAGCGCTCCCTCGCAGCCCCAAGACCCTGACATTTTCGACGGCCAGGTCCCTGCATTTTGCATGGCCGCCAACAGGGGCTTCGGGTACGTGCTGAAAGCCATCGCCGACCCTGGGGGCGCCTACTGCTTCTCGTCCTCTGGTGGGCCTGTCTCCACTGGCGGGGCGGCCTCCTTCCTGGCTGGCGCCGCGGTGGATGGGGTGTCGGCAACGACTCTCTCGGCTCGACCTCGTTTCGCGAGCGGCCGCGCCAGTGGCATCGCGGACCGGTCATCGGGAACGGTCGACTCGCTGACGGACCAGAGCGATGCCGGGCGCCCGCGCTGGGACCGAGGCGCGAACTGTACCCCGACGCGTTTCTCGAAGGCGCCGCTCTCCTGGACGCTGCGCTGAAAGTTGCCCGGATCAAGGTCTGTGTTCCAAACCGTTTCGTAGACACGGCGAAGCTGGCTGATCGTGAACTCCGGTGGGCAAAACTTCGCCGCGAGGGCCGTGTACTCGAGCTTGGGTCGCGTCCTTTCAACGGCGTCCCTCACGATCCGCTCATGGTCGAATGCCAGCCGAACGGCGCCACGTTCTATCCGCCTCACCGGCGTCAAGATCGCGGCTGCGGCGTCCCCGCCACCCCGTAACGCGGGCAGCTCGGCCGAGATCGCCCAGTAGGCAACGGTGACCACCCGCATGCGCGGATCTCTGTCCGGATCGCCGTAGCTGCCAAGCTGCTCCAGGTGCCAGGACCCTTGGCGCAATCCGGTCTCCTCGGCGAGCTCCCGGGCCGCGGCCCAGTCCAGATCCTCGTCGGGTCGCACGAAGCCGCCCGGTAGCGCCAGGGCCCCCAGGAACGGCTCTTGGCCGCGTTCGACCAAGAGCACCTGCAGCGCATCGTCCCGGATGGTGAAGACCGCGATGTCGACGGTGACGGCGAACGGCGGATAAGCGTCGGGATCGTATTCGTAGGAGAAATCGGGCATGGCAGCACGATATTGTAGTATTGACAACAGACAGAACGAGGCTTACTTATTGTATACCTTACAATCATCTATCGTCAATAGAGGCGACCATGACCGTACCGAATCTCGACACCGCGGCAATCGGCTGGCCCATCACCCGGCTGGGGATGTCCTTCTTTCCCGTGTACTCGGCCGCCAACGGCCTGCCGGCGATCGCGACCGGCGAGGAGTCGGGGCTCGTCGTCGACGAGCTTGCCGAGCCGTCCGTACGGGCGCTCCGGGTACGCAATCCGGGTGACAAGCCGGTGCTCGTCGTCGAGGGCGAGCACTTCCTCGGCGGCCGGCAGAACCGTGCCGTCAACGTGACGGTCCTGGTGCCCGCGCTGGCCGACCTAGAGATTTCGGTTTCCTGCCTCGAGCGGGGCCGCTCCCGAGGCTGGAAGCGCGACGAGGCGTATGCGGCAGCTCCCGTTCGCGCCGCGCAGAACGTCGGCGTCGCCGAGTCCATGCGGAGCCGCGGTTCCCGCCACGGCGATCAGGCAGCGGTATGGCACGAAGTCGATGACATGCTAAGCGGCGCGGAGGTGAACCAGGCGGCACACGTTCGCAATCCATCTCGCGCCGCGCCTATCGAAGAGCTTGTTGCGCGCGGACCGCTTCCCGGCCAGTGCGGCATCGTCGTCGTCCACGGGGATTGGGTGACGGCGATGGATCTATTCGGTGCACCGCAGCTGCTGGCCGCTCACTGGGGCGCACTCATCCGATCACATCTTCTCGAGTCACCGGTCGCGAAGGGGAGGCCTTCCCCCACCCGGGTTCTCACGGTCGTCCGCAACTTCGCTTCGGCGCGGGCACAGGAGACGCCGGGCGTCGGTTTGGGCATCGAGCACCGTGTGACCAACGGCCGGGTCACCGGACACGCCCTGACGCTCAATGGGTCGATCGTGCATGCGGCGTTCTTCACCCGGTATCGGCGAGAGGAGAAGGCCCGTACCCGAGGTGGCCATCATGCGTGACGCGCGGGAGAGGGGTAGCGGTTCCCGCACGAACCGGCAGCGTGATCATGATCGTGGTCGGGAGGTACAAACAATGGACGATGTCGAAAGGGCTTTTGCTGACGTGTTTAGGAGCTGGGATATTCGTTTGCCCTCTGGGGCCACTGTCTCGAAGAAACCGGGCAAGATCAGGAAGGCCGGATGGTCCATTTCGTATGTCTTCGCCGACGACTGTTTGGAGTACTACGCGGATCATCGAATGACCGACCCACATCACGGGAGAATACACTCCGACGGACGAAGTGAAACTCTAATTTCTTATCGGACCTGGTGTCCTGTCGGTGAAGAAGAAGACTTCTACGCCCACAACCGGAAAGTCAGTGCAATGCTAAAGGCGAAAGGGCTGATCGATTGAGAATGGGGTCAGCTAGGATTGTATGTGGTCTATCGTCCCCTTGAGCGGCGGTCTCAAGCGGTAATCACAACCTCCTGGCAATGATCAGTTCATTGCCAGGAGGTTGTGATGCGTCCACGAGAGAAGCCTCGGAGGCGTACCGAGAGCGACGGCCATGAGATCAGAGAGCGGATCCGAGCCGGTCAGACACACGCGGAAGTAGCGGCGGCCCTCGGCGCAGCTCAGCCAGCGGGTATCGTAGGCTCGTGAAGCCCACCGAATCTCCGAGCGTCAGGTGCTCGGAGTATCGAGGTCCACGGTACGGCATCGGCAGTTACCACGGCCAACGAACGAGGTGTGCGGTAGGTTCGCTCCTTGAAGCGTGGACGTGTACGCGGACGAGGCAGCACGCTAGAATGTCGTACGGTACGCCACCTGTCCCGAAGATCCCCGGCTTCGTCGGTCCAGCACGGGAGGGAGGCACCAGTGTGCACACGCGCTTTTGCCCTCACGCTCAGCATCTAATGTCCTCGCAAGCGATGCCGCCCCCAACCACCGGACTGCGCCACAGAGAAACACGCCTGTCGGTGAACCTGGACCGAATGGCCAGGACAGCCAACGTAGGCATCGTGATCGCACTCGTTGGCTCTTTGGTACTTGGGTACTTCGTCTCGTTCTATTTCCACTTCCTGACCGTCTCCTTCCTCGTTCTAAACCTCCTGAATCTCTACTGGCGGCACGTCCAGAAGAGCCACACGCTGCTGGCCAACTTCGGTTTCGTAGCGCAGACCCGATACCTGGTCGAGAGTGTCGGTCCGGAGTTCCGGCAGTACCTCTATTCGGGCGACACGGAGGAGCGGCCGTTCACGCGCAACGAGCGAGCGGAGGTGTACCGCAAGGCGAAGGGCATTGATTCGTCCGCGGCCTTCGGCACTCAGCTCGACTATGGCCCAGGCGTGATCACCTTGCGGCACTCCTTCTTCCCCACGCCCAAGGAGCGTCGGGAGCGCTTTGAAGTGACCTTCGGCGAGGAGCGAGGCTGCGCATCGGCGTATACGATTCACCGCCCGATTCTCATCAGCGCCATGAGCTTCGGCGCCTTGGGCGAGAGGGCCGTTCGGGCTCTTGCCCGTGGCGCCCGGAAGGCTCGCATCGCCATGAACACAGGCGAGGGCGGCTTCCCGAAGCACCACTTGCTAGAGGGATGCGACCTCATCTTCCAGATGGGAACCGCCAAGTTTGGTGTCCGTACGGAAGATGGCCGGCTCGACGAGGAAAAGCTCGCAAGACTTGCGTCCGAAGACTGTCTGAAGATGGTGGAGATCAAGTTCTCCCAAGGTGCGAAGCCGGGCAAAGGAGGACTCCTGCCGATGGAGAAGATCAGCGAGGAGATCTCTGAATTGAGGGGCGTGCCTCGGGATCGAGACGTGATTTCGCCCCCCTATCATCTAGAGTGTCGGAGCGTGTCGAGCACCGTGAGCTTCATCGCGAGAGTACAGGAGGTCAGTGGCTTACCCGTCGGTGTCAAATTCTGCCTTGGCAGGGACAAGGAACTCCGCGAGCTCGTCCGAGAGATGAGGCGGCAAGATGTTTTTCCCGATTGGATCACCGTGGACGGGGCTGAAGGTGGTACGGGAGCCGCACCCAAGAGCTTCATGGACGGGGTGGGACTCCCCCTATTCAAGTCGCTGCCTCTTGTCGAAGAGCTGATCACGGAAGAAGGGGTGAACGACCGGCTCAAACTCCTCGCAGCAGGCAAGCTCATTGATTCGAGGCGCCAGCTCATTGCGATGTCGATGGGGGCAGCCGCGTGCTATACGGCTCGTGGTTTCATGCTGGCGCTAGGGTGCATCCAGGCGTTGCAGTGCAACCAGAATACCTGTCCGGTCGGAATCACGACGCACGACGAGCACCTGCAGCGTGGCCTCGACATCGAGGCCAAATCGAACCGGATCGCGAACTACGTCGAGGCCCTGTGTCACGAGCACGAGGAGCTGCTCGCGGCCATGGGAGCCACTACGTCGACCGCGCTCGACATCGACGACATCTACGCGCCGGCTTTAAAGAGAGGACGGGCTCTATGACTGGGTGGCTCCAGTGGATCTTTCGCCTCGTAGCCGCAGGGATCCTCTTGCCGGTCGGCTCCGTCAAACTGGCAGGAGGCGACGTGGTGCTCTTCGAGATGCTTGGAATGGAGCCCCACGGACGGATCATTATTGGTTCGATCGAACTCGTTGCGGCGCTTCTCCTTGTCTCGCCGCAAGCGGCGATCGGGGCACTCCTCGCTGTGGGCGTGATGTTCGGAGCCATCATCGCCCACTTTACGGTGCTGGGCATGAACGTAGGAGGAGACGGAGGTCTTCGCGTCATGCTGCTGACAGTCGTTTTCGCCACATCCGCCAGCGTGCTGATCGCCCGTCGGCGTGATCTGCCTATCGTCGGATCCACCCTGGGGGGCGATGGGCCAAAGACAACCCCGTGACCTACTGAAGCTTTCGCATCAGGAGCCGCTCCGCTGCTGCTGAATCACCCCGGACCATCTCCCCGCCGGGCATCACGTCCAACATAGAATCCATCATAATCTCGTCGCCCAGGGCTTCCATTATTTGGGTGCGGTCGGGCATCTCCATCTGCTCGGCCATCTCTCGGTCCCTCTCGCATCCTGCGGTCAGGAGTGCGGCAAACCCTGCCCCGAGGCAGAGGAAGACGCGCATCGAAGTCGGAGCCCGCCAAGCCATCAGATGCCTCCAAACCATGGGTATCCCTGGTCCTCCCAGTATCCGCCCGGACGGAGGTCGGTAAAGGTGATTCTGGTCAGGTACTTCGTCAGCTTGTATCCCAGCTTGTGCGGTGCATAAAGTCGCACCGGCGCCCCGTGATCCGGCATGAGATCCGCATCGTTGAACCGGTAGGCCAGGATCGTCTCGGGGTGCAGGGCCGATGCGAGGTCCCATCCGCTGTAGTAGCCCTGGTCGAAGGAATCGAAGCGGACATACCGGGCGCCGGATTGTACTCCTGCGAGCTCGGCAATCACGCGGAGCGGTGTTCCGGTCCAGGTGGCGATGGCGGACCATCCCTCCACGCAGTGGTGCTTGACTGTGTACGTCGTCCCTGAATAGCCACGGATGTCATCCAACGAGAGGGACAGTGACCGGTCGACCATGCCCCCAACCTCGAGCCGCCAAGCCGCCGGGTCGGGGAGTGTCGGAGTCATCGCGCTGATGTGGTAGGCCGGGAAGCTGGAGGATCGATCCTCAGGCTGATATTTCCGAGCCATCCGCTCCCCGGAGAAGAGCAACCCGCCAACCCAGTCATTCACGCGTGAGAAGGAAAAGAGCCGAGGGCGGAGTACATCGCCGCCGTCCCAGCCGCAGCCCCCCAGGACCGCGCCCAGCGCGCTGGCGACAAAGGCCCGGCGGGAAGAATTACGGCTCATCGCTCTGGAACCTCCCCCGGTAGGTCCCGGTGATCATCGCGCGGAGCGAAGGGGGGTCCGCGACGAACACCATGACCACGTGAACCAGTATGAATCCAACGAAGAGCCAGACGGCCCAGAAATGCCAATATCGCGCGGCCTGGAATCCCCCGAAGGCCGTGGTCAGCCACCACAGCTGCGTCGGCTGATAGATCGCCCACCCGGTAAAGATCGAAAGGACGCCGAGGACGATGATGAAGCTGTACGAGAGCTTCTGGAGGGCATTGTGCTTTCCCTGCTTTGGGTGCTCACTCCGAAGGCGCAGATAGTACTTCTGCATCTCCACCGCCGGTGCGATGTCCCGAGGTGTGAAAAGGAGCTTCCGCCACTCTCCAGACCCGGCAAGGTAGGCGAGATAGGCCCCTCCAACGATCGTGAGTGGCCACATCAGGAAGAAGTGCCAACTCAAGCCACCGGCCAGCCATCCGCCGAGCCGGGCCCACTCGGGAAACACCACGTTCTGGAAGGGATTTGGGAAAAAGGGGCCGCCGCGCTCCCCGAAACGGGGGTAAGCACCATAGATCTGCAGCCCGCTGGCGATCATTCCAGGGATCACGATCGCTGTCCCCCAGTGCGTAACTCGCACGATCCAGTGATGTCGCTTCATCCCCATTTTCCCTCGTTAGCCACCTCGCCAAGGCTCGCGTCCGCAATCTTAGACGTGCGCCGGAACGCTCGCAACGCGGACAGCCTCCCCTCAGACTCACGTCGCGAACGCTTGCTCACCCGAGGGCCAGGCGCTTCTTCGCCTCTGCCAGCCCCCACGCCCGGAGGACGGCAGCAACCTCGGCGAATCTGAGCTCCAGGGTAGCTGGACCCGGCGGCATTGGGTCGTCGCTGTCGGTTCGGGCCAGCCTCAGCGCAAGCCTACTCGATTCCAGGCAATACTCCCTCGATGAGACTCTCCCAGTCGGGACGGTTTTCCCCGGGCTGAAGGCGCTCAACCCAATTCATGAACGCGTGGGATTGGACCGAGGAGACCAACAGCCCGGCGGCAACCTCGGGAGAGGACACCACAAGGCCGTCCCTGGCCGAAGCTCGACGAATCCAATCCGAAAGTGCCGCGCGAAACCGCTGCGGAGGGGTTGGGCGATCCGGGTCGGGAAACATGGGCTGGTCGCTCAGTCGAAGTGCTACCAGCGTGGGGAAATGCGCCGAGAGCATCGAGAAGGCCCCATCCAACGAGTGTACCAATTGCGGCTTCAGCATTCCTTCGATTGGGCCGCTGAGCAGCCACTGTAGCGGAGGCGGATCCCAGTCAACGATGTGAAGGCTCTTGAGCAGAAGCTCGCTCTTGGAGCCCATTCGTTTGCAAATGGCAGCGGCGGAGACCCCAACTTCGCTAGCGATCCGAGTGAGTGGTACCGCCGGCCCCCCCTCAATGAAACAGCGGCGCGCCGCCTGAAGGATCTGTTCGTCGGTGACTGTCCGGGGCCTTGCCATATTAGTAAGATAACGTTTACTTACTAATTATCAACGTGGGAGGAAGAACGTGAAGGCAGGCGGGATAGTCGCGAGAGTCGATGCAGGGAAATCCGGGATCCATGGAGGATCCCCGCAAGCGTTTTCGGGCCTCCTCCTCCCCCTTCTCGTCCTAAGTGGCTGCTCGCTAACACCAGACCTCAGAATCCCGGCAGCGGCCGGTACCCTCCCGGCCGCCTTCGAGGCTTCGCGGGCTGAAGGCGATCAAGGCACCCCGCATTGGTGGAATGCCTTTCAGGATCCAGTCCTGAATCAGGTCGTGGACTCCGCTCTGGTTGCAAATTTCGATCTGGCAGAGGCGGTCGGTCGGGTCCAGCAGGCTCGCGCCCAAGCCCGTGTGGCAAATGCCGCCTATTTCCCGGTCGTCGGGGTGGGCGGATCGGTTTCCGAACAAAACACACCGGCGAACACGGGATTCGGATCGCAGTTCAGGGGCCTAGCGGGCGAGACAGCGGACAGCACGGCGACATTCGGGCCCGACCGCTTCGCGTTCACGACATACTCCGCTTCCATCGACTTCTCCTACGAGCTCGATTTTTGGGGCCGCGTGCGCAATGACGCCCACGCCGCGGGGAGCGATCTCATGGCGTCCGAAGCAGACCTCCACGCGGCTCAGCTCGGCGTGATAGCCACGACGATCAGCACGTATTTTGAGATCGTCGACCTGAGGGCTCGAGTGGATATTGCCGCTGAGAGCGTCGACGTGCTCTCTGAACGAGAGGCGCTGACTCAGACGAGATACGATCGCGGCCTCGTCACCTCATTCGAGCTGTATCAGGTGCGTCAGGACCTGAGGACAACACAGGCCGCCCTCCCCCAGCTCGAAAGCGCCCTCACCGATGCCGAAGGACGCCTAGCGGTCCTCACGGGTCGCTTCCGGGCCGATCTCGATGGACTTCTCCCCCCCACCCTACAGCCCATATTGCCGACGGAAACGGTTGTCCCTGGCGTGCCAGCGGATCTCCTGTATCAGCGCCCGGATGTTCTCGCCACCGCGGAGCGTCTTGATGCCGCTCGCTTCCGGTGGGGTGCCCGTCGCGCGGAGCTCCTCCCGTCGCTCTCGTTCTCGGGATCGATCGGCCTTCAGAGCTCTGAGGTAGCCGGTTTGTTCAACGTAGATCAGTGGTTCCGGAATCTCACCGCGAACCTGACGGCACCGCTCTTCCAGGGCGGGCGACTCCGGGCCAATGTCGATATCGCCCAGGCGCAGTATGCGCAGCAGGCGGCTGTGTTCGGACGCACGGTTGTCACCGCCGTGCACGAGGTAGAAGCGGCGCTGAGCCAGCTTGGCAATGAGATCGAGCGATACTCCTTCCTCGAGTCCCAGCGGGTGGACGCCGAGGCATCTCTCGATTTGCAGGCCTCCCGATACGCCTCGGGCGTGGCGGGCTACACGGACTACCTCGACGCGCTCCGTAACCTCCTCAACGTGCGGTCCACGCTCGCGGGTGCGGGTCGAGACTTGGCGCTCGCTCGCCTCGCGGTGCACAGGGCGCTAGGGGGATCCTGGACCGAGCTGGACCGGGTCCCGACTCCGCGCTGGGCAGAACCGGCGGTTGGCCAGACAGATACCGGCTGAAGGAACCGGACGAGATGAGCAAGGCAAGAACGCTACTGACGGCACTCGGCATCCTGGCCGGAGCGCTGGTTCTCGCAACGGTCATGGTACTGGCACGTCCGGATCCTCCGCTTCGGCCTCCGCCATCCAACATCCCGTTCGTTACGGTGGCAGCCGCCGAACCGGGTGACGGACCGATCCGAGTGTTTGGAAGCGGATCCGTGCGCCCAAGCGCCGAGGTCGATGTAGCAGCCCAGGTCAGTGGTCGAGTGTCATGGGTGGATCCGGCGTTTCAGGGTGGTGGTCGAGTTCAGCGCGGACAGTTGCTATTTCAAATCGATCCAGCCGACTTCGAGAATCGGGTGGAGCAGGCGAGAGCCGACGTTGCAGCGCAGGAGGTAGCGGTGCTGCAGGCGGAGGAGGAGGCACGCATCGCCCGGTCGGAGTACGACCAGTTCAGAGCACGCGAGCAGAACCGAGCGAGTGCCGTTGGCGGGAGTCCGAGCGCGTTGACGCTGCGCGAGCCTCAACTGGCTGCGGCGCGAGCTTCCCGGGCGCGGGCGGTGGCTGTCCTTGCGGATGCAGAACTCGCACTCGCACGGACCGGGGTGACCGCTCCCTTCAACGGCGTCGTGCGTCAGGAAGCAGTGGACGAAGGTCAGTTCGTTGCAGCGGGCCAAAGCGTGGGACGGCTGTACGCCGGGGATGTGGTCGAGATTCTGGTTCCGCTCGGCGATTCGGATGCCTCGTTGATCCCAGGCCTCTGGGGGCTCCGTCCGGGCGACGACGATCGGTCGGTCCCCGCCGAGGTGACGACCGATACCTCGGCCGGCCGCTTCACGTGGTCTGGCCACGTCGACCGTGCGGAAGCCGCGTTGGATGAAACCACGCGAACGATCAACGTGGTAGTGCGGGTACCGAATCCTTTTGCGCCGGGACGACAGATGTCCGGGGCACAGTCGCCGGCCGGGCCTCCCCTCCTCGTCGGCCAGTTCGTCGACGTCGCGATCCAGGGCGTCGAGCCCGAACGCTACTTCGTCGCTCCGCGTCGGGCCCTGAGAACCGATAACGAGGTCTGGGCTGTTCGCTCAGACACACTCGTATCCATCATTCCCGTTCGCGTACTCCAGCGTTCGGAAGAAGAAGTCTACCTGACAGGTGCGTTGACCCCTGGACAGCCGCTGATCGTGAGCGGCCTATCGGTGGCGACAGAAGGAACGAGGGTTCGCACAGAAGCAGGGACGGGCCTGTGAGTCCGCCCGAACCCGGCGAGATGCGGGGACCCATCGCCTACATGGCCCGCAACGGCGTGGCCGCCAACCTCCTGATGTTGTTCATCCTCGTCGCCGGTGTCGCATCGCTGGGCGGTCTCGTCCAAGAAGTGTTCCCAGAGTTCTCGCTCGATCAGGTACAGATCCAGGTGGCGTACCCAGGGGCGACTCCGGACGAGGTCGAAGAATCGATCATCCGGAAGATCGAGGAGCAGGTCGAGGGCGTGGAGGGGGTCGACGAGATCTCGGCCACGGCCGCGGAGGGCATCGGGTCGGTCATCGTGTCACTCCGACTGGGCGCCGACGTGTCTCAGGCCGTGGACGACATCAAGGCGGAGGTCGACCGGATCCAGACGTTCCCCGACCAAGCTGAACGACCCGAGGTCCGCGAGATGACGAACCGCCAAAGCGTCATCCGGCTGGCGCTGTACGGTGACGTCACCGAGCGGACGATCAAGGAACTCGCGTACCAGACCGAGGACGCGCTTTCGGCGCTTCCGGAGGTCTCGTTCGTAGAGACGAGCGGGATCCGCGACTACGAGATTTCCATCGAAGTACCGCTCGGCCGGCTTCGTGCCCTCGGCCTCACCCTCTCCGACATCTCGAACGCCGTGCGCACGGGCTCGCTCGACCTTTCGGCGGGCAGCATCGAAACCCGGGACGAGGAAGTGCGCGTCCGGACCATCGGCCAGAACTACGATCAGCAAGACTTCGAGGACATCATCGTCGTTAGCCGGAGCAATGGTACGGTCGTGCGCCTGGGGGACATCGCGACGGTCAGAGACGGATTCGAAGACGCCGACTTGATTACGCGCTACAGGGGCGAGCGAGCGGCATTCGTCGAAGTCTACCGTACCTCGGACGAGCGGGTGCTCGAGATTGTCGAGGCAGTCGAAGCGCATCTGGAGTCCGTGGTCATTCCCAACCTCCCGGCTGGAGTGGACCTCGAGGTCTGGAACAATGACGGCGAGATTCTCCAGGACCGGCTGAACCTCCTGCTCAAGAACGCGGCCATCGGGCTGCTGCTCGTTCTCGTGGCGCTCACGCTGTTCCTGGAGGTGCGGCTCGCGCTTTGGGTCGCGGTCGGCATCGGTGTGTCGTTTGTTGGCACGCTGGCGATCATGATGCTGCTCGGCGTCTCCATCAACGTGCTCTCGCTATTCGCTTTCATCCTCGCGGTGGGAATCGTCGTGGACGACGCCATCGTCGTGGGGGAGAATATCTATGCCGAGCGGGAGCGGGGCGTGCCCGGTCTTCTCGCGGCGATTCGTGGGACCCGTCGAATCACCACGCCGGTAGTCTTCGCGGTCCTCACGACGATGGCGGCATTCTCACCCCTGCTGTTCATTCCGGGCGTGATGGGCAAGATGATGAGCGCCATACCGATCATCGTCTTCTCGGTGTTGGCCCTGTCGTTGGTGGAATCGCTCTTCGTGCTCCCCAGCCACCTCTCCCACCTCCCGCCACCGGATCAAGAATCCGACAACCGGGTCCTGCGTTTTTTCGGGCTTCTGCAGGCGGGTGTGAATGCGGCCTTGCGGCGGTTCATCGAGGGACCGCTGGACCGCGCCCTCAGATTCGCAACCACCTACCCGCCGATCGTGATTGCGAGCGGACTCTCTCTTGTTGCGCTCTCGATCGCGATGATACCAGCGGGCATCATCAGGGTCGAGTTCTTCCCGGCCGTCGAAGCGGACATCGTGACGGCCAACCTGGAGATGCCTGAGGGCACGCCCGGCGAGCGCACCCGGGAGGTCGTCGACGTGATCGAGGCCGCGGGCTTCAGGGCCCTCGAGCGTCTGGAAGCCGGCCGGGCCGAAGATGCCCAGCCGCTGCTCACCGGCGTGAACATCACCGTTGGCGAGGGTGCCAGCGCAACCGATCCTCTCGGAGGATCAGGTCCGCTTCAGCTTCAGGGCAACGTGGCCGCGGTCGAGTTCAAGCTCCTCGAGGCCGAGCAGAGAGACATCGCGGCGGTCTCCTTCCAGCAGGCCTGGCGCGACGAGGTCGGGATACTGCCCGAAGCGCGAGCCCTGACTTTCGCGGCGGACCTCGTGAACTTCGGCGCCCCGGTCCATGCCGAGCTCTCGCATCCGGATCCGGGCGAGCTCCTGGTCGCAGGAAACGTCCTTGCGGATCGTCTGCGTGAGTTCGAGGGGGTGTTCGACGTACAGACGGATCAGGATCAGGGTCTTCGCGAGATCCAGCTTCAGTTGAAGCCGGAGGCTCGGACACTCGGGCTCACACTCGACCAGCTCGCTCGCCAGGTTCGATCCGCATTCTTCGGAGATGAAGCCCTCCGCGTCCAGCGTGGCAAGGAAGATGTTCGCGTCTATGTGCGCTTGCCCGAGGAGGAGCGCAACGCCATCGCCGATGTCGAAGGCTATCTGGTCCGCACGCCCGCGGGGGCGGAGGTGCCTTTGGGCCGCGTCGCCGCAGTACGGTTCGGCACCTCGCCGACCGCGATTCAGCGCAAGGATGCGCAGCGGATCCTCGCCGTCACCGCCGACGTGAATACGCAGGCAATCAGTGCAGGCGAGGTGAACACTCAGCTTACCGACGAGATTCTTCCGGAACTCATGAATACCCATCCGGGGCTCACATACTCTTTCGGCGGGGAACAGCAAGAACAGATCGAGTCCTTCGGAGCTCTCGGGAGGGGATTCATACTCGCCATGCTGATGATCTACGCGCTCCTCGCCATACCGCTCGGATCATACACCCAGCCGCTTATCATCATGGCGGCGATTCCCTTCGGGATCATCGGTGCCGTCTTTGGCCACCTCCTTCTAGGTCTGAGCGTGGGGATCATGTCGATGTTCGGGATCATCGGACTGAGTGGGGTCGTAGTGAACGACTCACTCGTGATGATGGATTTTATCAACGAGCGCATTCGCGGTGGTGTGGAACCCCGAGAGGCGATCGTCGGAGGTGCGAAGGCACGCTTCCGGCCGATCATGCTAACGTCGCTGACAACATTTCTCGGCGTGGCTCCGCTCGTGTTCGAGCGGAGCCTACAGGCGCAGTTCCTCATTCCAATGGCCGCGGCCCTCGGCTTTGGGATCGTGTTTGCGACCGGCGTGTTGATGCTGATCGTGCCCGCTCTAGCCACGCTTCAGTACGGGCGCGCACCCGCGGAGCAACCTCGACTCGCGATGGCACGGCCCGCAACGTCTTAGCGGTGGACGGGGAAGTAGGCAGGGCTTGGGGGGTGCCGGAACTCCGGGGAGCGGAGGCAGCTCCGCGAAGAGAATCGGAGGCTGAAGGGGCTGCGGATCCGTGCCTGGACCGAGAGATCCTGCGGGAGTGTTGATGACTGGGTCCATTGGCACACGCGACCTTCCCGTGCACCAACGGGGCCAGTCGTGAATTCAGGCCCTACTCGATCCGGAGCGCGACCATCGAATCGAGGCGTGCCGCTCGCTGGGCCAGGATCAGGCAGGCCACGAGACTTACGACCGCGAGCAGCAGGACGATGCCGGCGAGCGTCAACGGATCCGCCGGGCTGATCTGGATGAGGATGCTCTGTAGCAGTTGACCCACCCCCAGGGGCGCTCCTAGGATCCCCGCCGGAAGTCCGATGGCCAGATACCCCAAGGGCCTTCTGAGGGACAGCCAAGACATCTGCCTCGGCTCGGCGCCGAGCGCGACCCGGATTCCGATCTCCCGGGTCCTTTTGGGCGACCGAGAAGGCGGCGACGGAATAGAGCCCGACCGCGGACAGGATGAGCGCGATCCCCGCAAAGAGGGAGAGCATCAGCCCCACCATGCGGAACGGCCAGCGCGCGCCAACAAGTGTCAACGGCCGTTGAAAATGTCCCACTTTGGGCCATGGAAAATGTCTCACTTTCCGAGCCGCCCCGGGGAGGGAGCGTAGCGACCGGAGCGGGGCGGCTGTCGGGGAGCCGGGAGGCTCTCATGACGCGGCCTGCCGGGCAGAGGATGCGGGGGTTATTGGGGTCCCCAGTGGATGGATCGCCTTCGAGAGCTCAGCGTGGCGCCGCATCCGGTAGCTGTTGCCCCGGATGTTGACCATGTGGCAGCGGTGGAGCAGGCGGTCCAGGAGGGCGGCGGCCATCACCTCGTCGCCGAGGATCCGGCCCCACTCCTCGAAGCCCTTGTTGGAGGTCAGGACCGTGGAGGCACGCTCGTAGCGGCGGTTGACGAGCTGGAAGAAGAGGACCGCGCCGCTCTGGGTCACCGGCAGGTAGCCGATCTCGTCGACGACCAGAAGCGCTGGATGGGTCAGCGTCTTCAGGCGGCGCTCGAGCCGGCCCGCGGCTTTGGCTTCCTCCAGGGAGTTCACCAGGTCGGTCAGGGTGCCGAAGTAGATCTTGCGGCCGCTTTCGGCCGCGGTGATCGCCAGACTGATCGCGAGGTGCGTCTTGCCGACGCCCGGCGGGCCCCCGACACACTACTCACAAATCGACGATCCGCATCCGGTATCCGTGGCATCCGCTGGTTGATACTGAGCTTCTAGTCACCGGCTGCCGGGACCGTGGCGGGCGGGCCAGCTATGTCGTGACGCTTCCTGACGGCACGAAGACGGAGGTGCCGGTGTGGATGGCGGAAGCCGATGCGGCGCTTGACGGCACGGCTGTGGAGCGCCCGGTCTTGAGCGTGCGGGCGCTTGAGTCGCTCCGCCGTCTGTTGGACGCCTCGGACCTACTCGATGATCCTGCTGTGGTGCCTTCCCCACCCTCAGCGGGAGATTAGCAATGATGAAGCTGCAGCGATCGCTGCCGTTGGGATCTGGACCGGTTCGATGGGACACCCTGCCGCCGGAAGCAAGGGCGAAGGTGCTGGAGTTATGGGTTCGTCTGCTCGAGCTCATAGCGACCGAGACGACAGAGGAGGAAGGCCGGTCATGATGCCGGCGAAGCTAAGTCGAGCCCATCTGGAGCGGGCCGCGTATGTCTACGTTCGGCAGTCCACGCCGACCCAGGTTCTGGAGAACCTGGAGAGCCGGAGACGCCAGTATGGCCTCACGGATCGGGCGAGAACCCTGGGCTTCCGGCGGGTGGAGGTTGTGGACGAGGACCTTGGACGGTCAGGCTCGGGCCGTGTGGCTCGACCCGGGTTCGAGCGCTTGGTCTCAGCCGTGTGCCTGGAGCAGGTCGGGGGCGTGTTCGCACTCGAGGCTTCGCGCCTGGCCAGAAACAACCGCGACTGGTCGCACCTCGTGGATCTCTGTGGGTTGACGCGGACCCTGATCGTCGACGCTGAAGGCATCTACGATCCCCGAGAGTCCAACGATCGGCTACTCCTGGGGCTGAAAGGCACGATGAGCGAGTGGGAGCTCGGGATGCTTCGGCAGCGCTCTCTGGCCGCGATCCGGCAGAAGGCCGAACGGGGCGAGTTCTACACCACGGTGCCCATCGGCTACATCCGAACACGGGACAACCGCTGCGAGCGGGATCCCGATCGGCGGATCCAGGAGATGATCGGGCTCGTGTTCCGGAAGTTCGAAGAGATGGGAAGCATCCGGCAGGTGCTCCTCTGGTTCCGGAGCGAGGGCGTGGAGCTACCGGCCGTCGAGTACGGTCCCTTCGGCCGAGGGGTGATCTGGAAGCTTCCGGTCTACAACACGATACGCAACGTTCTCACGAACCCGATCTACGGAGGAGCGTACGCTTACGGGCGAACCCGGACGCGGACCGCGGTTGAGGGTGGACGGGCAGTGAGGCGCCCGGGCCTGCGTCTTCCGCAAAGTGAGTGGCGGGTGTTGATCCCTGACCATCATGAGGGCTACGTGAGCTGGGACCACTTCCAGAACACGCAGCGACAGATCGCGGAGAACACTCAAAGGAAAGGACTGATGAGCCGGGGGACACCCCGGCACGGGCCTGCCCTGGTCGCGGGGCTGCTCCGGTGCCGGCGTTGCGGACGCCGGTTGCACGTCGCCTACTCGGGAAAGGACGGCCGGGTGCCCCGCTATGCCTGCCGCGGCGCATCGGTGAACCATGGGACGGGACCGTGTCTGTCGTTCGGAGGACTCGCGGTGGACCGCGCCGTCGAGGCAGCGGTCCTCGCGATCCTGGAGCCGGGAGCGGCGGAGGCAGCCCTGGAAGCACAAAGTCAGGCAGAAGCCCAGGCGGTAGAGCGCCGGGAGCTGTTCGAACTGAAGCTGCAGCAGGCGCGGTACGAAGCCGAGCGGGCCCGCCGGCAGTACGATGTCGTCGATCCCGAGAACCGCCTGGTGGCCGCTGAGCTGGAATATCGGTGGAACGACGCACTGGCCACTGTGAGCGAGCTTGAGCGGGAGCGGGTTGGGTTGGAGGAGAAGGCTCGGCACACCCAGGCTGCGGTCGACCGAGAGGCTCTGACCCGCCTGGCGGACGAGCTGCCTCGAGTGTGGAACCATCCGAGCGCCGATCTACGGCTGAAGAAGCGGATCGTGCGCACACTCATCGAGGAGATCCTCGTCGAGGTGGACGACGAGCGTGCACAGATCGACCTCGTGATCCGATGGGCGGGAGGCCAGCACAGCCAACTCCAGCTCCGAAAGCGCCGTACCGGCGAGCATCGGTACCGGACCGCTCGCACGGTGGTCGATCTGGTAAGGGAACTTGCGCCACTTCTTCCCGATGGACAGATCACACGGGTCCTCAATCGGTTGGGACTGCGCACCGGGAGAGGCAACACCTGGATCACGAGTCGCGTGGTCTCGCTCCGCAACCGTAACGGAATCCCGGTCCATGATAGAAGCGCCCCTGAGCGGACTGGAATCGTTACGATGGAGCAAGCGGCGGCGACGTTGGGCGTTAGCCCCACCACCGTGAGGAGGTTGATCCGACTTCAGATCCTGCCTGGTCGCCAGGTGGTGCCCTATGCCCCCTGGATCATCGAGGCGGATGACCTGGAGAGCAGAGACGTGCGGAACTACGTCGACACAGTAAAGAGAGGACAAACTCGGCCGCGAACTGTGGACGTGAATCAGTTAACGGTCGACAACACAAGCACATAGCGAGGTGGTGCAGTATGTCGTTGGATCAGGCGGGCCGAGGAAGACGACGTTCTCCTTGCGCTCGAGGAACCCGAGCTCGTGCAGCGAGTCGATCTGCTCCCGCTTGACCGAGGGCTGGAAGGCGAAGTCGAAGTCTGCCAGGGTCCTCACGCACGGCAGCCGGCTGGAGCGCATCGCCGCCTCGAGGCGGCGGCTGTTGCGCAGAGCGATCTGAGCCGCCAGCAGGCGCTCGATCGCTTCCGCGGCGGTCGTCCCGCCGCCTTCGACTCCGGCGAGGATCTCGTCCAGCGCTTCCAGGGCGCCCGGCATCTTGAGGTCGGCGAGCTGGGCGGCGATGCGTTCCCGGCGCGACGGAGGTCTCACGACCCGCCTCCCGCGATCCGGGCGTACTCGGCCAGCGGGCGGTGCTCGACGTCCACGAGCGGAAGGGCCACCGACTCGGCAGCCCGGTCCGGCGCCGCCTCCACGGGCCGGGGGGCCACTGGACGGTAAGTCCAAGGGGCCAACGGCATCAGACGAGGCCGCTCCGCCTCGAACCTCCGAGCCGGACGCTCCTTCAGGGTCCCGTGGATCCGGACGTTCGCCACGGTGTCGAGCCACTGCACGACCTGGGCGTTCAGATCGTCGTCCGACGCGAAGCTGCGGCCGTAGAAGAAGTTCTTGCGGATGTAGCTGACCAGGCGTTCCACCTTGCCCTTGGTCTGGGCCCGGTACGGGCGGCACGCCCGGATGCGGAAGCCCCAGTGCATGCTGAAGCGCAGGAACTCCGGGTTCTCGGCCAACCGCCCGCCCTCGTCGCGCCGGTCGCCGAGGACCACGGCCTTCATTTGGTCGAACAGAAGCTCCGAGGGCACGCCGCCGAAGGACCGGAAGGCCGACTCCAGCCCCCGCATCACTACGGCCATCGTCTGCCGCTCGTAGTACCGGAGCCACATGTAGCGCGAGTAGCCCAGCACCACGATCAGCGCGTGCCGTTTGCCCCACGGCAGCCGGAACTCCGCGAAGTCCACCTGCGCCTGGTGGCCCGGCGGCGTCTCGAACCGCCGCACCGGCTCCTCCGGAGCCCGGGGCTGAACCTCGCGGACGTACCGCTTCACCTGACCGTAGCCGCCCGGATAGCCCGCCGCCCGAACCTCGTCGAACAGCCGGGCGGCACTGAGCTCGGGATACTCGGCCAGACGGACGTTGATGATCCCTTTGTACGGATCAAGCTTCGAGGACCGCCCGCGCCTCGGCCCGTATCTTACGGCCTCGCCGTCCAACTCCCGGTCCAGCTGTCCCACCGCGATCCAGCGGTGCACCGTTCGCCGGTTGACACCGAGCTGCCGCGCGATCGCGGCCTTGCTCATCCCCTCCTCCAAATAGTGCCGCAACAACACCCGCGTCTCTCTCCCGATCATTACGCCTCCACCGCTCAGTGAAGACGCCAACGTATCAACTCCGCCCAAGTCCCTCCTGGGCACCCGGAAGCCGGGATCCAGCCATCGCTCCGTCAAACACCCGAAGTGAGACATTCCCGACGGCCACTTCTGTGTAATTTTGTATGGCCGCCATGAGTTGGTCCATGGTCATCGTGCCGTATAAGGGGAGGTCGGGATCGACGGCCCTCATCGCGTCCTGAACCTGCGGAACGACACTGGCTGCATCGCTCAGCGCCTGAACCATGACGACCGAGAACCGTGGAGGACCGGATCGGAGCGGAAGTTGACGCAGACGGGGGCTGCCGGACGGAGTTGAGGCAGCTCGACGGTGTGGTTTTGGGCGGTCGCGGCGGTGCTGGACGGACGGGGGGACGGGGAGCAAGACCGGAGGCTGTGGGGGCCTGGACGGGCCCCGGGGGGATGTAGTGGGCCTCCCCATCCGCCTTAGCGTCCGATCCGCTCCGATCCACACCCTCAAGTCCCCCGTTTCAGCTAGCCCTGCAGGATCCCGGTTGACTTCACTTGGAACGAAATACGACTATTCGGAGATTCCCTGCAGGGCTTCCCTCTCATTTGCGCCGCACCGTGCCCAAAACCCTGACAAGCGTCCTGAAGGACGCGCTTGACCGAGATGCGGTTGCATCGACAGTCAGCAGTTACGAACGCGTCTACAGCGGCAACGTACCGGAAAGTCCGGGCCAGAGGACGACGGACTACGAGAGCCTCACCAACCAATACTACGATCTGGTCACGGATTTATACGAGTGGGGCTGGGGCGAGTCGTTCCACTTTGCGCCGCGGGCTCCGAATGAAAGCTTTTCCGCGTCACTCGCTCGCCATGAACACTACCTGGCCACAGGCTCTGTCTGCGTCCGGGCATGCGAGTGGTGGACCTAGGTTGCGGGATAGGCGGGCCGTTGCGTGAGATTGCCCGCTTTTCGGGAGCAACCGTAGTCGGGGTGAACAACAATGGATACCAACTGGAAAGAGCCCGGAAGCTGACCGACGAGGCGGGCCTCGGTCGTCTGGCCGAGTTCCTTGAGTCCGACTTCATGAAGATGGATGCTTCGGACAATTCATTCGACGCCGCTTATGCGATCGAGGCCACGGTCCATGCCCCGGACAAGGCCGGCGCCTACGGAGAGGTGTTCCGGGTGCTCAGGCCTGGAGGCTGCTTCGCGGCATACGACTATTGCCTTACCAATCGCTTCGATCCTGAAAATGCCCGTCACCGGAAGATCAAGACCAACCTCGAGGTCGGCGGTGCCTTGCCGGATATCGCCTACCCGCACCAGGTCGACGATGCCCTCCGGCAGGTCGGATTCGAGTTATTGGAAGCACGAGACCTGTCCGAGAATCCCGGACCAGGCGTTCCTTGGTACCAGCCCCTAGTGGGATCCCGATTGTCCCTGGCCGGATTTCGGAGATCGCCAGCGGGGCGCATGGCAACGCACGGTACGCTACGAGTGCTGGAAGCGCTCAGAATAGTCCCCAAGGGCACTCTGCATGTGGCCAGGCTTCTGGACATGTGCGCCGCAGCGATGGTGGAATCCGGCCGGCTAGGCATCTTCACGCCGATGTACTTCGTGCTTGCCCGCAAGCCCGAGTAGAGAAGCGCTGGAAGACCGGGGAACGCCACCAAGCAGCATGAAGGTTCACTCCGGGAAGCAAGGTGGCGCTACGGGTGCTGAGGACAACTTCCTCGACACCGCCCACGGATCGCTGCTCTTGAACTTCGACGGCATGATCCAGAGCGGGCTGGGGGATACCTGGCGGGCGCAAGTGGGGGTACGGATGACGCTCTGGGACAAGCAAGTGCCCGGAGCGTGGCGGTGGGGCTGCCTTGCGCCACCAGGCTTCCGATGCTGTGATATGTCGGCAGTGGAATTGACCCCTCATACTTGGTGGGCTAGCTCTGTGGACAACCCCGCGTCGCTGCCTTGCCTCATACAACCACCTCGCCCGAGCGTGGTATTCCCGCCACATCAGGACTGGAGTGACTTTCGCCAATGACCGGGCTTGCATGGCTGAGCGTCCGCGGCCGCCTCCGCAAACTGCTCCCCTGGCTGCCCGCTGTGATCCTGCCAGCGGCGACGGCGGAACAACTCCGGGCACTCCTGGCCGCCGACGGGATCGAGGGTACTACCGTGTGGACGTGGGCACTCTTCTTCCTGGCGAATGTGGGCGCGTTGTATCTCGGCACCCCGGAGACGCCGTTGGCGCGTTTCCAGATGGCACTCGCCTTTGGGGTCACGGCCGCGCTGGACCTCGTCCTGGTGGCCGTCATTCTCCTCGCATAGCTCGTGATGGAGGGTGTGCATCGGGGTCTTGCCGAAGCACCACCTCCCCGTGTGGGTCCTCACCGTCTTGTACTCCTCGACGGAGCGGACGAGCTCCTGCTGGAGCGCCTCGAGGCTTCTTCCGTCCTCATCCTTGCGGAGAACCTCCCGATGATTGATGACAGCTCCGCCGTCGATCCGGAGGGATGAATGAACTCTCCTGATTTCTGACGCGTCCACCCATTGACCGGACGTTGGCTGACTCCTATCACAGCTTTCGAGAACTGTGTTTCCCGGAGGGCAGCGGTCCGTCACCATCACCTGAATTGCACGCAGCCATGGCCCTGGAACTGAAATACGCACCTGATGCGACGCTGCTACTCGACGACCTGGTCGACTCGCTGGGCCGACCGCGGAGTGGCGCCGGCGTGGTGGTGCCCGTGCTGATGCCGTCGCTGCCCCTGGTGGAACGCACGAAGGCTGTGCTGGCCCGGCGTCACGGGGTGGCGATGGGCGTTGTCTTCCTGCTGCCTGGCGCCTTCATCGAACACATGGCCCGGTTGGTCGGTTTGGACCCGGTCCATCCCTCCTGGCACCCGCAGGGCTTGGCGTGGCGACTCCTACCGCTCTTGGCGACCATGGTCGATGAAGGGAGCGCCCCACGCCTTCGGGCGGCGTGTGCAGACGCCCGGGCGCGGCAAGCTCTAGCCGGCGAAATGGCTGACCGCTTCGACCAGTATCTGTATTTCAGACCGGAGATGATTGCCGCCTGGGACCGGGACGGCGCATGGGATGCCCTGCCTGAGTCCGCCCGAGAGGACGAGGCCTGGCAACGGGAGCTGTGGCGGCGTCTCTCCGAGGGGCTGGCCGACCACCCCCATCCGGCCGTGCGTCTGCGCGACCTCGTTAACCGACTTCACGCTGGCGACGGCGAGCTGCCGGCCTCGCTGGAAGTACTCGCCACCGGCCCCCTGCCCCCGACCCTCCTACCGCTGCTGCGTGCGCTGGCAACGAGAACGAGGGTCTGCCTGCGCGCCCTCCTGCCATCGACCAAATACCTGGGTGACATGCGCGCTGGCCGCACGCAGATGCGGGCGGGAGAGGAAGTGGACCTCGCCTGGGAAGGGCACCCTCTGCTGTCCCACCTCGGCAAGCAAGCCGTCGACAGCTTTCGCAGCTTCGAGGAGGCACTCGTCACCGAAGGCCAGGAGTACGACGTCATCGAACTCCCCGAACCCCGGTCGAACACATTGCTGGCCCGTCTGCAGGCGGATATTCGCGCGGCGCGCCAGCCGGGTGATGGTGGAACGGCCGCACCGCTCGGGCCGGACCGCTCCGTACGCGTGCATCGCTGCCATAGTGCCCGGCGCGAGGTGGAAGTACTGCGCGATGAACTACTGGACGCCTTCGGAGCCCTGCCCGGCCTGACCGCGAGGGAGGTCTTGATTCTGGCCCCCGACCTGGACACCTACGGCCCTCTGGCCGAGGCGATCCTGGGGGAAGGCGAGCCCTCGTTGCCGCTCCGCCTGGCGGAGCGGCATCTCGACCGGAGCGACCCCCTCGTGCGAGGCATTCAGGTGATGCTTCACCTGGCGGCCGGCCGCGCGCCGCTGAGCGAGGGCCTGGCCCTGCTGGAGCTGCCCGCCGTCGCCACCTGCCTCGAGCTGCTGGACACCGACCCGCAGCTGCTCGCCGATCGCCTGCGCGCCTCGGGAATCACCTGGGGCCTGAGCGCGGCCCATCGCCAGTCGATGGACGCCGGCGACCAGGCCACGGGCACCTGGCGCGAGGGGCTGGACCGATTGCTGGCGGGCTTGTGGCTGGGTGACGCGGAGATCTCGTCGGACGAGCGCGACCGCCCTGCCCTCCCCGTGTCGGGCGACCTGGGCGGCGACCCGGCGGCGATGAGCGCGTCGCTGGACTGGCTGGACGGCCTCGTCCACCTACTGGAAGACTGGCAACTTGCAGCCAGCCCCGGCCAGTGGGCCGCCCGCCTGGACCAGGCGCTGGACCAGGTGCTGGCTGCCGGCGACGGTCGGTTCGACTCGCTGGCGGCCGTGGATCTGATCGGGCAGCTCCGTGCCGCCGAGACGGAACATGCGTGCGACGTGGAGATGGACGCCGGCGACGTGGCCGTTTGGTTGGATCGGGCGGCGCAGGACGAGGTTCGCACGGTGTCCAGGGTCGGCGGGGCCATGGCCATGGGCGGGTTCAAGCCGATGCGCGCGATCCCCTGCCGTGTGCTGGCGGTGATGGGCCTCCACGATTCCGCCTTCCCGCGCCGGGCCCGGGCGCCCGCCTGGGATCTGCTGGCCGCATCGCCGCGGCGCGGGGACCGGGACCCGGTGCTCGAAGACCGCCAACTGTTTCTCGACGCCCTCCTGGCGGCCGACGACCGCGTGATCATGACGGCCACGGCCCGCAACATCCGGAGCAACAAGGAAGAGCCTCTCTCGGCCTGCGTCGATGAATTCCTGCGGGTGGCTGCTTCGACCGTCTCCGACAGGCCCGACACCCGGGAGGCCGCGTACCGGGAGCTGATCGAAGACCACCCGCTCCAGCCGTTCAACGCTGCCTGCTATACCGGCCCGCGCGCCTCGTTCGACACCGGCCACCTCGAGATTGCCCGCGCGTTCCGGCAGCGGCAGGATGAGGCCGCGCCATTCCAGGCCGGCGTATACGAGCCGCCCGAAGAGGTCCTGTCGGCCGACCTCGAGTTACACGAGATGATCCGGATCCTCAAGGATCCCTGGTCGGCGTGGCTGGGATCCCTGGGAGTCGTACTGCCCCGGGACGGGGACGATCCGTTCGCTCTGGACCGGGAACCGGTGGCCACCCCGGCGGGCCTGGGCCGGTGGCAGCTCGAGAGCGAAGTCATCGATGCCGTGCTGGCGGGGCGGACCGCGTTCCTGGAAGAACGCCTCGCGGCCAACCGTCTGATGCCCTATGGGACGCTGGGCACCGCGATGGCGAGACAGACGGTGCACGAAGCCGAGTTCCTGGCCCGGTGCGCCCTGAAAGAGGCGGGTGGCCAGCTGCAGCCTAAGCGGCTGGTCTACCACCGGGAAGGGTGCCCGCAGGTTGCCGGCAACATCTCCGTCACCCCTGACGGCCGCCTGCACGTGCTGGTCCGGCCCACCAGACTGAAGACCGCTCCCCATCACCGTCTCGACGTCTGGGCTCGCGCGACCTTTGCCGCCGCCTGCGGGATGCGCGGGGACACCCTTTTGGTCTCAAAGGACGGGGAGCGTGTCAGGGTCGACCGGCGACCGCCGATGGCCCCGGACCGGGCGCGAGCCGCGCTCGACCATCTGCTCGACCTGTGTGAACAGGCACGGCGGCGTCCGTTGCCGTTCGGGCCTAAGACCAGCTTCGCGGTGTTTGACGCGGGCGAACGTGGCCGCGACGAAACGGAGAAGGCCATCCAGGCTTGGCGTCCGCAACGCCAAGGCCCACCCGGTGAAGGCGACAGTCCCTCCGCACAGCTGGCGTGGCGCGACCGGGACCCCTTCGTAGAGGAGACCTTCGGCGAGTGGCGGCGCCTGGCGGCCGAGGTCTTCGGACCGGTGGAAGCCTGGTTCGCGACCCCGGCGACCCCGGCTCGGAACGAGGCCTCGGGTGGCTAATTTCGACCTTCGCACCACCGACGTGCCGGCCGGCTTGTCGGTCATTGAAGCCAGCGCGGGGACAGGGAAGACCTGGACTATCTCGCACCTGGTACCTCGCCTCTTGGTGGACGGGGTCGTCAGCGGCATCGGCGACGTGCTGCTCGTCACATTCACCGAGGACGCTGCCCGCGAACTGGGTGAGCGGACCCGCCGCCCGCTGGCGGCCCTGGTCGGGCATGCCGAGGCGGGTACCCAGCCCGCCGAGAACGAGCAGGGCATTCGTCTGCTGCTGGACCGCCTTGGCGCCCTCCCTCCCCCCGAGTGGAGCGCGGCGGTGGTCCGTCTGCGTCTGGCGCTCGATGAAAGCGACCAACTCGCGGTGTCGACCATCCATTCCTTCTGCAACCAAGTGCTCGGGTCCGAGGGGTTCTTGTGCGGCGTACCCGCCGGGTTCGAGGTCCTGCCGGACCCGGGCGAGCTGAAGTCGGATGCTGTCGAAGATACGTGGCGGGCCGATCTCGCCGCCGATTCGTTGCTGGCCTCGGTGGCGGCCCACGGGAAGTGGTCGGTGGAGAACGATCTGAAGGCCTGGCAGTCGTTGACCCAGCGACCGTCCACCCGCATGGACCCGGAGCCGCTCTCGCTGCAGGACGCGCGCGACCAGCTTGCGCAGTCGCTCGAAGCCGTCAAGGGGGCCCGCGCCGACATCCGTCGACTGCAGGAGATCGCCGGCCGGGAGAACGTGAGCTTGAATGATTCGAACACGAACCCGGGCGCGGATTCCGTGGCGAGTTTGGACGCCTGGCATGCGGAGCTGGAGACGCTGGACCCGGAGCAGCCCTCGGTGGAGACCTTTCGGGTCGCGGGGAGACTGGCGGGTGCGAAATCCTGGTTTCGCCGGAGGGGTCGGGAGGGCAAGGCCGCCTCGGACGAGGCGGGCGCCTTGCCGATCGTGGCCGGAGCCTCGGCGGTGGAGGCAAGCATCCGTGCCACGGGCTGGGCATGGCTGGCGCACCTGCTTGAGGCCGCTGGCAAACGATACGAGCGCAGCCTCCGCCGCAACAACGCCGTCACCTACGACGGACTGATCCAGCACCTGCATCGCGCGCTCTGCGCGGGGCCCAACCGAGAGGCCCTCGCCGAGCGCCTGTCGGACAAGTGGAAGGTGGGCCTGATTGACGAGAGTCAGGACACCGACCAGCAGCAGTTGGAGATCTTCAGGGCCGTCTTCGATCGCGGGCCGGGGCCCGGGCGGCTCGTCCTGGTGGGTGACCCGAAGCAGGCGATCTACAGTTTTCGCGGCGGAGACCTCAATGCGTACCTCTCCGCCCGGCCGGCGGACGGCGCGCGGATCAGCAGTCTGGCCACGACCTACCGGTCGTCCCCCAGCCTCGTGACGGCGCTCAACACCCTGTTCGGACGCCACCCCGCCTTCGGCACCCCCGAGCTGGCCTATCCCGAGGCAACATCGGCCCGCCAGGACGAAGACCTGCCCCTGCCGGATGACGGGAAGGGCCGGCTGGTCGCTTGGGCCCTACCCAACACCGACACCGAAAGCTGGACTCATGCCGGGCCGCGGCGAGAACGCACCGCCGCCTGCGTCGCAACGGCCATCGTGGATCTGCTGGGCCGACCGCTGGGAGCCGGTGCGGAACACGTCGCTCCCTCGCATGTGGCCGTGCTGACCCGCACGAATCGCGAAGCCCGGCTGGTCTACGAGGCGCTTCGCGCGCGGAGGGTGCCGGCCGTGGTCCGCGACGACGGGGACGTCATGCGCAGTACGATGGCGTCCGACCTCGCGTTCATTCTGAAGGCAGTGCTCCTTCCGGCTCATCCCGGGTGGCGGCGGGCGGCCATGGCAACCCGCCTGTTCGGGTACAACTCGGCCATGCTGGCAGCGCTCACGAACGCGGAGGCGGAAGAGTGGCTGGCCAGCTTCTCGGAATGGAACGACCTGTGGCATCAACGGGGGATCGCCGCACTCATGACCAGGATGGAAGCCCGTTCCGAGGCCACCCTGCGCCTCGCCCGTGCTCCCTTCGGCGAGCGGCACCTCACCGACCTGAGGCATCTGGTGGAACTGCTGCAGGCCCGCGAAGCCGCGGGCCTGCGCTCTCCTGACAAGCTGTTGCAGTGGTTCGAAGGCGAGAGAGTGTCGGAGGGCAGCTCATCGGATGAGCGCCTGCTTCGGCTCGAAGCAGACGGCGATGCCGTGCAGGTGGTGACCGTACACCGGGCCAAGGGACTTGAATTCGACTTCGTGTTTTGCCCTTACCTGTGGTCGGTGCTCAAGGATGCCCGTGTCACCGACCGTCTACTCGCACGCCTAGACGATGGCTGGGTTCTCGCGGACGGCGCGCAGCGGGACAACCGGGTGGAGCACCGCGCCTGCACGGCCGAGCGCCTGCTGGAAGACGTGCGCCTGGCCTACGTGGCGCTGACCCGCGCCCGGCGCCGCGTGACGCTATTCGCCGGGCCCCTAGGCTACACCGCAAGGGCTGCCCTGCCCCCGACCTCACTCGACTGGCTGCTCCGGGCCGACGAACACGTCGACAACCTGGAAGACTGGTACGCGGCCATTGCCCGGCGGAAAAGGGATCCCTCGGCATGCGAGCACGGCGACACCCTGCGCCGCCTGCAGGCGGCGTGTCCGGACGCGATCACCGTGTCTGCCCCGCCCTCGCCCACCGGGACGGCCTGGACTGCCGGTGACCATCGCGACGTCGCCATCGAGGCGCGTCTCGCCCCCGCGCTCGATCTCGATGCCTGGCACGTCACCAGCTTCTCGCAGCTGGCCCACGGGCGCCCCGAAGACCAGGAACGTCGCGATATAGCCGTGGAACCCGAGGACGCCGGTGCCACCGGTTCGGTCACCGGCGCCATGGACGCCGACGTGCCGCTGGCAGCCTTTGCCCGCGGAGCCCACGCCGGAAATTGCCTCCACGAGCTACTGGAGCACTGGGATTTTCAGGAGGACACCGCGGCGTTGGTGGACCGTGGCTTACGACGGCACCGACTCTATTCCGCCGAGGCCGTGGATGCACTGCGGCAAACACTCGACGCGCTGAAGACGGCCCGCCTCGCCAGCCTGGATGCCGGCCTCGACACGGCTGCCTCGGACAAGAAGCTGTCTGAGTGGGAGTTCCTGCTGCCGCTGGGCCGGGCCGGCATCACCGGCCAGGTGCTGTCGGACATTTTCACCCGTCACGCCCGCAACGCAGACGAACGCCGGTACGCTCAGGATCTGGCTGGCCTGCCAGGCCAGGCGGTGTCGGGTATGCTGACCGGATATATCGACCGCCTGGTGCGGGCCAATCGCCGCTGGGGCGTCGTGGACTGGAAGAGCAACTACCTGGGACCGCGCTACGCCGACTACGGCCGGCAGGCTATGTGGCGATGCGCAGCCGGGCAGCACTACGTCCTGCAGATCCATCTGTACCTGGTGGCTCTCCGCCGCTACCTGCAGCTCTACGACTCCGGTTTGCAGGCGGCCGTGTCAGGCAGCCTCCTCTTCTTGCGCGGTGTGCTCCCAGGGACGAGCCAGGGCGTGCTCGAGATGACCCCGCCTGAACCGTTGCTGGACGAGCTCGACCATCTGTTCTTGAGCCCTGGCCGCGAAGTGCCGACATGAGCCGGGCCGCCGTGCGGATGTTAAAGCGCCGGTGGGGCCTCCCCGACGCAGCCACACCAGCGCTCGAGCGCTTCTTCACCGCGTGGGCCGCCGGTCACACCTCGATCGAGCTGAGCGACGAAGAAGCCGGACTGCTGGCACCCAGCGCCGCCGTCACGGACGGCAGCGACGGCACCTGTCCGGCCCCACTGGTCCTACGCGGCACGCGGCTCCAGTCCTGGCGGCTCGACCAGGCCGAGACTCGCGTGGCCGCCAGACTGAGGGAGCTGGCCCACGAGGACGTTCCCGTCGCAGGCCCACCCCCCGGTCCTACAGCCCCTGATGCTGCTGACGATCTCGCGCAGCTCTTTCCCGACCCACAATCGGCCCAGCGGCGCGCGGCGGAGCTGGGCCTCGGGCGGACCCTCGCGCTGGTGACCGGTGGGCCCGGAACGGGCAAGACCACCACGGCGGCGCGCCTGCTGGCCCTGCTGGCCAACCGCGACACGGGAATCCGCGTCGCGCTGGCGGCACCCACTGGGAAGGCCGCCGCCCGGCTGGGCGAAGCCATCGGCGAGGCGGCCAAGACACTCGACGGACCGCTGGCACGTGTCCGTCCCCAGCTGGAGCGGGCCGCGGGCCAGGCACGCACCCTGCACCGGCTCCTCGGCTGGAATCCGCGCACCGACCGCTGCCGGTTCCATGCCGGAAACCCCTTGCCCGCTGACCTGGTGGTCGTCGACGAGGCGTCGATGCTGGATCTCGTCCTGTGGGACCGGCTGCTGTCCGCTCTGGGACGCGGCGCCCGCCTCATCGTGCTCGGCGACCATCGCCAGCTGGAAAGCGTGCAGCCTGGTCGCGTGCTGGCCGACATGATCGTAGCGGCCGAGGGCGGGGCCTTGAACAACTGCCACGTCGAACTGGACCGAAATTACCGGTTCGAGTCACACCCGGGCATCAGCCGCCTCGCGGCCGCAGTGCGCCGGTACGATGGCGACGCGGCTGTTGAGACCCTGGCCAACGCCGAGTACCGAGAGGAACTGGCCCCCTACGCGTCTCTGCAGGCAGACGACGCCCTGGGCCGCGTCTGGCCGCAGATCATGGAGGTGGTCCGGGCACCGGAGCCCGGCAAGGCTCTGGCCGCTCTGGCGCGCGTGCGTATTCTGTGCGCCCTGCGGCGGGGCCGCTATGGCGTCGAAGGCATCAATTCCCGGGTCGAGGCGAGGCTCCGTCGCGAGGGACGACCCGCCGGCGAATGGGCCCACGGTCGCCCCGTACTGGTGACGGCCAACGACCCCCACAGCGGACTCTTCAACGGCGACGTCGGCGTGCTGATGAACCGGCAAGATGGGAGCGGGGTCATGGCGTGGTTTGCCGGCCGCCAGGAACCCCGCAGCGTTCCGCTGGCGGCACTGCCCAGCCATGACACGGCCTGGGCGATGACGGTGCACCGCTCGCAGGGAAGCGAATTCGAGTCGGTACTTCTGGTGCTGCCCCCCCAGGCTCACGAGCTCGTCGGGCCCGAGTTGCTTTATACGGGCGTGACCCGAGCACGATCAAAGATACTGATCGCGGCCGATGACGCGGCTGTGCGCGCGGCCTGCCAGAAGCGCCCGCCCCGCCGCACGGGATTGCTCGAGAAGCTCGTGGCACCGAACGACCATGCAGCAGCGTGATGCGGCCGCACGCCCGTGAGACCGTAGTCTGCTTAACGGGTCGGACGGGCCGGATTCGATCGGATCAGCGACGATGAGGTAGCCAGCGCCCGGGTGTACAGAGATGGTAATGACCTGACAGTCGGCCACGAGAGAGGACGGTGGCCAGAAGCACCCGGTTGGGATACGCTCCCGGCGGACGCTGATATGGACCAAGCGCCCGGAGGTCGCGCGCAAGCTGCTGTGGTCGCGTCCGCGCGACGCTGGCATGGCGTTAGACTCACGGCTAGGCAGAGCACAACGTTGCGGGGAAGGCCACCGACGCTGCACTGCCCGCCATGCCGATGGTAGCGGCTCACTTTCAGGCGCGGCTACCCTATGAGGAAGTAGGCACGGCCATGGAGACCATCCAGGCGTCTGGAGCGTCGCTGTCGGCGAAGGCGTGCCTTCGGCCTGACGGGGACCGACCGGGCGCTGATCGGCGTCAACTACTTTTGCCGGTTCACGTGAATGATGGGGATGTCGGGCCGGATCGTGGAAGTGGCCCACACGTCCTGCCCGCCGGGAGCGAGCGGTGCACCATCGGGAACGAGCACCGCCGTTTCGGCGGGGGGCATGACTTGCGGCGCGGACATCGTGAGTTCCCCACAGGGACGTGTGTTTCAGCGAAGATAATGCCATGAAACAGATCGACCGCGTGCAGTCGGCGTTCAGCCGGCAGGCGACGAAGTTCGGCGAGGCGAAGCTGACGCTCGGACGGCAGGAGCTACTGCACTGGGTCAGCGAAGCGTTGCCACTGGCGCCCGAGACACGTGCGCTCGATGTCGCCGCCGGCACGTGCCACCTGAGCCGCGAAGTGGCGCCGCGGGTGCGGTCGGTCGCCGCCATCGACATCACGCCGGCGATGCTGCACGAAGCGCGGACCGAGGCCGCCAGGAATCACCTCGTCAATCTGCACCTCGTGCAGGCGGATGCCGGTCTTCTGCCGTTCGCGGACGAGGAGTTCGACCTGATCATGTGCCGGCTGGCAGTTCATCACTTCGCGGATCCGGCGGTCGAGATCGCGGAGATGAATCGAGTCGCGCGACGCTCGGGGGCGCTGGCCATCGTCGACCTGCTCGCGCCGGATCACGCGGCGTTCGCCGAGCGCTACAACACGTTCGAAAGAATGAGAGACCCGTCGCACACACGCGCTCTGACCGCCGCCGATCTCGGGACGCTCGTCGAGGCAAGCGGGCGTCCGATCCGCCGCCGGATCGCACGCGACGTCGAGGTCGACTTCAACCCGTGGCTCGCTCTCACGGGGACGCCGCTCCCCACCCGGAAGGCGATCACCGAGGCGCTCGAGCGCGAACTCGCCGGCGGGTCGGCCACCGGCCTGCGCCCGCGCGAGCGCGCCGGTCGACTGTCCTTCCTCCAGACGTGGCAAATCGTGCTGACCGGCCCCCGCGGCTGACCGAGTCGATGTGGACCCTCCGGCCGAGGGAGTGGGGGTATTCGACAACCAGGCCGAAGGAGATCATATCCACCCGGATCCTGCAGGGCCGAGTGAAATAGGGGACTGAGGGGTGTGGAGCGGAGCGGGAGTTGACGCGGAAGGACGTGCTGACGGACGGAAATGAGGCAGCTCGGATGTGTGGTATCGAGCGGGCGGGGCGGTGTTGGACGGACGGCGGTCTACACGACGATCGTGGTCGTGCCGCAATCCTTCCGCTGATCTTTGCTCGAACGCATCCGTGAGCTCGCCGCGCCCCGAGTGGACGACATCGCCGCCGCCGGCTCGGGCCGTGTCACCATAGCCTTGGCTAGGAATCTGCGTCTCAGGTGAACCACGCTAGGGCCGACCCGAGTGCGCGGGACGCCGAATACGGCTGGATATGCCCTCGCCTGTGGAGCCGACTCACGACCATCGGAAGGCAGCGTGCGTGCTGTGGTTTGTCTGTGCTGAGATAGTATTCACCTCCAGTTCCCCATGGACCGAACCTCCAGCCGGAGGCTACGTGGTCATGGCCTCGATGCTGAGCGCCCACGGTCGAGGAAGCCTTCGACGGCTTCAAGCCACGCGTCTGGCGCTTCGACATGGACCGCGTGCCCCACACCCGGAACGCACACGTGCGCAGCCCTGGAGACCGAATCTGCGACGCGGTCCGCCAGACGACCGTACTTCACATCCGCCTCTCCGGTTACGAGTAGCAGATCCTGTCGTAGCTCGGACAGCTCCGACCAGAGGGACGGCTGCGATCCTACCCCGAGAGCGCGGAGGGTCGCAGCGAGATGCCTTGGATCATTCCGCAGGCGGCGCAACCGGGCCTCGCCCCTAAACTGGGCGTTGAGCGTGCGCTGACTTGCGAAAAGCGGAAGCGCCATCCAGTGGTCGACAAACCAATCGATTCCCAGCTCCTCGATTCGGTCAGCCAGCGCTTCGTCTTCGGTCCGCCGGAGGGTGCGCTCCGCCTCCGTCTCAAGCCCGGGAGAAGCACCCTCAAGCACGAGCCGACGCACCCGGTCTGGACGCTGGACTGCGGCTGCGAGGGCGATACGGCCGCCCATCGAGTACCCGATCCAGTCTGCCACTGGGATCCCGTGAGCGTCGAGGGCCTCGGCGAGGAGCTCCACCACTGCGGAAAAGTTGATCCGTGCGGGGTCGGTAGAGATCAAACTGCGTCCGTGGCCAGGGAGGTCCACTGCAATCACCCTTCGACCTTCACTCAGCCTATCGAGGATGCGCTCTCCCCAAACCTCAGACGACCCGGTAAACCCATGCAGGAGAAGGACCGGGGTCTTCTGTGACTCGCGACCGCGGGCCACCGCACACACCGGCGAGTTGGCATCATTCACAGGCGCTGGTTCTCGTCTCGTTGCTCCATTCGGGCTCACGGGTCTAGCCACCCGCCTCTGCCACGATGGCATTGATCTCGGCTCTGAAGCCCATAGCTCTTCGCCAGCGTTCGACGCGCACTTTCGCGCACCCGATCCGCCACCATCCAGCCCACGACGTAGCGGCTTGAAGATGTCCAGGATGACATAGAGGTAGAAGTAACTCCACTTCTTCGGCCCCAGCAGCCGAGTGATGTCCCAGGACCAGAGCTGATCTGGGCCTGTCGCCATCAACCCGGGTTTGTTGTATTCGGGATGACTCCTTTGCACTCGGCGCTCCTGAACCGACACGCGGGAGGCCAGAACGCGATACATCGTGCGTCCGGAGCACAGGTACACCTCCTCGTCCAGCACGGTCGCCACCACCTCGGCTAGCGACCGGTCCACGAACCGCTCGCAACACAGGGTGTCGAAGACCTCGTCGCGTTCCTTTTCGCTCAACGCTCGGGCGGGGGTCGGGTGGGGGCTGCCGATACCCGGCCGATGGCCTCGGGCGACGGTAGAACGTGGCTCGGCTGACCCGGAGCGCATCGCACGCGGGCCCAACCGCTACGTGCTTGGCCAGCTCCTTGGTCGCCTTCAAGAGTTCTCTCCGTCCTCGAAGCTCAATCCCAGCAGCCCTGCAACTTTTCCCTGGACATCGATGATCAGGTGCGCCTTGTGGAGCTCCTTCTCGAGGCGTGCCTTCTCGCGCTCCAGCTTGAAGAGCCTCGCCTCCAGCGGATTGCGCTGGCGCTTACGGCCTCGCTTCTTGGACAGGGCCTTCAGCGACCCGCTCTCGGCCCGCCTCCTCCACGTCGTCAGGTGCGAAGGGTACCGGCCCTCCCGCCTGAGGAGCCGGCTGACCTCCCCGGCCTCCGTCAATCGGTCCGCTTCTTCCACGATCCTAAGCTTGTACGACGGACTGAACCGGCGGCGCAGAGGCTTATCTGCCACCTCCGGGTCCGCGGGGGCTGCCGCGCTCCGCTTACCCTCCCCAGACAGAAGGGCTGCTCCATTCTCTTTCATTCTCTCTCGGAGTCTCAGCATCTTCGGTTTCTCTGCCTTCGCCCCGGCCTCGTAAGTCGTTACCAGGTATGCAAAGCGTATTCCAGGTGCGGTTTTGACTGTTACTTATCGGGAATTCGGGGTAGGTTCAGTGCTGTGGGACCTCAAGGGAGTGGAGAGCGGGAGTGATTCGAGAGCGCGGCCGGGGTTACCGAAGGGCACGGCGACGGTTCATGCGGGAGCACCCGTTGTGTGGGGAGTGTGCCAGGAATGGGTACACGGTGGGTGGCGACGAGCTGGACCACATTGTACCCATCAACGGTGCCTTGGGGGGGAATTTCCAGTCACGCGTCCCGCCTTATCGGTCTCGCGCCCCGGCTGTAGACGGCTCCCACAGTAACACGGGAGCGGGCAAGAACGGGGTGGTGGGGTGACGAAGGTAAACAACGGTCAAGGTCAACCTAGAGGGGACATATGAGGACGATAGGCGCATTGTTTGTTGCACTCGTTCTGAGCGGATGCATCACAATCGACACGAACGAGGTGGCTGTGAAGCGAAACTCGATTTCGGGAGCGGTTGCGAACCAGGTCTACGGGCAGGGGTTTTATCATCGGATCATGCGTTCCTGGACAAGCTACGACTTGCGGGAGATCCAGCTGCCCAGCGGAGGAGTGGCGGACATCATCGATGTGCTCACATCGGACCAGCTTCGTGTCGAGGTTGATGCCTCGTTCCGCTACCGGATCGACCCGGAGCGTGCGCGTGCCATTTACCTCGAAATTGGCAACCCAGTGGCTGTCACCGGATTCGTGGTCAACTCCTTCCGCTCTGCCGTGCGTGACGCAGTTGCCGAAATCGCGGCGGCGGACATCCTGTCACAGGAGAGGGCGGGAGTCGGCGGGCGGATCCAGCAGCTAATGACCACACGGGTCGAGCCTCGAGGTATCTTCATTACCGACTTTTTTCTGCGAGGCATCAATCCTCCCGAAACCATCAGGGTGGCCGTCGAGCAGAAACTCGCCAGGGAACAGCAGGTCGAGGCGGAAGCCTATCAGACGGAAGTTGTGAGCGAGCAGGCAAACCAGCGCAGAGCGGAAGCGGCGGGCATTCGTGACGCTCAAAACATCATCGCAGCGAGCCTGGTCGGTGAAGCGGGCCGGGCCTACCTCTCATACGAGGGCCTCCAGGCGCTCAAGGCGGCAGCGGAGGGGGAGAACAACGTCATCATCGCACCGTCCGAAGGTGGCGTGCCGCTGATGCGTCCGATCCCGTGAGTGCGGTTGTATGAGTTGCTCGGGCCCCTTTTCAGGCCTCCGATTTCTGTGGACGGCAAGATGGGCAAAGACAGTGGGTGCAGAGAAAGAAGGGGGTGACGTCCAGGTGGAATCGGGTTCATTGAAGGCCCCTCTGAGGAGGTTTCACTTTCGACCGCAGCGGGGTTGTCCTCTCCTTCTTTGGAGTCATCTTCTCACTCACCATGGGACTCACATCCTTCCTCCTGTTTGAGGTGGCCCCGGATTGTCGGACAGCTTGGCGGCTTGATTGAGGCTCTCCCCCGGGCGTCTCGTCCGGCTCTGGCCCGCGTACTACGGAAGGGTCACCCAACTATACGGAAGCTCAGCGCAATCTCACTCCGACGGTACCCTGCGCGCGCGGCGTGGGCACATTCGGATGGCATCGGCTCAGATCGGGGTTGTCCGTCCCGAACCCGTGGTACGGGGCGACGACTCCTATCTGGCCGAGTGAAGCACGGCGAGCGTTCCCACGCCGGGCATATCCGTAGCTCGTTGGGTGGCAGAGAGCACCGGCGTCCCGCTCGTTGGCGCAAGCTTCATCGCGGTATGCCTCTCCACGGCAATACGCCATCCGCAACCGCACACCTCCGGCGATTCACGACAATGGAGCGTCCGAATCAGCCCGCTTCCGCGACGGGGACTTCCTTGACGTGAAGGTCGAGCTGTGGAAAGGCGATGGTGATCCCGGCGCTCTTCAGCGCACGCCAAATCGCGTGATTCAGGTGTGAACGCTCTCTGAGGAGCTCCCACGGGTTAGGGATCCAGACCGAGACATCGAAGACAATGGAGGAGTCACCGAACTCGCGGAGCAGAACTATTGGGGCCTTCTCCGGGACCCTACTCTCCAAACCCGCCGCAGCCTCATATAGCACTCTGAATACCGAATCAACGTCCGAACAATAGGCTACGCCGACCTGCGCACGGACGCGGATGTGGTCCTCTCCTAGCGTGAAGTTGGTCACGGTGGACTGCACGATCGTAGCGTTGGGGACGATCAGCTGTTCGTCTTCCAGCGTCCGGACCACCGTAGCCCTGATTCCCAGATGCTCAACGCGTACGATCTTCCCCTCGACCTCGAGGATGTCGTGTTCCGTGATCGACCGCTCCACCAGAAGGATCACACCAGACACGAAGTTCTGGGTGATGTTCTGCATCGCGAACCCCACCGCAACAGCCACGAGTGCGCCGGCCGCGAGAAGAGCCGCTAGGTCCACCCCGATCGTATCGAGTCCAACGGCGATGCCGACTGTAAGAATGGAGTAGTGCAGCAACCGAAGGACACTGGCCGCTATGCCGTGGCTGATCCTCGACCCGGACGCCATCCAGACGCGCAGAATCCGCTGGGTCATGCGCGAGAGGATGTATGAACCCGCCACAATGCCGATGAACGCTGCGATGGACCCTATGGTCACCGGCGTATCGCCGATGGCGAAAAGGGTACGGCCTAGCAGGTCATCCATGGTCAGCCTCTATCCTGGCCGATCCACGGCAGGAGTCAACTGCCTTGTAGCAGGTCAGAACCGCATCCCGGCCTGATCGCGTGCACAACAAGAGCGAGGATCACAGGGTGTGTAGAAAGAGGGGCGAGGTACTTTTCCGCTGCGAACTAGACCAGCGAGCTCGGGTGAGGACAGCCCGGGGAAAGGAACGTCGCCTCATGAGAAAGGATATTGCGGGACTCCAGGGTGCGTCCAGCAGGCCGCCGTGGGAGATGCCCGAGGGGATGGTTCGGGAGAAGGCGCAGGAGCTCATCCAACAGATCATGGAGGAGGGAGTCACGGAGTTGTTCGGCTGGGAGAAGTCAGATCACGGTTGTCGGGTTCCCGAATCCGGCGGAGCGGGCTGCCCGTCCTCCGGAGCCAACGGCTGCCTCTTGCGCGGCAGATCGCTTCCCGACCGCTCTTGGAACGCTCTCAGGCCGAATGCAGGCAGGATCGCGAAGAGGTGGTCGAAGATCTGCGACTGGAAGGCCTCGTAGTTCGACCACCCCGTATCGTTCGAGAAGCAGTAGATCTCGATCGGCGCGCCGTGGGGGCCGGGGGCAAGCTGGCGGACCATGAGGATCATGTCCTTGTGGGTCAGCGGGTGAGCCTGAAGGTATCCTTCCACATACGTCCGGAAGATCTCCAGGTTCGTAAGGGGCGTCGTCGACGGGATATCACCGCCTTCGCCGCCTGCCGCGGCGGCGTGGCGGGCCATCTGGTCGAGCTTCTCCCCCACGTAGGTACGCAGCAGTTCGCGCCGGGAGAGCGCAAGGACCTCTTCGTTCGCGAGAAACCGCACGGAGTTCACGTCAATGAGAATGGCGCGCTTGATTCGCCGTCCTCCCGACTCGGACACGCCGCGCCAGTTCTTGAAGGCTTCGCCGATGAACCTCTGCGTCGGGATCGTCGAGATCGTCTTGTCCCAGTTCTGCACCCTGACCGTGTGCAGGTCGATGTCGATCACCGCCCCGTTCGCGTCCACATGCGGCACCTCCACCCAGTCCCCGATTCGTACGATGTCATTGGAGGTGATCTGGATGCTCGCCGCCAACGAGACGAGAGTGTTTCGGAAAACGACCATCAGAACAGCGGCCAGCGCACCGACTCCGGACAGAAAGACCAGGGGTGAGCGGTCCAGGAGAATGGCGACGATGACAACGCCGCTGACCGAATAGATCGCCAGGGTGAGCACCTGCACGTAGCCCTTGATCGGCTTGGCCATCGATTCCGGGGATGACCGGATGTAGATCTGGTGGACCGATGCAACGAAGGCCGAGACCGTTCTCCCAATCGTCAACACAATGTACGCGGCCGTGAGGCGGCGGACGGCAACCCAGAAGAGAATCAGAATCGCGGGCTCCGTCGCCGCTTCCGCCTCCGACTGGGTCACGCCCAGTGCCGGAACGATGCCGTAGTAGACGACGAGGGCGGGCACGATGGGGGCAAGCCTGCGAAGCACCGTTTGGTCGAGCAGGCGGTTGTCCAGGGGGACCTGGGTCTCGGAAGCCACCGTGCCGACGGCCCTGGCGATGACCCTGGATTTCAACCAGTCGGCAATCACCGCAAGGACCAACAATGCCCCAAGCCCGATGGCCAGGTGCCACCATTCCCGAAGGAGAGAATCTTCCATGGTGAGCCGCCCTTATGGCCGCCAGGCCGCGGCGGACGGGACTCCGCGGCTGGACGGCACGTCCAGTCCCGGGCGGACGGCAAGCGGGTGTTCTACCCTGGCGACTTCCGGGTGCATGGGCGCAGGAGAGGCCGCTTCGAGGAGATGGTCGCCGACCCTTCGGGAGACACCGATGTTCTCCTGAGGGAGGGGACAACCGTCGGGCGGGGCGGGACGGGTGAGGGGTTCGCCAGTGAAATGCAACGGGAGCGGGCGTTCGTCAGTGCTTTTCGGGAAACGCGGGATCTGCACTGCGTTTGGAACTCGTCTCAGAACATCGACCGGCCTGTGACGGTCTTCCGCCCCGACCTCGGTGTCCGGCGTCCAAATCGTCACGTCCGTCGACCGGTTAGTAGCGGAGCGTCGTGGATTGGGAAGGCCCGTCACCCTGGATCTCGCCTGTAGCGCCAAATTGGATAGGACCTCCGGAGACAAGGCCGAAGGGGGACGTGCCAGCTGATACGAACGGGACCGTCAGATCCGGCGAGGTTTCAAGCTCCACTCCCGTGACCGTGACCGACGAAGTGCAGGTCGTATCGGACTCTCCCGCCGCCGCGTCCGTGCCCGCCGCCGTGCCGGATCTCGTGATCGTCGCGTCCGCGGACCGGTAGAGCCGCAGCCCAAGTCCCCGAGCGGCTTGGAAAGCGTCATGTTCGCCCACGTGGTTACCGGGACCGGTCGGGACTTCCTCTCCGTGTATAAGCCTCTTCCGGATAGACGTAACCGGGGGCGAGCGTGGTCCCGTCCTCCGGCATGATTCGCAGGAGGTTGTCCCGGGCCACCTTCTCGGCAACGCCAGTGGTGAGTCTCGATAGGAGCCGGTCGTACCGGCGGACGGTGTCCTCGTACCCCTCGTAGCGCCCAACCGCATCTGATCCGATCACGAAGTTGTCGGGGTATTGCTCGATCAATCCCGTCCATGCACTCAGGTCCTGTAGCACGTAGTCTTCGTAGACCACCCAGGAAAGGTCGATGTAGACGTGGTTTCTGTGAGTTGCAAGTACCGACGCCAGAACTTCTGGAAGAGAATCGACGACGATGCGACGGCTGATGCCGGCATGGCACCAGATGAAGGTCGTGTTGGGGAACTCGTCGAACGCACGCAGCAGCTCCGGAAGATAGTCGGCGTCCCTCGCTTCTCCTTGCGGGGAGACGGCGGCAATGTTGTGGTGAATGCTCACGGGGAGACCGACTCGGCCAGCGAAGTCGAAGATGCGGAAGAGCGCCGGGTGATCCGCATGAGGACGCTCTCCGGTCGTCAGGTTGGTCAAGTCATCGTGGCGAGACATCACCTCGCCGATTCCCCTGAACACACCGGGGAATTCCTTGATGCGCTTTATGATCATGTCCACCGCACCGAGGTCCGTCCCGTCGAATCCGGAGACAAGCGGGAACAGCCGTTCGAGCTGGGCCGCCGCCCCGTGCTCCCGGCGGTAGTCTTCGATCGCTAGCGCCAGGACATAGTCAGTGTCTCGCGCTCGCACGACGCGGGAACTGCTATCCAGGTAATACGCCGGGCGGGCGGGGTCACCCTCCGCCCATTTCTTGAGAAACGGCATGCCCGAGATGACCGCGTGGCTCACGTTGGCCTGGTCCATGGCCCACAGCACCGCCTCGATGCGCCGGCCCCGTTCGCCAGCGGCCGGGGTGTTGGCCGGAGAGCTGTAGACCAGCCGCCCATCGACGAGGTATTCGCCGTTCTGCAAGAAGTCCAGGATATGGAGGTGGGCGTCGGCCGTGAGGGGAACCTGCAACGCCGGACTCGCAGGCACGGGCACCGAGGGGCTGGGAGGGCCCTGCTGGGTTTGGGTTGCGCATGCCACCAGCGTCGGCAACACCGTGACCATCAGTCCCACCACGCGCAGCGGGTACGACTGGATTCCCCGGGCAGTGCCCAAAGCCAACCTACGTCCAGCAAATTCGGTCACGAGCCGACCTCCTAGTGTCGTTTCAGATTCGCCGCGAACACGTCCCTACTCACACGCGTCCGCCTGCCCGGTCCCGGCTGACGCGACCGGCTCTTCGCGAACAAGACCCCATCCTCCGTAGACTAACTCCAGAGGCGATAGAGCGAACGCTTCATCGGCCCCGCGATGTACGCCCGGAATCTCGGGTTGGACATGAGAGCGCTTCTGCAGGGCGCTTCTACCGCACCATTCACAAAGCCCCCAACCTCTGTCTGATCTTGCCCGTGACCTGTCTGAGCTGGGCCGCCGACACCCGCCCCAGCTTCGAGGCGTCAGACGCGTCGATCATCGCTATCTTGGCGCTGCAGATGAGGGAGGGGACGGGCAGGCAGGCCCGCCAGCTTCAGGTTGGCGACCGGCACATCGTCGGGCCACCCTCGGTTCTCGGTGCTGGTAATCATGACGACCCACAAGAGCCCGTGCAGATCCTGGAGTTGAGCCGTCGAGACCACCACGGCTGGTCGCGACTGCCGCGTCGCGCGGTCCGTGTACGGGAACGGCACCTTGATCACGTCACCGCGCTCAAAGGTCCGCATAGGCCGTGGTATCCGCTTCCGAGTGCCACTCCTCGAAGGTGCGGAACGGGTCGTCCGGCGTGGTCCCTCTTTGCACCTTGGCGAGCATGACTCGCCCATCGACGATCTCGTACGAAAGCTCGTCCCCTGGCTGCAGTCCGAGCACCACGCGGATCGGCTGCGGGATGGTGGTCTGGGCCTTGGAAGTCAGCTTGCTGACGATCACGGCACTCACCTCGGGTTGGTTGGGCACGCGTCCTAGCGTAAGTAACTTCCTTACCTTTGTCACCGACGGCGTCCGCCGCTCCTCGAGGCCTCCGCGGCGCCGGCGAGCTCGCCGGCGCCCTGCAGCGGGTCCGGAGCTCCTGCGGGAGGTCGCAAGTGTCGGGTGCTCATGGCCTTAGCACGAGACCGGAATTCAATTGGCGGATTTCGTTATCGGGGATGGAGGCATTTGAAGTATGGGCCGTTCTACGATCGGCCGATCCCGGTTGCCCCCATAACTGCCCCCGCGACGCTTCCCCTGGGTGCCCGGATCCGAGCTCAATCCGGATGCGTCGGTCGTGAAGTTGGGCACGGGTCTCGGTCACCTTCGCCTCCGGCGAAGCGATCAAGAACGGCGCGGGTGGCGTCTAGGATCTCTCGCACCCGGAGGCAGGGTTCGCCTCGCCCCGACCTAGTACGCCGAGCGCTCTGAAAACCGCGTTAGATGTCTGGCCGGGGCACCTGCAGGTCTTTGCAATTCTTTCTGGCGAAGTCCCGGTTGATGTCGTTATGGCGCAGATATCGCAGCGAAGCGCGGCGGCATGGGATCACGAGAGCATGAGCGAGGAAAGCGGGGCGACACGGCGGCGCAGGTCTCAGGATGCCCGCCGGTCCCCGGGACAGGTCAAGCGGCGGCCTGCTTGACGTGCCCTCCCCCACCGCCAAACAATGCCACCTGCAGTTGGCGCCGACATGCGTCGCGGCACATTGGCAGCGACACACCGCTGGCTGGCCCGCACGGGAATCCCACAGGAGGCAAGCATGAAGCGTTGGGGACTGTTCGCACTGCGAGTGAGCACGGGGTGGCTGCTGGTGCTGTGGGGGCTGGACAAGATCGTGAACGTGGAGCACGGCGTGGCGGTTGCCGATTCGTTCTACCTCGGGATCGGCAGCAACGCCTTCTTCCTGTATGTGTTCGGCGCGGCCGAGACGCTGCTCGGCGTGCTGGTCGTCCTCGGGCTGTGGCGGAGGCGCACCTATCCCGTGATGTTCCTCATCCTAGCCGTCACCGCGGCGGCCGTGTGGCAATCAGTGCTGGACCCCTGGGGCTGGTTCATGGAGGGCAGCCAGGTGCTCTTCTATCCGTCGATCATCACCGCCGCCGGCGCCGCGGTGCTCTGGGGCACGATGGATGAGGACGGCATGACCCTCGATGCCCGAATGAGCACAGGCGGCAGCTGAGCCACTCCACCGGTCCGGTCGCATCTGGCGACCGCATCGTCAGCCTGGATGTCCTGTGCGGCTTCGCCGTGCCCGGCGTCCCGATCGTGAACATCCAGTCGTTCACGGTACCGTCGGCAGCGTACTCCAATCCGACGGCCTACGGCGATCTCGACGGCGTCAAGGCGAATCGGCGGGGTGGCCTGGAACGTCTGTGGCTGTGTCCCTCGGATGGGAGCTGATACGAGCCGCATTCCCGCCGTTTCATGCCGCGTTCCGGCGATTTCAGTACGCTGGAATCAGATATCTTCCCACGGCAGGTGCGGCAGATCGTGCAGCCCCAGTTGAACGTAGACGATCCGTTGCCGTGAATCACATCATCTCTACCACGCACAACCGGCTGACGCGACCGGTCTTCGCAAACAAGATGCGTGGTGAGCGAGCCGAATATTCGACGCGCACGGTTCCGGCGACGAGCCACCCAGTTCGCACGGGAGAGAAGATGACCACCTTCCAGAGGGAATAGGGTAGCGCGCCGGACGCTGAGGCTGCCACAGCGGGTCCAGGCGCATTCGCTCCGGGAATCCAGTACCTCCCTTCGTCCGGATCGCAAATGTGGACCCCCGTGCTCCCCGGAGGGTTGCACGACGACATCATGGGCCCTTCTCCCCGACTACGAGCCGTACTCGCGAGGCGTTGTCCTGTCTGCCTGACGGGCCACATGTTTTCCGGGATGCTGACGATGGTGGAGCGCTGCCCCGTCTGTGGTCATCGGTTCATGAGGGAAGCGGGGTTCTTTCAGGGAGCGATGTACATCAGCTACGTGGTGGGTGTCGTTGAGTTCTTGGCGCTGGGAGTTGCATCTCTCCGGTTCCTCGGCCCCAGAGTGGGCGTGCTAGCGGCCATCGCCGCCGCCGCCGCCGTGCATCTCGCCCTTGTGCCCGTCCTATTCCAGTATTCCCGTGCGGTCTGGGCCCACCTGAGCATAGGGACGGCAGCCAAGTACCGCGGGTAGTTGACCGAGGCGGGCGAGAATCGACCGTCGCCAGGGCGTAGGTGACGGAGACCCGCCGTCGCGACGGCGTCGCGCTCGATGTCTACCTTGAACCGGTCCGGATTCTCCGGACAGTAGGGCGGCCCTCTCCCGTGAGCCGGCTCTCGAGGTGCTCTTCAGTCGCGGGGTTTCGGCTGCCGCGGCCTGGCGACGCCGAGATCTGGTGGCACGCCGCATCGGTGCCGCTGTGGGTGCCGCGCGGGTGCCGCGACGCCCCCCGCGGGCGGTTTTCCGACGGCTAGTCGATCTGGATCGTCTCCTCGGCCGCGACGAAGAGAACGTCCCGTAGCGCGGGAAACCGCTGGAAGAGCTCACTCCCTCGGCGATCGATACGCTCGTTCGTGAACCCGAGGAGCACGAGGTCGGCCGCCACCGAACGGTCCTCGACCAGGCGGTCGAAGTCGACGTCCTCGTCGGTGGGGATCACCGTGAGGTTCTTCTCGCTGATGAGAAGCCGCCCTTCCGCGATCATCGACTGGAGCGCCTCTCCCCGCTCCCGCGCCTCCCGCCTCGGATAGACCGCGAAGATGTCGATCTCCGCCCCACGCCAGTCCCGGTGGCCGAGGAGGATATAGGCAAGGAGGATCATCAGGTTCGCGTTTTGGGCATCGCTCCAGGTTAGCCACACGTGGATCGTCTTCCGCAACCCGAAGAAGTTGGGCCCATGGCGGAGCACGAGCCGATTCATGTGAGGCGCCGCCGCCAGAGCGAGGCCGTCCATGACCTCGTCCAGAACCTCCGGCGGATCCTCCGTGCCCAGCTCGAAGAGGATCGTGTTGTTCTCCATGCCGGATACGCCCGGCATCTGGAGGCTCTGTGCGAGCGCGGAGGCGAGCGATGGGCTGATCATCGTGTCCACGTAGATCGCCCCCTTTCGTTCCTCTATGCTCTCCACGAGCCGGCGCTGGACCTTCCGGCTCTCCTCGAAGGTCTCCGGCTCGAGACGTCCCTGGATGTAGTGGAGATAGGTGCCGAAGCCGTAGCGGTGGCAGAGCCATTCCAGCATCTGCATCGGGGCGAAGCGGTCGTGGGTCCGCCCCGTGATCGTGATGACGCTCGGACGCCAGTCGTCCGGCGCGATCTTCTGGAGGCGGACCTGGAGGTAGCGCGTGGCCTGCGTCATCACCCCGTGGAAGATGGCGGCCAGGTCGTCCACTCCCCCGCGGCTCCGCCGGATTCCCAGGTAGAGGGCGCACATGACGACGATCGCGAGGACCGCGAACATGAGATCCATCTGGAGCATGAGGAGGAGGCAGATGACGGCCCCGAAGAGGCTGATGTACCACTTTGACCGGAAGCTGGGCCGGTAGGAGGGGCGGGCGGCGAAATGCTCGAGGAAGGAGATCGCGCAGAGCGCTCCGTAGGTGACCATGAAGAACATGGACACGATTCTGGCCACGAGGTCGACGCTTCCGAGCAGAACGACGACAAGCGCGATGACGGCCGTTACGAGCGTCGCATTTCGGGGCTCGTTCGCCTCACCGGTGCCTTCGGCGAGAAGACTGTTGACTCCCGGGGCGGGGATGATCCGATCCGATGCCAGGGCCTGGAGGGTCCTGGGCGCCACCAGGATCGAGCCGATCGCGGAGGAGAGCGTGGCCGCCGCGAGGCCGATCGGGATGATCGGGCCCCAGATGGCAATCCGGCTCATGACGAGCTGATCCTCGGCGAGGAGCTCCGCACCCGCGGAGGTGGCGAGCTTCACGACGACGACGAAGTAGACGGCCATCCCGACGAGGGTCGCGGACAGGATCCCCAGGGGGATGGATCGACGCGGATTCGCCAGGTCTCCGGAGAGGCCGACGCCGGCCGTCATGCCGGTGAAGGCCGGGAAGACGATCGCAAAGACCATGATGAAGGGGTCCGCGTCGGGGAGGTCCGAGACGAGCAGCGCCGCGTCGGGCCGGATCTCGGCCGGGGAGGATCCCAAAAAGAAGAGGACAAGGGACAGCATGAGGATCGCCGCCACCCCCCAGAGTGCCCGGACGCCCACGTCGGCCCCGCGAAAGAGGACGATGCCCACCAGGATCAGCGTCGCCGGGAGGGAGATGATCCGAGGCTCGAATCCCAGACCCGTGACGCCCTCGAGCCAGATTCCCACCGGGCGGAAGGCCTCGGCGAAGGCGATGAGGTAGAAGGCCACGGAGATCGCCTGCGAGAGGTAGAGGCTGAAGCCGATGGCCCCGCCGATCGTGGTGCCGAACGAGCGCGAGATGATGAAGTATTCGCCGCCGCCCTCCACCCTCCGGTTCGTGGCGATCTCCGCGATCGCGAGGGCCGTCGGTATCGTGACGGCATGCCCGAGCAGGATGAGGGAGAAGGCTCCGAGGAGCCCCAGGTTCCCCACCGCGTAGCCGAACCGCAGGAACATAATCGCCCCGAGGATCGTGCTGATCGTGGTCAGGAAGACCGGCGCGGTTCCGAAGCCGTGCCCGGTTCGCGGTTCGTCTGGCGTGGTGCGCATGGCTGGAGGCCGGGGGTGGGGTCAGGGGGCGGGTCGCGCGCCGGCGGCGCTACGGGGGTCCTTCCTGGGCCCGGAGAACCGGCGGCGGCTCCTCGGCTACGGCGAGATCGACGCTACAAAGGTGAGCCCGAGCGCTCGGCGGCGGCTCCGAAGGAACACGGCTCCTGCCCGAGGACGCCCCCGGGGACGACCGTCCGCCGCCCCAGGGCTCGCCGGGAGCGTCGGCTACGGACCAGCTCCGGCGGCTGTGGGATTCGGCCCGCAACTTGGCACCTGACGGCCGGCCCCACAAGCAGCGTAGACGGTGCCCGCTATGCCTCTTCTCCGGCTCGCGGGGGAAGCCCCGAGCCGAGGCGCTCTCGCTCCCTACCGGCCACCGCCCATCCACCCTGACGCCCAGCAGGGGGCCGGCGCGCACCTCGCGATGAGCCTTCTCGCGACCCGCACGGGGTCAGCCCTCAAGCTCGAGCTCGAGCTGGCTTGGCCGGAAGGTGAGGCGGTGATGAGGGGAGGGGCCCCATTCACTGAGGGCCCGGAGGTGATCCGGCGTCCCGTACCCCATGTTCGAGTCCCACCGGTACCTCGGATACTTGGCCGCGAGCCGACGCATGAGGCCGTCCCGGAGCACCTTGGCGACGATCGATGCGCAACTGATCGTGTGGACCCGGCCGTCTCCCCTGACGACCGCGTCGTGGGGCCAGGGAGGATCCTTGAGCGGGAGGCCGTCCACCACGATGCGGTCTGGGGCGGCCGGGAGGGCGCGGACGGCGCGCTCCATCGCGAGCCGCGTCGCCCGCAGGATGTTCAGGCGATCGATCTCCCGGGCCGACGCCGCGCCGATCCCCACGCCGAGGGCCTCGGCGACGATCCGGTCCCGAAGGGTCTCCCTCTTCCTTCGGGCGAGCGCCTTCGAGTCTGCCGCTCCGTCAATCCGTTGCCCGGGATGGAGGATGACGGCGGCGGCCACGACGGGACCCGCGAGGGGGCCCCGGCCCACCTCGTCCACGCCGGCGATTCTCGAAACCCCCTGGCTCCAAAACTCTCTCTCGTACTCGAGCGGGCGCCGGGGCCAGTCATCACGGGCTGGAGTGGAGGGGGAACCGCTGGGCGACCTCCCGACCATCCGGGGTCAGCGGCTTCTCTTCTCCGGGATCCGGGCCTTCTTCCCCCGGAGCGAACGGAGGTAGTACAGCTTGGCGCGCCGCACGCGGCCGCGCCTGACGACCTCGACCCCCGTCACGAATGGGGAGTGGAGGGGGAAGACCCGCTCGACGCCGACGCCGCCCGAGACCTTCCGGACGGTGAAGGTCGCGCTCATCCCCCCACCCCTTCGCCCGAGGCAGACGCCCTCGAAGACCTGGATCCGCTCCTTCTCCCCCTCCCGGACGAGGTAGCGAACCCGGACCGTGTCCCCCGGCGCAAACTCGGGAACTTCCTCCTTCAGCTGCTCCGCCTCGAGTTCCCTCAACAGATCGGCCATGTCAGACTCCTAGGCGCTGTCCCCCGTGCACCCCGACGGCGCAAGGGGACGCAAGATAACCTCCCCCGTCCCCCGGATGAAGACTGCCCGCCTGCCTAGTCATGGACCAGTTGGATGTACCAGTCTCGTCTCCTCCTCGCTGTCCGCCACCCTGCCTGCGGGGAAGTCCGCGGCACGGGCCTTGCGCTCCTGTCCTCCGCGCGTCGGCAATGGACCAGCCTCATCGAGTCGCAGGCACACCCATTTCCCGCGTCGAGAGAGGCGGTTTGGAGGTCGGCGGGTTGCTCAGCGATAGATGACGGTAAGCGCAGATTTCTGAGGTGGAAATCCTCGGTTCCGAGAGGCAGTCATGCATTTCTGGCGTGGTTGCATCAAGCCGGTAGTTCTTGGCCTACGGCGTCGGCAAGGGCATGGTCGTACGCCATTCCATATGCACCGGGTTCCTGACGGAAATCGTTCATGTTAACGTCGGCGGTGACAGGTACCACGTAAAGACGAGAACTGTCCAGGCCCATATGGCGCCGGATGCCCGAGCGTTGCCCCAACATCCCGCTGCCTTCATCGACGGGCCGGAAATCGATGCTTGGCCTCCTGCGAGTGCGGGAGTGCAGATCTAGGGTGACACGCTGGAGATCAAGGGCTTCGCACCGAACCAGTGCACGGAGCTTCGAGTCGTGGCGTTTCGCTTGGGCATGGGACTCCACGTGCAGGTTGAGCCATCCGACACCCCGCTGGGGCGGTGTCTCTCACCGCGGCAGTTTGAAGTTAGATACACACTGCCACCTGAACCGACCCATCTCCTCGTTACGAATGGCAGCCTCTTTCCCACCGAGCTGTTCGACGGGCAGGTACGACCAACTGAAGAAGGTATGCTTACGAATTGAGGATTTCGTACCGCTTCTCCGCGATCGATTCTCCAGCGTGTCCGCATTCTCGCTCGGGGCAGCCCAGCACCCACCACCAGCGCATGCCGCCGACCCCATGGCAGCCGGTGTCTCACTTACGGCTGGTGTGCTTTTCTTCACCTCATGAGGGGGACAGGGTGAGACGACGGCCCCCATCATTCTTGCAACGATGCCGGCCCTCATCGCCTGCCTCGCTCACTCCTCCTCTTCCGCCCGCCAGCGCTTCCAGAGATCCGGCCGCCTCTCCCGCGTGAGGCGCCCGGCCTCTTCCCCCCGGAACGCCTCGATCCGGGCGTGATCCCCGGAGAGGAGGACCTCCGGCACCCGGTGCCCCCGGTACTCCGGGGGGCGGGTCCAGGAGGGCGCGCCGAGGAGCGGCGCGTCGTAGAAGGAGTCCGTCGAGGCGGATTCGTGGTCGCCGAGCGCCCCGGGGAGGAGGCGGACGACCGCGTCCGCCACGCAGACCGCCGCCGCCTCCCCGCCCGACAGGACGAAGTCGCCGAGGGAGAGCTCTTCCGTCGCGAGGTGCTCGGCCACCCGCTCGTCCACGTCCTTGTAGTGTCCGCAGAGGAGGGTGAGCTCCGGCTCCACGGCGTACCGGCGCGCATCGGCCTGGGAGAAGACCCGGCCGCGTGCGGAGAGGAGGAGGACGGGCCCGGCGGTCCGCGCCGCCTCGACGGCACGGAAGAACGGCTCCGGCTTCATCACCATCCCCGCCCCGCCGCCGTAGGGGAGGTCGTCCACGGTGCGGTGGCGGTCGGCGGTGAACTCCCTCAGATCGACGGGACGGTAGTCGACAAGCTCCTTCGCCCGCGCGCGCGCCGGGATCCCGAAGGAGAGGGCCTCCCCGAAGAACTCGGGGAATATCGTTACGAAGTTAATCCGCACCCTGCCCCCTCCCTTCGGACACCCCCGGAGGCCGCCGCCTAGAGATCCAGCAGCCCCTCCGGAGGATCGATCACGAGCGTACCCTCGTCCAGGCTCAGGGCGACCAGGAAGTCCTCGGTGAACGGGATGAGGTGCTTCCCGGCCTCGCCCTCGACCTCAAGGAGTATCGCCGGACGCACGTCGTACACCTCGCGGATCCGCCCCACCTCGAGGCCCTCCGTCGTGACGACGGAGAGACCGAGGAGCTGATGGTGGAAGACCTCCCCCTCCTCGAGGGGATCGGTCTCGGAGAAGGGGCGAAGGAGATAGCGGCCCCGGAGCGCCCCGGCCCGATCCCGGTCCCCGAGCCCATCGAACCAGATGAGGAACCCCTCCCGGTGCGGGCGGCTTCTCGCGATCCGGAGGGGCGGCGCCCCGGGGTCGGGACGATTTCCCCCCACGTCTTCGAGAAAGAGGGTGGAACCGGGCCCGAACGCACCCTCCGGCCGGTCCGTCAAGGAGCGGACGAAGAGCTCGCCCCCTACCCCGTGCGGCCTCCCCACGCGCCCGACGACGACGAACTCGGGACCCGTGCCCGCCACGTCCACCTCCTCCACCCGCCGCGCGTCCCCCACGGAGAGCCCGCCTCAGTCTCGGAACCCGGACTCCGGCTGTCCCTCACTCACCGTCGTCCTCTCCCTCAGCAGGAGCGTCTGCCTCCGCCTGGGCCTGACGCTTGTCGGCGAGCGCCTCCAACCTCTGGGCCTTCTCGGCCCCCCGCTCCGGCTCGCCGAGGATGACCTGCCTGTCGCCCCCCTTCCGCGCCCTCAAGATGAGCCCACGGACCGTGCCCGTCGGCTCCGCGCCGACGCCGAGCCAGTAGTCGACCCTCTCGAGATCGAGGACGAGCCGGGCCGGCTCGGTCAGGGGCTTGTAGTAGCCGATGCTCTCGATGAACCGCCCGTCCCGGGGGCTCAGCCGGTCCGCGACCACGACCCGGTAATGGGGCTTCTTCTTCCGGCCCATGCGCCGGAGACGGATGCTGACGGCCATCTTTCTCTACTCCCTCCTAGGCTTCATTGGTGCCCGCCCGCGGCGGACGTCCGATCTCTGCGCTCCCGATCCGGGCGGGGACCTCGCGGCGTCAGGGGATCCTCGCCCCCGCCGCGCCCATCGGGCCTGCCATCCCCCTCATCAACTTCATCGCCTTCCTCATCTCCCGAAACGACTTGAGGAGCCGGTTCACCTCCGATACCGGACGACCGCTCCCCCGGGCGATCCGCCGCCGCCGGGAGGCGCCGATCACCTCCGGGCGCCGGCGCTCCTCGAGCGTCATCGAGAGGACGATCGCCTCCATGTACTTCATCCGCCTCGGGTCCGCCGCACGCGTCGGAAGCTTCCCCCCCACCCCCGGGACGAGCTTCACGAGGTGCTCGAGCGGACCCATGCGCTGGATCTGCCTGAGGGCGGTGAGGAAGTCCTCGAGGGTAAACTTCCCCTCGCCGAGCACCTTCCCCTCGAGTTCCGCAGAGCCCCTCCCCTCCACCGCTTCCGCCGCACGCTCGACGAGCCCCACCACGTCGCCCTGCTGAAGGATCCTCCCGGCGAGCCGCCTCGGGTCCACCCAGTCGAGGTCCCCCGTCCCCTCCCCGACCCCGACGAACTTGATCGGCTTCCCGACGACCTGCCGGATCGAGAGGGCCGCCCCGCCCCTCGCGTCCCCGTCCATCTTCGTGAGGACGATCCCGGTGAGGCCGAGCGCCTCGTCGAACCCCTCGGCGATCCGGACCGCCTCCTGGCCCGTCATCGCGTCCGCGACGAGGAGGATCTCGTGCGGAGCAAGCTCCGCCTTGAAGCGGCCGAGCTCCTCCATCAGCGGCTCGTCGATCTGAAGCCGCCCCGCCGTATCGACGATGAGCGCGGCCTTCCCCCCCTCCCGCGCGGCCGAGAGCGCCCGGGCGGCGAGAGCCACCGGATCCCCACCCGGCTCCCCGGCGAAGACCTCGACGCCGATCCGCCCGCCGAGCGTCTCGAGCTGCTCGGTGGCGGCGGGGCGCTGAAGGTCGCAGGCGGCAAGCATCGGCTCCCGCCCCTCCTTCCGGAAGCGCCGGGCCAGCTTCGCGGCCGTCGTCGTCTTCCCCGAGCCTTGGAGCCCAACGACGAGGACGACGGTCGGCGGGGCCGGCGACCACCGGAGCTCGGCAGCCTCCTCCCCGACGAGGGTCGCCAGCTCGTCGTGCACGATCTTGACGATCTGCTGGCCCGGAGAGACGCCCTTCAGGACGGCCGCCCCGAGCGCCCGCTCCTCGACCCGCCGGACGAACTCCCGCGTCACACGGAAGTGGACGTCCGCCTCGAGGAGGACGCGCCGGACCGCCCGGAGCCCCTCCCGGACCATCGGCTCCGTGAGGAGGCCCCGCTGGCGGAAGCGGCCAAGGACCGCGTCGAGCTTCCCGCTCAGCTCATCGAACATCGAATTCCGGGCGGACCAAGTAATCGCGGGATACGGGCATGTCATGTGAAGGAGGATCCCCGGCCGTCAGGCCAGCTGGATCACCTCTCGCCTGCGGCTCCCGACAGAGACCATCTCGACGGGCGCCTCGACGAGCTCCTCGATGCGCTCGAGGTAGCGGCGCGCCTCGGACGGGAGCTCCGAGAGGCGGCGCGCCCCCGATGTCGGCCGCTCCCACCCGGGGAGCGTCTCGTAGACGGGCTCCGCCCCCTCGAGCACGCGTGTACAGGGGGGGAAGTCCTCGGTCTCCCCGTCCGGGAGGCGGTAGCGCGTCGCAAGCCTGAGCTCAGGGAGGGAGTCCAAGACGTCGAGCTTCGTGATCGCGAGCCCGGTGAGCCCGTTCACCCGGCCCGCGTGACGGACGATCACCGAGTCGAACCACCCGCACCGGCGGGGCCGCCCGGTCGTCGCGCCGAACTCGCCCCCGAGCGCTCTCATGCGCTCCCCCATCTCCGGACCGAATTCCGTCGGAAAGGGGCCGTTTCCGACCCGCGTGGTATACGCCTTGACGACACCGAGGACGGAGTCGAGGCGCGTCGGGCCGATCCCGATCCCGGTGGCCGCCCCTGCCGCCGTCGTATTCGAGGAGGTGACGAAGGGATACGTCCCGTGGTCGATATCGAGCGCCGTCCCCTGCGCCCCCTCGAGGAGGACCCGGCGCCCCCGGGAGAGGTGGTCGACCACCTCCCGCCCCGTGTCCGTCGCGAGGGCGAGGAGGCGCTCCCGGAGCTCGCGGCAGCGCTCGATCTCCCCGGCGAGCTCGCACGTGCCGTTGTGGCCCATCACCTCGAGGCGGCGGCGGGTCCGCTTCATCCCCTCCTCGAGGAGCGCCTCGAAGCGCTCCCGCTCCCCCACGTCCACGACCCGGATCCCCCGGCGCCCGACCTTCTCCTCGTAGGCGGGGCCGATCCCCCGGCCCGTCGTCCCGATCTTCTCCTCGGCCCGGTCCTCGGAGACCCGGTCGAGGAGGCGGTGGTACGGGAGGAGGAGGTGGGCACGCCAGCTCACCCCGACCCGACCCTCCACCTCGATCCCGCGGTCGTGGAGCGCGTCGTACTCCTCGAAGAACTGCACGGGGTCGAGGACGAGGCCGTTCCCGAGAAGGCAGCGCTTCCCGGGGTGGAGGATCCCCGACGGGATCTGATGGAGGATAAACTCGCGCTCGGCCACGTGGACGGTGTGCCCGGCGTTCGCGCCGCCCTGGTAGCGGGCCACGACGTCGACGCCCTCGGCGAGGACGTCGACGACCTTCCCCTTCCCCTCATCGCCCCACTGGCACCCGACCACGACCTGGCACCAGCCCCCACCGTTTCCCTCGCGCACTCGCTGGCTCACTCCTGCGAATCCGAGGCCGCTTTGCCGCACCCGCACGGGAGGCGGCGTGCCCCTCATCCTTCGCCTATGGGCGTAAAAAAAGCCCTCCCGGGGGATGGGCTCTTCGTCAGTGGATCCTTGGAGGGAAGCTACGCCGGAGCCATCCCTGTGTCAAGAAAACCGGCGTCCTCGAGGAGCTCCCGGATCTTCCCAACCGCACGGGCGTCCGCGGGTGCGAGGGGGGGGCGGGGCGCCCCGCCCGCGGCCCCCACGAGGTCGAGCGCCGCCTTCACGCCCGGGACCCCGAGACCGCCCACGATCTCGTTGTGGAGCGGCGCGATCCGCTCTTGGATCCAGCCCGCCTCCGCCGGGCGCCCCTCGCTCTGGCAGCGGTAGATCTCGGCCGCCTCCGCCGGAACGACGTTCGAGATGCCGAGGATCCCGCCGGCCGCGCCCATCTCGAGCGCCGCATAGAGCTTCGCTCCATTCCCGACGAGGACCCGAAACCCCTCCGCCACCGCGCCGAGGTGCTCGCCGAGCGCAGGGAGTTTCCCGCGGGAGTCCTTGATGCCGATGATCCCCGGATGTTCGGAGAGCCCGGCGACGAGCGGCGTCGAGAGCTCGAGCGTGCTGCACGTGAGGGGGGCCTGATACAGGATGACGGGGAGAGGAGATGCCTCGGCGACCGCCCGGTAGTGAAGCGCGAGGAGCCGGTCACTCATCGCGTTCCGGTAGTAGGCGGGGGGCTGGACGAGAACCGCGTCCGCCCCCGCCGCCGCCGCCTCGACGCTCAGGCGGACCGTCTCGCGCGTGGACTCGGCCCCCGTCCCGGCGATGAGAAGCCGCTCGTCGCCGAGGAGCTCCGCCGCCGCCTCGAGCGCCGCCCTCCGCTCCTCCCCGGTGAGGAGGAGCGCCTCGCCCGTCGTCCCCCCGATCACGAGCCCCTGCACGGGAGCGGAGAGGACGCGCCTCAGATTCGCCCGGAGGGAAACCAGGTCGAGGTCGCCCGTCACCGGATCGAAGGGGCTCGTCGCGGGGACGAAGACACCGGCGAGGGCGAGGGCCACGGATTCGGCGCTCCGCACCCCCCCCCTCACGGCCTCCTCCTCCGTCGCGGCCGGCATCCCTACGAGAGCCCCGGGAGGCCCCGCCAGGCCATCCCCATCCGGTCCCGGACCTCGGCCAGCGTCTCCCCGGCCTCCCTTCGCGCACGCTCGGCCCCGGCGTCGAGGATCTCGAGGATCCGCTTCGGATGGGCCTTGAGATCCCGCGCCCGCGCCCGCGCCTCCCCGAAGTGCTCGGAGATCCGGTCGGCGAGGATCCGCTTGCAATCCACGCACCCCCGGGTCGCGCCCCGGCACTGGCTCCCGATGTCCTCCACCTCCTCCGGCGAAGTGAAGAGTCCGTGAAGGCTGAAGACGTTGCAGACCTCGGGACGGCCCGGGTCCGTGCGCCGGATCCGCTGCGGGTCCGTGACCGCCGTCCGTACCCGAGCCCAGACCTCATCCGGCTCCGCCAGGATCCCGACCGTGTTGCCGAGCGACTTGCTCATCTTCGCGCCCGCGTCGAGGCCGAGGATCCGGCCCACCCGGCCGAGCACGGGCTGCGGCTCCGGGAAGAAGTCGCCGAAGCGGGCATTCCACCGCCGGGCGATCTCGCGCGAGCACTCCAGGTGCTGAAGCTGGTCCTCGCCGACCGGAACCAGGTCGGCCCGGTAGAGGAGGATGTCGGCCGCCTGGAGGACGGGGTAGTTGAGAAGCCCCGCCGGGATGGACTCGAGGCTCCTGGACTTGTCCTTGTACTGGGTCATCCTCTCCAGTTCGCCGACCGCGGCCACCGAGTTGAGGAGCCACGCCAGGACCGTGTGGGCGGGAACGTCGGACTGGACGAAGATCGTGCTCCGCTCCGGGTCCAGCCCGACGGCCAGGTAGCTCAGCGCGAGGTCGAAGACTCTCTCCGGGAATTCCGCGGTCGCGTATTCCCCGCCCGTGACCGCGTGCTCGTCCACGATGCAGAAGTAGCACTCGTGGCCGTCCTGGAGCTCGACCCACTGCCGGAGGGCACCGAGGTAGTTGCCGAGGTGCGCCTCTCCGCTGGGCTGCATGCCGCTGAACACGCGGGGTTTCCTGGAGTCGTCGGCCATCGATCGGGGTGTGGATGGGCGGGACGGCGGGGGGACGCGGGGTCCGGCGCCGCCAATGTAGCGGGAGGGGGCGGGCGGGTCGAGTTCCGCGTGGGGAGCGGCCGCCGTTGACATCCACCGGAGTGTATAGTATATAGTATACATGACACACTTTGGCCGGATCGTCCGTGCCCGACGCGAGGAGCTCCGCCGGAGCGACAGGCGCTTTTCGCTCCGCCAGGTGGCGTCGCGCGTCGGGATCGAGCCGGCCTATCTGAGCAAGATCGAGCGGGGCGACGTCGCCCCCCCGTCCGAGGCCACGACTTCCCGGCTGGCGCGGGAACTCGGCGAGGATCCGGACGTGCTCCTGGCCCTGGCCGGGAAGGTCTCGAGCGATCTTCAGGAGATCATCCGCAGGCGCCCCCGGCTCTTCGCGGAGCTGATCCGGCAGCTGAAGGAGGCACCCGACGACGCGATTCTTCGCGTGGTGCGCGAGGTGCGGGACGGTGACTGGTGAGGAGACAACGACTAAGGAGAAGGAGACTCGATGATCACATTGGAGAACGACCGCCTGGTGTTCCGTTTCCCCGACGTGCACCCCGAGGCACGCTGCACGATGGAGTTCCAGCGAACCCTGCGGATCCCCGATGACGGGTTTGACTACCCGCTCCCGCCGGGCCTCGGAGGCTTCCCGTTGCGGCATCTCGACGACTACGCCGAGCGATTGCCGGAGGCGTGGCAGAGGCGGGGAGGCGTGATCGCGCCGATGCACCAGGCCGAGGCGATGTGGATCTCGTTCGGGGGCACCGACTATCCCTTTGCGGTGAAGATCGCGACCGGAAAGATCTGCGCCCTCACCGGCGACCGGTGGGTAAATCACCTGAACGGCGACCCCCAGGACTATCTCGTGCTCCCCGAACAGCCTTGGCTCGACGGGTACTGCGTGGAGAAGGGCCTGGTGCGCCAGTTCGTCGCCATGCCGCTTGGCGACGGGTACACAGCCGAGGAACAGCTGACCGGAGCGGCCCAGCACGGCGGGCTCCAGATCGTCGCCTACCCGATGAAGCGGGAACGGTACCTGCGGCTCATCGCTCCCTCTGCGGTCCGCTTCTCCCCCCCGGGCCCAGGCGTGTGCTCGGCACCGCAGGAAGAGATGGGGCTCGCGCCCGGCGGCCGGATGAGGCAGGAAGTCTACGAGGACCCCTTCGGTCTGGACGCCTGGGACCAGCGGCACGCGAGCCGCTGCTTCGTCAGCATCGCCAACTCCACGCAGTGGATGGCGGCCACGGGGGAACGGCCCCCGACCCTCCCGCCGTCGGCGAAGGAATACACGGACGCGGGCTTTCCCTGGTTCGAGTGGTATGGCGGCGATGCCGAGGCCGTCTCCGGCGCCGAGAAGCTCGCGTCGCTTGCCAGCGTGGCGGAGCTCGGGAAGAGGAAGGGCGAGAAGCCGCTGCCGGAGAACGAGGGCACCCGTGTGGCTCGCTCCCGCACGATTCGGCGAAACGGCGACACGCGTGTCCGGGAGTTCGCTTTCGACGACACCGTGCCGTCGTAAGTCGCGGAGTGAGAGACTTCATCCGACGGCGGACTTCGGTCACCAGTGCATGCCGAAGCAAGCAAGTCGCCCGCATACAGTGCCCGGCCGTGCTACCTTCGATGTCACTTCCCGGGGGAGGAGTGCGCGAGACCCGCGCTCTCCTCGGAAATCCTCCCGTGATTCGGCAAAGGGTCCTGTGCTGAATCGCTACGTTGGCAACATCGGGCTACACGAAGTACGGACTCCTCCGGGCGGCGATCGGTGCGGGGAGGCGTCTCGGCGTCGCCTGGTACCTCTGCAGCTACGGGAATTCGAGGAACGCCGACGACGCTACCTTGAGAAGCCCGGGCGTCATCTGCCTTCCCCAGCGGCATCGCCAGTTGGACGTGGTCGATCCCCCTCAGCAGCCATCGTACCTGAGTGGGGTCGGTCATGACCGTGAGGATGTTCGCCCGTCACTGCGGTGAATCAACGACGTTCTAGTCCGCACTTCTTCTCAGATCTCCCCAAATGAAGAAGTTCGAGGTTTCCGAGATCTCGCCAGCCCATCCGAGATTCGACAGGCGTCTCTCGAGCTCATTTGCTTCGTAGAAGACTTTGACGATGTCAAAATGCCTGCCGTCACTCAGTTGCCTCCTGGCCACCCAGGGGGCCGCGTCGCTGGGTCGCGTCTGTCCCTTAGGCCATCGGTATCCAGGGTACCACCGGTTGTCGACCAAGAACACACGGCCGTTAGGACGCAGGCAGGAGTCGATCAACTCCCAGAACGCTTCAAAGCGATCGGGAGGCACGTGTGACAGCCAAAACCCAAAGAAGATCGTTTCGAAGGACCGTGCGGGACGCCAGTCGAAGATGTTCGCGTGGAGGTACGTCACCGTCGATCTCCCGACCCGTTTGCGGTTGAGCGCGATTGCTTCCCTGGAGCTGTCCAGAGCCGTGATGGCAACGTCGTGGCGGGCCAGCTCGTCCGTCCACCACCCGGTTCCGCAAGCGAGCTCAAGTGCCTCTCCCCGCAGAGGGGAGCTGTGCAGGGCCTTCCTCACTGTTTCGACTTCGGCGTTCCACTGAGCAGTGTGCTCAGTGCCCAAGTCGTAACGACCCCGCCGCTCGAACCACAGATCATACTCTGGGGCCCGGGCCTGATAGTACCGTACCTGCTCCTCTAGAAGGGGATCGTCGTTGATCATCTGACTTCGCCCACTGCGTCTGTCCAAACCGCATGACACCTGTACGTCGTACGCAGCTCTCGAGTCCGCTCGTTGTCATCGATCGCGATCGCTGCGATCCCGGCAATCGTGATGCTCTGGTTCTCTAGCAGGCGGGCCGCGGCACAGATCTGGGCACCGGTCTCGATCCAGTCATCGACCAGGAGGGCCTTGGCTCCCGACAGGCCACCGCCCAGCCTCAGTTCGAGAGCCTTGGCGAGGCCGGTGTAGTCCACGAAGTCAACTCGGTCGACAGATTCGCGGTCCAATGGCAGCTTCGTTCCCTTCCGCACTGGAATCATCCCCGTCCTCAGCCGCCGAGCCAATCCACCGGCGAGCACGAATCCAAGGGCGTCAATCCCCGCTACGTGAGAGAGGTCCTCATTCTCGAAAGGCGCAGCCAGGTCGTCGATGAGTGCTCGAAACCCGGTCCTGCTTGCGAAGACGGGAGTGACATCATACCGCCGCCCGCCGGTTCGAGTGTCAATGAGACTAAGGTATGACTTCACCACACTGTATCCACAGCACTGCGAACCACGGTCGCTACTCCAGGCGTCTGCCTCGAGACCACCAACTCAGGGGAGGCCCAATCGGTCCCTGCCCTGGACGAGGGGTTACGACTGGGTGCCCCGGGGGACTGCTCAAAAACCCGCTGGCGCGATGGCAGGCTGCAGCCCCAGTGTCAACCGTCACGGAAAGGACGGCCGGATATGGGCCACGCGGCTTTTACGGGTTATGTGACCGGTCATGCACCGAGCCGCATTACCCGCCGAACTGGCGAATTACCGCCAAGCGCCACAAGCCGAGTCTGTTGTCGACTTCGTAGGGGCAAGGCCTTCGATCTTGTCCCGGCCCGCACCTGTTGTTGCTGGAGCGGTTCACGAAATAGATAGAGCGTCCGAAACCCAGCCGTGAACCCTCAAAGCGCAGCGTCCAGGCGTCGGTCAGGGAAGCTTCGACACCGCCCCCGATCACCCAGCCGAGATTCGTAAAACCATAGCGGTAGCCATCATCGTAGTCGATGCGGTCCGGTATGTTGAGACCGGAGTCGATGTCGATTACCGAATTGACGATCCTGGCTACCGCAAAGCCGCCAGTAGCGAATACTGTCGCGCGACTGCCGATGGTTTGCTCAATCCCTGGACGCACCGTGGCGATCCATGGAGAATGGGATCTCGCCGTCTCGTCCAGCCCCTCCGGATCGAGCTGGTCGGTTTCCGCCCGCATGCCACCAAACGTGGCATCGAGTTCTACTCTTAGAGGTACGGCGCCCATCCTGAACTTCTTGCCTGTCAATGCTCCGCCGACAAACCCGGTATCGTCGTATTTGGTAACCCAGCCGGGATTGCCCCAGTTCGCGAACCCATCGATGTCAGTGAGCCGGTTGTCCGTCAGAGCGGAGCCAGTGAAGGTGCCCACGTAGCTTCCCGATCTGTCGAAAATAGCCTCGCCGGGTCTGGCGCTTGCCACACATCCACTTGACACTATGACGAGTGCCGGAACAGCTACGCTGCACCATGCGGCGGTGCGATGGGAGATGTTTTGCATGGGCATCATCTCTGTACAATCAGAGGTAGCTGTGCTCGGCATGAGCTGCACCCCAACATCGGTCCGAATGTTAACACTGTCAGCTCACCGGTCGCTTACGCCGAGCCCAGGTCGGACCGAACGGCATTGAGCGCGGCAACCAGGGCACGCACGTCGTCCGGTCCCGTGCGGTGGTTTGGGATGCACGCTCGCAAGGCGTCGATCGTGCCACCGAGCCGAACGGTCGAGATCCACGCCTTCCCGGAATCGGTCGGTCGGTCTGCGATCGCTCGGAGGTGAGCAGCGGAGGCGCCATCTGACGTCATCCCATCCACGAAACAGACGACCGGAAGCGTCGTCTCGTTCACCACGGGCCAGCCGGCGGAGGTCAGCTCGGTCCGCAGCACCTCGCCCAGCCCAATCATGTCCTGGATCGCGCGGCGCCGTAGCCCTGCCAGCCAGCGACAGACTGTACAGACAGACAGACCTTGAGCCCGATGATTGGAAGCGTAGGGATGGCCTATTCGGGCCTGAACCGCATTGCTGACCAAACATGATCCAGTGAAACCTGCCTCACTGCCCGCAAACCACCCTTCTTGACGAGGCCCCCCAGCACGTCACGATTAAGATCAGTGCCCATTTGCCTAGCCTTGGGGTAGGCTATATAGGCTATTGCGTCACGGCGTGCCGCATCCATAAAGGGTTTCCCATACGTCTCTAGCTCTGATGAGTCCTTAACGAATACGAGGACTGCTTCAGCACGTTCCCCTTCATCTACCAGGTAGGCCGCCTTCGGCAGGTCGAGCACAAACCCCTCTGGTGCATTGCTGATAAGTACTGCAGCACCTGACTTGATTTGTAGCTTGTCCGCGATTTCCATCTCCCCCTCCTACTCCCCCTCCTAACCCAATGCTGGAACCGAGGGGCCAACGCACGGCTCCTCGATATTCACCGGAAATCTCCTTTTCGCTCAGCCTCCCATATTTTCCCCGTTGGCGCATCGCATACCTGCTGGCAGGTCAACAGCCGCTGCCAAAATGTTGCGTTTACCGCTTGAGACCGCCGGGGGAGGCCCACACATCCGAGCTGCCTCATTTCCGTCCGTAAGCCCCCCCTCAGCCTCAACTTCCGGTCCGGTCCGGTCCACACCCCCCAGTCCCCTATTTCAGCTGCCCCTGCAGGATCCGGGTTGACATTTCCCGCGTGAGTTGACATCAACGCGGCCCGGTATCGGCGAAGGGTCCCGCACGGGTGGGTTCCCCGAGTGCAGGCGCGAAAACGCGCCGCCTAGGGGTCCACCTGCCGGAAGAACATCTTCTCGCCGTTCTCAATCGTCATGATGACCGCGCTCTTTGTCGGATGGCGATCTTCGTTGTAACGGGCGATACGCGTTGCCCCGGCGTATCCTTCGGTGGCCGACAGCGCCTCCCGCACGACGTCCGCGTCGAGGGTGCCCGCCCGCTCTGCGGCTCCCAGGAAGAGCCGGACCGCATCGTAGCTCACCGCATCGCCCCCGCTGGGAGCCGCGGCGTACAGCGCCCGATACGTGTCAACGAATGCGCGGGCGCCCGGCTCGTCGGAGTCCGGCGAGAAGTGCGTGCTGATGTAGCTGCCATCCAAGGCGGCTTCCTCGTTTCCGAGCAACGTCGGATTGTCCCAGGCATCCGCCCCGAGAAAGACCGTCGGCTCCCCGGCCGCGTCTTCCAGCGGGAGGGCACGAGCCTCCCTGGTGACGAGCGCGACTTCCGGCGGGAGACCCGGGAGGAAGAGCGCCTCGGGGGCCACCACCGCGATGCGGGCCAACTCCGCGGCAAAGTCGGTCGCACCCGCCTCGTAGAACTCCTCCCCGACGATCTCCCCCCCGAAGCCGCGAAAGTGGGTAGCGAAGAACTCGGCGACTCCCTCGGCGTAGACGCTCCCCCGCTGTGTCAGGACGGCGGCTGTATTCACCCCGAGCGTCTCTCGGGCGAAGTGCGCCATGACCCGCCCTTGAAACTGGTCCGTGAAGGCCGCCATGAAGACGAAGGCGCCAGCCGCCATCACGGACGGGTTCGTGGCCGCCGTCGTGACCATCGGTACCCCGTGGCGCTGGGCCACGGCCCCTGCCTCGATCGCGTGCGAGGAGCGGTTCGGACCGATGAGGGCGACGACCTCGTCCGTGAGGATCATCCTCTCTGCGGCCTGCGCTGCGGCCGCCGCTTCCTCGATGCTCACCTCAGTCACCAGTTCGACGGGCCGCCCGAGTAGCCCCCCGCGCCCGTTGACTTCGTCGACCGCGATCCGCGCCCCATTCGGATACGTGATCCGGTCGCCCGAAACGAGGAAGCCGATCTTCACGGGACCGTCGCCGCCCGTGACGGAAGACGGGGTGCTCTCGTTCCCGCATGCGGCCAGGACGATGGCCGCGACGCAGGCAATGTATACGGGCTTCATCCTTGTACCTCGCTGTATTCCGGCCCCACAGCCGCAGAGGGCCGCCCCCGTACGGGACATGTTCCGCACGCGGGCCCGGCCCGGCATGAACGGGGGACGCCGTCTCGTCGGCGTGGGTCCGCACCGGGCCACCGCCCGTATGCGCGGGCCTTCAGAGGGGAAGGCCGGAGAGCGGGGGTTCTCCGCGAGCCCGCGGGGCCCAGCGGAGAGCCAGCCGCTCGAAGCGACCTGCGGAGACCCGTGTCAGCTTCGAACTACGGGCCACATCCGGCCTGACTCAGGGGCGAGCCTCTACCTCCACGAATCCGTTCGTCCAGCAGCACTGGTTTCCCTGCGAGCTGTCCACCGCGTTGTGGTTGTCCACCATGACCCGCAGGAGATAGTCGCCCGGCTCGTCGAAGAACACGTTGAAGCGGGCCGCCCCATCGGACTCGAGCGGAATGAGGACGCTATTCGGGAGCGGGCCCGGGTCGTCGTCACCGCCCCCCCGTCGAGGCTCGGGCTCCTCTCCCTCCGGCTGCTCCGCGACGATCGATGCCATCGAGGGGCCCTGGTGGACCCACAGCGTCGCCCGCGCGGGAACGAGGTCCTCGCGCGCCGCACCCTCGGCCATTTGATCCCTGGCCCAGATCGTGATCTCGAGCGACTCGCCGACACGGGCGCTTCGGGGCTCCCCCCACACCGGATCGAGGATCCCGTACCCCTCCTCCCCGTCCTCGTCCATCCTCAGGTAGGGCCGATCGCTACCCATGGCCGCCGGTCCCGTCGTGAGCTGCATGGCGTCGGTCCGCCAGGTGGCCGGCACGGTGAAGAGCTCCCCCTGGCTTCGGAACGACCACGTCACCTCCGCGTCGACCGGCCAGTCCGGCGGCACGGTCACCACGAAGATGCCCCGCTCTCTTCGGATCGGGAACCAGTCCGGCTGCGGGCCGTCGAACTCCGCCGGCTCGATGAAGTTGTCTTCTCCTCGGGGTATGTGGGTCACGTTGTTCCCCAGATTCCGGTTGAAGTAGCCGAATGAGAAGACCTTCGAACCGTCCTCCCGCTCGTACCACCCTTCGAAGAAGGGGTGGATGGACTCACCGAAGGAGACCCGGGGCCCAAGCGGGTAGCGCTGGGCATCGGCCGGCGTCCCGGCGGCGAGGACAACGACAAGGGCGAGCGGAAACGGGATCACGCGGCTTCGCATCGGACTCCCCTCCCTTGAGGTCGTCGCCCGTGCCCGGCGGGGCTCCGTCCCGAAGGACTAGGCGACGGAGTTGCAGTTGGTGGTGCATCTACGCCAAAGGTGAAGACGAGGGCGCGGGAGCGCCAGCATGCACCCCGGCCCGCGCGCGTGTCGGGCCGTCGCGTACCGGGAGATGTGGGTGGCGTCACGGGCGATCTCCCTGCTTGAGCTGAGACGGCAATCACCTGACAGTTGACCACGAGAGAGGACGGTGGCCAGCCCCCCTCGGCGGAGCGAATTGAGAGATGTCGAAGTCACTCACTTTAGCACGGGAGAGAAGATGACCGGCATCCAAAAGGAGAAGATAGCGCGTCGCAAGCTGAGCCTGCTACAGTCGGCCAAGGAGCTCGGCAAGGTGAGCAAGGCATGCAAGATCGTGGGCTACAGCTGGCAGCAGTTCTACGAGATCCGGCGGAGCTTCCAGCTTTACGGGGCCGAGGGGCTGATCAATCAGCTCCCGGGGCCGAAGGGACCGCACCCGAATCGAGTGGGCGAGGAGGTCGAGGCAGCGATCTTGGAACACAGCCTGGCGTGTCCGGCGCAGGGAGCTCGGCGGGTCGCGGACGAGTTGCTGCTGGGAGAGATCCAGATCGGCTCAGGAGGCGTGCGTGGGGTGCGGTGGCCTATGCTCCGAGGCGGGCTGAAGCCCCGAAAGCCCGTCAGGCGTTCACGGGCTCTGGTATCCCAAAGCCGTGGCAGTGCTCGGGGATGACTGGGACCGGATGGTCACCTCCTACGATTTGCCCGAGGACCATTGGAAGCATCTGCCGACGACGAATGTGGTCGAGAGCCCGTTTGCTGCAGTACGGCTCAAGACGACGGCAGCGAAGCAGCGAAGCGGTTCAAGCGGACCGAGAGCGCTACGGCCCTGATCTGGAAGCTGCTGACGGTGGCCGAGAAGCGCGTCCGGAAGCTCGACGCTCCCCACCTACTCAGCGATGTGCTTAGCGGAAGGAAGTTTGTGGACGGAAAGCCCGCCTCAGCCCATCAGCGCAAGAACGCCGCCGGACACGTTTGCACAACCATCGACCCGCCCTCTCTTCCCAACGAAAATTTCCCACCATAGGCCACAGGTTTGCGAGTCGCCCGGTGATGAGCGGCCTCGACCTCTACACCGTGGGCCGCCTGCTCGGTTATGCCGATATCGGCTCCACCGAGCGTTACGTCGACCCTGACGCGGGAGAATGCCTTCGTCGTTCCACTCATGCGCCTGCCCACGGATCGACAATATCAATCTCCATGTCCACAACATCCCGGACGTTGCGCGTCGCCACCGCCATGCCGCGCGAACGCGCAATGGCCGCCATCTGACGATCGGTTTGAGAGACAGGCCGGCCGGTAGCGCGGCGGGTGGCCGCGATCCCCGCATAGGCGCACGCCGCCTCGCTGTCGAACGGCAGAATCCGGTCGGCGAAGTCCTCGCGGAGCGTCCCTTCGATCTCCGAAGCGGCTCACGCATTGGATCGCAAGGATCAGATCGAGTGGCTGAAGCGCCAGGTGAGTCGGCAGTCTCCGGTGACCCAGCCCTCGAACGGGCGCGGAGGATCGACAGGAAAGTGAGGCAGATCCGGCCGGATGGGTGGCGCGGGGTCCAGACTCGCGAGCAGGTGACCAAGGGTGGCTTGTATGAGATCTTGCAGGAGGAGGCGGAGGTGGAGCGGATTTTCCTCACTATCACGGCGCAGGGCGAATACTGATGGCGTCACAGATCCAGGTGGGCGACATCGCGGTGGACGTGGTCCTAAAGGACATCAAGAACGTTCATCTCCGTGTCTATCCCCCAACGGGCCGTGTTCGGATCTCGGCTCCGAAGCGCATGAGCTTGGAGACGATTCGTGGGTTCGCGATCTCCAAGCTGGACTGGATCAAGCGGCAGCAGAGAAAGCTACGGGAAGAGGAGCGCGAGACACCGCGCGAGTATGTGGACCGGGAGAGCCACTATGTGTGGGGAAAGCGCTACTTGCTCAAGGTTACCGAGTGTGACGAGCCACCCTCGATCGAGTTGAAGTACAACCGTATGCTTCTGCGGGTGCGCCCAGGTACAGACGAGCGCAGGAGGCACGCGATCGTCGAGGCATGGTATCGGGAGCAGATCAAGAAGGCCGTGCCCCCGCTACTTGCCCGATGGGAGCCACGGATTGGGGTGAGTGTGGAGCGGTTCTTCGTACAGCGGATGAAGACCCGATGGGGGAGCTGCAACTACAACGCACGCAGGATCCGCCTCAATACAGAACTGGCCAAGAAGCCGCCGGAGTGCTTCGAGTACGTCGTTGTTCACGAGCTGGTTCACTTGCTGGAGCCAACCCACAACGCCCGCTTCGTTGCATTGATGGATCAACTGATCCCCACCTGGCAGTTCCACCGTGATGCGCTCAATCGCCTGCCGTATCGGCGCCGAGGGTAGTGTCCTTAGAATTGTGCAAGAGAGGGTGAAGGCGTCCGGAGTGTACAGAGATGGTAATGACCTGACAGTCGGCCCTCGCCGGAGCTGCGTCTAGGCTGCCTTCTTGTTGGCGTCCTCCTTGTTGGCCTTTGCGGCCTTCCTGGCGACCGGGAGACCGGCCTTGAAGACCTGGTAGGGCGTGCGGCCCTCCATGGCTCGGCCTCGGTGCGGTCGCTTGCGGTTGTAGGTCTCGAGGTAGGCCTCCAGGTCGGTCTGCATCTCCTCGACGGTCTCGTACCAGGTGGTGCGGCCCTTCACCCTCAAGTGCTCGTCGAGGAGCGTGCGGTGGAAGCGCTCGATGAAGCCGTTGGACTGGGGCCTGCCCACCTTCGTCGTACGGTGCTCGATGTCCTCGAGCTGAAGGAAGAGCTCGTAGGGGTGACGGTCCGGACGGCCACAGCACTCGCGGCCGTTGTCACTGAGCACGGTCTTCACCCGGACCCGGTGCTCCTCGAAGAAGGGCAGCACGTCGTTGTGGATCACCTGCACCGCCGTGAGCGGAAGCTTGCTCGTGTAGAACCGGCCCCAGGCGTAGCGGCTGAAGCAATCGAGCACGGTCTGCAGGTACACCTTTCCGACCCCCTTCAGCGTTCCGACAAAGAACGTGTCCACGGCCACGAGGTCGCCCGGGTAGTGGACTTCGATGTGGCGCTCCCGGAACTCGGGGCTGAAGCGCTCCAGCAGCGCGATCTGCTCGGCGGTCAGCTTCAGCTTCCGTTCCCTCGCCGTCTCTTCGAGCCTGAGCAGCCGTTCGTGCTTCGTCGTCAGGCCGTGGACGACCCCACACCCCACGCACCCCCCCTGAGCTGACCTGGATCCCTCCCAGCAGCAACGCATCCGCGACCCGCTGGGCTCCCTGCGTCGGACACGCCAGACTGTGCTCCAGAATCGCCGCCTCGACCTTCTCGCCCACTCGGTTCGGGTGCGGTCCCTTCGGCCCCGGTAGCTGGTCGATCAGTCCCTCGGCCCCGTAGAGCTGGAAGTTGCGTCGGATCTCGTAGAACTGCTGCCGGCTATAGCCCACGATGTGGCACGCCTTGCTCACGTTGCCGAGCTCCTGGGCCAGCTGTAGCAGACTCAGCTTGCGACGCGCTATCTTCTCCTTCTGGACGGTGGTCATCTTCTCTCCCGTGCTAAGTGAGTGACTTCGACATCTCTCAATTAGCTCCGGCGAGGGCGGTTGGCCACCGTCACCTCTCGTGGCCGACTGTCAGATCATTACCATCTCTGTACATCCGGAGAGAGTGGACAGCCTGGAAAAGAAAGAGAACGTGAGCGCGCTCGTGACGATGGTGTCCCGCTGACAGTTGAAGGTGGTGGCTCCGGAGAGTCTCTTGGTTAGCCTGCCTTTCTCATTTCGGCAACCGGTTCATGGTCGTCGAGGTGGGCCCTGAGCATCCAGAGCTGGTCGTAGCCGATGATCCTCCGGTAGCTCTTCTCGGTCTCCACGAACGAGGCCGCGGCCCAGCGCAAGGCCATCGCTCCGTTCTTCCAGTTGGTCACCCTGCGGGTCTTCCGTCTTACGCCCGAGTGGGTGCTGTCGATCAGGTTGGTCGAGCCCAGGCACTTCCTCAGCCGCGGCGGGAGGCCGAGCCGGTTGATCGTGAACATCTCGCTGAGGCCTTCGCGCAGGCTGGCCGAGGCCGAGGGGTGGTCGCGCTCGAGCCATCGGGCGAGCTGCTCGAGCTTCTGCTCGCCCTGCTTCGCGTCCAGCTTCATCGCCGCCCGGAACGCCGCCTTCACCTGAGGATGCTGATCCTTCGGCAGATGACCCAGCACGTTGCGGAGCTTGTGGTTGCGGCAGCGCTGGATGGGGTGACGTTGGCCGAACACCTTCTCGATCGCCTTCCTGAGCGCTTTCGAGCCATCGATCACGAACAGCCGCCGCCTGCCCGGGTCCAGGCCGCGCTCGACCAGATCCTCTAGGAGCGCGCTGGTCACCTCGGCGTTCTCACTCGCTCCTTCCCTCACGCCCAGCACGTGCTTCTTTCCGTCTGAGTCCACGCCTACCGCAGCAAGCACGTGGTGCGAGCCCATCCGGATCCCGTCCAGGTAGATCACCAGGAGGTCCCACGCATCCAGCCGGCGCTCCATCAGCTCCTTCAGCACGCGCTCAGAGGCCTCGACCGTCTCACGGCTCACCGCCGACTTGCTCACCCCGACCGTGTCGGCCATCTCACCGATCACACGGCCGTACTTCCGCGTGCTCACCCCCGCCATCAGGACCTCGAGCATCCGATCCGCCACGGCGCCCGGTCTCCGCATCGCTGCGTACGCCGGCACCTCGACCTCGCCACCCTCCCCGGCGCCCCGGCGCCTGAGCCGTGGCCGCTCCACACGCACCTTCCGGTCCGACAGGTAAACCACACCACCCTGCCGGCCATACCACGCCGTGTCGTCTTCCGCTCGTGACCGACCTGCCTGCTTCACGCCTGCCACACCCTCGGCGCTCATCTCCAGCACCGCTTCGATCGTCGCTCGTCCCATCACCTGGATGACTTCGTCGATCGCGACCTCCGTCTGCTCCACGAGCTCAAGCAGCGGAAGCAGAAACTGCCCCTCCCGCTTCAGGAACTCCCTGATCGCGCGCTTGTCCGCCCGATCCCTTGCCTCGTACGTTCTCTTCATCGTGGTGGCTCCGTGTTGGGGTTTTTGCCTACCCGAGCCTATCGGCCCGGGACCCCCGGGGCCACCACTTTTCTTTCTCCCCTTTCAGGAACCTTCAACTACGGTTGGGACAGCTTCCTCGTGACCTGCGCAGTGGGCCAGGACGACCGCCGCCGGATCCCGGGCCCCACGCTGGGCGCTGAGGAGTCGCAGGACAACTGCTCGGAGCCCCTCGAGCAGCTCTTGGAGCGAGGCCTCAGCGGCGTCGAGCGCGTGATCGCGGACGAGCACGCGGGCCTGGCCGCTGCGCTACGCCGCTTCCTGCCGGAGCCTGACCGCCATCGCTCCACCGTGCACCTGCAGCGCAAAGTGCTGGCCGAAGTCCCGCATCGCCTGCACGACCGTGTGGCGCGCGCGGTTGCTGCCGTCTTCCGGGCACCCGGGCTGGCTGAGGCGAAGAAGCGCCTGGCCGAGACCACAGCGCGTTGGCACAAGGAGCTCCCCGAGGCAATCAAGGTGCTCGAGCGGGGCTTCACCGCCCAGGCCCACTTCTCCGCGTTCCCTGAGCCCCACCGGGCCAAGTTACGCACCACCCACGGGCTGGAGCGCCTGCACGCCGAGATCAAGCGCCGGATCCCGAGCGCCGCTGCCTTCCCCAACCGAACCAGTGCACTCCGCCTCATCACCACGGTTGCTCTGAGAACTACCGAGGCCTGGAGCCAGCGCCGTTACCTGGACCTCTCACTCCTCGAGCCCAAGGAGATCGCCAGCGCAGCCTAACCCAAGCATCGAGGAGCTTCCTCTTCGCTTTTCCACACAGATCGGGACTAGACCTAATTTTGTCTCGCTGACATGAGGCTTACGGGTTCTGGCCCGCCCCCTCACGCTCATCAGGAGTGTGGTCCCCCGACGCAGTGAGAGCGTCTTTCGCCTATCGATCACATTGCCCGGCCTCTGAGGAATCCCCACCTTCTCCAGACGCCACTACTTAGCGGCGTACGCCTCTCGCACTTGCGGAAGGGGTTCGAATGATCAGCGAGAAAGTGACGGCCGGAGTGTTTGCAGCGGTAGTTGGTGTGCTCGTTGTCGGGTGCGCTGATCGTGATGGCTCTCCAAGCCAAGAGAAGGCTGACGCCGTCTCGGCCTGGCAAGCGATCGGGGGTGGGTTTCCGATATTCGAGCCAGACCCTCTGTTCTTCTCGGTACTCCCAAATCAATGGGTGAGTGGGCAGGTAGGTGGCCTGGCAGTCGATTCGCGGGACAACATCTGGGTATTCCACCGCCCCGGGACGATCCCGGACGGTGAGAAGGCTGCCGCGCTCGACCCCCCTGAGGCTGAGTGCTGCTACCCGGCGCCCCCCGTCATGCAGTTTGACGCCGAGGGACAGTTCGTTCAGGCGTGGGGAGGCCCCGGAGAGGGATACGAGTGGTTCACGAACGAGCACGGCATCTTCGTGGATCACGAGGACAACGTTTGGCTGACCGGCAGTGCGGGCTCGGACAACCATATCCTCAAATTCACGAGCTCGGGCGAATTCCTACTACAGATCGGCCGTGAGGGCATGAACGGCGGCAGCAGCGACACCGAAAACGTCGGCGGTCCCGCTGGCCTATTCCTCTACGAACCCACGAACGAGCTGTTTGTAGCGGACGGGTACGGGAATCGGCGCGTCATCGTATTCGACGGTGGGAGTGGAGAGTACAAACGTCACTGGGGCGCTTACGGCAACCGCCCCGACGATAGCGTCGAGCTGCCAACTAGGGCCGAATATATCGAGCAACTTGCCGCAGGAGAAGCACCCCCTCAGCAATTCAACACCCCAGTCCACGCGGTCTATGTGACGGACGACGAACTCGTCTACGTGGCCGACCGGGGGCATCTTCGTCTTCAGGTCTTCAACCTCGACGGTACGTTTGTACGAGAGACCTTCATCAAACCCAATACGCTCCACAGCGTAGGTACCGTTCACGCGTTCGCGACGTCACCGGACCCTGAGGAGACCTTCCTCTACGTAGTAGACGGCTCCAACAAGTGGGTCCACGTTCTGAATCGAGAGACTCTCGAAGTCGTGCACCAGATCGGCGGCTACGCGGGCCACAATGCGCGGGAGTTCTTCCACGCCCACAGCTTTGCGGCCGATTCGCAGGGTAACATCTTCATTGGTGAGGTAAACGACGGACAGCGTTACTACAGATATCGCTTCACAGGTCTAGGCACGCCGTAGTGAAGGAGATGCCACGATGAGCAGCACAATCGACCCGCGCTTCCTATCCGCTATTGATTGGACCGCGCGCGCCCGGGGAAGCCTCGCTCGTTCCATCTGGGCCATGCTCCTCCTGCTTCCTGGCTCTCTGCTGGCCCAAGAAGGGGTCCATCTGAATCCGGTGATCGCCAAGCTCGAGGCAGGTGAGATCGTATACGGCCTCAGCACCCAGGACCTTTCCCTGTCATACGCGCGCGAGGCCGCTCGGGCACCGGCTGACTTCATATACGTGGACATGGAGCACAGCCCAATGGACTTCCCCGCCCTGAGGATGTTCCTCCTGGGAATGGGCGACAAGGGGACCGTTCTTGAAAAGGGGAACGTGCAGCCCAACGTCGCACTGTTCGCTCGCTTCGCACCCCCGGCCTTGGAATCCGAATGGGTCGTGAAGCAGGCCTTGGACATGGGGCTCTACGGAATCATCTTCAATGGCGTGGACACTCCTGAGCAGGCGGCGTTCGCAGTCAGTACCATGCGCTATCCTCAGCTTCGGGATTCGCGCTATCGGGAGCCGCGGGGAATCCGGGGGGTCTCGGCTGGCAACGCGGCGTGGGCCTGGGGGGTGAGCTCGGAAGAGTACCTCCGGAGAGCCGACCTCTGGCCGCTCAATCCGGATGGGGATCTACTCGCGGTAATGATGATCGAGTCCGTCGAGGCCCTGCGGAACCTCGATGCGATCGCTTCCACTCGAGGCGTAGGGGCCCTTTTCCCAGGCGCCGGCGGCGACCTGAGCCGCTCGCTAGGGGTCACCCAGGGAACGCCGGAGCTCGAGGAAGCCTTCCAGCAGATCCTCGCGGCATGTACCCGCCACGACGTCGCCTGCGCGATCACCGCGAACACGGGGGAGGATGTCGCGCGTAGGGTCCGGGAGGGCTGGCGGATCATCCGAACGTCCGTCGAGGCGGCGGATGAGGGTCGCGCCATCCTAGGCGGGGGTCTCTAATCTCCGGGATCGAGACCGTTTTACCGAAGCCTAGATGCATCCCAGGCGAGGTACATAGATGAGTCGCACGTCAGACTTCATGGGGACGTGGAGTCTCGAGTCCTTTCACGCCAAGGCATCGAACGGGGAGATGGTCCATCCCTTTGGGGAGTCAGTCGTCGGCCGCATCACCTACCACGACAATGGTCGCATGTCGGTCCAAGTCATGTCCGAGGACCGGGCAGGTTTCTCCACGGACGACTTCAGAAGGGCGCCGGCGGAGGAGATCATTCAGGCGTTTACTACTTACCTCGGCTACTATGGTACCTACTCGATCGATTCCGAGGCGGGTGAAGTTACCCACCATATCGAAGTTGCTTCGATCCCGAACTGGGTGGGAACTGACCAACTGCGGCTCTTCGAGTTCGGGGAAGACACGCTCAGATTGAGTACGCCACCCATTCTAATCGACGGCATAGCAGTAGAGAGCGTCCTACTCTGGCGCCGGGACTGAGCGGGGCAGAGCCGACATGGAGCTCTCCCCGACTCTGGGGCCGTGGATCTTCCCAGGCAATCCAGCGGCGCCGGGCCGAGCGAGTTTGCACTCTCTGAGACGGTGAGTCTTGGCCTAGCTCCCCGGAGCGAGGAGTGGCGAGGGCGCAGAACCGGCCTCCACGTGTGATTGCTTCAAGAGGGCCGCATACACGCCTCCGCCTCTCTCTCCCCCCAGGGGTGGTGGAAGAAAGAGACGGAGCCGTTGCGGCTGCCAGCCCGGATCAATACAAAGGACCCGGAGGACCCCGATCGCTGGGTGACCTGCTAGCTCAAGTCGCGAGAAGCCTAGCGGTCCTCACCCTCAGCGAGTAAGGCTGCCCCATTTTGCACACCCGTGCGCGCTAAAAGGATTCCCGGGGCATTCGTCGTCAGATCGTTACGTATAACGACCCCCCCCCTCATCACAAACTGAACGTTCATCATCTCGGAAATGTCCTCCAGCGGGTCACCGGGGACGGCGATGATGTCCGCAAGCTTACCCGTCTCGATGCTGCCTAGCCTTTCCGCCCAGTTGTAGTTTAGATCGTTGGCGGCGACCATGAACGCGGTATTCAGTGCCTCTGCCTCGCTCATGCCCTCTTCCACGAAGATGGGAAACATGTTCGCCCCCTCGCCGATGACCCCACTCGTGCCATCGGGTCGAACATTGGTTTGGCGGTCGGTCCAGGTACCGCCTTGGGTTGCGCTGGCAAACGGAAGAGCCACGCCTTGGGCATGCAGCGTCCTGAACACGGCTCGTGTACTGACATTACGCCGACCGGTCCAAGCGTCATTCCAGGAAAGCTGCACGGATGTTCCCCGGTTGACAATATTTCGTATCAACGCCGGGTCGTGATCGGCGTCCATCATGTGCATGGGAACATCAAAGCCGGCGTTAACGCAGCCGTCCGCTCCCTCCCCGATTCCGTAGGTGTGGCAGGTCGAGACAAGACCCATGCGGCGCGCTTCGTCGGCAATCGCCTGAAACTCTTCGTCGGTCAACGCGGGCAGGCCGGCCATCGCCTCGGTATCCGGCAAATACCTCGTGTCCCCCGGAAAGTGCTCAAACATGTCCCCACGCGGCGCTGTAATGTCCCAGGTGCTATAGACCTTGACCCAATCGGCACCCATGATTTTCAAGAGGCGCACCGCGTGGCGAGCCGCATCCCCACCCCGAATCCCGAGCCTGTCCCCTGGAAGGTCTAGGTTGTTATAGTCCAACGGGAGCAGCCCCGCGGTTCCGCCTCGCGGGTTCACGACCGGGCCTGTCACCTGCAAACGCGGTCCCAGTAGTCGGCCGTCCATGATCGCGTCTCTCATCTCGATCGTGGCCCACGGCAGGTTCTCCCGCGACCCTTGGTCGACCATCACCGTAAATCCGGCGTATAGTGCCATCTCGGCAGATTGCACGCCCGCAATCCACTGTGACGCAGCAGAGCCGTTTCCCATAATGTGAACGTGGGTGTCGACCATACCTGGGAGCACGGTCGCGTCGCTGAGGTCGACCACCGTCGCTCCACCCGGGATATCCACGTTTGGACCGATGTCGACGATGTCTTGTCCTCTGATGAGGATGATCTGATCAAGGGCATAGGTAGTCCCCGTGCCATCGAACAGCCGTCCTGCGCGAATTGCGACGACGCCGTCCGCTGACGCGAAATAGGGGTGCTCCCCATCGCCTGGAACAGCAAAGGGCCCACCGAACTCCGTGGACGCCCCACCACCGAATTGGGCCCAAAGCGTCCCCGCAGTGCCACCGGTCGTGACCGCTACCGTGATCAGCATTCCTAGCAAGTTCTTCCAGTTCATGGTGTCCCTCCTACGGGATAACGGTGAGTGCAACACAGACCGCCACTTACGGGGGCGATCTCTGTCGGCGTTTGGCGAGCGTACGCTGTTGCCAATCGCCAACCGGGATCGCATCTTGGCTGAGGGTCGTCAGCGGACATCAGGAGCGCTAGTCCGACAATCGGCCTGACGACCACCAGCCATTCCACCCTGGACGACTTCATCGCGCCCAAGTCATGAGCGAACTGACATATTACGACGCATCAGGCGCCACGTACACCAGGACCCTCAGATTTGGGTTCTGATCGAGATCAGATAGGGCCCACCCATGACCGACCCCATCGCCCGCCCGGAGTACAGCTGGGGGGCCGCTACGGCGAGCAGGAGATCGCCGAGGGCGGGAGTGGGGCGTCGGCTGACTCAGACGAGAGGCTAGGAGGCTGCTATGAAACGGGGAAACTGGTGCATCGTGCCGGTGATGATCCTGATCGTGCTGACCGGGTGTACGGTCCCAGAGGGACAAGAAACTGAGCCACAAGGACAGGTCAAGGGGGATCAGGATATCACCGGGCCGTACAACGTCGTAGAGGATTGGCTCAAGCCACTGCCCTGGCACGAACAAGGGTTGACTTTCGGCCTGATAACTGCGGTTTACCCCGAAACCCCTGACAGGATCTTTGTACTGCAGGGAGGCGATTTGCCTGACCCTCGCCCTCCTCGGGGTCCGGGACCGCAATCCAACTCTAACCACATACCCAGCCACTTCGTTCTCGTCTTGAACGGTGACGGTGAATTGATCGAGTCTTGGACGCAGTGGGATGACCTGTTCGTGAGACCCCACAAGGTCCTCATGAACCCTTACGATCCCGAGGGGCACATCTGGATTGTGGACGACTGGGCCAGCCAGATCTTCAAGTTCACCAACGATGGATCGGAACTGGTGATGACGTTGGGGGAGAGGGAGGTGTACGCGGACGACCAGGACCATTTCGCGCGACCGACAGATATGGCCTTCCTACCGGATGGTACGTTCTTTGTCAGCGACGGCTACGTGAACACGCGTGTCATGAAGTTCAACGAGGATGGCGAGTATTTGTTGCATTGGGGGAGTAGCGGGACCGGGCCGGGCCAGTTCAATCTCGTCCACTCGGTAAAGGTTGACGCGGATCGCCGCGTGTATGTCGCCGATCGCCGCAATGGTCGCATTCAGGTTTTCGATGAGAATGGGGAGTTCCTCGACATGTGGGACGGTATGGCCCAGCCGTCTCACATAGTGGTCGCTCAGGATCAAACTGTTTGGATGAGTGACCCAACGCTCAACCGGTTGGTACAGTTCAACTCGGACGGCCTGCGCCTTACTTACTGGGGTGCGGCAGGGACCTTTCCGGGCGCATTCAACAACCCTCACCACTTCGACTCGGACCAGGACGGCAATCTCTACGTTGCGGATTACGCCAACTACAGGGTGCAGAAATTCGTACCAAGGCCGGGTGCCGATCGGAGTCGCTTGACCCAGCGTGGCTTCGGTGGGGACTAAGCGGGTCCCGTCGCGTATGGTGGCGAAGGGGTGGAGTCTCGTTGGCGTGGACAGGACGCACGGCCGCCTGATCGATAATGACAAGTGCGATGTGTGACGCAACCCCGCGAAGGAGCTAGCGATGACAACAGGACCGGCCGCAGAGATAGGTACGACGCCCTCGCAAACCCCTCGGGAACCGAATCTGACAGCTGTACAGAAGTTCGGCGAAGCGATCGCAGACAGAGTGGAGCGATGGATGCCGAACCCGTTCCTCTTCGCAATCATCCTCACATACGTCGCTGCCATCGCCGCGCTGATCTGGGAAGGTTCTGCGGTGACAGAGATCGCGCTGTCTTGGTACGGGGGTTTCTGGAACCTGCTCCAGTTCGCAATGCAGATGGTAATCATCCTCGTGACCGCGACGGTGGTCGCCTATCACCCGCGCGTGAAGGGGATGATCCTTCGCCTCGTTCGACTCCCAAAGAGCGGGCGACAGGCGGTGGTGTTGGTGGGTGTCGGGTCGATGCTCACTGGGTGGATCTCGTGGGGTCTCGGTCTGGTTTTCGGCGCCATCCTAGCCCGGGAGATGGGAAGAGAAAGCGCGAGGAGCGGGATGGCTGCTCATTATCCCCTGCTCGCCGTGGCAGGATACATGGGGATGAGTTTGACCTGGGGATGGGGTCTATCGAGTTCCGCGGGCCTTCTACAGGCCACCGATGGAAACATCTTCATGTTGCAGGGGATTGTCGACAGAGTGATCCCCTCGACGGAGTGGGTCTTCCACCCCTTCCCGCTGACCTTGACCGTGCTGGCGATCATCTACGCGTCGGTCATGCTGTTCCTTCTCTGTCCACCCAATGAGAACTGCCGCGGGATCGAGCGATACGTCGATCTCGGCGAGGACGACCCAGGCGCAAGCTCGACGAAGGTGACCGACTCCGATAGTGGCGACTCGGACACCCTAACTCCATCTGAGAAACCGAGCCTGGCTGACAAGATCGACAACAGCAAGCTCCTCGGTGGGATTCTCGCATTGACCGGCGTGGTCCTGACCCTGAGGGCGTTCCTCACCCAGGGTCTGGGGGCACTCGACCTCAACGTCTTCAACTTCGGGTTCCTCATGGTCGGCCTCATCCTCTATGTGAGTCCGTCCAACTACCGCAGGGAGTTTTATGAGGCTGTCCGCGGAAGCGCGGGGATCGTTCTTCTGTTCCCGTTCTATGCTGGGATCATCGGCATTATGACCGGGACGGGACTGGTTGACACCATGACCGAATCGCTACTCTCCATCGCCACAGAGGAGACATTCCCGGTGGTTGCATGGATCACGGGTGGGGCGCTGAACGTCTTCGTCCCCTCCGCAGGTGGCGAGTGGGCGATCATCGGAGGACCCATGATGACCGCCGGCACAGAGCTGGGGATCCCGCATGGCCAGACGATTGCGGCCTATGCCGTCGGGGATGCGCACACGAATCTACTCAACCCGTTCTGGGCCATCCCGCTACTGGCCATCACTGGGCTGCGCGCACGTGAGATGTTCGGCTACGGGATCACGATGATGCTTTTGTTGATCCCCTTCCTGGGCCCGGTTCTTTACTTCCTTCCGTACTGAGGCTGCGCTAGCAGTGGAAGGAAGATTGATGGAACACAACTGGGTTGGAATTGAAACCGGTTTCTTGGACTGGCGCCAGTCAACGTGTGGGAAAGGTGCGTCTTGACAGCCAGCCCCATAGAAGGAGTGATCGCGGTAGGGACGCCGGTTGCCCGGCGCCCCCCGCACAGATCCGGACGTGCCCGTTAAGGCATCCGGCTCCTCCCCTGGGTCGCGTTGACGGCCAGTCGTTGGTTTGGCCACGGGTGTCGGATTGTCAGCTTCGGCCCAGAGCCGCGCGGTCCTCCGCTCCAGATTCCCTATTCCGACGATATCGATCAGTGATTCCGACATGTCGATCACTGATTCCGATGGAGTGGACGCCCCCTCCGGACGGCATCGATGGAGTGGACGCCCCCCTACCCCGGGCGCCAGTGTGCGCCGGGTGAGGAGAACGCACAAGGGGTGCGTTCGGGCAACGAGAGGGGGGATCCATGGGCAAGGTGGTCAGCGTCATCGGCATCGACATCTCGAAGAGGTACTTCCAGCTGCACGGGGCTACGGCGGACGGTGAGCCTGTGCTACGCAAGTAGCTCACGCGCTCGAAGCTGCTCGAGTTCCTCGCTGGGCAACCCGCCTGCCGGGTCGTGATGGAGGTGTGTGCCAGCGCCCACCATTGGGGGCGGCAGATCCAGGAGCTCGGCCACGAGGTCCGCCTGATTCCCCCGGTGTATGTGAAGCCCTATGTGAAGAGGCAGAAGAACGACGCCAACGACGCGGGAGCGATCGTCGAGGCGGCCCAGCGGCCGACGATGCGGTTCGTGGCCGTGAAGACCGAGGCGGAGCAGGCGCGCTCGGTGGTGTTCCGGGCCCGGGAGCTCCTGGTGCACCAGCGGACCCAGACGATCAATGCGTTGCGGGGTCACCTCGCGGAGTTCGGACTCGTCGCTCCGCTGGGGGTGCACAATGTCCGAAAGCTGGAGGAGGCGTTCCACGGGTCTGAGAAGTTCTTCCCGGCACTGGCGCCCCCTGTCATACGCCTCCTCATCGAGCGGATCCACGAACTGGACGCGGAAGTCGATGAGCTGGACCGGGAGATCCGTCGGATCGTGAGGGAAGATGAGGCGCTGGGGCGCCTGATGACGATCCCGGGGGTGGGAGAGCTCACGGCGATGGCGGTCCACGCCTTTGCGCCACCGATGGAGAGCTTCCGAACGGGACGCGACTTCGCGGCATGGGTCGGGCTTACGCCGCGCGAATCCTCGACGGGTGGCCGCCAGCGGCTGGGGCGGATCACAAAGATGGGACAGCGCGACATCCGGAGGCTGCTGTACTTGGGGGCGATGGCGGTCATCTCGAGTGCCCTTCGGCGGGGGGAGGTCACCGATCCCTGGCTTGTCCGGATGCTGGACGAGAAGCCGAGGAAGGTGGCTGCGGTGGCTCTGGCCAACCGGATGGCGCGCATCATTTGGGCCGTGACGGTGAAGGCGGAGAGCTACAGGGCACGGGGAGTGACGAGCGCCGTTGCTGCCGCGGCATAGAGTTGCGAGTCAGGTCAGTGGAGCGAAGAAGCATCCGCTAGACCCGAGACTCAGGGGAGGAGAGAGAGGAGATCGTCGGGGCTTGATGGCTCGATCACCCGTATGGGCGTGAGCTGGGAAGGTCCCAACTGGAGAGGGCAGGCAGGACGGCGGACAAAGGTAGGGGCCAACGGTCGGCAAGACGGGGTCGGAAAAACCAGTGCATTGCGAGGGGCTCAGAGCCCGTGGCATCGATTTGGATCCGATCTCACGAACACCATACGGGCCCGCGGCCAGAAGTGCCGCATCAAGAGGCCGATGGAGTGGACGCCCCCTCCCGACGGCATCGCAATGTGCCAAGATGGCGCTGAGCACTTCTGACCATCTGAGGGAGGAGGCATCCAATGGAAGAGGTTAGCATCATCGGGATCGATCTGGCAAAGCAGAGCTTTCATCTACACGGGGCGAGAGCGGACGGGTCGGTGGCGTACCGGAAGAGGCTGAGCCGGGGGAAGGTGCTGAGTTTTCTCGCCTCGCAGCCCCGTTGTGTGGTGGCGATGGAGGCCTGTGGCAGTGCGCACTACTGGGGCCGGGAGATCATGACGCTCGGCCACGAGGTGAGGCTGGTTCCGCCGATCTACGTGAAGCCGTTCGTCAAGAGGCACAAGAATGACGCGGCCGACGCGGAGGCGATCTCGGAAGCGGCGCAGCGTCCGACCATGCACTTCGTGGCGGTCAAGACAGAAGAGCAGCAGGCGCGGGGGATGCTCTTTCGCACGCGAGACCTTCTGGTGCGTCAGCGGACCCAGTCGATCAATGCGCTTCGGGGTCACCTGGCGGAGTTCGGCGTCGTGGCTCCGCAGGGCACCGCCCAGCTCAGGCGGCTGACCGGGGTGCTTGAGGATCCGGACTCCCCCCTGCCGGAGCCGGTCCTCGAGCTGGGCAGGCTACTGCTCGAGCGGATCGATGAGCTCGATGAGAAGATCGACGGACTGGACAGGAAGCTCCGGGCGTGCGCACGGCAGGACGAAGAGACGGCGCGGCTGATGACGATCCCGGGAATCGGACCGATCACCGCGCTGGCCCTCGAGGCCTTCGCGCCACCGATGGAGAGCTTCCGGCGCGGGCGCGACTTCTCGGCTTGGCTCGGCCTGGTGCCGCGGCAACACACGACCGGAGGCAAGCCAAGGCTGGGCAGGATATCGAAGATGGGCCAGCGCGATCTCAGGCGACTCTTGATCACGGGCGCCATGTCGGTCGTCAATTCCGCGGTCCGACACGGCAAGACGACCGATCCCTGGCTGGCCAGGATGTTGGCGCGCAAGCCGAGGATGCTGGTCGCGGTGGCGCTGGCCAACAGGACGGCGCGCATCGTTTGGGCGCTGACGACGCAGAAGGAGATCTACCGGGCTCACGCCGCCGCCTGACAGCGGACGGCAAACGGGTGGAGAAGCTTGTCGGGAGATGTGGGCAGGACGACGAACGGGTAGGGGCAAACGGTCAATGAGACGGGATCGGGAAAACCAGGGTATGTGTGAAGGCTTTCAAGCCTGCGAGGCCGATTTGGACCCGGTCCGCGTATCTCCATATGGGCCAGCAGCCTCGGACACCACAGGCTGCACCAACAGGCCGGATAGACGACAGCACCTGACCACATGCATCCAGCCGTTCGAAGAAATGCTTGCGTTATCGGGGGCGTCCATAGACGCACATACGACAGTACCTGACCTGAATGCCACCAACCTCGGTTCGAAGTCAGGCTTGCCAACCAAGGGGGCGTCCACATACGCAATGTGCCAAGATGGCGCTGAGTATTTCCAACCATCTGAGGAAGGGGGCATCCAATGGGAGAGGTTCGCATCATCGGGATCGATCTGGCAAAGCAGAGCTTTCGGGTACATGGGGTGAGGGCGGACGGTTCGGTGGCGTACCGAAAGAAGCTGAGCCGGGGGAAAGTGCTGGGTTTCGTTGCCTCGCAGCCTCGTTGTGTGGTGGCGATGGAGGCGTGCGCCAGCGCCCACTACTGGGGCCGGGAGATCATGACGCTCGGCCACGAGGTGAGGTTGATTGCGCCGATCTACGTGAAGCCGTTCGTGAAGAGGCACAAGAATGACGCGGCCGACGCGGAGGCGATCTCCGAAGCGGCACAGCGTCCGACCATGCACTTCGTGACGGTCAAGACAGAAGCGCAGCAGGCGCAGGCGATGCTCTTTCGCACACGCGACCTTCTGGTGCGCCAGCGCACGCAGACAATCAATGCGCTTCGGGGTCACCTGACAGAGTTCGGTGTCGTGACTCTGCAGGGCACCGCCCACCTCAGGCGGCTGGCCGGGGTGCTCGAGGAAGCGGACTCTGCCCTGCCGGAGCCGGTCCTCGAGCTGGGCAGGCTACTGCTGGAGCAGATCGATGAGCTCGATGAGAAGATCTACGGACTGGACAAGAAGCTCCGGGCGGGCGCACGGCAGGACGAAGAGACGGCGCGGCTAATGACGATCCCGGGAATTGGACCGATCACCGCGCTGGCCCTCCAGGCCTTCGCGCCACCGATGGAGAGCTTCCGGCGTGGGCGCGACTTCTCAGCTTGGCTCGGCCTTGTGCCGCGGCAACACACGACCGGCGGCAAGCCGAGGCTTGGCAGGATATCGAAGATGGGTCAGCGCGACCTCAGGCGACTCTTGATCACGGGTGCGATGGCGGTTATCCGCCACGCGATCCGACGCGGTGAGGCATCAGACCCCTGGCTGGCCAGGATGTTGGCACGCAAGCCGACGATGCTGGTCGCGGTGGCGCTGGCCAACAGGATGGCGCGCATTGTCTGGGCGGTGGCGACGAAGAAGGAGATCTACCGGGCTCACGCTGTCGCCTGACCGGGCGGCCAACGGCGCGAAGCTGTCGGGGATGTGGGCAGGACGACGAACGGGTAAGGGAAAACGGTCAATGAGACGGGATCGAGAAAACCAGGATATGGCAAAAAGCTTTCGAGCTTGCGTAGCCGATTTGGACCCGATCCGCGTATCTCCATACGGGCCAGTGGCCAACAACGGCTGCACCAACAGGCCGGATAGACGACAGCACCTGACCACCATGTACCGAACCGTTCAACAGAATGCTTGCATCAACGGGGGCGTCCATAGACGGCATGTCGATCACCCTTGGTGAGCGGAGGTCCATAGCGGCGCTGGGGCTCGGGGTTGAGGGTTGAAGTTATGGGGTGGAGTGGGACTTGGTCGAGTCGTAGAGCCGTCTCATGGAAGCGCCCTCGAGAGTGATGCGGTGAGCATTGTTGAGGATGCGGTCGAGGATGGCGTCGCCGAAGGTCGGGTCACCGACGAGGTCGTGCCAGTGCTCGACGGGGACTTGGCTGGCGAGGATGGTTCCCCGGCGAGCGTATCGGTCATCGAGGACTTCGAGGAGGTCGTGTCGGCCCTGGCCTGAGAGGGAAGCGAGCCCCCAGTCGTCAAGGATGAGGAGCCAGGTCCGGGCGAGCCGCTGGATGAGCCTGGGATAGGAGCCGTCGCCGCGGGCGAGGGTGAGTTCGTCGAGGAGACGGGAGAGGCGGTAATAGCGGGTGGAGATCCCGTTTCTGCAGGCGTGGTGGCCGAGAGCGCAGGCGAAGTATGATTTTCCGGACCCGGTCGCACCTGTGATCAGGACGGTCTGGCCGTCGAGGATCCACTGACCGGAGGCGAGGCGCAGCACGAGAGATCGGTCGAGGCCGCGGGGGGCCTTGAAGTTGAGGTCCTCGATGGTGGCGTCGAGGTGGAGCTTGGCGAGACCCTTCAGCCGCTGATATCGGCGCTGCTCCCGGTCGGTCTTCTCGCGTTCGAGGAGCAGGCCGAGGCGGTCGTCGAAGGAGAGCTCGGCGATGTCGGGCATGGCAGCCTGTTGCTCGAAGGCCTGGGCCATGCCCGGGAGGCGGAGTTCGTGGAGGAGGTCGAGGGTGGGGTGTCTGAGCATGATCGTCAGTTCTCCTTTCCGTTTTGGGGGTTGGTGTAGTAGTCCGGCCCGCGGATGTGAGCGTGCTCTGCAGGGAGGGAGAGGGTGTGCTGTTCGTCGTTGGCGTGGTCGAGGCCGGTTGCGAGGATGGACTTGACGGAGGTGTAGCTCACCGCCCCGATCTCCAGGGCGCGGCGGCAAGCGGCTTCCAGGCGTTCGGCGGGGTAGGTGCGCAGGAGCTGCATGAGCCCGAGGCAGCTGCGGTAACCCTGCTCGGGGTGTCGGCGGGTCTCGAGGAGCCGCCCGACGAAGGCGCCCGTGTGAGGCCCGGTCTTCTCTGCCCAGGCGATCAGGCGTGACGGGGTCCACTCCGCATGTGCGCGGGCTCGGTGGAGTACGCGCCTCTCGTGCGGATGCGCCGGTGCACGGCGACGAGGAAGCTGTCCCAACCGTAGTTGAAGGTTCCTGAAAGGGGAGAAAGAAAAGTGGTGGCCCCGGGGGTCCCGGGCCGATAGGCTCGGGTAGGCAAAAACCCCAACACGGAGCCACCACGATGAAGAGAACGTACGAGGCAAGGGATCGGGCGGACAAGCGCGCGATCAGGGAGTTCCTGAAGCGGGAGGGGCAGTTTCTGCTTCCGCTGCTTGAGCTCGTGGAGCAGACGGAGGTCGCGATCGACGAAGTCATCCAGGTGATGGGACGAGCGACGATCGAAGCGGTGCTGGAGATGAGCGCCGAGGGTGTGGCAGGCGTGAAGCAGGCAGGTCGGTCACGAGCGGAAGACGACACGGCGTGGTATGGCCGGCAGGGTGGTGTGGTTTACCTGTCGGACCGGAAGGTGCGTGTGGAGCGGCCACGGCTCAGGCGCCGGGGCGCCGGGGAGGGTGGCGAGGTCGAGGTGCCGGCGTACGCAGCGATGCGGAGACCGGGCGCCGTGGCGGATCGGATGCTCGAGGTCCTGATGGCGGGGGTGAGCACGCGGAAGTACGGCCGTGTGATCGGTGAGATGGCCGACACGGTCGGGGTGAGCAAGTCGGCGGTGAGCCGTGAGACGGTCGAGGCCTCTGAGCGCGTGCTGAAGGAGCTGATGGAGCGCCGGCTGGATGCGTGGGACCTCCTGGTGATCTACCTGGACGGGATCCGGATGGGCTCGCACCACGTGCTTGCTGCGGTAGGCGTGGACTCAGACGGAAAGAAGCACGTGCTGGGCGTGAGGGAAGGAGCGAGTGAGAACGCCGAGGTGACCAGCGCGCTCCTAGAGGATCTGGTCGAGCGCGGCCTGGACCCGGGCAGGCGGCGGCTGTTCGTGATCGATGGCTCGAAAGCGCTCAGGAAGGCGATCGAGAAGGTGTTCGGCCAACGTCACCCCATCCAGCGCTGCCGCAACCACAAGCTCCGCAACGTGCTGGGTCATCTGCCGAAGGATCAGCATCCTCAGGTGAAGGCGGCGTTCCGGGCGGCGATGAAGCTGGACGCGAAGCAGGGCGAGCAGAAGCTCGAGCAGCTCGCCCGATGGCTCGAGCGCGACCACCCCTCGGCCTCGGCCAGCCTGCGCGAAGGCCTCAGCGAGATGTTCACGATCAACCGGCTCGGCCTCCCGCCGCGGCTGAGGAAGTGCCTGGGCTCGACCAACCTGATCGACAGCACCCACTCGGGCGTAAGACGGAAGACCCGCAGGGTGACCAACTGGAAGAACGGAGCGATGGCCTTGCGCTGGGCCGCGGCCTCGTTCGTGGAGACCGAGAAGAGCTACCGGAGGATCATCGGCTACGACCAGCTCTGGATGCTCAGGGCCCACCTCGACGACCATGAACCGGTTGCCGAAATGAGAAAGGCAGGCTAACCAAGAGACTCTCCGGAGCCACCACCTTCAACTGTCAGCGGGACACCATCCCCAACGACGGCAATGACAGGCTGCTGCTCGGATTTAAGGGCACAATGAGCGAGTTCGAGCTCCAGGGGATCAAGGCGCGCTTGCTCGGTGGGCAACGCAGCGCCGCGGCACGCGGCGCCCTTAAGCTGGCTTTGCCGATCGGTCTGGCCTATGACCACAGCGACCGGGTGGTGTTCGATCCCGACCGGTCCATCGTCGACGCGGTCGGCCACGTGTTCGACAGCTTCCGCCGGAGAGGATCGGCGATGCAGGTGGTGAAGTGGATGCACCGCGAGAACATCGCGTTGCCGTCACGTCCGCGAAGAGGCCCCGCCCGCGGCCAGCTGCGCTGGGCGCTTCCGAGCTTCGCGCAAGTCGGCCGCATCCTGAAAAATCCCCGCTATGCCGGCACCTTCGTCTATGGCCGGACGCACACCGAGCGGCAGGCGGACGGGACCGAAAGATACCACGCCGTGCCGATGGAGGAGTGGCAGGTCTGCATCCCGGGGGCCCATGCGGGGTTCATCGACTGGGATGAGTTCCTTCGCAATCAAGCCACCCTGGCGAGCAATGCCGCGGCGTTCCTCCCGTCGGGCTCACGCACCGCGGTGCCCCGCGAGGGGGCGGCGCTGTTGCAGTCGCGGGTGATCTGCGGCCACTGCGGACGCCGCATGGGTCTGCTTTACAACTACCCTCAGCCGTCTCGCAAGCAGCCGGCGCGCTACTACTACGTCTGTAAGGAACGGCTGGTCCGCTACGGGCGAAAAACCTGCCAGAGCATGCGCGGCGATCTCGTCGATGCCGAGATATCCCGCTTCGTGATCGACATGATGAATCGTGAGAACATCGATCTTGCTCTCACGGTCCGGCAGCAGGTCGGTGCGGAGTTCGCCGAGGCCGATGCCCAGCGCGCCGTCCGCATCGAGGCCATCCGCTACGAGGCCGATCTGGCGCGTCGCAGGTTCTTCGAGGTCGACCCGGCCAACCGGCTGGTAGCGGCGACGCTCGAAGCCGACTGGAACGAGCGCCTGCGTGTTCTGGAGGAAGCCTGCCAGGAGCGCGAGGCCCGCACCGCGGCGCGCGATACCGAACTCTCGCAACGGCAGCTCCGACGCATCCGGGAGCTGACGCGTGACTTCGAGCAGGTATGGAACGCTCCCGAAACCGGAAACGCCGACCGCAAGCGGCTGCTCGGGCTTCTGATCGAAGATGCGACGCTGACCCGCGACGGCTACGAGGTGACGATCGATCTGCGCACGCGCGGGGGAAGGCCCCTGACCCTTGAGGCCGTCCCACTGCCGAGGCCGATCGCACAGCTCCGCAAGACGCCCCCCGAGACCGTGGCCGCGCTCGACCGGTTGCTCCAAACCCACACCACTGAAGCTGCCGCGCGAGAGCTCAACCGGATGGGGTACAGAAACTGGCAGGGCAAGCCCTATACTGCCCAGCGCGTCAACAGCACGCGCGGGGCATACGGCTTGCTCACCTACCTCGAGCGGGAAAGGAAACGGCTTCGCAATCAGGGCTTCACGCAGCCGGCGAAGTGGCCGATCAACTCGGCCTCACGCCCGGAACCGTCCGTGCTCTGGGCAGAGACGAGAATGACTCCCGTGTCGAGCGGGCAATGATCGAGACCGAAGGCCGACAGTACTGCATGTACAGGGCGAACCGCCGCGGCGAAGAGGACAGCACGATCCCGGAATCCGCACGCAACACTCCACGGACAACACAAGGTGCATCATGAAACAAGAGACTTGTCTTGTGGGGCCCTGGGCCGGGCCGGGAGCACGGTGGTTCCGTAGTGGGTGGCCAGTTCCTGGTACGCCGGGTTCAGGACCGGCTCGTAGCGGCTGGCCTTGTGCACCCCCGCCTTCTCGTTGTCCGGGATCACGAGTTCGGGTGCCCCGCCCCAGAACTCGAACATCCTGACGTGCGACATCGTCCAGTCCGGCAGGGACCGGCTCCACGTCACGTCCACGAAGGTGTAGTTCGACGCGGCCAGGACCCCGACGAAGACCATGACGCCTCGCAGCTCGCCGGTGCGCCGGTCCACGATCTCGAACTTCGGACCCGCGTAGTCGACGAAGGCCTTCTCACCTCCCCGGTAGCGCTGACGCAGCACCACGTCGAGGCGGCCCCGCCACTCCTTGTAGCGATCGCAGAACCGGCTGTACGCGTAGCCGTTCGGATGGACCGTCCGGTATTCCAGCCAGAGGAGCCGCAGCGTCATCCCCTTGTGCCGCTGAAGCTCCCGGTGGACTTCCGCCCACTCCGGCTCAGGCCGGGGACTCTGGGTTGGCAGCGGGATCGCAAAGATGGCCGCCTCCAGTGCGGCGTCGTCCATCCCTTCCGGCAATGGCCAGGAAAAGCCAGCTGCGGTCGCTCGGCTCGCGTATAGGCTCACCGTGCTGTTGGCGATGCCCAGTGCCGCGGCGATCTCCCGGTGGCTGCGCCCCAGCTCGTACTTCAGGCGCAGCACTTCTCGAATGCTCCGCATGGACAACCTGATATGGATTGACCTGTCAACTCGTTTGGATTTGTGTCTGGCTTTCTGATTCCCGTATGCTCTCTGCTCCTTTTGCTGCATCAGGGGTTCGGGATGCGGGCGGCTTATTGCGACGGTGGATCACTCTGATATCCGTGGGTTGTTTACCACCTGACTTCACTTCGTCGCGGAGCTGCCTCTCGCTCTCTCTCTTCGTGAGTCGCCTACCCGGAAGGGGCCGGCGTCACCAGGTTGTCTCGAGGGTTCTCCTCACCGGCCGCCCACACCCCGATTTCCTGCGGCAGCCTCCTTTAGTGATGATGGTGCTGGTGGTCTCCGTTTCGTCTCTCAGCTCAGGCGGTCACCCGGGTGCCGTGAGGCTTGCCCTGCACATCGCAGGCAATGGCTCAGATGAAGCCCACGAGCTCGCGCGCGATCGCTGTGATCACCTTGTTCTTTGCCTTCCCGCGTTCGTGGAGCATCACATATCGGCCGCATAGCCGTCTCTGAGCCGTCCAGGCGATCGCCTGGACCCGGTCTGGAACTTTGGCTGCCTTGCGGCGCAGGTGAGCAGTCTTTCTGGCCGGGAAGCGATAAGCCCATGCCGCCTCGGTCAGCACCCGGCGAACGTGACCATTGCCGGTCTTGGTGATCGCTCCTTGGCGCCGCCGAGAACCCGAGGAGCGTTCCCCGGGGGCCAGACCGAGAAAGCTCACCAACTGGCGGGGCGAATCGAAGCGAGTCAGATCGCCGAGCTCGGCCAGGATGGTCATCGCCGTGATCGTCGACACGCCCCGCAGACTCATCAGAGCCTCGGCCGTGGGTTGTTGCGACCAGGCACGGAGTGTCTCGTGCATCTGGGCCTCGAGCCCGGCGGTCCGCTTCACGGCCGCGACCACTGCGTCCACGTATTCCTGAAAGACCGTCTGCTGGAGCGCTAGATCGAATCTCTGCTGCTCCAGCCAGCGAAAATGTGCCTGCGTCCACCGGGTCTTGCCGCCATAGATCCGGCCATGACGTAGCAGGAAGGCCCCCAGACGCTGTCGGGCCTTGAGTTCGAGCGCCTTCATGTCCTCGCGTGCACGGGTCAGATCGCGCACCGCCTCCTGGTCCGGTCCCGGCACCCACACCGGGGTGAGTTCCCCGGCCCGGTGCAGGCGCGCCAGCATCAGCGCGTCTCGGCGATCCGTCTTGACCCGATCGGCGGGCTTGCGCGGGATGAGCCCCGGCGCTACGACTTGGCAGTCGTGGCCGGTCCCGGTGATTTCGCGGTACACGCCGTAGCCGCAGGGACCCGCTTCATAGGCGAAGCTCAGTGCCTCGCCGTTCGGGCCCTGCAGTCCATGGATGAGTTTCTGCACCGCGCGGCGCTGGTTCAGGATGATGCCCCGGTACTCGGGCTCTGCCCGGCCCGGCCATGCGACCGCAGCTGCGATCGTGTCCTTGTGAATGTCTAGCCCCACGTAGGCCCTGTATTCGGCCATTGACCTGCCCTCCTCGATGTGGCTCTGTGCCGGTTGAGGTTCTCCTGCCTCGAGCGTAACCCACGACACCCCGAGCAGGGCAGGTCAATCCATGATGTCTCTTCTGCGTCACCGTCTTCCTCCTCTCGAGGGACCTCTGCGAGGAGGGAAGAAGGGGTCGCTACCGTAGGTTCTCCAGCGCTGCTACTCGCTCACTTCAGGGTGATCGACATGGATCGGAATCCGTGATCGACATGTCGGAATCAGCAACGGTCCCGCGCAGCCGGGAAGGCGGCTCGCCCGCCGACGTGATGGGCCGCTACCAGCGCAGGACCGAAGAGCTGGACGAGATGATGGTGGAGGCCTACGTGAGCGGCGTGTCACAGCGCAAGATGGGCGACGTGACCGAGGCACTCATGGGGGAGCGAGTGGGGCGCTCGAGGGTGAGCCGGGTCGCGAAGCGGCTCGACCAGGACGCAGAAGCGCTCAGGAGCGCACCCATCGAGGGAGCCCACCCCTACCTGTACGTGGACGCGACGTTCCTGGATGCCCGCTGGGCCAGGAACGTCGAGAACGTGAGCGCGCTCGTGGCCTACGCGGTGGGCCCGGACGGCCGCCGCCGGCTCCTGGGCATCACGCTGGGCGCTGAGGAGTTGCAGGACAGCTGCTCGGAGCCCCTCAAGCAACTCTTGGAGCGAGGCCTCAGCGGCGTCGAGCTCGTGATCGCGGACGAGCACGCGGGCTTGGCCGCTGAGGTACGCCGCTTCCTGCCCGACGCTGGCCGCCAGCGCTGTACCGTGCACCTGCAGCGCAACGTGCTGGCCAAGGTCCCGCATCGCCTGCGCAACCCTGTGGCACGCGAGGTTGCTGCCGTCTTCCGGGCGTCCGGGTTTAGCGCACCCGATTTTTGTGGACAGTAGATTGGCAAGGAGGAGGGGTCCAGAGAAACGGGAGGTTGTGCATGCTTTCAAAGGCTGGGGAGTCCGAAGCGACCGGAGGTCGCACAGGAAGAGAGGAGGTACCGGAGCGATGGAGTACGCGGCGGAAGGTGGAGGTGGTGCTGCGGCTGCTTCGGGGAGAAGACTTGGGGGAAGTGAGCCGGGAGCTTCAGGTTTCGCCGGTGGATCTGGAAGAGTGGCGCCGAGTGTTCCTGGAGCGAGGCCAGCAGGGGCTGAAGAGCCGGAGGGGTGATCCGGCGGAGCGGGAGCTGATGCGTACGCGGGCGAAGTTGGGTGAGCTGACGATGCGAATGGAGCTGGCGACAGAGCTCTTGGAAAAAAGGGGGCACGGGGAGGAGCTGAGGAAGCTCTTGAGGCGCGGGAGCGAGTGAGTCCGGGGACGGGACGACGCTACCCGCTGACGATGGTCTGCGAGGTGTGGCGGGTGGCACGTTCGACGGTCTACGCGATGCGGGCTCGAGGGCTGGGCTCTGAGGTTGGGGAGCCACGCAAGCGGGGTCCGAAGACGGAGATCACGGACGAGGAGTTGGTGAGTGAGATCCGAGGGGTTCTTCGGGAGAGCGACTTCCTGGGCGAGGGGCACAGGAAGGTGAGAGCTCGTCTGAGGCCGAGAGGGATCCGTGTGGGCAAGAACCGCGTGCTGAGGCTGATGCGGGAGCACGGGCTGCTGGCGCCGGTGCGCCGCGGGCATCCACGAGGAGACCGGAGCCACAGCGGCCGGATCACGACGGATGCGCCCAACGAGCTGTGGGGCACCGATGCGACACGGTTCTACACGAAGGCGGACGGCTGGTGCTGGTTCTTCGTGGCCCTCGATCACTGCGTCGGCGACGTCGTGGGATGGCATGTGGCCAGGAAGGGAGACCGCTGGGCAGCCCTCGAGCCAGTCCGCCAGGGCGTGCGGACCCACATGGCCGTCTATGGACGCCCCCGATAACGCAAGCATTTCTTCGAACGGCTGGATGCATGTGGTCAGGTGCTGTCGTCTATCCGGCCTGTTGGTGCAGCCTGTGGTGTCCGAGGCTGCTGGCCCATATGGAGATACGCGGACCGGGTCCAAATCGGCCTCGCAGGCTTGAAAGCCTTCACACATACCCTGGTTTTCCCGATCCCGTCTCATTGACCGTTTGCCCCTACCCGTTCGTCGTCCTGCCCACATCTCCCGACAAGCTTCTCCACCCGTTTGCCGTCCGCTGTCAGGCGGCGGCGTGAGCCCGGTAGATCTCCTTCTGCGTCGTCAGCGCCCAAACGATGCGCGCCGTCCTGTTGGCCAGCGCCACCGCGACCAGCATCCTCGGCTTGCGCGCCAACATCCTGGCCAGCCAGGGATCGGTCGTCTTGCCGTGTCGGACCGCGGAATTGACGACCGACATGGCGCCCGTGATCAAGAGTCGCCTGAGATCGCGCTGGCCCATCTTCGATATCCTGCCCAGCCTTGGCTTGCCTCCGGTCGTGTGTTGCCGCGGCACCAGGCCGAGCCAAGCCGAGAAGTCGCGCCCGCGCCGGAAGCTCTCCATCGGTGGCGCGAAGGCCTCGAGGGCCAGCGCGGTGATCGGTCCGATTCCCGGGATCGTCATCAGCCGCGCCGTCTCTTCGTCCTGCCGTGCGCACGCCCGGAGCTTCCTGTCCAGTCCGTCGATCTTCTCATCGAGCTCATCGATCCGCTCGAGCAGTAGCCTGCCCAGCTCGAGGACCGGCTCCGGCAGGGGGGAGTCCGGATCCTCAAGCACCCCGGTCAGCCGCCTGAGCTGGGCGGTGCCCTGCGGAGCCACGACGCCGAACTCCGCCAGGTGACCCCGAAGCGCATTGATCGACTGGGTCCGCTGACGCACCAGAAGGTCTCGCGTGCGAAAGAGCATCCCCCGCGCCTGCTGCTCTTCTGTCTTGACCGCCACGAAGTGCATGGTCGGACGCTGCGCCGCTTCCGAGATCGCCTCCGCGTCGGCCGCGTCATTCTTGTGCCTCTTGACGAACGGCTTCACGTAGATCGGCGGAACCAGCCTCACCTCGTGGCCGAGCGTCATGATCTCCCGGCCCCAGTAGTGCGCACTGCCACAGGCCTCCATCGCCACCACACAACGGGGCTGCGAGGCGAGAAAACTCAGCACCTTCCCCCGGCTCAGCCTCTTCCGGTACGCCACCGACCCGTCCGCTCTCGCCCCGTGTAGATGAAAGCTCTGCTTTGCCAGATCGATCCCGATGATGCTAACCTCTTCCATTGGATGCCTCCTCCCTCAGATGGTCAGAAGTGCTCAGCGCCATCTTGGCACATTGCGATGCCGTCGGGAGGGGGCGTCCACTCCATCGGCTACGCGCCCAGGATCGCGCTCGGACTCGGGCTACGCCATGACACTGGGGCCCGCAATACACGGCCCACCAGTTCCAGGGCGAGCTCCGATGGCTCGGGATCCGTTCGACCGCGGCCTATGTGGGGGAGCCGGAGTGCAACGGTGTCGCCGAGCGCTTCATCCGCACGCTCAAAGAGGAGTGCCTGTACCTCCATGACTTCGAGAGCCTTGAGGAGGCCAGACACGAGATCGGCCAGTTCATCGAATGCTACAACCACGGGTGGCTCTTAGAGCGGCACGGCTACCGGACCCCGGTCCAGGCCCGCAAGCAGCTCACCCGTAAGGCGGCATGATTACGCCGCCCTATTGTCCAGGTAACCGGGGCCGGTTCACGGGCTGGCTGAGGCGAAGAAGCGCCTGGCCGAGATCACAGCGCGTTGGCACAAGGAACTCCCCGAGGCGATGAACGTGCTCGAGCGGGGCTTCACCGCCCGGGGGGCCCACTTCTACGTGTTCCCTGAACCCCACTGGGCCAAGCTACGCACCACCAACGGGCTGGAGCGCCTGCACGCCGAGATCAAGCGCCGGATCCGGAGCGCCACTGCCTTCCCCGACCGAACCAGTGCGCTCCGCCTCATCACAGCGGTTGCCCTGAGAACTACCGAGGCCTGGAGCCAGCGCCGTTATCTGGACCTCTCACTCCTCCAGCCCAAGGAGGTCGCCAACGCAGCCTAACCCAAGCATCGAGGAGCTTCCTCTTCGCTTTTGCACACGGATCAGGACTTGACCCAAAAAAGCCCAGCCACGGGGAACCGGCACCCGTGGCTGGGCTTTCTCGCTGCGCCGTTGGAAGAAGACATCGCCGGGCCGCTCTCAACGGTAGGCATAGACGCTGCCATCTGCTAGCCCCGCAAAATGGTCCCTTCCCAGGTACCAACTTTTGCCCCTTTCAACGCTTTCTCATCAAACCAGTGGCTAGTGACCGCCTTGGTCTCGGTGTAGAAGGCGACACCGTCAGTGCCCATCATGTGAAGGTCGCCATAAAAACTGTTCTTATGGCCGGAGAACGGGAAGGCCGACATCGGAACCGGGATGCCGACGTTGATTCCAACCATCCCTCCATCCGTGCGCCGGGCGAACTCACGGGCGAAGCCACCATTGAGCGTGAAGATTGAAGATCCATTGGCGAACTCGCTCGAGTTCATCTCTTGCAACCCTTCCTCGAAGTTCTTCACGCGCTTGATGGAGAGAACCGGTCCGAAGATCTCATCGATGCCGATCCTCATTTCAGACGAGACGTGGTCGAAGACTGTCGGCCCTAGGTAGAACCCGCCCTCATAGCCCGGCACGGTCGTAGCATCGCGGCCGTCGAGTACGAGGCTCGCCCCCTCCTCGATACCCTTTTCGATCCAGCCGCACACTGACTGACGAAGCTCGTCTGTGACCATTGGGCCTAGTTCCGTGGTGGGCTCCCAGGCTGGACCCATCTCCAGCTGCTTCGACAGATCGACGATAGTGGCAACCAGCTCGTCGGCGATCGTCTCCTCTACGCAGATGGCTGGAAGCGCCATACACCGCTCGCCAGCACAGCCAAACGCCGAGTTGATTATGCGTTTCGCAGTGGCCAGAACCGGGGCGTCTCTCAGCACCAAGGCATGGTTCTTTGCCTCGGTGAGTGACTGAACACGCTTGCCTTCAGCAGCAGCCGTCCTGTAGACGTGCAGGCCGACCTTCTTGGAGCCGACGAACGATACGCCCCTCACCTTGGGGTGCTTGAGAAGGGGCTCCGACTCGTGGCGCGAGGCAGTCACAAGGTTGACCACGCCACTCGGTAGGCCGGCCTCCATGAGTAACTCCGTCATGCGCATGGCAGTCTGCGGCACGTAGCTCGCCGCCTTGAGCACGTAGGTGTTTCCCGTGGTGATGGCAAGCGGGATCATCCAGCCCATCGGGATCATGGCCGGAAAATTGAACGGCGCGATTCCCACGAAGACGCCGAGAGGCTCTCGATAGCTAACGGTATCATAGCCGGTGGAGACGTTCATCATGCTACGACCCTGCATGGTCACGGGTACCGCGCAGGCCAGCTCGACCACCTCGATCGCCTTGGCCACATCGCCCCGTGCTTCGCCCAGTGTCTTTCCCATCTCCGTCGATAGGAGGAGGGCGAGTTCCTCCACATGCTGCTCGAGGATCGCTTTGTACCTGAACATGACCTGCACACGCCGCGTGATCGGCGTGTCGCGCCAGGCGGGAAAAGCAGCGTCTGCGCACTCGACCGCCGCATTCACTTCCTCGAGCGTGCAGCTCGGCGCTTCCGCCATCAACTCGCCGGTACTGGGATTCATCACCGCCAGGTACCTGTCAGTTTTGGATTCGTGCCAAGCGCCGTCCATGAAATACTTGAGCTGCCGGGGAGGCGTACTCCCCCCGGACTCTAGAGCCAGACCGCGTGTCGGGGCGGCGGTGAAGGTAGCGGCTGTGTCATGAGGTCCGAGACCGCGACCAACCTTGAGCTTCTGCATTGTTGCTCCCGTATCGTGTATTGGGTCCTCCAGAAGCGCCCGTCTCCAGCCCTGGGCATCTCCTCACGGGGAGGAAAGATAAGAAATCCCCTCAGTAATACTATCCGCCAAATTCCGTTACGGCCATCCCCCGACACTCTCGCGCAAGGTGTGAAGCAATCTTGCTTCCCCGTCTTCCGGCAGTAGCGAAGGTTCCTACTCGGACCCGGGCAAGGCAAAGACGAATATGGTGTTGCTGCCCGTCGGCGCCTCCAGACGCACATCGGGCGTAAGGTCGAAGCGCTCGTACGAGCCGTTTGTGTTTCCGCCCGACGCGACCGCGATGTACTGCCGGCCATCAACGCCATAACTGATAGCTCCGCCCGTGACCCTGCTGTTAAGAATGGACTCCCACAGCACCTCTCCGGTCTCTTGATCTAGCGCCCTGAATCTTCGATTCATATCACCGCCGAAGAGCAGACCACCGCCAGTGGAGACCAGCCCACCGAGCCATGGAGCAGCCTGCTTGTGTTCCCAAAGGAGCTCGCCGGTCGCAACGTTATACCCCTTGACCATTCCAGCGAGGTTTGTCTGATCGGGTGAGGAGATCGTTTGCCGGGACGCCGCATTACCAGTCCCGGTAAACTCGAGACTTGTCTGCCGAACCCACGCGTTGAGAAGCGGCTGATACACCGCGTTGGTGAGCGGGCTATAGGTTCCATACCACCAGTCCTTCCCGGCCCTGGGGCCTGCGACCAAAACGTCCCCGAACTCCTTGTGGATAAGGTTCGCGTCTTTCATGACACGACCGGTATCATCGATGTCGAGTACTACGTTCTGGTGAAGCATCGGTCGTGCCCACAGGAACTCCCCGGTTTCACGATCAAGCACAAACTGGATACCCGCCTTTCCAGCAGCCCACAGCACCTTTCGCTCTTCACCCGCAACGGCGGGATTGTACCACTCGAGCTCATCCGAAGGCTCAAAAGTAGTATCTACTAGGATTCTCTCATGGACGTGGTCCATATCCAGATCGTCCCCCGGCAGATGCTGATAATACCAGACGATTTCACCTGTTTCCGAGTTCAACGCCAGTGTAGAGTTGGAATACAGAAGATCTCCTTGATATTCTCCACCGAAGCCGCGCGCTATCGCAGGATACGGGCCGGGAACCCCGGTGCCCCAGTATACCAGGTCGAGCTCCGGATCGTAGGTGCCAGGCATCCAGACCGATACGTGCTGCCGCTCTTCGAGAAGAGCACCACCCCAAGTATCGCCACCGGGCTCGCCGGGGCGGGCGGCGGTATGCCTGCGCCACAATTCCTCGCCTGTTTCGGCATCGTGAGCGGCAATAAAGCAGCCTTCCACTGAACCGCCGACACTACAGGCTCGCCCGGTGAGGACCTTGCCACGAACCACGATCGGGCCGGATGAGTGACGAGCCCTATCCTCCGGCTGCGTTATCTCCGTCTCCCAAACCACTGCTCCAGTTCGGGCATCGAGGGCAATGAGAGAGCCATCGGCCGGCGCCGCGAAAAAGATCTTGTCGTCATAGATTGCGATGTTTCGAGTGGTACGACCACCTCCGAAACGGCCGGTGGTTTCCGGAGGTTCGCGGCGGTATTGCCAAATGAGATCACCCGTCGTGGCGTCCACCGCCTCGATGACGCCCCCTGGGTGGGGAATGTACATGACTCCGTCATGTACGAGTGGGATGAGCTCTACCCCTCCATCGTTCAACGCTCTGGACCACACCAACTGTAGATTTCCGACGTTCTCGCGGTTGATCTGGTCGAGCGGGCTGTATGCCCAACCATCGTAGGTGCGCCGCCACTGGAGCCAATCAGCGTCGGAAGGATTGCGTAGAACCTCGTCGGTAACTGGCTGGAAATCGTTTACCTGTGCGTTCACGTTGAACGCCCCCATCGTCAACACAAGGAGCACCCATCTAGGCAGCAAGCGCGAGTGTTCCATCTTCCTTCTCCTGTGTATTCTCGTTGAGGCCTCTGTCTAGACCGAGGTACGCTGCCCGAGAGGCCGGGAGCGCCTCAGAGATCGACCGCACTCCGTCTGATTCGACTAGCTCGCCTGCGAGGGGTCGCCGCGGACACCAAGGCGCGGACGTCGGGTGGCGCCAAGGGATGTGGGTGCCCCAGACTCCTTCCTCGCTATCTATAGAGAGAGTCACTCGTGAGCCCACGCGCTAGGGATCAGCCCGATCCTCTTCATTCTCGGTCTCGGTCTACCCCCGTTTCAACTAGGATTGCACCGTGGGACGCGAAAGGGTAAAGAAACGCAGCAGCCGGGCCCCGCAGCACTCTCACGTCCCTCACGTCAGAGGCAGGGATCTGACTGAGGGTCTCCAGTGCTCGCCCCATCCCTTCCAGCCTAATCCCATCGAGAAAGATGAGCGGCTCACCGGAAGAGGCAAGGGTGCTGGACCCCCGAAGCTTCACCGGGGGGTTGTTCTCAAGACCCAAATCGTAATCGGCACTCAGGGTGCCGGGCACCTCCCTCGCAACGAGGTCCGCCGCACTCTCGATCCTCCCTTCAAATTCACGGGGTCCTTGCACAAACAATTCGGAGATAAATGCGTCGATTTCCGGGACCATGAACTGTAGGTAAACGACGGTCTCAGGCAAGACCTCCACCTCCTGCGTCAAGCTGGGGCGCCCCGGGGCATCCACCCGAACCGAGGCCAGCCCTATCGGAGCATCCGGAAAGGCGAAGGTCCCACGCCACCCCAATTCCACAGCCAAGTCTTGTCCAACCAGGGTGACCGTAGCAGAGCCGATAGGCTGACGTGTGGCTGCGTCAACGACGATGCCCTGGAGACGAGCCTCCTGCTGACCGTGGGCCGGGACTTGGAACAACAGGAAGACAACCATCGACCCTAAAAGACGCATGATGAAGCGTGCGGAAAAACGGATCATCGGTCGGCTCCCGAAAAAGTGAGACTACACCCTCGGCTAGGACCCCGAACCTTAGAAGTGAGAAGAAACGAATCTGGCTTTACCCTCTCCGGCAGCGCCGACGGTTCCTATTCGGACTCGCCCTGAACCTTCGGTCAATGTCACCGCCGAAGAGCAGACCACCGAAGAGTGGCGACCACCCCACCAAGCCACGGAGCGGCCTGCTCATATCCCACTAAGACCTCGCCCGTCGCAACGTCATACCCCTTGACCAACCCAGTGATTCCTGATTGATCCGGCGAAGGGATTGTTCTCCGTATAGCTGCATTACCGGTACCGGTCCACCTTTCCAGCGGTGGGCACGAAAGACAATTCCCGGAGCCTGAACAGCAGACTCCGGGAACCATCGCCCGTCTTTGCCCGCCGATCGCGCGGGCTAAGTCCTGGAAGCCGTCAGAAGAAATTCGGATTATTGAGGACTTCAGCTTCCTGCAACGGGATGCACGTGTCCGTCCCATACGCTGTTCCATGGTCGCTGACGCCCGTGTCCCACGGCTCATTCCATCGCAACTTGTCCCCCATCCGGGTTCCTTCCAACCAAAGCTCCCGTCGACGTTCCTCCCGCACCAACTCGATAATGTCGTTCGAGCTCATGCCTGCGGGATCGACGTGTGGCAGGGCGTGGGTGTCGCGCAGCAGGTTAATGATATCCACAGCCATCGCCCCATTCCCTCTGCCAGACTCCACCTCGGCGATCATCAGCTGAGCCTCTGCCCAGTCGGCCATCCGGATGTCGTCATCCCTTGACGTATACTTGAGGTTCGCCCAGACGTCTGTAATGCCGTCATGCCCTAGACCAAGCCCGACGTGAAAGACCGGCACCCTCGGGTCGGGGTCCCCGCCCTCGTACGGGACGGTTAGGTCCCACCACCTCGGATGGACAGTCCAGGTCCCACCGACTTGGACAGTATTTGCGTCAACCATGGGGGCGTAAAGGCGCTCATCGCCCGAAGATGAGAATGCCGTCATTTCAAAGTTGGCGTCAACTGCTTGAGCGTCCGTCACCACCTCCGAGCCGTTTCCCAGATTCAGGTTCGCCCTCGCACGACCTACCCGCGCGAAATTTGTGAGATCGGCAGCTTCCGCAGCGTCTGCCCCTGTAGCCCCGCTAAGGGCCGATATTGCCTCGCCGAACCGCGTCACCGCCAAATCGAAACCGACCTCACGTGTTACCTCCGGGCCTGCATCGAACGCCAGCGAGCAATAGGCTTCGGCCAGAAACACGTATGCATAGGCCGCATAGACCAAGGACTTTCCAATAAGAAAATTCTTGTTCGGAACGGCTTCATCAGAGAATTCCGCAAGAATTTCCGCCCCCCTCTCTCCCTGGAACCTAGCCACGTGGAGAGGGGTCCAGAGCGCGGTCAGGCTTTGACATCCCGTCACTTGCCCATAGATACTGATGAACGGGAGCCGGGCTCCGATGACGCCAAGGTCTCGAGCGGCACCTGAGACCTCAAAATCGTCGGCCCAAAGACCCGTCGTCGCTTGGTACGTCTTGAACGCGCACTCGAAGTCACCCTGGGCGCTCGCCGCCAGAGTTTCCGCCAGTCGTGGATCGTGCAGATCGTCCTCGAACACCGATCCAGGGATCTCCACCTCTAGAAGACCGTCGCAGGCCACCACCACCGGCAAGAACACCATTCCCAGGAGCGCCAAGGAAACGCGAGCACCCCCACCTAACCCATAGCCCTTACAATCTTTCCGCCTAATTCCTCTATGATCCGTCATCATTCTTATACCCTCCGCAAGGCAAACGCCTCTGGTATCAAGCTTTCCGATCGAAACACGCTCATCAGAACGAGACTCTCAAAGTCGCGTTTATTATGACCTGCGGAGGCACAATCAGCCGAGTTTCGCCTCCGAAGTTCTCGCTAGCCAGGTACCCTTCCGGGTCTGCGATGCGGATGCCGAAGTCCGTATCCTCCTGTGCACGGTACAGCAGATTCAGGTTTCTGGCTCCCACGGAAAACGACGCCCGATCGGCACCAATTCTCTGAGCAAGCGTAGCAGGAAATGAGTATCTTGTGCCTAGCTCCCGAAGCTTTAGGAAGCCGTTCTTGTACTCACAGGCGCCCTGACGGCGCAAATTCATGTGGGCCACGAAAATCGGGTCACCCTGAGTCTGAGCCAGCAGCGAATTCCTGACGGTCAGGTGGTTCGCGGCACACCCGTCGTCAACCGACCAATAGTCAAGAAGCCCATCGACGGAGCCGTAGACCTGGAGGTCTTCCCAGAGGGTCCACGTCGAGGTGAAATTGACGATATAGTGCGGCTCCCCTGAGCCCTGGTAGAGTAGGGGAGCATCGCTGCAGTTAACCGCCGATCCGCCTACCTCCCTCCCACCCTTCCCGGTCCCGCCGTCACACAGCCACGTGTCCTTGTTCACAACGTGAGTTCCAGGCTCAAACTCCGCGGAAAGGATCTCGTAACCGAAAATCGAGGCCAGAGGAAATCCCTCGATATGGTGCCTAGCCCGGCGCACGGGAATCATGACCTGGGGTCCTCCCAGATCCACGATCTCATTGTTCTGGCTGGCAAGCGACGCCTGTATGTCCCACCGCACCGGATTCTCGGTCAGGACCGCCACGCCGATGGAGGCCTCAGTACCCCAACTCCTGATCGCCCCGACATTGACCAACTGGGTCCCCGGAATTCCGATTGACGGCGCGATCTGCTTGGTCACGATCGCGTCCTTGGTGTCACGCCAAAACCCGGTAAATTCGAGGCTCACTCTATCATCAAACATGGTGGCGTCGAACCCAAGCTCCAGCTCTTGGCCCTTCTCCGGCCCGAGGTCCGGATTTCCGATCGTCTGTGGCGTGAGTATCGGCACAAAGTTTACGCCGGGTTGGGGCTCATACAACCGTGTGGCCGCAAAGACGTCGGGCTGCTGCCCTGCCTGTCCCCATGCCCCTCTCAGGCGCAATGTCTCCACGAAGTCCACATTCCAAAAGCTCTCCTCACTAATCACCCAAGTCGTGCTCGCCTTCGGGTAAGTGGCCGCGCTGAAATCGCTGCCGAAAGCGCTGTTGTCGTCTTGCCGAACGGCAGCCGTCAGGAAAAAGCGCCCGCCCCAGTCCAGTTGTTCCTGGACGAAGTAACCGAGCGTGGTATTCGAGATGAAGATCTCGGTGGAAGAGTTCTGCCCTGCCGCAGTCACGGTGGTCAGGGCCGAAGTGGCGAAGTCGTCGCCCTGCGATCGGTGGTTAGTATTCACATTTGAATAATACTGAACGCCGAACGAGGTAGCCGACGATATATTATCGGTGAGAGCCAGGCTAATCGTCCCATTGTAGTCGAACGTGCCCAGCTCGATCCTACGGCTGTCAATTTGGCGGCGACCGTCCCCGATGCTCCGGAAGAAGGGGTTGGATGTTCCGCCCGGTTGCCTGGGAAGTAGGAACCCGATCCGCTCGTACTGCAGATCCCTTCCGAACACCAGGCGGTTGGAAAGCCAGCTAAATGGGCGATAGTTCGCCTCAAAACTTACGTTGGTGCGGTCGCGAGCCACCGTTCTTTCTTCGTTGCGACGTTCCTCGGGAGGAACCCGGAAAAAGCCGAGACTGGGACCGTCGACGCCTCCTTCAAATAATCTGTCGTCCGGGCCAGCCCAGTACATATCCGCATATTCCGAACTCATCGCCCGGGCCTCTTGGATGTTATAGGCAATGTTCGCCCGTATATCCAAGTCTTCCCTGGGAAGGAAGGAAAGCGAAGTCCGGACGGACGTTTTCGTGTCCACGTTATAGTCCCGAATTCCCTGCGCTCTCCCTCGGGAGCCCGATGCAAAGTACCGCAAACGGTCCGTGCCTCCTCTGACCGAAAGATCGTAGTCTTGTTGGTTTCCATATTCGTAAATGGGGTATCCGAGCCGAGCCTCCTCACTGTCATAGATATTCATCGACAATAGTTCGTTCGTTTCAGGGTTGGTTCCGTACACTGTGCCGAACACTTTCGACGGATTGTGCAGCCACCTAACCCCCCCCCCGACGGCGGCATCAAACACAGGTGCCCCCGTCTCGCCCCGCTTCGTAATGATCTGAATTACCCCGTTCGATGCCTCGGTACCGTAGAGCGTCGCCGCAGCGGGACCCTTGATCACCTCGATACTTTCGATATCCTCGGGGTTGATGTCATCGAGCCGTGATCTTTGCCCTGCACCTGCACCGTCACGGGCATTGTTCGCTTCCATGCGAACGCCGTCGATATAGACGATCGGCGCGTTCGTAAGCGCCTGGCTCGAAGACCCACGGATACGAATATCACCGCCCGATTGGCCTGGGGCCGTGCCCGAGGCGAAAAAAGTCAGTCCCGGAACATTGGCGCCGATCGCCTGCTCCAGAGTTGAAATCGGCGCGACCCTCGCCAAAGGATCAACTTCCAACCGGGTGACGGCATTCCCCACCGCCCGCCTTTGGGTCCCGCCTGCGGTGCCTGTAACGATGATCTCATCGAGTTGTAGCGCCGCCTGGCCGAGTTGGAAATCCAAAACGACGGTCTGGCCAGCGCCCACTACGATCTCCTGTATTTCCGAGGTGAACCCGAGCCGCTCCGCCGTCACAGCATGAGTGCCCGCAGGCACGTTCGGGAGCACGTAGCGGCCGCTCACTTCAGACAGGACGCCCAAGTCGAGAACTGAAATGAAGACCTGGGCCGCGCCCACAGGCTGCCGTGTATCGACATTGATAATCTCACCCGACACGGTCCCCACCTGGGCCTGGGCGGAACCGGCCATCACACCCAAAAGGACGAGAAACGCCGGTGCGATACTACGGATGTTGTTCAAACGTATGGTAACCATATCTGTTACACCTCCCGGAAAAAGGGGGCAACTCTTGTCACTATTGAGATCCAATGGGCTGATTGTCAAGCAGAGGAGCCAAAGCCGGAGGCGGTTGGGTTGAGCTGTACGCCAAATTCCAGACAGGGCCGTGGTCCTGAGCTCTAGCGCACCCGATTTCACTGGACATTAGATTGGTCACAAGAGTTGGGGTCCAGAGAGAGAGGGAACGGCTATGTCCCAGGAGAGCAGGGAGAGGAAAGCGATCGAAGGTCGTGGAAGGGAGGAGCTGCCGGAGCGATGGAGTGCGCGGCGGAAGACGGAGGTAGTGGACCGCCCCGGAGTTGGTGGACACTTTCAAGCGTTGGATTTCAACGGGGAGGTGTCAGGATGTCGGGGAGCGGACGGGGGAGCGGACGGAGGTATGCGCCTGAGTTCAAGGCGCGGATGGTGGAGTTGGTGCGGGCGGGCCGAAGTCCGGACCGTCTGGCGAAAGAGTTCGAGCCGTCGGCAACGGCGATCCGGCGCTGGGTGGAGCAGGCCGACCGGGACGAGGGGCTTCGCAAGGACGGCTTGACGACGGCCGAGCGCAACGAGGTGGGCGAGTTGAAGCGTGAGCTCCGCCAGGTGAAGCTCGAGCGGGACATCTTGGCAAAAGCCACGGCCTGGTTCGCCAGGGAGAGCGGATCGATCCCCAGAGGGGATTCCGGTTCGTGAGCGATCGCCAGGCCGTCTACCCGGTGCGCACGATGTGCCGGCTGCTCGGAAGCTCTCCATCGGTGGCGCAAAGGCGTGGACCGCCATCGCTGTGAGCTCTCCCACCTCCGGGATCGTCATCAGGCGCCCCAGCGCCTCATCTTCCCTCACGATCCGACGGATCTCCCGGTCCAGCTCATCGACTTCCGCGTCCAGTTCGTGGATCCGCTCGATGAGGAGGCGTATGACAGGGGGCGCCAGCGCCGGGAAGAACTTCTCAGACCCGTGGAACGCCTCCTCCAGCTTTCGGACATTGTGCACCCCCAGCGGAGCGACGAGTCCGAACTCCGCGAGGTGACCCCGCAACGCATTGATCGTCTGGGTCCGCTGGTGCACCAGGAGCTCCCGGGCCCGGAACACCACCGAGCGCGCCTGCTCCGCCTCGGTCTTCACGGCCACGAACCGCATCGTCGGCCGCTGGGCCGCCTCGACGATCGCTCCCGCGTCGTTGGCGTCGTTCTTCTGCCTCTTCACATAGGGCTTCACATACACCGGGGGAATCAGGCGGACCTCGTGGCCGAGCTCCTGGATCTGCCGCCCCCAATGGTGGGCGCTGGCACACACCTCCATCACGACCCGGCAGGCGGGTTGCCCAGCGAGGAACTCGAGCAGCTTCGAGCGCGTGAGCTACTTGCGTAGCACAGGCTCACCGTCCGCCGTAGCCCCGTGCAGCTGGAAGTACCTCTTCGAGATGTCGATGCCGATGACGCTGACCACCTTGCCCATGGATCCCCCCTCTCGTTGCCCGAACGCACCCCTTGTGCGTTCTCCTCACCCGGCGCACACTGGCGCCCGGGGTAGGGGGGCGTCCACTCCATCGATGCCGTCCGGACCGGGCGTCCACTCCGGCGGAACCGGTTCAAAAGACGCTTGCACTCCTCGCTCGGCTACAGGCCGCCTGAGGAATTCGAGAGCGTGTATGCAGCCTGAAACCCTCAACTGGTCAATCCGGGCAACCCCCGCTGTCCACCCTCCGGGGTTCACTCCATCTCCCCACTCTACGTTGATCCGCCTACGGGACGAGTGGCGTAGGGTCCGTTTTCCTCTCTCAGTCCTCCTGTTGGTCAGCTCGGTCCAGGTAGCCGGGCCATGGGAGGGGCTCGCACAGATGCCTTCGACAGGCCTACCCAAGGTGGCCAACGCCATCCGGGTGTCTCAGGGAGAGATTCAGGTCGACGGTCGCCTCGATGAGGCCGCCTGGAGCCGCGCCATACCGACCACCGACTTCGTCCAGAAGGAGCCGGTGGAGGGTGCGCCTCCTACTGAGCGAACTGAGGTTCGCTTCGTCTACGACGACGGTGGGCTGTACCTGGGCGCTCGGATGAGCAGCAACCAGGGCCGCGGAGGAATCCAGGCTCCGCTGGGGCGACGGGACAGCCCATACAGCCCGAGCGGGGGTCCCGCGACCGGCGGTTTCCCCGGAGGCGGTTTCCAGAGTCCCGGGAGCGGCGGGCCTGAGCTGGCCGACTACATTCTGGTCTCCCTGGACACTTTCTTTGACCGGCGGACCGCCTACAGCTATGGGGTGACGGCCTCGGGCGTTCGGATCGACCACCAACACCTTTCCGACAGTGAGTCTGACATCGACCCTCGCTACGATCCTGTGTGGGAGGCGCGAGTCAGCATCGACGACACCGGATGGACGGCAGAGATGTGGATCCCGTTCGGTCAGCTCCGGTTCAACGAGGGGTCGGCGTTGGTCTGGGGGCTAAACGTCCACCGGTGGATCCCACTCAAGAACGAGGACGACTATTGGGTCGCGGTCCCGCGGACCGAGGATGCATGGTCGTCTCGCTTCGGGACACTAGAGATCGAGTCCATCCGTCAGACTAGCCGGCTCGAACTGCTCCCATACGCGGCCGGCGGCTCCACCATCTCGGGGGACCGGGATCGCCGGAACCCGTTCGTTGACGACCTCAATCTGAAAGGAAACATCGGCGCGAATCTCAAGATGGGGTTGGGCTCGAACCTAACGCTGGACGCCACTTTCTTCCCCGACTTCGGCCAGGTGGAGGTGGATCCAGCAGTGATCAACCTGACCGACACCGAGACCCTCTTTCCAGAGCGGCGCCCCTTTTTCACCGAGGGTAGCAACCTGCTCCAGGGCTCCCAGATCAACTACTTCTATTCCAGGCGCGTCGGAAATCCTCCTCCAGGACAGGCTTCGGGAGACTTCGTCGACATCCCCGGAGAGACCACGATTTTGGGAGCCGGGAAGCTGACGGGCCGGCTTCCCTCCGGAACCTCCATGGGGATCCTGGGCGCCGTTACCGGCGAGGAGCACGCTCGGACATTCGACCTCAACCCCGGGGGATCCGATGGAGGAGCCCTAGCAGCCCGTGGAAGAAGTGGGTTTCCAGAGCGTCGGGTGAAGGAGTGGGACCAGGGCCGAGGCGGGGGTGAGTGTGTGCCGATGTCGGATCTTGTAGCCTAAAGACCCGACCATTGGGCCGAACGGGCCGATCTGGCGGCAAAAGCGGCGAAGAATGGGTAAGACGGTGGTGCTGACGTGGCATGCGAGTGCGGCGCCCTGCAGGCCGCGGGGGGTGCCAAAGCCGAAACGCTTGCGCATCAGGAGCCCGAGGTTGAAGGCGGCAGCCTGAAGGAGCATCCGTTTTCGAATCTCCTCCTGCCCACGGACGTGGACGCGGCGGAGTCCTCCGGTCCCCAGCATGTGTGCGAACCCCCGCTCCAGCTTCTCGCCGCGCTGGCGCAGCAGCCGCTTTCCCCGGTTGCCGCGGATCCGCCGCCGGTTGGCGTAGGTCGGCTTCTGCGCGTCCCGGTTCCGCTTCCACTTCCGGCGGCCGCGGTCGGGCTCGCTCACGTAGCTCCGCTGCCCCCGGTCTCTCAGCTCCGTCATCGTCTGGTTCGAGTGGTAGCCCTTGTCGGCCACCACTTCCCTCGGCTCCACGCCCACCTCCGCCAGCTGCCGCTCCGCCTCGTCCAGCGTCACCGGCAGCGAGGCCGTGTCTCCGCCGTCCATCGTCTGAACCGTCGCCGCCACGACCGCGCCGGTCTCCATATCCGGGTCGACCGCCTGCTCGAACTTGTGCGCCAGGCGCGTCCTGCCGTCCTTCATCTTCGTGATCCGCGCCTCCGGGTCGTGCGGATGCGCCCACTCCTGGTTCGAGCCCTTCTTCGGACGCTTCCGGTCCAGCTTCGCGAGGTCTTCCCGCGCCGGCGTCTCGATCCCCGACGCCCGCGCCACCCCCTCCAGCCACTCCTCGTAGCCGGTCCCGTCGTCGCGCCGCACGATCGTGCGCATCGCCGCGTTCGCCTCCAGCGTCGTCGCGTCCACGCCCAGCGTCTTGCCGCTCAGAAGACCCGACGCCCGCAGCACCTCCAGCACCCGGGCGAACACCGCCTCGTGGGCCTCCAGGCTCAGCCGCTTCCGCGTCTTCGACAGGCTCGAATGCTCCGGCGGGTTGTTCGCCAGCCCGCAGCCCAGAAACTCACGCAGCGAAATCGAGTCCGCACACCGCCACGCAATCCCCCGCTCCGAGCCGATCCCTTCCAGATACCCCACCATCAGCATCCGGAAATACACCCCGGGCGCAATGCCCGGCCGGCCCCGCTTCTCCGCATAGAACTCCCGGCACGTCTCTTCCGCAAAGTCGTCGAAACCCTCCTCCTCAAGCAGCCTGTTCAGCGCACGGTAGAAGGGGTTGCCCAGCGCGCGGATCTCGCTGGCCGCCACGAATAACTCCTGCTGTCGCCCCTTGCGCCGCTTGCCTATCGCCATCGCCGTCCTCCCTCGCTCAGACCCCGGTTCACCTGGAATCTAACTCACTCATACAACGGCTACAGGAAGGACTTTTTCCACGGGCTGCTAGAGGAGGTGCGGGTCGCCCCTCGAACGGCCTGGGGCATGGCGCGGATTCAACAGGAGTTCGGAGAGGCCGGTTCCACGGCGGCCATCATGTTCAACGGCGTCCATAGAGACCTCGAGGACGGGGATCCTCTCGCTACTCAGCTGCGCCGGAATGCATGGATGGTTGGCGGAGATGCCCTTTGGCGCATCGCCGGGGGCGGATACGAAGTGTCTGTTGAGGGGGGGCTCACCGGAATCGCCGGGAGCGAAGAGGCCATCCTACGAGCCCAGCACGGCAGCGAACGCTACCTACAGCGACCCGACGCCGGTCACGTACAGGTGGACTCGTCTCGGACGTCGCTTTCAGGAGCCAAGGCCACCCTGTCGGCCCGCAAGATCAGCGGTGCCCATTGGCTCTGGGACGTCCGCGCCGACCTGGAGTCGCCCGAGGTCACCTTCAACGATATCGGGTTCCTGGGTGCCGGAGATGGAATCATGGCTGGCGGGTCCCTTACATACCGCGAGACCGTGCCCGGTGATCTGCTTCGGAGCTACAGCTTCACGGTGAACCAGAACAACGAATGGAACTTTGGCGGCGACAAACAGAGCACCCGTCTGGGCGGCAGCACTGAGCTGAGGTTGAACAACTACTGGACCACCCAGGCGTCAGTAAACTATAGCCTGCGATCCCAGAACCAGCGGCTCACCCGGGGAGGCCTCTCCATGGAGGGGCCTCAGAACTGGCAAGCCTCTCTGAGCCTCCGGAGCAACCCGTCGGCGGAGACTCGATGGAGGGCGGGTGCGTCCTATGGACAGGATGAGCTTGGAGGCTGGAGCGGTGACGTCAACGCCGAGATTTCCCTGGTCCCCGCGCCTCGCTGGCAAGTGTCGTTCCTGCCCTCATTCGAGCGCAGAGTGGACTCGCGTCAGTACGTGACCTTCAGGGACGGAGGTTACCCGGCCACCTACGGAGGTCGCTACATCTTCACGTTCACAGACCGCACGACGCTCGCCATCGAGACCCGGCTAAACTTCACACTGCAACCTGACCTCAACCTCGAGCTGTACGCTCAGCCGTTCGCAGCCAGCGGCCGTTTCTTCAACTTCGGAGAGCTAGAGGCAGCCGGGAGCGGATTCCTTCGCACCGACGGGACCACGACCAATCGCCAAGAGAACGGGAGCCTCGAGGTACGTGACGGTGAGGACGCTTTCGTCATCCCCAATCAGGACTTCAACATCCGTTCGTTCCGCAGCACAGCCGTGCTCAGTTGGGAGTGGCGCCCGGGAAGCACGCTCTTTCTGGTTTGGCAGCAGGCGCGCTCTCGGCGCCTGGGCGTGGGGAACGGTGCGGGGCTAGGTGACCTGTTCGGATCCCTCGCCGCGGCCGGCGACAACTTCTTCGCTATTAAAGTAAGCTACTGGATCGGGCTCTGAAGCTGGCGGGACCTGATCCGTTGACCGGGGCGGTCTCAAGTGGTGAACGCAACGGTCTTGGCGAAGACTTCACATGGTTTCATCCATCCGAGGGTTTGTCGAGGGCGACCATTGAGCTGTCGAGCGACGGCATTGAGGTCATCCTGTGAGTGGGCAGAGAGATCGGTACCCTTGGGGAAGTATTGGCGGAGCAGACCGTTGGTGTTCTCGCTGGTCCCGCGTTGCCAGGGGCTGCGCGGATCGCAGAAGTAGACGAATACGCCGCTTTCGATGCTGAAGCGGACGTGCTCGGCCATTTCTTTGCCCTGGTCCCAAGTGAGCGAGCGTTTGAGCTGGTCGGGTAACGTGATCATCTGCTCGACCAGCGAGCGCCGTACGTGTGAGGCCGTCCGCCCGTCGGGAAGGTGCAAGAGGAGCACGTAGCGGCTGCGTCGCTCGACGAGGACTCCGATGGCGGAGCGTCCCAGCTTGCCAAGGATCAGGTCCCCTTCCCAGTGGCCCGGTACGGCTCGGTCCGCGGCCTCGGCGGGCCGCTCGGAGATGGAGACCATGCCCTTCAGCCATCCCTCTCCGGGTCTGTGCCTTGGTGATCGTCGTCGCGTACGACCGGTGCGCAGGCACGCCGTGAGTTCCTTTCGCAGCGCGCCTCGTGTCTGCACGTACAGCGACTGATAGATCGTCTCGTGAGACACGCGCATCTCGGGATCCGAAGGATGATCGAATCGAAGGCGATGGGCAATCTGCTGTGGAGACCAGCGCTCGGCGAGGAAACGTTCCACCTTCCGTCGCAACCGAGGGCACCGAGCGAGCTTCGCCACCTTTGGGCGCTGAGCCTTCCTAGCCACCCGTCGCTCCGCCCTCCAGGCACGGTATCGTTGTCTCGAGCCGTTGGCGGCTACTTCGCGCGAGATCGTTGAAGGCGCTCTGCCCAGGCGCTTGGCGACCGCGCGGCACGAGTCTCCCGCCCTCAAGCCGCGCGAGATCTCCTCTCGCTCGGCGACCGTAAGGTGTAGCGGTGAACGATTTCGGCCCCGAGGCGCCAGTCCACCGGTGCGGTTCAATAGGCGTTGGATCGACTTGGTCGAACACCCCACCGCCGCCGCGACTTCAGCGTGAGTCTGCCCGCCCTTGATCCGATCCCCAACCTCAACTCGATCCGCTTCGCTCAGCCTCTCATATTTTCCCCGTTGGCGCATCGCACACCTCCTGGCAAGTCAACAGCCCTGCCAAGATGTTGCGTTCACCACTTGAGACCGCCCCCGTCGGCTACCTGCGGTTGATCGAAGAGGGACAGGAAGACCGAGATGCCTTCCACGATCGAAGTGTGGACCTTGGGGTCGAGCGCCATCCAGTCATTCCGGTACCAGCGCTCGACGGCCTCAATCTGTTCCCGCAGCTCGGCGCCCGCGCCGCTGGAGTTCCCCCGATTTGGCGGATACCTACCAGATCGAGGCAAGGGAGGTGCCAGTATGCCAGGGACACGAGGACCGTACCCGCCGGAGTTCAAGGCGCGGATGGTGGAGCTGATCAGGGCGGGTCCGTAGCCCGGAGCAGTTAGCGAAGGAGTTTGAGCCGTCGGCTAACGCGATCCGGCACTGGGCGCAGCAGGCGGAGCGGGACGAGGGTCATCGAAGTGATGGCTGGACAACAGTGGAACGGGAGGAACTGCGCCGGCTGCGCAGAGAACTCAGACAGGTGAAGCGGGAGCGGGAGATCTTTGGCAAAGGCCACGGCCTGCTTCGCTTCTGACTACGGGGAGGTTCCGGCGGTATCTCTCCCGACAAGCACATGCTTCGAGCACTGGGGGTAGAAGTTGGTCTGCAGATCCGGGAGAACCCTGGGGCTCGTCACCCCCCTACCGGTCTCTTTCCTCCACGGGCCTCGCCCTGACGTTGACGAACTTCTGAACGTGCTGTGAACGCCGGACGTCCATCGATGGTCGGGGCTCCGCCCAGTACACGTTGCCATAGACGTCGGCCGTGACGCCCTCCGGTCCCCCGGGGCCCTCAGGGGGTGATGGGCTCAGGATGAAGGCCTGCACCCAACCCGTTCTCGCGTCTCCGATACGGATACCCTGTTCCCAGCCCGTATTGGCCCCGGCTCGCGAGGCCGCGTCCGCAACATAGAGGACATCATTTGCGTCGATAAAAAGGCCGTCAGGATGACCGAACTGGGTCCACGTGTCAAGAAGATTTCCCTCTTGATCGAAGATCAGGATTCGATAGTTGTAGCGGTCGGCGACGAACAGCCGTCCCTGGGAATCCATCGCGAGGGAGTGGGGGTCCCGGAATTGCACGCGTCCGGTTCCGGTTCCCCCCCATTCCATGATGTAGCTGCCGTCGCTAGAGAACTTGACGATGCGATTGTTCCCACCGTCACCGTGACCATCCGCGACGAAGATCTCTCCGGTGGGAGCAACCAGGACGGAACTCGGCTGCCGGAAGTTACTTGGACCATCCCCGGGGACTCCCCCGGTACCGAGGCTCATCAAGAGCTCTCCATCTGGACTGAACTTGTGTACCTGGTGCCCGATCCCCCTTCTTGTCATTTCTGCCCGAACCTCATCCTCTGTATGTGGGTAGGCCTGGCCCACCGAGTAGTCTGTCACCCACACATTTCCGTCTCGATCCACGTGAATGCCATGTGGCCGGACGAACAGCCCCTCGCCGAAGCTCTCTACCAAGTTGCCTTCCAAATCGAGTTTCAGAATCGGTGGGACGTCGGGCTTAAAAAGACAGCTCTCTTGCGTGGAAGACGGCAGAGGGGTGCGACCACACCTGTCTGCGAACCAGATGTGACGGCTGTCGGGATCGGCAAAAATTCCATTCAGCGGTCCCCACTCCCTCCCGTCCGGAAGGTCTCCCCACGCGACGGGGCGATAGGGATTCGGTGCCACCTGGGCTTGTAGCTGCGGCGCGAAAGTGGCGATACTTGCGACGATGGCCATCGCTGCCGTGAATCGTGAGCGACTTACGCTCGACATATGGTCTCCCTCCCGTCATATGCTCCCACACCGAGGACTACGATGCTCGTCGCCTTGGTCGGGGGCAAGAAAGGTTATAGGTCCTGGTCGATTGAGGAGTCGGACCCGCGCCGGCCCTCAGATCAGAGCCGCCCGCCTTCGCGGCCGACCACCTTCGCCGGGTCAGCGCCACTCTTCGGGCTCAGCTTCTGTGCCCTTCCATTGTAGATTTCGGCGAGATAGAGATTCCCGTCCTGATCCACGCTGATCTGGTGCACGCCGTCGAGTGCCCCGGGATAGCTGCCAGCTGTGCCCCAGCCATACAGGAACCTGCCGTTCAGATCGTATTTCAGGATCTTGTTGGTCTCGCCGTCGGCGACCCAGAGGTGCTGGTCCGCACTCACGAGCAGAGCGTCGGGTGATCGGAGGTTCGGCCACTCGTCCAGGTACTCGCCGTTTTCATCGAAGACCTGGATCCGCGAGTTCGACCGGTCGGCCACGTAGACCCGGCGCTGATCGTCGGTGGCGACCCCGTGGAGTATGCTGAACTGCCCGGGACCGGAACCCGGCGTGCCCCACTCCATCAGGTAATTCCCTTCTGCATCGAACTTCACGACCCGGCTGTTGATGTATCCGTCGGCGACGAAGAACGTCCCGTCGGGCAGCCAGGCGAGGTCGCTCGGCCGGCCGAAGTGCGTCTCGTCGTCTCCCGGTACGCCGGTCTCACCGAGCGTCAGCACCAGCTCGCCGTCATAGGTGAACTTGAAGATCTGGTGCAGGTTGTCATCGACCACCCAGACGTGCTTCTCGGGATCATACGGGCTCATCTTGATCTGGTGCGGCCCCCGTCCGCCCTCCTGCGCGAAGATCTCGTCGACGTGCGGCCAGCTCTGGATCAGGACTCCGTCACCATCCACCACGATGATGCTGTGTTCCCATCGCGGCGTCCCCGTCGCTGCCACTCGCGGGGGGGTGAGCATGCCGTACGGCGTGAAGGGCGCCGCGTCGGGAGGCAGTGGCAGCTCGCCACGCTGTGCGATCCAGATTCTGTCCGGGGTCTCGGCATACACGCCCGAGGTCGACCCCCAGGTCCATCCGTCGTGGTCCGCTAGCTGCTGGGGCCAGTTCCCCACCGGTTCGTAGGGACCGAACTCCTCCTCCCCGCCCTTCTCGTAGGACGAAGCGGCTTCTGCATCGAGGCTGTCCTCGGCGCCACCGCTCGTCTGCGAGGTACAACCCAAGAGGGCCGCAGCTGCCAGCAAGGCCGTCAGCAGGAGACCCGTGGGTGGTTGTGCACGCATATTGCCGCTCTCCCTATTCGTACCGTCTGCCTCGCCCATATCGAACCGGATGTCCCTCGTGGCCGGCTCTTCCCGTCCCTCAGGCAGCACCTCAGGCAGCCGTTAAGGGCGGTTGAGACGCCGTCGTGCCGCCGCCCAGACTCCGCTGCCGACGTCGTTCACTCTCACCGGCCGGCCGGCCAGCTTCGCGGTGTCAGCGCCACGCTTCTGGCTGCTCCCCCGCCTTCCCATGGACCCTCGCGGCCTTCATGTCGGCCGTGCCACCGGACGTTGTCAGGCGAGACGACCCTTCGGCGCCCTACGCACCGAGTTTGAGCAGTCTGGCTGCGTTGCCACCGAGCATGGCTGCGCGGTCGGCATCGCTCAGACCCGGCGTTCCGAGGATGTGCTCCACCGGGGTGAAGCGGGGCAGCCTGGGATCACGCGTGGGAAACGTCCACGAAAACGGATAGTCCGTCCCAATCACGATCTGGCTCGAGCCCGACACGGCGACGAGGTGGCGCAACGCCTCGCCTGTGAAGACGCAAGAATCGTAGAAGAGCCGGTCCCTTATGTAGTCTGAGGGAAGCCTTTCGGGCGTATCGCCGCACGGCCGGGTGCCGCACCCGTAGTCCGTCCGGGGCGCATACGCCGGGAGATAGCCCCCACCATGCGCCGAAACAATGTTCAGTCCCGGAAACCGGTCCAGGACTCCCTCGAAGATCAGGTGTCCAAGCCCAATCGCTGTCGCAACCTCATTGCCAATCGCGTTGCCCAGCATGCCGTTCCCCTGCAGCCGGGGCTGCAACTCCGGAATCAGGACCGGATGGAGCCAGAGGGGGACATCCAACTCCTCGGCCTTGGCCCAGAATGGGTCGAACTTCGGGTCGCCCAGTTGCTCGCTCCCGACACTCGACCCGATAGAACCGCCTCGGAGCCCCAGTTCGTTGACGCCTTCCTCCAGCTGCTCCACCGCGAGCTCCGGGTGCTGGAGAGCGAGGGTGGCAAGGCCCACAAATCGGCCGTCGTAGCCGGCGCAGATTTCGGCAATCCCCTCGTTCTGCACCCTGCCCACCCTTTCGGCCAGGCCCTCATCGAGACTGTACAGGTTCGGATTGATACTGAGAACCTCGATATCGATTCCCAGTTCTTCCATCGCTGCCAGACGGTCCGGACCGATGATGGTCGGACTATCCATCTGCGTCGTTCCCCCCATCATCTCGTTGACACCTGGGATCGCGCAGTGCGCATGAAAGTCGATTACGGGAGCAGTCTGCACCGCGGCAGCCGCTCTATTTCGCATACCGGCGTCCGTGACCAGCATTCCTGCCGCGGCGCCCGCCGCTCCTCTAAAAAATTGCCTGCGATCCATGAGCTGCTCCTTCCGTTAGCCGATCCGTCCCGCCTGCCTACGACACCCGGCTGGCAGGATAGGGGGTCTCGGGCGATCGTCGTTCGATAAACGCAACTTATGCCGCACTGTAGTCGGATAATGTCTGTTTCACAATCCGAGTTAGGGACGTGGCGCCGGAGCGGCAAGCGCGACACCTCGCTAACCCTGGTCGAATGATCGTCAGTTCGGGGATCGAGTGGTCCGTCACCGAGTCTCAAAACACGGCGATCGGGTTCAACGGCGAACCAGTGCCCCCGCGGATCGGGAGCGGCGCAGCGATCAGGAGGAACTCCCACCGGTCTCTTGCGCTAGCCGCCTCGCCGAGCGCCTCGAGGTCGCAGTTGTCGAACATGTGAATCCCTAGATACACCATCCCGAAGTCGTGCACAGCTCCAGGCAGGTTTGAAGGCGCGACATACGGGGGAACGTCGCTTCCCACTAGCGCGACGTCGCGTTCTTTCAACCACGGAATCACAGACGGGTGGAGACCGGCCGACTGACCGCGTCGGCCCTTAAGCCATGGTCCTTCGGCCTCGCGTCGAGCCCAGGCACCTGTACGAATGAACAGCGCGTCACCGGAAGAGATTCGCACCCCGGTTTGCTCTTCCCACGCCTCCAGATCTTCCACGTAGATCGGAGTGCCTGGTTCCAGATACGGCAGGCCCCTGAACCGTGGAACGTCGATCAAGACGCCACGGGTCAGAACCCCATCTTTGAGGTTGTGGATCGAGTTCTTCTCGTGTCCACTTTCGAGAACGACGTCGGCGTCGGGCGTGTACCCATTGTAGAAAGCCCCGTCTATTTGCCAATGAGCCAGGGCGTCAATGTGCGTGTGGGCGTAGCCGTGGTAACTGACGCTAATCCGGTCCGAGCCGATACCGAGCATTTCGTGTTCATAGGGGTTAGAATTGTCGACGGCTTGGACGGTATCTGCGTCCGCGGCCAACGACACCGAAAACCCCTCCTGCACCAGAGCCACTGCCTGTAAGCGCTTCTCCGGCGTAATCAGGTTCAGGGCCCCGATCTCGTCGTCTTCCCCCCATCGTCCCCAGTTATTCAGTTCCAGCTTCCACTGTTCATACTGGGCGGAGGTAACATCCGTCCCGCTGGCGACAATCATTGAGCCATCTTCCGGACCGCCGGCGTCTGCGGAGCCTGCCGGAGACAAGTCTGTGTCCGGCTCCCCGCACGAGACCAGGGCCACGAGCACTCCGACAACGGCGATACGCCATACGATCCACGAATCGCGTGAGCCGCTCATCTCATTCCTTCCTTGGCCGGAGGTGAGTCCTTCGCATCTCTCATGATTCTGCGCTCCGCAAGCTGGGTCAAGGACATGCGTCCAGCGGGTTTCGCAGCAGTACAGTGATGACGTGGGTATTCCGGCCCAAGTGGAAGGCCTGTTTCGGGGATGTGGCACGCCTCTGAGTCGAGGAGTATGAAGCGCGCTGGATAACCGGCCCCTGAGGCCGTCAATGGTCTCCCCTGGAACCTCGAGAAGGCGAACCAGGTGGAGGCGATGGCGACGCAACGGTTGTCCCTGCAAGAGATCAGAGAAGTCCTACGACTGAGGGCACTGGGGCGGAGCCCCGGAGCCATCGCCCAGAGCCTGCGGATCGGCCAGAACACGGTGCAGCACTATGTGGGCCGGGCCGAGGCCTCCGGCGCTGGGTTGGCCGCTGCCGCCCAACTTGGGCGACGAAGCGCTCGAGGCCTTGCTGTTTCCTCCGCCCCCAGAGGCAGGTACAACCCGACCGGTCCCTGGTTGGCGAACCGGTTCCGATGGCTCAAGCGCGATCACCCTTCGGCCTCGGCCAGCCTACCCGAAGGCCTCAGCGAGGTGTTCACCATCAAGCGGCTCGGCCTCTCGCTAAGGCTGAGGAAGTGCCCGGGTTCGACCAAGCTGATCGACAGCACCCACTCGGGCGTAAGACAGATGACCCGGAGGGTTACCCACTGGAAGAACGGAGCGATGGCCTTGCGCTGGGCTGCAGCCTCGTTCGTGGAGACCGAGAAGAGCTACCGGAGGATCATTGGCTACGACCAGCTCTGGATGCTCAGGGCCCACCTCGACGACCATGAACCGGTTGCCGAAATGAGAAAGGCAGGCTAACAAGGAGACACCCCGGAGCCACCACCTTCAACTGCCAGCGGGACACCATCGGAATCTCGGCCGAACCCTTCCCCTCCCCCGGTGCTCTGTTGGAAGGGATTCTCTCCGCTGGCTGATGCGCAGCCAGCCAGAGCCCAGCAGACCCAGAGACGGAACTTTCTCATCCGCTTAGTACCCTCTCTCGGCTTAGTGGGGCCACCTCGACGAGCAGAGGCCGATTCGATCGCGCTGGCGGGCAACTCAGCGGTCTTCCTTCTCGCAGTGGCTCTGGCCCAGTTCCATTCCTGCGCGGAGGATGCGCAGCCTGGGAGCCTCAGGCACTAGCACCATATCACAACAACTTCCTTATTCCTGGACCTGTAGCCACCTTGCACCGACCGGTATAGGCCTCGTGATTCTTCTCGATGTCGTCGAGCTTGTATCGATAGTTCACCATCAGGCCCGCAGATTGGGTGAGTCCCCGCCGTGACGTGTCGGCCAGACAGTTGATCCGCTCGACTCTCGCACCATTGGACAGGTGGAAGTGAGCAACAGGGTCGCGCGCTCGCGCTCCATCCCGCGCCTGCACCAGATAGCGGGCACATAGGCGTCGCAACAGCGGTTCCAGTAGTGAACAGATTTCGTCCGTCTCACACCAGTCCGATCGATCCAACACTCGCTCCAATGCGGCGTTCGGGTCCGCCTCACCGGTAGCTTCCGCCAGCTGCTCTCTCTCACTCTCCTCGAAGGTATCGCTTGCGTCTCCGGTGCTTAGCTCACGCAGCCACGAACGGAATCCCGGAACGGGTGAAAGCGTGGCAAAAGTCCTTACCTTGAGGAGATCCCTCACGAGATCATCCACCACCCGTTTGATGAGGAAATTTCCAAAGCTCACGCCGGCGAGACCGCGGTGACAGTTGGAGATCGAATAGAAGATGGCGGTGTCCGCTTCCTCCGGATCACAGGGGGGGGCATCTTCGTCGAGCAGTCCTTGAACGTTGTCAGACATTCCTTTGACCAGCGCCACCTCTACGAATATCAGCGGCTCATCGGGCATACGGGGATGAAAGTACGCGTAGCAGCGACGATCGGTTTCAAGACGGTTCTTGAGATCGTCCCAGGAACGTATCGCGTGTACCGCCTCGTACTCGATCAACTTCTCAAGCAATGATGCCGGTGTTGACCAGGTCATGCGCTTGAGGTCCAGAAATCCCACGTCGAACCAGGAGGCCAGCAAGCTCTGTACGTCGGTATCGAGAGCTTCGAGCTCAAGGTCGTCGGCAGCCAGCACCATCAACTCGGCCCGCAGATCGACGAGGAATTTCACGCCCTGGCTGAGCTCGTTGAACTGGCTAAGCAACCTGACCCGCGGCGGCACTAGCGCCTCCCGAAGACAGCTTTCGGCCTCCCGGCGGGCGGCCTCGTCGACAGCTATCTGACGGGCGTGGATAGCGGCATCGGTAACCGCTGGATTGACGTCATATTCGCGTGCCAGGATCTCCAGGAATCTCCGGCGTCCGGTGGCGTTTAGTACAAGGTACGTTTCACCCAGATCTGCGGCGCGAGCCCGGGCGGAAACCTGGCCGCCCCTAGCTTTCAGGCAAAGGTCTATTTGTCGTCTGAGCTGGGCCGCATCAGCATCGGGCAGATTCGGTGCCACTCTGTCTGGCAGCAGACCTTGACGCATTCCGCGCATGCGCCACGCTTGGCGAAGCCGCCCCAAAGTCCGGTCTAGAATGCCGGGAACCTGGTCGTTCAAGTGCACCTAACGGTGAAGCGAATAGGGAACCTTCACAACCAACAACGAGTTGGGCAACCCGCTGTACTCGCCCTTGTTGAGACACAATAGCCTCTCCGGCTTAGCCACGGCTTGAGCCTCGTGGACGCCATCTCACTCGGTGCTGCGGTCATGATTGGTGCCGGGACCTTCGGTGGGGGCCCACTACTGTTGGGACGAAAACGAAAACAGTCGGCCTTGGGGCGGCACAAACACAGCCAGTAGCGTGCCCGTTCATGTCGATCTCAACTCAGTCCCTGAACTACTATCAACCCGACTTGTTCTAAATCAGATCCTTTGCGAGCCAGGCCTTTCTCCTTCACTCATCAGGGACCTCTCTCGCCAGGGACATGCCGGTCTCCCGCCACCTGGCTCTTCCACATCGCCCGGGGACGCGCATACCCGCGCAGCTCTCCGGCGTCTACCACTGCCTGTGCCTCACGAGGATCGAGATACATGATTTCGCCACCCAGGCTGATCGCCTGAAGCTGGATCTGAGCGTTCACCTCCAAATAGACACTCCGCGTGACCGGCAGGCTCGGTCCTACCACCGCCACTCCATGACCACGCATGAGTACTGCGCGATGCTCGCCCATGCGCTCGGCCAAGGCCCGGCCTAAGGCCGAGTCGCTCACCAACATGTCCGTGATGCCGGCGGTTTCCCAAATGTCGAAGATCGGAAGGCCGCCGCCGATCCAGGCAGCGACGTGATAGACTGGCCGGATCTGCACCGTGGTGATCCCAAAAGGAATCACCGGCGGCGACAATGTCTGGCCGTACTTTGTAGATTTCTGCGTGAATGTAGCGTTCTATGTACTGAGAACGCCCTCTCAGATCCACCGGGTTCCCGTCGAGGTCATATTCGATCAAATCGTCTACGGTGACTAACTCGGGCGCTATCGACCGTGACATCAGGAACCGCTTCGGGTCGGCGTTGTGTCTCACGCTCACGTGCCCGAAAGCATCAAAGATACCCTGCGCGGCCAGAATGTGGTTCGCCGCAACCAGGTCTTCGATCAAACTCGGATCGGCCGGGCCAGCAGAAGCGGGATCCGCTTGGCCCATCAATGGCGACGCTCCCAGTAGGACCGTCATGATCATAGCGTCGAAGATGTCTGCTGCGCTGCGACGTTCGTGACGACTGTTCACTGAAACGTTCCTCATGTACCTATGTATCCTTCGGACCACTGGTTGAATCTCCTCCGCTGCGTACTCGGCGGATGTCACATCATCCGTCTAGTTGGCGGCAAAAGGGACGCGAAGGAACAGCATCGAAGCGTCCCGCATGGGATTCGGATGGCCACACCGGTTCGCGCGACCTCACTGGGATACCGCTCAGAGAGGGGCTACTCTGCGGGTCGCCTCACTTGGGGGCGAAAAGGCCTGGCATGGACGATCGCCGTGACCGCGTTCAGGCCTGCCGTGCTACGGGGCAACCGTCACGCTTACATAAGCGTTCGTCCAACAGCACTGGTTAGCATAGCTCCCGTTAAGCACCTGCGCGAGCAGCACGTAGTCTCCAGGCTGGCTAAAGGTCACACGCGCCGTGTACTCGACGGGAACTTGACCTACCTCGAGCCGACTGCGTTCGGGTGTAAAACTCACGTGACCCGGTGGTCCACTGTACTTCAGCCACTGCACAGTCTGTTGCGAGAGACCGCTTTCCTCATCGAGGTTGCGGTCTCTGCCGGTGGAGAGCACCGATGCTGGCAGCGCGGTCGCCACCGTAATTGCGAGCGGACTCCCGAGCCGGGCGGTGACTGGGCCCAACCTAACCCCACTCTTTCCTCTCCCTTCCGGTCCGGATGGCTCGACGAATCGCACGACCGGTGCTACCACATCTCCGGCGAAGAGGAGATTCTCAGCGTACTCCTCCATCGACGCTCCTGTGGAGTTCACGAAGTTGTCAACACGGTAAGATCGGGCGTTGATATGGCCTGGCACGCGATAGGTTTGGCCATCGATACGTAGATTCCACCACACGCGCTCAGCCGCCACGTCTGCTGGGACGTTCACGGTGAAGACGCAGGTCTTGCCCTCGAGGCGACTGCCCGTCAGCAGAGCGCCGGTCCCCGCAGCGGAACCGCGGGGTCCCTGAGGAACGAAGTGGGTGGGCTGAAGCCCATTGAAGCGTTCCGGCTCGATGAAGTTATCGGGTCCAACGGGGATGTCCACCTCTTCGATCCGGTTCAGGCTGAAGTAGCCAAAGCAAAGATCGTAGCTGCCGTCTTCATTGGTATACCATCCCTCGAAGATCGGAAGGACGGGCTGATCGTAATCGCGCACAGTTCGTATCTTCAGGTCCATCTGGCTGATCGGATGCTCAGGCACCAACTGCCCTGCCAGCGGCATCGACGTCGCTAGAACCACCACAGAAGTGAGGACTCCTACGCGAGTCAACCAGGATCCATATCCAATCACCACCTCTCCTCCAAGGAAGATTGTTCTGCCGGCAATGCGTTAACGTAGGGACGCTCCCCAACTACGCATCTGGGAGCATCCCTACGTCCCATCGTGAGACCTAGAGAAAGAGAGAGCAGGTCCTACCTCGATGCAATTGGCTGGCCCTCCCTCTCGGAAACCAGCCGTGCGAAATCTTCGTCGCTGTAATACGTCATCCCGAGCCGCAATCTCCACATCTCATCGACCGTGCGGGAGCGGCCTAGCACCCACTGGTCAGGGTCAGGGTTCTGGCCATTGTTCACCGTGTTGTCAAAGACCGTCGTGATCATAATCACCGTGCCTTTTGGCAACAGAGGCTTCGCGTCGTCCTCGTAAAGGAACTGTGTATGCCAACGCTGGTCCCAATCGAGCTTGTTGATTAGCTCGTACCGGCCGTCGGGGTAAAGCACCTCCAAAATGTTGTAGCCGCCAAGGAGGTGCATGTGCCCCCTGACTGAGTGAACCATGGCGTTTCCCTCGAGGCGCTCGACGGCCTTGTAGATCGCCTGGCTGTTCGGCGGGATGATGAGAGGATTATCCTCCATTCCTGGCATCGACAATTGGTCGAACACGATGTCGCCTTCGGTCGGATACGGAACGATACCCTCCGGATACAGCCATACGCCGACTGTCAACGATACGGCTTCCATGTCAGCATCAAGGTAGCCCGGGAAGAAGTGTGGGTTGAAGAGGATCTGATCTCCCTCCTTCAGGAGTCTTCCGGTACCCTCAGGGTAGATCGCACCCTTCACTCCGACCGCCGCCTCTGCTAGCTGATCCCGCTGGGTGTTTCTCTGCTCCGGAGGCGCCTGGCGGGTTCCCGGCCCCTGATACACGTCATCCGGCGCCCGATTGATCACGCGAGCGGATCCGTGGTGGAAAACACCATAGAATTCCGGATCAGTGGGTCTGAGCTCCACGGCCCTGATCCACCGCTCTCCCGTGACCCCCATCTCTGGCGTCATTTCAACGGGCGTCAGGCTGGGCCACTGGTCCATACCATTAGCCAACACCGTGTATCCCGGGGAAACAACCAACACATCCGGTGGACGACCCAACTCGTCCTCGAATGCCCACTCATCATTCCACTCAGGCAAGTCGAGCGCTGGCGGGAGGTCGGCCGGATCACCCATAGGAGCGCCCGTATCCACCCACTGGACAATCGTTTGGATATCCTCTCGTGTGAGTGACCGGTCGTTCTTGAAGCTCTGGATCCCCACCCCGACATCCATCGGCCAAGGTGGCATGATTCGGCCTTCTACATTGTATTTGATTAGGTCGGCCCATGGCCGCGCGTCTTCATACGTCAGAAGCGACATTGGAGCCACGCTTCCCGGCCGATGACACTCCACGCAGTTCTCATTGAGGATCGGTGCCACGTCCCTAGCGAACGTTACGGCGTCAGCGCCTTGAGCTGATGCCAGTGCCGGTATCGCGATCAACGCAATCCCCACCCACAGGACCCCACAAGACCATGTTTGTAACCGCTTCGCTTTTGTCATTGTCCGGCCCTCCCGGCCGTGAATTGCGAACAGACCCCCTCTACTTAAGCCTAAGGGGTGGACCGAACAGCCGCAAGAGGAAGTCTTGTCCAATGACAAGTGAGGCTGAAGGGGAAGAGTCTTGTCCAACGGCAGATGAGCCTGAACGGGAGTCCGGTTTCCAGCGGGGGATGAGCCTGAAGTGCGGGGCGAAGAGATCATTGGAGGATGATCGTGACACTTCGCACCGAACGGATACGCACCCTCGACCAGATCCGGGCCTTCCTGGACGGCATTGAGCCGGCGGACTTCGAGCTCAACGACCGCGGCTCCGCCTACGCCTTCGCGTGCCGGACGCTGGTGCGCTTCGGGTACCGCGCGCCCTCAGCAAGCCCTACAAGGGCCTGGTGAAGCGGTATCTCGAGAAGGTGACCGGCTCTCCCGGGCCCAGGTCACTCGCCTCATCCAGCAGCAGCGCCGGACCGGCCACATCCGCGACCGCCGCAGGAAGCCCCCCGTCAACACCTTCGCGCGCCGCTACACCGCCCAGGACGCCGCCCTGCTGGCCGAGGTCAACGAAGCTTTCGGCTAGCTCTCCGGGCCCACCACCAGGGTGGTCCTGCAGCGCATGTATGAGGTCTACAGCGACGAGCGCTCGCCCGCCTCGCCGCCATCTCCAACGGCCACATCTACAACCTCCGCAAGAGCCGGCCCACTCCGGTGGGCATCGGCATCCGCCGCAGGCCACAGCCCGGCGGCGAGCCCGGCTTCCTGCGCGTCGACACCGTCCATCTCGGCGACCGCGGCGGGAAGTAAGGGCATCTACATCATCAACGTCGTCGACGAAGTGACGCAGTTCCAACACCTTGGCGCCGTCCCCCGCATCACCCAGCACTTCCTCGTCCCCATCCTCGAAGTCCTGATCACCGCCTTCCCCTTCACCACCACGCCTTCCACGCCGACAACGGCGGCGAGTACATCAACCGCTAGGTCACCAGCCTGCTCAACAAGCTCCACATCGGCACCTTCACCAAGTCCCGCCCCCGCCACTGCAACGACAACGCCTTGGTCGAAGCCATGGGAGGCCGTCCGGTACAGTGGCATGTGGCGATGAGAGCGGGGCGGCGGCGGCTCCTGAAGCAGGACGGGGCGCGGTGGCTACGCGAGCGGGACAAGGCCTCGGTGCGGGCAAAGGTGGAGCACCCGTTCCTGTATGTGAAGCCGCACTTCGGTTACCGGAAGGTTCGCTACCGCGAGCTGGCCAAGAACACGGAACGGATCGCGCTGCTCCTGGCGGGCCGCTATTCGACGGCGCGAGCGGCCGGCGCGGGAAGCATCCGCCCCCGCGGGGTGCAACTACGGGATCACCAGCCAGAACATGCCGACCTAGCGCGTTTTCAGCCCGTCATCGCCCCCAAAACCACTGAAGCCGACACCCTTCGTCCCGCACCGCCCCCAGAAAGGCCTTGCTCAGAGCTTCCCTGGCCCAGTCAGTAGCGGGCCCTTAACGATGTGGGCCGGGACGGCGCGCGCGGCTTCGGAACGCGGCGCCCTTGGAAACGAGTGCCCATGCGGCGGGGCCCAGCAACAGAAGGAGCCACGCAAATCGGGTCCAGGAGGTCCTCGCAGGGTCCCTCGAGAGCACCGTCCCCTCTTCTTCAGCATGCTCGAGGGTGGGCGGGACCGAGTCGTTGGCGACTGACGCTGAGGGTGGGGGAGCGGGATCCACAGGCTCCGCAGGGGTCGCGGTCCCGTTCTGAGAAATCGTTTGGGACGCAGAGGGTGACAAGCCCGCCCCGACCATGTACTCGACAGAGAAGAGCCCCATATCGGGGCGCCGGCCAAGAAGGGGTGGAAACGCCCGTCCTGGCTCGAAGAAGACCGTGAATGACCGGGCCGCGTCCAGAGCCGAGTCGACCAGTAGGAAACCGACCTGGCGGAACTGACCTTCGACTGTTCCACCGGCGGGCGCATCCATAGAAAAATAGTCCTCTTCGGTTACCCAGACCGTGTCGGCGTCCTGCACAAAGAAGAGCGATTGGGGCCGGAACATACCTGTGTCGTTTCCGTCGATCCCGAGCAATATGACGTGTTCCTCCTCCGCCCTCGACCCTGCCATCTCGCGCGCCTCGCCGAACTGGCCTGGACCAAGCAAGATCTCCCCGACGGTATCGTCGCGGAGGTAGATCAAGGACACATCTATACGCACAGTGCCGCCGGCCACATACGAAATCTGCTGCGCCAGCCCCAGGTTGAGTATCTCGACCCAGGTGAGCACCCTCAACTCTTCGAGGCTGATGGTTCCGGCATACCGCGGCAAGGCATCCGATCCGGGCGGGCCCTCCTCTCTGAGATATGCCGCTGCCACGCGGCGAGCGGCGTTTCGGATTCCCATGGACATCGCGGCTACTGTGATGGTCGCTCCCGTGATGCCGTCCACGTCTCGCCGCAGCCGGAACGGCTCGGTGATGTGCTTTCCACCAAACTGCTCTTGAAAGCCGTCGCGGGACAGGAAATCGCCGCGGCTAGTTTGAAGCGACTCTCGATATTCCACCACCCGAATTCCAGTCAGTGTCCCTTGGAGGTCCATCCCCACGAGTACCCTGATCGGTCCGTTGTATCCGGATGGCTCCGGAGGCAGATCGGAGGTAAGGAAGGCGTAACCGACCAGCACTTCGTCACGGCTCACGGGGTCAACCCTGAATCCCGGATAGACCGGGGGCTGACCCTGTTTCGGCGCAAATCGACTTGCGAGGGGCAGAACGTCCTGGAGGAGCTCCGGGGTGATCTCCGTCCCATCCTGGGCCACTGATCGCGCTGGCGCGAGCAGTGCGAGGGTTAGCGGTATCATCCAGGACATCCGACCGCTGCCCCAAGCGATCCCTGCCGGGGAACGGTGTCGCAGGATCACTCGCTTCGCCGGCTGACCAACTTCAAGTTCACAGCCAACGCGGTGGTCACCACCGTGGAGGCCGTTGGGCGATCAACCAAGCCCGGGCTTCTCCACCAGAGCGTGGAGGACGACGGAGAGAGGCGGACTCCGGTCTGCGGTGGGCGGGAAGGCTCAGAGGTGGGGCGACTACGACCGGGCTTTTCACTGCCACTAGTCGGATTCTTCCTTTCGCTCGGTCGAATCCCTTCTTGAGCGGAGTAACAGAGCTAGAGCGCCTCGGGCCTCATCGGTTAGCGCCAGTGGTGCTCGAGTAGATCCAGGGCCGCGTGATCCGATCCTCGTTCCTCAACTCCCTAGCACCGTCGCTGTGCTGAAGCATTTCATCCAACTCATCCACCGAACCCAGTAACAGCTTGTCGCGAATTCTGGCATCTATGCTGAAGGAAGTGGGTGCCAAGCCGGGGGCCTCGATCACGTTTCTTTCCAGGTCGACCAGCATTTCCACACCGGGATTCGACACGGCCCAGTCACCTAGCCTTGCGACCACCTCTTCATCGAGAGTGATTGCCAACATGCCCCGTCGAGCGGCGTTCAAGTAGAATATCGGTCCGAAGCTGGGCGCAATAACCACGCGAATGCCGAATGCCATGGGATAGCTGACCCCACTCCCCCGCGCACTGCCGGTCCCGAAGTTCCTGCCAGCGAGCAGGATCGAAGCATTGCGATAAGGCTCTTGATTGAGAACGAAATCCGGGTTTTCCGATCCGTCGGATAAGTACCGGATGGGTTCAAAAGCGCGTTCTCCGTCCGACAGACCGACCATGTTGGGGTTCGGACTAAGCGGGGCTATGACATCGGTGTCTACATTGTGCCGCAGATGAAACGGCGCCGCTAAGCCGCTGTGCCGCACAAAGCGTTGCGTCTGTGGCGTCTGTAAGTTTGTCATACGGGCTCTCCTTGCATCAGACGCCGTACGTCGACGATGCGACCCGCAATAGCTGCAGCGGCTGCCATGGGCGTGCTGGCCAGATGGGTGATGGAGTCCCTGCCCTGGCGGCCGATGAAGTTGCGATTGGAGTTCGACACAGCGCGGTTACCTGGTGCAACATGTTCACCGTTCATTCCAATGCACTTGGAGCATCCGGGCTCACGCCATTCGAATCCCGCCTCCTTGAAGATGCGGTCGAGGCCCTCCGCTTCTGCCTGGCGCTTAATTGGCATTGCCCCTGCAATGACCCATGCTATGACATTGGGCGCGACCTGGCGTCCTTCAACGACTTCGGCTGCAGCGCGAAGATCATCGATGCGACTCTCGGTGCAGGATCCGATGAACACCTCGTCAATGGGCGTTCCGGCGATGGGGTCGCCCGGTGTGAGACCGGTATAGTCCAGGGCCGCCCGCAAACTCTCCCGATAACCTGCAGGGGAATCGTCGGGATCGGGAACGCGTTCGCTGATGCCTACGACGTGTTCGGAGTTGACGCCCCAGGTCACCTGCGGCTCGACGGCGGACATGTCGATGGTCTCCTCCCGATCGAACACCGCCTCAGGATCGGAGGGCAAGGATCGCCAGTAGCTCAAAGCTTGATCCCAGTAGGGGCCTTGGGGCGCGAACTCCCGACTCGCCAGATATTCATAAGTAGTGTCGTCGGGGGCCACCATTCCGGTCGTGGAAGACATCTCGATGTTGAGATTGCACATCGTTAGGCGGCTATCTATGCTCATGGCGCGGACGACGGGACCGGCGTATTCCACCGCATAGCCGTTGCCTCCGGCGGCACCGAGTTGGCCGATGGTGTAAAGACTGACGTCTTTCGCCCTAACCCAGGGACCGAGCGTACCTTCGATGGTGATACGCATGCGTCGTGCGCGTGTCCGTATGACCGTCCCCGTGAGGAGAACGTTCCGTCCTCCCGCTCCCCCCCAGGACACGCAACCCATCGCCCCATGCGTGGCGGTGTGGCTGTCACCGCCAACGACCAGCATGCCCGGTTGAGTCAGCCCGGTTTCAGGGCCGACGACGTGTTGGATACCGTGTCGCGGATCGTCCATGCCAAAGGCCTGAATACCGATCTCCCTCAGCTCCTCAGCATACTCGACGAACTCCTGCCAAGACTCTCCTGTGTTGAGCGAGCGGTCCGCATATCTGTTCGGTGAGGTGGAAACCAGGTGGTCGGGCACGGCCCAGTTGAGCTCGGGGCTCGCGATCGTGAGACCCTCCTCAAGGATACTATGCACACTCCCGGCACCACCATCGGCCATGATATTCCGGTCGATGGCGAGCAGATCCGTATCACCACTGAGGTTCGCCACTACGTGTGAATCCCAGATCTTGTCGTACAGGGTCCTGCCTTCCTGGGGCCTAAGTGGCACGAACACACCATGTGAACCCGCGAGTGGAGTCGACACGACGACCCCTGCCCCTACGGACGCCTTGATGAAGTCTCTTCTTTTCATGGCGTTCTTCCTCGGGAGGTCAAATGGCTAGCCTCTCGCCGCCGTCGATCCCTCGGAGTCCGAAAACGGGCCCCAGCGGGCACCCAAGATCATGATGGAGGGCGTAACGGCACGATGTCAAATCAGAGGCGGTCGGCGTGTCGCGGACACGGCGAACCGCGAGTATTCGGCGCAGATGAGCCGGGGCTGCTAACCTACACCGAAGCAATGGCGTACCAGTCCCCGCCCGGATATGGCTCGGCCCACCAGGGGTCGTCGCTGAAGACTTCGACGAGGCGGAGCGCTTCGGCCTCGGTCAGGGCCCGGGGTCCTCGCCGGGATCAAGCCGGAACGTGAAGGTCAGTGAGCGAAGCGTCCGACAGCAGATCGTCGACGAACGTAACGAAGTCGGAATCGAACCGGCGGACAGACGAGGATGAATCTAGCGGCGGAAGAATCTTCCGCCGCCTAGCGAGGCAAGCCTGCTCGGTCGACGGCCCCGTTCTCAACCAGAAACTCGATAACGGGTTGGTACCCAAGGCCCTTTGCGGCGTCGAGGGCCGTGTTACCATTGGCATTGGCCACATTCACATCGACGCCGAGTTCGACCGCCAGCTTGACGGCCTCGAGCACCGTGGTCTCCCGTTCAGCCCGGTCGTTAGGCTGCGCGAAGCCTACTACGCGAGGCATCCCCAACGCTGCCATCACCGCCGTGGTCGTGCCCTCTGTCCTGACTGTCCAGCCCTGCGCCCTGTTTCCGCCCCCCCAGCCTTCAACGTAGAGTGCCCACAGGGGATCGGCTCCATACTCTGCCAGCATGCGCATGATGTTCGGTTGACCAAAACGGGCGGCCAGCCAAAACGGCGTCGCTCCCTCCGTCGCTCCCTCCAACGGGAGGTCAAAGTAGAAGTCGTACGAATCGCGTTGGTAGTTCATGGCGGACTGAAGTGGGACGTTCGGGTCCGCACCGTGGGCCAGGAGGGCCCGGACGGCCCTCTCGCTCCGTCTGAGAATCGCCGCATGCAGCGCTGAGTGGCCGTATGTATCCAAGCCCGGGTCGGCACCCTGCTCGAGCAGGAATTCCACCAGTTCCTCTGCATCATTGGACGGTAACGCATCGGGCGATGCGAATGAGGCACCTGCCGGGAGTACTGCACCACCTCCCTGAAATTCTCCCGGAACCGGAATGTACCCAGCGGCCGGGCTGACGGCATGGATCGCAAGCGTCGTAGCGCTCATGCCCCCTGCGGTTTGGTCGTTCACATCAGCTCCGGCAGCCACGAGCAACTTCGCCGACTCGAGTTCTCCCACCCGCGCCGCGAACAGCAGCGGCGTGAAACCCCCTTCCTGCAGCCAGAATTCGTCGTCAGGATGAGGAGCCGACCCACCACCTTTTTGGTAATATTGGGACCATGAACCCGAGCGGGCATGGACATCGGCCCCATGCGCGAGCAGCGCGTCGACCACTTCGGGGTGGCTCTGCGCGGCCGCCCACATGAGCGCCGTATGCTCGCGGGTCGCGCGCTGGTTTGCGTCGGCGCCCCTGTCAAGCAGGAGCTGCACAACCTCAACATACCCCGCCCGCGCGGCTGTCATCACGGGCGTCTCCCCCGACAGCAGCGCGGCATTCGGGTCCGCGCCGGCATCCAGCAACCTCTCGGCTACGGCCGCATTTCCGTGCTCAGCCGCCGGCCAGAGCGCTGTGACTCCAAGATCGCTGGCCACATTGACATCGGCGCCGGCACCGATCAACAGATCAACGACTTCAGGATTGCCCCAGTAGCTCGCCCAAATGAGCGCCGTCGTGCCGTCCCCGCGGACTGCATCCACGTCCGGCGCCTCTTGTAGGAGAGCACGCACAACGTCCCAGTCGGCCTCCTTGGCCGCGTCGACAAGCCCTGGATCTTGCACGCCCGCCGCGCCCAGAACCAAGGCCAGCCCGAATACGAACAAGGTTCGCGCGCCTGATCTCCTCATCATTTGCCCCTCCCCTCATTCAGTCGCTCTTCCTGTCACCGTTTTCGCCAAGACGTCCGCTTCGACGAACGCACAAGCGAAAGCCCGGCCGAGAGATGCGAGATTACCCATCGCCTCGGCCGAGCTCGGCCCCTAGTTACACCCCGGAGAGCGCATCGATCGGCAGCTTGCCCGTGCTGGAGCCGATCTGTCCGACCGGCATGTCGAACTTGTCCATCAGCGCAACGAGGAGGTTGGGCAGGATGGGTGTGTCGTGGAAGGTGAGATGCCGACCGCCCCGGAGGCGTCCAGCTCCGCCGCCGACCAGGACTATCGGCAAGTTGTCGCCGGCGTGGCCGCTACTGTTGGAAATGCCCCCTCCATACATAATGGTCATATTGTCCAGGAGTGAGCCGTCGACGTCAGGCGTCGCATCGAGCTTCGCCAGATATCCAGCGAACAGCCCCATGTGATAAAGGTTGATCTTGGACATCAGCGCGACAAGTTCCGGAGCTTGATTGTGGTGCGACAGGGGATGGTGCGCCTCGGTCACGCCAGCCTGAGGGTACTGGCGGCCGCTCAGCTCCTTGCCGAGCATGAAGGTGATCACGCGCGTCAGGTCCGTCTGTAGCGCCAAGAGCTGCAAGTCCATCATCAGTTCCGCATGCTCTTCATAGTCGGAAGGTGCACCCTGAGGCTGATCCATGACCGGCAGCTCGATGTCGATCTGTTCCTCGGCCAGCTGAATGCGCCGTTCGACGTCACGAATCGATGACGCGAACTGCTCGACCCTGACGTTATCCTGCGGCCCAACCGCCCTGTTTACGGCCGCCAGATCGTCCATCACAGAATCCAAAATGCTCTTTTGCTGACGTAGCCGCGTCTCCCGCGCCGCCCGTTCCGTGGAGCCAGCGTCTCCAAACAGCCGCTCGAAGACAGAGCGCGGGTTGTACTCCATCGGCAACGCCTGCGTGGGGCTAAGCCACGAGATCGTGTGTGTGTATACACAGCTCTGGCCGATGCTACAAGATCCTGCGAGTGCAGGGGCATCCATCGCTACCTGGAGCGATGCCAGCTGCGTCTCCTTTCCCAACTCCCTCGCTAGCAGCTGGTCCATCGACACGTCGGCGAAAATGTCCACCTCAGTTTCGCCCCCGCGGTCCGTGCCGGTAAGCCACGAGCCCGAGGCGCCCGCGTGCACGTTGACCCAGCTCGCATGGAGGCCTGAAAACTGAGTGACCCGATCCCGGAACGGCGCCAGCGGCTCGAGAATGGGCATGAGCTTAAGCGGCTCTTCGAACGTCTTATCGGCCTGGAAGTTCCCCGCTTGCCCGGACGGGGTCCAGTACTGCATTGCCATCCCGTTCGGTACGTAGATGGCCTGGAATCGGTGCGGACGCTTCACCCGGGTCTGCCCTCTCCCTGATGCGGGAACCATGGCGTCCAGGAACGGCAACGCCACCGTCGCACCAAGACCCCGCAAAAGAGTCCGTCGTGACATCGCTTTCCCGGTGAGGATCCTCATCATTGACTCCTTATTTTGGAACCATCAGCGTCTCTTGCCCCGCGCATTGTGCGCACAGCACCACCAAGCCTCCACCAACCATCGCGTCTTTCCCACCAGCGCTTGCAAGTTTCAGTCCGCCGACACCTCCTCGGACGCGTTCCTCATGAGGAACGCCGGACTCCGGACGACCCCGAGAACAATCGACGACCAGCTATAGTCATCCGCCGCAGCGTCCCGGACGATCTGACGCGCTGTCGGCCCGTCGTAGTATTCGAGCGGGCGCCCCAGCGCGTAGACCATGAGCTTCTCGGTCACAACGCCAACAAACGACTCAGTATTGTCGAGCAGGTACGACCGCAGGTCCGCCAACCCCTGAACCTCCATGCCGTTCGGCATGGTTCCCCCGACGTCGATCGGGTTGCCCGATTCGTCTCTGATGCGCCACCCTCCGAGAGCGTCAAAGTTCTCAAGCGCGAAACCCGGAGGATCGATCACCGCGTGACAACTGAAACACGCGGGATTCTCACGGTGCTGTTCCAGCCGCTCGCGTATCGATGGAGGGACGGATTCTCCCCCTTCGGCCAGGTCGGTGACCAAGTTGTCAGGCGGCGGCGGCGGCGGCGTCCCGAGAAAGTTGGTCAGCAGATACTTGCCACGGATCACCGGCGACGTACGGTCCGGATACGCCGTTACGGACAATATGGATCCGTGGCCGAGCAACCCCCCACGCTGCTCAAGGTCCGGCAGGGTGACCCGCCGAAACTTGGACCCATAGACCCCCGGAATCCCGTAGTGCCGCGCCAGCCGCTCGTTGACGTACGTATAGTCCGCTCGAATCAAGTCCAGTACACTGCGGTCCTCGCGCAGTGTACTGGCGACAAACAGCTCCGTCTCCTCCCGGAATGCCTCCACCACATTCTGGTCGTAATGCGGGTATCGCCGGTCCTCGACCACCACTTCGTCCAGGCGGCGCAACTCGAGCCACTGGGCAATGAAATCGGTCGCGAGCGTCTCGGTGGCCCGAGGGTCGGCCAGCATTCGTCGGACTTCCTGCTCCAGGATCATCGGATCCGTGAGCTGTCCTCGCTCGGCCAGGTCCAGCAGGCGCTCGTCCGGTATGCTGCTCCACAGGAAGAACGACAAGCGCGAGGCTAGTTCCAGATCACTCAGGCGATAGATCTCTCCTGGCTCCACCTGCGTCGGGTCCTCATAGACCCGGAGGAGGAAGGCGGGGCTGACCAGGAGTCGCTCGAGCGCGAGTTGAATCCCCTCATCAAAGCTTCCACCCTCCTCTCGACCCATATCGAAGAACTCGAGCAGCGTCTGCACTTCTCCGTCTGTTGCGGAGCGACGATAGCCGCGACGGGCCATCCGGGATAGGATCTCTGTGGCGCACGCCTCGTCCTCCGCACCACGCCGTGGGTGACAGACAAAGATCTCTTGACGGCTGGGGGTGTCGAGGTCCTCCCCCCAGGCGGAGACTTCGTGAGGGCCTGCAATATCGATCGAACGCAGCAGCGCGTAACCCATATACCGCTCGTCGTTGTTTATTCCCCTCCCCCTAAAGGGCATTTGAGGCAAACGCTCCGACTCCCATTGTTCCCGGACGAACGAGACGCTGACAGCGTGGGATCCCGCCTCGACCTGGAAGCGGGCCCCTACATCATCCACCGCGTTGTGCATGTACGCTTCCCAATCGGGGTCACCGAAGCCGGTGGCTCTGCCGGCAAAACCGCCGGTGGGGGCGGGCCGGCCCGGAGGGCCTCCTACCGTGGACCGCCCCACCAGCTGACCGTCGATTCGGAACTCGAGGGTTTGCGGCCACCCCAAGCCGATGATGTAGTCCACATATTGCCGCCAGAAGTCAACTCCGATGGTATATTCACCGTCGACGGGAAAGTAGTAGGGAACGGCGATACCACCGCGAGAGCCGAGCGGCAGTTCCTCGCCCATCCGGCGGTCCTGCTCCAAGTATCTATCGACCTCGAACACCCCACCCTCTGGGCTCCTGGGCGGAAGACCCACCGCCCGGCGCGTGAGCATACGGGCCACGGACATGTAGCGTTCCACGTGGGCCGTCGTAAGGGAGAGGCTCTCGGCAAGGTTGTCGAAGCTGCCGTCCGTCACCTCATCGCCCGGCAGAAGATCCCTCACATCCACGTCGAGCGCCAAGAGATCGCGAATGGCATTGTTGTATTCCATTCGATTCATGCGGTGGACGGCACTGATCCGACCCGGGTTCACATTCGCCGGCGCCGCCCGGTCAATTTCCGTCTCTAGCCAGCTCGCCAGGGCGGCATACGTCTCCGGATCCGGGCGCGGCATCCCAGCCGGCGGCATCATGCCTGTCCGAACCTTATCGATCACCCGCTCCCACGCTTCCGGATTGGTGCTGGGCGTCTCGACGTCCAAAAGGTCGAGCGCAAGACCCCCGGGTGCAGTCCCAGCGGTCAAGGCTGCCTCGTTGTGGCAAAAGACACAATACCGATCCAGAGTCGCCCTATGATCAGCCGGAGCCGGCCCTGAACCAAGGGAGACCGCTGGTGTCATGACTTCTGATGGTGCCTGCTGGGGCAACGTCGACCGGAGACAACCCACGAGACCCATGCCGACCCCGCCAACGAGCAGAAACGCGAGGATCGATGCTTGCCCCGTGGGGGGACGTTCCTTCGCCATTTTCCGTTTCATGGCGCACATTTCCTATCTGCCTATAGGTGAGCCCCTAGCCCGCCTCCTCACGGGGCCAGCGAGCATAGGCTTGACGAGCGAACATGGAGCAATCGCTGATTACTCCCTCTTGACGAAGGGGAGCTGCGCCCAAGATGAATAGGCATCCATCAAGATGCAGGGGGGCTGAGTAGAACGCAAGCAGAGTCAACGGAGCCCTTGCGTAGTGTTGAAACAGCAATGTCCCACTTCGTTGATGCCCCTCGGCGAGCCTGCGTCACGTCATCCATGAAACGTCCCGGCCACTGCCCCGGCGACCCTACCGTCCTCCCGCTCGCCCGGCGACATCATCCCCCCTCGACCGTCACCGAAGTGTGAACCGAGTTGGCGATGAAGCACTCTCCGTGCGCGATCTCGTGGAGCGTCTTGAGCGCCTCCGGCGACGGCACCGGGGATCCGAAGGAGACCTCGGGACGGAGCACCACACGGGCAACGGTCATCTTCCCATCCGCATTCCTTCCCATGTAGCCCACGGCCGCATCCCGGTACCGATCCACGACGAGCCCCTCCCGGGCGGCGATCGCCAAGACGGTGAGCATGTGGCAGCTGGAGAGCGATGCGACGTACGACTCCTCGGGATCCAGGCAGTCCGGGTTCCCGAGGTAGCCGGGCGCAGCGGATGCGTCGACTCGAATCCCGCCTTCGAATGTCCACGTGTGATCGCGAGGATAGGATGCGTACTTGAATTCGGCAGGGCCCCTCTCCCATTCGATCGTGGCGCGATGCTCCGACATGTCTCGATGCCTCCTGAGTTTCCGGCCCGGCCGGCGTTCGCCGCTCGGTTCGCGACGCCACGCATCTGGGCTTCGCCCCCCTGTACACTCGTCGCGCCGGAGGATTTCCAGCGGGTAGCCCGTCACTCGTGGCGGCCCCGGACGCGGCTGCCGACGTGGGGCTGTCCGAAACCTCGAGACGATTTCCAACCCGGCGCGGGCAAAGTGAGCTTCGACCCGAAGTCGACGTTCCTCCGGTGGGTCAGGCAGGTGCCGAGGCGACGACGAGACGCGGTGAGCCGGGGGACGAGGAGCGCCCGGCGGACCGCGAGGAGCTCGAGCGGGAGCTGCCGCCAAGCCATTTCGTCGCGGCCGAGAAGGATCCCCTCGACCCTCGCGCCGAGGAAGAAAGCGAGCACCGGCCTCCGGAAAGGGCGGACGTGTTCGTCTCGCTGACCGGGAGTACTCACGCCCATCACCCGGCTTGCCGCTTGACACGAGACGAAGATTGACGGTGCGGTCTTGCGGCCGCAGTGTGACCGGCAGGGGACGAGAACGGCGCGCTTTTCGGCAGGTGGCGCTCCTCGCGAGCGCCCGCGGTACGCCGGGGTTCCTGTCGCCACGGGGGCGGCCATGGCAGGACCGCAGAATCTGCGGGATCGCGACGATGGGGCGGCGACGAGGCGCGTGCTCCGCGCCTTCCTGTCGGCTCTGTGCCCGTTGACGCTGCCCCTCGCCCTGAGCGCCCAGGCGGGCGTCGTGATCCATGGGAGGGTCGAGGATGCAGTGTCCGAGAACCCTATTCACGGAGCCCTCGTCCGCAGTCCCGATTCGGAATCGGTAGCCGTCTCGGACTCGCTCGGGGCCTTCGCGATCGAGCTCGACCGCGAGGCCCCGTTCGTCCTGATCGCGGAACAGTTCGGCTACGAAGCTACCGAGTTCGCCCTGGCGGACTCGGCGCCGTCGCAGCTCTCGGTGCTGAGGCTCCCGCCCGTTGCGATCGAGGTGGACGGGGTGACGGTTGTCGGGGAGACGGAGCTCGAGATCGTGGTCGAGGCGCTGACCGCGAGGCGGAGGGCGTTCGCCGTTCCGTCCCGGGTCTTGGACCGGGAGGCGCTCGCACGGTTCGGGGCTGGCGACGCCTTCGACCTCGTGGTGCGGCACGTGTCGAACACACGTGACTGCCTGACCGACTCGTATCCGGATCCTGCCACCGTGTTCCTGTGTCGCTACGCCCGCGGATCTACCGCCACGCTTCTCGTCTGCCTCGACGGGCTGGAGATGGTCGCCGCCGGCGCCGAGCTTCGGGGCATCCCCGTCGAGTCCATCGCGATGGCCGAGTTCTACGGATACAGACCCGGGATCGGAACGTACAGCGGCAGCCTCGCATTCGGCGGAGGAGGGTCAACCCGGCGTCCGGGTGCCCGTCAACGGGCAGGCGAGACTCTACACGCGCCAGTGGATGGTGAGCAGAGCCGGCGGGCAGAGAACCAGCCTCCTGTCCCTGGAGTTCGACGGCTGCTAGCCGGGAGCGGGCGAGTCTGTCGCTTCCGTGTGCCCGCTGAGCGGCGTGGCCGTTTCCCCCGGAAGCACCTATGCAGTGACGGCAGGGCCGGTGGGCTCGCACCGATGGGGAGGTGACGAGGCACCCGGGGTCCGCCCGCTGTTCGCTCCCTCTCCCGGCAATCCCCCTCCCGTCCGCCTCGACCGGCACCGGTTCATCGGGGAGGTCCGGCGTCCCTCGATCTCATTCGGGTATTCCCCTGACTCGGGCTGCTCCTCGAACGACTCCTGTGGGCGAGGGTAACGCGCGCGGGAATATCTTCGATCCTCGCATCCCTGAAGCGAGCGGGCCGTGAACCGGGCCTGTAGCCCGTCCACCCGGGGACGAAACCGGGACGGCCTCATCGAAACCGTAGACGGGGACGCGATGGAGCCGCTCCTCTCGAACGGCGATCGCATCCTGACCGACGTGAGCCGTGGGTCCCGGCCGCTCACAGGGGCGGTCTGGCCTTGTGATGCTCCGTCACCTGCTGGAAGGCGTCCGCCACGCGCAACACGACGTCGTCGCGTCCGGGGTACGCTGCGACTTGCATCGACAGCGGCATCTTCTCTTCCGAAGAGAACCCGGTGGGAATCGCCACTGCGGGCGCACCACTCAGATTCCAGATATTCGTCTTGCTCCCGCTCGAAGACCGGGCCTCCTGTGGATCGCCCTGTGGATCCTCCTCGTCGCGCAGATCCTCGAGTTCGTCCACCCGGATCCCGGCGATGTTGTCGGCGGGGTGAACCAGCACGTCGACTTCGTCGAACACCGTCAGCAACTGATCCCGCCACAGCCGTCGGACTCTCTGGGCCTGCGTATAGGCATGACCGGGCATCAGGACGCCGGACGAGACCCTGCTCAGATAGGGTCCCGACATGTTCTCCGGTTGCGTGAGGAGGTTTTCGTACTGATATGCGGCGACCTCGGCGCTCCGGATGATCACGTAGAAGGAGGTTGTGCTGGTAAGGCCGGGCAACAGCACCTGCGTCCGGACGGTTCGGATGGTGGCGCCGAGCGATCTGATGACGTCGGTCGCCTCCCTGAAGGCCGCGATTTCCTCGTTGTTCGGAACGCCCAACAGATAGTCGTCCTCGGCAGGCACGCCGACTACGACGCCGTCGAGCGGTCTCTGCATCGATTCCCACGCGAGAGCCTCGGCGAAGCGGTAGCCGGCCACCTTCCGCGTATGAGGGTCCAACGGGTCGTCACCTCCTATCGCATCCACTAGGAGCGCCGCGTCACGCGCGCTGTGCACGAGCGGGCCGACGTGGTCCATCGACCAGGCGAGAGGCAGGACGCCGTGGAGGCTGATCGTCCCATAGGTGGGCTTGAAGCCGGTCACACCGCAATTCGCCGCAGGGCCGCGGATCGAACCCCCCGTATCGGTTCCGATACCGATCATGAATTCGGACGCTGCGACTCCCGCCCCCGATCCGCTGCTGGAGCCTCCAGGGGTGCGTCTGAGGTCCCACGCGTTCTTGGCGGGCCATGCGCTCCCGGTGGCGAGCTCGCTCGTGCCGGTCTTTCCGACGATCACTGCACCAGCTTCCTTCAGGCGCGCGACCAAGGTCGCATCGAAGGCCGGAACGAACCCGGTGTAGAGCTTCGAGTTTCCCTCGGTGACCTTACCCTCCGTCAAGCAGATGTCCTTGACTCCCACGGGAATACCATGGAGTGGCCCCCGGTATTCGCCGGAGGCGATTTCTTCGGCGGCCGTCCGGGCTTGGACCAGCACTTCGTCCGCCGGATAGGCGTTGGTGAATGCCAAGACCCGAGGCTCGACGGCTTCGATACGAGCAAGCGTCGCTTCGGCCAGCTCGACCGGAGAGATGACACCCCGGCGAAGCAGGTCAGCGGCCTGCCAAACCTCCAGGTCGTAGAGCGGCACCTCCTGGGCGTGAGTCGTGACGGGAATGTGCCACGACCTGCTACGCGGTGGGGTTGCCGTGAGTGCTCTCGACCCGAGTGCCGGGACCGCGGCAGCCAGCGCGGCGGCCCGCGTGATGAACTTTCGTCGCGTGAGCGAACCGGTAGTGTCCTGGGGTGACTCCTCCGCGGCGATCACGGCAACCCTTCCGGCACATACTGCGTGACAGGAGCCGGCGTTTCCTGCTGTGGGCGTCTCGCGAGGATCGCATCGCACTCGGCGAGGCCGTTCAGCACATCGGCAAACACCGTCGTGGGAAGCTGCCGGGCTTCGAGTCCGTACAGCGGAGCCAGCTTCAGGGCGAGCTCTAGGGCAGTTTCGTCGGTATACTTCGGTGGCATCCCTCCTCCTCGGTCTTGAGTCCCCTACCTCCGTCCCCACCTGCCGCGATTCACCCGTCCGAGGCAGGCGAAGACGACTACGTCTTCTAGAGCATGTTTGGCTTAGTTGATGATGGGGCCGCAACATCTCCCAGGATCCGGTAGCGGCGCGCAGGTCCCAGTTCCGCAAGCTCTATCGTGATGGTCGGCACCTGCCGGGAATGGCTCGTTCCACCGCAGCATATCGGCCATTCCGGTGCCTTGGATCCAAAGCTCGAGTCGTCGCTCCTCCCGAACCTGCGCTTCGATCTCCGCCGGGTCCGTGCTCAAGGAATGGGGCAAGTTGTAAGCGCCCCGAAGCATGTTGATCATGTCGACTGCCGTCCGCCCCCCTTCCGCCTCCGCAGTCATCAATTGCGCCTCGCACCGAGTCGCCGCCGGGGTATCCGAGCCTCGATTGGGATACGCGTGCTGGTTCGAATGAGGTGTGGCACCGTCTGTTGTAACCGCGCCGGTCGCATACGTAGGGGCGCGCGGGTCTGTGACGCCGTCCACCTCGAGCTCTCGATATTCGACGGGAACCGAAGCGCTTCTGTTCAAGAGCCGAGCCACCGCGGAGTTCTGCCGACGTGCAGGTGATGCATCGTAGGCTGCCAAGCACTCGAAGCCTACGGATACCGCGTGTGCGTCCGCAATGACTCCCTGCAGATCGCCCAGCTTCAGCCGGGCTCTTGCCCGCCCCACCTGTGGAGCATGCATGACCGTGTCTGCACGGCGCCGCTCACCTAGCCGACGCTCTCGACGGACACAGTGCAGTGCTCTTCAGCGGATCTGAATCCATCGTACCATATGCTTGCTGCAAACGACAAAGCGGGGGTACACAGGGCCAGCCGGTACGAGCCGGGCCTGAACCCGACGCACCAGGAACTCGTCGCCTACTAGGGAACCCCCGTGTTCCCGGCCGGGCCGAGGGTCCCGGAGGATCGGGCGAAGGTGGAAGCCGCGGTTCAGCAGGTTGAGCGCCGGATCACGGCGCCGCTACGCTACCAGACACTCTTCTCCCGCGGCGAGCTCCGCCAAACGGTGGCGCCGCCACTCGCCGCACTGAACGAGCGGCCCTTCCAGTCTGGAGGTGTGCGTGGGGTGTGGAGTCGTCACGGCCTGGCGACGAAGCACGAGCCATGGCTGCGGCTCGAGGAGGCGGCCAGGGAACGGAAAACGAAGCTCACGGACGAGCAGATCGATCTGCTTGAGCGCTTCAGTCGTGAATTCCGAAAACCCTCCCCAGACTCTCTGCCCTCGCCCGCCGCGCTTCCTGCGGCAACGCCGACCCGGCAGGCATGGCCTCTACCCGCACGACTGCCGGGCGATCACGAGCACGTACGGCCCAAACCGGGCCCGGGGTCACCGGGTGTAGCCGAGCCGTCGTGCATCGAGTTCGCGCATCCATGCGGCGGCGAGGGCGGCCACGGTGACGATCCCCACCACGCCACCCAGTCTCGCACCCGGATATGGCCCCGAGACGACCTGGACGACGAAGTCGGCTGAGATCACAATCGCGACGATGCCAGGGATCAACGCGGGCGCCCCCGCCCCGAGCCGGGCCAGGCCGAAGACGACGGTCCCGCCCAAGAGAGTTCCGGGCACCCACGTGAGAACCGAGCCCTGGAGTGGCGCCGGAACCAAAAGGAGCCCGGCCGCGAGCGCGAGGACGCACAATGCGGTGCGGGGGCGGTAGCCCGACCTCAGCGCGAGACCGCTCATCAGGAGGAGTCCGGTGGTTCCTAGGAGGTACCGAACGGTCGCCTGAAGCGGCCCGGCGAACGGCGGGTGGAAGGAGGTGGCCCCAGTGACGTCGGGCCACACCGGAAGCCCTCCGGAAAGCCCCTCTCCGACGGCCGCGAGACCCACGAGCGCTGCGCCTACCGCCACGGCGGCCGACGCTCCCGCCCTCTCTCCCGCCTCCACTGCCGCCCTGAGCCATCTGTGTGCGAGCGCGACTGCGAGACCGATCGCCACCGATCCGACGAGGAGGACGAGAAAGCCGCCGAAGACCGCGATTCCCGCCTGAAGGCCCCACGGCTGCGTCGGCGAGAAGAACGCTTCGGTGGTCGGCCAGGAGTTCGCCTGCCCGATCCCGATCGCCACCGCCCCGAGGAGACCAGCCCGGACAAGGAGCCGCGTATCGAGCCCCCGTCTCGCCCACGCCACCACCGCCAAGACGCCCGCGGCCGCAAACCCGAGGAGGAGCACGAGCGCCGCACCCGTGGCCGCTAGGGCGCGGAGCGCCTCACCGTCCCTCCGCGCGAGTTCCCACTCCTCGGGCATACTCACCGAGCGATCCACGTCCACGACCTCGTCACCGGCCAGGGACACCGTCAGCTGCGCCTCCCCGGGAATCGCCGCGAGCACCGCGCGCTCCTCGAAGGTGAATCTCCAGTCCGTGCGCGCCGGGCGCGTCGTCTCGCCGGCGCCGACCTCCTCGACGGACTCCGTGCCCACCCCGAACCGGTCCCGGAGAAGGACGAGCGCGGCGGCCCGCGCCTCCGCCTCCGAGAGGCGCGCGCCCGGACGGGCCTCGGGCACGATGTGCTCGAGGCGAAGGTGCTCTCCCGCCGAGCCCGAGTGGACACGAAGTTCCTCGACCCGATCCTCGGGCGCCGCCGCGAAGTCCACGAAGCGCACCACCCAGCGGGGGCCTGCCAGGTAGCTCCCGACGAGGCTCGCGTACACCTCCTCCCCCGCCTCGTCGAAGACGTACTGGTGGTCGTCTCCCCGGCTCGACTCCGCCACGGCAAGCGCTCTCCACGACCCGACGGCGTGCCCGCGTTCCTCGAGCGTCTCCACGGCGGCGACGATCGCCTCACCCCTGGACACGGTCAGCCGCGGCGCGCCCACGGCGGGCACGAGCACTCCGGCGCCCCAGGCGAGGGCACCCATCACACCGACCGCGTAGACGAGCCTCCGCCGCGCGGAGAGGCGCCGGGATGCCGAGGGGAGTTCGGGCGGGGCTGGCCCGGTGCGCTCGCGGCCCACCTCCGCCGCCGCGCCGGTTGGCGGCGGCTTCCACGCGCGGTTGTACGCCCACTCGGGCGCTTCGGCCCGCGCGCCGACCTTGAGACGCGCCCAGGCCACCACCAGGAGCGGGGCCAACCCGATCGCCACCACGGCCACGCGATCCAGGAGGACGCCGGGGGCGGACGATGCGAACAGCGGGATCGAGCTCAGCGAGAGATTGTACGTGAAGTGGGTGAGGATCGTCGGCACGAGCCCGAAGTGGAGGTAGGTCACGCCCCAGAGAAGGGCGGGAGCCGTGAGCTCGACGACCCGGGCGTACGCGGGCTGCTGAGGGTAGTTGGCATGACCCGCGGCGAAGACGACCGCCTGGAGCGCCACCGCACCCCAGATCCAGAGGCTCTTCCGGCCGTAGCGCGCACCCAGCAAGGCCGCGCACGCGATGGGAATCGCGCGAAACGCGCTCTCCTCCCAGAAGGCGGCAAAGAGCGAGGTCGACACCGCCAGAAGCCACGGGTGCGGCGTGGCGAGGAGATCGGGCTGAACGACGGCCTCCGCGGGAGACCACCATCCCTCGAGCCGAGAGGTGGCCAGGTAGAAGAGCACTACGTAGCCGAGCTCGATGGCGAGGAGGAGGTACGCGCCCGCGGTCCGCCCGAGCGCAGGGGTGGAGGCCGCGACCTCGGGGGACCAGAAGCACCACTGCTGCAGGTGGCCCGGAAAGGCGCGCCGGCCGAGTGACTCCCCCGCGAGGTAGACGAACGCGAGGAGCGGAGTGCCTATCACGGCGGCCGCGGCCGCGAGCGCAAGCTGCCCGGCCAGGAACGTCCGAATCGAGACAGCGGGGTCGTACTCCATCCAGCTCAGCGGGAGGGTGTTCGCGATCCCGAGGCCGAGGAGGAGCGCGGTGAGCGCGCCCCAGACGAGGGGCGGACGCCAGACGATCCAACGCTTCCTCATGAGAAGAGCCGTGCCGGCGACCCCTCCAAGAAGGAGAAAGAGGACGATGAAGACCGACTGCGACGCGAGCGCGATCGAATCGTTCGCCGACCGCATGTCCCCGTAGCGCTGAGAGAAGGCCTCGGGCACGTAGCCGAAGTGGGAAAGCTCGGAGGCCCGGTTCCCCGCGACCCGGATCCGGAGCCGAAAACGGCCATCTGCCACCGTGGCGTCGGTCCGCTCGAAGACGAACGTGTGATCCACCCGCCCGCCCGGCTGCCTCTCCTCGGACGATTCGAGGGGTACGAAGGAGGAGAGATCCGCCCCCCACTCCGACGCCGTCCGTTCAGCGGCGGCCCGCGCCTCTGCCTCCGCGAGGTTGCCACCTCCCGGATCCTCCTCCGAGAGCCGAAGGCGGTACCCAACTGGCTCGCCCGCCGGCGTGAAGCGCACTCGGCTCTCCTCGACGACCCCCTCCGCGAAGCGCCGAACCGTCCACACGTACGGCTGGTAGATCCCCCGCTCGGCGAGTCCCACGAATGCGTCCCGGCCTCCGGCCTCCAGCTCGACGTACGTCTGCACCTCCGGATCCGTCTGGCCGAAGGTGGCGGCCACCCGAGCGTCGGGCGGATCCCATCCGTAACGCCGAGCCAAGGCCTCCGCCTGGGCGACGGCGGCCTCGCGGTCCATCGCGAGATCCAGCGTGATGATCGGAAAGGCGACCGGAAAGAACCGGATCGCGGCAACGACGCTTGCGACGCCAAGGAGGGCGAATAGGGCCCAGAAGCCCGGGCGGCGGGTCATCGGGCCCCGTTCTCCGACGGTTCCAATCCCCTCATCGCGGTCACGATCCCGAACTCTTCTGTGGGATGCTGGGCCAGCAGCAGGGGCACCGCAGAGATACGCGCCTTGGAACGTGCCTTCCCGAACTCGTCGGCGCCGTCCGCGACGGTGAGCGCGTCATCATATCGAAGCAGGGCCGCGCGGCGGTTGAGCTCTCGCGTCCGGGCGAGCGCGCCGGGACCGATTGTGACAGGCTGGTGGTCCCATTGCCGCCACGTCCGGCTCCTTCGCCTCCCGTAGTCCGATAGTCCGACACTCGGCGTCGTATCAGCTCTCCAGATCGTCCTGCTCCGGCATGAGCACGAATTCCGGGTAAGCTTCGATGCCGAGCTCCGCGACGTCCTGGCCGAGCTGCTCGACCCTGCGGGACACACGAGCACCCATCGTCCGCTCCAGCGTCAGCCACGAAGTCGCGAATGCGAACGCGCCGACGGAGGCGATGCCCAGCAGTTGCACGCCGATATTGGCGCCGGCTGCAATGGAGGCGGCCAGCGTGCCCCAGACGCCGGCGAACAGGTGCGCAGGCACCGCCCCGACCACATCGTCTACCCTCATTCTCTCCAGGAGCTTAATGGCGGCCGTGCAGATGACTGCGCCGATGGCGCCGATCACGATAGCCCAATAGTGACTCGTAATATCGGGTCCTGCAGTGATGGAGACGAGGCCGGCAATGGCACCATTCAGGCCGGCGAGCAGATCTACCCGGCCGAGAATGGGCCGCGACACCGCGATCGCTGCAATGACGCCACCCGCGCCCGCCAGATTCGTGTTGACGAGCACATGGCTCATCCCCACGACGTCGGCGGCGCTGGCCAGGGCGAGCTGGGACCCACCGTTGAAGCCGAACCAGCCGAACCACAGAATGAAGACCCCCAGGGTGACCACCGGGATGTTGGACGGAGGCGTGATGGTGACCGTTCCGTCTCTTCGAAACTTGTTGTACCGAGGTCCGACGACCAACGCGCCGGCCAACGCTGCCCAGCCCCCGGTGCCGTGCACGACGGTCGATCCGGCGAAGTCCTGAAATCCGAGGGCGGCCAGCCAGCCTCCGCCCCACGTCCAGGCGCCGACGACCGGATAGATGATCGCGGTCAGCACCAGGGTGAAGACGAAGAACGACCAGAGCTTGACACGTTCGGCCAGGGCTCCGGAGACGATGGAGGCGGCGGTTGCCACGAAGACCATTTGGAAGAACCAGTCGGACATGACGGCGTAATCGGTTGCGATCACCGCCTCCCGCGCTCCCGCAGTCCCCGCGAGCAAGGCAAGTTCGTCGGGCGACGGGCCGCGCAGGAAGCTGATCGAGCCGATCATGCTGTCGACATCGAGGTACATGAGGTTGTAGCCGATCAGGTAATAGGCGATGCCGGCCACGGCGTAGAGCCCGATGTTCTTGAGGCATATGACCGAGGCATTCTTCGTGCGGACCGAGCCGGCTTCCAGCATCGTGAATCCGGCTGCCATCCACATCACCAAGGCGCCCCAGACAAGAAACGAGAAGGTGTTGAGGATGAATCGAAGCTCGTCGCTCGGTATGTCCATGGGCAATTCCTCAGAACGGTTCGGTCAGTGGCTTGGACGCCGGTGTACGGAGGGCTGATGCACCGAGGTGGATGACGACGTTGCAGGGGCGACCGATGGGCAAGGAGTCGCCGTTGCCCGCATACGGTTCGGCAGCCGTGTCGCCTTCGCCCGCTCACTCATGGTTGGCCAGACCGCCCAAGAGTTTCAGCCAGAGGGAAAGGCCTCCAAGGAGGCCGCCGCCCTACACGCCTCCACACCTGTACGCCGCCGCTCGCATTCGGGCAACGAACCAGTCCCGATGGCCAGGAAAGAACCCTCATCGCGACGACAACGCTTGCGGCGCCAAGGACGGCGAATAGGGCCCAGAAGCCTGGGCGACGGATCGTCGGGCCCGGTTCTCCGATGATTCCAGTCTCCTCATTGCGGTCACAGTGCGGTATCGGATTCCGGCATGCTGGGTCGGCAGCATGGCCACCGCGGAGATGCCCGCTATGAAACGTGCCTTTCCCGGAGCTTCGCCCGATCAGGATGTGGCGGAGGCGCTCGCGACCGTGGCGGCCGCCGCGGCGGCTTTGTTCGCCAAGCAATGCTCCGGTTGTTGGTCGTGACGTAGGGTTCTCGTTTCGAAGGGGAGACGCAGTGGACCCCCGCCAAGTCGTCAGAGATGGGTACGACCTCGTTTCGGAGGCGTATCAATCGGACGACTTTGACTTCAGGAAATCGCGATACCGTGAGTTCTTGCCATGGCTAGACCGGGGACTCAAGGATGGAGATGAGGCCCTCGATCTAGCTTGTGGGTGCGGCAATTCCGTAGCCAAGCTGCTTTCATCGAGGTTGCGGGTCCTCGGTATCGATGGATTGGACGCCCCCTTCGTTCGTGGCTGACAGATCGGAGATTTGTGACCCTCGAAGAGGGCTTTCTTCCCGAAGGAGAGGGTGGCCCACACCATCTTCCTAGCGCAGTTGGGGTCACGCTAAGCATGGCGCCTGGTCCCGGCGCTGACACTGGCCGGTTGGACCGCGCCGGATTCATACCGGCCTCCGTGGTGGTCCATTCGCGGCACTCGTTGTGGATGGATAGACTAACAAGGGTCTCCGTTCGATGAACCGACCTTCCAAGAGGAGCTGATCAGACCGGAGAACGTACGACGAGCATCTGAGTGACCGGAGTCGGGCTGAGCGCGGGAACATCAGATAGACCATGTCCTGGACCATCGCGCACGACGAAGCACCGGCTCTATACTTGGCGATGAACGCTCCCTCCGGAGGACCGTCGATGAACGGGCGAAGAAGATCTCGTATCGAGTGCTGGGGGGCCGTCGGTTCGATACCCCTGATCATCAGCGTGCTTACAGTGGCCTGCGACATGGCGCCACGCGCCGAGAGCCCGGAGGAGGCCCTGGAGCGAATTCTCATCGCGCTTCGCGGAGGTGAGGAGGGCCGGCCCAGAGAGGCGGAGCTTGATTCCCGGCCAGAGTCCGGAGCGGAGCGCCGCCAGAGCGCGATCCCCTCCCCTAGGTCGGATACGCCAGGTCGCACTAGCGACGGGGCCTCCGCGTCACCGACCTATACCTCGTACGAGGTTGCTCCGTCCATTGCCAACCGGTCGGAGGTGCGGCGTGCCCTCGGCATCGAGTACCCTCCCGTGCTTCGCGAGGCGGGTCTCGGCGGCACAACCCTTGTCCACATGTTCATCAACGCCGCCGGAATGCTCGACAGCGCCCTTGTCGCGCAGACTTCAGGATACGAGCAGCTGGACCAAGCTGCGCTGCGAGTGGCTTACGCATTCGAATTCGTTCCTGCCCGAAATGAGGGAGCGGACGTGGCCGTCTGGATCCAGGTCCCCATCACCTTCCAAGCTTCCCGCTAGCGCCTGAGACCGCAGAAGACTCGATTGAGCGAGTCGGCGAAGCGGGACGTCGACCTTGGCCTCCGCGCCGGACCAGTCCATCTGCAGCGCACCGGGACTCTGCCCGGAGATCCCTCGCGAGGGCTCTCCGCGGCCCATCGCTTCCAAATCATGCTTGATGACGGAACAGCGGTTGGCCATATCAACCTTCGGATCGGCTCCTCTCGGCATGTGACAATGACGGCCGGGCACATCGGTTATGAAATCCTTCCCCAGCATCGGGGACGCTCGTATTCGTACCATGCGTGTTGGGCCCTGGCTCCATTCGTTCGACAACACTACGACCGGGTCATCCTGACCGTCGATCCCGAGAACACTCCGTCGATCCGGGTGATCGAGAAGCTCGGGGCAGTCTTCATCGAGGAGGTAGCGATTCCGGAGAATGATCCCGCATACGAGAAAGGCGCACGCCGAAAGAAACGTTACGAATGGGTGCCATGATCGACGGTGTCGCAACGGATGAATGGCGAGATCGCCTCGGCCTTCATCGAAGGGTCTAATGCTCGGATGGAGCACGCGGGGGGCAAGATGAACCACTGTCTGGCCCAGCTCGCCGACGAGGACATCCGGTGGACTCCGTAGGACGGGTCCAACCCGGTCGGATTCATCATCCAACATCTGATGGGCAACCTCCGCCAGTGGGTTACCTCAGGCGTTGGGGGTGCCCCCGATGCGAGAGATCGGTCACGTGAGTTTCGCGTCGAGCGGGAGGTCCCTAAGGCTTAGATGCAGGGCGCCTTTTCCGCGCTGCTCGATGAGGTGGTCGCGGTGTACGCCGGCATTGGACCGGATGAACTCTTGGAGCCCCGAAGGATCCAGGGGATCGGCATGACGGTGCTGAGCGCGATCTTCGAGACTACTTGCCACCTTCTGCTTCGCCTAGGCCCAGTCCTCTGTCTGACTCGACCGAGGCCGGGGGAGGCCTACGAGGACTCATGGAGACCAGCAACGAAGGAGCAGGGTCCATAGGACGGATATCTTGTGTGTTTGCCCACGCACTCACGACCCGGGGGGTAATCGAGTGACGGGAAGATCTGGTCAGCTGTTCGATCCGTCCGAGGTGTTTGACGACGACTACCTCTACTTCTACGCCGAAGCCCTAAGCGACGAGAGAAGCGATGCGGAAACAGACCTCATATCGTCGCTCGGTCCGGTCAATGAGGGCGATCGCGTGTTGGACTTGGCCTGCGGGCACGGACGCATTGCGAACCGACTGGCCGTGCGCGGAGCATCGGTCACGGGACTGGACCGGTCATCGCACTTCTTGGAGCTGGCGAGAAAGGGGGCGGCTGAACGCGCTGCCACAGCCGAATACGTGCTTGGCGATATGACGGACCTCACCTGGTCGAATGAGTTCGACCGGGTAATCAGTTGGTTCACTTCCTTTGGGTACCTGGACGATGCAGGAAACAGGAGGGTCCTCGAGGAGATCCACCGGAGAGTCTCCGGCCGGGGGGACGTGTGCTCCTCGAGCTGAACCACGGGCTTTCGTGGTTGGGAAGGCTTTTCCGTCCTCCATCGTGAAGCGTGGAGACGATCTAATGGTCGACCACGTGACGTACGACCCGATGAACGGAAGGTCACACTACCATCGGACGATCGTGAGGGGCGGCCGGGTGCGCACCGTGGACTTTGAGATTCGAATGTTCACCTTTGTCGAATTGCGAGACCGGCTGCTTGCAGTGGGGTTTCAGCGGGTCGAAGGATTTGGGCGTGACGGGGCTCCTCTGACTCTTTCGTCGGGACGCATGATTGTGCGTGCAACCCGGTGAGCGATGGAGCACAGCGAATGGCTGGCGCCGGAGCACGCACTGGAGTGCCTGGCGCGTTCGGACGCCTTTCCCCGTCGAACCGAAGCGGAAGCGGTAGTTCTTGAACTCCTGCCTCAGCGCGTCAGGCGGTTCCTTGACCTGGGAACCAGTCACAGTCGCCGGAATCACGCGCTGTCTCACCGTGCTGTTGGCGATGCCCGGTGCCGCTACTCGGTCACGACACGGTGGTCACATGCCACGGACTCAGTGACCCACCCGAATCCGAGGCAGCGACCCGATTTCGGCGGCGCCCGCGCCGTCTGCTCGTGGACTCGGGGAGTGTTATCTTTAGGGGTGTCCGGGTATGGTCGGGGCAGTGGCGTGCCAGAGGGAAGACTCGCCCAGTGGTTACCAGCCGGGTCATCGCGCTTACGCCCGCCCAGGAGACCGGCCGGGGTCGATTCGGGAGCCCGCGCTCCCGATCCACAAGTTGACACGAAAGGAGCACCTTCCCATGCGCCGAATTCCAGCAGGGGTGGTTCTGAGTGTCGGACTGGCCGTGGCTTCTTGCGGCGGCAGCTCGACGGAGCCCGAAGACTCGCTGACCCCGGAGGAGGCCCTCGCGCTCCTCGAGGTGACGATGGGCCACGGCTTCCAGCTGACCGGCAACGTGTTGGACACGAGTCAGCCGACCGGAACCCCTGACGAGCCCGTCCTGCAGTTCACCGCCCCATGCGCGATGGGTGGAACGGTGGCAGTGGACGCGCGGATCACCCCATCCGGAGGACCGGGCGACGACAGCGCCGGCGTGGCAGTGTCGGCGACCCTTGTTCACTCGGACTGCATGGAGACGCACGCGGGGACCGGGATCACCTTCACCTTGGACGGGGCGCCCGATGTGGAGGTGAGCATCGCGCTGTCCACCTCGACAAGCCCGACAGACTTCATGTTCGAGCTCAGCGGCAGCGTGGACGGGACGGTTCAGTGGGCCACGGACGACGGTCGCAATGGAACATGCCAGATGGATGTGGCGTTGGAGCCGGTGGACGATCCGGATGCGTTGCTCGGGCTCAGCGTCACCCTCGCCGGGCAGGCGTGTGGCGCCCAGATCATGGAGTCGTTCTCGGCGGACCTCTCGCTGCTCAGCTAAATTAGCCAGAGGCGCCGGAACCGGGCAGCCCGCTCCCTCCCTCCCGAGGCCGGGCGCCTTCCCCGGGACTCCGACCCTTCGGCCCACCTCTCGAACGGCATCCGGGAATCGCGACGCCGCAGCCGTCGTGACGCTCGGCAGCGCGCTCCTGGCTCCCGCCCGTTCGGCGCACGCTCCGGCAACGAGCCGGTGACGCCGGAAGCGGGAAGGGAGGCGGCACCCTCTTGGACGGCGCGTCGACGGAGCACCGCGTGACGGTCGATTCTCCCTCGCGAGCCCTGCGGTTCACACGAACGCTTCGGATCGCCGCCGTCCTCGCTCTCGCGAGCTCCTGCGGGGGCGACGCGACGGGACCGCCGCCACCTGTACCGGCCTCGATCACGATCGAGCCCCGGACCCCGTCCTTCTCGTGGGTCGGCGAATCACGCCAGCTTCTCGCAGAAGTGCGCGACGAAGCCGGGACGACCCTGGCAGGACAGTCCGTGTCCTGGTCTTCGACGAATCCCTCCGCCGTCACCGTCTCGCCCGACGGGTTGGCTGTTGCCGCGGGCGCGGGTCAGGCGACCATCACCGCTTCGTCGGGAAGGGCGACCGGGTCCGCGAGTGCCACCGTGAGCCTGGTCCCGGGCTCGATGCTCAAGGTCTCGGGAGACGCCCAGCGCGGGAGGGTCGGATCCCCGCTTCCCGAGAGCCTGGTGGCGGAGATCAGGGACGTGGGGGGCACGCCCATTCCCGGAGCGGCGGTTTCCTGGACCGTGTCCGGCGGCAACGGCATCATCACGTCCTCCGAGGATGAAACCGATGACGCAGGTCGCGCCTTTGCCCGTTGGACCCTAGGGGAAGGAGAGGGAAATCACGCGGTGACGGCCCGGACCGGGACGCTCAACACCGTGTTCACTGCCGAGGCCGTCCCCCCTCTCGAGGCGTCGATGAATCCATCATCCGCCAGGGTCGAGGTGGGGCAGTCGGCGGACTTCGCGCTCGCGATCACGGGCGGCGATCCCGACGAACCGGCGAGGTGGACGTGCACCTCCAGCGACGCCGGGGTGGTCTCCGTCCAGCCGACCGCCATCGGGTGCCGAGCCACGGGCCTGGCGGAAGGAGGCGCTACGGTCTCCGCCGCGGTGACGAGGGGCGCGGACCGCGCGACGGCTACGGCAGCACTCGAGGTCGGGGAGGTGGCCGGCGCCGTCCGCATCACCGGGATTGAGCCCGCCGTCCTCACCGAAGGTCAGGCTGCCACGATTCACGGGACGGGCTTCTCGTCCGTGGCCTCGGAGAACCGGGTGACGATCAGTGGCCACGACGCCTTCGTCTCGTCCGCCACGGCCACCCGCCTCACCGTGACCGTTCCCACGGCGGAGTGTCTTCCTCCGAGGCAGGCCCTCGTCCTCGTCTCGAATTCGTCGGCCACGGCCTCGAGGAGTGTGGGCATCACCCCCCCGCAGGAGGATGTCGACCTGCCCGTCGGCGGGTACCACTACACACTCGCGGGCAGCGGCTGCCTTCATCTCCCGGGGAGTGTCGCGGGGGGTGAATATCTGGTCGGGGTCGTCTCGACGTCGGAAGTCCCGTCCTCGCTCACGCCCATCTCCCTCTTCGGGACGCCCGGGGATCCGGGCGTCGTCGCCGCCTCGCAAGCTCCCGCGCCGCGGCCGGGGCTCGCCGCCGGGAATTTCGCCGCCGGGCGGCGGATCGGCTTCCGGGGAGAGGGAGCTGCTCCGCCTCCAGCCAGGGAGTTCGAGACACTCACCCCCCTCCAGGAATGGACCACCGGGCGGCGGAAGGCCGAAGCGCGGCTGAGGACGCGGGAGGCAGCAGAACTGGCTCGCCTCGGCCGCCCTCTGGCGCCTACTCCGCCCACCGGGGCGCCGGCCACGATGGCCCCGGGCGAACTCGTCACCCTCTGGGCGGACCCCGAGGGGAGCTGCACGACCGGGACCCAGGTCCAGGCCGTCGTTCGGTTCGTTGGAACCCACACCGTGTGGCTGGAAGATCTCGCCAACCCGGGCAGGGCGTTCAGCGACGTGGAGCTCGAAAGCCTCGACGCTTTCTACGCTTCACGAATCCAAGCCGTCCATGACCGTTACTTCGGTGAGCTGTCGGACGTCGATCAGAACGGGCGTGTCCTCGTCCTCCTCACGCAGGAGGTCAACAAGGTGGAGGGCCTCGGCGGCTACGTCACTCCGACAGACTTGTATCCGACGACGCAGTGCTCGACGAGCAACCATGCCGAGATCTTCTACGGCTACGTGCCGGAACCGGGTGGCGCCGATGGAGGGGGCCCAAACAGGGAGTTCGTGCTCGGCGGATATCGCAACCTGCTGACGCATGAGATGACCCACTTGGTTCAGGCAAACGCCTACGTGCTCGGAGACTCGGGAGAGAAGACGATCTGGGAGATTGAAGGAGGCGCGACTCTCGCAGAGCAACTCGTGGCGTACGAGCTCTTCGGGCACGGCTCGGGGCAGAACCTCGGCCACGCCCAGGTCCACCAGTCGGAAGAGAGCCGAGCTTGGTACTTCGGCGGCTGGATTGCCCACATGGTGTGGTTCTTCGGAGGGGACGGCTTCGGGGCTGGAGTCGGCCGGGTGCCCGGTGCACCGGAGGAGTGCACATGGATCGGAAGGGAGGAGGACGGAAATACCGGGCCATGCGCGGGCCCGCATGTCTACGGCGTGCCCTCCATGCTCCTCCGCTTTGTCATGGACCGCTGGGGAGGAGACTACCCCGGCGGTGAAGCGGCGCTCATGCGCCGCGTCACGAACTCGCCCTCCTCCGGATTCTCGTCGCTCGAGGAGGTGACCGGCCGGAGGATCGAGCAGATTCTCGCCGAGTTCTACATCGCCCTCTGGGGGGACGGGCGCCCGTCGTCCTCCGGGTTCGCCTGGGACTGGATGGCTTCGTGGGACCTCCACGACATCTTCAGCCGCTTCCTCGGCGGCTACCCGCTACAGCCGCGAACCTCCTCATCCTCGAGTCCGCACACCGCTGGCAACATCCGCGGCGGATCGAGCCTCTACCTGCACTGGACTCCACCTGGCAGCCTGGCGCCAACCAGCATCAGGGTGACCACTCGATCCGGGGCTCCGGTGCCGGGAAACATCTCGGTATGGGCATGGAGGATCCGATGAGAGCCCTGATCGCGGCCCTCATCGTCTCCCCCCCTCGCACGACCGCTGGCCAGTGCGAGATCGGGATCCTCGGTACCGTCGGCGTGGTATCGGACGCGCCAGTCGCCACGCCAGCTCCTGTCCTCATGGAGCTGCTCGCGGACTACGCCACGGAACAAGCGGCGCGCGCGATTCAACACTTGCCCGCACGATTCGAGATTCTCGAAGTGGAAGGTCTCGCCGACTTCGAAGACGCTGCGCTTATCTCGCGTACCTGCCGCCGCAAGGACGAAGCGGTGCGGTCGATGATGGACTCCCTGATCGCACTGATCACGCTCCGAGGGAACCGGCCCCTCCTGGACGTGGTTCGGGATTTCGAGGTGATCTCCAGGCATGTTGGCCTGCACCTGGTGGAACCGGTGCCCGGTGGGAGTCCGCCCTGCACCCGCTTGTTCTTCTGGGCTTACGCCCGCACCTTCCAGTACGTCTCGATCTCCACGGCCATCCCGGCCGGGAGCGACCCCATGCCCACCGCCGCGCGGGTGCCCTTCCCTGCGGTTTCTCCGAAGACCTCGACCAACAGGTCGCTACACCCGTTGATGACCTGTGGGTGCTGCGTGAACCCCGGCACGGCATTGACCATGCCGAACGTGCGGACCAGCCGCGCGACGTCGTCGAGGCTTCCGAGGGCGTTGCGAACCGTCGACAGGATGTTGATGGCTGAGGTCCTCGCCGCCTCGCGTGCCTGCTCGACGGTGAAGTCCTCGCCAACCTTGCCCACGAATCCTGGCGAGCCGTCCGCAAGCCGCGGCGTATGGCCTGCCACGTACAGGAGGTTTCCGACGACGACCGCGGGCACGTAGGTCGCCACAGGCTGCGGCGCGGGCGGGAGCTCGATTCCGAGCTGACGGAGCCTGGCTTCGGGACCCGCCTCCTGGAGGGCGGCGGATCCGCCCCTGCTACGGGGCATGAGCAGCCCCAGGGTAGCCGTGGCCGCACCGCCAAAGAATCGGCGACGGGTGGTGTTTTGGAACATGGCGCTCACCTCCGTCTAGTTGGGAAAGAAGCCGGGTCGGACATGTGTGCACTCCCGACCATCGGACCGACGTCAACATCCTATTCGCAGCCCATGAGGCGCAAGCAGAACCAGGCAGGCAAAGCTGGAAAGACTACAACGACAGGCTACAAGGTGTACACGCTCAGCTTCATCGTTCCGACAATGCTCGACGACACCCTCCCGTTACCGCGCCACCTCGTCGCCGACAACCTTCCGGAACAAGACGTCCCCAGAGTTCTGGAAGGCATGCCTTGACCCCGGTTGGAACCGGTCCCGACGATGCTCCTCCGGCCTTCAGTCTTGCTGCCAGCGAGTCCCCCCGGCATCTTGCGGCGCTACCACGGCAGGGGCAGTTCGGAGGACACCCTCCGGATGCCGTGATGGAGGCTCCCCCGATGCGCCCAGACGCTGAATCCGCCCCGCTCCCTATCCACGGACCGCCATTGTCGAAACGAGTCGCCGTGACTCCCATGCCACTCCTCGACCACCTTAACGAGACGTACTTCGACGGGCGCTTGTCACCGGCAGTCCGCGGCCTCATGGCACCTATCGGCGATGAGCGCGAGGAGGTTCAGAGATTCGTCGAGCGGATGTGCAGGCAGTCGAGCGGATGTGCAGGCACATGAGGCAGCAGCGCATCGAGGCTGAGGACTTCAACGAGACGATGGCCTGGATCGTTGGCTACTTCCTGCCCAAGCTGCTCCCCGGTGCGTGGGGTGGGTCCGTTCCTCCCATTACTTCCGAGGGGAGGCATGGGGCAATTGATGACTACCTAGCGTGCAACCCTTGGCGTGCTCTCCGCCAGGGAAACCGCTTCCTGGACCTCGGCTGCGGTTTTCCTCCGATCACTGCGCGGGATTCGGCCAGGCGCTTTCCGGATGTCCAGGTCACTGCGGCGGACCCGTCACTCGCCCGCTATCTCGTTCGCCACGAGAACGGAGACTATGCGTGCTTCGATTCGGACGCCAAGCTTCTCTACTTCCAGCCTGGCACGAATGCGGTAGAGCGGTGGGAGGGGCTCTACCGCGATCCGGAGGCTACGAGAAGTCGCTTTCGAAGCCATCTCGTGGCAGCGCTTGGAGAGTGGGGCGGAAGTGAACCAAGGGCTGCGCGGTGGGAGCCCGGGGAATTCACGGTGCTCAAGAACCCGGTGCTCGAGTTCTCGGCCGATAACATTGCCTTCGCGGCCTTCGCGCGCGAGGGCGTCGGGGCCGAGGGGCTGGGCAGCTACGACGTGGTCCGGTGCCTGAACGTCCTATGCTACTTCAGCTGGGCGTTTCGCGACCGGACTCTCGACTGGATGACTGACGTCCTCGCAGAGGGTGGGATCCTCCTCACAGGGGTGAATTGGACCAGGTCGCGTCATTCCCGCCTCACCGTTCTTCGGCGCGAGGGTGGCTCGATGGTCGCAAAGGAATTCGCCTTCAGCATCGAGAATGTCCGGCCATTGGAAATGGCTGCATGGTTCGCACTCCATGATGACGACTACGAAATGGCTGCATTGACTCAGCTGATTCGCGTGATCCGCTCCAGGGACAATTTCCGCAGAACTTTCGATGGCCGGATGGATGAGCTCCTCGCCTCCACCGGGTTCACTTCCCGCCGCGCCAACGGTTACCTGGGGTTTTTGGATGAGACGGTGGGTTCCGATCCGCTTCAGGCGGCGGACACTGTAGGCCGGCAGCTGGAAGATGAAGGATTCGCCGAGGGAGCTGCCGAGCTTCTTCGGGCGGCTGGCTACGACGCCTGGGTCAACTGCATAGGACACGTCGCGGTAGACCCGGAAGGACTGAGCACGTGACTTGCCGCTTTAGCGCCCCGTAAGATGGGGTCGCCCCGGGGAAACACCGCCGGCCGAAGCGTATAACCCTCTGGGCCAATCTCGGGGTTCCATTCACCGTGCACGACGAGTGCGTGCCCGTTGGAAGCGCGCACGATCCCGTCGGGGCGCGGGCAGAACGTGAGGGAGTCATGGACATCGACGTCGAACGCCACCTCGGCACCGTAGAGCGCTCCGTATCGTCGCTGGAGCGCGAAGGGCAACCCGCTCGCGCGATCACTCTCTCTCGGAGCTACCCGACGGGAGTCGCAGACCTGTGGGAAGCCGTGACGGACGACCAGCGTATTCCGCGCTGGTTTCTGCCGGTCAGCGGCAGCCTCGAGCCCGGGGGCCGCTATCAGTTGGAAGGCAACGCAGGGGGTGTGATCACGGCGTGCGTGCGACCATCGCATTTCGCGCTGACGTGGGAGTTCGGCGATGACGTCAGCTGGGTGGATGTCGGTCTCTCGCCCGATGGAGAGCGCCGTGCACAGCTTACGCTCACGCACACCGCGCACCTCTCGGAACACTGGCTCGAGTACGGGCCCGGCGCGGTGGGCGTAGGGTGGGAGTTGGGTCTGATGGGGCTCGCGATCCACCTTGCAGAACCGGCCGCGCCAAAGCCGGACGGAGCCGCTCTTGCCGCTTCGCGGGACGGCAAGACGCTCATCAGAGGAAGCAGCGAGGGGTGGCGGCAGGCGGCGGTCACCGCCGGAGCGGACCCCGCGGCTGCGCGTACGGCGGCCAGGCGTACAGCGACCTTCTACACCGGAGAATCGGCTGAGCCCGTGTGATGGCAATCCGCTGCCGGGCCACGGAGTCATTACGCGGACGCGCACCCCGGGGAGCAGCACACGAGTCGCGAATTGGTCGGCTTTCGTCTCATGGCAGCCATCAGAGGCGAACCCGGCAGCTTGCGGGGGTGGTCAAGACTCTCTGCTGAGCTGCCCTCCTCGATGGTGACCCTGCGCTTCAACGGTGCCTCCCACCGGGAGCGTAACCGATGCTTCTCGAGGCACGGCGGGTCACTCCGTGATGCCTGCCAAGCATATGGTCAGCCGCCCTCGCGGTCATAGCTCCTCTTACGAAACCCTTCGATTGGCCGACACACAGCCTTGCGATCAGCCGATATCGCAGGCATTTGCAGAGCAGGGGTCATCAAAACGACGACGACGCGAGCGAGTGACCAATGATCACGCGACTCGTCCCGGCGGCGAGGTCGTGGTCTGTGAACCCCCCCACAGCCAGGTGTTCAGCCAACGTCACCCCACCCAGCCTTGCCGCAACCGATGGAGCGGACGTCCCCTCCCGACGGCATCGCGATGGGCCAAGATGGTCGCGATCACGATCTGGTCGAAGCAAGTTGGCGGTCCCGGAGAGCTAGGGCCTCGTCAATTTCCTCTATGATTCCTTCTGCGGCATCGCGGGGATTGTCGTGGCCTGTGACCGGCCGGCCTACGACCAGGTAGTCTGAGCCGAGAAGGATCGCGTCGCGTGGAGTAGTGTGCCGCCTGTGGTCATCACTGGGCCACCCCAGTGGCCGAATGCCGGGGCTTACGATCTCTATGTCCGGGAAGGCGGCGCGACATGCGGCGATCGCGTCTCCCGAGACGATTAGCCCATCGCCCCCGTAGTCCAGCGTATCACGTCCACGAGCAATGATATGCTCGGTCGGATCGGTGCCGCCCAAGTCACCGGCGTCGAGGCTCGACACGAGCGGCACCATCAGCAGGCGGGGATAGTGGGACGAGCCCCGTGCGTCCCGAGCAGCCCTAAGTGTACTGACCGTCAACGCGGTGGGCACCGCCTCTACGAGCGTGATGAATTTGACATTGACGGTCATGCACGCCGCGATAAAGTGCTTGATCGTGTTGCCGATGTCGCCCGCGAGTTTCAGATCGATGAACACACCGCCTTCGACATCGCGGCTCTCATGAAGCTTCCTGATGAGTCCGAGCACGTCGCCGGCCATGAAGAGCTGAAGGCCGACCTTGAAAACGGATACGTTGTCGAGGTGATCGACCAGATCGAACGCCTGCTGGTGGGTGTCCACGTCGAGGGCAACGATGAGGCGATCCTTCCCCATCGGGCTCTGACGTTGGGACGCGTGCATGGCAAAACGCTAGGGTGGCGTAGCGACGAACACAAGTCAGGCGCACTGCCCCGCGGGCCCAAGCGCGCACCGTCGGCATCCAGCTCGACCGCAGGTACTCAGGCCGGCCCGGATGCCTAGCGGGACTCCTCGGAATCGACGTCGACGACGAGGCCGTGCAGGCGCTCCGGCACACGAGGAGGAAGCGCATCCGGGGTTACGGCAACCTCGGCTACGGCGTCGAACGCGCCGAGGTTCAGGCGGGTATTCGAGGCGTGGAAACGGTCGCACACGACCCCCGTAGCCCACGCCGCCGTGGCGCCCTCATCCGAGCCCGGCCGGAAGTCCCGTGCCGAATCGGGCTCGATCCATCAACGCGCAAGCGTTCGCTCGGATCCCCGCCCGCCTTCGCCGGCTGGTACGGAATGATCCGACGCGGGAGCCGCGGCGTTGACCTGAGGTCACCGGGCAAAGACCGAACTCGACAAGTGCGTGGAAGACGTTGGAAACAAGGGGTACTGGGCGGAGACGTCCCCCGACCTCCGCCTTCCTTGGACGGTGGATTGGCGACGGGAGGCATGGTCCAGGGCATGGCCATGGCCCGGGAGAGCGAGGCGAGGGGAGCGACCGAAGGTCGTGGACGAACGGAGTCGCCGTTTGGAGCCCTTCTCTGCTTCCTCCGAAGGCACGGATGTGACACATTCTCCCCTTGCCGGGGAGACCTTGGCGCCGGGCATGAGGCGCTTTCGCCGCGGGAGCCGCGCGAGTGCATGAACCCCGCCAACGGAGCACCGACCCTCGATGACGGACGTCGACATGCCGATTCCTCCTAGCGACGCATGGGCTCTCCTCCCCCTGGACCCGGGACCCCCGCATCGACGGCACAGGAGGACAGCCCGTTGAAGCTCGCCCTCTTCGGATACGGCCGTATGGGCCGAGCAGTCGAGGCGGCGGCGAGGGCGCGCGGCCACGAAGTCGGCCCGATTCTCGACGAATTCGACAATCCGGGGGGCCGGGGAATCACCCCCGAATCCTTGGCCGGAGCCCGGGTCGCCGTGGACTTCTCCGTCGCCGTCGCCGTCCCGGGCAACGTCCGGGAGGCGGCACGGCACGGCGTGAATGTGGTTGTGGGCACGACGGGGTGGGACACGGAGCGCGAGGCGGTCGAGGACTTGGTCCGGAGCGCGGGCACGGCGATCCTCTCGGCCCCGAACTTCTCGATCGGGATGCTCCTCTTCGAGCGGATCGTCCGGGCCGCTGCGCGCCTCGTCGACGGAGTCGAGGAGCTCGAAGCGTACGACGTGCATCTCTTCGAGACCCACCACAGGCAGAAGACCGACCATCCGAGCGGCACCGCTCGCCGCCTGGCAGAGCTCCTCGTCCGGGAGCTGGACGCGAAGACGCGCTGGTCGGGGGAGTTGGAGGAGGGTGCGCCCGTCGATGAGGCACTCCTTCAGGTCGGCATCTCCCGCGCGGGCTCCGTCTTCGGGATCCACTCGGTCGGGATCGACGGGCCGAACGACAGGATCCTTCTGCAGCACGAGGCCCGAAGCCGAGCCGGGTTCGCCCAGGGGGCCGTCCTCGCCGCGGAGTGGGTCGAGGATCGATCGGGGGTGTTCACCATGAAGGATGTGCTGAGCGGTCGTGTAGGAGACGAATGAACGACGCTACGCCGGCCACCGATCTCGCGGGTCTCTCGCTCCAGATTCGGGAGCTTGCCGCACAGACACCCCTTCGCGACCGCGAGGAGGCGCGGAGCGCGGTCTCCCGCCTCCTCCGGGCGCTGGAACGAGGCGAGGCCAGAGCCGCCGAGAAGGGCCTGGACGGGTGGCAGGCCACGGAGTGGGTGAAGGAGGGCATCCTCCTCGCCTTCCGGGCCGGGGAGACGGTCCCGTTTCCCCCCGGAAACGCCGGCGAGCGGGCCTTCCCCTTCTTCGACCGGGATACGCTCCCGCTCCGGGAGACCCGCGGCGTGGAGCAGAACATCCGGATCGTGCCGGGCGGAAGTTCCGTTCGGGCTGGCGCCTACCTCGCCCCGCGCGTGGTGATCATGCCGCCGGCCTACGTGAACATCGGCGCCTGGATCGGCGAGGGCTCAATGGTGGACTCGCACGCGCTCGTCGGATCGTGCGCCCAGATCGGGGAGAGCGTTCACCTGAGTGCCGGCGTCCAGATCGGAGGGGTCTTGGAGCCGGTCGGACTTCGCCCCGTCATCGTCGAAGACGAGGCGATGATTGGAGCGAACGCGGGGGTCTTCGAGGGTGTCCTTATCGGGCGGCGGGCCGTGCTCGCCCCGGGCGTCCAGCTCACATCCGCCACGCCCCTCTTCGACCTCGTCCGGGAGACCGTCCACCGAAGCAGCCCGTCAGCACCGCTGAGCGTGCCCGAAGGGGCGGTCGTCGTCTCCGGCACCCGGCCGGCGTCCGGGGCATTCGCGAAGGAGCGGGGGCTTCAGCTCTATGCGCCGACGGTCGTCAAGTACCGGGACGAGAGGACGGACGCCGCGACGGCGCTCGAAGAGGTTCTGCGCTAGAGAGCGGAGAGGGCCGGATCCGCCCGACCGGCTCCACGAGTCGCCCGCCCGACGCTGCCGAGGGACCGGCCGCGGGGACCAACCAGCCCCCAGACGAGGGAAAGCGCGCTCCAGATGTCTCGACGAACGGCCCGGTCGCTCGTACGCGGAGCGGCCGCAGCCGGGTGCGCCGGACCCTCGGGGAGACCCCGGGGGAGAAGCTGAATGATGCGCTCCTCGTCTGCGTTCACCTCCCAGCGTGAACGGCGCCTCTGGGGCTGGGCCTTGGCCTCCGTGGCCGCAATCTACTCGACGCTCGGCCTGGCAACGACGCTGGCCGGGGTGCTCGGCGAGAGTGGCCTCGGCCCGGCTCTCTTCGTCCTCTCCTGCCTCCTGATCGTGGCGGCCGCGGTGACGCAGGGGCTCAAGACGCAGGCAGGCCGAGCCGAAATTGGCGTTGCTCTCGGGATCACGGCCGTCTATCTCCTCGTCTTTGCGCGGATGTCGATCCCGACGGAGCGCTCGCATCTGGTCGAGTACGGCGTGGTCGCCCTCTTCGTCCACGAAGCCCTCGCGGAGCGGGCGAGCCAGGGACAGCGCGTTCCCGCGCCGGCTCTCCTGGCGGTGCTCTTGACGGTCCCGGTCGGACTTGTCGACGAGTGCATCCAGCTCTTCCTGCCGAGCCGCGTCTTCGACCCGGTCGACATGCTGTTCAACGCCCTGGCGGCGGTGATGGCCGTTACGGCTCGTTCGGCGCTGGCTTGGGCACGGGCCCGGCGAGTCGCCCGGTAGCCCGAGGCCGCATCTCGCCATCTCAGCTCGGCCGATCGACCCGGCGGACGGGTGGCGAGGCGCGGAGGCTGCGACAAGAGATCGCGGGACTTCGCATGGAGGAGGAGATCCCGGACAGTCGTCCCGGGGCTCAGATCTCGAGGGCCATCTTCGCCGCCCCCCGGGCAGGGGACACCTTCTCGGGACGGACCCGAAACCCGGCCGCCATGAGCGCCGTCTCCACGGGCGGCCGCATGCCGCCGCCCGGCTCGACGAGTCCCCCGACCAGCGCGACAGGGGGGGCGGACCCGAGCTCCAAGCCCTCGGCCAGAGCCCGAGCGTATTCAACTAGGCCTTCCACGGCCCGTCCCACGATCTCGCCCGCGGCCCGATCTCCCCCTTCCGCCTCCTCCAGTACGTCCGGCGCGAGAGCCGCGACATCGGACTTCGTGGCCCGCTCGCTCCACTCGAAGACGGCCCGGGGGGACTCGGCGCCGAGCGCGGTGAAAAGGCGCCGGGTAAGCGTGGTGGGTGGGTTTCGCCCCTCTGTCGACCGAATCGAGGCCCGGATCCCCCGCAGGCCGAGCCGGTACCCGCTCCCCTCGTCGCTCAGGAGCGCGCCCCACCCCCCCACGCGCCTCAGCGGACCGCCCCTCGCCCGGCCGACCCCCACGGAGCCCGTTCCCGCAATCAGGAGGATCCCCTCGCGCGAACCGAAGGCGTCGCGGAAAGCGGTCTCGGAGTCGGAGACGACGCGCACGCGCTTCGCCACCGCCGCTTCCCGGATCCGGTGCTCCAGCAGCTCCCGGGCCTCCGGCCGGCCCGAGACACCCGCCAGCCCTGCGCAGAATGCGTCCACGGGAAGGGGGACGCCGCTCTCACGGGCGAGCGCCCGCACACGCTCCACAATCCTCCCGGCCACTTCCGCGTCCTCACCGGCCCCAAGCAGACCGGAGCCACCCGACCCCTCACCCAAGCTGGCTCCCGTCTCGTCCGCCAGGAGGAAACGGGTCCTCGTGCCCCCCCCATCCACACCGATCACGCGACGCGGGGAAGCGCTCACGCGCTCCGCCCCCGGGCCAAGACCCGGCTCATGACCGCCCCCACCACCGTCGTCACGAGAGCGCCGATCGGAACGAACCAGGGGAAGCCGACCGATTCGGCGGCCGTGAGCCATATCGACGTCACGATCCCGATTCCCACCGTCATCCCCAGAATGACCCCGTGCGATGTCGCGCCGCGATCGGCAATCCCGAGGCAGAAGGCCCCGAGGAGCCCGCCGTACACGAGCGAGGCGATCGTCAGGGCCACCTCCACCGCCGTCGAGTTCTCACTCAGGGGGACGTACCCCACGGCGACCGCAATCAACAGACCCGCCCAGATCAGGGTGAAGACCCGGCCTGCCCTCAGGACGCGGACATCGTCTCCCTGGGAGTGGGAGAGTGGAGCCCAGAAATCATAGGCAGAGGCAGAGGCGAGCGAGTTTATCGAGGATGACAGCGACGACATGGCCGCCGCGAAGACCCCGGCAATCAGTAGCCCCGTGATCCCGACGGGCAGCTCCTCGATGATGAAAGTCGCAAAGATCGCGTCCGGGGTCTGGAAGTCTGCCCCCTGGTAGAAGGCCCACAGCCCGATCCCCACGATCAGGAAGATCCCGAACTGAACGATCACGAGGACACCGCTCCCGACGAGGGCCTTCTGCGACGCCCTCAGGTCCCGGCAGGTGAGCAGGCGCTGTACGATGAGCTGGTCCGTTCCATGTGATGCCATGGCGAGAAACCCGCCCCCGAGCACACCCGCCCAAAGAGTGTAGGGCGGGGCCCAATCGAGTGAGAGGTCCAGCCAAATCAGCTTGTCGGCCAGAGCCGCCTCAGCCAGGATCGCACTCCAACCCCCGGGGACGATCCGCTCGAGCGCGACGAGCGCACACGCCGCCCCCACCAGGTACAGCCCCATCTGTAGCGCATCGACCCAAACGACGGCCTTGATGCCTCCAAAATAGGTATAGACCAATGTGAGGACTCCGATGAGCGCGATGGAGAGGGAGTAGGGCCAGCCCGTGATGAGGGCCAGCGGAATCGCCGTGGCGAAGAGCCTCACGGAGTCGGCCAGCAGCCGCGTGATCATGAAGACGGCAGAGGTGAACCGACGCGTTCCAGGCCCGAAGCGCTCCTCCAGGAGCGCGTATGCGGTGCTCCGCTCGCCGCGGTAGTAGGAGGGAAGAAGCACGGCAGCGGCCGCGATGCGGCCCACCAGGTATCCCAGCGTGAGTTGCAGGAACCCCAGGTTTCCCAGATAGGTGACGCCCGGGATCGAGAGAAAGGTGAGCGTACTCGTCTCGGTCGCCACCACGGAGAGAAGAACCGCGCCCCACGGCAGATCCCTGCCGCCGAGGAAGTAGTCGCTCCCCCCCCTCTGGTTCCTGCCGAGCCATGCGCCCCACGCCGTAACCCCCAGCAGGTAGGCGACGAGAACCACCAGGTCCAGGGGCGAAAAGGAACGCATTCCAGATGTCTCCGCGGACGGTCAGGGCCGCTCGCCCGCAGGGCGACCGGAGGCCAGGTGGGCGGACCCTCGGGAAGGAACGTAGGCGTCTTCCCTCCCTCGACAAGGGGTCGTCCGGCACCTCGAATCCACTCGCCTGCCCGCCGAGTCTCGCCGCGAACATGAGGCGGGGCCGGCGAAATCAATACCTCCGCAACCTCATCGGCGCACCCGTCTTCTTGAGCACGGCCGGACCCATCGCCACTCTCGTTCCAAGGGTGGCCGGTGTGATGGGCTTCACGTTCCGGCGGGCCAACGGCTACCTGGCGGGTCTTGACGAGACCGTGGACGGCGATCCGCTTCATGCGACTGACACGGTAGGTCAGAGGCTGGAAGATGAAGGGTTCGCCGAGGGGCTCGTGAGCACGTTCGGGGAGCTGGCTACGACGCTCGGGTCAACTGCATTGGCCACGTTGCGGTCGACCCGGAAGGACGCAGCGCCTGATCAGCAGCGCAGGGATCCTGTCTATGAATCCGGCCGAGGGAGATGTCTGGAGTTGACCCGGCGGTCTCAAGTGGTGGTTCGGCGCCCGTGGAAACGAGCGTAGCGAGCCAGAGCGGGCGCCGAACGCCGCGTCATGCCGGCTCTGCCCGGCTGCGGGCCTCGAAGCCGGCAGGCGACTCGTAGCCGGGGCTCGAGTGACGCCGGTGCAGGTTGTACCAGCTCTCGATGAACTGGAACACAGCCCGGTGGGCTTCGCCCCGCATCCGCAACGCCCGTCGCTTGATGAGCTCACACTCGAGCGTTGCGAACAACGACTCGTACATCGCGTTGTCGTACGCGTCGCCGACCGAGCCCATCACCGGTCAGATGGGTATCGTCGCCGGCACCTGGAACCTCAACGCGGCGCGGAAGTTCATCGCCTTCACCTCCTCGACCCACTCCATGGCCGCACTCAGGAACATCATGGCCTACAGCCGCGCCCGCTTCTCCAGCCTGCCTCTCGTCGGGTCCCATGTCGATACGGGCATCGACATGAACCCCCACATGCCCAACCATCCCGCCAACATGACCCGCGTACTCCGCAACGACTATCTCTGGTGGAGTGATCACTCCGATCAGATCGTTGAACGCTTCAGCGCCTGGCTGGCCCGGTAGCGTCCCTCCCTCACTTGTGGAGAAGGCCAAGGCCGAGATTGGTATTACCTCGTAATTTCCTACATCTGGGTGTCTCTCTACACGCGGGCGAGTTTGTCCTGCACCGCGATGGGGCCCTGTTCGGCGGCTATCCGGATCCCCACCGCCGGCATGGTAGCATTGCCCGAGCCGTCGTTCCATCATCAACTTCACCGCCATGGACGGCCTAACATCGTCGACAGGTTTCCGCATGAAACACGTAACGACCCCGATCGCGCTCTTTGCCCTTTTCTGGACGACTGCACCGGATGATGCCGGCGCGCAGACCGGCGGCGGCTTCTACCTGAGCCAGGAGCTCGGCATCCATCTCGCGCCCGGCATGGGGATCGACGCCCACGCGGACAACGCGCCCGGGAGCATCTGCGACCAGCACCTGAACCCGTTCACCGACCTGATGCCCGCCTTCTGCGACGGCGGGGACGCGCCCACCACCGAATGGGCAAACGCCTTCGGCCCGGGGAGAGGGGTCTTGGCCGGCGTGGCCGTGGGCTACCGCCTCGGCGGGGACGGGGGGCTCCGCGTGGAGGCGGAGTACCTCTTCCGCGAGGCGGTCTACGACGAGACGTCGCCCATCGAGGGGCATGGCGGCGTGGCCGTGGCCAAGCTCGACGGCGAGGTGGTAGTGGCCGAGGACCGCATCGGAAGCGTCACGTCGCACAGCCTGTTCGCCAACGTCTACTACGACTTCGCGGGCCGCGGCCGCGTCACGCCCTACGTGGGCGCCGGGGGCGGGGCGGCCTTCGCGCAGATGGACTACGGCCTGCTGTGGGTGAGGAACAGTGACCCGGAGGCGATTACCTCGGTGGCGCCCCACTTCCCCGCCGAGCGCCTGGACGACCTGCGCGTGTTGCAGGAGAACCTGGCATCAACGGCCAGCACCTGCAGGCCGGCCTGGGCGACGTGCTGACCGGCTACCAGGTGCTCGCGGGGCTGGACTTCGCGCTGGGGGAGCAGGCAACGCTGGGCGCGAAGGCGCGGTGGGCGCATTTTGCGGATTTCGACGACCGCCCCGTGCTGGACCGGCTGCGCAGCCATGCCCCCAGCAACCGCCTGGACGGCAGCAGGCCCGTGACGGCCGGTATCAGCACCTACGACACCGGCCTGTTCGCGTTCACCGTGAACCTGAAGTACCGGTTCTGAGGCGGGGGGGAGCCGCTTGTCCGCTGCGCCACCTGCGCGAAGATTCCCTCGGCTCGGCGGCACGAATTTTAACTTCGTAGCGCACGCCAGGGCTGGCACTCGGAGCGAACCTCGTGCGGGGGATGACATGATGACCCGCGCGGGAGGACAGTCTAGGCCACGGATTCTCCGCCTTGCCCCCATGCGTTTTCGGACGGCGGTACCCATCATCGGGTGCATCTTCGTCGTTGGTTCGCTGAATCCCGCGAGGGCCCAGGAATCTGCCGGCGGTTGGCCGAGTTCCGGTTGGTACCTGGGCGGGAGCGTTGGAGCGACCTGGGCCGGCGAACTCGATCAGGACGGCTGGAATCGGGATGCGATCTGCTATCCGGACTACGCGTGTTTCGATGCCGTCCGGGCGCCTGCGATATCTGGGTACCGCTGGCGTTATGGAGTCGGCGCCTCCTCCGGCGTCGGATACGAGATCGCCGTGGGTCGCATCTTCGGTCGCGCCCGTCTGGAGTTATCGCTGGCGGAGCGCAGGCACGGCCTCGACCAGATGTTCCGCAGCCTCAGCTACTACGACGGGACGCCTGTCGTCGCGCCGCTCGGCGGGACCGTCGTCTCCAATGCTCAAGCCTCGATCGACGACATGCGGGTGAGGACGCTGGCACTGCACGCCTACCACGATCTTGCAGTCGCATACGGTCCGATCGTGCCCTACGTGGGCATCGGTGCCGGGCCAGCGTTTGCCACCGTGCGGGGAGTGCGGTTCTCGGCTCGGTACGAAGACGTCTCGGCCGACGCTCCGGCCTACGATCCACCCCTGTCGTTCTACGACGGCAGTCAGGAAGTGGATCTTTCCGACACGGTCCCGGCCGCACATCTGCACACTGGGGCGGACTACGTGCTCGACAGCCGGATGCGCCTGGGTCTGAGGCTGAGCTACTCGATACTGGGGCCGGTGGAAGCCTTCGGCGAATATTCGTCGCACGCGATGCATGCCGAGGACCCGGCGTTCCGGAACCACACAACGTTCACCGGCGCACGGGACTGGACGCTGGCGCTGACTCTCAAACGTCGGTTCGGCAACTGAGGGGTCCCTTTCGGTGTCGGACGCGCCAGTGCAGCCGAGAGGCGGGGACGCCGGTCAAGCGGACAGGTAGATTCTCTTGCGAGCACGCCCGTGGCCCTGCTCGTCGTGCCGCTGTTTGCTGCGGGGTCGTGAGCCGCGTTCGTGGCAGCGTCACGGCATCGCGATGCAGGAGGGGGAAATCCCACCCGAGCTGTGGTGGTCCGGACCGCTGTTCTCGACGCGCCTGATCGTCGTATACGTCGACATCTCGAGTTACGAATTGGGGGTCCGGCCTGCGGCCGGAACGACAACCGTTGCAGGCAGCCTGCCCGGAATCCACGTCAGCCCGACTGTCGTGCGGGCCGCTGCAGCGGCTGGCGTCGTTACATTGCCGGTCTATTTCCACGCGCAGTGGCCAATCGATCCGGATCGTCAGGAGTGAGCCGGCTCATCGAGCGCTTCACGCGGAACCGAACACGGGGGCAGCCTCTATCAGCGTTCCGTCATTCCTCCGCCCGTACCGCGACCCTCAGAGACGACTCGCCGCTCGCCCCACGATTTCCTACGACGGCACCTGCGAGTCTCCGGTGGCACACCCCGCCATGCGCTGCTCGCGGCTACACTTCGCCACCGTGACGCTACTGACCGCGTTCCTCGGCAGTTGCACGAGTCATCCGAGCGAACCAGCGGAGCAGTTGAGGTTCACCTTCGATTTCCATCGCGGGCCGCAGGGGTTCACCGCCGACTTCGCGGACTATCCACCCGCCGACGCGGCGTCCTACGAGTTGAGCTCCGACTACCGCGCCCTCCCGCCCCCGCTGGAGTCGCAGTCCGCCCTCTTCATCTCCGGTGTCAACCGAAGCGACGATCTCTTCATGTTCTTCAAGGGAGCCATCGGCGGCCTCTCACCCGGCGTGCGCTATGGCGTCACCGTCAGCGCGGACATCGCCACCAGCACGCCGGCCGGGTGCTTCGGTGTCGGCGGCGCACCGGGCGAGAGCGTCTGGATCAAGGCCGGTGCCAGCGCCGTCGAACCGCTCCCGGTCCGTGAGGGCGCCTACCTGCGGATGAACATCGACATCGGAAATCAGTCCGGCGGCGGCGCACAGGCCGTGGTGCTCGGCCACGTCGCCAACTCCCGAAGCTGCGAGCAGTCGCGTCAGTGGGAGCGCAAGTCCTTCGCGGGCCGACCTACACCGGCACCCGTTTCTGTATCTCCGAATGGCCGAGTCTGGCTGTTGTTCGGCGTCGACTCAGGATTCGAGGCCCGGACGGAAATCTACTTCACCGGAGCATCTGTCACCTTCGTGACGCTATGATGCGCCTACCTCAGGGGACCGAATGGCAGCGTTGAACCTGGCCGCCGGGACCCTCGCGGTGGCGCCCGTCTCCACTGCTGCTCGGTCCTCGGTGCCATCCACCGTCGCCTCCGCTGGGACCGCGACCCGGAAGGGCCGAGAGCGTTGCCCAGCTACAGGCGGCTCAGCCACTGGGCGAACGCCTTCCCGGATAGGCCAGCTCCTCGACCGAGGTATACCAGCTGGCTTCCCAGCCGGTCTCCGGAAGATGAGGCTACCATAGAAGGGTATGACTCGAGAATCTGTGCCTGTTCGTCCCGTTGTCCTCCTCTGTGCGAGTGTCTCCCTCCTGCACGCTTGCCCGGTGTCGGCACAGGAGTTGACGCCGCCCGTTTCCACTCCGGCGGCCATGACCGCGGAGGAAGAGGCTCATGCACTGGATGCGCCCCGTGCCTTCGCGGTGCGGATTGCCGAAGCTGTCTCCTTGGACGGGCGCATCGATGAGGCGGCTTGGTTCCAGGCCCCGGCGATCACGCAGTTCACGCAGTTGGATCCGGACGAGGGGGCACCCCCCTCGCTGAGGAGCGACGTCCGCATCCTCTACGACGACGAGGCGCTCTACATCGGAGCGACGCTCGACGATGCGGATGGCGCCTCGTCCCGCCTCGCTCGTCGCGATGCCCTAGTACCAGACGCGGACTATTTCATCGTGTCCTTGGACAGCTATCACGATCACGGGACAGCCTACAGCTTCTCGGTGAACCCTTCGGGCCAGAAGCGGGACGCGATCATCCGGAACGCTGGCTTCACAGGCGACACCTCATGGGACCCGGTCTGGTCGGCAACTACGGCGCTGACCGATGTGGGGTGGTCGGTCGAAATGCGAATTCCCTTCAGCCAGCTTCGTTTCAGCAGGGCCGATGTTCAGGAGTGGGGGATTCAGCTCGAGCGAATCATCCGGCGGCGGCAGGAGAACCTCGTCTTCGCATTCACACCCAAGCTGGAGCAGGGCGGGGTACCCCGCTACGGGCATCTCGAGGGCATCCGTGGGATCGATTCCGGTCGACGTCTCGAGCTGCTGCCCTACGTGGCAGGTCAGGCGGAGTTCATCCGGGAAGCACCAGGTGCCGACGCGAACCTCGGCAACCCCTACCGAACCGGATCCGACTACTTCGGGAACGCAGGGGTAGACCTCGCGTACGGGCTCACCTCGAACCTCACGCTCAACGGCACGGTCAATCCGGATTTCGGACAGGTAGAGGTCGATCCAGCGGTGATTAACCTGACCGACTTCGAGACACGGTTTCAGGAGAGGCGCCCATTCTTCGTCGAGGGCGCCGACATCTTCTCTTTCGGAAGAGGAGGACCCGGCGGGAACGTCGGGGGCACGCCCGATCTCCTCTACTCTCGGCGAATCGGAGGGTCCCCACACGGTGGTGTACCATCCGCCGCCGTATTCTCCGACGCACCCGTGGCTACGACGATTCTCGGGGCGGCAAAGCTCACAGGTCGCACCCAAAACGGCTGGTCCGTCGGCATCCTGGAAGCAGTAACGGAGAGGGAGACGGGAGCTTGGACGGACGCCTTGGGCGCCCGAGGCGTTTCCGTGGTCGAGCCGGCAACGAACTTTTTCGTCGGCAGGCTTCGGAGGGACATTCGTGGAGGGAGAACGAGCTTCGGGGGCATCGCGAGCGCGGTGAATCGAAAGGTTGGCGAAGCGGACCCACTAGGGGACGAACTCCACGCATCGGCCTATTCCGCCGGCCTCGACCTGGTGCACGAGTGGGCGGAGCGGAGCTGGCGATTCAGCGCGGCATTCGCTGCCAGCCGCGTGGAAGGGACACGGGAATCCCTCCTTCGCACGCAGCGCTCTTCTGCACGTTACTTCGGCCGCCCGGACGCAGCGCACATCGAGTTGGATCCGGACGCCGCCTCGATGGCTGGCTACTACGCCATGGCCGGCGTGGAGAAACAGGCGGGTGCGTTCCAGGTGAGGGTGACGACGGCAGCCGTCAGCCCGGGGTACGAGGTCAACGATATCGGCTTTCAATCGCGGGCCGACCGCTTCATCCTCGACACCACCCTGAGGTTCCAGCGGACGGTTCCGGGCCGTGTCTTCCGGAGCTGGGAAATCCGAGGGGGACCGGACGCGATCTGGAACACGGCAGGTGATCCCCTCTTCGCGGAATTCAACTTCTTCGGCTTCTGGCAGCTCCTGAATTATTGGGGTGGGGGCTGGAGGTTTGGCTTCAATCCGGCGACCGACGACGACGAGCTGACCCGGGGTGGACCGCTGACCCGAACTCCCCAGGGCCACTACGCGAACTTCAACGTAGAATCGGATCAGACTCGACGGTTGAGCGGCTCGGCCAGCTACCAGGGGGCCTTCGACGCGGGTGACTCGTGGCGAAACACATTCGACCTGAGCATCCACTACCGGGATGGAGAGCGCTGGGAGATCAGCCTCGGGCCGGGGCTCACTCGTCGTCACACAACCGCGCAGTACATCACCTCCGTCGCCGATCCCATCGCGGACCACACCTTCGGTGACCGGTACATCTTCGCTGGCCTTGATCAGACGACGGTTTTTCTCGATACGCGTCTGAATGTCACGTTCACCCCGACGCTATCCCTCGAGATCTACGCGCAACCGTTCCTCTCGAGCGGGGCGTACGCGGACCCCAAGGAGCTCCGCGCACCTGGGACCTTCGACTTTCTGACGTATGGCGAGGATGTGGGCCAAGCGGAACACCGATATGGGACCGTCGAGATTGATCCGGATGCCGGGGGCCCGGCCGGCACGTTCACGGTGGAGGATCCCGACTTCAACTTCCGCAGTCTGCTCGGGAACGCGGTTCTGCGCTGGGAATGGCGTCCTGGCTCCACGCTCTTCCTCGTCTGGCAGCAGAGTCGAACCGGCCGAATCCGTCGATCCGGCGTCGCCGGGTCGGGGCCTGGAGGGGTCGGCGATTTCGATCTGGGAAGGGATTCGGAAGAGCTGTTTCGGATTCGTCCGGACAACATCTTCCTCGTGAAGGTGAACTATTGGTTCAATCTGTGAGCGGTGCCCGGCGGGCGATGATCACCTGGGACAACATGGCTCCGCTCGGGGACACGTTCCAGCACTACCGGGGGGACACGAGATACTGCCGGATACGGCCGCAATGGCGGGCCTTCAGGCTCTCACCGACGGAGAGATCAGCGACGACGGTACCTCAGTGAACAACCTCTTTGGCACCGACACCTAGCGCGCCACCGCAGTCACCTCGAATGAAAGAACACCGCGTTGTCGCTGGCCGAATTCATCCTCGCTTTCCACCACTACGCTATGGATTCCGGGTGCGAGGTCTTCCGGCAGATCGAATTCCCAGATGTGTGCCGAGAGTGCCGCCGGTACAAAGGCCTCGTCAGTATCGGCAAATCGCCGAAAGGCTCCTTCCATGAACGGGTCGGTTCGCACCACATAGCGCATCGGGGTTCGTGCGCCGCCGTCCAGGGATAGCCTTACGATGTCGCGTTCCCCCCCGTCGAAGAGGTTGACGACAACCTTCGTACCCGGTTGCAGCACGCCTCGGTTGATCCCGCCATCTGTCGGACCCGCAAGCTCTGGATCCAGCACCGCACGCAGCCGCTGGGCTGCGTCTCTCCCATAGGGGAAGGGAATGAACTCCGGGATCAAGGTTACGTCGTCAAACTTGAGCAGGTAGAAACCGTTGGGGTTGCCGTCCTCCATCATCGCGTCTGCCACGCCACGCAAGTCTCTCGGGCCACGGGTCCAGCCGCTCCCACGGACTTCGGCCAGGGTATGAGCGATCCACGGTTGACCCGTCCAGCCATGCTCATGGTCGATCTCCACCTTCCAACTGTTGCTCGTGTCGTGTCCAGCAAGGCCATAGACGTTCTGGAACGGACGCAGCAGTTCCAGCAGTTGGTCGAAGTTTTCGGTGTAGGGGCCTGTCACGTCGTGAGACGGATCGCCGTCGGAGGCTACACTGATCAATGAGATGTGGGTGGCAATGACGATCAGTTTGTCTTCAGGGACACGGGCGAGGTCTCGCTCGAGCCAGAACAGCTGATCGTCGGACACAAACCCACGGTAGATCCCGTTCTCGAAACGGGACTGTCCTGCGCCCGCGTATTCAACGTTGTTCAGGGCAACAACATGCGCGTTTCCGTAGTTGAACGAATAGTACGTCGGGCCGAAGTGCTTCTTGTAGGTCTCGTTCGCGTAGTGAGCGTTCGGGGATTCAAAATTCATGTCATGGTTGCCGGGCAGATTCCACTGCGGTACTCCGATCAAAGCCATCATCTCTTTGTGACGATCGTATAGCCCGAGATTGTCGAAGACGACGTCACCCACCGTGATCGAGAACTCTGCCTGGTAAGGATTGCCCAGGAGGGTATTCACCAGATCCTCACGCAGCATGTCCTGATCCAGATCACTTCGAGCTTGGGGATCCGCAAAGGCGTGAGCCGTGAACCGGGTCTCCTCCGAACTGAGTCTGTGAATGGGGAAATCGATGCTCTCAGGAAGCGGCCCCGTCGGTTCAATGATCGGCCACAGCCATTCCACCGGAGCGCCTGCGATCTCCGTGGGAGTCCCATCAGGGTAGTGACGATAGAAGAACAGCGGCAGGTTGTTCTCGTCGACGGGCACCACGTACCCGGATGGCTGAGAGACGAATAGGATCTGTCCCGGCGCCAGACCCACTTGGTACAGGCCGTCCGAGTCGGTTACGACAACCTCACAGCCATTGCTGACACTTACCCCCGCGACGCCAGATTCCCCCGGGCCCTGCTGACCGTCTTGATTGAGGTCGTCAAAGACTCTGCCCATAACGATCTCAGAACCTTCACCCGGTGCGCCACACTGTGCGCGCACCCCCGGCGCGATCAGAAGCAAGACCAACAAACCGATACCCGGGGAGGTAGCCAAGCCATAGGGTTTCATGGGGCCTCTCAGATTCGCTGAGCCGCCGGGCTGGCGGCTAATCACGCAGGTTGATGCTCAGCTGCACGTCCCACCCGTCGGGATCCAGCACGTGATAGCTGTCGATCGGGTCGTAGCGTCCACCCTGATCTCGACGGGGGTCCAAGCCTCGGCTCTCCAGCTCCTCTCGGACCGCGTCGGTGTCATAGGTGTCGATCCCCCAGCAGATGTGACCCACTACACCCGTGGTGCTCGGATCCGTCGGCGTGCGGCTATTTCGGATGATGATGTCGCCCACGTCGTTCATGCGGAGTCGTGCTTCGCCAACCTCAGGATCGTCGCCTGTAACCTCCCAGCCCAGGAGATCCGAGTAAAAGTCGCGGCTTCTGGCATAGTCGGAGACGCTGTACGAGATGTGATCAATGGACGTGGTCGGCGGCAACGTGGCCGTCTCAGCATTCTGCCGGGCCCGCGCCTGCTTCGGGGTGCGAAGCGCGTGCCCCCCGGCGGCTGTGAGCGCGAGGCTTTGGATGAGCTTCCTGCGACTGATCTTCCCCTGCTCGAATCCGTCCAGCAAGCGGGCGATGATCGCTTCCATGAAGACCTCCAATGGGGTGAAGACTGTCGACGGTCCCCTCGAAAGGACCGCACGGTCCATGCGCACAACCGGGTCTGCTAGACCAGAGAGCACACTAGAGAGCGGGACGCAACTCCGCCAGCGAGCGCACCCGCATCGAGGTCTGCGCCGAAGGGTAGATCCGGGGAGTGGGGTCCGACCAGGTCGTGCTCTTGCCCCCGGCGTGTGGTCCACGAGAAGTGCGAGTCCTGGAGCCTCTCAGGCTCCGGGGTGAAGAGAGCGCCGGCCGCGAAGTCGGCCAGCGTAAAGCAAGCGAAGCTTCCGTACGAACGGAAGTTATTGTAGTCCGTCCGCCAAGAAGATTCGCCGCGCTCGAACAGCCAGATGACCGCTCGACGCGGTGGCGTGAGCCAACGCCGCCTTGAAGAAGCTCACATAGCCGCGTACGCACACCCATCGTGCCTTCAGCTCGCGACTGGAAGCCAGGGACGTAGTCAACCGCGAATCGTTGATGAGCAGTTCGCAGATCCGCTCGAAGGACCTCCTGGAGCAAACGAACCCGGCAACGCCACGCACCCACGAACCAACCGGCCTTTGGACTCTTCTGCAACTCGCCAACGTCACGAGCCGATTCGTGGCGGTCTGGGCGGGCGCCGCGTAGCACCAGATGCGGAGTGGGCACGGAAGGCCGGGTCATCGAGGCGACGAGATTCAGCAAGCGCCGCACTCGACAGCACCGCCGTCGTCGCGCGGTCCGGGATGAACCGAGATCGGCCCGAGAAAGAAGGCCTCAGAGCGTGGGCCGCGGAACGGCCGGAAGGGTCGGCGGATCAGTCCCTGAGCGGTACTCCGACCAGGGACTCCAAGGCCGCAAACGAGATGTGGAACTCGTAGATTGCTGATATCTCGTCCCTCTCCGCCTGCGATAGGTTCGCCTGAGCATCCACGACCTCGATCGAAGAAGCCAAACCCAGGCGAAAGCGCTCCCGTGCCAGCCGAAGCTCCTCCGCAGAGGTCTCGCGGATCCCCGCCTGTAGCTCGGCAATCCGAAGGGCAGTTTGCACGGCCCTGAGTGCGGTCCCGACGTCAGCCCTCAGTCGAAGCTGTTCCGCTTGCACCTGTCTGTCGGCGTTTGCGGCAGCCACCTGGGCTTCCTCGATCTGAAGTTGTCGCGAAAAGCCCGTAAACAGAGGCAACGAGACGCGGGCCGAAAACGACACCGGCTGAGACCGGTAGCTGAACGGAAAACCCTGGTTTGCTCTCTGGACATCGGATCGCACGGACGCCGCCACCGCCGGATTCGATACATCAAAGGAAGCGCAATCCCCAGGGGGGTCCCCCAAGAGCTCTGAGACTCGGTTGTCCTGAAGACAGCCGTCGTATTGGCCGGAGATCCGGAAGAGGGCACTCGAGACCAACGGATCGATCTTGTCGGCTTGGAATACCGAACCCGCCCAGGTCGCGGACAGCGACACGGTGGGGAGGTACTGCGTTTGGGCCATCCTGCTTTGGGTCCCAGCGGCTGCGGCCTCGCTCTGGCGCGCCCGGAGGATCGGATTCTGTGCGAGTGCGAGAGCGATGAGATCGGCAGTCCGCAGCCCGGGCTCGAAGATCGGAAAGGCCGTCGTGAGGGTCACTTCTGAGCTGAGCTCTGTTCCAAGAATCTGCATGAGAGCCAGACGCGTCGTGAAGACCGCATCTTGGGCCTGAAGAAGCTGGATCTCGGCCTGCCCTTCCTGCGTCTCGGCTCGTCGGATGTCGAGGGGCGTCGCGGCGCCGACGGCAACCTGCGCCTCGGCCTCACCGACATGGGCTTGCGTTCGCTCGACCTCGACCAGGGCTTGCTCAAGCTCCTCATCGGACTGAAGAACCGCCAGGTATGCTCGGGTGACCTCGTCTACCAACGCGGCCGACGCTCCGTCGACCTGAGCCCGGGTGGCCCTCTCCTGTGCGTTCACCACCCTGGGCTGTAGGAACGCAGCACCGGTCAGATTGAGTGAGAGGCCCAGGTTGTAGAAGGACGCGAGCTGGGCCGGCCGGGTACCGAGGGTGAAGTCGCCAAATTGCCGATCGCCCGTGGCGGTGTACCCGAAGGAATTCGAGACCGTAGCTTCTGGGATGAAGCTGGCCCACGTATCGCGCCGCCTCCAAGCCAGGGTCTCCAGACTGCTCGCTTGGACCCCGAATGCCGGGTTGTACTCGTGCGCGAGACGGACAGCATCGTCGAGAGAGAGTGCACGCAACGGAGACGTCTGAGCCGAGGCCCCAGAAGGGTGAGGCAAGAGGACAGCGATCAGCGCCGTGATCAGGAGTTTCGTCAGACCAACGGATGAATTTCGTTGCACGGGAGTGGACTCCGAGTGTGTTGTAGGGAGTGAGCGGTAGGCCCCTGCCTCATACGCGCGAGGGAGCCTGCAAGATTCATCCCCGGGGCAGGTAGATTTGAGTCTCGGGGGTCAAGCTGGCCCTCGGAGGAAGAGCGAGGGTCGGTGGCGATGGCAACCGGTGGCGTCCTGGAATGCTCTGGCGACATGAAGAACTTCGGCGTCCCTCCAGAGTCCACCGGAGGGGGAGCGGTCTCAAGCGGTGAACGCAACATCTTGGCAGCGACTGTTGACTTGCCAGGAGGTATGCGATGCGCCAACGGGGAAAATATGAGAGGCTGAGCGAAGCGGAACGGCTTGAGATCGGGGACCGGCTCAATGGCGGGCAGACACATGCCGAGGTCGCGGCAGCGATCGGGTGCTCGACGAAGTCGATTCAACGACTATTGGTACGCACCGGCGGACTGGCGCTCCGGGGTCGATGTCGTTCACTGCGCCACCTTACGGTCGCTGAGAGAGAAGAGATCTCACGCGGCTTGAGGGCGGGAGACTCGTGCCGGGCGATCGCCAGGCGTCTGGGCAGAGCGCCTTCGACGATCTCGCGCGAAATCTCCGCCAACGGCTCGAGACAACGATACCGTGCCTGGAGGGCGGAGCGACGGGCGGCTGAGAAGGCTCGGCGGCCAAAGGTGGCCAAGCTCGCTCGATGCCCCCGGTTGCGACGCAAGGTGCAACGCCTGCTCGCCGAGCGCTGGTCTCCACAGCAGATTGCCCATCGCCTTCGGCTCGATCATCCCTCGGATCCCGAGATGCACGTGTCTCACGAGACGATCTATCAGTCGCTGTACGTGCAGACACGAGGCGCGCTGCGAAAGGAGCTCACGGCCTACCTGCGCACCGGCCGTACGCGACGACGATCGCCGAGGCACAGACCAGGAGAGGGGCGATTGAAGGACATGGTCTCCATCTCCGAGCGGCCCGCCGAGGCCGCCGACCGAGCCGTACCGGGCCACTGGGAAGGGGACCTGATCCTCGGCAAGCTGGGACGCTCCGCCATCGGTGTCGTCGTCGAGCGCCGCAGCCGCTACGTGCTCCTGCTGCACCTCCCCGACGGGCGGATGGCCTCACACGTGCGACGCGCGCTCGTCGAGCGGATGATCACGTTACCCGACCAACTCAAACGCTCGCTCACCTGGGACCAGGGCAAGGAAATGGCCGAGCACATCCGCTTCCGCATCGACAGCGGCGTAGCCGTCTACTTCTGCGATCCCCGCAGCCCCTGGCAACGCGGAACCAGCGAAAACACCAATGGCCTGCTCCGCCAGTACTTCCCCAAGGGCACCGATCTGTCCGCCCACTCACAGGATGACCTCGATGCCGTCGCCCGACAGCTCAATGGCCGCCCTCGACAAACCCTCGGATGGATGAAACCATGTGAAGTCTTCGCCAAGACCGTCGCGTTCACCGCTTGAGACCGCCAGGTGAAGCTCAACGGGAGTCCGGTTAGGACGAAAGCCGCTGGGGAGCGTTACAGCCGAGTGACCGGAAGGGGTTGTGGCCAGCACGATCCCGTCCCCAGACGTCGGCGTGACAATCACGTCCGCCTCCCGCCAAGCGGTGTCCAGCGCCTCGATCAACATGGAGCGGGCACGATTGGCCTGGATGTGTTCCAGCGCGGGGATCAAGCATGCGGCCCTGAACGCGTTGGGCAAAGAAGAGCCTGGAGTCTGGACCGACGCGGAAGGACGTGTCGTCCTCCGGGCATACGGCCGTTCGTAGCTCCCCCCTTGACGCTTCCCCGAAGAAGATCGGCTTCAAGCAGCGTACCGTAAGGACGTAGAGCGAACTCAGGGTCGTGTCTACCCTTTCTGAGTCCCGCCCGAAGGCGTACGGTTACGCACCTGCTCTCCTCAACGCTCGAGGCAGACGAATGACCCGAGGTCGGAAGATCCTCCTGGCGATCGTGCTCCCTTCGATCATCGGGGCAGCGGCATGGTGGGGATTCGTACGGGCTGACCACGGCCCGGAGGTCCGGGTCGAGGCCGTACAGGAGCGGGCCGTCATATCGACGATTACAGCAACCGGCCAGGTGCGGGCCAGACGCCAGGTGAACATCTCGTCCGATGTGATGGGTCGGGTGACGGAGCTGACGGTTCAGGATGGCGATGAGGTCGAGGCAGGTCAGATCCTCCTTACGGTCGATCCCAGCCAGATCCGGGCGCTGGTTTCGCGAGCCCAGGCCACCCTGAGCCAAGCAGAGGCACAGGTCGCGCAACAAAGGGCGAATCTGCTACAGGCGGAACGCGAGCTTGCCCGCCTCGAGGGAATCGTCGAGCAAGATCCGGATCTCGTGAGCCTTCAGGTCATTGAGGAAGCGCAGACGGCCGTGGAGGTTCAGGCGGCCCTGCTGAGCTCGGCGCTCTTCGGCGCCGAGCAAGCCGGGGCCGGGCTTGAGGAGGTCTCGGACCAGCTGTCTAAGACGACGATCCGCGCGCCGATTTCGGGTAGGGTGATTCGGCTCAACATCGAGCAGGGCGAGACCGCGGTCGTCGGAACGATGAATAATCCCGGGAGCCTCCTGCTGACAATCGGCGATCTGTCGAGTGTCGAGGCCGTGATGGCCGTCGACGAAACGGACATACCTCAGATCTCGGTCGGTGACTCGGCCGTCGTCGAGCTCGACGCCTTCCCCGGAAGGCCGCTCTCGGCAAGGGTCTCCTCGATCGGCAACTCGGCGATCCAGTCCGGGGAGGGAGGCCCCCCCGCCCAGGTCACCGGCAGCGTCGATTTCGAAGTGATCCTGACCCTGCTGGATCCGCCCCGCGAGCTCCGCCCGGATCTCTCCGCCACCGCCGACATCATCGTGGATCGCAAAACCCGTGTTCCTGCAGTTCCGATCATCTCGGTCACGGTGCGGTCAGACGAACCGATGGGAGCATCGGCGGCGGATGACCGATCAGAGGACGAAGACGAGCCGCCGGCTGGCCCAATCGCCCGTGCCCTTGAGACGCAGCCTGCCGAGGGTGTCTTCGTCGTGAGAGACGGCATCGCGATCTGGACTCCGGTGATCCTCGGAATCACCGGCCAGGAGCACTTCGAGATCCTCTCGGGAGTCTCGGTGGGTGACACGGTCGTGAGTGGTCCCTATCAGATCATCCAGGACCTCACCGATGGTGACGACGTACGTCTGTCCGAAGACAGTTCGCCTCAGTGATGATCCGCGCGTAGCCCGGCCCACCCATGCACTTCCGCGAAGGGGTACGCCTCGCGCTACTCCAGATTCGGCAAGAGAAGCTCAAGAGCGCTTTTGGCCTCCTGGGCGTGACCATCGGGGTCATCTTCCTTGTCACCGTCGTCAGCGTCGTAGAAGGGATGGACCGATACGTCACCGAGGATCTCTCAGCAGAGATTTTCGGGATCAATACCGTGCAGGTGAGGCGGGTCCCTCAGATTCAGATCGACACTGATCCGGCCCAACGGCGCGAATGGCGGCGACGGCCACGCCTCACGACCGATGACGCGGCGGCGATCCGCGGTGGTCTCTCGGTGCCTGCCCTCGTCGGAGTGGAGTCGGCGTTCTCGGCGGAGGTTCGAGCCCCCGCGGGAACGGGGCTGGAAAACGTCCGGGTGCGTCTGGCCTCTCACGAGATCCTTGAAATTCACGATTTCTTCGTCGAGGAGGGACGGCCGTTCTCCCCGCAAGAGGGAGACAGAGGGCTACCCGTGGCCATCCTGGGGACCAGCGTAGCCCAAGCGCTGTTCCCGAACGACAACCCCCTCGAGCAACGCATTCGTGTACGGAATTTCCCTTTCCGGGTCATAGGAGTCTTGGAGGAACAGGGGAGCCTCCTGGGGCAGTCTCTGGACAACATTCTCATCGTACCTGCGGCATCCCCTGCAGCCCGTTTCCTGAGCCGCCCCGGCACGGTCACCGAGATCGTGATTCAGACACGCGATCCAGACCAGCTCGGCGTGGCCCTGATGGACGTAGAGGCGGCGCTCAGGGTCCACAGGCGCCTACGCCCGGCGGAGCCGAACAACTTCTCGCTGGAGACGGCCGAGGACTCGCTGGCTTTCTGGGACCGGATCTCGAACATCCTCTTCATCGCTCTCCCTGGGCTCGTGGGCATCTCGCTCGTCGTCGGCGGCATTGTGATCATGAACATCATGCTGGTCTCCGTGATCGAGCGGACCCGGGAGGTTGGCATCCGGATGGCGCTAGGAGCCCGCCGCGAGGACATCGTGACGCAGTTCCTGATGGAGGCCGTGACCCTATCGGGAACCGGCGCGGTGATGGGGGCAGTGATCGGCGCGGCGTTGACGGGCGTCGTTCGTACAACCACACCGCTTCCAGCTGCGATCGCCACCCAGTGGATTCTTCTCGGCATCCTCTTGGGAGTGTCTGTCGGCGTGGCCGCCGGCGTCTACCCCGCTCTCCGGGCCTCGAGAATGGATCCGGTGGAGGCCCTCTCGCATGAGTGAAGGTCGATCGCGCGCTTTCGTGTCGGGTCCGCGGCTGATCACTGGCGTTGTAGAGGGCCTCCGAATTGCGATGGATTCCCTTCGTGCCAACCTCTTCCGAGCCGGGCTTACGATCCTCGGAGTGGCGATCGGAGTTGCAGCTGTGGTGATCATGGCGGCCCTAGTTGCCGGCATCCGGAGCACAGTCCAAGAGGGAATCGAGGCCGCGGGCCCCCGGAACTTCTTCGTCACTCGATTCGATCTCAGCGATGTCCAGCTCATCTCGGATGGCAGCGGACGCCCACCGTGGTGGAACCGGCCCCCTCTTAGTGTAGATGAGGCAAGACGAGCTGGTCAGCTGCCCGCGATCCAGGATGCGGTCCTCAGCGTCCAACTTCAGGATCCCGGTTCCGACAGAGGAATCACGATCGAGTACGGTGCGACGAGGGTCACGGGGGTCGCCGGTGCCGCCGAGTCGGCTCAGTGGCCGGAATATCGGCTCGTTGAGTTCGTCGAGGGTCGAAATTTTGTCGCCGCCGAGGTGGAAGAGGCCCGTAGCGTGGTGGTCCTGACGGAGCGATTGGCACGGGATCTCTTCGGAGGTCGGGCCAGCGCGGTGGGAAGAAGAGTTCGCGCCACCGGCGGCACGTCCGGCCAAGTCGCATTGACGGTGGTCGGGGTCGTGAGGCCTGGCGAGAGCCTCTTCGAGTCGCAAACAGCGCACATTGCCGTAATCCCGATGACGACTGCGCGGAGGCGGATGGGAGCGTCGGACGAATGGGCACAAATGATCGTCGTGCCCCGGCCCGATGTGTCGCTCGCGGTGGCAGAGGATCAGGTGATCGGGCTGCTCAGGAGCATGCGCAGCTTGGACCCGGGTCAGGAGAACGACTTCTCCATCATCCGGTCCACTCAGCTGCTGGAGTTCTTCGATCGCGTCACGGCGGTGTTCTTCATCGTAATGCTTTCGCTCTCCTCGGTCGGGCTCGTCGTGGGAGGTGTCGGAGTCGTGGGGATCATGCTCATCTCAGTGACCGAGAGAACACGGGAGATCGGAGTGCGCAAAGCACTGGGCGCGACAAGATCAGACGTCCTTTGGCAGTTCTTGGTTGAAGCTGCGGTCCTGACGTTTTTCGGAGGCACTGCCGGGCTCGCTCTCGGCGGAGGACTCGCCTGGTTGACCTCCGCCATGACCCCCATTCCTGCGGCTGTGCCGATTTGGGCCGTGGTTGCCGCGCTATCGATGGCCATCATCACCGGAGTGCTCTTCGGGCTCGCGCCTGCCGCCCGGGCCGCCAGGATGGACCCCGTTGAAGCCCTGAGATACGAGTGAGTATCAACGAATGGACCTCACCCTGACCTACTTTGCTGTGCGTAGCCGTTGGGACGGCACTCCAGCACCGTTATGACGACGGACGTGTACTCTCTCACGTCCTTCCGTCACTGCAGGTGGCGGCGGCCGAGAGACTTGAAAGGATGTTCTGCGGCAGATGATGGATCGAGTAGCAACGGGGTTTCCATTCCCGCGACTGGGAGGGGGTCGGTCGCCCACTGGACGAGTCGGTCGAGTGCGTCGTTGCGTTCCGTCCCAAAGGCGGTCGCCGGTCCTTGCAGCCGAATGACTCCGCCGTCTCTTGCAGCTGCGAAGCGCATGTCCCGACGGAAGGTATCCGCGTCATGATCCAACCGGACTTCAGGGGGTTGGGGTCGAATGACCATCCCCCGGCCAGGTCCAGACTTAACCCGCTGCCTTCGGCCACGAGCAAGGTTCCGCAGGTTGTGCCGTCTGCACTCAACGTTAAGGAGATGTCATAGCCCCCTGCTACCAAGTGAGCCGTGTCCCCACCCGTGGTCACCTTGAGGACGATCACAGCGTAGCTGCCGACCAGGTCAGCCTCCTAGATGGACTCTGGTTCGGAGGTACGACCGCAGGAAAGACCACTCAGCGAAAGGACACCCGCCAGAGCCGTATGAGGTGGGAGTGGCTACGGTGTCCGAGGTCATGACAAGCCAGGCGGCGCTTGATGTGGCGGCGGCGAATCGCGCTGTAACCCGCTACGACCATCTGATCGCTCGAGCCGAGCTCGAGTCCGTCTTGGAGCAAGAACGGTGAGGGCTGGCGAGACGAACGTGAACGAGGGTGGTACGGGGTCGATATCAGGCCCCAGCCCAGAGACGCCGGTGGTCATCGAGACGCTGCGCCTGAGGAAAGACTATGTGCTCGGGGCCGAGACCATCCGGGCCCTCAGGGGTGTCGATCTCACGATTCGGAAAGGTGAGTTCGTCGCGATTATGGGTCCCTCGGGATCCGGGAAGTCTACATTCATGAACCTGCTTGGCTGTCTGGACACTCCGACAGACGGCGAGTATTGGCTGAACGGACAAGATGTGAGCCAGCTTTCGGAGAGGCAGCTCGCGAGAATCAGGAACAAAGAAATCGGGTTCGTCTTTCAGACCTTCAATCTTCTTCCACGGGCTACGGCGCTCCACAATGTGGAGCTTCCCCTCATTTACGCAGGCCAACGGTCATCCGAACGCCAGCGGCGAGCGAAAGCTTGTCTGGAGATGGTCGGGCTTGGGGACCGCATTTCGCACAAGCCGCCGGAGCTCTCGGGCGGGCAAAAACAGCGATTGGCCGTGGCGAGGGCGTTGGTGAACGAGCCTTCGATTCTGCTTGCGGATGAGCCAACTGGGAACCTGGACTCGTATACGAGCGCAGAGATCATGGATGTGCTCGTTCGACTCAACGATGAGGGTCAGACGATTCTGACGGTCACGCACGAGCGGGACATCGCAGATCACGCCAGGCGCCAAGTCCATCTCCGCGATGGAATCATCGAGCGAGACATGGTGAATGAGAACCCCCGCCGGCCGGACCTCGCGGCGGCGGCGGCCTTGGTCAAGGATTGACCCGCAAAGGATCCCGAGCGACCCCGTCACCTCGGAAATATGAAAGGAGCGGCACATAATCGGTCCGCAACCACTGTGGCCAGCCTAACCGTCGGGCCCGACCTCGGTCAGGAGGCACCTGTGGCTCCCGGGGGCTGGCGCCCTCACTCTCAACTACCGTCAGCTCCGATGCGTTCCCTGTCCAGACCTCGAGGGGCTCACGGGGCGAGGACGGATTGAGGTGGGTCTGATGCCGCCCCGGCCCGGTCTCCGAAAGGGACCGCTTCGGTGGGAGATTTCCCAGCCGCAGTAGGTCTTCCGGCGGCTGGAGGAGGAGACCGCAAGGGGGGAAATGACTCAGGACCCAAACGGGACCCCTCAGACTGTTCCACAGGGCGCCAATGAATCTAAGACGAGGCCTGGCTCATGTGGGATCCAGAACATTCGCAAGCCGGGGCCGAGGACGACCCCTTTAGCAATTTCAAACGTACGAGGTGTCTCACGGATATTGGCAGAGAGGGCAGGTGACGTCGCGAAGCACAGTTACCGGAGAATCGAGACGACCACCTCTCGGCTGGGGCGAAGAATCGAGTAAAGAGTGCCGGACTCACTCGGGTCCCAGGCAATCCCCTGACCTTCCGCGGTCACAGGGAGTGTCTCTTCCAGTTGGAGGACTGATCCTGCCTCCGGCAGCGACAACACGAACACAACCCCCTCATCGTGACCGGTGGCGTATAGCCGCCCGTCCTCTCCCCATGTGCCTCCAGAGTTACTCATTTCGGCGAATCGCTCAACGACCTCGCTCGGATACACGTATCCGGCCACCCGCCGCCAGCTGGAGTCGAATTTGACGAGGTTGGTCCACGCCGGGCCTTGATCCGCCACCCCCCCACGGCCCGCGTAGTGCCCAAATGCGATCCACCAATGGCCATCGTGCTGATCGATCCAGGTTGCGGACCCTCCGAGAATACCAAGGCTATGGGACCCGATGTGCTCGAGCGTTTCTGTGTCGAACACTTCGATCGAACTCACCATCGGGACACCAGGATAGTTTGAATGAGCACTGTAGAGACGACCGTCGAGAACAATGCCACTGTCCAGATGAATGATCGGCCCGTCCGGTGCCCCTTCCCAACCTCCCACTCTCTCACCGGAGCGCTTGTCGTACTTTCCGATGCGCTGGTTTGTGATCGCGTAGAAATGGCTCTCGTCGACGGCCACTCCCTGGGTGGCTTCCTCTGTCTGGAAGCGTCGGACTTCCTCGAATCGTGATGGGTGATCTTGGGCGAAAATGGAGGGCCCCGCGAATAGACCAAATCCGAGCAGCAGCCCACGGATTGCAACGGAGGCGTCGACCTGTCTCATAAGGCGATCCTAGGGCTAGGCGGCTGCGACGAGGAATCTACGAACGTCAACGGAACCCAACGTGAAGCGGCAAACGGTAGCTCGCAAGCGGTCACCTGTCCACCAGCTCGGGGGAGGCCGAGCCAAAGCCAGGGAGGGAGGGGTGGGCCCGTTCAGGTGGGGCGAATGTCAGCTCTTGGCCCCACTCAATACCGCTCGTCGTCGCTCTGGGGAGCCATCGGAAAAGCCTCGGACGGTATGCCGTCGACCGTTGCCCCCCCGTGCATGAAGTTCTGTGCCATCGCGAGGAAAGGAATGGGGAAGCTCAGCGTCGGCGTCGACACCTTGTCGAGTGACGCCGTTTGGGCCGAGTCCAAGGTCACGGTGAGCCCTACGAGATTACTCTCGAGCTGCTCCATCGTGCGTGCACCAATGATCGTTGACTCGACACCGGGTCTTGCCTGCACCCAGGCCAATGCGATCGCGGCCGGGGTAGTCTCGTGTTCGCGGGCGATGCGAACCAGCTCGTCAACGATTGCAAATGTCCGCTCGGTCAGAAATGCCTTGACCCGCTCACCTCGCCCCGGCTCCACATCGTCCTTGTTCTCGCGAGTGTACTTGCCAGTCAGCACGCCGCCCCGTAGCGGCGACCAGGGGGTGACCCCAAGACCAAGTTCCTGCGCCATCGGGATCAGCTCACCCTCGACGGTGCGCTCGATTAGCGAGTACTCAATCTGCAGCGCCACGAGCGGCGACCAGCCACAAAAGCCGGCGCTGACCTGCGCTTGTGCCACCTTCCAAGCTGGCGTGTCCGAGAACCCGATGTAGCGGACCTTACCGGCCGTCACGAGGTCGTCGAGCGCGTGCATCGTCTCGTCGATCGGTGTGAACCGATCCCACAGGTGCATCCAGTACAGATCGATGTAATCGGTCTGCAGCCGCCGGAGTGACTCGTCACACGCGGCGATCACGGACTTTCGGCTGGCTCCACCCGCGTTCGGATCGGGTGGAAAGAGGTTGGAAAAGAACTTCGTGGCGATCACGAGCTGATCCCGCCGCAGGCTGTGCTGGCGGATGTAGTCGCCGATAATTCTCTCCGAGTGCCCCTTCGTATAGAAGTTGGCAGTGTCGATGAAGTTTCCGCCCTGCTCGATAAAGTGGGTCAGAATGGCTTCAGATTCGTCGACGCTCGAGCCCCAGCCCCAGTCATCGCCGAAGGTCATGGCGCCGAGGCAGAACGGGCTTACCCGGAGGCCGGACCGTCCAAGCGTCACGTAGTGGTCAAGCGGCATGCATACTCCTTGCTGACACTGATTGAAGGGGTTCAGGAGGCATGCTCCCCTCGACAGGCGGAACCATTATAGACCTAGGGGCATGCCTAAGCTACGCATGGCAATGAAAAACAAGTACGCACGGCATTCCGGGATTTCTGAAGCCAAGATCCGCGACATCGTGCGCGACTTCGCCGTGGATCTCACGGCTCTCGAAGCGGTGGCGCTGAGTGGGCTGAACCGCAACATCGTGAACCGGTTCTACCGGGGCTTGCGGGAACGCATGGTGCTCTATGGCCGCTTCCGTGTCGATCAACCCCGCGACGAGTTCACCTGGGGCACCGCTCATATCAACGGCATCGAGGGCTTCTGGGGCTTGGCCAAGCTCCGGCTGGCGAAGTTCGAAGGGCTGCCCAGACACACCTTCTATTGGGGGACTACATGCAGTAGTGCCCCGTCCCATGTGGGGGGCTTCGAGTCTTTCGGTTCGCGTTGTGGGGCTCCGCCCGGCCACGCGGCACGGGGGCAAGGTCCTCGGGCGTCGTGGGGATACTCACGTCCTGGTCGTACTTCCTGACCCCTCGGGCTTCTTCTCGGGCCCGGGTTTCATGCGGTGGCCAGTATGCGTGAGAAGAGAAGTATCGCAACCCCGATACCTATCAGTGCACCGATCCAGGCTGCTTTGACCTGGCGTGCCTTGAGCGTCTCGGTGAATTGGGACTCGAAGTAGCGTAGGGTTGTGCTGTCGTCGTGTACGGCCATAACCCTAGGGGAACGCGTGGGGACCGAAGGTGCACGACAAGGTTCGCCAGTATCGGGACGATCAGTCCGGCCAGTCGCCATCCGGCTACGGACACTTTGCCTGCTTCTGCCTCACCGGCAAGAATCGCCTCTGTTTGGTTCATGGGCCAGGATCCCCCTCTCCGGCTGGGGTATCTGCCTGGCCCGAAGGTATCGGGCCACTGCAAGCCGCTCCCACGAAACGAGGAGTCCCCCGCCTATCCACCCAGGCCGGGGAGCCCAGCCGGTCAGGGTTCCAGGACCTGGAGCGAGATGATGGATGCCCCGTGGTTGCTGCCGATCCAGAGGGTCACGGGGTCGGTGGAGTCATCCACGTAGACGCGCCGAATGTTGACTCCCTTCTCGGGCAAGAGGTATTCGACAAACTCACCGGTGTCCGGGATGAGCCGGACGGCCCGATCGGTGTACATCGATCCCGTCCAAACGTCGCCGTTGCGATCCACATGGATATCATACGGTTTCGTGTAGGGCGTCGGCGGGAACCACTCCTGAAACTCCTGGGTGCGAGGATCGAACATTCCGACCACGCTGGCTCCGAACCCGGCATACCAGAGGCGGTCCTCTGAATCGACCTCACCGCGGCGCGGACGTGAGTCAAACGTGGGCGTCTCGTAGAGCACGATCTCACCGGTCCCGGCGTCGATCCGGCCAATGTGCTCGTTTGCGAAGTCCAGGAACCACAGGTTGTTCTGTGAATCCGGCTGAATGCCGTAGAGGTTGTGTGAGCTGCGCTCCGAGTCGCGGAAAGGCTCGAAGCTCTCGAACTCGCCCGTTTCCAGATCCAGGCGGTGCACGCCGGCGATCGACCGGTTCTGAAGCCAGACCTTGCCATCCACGTGCGAGCTTTCTGGAGCCGCGTGATTGATCTGGAAGATCCTCGTGCCGTACGGACCGGTCGGCTCCTCCAATTCGTCAGGAACCTTCCAGACCTGAAACTCCTCGGTCTTCCGGTCGAACTTGAAGATCGACCCCTGAAACATATTGCCGCCCCAAGGATTGCCGTCCCGGTCCAACTTCACCGCCAGGATACCGGTCGGGTTGCCCGGTCTCGCCTCAGGCACTTGGTACTCCGTGACTTCGCCCGTCCTCGGGTCCAATTTCCCCACGAACTGCTGGCCGAAGTCGACGTACCAGACCATCCCATCAGGATCGACTTCGGCATCGTGAGGAGCCGTTGAGGTTTTCGGAAGATCGTATTCGGTAGTGATCACCTGGGTGGCTCGCCCCGTGGGACGGGGAAGCGTCTTGAGCTCGTAGCCGCGTTCTCCGGAACTCAGATTGATGCTCGCCAGATACTCCGCCTGCCGGCGCCTCGCCTCCTTTTGCCCTTCGCTGCGTTCCGCGAAGGGCGTCACCTGCTCTGCCGGCCGCCGCTGCGGGTTTCCCGGAAAAGCGGAGGTCACATATCCGTCCATCCGCTCCAACACACGGAGCCAGTCCTCCGCATCGTACTCCGACCGGAACGCTCGGTCGATCGTATGGCACCGGACACAGCCTTCGAACATGCGCTTTTGCTCGGTCGTGCCGGGTGCACTCATCAACCACTCGGCATTCGTAAGCTGTGCCTCGAGGTCCTCGGTGGACCGAAGCCGGAGGTCTGCGGTGGGAGTTCCGTTCTCGCCGAGGTCGACGAAATGAGGGCCGTCCAAATCATAGCCGATCGCGCGAATGCTGAGGGCGTGCCGTCCGGCCCCTAGCCTTCCCGAGGGAAATCGATATCGGCCCTCTCCGTCCGTGATCACGCTGACTGCGATCGTCGACCCCTCCGGCTTCGCGGTGACGACCACGCCCTCCATGAATCCCTCGGCCTCCGATGTAACCTGCCCGGTAAGCGTCAGCGCTGCCGCAGTTTCCACGGCGACATCCGAGCGGGAGAGGGCTAGAGCCCCGACAGCAATGAGGACTGCGAGGCCCGCCAGCACTCCCACGACGGCGCGGCGTATCTGCATGAGTGAACCTCCTTTTGCTCGCCAGACGGGAAGTCTGGGCTCGTCCGCACGGCTGCCTCGGGGGCAGCCGCCCCCACTATTGCATTCTGACCTAGCCGAGCCCCATGGCCTCCCGTAGCTCGGCTGCAGTCATATCGGTCACCTAAACCGCAACGTACCCTGGCCGAATTCTCCGGCCCTGGCCAGGGATCCGGCTCCTACCTGAGATCCGAGTAGTCGGACGCGCTCATCATGAAGACCTGGCTACTGACGCCCACGGGGTACTTCGCCCGGAGAGCGGTCCACTCCGGATCGGCACGGAAGGCTGCCCAGACCTCCTCCCGATGGGCGCGGTCGCGATACGCCAACATCCATATCAGCGTATTGGAGTCGTCGAGACTCTGCCATACTGCGACGACATCGGCACCGTGCTTTTCGAAGATCGCGACCTCTTGCTCGCGAAAGCGCTGGTGCAGCTCGTCGATCGTCCGCTCGTAGTCACCGACGCCGTCGCGCGCTGTATCGGCTGTGTACATGCGGACTTCGAAGCAGCGCGAGTCCGCTGCCACATTCGTCGAGAGCTCAGCGGGCAATTGAGCGGCTGGGCCGCAAGGCAGCGGTCCCTCTTGGGCATGTCCTGGACGCACGAGAGTGAGGCAGAGGATGGTTGCCAAGATAACGATTCTCATACTGCTCTCCTCTTCGAGTCGTGATCGGGTTTCTCGACCGTCCGGCGAGGTCAGGGGTAGACCGCGGTGGAACGGTCCGGAGCCACGGGATGCTTGCAGGATAATACGGGAGTGCTCCCGATCCGGACATGGGCGAAGCGCCGTACCTTGCCCTGAATTCAGCCGCCGGATAACGTGCCCCTTGACCACGGTCGTAGCCCAATGCTGAAGAGGAAGACATGACCCACGAACCCGACGCCCAGGGTGTGAACCGGAGAGAGTTCCTAGCGGTCGGCGCGCTCCCGCTCGCCGCAGCCGCCCTGACCCCGGCGACGAAAGCCATGCCGCGCGGAGGGAGCGTATCCCCGTCGAGGCAAGACGTGGTTCGGGTGGGGCTGATCGGCGCCGGCGCGAATGTGCGGAACGTCCAGATCCCTGGCTTTCGACGCCCGGAGTGCGAGATCATCGCGGTGGCAAACCGGAGCCTGGAATCCAGTCAGCGCGTGGCCGACGAGTTCGACATCCCTCGGGCCTATTCCCACTGGGGGGAGCTGCTCGAGGATGAAGACGTCGACGCGGTCCTGATCGGCACGTGGCCTTACATGCACCGCACACTGACCCTGGCCGCGCTCGAGAGCGGAAAGCATGTGCTCTGCCAGGGCCGCATGGCGAACACGGCCGCGGAGGCCAGAGAGATGCTGGAGGCCTCCCAGCGCCACCCGCGCCTGGTGAGCCAGCTGGTTCCCACATCCACCAGCTACAGGCTCGACAACGTACTCAAGAGACTGATCAACGAAGGATACGTGGGAGAAATCCTCTCCGTGGAATTGCAGCGTCTTCAGACCGGAGACCGAACCGGGCCCGGAGGGTTCGCTGATACCGCCGGCGAGCTGGGATGGCGGCACAGTCTCGAGTTCAGTGGACACAATGCCCTGAACATCGGGTCCACCTATGAGTCCATGATGCGGTGGATGGGCCCGGGCGATCGGGTGATGGCAATGACGAAGATCCACGTGCCCTACCGACGGGGTCCAAACGGGCAGATGACCTCGGTGGCCATACCCGACCACATAGACGTGATGTACGAGTTGGCGAACAAGGCCCAGGTCCACATGCGGTATAGCGCAACGACCGGACTATCCAACGGCAATCAGACATGGATCTATGGAACTGAAGGCACGATTCACGTAGATCGCGGCCAGAACATATACGCAGGGCGCCGCGGCGACTCGGAGCTTTCCGAGGTGCCGAATCCTCTGGAGGAACAGGCCTACTACCGGGTCGAAGAGGAATTCATCAACGCCATCCTGGGCCGCGAAGAGGTTACCCTGGCGACCTTCGAGACGGGGGTCCGCTACATGGACTTCGTCGAAGCGGTGTACCGGAGCGCTCAGTCCGGCGAGGCAATCTACTTGCCCACGTAGCAGGCTTGGGGAGATAGACCGGGTCTCGAGAAGACGCGGAGCTTCGAGACCACAAGTGGGGCACGCGATAGGAGAGGTGACTCGCTCCTTCGCCTTCCCGTAGCGGTGACAAACACCCTGGTGCCGGTGATCGAGCGGGACGCCCGGCCGGCAGCGAACGGCATGGACGGCGCAAAGCTCGGCGCCGGACGGCTGTCCACAACCATCCCATACACCGCTGACCGGCTCCTCGGCCGGACTCGTCAGGCCAGGAAGCCGCACGGATCAACTCCACTGCGTGCCCTCGTCAACCACGGGACTCCCGTGGTTGACCTCTCTCCCGATCTCGAAGGCAACCCGATTCTGTCCATAGCAGTCGCCGGCAAGGCCGCCTTGGTCGTCTACTCCGATACGAGGCACACCCTCGGTCCCTGAGAAGTCCATGGGATTCGTGCCGTGACCTCCTGCACGCATTGGAACAGCTGACTGCCGCTCGATTTCGGAATCGGCGATGAGCTGCGCCCGCCAAGTTCCTCCCTGCGAGAAGTCTCCTCGGCGATTAGCTTTCGCGATCATGAGCGATGAGCCTTCCCAGAACGACAGCGCAGCCGTTCGGTTCCCGCCTCTGCTGGTAGCCGTCCTGACCATCTTCGTCGGCTACGGGCTGGAGAGGGTGCTCCCGCTCGTCGCCGCCCCGACCGTGCCGTCAGTGGTCAGATACGGCGTCGGGGGGTTCATCGCGGCCGCTTCCGTGGCTGTCCTCGGCGTGTGGCCGATCTTCCTCTTCAGGAGGTCAGGGCAAGACCCGAAGCCGTGGACCCCCACGCCAGAGCTCCACATCGAGGGCCCCTACAAGTTCACGCGGAACCCGATGTACCTGATGATGGTCCTCGTCTGCGCGGGCGCTGCCCTCATTCTCGCAAACGCGTGGGTCCTGATTCTCAGCCCGCTTTGCGGAGTGATCATCCATCTCACTGCAATCCGACACGAAGAGGCCTACCTGGAGCAGAAGTTCGGGGAGAGCTACCGGAGGTACAAACAGCAGGTGCGTCGCTGGATATAGAGGTGCGAGGGCTCTAGGGGCGATCGGGACCCTGGAGCGGGAGCAGGCGATCCTGCCGAGCCAAGCGGTTCCGGACCAGGAGCTCCTAGATCTGTCGGAGCTGAGCTGGGCGACCCTCGCCCGTCAGCCGCCTGGCTCCCGCTGGACCGCTTGGACCGCGTAGCCGTCTAGCGCCGTAGGCTACTCGGCTCTCCCATCCCTCCGCGGCCCCTCCTCTCGCTTCTTCAGCCGGTAGCGCGACGCCTTCCGTCACTCCAAGCTAGCCGGCCAGCTTCCGCACCGATGTGCCTCGCTCCTGCATCCCCTTTGCCACATCACCTGCTCCTTCCTCAGCTTCATCTCACCTAGCCTCCCGATCGCCAGTCGATCCGGAGGGAAGGCCGCTCAGGGCGGTCCCGTCAACTCACCAAGTGCGCAAAACTGGATGTCTCCAGAGCCCGAGAATGGGGCGTTCTCCTACACAGGGCTCTCAGACGAGCCCCAAGGCGTCGAACTCACTTGACACCCGGGGTCCGCAGCAGTATCGGTGCAACTCGTTGTAAGGCCGGGTCGCGGCACGGTGAACACGTGCTGCCCAGGCTGGTTTCCTACGCTTTTCGGATCAACCATAGAGGTAGGGACGCTGACCCCGTGGCGGGAACGGAAGGTCAGCGCTTCACTTACTCGCGCCGCCCCTGATGCGGGATGCTCAGACCCGCACGTTCACCAGGAGCGTATCGGAGGAGAGAGAGTATGGAAGCTCGAGGGAAGTCACGGCGTACGTTTCTCATGGAATCGGTCTCAGGCCTGGGCGGCATCTGGGTCGCGGCCAACTACCCTGCCATCTTGGCCGCGGAAGAATATGTTCGAACCGCGGCGGAATCGGGCGCGCCCCCACCCTTCGCTTTCTTCACGCCGGAGCAGGCCCTCGAGGTCGAGGCGATGGCCGCACAGATCATCCCGACCGACGAGACTCCCGGCGCTCGCGAGGCCCAGGTGGTGCATTTCATCGACCGGGCGCTCGTGACCTTCGATCAGGAGCGTCAGGAGGACTACACCTCAGGTCTCGCCGGGCTCGAAGCGGCGACGCGTGGGCGCTACCCGGGGTCGAGCCGTTTCTCCGATCTGATCTTCGACCAGCAGCTCCAGGTGATGACGGACCTTGAGGGCACACCCTTCTTCCAGTTGGTCCGCACCCACACGATTACCGGCTTCTTCGCAAGCCCACTTCATGGCGGCAACTACGACAAGATTGGCTGGGAGTTGCTCGGCTACGACGACTCTCTCAGTCACGAGGCGCCGTTCGGCTACTACGATGCCCTTCCCCGCGCCCAGCGATAGGCCAGCAACCGGAGAACCATCATGAGACAGTTTAGACCACAGGACACGGTCGACTTCGTGGTCATCGGTTCCGGGGCCGCTGGGGGAATCATGGCCAAGCAGCTCTCCACGGCCGGATTCTCGGTGGTCGTCCTCGAACAGGGCGGCTGGGGACGGTACGGGCGGGAGCACGAGTACACGAAGGACGAGCTGCTGAACCGGAATCCGAGCTGGGAGGATCGCCTGATGAGCGACCCCGGCGGACGCCAGCCGAACACCTTCAGGCGCAGTGCCGGTGAGGATACGGGTCCGGGCAGCCATTCGTACGGGTGCGTGGTTGGCGGCGGTACCGTCACCTATGGGGGGAGCAGCTGGCGTCACCTTCCGTGGGAATTCAATGAAGCCAGCCACGAGGGGACGATCGCGGGTACGGGGCTCGCCGACTGGCCCATCACGTACGAAGAGCTAGAGCCATACTACGTGCAGGCCGAATGGGAGATGGGGATCTCCGGGCTCCGGGTCGATTCGCCGTTCTTAGCACCGATGTCCAAGGACTACCCGGTTCCGCCAGTGCCCGCCAAGTCGTCCGGCGCCCTCTTCGATGTGGCTGCCGAGAAGTTGGGTCTGACGGTTGTGCCTGGCCCGCTGGCGATCATCACTCAGCCGTACATGGGCCGGTCCGCCTGCGTCAACTGCGGGATGTGCTCCGGGTTCGGGTGCCACGTGAAGGCTCGATCCAGCTCGGCGGTCACAGTGCTCCCGATCGCAGTCGGAACCGGCAACTGCGAGATCCGGGCCCGGAGTTACGTGCGGGAGATCTCGACCGACAACAGCGGCAGCGTGACCGGAGCCGTGTATTTCAACGAAGACAGGCAGGAAGTGTTTCAGAGAGCGAGGGCCGTCGTGCTCTCGGCCAACGCCAGTGAGTCGGCCCGGCTGCTCCTGATGTCCAGGTCCGCGCAATTCCCGCAAGGTCTCGCCAACTCGAATGGCGTCGTCGGAAGGTACCTGATGCTCGGCAACGGGGCGGGCGCCAGTGGGCTTCTCGAGCATCCCCTGAACGACTACAAGGGGGTCGTTTCCGGTACCGGAATCGTGGACTTCGTCCCGTCCGATCCGAACCGCGGCTTCTACGGAGGTGGCCGGCTGACGTCACGGGGATATGCTACCCCGATCAGCTACGGTCTGAACGGGCTGCACCCCGACTCTCCGCGTTGGGGTGCAGGTTACAAGCAGGCGATCCGCGAGCAGTCGCGCCACAGAATGTCGATCAACTGCTTCACCACGCAGCTACCTCTCGAGACCAACCGGGTGGAGCTCGACCCCGATGTCACGGACGACTGGGGCCTGCCCGCCATGCGCATCACCTCGACGAGCCATCCCGACGACGTCAAGAACATGGAGTTCTTCCGGCAGAAGTCGATCGAGATTCTCGAGGCGGCCGGCGCCAGGGACATCTGGGCGCCCCCCGTTCGGGACTCCAGAGGCAGCGCGCACAACCGCGGAACCTGCCGGATGGGGGACGATCCGAACACTTCTGTGGTCGACCGCTACCATCGGGCCCACGAGGTGCCGAACCTCTTCGTCGTGGACGGGAGCAACCTGGTGACGGGCGGGCGAAACCATCCGACCATGACGATCCAGGCTCTGGCTTTCCGAGCTGCGGATCACCTGATTCAGGCAGCGAGAGGCGGGGATCTCTCTGCTGGCGGCGGCGGCTAGGCAGAGTCGGTCCGCGATCTGAGCCCGCGAGGGCGAGAACAGTCGTCCGGTACCTCAGGAGGCCGGGCGGCTGTTTCTTGTGACGGAGTTGGGCGTACCCGCCTGCGTGCCCATCATGGTACGAGACCGTCGAGGAGATGCTGCAGCAGGACCTCGAGGCGTATCTGGACACCTACAACCGCGAGCACCCGCACCGCGGATGATGCATGGACGACCGCACACCCTACCGGGTCTTCATGGCCGGTCTGAACCTCACCCAAAAGGCCGCAAAAGCCAGCACGGAGGAGCCGAAAAACGAGGCGGCCTAGACGTAGCTCCGGCCAGAGCTAAGTGTCAGGTGAATACTATCTCAGCACAACAGTGGAGAAGACCTGAGCGTCACCAAGCGTCACGACTCCAAGCCGAAGAAGCTCTCGGCAGTGGGCAGCTCCGCCGGGGGACCATGAGCCGCGACTTGTGCCCGTGGATCGGGGGGACGCATCGCGTTGAAGATTCGCCTGGCGCTCTCGACCACTCGAACCTCTTCGGCTCTGTCAATCGCGAGCGAAGCGACTCCCGGCTGCCGGACGTGGCCCAGGACGATGCCGCTCCCGCGCGGTATCATGCCACCCACCGAGTAGTCGACTTCGGGCTGCGGAGCCAGCACGGTGAGCTGCCCCTTCACCGGCGCCAGCTCCTGGTCTCCGAAGAGCGCCTTGGCGCCCATGCCCGTGCAGTTCACGATCAGCGGCTCGGGGAGCGAGACCAGATCTCCGGGAGTCTCGAACGAACGGATACGGATCCTGCCCCCGTAGGCGAGCACGTCGCGCATGAGCGCCTCGAGGTAGATGTCCGGATCGAATTGCAGCATCGGTGCGCGCCGCGCGTACCGGCTTGCGAAAGGGTGCCGGCCCGGTCCGAAGGTCACCCGGCCGAGGTCGAAGTCCCTCGGCAGCAGCCGACTCCCCGTGAAATCCTCGTCCTCCTCGTCGAAACCACCGCCTGCGTCGGGGCGGTCCGTTAACGAGTAGCCGTCAATCCAACGGACGCCGTATCCGCGGCCGGCAAGCAGTTGATGCTCCCGGTACGCGAACTCGACCGCATGGCGAAACTGTGCGTCCCAGTCGGGTGTGCGGCGCGCGACGAGGGTCGACATGGGTGTGAACCCTCCCCACGACTTGTTCGAGGTCGTGTCGGGCGGGAGCCCCTTCGCGTATATGGAGACGTCGAAACCCCGGCGCTGTAGCATGCGGGCGGAGGTGAGCCCAATGATGCCGCAACCGATCACCGCCGCCCGACGTTCCGTGTGGTCCAGCGCGAGCTCGGTGGCAAGGTGGGCGGTGCCCCAGGAGAGCGATAGCCCGGATCCGCCATGTCCGAAATTGTGTATGACGGCCTTGTCATCCAAGCGCTCGGCCTTGAGAACGAATCCGGATTGTCGATATGGGCGGAGCGCCACCGTCGTGCGGATGATGCGATCCCAGGAGATGTGGACCGGCGCGAGGTTTACGGGCCGGATCCATGCAGTCGGGGGGGGGAGTCCGCGGTAGCTGCATGCGCCAACTGTAAGGCCGAGACCAGCGAGACCACTGGTCTTGACGAAGCGTCTTCTGTCCAGAGAGCCCCCCAGTTGAATGCGCGCTTGAACCGCCTACTGTAGGCTGCGCGAACTGACGCTACAAGACTTGGCCAGCACCGGCATGGCGCTGCCACTCCCTGACTGGCGCTGGACTTTGGCGGGGCGGCGTCTTGCCGTGTGCGCAGCGGACCACGGCCAGGCCACTGCCGCTACGACGGTCCCGTCCCCCCACCGCGTGTCCCGGCACGGACCAGGCGCGGGGCGAGGAACCCTTCACAGACCAGAGCAGCTCCAACCGGGATCGCACTTCCGCCCTTGGAGTGAGCCATGCGCTGATCGAAACGGCGGTGCGCGCACTGTGACGGGGGCTGGACCGGCACGCGAGCCCAAGGAGGGATGACTCCTCGTCCACGATTCTCCTCGTCGTGTCCTTCTCAGCGGGCCCATTCCGGATCGATACGCGGTCACCCGGGGCCACTCTCGGCGAGAGGCGGCTGTGGCCGGACAACAGAAGGGCGGGGGCGCATCTTCGAGGAGGTGGTGCCGGCCAAGCTCTGCAGGGAGGAGGTCACGGGTTCAAATCCCGTTGGCTCCATTGACGTTACGGGGATCCCGTAGGCTCATAGTGCACGAACAGTGCGCACGAGCATCACTCAACGAGCGAAGTCTAGGACCTTCTGAAGGAGATCGAGAGTGGGACTGGTGGCAGAACGCTTCCGTTGTTGACCAACCTCGGGCCCCGGCCAAGCCATCGAGTGACAAAGCTGACTGGATGCGAGTGCGACGATACCCGCAGGACTGTAGTTGGTACGTCTTTTCGGGGCAGGTCACAGTCCTCACATTGGTCGCGTGGTCGGAATGCTCAGTTCGGTACCGTGAGGACGTAAGAAACCGCCTGCTGCCGAGAGATTGATACGATGAACGAGGCGCCAAGGTCCAAGATCCATCGAAACGAGGGCATTCTGACCCTATCGTTGGCGTGCCACGCACTCATTGCCACGGCACTCGCGGGGGGAATCCCTCAGGACGGGCACGGTCAGGCGTCCAGTCCACGTCCCGTCCCGATTGGGGTTATCGGAGGGATCGCTGTGACTCCCGCAGACCGCGTAGCTCAGACGATTGTCGGGCGCCTCGATTTGAATAGCTACGAGTTGCTCGTCGAGGGGCTCGCGCAGTTCGGGGACCGGGAGCAGGGGACCGAACGGAACGCGCGCGCGGTTGACTGGATTGAGGAGCAGCTCGCCGGTTGGGGCTATCAGACAGAGCGCCTCCACTACGAATACGAGGGACAGCCGCGCGAGCAGGTATACGCCACGAAGATCGGTGCGGCGGCTCCGCACGAAATGTACATCCTCGGTGCGCACATGGATGGGAGGGGAGGGGGACAGGCAGTCAACGACAACGCCTCCGGCACGGCTCTGGTCATGGAGATTGCGCGGGTGCTTTCCTCTCCGGACATCCAGACGGAGCGTTCGGTACGCTTCGCCCTCTGGAACAACGAAGAGACGGGACTGAACGGCGCCCGCGCGTACGTGGAGCAACGCGCGGGGATGCAGGGAGTGGAGGACCCGCCCGGCTCCGGGAGGTATCCAGAGCCGAGTTGGCTAGGCATGGTCCAGCACGACAAGGTGATGTTCGACCACGGGAACCCCGTCCAGGACGAGCAGACGCTGAACGCGGACGTCGATGTGGAGTTCCAGCTCAATTCAGAGCTGTGGGAGGAGTCCGCACAGCTCGCCATCGCGCTCATCAACGCGAACCGGATGTTCGCGACAACTCATCCCGCCGCGATGAGCAACGCGATGAGCAATACCGACTCCACACCGTTCATGAACCTCGTTGCCGCCGTGAGCATCCGGGAGAACCGTCGGCTCTATGAGATCGGGAGGGGTTCGGACCCGCACTGGCACCGTCCGACGGATATCCTCGAGACGTTCACCGACGCGGACTACCAGCTCGGGTTCAGCGCGATGGAGACCACGCTCGGCGCCACGGCGAGGCTTGCCGGGGCGCGAATCGTTCCGCTCAGGGCCCAAGATGCCATGGCGCTTGCCCAGCTCGACCCGGAGGTTACGCTTGAGCGCGCGCGGGTGATCCACGAGCGAGCGATCGCGCTCGACACCCACGTCGATATCGATCCGGATGACTTCACTGCAATCCAGCCGAATTACGTGTCCGGCCTCGACGATACTCAGGTGGATCTGCCCTCGATGGAGGCGGGTGAACTGGATGCCGTATTCTTTTCGGTGTTCCAGGGACAGCGGGACGACTTCACTCCGGCCGGCTACGTCCAGGCCTACAACACGGCAATGGACAAGGTGCTTGCGGTTCGCCGCCTGACTTCCGAGTTGGCACCCGATAGGATCGACCTCGCCCTCACGGCCGCGGATGTTCGGCGGATTGCCGGTCAGGGACGCCTAGTCGCGCTTCTGGGAATGGAGAACGGGTATGCGCTAGGTGAGGACACCGAGAACGTTGGAAGGTTCGCGGAGCTCGGCGTACGCTACCTCTCTCTTGCCCACAACGGCAACAACCAGTTGGCCGACTCCAATACGGGAGAGGCGGACGGCTACCGGTGGAACGGGTTGTCGCCGCTCGGGGGGGAAGTCATCGCAGAGGCGAACCGGTGGGGGATCGTGCTCGATATCTCCCACCCCTCGAAAGAGGCAAACCTACAAACCATGGCGCTCTCAAGGGCGGCGGTGATGGCATCCCATTCATCCGTCCGGGCGCTGGCAGACCACAGCAGGAACTTGGACGACGAGCAACTCCTGGCGCTGAAGGAGAACGGCGGGGTGGTGCAGGTCGTCGCTTTCCCCTCGTACCTGCGAGGTCCGTCACCAGAGCGCCGGCGCGCGGTCCAAGAGCTGCAGCGTGAGTTCGAGCTTCCAGGCGGTGGGGGCGCTCTCCGCAACGCCGTGGCAGAGCTCGATCCGGACCGTCGCTCGCAATACAATCAGAGGCTAGCTGAAGTCGACGCCCGCTGGCCTGCTCCCCCACCTGCGACCGTAAGCGACCTAGTCGATCACATCGACTACGTCGTGGAGCTGATCGGCATCGATCACGTCGGGATCAGTTCCGACTTCGACGGAGGCGGAGGGGTCGGGGGGTGGAACGACGCCTCCGAAACCTTCAACATCACTCTTGAGCTCGTGAGGCGTGGGTACACGGAAGAGGAGATCCACAAGATCTGGAGCGGGAACTTGCTCCGCGTGATGGAGGAGGCTGAGCGGGTAGCGGCGGAGTTGCAGGGCGAGCCTGCAAACTGAGGGACGATTTCGCGCTTCCAAAGAGTCAGCTAAGGTCAACAGGTTCCGAGGCGATGTGCAACCCTGGGCGCGTCAAAGCCTAGATACATCCCAGACAACGTACTGAGGTGGCCTCAGTTTGTCGGACAGCTAGGCGTGTGGTGCGACGGCATGGACCTGGCAGTTGACCACGAGAGAGGACAGTGGCAAGGCGCGCTCGACGCCGCGCCTGGTGATGAGATCGGCAGCGGCAAATCCGATTCACCCGAATGCTCGGCCGCGCTGGCCGCCAACGCCTTCGGGTTCTTCCTCGATCGGGCGGGCGGGCTGCCGCCGCTGCCAGGTTGTCTAGGAGGGGAAGGCCCGCCCGTTCTTTGTCGATTGAAACAACAGTCCGTTTTCCGTGCTCGGGCGATGGTCACCCTGTGCTCGACTGTCTGGTCGCTACGCCATCGGCGTTCATCGGCATCGAAGCTAAACCGTTCGAGCCGTTTCGCGGACCTGGATCCACCGTCTTCAGCGAAGTCTATTCTCGCCCCGTCTGGGTGATCGAATGAAGGGGTACGAGCGACTCTTCCATGGCATCGCCGCTGGTCATACGACGGGATGCCGGGTCCCATTCCAACTGCCTGGAACCCACAATGGCCAACGTTCACCATGACAGCCGTGACCGATGCATCGACTACGTGGAGTTCACCGTCACTGATATCAGCCGTTCAAAAGCGTTCTACGGCACGGCCTTCGGCTGGACTTTCACCGACTTCGGACCCTCTTACTGCGAGTTTTCCGATGGCCGGATGAAAGGCGGGTTCGACGCCAGCGGGCCGGTGCACTCCGGTGGCCCCTTGGTGGTGCTTTACGGTGCCGATCTGGCCGAAATCGAGGACCGGATCGCCGACGCCGGAGGGACAATCGTCAAGCCGGTATTCGCATTTCCCGGTGGTGAGCGATTCCACTTCACGGATCCGGATGGCTACGAACTCGCTGTCTGGTCCGAGCGCTAGTGACGTAAGATGACGATCGCACAGCAGTAGGACCGGCCCGACCCGGGACCGGCGATCGTCCCGGTTGCTTTGCCCGCCGGGAGCGGAGCCGCAGTTGGAGGCGACGGCACCTGGCAGCATCGGCAACTCGAGATCAATCGTCGAAGGCCTGGACCCGACCCGGCCGATATCGTTTAGATTCCCCCCCCATGATCTCCGTATCCAATCTCGAAAAGTCGTTCGGTGACCGGACGCTCTTCGCACGTGCGTCCTTCCAGCTCAACCCGGGTGAACGCTACGGGCTCGTGGGCGCCAACGGATCGGGCAAGACCACGCTCCTCAACATCCTGAGCAGCGACATCGAGGCCAGTGCGGGTACGGTCGCGATCCCCAAGCGCCTGCGCATGGGGGTGTTCCGCCAGGATCAATTCCGCTACGACGATCAAGAGATCCTCGAGGTCACCCTCATGGGCAACCCGGAGCTGTGGGACGCCATGATGGAGAAGGAGGCACTCCTCGCGGACAGCGAGGAGCACTTCGACGCGGACCGGTTCTCCGAGCTGGAGGAGACCGTGCAGCTGCACGACGGGTACACCGCCGAATCCCGGGCTGCCACGATCCTCGAGGGTCTGGGCCTCCCCGCGGACATCCACCGCGCCCCCCTGTCCACACTGTCCGGGGGTTTCAAGCTTCGGGTTCTCCTCGGGCAGGTACTGGCAAGCTCTCCTGACGTCCTCCTGCTCGACGAGCCGACGAACCACCTCGACATCCTCTCCATGCGTTGGCTCGAGACCTTCCTGCGCGACTTCCCGGGGCCGGCCGTGATCATCTCCCACGATCACCGATTCCTGGACAACGTCACGACACACATCCTGGACGTGGACTACCAAGACATTCTGCTCTACCACGGGAACTACAGCGACTTTCTGGCGGCGAAGCGGTCAGAGCGAGAGCGCAGGGAGAAGGACATCGTGGCCCGGGAGAGGGAGATCGCTCACCACCAGAAGTTCGTGGACCGGTTTCGGGCAAAGGCGAGCAAGGCGCGGCAGGCTCAGAACAGGGCCCGCATGATCGAGAAGAAAGCGGAAGCGCTCGACGAGTTGCCGCCCAGCTCGCGGCGCTACCCGACCTTCCGATTCGAACAGACGCGCGATAGCGGAAAGGAAGTGCTCGAGGTCAAGGGCGTCACCAAGGCATTCGGGGACAACGAGGTGCTAAAGGGCGTGGACCTCGTCGTGAACCGCGGTGACCGTCTGGCCATCATGGGGCCCAATGGCATCGGCAAGTCTACTCTCCTCAAGATCGTGATGGGCGAGCTGGAGGCCGACGACGGCGAGGTGGCGTGGGGGTACGAGACCCATCCGGGCTATTTCGCCCAGGACCACAACAAGCAGTTCGAGTCCCCGACGCACACGGCCGAGGAGTGGGTCTGGGACTTCTGCCCGGACAAGGACATCGGCTACGTGCGGGGTCGCATGGGGCTCATGCTCTTCTCGGGGGACGACGGCAAGAAGCGGCTGGGGGCTCTCTCCGGTGGTGAGGCAGCACGCTTGGTCTTCACCAAGCTGGCCATCGAGCGGCCCAACATTTTGGTGCTGGACGAGCCGACCAATCACCTGGATCTCGAATCCATCGAAGCGCTCGTCGAGGGACTCAGAGCCTTCCCGGGAACGCTCCTGCTGGTCTCGCACGATCGCTGGTTCGTGAGCCAGCTGGCCACCCGCGTGGTGGAGATCAGGCCCGACGACATCGTCGACTATCTGGGGACGTACGAGGAGTATGTCCACTTCTGCGGCGACGACCACCTGGATGTGGACCGCGTGGTTCTCAAGGCCAAGCGTGAGAAGCGGAGGAAGGGGAACGCGGATGCGGCCGACGCGTCGCTCAACGGGGGCGGGGGGCGGAAGTCGAGGACGCGGGAAGGCGGTGGGAGGGGAGAGGGCCGGAGCAGAGTCTCGAAGGCGAAGAGGAAACGGATCCAGGAGAGCCGCGACGCCCTGATTGCTCGAATCGAGACGGCCGAGGCCCGGGTCCGGGAGATCGACGAACTCTTCTGCCAATCGAACTTCTACGAACACACTTCAATCGGCGAGGTTCGGGCGCTGGAAGACGAGCGGTCCCGCCTACAAGGAAAGGTGGTCGATCTCATGTCCGAGTGGGAGCGTACAGAAGGGGAGATAGGCACTTTGGGGTAGCCCCTGAGGAGGACGGTATCTCGCAGCAGGGGGTTGGCGTAAGCTTCGATGGGGATCGCGGGCCTCGATCATTTCCCGTAGCTTCTCGGCTTGGCGCTCCTCTCCCCAGATTGAACCTAGGTTGAACCAGTTGGCCGCTTCGGCCGGTCCGCGTGGCAAGATGGGGGACAGCTTGGACCCACGCAGCCACCTCGGCTGGAGGGCTCTGGATCTCAACCCGACGATGGAAGAAAACTCAGGGGCGAGCGGGGCGACATCACCCGCGAGTCGAACAACCTGACCTTCGTGAACGGACAGATCTCCTTCTACTTCCTCACAGGACCGAATGGCGTGAACATCGAGATGATCCAGCCGACTTCCAATATGCGATAGCATGCTGATCGAGGCGATCCGCTCACTCTTTGGCTCCAAGCCGGACTCCGATTTTGGCTCCAAGCCGGATTCCGAGGAAGGCCCGACGCAGGCCAAACCCGGTGTCGATCCGCTCCACCTCGCTGCGTGTGCCTTGCTCCTTGAGGTGGCATACGCAGACGGCGAGTTCTCGGCGGCCGAGCGTGCACACCTCGAGGACGTCCTTGAACGACATTTCTCTCTACCTTCCGAGGCAGGCCGCAGGCTGATGGATTTGGCCGAGAAGGAGCGACGAAGCACCCCGGACCACTACCGCTTCACGTCTCACCTGCGGGACGGCTACGACACGGAACAGAAGATGGTGTTGGCGGAAATAATGTGGGGTGTGGTGCTTGCGGACGGAGAGATCGCCGAGCACGAGCACTATCTTACACGCAAGATCTCAAACCTGCTCCATCTCGAACCTGGCTATCTCTCCGCCGCCAAGGCTGCGGCAGCCCGAAAGAACGCCTGAGTTAGGAAGGCCTTTTCGCCGATGCGAACTGCACCAGCAGCGGAGACGCCTGAAAGCTGGGGTGCGGCTGGTCGCGGTTACGCTGAGAAGGTCGCACCATTCCTGATGCAGGCGTCTACCGGCACATTCGTCGATCGACCTGGCGTCGACGCGGGTACCGAAGCGTTGGAAGTGGGTGCCGGTTCCGGCGCTCTCGCCGAGGCACCGTTTCCGAGAGTGGAGTCGCTACTTGCCAACGAATTCGCTCCGGGGATGATGTGCGTGCTGCGGGAGCGGATGGGGGGGTCGGCGTCACGAATGTCCACTTCCAGGTGATGCACGGTCGATCTCCCGAACTCGACGATGCCAGCTTCGATGCCGTGGCGTGCGGGTTTGCCCGGATGCCGTTTCCCGATCGGGCGAAGGGCTGTCCCGAGCTGTTCCGGGTCCTGCGCCCCGGCGGTCGCGCCGAAGTGATCGGGTGGGCCGGACCCGACAAGTTCGAGGGCTTTGGGCTCTTCCCTGCGGCGATGGATGTGGCGTTTCCCGACATGCCTCCTCCCCCGTCCCCACCACAGGTATGCAGTCTGGCTGATCCTGCAGATTTCAAGTTTCAAGGCGGAAATGGAGGACGGCGGTTTTCACAGCGTCGAGGTTGATGTTGTCTCGCGCCATCTGGAGGTAGCGAACTTTGACGAGATGTGGGGCATGCTGACAGCTGGATCCCCTCCCGTGCGGGCTCTCTTCGACCGCATCGGCCCGGGACCGGCTCCGAAACTGTCCGGAGGAAATCATCCAGGATCGGTTCGGCGGCGAGCCGATCAACCACGACCACCGTAGCCACCGTCGGGTCGGGGACCGCTCCCTAGCCAGCCCAGCGGGCCCCGCAGGGGTAGGGCGGACCGCTGTCAGGCGTGTGCTGTTGCCCATGAGGCACAGTCCGGAGAGCTTAGGCCCCGCACTGTCGTTTCCACCAGACACCCTACGTCGAATGCCTTCTCCACCACACGCGCCCCTCTGGAGAACTCCGCTGCTATTGGCGGCTGGGAACCTCCTGCTCTCGAGTCCTGACGCCCAAGCGCAGGTTGTGATTGAGGAAGGGCTGGGCGGGGCGACACTCGAAGCTGAGGAGGAGTATGATCATGCGCGGGCCCCGCGTGCGCGTGCCGTCCGACAAAGTGGCTCGATCTCGATCGACGGTGTGCTCGACGAAGCCGTTTGGTCCGAGGCGCCTATTGTTCCCGAATTCGTTCAGACCTTGCCGTTCGAAGGTGCTTCCGTATCCGAACGCACCGAGGTGCGCTTGGCCTACGACGACGACGCGATCTACGTGGGTGCGACGTTGGATGACCGAAATCCCGTCACCACTCGACTGGCACGGCGGGATGCCGCGCTGAGTGATTCCGATCTATTTCTGGTCCTGTTCGACAGCTATCACGATCACGAGACGGCCTACAGATTCTGGACGAACCCCTCCGGAGTCAAGGGCGACGCGATTGTTACGGCCAACAGCGCGGGGAGCGGTGATGCCTCGTGGGATCCTGTTTGGGACTTAGCCACGGAAGTGACCGAGTTGGGTTGGACCGTCGAGATGCGAATCCCCTTCAGTCAGCTACGGTTTCGTCCTGACGAGCAGCAGGTGTGGGGGATTCAGATCGAGCGAAACATCAACCGAAATCAGGAAAACGCGACGTTCCCCTTCACGCCGCTTCTGGAGCGGGCCGGGGTCTCACGCTACGCGCATCTCGATGGCCTCGTCGATGTTGAGCCTGGGCGGAGGCTCGAGCTTCTTCCCTACGTCGCGGCGCGCGGTGAATTCCTGCAGCTGGACACCCCCGCCGGCGTGGACTTCGCGAACCCGTACCGGAGTGGGTCGGATCATTTCACGGACATGGGTTTGGACCTGAAGTACCGAATCACATCCAACGTAACGCTCGACGGTACAGTGAACCCGGACTTCGGTCAGGTCGAGCTGGATCCTTCCGTGATCAACCTCACGGCGTTCGAAACGAGGTACGCGGAGCGACGGCCGTTCTTTGTGGAAGGCGCGGACATCTTTGTCTTCGGCGAGGGGGGGCCAAGGGGAAGTAGCGGTGCCGGTCCGGAGTTGGTGTACTCTCGCCGGATCGGGCGCCCGCCTAGAGGGGCACCCCCATCTGAGGCGGTGTTCTCCGACACTCCGACCGCCACAACCATCGCCGCGGCGGCCAAGGTGACCGGACGAGTGGGCGACGGCTGGTCCGTCGGGATCCTTGAGGCCGTCACCGCAAGAGAGGTCGCCGCCTATACGGACGGCAGTCAAGTTGGGCGGGACCTCACCGTCGAACCCGCCGCAAACTACTTCGTCGGGCGCCTGAGGCGGCAGGTCCGAGGCGGACAAACACGGTTCGGGATGATCGCCTCGGCGGTAAACCGTGACGTGTCCAGCGGCGCGATAACGAGCAGGCTGCACACCTCCGCGTACGCTGCGGGGATCGATTTTGCGCATGAGTCACAAGACCGGGTTTGGCTGTTTTCCGGCCTGTTCTCGGGCAGCTATGTGAGCGGCGGGGTCGACGCGATCACCCGTACCCAGAGGTCCTCCACCCGGTACTATCAGAGGCCTGACGTCAGTCACGTGGAGTTCGATCCGACCGCCACCTCGCTCGCCGGATTCTACGCGATGGCATACGCCGGCAAGGAGGCAGGGAACGTAAGGATGCGCCACGGCTTCGCCTACGTAAGCCCGGGCTACGAGGTGAACGACCTCGGATTCCATTCCAATGCCGACCGGATCCTCATGGATCTGCACTACCAATATGTCCAACCCGAGCCGGGCCGGTTCCTAAGGTCATGGACGGCGATCTTGGGGGGTCCGAACGGCATCTGGAATTCCGGGGGCGACCGTATGTACGCGAACATCAACAACATCGGCCGTATCGAGTTCCTGAATTACTGGAGTCTCTCCGCCCGCGTGCTCTACGCCATATCGTCGGACGATGACCGTCTGACGAGGGGAGGCCCGATGGCCCGCTCCCCCTCCGAGCTCTCGGGCAGCGTCAGCGTCAACTCCGATAGCCGACGAGCTGTCGTCGCTGGCGCGAACTATGGATGGGGATCTGACGACGGCGGAGGGTGGACGCGGAGCGTACAGCTCGATTTGAGCGCCCGGTTCAACGAGACACTCCAGATCGACGTTGGCCCTTCATACTCCTGGGCCCACACGGCAGCCCAGTACGTAACACAGATCGACGATGTCGAAGCGACAAGCACGTTCGGGACTCGTTACGTGTTTGCGGGGATCGATCAGCATACGCTGTCCCTCGAGACACGAGTGAATCTGACCTTCTCACCAACGCTCTCCCTCCAGCTCTACGTCGAACCATTTATCTCCACGGGCGATTTCGGAGCATTCAAGGAGTTCCGCGCCCCTGGTACCTTCGACTTCCTCGTGTATGGCGAGGACGTGGGGACGATCGGACTCGATGAGGACGGAGCTTTCTCTGTCGACCCCGATGGTGACGGGGTCGCCGCCGGGTTCCGGCTCTCTGATCAGGATTTCAGCCGTAGAAGCTTGCTCGGGAACGCAGTATTCCGGTGGGAGTGGAGGCCAGGGTCGACGCTGTTCTTCATATGGCAGCAGAGTAGGCGGAACTCCATCTCGGGCCGCGGCTTCGTGGGAGCGCAACCAGGGGTGGGGGACTTCGACTTCGGTCGAGACGCAGAGGCCATGTTCACGGTCGCGCCGGACAACATCTTCATGATCAAGCTGAACTACTGGCTGAATCCATAGTCCGGTCGTCACACCATGGCCGGGCGTGGCCGCGATGTTCACGGTTGCCCGGATCGCAGGTACGATGCACCCGTCGCCCGTCAAGCGGGCGTCATCCCCGACTTCCCGATGGGCGTGGTTCGCGAGACGGGTGCTGCTTGTGGCCGTCTTGTTCGCTCTGACGATGACTCCGGTGTTCTTAGAGCCCGTTCCGGAGCTCCCGTTCGAGTCGGTCCCGAATCCGCTGAGCCTCCCCGACGACATCCACTTCCGTGAGATCGCAGGTGTGGCCATCAACTCGGTGGGACACGTCTTCGTGTTCTGACGAGGGAACTCCGGCGGACCGTCTTACACGGCCACCGGCCTCGCAGCTTCTCGAGTTCGACGCCAACCGCAAATTCATACGGGGTGTCCGGGCGGAAGGCCGAGGCACGGCGCATCCGGAAGCTCGTCACCAAGAACCAGAGGGGGGAGAGCAGGTTTCCAGGAGCGGAAAACCGTCGCTGACGCTCCCGTCTTCGGCTCTTCTTAGGCTCCCTCGTTCGAGACGGACCGGCCCTCACGGTCGAGCGCGACGGGTTCGCCGAGACCGAGCCCGCGAAGCCTGCTGAGTTGCGTCCGGGCATCGCCGACGACCAGCCAGACCATGCGGTCGACATCGAGATGCTCAGCCGCGAGCACCCGTACCCGTTCGACCGTCATTGCCCGCACGATTGCTTCTCGTCGGAGCACATAGTCCGCGGAGAAACCATATCTGCTCATGTCGGCCAGCAGCCTCAACTTGGCCTCTGGCGTCTCGAATGCCCGAGCGTTTGCACGGAGGAGGTAGCTCTGGGTGGCATCAAGGTCCTCCGCGTCGAACTCCGGGCCGTGTCGCTCGACGATGTCCTTGATCAGCTGCAGTGCCTCGAATGTCACGTTGGACCGGACGCCCGACGAGATGGTGAACGGTCCTGGTATTTCGCTGCCCCGGAAGGCGGAGTAGATGCCGTACGTGTACCCCCTTTCTTCGCGAAGTTGGTTGCTGAGGGTCGCAGAAAAACTCCCGCCCAGCCAGAAGTTCATCACCGCTGCGGGGTAGAAGGCGGGGTCCGACTCCGCGAGCGCAAGGTGACCGATGCGGAGGACGGACTGGCTGGCTCCCGGGACGTCCACAAAGTAGAGACCACCCGCAGAGTCAACCGGCGCTGGCTCGGGGAATTCAAGCGGGGTGCCGACCCACCGCTCCGAGATCCCGGCAAGCGACGCGAGGACATCATCCCGCGTCACGTCACCCAGCACGTGGAAGGCCGCAACTGTGGGAACCAAGAAGTCCCGGTGGAACTCGGCCAAGTCATTGAGTTCGATCGACTCGATCGACTCGGGCGAGCCGAGGGGATTCGACCCCAGGACGTGGTCACCGTAGAGGAGGCGATTGTAGATGTCCCCGGCGATCGCGTTCGGGTTCGCCGAACGCTGACCCAGCGAGGTGATCACCCGTTGCCTGGCGAGCTCGAATGCCTCGGGGTCGTGACGCGGCTCCAGTAGTATTTCCTCGAGCAGCGCCATGGTGGCCTCGAAGTTGCGAGCCAGCGCGGAGCCCTGCATGACGAAGGTCTCTGGTCCGGAGGACACGCGGATGGTAGCCCCGAGAAGGTCGATCGCCTGTTCCAGCTCGGCCGGGGTCCGGTCGGCCGTCCCCTCGGTCATCGTTTGGGCCAGGAGGTTGGCCACACCGATGCGGCCGGGATCCTCCAGCAGGTGCCCCCCCCTCATTTGGAGCTCGAACCGGACGAGCGGCGACTCCGAGTCTTCCACACCCAGAACTGTGAGCCCATTGCTCAGCGTGTCACCCCATACGGCCGGTGCAGAAATCGCGAAGGGTGCGCCGTATCGGGGCTCCCGTGTTCGATCGATCGCCGACGGCGTCCGCTCCGCCCCCCGGCCGATTGCCGGAATTTCCTCCCCCGCTCCGGGAACGATCGGCTCCTCGACCACTCCGGCCCGCCGCGAGGCTTGGAGTGCGAGGTCGGCCTGCCCCCTCGGAACGAAGCTGGCTGCCACGAACGGTCGGCCTCGGAGGTAGGCCTCGTAGACTCGCACGATGTCACTGCCGGTCACGCCCAGCTGTCGCGCGATGTCCTTCTCCGCGTAGCCTGGAGACCCGGCAAATGTATTGTACCGAGCGAAGTTGAAGGCCTTGTCGAGTGTGCTCTCCAGCCCGGCGTAGAAGCGTGCCTCCGCTCGGGCCCTGACCCTTTCCAGTTCGTCTGCAGACACACCCTGCCGCTCGAAGCGCGCAAAGGCCGATTCAGCAGCCGCGTACACATCGTCAAGGTCGACTCCGGCGTGCGCCCGGACCCGGATCGTAAATCGTCCCGCCAACTCTTGGCTGCGGTTGGATGCAGACACACCCGGTGCGAGTTCCTCTTCCTCGACCAAGACCTCATAGAGCGGCGCGGCCTTGCCTTCCGCCAGTACATCCGCGAGGAAATTCAGCGCGTAGGAGTCCGGGTGGAAGAGCGGAACGGTGGGCCACGCCAGTGTGAGCTCGGGCAGCCGGGCGAAGTTGTCCTCGTGGAAGAGGCGGTCGGTCTCCCCAAGTCGAACCGAAGGCGGCTCCGGCACCGTTGGGATCTCGCGAGCCGGGATCTCCCCGAAGTATTTCTCAATCCACGCCCTGGTCTCCGCGACGTCTAGATCACCCGCAACGACAATCGTCGCGTTGTTCGGCCCATACCAGCGGGAATGGAACTCTCTAGCGTCCGTGAGGGAGGCGGCGTCCAGGTCGGCAAGAGAACCAATCACCTGCCATCGGTATGGATGCCCGATGGGGTAGAGCGCTTCGTCGATGACTGAGTTGGAATGGCCGTACGGCTGATTGTCCACCCGCTGGCGCTTCTCGTTCTTGACGACCTGCTTCTCCTTCGCGATCACGGACTCCGAGACCGTATTGATGAAGAAACCAAGTCTGTCCGATTCCGCCCAGAGGACCTTCTCGAGCGCATCGATAGGGACGACTTCGAAGTAGTTGGTGCGGTCGCGGTTCGTGGTTCCGTTCATCGAACCGCCGATTCGGGTGATCAGTTGATCCAAGCCGCTGGGCCCGACGTTCTCCGAGTCGAGGAAAAGAAGGTGTTCGAAGAGGTGAGCGAATCCTGTTCGCCCTTCGACCTCGCGCGCCGAGCCGACGTGGAAAGTCATCGCCACGGCAGCGACCGGATCGGATCGATCCACATGGAGCACGACATCTAGCCCGTTTGCGAGTTCGTACCGTTCGTAGTCCAGCGAAGGGAGGACCGGGGTTGATCCGGTCGGTCCGCTCGGCATGCACGCAGCCGCGGAAATCACCAGTCCCGCGCCGATAAGAAAGATCTTGCGGTCCAGAGTCCCCTCCTTTGCACGGTCGCAATTTGCGACTGGAGCTGGACGGTCAATGTGCCGACCGAGCTGAGGAAAGGCGAGCCACACCCACCCAACCGCTGATCGCTTGCGGCCCAATCCGAGTGCCCTCAACGGGTCTTCGCCCGGTTTGACAGTTCGCTCGCGGCCGTCTAGGTGTAAGGCTCGCCCGTCCACAGCACCGAGCATGCACTTGATGGAGGAGTCTCATGCGCTTCGCATCCATCCCACTGGTAGGCGCCTTCTTGCTGGCGCTGGCCCCGATGCAGGTTTCCGCCCAAGCGATGGAAAGTGCCGAGCCATTCTATGTGGGCACGTTCGAGATCGACGGGGTGCAGGCGGTGGGTCTGGTCCTCCGAGACCAACTCGTCGTCGAGATCGATGCGGCGAACGACAACCTCGAGCAAGACCCCGCTTTTCCCGAGATGACCATGCCCGAGGACATGCTCCAGCTCATCGGGCTGTACGAGTACGGCCTCAAGTCTCGACTGTACGAGATCGTCAACCACCTTGTCGGGGACGAAATGCTCGCGGGGAGTAGCCGTCCCAGCTTCATCCACGATCTGGATGACGTCGATACGCAGGCGCCGATTCAGTATCCTGGCAAGATCATGAACGCGGCTGGCAACTTTTACACGCACATCTGCGAGGGCTGCACCGAGGCGGAGCTCGAAGCGTCGAACCGGGAGCGACGGGCGAATCGCGGCGTCCCCTACCTCTTCCTCAAACCTACGAGGGGTGCTGTGATCGGGACCGGTGAAGACATCGTCATCCCCGACGGGCGGACTCGGACCGACTGGGAGATCGAGTTTGGCACGGTCATTGGCCGCACCGGCAAGTACATTCCAGCCCAGGACGCACCGGACTACGTCTTCGGCTACATGGTGACGATCGACATCTCCGACCGGGGTGGGCGGCCGGAGGGCGGGTTCGGTTCCGGATCCGATTGGTTCGTTGGGAAGGGGCACGACACCTTCGCGCCCCAGGGTCCCTGGATCGTGCCCAAAGAGTTCTACGGCGATCCCATGGAGCGGCTGCACCAGGTACTAACCATCGACGGCGTAACGGTCCAGGAGGCGAGGGCCGGCGACATGATCTTCAACGTGTGGGAGCTGATGGAGTACGCCTCGTCGCTGATCACCCTGTATCCCGGAGACGTGCTGAACAGCGGGACGACGGGCGGCACCTCTTTCGCAGGCTTTGAATCTGGGGTCCGAAGCGGCTATCTCGAGCCGGGCGAGAGAATTGAGGCCACGATCGAAGGCATCGGGACGCTCGAGCATGAAGTCGTAGCCGGAGAGACACCACCGGGCACCCTCTCTGGGGCGCAGCTGCCGCCGGTGGATAGCTACCGCGATAACTGATCCGCTAACGCGCGACGAAGCCGAGGCCAAGAAGTCAATCTTCGGGCATGAGCCCGGCCAATGAAGACACCTCTGCCTCACGGCCATCCCCCGACCGTGACAAGCCACATGCTCGCTTAGGGGTTCTACCGGGGGGAACTGGGGCCCTAGAGAGCGCTAGCGCGTACAGCGTGGCAGGTGCGCTGTTGCTCTTTCAGACGGGCCTCGAGCCAGCTCCAGGCGTCTCCTAGATCTCCAGCATCCCGTATTCTCGCCAGGAACTCGCCCGAACTTCTTTTCATTCCCGAGGCGGCCCGGCCAACGCCGTCACGAGCCGAAAGAGGAATTCGCGGGCCTCGTACAGCTCCCGTACTCCGACGCGTTCATCCATCCCGTGGATCCGATTGTCATCCATGTCCACGAAGATCCCGTCTACGCCATACACCGGAATCCCTGCGTTCCTGAAAAACAGGCCGTCGGTGGCCCCCGAGCTCATCTCTGGAACGACTGGCACTCCCGGCCAGAACTCCTCGGTCAACCCTTGGATGGGCTCTAGGAGTTCGGGTGCAAGGGGCGAGGGCGGGCTCGCCGTCGCCTCGGCGACCGGCGCCACGGTGATCTCGGGATCGTCTAGAACCCGCACGAGCGTTGCACGAACCTCTTCCACCGGCAACCCTGGAAGCACGCGGCAGTTCACAGTTGCACGAGCCGTCTGCGGGAGGGCGTTTTCCGCGTGGCCTGCCTGCAGTTGGGTCGCAACGCAGGTCGTTCGAATCCGCGCGTTGTACACCGGGATCGCAGAGAGCCGTTCGATGGCGGACTCGTCCGGCTCACCATCCTGAATCAGAGCCCGCATGTCCGAGGCCGTTTGACCGTTCTCAAGGTCCGACATCCGCCTGAAATACTCGCGTGTCACCTCGTTCAGCACGACGGGAAACTCGTGTCCCGCAAGCCGGGCCAGCCCCCCAGCGAGATGATAGATGGCGTTGTCCCTGCTTGGCACTGAGCTGTGCCCCCCCGGGTTTGTGACCTCGAGGGTGTAGCTCTGGTAGACCTTCTCGCTGGCCTGCACCGTATTGGCCATGTGCACCCCGTCCCTGATCTGGCCCCCACCCCCTTCGTTCAGGACGAACTCTGCGTCGATGAGATCGCGGCGATTGGCCAAGAGCCACTGGGCCCCATTGTCGGCACCGGCCCCCTGCTCTTCCCCGGCGGTCAGCGCCACGATGATGTCGCGATCCGGCATCCAACCTTCTCTCTTGAGGCGGATGAGGTTCGCGATCCAGATCGCGCACATCGACTTGTCGTCGAGCGTTCCCCGACCGTAGAAGTACCCACCGATCTCGCTCAGTGTGAACGGATCGTACGTCCAGTCCTCTCTGAGGGCCTCGACCACGTCGAGATGTGCGAGCAGAAGGATTGGGGGTTGGGTCCCCCGTCCTCTCAGCCGCGCGACCAGATTGCTCCTCTCCGGCCTGTTTCCGAGAACATGTACGTCCTCCTCAGGAAACCCCTCCCGGCTCAGTCGGGCCGCCAGGGCTTCCGCCGCTGGGGCTGTGCTCCCAGAGGGACTCGTGTCGATCTCGACCAATTCCTGGTAGATCTCGCGCAAGAGCAGGTCGTGCTCGTCTTGGGCGGAGACGAGAATAGGATGAGCCACGGCCAGCGACAGGAGGGTCAGGCCGCAGATTGTGAATTTGCTCATTGTCGTCGCTTCATCGCGGAAGATTCCGAGTTCTTCCTGCCCCGTGCCTCGCACTTCAAGAGATCGAGTACCGGTCATGAGCGAAAACCCCCTGTAGGAGACCCCGCATACTCCAGCTCTGGAGACGTCCACTCTTGCACACCTGCTGAGCCGCGCCGTGTCCTTGCGGCGAAGTTCATCGCTCTTCGTTGTCCGCGCATACGACTGCGCATCTTCATCTGGACGCCGAAACGACAACGATGGGGGGTCTTTTATGAAGTCGTGAATCGGTCCCGATCCTCTGTACAACGGGGCGTCCACTCCATCGGTTCAATCATGCCGCTCTGCGGGTGAACGCTCGACGGACCGGGACGGCAATGAGGTAGGGGATCCCCGCGCGATGAAGCTCAGCTATCCACGGGCCGACCCTGTACGGTGCTAGAGGGTCCGTAGGAGGTCCGAACCATGACGATGAGCCCTGAGGCCCACGAGAGCTTGGTCATGGCGAAGTTCTCGCGACTTTCAAGATCGGCAATCAGGGGAGGCACCCGATCCGCGTGGCCCTCAGGCCAGGATGGCTGCGGCAGAAGATCATCGATCAGATAGGTCCCTCCGACCTTTAGGATAGATAGAGCTCGATCCAGGTCGGTGAACTTTCCGGGCCAGGTGTCAGCATAGATCAGATCGTATGTCCGGGTCTCACACCGCACCAAGAATTCGGTGCCATCCATCAGGTGGAAGCTCACCCGAGGATCGTGGCCCAGATGCTGACGTGCGATGCCCAGCGCGACCGCATCGTTGTCCAGCGAGTCCATCGTGGCCGTGGGGTCCATTCCCGACAGCAGCCAGGCGGTTCCCATCCCGGTGCCGGTACCCAGCTCCAGAAGCCTTCCTCCTGGCTTCGATGCTGCAAGCGTGCTCAGAAGCGAGCCTGTCCTGGGTTCGGACGCCATGCTGAAGCCTGCCTCCTCAGTCGCCCTGAGCAGCTCCTCGACGACTGCCGGGCTCCGATGAATAGCCTGATCGTCCACAGTCTGGTCCTTTTCTTGGGTGCAGTTGGAATCCATTAACCGGAAGTACCGAATCACCGCAAGGCCGAGAGGCCCTGGGGCGTGCGACCGACGTTGACACGTCGATCGCGTCCTGCTCCAATTCGCGTTCACAGCGAAAATGTATCATCGGACGTTCCGGCGCGCGGCTTCGCCCGTCGCCGTTGGCAGACAAGAAACATCAGGAGGCAGGCGGTGAAAGCGGAGTGCAAGACGACCGTCCTCGAAGCGCAGCCCATCGTGGGGATCCGGACCACCGCTCCGATGAGCGAGCTCGGGAATGTCATGGGGCCGCTCTTCGGGGAGGTGCACGGCTACATCCAGGGGACCGGCGGGGAAGTGGCGGGGATGCCTCTGGCGATCTACCACTCCCCACCGGGTGACACCATGGATTTCGAGTGCGCGATTCCCGTCGCGTCGCCGATGGTCGGCGCGGGCCGCGTCCAGGCGGGCGAGCTTCCCGCCGGCAGGGCCGCGACCGTCACCCACCTCGGCCCGTACGACGGCCTTGGCCAGACGTGGTCAGGGCTATGGCGTTGGATGGAGTCGGAGGGACTCGAAGGCGCCGGCCCGGCCTGGGAGGTCTACGTGACCGACCCGGGCGCCGAGCCGGACCCATCGAAGTGGCGGACGGAGATCTTCTTCCCGGTGCGCTGATCAGGCAACGGGCTCGTCGAGTGATGTCGTAGGGGACGCTCGACGCCCCTTCCTCGAGGCGGGCGAAGGCGGGCCGCGCCTCTCAGGGCATCCATGGGGAGTGCGGCGACCCGACGGGCGCTCCTCCGGGCTCGGCTCCCGCCGCCGGGCCGGGCCCGGACGCGCGATCCGGAGGGAGGGCGCGCAGGTTCCGGGCAATCCAGGCAAAGGCGACGGCCGTGAGGGCGAGGAGGCCCGCGGCCTCGCCCCACGCCCCGAAGATCAGCTTCCCCGTGCCGAAGAGAGCCGAGTAGACGGCCACCACCCCCGCCACCCAGTTCGTCCAGTTGAGCGCCCCTCCCTCGATCTCCTCCCGGCCGTAGCCGAGTCGCGCGGAGACCCCTCTCCACCCCGGCCCTCCCGGCCGCACCCTCCGGTAGAACCGGTCCAGGACCTCGTCCGACTCGGGCCGGGTCAGGAAGGTCACGGCGAGCCACGCCGCGGTTGAGCACGCGACCGTAACGATCATGATCCCGGCCCACTGCCCCGGATCGTCCGGATCGAGCCCCGCGCCGAACCAGAGGGTCAGACTCACGGCGAGGGACGCCAGCATCGCCGCGATCTCCGACCACGCATTGATCCTCCACCAGTACCAGCGGAGGATCAGGACGAGCCCCGTTCCCGCCCCGATCGCGAGGAGGAACCTCCAGGCGCCCTCGATCGAGCTCATGAAGTAGGTGACGACGAGCGAGGCCAGCATGAGGAGGAGGGTCGCCGCCCGGGAGACGCGGATCAGGTGGACCTCTCCACCCCCCCGATGAAGGAACCGGGCGTAGAGGTCGTTTACGAGGTAGCTCGCCCCCCAGTTCAGCTGGGTGGAGATCGTGGACATGTACGCGGCGGCGAGCCCGGCGAGGAGGAGCCCCGTGACGCCGGGCGGGAGGAGATCCATGATCGCCATCACGTACCCCTGCCGCGGATTCTCGAGGCCCGGGTAGAGCACCGTCGAAGCGAGCGCGACGAGGATCCACGGCCAGGGCCTGAGCGCGTAGTGGGCCACGTTGAACCAGAGGGTGGCGAGGAGCCCGTCCCTCTCGGTCCGGGCGGAGAAGATCCTCTGCGCGACGTAGCCGCCGCCGCCGGGCTCCGCCCCCGGGTACCACGAGGCCCACCAGTTCATGGCGAGGTAGACGGCGAAGGTGACCGCGGGCATCCAGGCGGAGCCCTGGGCCGGGAGGAGCCCGATCGCCGCCTCCGACGATCCGTAGACCTCGACGAGCCCCGTCTCGAGGCCGGAGATCCCCCCCACAGCCCCCACGGCGAAAACGGCGAGGACGACCGCGCCGCCGAGTGCGAGGCCGAACTGGAAGAAGTCCGTCACCACGACCCCCCAGAGCCCGGAGAGGACGGAATAGCCGGCCGCGAGGAGGAAGCAGACGAGGAGGGCCGTGAGCCGTGGGATGTCGAGCGCCACCGAGGCGATCTCGACCATCGCGAGGTTCACCCACCCCATGACGATGAGATTCACCGGGACCGCGAGGTACCCGGCCCGGAAGGCGCGGAGGACGGCTGCGGGCCTCCCCCCGTAGCGAAGCTCGGAGAACTCGACGTCGGTGAGGACGCCCGCCCGGCGCCACAACCGAGCGTAGAAGAAGACGGTGAGGATCCCGCTCATCACCATGTTCCACCAGAGCCAGTTGCCCGCGACCCCGTACTGGGCCACGAGCTCGGTCACGGCAAGGGGGGTGTCTGCCGCGAAGGTCGTCGCCACCATCGAGGTGCCGGCGAGCCACCACGGGAGAGCCCGGCCGCCGACGAAGTAGTCCGCGACGGAGCGCCCCCCGCGACGGGTCAGCGAGACGCCGATAGCGGTGGCAAGGGCGAAGTAGGCGAGGATGACGGCCCAGTCGAGGGCCGTCATCCGGCGTCGCGGGGCGCCACGTCGCGATCCGAGATCGCGGCGATGGCGAGGTCGTGGACCCTCCGGCGGAAGGGCACGTGGCGGGTGTTCTCCCGCGTCGGGTTCACCCGGTTCGTCAGGAGGATCACGAAGAGCTCGTTCTCAGCGTCGACCCAGATCGACGTGCCGGTGAAACCCGTATGCCCGAAGGAGCGCGAGCTGAAGTAATCGCCGGACGAGGACCCCTCGGAGGGCGTGTCCCACCCGAGGGCGCGGCTCGACTCACTCGAGGCGCGGGTCGTGAAGGCCCGGAGCGTCTCCTCCGGGAGGATCCGGTTTCGCACCGAAACGCTCCTCGCCCCGCACGGCACGCCGCTCCCTGCCTCGAAGCCGCACGTCTCGAGCATCCCCCCATTTGCCAGGAGGGCGCCGAAGACCGCGAGGTCCGCGGCCGTCGAGAAGAGGCCGGCGTGGCCCGAGACGCCCCCGAGTGCATACGCGTTCTCGTCGTGAACCTCGCCGACGACGTGGCGGCCCCGGTACGCCTCGTCCCGCTCCGTCGGGGCGATCCGCGCCCGCTCCGCCGGATCCGGGTTGAACCCGGTATCCGCCATTCCGAGGAGGCGGAAGAGGCGGCGCTCGAGGAAGGTGTCGAGGGAGAGGCCGCTCGCCCTCTCCGCCACCCATCCGAGCGTCATGAACCCGATGTCGGAGTAGATCGTCTCGGAGCCGGGGGGAAGCTCGAGCGGTGTCTCGAGCGCGGCGCGGCGGACCGGCTCGAGCCCGTAGAACTCCTCGAAGTAACGGATGAACGGGGGAAGCCCACCGCGGTGGAGGAGGAGGTCCCGGATCGTGACCCGGGCCTTTCGCTCATCCGTCAGGGCGAAGTCCGGGAGGTAGCGGACGACGGGTGCCTCCAGCTCGATGAGATCCTCCTCCGAGAGGAGCATGATCGCCGTCGTCGTCCCGACCACCTTCGTGAGGGAGGCGAGGTCGTAGAGGGAGTAGGGCGTGACCTCGGTGCTCGAGCGGTCCCAATCGAGGCGCCCGTACCCGCGGAGCCGGACGAGCCGGCCCCTCCGGCCCACGGCGAGCGCGACCCCAGGCGCCACGGAGTCGGCGATCGCGGAGCTGACGTATGCATCGAGCTCCTCGAGGACGGTGGCGTCCATCCCGACGCGTGCCGGATCGGTCTCGAGCGGGGATACCGCGAGCCCCCGCCAGCTCTCCGGCGCAGGCCCCCCCTGCGGCACCGGCGGGGGGAGGACGAGCCCCACCTCGTCCGGCACCGTATCTGCGGGCTCACCCGCCCGCGGCTCGCTGCCCGCGTCCCGGAGGAGTCCCGCCTCGTCGAGGAGATCCGTTCGGCGTTCCTCGAGCGCGGCGACCTCGGGGATCGCGTCCCTGCGGAGGCCCTCGCCCCGCTCGTGCAGCCCGGGGAGGCTCACGGGGAGGCGGCCCCCGATCGCCGCCGCTCCCGCCACGGCCCGCGCCGCCGCGCGCTGGGAGACCTCGCGACCGCCCCACCCGAGGAGGTAGCTCCCGACGGAGGGCATCGCGCTCAGGAGGTAAGGGTTCCCGAGGGAGATGAGCACGACGGCGCTCCTCTCGTCGAGGGCGGTGATGAACTCCGCGACGGGATCCGGGAGCGCGACGGTGCCCGCCCCCGCCTGCGGGGCGACGTATGCGCTCACGAGGACGGCGTCGAAGCCCTCCGCCCGGGCGAGGAGCCCCGCCCACTCATCATCCGGGGTCTCCGGTCCCACCCGGGCGCTCCGCAACTCGGCGACGAGCCCGGAGAGGACCCCGTTGAACTCGCGTCCTGCCATCAGGCTCGTCCGGGGGGCGTACGTCACGCTGAGAACCCTCCGGTAGCGCGCCGGATCAAGGGGCACGAGCGCGTCGCGATCCCGGACGAGGGTGATCGAGCGGGACGCCGCCTCGCGGGACGCCTCGCGGTGCTCGTCCGTCCCCACCCTCGCACTGACCGCCTCGAGCGGGACGGTGGCATCCCGCTCGAGCCCGACCCTCGCTTTCGCATCGAGGATCCGGCGGACGGAGCGGTCGAGGCGTTCCCGCGAGATCCGCCCCGCCTCGACGGCCTCGACGATCGCCTCGACGGCCGCCGGAACCGACTCCGGAATCAGGATCACGTCCGACCCCGCCTCGAATGCGAGGACCGCCGCCTCCCCGGCTCCATATCCGGCCGTGATCGCGCCCATGCGGAGGGCGTCGGTGAAGAGGAGGTCCGGAAAGCCGAGTTCCTCGCGGAGGAGCTCCGTCATGAACTCGGGGGAAAGCGTGGCCGGCGGGGCACCTTCGCCGAGGACCCCTGGGACGGAGATGTGCGCCGTCATCACCGCATCGACCCCTTCCTCCACCGCCGCCCGGAAGGGGACGAGCTCGACCTGGTCAAGGCGCGCCCGGTCGGCCCGGATCGCCGGGAGCTCGAGGTGGGAGTCGACCTGCGTATCCCCGTGGCCCGGGAAGTGCTTCGCCGTCGTCAGGATCCCGCCGGCGCGGGCGCCCCGGATATACGCCCTCCCGAGCCTCGCGACCTCCTCGGGCGACTCGCCGAAGGAGCGGGTGTTGATGATCGGATTCTCGGGATTCGAGTTCACGTCGAGGACGGGCGCAAAGTTCATGTGCACCCCGACCGCGCGGGCCTCGAGCGCGGTGATCCGCGCGAACCGCTCGACCTCGGCCTCGTCCCCGACGGCGCCGAAGGCCATCGTCGGAGGAAAGCTCGTGCCACCCCCCTGGGCGAGGAGGCTCGGGAGAGCGTAGGTGTGATTGAGCCTCATCGCCGGGCCCCCGTTCTCGAAATCGGAGGTCACGAGGAGGGGAACGGCAGCCCTCGCCTGGAGGCGATTGAGCTTCGCCACGTACGCGTACGGTGTTCCGATCGAGATCACGACCCCGCCGATCCCCCACCGATCCACCCACTCGACTACCTCGAGAAACTCGGGATCGTCGTCGGCCACGTACGCACCCGAGATCCAAGGGAAGACGAGCTGGCCGGCCGCCTCTCTTAGGGTGAGCCCCTCGAGGGTGCCTTCGACCCACCGCTCCGCCTCCCGGTCCAGCTCGGAGACGAGGTAGGGACGGTATTCGGCCTCCTCGGGCGGAGGGGGGGGGGCGCCCGGTGCGCACCCGGCGGAGAGGACGGGAAGGGCGGCGAGGAGGCCGAGGACCCGCACTGCACGCGCCCCCGTCACGGCCCCCGCCTGCCCGAGGGGGCCCGGCCGGACACGGGCCCCGGGCCGGGCGAGTTCTCCGGCGGCCACTCGGTGAGAGTCGGGCGCAGCATGGGGGATCTCCCGCGATTGGGCGCTGTCTCCGCCCCTGGATTGACCGTGCGGAGCGGGGCGCCGATGTTCGGATCAGGAGCCGGGGTGAAGCTAGGAGAATAGAGATGAGGCGACAATCCGCGCACCGCGCCTGGGCGGGAGGGAGCGCACTGCTCCTCCTCGGACTCGCCCTCGCCGCGGGCACGCGTTCCTTCCCGGGGCCCGGCCCCGCGGAGCTTCGAGTACCCCGCCAGGGGACCCGGCCCGGGATCGACGTCCTCCTTGCCGACTCGCTCCACCTCGTCGAGGGCCGCCGGGTCGGGCTCGTCACGAACCACACCGGGATCTCGGCGGACGGCACCCCGTCGATCGACCTCCTCTTCGGGCACCCGGAGATCGAACTCGTCGGCCTCTTTTCACCGGAGCACGGGATTCGCGGAACGGCACCCCCCGGCGCCCTCATCGACGATACGGTGGATGCGCCGACCGGACTTCCCGTCTACTCCCTCTACGGCGCGACGCGGAGTCCCACCCCGGCGATGCTCGAGGGAATCGACGTCCTCCTCTTCGACATCCAGGACATCGGGGCCCGCTACTACACGTACGTCTACACGATGGCGCTCGCGATGGCGGCGGCGGGCGAGGCTTCGATCCGCTTCGTCGTCCTCGACCGCCCGAATCCGGTCGGGGGAGATCTCGTGCAGGGGAATGTCCTCGATCCGGCCTTCGCATCCTTCGTCGGCCTCTACCCCCTCCCGATGCGCCACGGGATGACGCCCGGGGAGCTCGCCCGGCTCTTCCACGACCACTTCGGGGTGGAGGCGGAGCTGACCGTCGTCCCGATGGAGAACTGGCGGCGGGAGATGCACTTCACCGATACCGGGCTCCCGTGGCGCCGGCCCTCGCCGAATCTTCCGGACCTCGAGAGCGCGTTTCACTACTCCGGCACCTGCCTCTTCGAGGGGACGAACCTCTCCGTCGGGAGGGGCACGGAGCGCGCATTCCAGTGGGTCGGAGCCCCGTGGCTCGACGGAGAACTCCTCGCCGGGCGCCTCTCCAGGATGGGGCTTCGCGGGGTGCGCTTCCACCCGGCACGCTTCGTCCCCCAGGATCCGGGCGACGGGAAGTTCGACCGCACGGAGGTTCGCGGGGTACGACTCGAGGTGACGGATCCGGGAAGCTACGACCCGACGACGACCGCGGTCGCAATGCTCGTCGAGGCACGGCGGATCGCCGGGGAGCGGTGGGAGTGGAACGTCGGGCACTTCGACAGGCTCGCCGGCTCCACCCGGCTTCGGAGCGGGATCGAGGCGGGCCTCGCCCCGGACACCCTCGTGGCGGAGTGGAGCGAAGCGCTCGATCGATTCGGCTCGCTCCGGGAGAGTAGCCTGATTTACCCCTAGGGGACGGCGCGGGCGGCGGGGCGGCGGGAGCGCCCGCCCGAGAAGGGAGAGCGATGGAAAGGGCAGCGGAAACGACGAGCGCGCCCGGAGGCAGGCAACGGCGCCTCCCCCCCCACCGGGTCGTCTACGCCCTCGCCGGAGCCGCGCTCCTCATCGCCCACACGCGCCCCGTCGACGCGCAGGGGCCGGGTAGCAGGGGAAGCAGCATACCCTCGCCCGAACGCGTCCGGAGCACGCTAGCGGAAGTCCCCTTCGGCCCCGGCGAGCAGTCCGAGTACGAGGTGAAGCTCGGCCCCTTCTCCGTCGGGGGGGCGATCATGCAGGTCGTGACCGTCGAGCCGGTTCGGAGCCGGCCCTCGTACCACATCTCGTGGCGGATCGAGGGCGGGGTCCCCCTCGCGCGGGTCGACGATCACTTCGAGTCGTGGATCGACGTGGAGACGCTCGCCACCCTCCGCTCGCTCAAGAAGGTGCGGGAGGTCGGCTACCGCGCGGATCGCCACTACGAGATCTACCCGAAGGCGGGGTACTGGGACCGGCTCGACACGGGAGAGAGCGAGGAGATGATCGCCGAGCTCCCCCTCGATGACATCTCCTTCATCTATTACGTGCGCTCCCTCCCCCTCGAGGTCGGGGAGAGCTACTCGCTCGACCGCTACTTCATCGCGGACCGAAACCCGGTGATCCTGCACGTCCTCCGAAAAGAGACGATCGAGGTACCCGCGGGCACCTTCGAGACGATCGTCGTCCGGCCGATCATCAAGGCGCGCGGGCTCTTCGGCGAGGGGGGAGAGGCGGAGATCTACCTCACCGACGATGACCGGCGCCTCCTCGTGAGGCTCAGCTCGAAAGTTCCGCTCCTAGGCTCCTTCTCGCTCCACCTCCAGAGCTACCGGGCGGGGGTGCCGATCCGGCGCTGAAGCGGGCGCTCCTCACCTCCCTCCGAGCTCGGTGTCCACCGCCTCCCGGAAGGCCTCGAAGAGCTCCCGCGCCACGGGGCCCGGTGCACCGTCGCCCACGTCCCGACCATCGATCCGACGGACGGGCTTGAGCTCGGTGCTGCTCCCCGTCATGAAGGCCTCGGAGGCGTCGGCAAGTGCCTCTACGGGGGTTGGGACCTCGCGGACCGCACACCCCCTCCCCGCCGCCAGCTCGAGGATCATCTCGCGCGTGATACCGGGAAGGATCTGATTCGAGGTCGGGTGCGTCCGGACCACCCCGTCCAAAACCACGAAGAGGTTGCTCCGCGCCCCCTCGAGTGCGAGCCCGTCGCGTACCAGGATCGCCTCGTCGGCCCCCGCGCTGACGGCCACCTCTTGGGCAAGGACATTCGGGAGAAGCTGAAGCGTCTTCAGATCGACCCGCCCCCACCGGGTGTCCGGCACCGTCACTGCGGTGAGGCCCCCCGCCCACTGCTCCGCCGTGAGGGAGGGGAGCGGGACCGGGAACGCGTAGACCGTGGGGGCGACCGTCGGGCGCGGGAATGCGTGGGCCCGGGGCGCGGCGCCCCGGCTCACCTGGATGTAGATCGCCGCTGCCTCGCGTTCCGCGAGACGGTTCCGGTTGACCAGCCCCTCGTAGATACCGGGAACCTCGCCGACGTCGTAGTCCATCCGGAGTGCCCGGAGACCACGTCGAAGCCGCTCGAGCCGACGCCCCAACCGAAGGCTCCGGCCCCCGTACAGGGGCGTGAACTCGTAGACCCCGTCGCCGAAGACGAATCCGCGGTCGTCGACGGGGACGCGAGCCTCCGACCGGGGGAGGTACGCCCCGTTCAGGTATACGACATCCATCGGAGCCTCCTCGGCTCTAGTTGCCGCGCCCCTTGCCCAGCCGGTCAAACTCCTCGAGGAGCTCCTCCTCCGCGATCTCGACCTCCTCGGCGAGGGGTGCGCTGGCAGGCTTCGCCTCCCCGGCGGGAAGTTGCGGCGGAGCCTCTTTTCCGGTGGGAACGGGAGGGAAGAGACCCATCTCCCGCTTGAGCGCGAGGAGCCGGTCGCCGACCTCCTCCCCCGACTCGATCCGCGAGAACTCCTCTTCGAGCGAGTCCCCGCTGACCGCCTCCGACACCTCGCCCACGGCGAGGGTGCGGCGCTCTTCCTCCTCGATCCGCTCCGCCATCCTGTCGAATGCGCCGAAGGCGGAGTCGTCGGAGAGCTCTGAAATCGTCTCCTGGATCCGCTTCTGCGCCTGCACGCGCTTCTGCTTCGCGACGAGGAGATTTCGCCGCCGCCCGGCCTCCTCGATCCGCTCGCCAAGCTCCTTGAGGGAGGCCTTGAGCTTCTCGACCTCGCTCGCCTGCGACTCCCACGTCTGGCGAAGCTCGACCGCCCGCTCGGCGTGTTCCTTCTGCCGAAGGAGCGCCTGCTTCGCCAGATCGTCCCGCTCCTCCCGGACAGCGAGGACCGCGCGCCTCTCCCAGTCGCGCACCTGCGTCACCTCGCCCTCGGCCTGGGCACGGAGCTTCCTCTCGTCCGCGATCGCGCCCGCAACCTCCCGCTTCGCCATCACGAGCTGGTCGCGCATATCCAGGATCAGCTGATCGAGCATCTTCTCCGGGTTCTCGGCCCGGCCCAGGAGCCCGTTGATGACGGACCGAATCAGCCTCGCGGTCCTGGTGATGATCCTCATGACACCCCTTCCTCCGCACGTAAGGCGGCCAGCTCTACGACACGTCCCCCAGCGACTCGCCCCGGCCTGACAGATCCCTGCCAGCCCGCACCGGAACCTGGGGACCGGCCACGCACTCGCGCCCGAGTGCGTGCCTCTGCCGGGCCTCGCCTTCCCTTGGCAACCTACTCTCCAGGGAACTCTTCGGAGCCCTAGAGCTTACGTTCGCCCAAGCCGAGCGCTGGCAACCAGTCTAACATATCGGCCCGGCAGGGGCACCGGAAGCAGGGCGAGGATCGCGGGGTACGGGCACGATATCGGCTACGCCAGACATCTTATAAGGTGACGTTAGCTATATACTTACGCCTGACGAATCCACGGTGATCCCCCCATCGGACCCCTTCTTTCTGAGCGCGAATCCATGAGACCGTAGAAGACGTCCACCGACCGGCTATTGAGCGATCAACCCCTGAGTCCGGCAGACGAAGGCTCCCACCGCTGCCCCCGGTAGTTCCACGCCTCAATAAAGCACTCAGCGATCATGTCCGCCCTCCGGGCGACCGAGGCCAGAACCGAGGCGTGGCTCGTCGATACTCGCGGTACGCCTCTCCATACTGTTGCTCCAACCAGCGTTCCTCGGCGATCGGTGCAAGGACGAATACGAAGCTGAGCAGCGCGTGAGCGACCCACAGGAAGAAGGAGTTCGCGATAAGGCTCACACCGACGAAGATCATGATGTCACCCACGTACTGCGGATTCCGCGTGAACCGGTAGGGTCCAGCCAACACGAAGCCGCCCTTGAGCCCGGCGCTGTTGTTCCCGCCAAGGGTGATGACGCCCCAAACGGCTATGAGTCCTCCGAGCAGTACCGGAGGTATTCCCGCGACGAACCGGAGATCGCTCGGGAACCGCCATGCATTCCAGTCCAGGAAGAGGAGGGCCACGTTGAGCCCGCAGACGGCCGAGTAACAGGTCCACGTCAGAACCCACTGCCAGGAACGCAGCCGCGGCGGCGGCCAGATCCGTTTGCCGGGGACCGAAATGGACCAGAGCACGCCCGCCAGTAGGACAATGAGAATCGCGACGTCGATGGCAAAGAGGCTGTAGGTGAAGTTTGACACGATACGCCTCCAGTGACCTGCCGGGAGCGGAGGATGATGTGACCAGGCCGCACCGGCTCGATCTCGCTACACTTCGGGCAGTATACGGTCGCCCGCGATCTCGACACCGTTCGTCCCCGGCGCCTATCCTGTGCCCCGAGGCGCACCACCCATTGCTGGCCCGCGCGCATTCCGAGCGCGCGGCTATATCCGTAAGCGTGCGCCAGGGGGATGCAAGCATTGTACTCGATCTGCTTGCGGAACGCTGACGGCGAGCGATGACGGTGGCAGTCGATCTACTCTCTCCCTTCGGAGGATCCGTGAGCCCCAGCGGTCCGACCCATATTGCCGGAGACACAGAGACCGAAGAGCTTGGCGTGAGCCTATCTCCGGTTACGGTCCATCAGGACTGCGTGGCGGTCGACGAAGAAACCGGCCTCGAGTTCACGCTGAACGGGCAGCCGAACGAGCACTGCACCCTGCACCTGGAGCATCTCTCGTAGAGTAAGGATTTCAAACTGCGACACGACCGCCTCACAACGACAGACCGTTGTACCTTACGCCGCTGGACAACTCAACCAGAAGGGTTACGACAATGAGGAATGCGATCAGGATGTTTCACGTCGTGCTGCTGGCGGGTCTCTTGGCAGCGTGCGGAGGAGACGATCCGGTCGGCAGCTTGGGGGCTGGGTCGCCCGGCAGTTTTGAGGCCGGGCCGCTCGGCGCGGTCGAAGTTGGCGAGGGCGAGGCCGTGCACATCCGTTCGCTGCATGGTTGCGACACAGCATCGAGCTGGCTATCCGAGACTTCGGCAGCATCCACGGTCACGAGATCGAACTCGATGAGTCAATCGACGCCATGTGTTCGCCGGAGGGCGGACGCACAAGCGCCGAAAGGGTCATCGCCGACCCGCGGGTAGTGGGCGTCGTCGGCACATTGTGTTCTGGCTCGGCGGTGGCAGCCTCGCCGCTCCTCAGCGCGGCAGGTCTGGTGATGGTCTCGCCGTCCAACACGTCGCCTGCGCTCACCTCCGACCTCGCCGGCAACGCGAGTCCCGACTACCACCCCGGCTATTTCCGCACCGCGAACAACGACCTTTATCAGGGGCAAGCGGTTGCCGACTTCGCATACAATGAATTGGGTCTCGAGCGCATGGTGTCCATCAACGACGGCGACCCGTACACCACGGGCATCACCACCGCGTTTGGCAGTGCGTTCCGCGCTCTCGGCGGCGAGGTCGTGGATACCGCCCAGATTGAGAAGGGCGACACAGACATGAGGGACGTCCTCGCGGCATTCGCAGCAGTCGATCCAGACGGCATCTTCTTCCCGCTCTTCGAATCGGAAGGCTCGCAATTTGCCGAGCAGGTGAGGGAGGTGAACGGGCTGGAAGGCGCGACGCTCATCACGGACGCGCGCCTCCTCGTGTCGGGGTTCCTCGGCACACCGCAGTCGGAGGGCATCTACTTTGCAGGGCCGGAGGCATCTCATGACGTAGCTGCCAATGTTGCGACCGGTAAGAACGCGGACGAGATTCTGGCCGCGTTCGAATCCACGTACGGCGAGCCTCCTGGCTCTCCTTACTGGGCGCACGGGTACGACGCGACATCACTGCTGCTCAGCGCGATCAACTCCGTTGCGGTGGAGGAGGGCGGGAAGTTGTATGTGGACCGCGCTGCGCTGCGCGAGGAACTCGGGGCGACGTCCGGCTTTCAGGGCATCATCGGTGTACTCTCCTGCGACGATTTCGGAGACTGCGGCACCGGGCGCGTCAACATCTACCACCACACGGATTCGGCCATCACAGACCCTGCAGAGTTGCCCGTGGCCTACCCCTTCTCGCCGTGAGCCGGGGTTGCTCGTCGAAGCGGTGGCTAGCTGAATCGGATTCTGACCTCATCGAAGCCTGCGGCCGGGTTCGCCGCGATGGGTCTGATCCAGGAGCAAGCTGCCCCTGGACCCTTTCCCACGGAGGGAGGGACGAGTTGGTGACGACGAGGCCAGGGGCGATTCCACTGCGGCACCACCTGGCAAAGGGAGGGTGTCCCCCAGGGGATGTCGTGCTCCTCGAGCCAGCTGAGGACCCTCTTCTTGTGTCAGCACTCGCTGGCGGTGCGCCACATAGAGGCCCGCCCCCTTTCAACCGGACTTGAGGGATCGTCTCCCGGCCCGTCGCTTCGAGCACGACGGCGGTGTAGCGGTCGATCGGGAGCACGCGCTCCGCCGTCGGTGGACTCGGGATGAACCTGGCCTTCGGGATCCGGTTCCGCGACGGGAAAGGTGTCCTTGCGGAGACCGGTGCCGGCGGATGGGAGGAGGGCGTCGACGTGGACGCCCGTCTTCGCCGGAGAATATCCGGTCGAGGGGACCTCAGGAGCCGACGGCCGAAGTGCCCGAGGGTTCCTCCTGGCGGCCGAGAGGGAGGCCGCGTCGGGCATCACTCCTTCCGTTGCCTCCGAGCCCCTCCTCCCCGAAGGAAACCGCGGAAGGCCGCTCCACCGGGAGGGCGGGGGGACCCCGCACTCCTTCCTCGAGCACCCTGGCCAGGTAGCGGCCCGTGGCGGAGTCGGCGCACCTCGACACCTCCTCCGGGCTCCCCTCGGCCACGATCCGCCCGCCGCCCCGGCCGCCCTCCGGCCCCAGGTCCAGGATCCAGTCCGCGGTCTTCACCACCTCGAGGTTGTGCTCGATCATGATGACGGTGTTTCCGCGGTCCACCAGGCGGTGGAGAACCTGCAGCAGCACCTCGACGTCCTGGAAGTGGAGCCCCGTCGTCGGCTCGTCCAGGATGTAGAGCGTCCGCCCCGTCGCCCTCTTCGAGAGTTCGGTGGCGAGCTTCACCCGCTGGGCCTCGCCCCCCGAGATCGTCGTTGCGGCCTGGCCCAGGTGGATGTAGCCGAGCCCCACGCCGGAGAGCGTCCCGAGAACCCGCCGGATCCGGGGGACGGCGTGGAAGAAGTCGAGCGCCTCGTCCACCGTCATGTCGAGGACGTCCGCTATGCACTTCCCACGGTAGCGGACCTCAAGCGTCTCCCGGTTGTAGCGCCGCCCCCGGCACACCTCGCAGGGGACGTAGACGTCCGGGAGGAAGTGCATCTCGATCCGGATCATCCCGTCGCCCTTGCACGCCTCGCACCGCCCCCCCTTGACGTTGAAGGAGAAGCGCCCCGGCGCGTAGCCCCGCATCTGCGATGCGGGGAGCTCGGCGAAGAGCTGTCGGATCGGTGTGAAGAGCCCCGTGTACGTCGCGGGATTCGATCGCGGGGTACGTCCGATCGGCGCCTGATCCACCTCGATGACCTTGTCGATCCCCTCGATCCCCTCGATCCCCTCGTGGGGGAGGGGCAGGCGCGTCGATCCGTGGAGGTGGCGGGCGAGGGCACGGTAGAGCGTCTCGTTCACGAGGGTGGACTTCCCCGACCCCGAGACACCGGTCACGCAGGTGAAGGCTCCGAGCGGGAAGCGGGCGTCCACCCCCTGCAGGTTGTGGCCTGTGCTCCCTCTCACGACGAGCGAGTCCTCGGGATCGACGGCCCGCCGAGCCTCGGGGACGGGGATCGCCCGATCGCCCCGGAGATACGCCCCCGTAAGGGAGCGCTCCTCGGCAACGATGGATGCGAGGGGCCCCGCCGCCACCACCTCGCCCCCCTCCCGTCCCGCGCCGGGACCCAGATCCACGATGAAGTCCGCCCGCCGTATCGTCTCCTCGTCGTGCTCGACCACGAGGACCGTGTTGCCCAGGTCCCGAAGGGAGCAGAGCGTCCCAAGGAGCCGGTCATTGTCGCGTTGATGGAGACCGATCGAGGGCTCGTCCAGGACATAGAGGACGCCGACGAGCCGGCTCCCGATCTGGGTGGCGAGGCGGACGCGCTGCCCCTCCCCGCCAGAGAGGGTGTCCGCGCCCCGGGAGAGGGTGAGGTATTCGAGGCCGACGTCCTCGAGGAAGCGAAGCCGCTCGCCTACCTCCTTCAGGATCGGGCCCGCGATCTCCGCGGGGAGGGGCGCGATGGGGAGGGGCGTCGGGACGTCAGGACCCCTCGCCTCGCCCGAGACGGGGAGTGCCTCGAAGAAGGCGCGCGCCTCGGAGATCGAGAGCTCCGCGACCTGATGGATCGAGCACCCACCGAGCGTCACCGCGCGGGATTCCCGTCGAAGCCGCGTGCCGCCGCACGCGTTGCAGGGGAGCGCGGTCATGTAGCGCGAGAGGTGGTGCCTCACCGCATCGGACGACGTCTCCCTGTAGCGCGTGGAGACGCTCTCGACCACGCCGTCCCAGCGCCTCACGGCGCCCCCGGCCCGCCCCCTTCGCCGGGAGGGGAAGCGGATCTTCATCTCCTCCGAGCCGAAGAGGATCCCCCGCTGGGCCTCCTCGGGCAGGTCGTCCCACGGCGCGGCCGGATCGAACTCGTACGCCGAGGCGAGCCCCGCGAGCGTGGACTCGCGGAGGCGTCCCCTGGGCGCCCCCCAGGGGAGGACGACGCCCTCGAGGATCGAGAGCCGCCCGTCGCCCACAATGAGCTCGGGACTCACCTCCCGCCTCGTCCCGAGACCGTCGCATTCGGGGCACGCCCCGTAGGGGGAGTTGAAGGAGAACTGCCTCGGCTCGAGCTCCGCGAGGCTCACCCCGCAGTCGAGGCAGGCGTAGCGCTCGCTGTAGAGCTGCGAGGCCGGCTTCCCCGGCCCCGGGGGGTGCACGAGGAGCTCGAGGACCCCCTCCCCCGTCCGGAGCGCAAGCTCGACGGAGTCGGCGAGGCGGGCACGATCTTTCTCGTCCACGATAAGCCGGTCCACGATCACCGCGATGCTGTGGTTCTCGAAGCGATTCAGCTTCGGGGGCGAGGCGAGGTCGCACGTCTCCCCGTCGACGAAGGCACGGACGAACCCCTGCCGCCGGGTCCTCTCGAAGAGCTCCCGAAACTCCCCCTTCCGCCCCCGGACGAGTGGGGCGAGGATCTGGATCCGGACCCCCTCGCCGAGCGCGAGGATGCGGTCCACGATCTCCGTCGCGGACTGCCGGAGCACGGGCCTCTTGCACTCCGGGCAATGCGCCGTGCCGGCCCTCGCCCAGAGGAGCCGGAGGTAGTCGTAGACCTCGGTGACGGTCCCGACGCTCGAACGCGGGTTTTTCGAGAGCGCCTTCTGCTCGATCGAGATCGCGGGAGAGAGCCCCTCGATCGAGTCGACGTCGGGCTTCTCCATCATCCCGACGAACTGGCGCGCGTACGCCGAGAGGGACTCGACGTAACGCCGCTGGCCCTCGGCGTAGATCGTGTCGAAGGCGAGGGAACTCTTCCCCGAGCCCGAGATCCCGGTGAGCACGACAAGTCGCTCGCGCGGGATCTCGAGGGAGATGTCCTGGAGGTTGTGCTCCCGCGCCCCCCGGATTACGAGCGAGTTACGCGGCATTCGCACGAGGCGCTGTCCGGAGGCGTTCTACGCGCAGGCGGCCGGCCGCCTCACCCATGCGGGCCGTGGGGCGGGCGTTCAGAGATCCCGAAGCCGCCTCAGGCGGGCCACGCGCTCCTCGGTCGGGGGGTGGGTGCTGAAGAGGCGAGTGAGCCCCCGTCCGCGGATCCCGGCGAGGGGGTTCACGATCGCGAGCTGCGCGGCGGCCGGGTTCACCTCCATCGGGATCCGCCGAGAATACGCGTCCAGCCGCCTGAGCGCACCGGCGAGCCCGTCGGCCCGTCCTGCAATCTTCGCACCCGTGCGGTCCGCCTGGAATTCGTTCGCGCGGCTGATCGCCATCTGCACGATCATGGCGGCGAGGGGGGCGACGATCGACATCACGATCAGGGCGAAGGGGTTCCGGTCTCCATCCCGGCCCCCGCCCAGGATCGCCCCCCAGCGCGCTACCGAGGCGAGGATGGCGATCGCGCCCGCCATCGTCGCGGCGACGGTGGAGACGAGCATGTGGTTGTGCTTCACGTGCGCGAGCTCGTGGGCGATCACCCCCTCAAGCTCGCGGCGGTCCACCAGCTTGAGGAGCCCGGCCGTTACGCACACGACAGCCTTCTTGTGGCTTCGGCCCGTCGCGAAGGCGTTCGGCTGCTCCGAAGGCGCGATCGCGAGGGTGGGCATGGGGAGCCCCGCGCGCTGCCGGAGCGTGTCCACCATCCGGTAGAGGTCGGGGGAATCGTCCGGGCCGATGATGCGGGCCTTGTACATCCTGAGCACCGCCCGGTCGCTGAACCAGAACATGCCGAAGTTCATCACGGCGGCGATGACGAAGAAGATGACGGCACCCTGCTGCCCTCCCATGTACCCCCCGAGGACGACGAGGAGCGCCGTGAGGCCGGCCATCAGGACAAAGACTTTCAGCTGTTGCATCTGCTTTCAGATCCGGATTCGAAGAAGCGACCCATACCGGGGGAGCCCCCGAGTCGTCTGCTGTACCCCGCGCACCGCGGCCGGGTCCGTGCACGCGGCCCGGCAGCTTCCGCGGAGGCGGTGCTGCCGGGCTCTCGGCCGCCCACGGCCCAACGGCTCGGGCTCCATCACGCGAAGGACCAAGCGGCGACGAAGCGCTCCGGGCGCCCGGTGTCCCGAGCGGCGGGTGTTCGGGAGGCCCGTCCGTCCGGCTGATCTCTCCAACTGCCGGAGCCGGATGGACCGCGCCCTAATATCCCCAGTCGCGAAAGAGCGAGATCCCGAATACCCGGCGCACATCGTTGTCCAGCTCGCCGAAGGCAGAGCGGCCCTGGCGCGCGAGCCGGTCCTCGACGAACGACTCCGTGGACCAGTCCTCCCGGAATCTCCACTCCAGCCTCGCGCTCGGGAGCTGGATCTGTCGTGCCGCGTCGCTCCCCGTCAGGGGGCGGAGCGTCACGGCGAGAAAGACGTTGTCCCCGATGTAGCGCCCCATCTCGATCTGGGTGGCCGAGAAGAGTCCGGCCGTGCGGCCGAGCGCCGCGAGGCTCCCGGCCTGCTGCGCCTGGCTCACGGAGAGGTAGTCCACGCCGAGGCTCCGGCTGAACGTCGTGCCGAGCTGGCTCACCCCCAGATTCAGAAAGGCGCTGCCGAGACCGGCCGCGGCCCTATCGACGACCGAGACCTCCCCGGATGCGAGGGCGTAGGAGGGGCGGCCGAAGAGCATGTAGCTGATCAGGTCCGACTCCGGGATCGGGGGCTGCGCATCGCTCGAGAGCGTGACCTCCGGAACCTGCAGCGTCCCGCTCACGTTCGCGAGGACGTTCAGCGGCTCGCCGACCTCCCTCCGGAAGCGGTGCACCGCCTGGATCGAGAGGGAGGGATCGATCCCCGGGGTCCCGACGAAGTCGAGCGTTCCCGTCTCGACGTCGAAGATCCGGCCGAGCTGCGTATAGGAGCCCCGGACGGCCTCGAGGCTCCCCGCCAGCCGGAACTCCCTCCCGGCCCGGTCGAAGCTGAGGCCGAGCTCCCCCGCGAGCTCGACGTCCATCCCCTGGGTGGAGTCGAGGCTCCGGATCCAGAAGTCCTGCTCGAGGGAGAGCGCGACGTCGACGCGGAGGTTCTCGAGGAAGGGGCTCCGAGCGAGCTCAGCGGCAGCTCCCCCCGCCACGACAGTCGTGTCCACCACATCGAGGAGGAGGGGGTTCGAGAGGTCGACGGCCATCGCTTCCCTTGCGAACTCCTCGAGGAAGAGCTCCCCCTGCTCGAAGTTCGCAACCCCGCCGATCAACGGCTCCCGGAAGGAACCGGCGAGTGTCAGCTCGCCCCCGATCGCTGCCGTCAGATCCCGCCGATCGACGGCCTGGAACCCCGCGAGCCCGAAGCGGAGGTCGAAGCCGGGATTCGTGAGCTCACTCAGATCCACGCTCCCCGAGATCGCGGCACGCCCCCCCGCGCTCGCCTCCCCCTCCACCTCCACGCGGAGATCCTCCCGCACGCGGAGGTCCATCCGGATCCCTCGCGGACGAAGCCCGAGGGCGGGGACGCTGAGCCCGGCCCCCTCGAGCACGAGCTCGCCCTGGGGCTCCGGGCGGCCGGAGCTTCCCCCGACTCGCACCCGGCCGTGGATAGCGCCCTCCACCTCCTCGATCCCCTCGACCACGCCGAGAACCATCGCTACGGGGAGGGAGTCCACGATCGCCGTGATCTCGATCTCCTGATCCGGGAGGCGGCGCTCCACCTCGCCCGCGAGGGTGAGATCGGCGGGGAGGCGTCCGGAGAGGGAGAGGAGCCTCCGGCTCCCGGCCTCCGCGTCGATCTCGCCCTCGAGGGTGAGGTCCTCGTAGCGGAACCGCCCGGAGAGGCTCGCGAGCGCGATCCCGCGGAAGACGAAGTCGGCGATCTCGAGCTCGCCCCCGATCGCGGGGCGTTCGGCCGCGCCTCGAATCCGTCCGGAGAGATCCGCGACCCCGCGCGGCGGGCGCTCCACCTGAAGGAGGCGCCCGAGGCGCTCCAGGTCGACCCCCGAGAGCCGGAGATCCAGATCGGAGCTCCCCCGCCGGTCGAGGCGTCCGCTCACCGCGATGAGCGCCGGCGGCGCGTCTTCCCCGGCACCGACGGCGCTCGGCCCCACGATCTCGAGCCCCCCGGCGAGCCCCCCCGGGTCCTCGAGGCGCACCCGGGCGGGGGCCGCAAGCTCCCACCTCTCCGCCCCGGAGGCGAGACGGAGCGTCCCGAGCGCGAGCTCGGTCCCCGCGCCATCCCACACGAGCGCGCCCTCGGCCGCGTAGCGCCGCTCCCCGGGACCCTCCGCCTCGAAGACGAAGTCGCCCGCCCCCCCCGCATCGACCCTCACCCCCCCGCTCCCCCGCGTCACCTCGAAGCCTCCGCCGAGCCGGAGGCTGTCCAGCTCGATGACCGCATCCGCCTCCCACGACTCGCGGCCCCGCCACTCGCCCGTGAGATCCACCCTCGAGCGCGCGAGGGCAGCCCCTCCGACGACGCCCCCTCTCACCTCCGCAAATCCCTCGCCCCGAAGCTCCGCGAGCCTTCCCCGGAGGAGGAGCTCGCCCCGTGCGCTCCCCGCGAGCGCGACCTCCTCCACCACGCCGAGCGTATCGGGATCGACCCCCTCGAGACGGAGGACGTCGAGCTCGAGCGCCGTGAGGGTATCGGCCGCGATGACCTGCCCCCCCCGAACGACGGCGCCGAGCGCCCCGAGAGAGTCGGCCGAGAAGCTCAGGTCGAGGCGTCCGGGGGGTGCGCCCTCGGCCAGCGCGAGCTCGCCCGAGCCGGAGAGGCGGAGGAGGGGAGAGCGTGCCTCGAGCTCCTCGAGGCGGAGCCGCCCCTCCCCCACCGAGACTCGCGAGCGGAGGCTCTCGAGCGGAGCCCATCCGATCTGCCCCCCGGCGAGGGTGAGCGCCCCGGTGCCCTCGAGCGTCCCGAGCTCGCGTCCCGCCCCGTCCAAGAGGAGCGAGCCCGAGAGGAGCGTCGGATCCGGGAGCCCCGAGGCGATCCGGTCGAGGTGGAACTCCTCGGCCGCGACCTCGATGCGGTAGCGGCGCCCGGGGTCCCGAAGGTCGAGGCGGGTCGAGGCCTCGAGGGCGCCCCCGGGCGTCTCGAGCGAGGCGGAAAGTTCGAGATCGGAGAGGGGTCCGGTCGCCTGAAGGTCGCCGGAGAGCTCCCCGGCAAGGGGGAGCCTCCGCCCGACAGCGAGCGCCGCTCCCTCGAGGAGGAGGGGATCGAGACGAAGGGCGAGATCCAGGCTCACATCCCCCTCCACCGGCCGGACCGCCCCGGAGAGGAGGACCCTCGATGGGGAGAGCCCCCCGGCGGCATGCTCGATCTCCCCGCTCAACTCGACCCCGCCCGCCCGGTCGCCCGAGATCTCGAGCCGGATGCGGCCCTCCCCCGCCCAATCGAGCGCCGGGAAGAGGGCCCGGAGCGCCTCGTAGCGGAAGGGCTCGAGCGAGATCCCGAGACTCCCGGCCTCAAGGCCGTCCGTGACGCGAACCGTCCCCTCGATCACGGCGGGGGAGGGGGGGATCCCCGCCTCCGCGTCCTCGAAGGACACCTCCGTCCGAAGCGCGAGCGCCTCCGGGGGGCCCCGCGCCTCGATCGTCCCGGTGACGCTCCCTCGGGCGGCGGCCGGGAGCTCGAACCACGGAGCGAGCTCCCGGAGCTCGAGCGGTTCGAGCGAAAGGTCCGCCTCGATGAACGCCGGGCCCTCCGCGAGGTCGAGGGCGAACTCGCCCGCGACGCGGCTCCCCCCGGCGCGGAGGTCGAGCTCGGTAGCCCGGAGGGAGAGGCGTCCCGCCTCGGCCGAAATCTCGCCGTTCAGGCTCCCCGCCGCCGCCGGGACCCTGGGCTCGAACCAGCGGAAGTCCTCGAGATCGAGGACGGGGGCCTCGACCTGGAAGCGCCCGCGGAACCCCTCCGGATCCCCCCAGTCGAGAGAGGCGAGGAGGGACATCTCGGTGCGCTCGAGCGAGAGCCGCTCGAGATCGAGGTCGAGGCCGGAACCCTCCCTCCGGATCCGGCCCGTCAGCTCCGAGACGAGGAAGGGCTCCTCGAGGATCTCGCCCACGACGGAGAGCGACTCCACCTCGAAGGACTGCCCCCTGAAATCCGGTCCGAGGAGCTCCGCCGCCCCGATCCGGGCCTCGATCCCGCGGAAGCGGAGCAGCCGGTACTCCCCCTCCCCGCCCCCGGGCCCCTCGAGGCGCTCGTAGAGGCTGCGCCCCCCCTCGGGCCACTCCTCGACGGGGCGACGGAGGAGGAGCTCGCCCCCGTGCACCCTCGTGCGGCGAAGGGAGAGGGCAAGACCACCCGCACCTTCCCCGGAGCCGGACCCGCCCCGGAGCCGGAAGATCCGGTCGACGTTCGACCCGGCGGCCCCGTGGAGCGACTCGATGACGACGCTCGGGTTCCAGATGTCGGCGGGCACGAGGACAACGTTCCGGCGGATCAGCTCGGGGAGGGAGTAGCGGACCCGGATCGAGTCGGCAGTGACGAAGGGCCGCCCCTCCGGATCCGTCAGCCTCACCCCGTGGAGGGTGAACCCCCGGAGGAGTCCGCCCGAGGTGAGGGCTTCGATGCTGAGCTCACCGTCGAGGAGGGCTTCAGCCCGGGAGAGCGCCGTCCGGAGGAAGAACTCGTGTCCGGGCCGCGTCCGCACGAGGAGGAGGGCGAGCGCGCCCTGCACGAGGAGGAGGGTGAGGAGGAGCGCTCCGAGCCCCAGAAGGATGCGGCCCCTGACTCTCACCGCTAGAAGGCCTGTCCGATGGAGAAGTGGAGTTGCAGCCCGCGCCACCACGCGACTCCGCTCCCGCCCCGGAAGCGAATACTCGGCCGGAGGAGCGCCAGGTCGTCCGCCTCGACCCAGTCGAGCGCCTCACTCTCCGGGCCGCCCGAGCCGATCCGGTCCCCGTCCGCGTCGCCCCGGACCGGATCGAAGGGGCGAATCTGGGAGGTGACGACGGGAACGTCCCGGACCGGTGTCCCCCGGTAGCCGACGTCGACCCGGACCGGACCGATCGGGGTATCGTAGCGAAAACCGACCCCGGGCGTGTATTCGATCTCGGGCGGGTCCGCCCCGCCGACCGGCTCCCAGACGCGCCCGAAGTCGAGGAAGGCGGCGCCCCCGAGCACGCTCCCCCAGAGGGGGATCCTGAGCTCGAGGCTCCCCTCGACGAGGCGGGTCCCCCCGGTGGGACGGGCGAGGAACCTTGTTTCGGCAAGTCCGTCTGCACTGCAGGTGAGCGCCAGGATCTCCTCGGGTGCGCACACGGGCTCCGGGGCCTCTGGCTGCGGGAGGAGGAGGCGCGCGACCGGCACAGAGACGACGCGCGCGCCGAGCTCGTTTTGCGCATAGCCACGCACGGAGTTGGATCCGCCGGCGTAGAAGCGCATCTCCGGGTGCGCGATCCGCCGCTCCGGCGAGGCGGGCGCGCCGGAGAGCCCGCGGAAGGGCCCCGCCTCGAGCCATCCGGCCCTCAGGCGGGCCGCCACCACGAGCTCGCGCCCGACCCCGAGGTAGGCGGAGACGTCGGCGACGATGCGGTCGTAGGTGAAGTCCGAGCCGGCCCACTCCGGGGCGGACTCAAGATCGAGGAGGACGCGGTACCCACTCGTGGGGGAAAGGAGCTGGCCCGTCCGGTCGCGGAGGAGCGAGAGCCCGAAGGGAACGATGAGGTTCGAGGCCTGGAGGAGGTCGATGTCGAAGGGGTCGCAGACGAAGAAGCTCGCGCAGAAGAAGACCTCCGCGGCGTCGAGGCGCGCGAGCTGGGGTTCGAGGGAGAGGGTGAGCGGTGTCTCCCGCCCGACGAGGCGGGTGAGTGCGAGATTCACCCCGAACGCCTCCCGGACGAAGACGTTCTGGAGGCTCTGCCTCTCGGCGTAGACGGAGGCCGAGAGGGAGTTTCTCGGGGTGAGGATGAAGGGCTGGTTGAAGTCGGCGGAGACGACCCAGTCGAGGTCCCCGTAGACGCCCCGCCCCACGCCCCGGCAGAGGGAATCCTCGAGGGAGCCGGCGAGGAGGTTCGAGAGCTGGCCCCGGAGGACGAGCTCCCTCGCACCGCCGAAGTAGTTCCGGTTCGACCAGCTCGCCTCCGCGTTCAGGCAGTCCTCCCGGTTCCAGCCCCCGCCCACGCGGACCCGGCGGCGGTTCGCCTCGTTCACCTGCACGAGGAGGGGCACGACGCTGTCGGGCTCGTTCGCGAGGTCCTCGCTGATCGCGGCGTCGAGGAAGATCTCCAGATTGTAGATGTTCCGCTGCGCGTCGAAGAGGAGGTCCCGGCGGTAGAGCCCCCCCTCCCCAAAGGGGAGCATCCGGAGGATCACCCCGTCCTCGACCTCCTCGTTTCCGACGACGTCGATCGCCCCGAAGCTGCTGACCGGCCCGGGGAAGACGTCGAACTCGACCTCAGCCTCGAGGGTGCCGGCAGGAATGAAGATGCTCCGAAGCACCTGGGCGTGCGCGTACCCGCGGTTCTGGAGGCGGCGGGTGAGGGTGTCGCGGACCATCTCGAGCGCGACGAGATCGAGGGGGTCTCCCTCCTCGAGGGGGAGATCCTCCCCGAGCGGGGGCTCCGCGAGCCCCTCCGCACCCCGGAGGGAGAAGGAGATAATCCGGTGCGGCTCCCCCTCCTCCAGCTCGAAGTGGACGGTCGCGGTGCCTTCCAAGCTCCGCGTCACGAGGGTATCCACCTCGACCGCGCGGTAGCCCCGCTGCCGGTAGAAGAGGTGGAGGCGGATGAAGTCGTCCCGAAGCATCGCGGGGCTCAGATAGCTCTGATCGGTCGCAAACCCGGCGCCCGCCCAGCAGAAGGGGCGAAGGAGGAAGGAGCGGCACTCCGTCTGCCGCGTCAGGATCGAGGCCGCGAGCTCGCTCCGGGAGAAGCTCCCGTTGCCCCGGAAGGTGAGGCTCGTCACCTCGGGCCGCTCCGCCCCCTGGAGCGCCCGAAGCGCGAAGGCCGGGCCGGGGCCGGCGAGGAACGGGAGGGAGAGGGAGGCGAGAGCTGCGAGCCCCGGGAGGAGGAGGAGCCTCCGCCCGACGCCCCGCGGGCGGGCGCGGGGGGGGCGTCCGACCGCGCTCACTCGAGCGCCTCTCCGGCGGCGCGGGGCGAGGAGGGGGGCAACGGACGGGCATCGGCCCCGGGGAGTGCGGCCGCGGCCCGGCTCCCGGCGGATAGCACGCGTCTCGGAGAATGCGGGAAGGCATGCCGGCTCACGGGGGCGAAGGCTCCCTCCTCCCGGAAGTGGAGGTAGCGGGTGACCTCGAGCGACTCCCGGCCGACCCGGATCAGGTTGAAGGAGTTCTCTCCCCTCTCCCTCGCCCGCCCGCGCCTCGACGTCGTGGTGCCGCACTGGACGATGAGCATCCCGGGACCCGCCCCCCCCCTCGGCGAGGCGTCCCGGGCGCTTGCCACGTACGCGCGGTGGAGATGGCCGCCGAGGACGAGATCGACCCCCATCCCCTCGAGGGCCACGAGGATCTCCGGGGCGCGGGGCAAGGGCCGGTCCCGCTCGTAGTCCGGGGCGGAGGCGAGGTGGTGGTGCATGACCAGGATCCGGAAATCGCCCGGGGGCGCCGCCTCGAAGCTCCGCCTCGCGAATTCGATCTGCCCGGGGCGGATCCGGCCGTTCACGATCGCGCGCCACGGCGCGGTCGAGTTCAGGGCGACGACCGTCGCCCCGGGGACCCGGGTTACCGAGTCGAGCTCCGCCTGGATGTAGCGCCTGTAGTTCCGATACGGTGCCCCCCAGCGCTCGAGTATCCGGTAGAGCGGCACGTCGTGGTTGCCTGGCGTGAGTACGGTCGGTACCCCCGGGAGGCGCTTTAGGTACGCGCGGGCCGCCTCGTACTCCCGGATCTTCGCCCGTTGCGTCAGGTCCCCGGAGAGAACGATGAGCCCGGGCGCGGCCACCTCGACCGCACGGAGGAAGGCCTCGGCGGCCTCCCCGTCGTGGAACCGTCCGAAGTGGAGATCGGATCCGTGGACGATGGCGAGCATCTTCGGGTGGCTACGCCTCGGCCTCGACGAGCCCGGGGAATGGCATGGAGGCGAGCGCACTCATCTCGGGCCCGGCGACCTCGCCCCGCCCGAGGCGGAAGGCTGCGCAGCGGGCGACCATCAGCCCGTTGTCCGCAGCGAGGCGGGGGGTGGAGTGGAAGAGCTCGCCCCCGGCGCCGAGGCGCGCCCGCATCCTCTCCTTCAGGTACCCGTTCGCAGAGACGCCGCCGCCGAGGAGGACGCGCCGCTCCCCCGCTGCCTCGACGGCCCGCACCGTCTTCTCGACCAGCGTCTCCACGGCAGCCTCCTGAAAGGATGCGGCGAGGTGGGCGCGCTCCGCCTCGAGCCGGCCCTCCTCCCGGAGCGCGCGCACCGCTCCTGCGACGGCCGTCTTCAGCCCGGAGAAGGAGAAGTCCAGGTAGCCGGCGTCCCCCGGAGCCACCCCCCCTCTCAGCATCGGGCGCGGGAAGCCGTACCTCGATCCGTTCCCCTCCCTCGCGAGCGCCTCGATCGCGGGGCCGCCCGGGTACGGGAGGCCGAGGAGCTTCGCGACTTTGTCGAAGGCCTCTCCGGCCGCATCGTCCCGCGTCTCCCCGAGGAGGCGGTAGCGACCCCACTCGACCGCGTGGAGGAGGAGGGTGTGGCCGCCCGACACGAGGAGGCCGATGAAGGGGGGCGTCGCGGCCGGATCCTCGATGACGGGGGCGAAAAGGTGCGCCTCCATGTGGTGCACCGGCACGACGGGGCGGCCGAGGGCGAAGGCGGCCCCCTTCGCCCAAGAGACGCCCACGAGGAGCGCCCCGATCAGCCCGGGGCCCACGGTGACGCCGATCGCGTCCACCCCGGAAAGGGGGACGCCCGCCTGACTGAGCGCCTCGTTCACCACGTCGTCGATCACGCTGAGGTGCGCCCTCGCCGCGAGCTCCGGGACGACGCCTCCGTACACCTGATGGACGTCCTGCGAGAGGATCACGTGTCCGAGGATCTCCCTTTCCCCGAGGAGGACTGCAGCGGAGGTCTCGTCGCACGAGCTCTCGATCCCGAGGACGAGCTTTTCCCTCACGGCCCGCTCCCCGCCCCGAGGTTCCGGACCGTGACGACGGCCTGCTGCGCCTCGCCGCTCACGAGCGGGGGCAGCCCCTCGACGGCGACGGGGAACTCCGCCTCAGCACCCGGCGGGGGAAGCTCCCCCGGCTCGATCCGGACGACGATCTCGAATCGCGTCGGATCCGTCCGGTCCACGAGGGAGCGGGCGCCCCGCACGATGACAGAGGCCGTCCTCGGGCGGAGCTCAAGGCGGGGGGCGGGGGGCTCGCCCCCGTCCGCCACCCCGGGGGGGAAGACCATCGGGATCCCGCTCATCACCCGCTCGACCGGCTCCTCGAGGAGGAGTTCGAGGTCCACGGCCGCGGGACGGACGCGGAGCCCCTCGAGGCTCGCGGTATCCACGGGGACCGAGATTCGCCCCGGCGCAGTGACGCCGGCGAGGTCGAACGGGAGGAGGCGAGCCGAGTCAAGCTCCGCGAGCCGACTCTCCGGTCCCGAGACGCGAACGCCCTCCGGGAAGAGCTGCGGGGTCCCGGCGAGAGCCCACCCGGCGGGGAGCTCTCCCCGCACCCGAGGGGCCACGGGGAGGATCACCCCCTGGACCGGCTCGAGCGAGAGGGCGACGGAGGGGGGCTCGATCCCCTCGATGACGACCCCGGGGCGCTCGCCGAAGCGGACCCACGCGCTCCGGAGCGGAACCGTCGTGTCCGGAGCCGTAACCTGATCGATCGGGATGACGAGGGTGGGCCGGTCGACCGTGATCCCGAGGAGCTCGCTCGAGGGCCCGCTCATGAGGACGCTCACGGTGGCCGGAGTCGGCTCGCCCACGACCACCCACTCGGGGTCGGCGAGCTCCACCTCCACCGGGATCCCGAGGAGCTCCTGGCGGCTCGGGGCCTCCGCCCGCACCGCGATCCAGAGGAGGAGCGCTACGACGAAGGCGGAGAGCTTGAGGAACCAGTTGCGGGAGAAGAGTCCGGAGAGGGAGGCCACCTCCTCACGCCCCTTCGCCGAGGAGGCGCCGGAAGAAGTCGAGGTATTCCGACCGGTCCCATTCCGTGGGGCCGATCAGCTTCCGGTAGATCACTCCGTCCCTCCCCACGACGAACGACTCGGGGACGCCGGTCGTCTGATAGATCCGCTGGATCCGGCCCTCCGGGTCGCGGAGGATCGGGAAGGTGAGGGAGAGGGAGTCGGCGAAGGCTGCCACGTCGCCGCCGGGGTTCCCCACCGCGTCCATCTCCCCGATCGGGGCATCGACGCTCACCGCCACGATCTCGAAGTCCTCGCCCGCCATCTCCCGGTATAGCCGCTCCATCGAAGGCATCTCGACCCGGCACGGCGCGCACCACGTCGCCCAGATGTTGATGAGCACGACCTGGCCCTCGTAGTCGGCGAGCGAACGGGGCGCCCCGTCCATCCCCATCGCCTGAAAGTCGGGGGCCTGCGTCCCCGGGCGGACGGACTGCTCCTCGATCCAGTCCCGGCCGAGCCATGCCCCGGCGATGAGGGCGAACGCCCCGAGCCCGGCGAGGAGGTACGGGTAGTTCGACGCTTTCTTCTTCATGATGGGTCCGGCATCCTCCTCATTCGGGGAAAAACCCCCTTCGGCCGATCACGAGCCTCACCTCCGTCCCCTCGGCCACCAGGGAGTCCGGCGGCGGGAAGTGCTCGAGCACCTCCCCCTGGTTGAAGCCGAAACGAAACCGCGTCGCCACCTCCCCCACCGCGAGGCCGAGCGAGTCCAGGAGGAGGAGGGCCTCCTCCTCGGCGAGCCCGACGAGCGCCGGCATTGCGATGAGCGGGGGGCCGAGGCTCACGGAGATGAGGACGCGCGCCGGGAGGGGGAGCATCACCCCGCCCTCCGGGAAGATCGATGCGACCCGCCCCTGCGTGACCTCGGACTCGATCGAGTCGAGCGTGACCTCGAAGCCGCTCGCCTCGAGGAGCGCCATCGCCTGCACCACGCGGAGTTCCGTCACGTCCGGCACGGGCCGCCGCTCCGGCCCCAGGCTGAAAGTGAGCGCAATCGCGGCCCCGGAAAGCGCGAGCTGCCCCGGGAGCGGCGACTGCCCGAGGAGCCTCCCCGGTGGCGTCTCCGGATGACTGATAGAATCGACCGCGCCCGCCTGCAACCCCTCGCTCGCGAGGAGCTCCCGCGCGTCCTCCTCACCCATGCCCCGGAGATCCGGCACCGTGCGGAACGCTCCCCCGGACGAGCGCTCGACGGGGAAGACCACCTGGGTCGCGTAGAGGTAGCCGGCGCCCGATGCAAGTGCGAGGAGGAGCAGGAGGCGGAGCACCCCGCCGCCGCGCCCCCTGGAGCGGGCCCGCCGCTTCCGGGTGGAGCGCCCGCGCGTCGCCCGGCGGCGGCTCCGCCTCCGCCCCCTCATGAGCGCCTCGAGAACCTCGCTGCGAAGGTCCCGTCCGTACCCCGCTCCCCGGGACGGACGCGGAGCACCTCTTCGAGCTCAAAGTGAGCGTGCCGCGAAAGGAAAGACGCCACCATCTCCTCGTTCTCCTCGACCTCGAGCGTGCAGGTGGAGTAAAGCAGGCGCCCCCCGGGACGGACGACCCCGGCCGCACCCTCGAGGATGCCGGCCTGTACCCTGCTCATCCGGCGCGGGTCCTTCGGGCCGAGCCGCCAGCGGGCGTCCGGATGGCGGGCGAAGGTCGCCGTCCCCGTGCAGGGGGCGTCGACGAGGACGGCGTCGAGCCCCGCGAGGGGCGGGGCCTCCCCCCGGGCCACCACGAGGCGCTCGGGGAGCCCGAGCCGCCTGAGGGAGCCCTGCATCCGGCGGAGTCTCTCCCCGGAGGCGTCGAGCGCGACGACCCACGCGCCGGCATCGAGGAGCGCGATTCCCTTACCGCCGGGGGCCGCGCAGAGATCCGCGACGCGCTCCCCCGCGGCGACGGGGAGGAAGTCCGCCGCCGCCGCCGCCGCCGGGTCCTGGATGATCCCGGGCGCGGCCTCGAGGATCCGGGGGAGATCCGCCCCCCGGGGGAGGCGGATCGTCCCCGGGCGTGCGGGATCCATCGAAACCCGAACCCCCCCGGAGCCGAGCCGCCTCGACGCCTCCTCCGCGCTCGCCCCGACGGGGCGGAGGAAGAGCTCCGGGATCCGGTTTCCCGCCTCGACGATCTCCCGCGCCGCGCCGGGGCCGAAGCGCCGGATCCAGCGATCGACGAGCCATCGGGGGTGGGAGCCCCACGTCGACAGGTACCCCGCCGGGTCCCCCTCGAAGTCGGGGAACCCCGACGGATCGGCGCCGTCCCTCGCGAGAGCGCGAAGGACGGCGTTCACAAGCCCGGCCCACCTCCGGCCCCCGATCCCCGACGCCTGCGAGGCCGTCTCCGAGACTGCCGCGTAGCCCGGTACGGAACCCATGTAGAGGAGCTGATACGCCCCGAGCCGAAGGAGGGAGAGGAGGGGGCGCCCGACGGAGGCGATCCCCTCGTGAAGGTGGCGATCGAGGAGGTGATCGAGGCGGCCCCGGAGACGGATCGTCCCGAAGGCGAGCTCGTGGAGCCACGCCCGCTCCCGGTGCGGGAGCCCTCCGGAGCGGGAGGCCCAGGCGAGGTCGAGGCGCCGGCCCCGCTCCACCTCCTCGAGAAGGGCGAGGGCGAGCCTCCGCCCGGCGCTCACCCCCCCTCGGGCCCGTCCAGCATCCCTTCTCGGGGAGAGCTCGGGATCGCGGTCGCGCGCTCCGGGATCCGCCCCGCCAGGTACGCGAGCCGCCCCGCGCGAACGGCAAGGCACATCGCGCGCGCCATCCGGATCGGATCCTCCGCCCCCGCGATCGCCGTGTTCATGAGGACCCCGTCGACGCCCTGCTCCATCGTGAGGCACGCGTCCGAGGCCGTGCCCACCCCCGCATCGACGATGACCGGGACCTCGAGCCGCGACTTGATCTCCCGGATGTAGTACGGGTTCACGAGCCCGAGCCCGCTCCCGATCGGGCTCGCGAGCGGCATCACCGAGACGCACCCCGCATCCTCGAGGCGGAGCGCGGTGACGAGATCTTCATTCGTGTACGCCATCACCTTGAAGCCTTCCCCGCAGAGGATCCGCGCGGCCTCGAGCGTCGCCTGTACGTCGGGGAGGAGCGTCCGCTCGTCCCCAATCACCTCGAGCTTCACCCAGTCGTTCAGCCCGGCCGCGCGCGCGAGCCGGGCGTAGCGGACGGCCTCCCCGGCCGAGTAGCACCCGGCGGTATTCGGGAGGATGAAGAACTCCTCCGGGTCGAGGTGCGCGAGGATCGAGTCCCCCCCGCCCTCGCCGAGATCCACCCTCCGCACGGCCACCGTGACCATCTCGGCCCCGCTCGCCCGGATCGCCGCGACCATCGTGGCCTCGTCCCGGTACTTCCCCGTCCCCACGATCAGGCGCGATCCCCACTCGCGGCCCCCGATCCGAAGGCGCGCCCCGCCGCCCTCGCCGACCCGCGCTCGCTCGCCCCCTGGACCCGCCATGCCCATCCCTCCCCCTACCCACCGCCTACGAAGTGCACGATCTCGACCCCGTCCCCCTCGGCGAGGGCGAGGCGCCCGTACGACGCCCTGTCGAGGATTTCCAGGTTCCGCTCCACGACGACGAGACGGGGATCGAGCCCCAGCAACTCGATGAGCCCCTCCACCATCGTGCCAGCCGGAAGGGTACGGTGCGCCCCATTGACAATCAAGCGGATCTCGCGCCCCGGAGGAGGCGGGGGCACACCGGCCACCGGCCCCACTTCAGCCCCCCGGCGCCGGAAGGGGGTCGGCGCACGTCGCGCGGACGAGGCGGGCGAGCGCCTCGACCGGATCCCCTGCCTCCCAGACGGCTCGGATCACGGCGACCCCGTGGGCGCCCGCTCCGCGGACGGCGCGCGCGCCGTCGGGCGTCACGCCCCCGATTCCGAGCTGCGGCACGCGGGGCCGAACGGCGCGGACGGCGGCGATAAGGCCGAGGCCCGCCGCGGCCTCGCCCGGGTGCGATCGGGTGGCGAAGAGGGGACCGGTGAGGAAGAAGTCCGGGAGGCTCCGGAGCTCCCGCCCCACCCCTCTGCCTCCGGGGCGCCGTGCACCGAACACCCGATCACGGCCCCCTCGGGGAGGAGGAGGCGCGCGTGGGGGAGGGGGAGGCTCCGGAGCCCGAGGTGGACTCCGTCCGCCCCGGCGACGAGCGCCACGTCGATCCGGTCGTTCACGAGGAAGGGCACCTCGCTCGAACGGGCGGTGGGAAGGAGGCGGGAGGCGAGCTCTTGGAGCCTCCGGCCGGAGCTCCGCGGGCCCCGGAGGTGGAAGGCGATCCTCCCCGCCCCTGCCGCGAGGACGGCGGCGGCGGCCCGGGGGAAGTCCCCTCGTGAGAGGACCTCGTCGTCTGTCACGACGTGTACCCGGGGGATCACCCGAGCCCCTCCCCGAGCTCGGGGCCGCCCCCCCGAAGCCATGCGCCGGCCGCCATCCGCCGCCGTCCCGCCGGCTGCACTTCTGTGAGGAGGAGCGCGCCCGCACCCGCCTTCACGACGAGCCCCTCGGCGGGATCGCGGCCGAGAACCGTCCCCGAGGCCGCCGGGGAGTCTAGCTCGCGCATCCGGGGGCCGAAGAGCTTGAGCGGCTCACCCCGAAAGAGCGTCCACGCTCCCGGGACCGCGTCCATCCCCCGGATGAGGGCGTGGATCTCCCGCGCCCCCGTCCCCCACTCGATCCGCGCCGTGCCCCGGTCTACCTTCGGTGCGTACGTCGCCCTCGCGTGATCCTGCTCGAGCACCTCGAGCGTTCCCGCCTCGATCCGCCGGAGCGCCGCGCCGAGGAGCTCCGCCCCGAGCGCAGAGAGGCGGGGGGCGAGGAGGGAGGCGGTATCCTCCTCACCGATCGGGAGCGCGCGCTGGAGGAGGACGGGTCCCTCGTCCATCCCCGCCGTCATCCTCATCACGGTGACACCCGTCCGCTCCGCGCCCCGGATGATCGCCCAGTTCACGGGGGCCGCGCCCCGGAGGTCGGGGAGGAGGGAGGCGTGGAGGTTGACGGAGCCCCGGTGGGGAATCTCGAGCACCTCGGGGGGGAGGATGTGGCCGTAGGCGACGACAACGGAGATCTCCGGACCCAGCGCCCGAAGCTCGGAGAGGAAGACATCCCCCCTCGGCCGCGGGGGGGCGAGGACGGGGATCTCCGCTTCGAGCGCCCTCTCCTTCACCGGGGAGGGGCGTACCGTGCTTCGCCCGCGCCCCCGGGGCCGGTCCGGCTGGGTCACGACCCCGGCGAGTTCGTGGCCCTCCCGGAGGAGCGCCTCGAGCGGGGGGAGAGCAAAGCTCGGCGTGCCCCAGAAGAGGACCCTCAAGAGGCATCCTCCTCGGCCCGGAGCTTCCGGTACTTCCGGAGGAGCATCCGGCGCTTGAGCGGGGAGATGCGGTTGAAGAAGAGGACACCGTCCAGGTGATCCACCTCGTGCTGGAGGACGCGGGAGAGGAGGCCGTCCGCCTCCACCCGAAGCGGGCTTCCCTCCGGATCGTACCCCTCGACCACAACCCGGTCGGGGCGGGTGACGATCTCGTGGACACCGGGGATGCTGAGGCATCCCTCGCTTTCGCGCGCCTCCTCCTTCCCGGCCTCGACGATCACGGGGTTCACGAGTGCGAGCCGGTCCGCCTCCCCCTCCTCGCCCTCCCCCCGGCTCACATCCACCACGAGGACGCGCCTCGGGACCCCGACCTGGGGAGCCGCGAGGCCCGCGCCCTCCGCGATGGCCGTCGTGACGAACATGTCGGAGACGAGGCTCCGGAGCTCCTCGTCGAAGCTCTCCACCTCCATGGCCCGCTCCCGGAGGATCGGGTCTCCGAGCAGGACGATCTCACGCGCCGGCACCGCCGTTCACCCTCCCCCGCTCAGCGCCCGCCCTTCGGGGCCTCGGCGTCGCTGCCGAGCGCGCGCCCGACCTTGCTCCGCTCGATCGTGAGCCGGGTATTCTCCGCCGTCCGCACCGTGAGCCGCTCGGGCTCGACGTGCAGGATCGTCGCGACGATCCCGCCGGCCGTGACGATCTCGTCCCCCTTCTTCAGCGTCTCGATCATCTGCCGATGGCGGTCCCGCTCCTTCTTCTGCGGGCGGATGAGGAGCCAATAGAAGATGACGAAGATGAGTCCGAGTTGGACGAAGAGCGTGAGCGGACTCCCCCCCTCTGCCGGGGCCATCAGGAGTCCGAAGGGTAGCAGGGTCACTGGCATTCCACCTCGTTCGAGAGTCCGGTCGCCGCGAGGCCGCGGGTCCCAAGGGAACTACCCCCCGGCCCGGTACCGTTCCAGCCAGGAGGCGCTCCAGGAGGCGAAACCCCCGCTCTCCACCTGTCTGCGGGCCTCGGCGGCGAGGCGGATCAGGAAGCGGAGGTTGTGCATCGAGAGGAGGCGGTGGGCGAGCGCCTCCCCCGTTACCGCGAGGTGCCGCAGGTAAGCCCTGTCGAAGCCGCGGCAGCATGCCCCCTCGCACTCGGGGTCGAGCGGCCCCGAGTCCGTGCGGAAGCGGGCCGCCTTCACATTCACCTGGCCCTCCGCGGTGACCCACGCGGTCCCGTGCCGGGCGTTCCGGGTCGGCGCCACGCAGTCGAAGAGGTCACACCCGCGCGCGATCGCCTCCAGGAGATCCGCCGGATACCCGACCCCCATCAGGTAGCGCGGGCGGGCGGCGGGCAGCTCCTGGTGGAGCGCCTCGAGGGTCGACCACATCCTCGGCTTCGGCTCCCCGACCGAAAGGCCGCCGATCGCGTAGCCATCCCACGCCCCGAGCGACCGCACCCCCCGCAGGTGGTCGGAGCGGAGCTCCGGATAGACGTTCCCCTGAAGGACCGGGAAGAGCGACTGACGCCCCTCCGCCCCGAGCGCCTCGAAGCGGCGCCGGCAGCGCTCGAGCCAGCGGAGCGTCCGATCGTTCGCCCGCTCGACCGCCTCGCGGCTGCTCCCCCCGGGCGGACACTCGTCAAAGGCCATGACGACGTCCGCCCCGAGCGCGTGCTGGATCTCCATCACCTTCTCCGGCGTGAAGAGGTGACGGGAGCCGTCGATGTGGCTCCGGAAGACGACGCCCTCGTCCCGGATCTCGTTGATCGAGGCGAGGGAGTAGACCTGGAACCCCCCGGAGTCCGTCAGGATCGGGCCCTCCCAGCGCATGAAGCGGTGGAGGCCACCGAGCGTCCGGACGAGCTCGTGGCCGGGACGAAGGTAGAGGTGATACGTGTTCGCGAGGACGATGGAGGCGCCCACCCCGGCCACCTCGTCGGGGGAGAGCGTCTTGACCGCCCCAAGCGTCCCGACGGGCATGAAGGCGGGTGTCTCCACGACCCCGCGGGGAGTATGGAAGCGCCCCGCACGCGCCGCCCCCTCCGTCGCGAGGAGCTCGAAGGCGAAGCGGGGCGCCCCCGGGGCCGGCAGGGCACTCACACCGGCCCGCGCGCCGAGGAGGGGAGGACCGCCATCGCGTCCCCGTACGAGTAGAAGCGGTAGCCGGAGCGGGCAGCGTGCCGGTAGGCACGCATCGTCGTCTCGTAGCCCGCGAACGCGCTCACGAGCATGAGGAGCGTTGAGCGGGGGAGGTGGAAGTTCGTGATCAGCGCGTCCACGACCCGGAATGCGTAGCCGGGGCGAATGAAGAGTTCCGTCGTCCCTCGCCCGCTTCGGACGAGCCCGCCCCCGAGCGCCGCGCTCTCGAGGGCGCGGACGACCGTCGTCCCAACCGCCCAGACGCGCCCGCCCCGGGCGCGCGTCTCCTCGATCGACCGCGAGGCCTCGGGAGAGAGCTCCCACGGCTCGGCGTGCATCCCGTGCCTGTCGATGCTCTCGGACGCGACGGGGCGGAAGGTCCCCGGCCCGACGTGGAGCGTCAGGCGGGCGACCGCGACGCCGCGACGCCCGAGTTCGCCGAGCAGCTCGGGGGTGAAGTGGAGCCCCGCGGTCGGGGCGGCAGCCGAGCCCGGGCGGCTCGCGTAGACGGTCTGGTAGCGCTCCCGGTCGAGCGGCTCCTCGCCCCGCCCCAGGTATGGGGGGAGGGGAACGCACCCGTACGCCTCGAGGAGCTCTCCCGTGGGACGGGGGCTCTCGATTCGGACGATCCGCCCCCCGTCCGGGGTCTGCTCCTCGACAAGGAGGCTCAGGTCGTCGCCCACGACGATCCTTCGGCCGGCCTTGAGCTTCGCGCCCGGGCGGACGAGCGCCTCGAAGCACCGGGCCTCGTTAAACGCCCCGGGGCACCGGGGCCTCAGGAGGAGGACCTCGCACTCGGCCCCGGTCGGCTTCCGGCCGAGGAACCGGAGGGGGAGGACCCGACTCTCGTTGACGACGAGAAGGTCGCCCTCGGTGATGAGCGCCGGGAGCTCGCGGAAGCGGAGGTCCCGCATCCCGGGCGTCCCCTCCCCACCCGGCCCCACGGGCCCCCTCGGGACGGCGAGGAGGCGGCTCGCGTCCCTTCGGCGCGCCGGGTAGCGGGCGATCCGGTCGGGATCGAGCTCGTAGCCGTACGCCTCGGTCCGGGAGAGATCCGTCACGGGTTGAAGAGCGAGCGCTGGCTCCCCTCACCCTCCCTCGGCACGACGTAGCCGAACCTCTCGTAGGCGCGGGGCGTCGCGACCCGCCCCCGGGGGCTCCGCATGAGGAGCCCCTCCTGGATGAGGAAGGGCTCGTAGACCTCCTCGAGCGTCCCGGTGTCCTCCCCGAGCGCGACGGCGAGCGAGGCGAGCCCGACGGGACCCCCGCCGAACTTCTCGATAATCGTCCGGAGCACCCGGGCGTCCATCTCGTCGAGCCCGTACTCGTCGACGTCGAGCAGCTCGAGCGCGGCCCTCGCCACCTCGCCGTCCACGATCCCGTCCGCCCGGACCTCCGCGTAGTCGCGGACCCGGCGAAGGAGGCGGTTCGCGACGCGCGGCGTCCCGCGTGCACGGCGCGCGAGCTCGCCCACCCCCTCCTCGGTCGTCTGGACCCCGAGGAGCGCCGCGCTCCGGACGACGATCCTCGAAAGCTCCTCCGGCGGGTAGAAGTTCAGCCGCTCGACGATCCCGAAGCGGGCCCGCATCGGCGCTGTGAGGAGCCCGAAGCGCGTCGTCGCCCCCACGAGGGTGAAGCGCTCGATCGCGAGCGTCGTCGTCTGTGCGCGCGGCCCCTCGGAGAGCCGGATCTCGACCCGGAAGTCCTCCATCGCGGGGTAGAGGAACTCCTCGATCACCGGGCGGAGCCGATGGATCTCGTCGATGAAGAGGACGTCGGCGCGCCGCTGGTTCGTGAGGAGCCCGACCAAGTCCGCGGGCTTCTCGAGGACGGGCCCCGAGGTCGTCCTGAGGCCCGTCCCCATTTCGTCGGCGATCAGCGCGGCAAGCGTCGTTTTGCCGAGCCCCGGCGGTCCGTGGAAGAGGATGTGGTCGAGGGGATCCCCACGCCTTGTCGCCGCCTCGATGGAGACGCGAAGCGCCTCCCTCGTCTTCTCCTGACCCACGAACTCGTTCAGGCGGCGAGGCCTCAGCGTGGGCTCGACGGCGCCGTCCTCGGAGAGCGACTCCGGGGTCGTGACCTCCCTCTCCGCTCTCACCGGAGTGCCAGCGCCCTTCGAATGAGCGCCTCGGCATCGAGATCGAGCCCCTCCTCGAGGACCGCCCGAACCACGCGGTCCGCCTCCTGGAAGGACATCCCGAGCGCGATGAGCGCCCGGACCGCAGCGTGGGGCCCCCCGGCGGGGCCCGGGAGGATGGGCTGCCCATCGAGGGAGAGCCCCTTGATCCGGTCCTCGAGCTCGAGGACGAGCCGCTCCGCCGTCTTCCTGCCGACCCCCGGCACCTGCACGAGCGCCGCGATATCGCGCTCGGCGATGGCGCGGGCGAGGCGAGGCGCCCGGAAGGTGGAGAGCATCTGGAGCGCGAGCCTGGACCCGACGCCCGAGGCCAGGAGGAGGAGCCGGAAGAGCTCACGCTCTCCCGGCTCCAGGAACCCGTAGAGGGCGGCGAGATCCTCCCGGACGAGATGGTGCGTCAGGAGCTCGAGCTCCGCGCCGGGGGCGGGGAGCCGCTCCGCGACGGAGAGTGGCACGTGCACCTCGTAGACGACTCCGCCCGGGATCGCCACCTCGACGGCCCCCTCCCCGCTCGACATCAGGGTGCCCCGCAGGCGGCTGATCACGCGCCCGCCCTCCCCGCGAAGCGGTGCGGGAGCGTCCCCCGGAGCGCGCCATCCACCCCGAGGACGAGGTGGCAGAGCGCGCAGGCGACACCGTCGGCGGCATCGGAGGGGCGTGGCGGTTCCCGCAGCCTCAGCCGCTCCTGGACCATGAAGGCGACCTGATCCTTCGTCGCGTCCCCCCGTCCCACGACCGCCTTCTTGACCTCCCTCGGCGAGTACTCATGAATCTCGAGCTCCCGGAGCGCGGCTGCGAGGAGGATCGCGCCCCGCACGTGCCCGAGGACGAGGGCGCTCTTCACGTTCTTCCCGTAGAAGAGGCTCTCGACGACGACCGCGTCCGGCCTGAACGCGTCGAGGAGCGCCTCGACTTCCCCGAAGATCTCGCGGATCCGGGAGGAGAGGGGGTCCTTCGGTTTGGGGCGGACGACCCCGCACTCAAGGAGGGAGAGGGTGCCCTCCGGGAGGCAGGAGATGACCCCGTAGCCCGTAGCCCTCGCACCCGGATCGATCCCGAGGACCGTGAGCGGGGCCCCGGCGCTGGGCACACTCACGGGGCAGCGGTGAAGCGTCGAGTCCGGCCCGCCCGGCGGCGCGGTCCGCGGCCGGGGGCGTGCTCAGACAGCGTGGGTGAGGACGGCCTCATCGATCTCCGCATTCGAGGACACCTTCTGCACATCGTCGTTGTCGTCGAGCGCGTCGAGGAGGCGGAGGAGCCGCTCCGCCTCGGCGCCGGAGATGGCGACCTCGTTTTGCGGGATCATCGCGACCTCCGCCTGCGAGATCTCCACCCCCACCCCGTGAAGCCCCTCCCGGACCTGCTGGAGGGTGACCGGCTCCGTAGTGACGATGAACTCGCCCCCAATCGCGGTGACGTCCTCCGCACCCGCCTCGAGCGCCGCCTCGAGGACCGCCTCCTCGTCGTGGCGTGCCCCGTCGACGTAGATCTGCCCCTTTCGGTCGAACTGCCACGCCACCGAGCCGTTCGTCCCGAGGTTCCCCCCGTTCTTCTCGAGGACGTGGCGAACGTCGGCGACCGTCCGCTTCTGGTTGTCCGTCGTCGCCTCGATAAAGAGGGCAACCCCGCCCGGGCCGTATCCCTCGTAGCTCACCTCCTCGTAGGTGACGCCGTCGAGCTCCCCCGTCCCGCGCTTGATCGCCCGATCGATGTTCTCCTGCGGCATGTTCGAGTTCTTCGCCGTGTCGACGGCGAGACGGAGCCGCGGGTTGAACTCCGAATTCCCTCCGCCCTGCCGCGACGCGACGGTCAGCTCGCGGATGAGCCTCGTGAACATCTGGCCGCGCTTCTGGTCGTTCACGGCCTTCTTCCGCTTGATCTGGGCCCACTTGCTATGGCCTGCCAATTCCCCTCCTTCGTCCCCGTATCATAAGTGGAATTGCGCGGGGAGGCGGCGCCGTCGGCGCGCCCTGACGTCGCGGGCGCCCTAGTTCGAGGCGCGCCGTCTCGAGACCTCGTCGAGGACGCGACGCTCCTCGTCGGTCAGCGCCGCGAGCCCCCGAGCCGAGATCTTGTCGAGGATCCGGTCCACCTCGTCGAGGAGATCCTCCTCCCGCCCCGCCTTCCCACGGGAGGTGGCGCCGTCGGAGGCCTCCGCGCCGGACACCCGCCGGGGCACGATCGCGAGCCGCTCGGCCACCCGCGAGCTCCGCATGTCGGCGAGCCGCGCCCCAAGCCGGTCCCCGAACTTGAGGTAGAGGAGCCCGGCGACGAGCCCGCCCAGGTGGGCGAAGTGCGCGACGCGCCCACCCGTACCCCCGAACGCGCTGATGAAGGTCAGGACGAAGAAGAACCCCACCACCCACTTCGCCGGGACGGGGAAGATCCCCCAGATGTAGATCGGCGCCTCCGGCCAGTGCCAGGCGAAGGCAAGCATAAGCCCGTAGATCGCCGCCGAGGCCCCGATGATCGCCGTCCCGGGCGCGAAGACGAAGCTGAGGAGGACCCCGCCGAGACCGCAGAGGAGGTAGTACTTGAGGAACTCCGACGAGCCCCACCGGCTCTCGAGGGGCGGCCCGAAGAAGAAAAGGACAAGCATGTTCAGGAGGAGGTGCCAGATGTCTCCGTGCAAGAACATGTACGTCAGCGCGCCCCACGGCCGGGTGAGCGCGGCCGCTGGCGCGAAGCCGAACCACTCGAAGAAGAGGCTCCGGCCGAGGATCGATGTCACTAGGAAGATCGCCGTGTTGGCGATCAGGAAGCGCTTGACCCAAGGGGTCAACTGATGGCCGAAGGCGAAACGTTGCGCGGCGTAGGCCATGAGAGCCGGTTCGGGGTTGGGTCCCGGGGAGGTTGGGGCGCTGAGCCGCCCTGTGGGCGGCCTTCCCTTTAACCCAGGAGCGGGTGGGTTGTTCCTTCCCGGGCGCTCCGCGCCGCCGCGAGGCGGACGATCCGGTCGCAGAACTCGGGGAAGGGGATCCCGGCCGCGGCGGCGGCCTTGGGCACGAGCGACTGGGACGCGAGGCCGGGGAGTGCGTTCGCCTCGAGGCACCAGGGGCCCCCCGCCTCGTCCACGATGAAATCCACCCGCGAGAAGTCCCGGAGACGAAGGAGCTCGTGCGCCCGGAGCGCGAGTTCCGAGAGGTGTCCTGCCGCCGCCTGCGGGAGGTCGGCGGGGAAGATCTCATCGGCGAGACCGGGCTGGTACTTGCACTCGTAGTCGAAGAGCGGGTTCGCCGGGATGATCTCACCGACGGGGAGTGCGTCCCGGCCGAGGACGCCGACGGTCAACTCCCGCCCCTTCACGTAGCGCTCGAAAAGGATCCGCTCCTCGTAGCGGAGCGCCACCTCGACGGCCTCCTCGAAGTCGCCGGGCTCCTCGACGAGGGTGAGCCCGAGCGTGGAGCCGCCGGAGGTCGGCTTCACGATGACCGGGAACCCCAGGGCGGCCTCCACCTCCTCGAGGGGGGCGGGCCCCGCGATCCAGTCGGGCGTCGGGATCCCCGCCCCCCGGAGGAGCTCCTTCGTGACCTCCTTGTCCATCGCAAGGCTGCACCCGAGCCGGCCACTCCCGACGCAGGGGATGCCCCGGAATTCGAGGAGCGCCTGGATCGTCCCGTCCTCCCCCGCCCCCCCGTGGAGGGCCGGGAAGACGAGGCCGCCCCCCTCGAGCTCCGGGGCGCTCGCGAGCGTGCGCCACTCGAGGCTCTTCAGCCGTTCCACCGAGGACCGAGAGGGCGCCTCGCGCGCGATGCCCCCGGCAAGGATGCGGTCGATCTCTCCGCGGGAGAGGACCCCGCGGACCGTGTCGACGCAGAGGACCTCGTGGCCGGCGGTCTCGAGCGCGCGTGCCACCTGGGTCCCGGACGCGAGGGAGACATCTCGCTCCTCCGAGCTCCCCCCGGCGAGAACGACGACCCTCAATCGTCCCCCCGTGCGGCGATCCCCCTGATGCCCGGCACGCTACCGAACCGCGGGCGGGAGCGCGCGCCGCCGGTCCCCCGGCGGGGCACGCTTCATGAAGAGCACGGGAAGGGTCGCCCACATCCGGACCCGGCGGTCGCTCAGCCGCCCCGGCATGAAGCGGAGCGCCCGGACCCCCGCGACCGCAGCCGAATCGAGCCCTGGGTAGCCGGAGGTGCCGGCCACCTCGATGGAGTCGACGACCCCCGTGTCCGTGACGCGGACCCGGAGCGTCGTCTCCCCCTCGACCCCCGCGTCCCAGAGCGCCACCGGGTACTCGATGCCGTCGGGCCCGTAGAGCGGCTCGGGGCGGACGAGCGCCTCCTCCCCCGCGCACCCGGCGAGGAGGAGGACAGCCGGGAGGGCGGCGTGCGCGGCCGGGAGCCGTCGGGGGGTCACGAGCGCCCGCCCGCCGCACCCCGCCCCGCGAGCTCGGCCCTGATCGAGTGGAGGAGGCGGAGCGCCTCGAGCGGGGTCATGTCCTCCGGGTCGAGCTGGCGCAGGCGCTCGATCACGGAGTCCTCCCGCGGGAAGAGGGGAAGCTGCTCAAGCCCCTCCGGCGAGCCGGGGCGGTGGCGGCCCCGCCCGAGTCCGCTGCCGCCGCCCGAGTGGCTCCCCTCGAGCTCTTCGAGGAGCTCGAAGGCGCGCTCGATGATCGGCCCCGGGAGCCCCGCGAGGCGCGCGACCTGGATCCCATAGGAGCGGTCGGCCCCCCCGCTCTCGAGCCGACGCAGGAAGAGGATCTCCTCTCCCGCCTCCCGGACGGTCACGGTCATGTTCTTCACCCCCCCCAGGAGATCGCCGAGCTGCGTCAGCTCGTGGTAGTGCGTCGCGAAGATCGTCTTCGCACCCACCTCCTCGTGCATGTGCTCCGTGAGCGCCCAGGCGATGGATACCCCATCGTAAGTCGAGGTGCCTCGGCCGATCTCGTCGAGGAGAACGAGGCTCCGGGCGGTCGCGCCGTGAATGATCGCAGCCGACTCGGTCATCTCCACCATGAAGGTTGAGTGGCCACGCGCCAGGTTGTCCGAGGCTCCGACGCGGGTGAAGATCCGGTCGCAAACCGGGATCCGCGCTTCGTCGGCGGGAACGAAGGAGCCGATCTGGGCGAGGAGCTGGATCAGCCCGACCTGGCGAAGGACGGTGCTCTTCCCCGCCATGTTCGGGCCCGTGAGGATCACCATCCAGCCGGACTCGTCGAGGAGGAGATCGTTCGGGATGAACTCCTCGGGGGGCATCATCGTCTCGACGACGGGGTGGCGGCCCCCGCAGATCGAGAGCTCGAATCCGGTATGCACCTCGGGGCGCACGTACCTCCGGCGGACGGCGACGTGTGCAAGCGTCGAGAGGACGTCGAGGCGTGCGATCCGTCGGGCGGCGCGCTGGAGGCGCCCGACCTCGGCCGCGACCGCGCTCCGGAGCTCGCCGAAGAGCCGGCTCTCGAGCTCGAGGATCGCCTCCTCGGCCCCGGAGACCTTTTCCTCCCACTCCTTGAGCTCCGCCGTGAAGTAGCGCTCGGCGTTCGCGAGCGTCTGCTTTCGCACATAGTCGTCCGGGACGCGGTCGAGGTTCGCCCTCGTCACCTCCAGGTAGTAGCCGAAGACCTTGTTGAAACCAACCTTGAGGGAGTTCACCCCGGTCCGCTCCCGCTCGCGCGCCTGAAGGGAGGCGATGAAGTCGCGGGCCCCGTCGCGGACGCCCCGGAGTTCGTCGAGCTCCCCGCTCACCCCCGCCCGGATGACGCCACCCTCCTGGAGGGTGGCACTCGCCTCGTCGGAGAGGCTCCCCCGGATCCGCTCCGCGACGTCCCGAAGGAGGTCCTGCTCCACCGTCACCCCGCGGAGCGCCTCCGCCTCGGCCGAGCGGCCGAGCGCCTCGAGATCGGGGAGGACCTCGAGGGAGCGGCCGAGGGCGAGGAGCTCCCTCGGCGCCGCACGCCCCGAGCCGACCTTTCCCGCGAGGCGTTCGATGTCCCCCACCCCCCGAAGGCGCTCCCTGAGCCCTATGCGGAGCTCCCGCGTGCCTACGAGCTCCGTGACCGCATCGAGGCGGCGCCAGATCGGCTCCACCTCGACGCGGGGGCGAAGGAGCCACTGCCGGAGCATCCGCGCGCCCATCGCGGTCACCGTGTCGTCGAGGACCTCGATCAGCGTACCCGCCCCGCCCGCATCGCCGGCCCGGAGCGGCTCGACGAGTTCGAGGTTCCGGCGGGTCATCTCGTCGAGGAGCATCTCGGTCCCCGAACGGCGGATCGTCGGCCGGCGGAGGTGCGCGGCGCCCCGGGGCTGGAGCTCGGAGAGGTATTGGACGAGCGCCCCGGCAGCGCTCACGAGGAGGCCGTCCTGCACCTGGAAGCCGAGGCCGTCAAGCGAGTGCACCCTGTAGTGGCGAAGGAGCTCGTCCGCCGCGACGCCCTCGTCGAAGATCCAGTCGTCGCGGCGGGTGAGCGGGGGGGGAGCCGCTCCCCCGCCCCCGAGACGGCGATCGAGCTCCCCCTCGAGCGAGGCCGGGACGACGAGTTCGGCAGCTCCGAGGCGGCCGAGCTCCGGGCCGAGCGCGGCCTCGCCTACGGCCTCGACCACGAACTCCCCTGTCGAGAGATCCACGGAGGCGAGCCCGATCCGCCCCCCCACCTCAGGGGTGAGGAGGGCGAGGTAGTTGTTCCGGCGCGCATCGAGGAGGCCGTCCTGGAGGACGGTCCCCGGCGTCACCGTCTCCACGACCTCGCGTCGAACGAGCCCCTTCGCCCCGTTCTCCGCCTCCTCCACCTGATCGCAGATCGCCACCCGCCTCCCGAGCTGTATCAGGCGGGCGAGGTATTCCTCGAGCGCCTTCGCCGGAACGCCCGCGAGCGGGACGCCGGCCGCCGCCCCGTTGTTCCGCGTGGTGAGGGTGAGACCGAGGAGGCGCGAGCCCTCCTCGGCGTCCTCCCGGAAGAGCTCGTAGAAGTCTCCCACGCGGAAGAAGAGGAGGGCATCCGAGTGGCGGCGCTTCATCTCCCGCCACTGGCGCATGAGCGGGGTCTCCCGACCGCGCGCGACGAGCTCCCCTCCGGACACGCGGCTACCCGCCCACCCGGAAGTACCAGAAGATCAGGACGATGAGGAGCACCGCACCCAAGTTCACGAGGAGGACATCCGTGCTCACTCCGGCCCCCGCTACGCCGCCGCGGGGGCGATCGCCTCCGACGCTCCGCGCCGGGAGGGCGCGAAGGCGCGAAGCCGGTTCGCGTTCGTCACGACGGTGACGGAGCTGAGCGCCATCGCGGCGCCGGCGATCATCGGCGAGAGGAGGAGCCCGAAGAGGGGAAAAAGCGCTCCGGCCGCGACGGGGATCGCGGCGACGTTGTAGGCGAAGGCGCCGACGAGGTTCTGCTTCATGTTCCGCGAGGTCGCCCGCGAGAGCTCGATCGCGTCCGCCACCCCATGGATCGAGCCTCCCACGAGGATCAGGTCGGCCGTCTCCTTCGCCACGTCGGTACCGGCCCCGATCGCGATCCCGACATCGGCGGCGGCGAGCGCGGGCGCATCGTTGATCCCATCCCCCACCATCGCGACGGGCCGGCCCCGCTCGCGGCGGATCCGGACGACGATGTCCCGCTTCTCCTCCGGCCGGACGCCGGCGTAGACCTCCCGGATTCCGACCCGCTCCGCGACCGCGCGCGCCGTCGTCTCGTTGTCCCCCGTCAGCATAGAGACCTCGAGCCCCATCGCCCTGAGCCGCCGGACCGCGCTCCGCGCATCCTCCTTCTCCCGGTCGGCGAGCCCGAGGATCCCGGCCGCGGCCCCGTCGACCGAGATCATCGCCGGCGTCCTCCCCTCCCCCGAGAGATCGTGCCAGAGGGGGAGGAGGGGAGCGGGATCGACCCCCTCCTCGGAGAGGAGCTCGGGGATTCCGATGAGCACGCGACGGCCCGAGACCTCCGCGCGGACGCCGAGCCCGCTCGCGGCCTCGAAGGACGCGCCCGGCGCCACTTCGAGGCCCCGCCCCCTCGCCTCCGCCACCACGGCGGCCCCGAGGGGGTGCTCGGAACCCTCCTCCGCGGACGCGGCGAGCCGGAGGAGCTCGTTCTCTCCCCACGGCGGGAGCGTCCTCACATCCGTCACCGCCGGCTCCCCCCGGGTGATCGTCCCCGTCTTGTCGAGGATCACCGTGCCGAGGCGGCGCGCCCTCTGGAGCGCCTCCCCGTCCTTGACGAGGAGCCCGCCCTCGGCGGCCTTCCCGACCGCGATCATGACGGAGATCGGGGTCGCGAGACCGAGCGCACACGGGCAGGCGATCACGAGGACGGAGACGGAGGCGACGAGCGCGTACGTGAGCGCCGGGTCCGGCCCGATGGTGTACCAGAGCGCGAAGGTCGCGCTCGCAAGCATCAGGACCACGGGAACGAAGACGCCCGCCACCCGGTCGACGAGGCGCTGGATCGAGGGCTTCGAGGCCTGGGCCTCACGCACGAGCTCGACGATCTGCGCGAGGACGGCGTCACGGCCGACGCGGATCGCACGCACGCGGAGACGGCCGGAGCGGTTGATCGTCCCCCCGATCACCTCGTCGCCCGGGGCCTTCTCGACCGGGATACTCTCCCCCGTGACCATCGACTCCTCCACCGCGCTCCGGCCCGACTCGACGCACCCGTCCACGGGGATCCGCTCCCCGGGCCGGACGAGGAGGAGATCGCCGGGCTCAACCTCCTCCGCGCGGATCTCGATCTCCTCCCCCTCCCGGAGGACGCGAGCCGTTCGCGGGCTGAGATCCATGAGCGCCCGGAGCGCCTTCGACGTCGTGCCGCGGGCCCGGGCCTCGAGTGCCTGTCCGAGGACGACGAGCGTGATGACCACGGCGGCGGCCTCGAAGAAGGGGTGGGCCGCGCCCTCCGGGAAGAGCCCCGGGGCCCCGACCGCGGCGGCCGAGTAGAGGAGGGCGGCCCCGGTGCCGACCGCGACCAGGGTATCCATGTTCGCCTCCCGGTTCCGCAGCGCCCTCCAGGCGCCGAGATAGAACTGCCTCCCGACACCGACCGCGATCCAGAGCGTGAGGAGCCCGGAGAGGGCCCAGAGGAGGCGGACCGTCCCGACTGGGAGCGTTCCGAGGAAGGGGAAGATCTCGTGATGGCCGAGGACGAGTACGGGGAGGGAGAGCGCGGCGCCGATCCGGAACTTCCGGAAGAGCGCCTCCGCCCGCGCCTCGCGTGCCTCCGCCCGCCGCGCCTCGAGCTCCCCTTCCGTCGCCCCGCCCCCGAGCACCTCAACGCCGTAGCCGCGGGCGGCGACCGCTGCCCCGAGCTCGTCCGCTGACGCCGCGCCGGAGAGGAGCTCGACCCTCGCGCTCTCGGCCGGGAGGGAGACGGAGGCGAGAAGGACGCCCGGCACCCCGGCGAGTGCGGACTCGACCGCAGAGACGCAGGCGCCGCAGTGCATTCCCCTCACGCCGAGGCGAAGCGTATCGACGGGAACCGAGTAGCCGGCCCCCTCGATCGCGGCGCGGACGGCGGCCGCGGACGTGCCGCCGGGAGCGAGGCCGACCCTTGCGCTCTCCGTCGCAAGACTCACCTGGACGGCGGCCACGCCCTCGACACCCCGGACCGCGCGCTCGACGGCGGAGACGCAGGCGCCGCAGTGCATCCCGGCCACCGGGAAGGAGAGGGAGGCCGCGAGTTCGGTCGTATGCATAGGGCAATCCTACCCCGCCAGCCCCGCGGGGTGGCCCCCGGGGGACGGGTCGAGGCTACGGGTTCGGGGGAGCGGGCCCGGCAGGCGCCTCCCCGCCGGGGACCAACGCGGCCTGGATCTCCGATGAGAGCGCCTCGGCCCGCGCCCGAAGGCCGGTCTCCGGGTAGTCGCGGAGGAGATCCTCGAGGTACTCAAGCGCCCGCACCTCCTCCGATAGCGCCCACGCTCCCTGGGCCAGCCGGAGGAGCGCGCGGTCCGAGTAGGGGCCGCCCGGGTAACGCACGACGAGCCTCCGAAGGTCGACAGCCGCCATCTCCGGGTCCACCGTCAGGACGGCGCGAAGCCACGTACCCCGCTGCCGCTCCTCGCGCGACGCGCTCCCCTCCTCCTCCTCGAGCCACCCCTGAAGGACCTCCCGGGCGGAGGAGAAGCGCCCCTCGGAGAGGAGCGCCTCCACCCGGTCGAGATCCGTCTGCTGGGCGGAGAGCGGCGGGGCCAGCACGCCACCGGCGAGGATCGCCGCCAACCCGAGGAGGGAGACGCGGGGCCGGCGGGGGCTCACGCCGCCGCCGCCGAGGCTTCCTCAAGGAGCCAGCTCTCGAGGAGCTCACCGTCCGATGCGCCGGACGCCTTCAGGAGCCGGTCCACCTGGAGGAGTCCGGCGAGGGCCCGCTCGATCTCGGGGAGCGTCCAGCGCGGCGCCTGCCGGGCGTACCTGCGGACGAGCCACCGCTGATTCCCCGGAAGCGTCGCTTCCAGCGCCCCGGTCCCGCCCGCCGCCACGACGCCGAGCCTGAGGAGGTGGGTCGTGAGTCCGATCACGAGCCCGACACCGCTCTCCCCGTGGCGGACGAGGATCTCGAGGCCCCGGAGCGCCTCGAGGTAGCGCCGCTCTCCCACCAGGTCGAACCACTCCCAGCGGTCCTGCTCAAGGATCTCGGTGCCGGCCCGGCGCACGTCTTCCGTCGTGATCTCCGATCCCTCCCCGACGAGGGCCGAGAGCTTCTCGAGCTCTGGGACGAGCGCCGGAATGCTCCCCCCCAGCGCCTGTGCGAGCGCCCGCGCCGCCCCCTCGGAAAGCCTCCGACCGAAGTCCGCCCGGCTCCGCTCGATGAGCCACCTGTGAAGCTCCCTCCGCTCCGGGACCGGGAAGTGGAGGGAGCGGCAGCTTCGCGCCAGCTCCCTGTAGAACTGCGCCTTCGACTTCTCCGGAACGGTGCAGAGGAGGATCAGCGCGAGCCCGGGGGGGGGCGAGGCCGCCACCTCGAGCACGAGGGAGCGGAGGCGCGGCGAGGACGCCAGCTCGTGCGTCTCCTTCAGGAGCACGACGCGCCAGGGGGCCATCATCGGCAGGGTCGCGAGCGTCGAGGCGAACGAATCGACGGTGACGTCGGAGCCCCGGAGCACGTCGTAGTTGAAGTCGGCGGTCACGCTCTCGAGGTGGGCCTGCGCGAGCGCCCGCGCGGCGGCGCCCTTGCTGTACTCGTCGGTTCCATGCAGGTAGAAGACGCCGCCTGCCTGCTCACCGAGACCCGCCCGGAGTTCGGCTGGGATCATCCGGAATCAGCGAAGCCCGGTGGTGCGGACGAAGTCGGACTCCCGGTAGCGCAGATAGAGGGAGGAGCTCCGGTAGAGGAGCTCGTTCGCCCCGCGCCAGAGTTCGGGCGCCGGGAGCCGCCACTCCGGGTCGGGGGCGGACGCGCCGATGACCCTCCTGGGGGTTGAAGGCGCCCCGAGGGCCCGGATCCCTCCCCGGATCCCTGCGGGTGCCGCCAGGGGGGCGCGGTCCGGTGCCGGGAGGAGCGGGCTCGAGAGCGGGAGGGGGAGACGCTCCCCGGCCACGGGGGAAGGCGCCTCGGCGACGATCGGGGGGAGATCCACGACCGGCTCCTCCTCGCGGAGGGTGAGGGCGACGAACAGCGCCCCGAAGAAGGCGAGGGCGCCGAGCAGCGGCATCGTCCGGGCGCTTGACCCGAGGCGCCGGCGCCTCTCCTCCTGCATCGTGTAGATCGAGTGGCGAAGGCGGGCCCGGAAGTCCTCCCCCGGTCCCGTCTCCGGGAGTGCGCGAAGGAGCTCCACCCCCCGGGTCACGACCTCGTCGTACCTTCGGCACGCCGCGCACCGGGTCATGTGGCCACAGAAAGCGCCGGATTCCTCCGGAGCGAGAGCCCCGTCGTGGAAATCCGTGTAGCGATCGAGAAATTCCGAGCACTTCATAGCCGTGACAGACCTCGAGCCGGGATTCGTCCGCTGCAGGGCGCATCCGCCCGGACCACGGGGGTGATACGTGCGTCCGCCGGTGCGGGTTCCGCCGAAACGAGATGCCCCCCGCCGGATCCACCGACGGGGGGCGGGGGAGAGCGGCCACCCTGGGGGAGTGGCGCGTCTCCTCCAACGTTGGCACGCCGCTGCACTCCGGGCGCCTATTCGATCATCGGCGCCACGATCCGGGCGAAGTTGTTCCGGGCCCGGTTGAGACGGCTCTTCACGGTGCCCAGGTTCGTACGCGTGATCTCCGCGATCTCCTCGTAGGAGCGGCCCTCGAGCTCCCTCAGCACAAAGACCATCCGGTGGTGCTCGGGGAGCTCGGCGGCCGCCTGGTTCACCATCGCCTTCAGGTGCCGGCGCCGGTAGAGATCGTCGGGGCCCGGCGAATCGTCCTCCCACTCGAGGGGCCGGTGATCCGCGTCCCAGTTCTTCTTGATCGTCTGGAAGAGGATGAGGGGGTTCCTCGAGCGATTCCTGAGCTCGTTCTTCGCCAGGTTGCTCGCGATCGTGTATATCCACGTGGAGAACTTCTTGCTCTGGTCGAACCGTTCGAGGTGCCGGTAGACGCGAATGAACGTCTCCTGCACCAGGTCCTGGGCACGCTCGCGGTCCCCCACCGTGCGGTGGACGAAGTTGACGAGGCGTCCGTCGTAGCGTCGGACCAGCTCCCCGAAGGCGCGCGGCTCCCCGTCGAGGAAGCGCTGGACGACCTGACTGTCAGTCATCGCCGAGAGCTCCTCGCGGGTCCGGCTGGCCGGAACGGCTTCGGGTGCTGCGGTCCGCAGCTGTGTGGCCTCGGGAGGCATGATCCCCCTCCTCGCTCGTTCGAAGGTCTCGCCCTTCGGGTCGCGGGGGCCCGGATTGGCCCGCTGACGGATTTGAAAGCACGTTTCGTGCCAAACTCGCTGGCGGGCGGAGGGAGCCCCGCCGCGGGGGTATCGGCGGGGTCCGGGCGGGGCCGCTGTCCCCGGAGAGGGACACTCCGCCCCCGCGAGCGGGACACTCGACCGGATCCCGCCGGCGCGTCGCTCTCAGCGAGGCGGGGGGCTTCGGTCCTCCTCCCAGACGGAAACGAGGAAGGCGCGGGCGAAGAGGAGCGCCGCCACGCTCTTCGCATCCACCAGGAGCCCGCGGCGGATCCACTCGAGGGCACGGGATAGCGGGACGACGACGACCTCGATGCACTCGTCGTGATCCCGGCGCGGCGCCCGCTCGACGAGCCCGGCCCCGGCGAAGAGGTGGATCCGCTCATTCGTGAATCCGGGGGTCGTGAGGAGCCCCGTCAGGTAGCGCATCTCGCCCGCCTCGTAGCCGGTCTCCTCGGCAAGCTCCCGCCTCGCGCACGCCTCCCACCCCTCGGTCGGCGAGTCCGGTATCCCCGCCGGGATTTCGCGGAGGTTACCTCCCGCCGAGTAGCGGTACTGATGGATCAGGACGACCCGGGGATCCGGGGCCGTCGGGAGATCCACGAAGGGGAGGACGGCGGCGGCCCCCGGGTGGGAGACGTGCTCGAACGTTCCCCGCTCCCCGCTGGGGAGGCGGACCGTATCCCGGGTTAGGGTCAGGATGCGGCCCGAGTAGATCTCCTCCCGGGCGAGCCGCCCCCCTCCGCTCACCGCGCCACGACCTCCACGGGTCCGAGCCCGAGCCCCTCCACCTCCGCTGCGATCCGCCCCGCGTCCCCCACGACGACGACGACGAAGCGGTCCGGCCGGATGTGCTCGCGGCTCGCGGCCGCCGTGGCCTCCACCCCGACGGCGCGGATCCGGTCGCGCTCCGTGTGGTGGTAGTCGTCGGGGAGCTCGAAGACGATCAGCTCCGCGAGCCGGCCCGCGACGTGGGAGGTCGTCTCCATCCGGAGGGGGAGGATCCCCGCGAGGTAGTCCCTCGCGCGGGCGAGTTCCTCGGCGGACGGCCCCTCCTCCCGGAACCGCTCGAGGACGGCGACCGCCTCGCCGAGCGCCGGCGCCGTGACCTCCGTCTGCACTGCCGTGCCGACGGTGAGCGCTCCCCCGTCCCGATGGAGGTGGAGGCGCGACCGCGCCCCGTAGGTGAAGCCGTGCTTCTCGCGGAGGCTCAGGTTCAGGCGGCTCGTGAAGGCCCCGCCGAGGACGGTGTTCGCGACCCGGAGCGGCATCTCGTCCGGATGCCCCCGGGGAAAGGCGACGTGGCCGATCCGGATCTCCGACTGAACCGACCCAGGCCGGTCCACGATGACGACGCGGCGGGAGGGGAGGGATCCCGGCGCGGATCCGGGGGGGGCTCCCCCCGGATCCGCGCCCCTCCACCCTCCGAGGTGGCGGGCCGCGAGATCCTCCACCTGGTCCGACGAGAGGTCTCCGGCCACGGCGAGCCCGGCCCCGCGGGGCTCGTAGCGCGATGCCGCGAAGCGGACGAGCTCGTCACGGGTGACGGCGGCCACCGAGTCCTCGTCGCCGGAGAGCGGGCGCCGGTACGGGTGTCCCCCCGGGAAGACGCGGACGACGAGCTCGTCGTCGGCGAGCCGCCCCGGGCTCATCCGCCGTTGCCGGATCGAGGCAAGCTGCTGGAGCCTGGCCTGCTCCACTTCCTCCTCGGGGAAGGAGGGGGTGCGGACGACCTCACCCACGAGTGCCATGACCCGGTCGAGGTGTTCCGCAAGGCAGGTGAAGGAGACGAGGGTCGCATCCCATCCCGTCCGGACCTGGAGCCCGGTCCCGAGGCACTCGAGCATCTCGGCCAGCTCCGCGCCCGAGCGCCGTCCCGTCCCCCCCTGTAGCGCGTTCCCCGAGAGTACAGCGAGCCCACCCCTCCGCACCGGCACCCGGATCTCCCCGGCGTCGAGGACGATCGTGAGGCTCACGAGCGGCACCTGGGTCCGAAGGAGGGAGCGGAGGCGAAGCCCGCTGTCCATCTCGGCCGAGGACACCGGGGGAAGGCGGAAGGGACGGACGGGAGCCCCGGAGGGCGGCGTCGAGCGGTCCAGGGGGGGAGCGCCCCGCATCACTTCGAACCCTCGGGCACGTAGGTAACGACGACCCGGCTGTCCGCCCCGAGCGAGCGAGCGGCAAAGGCCTCGACCTCCCGGGGGCTTACGGCCCGAAGTCGCTCGATCTCGCCGCTCAGGCGGTTCGCGTCGCGAAAGAGCGTCTGATACATCGAGAGGAGATCGGCACGCGCTCCCGCGGCCCCAACCATCCGGAGGAGCTCCGTCCCCCTCCTCGCGACCGCGCGCTCCACCTCCCCCTCCCTGACCTCGCGGAGAGCATCGAGCTCCCCTTCCACCGCCACCTCGAGCTCGGCCGGGTCCGTGCCCTCGAGCCCCGTCGCCCAGAGGATCATGAAGCTCCGGCCCGTCACGAGAGGGAAGGCGTAGGCCGCCACGTCCTTCGCGATCCGCCGCTCCCGGACGAGGTGCCGGTAGAGGCGGGACGCCCGGCCGTCCCCGAGGATCGAGGACGCGATGTCGGCGACCCGGAACCCGGGGTCTGTAAAGGTCGGAATCCGGAGTGCCACATACACGCGTGGGAGGGGAACCGCGCCCGGGACCCGCGCCCGGCGCATCTCGCCCAGGACGGGTTCGAGCTCGGTCCGCCCCGGGACGGGCGGGGGTGGCGCTCCACCGGGGATTTCCCCGAAGTAGCGCCGGACGCGGGCGAGCGCGTCCTCGGGAGCGAAGTCACCGGCGAGCGTCAGGACCGCGTTCCTCGGGGTGTAGTAGCGCCGGAAGAAGCCCTCCACGTCCTCGAGGGAGGCCGCGGCGAGGTCCTCCATCGAGCCGATCACCGTGTGATGGTACGGGTGATCCGGGGGGAAGAGGAGCGCCTGGATCCGCTCCTGCCAGTCCCCGTAGGGCTGGTTGTCGTAGACCTGCCGCTTCTCGTTTCGGACGACGTCGCGCTGGTTGTCCAGCTTCTCCTGGTCGAGCGCCGGGAGCATCCACCCCATGCGGTCCGACTCGAGCCAGAGCGCGAGATCGAGGTGGTGCGCGGGAAGCGTCTCGTAGTAGTTCGTGCGGTCGAACCAGGTGCTCGCGTTCATCGACCCCCCGGCGCTCTCGAGGAGCTCGAAGTGGGCGCCCTTGGGCACGTGCTTGGACCCCTGGAACATCATGTGCTCGAAGAGGTGGGCGAGACCCGTCTGCCCCTCGCGCTCGTCCCTCGAACCCACCGAGTACCAGAGGTTCACGGCGACGATCGGGACGGAAGGATCCGGGGCCAGGACAACGGTGAGCCCGTTGTCGAGGACGTGGGCCGTGGAGGAGATCGCGACGCCGTTCACGGGCGCCCCACTCGACGGAGGACCCGCGGCCGGGCGCGGGCTGCGGGGGACCGAGGGCGGCAGGCCATGACCGGTGCGTCAGGCCCCGAACTTCGCGAGGCGGCCCGCGTGCGCGAGCATCAGGCTCATCAGGTGCCTGGCCTCGATCGTCCCGATATCGCCCGTCCGACACTCGCGCTCCGAGAAGGCGCCGCCCGTCGGCCGTGCGGCGGACGAGGCGATGAGGAGCGGGACGTGGTGCCAGGAGTGAGCGCCCATGCGGGCCGGGGTAGAGTGGTCGCCCGTCACCGCGAGGACGTCGGCACCGAGAGCCTGAAGGCGAGGGATGAACTCATCGACCGCCTCGATCGCCTGCACCTTGGCATCGAAGGATCGGTCCTCGCCCCTCGCGTCCGGCGCCTTGAAGTGGATGAAGTGGAGATCCGCGCTCCCGAAGTGCTCCTCCATGAGGGCGACGGCCTCCCCATCGGTAGTCGGCTCCCCCGGGATCCGCATCCCGGCGAGGCGTGCCACTCCCCGATACATCGGGTAGCACGCGACCGCCACGGCATCGAGCCCGAACCGTTCCCGGAGACTCGCGAGGCGTTCGTAGCGGGCAAATCCGCGGGCGAGGAGACCCGAGATCGCCTCCTCCCCTGAAAGGAGGGCCCGGGCCTGAGCAAGGAACTCCTCCAACAGGCGGGCGGCCCGGACGGACGCCTCGTCGAGGGACCGGGGCTCGAGGGGAGGGACCCCAATCCGTTGCGGGTCCGTCTCGGCGATCCCGGCGCCAAGGCCCTCACCGCGAAGGACGAGGACGACGCGGTGCTCCTTCTCGTGCACGAGGAAGAGCTCCACGTCCGGCCCGAGAGAGATCCCGCTCCGAAGGTGCTCGACGACGCGCCGCCCCTCCGCATTCGTCGGACGCCCGGCCCGCCGGTCGACGACGCGCCCCTCTCCGTCCAACGTGGCGAGGTTCAGCCTCACGGCGAGATCGCCGGCGGCGAGGTCGAAGCCGACCCCCAGCGCACCCAGCGCGCCACGCCCGATGACGTGCTCGACGGGATCGTACCCGAAGAGGGCCAGGTGGCCGGGTCCGCTCCCCGGCGTCACGCCTGGACTGACCGGGCAGAGCATCCCGAGCGAACTCCGCCTCGCGAGCGCGTCCAGGTTCGGGGTGCGCGCGCCCTCAAGCTCGGTGACGCTGAGACCCTCCTCTCTCGGGAGCCCGCCGAGCCCGTCGAGGACGACGAGGAGGATCGTTCCCGTCGCGTCTGGGAGGACGAGGTCGTCTGGAAGGAGCATGGCGGGGCGGCGGACGGTTTCCGGGGTCGGGCGCTAGGGGTGGAATATACGGTGCGAGGGACCGGAGCGGGATCGGGGCCTGGCTAGATGAGCCGACCCGATGACCGTACGCGTGACCGGGTCAACCCCGCCCGGAGGCCAGGGGGACGACGCGCGCAAGGAAGAATCCCTCGCCCCCCGTTCGTTGATAGAGGGGCATGAGAAGCCTCCCGCTCGCCGGCGCACGGACCTCGTCGCTCCCCTCGGTGGCGAGGAGCTCCCCCTCCTCCACCGGTTGGAAGGAGCGGTATCCGGGGTACATCCGGAACTCCGTCTCCCCACTGACGGGGTGGTGATGGAAGACCTCGACGGCCCTGGGAAGACCCTCGGCGGCAGCCTTCAGGTGGCGCCTCGCCTCCGCGACCCTCCGATCGCCCCGGGCGAGGAGCCCGGAGGCGCCGAGGAGAAGCCAGAGCGCCGCCGTCGAGAGTGCGACGGACTCGACGCCATGGTGACTTCCAGACTCGAAGCCCACACTTGTCCACCCCTCCCGGGCGAGGTACTCGACAAGCGTCCCCCGGATCTCCGTCGAGAGGGCGAGGACGAGTGGCGCGGGGAGGGCGAGGGCTAGCTCCCGGCTCGCGCAGCCGTCCCCGACGACCACGAATGGGGGCGCACTCCCCGAGGTCGTGTGGAGATCCACGAGGAGGGTGGATGCAGGCGACTCGCGTCGAAACCCCTCGAGGAACGAGAGAAGCTCGCCACGCTCCCTCCCCTCGACGTCGTCGAGCTCATCGCCCTCCGCCCAGATCCGATTGAGGTCCCGGTCGACGTAGCGCACGCCGGCCCTGAGGGCGGGCCGGTTCCCCGCAAGCGCGATGAAGCGGCCCCCGACAAGGCCGCGGCCCGGCTCTCTGAGCTCCGCTAGGACGGCTTCGAGGGCCCGCAACCCTGCGGGCTCGTTCCCGTGAATCCCGCCGATCCCGATGAGCGTCGGACCCGGGCCGGCCGGAGCCGTGACGGAGCCCACGATCCGGTCGGCCCAACCGTCTCTCACCCGTACGTCCGTCATTCGGATGCGAGCCGCTCCGCCAGGAGATCGTACGCGATCGGCATGAAGTCGCGGTCCGTCACGAGCCCGACGAGCTTCCCCTCGTCGAGGACGGGGAGGCATGCCACGCCCCGGTCGCGCATGAGCTGGATCGCCTCGAGGGTCGAGCTCTGCGGGGTGACCGTCACGGGATCGCGCGCCATGATTTCCTTGACGGGCGTCGCCCCTCCTGCCGGGAGCTCGCTTCGCCCGCCCACGTACCTCAGGATCGAGCGGTAGGAGACGACCCCGACGAGACGGTGCTCGCTGTCCTCGACGGGGACGTTGCGGATCTTCTCTCGGTCCATCACGAATGCGACGAGATCCACCGACTCGTCCTCGTTGACCGTCAAGAGCTGGGTGTGCATGTACTGGCCCACCCGGAGGTAGCTCTGCGTCGCTCCTCCCCCCTCCTTCACCTCTGCAGGCTGCCACTCGTCCACGGGAATTCCCTCCTGCTGCCGGCGGAAGGTTGCCGCCGTAATCGCTGCGAGACGACCGGACCTCGTTCCCCTTCCCCTCATCGCGGCGAGGGAGCGGTGAACCCACTCACTCCCCGTCTGCCCGGTCGAGACGCGCCGCTCGATCACCTCAAGGAACCGGTCCGCATCGCTCGGATCGACACCGGCCTCGACAAGCCCGACGCGCGCGAGCGGGATCAGCGTAATGAGGATGAGGCTCCGGACGTCCGCCATCCCTCCCCCCAGCCAGCGGACGCCCGAGCCCAGCCCGCTTCGCGCGACGGAGAGGAAGTTCGACTTTGCGTCCCGGAAATCCATCCTCTCCGCCGGGTCCCCGAAGGCCTCGGACGCGCCGAGGACGAGCCCGATCCAGAAGGCCGCGTTCGCGACCTCGTCGAGGGTGCTGGGTCCGGCGGGGAGGACCCTGCACTCGATCCTGAGGTGGGGCCGTCCCCCGCTGATCCCGTAGCACGGCCGGTTCCACCGGTAGATCGTCGAGTTGTAGAGCTGCAGCGCATCGAGGGATGGGACGGAGCCGGCACGCAGGAGCTCGAACGGATCCTCCTTTACGGGTCCCGCCATGAGCACCTTGAACTGCGAGAGGTCTTCCTCGAAGAGCTCCGTGATCGACTCCTCGACCCAGCGGTTCCCGAAGCGGACCCGGGTGCTGACATCTCGGAGGTGCGGCGTGCCGGAGCGCGTATCGAGCGACTGCTGGAAGAGGGCGATCCGGGTCTCGGCCCAGAGGCTCCGACCGAAGAGGAGCGGCGAGTTCACGGCGGCAGCGAGGACGGGGGCCACCATGAGCTGCGCGGTGTTGTAGAGGCGGGCGAACTCCTCGACGCCGACCTGGAGGTGCACCTGAAAGCTCGCGTTGCACGCCTCGAGCATCACCGAGTCGTGCTCGAGCATCAGCTCGTCCGCCCCCTCCAAGTGTAGGTGGTACTGCCCCCCTCGCATCCGGGTGAGCGCCTCGTTCAGCGTAAAGTAGCGGGGGACGGGCGTGATCTGGTCGAGCGTCAGGTCGGACTTGACCAGGGTCGGGAGGTGCCCGGCGAGGAGGACCTTCGCGCCCTCCTCGCCGGCGGCCTCCGAGACCTCGGCGATCGCCCGGTCGAGTGCGGCATGGAGATCCCGGAAGCAGTGGTCTCTCAGCGGGATCGGGTCGAGATTCGCCTCGAGGTTGAAGAGCGCGAGCTCCGTCGTGAACGGTGCCCCCCCCAGCCGTTCGAGGACGCGGGTCGCGAGCGAGGCGGGCCTCCACTCCTCTCCGACGAGAAACATCTCCTGCTCTGCACCGATCCGGCGGACGCCCTCCTCGATCCAACCCTCCCTGAGCATCTGCTCGAGGGCCCGCAGGTCGTTCAGGACCGAGGAGGTGAAGGGCCGGATGGCCTCGGGCCTGAGATCCGGGTACTCGATCTGGCGTCCCATTCCTAACCGGGCCCTGGGGGCTCGCGCATCCGCAGAATCAGGGGAAAGCGGCGTTCCACCCCACGGTGGGGAGAGCTGCTTCCGGGAAGCACCGGAGGTCGCGGGCTCGTCGCTTCGCCCCTACATCAGCGCCCCGGCCTCGCCGTCGGCCGAGACGTTGAAGTCGATCCACATCCCGAGCGCCGCGTGGCCGGTTACGTAGCAGATGAGCGCATACTCCCCGGGCACCTCGGCGACGAAGGTGATCTGCTCGCTCTCGCCGGGCATCGTCGCATCCATCATCGAGGTGGGATCCGCCGTCACGCCCCCGGGAAATACCGGAACGACGTCGCTGAAGACGTTCGGATAGCTGTCGGAGTTCTGGCCGACGCCGACCGAATGGGCCATCGCGCCGTCCCGGTTTTCGAAATTGATCGTGACGGTGTAGCCGGCCGGGACGGTGATCCCGCCGCTCCCCGAATAGAATCCGTTGAGATTCCAGCGATTGTTACCCTCAGTCAGCCCCGCTACCACATCGATGACGACGGTCCCTGCCCCATTGTCGACCTGCATCCAGTCGGGCATCCCGAAGACCGCAGCGGGAGGAGGAGCCTCGGGCTCGGCCTGAGGCGCGGCGGCGGGCTCACTCTCCGGAGCATCTCCCCCGCCGCAAGCCGTCAGCCCGATGGCAACTCCGATCGCGAGAATCTTCCTTGTCATAGTCGTCCTACCCTGATCGGTACGTGATCCGTCCTTCCAGACCGGCCTGCTTGCTGTGACGTGAAGCCGGAAACTAGGTCGGGGCGACTGCGAGTGGTAGCCCGTGGATTGTCGCTCCCGGAACTCAAGATGAAGAATAAGCCGCGTTCTCCGCGACGTACCCCTCCGTCAGGTCACACCCGACTCCGAGTCCACGGCCTTCGCCAACCCCAAGGTCTATCGTGATCTGGACAGGATCCCGGCTCAACAGCTCCCTCACCCGAGCGTCCTCGAAGGGTACGATCAGGCCGTCCTTCACGACACGCACGCCCTGAAGGCGAACCGACATCCTTCGGGGCTCGACTCGGCAGCCCGCGCACTTTCCTACGGCCATGAGGATTCGACCGACGTTCGGATCGGCACCGAAGGCCATGGTCTTGACCAGAGGGGAGTCGACCACGGATCGAGCCACCTCACGACCCTCCGCATCCGAGAACGCACCCTCCACCCGCACACGCAGGAGTTTCGTAGCGCCCTCCCCGTCGCGGGCGAGCCACTCGGCCATGCGGAGACACAAGTGATTCAGGGCCACGCCAAATCTCTCCGGATCCACCGGTCCCGACCTCCCATTCGCGAGGAGCACCACCGTGTCCGAGGTGCTCGTGTCGGAATCGACCGATAGGCAGTGGAAGCTCTGGTCGGCAGCCGCAGAGAGGAGCGTCTCGAGGGTCGGAGCATCCAACTCACCGTCGGTGAAGAGGAAGACCAGCATCGTCGCCATGTTCGGCGCGATCATCCCGGATCCCTTCCCGACCGCCGTGATGACCGCCGAATCCGCCTGCACCGACAGAACCTTCGGCTCGGTGTCGGTGGTCATGATTCCCCGTGCGCCCGGCCATGGATCGTCGGAGAGCTCGGCGGCCATTCCGCGCAGACCCCATTCGATCTTCTCCATCGGGAGCCTCTGGCCGATCAACCCCGTTGAGCTCATCAGGACCAGCTCTTCGGGTATCCTCAATTCAGTGGCCGCGATCCGGGCCATCCGCCTCGCATCCTCGAGCCCCTCTTCGCCAGTGGCCACGTTGCTGATCTTGGAGTTTGCGACGATCGCCTGGAGACGTCCACCCCTGATGCGCTCCCGCCCCACGACCACGGGCGCCCCGGGGAAGTGGCTTCGCGTGAAGAGCGCCGCGGCCGCTCCGGGAGTCTCCGAAGCGAAGATCGAGAGGTCCGGCTCCCCCAACTTCATCCCGCAGCATCGCGATGCGCAGCGGAAGCCTTCAGGGAGTATCGGAGGGTCGTGGAGTCGCATGCGGCATCTCAAACGGTGGTAGCCCCAACAAAGAAAGAAGGCCCCTCCAAAGGGACCCCCCCGGACAAGATGACCTCCGAGGTCACCGGACTGCAACGCCCCATCCGGTCCACCGAGTCTGCGCACCGCCGAATGAAAACGCGCAGACGACTGCCGGACCACCCGTCTCGGCGCCAATGCCCACCCGGACGTGAGCCCCGACCCCGTCCGCCCATGGGCCACGCACGCTGGATCCTGGGCACTCGGGGACCTCATCGGCTGACTCGACCTCCTGTCCGAAACGATCTCCCCAGCCGAGTGGCGTTCCAGATCGGGAAGGCCGGTCTCCTCGCCTCAAGACGTTCCGTGGACGCGAGGCAGCCCAACTCCGCGGTGCAACGGGACTCTTCGCGACGATGGTCCTCGGCCAGGCTGATCGGCCTCGCTACGCCACACCCCGATTCCGGTCAATTCGGTGAACGACCGGTGGAGCAGCGGGCCCGGATCCTCGACACCGGCCGGAGAATCGAGCGGCTGGAGATCGAGAAGGTCGTGGAGACGGCGAGGCTCGGGCTCACGCTCACGTCGGGACGATTTCGACGGTGGGTTTGTCGCGCAGAATACGAGAGTCGGCTGAGCTCGGTTACCCAACCCTTCGCCAGCGGTACCTCGCGCGCCGCATCTCTCCGGTGCGCGTACCTGCCGGCGGCACCCTGCCTGGGCCATGACGGCGCCGGCGGGCGTGGTTACAAAGTGCCGTGCGGGTCCGACGAACGGCCGCGATCCCTCGCGCGCCGCCGGCTTCTGCGCCGCACGACCGGGATTCCGCCGGCCTAGTCGAAGGCGTAGCGGATGCGGACCCCGGCCCGCCGAGGGACGAGCACATTCGCGAAGTAGCGGCGCGACCGGAACCCATCCTCTGTACGCCCGATCTGGCCGGGCGTCTGGCGGACGCCGGTGACGGCGTATTCGTCCAGCAGGTTCTCGGCGTAGAGCGTCAGCGTCCAATCGTCCCTTGAGATCGACGCCGACACGTTGTGCAGTTCGTAGGCCGGGAGCGTCTCCCCCCCGGCGCGCAGCCCGACCCGCGTCAGCACGTCGCCGATGTAGGTATAGCCGTACAGGAGATCGAGCACCGCGCCGCCGCCGAGGAGCCGTGCATACGAGAGGAGGGAGCTGCCCTGCTGCCGCGGGGCACCCGAGAGGCGGTCCCCCTCAAAGGCGTCGGCACCCCCTTCGAGGAGGCCGGGCGAATCCTGGCTCAGCTCGGCGATCGTGTAGGCCCACGATCCGCGGAGGCGCACCGCACCCGTGAGGCCGGCGGACCCCGCCAGCTCGACGCCACGGCTCATGGCTCCCGCGCCGTTCAGCGTGATCGGCTGTGCACTGAACGGCGTGAGCCCAGCCACCTGAATGTCCTTCCAGTCGACCTGGAACAGCGTGCCGCTCGCACTGAACCGTCCCGTGCGCCACGAGCGGCGCACCCCGATCTCGTAGTTCGTCGTGACGTCGGGTCGGATGAGCGCCTGATCCTCGTAGATGCATCCGGACTGCGGGGGGTCGTTGCCGGGGTCCTCGTCGGTGAGCAGGGCAACCTCGTCGTCAGTGCAGACGCGGAAGTTATTGCCGCCCCCGATGCGGTACCCCTCCGAGCGCGTGAAGTAGGCGTCCGTCTGGTCGTCGAAGCGGTAGCTGACGCTCGCCTTGAAGAGTACGCCACGGTCATCGGACTCAAAGTCGGTGAAGGGCGAGTTGTAGAGGGGCGTGTAGGGGAATTCGGTGAGACTCCCGGTCTCGATGCGGTAGCCGAACCAGCGACTGCCGACCGTCAGACGCCAGCGGCCGCCCAGCTCGCGCGAGACTTCCCCGAAGACCGCCCGCTCCTCCACCGTCCCCGTCCCCAGACTGTAGTACTCGACCGGCTCGGACGTCGCGCTCCCGCCGAGGACAGGCGCGACGCCGGAGAATTCGGTCAGCCCGGGCGTAAGCTCGAAGCTCGTCCCCCGGCTGTTGTAGCGGTTGAAGAAGACGCCACCAACCCAGCGCCACGGCCCGTCGCCAGCCGAGGCCACGCGCGTCTCCTCCAGTTGAACCGCTCCTCCCGCGAGTCCTCGCGCGTATACGCCGAGAAGGCCCGGAACTGAGACACCACGCCGGCGACAGAGACGTCCGGGTCAATTGCCCGCGCTCGTGTCAACGCAGGGAACTCGCCCGGCAGGAGCCCCGCAATGCCGAACTCCTGGATCAGCAGGTCCGTCTGGTCGCGCTGTCCCTCCGCAGTGAAGCGCGAGAAGCCGACCGCCGTGACCAGCTCCGCGCCGCCCGGCGCCCAGGACACCTCGAGACTCCACAACCGGTTCGTGCGATCGTTCGGCTCGAGATAGCGATGCGCGGCGATATAGCGGCCGGTGTCGAACGACCGGGCGTGATTGATCTGCCGCGCACCGACCTGTTGATCCTGCAGGTGGTAGGCGAACAAGGCCGAAAGCTCCGGGGTCGCCTTCCACAGCAAAGAGAGCCGCGCGGAAGCCGTCTCCTCCGTGTTGGCGTCCCGCTCCCGGCGCAGATTCGTGGCCAGCGCCTCGGGATCGGCAAGGTTGGGCTCCGGCTCGGAGACGCCGGGCGTGCGGAGCAGGTAATCGTAGTCGATGAACCCGGGGTCTGCGTAGCGGTCGACGGAGCCGCGCAGCGCCAGGCGGCTGGAGGCCAGCGGCAGGTTGAAGGTGAGGCCGACGTCCGAGCCCGGAGCGCCACTGTTCGCGAGGTCGAAGAGGTCGCCCCGGACGTCAAGCGTCCGCCGCTCCGTGTCCGGCTGGCGCGGCAGGTAACGCACGGCCCCCGCCAACGTCCCGGCGCCGTACAGCGTACCCTGGGGTCCGAGGAGCACCTCGACCCGCTCAATGTCCCGGAGCCGGAGGTCGACCGCGAGCGGGATGTCGCCAAGGTACGTGGCGACGCCGTTGTTGTAGTTGTTGCCGGCCTGCTCGGAGCCGGTCAGCGCATCCGTGTGCAGGCCGCGGGCGATGACGACGTTGCTACCGCGCGCACCCTGGTCCACCACCGTCAGGCCGGGCGTCGAACGCGACAGCTCAGTAAGGTCCTGGATTGCCCGCCGCTCGATCTCGGCACCGGTCACAGCCGAGATGCTCATCGGCACCCCTCGTAGCGGCTCCTCCACGCGGGTCGCCGTCACCACGACTGCCTCGGCGAAGACCAGGGGCCGAAGCGTGATGGCCGGGAGCTCGACGGGCTCGGCGGCGATCGCAATCCCGTCCACCGTCGCCGCACCGAAGCCGCCGAGAGAGACTGTCACCGTGTAGGCACCCGGCGCGAGGTCCGTGAAGGCAAACCGCCCGCGCGCATCCGCCTGCACCTCCTGCAGCACGTCGGGCCCGCCGCTCAGCGTGGCGGTCGCGCCGGGAAGCACGCCCCCCGCGGCGTCGACGACCATGCCCGAAATCCCGCCCTCCTGAGCCACGGCCGGCCGCGCCGGAACGGTCAGGCATAGGCCATAGGCCGAGGAGGACGAGGGCGACCGCCGTCCCGTACGGGGCCCTCATGAGCCCCCGGCCTGACTCGAGGGAAACCGGAGCGGCGCGGGCGGCACCGGCTGCGTGAGGTGGACAGCGACGCGGGTGAGGGTCACACCCCGGTCCAGCGATGCGCGTTTCGGGCTGACCGCGTGGAACGGGGACCCCGCTCGATAGACCGGACATGCCGCCGCTCCACTACGGGAGTTCTCCTTCGCGGACCGTTCGCGGGGTCCGCACAGCTCTGGTTCAAAACAAGGGGGACCAGTGGCCGAAGCCTCGCCCGAGGAGCGTCGAACACAATCGTAGGGTACTACTGCTGATTCAGAGCGGTCGCAAGGCCGCCTGAGTCGATGCACCCGCGGAGCGGACCGAGACCTGCACAAGCTTCTTGGCCGCGAACTGGATGGCGCAGCGTCTCGGACCGGACGTCACGCCGCATTCGCTTCTTTCGGCCCGCGGGAGAACGCACAGAAGAGTCACCTCCGTGCCCCTTGGAGGGGAACCAAGAGGGGCGTACCGAGGGCAGGCGATCCGCGTTAGTATCATGCGGACGGGCACACCCGGGGTGGTCGCCCAGATCTTGCAGTGCTTGAACACTTCGATTCGTCTCTTGAGCACGACCGTGTACAGGGAGATTGGCACCATGATACGAACCCGCTCCTCGCATTCTCTGATCTTGAGCTGGACCGTACTCCTCTCCATGGCCGCACCCGGCCTGGCTCAGGATGAGCAACCATTCTACGTGGGCGGAGAGCTGGGAGCACTCCTCTCGCCCGCCGTGACCATGGTGGGCGACAGTAATGACCGCGCCAGCGTCTGCGATGAGTTCATCAACCCGCTGTATGCCTCGGTGCCAGGCTGCACCGACCGGGCGCGTGGCGTGGGAGACAGCTGGAATGTGCCCTTTGATGGAACCATCGGAGTTCTGGCGGGCGCCGTGGTGGGATACCGCCTGCATCGCATGGCGCGGGTGGAGGTAGAGTACTTGATGAGAACCTCCGGCTACTCTGAGCACTCCGGGGTGCTCGCCGCCCAGGGGGTCAACGCCGACAAGCTGAGCGACGAGCTCTTCTTGGCGCAGGAATGGTTGGGTCTCGTCTCATCGAAGAGCCTGATGGGCAACGTGTACCTGGACCTGCCCGACGTCGTCGAGGGCGCTACGCCGTTCTTGGGGCTGGGAATCGGGATCGGGACGACGAGTGCGGACTATGCGAGCGTATGGTCCAGAAACACGGATCCCGGGGCGATAGCCACAGGCCGGGACCAGCCCAACTTCGAGCAGATCGCGCGCAACCTGGCCGGCACCTCGAGCTCGGGGCGGACCACCATGACGGATACGCAGATCAGCTACCAGCTTCTCGCCGGATTCGATTATCCGCTGGTGGACGCCGTGTCCATGGACGTCAGGGCCCGCTGGATGACATCGGGTGAATTCACGGGGACGATCGTCTGGGATCCGCTACGCAGCCATGTGCCGAACCTGCGGCGCGATGGCAGCGAACCCGTGGACGGCACGATGTCGACCGATGACTTCTCCTTCACGGGAATCAGCATTGGCGTGAAGTACCACTTCTAGCCCCAAGCGAAGGCGCCGCTCATACGCCGGGAGGCAGGGACCCCGCGTTGCGGGAGTGCACCCGGCGACCTCGGACTCATCGACGTCAGGGTTGATCCCCCGTGTTCCCGTGTTTGCCGGGAACGCCGCTCAGGGACATAGTGCGGTGATGGTATGGTGGCCTAAGTGTATTCCTCCTTAGTTGTAGCGGAAGGTGCGGCCGTGGACGGAAGACACCCATTCGAAGTCCTGTCCAGATCGTTCGGCCAGTGATCTGTCTCCGTCAGCCAAGAAGCTCGAGCAAAAGTTCCACTTGTCTGACGTTGGTGACCGGCCCGAAGGCGAGCGAGGGAGGGCCACCGAAACCAGCGTCCTAGTGATGTGTTGACGTCGTGCCCTTCTGCTTCACGGTTTCCCGTGCCCCTGCGGTCACGTCTGTCCGTTCAACCCGATGTGTGGACCACAGCATGAACCGATCCCGAAGCCTGCTCCTCCCGGTTGTCGCGGCCTTCTGCGCGGGAACACCCGCCGCCGGACAGACCACCGTCTCGGTGCACACAGGAGGCACGTCGGCCAAGTTGGAGGCTCCGGATGCGGACGACTATGCCGATGGTTCACGCACGGGCCTCTCCCTCGGCGCGGCGGTCACCTTCCCGGTACGGCCCGACCTGGGATTTCAACTTGGCGGCTCCTATGTGCAGAAGGGCGCGAGCATCGGCCTTCTCGCGGACGATATCGTCAACGCCTTCTTCGTGGATCTGAAGCTCGACTACATTGAATTGGCGGCGTTGGCGAAAGCGAGCATTCCAGCCGGCGCAGCTTCCTTCCATTTGCTCGCTGGACCGACGGTCGCGTTCGAAGCAAGGTGTACGACCGAACTGACGTATTCCCTCGGCGGGGACACGGTCGAGTCCGATTTCGGGCCCGGCTACTCCGAGACCTCTTGTACCGAAAGGGATTACGGAATTGGGGCCGCTGACACGGAAGCGGTTGAGTTCGGCGTCGTGGGAGGAATCGGCACGGCCTTTCCGGTCGGCGCGTCAGTGGGTGTGTCGCTGGACTTACTGTACACGTTGGGTCTGTCAGCCGTTCTGGACGACACCCGGAACCGCACCATTGCCCTCCGGGCCGGGATCTCCATTCCGATCGGGTAGAGAGTCCACAGGCAACGGACCAGGGTTGCAGCCGTAGAACAAGGTCGAGAAGCGGGGCGTGCTTCGCCCGCGTGCGTCGGTCACTGTAGCTGCTCCTGTCACCAGATCTCACTGCCCATTGCTGGATCTACGGCCGGTCCGCCGGCGCCCGGGGAAAGGTTATCACTCCCCGCGGCAATGGGAGGAGCCGGCGACCCGATGCCTACCGGCCCACGGCAGACCAAGTCGGCGCTGTCGGGTAGCGGACTCGACCGACGGGCGTGTCATGACCGTGTTTGCAAGACGATCCGGGTGCTATGTGGACGATCAGACCGATGTGCCAGAGCTGCCTCGCTGCGGGCCGGTTCGGCGCCAGATTCGCGCAGTACGGCCTCTTGAATCTCCGCCCAGAGGGAGGTCTTCCTCGAGTCCGACTTCTTGGAGCGCTAGGTAGTGCCTGGTGTACGCCGGAGACGAGGGTGTCGGGGTCGGGGCCCCCTGCAGGTTGCAACCCCGCCTGACGGTCTCGCATTCGCGGACACCGGGGTTGGTCATGCGACAACCCGTTAACGGGTTCCTTGCCCGGTGACAGGTGTGTAAATCAGTCCAAATCACCCAGAGCAGGAGGGCGGCGCGATCCTGCCGCCCTGCAACGGAGCCCCGGCCGGAGCTGGGCCGGGGTCCGTCGAGCCGACGTCCCTCTCGGCCCGACTCAGTCTTCCTCGTTCACCTGGGCGATGATCCGGGCCTGCTCGAAGTCGGGAACCGACTCGTACGCGGCGAGCTCCCGGACGTGGTGAGCCCGTCCGTGTGTCATCGCGCGGAGCGCGGCCGCATACTTGTAGAGCTCGGCCTGCGGGATCCGGGCTCGGATCACTGTCCGACCCGCCTTGTTGTCGATCCCTTGCACCTTTCCCCGCCGCTGACTCACGTCGGCCATGACGTCCCCCATATACGCCTCCGGGGTTGTCACCTCGACCTCCATGATCGGCTCGAGGATCGTCGGCCGCGCCTCCTGGGCCGCCTTCCGGAAGGCGATCGCTCCCGCGAGCTGGAAGGCGATGTCGGAGGAATCGACGTTGTGGTACGTCCCGTCGTAGCACTCCGCTTTGAAGTCCACGGCCGGGTAGCCGGCGAGGATCCCCTTCTCGGCTGACTCGCGGATCCCACGGTCCACCGACGGGATGAAGCGCCCGGGGATCACCCCGCCCTTGATCGAGTTGATGAACTCGTATCCGCCCCCCGAGGGGAGCGGCTCAATCCGGATCCAGCAGTCCCCGAACTGCCCCCGGCCGCCGCTCTGTTTCTTGTGGCGCCCGTGGGCCTCCGTTTTTCGAGTGATCGTCTCGCGGTAAGCGATCCTCGGGCGCTCCGTCTCGACCTGGACCCCGTACTTCCTCGACATCCGGTCGAGCTGGACATCGAGGTGAATCTCTCCCATCCCACGGATGATCGTCTGGCCGAGCTCGGCCTCGTACGCCGACTGAAAGCACGGGTCCTCGCGATGGAGGTTCACGAGCGCCGCCCCCAGCTTGTCGTCGTCGTTCCGGGTCTTCCCTCGAACGGCAAGGCGCACATCGGGGCGGGGGAAGCGGATCCCGTTCACCGTCAGGCCCCGCCCCGCGTCGGCAAGCGTGTCGTTCGTGTGTGTCTCCCGGAGCTTGGGCACCACGCCGATATCCCCAGCGTGGATTACGGCCACCTCGCGACGCTCCTTTCCGAGCGGGATCGAGAGGTGGTTCAGCTTCTCCTGGGAGCCCCGGGTGGCATTCGTGACGTGCGCTCCGTTTCGGACGGATCCACTGCAGACCCGGAAGAGCGAGAGACTCCCGATGTGGGGCTCCGACACGGTCTTGAAGACGAAGGCCGTGAAGGGCTCGTCATCGGATGCCTTGAGTTCGACGGGATCCTCCCCCTCCTGGGCCGTCGTCTGGGGGACCGCCTCTGCCGGGCTCGGGAAGAGCCCGATGATCTGGCCGAGGAGCGCACGAGTCCCCGCTCCGCGGGAGGCGGCAAGGGGGACAACGGGTACGATCTCGTTCGTCCTCACCCCCAGCGCGAGCGCCCCGAACGCTTCGTCCGCGGTGATCTCCCCCTCGTCAAGGTACTTCTCGAGGAGATCCTCATCGAGGGTAGCGAGCGTTTCGTGGAGCTCGGTATGCCACTCCTCGAGTTCTCCCGAGAGCTCTCCGGGGACCTCCCCTTCCTCGACCTCCCCCCTGTCTCCCGACGCGCGGAAGCGGTGGGCGCTCCCGTCGAGGGTGCTCACGGTTCCCGAGAAGCTATCGCCCGCGCCGACCGGGAGGTGGAGCGGTAGCGCCGTTCCCGTCAGCCTCTCCTTCACGGCCTGGAAAACGCCGCCGAAGTCCGCATGCTCCTTGTCCATCATCGACACGACCACGAAGCGGGGAATCCCCCGCTCCTCGCAGTACTCCCACACCTTCTCGGTCCCGACCTCGACACCCGAGGTCGCGCCGACGACGACAATCGCCGCATCGGCCGCGTGCACGGCGGCCAGCGCCTCCCCGGTGAAGTCGAGGTACCCGGGCGTGTCGAGGAGATTGATCTTGTGGCCCTCCCATTCGGCAAACGCCCCGGTGAGCTGCATCGAGACTCCCTGGGCAAGCTCCTCCGCGCTCGTCATCGTGAGCGCGTGGCCCTCCGCTACATTCCCCTTCCGGGAGGCCGTGCCGGAAGTGAAACAGAGCGCATCCACGAGCGTGGTCTTCCCAGAGCTCGCGTGCCCAAGCACGGCGACGTTCCGGATCCGTTCGGTAGGGTACTCCTTCGCTGGGGTCATCTTGTCTCTCGGATTTCGGCCGCGGGCGGGATCGCACGGCCAGGTGAAGATCAGGAGCTATTTGAGCGACCACACCAGGTGAAGCTTCTTCCCCTCCCACGCGATCGACTCCCAGCGCTCGAGCTTCAGGGGGTCGCGGTAGTGGAAGGTGAGGGTCGGCTCGGAGATCCCGTCGGTCTCGAGAAACTCGACCCCGTGGACCGTCCCCTCGAACTTCGGGGCATCCTTGTCGTCGCCCAGGTTCGCCTCCATCCCGGTATGGACCATCCCCTCCTCGATCACGCCGGTAAGCGCGAAGAGGTATCGGTCCTTGAGGTTCACTGCCCGATGTACTTCGAAGAGAGCGGCCATGCAGGGTGCGGATCCTAGGCGAAGGCGGAGAGGCGTTGCCGGACCAAGGCCAATGCCCCGCTTGAGCTACAGGGAGCGAATTGCTCGCGCAAGGTTCCCTGTCTGGGGAAGTGCCGGCGAGGGAATGTCTCAAAATAGTAACGCTCCGGTGACGGCTTCGCCCCCCACCCGGCGGCGTCCATCGGGACCGCAAGCTCCGGGGTGCGTGCTCCGGGCCCCATGCGGGGCTCCGGGTCAAGGCAGCTTCACCTCCTTCGCGGCCTTCCCCCACGCGCCGGAAAAGACGAACTCCCCGAGGGGCCTCCGGGCCCGGGGCGAGAGGTCCCGCTCCCGGAGCGGCCCGGTGAGCGTATCCGGCGATGCCGCGTAACCGATTGCGAGTTCGGTGATAGCCTCGAACCGCGGGGGAACACGGTAGAGCTCTCGGGCCCGGTCCGGGAGGATGCCTCGCATCTGGTGCACGGATATGCCCCGGGCCGTCGCCTCGAGCGAGAGGTTCCCGGAAGCCAGCCCCAAGTCGTGGAGCGCCACCGCGTTCGGAGCGTCGTTTCGCTCGAAGTGGAGCCGGACGACCCCAAGCGCGAGGACGGGAGCCGACCCCGCCCACGCCTGGTTTTGCCCGGCGAGGCAGGAGAGGAGCCGCCCGAACTCTTCCGCGTCCTCCCGGAGGGCGACGATGTATCTCCACGGCTGCTCGTTGAAGGAGGAGGCCGCCCAGCGGGCCGCCTCAAAGAGGGCGCACACCTCTTCTCGCGCGACAGGCTGTTCGTCAAATCCATACGGGCTCCAGCGCCGGGCGATGAGTTCGTGCACCGGATGGTCCGGCGTGGCTTGCTTGATCACAGCATCTCCTTCGTAAGCGGGCGGGAGCGGCCTCTACCCGAGACCGCGCCCCGATGTCTCGCTGGAAGCGGCGCCCCGCGCGCAGGGCTGGTACTAGTACAGGACGCGCACGCGAATCGTGTCGGGTACGGCGGTCAGCGCCCGGGCGACCGCATCGTCGTAGTCCTGTCCGATGTCGGTGATCACGTACCCGATCATCTCGTTCGTCTTCAGGTACTGCCCCGTGATGTTGATCTCCCGCTTCGCCATGACCTGGTTGATGCGAGCGAGGATCCCGGGGACGTTCCGGTGCACGTGAGCGACCCGGTGGGAGCTCTGGATCGCGGGGAGCTGCAGATTCGGGAAGTTGACCGAGAGGCTCGTGTTCCCGCGGGTTAGGAAGTCTATGAGCTTCTCGGGGACGAAGGCCCCGATGTTCTCCTGCGCCTCCGCCGTGCTCCCCCCGATGTGCGGGGTCAGAATCACGTTCGGAAGGCCCCGGAGGGGGGAGTCGAAGGCCGACCCGTCCGACCTCGGCTCCTCCGGAAAGACGTCGATCGCAGCGCCCCGGATCCACCCCGAGAGGATCGCATCTCGGAGCGCCTCCAGGTCGACCACGAAGCCGCGGCTCAGGTTCAGAAGGACGGCGCCCTCCTTCATCGCGGCGAGCTGGCGAGCCCCGATGGAGCCGCGGTTCTCCGGGCTCCCGTCGACGTGGATGCTCACCACGTCGGAGTGCCGCAGGAGCTCGCCGAGCGAGCGGGCGGGACGGGCATTCCCGAGCGCCAGCTTCTCCTGCACGTCGTAGTACCAAACCTCCATTCCCAGCGATTCGGCAAGGACCGAGAGCTGGGCCCCGATGTTCCCATACCCGATGATCCCGAGGCGCTTTCCCCGGATCTCCCTCGCCTCCTCGGAGCGCTTCTCCCAGAGGCCCTCGTGGAGCTTCCGGCTCTTCTCGAAGAGATCCCGGAGAAGAACAATGATTTCTCCAAGCGCCACCTCGACGACGCTCCGCGTGTTTGCGAAGGGCGCGTTGAAGACGGCGATCCCCCGTTCGAGACACGCGACGAGGTCGATCTGGTTCGTTCCGATGCAGAAGGCGCCGACCGCCGCGAGCTCCCGGGCCGACTCGATGACGGCGCGGGTAAGCTCCGTCTTCGACCGGATCCCGAGGACGCTGACTCCGCCGAGCCGGCCGATGAGCTCTCCCTCGGAGAGGCTCCGTTTCTCGGCCGAGACCTCGTAGCCGGCGTTCCGAAAGCGCTCCGCCGCGGAGTCGTGGATCCCCTCGAGGAGGAGAACCCGCCGGCCCGAGGCGGGAAGCTCGATAGGGGGCGTCACGGATGGGGGAGGAGGCCGATGAGCGCCTCCATCGAGTCAGCTGCCGCGTCGGCCGCTCGAACGACCGGATCCCGGCGGCGATTCTCGGTGAAGGCGACGAAGCGATCGACGAGCCCGAGCGTCCGGAGCTCGAGGTCGGTGGCCCCGTCCCCCACCATCCAGACGGGACCCCGGTCCCGGGGAATCCGCCGGACCGCGGCCGGCTTCCCCCCCTCCGCCATCACGGTACCCGGATCGAGGCCGGTCACGCCCCCGCGGGAGCCGTAGGAGAAGCGGTGAGCGAGGAGGTGCTCGGGAGCGATCCCGATCCGGGCAAGGGTGGGGAGGATCAGCTCCTCGAAGCCGCCCGAGAGGACGTAGATCCGCCCCGCGTTCTCCCGAAAGAAGCCGAGGTGCCGCTCCACCGACGGAGTGAGGCGCGTCGCGATCTCGAACCCGACCTCGCCGACGAGGCGTCGGTCGGCACGGAGGACGGCGAGACGCCTCGCAAGCGACTCCTCCGCCGGGATCTTCCCCGCCATCCCCTCGTCGGTGATCCGAGCAAACTCGGCGACGCGGGCGCTCCCCGCGGGATCATCCGCGACGGAGCGCGTGAAGAGCTCGTCAAGCCCCTCCACCGAGACAAGCGTACTATCGAAATCGAATGCGATCACATACATGGCCAAGTGGCCACCGTGCGGGTGCTCCGGTAGCTAACACCCTTCCACTTCCTTGCCAACCCCCGTCCGGATACAATGGGTAGCCCTGCGGCCGGACCCCGGCGGGCGGCCCGAAGAAGACCCCCTTCGACTGCAACGCCCGATGCCAGAACAACTGAACAAGTACAGCTCCCGGATCACCGGGCCCCGCTCCCAGGGCGCCTCGCAGGCGATGCTCTACGGGACCGGCCTCTCGCACCCGGACATGGGGAAGGCACAGGTCGGGATCGCGAGCGTCTGGTGGGAGGGGAATACCTGCAACATGCACCTGAACGACCTTGCGGACCGTGTGAAGGAGGGGGTATCGGAGGCCGACCTCGTCGGGATGCGCTTCAACACGATCGGGGTATCGGACGGGATCTCGATGGGGACGGAGGGGATGAGCTTCTCGCTACAGTCGCGGGACCTCATCGCTGACTCGATCGAGACGGTCATGTCTGCACAGTGGTACGATGCCAACGTCTCGATCCCGGGGTGCGACAAGAACATGCCCGGGTGCGTGATGGCGATGGGCCGCCTGAACCGTCCCGCGCTCATGATCTACGGGGGAACGATCCGTGCGGGGCACAGCCGGGGAGAGACGCTCGACATCATCTCCGCCTTTCAGAGCTACGGCGAGTTCCTCGCGGATCGGATCGATGACGGGCGGCGGCGGGAGATCGTCAGGCACGCCTGCCCGGGGGCCGGCGCCTGCGGGGGGATGTACACTGCGAACACGATGGCGTCGGCAATCGAGGCGCTCGGGATGTCCCTCCCGTACAGCTCCTCCACCCCGGCCGACGACCCCGCGAAGCTCGAGGAGTGCCTCACGGCGGGCCCCGCGATCCGCCTCCTCCTCGAGCTCGATCTCAAGCCGAGGGACATCATGACGCGGGAAGCCTTCGAGAATGCGATGGTCGTCGTCATGGCTCTCGGGGGCTCCACGAACGCCGTCCTCCACCTCCTCGCGATGGCGCGGTCCGTCGAGGTCCCCCTCGCGCTCGACGACTTCCAGGCGGTGAGCGACCGGGTGCCCTTCCTCGCGGACTTGAAGCCCTCGGGCCGGTACGTGATGGAGGACCTCCACCGTGTCGGCGGGACGCCCGGCGTCATGAAGTACCTCCTCGGGGAGGGGCTCCTCACGGGGGACTGCCTCACGGTGACGGGGGCGACGGTGGCCGAAAACCTGGAGGCGCTCCCGGGTCTAACCGATGGACAGGAGGTCGTCCGGCCGGTCGAGGAACCGATCAAGGCGACGGGCCACATCACGATCCTTCGAGGGAACCTGGCGCCGGGCGGCGGCGTCGCGAAGATCACCGGCAAGGAAGGCTTTCGCTTCGCCGGCCCGGCGCGCGTCTTCGATTCAGAGGAGGCGATGCTCTCCGCACTCCAGAACGACAAGATCCAGAGGGGCGATGCGGTCGTGATCCGCTACGAGGGGCCGAAGGGGGGACCGGGAATGCCCGAGATGCTGACCCCGACCTCGGCGATCGTGGGGGCGGGGCTCGGGTCGGACGTCGCGCTCCTTACCGACGGGCGCTTCTCCGGGGGCTCGCACGGCTTCATCGTCGGCCACATCGTCCCGGAGGCCCAGGAGGGAGGCCCCCTCGCCCTGGTCCGAGACGGGGATCGGATCGAGATCGACGCGGAGTCGAGGACCCTCTCCGTCGGTCTCCCGCCGGAAGAGCTCGAGGCAAGGCGGAGCGAGTGGGTCATGCCGGCGTACAAGGCGCGGCGGGGAACGCTCGCCCGCTACATCCGCACGGTGAAGGACGCGGCGCTCGGCTGCGTGACGGACGAGTAGGCCGGCTCTTGTCCCCCCCGCAAGTCGTCGCCGCTCCCAAGGCCGGCCCCGGAGGCACGCTCTCCCCGGGGTCTCTTCCCTCGCACCGCGTCGCGGCGATCGATGTCGGCTCGAACGCGATCCGCTATCTCGTCGCGGAAGTCTCCGCGTCGGGCACCTACGCCGTAATCGAGGCGGAGCGCCTTGCCGTGCGCCTTGGCCGCGATGTCTTCACGCGTGAGCGGAGGCTCTCGGCGGAGACGATGGACGCCGGCGTCTCCGCACTAACGCTGATTCGGAGACGCATCGACGACTTGGGGATCACGCACTACCGAGCCGTCGCCACGAGCGCCGTGCGGGAGAGCCGGAACGGGGGCGAGTTCGTGGAGCGGGTCCGGCGTGAGTCAGGCATCCACCTGGAGACGATCTCGGGGAGCGAAGAGGCCCGGCTCGTCTGGATCGCGGTCCGGGAGCGCATCGACTTCGGCTCCGAGCACTGGCTCATGATGGACCTGGGCGGCGGAAGCGTGGAGGTCTCGGTCGTGGGGAGGGAGGGGATCGTCTGGACTGAGTCGCACACGCTCGGCTCCGTCCGCCTCCTCCAGGCACTGGAGGAGGACGGGCCCTCGGAGGACGAGCCGCACTTCTACGAACTCCTCGAGCGCTACGTCCACGTCCTCAAGGTCCCGAGGGCCGTCGCCGAGTGGGAGCCGGCGGGCACGATCGCGACCGGGGGGAACATCGAGAGCCTGGCCTCGCTCGCAAATGGAGGATGGCCGACCGATGCGGTGTGCCGGCTTCGTCGGACCGACCTGCGAGCCGTCATCGCTCGGCTCGCGAGCCTGAGCTACGCCGAGAGGGTGAGGCGCCTCGACCTGCGGGAGGATCGCGCGGACGTGATCCTGCCCGCAGCCGTCGTATACGAACGAATCGCCGAGGTGGTCGGAGCCAAGGAGATCCTCGTTCCGGCGGTCGGGGTGAAGGAGGGGCTCGTCCTCGACCTGGCGGACGAGCTAGACGACCAGCGGGCGCACCGTGACCGGGCGGTCGAGGAGATCCGGGCCGCTGCGATCACCCTCGGAAGGCGCTATCAATTCGACGAAGTGCACGGCAAGCAGGTCGCCCGGCTCTCGCTCGAGCTCTTCGACCAGCTCGGCGCCCTCCACGAGCTCGAACCGAGGGACCGTAACCTCCTTCTCGCGGGCGCGCTCCTCCACGATATCGGCCAATTCATCTCGTACCGGGGCCATCACAAGCACTCGATGTACCTTATCGAGAATTCCGAGCTCCCGGAACTCTCCCCGGCCGAGCTGCGCCTCGTGGCGCTTCTCGCCCGCTACCACCGCCGGGCCGAGCCCAAGGAGACCCATCCGGGGTACCAGGAACTCGGGGCAACAGGGCGGGAGCGCGTCCGGCGCCTGGCGGCGATCCTCCGCGTCGCGGACGCCCTCGACCGGGAGCACGTGTGCCGGGTAGAAAGGATCCGGGCGCGGATCGAGGAGGACGTCGTCACCCTCAGACTCAGAACGCGGGGACGCCTCACACTCGAGGAGTGGGCGCTTCGAAAGAAGGGTAAGCTCTTCGACTCGGCCTTCCGGCGCCTGCTCCGCATCGAGGCCGAGGTCATTTGAACGAGGGGCCGCCCTGTATCGGGCTCCGCGGCCCGACTTGGCGAGGGCAGAACCACGTGACCAGGCAAACGCAAGGATGACGAACCCGCTTCCCAAGGCCGTCCGCCCCTGCGAGGTACCCGCAGATGCGGAGCTCGACCACCCCTCGCTCTACTTCAACCAGGAGCTGAGCTGGATCGACTTCAACTGGCGCGTCTTCTGGCAAGCTCGCGACCCGAGTCTCCCGGTTCTCGAGCGCGTTCGGTTCCTCGGGATCGCGGCCCAGAACCTCGACGAGTTCGTGCAAAAGCGGATCGGCGGGCTCCGGCGCCAGGAGGCCGCCGGTGTGACAAGGACGGCATCGGACGGCCGGCTTCCATCGGAAGTCCTCGCCCTGGCACGCGAGGCGAGACACGTGATGGACGTCGAGATCGACCGCTACTGGGGAGAGGAGTTGAAGCCGCTCCTCGCCGAGGTGGCGGGTGTTCGCGTGATCGGCTACGGCGGGCTCACCACGGCGCAGGAGCACGAACTCACGCTGTACTTCCGCGAGCACCTATACCCGATCCTCACCCCCCTCGCCGTGGACCCGGGCCACCCCTTCCCCTTCATCTCGAATCTGAGCCTTTCGCTCGCGATCGAGATGCGAGACCCGGACTCCGCTGCGCTTCACTTCGCCCGGGTGAAGGTCCCGGTCCATAGGGAACGCTGGCTCCCAGTGCGAGGCACGGGAGGGGATCGTCGATTCGTCGCCATCGAAGAGATCGTGCGACACAACGTCGCCGAACTCTTCCGCGGGATGGAGATCATTCGCGTCCACGCCTTTCGCGTCACCAGGAACGCCGACATCGAGAGGGAAGAGGAGGAGGCAGAGGACCTCATCGCGATGATCTCCGAGGAACTCCGGGAGCGGAGGCTGGCACCCGTCGTCCGCCTAGAGGTCGAGAAGGCGATGCCACCCCACCTCCGGGCACTCCTCCTCAAGGAGCTCGACCTCGGCATCGAGGACCTCGTCGAACTCGAAGAGGAGCTCGCGCTCGCCGACTGCATCGAGCTCGGCAACCTGCATTTGCCCGAGCACCAGCTCGAACCGTGGGAGCCTGCCGTTCCCGACCGGCTCGCACTCGCGGACGGGGAAGGCACCGCCGAGCGGGACATCTTCTCCGTCCTCGGCGAGGGCGACATCTTAGTCCATCACCCGTACGAACGCTTCTCAAGCACGATTCTCCGCCTCCTGCAGGAGGCGGCGGCAGACCCGGCGGTACTCGCCATCAAGCAGACACTCTACCGGACCTCCGACGACTCCCAGGTCATCCGAGCCCTCCTTCGCGCGGCCGATCTCGGAAAGCAGGTGGCCGTCATGGTCGAGGTAAAGGCGAGATTCGATGAGCAAAACAATATCGAGTGGGCGCGGATGCTGGAGACCGTCGGTGCGCACGTCACCTACGGCGTCGTCGGCTTAAAGACGCACGCCAAAGCGCTTCTCGTCATACGCGAGGAGGACGGGCACCCCAGGACGTACTGTCATATCGGTACCGGGAACTACCACAAGGAGAACGCGGGCGTCTACACCGACCTGGGACTCCTCACCTGCGACCCCGAGATCGGCGCCGATCTCGTGAACCTCTTTCACTACCTGACGGGTTACGCGCCCGCACAGACGTACCGGCGACTCGTCGTCGCACCCGGCTTGATGAGGAGAACCTTCGCGGAGCTGATCGCCAGGGAGGTCGCGAACGCGCAGGAGGGACGCCCTGCCCGTATCGTGGCGAAGATGAACGCGATGGACGATACGGAGATCATCCGGCTCCTCTACGGGGCGTCCCGTGCAGGCGTCTCCATCGATCTCATCGTTCGCGGACACTGCTGCCTCCGGCCCGGGCTCGCCGGCTGCAGCGAGAACATCCGGGTCATCAGCATCATCGGGCGCTTCCTCGAGCACGACCGGATCTTCTACTTCGACAACGGCGGCAACCCCGAGTTCTTCATCGGGAGCGCCGACTGGCGGAGGCGAAACTTGGATTCCCGGGTCGAGGCCGTCGTGCCGATCGACGATGCAGGGCTGAAGGCGCGGCTTGGGCGCGTCCTCGAGTTCGCGCTCGCAGACAACCAACTCGCGTGGGAGCTCTCGGCAACCGGCCGCTTCGACCGGCGATCCCCCGCGCCCGGCGAGGAGCCGGTGACACTTCACCAAGCACTGATGGAGGACGCCAAGCTGCGCAGGTGGGCCCGCGGGCCCGCGGGCGACAGCAGGAGTACCGGAGCTGACGGGCCGACTCAGGTGACACCGATTTCGCCCGCGCCTGAGCTCGCAGAGTCCGGTTTCGGAGAGAGCACGGGTACACCGCGACTGGACCCGGGCCCCGGATCGCGGCCTCGCGGTCGACGAGCGAGCGCTTGACACACGGCGGGCGTAGGAAGCTCCCTTCGCCCGCCAAACCCGGTGTACGGAAGAATGACCGACCCCTCCCGTATCGAGGCCGCTTTCGCCCGCTTCGACCGGATCAACGCCGCGGATCCCCGAAGCGAGATCATCTCGGGGTCGAAGGAACCGAAGGAGCTCGTCTACGCACGCCGCATGTCGGAACGGCTCGACGACTTCGAACCAGCGGCCTGCGAAGCACTCCGGCTGGCCGCCCGGGCGCAACACATTGCCAGGTGGAAGATCCCGCGCTCCGAGTATCCCGCTGGACGGAAGGGTTACCGGGCGTGGCGTTCCCGCCTGATGCGATTCCACGCCGAACTCGCGAGCGAGGTTCTCGCCGAAGTCGGGTACGAGGCGGCGACGATCCAAGCCATCACCCGCCTAATCAGGAAGCAGGGCCTAGCCCGCGACCCGGACGCCCAAACGCTCGAGGATGTGGTCTGCCTCGTCTTCCTGGAGTACTACTTCGGCGAGTTCTCACACGACCACGAGGACGAGAAGTTGGTGCGCATCCTTCGAAAGACGTGGGCAAAGATGAGTGAGCGCGGCCGAGACGCGGCGCTGCGGCTGGAGATGAGCGGGGACGCCCGCCGGCTGATTCACGAGGCTCTAAGCAGGAGCCAATAAGGAGGCGCGAACCATGGTGCAGGGAGACCCGTCAGCCGGAGGGATCCGGAGGAGCTGGACAGCCCGGATCATCCGGGCAGCCATGCTAGACGTCTCCATCTACAATGAGGTCGAACACGACTCGTCGGCCACCGGCCAGGCGGCCGGGGTGGTCATGGTGGTGGCGGTCGCGTCGTTGATCGGCGGGACAGGACCTGCCGAGTCCGGCCCGCTTGGCGGTATCGTTGGCGCGGTGGCGGGATGGCTGATCTGGGCAGGCGTCACCTATCTGGTCGGGGACAAGTTGCTCGGCGGGACCGCAAGCTGGGGTGAGCTTCTCCGCACGCTCGGGTTCGCCCAGTCGCCTGGGATCCTATTCGTGGCTGCGGCCCTGCCCGTCGTCGGCGGGATGATCGAGGGAATTGTCGGCATCTGGATACTGGTCGCGGTGATCGTGGCCATCCGTGAGGCTCTGGATGTGTCGACAGGAAAGGCCGTCCTGACCGCGCTCCTCGGCTGGCTCTGCCTTGCCCTGCTTGCCCTGCTTTTCGCCTGGCTGGCCACCTGAGGAAACGGGGCCGTTTCAGGGATACTCCGCGAGCGCCCCGGCGATCTGGTCTGCCGAGATACGGTAGCCCACCCAGAAGCTGCCGAACTCGGCGTAGACCGCGCTCACCTCGTCGTACCGCATTTCCGCGATGAGCTCCTTGAAGTCATTCGGGGAACGACCGAAGAGCGTGACGGCCCACTCCCAGTCGTCGAGCCCCATCGAGCCTGAGATGACCTGGGAGATACGTCCGGCGTAGCGCCTCCCCGTCGAGCCGTGATCTCGCATCATCGCTACGCGATCCTCGAGGGGGAGCCGGTACCAGTTCTGTCCCTCATTTCGACGCTTGTCCATCGGGTAGAAGCACACGTACGAGAGCTCTTCGGGCTGCACCGGGTGCAGGCGGTCCTGCACATAGCGCTTCTCCAGCTCCTTCGAGAGCTGACGCTCTACCATCGCACGCCACTCCTCGGAGCCGAGTTCCACTCCCCCCTCCTTCGCTTCGGCCGCGAGCGTCGCGGTCAGGTTGTAGAGGGAGAGCTCGACGACGGAGAGGTAGTCGCTCGACAGCGCCAGGTGCAAGCCGGCCGGATCGCTCTGCAGGATCTGCTCCACCTCCCCGAGCGCCTCGAGGGAATCCCGGAAGTGGACGGCCATGAGATCGACGCCCCCGCCCACGATCCGGTAGAGCCCGCTCCACCCCTCGCTCCCCAGGTCTTCCATGGGCGCGAGAAGATCTCGAAGCGCGTCCAGCGCGGCGGCTCGCTCATCGGATCCGTCCTGCCCCTCCGGGACGAGACGAAAGAACTGGTGGAGGATGAACCAGCCGTCGAGCACCAAGGGAGCGATCGTTCCCACTGTCATGATCCCGGGTTAGCAAGTCTGAGTGAGCGAGGCTCACGCCCGGACGCGTTCACGCCGCGCGTAGCCACTTCCGCAGAAAATGTTGGCGGGGTCCCTGGGGGAAAGCCCTCCAGCGTTCCAAAGACCTCGTAGCCGCGCTTACGGTAGAAGGCCAGCGTCTCGTCACCGTCGGTATCCAAGTGCACGGCCACCCCGCCGCTCGCGGCCGCAAACCGCTCGGCCCCCTCGAGGAGCTGGCTTCCGTACTCTTGCCCCCGGAGATCCTCCGTACCCAGAGCATCTCTATATAGAGCCAGGACCACCTCAGGTTCCCGGTGATCCCGCCACATAGGGTCCCGTCCTCATCCCGAAGAAAGAGCCCAACGGGCCTTGCCGTCGGATCCCCGTACCTGCGTCCGCTATGGTCCATGAGGGCATCAACGAGCCCTTGCCGATCCCGCTCATTCGGGGGCATCTCCAGGTCGATTCGCAAGAGCTCGGGTCTCCCCGCGAGTGGCGAGCAGTTCCTCGAGGCCGATCTCGAGTGCGCACGTGAGTTTCGGGCCCTCGAGCCCGGCCGGCTTCTCCACATTCGGAATGTGGAGAAAGCCGATGGCGGGCCGGTCCCCGGCGCGCGGACTCCCGGCCTGGCTCCCTTCGCAAGCCAGGTGAAGAGCCCGGTAGAGCGCCGCGTTACAGGCGAAGGTCCCGGCATGGAACGACACGCTCGCTTCAATTCCCTCTTGGTGCAACCGCCGGACCACCTTCCGCGCGTCCCACCACGCCTCGAGCGCCAAGGCGCCCCCGGGGACGACCGGCTCCGACCGTGGCAGCCGCCCTGCATTGTCGGGGCACTCGGCGTCCACGACGTTGAGTCCGATCTGCTCCACCCGAACGAGCGGCGTCGACGCCTCCCCAACCATCAGGATCGCGTCGGGTCGCGTCCGAACGATCCGGGAGACCGCCGGGCCGAGGCGGCGAAAGTCCACCGGCAGACGAATCACCGCAGTACCCGGCCGCCCCCGAATTCGCCGTACGAGCTCCCACGAGCGGTTCTTCTCGCGCCCGTCAAAGGCCTCGAACCCGGTCACCACGACTCGGACGGTCGCTTCGGCGTCGTCTCTCGCCAATCGTCACACCCTCTCGTCGGCCCGCGCGCTCCCCCCTTCCCCTTCGCTCCGGGCAGGCCACGCGGGAGAGAATAGGCCTGGGCGGGCTCTCCCCGCGACCCCTCCGGCCACCGCGACGGCCGCTGCCGATCATCTCACCGAGTCGCGGGTATGGGCCGGACAGGCTGCCATTACACGAGGACGGTCCTCGCCCCGCCCTCCGACTTCCCTAGATACCGCCGAGCACACGCCCGAACCGGGCTCTCGGGGAAGGAAGCCAGAATGAGTCTCTGGGAAGCATTGGTTCTCGGCATGGTCCAGGGGGCAAGCGAGTTCCTCCCCGTGTCGTCCTCGGGGCACTTGGTGATCGGTCAGCAACTCCTATCTCTTCGGATTCCGGGAGTGCGCTTCGCGGTCATCCTGCACCTCGCGACACTCCTCTCCGTCCTCATCGTGTATCGTCGCCGGATCTTGGCGCTTGCGATGGGAGTCAGCTTCGCGCCCCGCAGCGAGGACTTTCGGTACGCCGGCCTCATCCTGCTCGCCACGCTCCCGGCGGGGGTTCTCGGAGTATTCTTCGCAGATGTCATCGAGTCGATCTTCGATCGCCCCGCTGTCGTCGGGTTCGCACTCATCGTTACCGGCTCACTTCTCTACTCGACTCGCTGGGCACTCCGGCGGCCCTTCTCCACAGAGCTCGGGGTCCGGGCAGCGCTCCTGGTCGGTGTCGCCCAGGCGCTCGCCCTCGTGCCCGGCATCTCGCGGTCTGGAGCAACCGTGACTACGGCGCTCTGGCTCGGCGTGGCGCCATTGGAGGCCGCCGCCTTCTCGTTCCTGATGTCAGTTCCCGCAATCGCCGGTGCAGGACTCCTCGCGCTCGCTGGGCTCGGCCAGGATCCGGACGGGCTCACCGGTGCGGCCGCATGGGCGGGCTTCGCGGTTGCGGGTGTGACGGGGATCCTCGCGATCCGCTTCTTCCTTGCCGTACTCGAGAGCCGGGCGTTTCCGGCGTTTTCTTGGTACTGCTGGAGTGCAGGCCTCGCTTTCCTGGCCTGGCTCGGCCTGAGCTGAGACCAGAACGTTGAAGCACCTGGCCACGGCGCTCCTCCCGGTATTCCACGCGTAGCCGCTGCATTCCCCACGCACCCAAGTTCCCGGCGCTTCGCTCGCCCACGGGGTGGGCGGGGGCCTCGTCGGGCGATCTTTCCCGCTCCCGATCCTCAACGGGGGTCCGAGAACGCCTCCCGAGAAGAGGTGGGCCGGCGGCCGGGCCACGACCTGCGCACTCGCACGCTCGGACGGCGGCGATGCGTGACCACCTGATGAGCCGTGATCCCCACGAGGTGGAGCCCGCTCAGGACCCGGTGCCCGATCGTCACCGCGCTCAGGCAACCCGGATGCGTGACTGCCTGTATCAGGTACCCTATTGCCGCCATGGGCAGGAACGTCAGTGCCGTTGTCAATCCGCTTCGTCGGCCCGGTACGACGCGCAGACGGAGTTCGCCGACGCGAGCTACGCCAGCTTAAACCTCCGCCGGGACAGTCGGCTCCGCCTCGTCGTCGGCCACGACTCGCCCGCCGGCCTCGGGGCGGACTACGACGCCACGCACCACGATCGGAATGATCCAAGCTGCTGCCTCGGCATTCGATACGTCCTGATCGCGCATCTCCGTGTCCTGGATGCCGACGGGAACCGCAGGCTCTGACAACGGTGGCCCTCCCCCGCCAGCCCCGACCTTGACACCCACTCCCTACCGTCCCCTATTGCTTGAGAATGGTTCTCAACTAAGGAAACCTCGAGATCGCCACAGCCTTGAGGACTCACACCGGAACTGGCGCGGGCCACCGTGCCGACCCGTCGCCACGCCGAGGGTCCGAGTCGATCCTCGCGGCTCTTGCCTTCGCTGCCCTCCTCTCCGGATGCGGGGGGGAGGGGGAGCGGACGGCCCTTCGGAGGTCCGTCATCGAGAACTACGCCTCCGTCGTATACGCGAGCTACGAAGACTCGCTTGCGGGCGTCCGTGGACTGAGGGCAGCGATCGGGCGCTTCCTCGACTCTCCCTCGGCCGAGACACTCGAGCACGCCAGGGCGGCCTGGCTCGAGGCGAGGGAGCCGTATGGTCAGACCGAGGCATACCGATTCTACGGGGGACCCATCGACGACGCTGGCGGACCGGAGACCCTCATCAACGGCTGGCCCGTCGACGAAGGGTATATCGACTACGTCGAGGGCGCGACGGGGAGCGGAATCATCAACGACCCCGCGAGCTACCCGACGATCGACAGGGACCTCCTCATCTCGATGAACGAGGCCGGGGCCGAAGAGAACATCAGCACCGGGTTCCACGCCATCGAGTTTCTCCTGTGGGGCCAGGACCGGAGCGCGATCGCCCCGGGAGATCGTCCCCACACGGACTACGTGGCGGGCGAGTCCCCGAATGCGGCGAGGCGGGCCGCGTACCTCCGTATTGCCGCGGAGCTCCTCATCGAGCACGTGGAGCAGGTAACCGCCGCGTGGGCACCCGGCCGAGCCGGCAACTACCGCTCTACATTCGAAACGATGGATGCGGGCGAAGCTCTGCGGAGCATCCTCGTCGGGATCGGAGTCCTGAGTAAGTCGGAGCTGGCGGGCGAACGCATGTTCACGGCGTACGACAACCAGGATCAGGAAGACGAGCACTCGTGCTTCTCCGACAACACGCACCGCGACATCATTGCGAACGCGCGTGGAATCTCGAATGTCTACGAGGGCCGGTACGTGCGAACGGATGGCGCGGTCATCGACGGTCCGGGCCTCGACGATCTCCTGACGCTCGTCGACCCGGCGCTCGCCTCCGCGTTGGGCTCGCTCCTCGCCGAGAGCCTCGAGATGGTCGAGAGGATCCCGGTCCCCTTCGATCAAGCGATCGTGGATCCGAACAACCGCGCTGTGGTCCTCGAGACCGTCTACGCCCTGCAGGCGCTCGGGGACCGGATCGCCGAGGGAGGAACCCGGCTCGGACTCACGATCAACACGGCGCTTCCGGAGTGAGCGTTGCGGATCGGACGTGAGCGGCGGGAGCGGGAGTCGGGGTCGCCTCCTTCACGGATTCTGCGGCGCCTCCCCGCTCTCTCTCTTCTCGCGTTGAGCCACTGCGGGGGAGAGGAGCCCCCTCCTGCGCTCCTCGGGGGCCAGGCGTCCATCTACGACGTGACGCCGAACGCCTTCGGGCAGCCGGCGCCGGGGCTGGACCAGGACCAGGAACTCCTCTTCTTCGTAGGCAACTCCTTCTTCAATCAGAACTGGGTGAGCGCCCCTGCCTCGACAGAGGCGAGGGATGGCCTCGGACCGCTCTTCAACGCCAGGTCGTGCGCGGCGTGCCACTTCAAGGACGGGCGAGGCCGCCCGCCCCTCGCCGAGACGGAGACGGGAGCGGGCCTCCTCCTCCGGGTGAGCATCCCCGGGCGGGCAGAAGACGGGGGTCAGCTCCCGGAACCGGCTTACGGAGGACAGATCCAGGACTTCGCGGTTCCGGGAGTCCCGGCCGAAGCCAGGCTCGTCGTAGGCAGGAAGGACACCCCGGGCACACTCGCGGACGGGAGCGAATACGCGCTCGAAGAGCCCGTCTATCGCCTAACGGAGCTCGGCTACGGGGAGTTGCACCCGGAGCTTCAGATCTCGCCCCGCGTGGCCCCACACATGATCGGGATGGGACTCCTCGAGGCGGTCCCGGAGGAGGAGATTCTCTCCCGGGCAGACCCCGATGACAACGACGGGGACGGAATCTCCGGAAGGCCGAACCGGGTTTGGGACCACGTCTCGGCGGAGCCCACGCTAGGGCGCTTCGGCTGGAAGGCCGGCCAACCTACCGTGCTTCAGCAGACGGCGAACGCCTTCCTTGGTGACATGGGGATCACGACGCACCTCCTTCCCGACGAGAACTGCGCAGCGACACAGGAGGCGTGCCTTCAGGCCCCCCGGGGCGGGCGGCCCGAGATCGCTGAGGATGACCTGATGAAGGTCGTTCTCTACGCAAGCTCCCTCGCCGTGCCTGTGATGCGCGACCCCGACGATCCTGAGGTGGTCCGAGGCTCGAGGACCTTCGATGAGATCGGGTGTACGGGGTGCCACATCCGAAGTATAGCGACCGGGCAGCATCCGACGATTCCGGCACTTTCGAACCAGACGATCCATCCCTACACCGACCTTCTCCTCCACGACATGGGAGAGGCGCTCGCCGACGGGCGTCCAGACTTCGGGGCCACGGGCAGGGAGTGGCGCACGCCCCCGCTCTGGGGGATCGGCCTGTTCGAGACGGTGAACGGACATACGCGCTACCTCCACGACGGCCGCGCACGGAACCTCTCCGAGGCGATCCTCTGGCACGGGGGTGAGGCTGCCCCGGCCCGCGACCGGTACCGTGAACTGGACGCTCGCGACAGGGCAGCCTTGCTCCGCTTCCTGGGCTCCCTCTGATGATCCGCCGACCTGGTATCGCTGTCGCCGGCGCTCTCCTCCTGACCGGCGCCGCCGGGTCCGGATGCGTGCAGCTCCGCTTCGACCGGGAGGCGATGCTCGGGGCCGTCGCCGACACGGCGATCATCCCCGCCCACCTCGAGCTCATCGCCGAGACGGAGGAGATGGACGCGCTGGCCCGGCGATTCGCCTCCTCACCGACGCCCGAAGCTCTCGACTTCCTTCGGGCGCAGTGGCTTCGAGCGGCGCTCGCCTGGAAGAGAGTGGAGCTCTACGAGTTTCCCGGACTCCTCCTCATCCACAATGCGATCGAGAGGCGGCCGGCCCGGATTCCCTTCATCGAGGAGGCAATCACCGGGGTGGACGAGGACGCCTTAGAGGAGATGGACGCAGCCGTCATCGAGTCCCTCGGCTCCACGACCAAGGGGCTCGGCGCGATCGAGTACCTCATCTTCCCCACCGAGGAGGAGGCACCCGTCGTGGAACGCTTCGAGGACCCGGCCCGGAGAGCCTTTCTTACAGCGCTCACGGCAAACCTCGCGGGGAAAGCCGGGGAGCTCTACCGGCACTGGGCACCGGAGGGGAGCGACTACGCCCGAAGCTTCCGGGAGAGTGACTCGGAAGGGGCGGACATCCAGGGCTCGATCAGCCTCCTCGCCAACGAGATCATCGAGCTCCTCGAGATGGTGATGCGCACCCGCCTCGGAACCCCGATGGGGGACGCCACCGACGGCGTCCCCCGGCCCGGAGAGGTGGAGTCTCTCCGGAGCGGGGAATCGCTCGCACTCATGGCTGCAAGCATCGAGTCAATCCGGAGAACCTTTGAGGCCGGCGTCGATGACTACCTCGACTTCCTCGATCGATCCCCACCGGAGGAGGGACTCGCATTGGCGATCCGCACCCAGCTCGACATGGTGCAGGACGCGCTCTCCCGGATCCCGCCGCCCCTCAGCTCGGCCGTGACCGAGTCCCCCGTGGAGGTCGCGCTCACCTTCGAAGCCATGCGGGAACTCCTTGTCCTCGTCAAGGCGGACATGGCAGCGCTCCTCGGGATCACGGTCACCTTCAGCGACAACGATGGGGACTGACGGCGGCAGGAGGTGAGGTGGCCTTCAGCACGCGTGCACGGCTGACCCGCCTCGGCCGGTGGCTCAAAGAGCCCGCCGGAGCGGCCCCGCTCGTTGTCTTCCGAATCGGCTTCGGCCTCCTCATGAGCTGTGCCGCACTCCGATTCCTCTCAAAGGGATGGGTTCGAACCCAGTTCATCGAGCCCACCTTTCACTTCCGGTACTTCCTCTTCGAGTGGATCCCGAAGCTACCGGGCGAGTGGCTCTACCTCGTATTCGGGGTGCAGATGGCAAGCGCCGTCATGATCGCCCTTGGCTGGCACTACCGGATCGCGACGATCGCCTTCTTCCTCTCATTCTCCTACATAGAGATCCTCGATCAGGCGACGTACCTGAACCACTACTACTTCATCTCGCTCGTCGCATTCCTCCTGATCTTCCTCCCGCTCGACCGCTGGGGTTCACGGACCGGGCGCGCCCGGCGACTAGGCTCCGCCCCGCCCCCCCGGTGGATCGCGCTCGTGCTGAAGACACAGATCGCGATCGTGTACTTTTTCGCGGGCGTCGCCAAGTTGAACCCCGACTGGCTCCTGCAAGCAGAGCCTCTCGGGATCTGGCTCTCGGCCCGCGCCGGCCTCCCCCTCGTCGGCGCCTTCTTCGACCAGCCGTGGTTTGCCTACCTGGCAAGCTGGGGGGGTGCAGTCTTCGACCTCGCCATCCCGGCGCTCCTCCTCTGGAGAGCGAGCCGCCCCTGGGCGTACCTGGCCGTGGTGGGCTTTCACCTGACGACCGCCGTGCTGTTCCCGATCGGCGTCTTCCCCTGGGTGATGATCGCGAGCACGCTGATCTTCTTCGACGAGGAGGACTACCGGCGACTTGTCCGCCGCCTCGCGGCCACCCGGAGCCGGCTCGCCCGCGGGAGACCTCGCGCCTCCCGCCAGGGAGGGGAAGAACCCCCGCCGCCGGCAATCCGCGCGCGCCTCCCGATCGGACTCGGGCGGGGCCTCGTCCTCGGCGCATTCTTCGCGCTCCAGATCCTCCTCCCCCTTCGGCATTGGGCGTATCCGGGCGATGTCCTCTGGACGGAAGAGGGCTTTCGCTTCTCCTGGCGGGTCATGCTCGTGGAGAAGACGGGCGCGGCCTTTTTTCGGGTCACCGACCCTGAGACGAACCGGTCGTGGGAAGCGTTCCCGGGCGACTACCTCACACCCCAGCAGGAGCGGCAGCTCGCCTTCCAGCCGGACATGATCCTGGACTTCGCCCACCACCTCCGCGATACGCTGCAGGAGGAGGGCGTGAGAAACCCTGAGATCCGCGCCCGCGTGTACGTCAGCCTGAACGGTGAGCGCTCCCGCCTTCTGATCGACCCGACGGTCGACCTGGCGAAGGCGCCGAGGTCACTCGCCCCGAAGGGGTGGGTCCTCACTCGGAGCGGCCCGTAGGCTCAGGGATCCGCTTCTTCGGCGATCTCCAGGAGCAGCTCGGGCACGATCTCGTGCCCACCGTCGTGCGTGCGGAGCGTGTAGTCGATCCCCTCCCGCTCAAGCCACCTCTCCTCCGCCGCCTCCTCGCTCCTCCTCCGGAGGGGGTCTCCCTTACCGCGAACCAGCGTGAGGCGCGTACCCGCGAGCCGACCGGGGGCGGTGCCCGGAAGGTCCCTCGGGAGCGCGGCGCCCCAAAGTATGAGCCTCGCCGCCCGGATCCGGCCGAGGACCACCCACCGCGCCGCCGTATGCGCGCCCTGGCTGAAGCCGAGCACCGTTCGCGACGGCACCCGGAACCCGTGCTCCGAGCTCCGCGCCACGAGATCCAGGTAGCGAACGTAGTCCCGGATCTCTGACTCGCGCTCGAGCCGCGTCATCCAACTCGCACCCACGGGGTCAGCGCCGGCGTGACCCTCCTCGCCCCGGGCCAGGTAGAAGCGCGAGAGGCCCTCGGGAGCGGAGAGGAGCCGCTCGGCGCAGGCGAGGGGCCGGAAGCGCTCGAGGAACCGATCGGCCCGCTGGCGGTACCCGTGGAGGAGGTACCAGAGCTCGACCGGCTCTCCCGGGCGGCCTCCTCCCAAGTAGAAGACCCGGGCCGTTCGGCGGGTCTCGAGCAAGGCCTGCCGGAGAGGCGCATCCGGCCGCACGGGCCGGCTCACTGCGTCCGGCGACGGGAGCACGGCAGACTCACTAGTAGGCAGCCTCCCCGGTGAGGGCTTGGCCGAGGATCAGGGTATGCACGTCGTGGGTCCCCTCGTAGGTATACACCGATTCGAGGTTCGCCATATGGCGCATCGCACCGTACTCGACAAGGATCCCGTTCGCCCCGAGGAGACGCCTCGTCTCGCGGGCCACCTCGCACGCGGTGTTTACATTCGCCCGCTTCCCGAGCGAAACCTGCTGGGGCGTCATCTCGCCCCGGTCCTTGAGCCGCCCCAGCTGGAGGGCGAGGAGCTGGCCCTGGGTGATCCCCGTCAGCATGTCGGCAAGCCGGGCCTGTTGGAGCTGCTTCCCGCCGAGGGGGGCCCCGAAGAGGGACCGCGCCCCGGCATAGCGGAGAGCCTTGTGGAAGCACGCCATCGCCGCCCCGAGCGCGCCCCAGACGATCCCGTAGCGGGCCTGCGTCAGGCAGCTCAAGGCACTCCTGATCCCCTCGCTCCCGGGAAGGAGCGCCTTCTCCGATAGCTCCACCTCGTCGAAGTGGAGCTCGCTCGAGATCGAGGCGCGAAGGGAGAGCTTCCCCTCGATCGCCCGCACCGTGACGCCCCGCTGGTCCGTCGGGACGAGGAACGCACGAATCGCCCGGCCGTCCCCGATCTCACCCGTCTGCGCCCAGATCACCGCGACGTCGGCCTTCGAACCGTTCGTGACCCACCGTTTCGTCCCATCGAGCACCCACCCACCCTGGGTCCTCCTCGCGAGCGTCGTCATGCCCACGGGATCCGACCCACTGTCTGGCTCGGTCAGGCCGAAGCACCCGACCTTCCTCCCGGACGCGAGAACTGGAAGCCACCCCTCCCGTTGCTCTTCGCTCCCGAAGGCCAGGATCGGATACATCACGAGCGCGCCTTGCACGGAGGCAAAGGAGCGGATGCCGGAGTCGCCGCGCTCGAGCTCCTGCATGATGAGCCCGTAGGAGACGTTGTTCACCCCCGCGCATCCGTACGCCCCCGGCAGATTCGCCCCGAGCACACCGAGCTTCCCCATCGGACGGATCAGCTCCTCCGGGAATCGTCCCTCGACGTAGCACTCGTCAATGATCGGAAGGACCTCCGCCTCCACCCACTCCCGCACCGCGTCGCGCGTCTGCCGCTCGTCGTCGGACAGGAGGGAGTCGGTGTCGTAGAAGTCGCTCCCCTGAAACGTCTCTGCCATCAGCGCTCCGGTCCTAGGGTCCATGCGGCGCCTGCGGTAGAGCGGAGGCGCTTCTCAGAGCTCCACCACCCCATCTTCCACGAAGCCTTGGATCTTTTCCTCATCGTATCCGAGCTCGGCCAGGATCTCCCTCGTATGCGCTCCCGGCCGCGGAACCGGTTTCTCGCCGCGGGGACGCGCGCCATCGATCCGGAGGGGGAGTGCCACATCACGGTAGCCCTCGAGACTGGCACCCGGCACCTCCGGAAAGATCTCGACGGCCGCGACCTGCGGGTCGGCGACAACCTGCGCCACGTCCTGAATGGGGGAGCAGGGAACGGAGCGGCTGCGCATCAGCTCCACGACGCCCTCGGTGTCGAGCTCCCGGAATCGCGGTTCCAGCACCGCGAGGAGTGCCTCTCGATTCCGGACCCGTGCCGGGTTGCTCGCGAAGCGGGAGTCTGCCACGAGCTCCGTCAGGTCGAGCGCCTCGCAGAAGCGGGCGAAGATCGCGTCATTGCCGCAGAGGATCATCGCGTGCCCGTCTCTCGTGGCGAACGCCTGGTAGGGAACGATCGCCCCGAGGGCAGTACCCATGCGCCCAGGGATCTCCCCCGAGGCGACGTAGCCCATCAGAAGGTACGAGATCCATCCCACTGCCGTGTCGAGGAGCGCGGTGTCGATCCGCGCGCCGGCGCCCGTTCGGTCTCGCTCCCTGAGCGCCGCAAGCACACCCAGAGCAGACCACATAGCCGTCCCGAAGTCCACGACCGACCCGCCGGCCCGGGCTGGAAGACCATCCGGGTATCCGGTGACGGACATCATCCCGGCGAAGGCCTGAAGCAGGGGCTCGTATCCGGGCAATTCCGCCATCGGGCCACGGTCCCCGAAGGCCGTCAGGGAAAGGTAGATCACGTCCCCTCGCGCCCCTCGGATCGCCTCGTAGTCGAAGCCGAGTCTCTCGGCAACGCCGGCCCTGTAGGACTCGAGAAAGACGTCCGAGCGCTCGGCCAACTCCAGGAGGATCCGCCGGCCCTCCTCCCGCTTCAGATCGAGGACCAGGCTCCGCTTGTTCCGGTTGGCTGCGAGAAAGAGGGTACCGTCGCCCCCCCAGAAGGGCGGCCCCCAAGAGCGCGCCGGATCCCCGCCCGGGGGCTCGATCTTGATGACACTCGCGCCGAGGTCCCCCAGGATTTGGGAGCAGAAAGGCCCTGCAAGATTCTGCGTGACATCGCAGACGGAGATGTCGGACAGGGGGCCCATGATGTGTCTGCCGATACGAGAGCCAGCCGAGTCATACGTGGGAGCGTGCCCGCGAAAACGTCGCCGAGTCCGGGCCTTGGCGCAACCGATGGACGAGGCTCGCGCTCGCGGATCGGGTGGACGCGAGATTCTCTCGGACTCCGGGTTGTGAATTGGCGGTCCTCTATCGTCTCGTGAGCTGACCGCAGGTAGCGTGCGAGCCGGGTGGGGGAACGCGAGACCCGGTGTCGGAGGAGGCTCCTCCCCGAGAATCCGTACGCCGGCAGCGCCACAGCACGGACAAGAGGTTGCGGCGCCCGCATCCTCGATGACAGTCTTCGCCGGCCTTGGCCTGACGATGCGCCTCGCCACCGATCCTCGAGGAGGCAGAGGCATGCCTCCCTGCTCGTAGTGGTCGACCCACTACGGAGAGCACTTGTTCGCCGCGGCGGACTTGTTGTATTTTTATGCACTTTGGTAGCATGATTATACGGTGTAGAGGATACCGGGAAGATCAAGAATGGAAGGAAGCTCAAGGAAGGTCGTACTCGCCTACAGCGGGGGACTGGATACCGCCTGCATCCTGAAGACGCTCATCGACCGCGGTCACGAGGTGATCGCCTACGTGGCGGATGTGGGGCAGAAGGAAGACTTCGACGACATCGGGGCCCGTGCGCTCGCGACCGGTGCCCACGAGGTCGTGGTAGACGATCTGAAGGCGGAGTTCGTCACCGACTTCATCTTCCCCGCGATTGCCGGCAACGCGGTATACGAGAATCGCTACCTCTTGGGAACCTCCCTCGCCCGCCCCGTCATTGCAAAGCGCCAGGTCGAGGCCGCGCTCGATCGGGGGGCCGGCGCGCTCGCGCACGGCGCCACCGGAAAAGGGAACGACCAGGTGCGCTTCGAGCTCGCCTACGCAGCGCTCGGGCCTCAGCTAGAGGTGATCGCCCCCTGGAAACAGCGAGCGTTCCTCGAGCGCTTCCAGGGTCGAAGCGACCTACTAGGCTTCGCCAAGGAGCACGGGATCCCCGTCGAGGCCACGGCTGACAAGCCCTTCTCGAGCGATGAGAACCTCATGCACCGCTCCTACGAGGCCGGGATCCTGGAGGACCCGGATCTCCCGCCTCCCGACGACATGTTCAAGCTGACGCGCTCTCCCATGGAGGCGCCGGCGGAACCCGCGCGCCTCCGAATCGACTTCAATGACTCGATCCCCACCGGGGTCGAGAATCTCGATGACGGAACGATTCACACGGAGCCCGTCGCACTCTTCGAGTACCTGAACGAGACCGGCGGCCTCCACGGGGTCGGCCGGGTCGACATGGTCGAAAACCGCTTCGTTGGAATCAAGTCACGTGGCGTCTACGAGACCCCGGGCGGCACGGTACTTCACCACGCGCTCCGTGACCTCGAGGGGATGGCGATGGACCGGGAGGTGCTCCGCCTGAGAGACATGCTCTCGCCCCGCTTCGCAGAGCTGATCTATAACGGGTTCTGGTTCTCCCCCGAGATGGACTTTATCCGGGCGGCCTTTGCGCAGTCGGAGAAGCTCATCGACGGCAGCGTGCGGATCGAGCTCTACCGGGGCGGTCTGCGGTCGCTCGGGCGCACGTCGTCGACCTCGCTCTACGACCAGGAACTCTCCTCGATGGACATGGCGGGTGGATACGATCAGGAGGACGCCCGGGGGTTCATACGGATCAACGCGCTCCGGCTTCGGGCCCACAAGCTGATCCTCCGAAAGACCGGAGTGGCGTAAGAAGCGGCGCTGCGGTACCCGCCTCCTCCGAGGGGCCGGCCTTGCCCGGGCCCTTCCGGGCAAGGCCGACGACCAGAGCGGACGCGTCGCTCGCGGGGAGGGCCGCAGGTTGGCCGTCCGGGAACCGTGCGCTCGTGCATTGCCGGACGCTCGGTCAGCCCCGAACGAGGATCGTAGCGGCGTAGATCACGCCGAGTCCAATGACTGCATTCGCTCGAGCGAGCCACGCCGCCCACCGCCGGACCGTGGCTTGGGCCCGGGAACCGGGCTCGAGCCGGGAGGCCGAGGGACCCAAGTAGAAATCATGGACGAGGCTTCCGGCGATCATCGCCGCGACGCCGACCAGCTTCCACGCCAGCGCCTCTCCGAGCCGGCTCTGCCAGAAGGCGCCAGACCCCAGCACCTCCGCACTCAGGAGCCCTCTCAGCGAGAGGTTGAGTATCCCCGTCGCCACAAGGAGGGCGATCGCCCACCACCCGAGCCAGCGGAAGCGCTCGCCCAGCATCCGGAAGATGTCTCTTCGAAGCTCTGGAGATTCCACGCGGCGAAGGACAGGCGCCCCGACGAGCGCGAGGAACCACATCCCTCCGATCCAGAAGAGCGCGGCGGCGACGTGGATCGATACGCTCACGTAGTAGAGGGAGATCATGGGGCGCTGGCCCGGATCGGGTCCTCGGCGCCGAGAGCCCGCGTCATCTCCCCGCGCACCCAGGCGTCGTCCTCGCCAGGGAGCACCCCCCTGAGAGCGTCCAGCGCACGGCCGGACCCGATCCGGCCCAGGCTCCAGGCGACGTGCCCGCGCACGAGCGGTTCCGGATCGCGAAGCGCCGCATGGAGCGCCGGCACAGCGGCCCTTGATCCCCAGTTCCCGAGCGCGACGGCCACATTCCGGAGGAATCCGGCCCGTCCGGCCCGGCGGATCGCCGACCCGCGAGAGAAGGCCTCCCAGGACTCGTCGTTCATACCCATGAGCTCGGTGAGGGACGGCCCGTCCGTTCCCGGATGCGGGGCTCGATCGCCCGGCCCGCCAAGGGGCTCGACACCCGGGGGCAGCTCGCCCGGCGCTCGTGCGGCGTAACCCGGTTCGGCGGCCGGAGCGACGAAGCGCACGTTGAACGGACACACCTCTTGGCAGATGTCGCACCCGTATATCCGGTTTCCGATCCTGGACCGCAACTCCACGGGGATCGCACCGCGGTTCTCGATCGTCAGATAGGAGATGCACCGGGAGGCATCCATGAGCGGTGCGCCGTCCTCCCCGCGCCCCAGAAGCGCGGACGTCGGGCATGCGTCTAGGCATGCCCGGCAGTTCCCGCAGTGATCCCTTCCGAGCGGCTCGTCGGGCTCAATCTCAATGGCGAGGAGGAGGATCCCCAGGAAGAAGTAGGATCCCGCCTTCGGGTGGATCATCATCGTGTTCCGGCCGAACCAGCCGAGACCGGCCCGGTCGGCCAGCTCGCGCTCGAGGATCGGGCCCGTGTCCACGTAGACTCGCCCCGGCACTTGGCGGCCCTCCTCCTCCTCGAAGCGGCGGTGAACCTTCCCGAGGGCCCGCGCCGCGATGCGGTGGTAGTCGCGGCCTCTTGCATAACGGGCGATGATGCCCCGGCTCGGATCGGCGGGGACGTCCCCGGGATCTGCCCGGTAGTAGTTCTGGGCGACGACGAGGACGGATCGGACCTCCGGCATGATCCTCCGAAGATCGCCCCTCCGGGCGAGGTTCGAGGGGCACGCCATGTATTCCATCGAGCCTCCCCACCCCCGGCGGATCCAGCGGTCAAGGAGCGCGAGGTGCCGCGACGGGTCGGGAGGGGAGATGCCGGCGAGCTCGAAGCCTTCCTCGATGGCGAGGCGCTTCAGCAAATCAGCCCGATTCACCGAGCATCTCACCCTTCGAATACCTTCGGCCCTTCCACTCCACGCGGCGATGTCCACGCCAGCCGCTTCGAAGCGCGATGAGCCCGAGCGCCGCCGCGCCGATCGGATACAGGAAGGCGTAGCCCCAGGAGACACCATAGCGGCGGTTTATCCTGACCCAGACCAAGAGTCCCGTCAGAGCTACCAGCCCCGACCATGCAAGGGCGGCCCCGGGGCGGTAGCCTCCGAACACCGTGGAAGTCCCCAGCACGAGGAACACTGCTGGGGGAAGAATCCACACGAGGACTGCGTAGCCCAAGATCGCCGTCAACGCTAGGCGGCCCCACAGTCCACCGGACTGGCTCGCTCCGATCGCCAGGTTCTTCGTCCAACCGTCCAAGACCTCCCGAAGCGAGTGATACATCCGGGTGGAGAGTCCGTGCACGGCGAGTCGGAGACTCAGCCGGTGACCCGCGCCGGTGAGCACCTGCGCAAGCCTCAGGTCCTCGACGACTTCGCTCCGGACGCTTCCGTGACCCTCGATATCCTCGTACGCGGAGCGCCGCACGAGGATATACTGTCCATTCGCCATCGCGTCCCTCTGCTGCTCGCGCCCGAGGGGCCTCCCTACCTTCCGAAACCGCAGGCCGAGGAGGGTGAAGATCTGCAGCTGAACGAGCCGTTCTCCGAAACTCCCGAGCTCCTGCCTGCCGAGGAGGGAGACGGCGGACGCCTCATCCTCAAGGAGTGCCCCCAGCGCGAGGCGCAGGAGGTCCGGCTCATGGATCGTGTCCGCATCCGTGAAGAGGAGAAGGTCCTCACTGGCCTACCGCGCCCCCTGGGCGCACGCCCAAGATTTGCCGAACCACCCCGCCGGAAGCGGCTCACCGCTGACCACGCGAATGCTTCGAGCATTCCCGCAGGGTACGGCCAGGGCAAGCTGACGAGTCTCATCCACGGATCGATCGTCGACCACAGTGATGCTGAAGTCGGGATATTCCTGCCGAGAGAGAGAATGGAGGCACGACCCGATGCTACGCTCCTCGTTCCAGGCAGGGATTACGATTCGAACGGAGGGGGGCTCGTCGTCATCGGAGAGGCAATCGGACTCGGGACGCGGGAGGGGGGGCGGGTCTCGCACCCTGAAGGCCGCGATCGCGGCCACCACCAACCACGGCAGGGTCGCGAGACAAAGCACAACGATCATTTGCCCCGTGGGGCCCAGCGCCCCGAATCCCGGATCCTGTACTTCTCTAGCGTGCGCTCAAGCGCCTCGTCGAGATCGATCCCCTGCTCGTTCGCGAGCACGAGAAGAACGAAGAGCACGTCCGCGAGTTCCAGGGCCAGGTCCCCCTCCGGCTCGTCGGCCTTCTTTTTCTTCGGCCCGTAGCGATGGTTGAGCTCGCAAGCCAGCTCTCCGACCTCCTCGGCCAGGCGCGCAAGGTTCACAAGCGGGGGCCAGTAGCCTTCCTCGAACTTCGAGATCCACTCGTCGACCCTGCGCTGCGCCTCCCGAAGCTCCATGATCCGCGTCAATCGCCGGGCCGGATCACGAGCTTGCCGAACACCTCCCCCGCCTCGAGGAGTCGGTGGGCCTCAGCCGTCCGTTCGAGGGGAAGCACGCGGTCCACAACCGGAGTGAGGCGTCCGGAGAAGACCAAGTTCATCGCGTCCCGGTATTCCTTTTGGCTTCCGGTCGTGCTGCCCAGGATGGAGAGCTGCTTCCAGAAGACGCGGCGCAGGTCCAGGGGCGCGTGCGGGCCGGTCGTGGCACCGTAGGTCACAAGGCGACCGCCCAGACTGAGCGTCTTGATGAGGTCGCTCCAGATCGCCTCCCCCACGGAGTCAAGAACCAGATCCACCCGCCGTGTCCCGGTGGCCTCGCGGAGAAGGTCACCGAGGGAGCCTTCCTCTCGGTCGATCACGACGTCCGCTCCCAAGTCCATGAGTCGCACGGAATTCTCCCTTCCCGCCGTCACGGCGAACACGGTCGCGCCGGCCGCGGCCGCGATCTGTACGCCGGCCGTTGCGACCCCGCCCGAGGCCCCCGTGACCAGGACCCGTTCGCCCGGCTGGAGCCGCCCACGGCTGATCAGTGCACGCCAGGCAGTGACGTAGGCGAGGCCCGCGGCGGCGGCCGTCTCCATCGAGATTCTCTCGGGTACCTGCAGAAGATTCGCTGCCGGAACCAGGGCGTACTCGGCGAGCCCGCCCTGGGTGTGTTCTCCAATGACGCGAAATCGGGGGTTCGGCAGCGCCTCCCCACGCGCGCGCGCCTGGTACCAGTCCCAATCCAGAGAAGGATCCGCAACGACGCGCGTCCCGAGCGCCACCCCGTCTACCCCACGGCCCAGTCGATCCACCACGCCGGCGATGTCCGAGCCGCCCACATGGGGCATCGGGACGGGGACCGGGGTGCCTCGGCGAAGCCACAGGTCGAGATGATTCAGCGAGGTGCAAGCGACGCGGAGCCGCACCTCGCCGGGCCCTGGCTCGGGATCCCGGAGTTCGGCGATCCGGATAACTTCGGGCCCGCCGTGCTCGGAATAGATGGCCGCACGCATCAGACGCGCGTTCCGCGATGAGGCCGAGGAGATCGGGAACGGAACGGGCGGACGTCTGTTCTCACGGGCCTCGTCCCGGACCTGCCCACCCAAGCTCATGCCCCAGCACAGTACGTCCCGGCAGTGGATCCGTTAGATGGCGGGCCTCAAGGTGATAGGATCGTCCTGATCCCGAAATCACCACGCGCGCGGCGCTACCCCACCCGTACCCCCGCTGGCCTCGTCTAGTCTTCATCGGAAGTAGATTCTACCACCGAGCGCAACCCCGCGGCGATGCGCGATACCGAATGCGAGAACCCGACGATCGCAGCGCCAGGAGCACCCGGCACCGGATGCAGCGTTTCCCAGATCATTACCGGTCTCAGCGCCGACCGGCAGCACCGCGACCGAGCCAGCCTCCATCACCCGGCTCCAGCGGGGAGCTCACGCCGACTGAGGTTGCGCGAATTCCGGGAGGACCGCGCAGGCGGCGAAAGCGGGGGCTGTCCGGCTTTGAGATCATCCGCCTGGGCATGTACTGGTGAAGAAGGCGACGTAGTCCGCCAACATGCCGGGCGTTCGGGACATCCCGCAACCGACCCGACGGACTCAAGTAGGTACCCTCCATCCACGTCGAGTCCGGAAGGGTGCGCGGAAGTCGGCGAAGACGGTTTCCTCCGCTGCGCACGAAGCCACGCGGTGAGAGAGCGTCGGAGCCTGCGGTGTCGGCGGGCACGCGGTTGGCGAAGCACTCGGCACTGCGATCACGCCTTCCTCCTCAAGCCTACCGCTCTCTTGCGCGTTGCGGCCGAGGTCGCATCACCGCCTGTCCGTGAGGCGCCAGAGGAACCACGCGGCGACGCTCCGGAGTGGACGCCACACTTCGGCCCGGGCCATGAGGATCTCCGGCTTCGGACGGTCGTCCAGCCCGTCCAGGATCCGGAGGCCCTCCTGAACCCCGAGGTCACCGGCAGGCATCACGTCCGGCCGACCGAGCTTGAAGATGAGAAACATCTGCGCCGTCCATTCTCCGATACCCCAGACCGTCGTGAGCCGCCGGACGACCTCGTCGTCCGAGAGGCGCCCGATACTCCGCAGCCCGAGCTCCCCGCTCACGGTCTTCAGCGCGAGGTCCTTCAAGGCTCGCACCTTGTTCCCCGAAAGGCCGACCCCTCGAAGCTCTTCGTCCGCCAACGCCAGTGCCTGTTCGGGCGTAGGGAAGCGGGGCCCCGGGCCCAGACGCCTGACGCGTCCGTAGATGGCAGCAGCAGCTGGGGTCGCAAGCTGTTGGTAGATGATGGAGCGGGCCAAGGCGTGAAAATGCGAGCCGCGCAGCCTCCCGACCGGGAAATCCGGAAAGGGTGGGAGGCCGCTCATGGCCTTCGCAAGAACCGGATCCCGGCGCTTCAGCTCCCTCATCTCGGCCGCAGTCGGTTTCATCGCGCGAAGATGACCCCTTTCCTTCCAGGAAGCCAGGCGATATGATCACCGAATAAACACCGAACGCGAGATCGATGAGAGAACTTCCGGTGGTGCGCGGGAGGGGCGCAGCGTCCAATCCGGCAAACCGTTTCGAGCGACTGACCGTTGAGCGAGAAGCGTGGAGCCTCGCCGAGGACCCCTCTCCAACCACGGAGTTTCTCGTGGACTCCACTCGGACGATCGTGGCCACGAACTCGAGCCCGGACGTCGGTTTCGACGCGAGCGTGAATCCGTATCGGGGCTGCGAGCACGGTTGTGTCTACTGCTACGCGCGGCCGACGCACGAGTATCTCGGCCTCTCGGCGGGTCTGGACTTCGAGTCCAAGATCTTCGTCAAGCCCGACGCGGCGAAGCTACTCCGCGACGAGCTCTCGTCCCCACGCTGGAAGCCGCAGCCTCTGGCTCTCTCGGGGGTCACGGATCCCTACCAGCCGATCGAGAGACGGATGCGGATCACACGCGGCTGTCTAGAGGTGGCTGCCGAGTTCAGAAACCCGGTGATGGTCGTCACGAAGAGCTTCCTCGTGACCCGGGATATCGACCTGCTGTCCCGGCTCGCCCGACACGACGCGGCCTGCGTGGCGGTCTCTGTCACCACGCTGGACCCGAAGCTCCACGGGGTCATGGAGCCCCGGGCCTCGGCTCCGGCTCGTCGCCTTGAAGCCATGCAGCGCCTGACGGACGCGGGCATACCAGTGGCCGTGTTCATCGCACCCGTGATTCCGGGACTCAACGACCACGAGATCCCATCCATCCTAGAAGCGTCGGCCGAAAGGGGAGCCACGGCAGCAGGATGTGTACCGATCCGTCTTCCCTTCGCCGTGAAGGATCTATTCGTGGACTGGCTTGGCAAGCACTTTCCCGACCGTAGGGACAAGGTCGTGAACCGCATCTTGGAGATGCGTGGCGGACGCCTGAACGATCCGCGTCTCGCATCACGGATGAAGGGACAGGGACCGATGGCCAAGCAGGTGACTGGGCTCTTCGGGGTTGCCCGTCGACGCGCGGGCCTGGCGGGAAGGGTGCCCGCGCTTTCGACGGACGCATTCCGGCGTCCGGGGGAGATCGAACAGCTGGAGCTTGGGGTCTGAGAGTCCGTCGCGGCGGCGCCCCCCCGACCCCTCACGAGCCGATTCTGACCGCGGGCTGGAAGCTCGCCTCGTACCTTGTAGACTCAGGGAGCGTTCAGGCACCTGGTGACCAGAGGGTCGCCATCTTGTTGGAGGAGGTTGGAAGGGGTGATGCTCGCCGCAGTTCCCCTTGTGGAGCGTTGCATCGCGAGGGCCGTCGAAGCTGCTCCGCCCCGCAGCGGTCTCCGCATGGTGTTCGGATAGGGTCGATGCCCGAACTCCCGGAAGTCGTCGCGTACGTCGATGCCCTTGAGAGGCGTCTCGTGGGCAGGGTCCTGGAGAAGATCCGGATCCGGACGCCGTCCATCCTCCGCACTTTCGAGCCGAAGGTCGCCGAGCTGGAGGGCAAACAGGTAGCTGGCCTCCGTAGAATGGGGAAGCGGGTGGTATTCGAGATGGAGGACGATCTCTTTGCTGTCGTCCACCTCATGGTCTCCGGCCGATTCCAGTGGAAGGAGCGGGGTATCGGGATTCCCAGGAAGAGGGTCCACGCCACGTTTGACTTCCCGAACGGCACACTGCTGCTCACCGAAGCCAGTTCGCACAAGCGGGCCTCGCTTCACGCCGTTCGTGGACAGGACACCTTGTCCGAGCTTAACCCGGGCGGGATCGAGCCGCTCGAGGTGGGGCTCGAGACGTTCCGCGAGGCGCTGTTAAAGGAAAACCGGACACTCAAGCGCGCGCTCACCGATCCGCGGATCTTCAGCGGGATCGGCAACGCCCACTCCGACGAGATTCTCCTCAGGGCAGGCCTCTCCCCGGTCCGACGAACGCGGCAACTCGACGGAGAGGAGGTGGAGCACCTCTTCGAGGCAACCCGCAGCTCCCTTGCGGAGTGGGTGCGCCGCCTGCGCGAGGAGTTTGGGGACGGCTTCCCCAAGAAGATCACGGCGTTTCACCCGGCTATGGGCGCACACGGGAAGTACGGAGAGCCGTGCCCCCGCTGTGGGGCGCCGATCCAGCGCATCGTCTACGGGGAGAAGGAGACCAACTACTGCGCCCCGTGCCAGACCGGGGGGAAGCTCCTCAAGGATCGAGCGCTTTCACGTCTTCTGCGCGAGGATTGGCCCAAGACTCTGGAGGAGCTCGAAGGGGGACTCGAATCTCGGAAAAAACACTAGACTCGGGAGCGGTCATACCGGAGTCGTCCCGCGTTGTCCAGCAGGGGTTCACTCCAGCCCGCCCGCCAACGTGGCCCGAGGGCAGCCTTCTTGGTCGTCACTCATGGGCCCTGGAGTTGTCGAGATGCTCACCGACCTCCCTATCCCGTTTCGTCCCGTTTCCCGGTGGGTGAAACGCTTCCCGTGGGTGACGGCTGGCATCACGCACGCCGGGTCCGAGGACGACCCCTTCGATCTGAGGCTCTTTGGCGACGCGCCTCCACCCGCGGCGGGTGAGCGGTGGCGGGCCCTGCTCCAGGCCACGGGCTTCCGGGCCTTAGCGCATGCGCCTCAGGTGCACAAGACCACCGTGGCGGTGCATGGCGCTCTTCCGGAGGGTGTGCACGTCGACAGCGACCCGGCGGACGGCCACGCCACCTCGGCAAGTGGCGTGCTGTTGGCGGTCACCGTGGCTGACTGCGTGCCGATCTACGTCGTGGATCCCGAGCGCCGTGCGGTGGCCCTCCTGCACGCCGGATGGAGGGGGATCGCCAGCGGCATCATGGCATCGGGTGTCGAGACGCTGGCAAGACGATTCGGCACGCACCCCGCACAACTACACGTGCACCTCGGCCCCGCAATCTGCGGGCGCTGCTACGAGGTAGGGCCAGAGGTCTTCGAAGCCCTAGAGCTCGCCGCGCCGTCCCATCCGACGCGAGTGGATCTGCGTGCCGTCCTCGTCTCGCGGGCCCGAGCCCTCGGGGTGCCCGCGAGCCAACTTACCGTCTCGGAGCAGTGCACACTGTGTGGGGGCACCGGCCTCTTATCGCACCGGGGAGGGAACTCCGAACGCCAGGCCGCGCTCCTCGGCATCCGCTCGTGAAGCCGACGGTTGGACTCTGTAAGGGCTGCGTCTTTGGCCGGATCGTCGAGAACAGCCGAGGCTCGGTTTTCTTTCTTTGCCGGCGGTCCGAAGAGGACCCATGCTACCCGAAGTACCCGCAGCTACCCGTGCTCACGTGCCCAGGCTTCCAGCCGGTGGGCGACCCGCACGCAGGGGAGGCTGAGGGATGAGCGAACCGTGAGCGCCACGCCAACGGAGGATCGAGAGGCTCTCGGAGTCCATCGCCGCGACCTCTTCGGGGATGGCGTGCAGCGTGGCCGCGAGCCTCATGACCCGGTGAGCACCCGCTGCGGACTCGATCCGGAGCCAAGCTCTCTGCTCGTTGACGACATCGTGGCGACCGTCGCCGGCTGATTCATCCCCACTCTCGTCGCCGTACTGGGGATGAGCCGGACCGGAGCTGACCCGGCGGTCTCAGGCGGTCGACCCAACATCATTGGAAACGATCGACTCTGGAGTTGCCCCGGCGGGGCAACTCCACCCCACGCTCTCGACCGTGCCAGTGTTCGACTGCGGCGAGCACGGTGGGTTGGCGATCCTCGGTCGTCCTCGTGGCCGTCGCATCGGCTCCCCGTATCGTGTCGGACCGGTCAATTCTGGCTTTCTCAAGAGGAGTGAAGGAGTAAGGTTGAATCGGCTGGAGGCACCCGCCGCAACCGAGAGGCACCTCGACGACCCAGAGGCGCACCTCGCACGCTGTGGAGCGAAGCCATAGACATGAGCATGAGCGAAGGAACCGCAACTCTGGGAGAGCGGGGCGGAAGACACACCCTTGGATTCGAGCGATTCCTCAGCCATTCGCGGGAACGCGTGTGGCAGGCCATTGCAGAAGAAGATGAACTCTCCTCGTGGTTTCCAGCCCGCATGGTGGGCGGCCGGGCAGTGGGTGCCACCCTCCGGTTCATATTCCCGCGGAAGCCTGGTCAGGTACCGGCGGACTCGATTGAGGACGGGGTGGTCATGGCTGGCGAGATGCTGGTGTTCGATCCACCCAGCGTCCTCGCGTACAGATGGGACGTGGACGTTCTGCGGTGGGAGCTAGAAGACCATCCCGACGGCACGCTCTTCACCTTTTCGCACACCTTTGACGACAAGGGCCGAGGGGCTCGGGACGCGGCAGGCTGGGACATCTGCTTCGCATCTCTGAAGGCACGCCTCGCGGAGAGGCCGGTCGAGCCTTTTACGCACGTGCGGCACCAGAACCTGTTTGCTCACTATGCCCGGCGATTCGGGCCGGTTGGGTCAGTGCACCGATCGCCCACGATGTGAACTCCTGGAGGCGGGCTAGATCGCAGTGTGCGCATTCACCCGCGGCGCCCGGGAACGGGTAGGGCGGTGCCGCGCACTCAAGTCGAAGCGACCCGACTGGGGAACTCGCGGCGTGTCCAGGCTTACCGTTCGACAAGGCTGGCCGCGTCGCCAAGGCGGAGAACGCTATGTTGCCCGAGGGGTGGCCCAAGATCCCTGCGGGGACTGTGGGCTAGGTGGGGAAACCAGGGGATCGAATCCTGTCCGCCGCTCAGCTACGAGCTGTCAATCGTAGCACGGTCCCGCAAGAGGAGGGCAGGTTCCTCTTGCCAGTCGGACCTGGGGCCCTAGCGCATCGAATACTTGGCAGTTTTTCGACGACGACAGCTGACTTGGATGCGATTGAATGGCTACAGCCATGAGTGACGGGCCTTCGCCTGGAGCCTCGACCCACACAGCAGGTGAGGTGGATCTACCCATCACGCTCGGGATCGAGGAGGAGTTCTTCCTCGTTGACCCTGATTCTCGCGATCTTCTCGCCGACCCCGACCCCGGCATCTTCGAGAGCTGCGAGGAGAATCGCGGGCCGCACAAAGTCGTGCGAGAATTCCTACGCTCCCAGATCGAGACCAATTCCCGGGTGTGCGGGTCTGTGGCCGAGGTGCGCACGGCGTTGCGGGAGACCCGGCAAACCGTCATTGAGGCGGCCGAACGGCACGGCGCTGCCGTCATGGCCACCTCCACCCACCCGCTGGCGAGATGGAGGGACCAGGCTCCCACGCCACAGGATCGGTATGGGCGCTTTGCGTCTACCTTCCAAGAGACGGTGCGACGCGCCGTCGTCGGTGGCATGCACATCCACGTCGGCTTCGGAGATGCGGACACGCGGGTACGGGTCATGACCGCGATCCGGCGCTACTTGCCGCTGCTCCATGCGCTCTCCACCTCGTCGCCCTTCAACGCAGGACGCGAGACCGGGTTCAAGTCCTACCGGCTGATCCTATTTGGCAGTCTCCCGCGCACGGGCATGCCGGGCGCACTAGGGTCTTGGGCAGAGTACGAGCAGCTCATCAGCGAATACCGGCGCATGAACTTCATCGGGGACGGGAGCGAGTTGTGGTGGGACATCCGCCCTTCCCACGCCTTTCCGACCGTGGAAATGCGGATTTGCGACGTTTGCACACGGCTCGAGGAAGCAATGAGCATCGTAGCCATCTACGCGTCCCTCATCCGGTGGCTGACGCGGCGTGCATCGGAGGGCGAGCTCCCTCCCGAACCGCTCACCGAGCTCATCTCGGAGGACCGCTGGATGGCCCAGCGCTACGGCGTCTTCGCCTTCCTCAGCAACATGACATCAGGGGGCGGTCGGTCGGACATCTACGACCACACGGCCGAGCTCGTCGACGAACTTGCAAGCGATGCGCGCGCGCTGGGTTGCGAGGCGGAACTGCGCCACGCACTGACGATCATCCGGGAGGGGACCGGCGCGGATCGCCAGCTCGATCTCTACCGCCTGCGCCGCCTGACGGGGGACACGAGGGAAGAGGCACTGCGACAGGTCGTCGATAGGGTGCTCGCCGAGACCAAGGAGGATGTCAGAGCATAGCGGTCGGGCGGTGCGCGCCATCGGCATCTCCTCGAATGGGCAAACCGGGCCCATGCCACGACCCATCTCGGGGCTTGGCCCCGGCGTCCGTACCCTGTAACCTCTCCCTCGGGCTGGATGGCACCGGAGTCCACAGCCACTGACGTGCCGCCTCCGGAGGTGAGACATCAACCGATTCATCGCCGGTTTCCGCGACGAATTTCGCCGGTATCACCGAGCTGCCGATGCCAGCCTGTCCCGCCTGAGTGACGCGGCGTTTTTCGGCAATCCCGGTCTCGATTCCAACAGCGCAGCGATTCTGGTCAAGCACCTCGCCGGAAATCTTCGGTCCCGCTGGACGGATTTCCTGACGACGGACGGCGAGAAAGCCGACCGCGACCGGGACTCCGAGTTCGAACTCACGACCGAGGACACCCGGGCCGCGCTCATGCAGAAGTGGTCCACCGGATGGGACTTACTCTATGACACGCTGAACCGCCTGAGCGACGAGGACCTCGGGCGTGATGTCCGCCTCCGGGGCCAACCGTTATCAGTCAGCACGGCGATCGCGATGCAGCTCGCGCACGCCGCCTACCACGCCGGCCAGATCGTCCTATTGGCCCGTGTCCATTCCGGGAGCTGGGAGTCGCTCAGCATTCCGAGGGGTGAATCGGCTGCCTTCTTCAGGCACTTCCGAGACCAACAAGGAGAAGCATGAGACTCGCCACGCGCATGAGCCGGCTGGGCACCGAGACGGCCTTCGAGGTTTTCGCCCGGGCCAAGCAGCTGGAACGTCAGGGCCACGACATTGTGCACTTTGAGCTCGGGGAGCCCGACTTCGACACGCCCGCGGAGATCGTGGAGGCCGCGAACCGCGCACTCGCCGACGGCTACACCCACTACACCCCGGCGGCCGGGATCCCTGAAGTACGCGAGGCCGTCGCGGAACACGTCTCCCTCACCCGGGGGATCCGGGTCCAGCCGGAAGAGGTCGTGGTCACCCCCGGCGCCAAACCGATCATCTTCTTCCCCATGCTGGCTCTCCTCCAGCCCGGAGACGAGGTCATCTACCCCGATCCCGGGTTCCCCATCTACGAGTCGATGATCCGTTTCACCGGCGCCACCCCCGTCCCGGTGCCACTCCGACTGGAACGGAACTTCACCTTCGATTCCGAGGAGCTGCTCGGACAGGTGACGGACCGGACGCGCATGGTGATCCTGAACTCCCCGCAGAATCCGACGGGGGGTGTCGTGCCGGCCCGCGACCTCGAACAACTGGCCGTAGGGCTCGCAAATCGCGACGTCATCGTTCTATCGGATGAAGTCTACAGCGAGATCCTCTACGAGGGTGAGCACGCTTCAATCAGCGGGTTTCCCGGGATGAAGGAGCGAACGATCATCCTGGACGGCTGGTCCAAGACCTATGCCATGACGGGCTGGAGGCTCGGCTTCGGCGTGATGCCGCGCGACTTGGCAGAGCAGGTCACGAAGCTTCAGGTCAACTCCAACTCGTGCGCACCGGCGTTTTGCCAGGTGGCAGGCGCTACGGCCCTTCGAATGGACCGAGGTCCCGTACACGAAATGGTCCGAGAGTTCCGAACGAGGCGGGACACGATCGTCGACGGGCTGAACTCGATCCCCGGCTTCGAGTGCCTGCGTCCAAAGGGTGCGTTCTACGTCTTCCCCCGAATCACCCGGACCGGGCTCAGCGCCAAGGAACTCCAGACGGAGCTCCTCGAGGAGGCGGGTGTGGCGGCGCTGGCGGGAACCGCCTTCGGGGCGAATGGAGAAGGGTTCCTCCGGTTCTCCTACGCCACGTCGGTCGAGAAGATAGAGAAGGGGCTCACACGCATCCGCGACCACTGCCGCGCCGGTAGCTGACCCTCGCGCCCGGGTCACCCCTCCCTCGCGGGGGACCCAGCTCTTCAATCGCTCGGGCGATCCGGTCACTGACGGGTGGCGTCCACCCGCTGCCAAGCTCTACCGGGATTTCCGGGGCCCGGGCGGGGCCCGTCTCACGGGCTTCGCCCAAAGCCGCCTTCAGCGACGCACCGCCTCGAGTAGCAGCTCGCCCACCTCCCGATTCTCCTTGAGTCCACCGAAGCGTTCCGCGCCGGGACCCACGGCAAAGAGCGGCACGAAGGCCGCCGAGTGGCCCCCGGTGGCGTACTGGAGGGTGTCCACGCGGTTCTCGGCTGCGGCGAGACTGATCCCCCCGGTCTCGTGGTCCGCTGTCACAACCACAAGGGTCTCAGGAACGCGGCGATGGAAGTCGAGGGCTAGGCGCACCGCTTCATCAAAGTCGAGCATCTCGGCGACGAGGACGTCCCGCTCGGCATTTCGATGAGCTTCCGTATCGGTGCCCTCATTCTCGACCATCAGGAAGAATCCCTCTGGGCGGTTGTCGAGGATATCGAGCGCGACGGACATCATCGTCGCGAGGCTGGGGGACCTCTCAGCAGCGGGTGGCATCTCGCCCCTGGCAAATACGCCGAGGAGAGCCGTCTCGGAATCGGTATCGACGACCTCCAGCTCCGTCAGGGACTCAACGATCTCGTACCGCTCCGCAGCCTGAGCCCACAGGTCGATGCCGACTCGCTCCCCCGCGATCTCGAACACCCGGCGGCCGCCCCCCATAACCACGTCCACGGGCATACCGATTATCTGCTGGACAATGCTCACCTGCTCGGTACGGGAGACCGCATGGGCGGCGAAGGCGGCCGGAGTGGCATCGGCGATGGACGCAGTCGTGACGAGCCCCGTCCCCATTCCCTGCCGCCTGGCAACTTCCAGCACGGTCTCGAGGCGCGTCGAGTCTGGTCCTACGGCGACGGCTCCGAAGAACGTTCGGGTGCCGGTCGATAGCGCCGTAGCGCCTGCCGCACTCCCTGTCACGACATGATCGTGGCCTCGTGTATCGACGAGGCCTGCCACCGGAAACTCGCGTACCGCCAGCTCCTCCCGAGAGGACCGAGCAAGTGTCCAGTGCGCGACTCCCGCTCCATCGGCAATCATTACGATCAGATTGCGAGGGGGGAGATCTCGGGTTACCCCGGTGCTACAGGCGGACGTGGAAAGCGCCGCGAGCGTGACGAGCCGGAGGAAAGGACGGGAGGATGCAGTCATAGGGAAGCTCAACTTGGATCCACTTCGCCATTCCTGTCCAGTGTTCGGACTACGCATGCGGATCCGGGGCCTTCACGTGGCCGGTGACGATGTCGGTGTCATGGTATTGCTGGTGCCGGATTGAGGATGCGACATGCCGGAGCAGCCTGAGAGAGATCTCCCGCTCCGCGGAGGTGGCGTCCGTGGTCTCGCCGAGCAGGGCGACCCGGTCCTGAAGGTTCTCTTCGTCGCCGCTCGAAGCGATGAGTTCAAGGACGGCACCGCCTTCGTCCCGGTAAGCCACTAGCTGCAGGCGTCGCGTTTCTGGCGCGTCGTCGACCCCATCCTGCTGGAAGAGGGTCAGCAAGGTCTCCTCCGCCACCGTGTCGAGGCGGTTCTGCATTGCTTGCCCCCAGCCGTGCTGGGATGCGAAGCCGCTCAGGAACTGCTGGATCCTCGGAAGGGCTGACAGACTGCACTCAGCCTCCATCTGCCTTCGGGGGGGACTCGTCAGTTCCACGAACATCGTCATGAGGATCGCCGCCAGACCGCCAGCCGTCATCCCGTTCTGCAGAAGACCAGCCGCGAAGCCGGCAAAATACTCCGGGAATATCTGGCCATTCTGGAACCCCACCCCGATCCAAAACGACACCCCAACGACCAAGCCCTTTCGGTAGTCGACACCGTCCTGCACGACGATCTTCATCCCGACCACGAATAGCATCGCCATCAGGACCGTGATGTAGGCCGCCGCGACGGGTCCCGGTATCGCCAGTAGCACGGCGAGTGCCTTGGGCAGAAACGCCAACCCGATGAACGCCGCGCCCACCGCCAAGCCGACCCTCCGCGCTCCGACCCCGGTGAGCTCGGTCACCGATATGCTCGTCGAGTACGTGGTGTTTGGGACCGTGCCGGCCAAACCGGACAGGAGGTTTCCCAATCCATCGGCGGCCAGTGCACCTTGCACGGCGCGAAAATCGACGGCGCGGGCCTGGCGGTGGGAGACACGCTGAATCGCAACCGCATCCCCGATGGTTTCTATGGCACCGACCAGAGTGACGAAGACGAAGGCTGGAAGCAGGGTCCAGAAGGTCGGTCCGAAGCTCAGATCCAGACCCGGCCACCCTCCCGAGGGAAGTCCGATCCACGCCGCTTCGGCAACAAGGTTCGTGTCGTAGATTCCGAAGAACCCCGCCACGATCGATCCGGCAGCGACGCCGCCGACCGGCGCCCATAGGCGGAGCGCGCCTCGTGCCTTTAGCGCGAGGCCGCTGATGACGAGGAGCGTGACCAACGCGGAGAACCCCGGCGCGCTCGGCGGAGCCCCGTCCGGCACATCGGTCAACAGGTCGAACATGAGCGGGATGATCGTGACCGGAATGAGCATGATCACGGTCCCCGCCACAGTCGGTGTGAAGATCCGGCGAAAGAGCGAGAGCCTTGACGACAGTCCAAACTGGAAGAGCGAAGAGACGAGGACCAGGATGGTGTCCCGCTGACAGTTGAAGGTGGTGGCTCCGGAGAGTCTCTTGGTTAGCCTGCCTTTCTCATTTCGGCAACCGGTTCATGGTCGTCGAGGTGGGCCCTGAGCATCCAGAGCTGGTCGTAGCCGATGATCCTCCGGTAGCTCTTCTCGGTCTCCACGAACGAGGCCGCGGCCCAGCGCAAGGCCATCGCTCCGTTCTTCCAGTTGGTCACCCTGCGGGTCTTCCGTCTTACGCCCGAGTGGGTGCTGTCGATCAGGTTGGTCGAGCCCAGGCACTTCCTCAGCCGCGGCGGGAGGCCGAGCCGGTTGATCGTGAACATCTCGCTGAGGCCTTCGCGCAGGCTGGCCGAGGCCGAGGGGTGGTCGCGCTCGAGCCATCGGGCGAGCTGCTCGAGCTTCTGCTCGCCCTGCTTCGCGTCCAGCTTCATCGCCGCCCGGAACGCCGCCTTCACCTGAGGATGCTGATCCTTCGGCAGATGACCCAGCACGTTGCGGAGCTTGTGGTTGCGGCAGCGCTGGATGGGGTGACGTTGGCCGAACACCTTCTCGATCGCCTTCCTGAGCGCTTTCGAGCCATCGATCACGAACAGCCGCCGCCTGCCCGGGTCCAGGCCGCGCTCGACCAGATCCTCTAGGAGCGCGCTGGTCACCTCGGCGTTCTCACTCGCTCCTTCCCTCACGCCCAGCACGTGCTTCTTTCCGTCTGAGTCCACGCCTACCGCAGCAAGCACGTGGTGCGAGCCCATCCGGATCCCGTCCAGGTAGATCACCAGGACCCACGCATCCAGCCGGCGCTCCATCAGCTCCTTCAGCACGCGCTCAGAGGCCTCGACCGTCTCACGGCTCACCGCCGACTTGCTCACCCCGACCGTGTCGGCCATCTCACCGATCACACGGCCGTACTTCCGCGTGCTCACCCCCGCCATCAGGACCTCGAGCATCCGATCCGCCACGGCGCCCGGTCTCCGCATCGCTGCGTACGCCGGCACCTCGACCTCGCCACCCTCCCCGGCGCCCCGGCGCCTGAGCCGTGGCCGCTCCACACGCACCTTCCGGTCCGACAGGTAAACCACACCACCCTGCCGGCCATACCACGCCGTGTCGTCTTCCGCTCGTGACCGACCTGCCTGCTTCACGCCTGCCACACCCTCGGCGCTCATCTCCAGCACCGCTTCGATCGTCGCTCGTCCCATCACCTGGATGACTTCGTCGATCGCGACCTCCGTCTGCTCCACGAGCTCAAGCAGCGGAAGCAGAAACTGCCCCTCCCGCTTCAGGAACTCCCTGATCGCGCGCTTGTCCGCCCGATCCCTTGCCTCGTACGTTCTCTTCATCGTGGTGGCTCCGTGTTGGGGTTTTTGCCTACCCGAGCCTATCGGCCCGGGACCCCCGGGGCCACCACTTTTCTTTCTCCCCTTTCAGGAACCTTCAACTACGGTTGGGACAGCTTCAGGACCAGCGTGGCCAGCAACGCCGGTCCACCTTGAGCGATCGCCGTTATGCAGACCGCAATGAACGCTCCGGAGGTGCCCATCAGCAGCACGTAGCCAGCACCGATACGGCCGAGCCGCACGGCCTGGGTCAGTGTGCTGACACCGCTGATCGCCACCGAGGCGAAGACGGCCCAGGCAAGGAAGGTGTCGGTTCCACCCGCAGCCCGAATCACGATCGCCGGAGTCAGTACGATGCCGGCGACGCAGAGGACGGCCAGTTGCAGTCCAAGGCCCGCGGAGAGGAGGATCGGCGGCTTCTCGTCAGGCTCGTAGCGCACGCCGGTGTTTCGGCTGGTCTCTTGAGCGTCCATGTGCGATGCCTCTCAATGGATTGGCGGGAGGGCTACCGGTACCCGGAGGATTAGCTCCCGTGAGAGTGGGCGACATCCGTCCCGCGCCGTGGTGAACTTGCGCTCCATTGTCAAGCGTGTCCGATCTTCTGCCAATGGGTAGGAAATACGCGCCGCGAAGCATTTCGCCAACCCTGCTGAACGAATGCGCGATGCGTGGGCTGGGGCGTAGCCGCGCTCCGGCGGCCGGCGGACTACGGCGACGCTCAAGGCCCCAATGCCCGGCCCGGCCCGGGCTGTCTTCCCGCTAGCACAGCACCTAAGCTTGTAGCGAGGTCGCAGCGCACCGCTTGAAAAGGGGAATACGGATGTCGGAGGCAAGCGAGCAAGGCCGGGCTAACGCTCGCACCGAAGGGCCCGTCCACGCCCACGCCGACGTGACGCTTGGCGGCTACCTAGAGGAGCACAACCGCCCCCCCGCGTTCGAGGGCCTGGACGGCGAGCCTTACACCGTGTCGGCTGAGGTGGAGCAGGCGCCGAACCTCCTCGCTCCATACGAGGGATACCTCGTCTTTCCGCGTTGGGCCGCCACAGGTCTGGGGGTGGTGGGGCACCTCGAGACCTCGACGTTGCAGAGGGGCGTCAGCCGAGAAGCGGTCCTTGGCGAGCTCGTCAAGATCTCCCTCCGGCGGGTCAAGCAGCTCCTCGACGAGGCGATCCGCGAGGCTCACGCCACTTCGGAGAGGGACCCTTCTTGAGTAGCCCCTTCCTCCGTGTCACAGAGATCTTCCACTCGATCCAAGGCGAGTCTACCTGGGTCGGGACCCCCTGCACCTTCGTTCGGTTGACCGGCTGCCCGCTCCGATGCGTCTGGTGCGATACGGCCTACGCCTTTCACGGGGGCAAGAAGCTCTCTCTGGACGACATCCTCAATCGAGTCCGAGAGGTCGGGTGCCCGCTCGTCGAGATCACCGGGGGAGAGCCACTCGCCCACAAGCATGCCTTCTCCCTCGTGGCCCGCCTCGTAAGTGAGGACTTCACCGTGCTCATCGAGACCTCGGGATCCGAAGACATATCCGATCTGGATCCTCGCGCCCGCGTGATCATGGACCTCAAGTGCCCGGGCTCGGGCGAGTGCCACCGCAACCGCTGGGAGAACCTTGGGCATCTGGACTGCAACGACGAAGTCAAGTTCGTGATCGCCGGGCGATCCGACTACGAGTGGTGCTGCACCGTGATCCGAGGCCGAGGGCTGGACCGACGCATCGAGGAAGGAACCCTAGGGGCACTCCTTCTGTCGCCCGTCTGGGGAGAGAACGGCCCCGGGCTCGAGAGCCTGGCCACATGGGTGCTCGAGGACCGGCTTCCGGTCCGAGTCCAGACGCAGCTCCACAAGCAAATTTGGGAACCTGACCGACGGGGGGTCTGAGGGCGTGGCCGGACCGGAGGAGAGAGGAGCTCCATCGGGGTTGATCGCCGTGCCGGGGGTCGATCCTTACCGCGGGGCAACGGACGACCCGCAGCCGCACGAGGGTGGATGGACCGCGGCGGTAGCAGTGGTGCTACGACCCAGAGACGATTCTACGGAGGTGCTCCTCATCGAGCGGGCGGAGTCGAAGGGGGACCCGTGGTCCGGTCACATGGCGCTGCCGGGCGGGCGGCACGAGGCCCGGGACCGGACTCTCCTTGAGACCGCCGTGCGGGAAACCTTCGAGGAGACCGCGATCGAGCTGAACTCGTGCGGACGCGCGCTCGGACGCCTCGAGGTGGTCGAACCCGAATCCGTGCATCTCGCCCGACTCTCCGTCCTGCCGCTGGTCTTTGCTGTCCCGGCGGGCACCGTGGCAGGCCAACCCTCCCCCGAGGTGGCGCACACCTTCTGGACGCCTCTCGATCGCCTTCTCGATCCTCGAAACCAGAGCGCCTACCATCGCCGCGCTGCGGGCGGCACCCTCTCCTTCCCCGCGATTGCTCTCGAGGGCCGTCTGGTCTGGGGACTCACGCGGCGGATCCTGAACGATCTGCTGGCCAGATTGCGCTAGCCGTTACTTCGGATCGAACAGCTCCACTTGACCGACGCCGGCACCCTCCACCGAGGATGGGCCCCGAGGGTCCCCGCCTCGGCGCGGCGCGGACGGAGCCTCCCCGGCCCCAGCTGAGCCGATGCTCCGTGTCATCTCGACGACATGATCGCCGGGCGGAAGCCGGACGACTCGACCGCCAAGGGTCCGCCGTCCTTGCTCCGGCACCGTCTGAACATCCAGATGGCTCACTGCGCCGCTGGCGGTCACGACCGCAACCTCGTCATCCGCTACGACCTCCAGAGCGCTGACGAGCCCTGTTTCGGCCCCTGATGGAATGGCCAGCGTTCCAAGGCCGCCACGCTTCTGAAGGGGAAACTCCGAGAGCGGGGTCCGCTTCGCCCACCCACTCCCGCTCATCGTAAGGACGGAGGCATCTCTCCGAACCAGAATCGCCCCGACGACCCGGTCATCGTCCCTCAGGTCGATCCCCTTCACCCCCTGAGCGGTCCGCCCCATGATGGGGATCTCCTTGCCCTCGAAGCGGATCGCGCGGCCGTTTCTCGTCAGCAGCATCACCTGCGACCTCTCGTCGGAGAGAACGACGTCGATGATCCCGTCCCCCTCCCTGACGCCCGAGGCGATGACTCCGCCCGCCCTCGGATTGCCGAACTCCTCCAAGCCCGTGCGCTTCACGACGCCGCTGCGGGAAACGAAGAGGAGCACCCTGTTGTCCCCGCCCAGCTGGTTCACCGGCACGAGGGCAACGATCCGGTCCCGTCGATCCGCCCGGGCGAGCGCGTAGACGGACTGTCCCCGGGACGCCCGCGACGACTCCGGCATATCCAAGACTCGGAGAAAGTGGGCACGCCCACGTTCCGAGAATGCGAGTACCCAGCCCCGACTCCGGGCCAAGAAGACGCGTTCGAGCCAGTCGTCCTGGTAGTTCTCCATTCCAGCCAGCGGCTTCCCGCTCCGGACGCGACGCCGGTAGAGGTGGACCGGGATCCGCTTCGCGAATCCCTGGCGGCTGACGGTGATCACGACGTCCTCGTCCGCGACGACGTCCGCTGCCGGCACTTCCTCCCCTTCGCCCTCCGCGAGGATGACGGTCCGGCGCGCGTCTCCAAACTCCTCGGTCAACTCGCTCAGCTCCTCGACCACGAGCGCCAGCTGCCTATCCTCGCTATCGAGGAGTGCCCTCAGCTCTGCGATGAGCCTCCCGAGCGTTCGTCGGCGTTCCACTAGCTCTTCGCGGTCGAGCGCCGTGAGCTGTCCGAGCCGCATCCGGAGGATCGCCTCCGCCTGCGCTTCCGAGAGTCCGAAGCGCTCCTCGAGCCGGCGGGCCGCCGTCGCCCGATCTCTCGAGCCCCGGATCAGTGCGATCACTTCGTCGACATGGTCAAGCGCCAGCAGGAGGCCCTCGACGACGTGCCGTTCTGCCTCCGCCTTCTCGAGCTGGTGTCGGGACCTGCGGACGACAACCTCGAGTCGGTGATCCCGGTATCGCTCGAGGAGCTCCTTTAGGTTGAACTCCCTCGGCTCGCCGTGGTCGAGGGCGAGGAGGATCGCCCCGAAGTTCGCTTGCAGGTGCGTGCTTCGGTGCAGGGCCCGAAGGACGGCCGGCGCCCTCGTTCCCCGCTTGAGCTCAAGGACAAGGCGCATCCCATCCCGATCGGACTCGTCTCGTACGTCGGTGACCTCGGGGATCCTTCCCTTCCGTGAGAGATTCACGATCTGCTCGATGATCCGGGCCTTGGAGACGCCGTAGGGGAGCTCCGTGACGACGAGCTGCTCCTTTCCGCCACGCATCGCCTCCTTGACGATCCTCGCCCTCATTACGATCCGGCCCCGGCCCGATTCGTACATCTGCCGAATCCCCTCCATCCCAATCACGAAGCCGCCCGTCGGGAGATCGGGTCCGGGGAGCTTCCCCATGAGTTCGGCCACCGTGCACTCCGGATCCTCGACCAAGCGCCGGAACGCAGCCGTGACCTCCCCCAGATTGTGGGGCGGGATATTCGTCGACATTCCGACGGCGATCCCCGCCGAGCCGTTCACGAGGAGATTCGGGAGCTTCGCCGGGAGGACGGACGGCTCGGAGAGCCGGCCGTCAAAGTTCGGGGCCCACTCCACCGTCTCCTTGTCCAAGTCGGAGAGGAGCTCCAGCGAGATAGCGGAGAGCTTCGCCTCCGTGTAGCGGTACGCCGCGGCCGGATCTCCGTCGATGGAGCCGAAATTGCCCTGTCCGTCCACAAGCGGATATCGCAGCGAGAAGTGCTGCACCATCCGGACGAGCGTATCGTAGACAGCCGCGTCCCCGTGGGGATGGTACTTCCCAAGCACCTCTCCCACGACCGTGGCGCTCTTCTTGTGCGGGCGACCCGGCAGGAGCCCGAGCTCGCTCATCGCGAAGAGGATGCGGCGATGGACGGGCTTCAGACCGTCCCGGACGTCGGGAAGGGCCCGCTGCACAATCACGCTCATGGAGTAGTCGAGGAAGGCCTCGCGCATCTCCTCTTCGATCAAGCGTGGAAGGATCCGCTCCCGCTGCTGGGCCATGTTCATCCGTGCTCCTGGTCCTCCGAGGTCCACATCGTGGGGCACCCGAATGATGCCGAGGGCCGACGCCATTCGAAAGGTTACCGCCGCAGATCCATCGACAGAGTCAGGGAGTGGAGCGGCGGGTACTGTGCCCTCCCCGTGCCTCCCGCATCGGCACTCAATCCGGCTCCTACCGACCCGATTCCGCTCCCCCGCTCGCAAGGCCGGACGCGCGCGCCGTACGGGCTCGACTATCACATTCCCACACTCGTCATGGGTAGGGTCCCGTCACCGTGAGCCCTGACCCACGTCCCGCTCCCCAATCCTCACAACCCGCGTCTACCCAGTCGTTCCACTTGCGGTGGGATCGGGGCCTCTTTGACAAGCCGCTGGATCTCCTCCGGGGGCGGCGGAAGTTCGACAAGATTACGACCGATTTCGCTCCTGCTCCCTCCAGGTACGCCACGCTCACCGCAAGGTCGGCCGTGGGAGCGAGGGACGCCCCAGTCGAAAGAGCGTCCCAATCACGTCTTGCGCACCCCATTTGCCGGCAATGGCCAGAGCGTGCCGCACTCCCGAGCCCTCGGCAATGACGGCACGTGCTCAGCTCCTCGCAACGCGCGACGCCCCCGGAACCCAGCACGGATAGAGGTCCGGACCCACTACCCGGCTGTGGGTAGTGGTACGGTTTGAATCTGACCCGGCCCTTGTACTGCCCGGATCTCTACTTCTCTGCTGTTTCCAGCAGCCCGACGACCGCTTCCAGCGCCCATACGTGGTCCGCCACGCCAGCAGATATGGCAGGAGTCGTGTGGATGCCGCCACGTTGCTTCGTGAGCATCGGATGCTTCCTGACGAAGTTGTAGTACATGTAGTGACGGGCAATCGCGTGCAGGTGGTTGTCGATCTTTTTTGAGAACCCAATTGTGAGCCGAGTGAGCCTCCGCACATTCATCCGCATTGTGAGGTTCTGGCGCTCCACATAGGATCTGGAGACACAATCGCGGTCAGGATCGCCCCCTGATACGCTTTCCCTTCGTTCCGATGATCTCAGGGGCGCTGTTACGCCTCTTCCCCTCAATGGGTTGACCGTAGAGTTCGACTAGTATCGCGTAGTCCACGCATCCCCATCCGAATGCACCCTCCACAGCTTCCAGATACGCTCGGTTTCCATCGGTCGTGAGCTGGACGCGGTTCGCGAGACGCGACGCTAGATCCTCCATGAAGCAGGTGGCAGCGTCGGCATCGCGAGGACCGACGTGCCAACATGGTACGAGCTTCGTGTCCGCACAGAGCGCAACCCAAACCGAAGCACCCCACACCCACGGCCCTTCTCGTCGCGAGGCATGTTGTTTTCCTTGCAGCCGACGAAGCTCCAGATCTCGTCGGCCTGCAGGCACTTGCAGGGGAAATCAACGAACATCGCGCGCTGATAGTCTAGACAGATCCGCCCAATGTCCCGAAGGAGCTGGAGTGCCGTGACCTTGCTCACTCGGGCTTGACGGGCGGCGGCACTCACGCTCGCGCCCTCACATAGCGCAGCCAGGATCTGGGCTCTCCTGCCAGTTGATAGTCTGTTCATCGTCACTACCTCTCATGTCAGTCTCGCTCAACCCATACCGTACTATAACCCTTGCTTATGAATTGAATGGCAAGAATCAGTTAGACGGACAGTGTGGCAGAAATGACTAATACACTTCTGCTGGAATTTTGCGCGGACTTAGGCGGACCGCCACATTCCAGAGTAGCAACAAAGCCGACGGCCTCGGACGAATCCTTGGGGAGCCAATGCGTGGCCGTCGGCCCACACCACCGGGGGCATTGCCCCAGAGAGATGAGCGATGTTGGCGCCGAAAAATTTAGGGCGGTCTTGGGGGGTCGGCGGGTGTTCGGTTTCCGCCGGTTGTCCAGAGCGGCCTAGTGACAATACGCAAACCAGCGAAGGAAGCCACTGAGTACGGATGCCGAGATGAAGGGCAGCTACCTGATAGCACTCAAGGACGCACGAGCGGAGCTGGCTAGAATCGACGGCCGGCGCCGTAGGCTCCTGGCGACCATCGAGGGACTCAAGGGTCTGGTGGAGGAAGCCGAGCAGTTGGAACTCCATTCGGACGTCGGCGTGGACACGAACAGATCCAAGCGTCCAGCGGTCCCACCTGGTTTCTTCAAGGGCAAGAAGCCAACCCAAGCGTATCGTGACTTTGTTGATCTGTGGGGTGATGACCATCCCATACCGACGATCAGGGACGCTCTGCTCGAGGGCGGGTTTGAGGTGAAGTCGCCGAAGACGATACTCGCGACACTTCATACGGTTGCGCGGCGGGAGCGGGCAAAAAAGGGGAAGGGTGGCTAGGATCGGGAACTCTTCGACCGGCGAGCCTCTGCGGCCTGTCTAGCAATGGCAGACCGTTCTTCAAGCGTCAGCCTCGAGGCCCTATGCCACCCTTCGCGGCACGTTCCTCCTCGAACGTAGGCTGGCGGCTCTCTTCCTCGACCTCACCTACAGACAGGTCCACGATCCGCCTTGCAAGCTGGCTCATATCCCTGGGCCGGTCGGGAGTGCGTTTCTTCGCCATGCCTGAAAGCTACGGCGGGGCACCTCGGGTCCTCGAGGACCCGGACCGTTACAACCCAAACTGTACCACTACACGATCACACTTCAGGTCCCGTAGGCCGCAGATCAAGACCGACCGAGACCATCGCTCCGTTCGTAAGCCACGAAGCTCAAGAGGACGCCTGAAGCACATCGCGGCCTCCACGATCATCACGTCGGCGTTCCTTCCCGGGGCCGCCATCCACCAGCTCCACGCTCAGAACGACGCCGCGATTTTCACTTGGACAGGGGAAGTGCAGGTGTCGACCTCCGACATGCCCGAAACCGCGCCCACGCTGACAATCCTGGAGGGGGGTCCGGCACCTATAACATGAGACTCAGTGAGCAACCGGTCGACGACGGATGGTGGCTATTCGTCCAGGTCGACGGCGTAGTGTACCAGGATGGTGAGCTCCTGGACGAAAATGGCAATCCTTGGGTGCGTTGGGTGCCATCCGTCGGTTGGGAGGTGGATCAGGACAACGCCCCGGGTCCAACACCGTGGCGAAACGTTCGTATACACGTACTCCACGACGATGATGACGAGGATGAACTCTTGACCTTCACTCACGAGGTGTGGGACGAGCACAGCAATTGTCCACCCTTCCTGCACGCCGTGGCCCCCGTGACAGTGCGGATCATCGACGACGAGCGGGCTGGGGGCGTCCCGGCACTGGAGATAGGAGACGCCAGCGTGACGGAGGGTGGACTCGCCACATTCGATGTGACGCTGAGTGCGGGGGCGCCCGGAACGGTGACGGTCGCCTACCAGACCGTGAACGGGACCGCGACCGCAGGCTCCGACTACACGAGCGCCAGCGGAACGCTCAGCTTCGGTACCCGAGAACGAACGAAACAGGTCGAGGTACAGACGCTCGAGGACCAGGCACCGGAGGGGACGGAGACCTTCACGGTCCGGCTCAGCGCGGCCACCGGGGCGACGGTGGCGGACGGGAGCGGCACAGGCACGATCGTCGATGATGACGAATCGCCCACCCTCACGATCGGAGACGCAGCGCCGGTAGAGGAAGGTGGCACGGCCGAATTCATGGCACGGTTGAGTTCGGCCAGCGGACTGCCGGTGACGGTCGCCTACCGGACAGTGGACGGAACGGCCGTGACAGGCCTCGATTACACGGCGGCCGAAGGCACGCTGCACTTCGAAGCTGGGGAGACGACCCACACGCTGACGGTGGGAACGCTGACTGACGATCTGCTAGAGAGCCTCGAGCGCTTTACCGTAGAGCTGCACGACGCGGAGGGGGCGACTCTGGCAGACGAAGCCGGGGCGGGAACGATCACCGACGACGTGAAGCGGAGCACCCGGGCTGTCCATCGCGTCGTCATCCCGGAAATGGGACGGGCGATGGCATTCACCACGAACTGCCGTATCGAGCAGGCGCGAGCAGGTGCCGAACCGCCAACCGTGGAGCGGGCGCTGGATGACCTGGTCTTCCTGATGTCATCTCAGGAACAGGGAGGCAGCGGTCGTCTCGCGGCCTGGGGCTGCGCCGATAGCCGGAGTTTGAGCGGCGGCGACAATGGGGCCGCCCCGTGGAACGGCGATGTCTTCAGTGCCCACCTGGGCGCCGATGTACGGATCAGCTCCGACGTCTTGGCGGGATTCTCCCTATCCCGCTCACGCGGTTCGTTCGGGTACCGGATGGGCGGCAACGGCGGTGAGGACGCAGGCGGCGCATACAGACCGAGGTTGACCGGCATCCACCCCTGCGTTGTCTGGTCAGTAACGCCCGCGCTGAACATCTGGGCAACGTTTGGACACGGCTGGGGGAAGCTTCAGTTCGCGAACGACCTCGCCGAGACCGACGATACGAGTGCTTCGACGCTGGACTCGGGGACGGTAGGCCTGAGTGGCCGCGTATTCGTCCGCGGGGCGACAAGCGTGAGGGTTGAAGGGCGAGTGGGCACTTGCAAGCATGGACCTCGCGGCAGCGGACGGCGGGACGTTCGACGCGCTGGGAGTGGATGTGCAACGCTTCCGGATCAGGACGGAGGCCCGTCAGGAACACTTCCTCTCATCCGGCCACTGGCTCAGTCCGTGGGCGGAGCTAGCGCTCAGGCACGACGCGGGAGATGGAGAGGTCGGAGCCGGCCTCGAGGTGGGCGGCGGACTCCGTTATCGGCACTCACAAACGGGGTTCAGCGTCGAGAGCGAGGGCCGCTGGCTGGCGATGCACCGAGGCACCGTAGACGAGTGGGGCTTCAGCACACGGCTTCTCTTCGATCCCGGAGCGTCCAGTCGCGGCCTGTCCGTTGGCTTTGCGCCGGCTTGGGGCACGACGGCGAGCGGCGTTGAACAACTGTGGGAGCACGGCTCCACCGACCGGACCCCATACGACGCGCCGGGTGCACGCTTGGATGCGCAGTTCGGGTACGGATTCGGGGTCCCTGGGAGCCGTGACGCGCTCTCGCTGACGCCCTACGCTGCGGTGAGCCTCGGTGACGAGACTGCACGTGGCTATCGGTTGGGAAGCCTCTTGGCGACCGGCCGGTCCACGAACGTGAGCTTCGAGATCGAGCGTCGCGATCACGGCCCAGCTCCCAGCGCCTACGGCGTTACGGCACGGGGCACGATCCTGTTCTAGCCGGCGGTACAACCGGCGCGCAGAACACGCCCGGCCTTTAGCTGAGTGTGCCGAGCAGAGCCAAATCCAGCTCGGCGCGATCAGTCGGGGAAGACGAATGTGCGGATCGTGCCTCCGTCCGCCGGGGTGCCCGTCACCACCTCTACCAAAATCCGCATCTCCTCTCCGGCCACCCGAATGCGCTCCAGCACCGTCAGCGCATGTGCGAAGTCGAAGTACGCGGCGACGGACGCCTCGGCCGCCGGGTGAGCGGAGAGTACGTATAGCTCCATCTCGGATCTGAAGTGCCCAACGATCACCTGAACGGCGTGCTCCGCCTCCATTTGTTCGGCGAGGGTGGAGAGGGAGAGGTCTCCGGAGATACGAGTCAGAAGGAATTCCAGAGCCACGCGAGTGGTGTTTGGCGTGTCAGCGGCACCGGCGGACGGCCCCGGATCCAGAAGCCCATCGGCACCGGAACGCAGTGCGTTGAGCTCCTCGTAGCTGCAGGTCACGATCACGGAACCCCCCAAGCACCAGAACCCATGCTGCGGATCGGTAGCGCCGCCCGGCAACCGCGTGAAGCGCACACAATCGGACCCCTCCAGCCGCACCATATCTAAACTGCGCGCAGATCGAAAGGTTTCTTTTTGAACCCCTCGAGTATGGGCCGTCCGTAAGCGTTCGGTCGTGCCGTGGTGGGGCGGTCGGTCAGCATCGTCACCGCGCTCATCAATGTCCTTCAGGCCGCTGTCGGGCTTGGGCCAGCCGATGCGCCAGCAGAACTCCCTAGACAGGGAATGGCGGTTGATCGCTGGCGGGCTAGCGATCGGTACGCCCAGCAGCGCCATTTCCCCGGCCGTGAAGTCAGCAGCGGCACTCGATCCGGCCGGTAATCCCAACGCCGCGGGTCGCGTCTCCGGTCTTCGCCCCATCGACCATGGCAGCGGCCAGGGCGACAGGGCGTCGGGTGCTCGGTCGCCATTGTGCACGCACGCCGTAAACCAGCGCAGGAGGTCGATGCCACGGCTCCACCGAACGGTTACGGCCGTCCGATGGCCACACCTCCGCACACGGCAATCCCCGAAAAGTCCCCCCACGACGAAGATCCCGATTCCCTTCAACATGAGGGCTCAGTGCGACCGTTCGGCTTCTGCCACCATTCGAGGGCCGATTGCGAGGCCCGCTACGATGTTGATGAGAGCGTGGGAGACGATCGACGGTATCAGGCTCCCGGTAGCGAGCACCGGGAGCGTCAGAACGAGTCCGGTCAGCCCGGTCCGGACGATCCCGACTGCGCCCTGGTACGCGTGGAGCATCCCGAACGCAGCGGATGAGATGAGGCCCGCACCCCAGTGGCCTAGACCCACAAGCTCCAGCGTCGTCAGCATATAGCCCCGATACGCGACTTCCTCCCCGAAGCCCGCGATGATCGAAAGTCCGACAAAGAGCCGCTTCTCGTGACAGGTCCTGGGGATCAGTTGGAGCACGAATTCGATGGAGCCATCCTCGCCGCGGCGCCGCACGGGCTGAGAGGCCCCAATCAAGGCCAGGCCCACTCCCGTGACCACACAGGTCCAAACAAGGAGCCTAGGCAGGGATACAGCGAGGAGCCCCGGGAAGACTCCGCCAACCGAGAGCCATCCCAGCGCCAAAGCTGCCGCGCCGACCGAGAGTATCGTCGCGCAGGAGCCGCGGTAGATCGATACACGCCTGACTTCAATCCTGTCGAGGAGGGGAAGTTGCGCGAAAGCGAGCGAAGGCAGGAGAACGCCGAACAGGCTCAGCCCCAGAGCCTGCCAGAAGTCAGCCCTGTCGACGAAGGAGAGAAGCACCGCCGCGGCGACGGCCAGGGTCACGGCGGCCTTGATGCGCCGGGCGGCGGCGTCCCATGAAGGATCGCCCGGATCGAACGGGGGGGACTCAGATGTCACGGGATCGCCCGAGACGACAGGACGAATTCGGACCTATGGTGAGCCTCAGAGCTGGCCCGAAAACTGTACTTCGAGGCCCCGCGCTGAGAGCTTTCCGGAGAGGACGCGAGTCGCCTCCGACTCAAACGTGTCGACACCATCCGAACGGCCTGCAAGTGATAGCACCTGACTCGCCGCACCCTCCACTTCTCAGGGTCGTGGACGCCTTGGATCATCCTCACGGAAACCGGATCCTACGAACCCGGCTTATCGAGGGATCCCCCCCGACGGTTCGCGCTCTCACGGGCGCGCGCCTCGAGGCACGCGGGCCGGATGGGAGAATCGTCGAGCTCCGTGTGGTCGGCTTCCCCCTGTCTGGCGGCACGCCGTCAGATGCACGGATCCGGACAAGCGGACGAGTCGATCTCTTGGTGAGTGGTGGAAGGGACACGACGGAAGTGGACCGAACTTGGGAGCTTCGCGTGAGGGATGGGTGAAGGCTCGCGGAAGGGGGCGGCCCAGGAACTCTGAGCTTCCTACACTCCGGCGTCCGCACCGTCGTCCGTACCGCCCGGTGGCTCTTCGGGGGCTCTGATAAAACGGGGCGTATCCGAGGCGAAGGTATCCGTGAACCAGGACCGGAACTCCTCCTCACGCCCGGGATTCTCGATCCGGTGCACTTCTTCCTCGCTCGGGAAGCGGCCTGCCTGCGTGGCAAATATGAACTCGTCCAGGTAGCCGAACTCCCTCGCGTACACGAGTTCGTCGAGCGGGCCGTACGGCTGGGTATCGAATACCGACCGTCCGAGAAGCCAGACTTCGGCCACGCGCTCGAGAATCGCCCTCTCGAGAGGGTAGCCCGTGAGCCCCTCGGTCCCAGGGTACGCTTCCACCAAGGCGCCACGGGCATCCATCAGGCGGAGATACCCGTATACGAGGAACGGCGTCTCCGCATCAATCGCCGTGTCCGTCAGCACGAGATCCGCGGTATCCGCCACGATCTCGAGCCAATCCCAGGGATACACCTCTTCCTGGACCGGGGAGATCCGAATCAGGAAAGCGGGATCGAGATTGATGCGGTCGAGCTCCGGCGTGAGCCATGCCTCGACCTCCGCCATCCGCTCGCTCTCGGGCTGGATCCGCTCCCCGGAATAGACGACGACCGACCGCGGAACGAGAGCGGGCATCTGCCCCCCGCATCCGACGAGCGCCAAGAGCAGTGCGAGGCGCAGGATCCTAACGTGCCGAAGGCAGCTCATTCGCTCACTCCCTCGTCCAGTGGTCGGACTCGACCATGCGGGCGCCCCGGACCCCACCCGCCGCGTGCTCAGTACAGTATTGCCGACCCAAGGTTCTTGCGGAACCCCCGGCGACCGGGCACGTGGCACGTGCCCGGCCGAGGGCAGGGTCCGCATCGGGTAGGGGGCAGCTCTCAACGGTCGAGACTGGGACGGCTGGGGCGCGGGGCGGGCGTATTCCGGGCTCCCCGGGGGAATCCGAACGACCGCAGGAGCCAGGCAAGCAACGGCTATAGCCCCAGGGAGGACCGAATCAGGGGGCTGATTCGCTCCGGGGTCCACGGCGGGTCGAACGTCAGCTGTACCTTCGCGCTCTCGACCCCGTCCACGCCGAGCACGGCGGCCTCAGCCATGTGCACGATCTCCTCAGCGACCGGGCACATCGGGCTCGTGAGCGAGATGCGCGCATCGACGTGCGTGCCGTCGACCTCGACGCCGTAAACGAGCCCAAGAACGACTAGGTTCAGGTTGAGCTCCGGATCCTTCACGGTCTTGAGAGCGCCCAAGACATCCTTCTCCGTAACGGCCATCGTTCCCCCCCCCTCGAGTCATTCCCCGAGCCGGCCCTGCACTCGCCGGCCCTCTAGAACCAAAACGCACGCCTGACTCTCTCGCCGAATGTCTCGGCGGCGTTCCCCTGACACCCCGCGGGATCAAAGTTCCCGTCGAGCTCCGGGGCGTTCGCCAGGACGGAGGGGAGTTGATCCCTCAGGATCTCATCCGGCTCCTCTGCCCCGAAGGAGATCAGCATCCGGTCGCCCGGCTGGATCACCCGATTCGAGGCCGGCGGCACGAGGAGGCCGTTCACGACGAACGTCAGCTCCTTCTCCCCGTCCGCCCGGTACAGCTCGCCGCGGTCCGTGTACACCCAGTTGGAGCCGAGCCCCCACCCCAGGTTCTGGAGCAGGTGCCCCCAGGTCGCACCCCCGTGGTGTACGTGCACCACATCCGGCTCGTTGTTGTGCAGGTGGACGCGCTGGGGCCCCGTAATGCTCGCCGCGGCGACGGAGCACGCCGCCACATCCTCCATGTACTCGTCGGCGGAGAAGTCGACTCGCTCTCCCTGGATCCACATCGCCCAATTTGCGTGATAGTGGACGGCCTCGATCGGCGGGAGGAAGGCGAGCCGGACGAGGCCGAGTCCCAGAACTCCGGCCGCGACCCCTGCTCCGAGGGTCAGTAGCGACCTAGCTCGGCTCATTCCCTGCCCTACCCTCCATTGCGCGCATTCGGTGGCTTACACCGGATCCGCCGTCTCTGAGCCACCGGCCAGGCGCGGCGGCCGGCGGCGCCGACTCCCGCACCCGCAGAGTGCACGGTATCTTGGTCGAGCTGGAGTGCGAGGCTCCACGGCTCCCGTCGGCGCGCAGGTGCCGGGGTCACGGCGAGCCGATACATTCGCCCCCTCAGCCCTCGAATCAAAACGGAGTGGGGAGACACATGCACGAAGAGCGTGCGCACTGGGGATCGAGTCTCGGATTCGTCCTCGCCGCGACGGGCAGCGCCATCGGGCTCGGAAACCTGTGGAAGTTCCCCTTCATCACCTGGGACAATCAAGGGGGTGCCTTCGTCCTCGTGTACCTAGCGTGCATCCTGGCCGTCGGGCTTCCGATCATGATGGCGGAGATCCTCATCGGCCGTAAGGGTCAGAAGGGTGTCGTGGGCGCCCTCAAGGACGTGGTAGGACCACGATGGGGGATCGTCGGCCTCTGGGGCGTGCTCTGCGGTTTCATACTCCTCAGCTACTATACCGTGATCGCCGGGTGGTCACTCTTCTACTTCACCCGCACAGTGGGGTGGACGCTGGCGGGCTTCCCAGCGGGACTCCAGACCGGGGATCTCTTCAGCGAGCAGGTCGGTAACGGCAGCCTCCAGCTCGGCTTGTCGCTCATCTTCAGCATTCTCACGATCTCGGTCGTCTACCTGGGGGTTCACCGGGGAATCGAACGCCTCGCGCGAACGGTCCTCCCCATCCTCTTCGGGATCCTCATCCTCCTCCTCTTCAGCGCGCTGCAGATGGAGGGTTCGGGCGAGGCGATCGCCTTCATCTTCCGCCCGAGCTTCGGGGAGCTCGAGCCGGCGGGCGTGTTGGAAGCGCTCGGGCACTCCTTCTTCACGCTCTCCTTGGGGATGGGCGCGATGATCACCTACGGCTCCTACGTCCAACGGAACCAGTCGATCGTGAAGATGTCTGCGTTGATCGTGCTCTTGGACACAGTGATCGCGCTCATCGCCACGGTGATCATGTTCTCGGTCATATTCTCGGTCCCGGGCATGGAGGAACAGGTCGGAGCCTCTACGGTCGGAATGCTCTTCATCTCCCTCCCCGAGCTCTTCTATTCCGAGGTCCCCTTCGGGACACTGCTCGGTCCCCTCTTCTATGTCCTCGTCGCACTCGCCGCCCTGACGTCTACGATCTCGCTTCTCGAGGTGGTCACGAGCAACCTGATCGACCAGTACGGGATCCCCAGGCAACGGGCTACGCTGGCATGCGGCGCCACGGTCTTCCTGTTCACGATCCTAGCCGCGCTCTCCTTCGGCGCGGTACCGGCGCTGTCCGGATTCGAGATCTTCGCGGGCAAGGTCGGGTGGTTCTCCACCGCGGACCACTTCGTGTCAAACTGGATGCTCCCGACAGGCGGCCTAGCGATCACGATCGCCGCGGGCTGGTTCATGACTCGTGAGTCGACGATGAGCGAACTGATGGACGGTACCGAGCCCACCTGGTTCAAGTACGGCGTCTGGCGGCAATTCATCCGGTTCGTGGCCCCGGTGGCCGTCGGTGCAGTCATCATCGCTGTGTTTTTCGGCGTGGACTTCAGTTAGCGCGTCGGCGAACGCCGGATCGCGCCTACCGCACCTCTCCTCCGATGGACACCAGACACCCCGCTCACCGCTCCTTCCTCCTCGGGCTCGCGCTACTCGGCGGCTTCCCAGGCCTCACCGAAGGCGGTCTTGCCGCCGGACAGGTGGTCGAGGGGACGGCCGGAACGCTCGAGCCGGGGCCGGCCCGCGAGTACGACCACGCGTGGGCCCCGCGGGCTCGAGCGGCAACCTCTGCGCGGGTCGATCTCGATCGACGGGACGCTGGATGAGTCCGGATGGTCCACCGCACCTCCGATCACGACGTTCATCCAGACGCTGCCTCTCGAGGGGTCGGTCGTATCGGAGGAGACCGAGGTTCGGATCGTATACGACGAGAACGCGATCTACGTGGGCGCAATTCTCTACGACCGCAACCCGGTGACCACCCGGCTCGCGAGGCGTGATGCGGGACTCGAGGATTCCGACGTTTTCCTCCTCCTTCTGGACAGCTACCACGACCACGAGACGGCCTACCGATTCTGGACGAACCCCTCGGGCGTCAAGGGGGACGCGATCGTCACCGGGAACAGCGCCGGCCAGGGCGACTCTTCCTGGGACCCGGTCTGGGACGTCGCGACCGAGGTGGGCGATTCCGGTTGGAGCGTGGAGCTGCGGATCCCCTTCAGCCAGCTGCGCTTTCGACCCGACGGCGAGCAGGTCTGGGGAATCCAGCTCGAGCGGAACATCACGCGAACCCGCGAGAACGCGACCTTCCCCTTCACGCCCCTCCTTGAGCGCGCCGGGGTTTCGCGCTTCGCGCATCTGGACCGGATCGGGGGAATCGAGGGCGGGCGGAGACTCGAGCTTCTCCCGTACGCGGTCGCCCAAGGCGAATACCTGCAGCTCGACCGTCCCGGCGGCGTGGACTTCCAAAACCCCTACCGCACCGGATCGGACCACTTCGGCAACGCGGGGCTCGATCTCAAGTACCGCGTCGGGACGAATGTGACACTCGATGCGGCCTTCAACCCCGACTTCGGTCAGGTGGAGCTCGATCCCTCGGTCATCAACCTCACGGCCTTCGAGACCCGCTACCAGGAACGGCGGCCCTTCTTCGTGGAGGGCGCCGACATCTTCAACTTTGGCGAGGGGGGGCCGAGGGGGAGCGTCGGGACCGGACCCGAGCTCGTCTACTCGCGGCGCATCGGGCGGCCACCCCGGGGCATGCTCCCAGCGGAGGCGACCTTCGACGACACGCCGGCCGCGACGACCATCGCCGCCGCCGCGAAGGTCACGGGCCGGGTGGGAGACGGTTGGTCCGTCGGGGTGCTCGAGGCCGTGACCACGAGGGAAGTCGCCTCTTACACGGACGGTGAAGGCGCTGGCCACGAGCGCACCGTCGAGCCCGGGGCAAACCACTTCGTGGGCCGCCTGCGACGCCAGATCCGGGGCGGTCTGACCCGCTTCGGCATGATCGCCTCGGCCGTGAACCGGAGGACCGCCGGAACCGCGCTTGCGACTCGGCTCCACACTTCCGCCTACTCGGCGGGGATCGACTTCGCCCACGAGTGGGGGAACCGCGCCTGGCTCTTTACGAGCCTCCTCTCCGGGAGCTACGTGGGGGGAGCAACCGACGCTATCATGCGCACGCAGCGCGCTTCCACCCGCTACTACCAGAGGCCAGACGCTCGGCACGTCGAGCTCGATCCGGATGCGAGGTCCCTCACCGGGTACTACGCCATGGCGTATCTGGGGAAGGAGGCCGGCAACTTCACGATGAGAAACGGTGTGGCACTCATCAGTCCCGGATACGAAGTGAACGACTTGGGATTTCACGCCAACTCCGACCGGGTGTTGATGGACACCCACTACCAGTACACGCAGCCGAATCCGGGCGACGTCTTGCGATCGTGGGGCATCATTCTCGGAGGCCCGAACGCGATCTGGAATCTCGCGGGAGACCGGCTCTACGCGAACATCAACGCGATCGGTCGCATCGAACTCCTCAACTACTGGAGCACTTCGGTCCGCCTGCTCTATCTCGCCCGCTCTGAGGACGACCGACTTACCCGCGGCGGTCCCATGGCGCGTTCGCCGGGAGGGTGGTCCGGCAACGTAAGCCTGAACTCGGACGGGCGCCGCGCCGCCGTTGTGAGCGCACGATACAACTGGGGATTCGATGATGCAGAGGGTTGGACGCAGGATCTCCAGCTGAACCTGAGCGGGCGCTACGAAGAGACCTTCCAGTTCGACATCGGCCCCTCGTACGCCTGGTCCTACGTTCCCGCGCAGTACGTCACTCGGATCACGGACCCGCTCGCCGCGCGCACCTTCGGGGCGCGCTACATCTTCGCGGGCACCCGCCGGACTACCCTCTCGCTCGAGAGCCGGATGAACGTGACCTTCTCTCCCACGCTCTCACTCCAACTCTATGTCGAGCCCTTCATCTCGACGGGGGACTACGACGTCCCAAAGGAGTTTCGTGCCCCCAACACCTTCGAGTTCCTCGAGTACGGCACGGAGGCCGGCCGGATCGGGCGTACCGGGGACGGCACGTACGTGGTGGATCCCGACGGCGCGGGCCCGGCCGCCGAGTTCCGGATCGCGGATGAGGACTTCAGCTATCGGAGCCTCCTCGGAAACGCCGTGCTGAGGTGGGAGTGGCGACCCGGCTCGACGCTCTTCTTCGTCTGGCAACAGCGGCGAATCAGCCGGATCGACGAGGAGGGGCATCTCGACGACCACTCCTGGGCCGGGCGTTTCGACTTGGGCCGTGACGCAGGCGACATGTTCGACGTGGCACCGGACAACATCTTCATGATCAAGGTGAACTACTGGCTGAACCCCTAGGGAAGCCGCGCCACGCCCACACCGATCCTGCTAGCGGAATCGCGCGACTAACCACGAAGAACGTCTCGAACCCGTGCCATGGGGATCCGCGCGAAGGCGGCGCGGCCGTTCGAATCCCCTGGGCGCCGCTCACACGCATGCACCCTCACCGGGAGCCGAACGCGGACCATGAGGAAGACCACTCGCTTGAGGGAGCTCATCCATGCTCCCGAGATCCTCATCCTGTATCCGGCGCACGACGCCTTGAGCGCCAGGATCGCGGAAGAGGCAGGGGCCCGCGCTGTCACGGTCGGGGGCTTTGCGGCCTCCGGCGTGCTACTCGGTGAGCCCGACACCTCGCAGTTGACAGCGACCGAACTCGCGAGCTTCTACGAGGGAATCTGCGCGAGTGTCGACATCCCGGTCTTCGTCGACGCGGATACGGGATTCGGCGGGGTGACGAATGCGATCCGGACGGTCCGGAACTTCGAGCGGGCGGGCGTCGCCGGGCTCTTTCTCGAGGACCAACGGTTCCCGAAACGCTGCGGCCACACGCTCGGAAAGCAGGTGATCGGCACGGAAGAGATGCTCCCGAAGCTCAGGGCCGCGCTCGACGCTCGAAGGGACGAAGACCTGGTGATCATGGGCCGAACCGACGCCCTGAGCGTACTCGGGATCGACGAAGCGATCAAGCGGGCGAACCTCTATCTGGACGCGGGGTGCGATGCGGCCTTCATCGAGGCACCAGAGACGCCGGAGGAGATGCGGCGCACCTGCCGCGAGGTAGACGGCCCCCTCCTCGCGAACATCGTCGAGTTCGGGCGCACGCCCCACGTCTCCGCACGTGATCTCGAGGAGATGGGCTTCGCCCTCGCCGTCTGGCCGGTCTCGTCGGTCTTCATCGCCGTCCGCGCCCTCGAGACGCTCTACCGCACCCTGCGTGAGACCGGGTCGACCGCTCCGCTTCACGACCAGATGGCAAGCTTCGAGGAGTACACGCGGATCGTTCGCCTCCCCGAACTCCGTGAGCGGGAGGCGCGCTATGAGGAGGGATAACGCCGAGGGACGGACGGCCCGCCGTTGAGCCTGCGACGTTTCGGCCGCATCTCCGGCCCGCTCGCGGCCGCGCTCCTCTACGCCTGGATCCCGGACACGCTCCCGGATCCGGCGGGCGGTGAGCTCATCCTCGGCACGGCGGGTCGCGTCACGGGCGCGGTGGTCGCGTGGATGGCGATCTGGTGGATGACCGAGTCCGTCTCGATCTTCGTGACGGCGCTACTTCCGGCCCTCATCTTCCCGCTCACGGGTATCCAGGAGTTCTCCGAGACCACCGCCGCCTACGCACACCCTCTCATCTTTCTCGCGATGGGCGGCTTCGCACTTGCCCTCGCGCTAGAGCGCTGGGAGCTCCACCGCCGATTCGCGGTCTTCGTCCTCCGGGCGGTCGGGACCGGCCCCCGGCAGCTCGTCGGCGGATTCATGATCGTGTCCGCCTCGCTCAGCATGTGGATCTCGAACACGGCCGCAGCCGTCATCATGCTCCCGATCGCCCTCAGCATCATCGCCGCTCAGGATTCCGAGGCAAGCTACCACTCCCGTTTTCGACTCTGCCTGCTCCTCGGCACCGCATACGCGTGCTCGATCGGCGGAATGGGCACGCTGATCGGTACGGGAACGAATGTGTACCTCGCCTCCTATGTGGAGAGCGAACTCGGGCGCACCATCTCCTTCGCCGGATGGATGGGGCTCGCAGTGCCCCTCGTGATCATCCTCCTACCCCTCGCCTGGTGGGTCCTGACGCGCCTGGTCTATCGGCTTCCAGCCCGTGTGGATGCCGGAACGCAAGTCGTGCTGCCCGAGTCCAAGCCCTGGTCACGGGGCGAGGCGCGGACCTTCGCGGTCTTCTGCCTCGCTCTAGCGGGCTGGGTCGGCCAGCCCTTGTTCGTGCGCTTCCCACTGCTCACCCACCTCTCCGATCCGGGCGTCGCACTCCTCTGCATGTTCCTCCTCTTCCTGATCCCGGACGGAACGACACGGCGCAGCCGGCTCATGGACTGGGAAACCGCCGTGAGGCTGCCTTGGGGCGTCCTCCTCCTCCTCGGCGGGGGTCTCGCTCTCGCGGACGCGATCGATCAGCACGGCATCGGCACCGCGATCGCGATTTCGTCTGCGAGACTCGAGGGAATCCCTCCCGTCCTCATGGTGCTGTTCGCCACAATGCTCATGAGCTTCCTGACGGAGCTGACGAGCAACCTCGCGAGCACGGCGACTCTCGTCCCGGTTCTCACGGCGGTGGCGGCCGCGGTGGGGCTCGATCCCCTGGTGCTCATCGTGCCGACCGTGCTCGCCGCGAGCTCCGCCTTCATGCTGCCCGTGGCTACGCCGCCGAACACGATCGTCTTCGGCTCGGGAATGCTACGGATTCCCGACATGGTCCGGGCCGGAGTTTGGATAAACACGCTCGCAGTCGTGGTGATCACGCTCGTGGCCTATCCACTCGTAGGCCTCTTCTTTTGATCCGGGGCCACCTCGGTGGGCCAAGCCGATGGGGAGGAGCCGACCACCGTCTCCCCGCTCAGTCCCGGGCGGACGACGGGAGCGCGAAGACGAAGACGCTCGAGCTCCCGGTGGGAGACGTAAGCCCGACCTCGCTCAGATCGAAGACGTTGTCGTAGAGCGTGCCGCCACCCGTCGCGACGGCAATATACTGGACCCCATCCACCCCGTAGCTGATCGCGCCACCGGAGATCCTCGCGTTCAGGATCGTCTCCCAGAGCAGCTCACCCGTGGTATCGTCATATGCATGAAATCGCCGCTCCCAGTCTCCCCCGAAGACGAGCCCCCCCGCCGTCGACACCAACCCACCCGAGTGAAGCGTCGGCCAGTATCGCTCCCACAGCACCTCACCTGTCGACACCGAGACGGCCTTCACGACACCGAGAGATTCCGGATGCTCGGGCGCGCGGATGGAGACGCGCTGGGCGCCGAGACTCGGCCCCGTCCACTCGAGCGCGGTCTGCTCGAGCCAAGAGTTGTGCAGCGGCTGATACACCGCTCCGGTGAGGGGACTGTACGTGCCGGGCCACCACCCCTTGGCTGCGCGCTACCCGATGATCACCGTCTGGCCGATCTCCGCGTGTCTGAGCTCGACGTTGGGCTCAACCCTCCCATCAGGTGAGATGTCCACGACCGAGTTCTGGTGGAGAATCGGAGCTGCCCACAGGAACTCACCGTTCGTCCGGTCGAGAACGAACTGAACGCCGCCCTTGCCGGCAGTCCACACCACCCGTCTCACCTCGGCCGGATCGATGCCGGGACTCGACCAGGGGACATCGGGCCCCGGATCCACGACCGTGTCGACAAGGATCCGCTCGCCGATATGGTCCAAGTCCCAGTCATCCCCTGGCAGGTGCTGATAGTACCAGACGAGCCCACCCGTGTCCGCATCGATCGCGAGCGTCGAGTTCGAGTAGAGCGCATCGCCCCCTCCGCGTCCCTGCGCGATGGAGGGGTACGGTCCCGGGACTCCGGTGCCGATGTAGACGAGGTTCAGCTCGGGATCGAAGCTGCTCACATTCCACGGCGAAACGTGGTAGCGCTCCGTAGTCGGAAGACCGCCCCACGTATCGCCCCCGGGCTCCCCGGGCCGGGCAATCGTATTGACACGCCACAGCTCTTCCCCGTACTCGGCGTCGTGAGCCAGGACGTAGCAGCCTCCCGGCGTGTTGTGTACGCCCCCGAAGAGACCGCACGAGCGGCCGGTGACGATCACGTCATTCGCCGCGACCGGGCCGGAGGTGTAATTCGTCGCGAACTCGCTTCCACCCATGAAGCGCTCCCACACGACCTCGCCCGTCCGCGCGCGGAGCGCGACCAGGTATCCGTCCCGACTCGAGTAGTAGACCATGTCCCCGTAGAGTGCCAAATTGCGCATCGTCCCCGTGGGACTGATCCCCTCCGGCAACGTCCGCTGATACGCCCAGAGCAGGTCACCCGTCGTCGCGTTGACGGCCTCGACTCGGCTCGAAGGGTGGACCAGGTACATGACGCCCATGTAGACGAGGGGCGTCATCTCCATCGGACCGGGCTGGATTGCCCGAGACCAGGCAAGTTGGAGAAGGCCCACATTGCCTCGATCGATCTGGTCGAGCGGGCTGTGGGCCCAGTTGTCGTGTGTACGCCGGTATTGGGGCCAGTCGTCGGCAGAGGGGCGATTCAGAACCTCGGCGCTAACCGGGGTGAAGCCCCGCTCGACCGGCTGGGCGACGAGCGGCGGCGCCGAGACGATCCGGAGGCACGCCGCCCACGCGAAGAGAAGTGGCACGCGTTCGAGAAGGCCTGGCATCGCTTCACCTCCGCTACCGCTCCGATCCCGATCGTCGGAGGCCAACCAGCTCCCGATCCGGATCTGGACCGCTGCTCACAGGGCCCTCTTCGCCACGGGTCATCGCCCGCGGTTCCCGGAGGGCAGATCGCCGGGCGACCACGCCCGGCCGCCCACGCATCACTCGCCTCGGCCGAGGTGCGTCGGCACGCACCGCAGCCCTAGAAGCGCATCAGCCGGTTCACCTTGATCACGAAGCCTCGATTCACGAGGTCGGACCAGCGGTCAAGGACGTCCGTGTCCCGTTCCTCGGTGTAGACGATGAAGAGTTCGCTCCCGGGCGCCCACTCCCACCGCAGCCGGAAGTTGTTACTGAATTTTTCGCTTCCGGCGTTGTACTGGACGAGTCCGCTCACATACATCCGCGGACTCAGGCTGTAGCTGACACGGGTCCGGGCCACGTGCTGGTTGTACTGCCCTTCGAACTCCTGAAGGGCCGGTAGATCGATCCAGTTGAACTCGACGCTCGGCTCCGCAGAGAGCTGCGGAAGGATCTCGATTCGGGCTCGTGTGAATCCGATGGAGGTCCGCCTGCCCCCGAAATAGTCGCCCCGAAGGAAGGTGAGGTTCCCCGAGTAAGGGCGCTGAAGGCCGAAACTGTATCCGATCTCGATGTCCTGAAATGCGTACCGGCCCCCGGGGATCCGGGCGCCCGATATCCGCTCGGGCTCGCTCAGGTGCTCGTAGGAATCCGTGAACTGGATGGTGAACTGGTCGCTATTCTCGAACTCGATCCGGAGCTGGCCCTGACGGGCCCGGCTCTCGACCAAGCCGACCCGCTCATTCTCGATGTAGCCCAGCTCCCCCTGGAGGGTCACCTGGCGGATCCAGTCGATCGACTCGGGCCGGGGGCTGAGGCGGGCGGAGGCACGGGATTGCCGGAATCCCTTACGGCGAACGAACCCCACCTCGGGGTTGAAGTCGTCGCCGACAAGGAGGTGACCGACCTCGCCACCCCACGTGTCCCCACTGTACCCGAAGTCCGCCCGGTAGCTCTCGTCGTTCCCGTCGAAGCCGTCGGTCCGCGTCTTCGAGTATGACGCAAGGACACTCAGGTTCTCGTAGAAGGCGAAGGAGCCGTCGACCCCATAGGCCTGGTTCGACCCGTCCGCCAGCGCCGACTTCGACCGGTTTTGCAGGAGTACGCCGATGCTGCTCCGGGCCAGGATGTCGCGACGGAGCCGGAGTACACTGAAGTTCGTTGACTCGATGTCGGCACCAAGCTCATCGGTCTGAATACTGAGCGCACCCACGTCGAAGGATCCGATCTTACCCGTAACGCGGCCACCTCCGAGGATCGGGACGGGCCGTCCCCCTTCGAGCCCGATTCTTCGGCTGTAGAAGAGGGTAGGGGCACCCGCGCTTCCCTGACCCGGTCCACCCGGCCCGCCGCCGCCGCCCGCTCCACCCGAGATGCTCGGGGCGAAGTCGAAGATGCCCCGCCCCTCGAGGAAGAACTCCCGCTTCTCGGGGAAGAAGAGGTTGAAGCGGGTCAGGTTTACCTGCTGCTCATCGACCTCGACCTGGGCGAAGTCGGTGTTGAAGGTGAAATCCGCGGTCAGGTTCTCGGTGATCCCGTACTTTACGTCGAGCCCCGCGTCCGCGTTTCCGTCGTTCGAAACCCTCGGGTCCACGGAGAAGTCGCTCTCAAGCCCGGCGATCGCGTACGGCTTGACCTCAAGATCACGCCCCACTGGCGGCACCTCGATCCCGACGAGCGTTCCGGCCATCGAGACCCGGAACGAGCCCGCCGCTCCGTTCCCGGCGACGGACCTGGGGAGGAAGGTCAGGAAATTCCACTCGTTCTTTCGCCGGATCGCGCGCCGAAGCTGCACGCCCCAGATCTGCTCTCGGCCGGGCCGATAGCGGAGCGACTGGAAAGGGATCTCCATCTCGACCGTCCAGCCCCCGTCGAAGCGCCCCGTACGCACGTCCCAGATCGGATTCCAGTCGGAATTCGGGTTTCCCTCGTTCGTCATCTGGAACTCTGCGAGCGCGCCGAGGGGATTCGTGTAGAACATCACGCCGTTTCGACGGTCGTAGAACGTGTCGAACATCACGCCGAAGGTCTGGTTCTGCCGAAGCTGATTCGTGTCCCGGCGCATCTCGTTCGCCACCCACTCGCTTTCGGGAGCGGAGTCCCAGTTCCTCGCGGAGACGTAGATGTTCTCGTCATCGAAGAGGATCCAGACCTCCGTCTGCTCCGTCGGTGCGGCGCCCTCGTCGGGAAGGCTCTGGATGAAGCCGACAATGGAGGGGATCCTCCCGTAGACCTCCTCGGAGAGCTCTCCGTCAATAGTGATCGCCTCGTCCACGCGAAACGCGCGGATCGTGGCGTTCCCCGCCTCGTCCCGGGTCATGACGGCCGGTGCCACGGGCGGGGGCGGCCCCAGGATCTCTATCACTCCCGCCTCGGAACCCGGCGATACCTGCGCAGCGAGTCCTGCGGTCCCGCCGGCCAAGCCGCACACTGACACGAAGAGGGTCGACGCTGCCGCCTGAACGGTCACCGGGTGAAGGCATCGCACGTGAGTCATGGTCGTAATGCCGGCAGTGTGCCCTGTAGCCCTCGCGCGCAAGGATCGTTGACATTCCACCCACGGGTCTCGAGACCGGTGTGGTCGCCCCGTTGAACCCGGAGCTTTGGCGTGTGTTTCACACACCCGTTCGTGCCAGCATTACGCACGGTCCGCACGATTCGGGTCCCGGAGAGCTGCTGACGGCCTGCCGCGTTTTCGCGGGCCGTCGAACGCCCCAACATCAGCGTGGCCGCAGGATCTCGTCGCACCGGCCGGGACTCTGGTACGGGATCCTACGACGAACGGAACGACGTTCCGAGTAGGAAAGTACACACCCACGGACACGTCGCGAGCGTCACATGGCGGCTCCCGTCGTCGACCGGAGGGAGCGCCCCATTCTCCGACCTGGAGCGATGCGGAAGCATGGCGCTCCTGAGGATCGAAGAGAGGCGAACAGTCGAGGCACCCGCGGAACTCGTCTGGCAGCACTCGTTCGACCCCGAACGCACCGTCGTATGCCTTCGCTGCGCGACCCTTGAGTCGGTCACGGCTGTACGCAAGTGCGCCGGGCGAGTGACCGTCAAGGTGGGGGCCCTCTCCGTGCAGTATCGCGGAACCATCGAGTACACGGCGATCGATCACGGGGCGCGGCATGTAAGCATGGTGGGCAAGGGATGAGAGCAGGGCGGCGGCGGCGCCGCGGAGATGACGCTGGAGAGCTGGGTCACCGAGCTCGATCAGGGAGCCGAATTCGTCGTGGAAGCCGACGTGAAGCTGAGTGGACGCATGGTTCGCTTCGGCCGCGGCATGATCGAGCGTGTCACCAAGGAGGTCTTCACGGAGTTCGCGACCCGTCTTGAAGAGCAGCTCCGGAACGAGCGGGACCCGGAGCATGCCGGAGAACGGGCCGAAGAGGGCGCAGGTCCTTCCACCTCCAGGCCGGCCCCGGACACGTCCCTCAACCTCCTACCCCTCCTCTGGCGAGCCTTCCGGTCATGGACTGCGAGGACCTCCGGCGTGGCGAAGCCTAGGCCGTGGCCTCCCGCTGACGGCTCTCGTCACGTCCTCCAGGCTTTCAAGGTTGTGTACGGGCCGAAAATCGTCGACGCACGGGAGCATGGTCCGGATCCCGTGCGCCTTCGGCTCGAACGCCTCGTAGCGGAGTAGCGGGTTCAGCCAGATCAGCCTCCGACACGAACGCTGGAGCCGTTCCATCTCCTGCATCAGCCCTTGGCCCTCGTCGCGCTCGAGCCCGTCCGTCATGAGGAGCACTGCGGCGCCCCGTGCCAACACCCGCCGAGCCCAGTGGCGGTTGAACTCTCCCAGGCACCCGCCGATCCGGGTGCCCCCCGCCCAATCCTCGACCGCCTCGCCGAGTCCGGCGAACGCTACGTCCGCATCTCGGCTCCGCAAGTGCCGCGTTGCCCGGCTGAGCCTCGTTCCGAAGAGGAAGGTCTCGACCCTCGCGTCGTAGCGAGTGAGCACGTGCAGGAAGTGAAGAAACATCCGCGTGTAGGCTCCCATCGACCCGGAGATGTCCAGGAGCGCGACGAGTGGCGGGCGGCGGCGCACCGGCATCCTGTAGCGTAGTGGGATCCCCCCTCCTCCGCCCTGGACACCGGCCTTGAAGCTCCTGCGCATGTCGATTCGCCCGGACCTCGGCGTGGGCCGAAACCGACGCGTCGGGCACGCCTTGAGCGGCAGCTCCATCTGCTCGATCGCCCGCTTCGCCTCCTCGATCTCCTCGACCGACATCTGCTCGAAGTCCTTCTTCCGGAGCACCTCACGGGGGGAGTAGCCCATCCATGCGAGCTCCGCCCGAGCTTCTTCCTGGGGTGGCCGCGAGATGCTGCCCGGCACTTCGAGCCCCGCTCTCACGCGCCGGGCCGCGGGCGGGAGACTCGACCCGCCGAGGCGGGAGGCGGTCTGGGTCAGCTCGCCCAGCGCCTCCTGGCGGAGCCCGGGCTCCCTCCAGAAACACCGGAAGGCCTCGGCGAAGAGCGCCCGCTCCTCCGGCTTGTGGACGAAGACCGCGTGCAGGGCCCAGTAGACGTCGACGCGCCGGGTCACCCCGACCACCTCGACAGCGCGGATGGCGTCGATCACGTGCCCGGGCCCCACCGAAATGCCGCCGGCTCGAAGGACGCGTGCAAACCGCATGAGCTTCTCGACGAGTCGCCGCTCGCCCGGCAGGCTCTCTCGGGGGATTCGGGGAGGAGAGTGCTCGGGCTCGGCCAGGCCGGGTATATGCTCTTCGATCACGATCGCCGAGAGGCGGCCAGCTCCGAGTCGACCTCTGCGAGCATTCGCGCAGCCTCCCCCCCCCGGACGCGGGCGATATCGTCCTGATACTTGAGGAGAGCCCCAAGACTCTCGTCCAACGTCGCCTGGTCGAGCGAGGTTCGGTTCAGCGCGATGAGCGAGCGCGTCCAGTCGATCGACTCCGCAATCCCCGGGGCCTTGTACAGATCGCCCCCCCTCAGCCGCTGCACGAACCCCACGATTTGACGAGTGAGCCGGTCGGCCGCGCCGGGGACCTTGACCTCCAAGATCGCGAGCTCCCGAGCCGCATCGGGATAATCGATCCAGTGGTAGAGGCAGCGCCGCTTCAGTGCGTCGTGAATCTCTCGGGTGCGGTTGGAGGTGAGGATCACGATGGGTGGCTTGGCGGCGGACATGGTCCCGATCTCCGGGATCGTGATCTGGAAGTCCGACAAGACCTCTAGGAGGAAGGCCTCGAAGGGCTCGTCCGTGCGATCCACTTCGTCGATGAGGAGGACGGGCGGACCCGAGGGCCCCGGCTCGAGCGCCTCGAGGAGCGGACGTCGAATCAGGTAGGCTTCCGAGAAGATGTCGGCGCCGAGACGCTCCGGGTCCACCTCACCCACTACCTCCGCGATGCGGAGGGCGATCATCTGCCGAGGATAGTTCCACTCGTATACCGCGGAACCGGTATCGAGGCCTTCGTAGCACTGAAGGCGAATGAGCCTCCGGCCGAGGGTCCGGGCAAGGACTTTCGCGACCTCGGTCTTCCCCACGCCCGCCTCTCCCTCCAGAAAGAGCGGGCGCCCAAGCGTAAGCGAGAGATAGAGCGCGGTGGCGAGGCTCCGGTCCGCGAGATAGTCGCCGGCCGCAAGGAGCTCCTCGGTGGCGTCGACCGAGTCCGGGGGGGATAGGGGGAGAGGAGCGTCCGGTCTATCCACGTGTCCCGGGTCTCGAGCCCTGCCTCATTGGAGCCGCGCGGGCCACACGGGCGCCCGTGCCCTCAGCTGCACGCCTCGACGGCGCGACGGGCCATCACGCCCACGAGGTGAGCGCGATACGCAGCGCTCGCCTGGGAATCGGAGAGGAGCCCCTCGGAATCCACGACGACACCCGCGAGGGCCGAGGCGCTGAAGTCGGCCGAGAGAGCGTTCTCCATCCCCTCGTGCCGACAGGCCCCCGCACCGGCCCCGGTCACCGCAACCCGAACGCCTCCGGGACCCCGCGCGACCATGACGCCCGCGATCGCGTACTTCGAGGCGGGGTTCGGGAACTTGACGTAGGCAGCCGCCTCGGGCACGCGGAAGCGCACGGCCGTGATGACCTCGTCCTCCTCAAGCGCTGTCTCGAACATGCTCCCGAGGAAGTCCCCCGCGGAGACCTCCCTCCGGTCCGTGACGATCGTCGCATCGAGGGCGAGGAGGGCTGCGGGGTAATCGGCGGCCGGGTCGTTGTGTGCGACGGATCCGCCGAGCGTCCCTCGGTTTCGAACCTGTGGATCGCCAATCTCTCCAGCGAGCCTCGCGAGGGCCGGGATCGTGCCCCTCACGATCTCGGACCCGTGGACCTCCCGGTGGGGTGTCCCCGCCCCCACCACGAGCTCGCCCCCCTCGAGCCGGATCCCCTGGAGCTCCGGAAGTCCGGCCACGGAGACGAGCGCCGCAGGGGCCGCGAAGTCGAGCTTCATGAGGGGGATCAGGCTCTGCCCCCCGGCGAGGAGCTTTCCTCCCGGGACTGATCTGAGCCGGGCCACTGCGTCGGCCACCGACGCTGGCCGGTGGAAGGTGAAGTCTTGCATCGCCGCCCCCTACGCCTCAGCGCCCTGGATCGCCCGCCACACCCTCTCGGGCGTCGCTGGCATGTCGATGTGCGTGACGCCGTGCTCGGCCAAGGCGTCCACGACCGCGTTGATCACGGCTGGAGGGACGCCGATCGAGCCCACCTCCCCGACCCCCTTCACGCCGAGCGGATTGTGGGTGCAGAGCGTGGTGTTGTGCCCGAGGTCGAAGTACGGCAGATCCGCCGCCCTCGGCATCGTGTAGTTCAGATACGACCCCGTGAGGAGCTGCCCATCCTCGTCGTACTGACACTCCTCAAGTAGTGCCTGCCCGATCCCGTGGGCGAGCCCCCCGTGAAGCTGTCCGGCAACGATCATCGGGTTGATAATCCGCCCCAGGTCGTCCACCCCCGTCACTTGTACAAGCTCGACCGTACCCGTCTCCGGGTCGATTTCCACCTCCACGATGTGGGTGCCCGCGGGGAAGGTGAAGTTCTTCGGATCGTAGAAGGCCGTCTCGTCGAGCCCAGGCTCCAGTTCCTCGATGGGGTAGTCGTGCGGCACGTACGCCGCGAGCGCCACCTCCACGAACGATTTTGCGCGATCCGTCCCGGTGACGGCGAAGCTCCCGTTCTCGAACTCGATGTCCGCCTCCGAGGCCTCGAGGAGGTGAGCGGCGATTCGCTTCCCCTTCGCGATCACCTTCTGGGTCGCGTTGTAGATCGCCGCCCCGCCGACGGCGAGGGAGCGGGAGCCGTAGGTGCCCATCCCGAAGGGGATCTGCTCGGTATCCCCGTGTACGATCTCGACCTGCTCGATCGGGACCCCAAGCTCCTCGGAGACGACCTGTGCGAAGGTCGTCTCGTGCCCCTGCCCGTGGCTGTGCGATCCGGTGTAGACGGTGACGCTCCCGGTCGGGTGCACGCGCACCTGCCCGGACTCGTACAGCCCGGCACGGCACCCGAGCGACCCAACGACGGCCGACGGGGCGATCCCGCACGCCTCGAGGAAGGTCGAGACCCCGAGCCCCCGGAGTCGGCCCCGCGTCCGGGCCTCGGCCCGCCGTTCCTCGAAGGAATCCGCTTTCGCGATCTCGAGCGCCAGTGCCAGCGTGGCTTGGTAGTCGCCCACGTCATATTGCAGGGCGACCGGGGTCTGATAGGGGAACTGGTCGGGGCGGATCAGGTTCCTTCGCCGCATCTCGATCGGATCGATACCGATCTCGCGCGCAGCCTTGTCGACGAGCCTCTCGAGGAGGTAGGTCGCCTCCGGGCGACCGGCGCCCCTCAGCGCATCCACCGGCACCGTATTCGAGAAGACCCCCTTCACCTCAACGTAGATGGCCGGCGTCGTGTACGGCCCCGCGAAGAGGATCCCGTAGAGCCACGTCGGGACGCAGGTGGAGAATGTCGAGAGATACGCGCCCAGGTTTGCGGCGGTCCTGACGCGGAGCCCGAGGAAGCGGCCCTCCCGGTCAAGCGCGAGTTCGGCGTGGCTCAGATGGTCCCGCCCGTGCCGATCCGACATGAAGGACTCGGAGCGCTCGGCCGTCCACTTGATCGGCCGACCGAGCCTCTTGGCCGCCCACGTGACGATCACCTCTTCCGCATAGTGGTGGATCTTCGACCCGAATCCTCCCCCCACGTCGGGGGCGACCACCCGGAGCTTGCTCTCGGGGATCCCCATGACGAAGGCGCCGAGGAGGAGACGGATCAGGTGCGGGTTCTGGCTCGTCGTAAAGAGGGTATGGCCTCCCGTCCGCGCATCGTACTCGCCAATCGCCGATCGGGGCTCGATCGCATTCGGAATGAGGCGGTTGTTCACGACGTCGAGTGAGACGATGTGGTCCGCCTCCCGGAAGGCCGCCTCCGTCGCCTCGAGGTCGCCCACCTCCCAATCGTAGCAGACGTTCCCGGGCGCCTCGTCCCAGACGAGCGGCGCGCCCCCTTCGAGCGCCCTCTGCAGCGTCGCCACGGCGGAGAGCTCCTCGTACTCGACCTCGACGAGCGCGGCCGCGGCCTTCGCCTCCTCGCGACTCTCAGCGATCACTGCAGCGATCTGGTCCCCCACGTAGCGCACGCGGTCGGCCGGAAGCGCCGGGTGCGGCGGCTCGACCATCGGGGAGCCGTCCTTGCTCGTGATCAGCCATCCGCAGGGGAGGCCGCCGACCCCGTCTTCCGCCATCTCCCGGCCCGTCAGGACCGCTACGATCCCGGGAGCCTCCTCGGCCGCCGAGGTATCGATCGACAGGATATTCGCGTGCGCGACGGGGGAGCGGACGATATACACGTGGGCCTGCCCCTGGCGGTTGATATCGTCCGTGAAGCGCCCGCGCCCGGTAAGGAACCGATCATCTTCCTTCCGCCGCACAGCCGCACCGATTCCATTCCCGCTCATGCGTCCGCCTCCATCGCTTCCGCGCCGGCCAGAACGGCCTTCACGATGTTGTGATAGCCTGTGCAGCGGCACAGATTCCCCTCGAGCCACTCGCGGACTTCGGACTCCCCCACGTCCGCACCGTGCGCAATTAGGTCGACCGCGCTCAGGACCATGCCGGGGGTGCAAAACCCGCACTGAAGCCCATGGTGCTCCTTGAAGGCCTCCTGCAGCGGGTGGAGGGGGCCGTTCGATGCGAGCCCCTCGATCGTCGTGACCTCGGCACCGTCGACCTCTCGGGCGAACATCGAGCAACTCTTCACGGACCGCCCATTCACCAGCACGACGCAGGCTCCGCACTGGGCCGTATCACAGCCTACATGGGTGCCGGTCAGACCCAGTGTCTCGCGAATACACTCCACGAGCAGGGTCCGGTCGGGAACGTCCACTGTGACTGAGCGTCCATTCACGCTCAGCGTGACACTCGACATGTGACCTCCAACGGGCAGATACAACTTTAGGGACCGCTTTCAGAGAGTGCCGGGAAGCGGTCCGAAGGAGCGAGTTATCAGAGTGCGGCGCGACGAAGCTACGGTCAAGCAGTTCGCCGCGAGCCCAGTCTGGGGTCCGATCCTCCGGCACGAGCCGCCGGGCGGAGGCGCTCACGCCCCACCGCGAGTCCGAGTGACACCCCCGACAAGCCGCCGGGCGCACCGGCGAAGGCGAGGCAGACCACGTCAGAACTCCGGCACGGGCGCACTTCCATCGAGAACGAAGCTCCAGACCGCGCCCGGGCCCCGGGCATCCCCGGGGCCCGAGAGGATCGTGACGTACTGCCGACCGTCCAGCTCGTATGTGATCGGCGTGGCGGGGCCCTCCGGCAACTCGACCTCCCAGAGCCGCGCCCCGGTCGTTGCATCAAGCGCATAGAACACCCCTTCTTCCGTCGCACTGAAGAGGAGGTTACCCGCCGTCGTCATCGTACCCCCGTTCCTCGAGCCCGTGTGGGGAATCCGCCAGTGTTCCTCCTGCGTCGCCGGATCGATCGCGGCCAGGAACCCGCGAGGTTCGGGAAGCGCGGGCGGATCCGGGCGCGCCGAGGCGTTCGAGGGACCCGTCCCGAGATTGAAGCGTCCAAGCACGGGCTCGAAGTCGGGGTCGACCGAATATAGCCTCTGGTTGTGCTGGCCCGGGAGGTAGACGAGCCCCGTATTGGGATTGTACGACATCGGGTTCCAGTTATGCGCGCCCCTAGGTCCGGGGGAGAGCCAGATGCCGGAAGTGCTGTACCGGGCCTCGGGTACCTCGAGTGGACGCCCGGTCTCCATGTCGACTTCGTAGGCCCACGTCACGTGTCCGAACGCCTCCGCCGAGAGGAGCCCACCCGTAATCCGATCGAGGACGTAGAAGAACCCGTTCTTCGGGGCCTGCATGAGGACTTGTCGTTCGACACCGTCTATGACGATGTCGGCCAGAATGATGTTCTGCACAGCCGTGTAGTCCCAGTCGTCCCCGGGGGTCGTCTGATAGTACCAGACGATTTCGCCGGTGTCGGCGTCCAGAGCCAGAATCGAGGAGAGGTACAGGTTGTCGCCAACCCCGTCGCTCCGATGCTCGCGACTCCAGGGGGCCCCGTTTCCCGTCCCGATGTAGAAGAGATTCGCCTCCGGATCGAAGGCCATCCCGTCCCAGACCGTCCCGCCACCCCCCAGATCCCACCAGTTGCCTTCCCAAGTCGCCGCCGCGAATTCCATCGCGGATGACTCGAAGCCGAGCGCTGGATTGCCGGGCACCGTGTAGGTCCGCCAAGCCTGCGCGCCGGTCTCCACATCGTAGGCCGTCACGTAGCCTCGGACGCCGTACTCGGCTCCACTGTTTCCGACAATGACGTTCCCGTTCGCGATCCGCGGCGCCATGGTGATGCTGTACTCGCCCCCCACCGGGGTCGTCTGCCGGACCCATACGGGCCGGCCGGTCTCCGCGTCGAGCGCGGCTAGGCGGCCATCCAGGAGGCCGGCGTAGACCTTCCCGTTGTAGAGCGCTGGCCCCCGGTTCACGGGTCCGCAGCAGATGCTCGCTCCTCCATTCTGTCGCCCACCCCGCACGATTGCCGGGTCCCAGCGCCAAATCTCCTCCCCGGTGCGGGCGTCCAGGGCGAAGACGACGCTCCAGATCCCCGTCCCGTAGAGGACCCCGTCCGAGACGAGCGGCGTGGCCTCAAGACGTCCCTGGGACCCCCCGATATCCCATGACCAAGCGAGCCCTAAGCGATCGACGTTCCCGGTGTCGATTTGGTCGAGCGGGCTGTAGTACGTCTCTTCCGGATCCCGGCCGTGCGAGAGCCACTCCCTCGGGTCCGCCGCCCGGAGCTCGGCATCGTCCACGCCGGCAGAGCGCTGGGCGGCGAGCGGAGCCGTGAGGAGCGGGAGGAGGACGGCGCCGGCAAGCAGATGTGAGCAGCGGGCCATGAAGCACCTCGGCGTGGAAGCGGTCGATCCCGAACAGGCCGTTCCTTCCGGGACGTTCGCAGGCGGCCGTTCCCGACCGGGACAGCGGGTCTCTCAAGAGACCCGCGGAGGGGGGGGGTGTCAATGTCGCCCGCCCCCCGGAGGGAGCTCCGGCGCCATAGCCTGGAGGGGTTCCTGAACTCGCGAAGGAACGTCTTCGCCGGCGGGTGCGATTGCGTCCTCGGCGAGGCAGCCTCGGAAATCTGCCGAATTGACATGCCCGGGACTCGGAACCGGTCACGCTGCCACGCGGAGAGGTCGATATGGCAAACTCTCCCCCGCTCCCGGATGGCACGATCCCTGCGATGACATCTGACCGTTCGTTGGGTGTCTTCGCCGCCACTCGGGCGCGAAGCAAGTGTTCACGCGAATGCCTGTCACCCGTTGAGAGGTAGGAGAGAGAAACCATGGCAATCACACACTTCCGAAGCAGGAATCGGCTCGCCCCCTGGTGGACATTCGATCCGATCGCTCGGCCCTTCGGCCGGCTCGTCGGCGAGTCCGGACTCTTCGAGTCAGCCGCGAGCTGGATCCCCGCAGTCAACGTGGAGGAGACGACCGACGAGTTGATCCTCACCGCCGATCTCCCCGGCTTCACCGAGGAGACGATCGAGATCGGACTCGAGAACGGCGTCCTCACAATCCGCGGTGTGATGGAAGACCGAACCGAGGACGAGGATCGGCGCTACCACCTCCATGAGCGGCGCTTCGGCCGCTTCCAGCGCTCCTTCACCCTCCCGCGCACCGTCTCGGCGGACACGATCACGGCCACCTTCGAGAACGGTGTCCTCCACGTTCACATGCCGAAGGCGCCCGAGTCGAAGGGCCGGACGATCCAGATCCGCAAGCCGTCCTGAAGCGCGCCCGCAGGCGCACTCGAGGGTCGGATCGAGCCCGGAGATCACCCCTTGAACTTCAGGAGAGCGACGAGATGACAGGGACAAGAACCGCTCGTGAAGCTACCTGGCTCTCCGCCTGGAGGACATTCGGCGAGTTGACCCGTCAGCCGACCGACTCCGTCGGCATGTCTAGGTGGGAGAGAGACCCCATGCTCTGTCACAGAAGGCTTCCGATTCGCGGGAGCGCAGGGAGAAGGACATACCGGTCGCCCGCGGGCCCGAAGCCTCGGCAGCGCCGCGGCCACCAGTGGGCTGAGCGTGCCGGCATTCGGACGTCGGCGCTCCGAACCCCGATCTTCGGGAGATGGTCGAACCCGAGGTGATCTAGAGGAGCCAAGACTCCGGTCTTGCTCCTCTAGGGCCTTCCCCCACCCAGCCCGGTACACATCGGACGGGGAAAGCTTGCTCGGCACGCCCGGCCTCCATACGCTGCATGTGCCCGCATGTAGCAAGGTGAGGAATTCGAATGCACGAGAGTCGAGCCCCTAGGTTCCACATGCCGAGGCGGACCCCGGGACCGTTGACGCTCTGCGCATCCGCTGTACTCCTCTTTGCCGGGACGGCGCAGGGGGCGGGATTCTATCCCTGCCCTCTCCACTCCTATGATGCGGGGGAAGGGGAGGCGGCATTCGACTCTCCCGGGTCCGGGGAGGAGGGTGCTCACTCCGGCCCGAATCTTTCGGCTTGCGACTGCGGCCTCACCTGCATGGAGGCGAGGACGCTCCAGCCCCTCCCCGGCGCAGGAGAGGGTCGCGCCGCACGGATTTTCGTCCCCCAGGGCGCATACCCCCTGCAATGGGCGCTCCTCCCGGCTCCGCCCCGGGCGCCCGTGCCCTACTTCCTTCCGCCCGCGAACGCGCCGCCGTCGCCCCAGGCCGGCCCGGCTCGCCTGCCGGCCTGACGCTACGAGCGCGTCGGCAGAGAGCGATCCCTACGGCGTACGCTTCTTCTCTCCGGCTGTCTTCGGACAGTCGGATCCGATGCAGCAGTTGCGGTCCTGTGAATGCGTACTGACACAAGACAGACACGGAGATATCAGATGACTCGCTTAGCACTTCGTCGACGAGCCACCCTTGCATCCGCCATCGGCGTCCTCGCCCTAGTCCTCGCCGCTGGCCATACCCTTAGCGCAGAAGCGTCCGCCGTCCGGCACCTGGCGCTCGAGAGGTCGATCCCCGAAGCCGAAGCCTCGGTTGGGCAAGGCCTCGAGGAGGTCCGCCTCTTCTTCACGCAGCCCCCGCAGCCCACCGGCACCTCGATCCGTATCGTGGACGCGGGCGACCAGTTGATGGAGGCGACGGACGCTCAGCCCGACGGCGATGACCCGAGCGAGATTTTCGTCCGCTTGGAGGGCGCGCTAGCGCCCGGGAACTACACAGTTCATTGGCGCGCGCTTGCGCAGGACAGCCATCCGGCGAACGGAGACTTCGAGTTCGAGGTGGTAACCGAATAGCGTAGCACCGCCCCGCGAATGCGGGCCACCGGGTGGCGGCGTGAAGGTCCACGAGGGTCTCAGATGCGGGAACCGGGCATCACCCGGCGCGCGCTCCTGCTTACGGTGCGACACACGACGTACCGGAAGCAGAGCGTTCGAGGCCCAAGCCTCCGCCGAAGACACCCTGCGAGGGGACGCCGGAGTGTTCGGCCTCCCCGAGGTTGAGCCCTTGGGTGCACGGGTCGGCCATGAGGGTCTCATTCTCCCCACCGCTCGACTCTGCAAACTACACCTCCCGAGCACCCCGCCTCGAGCCCTTGACGCTGCCGAGGAGAGCCCCAAGCGGGCGCACCGGACGGCCCCACGCTTGGGACTCGGTCCCGCTCAGGGACCGGGTCCGTTCGCCGGCGAGACCCGACACGAGGGAGCGATTGAGTCCTCACCCCACCGCGTGGGCGTGGCGCAATAGGGAGGAGAACGCATGTTGAAGAAACTAGAACGCCCTATCGGGGATGAGGACGAGGGAAGGATCCCGGCCCGGGCTGGCGGGCTCGATTCGAATCATCGCGGCCGGCGTCCTGATCGCCGCGAGTCCGGTCCCGGCCGTGGGGTAGGGCACCGTCGGCGGCGGGTGGTAGAGAGCGGCACGGGAAACCCGATCCCGAGCGCAACCGTCCTCGTCCGCGGAGCGCAACACGGACCGCTCACGGATGCCGGCGGCGCGTTCTCCATTCCGGACATCCTTGCGGGTGAACGCACCATCGAAGCGTAAGCTATCGGGTACCGGACGGCGGTCCAAACGGTGACCGTTTCCCCGTCCGGCGCTACGAACCTCGAGTTCGGCCTCGTCCTGTGCGTGGACGCGAGCTACGCCTTCTGAGCACGCCATTTCGGCAGCACGCATCTGCCAGGGGCTCCGCCACGAGATCATCGTGGCGGAGCCCTCTTCCCCCTCCTCGCCGGAGAGGCCCGCCGCCCCTTCGTCCCCTGGGCGTGGCGCCCGATCGGCACGCGGGCCGCCGTGTCCCTGTCTATGGACCCCGCGCGCTTTCGTCCGTAGACTCTACCCTCGACCCCGATCCGATTCGGGAACGTGCGAGTGAGGATCGCCGGCGGTGGGCAGCAACCTTCGTCGGAGGAAAGTCCGAGCTCCGCAGGGCAGGGTGCCGGGTAACCCCCGGGCGGCGTGAGCCGATGGAAAGTGCCACAGAGAACAGACCGCCGATGGCCTCCGCTGGGAGTGCACAGGCAAGGGTGAAAAGGTGCGGTAAGGGCGCACCGGGCTTCCGGTAACGGGAGTCGCACGGCAAACCCCACCCGGAGCAAGGCCAAGCAGGGACGAGGAGCGGCCCGCTCCGATCGAGTCCCGGGTAGGCTGCTAGAGGTCCTCAGCAATGCGGACCCGAGAGAAATGATCCTCCCCGGCGCAGCCGGGACAGAACTCGGCTTATTCGCACGTTCCCGGACGTCGGCCCTCCCGGTATCTGGATTCTTCGTTGACCCGGCCACGCGCGTCGCCGAGTACTGTTGGCAGTCTCAAGGGTGTTGAAATAAGTTCTGCACGCGAAATGGCGCGCCCGTAGCTCAGCTGGATAGAGCGTCGGCCTCCGGAGCCGAAGGTCACAGGTTCGAATCCTGTCGGGCGCATGCACGGAGCCGGTTTGAGCCAGACGAACCGGGAGGGGTCAGCATTCTCGAGGCGGCCCCCGGCCCCAGGGGGCGCAACTTCGGACGTCTGGTTCCCGGTGCTCCAGGGCCACGTCATCGACATCGACCGGAACCCCGTTTCCGGCGCTACCGTGACTGCGGACGACGACGAGATCTTCGCCGTCACGAACGCCGACGGCGACTTCCGCCTTACGGGGCCGCTGGCCCGGGACGGTCAAGCTTCTGGTGAGGACCATCGGGGATCAGGCGCTCGCGACCGAACACCGGGTGGGAGAGATCGGCGAGGGAGGCCTCATCTTCTCGTCGCGACCCGAAGCGATCGTCCTCGAGGACGTGCTGGCAAGGCGTCGCGACTCCCGGGAGCGGCGCACACCGCGCCGGACGTCCTCGGGACCATGGTCCTCGCCGGAGCCACAACGACCATCATGGCGCTGGCCGGTCTCCCGGCAAACCTCGTCGAGAACACGGGCCACCAGGTCTTTTCCCGGGTTCCGGGGGCTTTGTCTGCGACATGGCCGACTTCGGAAACCAGTTGAACATCTCGACCCGCAGACTTGACGCCCACCGCTCGTGGAAGTTGAGCGTCATGAAGGATGTCTTCCCGGCAACCGAACTCGACCAGATGGACCCGGATCTCGACGACTCCCGCGGCTGGACGCTTGAGGCCGGCGTACGTGAATCCGTCGAGGCGCGGATCATCTACGATGTGAACGTCTTCGAACTCCGTGTAAACGATCGGTCCGGGCCGGTCCTCAGGACAGGCCCCGACGAGGATCTGCTTCTTGTTCGCACGAACGTGGGCGCAAGCCGGACGCGCGGCGTTAAGGCCCCGGTCGAGGCGCTCCTCTACTAGGGTAGCGGCGCCTTCCTCCGCCTCCACACCGCTACCTCCTACTTCGCCGGAAGGTACCTGAGCGGCACGGTGCCTTCCGCAGGAGGCAACGTCGAGATCGCGGGGAACCGGATCGAGAACGTATCACACTGGATCAGCCGCTCGGGACTCGCGCTCGACGGTTGACACCTCTCGGCAAGTCTCTTGGTCGGCTGCGGAGCGACTCCTTCGCCAATCCCCTGAACACCCGGACTCCCTCTCCGACTCGGGCCATGGATTGGCTCCGAATCCAAGCCGGCGTCAATAACCTCCTCGACCGGCAATACTTCACGAAGCGGCCCGAGTTCTACCCGGAGCCAGGGGTCTGGCCGAGCGACGGGCGGGCCGGGCAGCTCTCGGTCGAGGAGTGGTAGCGCGCCCCCTCACTGGGAACCCGAGGCGCGGCCCTTGCCGGTCAGGGTGTCGGAAGGCCCGTAAGGAGGGCCGTCAGCCCGAGGACGGTCACGGCCGCGCCCACCTCGAAGGCGATTTGGGTACGCACCTTCTCCGCTTCCGCCGGGGCCTCGTCCATTCGCGAAAGACCGTGGCGCCAATTCCGATAACCGAGCGCGATGGCGACGCCGGCGACGAGGACCTTCGCTAGGAGGGCACGCCCGTACGCCGCCTCCCATAGCTCGCGGAAGGCTGGTAGGTGGAAGACAGAGAGGACAACCCCGGCTCCGACTAGGAGGGACACGGCTAGGAGCGCGAGGGGAGAGAACGCCCTCAGTTGAGCTGCGAGGAGGGGGAGCCGGCGGCGCGAGCGCCGCACGGCAAGCAGAATCACGGAGAGTGAGCCGATCCACGCACCGGCGGCAAGCCCGTGGAGTGCGTCCGTGCCCACCGCGAGACTACGGTTGAGACCCGTCTCGGCCATCGCATGACTCGACAGCGCCTGAGTGACGGGGAGCGCAAGGACGAGGCCCACGACTAGCCACCACGCAGTACTCATGCTCCCGACCGCCTCCGGTGCCTCGCCGGCCCTCCCGCTCGGGGTCCGGCGCCGGACGAGCCGGAGGAAAGAAAGGAGAAGCACGAGCCCAACGCTCCCTTGGGCCAGCCAGACTCGTCCCCACGAGGTGTTTCGGAGGAGAAACTCGACGTCCTCCCTCAGGGGAACGAACGGGTCTCGAAACGCCATCACCTGAACCACGAGGGCGAGCACCCACGCGGAGAGGAGGAGGAGGGCGGCCCGGAGGCCAATCCGCTCCACACGTCCCGTCAGCCCCTCGATCGCAGATCGGGCCTCTGCCGGCGAGAGGTCGGAGCCGAGATGCGAGAGGGTCCCCCGGCGCACCCAGGCGACCCAGGCACCCACGCCGATGAGAACCAGGACGCTGAGGTAGCCGAGCCATCTCTGAAGAAGGGGGAGGCTCGCCTCGATCACTTGCAAGTAACCGGTAACGGGACCACGGGAGACCTCTCGCGTCCGCTCAACCGAACCTCCACTGAAAGCGTGACCTGCACGCGTCACGCCGGCCGGGGAGGATATGCGGACGCGCCCGGGACCGCGCGCGCGAAGTCCACGCCACGGGGTGTCCCTGTCTCTGCCTCCTCCTGTTCGAGGCCATCCTAGGCGCGCGCTTCGCGGGCTACCCGCGGACGGCAGATACCCGGGGAGGCCATCGGGTCGCGCCCTACGTTAGAGCGCCCCCCCAGCGTCGACAAGCACTCCGTCCACGGGCCCACCCACGAACCCCTAGCCATTCCGCTGCCCGCTTACGTGGCTGCCCGCTTACGTGGACGTCCCGCGCGCGTTGACTCGGGCGCCTTCATCGAAGCGCCAGCTGTCGCAGCATCACCCGTGGGAGTAGCTTGGTAGTGTCGCACTGTACTCGTGTCTTCCCTTTCGCCCAGTGCACATGAAAGCCGGTCTTCTGCTCGTGCGGCTCTCGCTCTCGTCGGCGGTGCTTGGACTCGTCCTTGGCTCGCCCGGCGCTCTCGAGGGGCAGCGGTACAATCGACGATACACCGGGGTGCAGCTCGGCCACGGACTTCCGGACCAGCCCGGTGGATTTACGTTCTGCCGCCTTGCGTACGCCTCGGTCCGGCGAGACGGCTCCGGCGGTGGCTGGGACACGGACTACCCGCAGGCGGACCGGAACCTCCCGACTCGACTCGGGCAGCTTACGCCGACGCCCGTTTCCAGCTGGTCGCACGGGGAACCCGGATTCGCCATCGTGCGGGTGACGGACCCGGAGGTGTACCAGTGCCCATTCCTCATGGCCACCGACGTCGGTGAGCTCGGTTTCGATGAGGTAGAGGTGGAGGCGATGAGGGCTTTCCTCTTGAAGGGGGGGTTCCTCTGGGTAGACGACTTCTGGGGCTCGCGGGGATGGGACCACTTCGCGCGCCAGATCCATCGAGTCATACCGGAATTCGAGATCATAGATCTTCCGCTGGATCACCCGCTCTTTGACATCGTCTACGACGTTTCGGAAGTACCGCAGATTCCTTCGATCAACTCGTGGAGACGCATGGGGGGGAGCACGTCAGAACTCGGTGCAGACAGTGCCACTCCCCACATGCGGGCGATCCTGGACGATCACGGCCGGATCCTCGTCCTGATCACGCACAACACCGACATCTCGGACGGGTGGGAGAGGGAGGGGGACGATCCCGAATTCTTCTATCGGTTCTCCCCAGACGCGTACGCGATCGGCGTGAACGTGGCCCTCTGGGCAATGACCCACTGACCCGGGATCGGCCAGCGGTTGCAGCCGGGCCTAGCCCGGACATAGAGGGGCGTATTGGGGGAGTCGGGCCCGCTCTCGTGTCGGAGGCCGGGCACGGTGGCGCGTTTCTGATTCGGCCCTGTTCTCCTCAGGGCGGGGCCGCTTCCCCCTCTCCTCGGGCTGCTCAGGGAGCACTCGGGGGATGAGGGGCCCTCGAGCCGCCGTACTGATCTCGCCGCAAGGGCGCTCTTCCGAGGGGAATCGACTGGAGGGAGTGTTGGAGAGAGCCGATAAGCGGACGACATCGCGGCGTACCGGGGACGGGCTGAGACACGCCGTTCCTATCGTCGGCCGGTCCTTCGGGGCCGCCACTTCGCGATTTCTCGCCGCAGCCGCCGTGGCGGGCGTGATCGTCGGCTGCGCACCCCGGACAGAGATCTCCGCCGATGGCTTCGACGTCATGGAGAAGTCTATCGCGGAGTTGAATCTGGCTCTCGAGAGTGGGTTGGTCACATCGGAGGAACTCGTAGCCCAGTACCTCGACAGGATCGAGGCATACGACCGGCAGGGTCCCGCACTCAACTCGATCGTGACGCTGAACCCCCGTGCCGGCCAGGAAGCCGCCGCGCTCGATGCAGAACGGGCGTCAGGGGCAGTTCGCGGCCCACTTCACGGGATTCCCGTACTTCTCAAGGACAACTACGACACGGGGGACATGCCGACAACTGCCGGGGTCATTGGTCTCGCCACCTCGATTCCGCCGGACGACGCCTTCCAAGTGCGTAAGCTGCGGGAGGCGGGCGCGGTGATCCTCGGCAAAACGAACATGCACGAGCTCGCCCGCGGGATCACGACCGTCGGGTCGCTTACGGGGCAGACCCGAAATCCCTACGACCCCACCCGAAATCCGGGCGGCTCGAGCGGGGGTACTGGCGCCGCGATCGCGGCGAGCTTCGCGGCCATCGGAATGGGGAGCGATACCTGCGGTTCCATTCGCATCCCCTCGGCTCACCACGCGCTCGTGGGCCTTCGCGGTACTCGCGGTCTCGCGAGTGGAGACGGGATCATCCCCCTCTCCCGTACGCAGGACATTGGGGGTCCCCTGGCGAGGTCCGTGGAAGATCTGACGCTCGTCCTGGACGCGACGGTGGGCTACGACCCGTCCGATCCGGTGACGGAGCTCTCGGAAGGGCGGATCCCGGAGTCCTACACTGCCTTCCTCGATGAGGACGCCCTGGAAGGGACCCGGATCGGGGTGATCCTCGCGCTGATGGGGGACGACGGTGCGGAAGAGCCGGTTCGAGACGTGATCGAGGCAGCCATCGAGACGATGCGGGACCTTGGTGCGGAATTCCTCGAGATCGAGGAGCCCGACTTGCCTGAACTCGTCGCGGACGCATCGGTGATCACTCAGGAGTTCAAATTTGACCTGGACGCCTACCTCGAGGAGACACCTGGCGCGCCCGTTCGCTCGCTCGCGGAGCTGGTATCGACCGGTGCATACCACGAGATCGTGGAGAATGGCCTCCGTAGCTCGCTCGAGGTGGAGAGCCTGGACACGGAGGCGTACCGGACTCGCCTGGTAAGGCGCGACACGGCGCGGGCGACGATCACGGCTCTCATGGCGGAGAACGACCTCGACGCGCTCCTCTATCCGACGATACGCCAGACGGCTCGTCCCGTCGGGGAGCCGCAGCCCGGAAGCTCGTGTGCAGTGAGCGCCGTCTCCGGACTTCCCGCGATCACGGTACCGGCCGGATCCGCCGACGACGAGATGCCGGTTGGCCTCGAGCTCCTCGGGGCGGCGTTTGAGGAACCGAAGCTGATCGGGATGGCCTACGCATTCGAGCAGGCGACAGGCCACAGGAGGCCTCCCGACTTCACGCCGAGCCTCCTCCGTCCGCCGACGGCAGTACAGCTGTACGCTCCCGCCGGGCGTGTCGATGGGCTTGGGACAATCCTCTTCCACCCGAGCACACGCACGTTGCAGTACGTGCTCGCCCCTGATGGGGTCGAGCCGGCGGACGTGGTTCAAGTCGATCTGCACCGGAGCGTCGAAGGTGCAGACACGGGTCCCGTGGTCCGTTCATTCGGCGGCGCGATGGCCGGCGAGATCGTCCTCGAGGGCCGGGAGCTAGGCCTCCTCCGGGACGCACACCTCTACCTGGACCTTCATACCCGGACCGATCCCGCCGGCGTCTTCCGGATGGATCTTCTTTCACCTCCACTCCCGTAGCGCGTCCGCGCCAAGGCGGGCCCGCACCCGGAAGCGGAAAGCTCAACACGAGGATGATCGACATGAGAGGACTGATCGCGGTAGCGCTCCTCGGCGCCACACTAAGCTTCGGCGCGTCTCTTCTTCACGCTCAGGTCGGGACAGACTTCGATCCGGCGGCGTGGGAGTACGGCTCCCGGTTCGATGTCGACGGCGAGGTTCCGATCTGGAATCCGGTCATGCAGAAGATCCGGAATGGAGAGCCTGTCATCGGGGGCACGATCCGGGCGACCGATGCCAGGACCTACTGCGCCACGGCGAATGCCGGGTACGACTTCACCTGGATCGAGATGCAGCACGAGGCAACTAGTTGGGAACAGGTGGCGCGGATGTGGGCCACCTGCCCCGGAGATGCAGTTCCCGGGGTCCGGATTCCGCACGAGGGGGAGGAGAACGTGCAGAAGCCGACGGACACGGGGGCGCTTGTGGTGATCATTCCGACGGTCGACAGCGTGGAAGAGGCGCAGAGAGCCGTAGAGTGGACATACTTCCCCCCCATGGGGCGGCGGAGCAACGGAGGAGGACAGGCCTTCGGGGCGGAGATGTGGGGACAGGTTCCGGGGGGATACCGGGCCACCTGGAACGAGAACGTGGTGCTCATCCTGATGATCGAGACGCTCGAGGGGGTCCGTAACGCAGGAGAGATCGCGCGCATACCTGGCGTGGACGGACTGTTCGCGGCTTCCGGCGATCTGGGGAACTTCTCCGGCTACTCGGAGGGGGACCCAGAGTATGAGATGCTCGTGGGTGCGGTGGCCGATGCCGCGCTTCAAGCGGGGAAGATCGTCTGCGGGCCCCTGCGCTGGATGGGGGTTCGGCCCGAGTTCACCTGCTTCCAGGGTGGGACGGAGGCGGCAAACATCCGCCGGGGAGCCGATGCGGAGATTCAGGCGGCTCAGGAACGGTTCGCGGGAGGAGGGAACGTGGCCGGGGAGATGGCCGCCGCGTTCGCGGAGTTGAACGCAGCGTGCGGCAACATCGTCTACGAGGAGGACTGCCTCGCTGCGGTGAACCAAGTGCTCGCAGCCGGCCAGCGCCTCGCGGGTGCCGAGCGGGACCGAGTGCGGGCCCGGTTAGACCAGATCGCGGCAGACAACCCGGGAGTGGCGCCACGCATCGTAGAAGCTGCCGAAGCGATGGGTTTTCCGGCGCGCTAGCGGGACTGCCCGGCGCGGCCGAACCCTTTTCGGGCGGATCCGTCCCCTTGTCTCCGGTCGCCCGTGTCCATAGGGTAGACCGGGTAAACGCTGGGCCGGGCTCTTTCTATTGAGGAGGCCTGAGGAAGGTGACGACACTGGCAGATGCGCTCGCTCCCCGGCACGTCGCGGGCACGTCGCTCTCATGGTTGGCCTCAGCGGGCCAGATCGCAGTGGGCAGCCTTGTGGTGGCAGCCCTCGCGCGCCTTGCCTACGTCCTCCCCTTTACGCCGGTACCCATTACCGGGCTTACGCTCGGTGTCCTTCTGGTTGGCGCCGCGCTCGGTAGCCGAAGGGGCGCACTTGCTCTAGCTCTGTACCTCCTTGAGGGCGCCTCGGGCCTACCGGTCTTTGCAGGGGGCGGATCGGGGCCTGCTTGGCTCCTGGGCCCTACCGCCGGGTACCTCTGGAGTGCACCGCTCGCCGCTTGGGTCGTGGGGAGGCTCGCCGAGAAGCGGTGGGACCGTGCCCCCTCCACTGCCTTTCTCGCGATGGTGGCCGGGAACATCTCGATCTATGCCGTCGCGCTTCCGTGGCTCGGGCTGTTCGTGGGGCCGGATCAGGTCGTGGAGACCGGGTTGCTTCCGTTTGTTCTCGGCGATCTTCTCAAGGCCGGGCTCGCGACGGCACTCCTGCCAGCGGCGTGGAAGGCGGTTGGGGCCACCCGTCGCTTCGCCGGTAACCTGGGTAACTGAGTCGACCGAATGGGCATGTCTCTCATCCCCTTTCATCGGGGCCTGATCTCCGCCGCCATTCTATTCTGCTTCGGATATGGGGCATGGGAGATGGCCGCCCTTCGGCGGGGAGGGGAAGGCGGCGTTCCCATAATCGCGATCGTCTTCATTCTCCTCGGTCTCGGGCTCATCTACTACTTGGCCAGGCTGAACCGCTTCCTCGGGTACCCTCCGGGGGATGGGGAGGACCGGTAGACCCGGCTGGAGTCCAGAGGTCTCGGCCTCAAGCGCACCGAATGGTGGTTGCCCCTCTGCGGGATTTTCTTCGCGGGAGGAGTCTTCCATTCGGCCTCTGACGGAATCGATCCCGTGTAGCGGGTACCGCCTTCGGCTGATGCAATGCGTTGCAGGATGCTATTAATCATATAGTTACGACTTACCGATCCACGATGAACCCCTCATTGCACCCCTCTTTCTGAAGGGCAATCCGTTGGGCCGTACCAGACGTCTGCGGACAGGTGGCCGAGCGATCAACCCTTTAGAGTCCGGCAGACTAAGGCTCCAGCCGCTGCTCCCGATAGTTCCACATTTCAACAAAGAACTCACCGATCATCTCGGCTCTCCGGGCGACCGACGCGCCCAGTGCCAAGGCGAGGGCGAGGGAAAAAGGTGGACAGAGTCGTAGGTAGCTGTGGCACCGTGATCTCTGCGTCCAACCTCCTGTCGTCAAAGAGGGTCGAGCCCGGGGTCGTCCTGACCGTGGCCCGCAAGATCAGACGCCGGGCCCGCTCGTGCGCCAGCAATCTGGACCAACAACTGTACCGCAACTGCGACGATCGCCAGATCCACATCTCAGGCCGGCTACCGTAAGGATGCCAGGTCCCCGCATCCAGAATCCCGATCTTGCCATGATATCCCGCCCCGTTCGCGGCAACCGGTGGAACGCCCGTTACGGTCCGCGTGGCGCGCTGCGCCGAGAACTACGGCTGAGCACAGCTCGGGGCAGAGGATCGTTAGCTCCGCGCGCGCGGCAACTCGTGGGAAGGAAAATCGGCGTCGCGATCGACGCAGGTCTTGCCGCCGGGGAAGCCCCGAGGCAAGTTCGCCTCCCTCTGGGCGCCATCCGGCGGGGAAGCCCCAGTGAAGCCCGTTCTCCCCTCCCGAGCGAGCTGCGACTCCCCCGTGCTAAATCTCCCTGTTGACCCGAAAGGGGTGTCGTGATGGATCGGGTCATCTATTGGTCCTTGGCCGTCGCGGTCGCCGGCTTCCTGTTTGGGTTCGATACGGCCGTGATCTCTGGAGCGGATCAACCGCTCCAGCGGCTGTGGGAGACGAGCGATTTGTTCCACGGTGCCTTCGTCATGTCCTCCGCGCTTTGGGGTACGGTGATCGGGGCGCTTTCCGGCAATATCCCGAGCGATCGAATCGGTCGCCGGAGAACCTTGTTCGCCGTAGGGCTGCTTTACCTCGTTTCGGCTGCGGGATCTGCTGTTGCCACCGGCCCGGGCTTCTTCGCAGTGATGCGCTTTGTTGGCGGATTGGGGGTGGGGATGTCCTCGATCGTGGTGCCGGCCTACATCTCGGAGGTGGCACCCGCCAAGATGCGCGGTAGGCTTGTCGCTCTTTACCAGTTTCAGATCGTGTTTGGCATTCTCGTCGCTTTCCTCTCCAACCTCGTATTGTCCGAGTATCTGGCGCTCGACTGGCGCTGGATGCTGGGCGCTGAGGCGCTTCCTGCGGCTGCCTTCCTCCTGATGATCGTAGGCGTCCCGGAGAGCCCGCGATGGCTGCTCCTACACAGCGGAGACGAAGCGGCGTGCCGGCGAGTGCTGGCGATCTCCGATCCCGAACGGGTAGACGCAACCATCGCCGAGATCCGCAGGGCCGAGACAGATCTTCCGGACCAACATCTCTTTCGTCGGCAGTACAGGACGCCGATCGCGCTGGCCTTCGCCGTCGCGCTTTTCAACCAACTATCGGGAATCAACTTTATCATCTATTTCGCTCCACGGGTATTCGAGCTCGCGGGCCTGGATAGCAGCTCGTCCCTCCTGTCGACGGCCGGGGTGGGGCTGATCAACCTTCTCACAACCTTGCTGGGCATGTATCTGATCGATCGCGCGGGGAGGAGATTCCTTCTGCTGATCGGGTCCATCGGATACATCGTTTCCCTGAGCGCCGTGTCCTGGGCGTTCTACGCAGATGCTGGCGGCCTCATCGTGGTCTTCTTCGTGTTCCTGTTCATCGCGTCTCACGCCGTAGGACAAGGCGCAGTCATATGGGTTTGGATCGCAGAGATCTTCCCCAACAACGTCCGAGCGAAGGGGCAGTCCCTTGGCAGTGGGACCCACTGGGTTGCGGCCGCCTCGATCGCTCTGATGATGCCCTACTTCCTGGGCCGATTCCAGCCCCACGCCATCTTCGCCTTTTTCTCTGCCATGATGGTCCTTCAGCTGTTATTTGTAATTTGTCTCATGCCGGAGACCCGCGGGCGCACTCTGGAGTCGCTCGCCGAAGAGTTTTCGGCAGACCGGGCGGTCATCGCGCCCGGCGGATGAGCACCGCAGCGGGGAAATGAGCGCCAGTCCCGGCGCGCGACGGCGAGGGTATTTTCGCCATCGCTGCCACTGATCTGCCTGTGGATGCCCCCAGCAGTGACACCTCATGGACCCGTCGCCGTTTCAGCTAACGCCGAGACCGTGCCAGCGTGCAGTCCGGTGCCAATGCGAGCCAGCGTGCAAGCTCCGAGGGTCGACCTCATAGTTGTACATGACGGTCAGTGCGTTCAGTCCTGTCGGGCGGCTTCTCGCTGCATTTCCTTCCTGTCTCCGACCTGTGGGCAGCCAGTCGCAGCGATGCCCCGAGCCGCATGAGGGCTGATCACCCCCCACGCACACCGAGTGGGACATTCTCGACCGACGTTGACGGCTGCTTATCGCGACTCCTTCTCTCCGCGCTCCCACTGGCTCACCGGGCTCGGGGTCACGTCGAAGCAGCACGCGACACCCGTCCGGGTCGCCCATTCGCAGACCCACCCCATGCGTCGCGCCGTGCATACTTGTCGAGGGGTGTTACGCTACTCGGCCCGCGACTTCTTCGGGGACTCGTCAGACCGGGCGGTTCGGTACCGCCAGAGGAGGTAGGCGCAGACGCCCAAGGTGAAAAGGATGGGGACAGCCGCCACGAGCAGCCCTCCCCAGAACATTCCGAGCGTCAGCGGTTCGGTGGGACCCATATGGGTTCGCCTGGCGCCTGCAGGGGACGAGGCTCCACACGGAGCCTCGTCCCCGCCGGATCAGCGGATATCCCGGGATGGAGACGGCCGGTCACCACTCCTGGATCACCGTGAGGATCAAGATCGCCACGAGCGGGAAGGGGATGAAGGCTAATAACCAGAGGAGTTTCGTCTCGAAGCGGAGGTGCATGTAGTAGAGCGCGACCAAGGCGGCACTCAGGAAGGAGATCACGATCAGGATTGAGACCGCGATCCCCTTCGGCAGGCCCGAGAGGCCCACCAGCACCTTTCCGAACATTAGAACCGCCAGAACGCCCCAAATCTTCATGTACGGGGGGTGGGTGTGCTCATCGATGCTCATTGCCGTCTCCCCTCAAATGAGATATACGATCGTGAAGAGCACGATCCATACGAGGTCCACGAAGTGCCAGTACAGGCCGACGATCTCGACTCCGCCCAGATTCTGCGGGGTGTACGCTCCCTTTCTCGCCTGCATCAGAACGAAAATGAGGGCGAACACGCCGAGCGTGACGTGCGTACCGTGAAAGCCGGTCATCACATAGAACGTGGATCCGTATAGCGGCCCGCCCTCTGCGGCGTAGAGGTCAGCGCCCGGGACGAACCCCTCGTGCGCCGCGAGCTGGAAGTACTCATAGGCCTGCACGCCCACGAAGGACGCGCCGAGCACGATCGTGACCAGAAGCCACTGCTGCAGCCCCTTCTGATCCCCGTTCTGCAAGGCCGCAAACGCCTTTACCATCGAGACGGAGGAACAGATGAGGACGAAGGTATTGATCGCCGTGAGCGGAACATTCAAGACCTCGCCCGGCTGGGCGAAGTGCTCCGGGTTGGCGAACCGCAAGATAACGTAGGCCCCAATCAACGAGGTGAAGAACATCACCTCGGAGAGGAGAAATATCCACATCCCGAGCTTCTTGGTATAGACATCCTCAAAGGCGATTTCCGGCTGCCGCCTAGGAAGCTCGGCCGTTGCCGCATGACTCTCCATCTGCCTGACCCCCTAGTGCGTTGCAGGTTCGAGTGAACGTTCGGTGCCTTCCGCCTTCTTGTCAGGCTCCGACTGAAGGATGTAGTCCTCCTCGGCCCCCGGTAGGCTGTACTCGTATGGCCCTCGGTAGACAACCGGCATGTGCTGGAAGTTCCCGTGCGGTGGAGCGGACGGAATCGCCCATTCGAGCGAGTTCGCCTTCCACGGGTTCGGTCCCACCTTCTCGCTCCTGAGCGAGAGGATGAAGTTGAGTGCGAAGATCACCTGCACGACGACAAGGGCAAAGACCGCGATCGAGATGAAGCGGTTGAGCGGGAGCATGCCGGCGAGGAAGTCGTACTGGTACGGGTCGTAGAGCCGCCGCATCATCCCCTGCACGCCGAGCGAGTGCATCGGGAAGAAGACCACGTTATACAGGACGAATGTGAGGCCGAAGTGCACCTTCCCCCAGAACTCGTTCATCACCCGTCCGAAGAACTTGGGGTACCAGAAGGTGATCCCGGCAAAGATCGCGAAGAGGCTTCCCCCGAATAGCACGTAATGGATATGGGCGACGATGAAGTACGTGTCGTGGATCTGGATGTCGACCGGCGTCGCCGCCATGAAGATCCCGGAGAGCCCCCCGATGATGAAGAGGGAGACGAAGGCGGCACCGTGCAGAAAGTGGGTGTGGAAGTGGATGTTACCCTTCCACATCGTCCCGAGCCAGTTGAACACCTTGATGGCGGAGGGCACCGCGATGAGCATTGTCGTGACCATGAAGGTCGTCCCGAGCATCGGGTTCATCCCGCTCATGAACATGTGGTGGCCCCAGACGATCCACCCGAGGAAGGCGATCCCGCAGATCGCGAGCACCATCGAGTGGTAGCCGAAGATCGGCTTCCGGGAGCCGTTCGCGACCACCTCCGACGCGATCCCCATCGCCGGCACGATCAGGATGTAGACTTCCGGATGCCCGAAATACCAGAAGAGGTGCTGCCAGAGGAGGGGCTCTCCCCCCACCTCTGGACGGAAGAATGCCGTTCCGATCGTCTGATCGAAAAGGAGCATGATCAGCGCGCCGGCCAGGATCGGCATCGCGAGGAGGATCAGCCACGAGGTGATGAAGAGCGACCACGTCGCGAGCGGTAGCCGGAACCAAGTGAGCCCCGGGGCCCTCATGTTGATCACCGTCGTAATGTAGTTCACCGCGCCCGCGATCGACGAGAACCCGAGGATGAAGAGGGAGGCGAGCCAGAGCTGCTGGCCCAGATACACCCCCGTCCAATCGCCGGACGAGGAGAGTGGAGCGTAAGCGGTCCAACCGGACCCGGCTGCGCCCCCCTCAACCGCGAAGCTTGCGAGCATCAGGACCCCCGCGGGAACGGCCAGCCAGAAGGAGGCCATGTTGAGCCTCGGGAAGGCCATGTCGGGCGCCCCGACCTGAAGCGGGATGAGAAGGTTTCCGAAGACTCCGACGAGGAGCGGCATGATCGCAAAGAAGATCATGAACGTTGCGTGCATCGTCACGAGCGCGTTATAGAACTCGGGAAGTATGATTCCCCCCGGGGCCATCGTGTCGGGGAGAACCCCGCCACCCGGCATCGGCTGCCCCGGGAAGCCGAGCTGCCATCGAATCATCGCTGCGAGGAGCCCCCCTACAAAGAGGAAGAAGAGGCTCAAGAAGAGGAATTGCCGCGCGATGACCTTGTGATCTGTCGAGAAGATATACTTCCGAATGAACGGGAGTTCCTCGTGGTGCTCTCCCGCAAACGGTAGCAGATCAAAGTCCGTAGTCGGTGCGCTTACACTCATCTGCGTACACCCTTCATGGGTTACGGGGACGAACCCCTATTGGGACCATTATTCCTCTGTCGCCCCGCCGGCCGGCCCGTGGCTATGCCCAAGCTCCGCCGCCGGGGTGGGGGGTGCGGCTGACTCTGACTCGCCGCCGCGGTGCGGGAGCGCAGCCGTCGCCCCGGTCAGGGGCGAGGCGCGCTCGAGCGCAGCGACCTGTTCCTGGCTCTCCCACTGCTCGAACTCGGACTCCGTCTGCACGAGGAGGAGCCCGTCCATCGTGTAGTGTCCGAGCCCACAGAGCTCCGCACACCCGATCGTGTACTCCCCCGGTGCCGTCGCCTCGAACCAGACCGGGATCGACATCCCGGGGACCGCATCCTGCTTCACGCGCATGTCGGGGAGGAAGAACGAGTGGAGGACGTCCTCCGCCCGCAGGTGTACGGTAATCGGCCGGTTCACAGGAATGTTGATCTGGTTCAGGAGGGTGTGGTCGTCGGCCGTCTCGAGCACGCCGTCCGCTCCCGCATAGGTGGCCTCCCACTCGAACTGGCGACCCTGCACAATCAGCTCGTAGCTCCCCGGGGGGATCCTCGAGGGATCCTTGATATCAGCCCATAGGCCCGCGCTCATGAGGCCGATGGCGACGACGATCACCGCAGGCACCGCGGTCCAGATGATCTCGGCCTTCATGCTCCCCTCGATGTACTCGGCCTTGTGGCCCTCGCGCTTCCGGTACTTGATCAGGAAGTAGACGAGAAGAAACTCCGTCACGACGAAGATCACCCCGGTGATCACCAGAATGATGTAGTACATCCGGTCGATGTCCGGACCGAACGTCGAGAAGCTCGGCGGCAGGAACCAGTTCATTCGGCTACTCCCCCGACCCGGTGCGCGTGCGAGCTGTGATCGTGCGAATCGTCCATTGGCATCCCCGCCGAGGACAGCATCGCTTCGGTGAAGTTGAAGGTGATCTCGGCCGTCTGGCCTGTCGTGACGGTGACCGTCTGCTCCTGGGTACCGAGGCGGGCGTGCCAAGCCTCGATCACATAATCGCCAGGGGGGAGCTGGCTAAGATCGAAGCTCCCACCCGCGCCGGAAGCGGTGTGGTAGGGGTGAGTGACGACCCCGATGTATCCGGCCATCCACCCGTGCACGTCGCACTGGATCGGGATCATGACCTCGGGGGCCGCGAATTCCCGTTCCGTTTCCATGTTGACGGGCTGGCTCACGTTAAAGGGGCGGTTCGTGGTGGGCGAGGCATTGATGTTGTGCAGGAGCCCGTCCGAGTTCCGGAAGGCGATGCTCTGCCCCACCATCACACCGGTTACGATGGGCCGGTACTGGCACCCCTGCTGGTCGATGGCGACCGCCTGCGAGGGTACGGGGAAGCTCATCCCCTCGAGACCTTCCCGGATGTAGATGAAGACATCGGCGAGTCCCCCGCCACTCACGTCCACCCACGAGACCTCCGGATCTCCGCTGTACGTCGCGGCGCAGTCGGCCTCCGACGACATGTCGAGGACCTCGGGCGGGGGCGGCGTACCCTCGAAGGTGACACTCCCGGAGATGCTCCCCGCCGTTGAGACGTCGAAGGGCATCTCGGCGGACGCGGCGGCGCCACCACCCTCGCCGCCGCTGGCAGCCGGCGCATCGCCGCCGCCGCAACCCGCGACAGCCAGGAAGACCGCCGGAGTCAGTACTCTCAGAACTCTCTCATATCGAGCCATTCTCATCCCCTCCAAGGTGAGTTACGTGATCCGATTCCTACCCGCTACGACTTGCTCGGCCCCTGATACTTGTGCCGTGCCGTGCCAATGATCGCCACCGAGGCGGCGATCATCAAGAATCCGGCGATGACCGCCCACCAGAACCCAATATCGGACTGCCCCGCGGCCCATCCGCCGAGCGAATTCACCGCAGCGGCGAGGGTAAAGAGGAGCCACAGGGCGCCGACGCCGAAACCGAAGGTCCGGGCCATCTGAGGCCGGGGCTCCGGAGGGAGCACGATCCCCGCCACCGCGGCCTGTAGCTCGCGGTCCCTTCTCTGCGCCCGCCGGACGACGAGGACCCCGAGCCCCCCCGTGAAGAGGAAGGCGAAGAGCGGCGCCATGTACGTGGACGGGGGCGTCTCCTCCTCGAGCTGCACGAAGTACCATGAGCTGACCGATCCCCGGGCGCCCTCCTCCGAGTTGTCCCCGTCCCAGGCGAAGAAGGCAATCGGGATCGGGACCCCGATCTCGAATTGAAGCTCGCCCTCCGGATCCGGCGGCACCAGAGCCCGGCGAAGGAGGAGCTGCCACCGTCCCCCCTCCCACGCCGCATCCGAGGAAAGCCCTTCCGCGCCCATCATCTCATAGCTGCCGAGGCCCCTGGCCATCGCCTTCTCCGCCGTGCCCGGCACACTCGACCACTGCCACTGATAAACGGGATCCGATCCGTCGCCCATCAGAAAGTACGGCAGATCCATCCCTTCCGGAATCGTGGGCGGGAATTGGACGGTGATCCGATCGGGCCGGGACGCAGGCTCGAGGTTCTCTCCCTCCCTCGGCGCCATCGCGTCGAGAACCCAGCCCTGCCACTCGAGCCACCCCGGATCCGGGCTCCGGGAGCGATCATGCCAACTCAGGAGGAACACCATCTCGCTCCCGTCGTGGAACACCTGCACCCAGACGCCGTCGATAGACGGGTCGAACCAGCGGGGACTCTCGATGATCTGGCCCACGAGAGGAATGTAGAAGGACTGCGCCTCAGCCCACCGCTCATCTCCGAGTTCGGTCGGGAGCTCGCCCGGGGCCACCTGCCCCGCGACGATCACCTCCTGGACCTCGGGCGCCTCTTCCGGTGAGAGACTCCGCACGTAGTGCGCAAGATTCCAGAGCTGGTCATCCGTCATGAACTCCGCATCGAGGAGGTCCGAGAAGCCCGGCATCGGGGTCCCGTCGAGCCCCGTGCGAAGCCTGCGGTAGATGTCCTCGACTGTGCTCCCGCCATTGAACGTCCAGCTCTTCGAGAGGTCGGCCGCGCGGATGGGATTCCCGAAGTCGTCCTCGAGCGTTGAGGCGGCCTCGCCGTCCCCTCGGCCCTCCGTCCCATGGCACTCTAGGCACTGGATCGAGTCGTAGAAGAGCCGGCCCTCCGCGATCCGCTCCTCCGAGGCGCCCGGCGCCCCCGAGAACTCAAGGGCAGCCGGCGCTCCGAGCGTCTCGAAGAACTGTGAGAAGGTCTTGACATACGCGACGAGCGCCTCCCGGTCCGCGAGGGGGAGCTCCTCCTCCCACCCCGGCATCGTCGTCCCCGGCATCCCCTCGTTGATGACGCGGAGAATGTCCTCGTCGGTCGGAAGCTCCCCGCTCGCAGTCGTCCGGACCTGATACAGTGCAGTCGTGAAGTCGCGGGGCCTCGGGATCATGTACTCGGCGGCCGAGCCCTGGCCGTCCCCGGCGGCTCCGTGGCACTGCGAGCACCACTGCTCGTAGACCTCCTGGCCGCGCTCGACGTCCTGCGCCTCGGCGACGATCGGATAGAGCAGCGCGAAGCCGAGGAGCCCGGCAAGGGCGGCCAGGAAGTGGCTTCGCGATCTCATTCCTCTCCCTCCTCTTCCCAAGTCCGGGGAGAGACCCCGGCCTGGTCGTAGAGGAAGAGCGTCACCGCCCAGATGTCGTCCTCGCTCAGGAAGTTCTCCCACGCCGGCATCGCCGAGTTCCAGGGTCCGCCCTCCCTCGGGAGGCCCGGACCGCCCTTGGCGATCCGCCAGAAGACGAAGCTCTCCGTCAGCTGGGCGATCGTGCCATTCCCCCGGAGGGCAAGGGGCGTCGGGTTGAAGCCGAGCGCGTAGTGGCCACCCGCATTCAGGTAGTCGCCGTGGCACGGCATGCAGTTCTGGTAGTAGATCTCCTTCCCGTGCTCGAAGGCCGCTTCCTCAAGTTCGGGTTCCCGCATCGGGTTCTCGAGGCCCTCGAGGACGATCGTCTCACCCTGGAAGGTGATCTGCGTCGGGGGCGCCGGGTGAATCGAGCGGAGGCTAGCGGGTGCGGAGATCGATGGGCGGACGTTGTTGAAGGTGGCGAAGGCCACGAGGAGGGGTACGACCGCCATCATGCTCAGGCGGACCACCTTTTTGTCCGGCGCGACGAGCGCGGCGTGGATCGGCTCCTTGAACCTCGTCCATCGCTCCTCGTTGTCGCTCACCCAGACCAGGACGCCGACGAGTACCATCAGGTTGTACTGCAGGATCACGCTCGCGGGAACGGGCGCGCTCGTGACCCCGATCAAGCCGGGAAGATAGGGGATCCCCCAGCGGATCAGGGCGTACGCCACGGCGACCACGGCGAGCGCCTGCCAGAACGGGTGCTTCGTGATTCTGCTCATCTGCTTTCCCTCTTACTCGAGACCGCTCAGGTAGCTTACCACAGACTCGAGCTGGGCAGCCGTAAAGCGGTCCCCGAACGTGGGCGGCATCGCGCCGAGCAACTCCTCGTAGCCCTCCGCTACGCTCGCGCCCGGGTCGAGGATCGAGATCCGGATCTCGTCAGCGGTCAGCCGCGCGCCGATCCCGTCGAGTGGCGGGCCCAGCTCGACCCCACCGCCGGCCAAGAGGTGGCAGAGCGCGCACTCCTGGTTCACGATCTCCACCGGGTCGCTGCCCGCGACACCGGGTATTCCGGCCGAGGCCATCGCCCCACCCGCGTCGCTGGCCGCTTCCTCGGTCGGGATGTCGGCACCCGTGACTGTCACCTCGCCGCCCAAGGACTGGAGGTAGGCGACCACGGCCCATACCTGCTGCTGATTCATCGTGCGATCAAGCGCCGGCATGATCGGGGGGAAGTCGTCTACGAGGTGATCCGTCGGTAGAGTCAGCGCCTGATAGAGGTATTCCTTGCAGCCGAGACCTGGGATCCGGTCCCCGCACCGCTGACCGATCGTGCCCTCCCCCTGATAGTCCGTCGCGAGGTTCGGACCCCGCGCTCCCGTCCCCTCCGCGTGGCACGCGACGCACCCGCCCGCCCCTCCGAAGAGGCCCTGTCCGGCTCCCACCAGCTCCTCGGCGGTCACCTCCGCACCGAAGGCGATCAGCTCCGGCACGTCCGATTGAACCTGGGGAATCGCGTTCGCGACGAGGGTGAAGACCAGGATCGTCCCGAAGACGACCCCGCCGACCTTGAGATCTACGGCTCCCATCCGGCGACTCTCCTCTCGATCACGTTCCGGGGAGCGGCTCAAGCCCGGGCTCGATCCCCGTGCTCCGGTCCGCTCCGCCCTCTCTCCGTTCGGGCCCGCCCCCCGCGGGGGCCAAAGCCGCATCCCCGACCTCCTTCCCCGCAGGGACGAGCGCCGGCTTCGCAATCATCCCGCCGATCCAGAAGACGAAGGCGATCATCAGGAAGAAGATCACCACCGAGGCGCTGATGATCTGCGCCGCGTACCCGAGCGCGGGCGTCGCCGCATAGGCGCTCGTGTCCTGCATGACCTCGTAGACGTGCCAGTGCTGGCGGATCCCGCTCCTCGCAAAGCCCATGAGCCCCATGAGCCAGGTGAAGGTGACCACCAGGACGAAGAGGGCGTACTGGGAGCGGGGCGGCATATGCCCCCACCGGATCGCCCCCCTCGACTCCGCCCGCCGCGCGATGAAGACGTCGAGGGCGAAGACCGCGATGATCGTGAAGAGGACGGCGAGCACCTGGTAGACCGAGAATCCGATCCGGACGATCGCCGGGACGAAGTAGCCCGCGATCCCGTAGAAGAGGACGATCAGCGCGCAGATGACGAGGAGGATCCCCTGCGTGAGCGTCCCCGTCCTCGCCCAGCTCACCGTCGGGTTCTGGTTCGCCCGCCGGTAGAGGAGGAAGGAGAGGAAGGTGGTCAGGATCATCAGGTTCACGGCGGTGTTCTTCGCACTCATGACCCCAAGCGGCTCGAGGAAGGGGTGGAAGGTCCCCCCCATCGCCGCGAGCTCCGCGCGGTCCGCGATCATCGTGTGGGGCGTGGCCCACACGATGACGCCGGTGACGAGGACGAGGAGCATCCACTTCGTGTACGGGGCGAACCGCTCGCCCCCCGGGATCCGCCCGAGACCGATCCAGAGGTAGTAGTTCCCGGCGAGGAAGAGGACTCCGATGAGGAAGGCCTGGATGATCCAGAGCCAGCTCATGAAGCCCCCCATCATCGTGACGCCCATCTGCTGGTTGAACTCGTAGATCTCCCGGCCGAGGTAGTAGCCCGCGAAGGGGAGGACGAGGAAGACCCCGATCGCGATCATGTTGCCGACGTAGCCCATCCAGTCGTAGTGGGCGCGCTCCTCGTCCGACTTGGCCTTGAGGAAGCGGTACGCCGCGTACGCCGCGACGATCGCGCCGCCGAAGACGGCGTTCGCGATAAGGCGGTGGATGTTGATCGGCATCCAGGTGGCGTTCGCAAAGGCGCTCCAGAACTGGACGGACGCGGGCGACGCATCGGGCGTGAGGTCCCCCGGTGGACTCATCATGAAGGTGAGCCAAGAGTTCGCGATCAGGAGGGCAATCGTGCCCCACACGTTGAGGAGGAGGCCGAGCCCCCAGTGTCCGAGCTTCGCGCGCCCTTCCTTCCACTGGTCCCACCCGTAATAGTACATGTAGAGGGTGGCGGACTCGGCGAAGAAGATCGCGGCGTACATCCACATCGAGACCCGGAAGACCTCGCTCAGATAGGTCCAGAGCGCCGGGTAGAGCGTCGTCAGGAGGAAGACGAAGAGCCCCCCGAGGAGCGCCGTCGCGCTGTAAGCGACGAGGAGGAGGCGGGTGAACTCCTTCGCGAGGCGGTCGTAGCGGTCCTCCCCGCCGAAAAGCGCGATCGCCTCCGCGATCACCGCGAACATCGGGACCCCGAGTACGAAGGCCGCAAACATCAGATGGACCTGCGCCACGATCCAGACGGCGGCCCGGCTCCCGATCACCGGGAAGTCGGCCCCGTACTCCGGTGGCACGTACGCCTGAGCGGAGAGCGTTTCGGTGAAGAGGAGGCCAGCGACAACGGCTAGCGCTGCGGAGAGAAGCCACTGCCCCGTCCTCACCTTAGACCTGCTCACGATCATGCATCGCCTCCGCGGCGGAGGAAGAAGGGCAACCGTTTGGAGAAATCAACGGGCATCTCCCGGCGAACCTCGGCCATCACCGCGAGGTCGACGACCGGGCGGCCCCGCTCCCGGGCGTAGCTCTCCACCCGCGACGTCACCACTCCCCGGACAAAGCTCGGGATCCGCTCGATCCGCGCCTCAGCCTCCGCCGTCCACGGGAGCGTTCTCGGTCCGGGAGCTCCATAGGTGATGGGGCGCCCGCTCCGGACGAGCGGCTCCATGCCGGAGGGCTCGTATACGCACGACTCGTCCGGCCCGAGGAGGTCGCCCGTGACCGCCTCCGCCCGGGCGCGGCATCCGCCGCAGATCTCCCGGTACTCGCACCGTCCGCACTTCCCACCGAGCTCCCCGTGCCTCAGGGCGTGAAACACGGGGGAGCGCTCCCATACCTCCCGAAAGGAACTCACCCGGAGGTCGCCCGCGACGGTTGGGGTGTAGGGGCACGGGGTCAGCTTGCCTTCCGGGGTAATCCGGCAGTACTGGACGCCGCACGGGCAGCGGGTCCGGTAGTTGAGGAGGGGCGAGTCGGGATCCCCGCCATGCACGTGCCGCATGATCTGCGGCTGGCACTTGGAGCGAATCATCATCATCCCTCGGTACTCAGACTCAAGAGAGGCCAACTCGCGAAGGACCGCATCGTTCTCTTCCCGGGAGAGCCCCTCCATCCGCTCCGCGCGCCCCGTCGGTACGAGGAAGTAGAGGTTAAAGGAGACGGCCCCGTGCCTCGAGCCCCACCGGACGAGCTCGCCGAGCTCGCCGCGATTCCCCCGCGTCAGGCTCGTCTGCATCACGAAATCGAGTTCGTGATCCCCGAGGCGGTCCACTGCCGCAAGGGTGTCCTCGAGCGCGCCCGTACCGTGCCGAAAGCGATCGTGGTATTCGGAGCGGAGCGAGTCGATGCTGATCGCGACGCCGCTCACCCCCGCACCCTTGAGCGACTCGATCCGCTCATCGGTGAGGCGGGTCCCGTTCGTACCGACGACGACGGTGGCACCCGAGGAAGCGGCGTGCCCAGCGACCTCCTCGAGATCCTCCCGGAGGAGCGGCTCTCCGCCGGAGAGGATCAGCATCGGGTTCGGGTTCACCTCGAGGAGTCCGTCGAGGACCCGGTGACACTCCTCCGTCGAGAGCTCCTCGTCGGCGGCGTGCCACGAGCCGGCCGAGATGTAGCAATGCGCACACGCTAGGTTGCACCGCTTCGTGAGGTTCCACGCAACGACGTGGGGGACGAAGGTCCCCGGGTCCGCATCCGGACCTGGGGACTCCAGGAGTGCGACCCGCGCCTCCCCGGCACCGCTGAGGGCGCCGCTTCGAGCGTCGATCACGCCGGGCTACCCCCTCCGGTGGCCATGAATTTCTCTACGGCCGCCTTCGCGTCCGCGGGCGAGGTAGTCTTCAGATCAACGGGGCACTTCTCGACCTGGTCCTCGATGTCGCGGATTGGGCAGCGCGTGACGCCCTGCGCCTTCGCCTCCTCGATGAATTTCCGCATCTCCGGAGTGAGCCCGTCCACCCCTTCGGCTGCGGCCTTGATCTGCTTCGTCTGGAGCTCCTTGAACATGACGAGCATCGTGTCCATGTCGAAGGTGTCGGCCGCGATCATCGCCTCCTTGTTCTCGTCCATCACCTCCGTCGTGACCCGCCACACGGCGTGCTCCTTCGCAAACTTCTCCACCGTGTTCCGTGCGAGCGGGCGGGCGACGAGGGGAACGGCCGCGAGCCGCTCGAAGGCCTCGTGCGTCCAGACGACCGGATCGGCGAGCGTCCGCTCCCGTGTCTGGACGTGACCCGTATACGGACACTTCGTATCGATCATCTCGACGCCGGGGACGGGGTCGTCGTCGTGGCCCTCGACCACGGTGCGCTTCATCGCATCCTCAGCCTTCACCTCCGCCATGGCCAGCTCCTCGGCCGTCCCGATCCCCATGATCAGCTGCATATGCGTCGGCAGGAGCCTCTGGATCGCCTCGTCGAGCCGCTCTCCCGTCACGGTCGGGAGGACCGGGGCGCGGGCGCCGTTCGGGCCCGGTGTAGCCGCTGAACCGTTCGACGGGGCAGCAGACAGGCCGTAGTGCTCCATCACGAACTCTTCCACCGCCTTCCTCGCGATCCCGAGCGCGAAGGGAGGGACCCGCAGGATCCGGACCTCCGCGTCGGGGGCCCATTCGAGACCCTTCTCCCCGTCCTCCTCGATCCACGGGATGTCGTCCGGTCGGACGTCCGTGGTCCCGATGAGGAGGACGTTCGTCGGCGAGAGTCGACAGAGGTTCTCCGCTTGGGAGCCCATGTCCGTCCCGTCGATCCGGTGCCCCCCGTGCCGCGCGAGGATCAGGAGGGAGGGGTCGACCTCCTCGACCCACTGGAGAATGCACTGGAACGGCTTCCCTATGAGGATCTGGGTCTCCATCTCGACGTCCGGATACTCGCCGTGCATCACCTCCGCCCGCCTCAGGTTCGCCTGGCAGAGCTTGAGAAGGCCCTTGTCGATGATGTTGTTGTGGAGCTCCTCCTGCTCCTCGAACTTGAAGACCTTTGCGGCTTGGGCGGAGAGGACGTCCTTGATGTTCCCGAAGACAACGTGATGGTACTCTACGTCGAAGGCGGAGCAGACGTAGAGCTTCGCCCTGAACTCGCGGGCCATCTCGAGCGCCACCCGCATCGCCTTGTACGAGTAGGACGAGCCGTCGATGCAGACCATCCACCGCCCCTCGGCGAGCGGCCGGTCGTTTCGTACAACGAGGGCGTCCTTCTCGACCTGGCGGATCACGCGCGATGCGACGCCGCCGAGCTGGGAGAAGGGCTGCTGCCCGATCCCGTGAGCGCCGATCACCATCAGGTCGTAGCTGCGGCCGCTCTCCCCCGCGAGCTTCTCCTCCTGCTCCTCGTCCTCGGCGACGATCCTCCCGTCCTCCCCGAGGATCACGTCACCGCGGCCGCTCTCCCCCCCGTCGTACTTCGTCGCGATGTTCGGGTCGAAGCCGATGAGGCTCGGGAGGCGACCCGCGCCCCGATTCGCCTCCCGGATGATCTCTTCGTAGTTGATTCCCTCTAGGAGCTGGCGGGTGAGCGGGACGCCCGCCTCCTCGCAGAGCTTCTCCGTCTGGTCGAGGAAGGAGTCGGAGATGAGCTGGAGCCCCTTCTCGATCAGCTTGTCGTGGATCTTTCGCTGACGCTTGATCTCCGCATCCGTCTGGAACTGGGCCGGCAGGCCCGTCTCCAGCTGCCGGAAGCGGACGTCGTGAAGCCGGGCCGCATACACGTGGTTCCCCGTGATGCGCCCCTCGGACCTTCGGCACACCTCGATAGCTCTCTCAACCGCCCGGCACGAGTGCTCTGAATTGTCAACCGGGAGCAGGATCTCTCGGTACATCGTATCCTCGGTATGGGGGCAATGTGTCCCTCTCTCCCCGGGTGACCATCAGCTTGGCGGCCCCGCGCTTACCCCTGCGCCGAGGGACCAGTCACCGTGCTCGGCTCGACCATACAAGTGTCGAGCCCACGGCGTGATGTCAACCAAGGTCCAAAGGGCGCGAGCCCGTCTCGCCCTCCCGCCGGCCGACGCTCCGCTGGAGGCCGAAGGTGGAGGCCCGCTTCGGCGCCCTGGCTAAGGCGGACTCGAACCCTCTCCGTACGCAGAATCTAGTAGGGCAAGATACCCGCTTGTGAAAATTTTCTCAAGCACTGAGCCGCACGGCTGGGGGGCCGTACCCCGCCCTCATTCGGCCCATATCACCGGGTCGGGGTCCGCTCGCCTCAGGGCACCGGCGAGGTGATTCGCTCGAGGAGGGGCCGTGCAGCAAGGAGGGTCATGAGGAGAAGAAGGAACGTCGCGAGGAGGGGCGGCCCGAGGCCGGCCACACCCCCCGTGGCACCGCCGCCCGCCGCCCCGAAGAGCGCCTCGTGGAAGGGGGTGAAGGGGAGGACTGTCTCGAGACGGGCCTGCCAGCTGCCCGGGGCGGGGGTCCGGAAGACGCCCGAGCCATGGAGGAGGAAGAGGGAGGCGAGAGCTGCGAGGAGCGCGCCCTCCGCGATGGAGCGTGCCAACGCGGCCACCCACGCGCCGACGAGATTCGCTGCGATGACCGCAAGGGGGAGCGAGCCGAGGAGGAGCGCCAGCGCCGAACCCTCCGCCCGGCCGAACCAGGAGATGGCGAGGAGCGCGGGGAGGATCTCCAGGGTGTCGAGCACGGCTCCAGCCAAGATGCGCTCGGCCAGGAGAACCCGCTCGGAGACCCCCCTCAGGATCACCCGCCTCAGGGGACCGCTCTCCCCGTCCCTCAGGAGCGGGATCGCCGAGCCGAAGGTACCGAAGAGGACGAAGAGGACGGTGTAGGCGACCGAGGCATGGTATGCGGGCGCTGCGCTCATCGCGATCGGGAGAACGAGGAGGAGTGGGATCGCGGTGTTCAGGATGAGCAGCCGGCGGCGCGTGAGGGCGAGCCGCCACTCGAGCCGCCAGACGGAGAGGCTCATCCGCCCGCTTCCCCTTTGGTGTGTGCTCTCTCGCTCGGCGCGAGCCGCTCCCCGGTGAGCGCCTGAAAGAGGTCTCCGAGATCGGGACTCCGGACCCGGACATCGCTCACTCGGCACCTCGCCGAGAGAAGTGCTTCGAGGAGTGCCGGGAGGGGTTCCGGGCCGAGGGAGCTCTCGATGAGCGCGCCATCCGGGGTACCGACGACCCTTACGACCCCGGGGATCACCCCCAGTCGATCGAGCCACGGATCCGGCCCCGCCTCTGAGAGGTCGATCTCGATGCGGGTGTGCCCGTCGAGGCGCACGAGGAGGTCGGCGAGCGGGGCCTCCTCGACGAGCCTTCCCCGATGGAGGAAGAGTACGCGGTCCGCCCATATCGGGACCTCCCGGATCTCGTTCGAGGCGATGATCACGCACCCCCCTGCATCCCGCCGCGCGGTGACCGCGTCGCGAAGCGCCGAGACCGCACGGGGATCGAGCCCCACGGCGGGCTCGTCGAGAAGGGCAAGGCGGGGGGCGAAGGAGAGGGACTGAACAAGGAGGAGCTTCCGCTTCATCCCGTAGGAGTACTCCGAGACCGGCAAGTCCCTCACCTCCCAGAGATCGAAGGCACGAAGGAGCTCGAGTACCGGGTCCACTCCCGACCCTTCTGCCGGGCCAGGCCCAGGGACCATCGCATGGAAGCGCTCCGCGTTCTCGCGTCCTGTGAGGACACCGAAGTGCACGGGAGTGTCGGGAGCGTAGCCGATCAGGCGCCGGATCCGGGTGAGGCTCCCTCGGACCGGCTGGCCGAGGAGCGTGAGCGACCCCGTGCTCGGCCTGAGGTCCGTCGCCAGGAGGCGGAGTAGCGTGCTCTTCCCCGAGCCGTTCGGACCGAGCACCACGACGATCTCGCCCGGCCGAACACTCAGCTCCAGGGGCTCGAGCCCGGTGCGACCCGAAGGATACCGGTGCCCGACCCCCCTCGCGAGAACCGCGGGGCTCCCCCCGCTCACAGATCCCACGCGGCCCTGGCGAGCACCCCGAGGTTCAGGAGGACGACGGCGAGCGCCGTCAAGTAGAAGGCCCCCGGGAGCTGGGCACCGGCCGCCGGGAAAAACGCGCCCTCGATCAGCGCCGGGAGGCGGAGGGCGTGGAGCCCCCAGATCACCCTGGCGAACCAAGGGTTCTGCCACCTCCAGAGCCCCCAGAAGACGGCGGCGAGGATCCCCGTACCGACGGCCAGCCAGATCCAGACCGGACCCCGCTCCGCGGGCAGGATCCCCGCCCCCGCCATCGCCCATACGGCCGCGAGGTAGAGAATTCCGACGTGGAGGTAGACCCACGCAGCCAAGCGGTACTTCCTGCGGAGCGCCTCGGGCATCAGAGTCCGGCCCTACATCCCCTCGAGGCCGAGTTCGGAGCGCGCCGTGTCCATCACCTCGGGGGTGAGCGTCCGGATCCGGTGCTCGCGTGCGTAATCGGTGTAGATCCGCTTGACCATCCCCCGGACGAAGCTCGGTACCCGGCCCAGCCGCTCGATGGCCTCGGGACTCCACTCCACCGGCGCCGGCCCCGAATGACGCGGGGTCTCGACCTCCGTGAAGGCCTCCTCCCTCCCCCCCTCGAGTCCCGATCTCGTGACCTCCAGGGGCTGCACCGGGATCTCGCGTCCCCCGATCTTCACCCCCATCGAGCTCACGAACTGCGTCTCCATCGGATTCGTGAGCATCGCCATCTCGCGGCAGCATTTCCCGCAGGTGAAGACGGCGGCGAGCGTGCCGTCTCCGGGGAGCTGGCGCTCCGCAAACTCCATCACCTCGTCGCACTCGATGCAAAGGAACTTCATTCGCCTCTCCTCCCCTCCTCCGTGAAACCCGCCCCCGTGCACTCGGCCGGGCTCTCGACCCTGCCCCCTTCCGGCGCACCGAGGAGCGCCTCCACCCGCTCCGCTAGGCGGACGAACGCCTCGGCCGCGACCGACTCAGGATGATCTAGGACGAGGGGACGCCCCCGCTCGGTCGCCTCCCCGAGCCGGGGATCGAAGGGGATCTCGGCCCAGATCGGATGGCCCGTCGCCCGGGCAAGCTCCCGCGCGCCATCTCCCGGAAAGAGCCGGTGCCGGTGTCCGCAATTGGGACAGAGGTAGCCAGTCATGTTCGATACGAGCGCCACGGGCGAGACGCCCGCCTCGTTCACCAGCCGAACGGACCTCGCCACGACGGCGCGGGAGATCTCGGCGGGCGTCGTGACGAGGAGGATGCCCGAGAGCGCCGGGACGAGCTCGAGGAGGCGGGTGATCTTGTCCGTCCCAGGAGGTACGTCCACGAGGAGAAAGTCCGCCTCCCCCCACTCGACGTCCGCGAGGAACTCGCGGAGCACACTCGCCTCCATGCTGCTCTGCCAGAGGAAAGTATCCGAACCGGGATCCCTCCACCGAAGCGGCGCATCCTGCGCGTCCTGAAGGAGTTCCATCGAGATGACGCGGACCCCCGCGGCGCCGGGCGGCGGCACGATCCCTTCCTCCCGGTCCTCGAGCGGAGCAGGGCCCACCGCGAGCATCCGGGCAAGGGACGGGCCGTTCAGATCCGCATCCAGGGCACCGACGCGCCGGCCGCGCGCAGCGAGCGTCACCGCCAGGTTCGCGGTGACGAGACTCTTCCCCACCCCGCCCTTGCCGCTCGCGATCGCCACGACCGCACCGACCCCCGCGAGCCGCCTAGCGAGGCGGGCGCGCTGCTCGACCACCTGCTCGAAGAGCGCGGAGTTCGTGCCGTGCCCCACCTCGGTGTAGGTTCGAAACTTCCTCACTCGCCACGGCCTCGCGCCACGGGGCAATCGAGGCATCCTCCACACCTCCCCGTCACGGCACGACCTGGACCCCTCTCGCGTCGACGACGGTCAGTGCGTCCACGGGACAACTCTCGCACGACTCAATCAGCTCCTCCGGGGATACTCCCTCCACCCCCGGCCGAAAGATGGCGATGCCCTCGTCGTCGAGTTCGAAGGCCTCCGGGCTCACGTCGATACAGTCCCCGAAACCGACGCAGATCAGGCGGTCGATCCTGACCGTCAGCTCACCGATCGTCTTCTCGTCCATGTCTCCCGATGCGTCGCATTCCCCTAGGAGTCTGCGCCGCAGAAGCACAGCTGACTGAGCCGAATGGTCATGGAGCCGTCCGCGGCGAGGCGGATCCGGGTGATTGGGAGGTTGAGGACTTGTGTCTGCGACGGATCGGGAGAGCGGAATGGATGCGTTGGGGGGGCAAGAGAGCTACGAGAGCCCTCGCGCCGGCAGATGCGGGGGTGAACCCTCGTGCAGTCATGCCGCCTGAAGGGTGTGCAGCCGCTTCACATTGAGTGCCAGGCACACGAGGGTCCACTCCGGCCCGGACCTTCTCGAGGCCCCGGAAGCTGAATCGTCGAAAGCCCATCACCTCCTTGATCCAGCCGATGGGCGCTTCGGCCTGCCACTTTCGCCGTGCGTAGCGTCTTCGACCATCTTCGCTCGCCAGCTTCTCGGCCATGCGGGCTTTCGCCGGATATTCCTCCTTGTCAACCGTGGGGGCGGCCTTGCCCTCCCGGGCCAGCGCCACATACCCATCGATGTCTCGCTCTTCCAGTTCCTCGAGATCCCGCTCGTTGCAATAGCCCGTGTCCGCCAGCACCTGCGCCGGCGTCTCGCCGTACGCTTGCGCCACCGCGTCGACCATGGGCACCAGCTGGCCCTGGTCGCTCGCGTTGTCCGTCACCTCGGCCCCGACCACCAGCTGGTTCTCCCCCTCCACGACCGCCTGTGCGTTGTAGCACTGCTGGAACCCCTCCGAACTCGTCTTCATGATCCGGCTCTCAGGGTCCGTGAAGTTGCTCTGCGCCGCCTCGTCCGGCTCTCCGTACTCCCGCTTGTAGGGCCTGCCGCCCTTCGGGTTGCGCGTCTGCCCCGGCTTGCGGCCCCGTGCGTCGTCCGCCGCTCTCTGCTCGGCTTCCAGGCGCGCCTTCGCCTCCCGGATCGCCGCCAGCCGGTCCTCGCGCCGCCTGAGCTCCTCCGGCACCTCGTCTCCGCAAGCTTCCTCCCCGTAGCGCTCGTCTTCCGCTTCGTCCACCGCCTCGGCTTTCTCCAGCAACCCCTTGATCTCCCCTCTCAGCCCCCGGATCTCCGCCTCCAGCCCAGCCTCCTCCTTGACCATCCGGCCGTAGCTCATCGCCTTGCGCTTGCTCGCCTTCGCCCGAACCTTCGTCCCGTCCACCGACACCCTGCCAAGCCCCGCCAGCCCCAAGGCCCGCGCGAGCATCACCACCTCCACGAACACCGCCCGGAAATCCCCGAGATGGCGCCTGCGGAACTCGCACAGCGTCCGGTGCTTCGGGAAGTTCCCCGCCGCCAGCATCCGAAACGCAACATCCTCCTCCAGCTTCCTCGCCATCTTGCGCGACGAGAAGGTGCCCGTCGCATACCCATAGATCAGCACCTTCACCATCGTCCGCGGGTCGTACGGCGAGTTGCGCCGCCCGTCCCCCCGGTACCCCGCCCGTAGAACGCGCCCAGATCCACCGCGTCCGCCAGGTCGCTCACATGGTGCGCCAAATGACCCTCCGACACCCACTCCCGAAGATCCGGAGGCAGCAGCAACATCTGCTCCGGATCGTACGGTCGAAACGTCGTTCCCATTGACCCCCCTCCGTGTGCCGCAAACCTCCCCAATGCCCTGCCACCAAAGATAGCCGCAGGGTTCTGCGGCGCAGACTCCTAGATCGGCCCGGGCCGGGGAAGCTCTCCCCGGACCGGGCCCCGGGGCAAGGCCCGGAAGCTCCCCTCGCCCGGACGCGTCCCCCCTCACCGACCCCGGCCGGCCTCAGCCCGCCGGAGGTGAAGCCCAGGCCCGCCCAAGCCCTGATAGACGTATTCGAAGGTAACGCATCCGGGCTGCGCCCCGGGGCAGTAGTACCCGAGGAAGCGGAGGGCCGCGAAGCGGCCGTCCGCCGAGCGAACGGCGTATGCATCTCCCTTCGATCTTAGAAGATGACTCATGAAGGAATACGAGTACCAGTCCTCGAGGGGAGGGACGATCGAGTCGCCTCGGGCCACCCGCGTCCCGACGTACCCCTGCACGGGAAGCTCCGTGATCGAGTCGAGGGGAACCGCGCCGAGGACGAGCGCCCCGGCCTCGCCCCGAAATCCATCACCCCCGTTCACAATCATCTGGAACCGGCGAAATCCGAGGTCCCAGCTTGATTCGTCCCCCTCCTTCACCACGCCACCCTCGGAGAAGGAGAAAAGCTGCCAGCGGTCCGAGCGACGGGCGTCGACCGTATACGTCCTCGGCCCGACGAGCCGGTCCCCCGCCGGGCTCGGCCCCGGGGCGGAGGGGGGATAGGTGGGAAGCTCGGGGCGGCGAAGCGAGGCCGCGACGAAGAGGGCAGCGAGGAGGAGGGCGCCTAGCCCGATCGCGACCGCGCTCCGGTGCCCGGCGAGTGCCTCTCGGAGCCCGAGGCGTCCGAGCCCCTCACCCGGCCCGGCGTTCACCCGGCGCCCCGGGCGAGGAGCTCCGCATAGAAGCGTACGGCGGCCGTGTAGACTCCCACGCGAACCCGGCCGAGTGAGCTCGGTACAGCAAGGAGCGCCTCCTCGTCCACACGAAACGGGGTGAAGCCGTATACCTGATCTGCGAGAGCCCGGTAGCGTCTCGCCCCGGTCGGGAAGGGAGTTACGGCCGGGACCACGGCGACGACGTCCGGAAAGGAACGGTGTATCGAGGCGCGGATCGTCTGAAAGCCCTCCGAGTCGGAGGGGCGAGGCAGGCCTGCCTCGCCCCTGGGGGATACGTCCCCAAAGGCGTCCCCCGGGGGCTCGATCTCGACGGGGAGATCGAGGAGGCGCACCCGGAGCCGCTCGAGGGCGAGCTCCGGCTCATCCCAAGGGGCAAGTCCCAGGCGGATGCGCACCGACAGTTCGGAGGGAAGCGCTCTCCCCGGGGCACCGACCAGGATCGAATCGGCCACGACCGTCGTTCGAAGCAAGGCGTTCAGGAAGGGGCGCTCGGTGAGCGCGCGGGCGAAGGGCCGCCCGAGGAGCCAGAGGTTCGCAACCAGGAGCCTCGTGCCGGGATCGGCATGCGCTCCGAGCGTCCGGAGAAACTCGAGATTCGGCTCCACGATCTCCGGGTCGAAGGCATCGTCGAGCCGGCCCACAGCCTCCCCGAGGATCCCCGCGGCGCTCCTCCGGGGCGGGACGGAGGCGCTCCCCGGCTCCGCCCGCGCAGTGAAGCGGAGCTCCAATTCCCGCTTGCCGGCGACGGCCACCATCCCGACGGGATCGCGGATCCCCGGGAAGAACCCCGACATGAGGTAGAGACCGTCGGTGAGGACCCACGCCGGGCGGAGCCCCCGCTCGTCGAGGAGCGTGACGGCCACGCTCTCCGCCGTCTCCCCATCGCCCGGCCGGTCCCGCGCGAGGACGAGGATCACGCTCCGCCGGGGAGCGAAGCCGGCGGCGAGGAGCCCCTCGACGCCCTCGAGGACCGCGAGCGCCGATCCCGTCCCGCCGCTCGCACCCCACCCGCGGATGAACCCCCCGTCGATCGTCCCGGCCGCGGGGGACCGCAGGTCTGGGAGGCGGGACGGGGGCGTCTCAAGGCGGGCGGCAATGAGGATCGGGGCGAGCCCGGGTTCGCCCCCGGGCCACTCGTAGAGGAGGGTACCGCTCGCTCCGAGCTCCCGATCGAGGGAGGCGTGAAGGAGGGGAAAGCTCGCCTCGAGGAAGGCGGGGAGACCGGGGCGGCCCTCCTCCCCGGCCTCCCCCGCGGACCCCTCTTCACCGGCGAGTAGCCCGAGCGCGCCCGCGAGCCGCACGGGAGCACTGAGCTCATCGAAACTGAAGGGGAGGGGCTCCCCCCCGGGCCGAGGCCCGGGCGTGAGCATCGCGGCCCTCACCAGGAAGACCGCCACGACGAGCCCCGAGAGGGCGAGCCCCGTTGCCGCCGTCCAGAGGAGGAAGCGCCTCACTTCTCGAGATCTGCCGCCCGAGGCGAATTGGGGGGCTACGCCGCCCCCTCGAGGGAGCGGATCGCCGCATCGACCCCGCCCCGCCGTATCGGGACGCCGGCCAGCGCGAGCGCGGACTCGACGCCCCCGAGGGTTCCGATCAGCATGAGGTCGTTGAAGTCCCCGAGGTGGCCGATCCGGAACATCTTCCCCCTGACCTTCCCGAGGCCCGTCCCGAGGGAGAGGTCGTAGCGCTCGAGGGCGACCCGCCGGAAGGCGTCCGCGTCGTGACCGTCAGGCATCCGGACTCCGGTGAGGACATCGCTGTACCGGGCCGGCTCGAGGCACTGGATCTCGAGGCCCCACGCGGTCACGGCCGCCCGCGCCGCTTCCCCGTGACGCGCGTGCCGGTGAAAGACCGCCTCGAGTCCCTGCTCGCGAAACATCGCGACCGACTCCTTCAGCCCGTAGAGGAGGTTCGTCGCCGGGGTGTAGGGGAAGAAGCCCCGCTCGTTCTCGGCGATCATCCGCCCCCACTCCCAGTAGGAGCGGGGGAGCGTCGCCCTCCGCGACGCCTCGATAGCCCTCTCGCTGACCGCCGTGAAGGCTAGCCCGGGGGGGAGCATCAGCCCCTTCTGCGAAGCCGCCACCGTGACGTCCACGCCCCATTCGTCGTGCCGGTATGGCACCGAGCCTAGGGATGAGATCGTATCCACAATGAGGAGGGCCGAGTGGCCGGAGCGGTCCATCGCCTGTCGGATTTCCGCTATGGGGGATATCGTTCCGCTCGAAGTCTCGTTGTGCAGGACACAAATGGCCCGATACGTTCCGGGTCGGTCGCGTCCGAGCCGCACCTCCACAACCCCGGGGTCCACGCCGTGCCGCCAGTCGCCCTCCACCAGCTCCACCTCAAGGCCGAGGCGCCGGGCCACTCCTGCCCACTCCACTCCGAAGTGGCCGGTCTCGAACATCAGGACGCGGTCCCCGGGGGAGAGCGTGTTGACGAGCGCCGCCTCCCACGCCCCCGTCCCGGAGGAGGGGTAGGCGACCACATGACCCTTCGTCCCGACGAGCCAGCGCAACCCCTTGAGGATCTCCCGCGCGAGCGCGGCGAATTCGGGGCCCCGGTGATCGATCGTGGGCCGCGCCATCGCGCGGAGGACGCGCTCCGGGACGTTGGACGGGCCGGGGATCTGGAGGAAGTGGCGGCCGCTTCGATACTCGGGCATGGGGATCGGGAGGATGAAGTGAGGGCAACCGGACCCGCGGGCCGGGCCGGAGGGAGGGCAAGGGAGAGTAGGAACGCCCCGGGAAGGGTGTCAAGGAAGCGCCCCCGCGGTGCACCTTCGATTCGTCGAGCCGGCCCCGTCCCGACGGGACGGGGAGGAGTCTTTCCGAGATGATCCAGGTGACAGGGCCCACTCCGGGGAGCCGGGAAGCGCCGGGCCAAGCGCCTCCCGGCCGCGAGATCGAGGCAGAGCTGAGACGCCTCGTCCGAGGCGAGGTGCGCTTCGACGCGTACTCGAGGCACCTCTTCGCCACGGACGCGAGCATGTACGCGATCGAGCCGATCGGGGTCGTCTACCCCGTGGATGCGGACGATGTCGTGGCCGCCGTCGATACGGCCCGCCGCTTCGCCGTCCCGATCCTCCCCCGGGGGGGCGGGACGAGCCTCGCAGGGCAGACGGCGGGCCGCGCGATCGTTCTCGATTTCTCGGCCCACATGAACCGCCTCGTCGAGCTCGACCCAGGCACCGGGACCGCGGTCGTCGAGCCCGGGCTCGTCCAGGACGATCTCAACCGGGCCGCCGCTCCCCACGGGCTCCTCTTCGCGCCCGATACCTCGACCGGGAACCGGGCCACGGTCGGGGGGATGATCGGGAACAACTCCTGCGGGGCACGCTCAGCCCGCTACGGGATGACGATCGACCACGTGGAGAGCCTCCGCGTCGTCCTCTCGGACGGGAGCCGGGCCGTGCTCGGGGAGGCCTCGCCCGAGGAGATCGCACGGTGCGCGGGGGCGGATACGCTCGAGGGAGGGCTCTACCGGGAGATCCCGCCCCTGATCGAGGGGAATGCGGAGGCGATCCGCCGTGCGATCCCCGCGCACTGGCGCCGCTCGGGCGGCTACCGCCTCGAGCGGATGCTCCCCGAGGCAGGGCCCTTCAATCTCGCTCACCTCGTCGTCGGCTCGGAGGGGACGCTCGCCGTCACGGTCGAGGCCACGGTGGGTCTCGTGAAGAAGCCGAGGGCGATCGCGGCGCTCGTCGGCCACTTCGAGTCGATCGGAGATGCGATCGCGGCCGCCCCATCCGCGATGGGGTGCGGGGCGATGGCCGTCGAGCTCGTCGACCGGATGATCCTGAACCTGGCGCGGAGCTCGCCAGTCCACGGCCACCTGACGGGCCACCTCGAGGGGGACCCGGGCGCGATCCTCTGGGTCGAGTTCTACGGGGAATCCGAGGAGGAGGCGCGCTCCGGGATGGAGGCGCTCCGCGAGCGGTGGGCAGGGGAGGGGCACGGCTATGCGCTCGTGCAGGCCCCGACGCCCAGGGAGCAGAAGGGATTTCGGGAGCTCAGGAAGGCGGGTCTCGGACTCCTCATGAATGCGGGCGAGGGCCGAGAGCGCTCCCTCGCCTTCGTCGAGGACACGGCCGTGGATCCGGCGCGGCTCGCCGAATTCACGAGGCGCTTCGAGGGGATCCTCGAGGCGCGCGCACTTCGCGCCGGCTTCTACGGCCACGCATCCGCGGGGACCCTCCACATCCGCCCCTTCATGGACCTGACCCGCTCCGGCGAGGTCGGGAAGATGCGCGAGGTCGCAGAGGCCGTCCTCGAGTTGGTCGAGGAGTTCGGCGGGATGAACAGCAGCGAACATGGGGACGGCCTCGCCCGGGGGGAATTCAACCGGCGCTTCTTCGGCGACGACTTCTACGCGGTGATGACAAGGGTCAAGGGGATCTTCGACCCGGCCGGCCGGCTGAACCCGGGGAAGAAGCTCGGGACACCCTCGATCACCGATCACCTGCGGGAGCCCGCGCTCGGCCCAGCCCCCCCGCTGGACACCCACTTCGACTTCGATTTCGAGGAAGGGATGCGCGGGGCCGCAAATCGCTGCATGCGGATCGGCGCATGCCGGAAGTCGCCGGGCGCGGGCGGCGTAATGTGCCCCTCCTACATGGCGACGCGAGACGAGGAGCACTCGACGCGCGGGCGGGCGAACGCGCTCGTCAAGGCACTCTCCGAACCGGATCCCTCGAGGGCGCTCGCGGACCCCCGCCTCCACGAGATCCTCGACCTCTGCCTCGAGTGCAAGGCGTGTAAGACGGAATGTCCGCTCTCGGTGGACATGGCGGCGATGAAGTCGGAGGCGCTGGCCCATAAGTACGCCGTTCACGGTGTCCCCCTCCGTTCCCGGATCTTCGGGCATGTCCGGAGGCTGAACCGGATCGGCTCGGCGCTCGCGCCCTTGTCGAACCTCCCCGGCGCGGTCGCACCCCTTCGGGTACTCCTTGAGCGGACGGTCGGCATCGACCGGCGGCGTCCCCTCCCGCCCTTTCGGCGGGACACGCTCCCCCGCTGGTTCCGCGCCCGCTCGAAGACAGGGAGGGGGAGGGGTGAGCGCGAGGGGGCGCCGGGGGGAAGGGGGAGGCTCGTCTTCCTGGCGGACTCCTTTACGAGCTACACGGAGCCCGAGATCGGCCAGGCGGCGATCGAGCTCCTCGAGGCAGCGGGGTGGGAGGTTGAGCTTGCCGGCAACGTCTGCTGCGGCCGGGCACTCATCTCGAAGGGTCTGCTCGCGGAGGCTCGCTCGGCACACGCCCACCTGATCGCCGAGCTCGGACCCGCCGCCCTTCAGGGCGTCCCGATCGTCGGGGCCGAGCCCTCGTGCGTCCTGACCCTCACCGACGAACTCATCGGCCTCCGTCCGGAAGAGCGGGAGCAGGCGGAGGCGATCTCGAGCCAGGTGCGGCTCGTCGACGATCTACTGGCCGAGGCGCTCTCGGGCGGGAGCCTCGCCCTCGAACCCGACTCGGGCGTCCTCAACAGGCCCGTCCTCTTCCACGGCCACTGCCACCAGAAGGCCGCAGGGGCACTAAAGGGGAGCGTCGCCCTCCTCGAGGCGATCGCCGGCCCGCAGCTTCAGGTGCTCGACGCGGGGTGCTGCGGGATGGCGGGCTCCTTCGGCTTCGAGCGCGAGCACTACGAGCTCTCGATGAAGGTCGGGAGCCAGAGGCTCTTCCCCGCGGTGGACGGGGCGGAGGGCGAGGCGCTCATCGCCGCGACCGGGGTGTCGTGCCGGCAGCAGATATCGCATGGGACCGGGCGCAGACCCGTGCACCCGATCACGCTTCTTCGGTCCGCGGTGAAGATACGGTGATTACCGAGAGCATACTTACGGCCCTCGGCGGCCTCATTGCGGTCGTCGCACTCCTCTTCCTCGCGATCACGCGCCTCAAGTGGCACGTCTTCATCGCGCTTCTCGTCCCGATCCTCCTCTTCGCGCTCCTCCCCGGGGTCGACCGGGAACTCTTCATCACCGCCTTCGAGGAAGGATTCGGCGGGACGATCCAGGGGATCGCGGTCATCATCGTCCTGGGCTCGGTTCTCGCCGAGGCGCTCAAGCACACGGGCGCCGTCGAGAAGATCACCGAGACGATGATCCGCTGGGTGGGAAAGCGCCGAACCCCTCTCGCGCTCACGCTGAGCGGATTCGTGATCGGTCTCGCGATCTTCTCCGACGTCGGCTACGTCATCCTGAACCCACTCGTGCACTCGGCCGCAATACAGACCGGCGTGAGCATGAGCGTGATGGCGACGGGGCTCGTCGGCGCGATGCAGCTCACACACGCGATGGTGCCTCCCACCCCCGGCCCCCTCGCAGCCGTCGCGCTCGTGGGTGCGGACCTGGGAACCGTGATCCTCTTCGGCTCCATCTCGTGTCTCGTGGGCGCGCTCGCTGGCTGGGTCTTCGCACTCATCGTCGGGCCGAGGATCGACTCCCCACCCTCGGACGAGTTCGTGGGCCAGTCCTTCGTGGATCAGGGGCGCGAGGCGGACCTCCCGACGACCTGGCGGGCCTACGCACCGATCCTGATCCCACTGGTATTGATCGCTAGCCAGAGTATCGCGGGACTCACGCTTCCGCCGGAGCACTTCTTGAATGCGGCGCTCCTCTACCTCGGCTGGCCGGTGGTTGCGCTGGGGATCGGCGTGCTCCTCGCATACCGGAACACGAAGCCGGAGAACAGGGTCGACCGGACGTCCGGCTGGATCGAGGAGGGCCTCCGCGCCTCCGCGATGATCATCATGGTGACGGGGCTCGGCGGCTCGCTGAGCCAGATCCTCCGCGAGACGCCCGCCGTTGAGGCGATCGCGAACACCGTCGCACTCACGGGGCTGCCCCCGATCTTCCTCCCCTTCGTCCTCGGGATTGTCGGAAACATGATCACGGGATCCACGACGGTGGGCGTGATCACGGCCGCCTCAATCGCAGCCCCCATGATGGACACCCTGAGCCTCTCGCCGGAGGCAACGATGCTCGCGGGTGCCGCCGGCTCGATCATCATCAAGTACGTGAACTCGAGCTATTTCTGGGTCTGCACGTCGCTCTCTCGGATGCCCCTCCGCTCCGCGCTCCTCTCCTACGGGGGGGTAACGCTCGTCAACGGCATCTTTTCGATGGCAGCCGTATACGTCCTCTGGGTGGTGGGCTGGATCTGATCTCCATGCACAGGTGACAAGGAGTCGATCGATGAGCGCTATGGTGGACCGCCGCGCCTTCCTCACGTCCGTCGCCGCGGCCGCGGCCCTCCCGGGGCTCGGGCCCCTCATCCCGCGCCGGAGGCTCGCCGCCGCGAGCCTGAACCACGCGGTCCTCGACGTCGCGGATCCGGAGCGCTCGCTCGACTTCTACCAGGGCCTCCTTGGCCTCCCCGTCCAGGCGCGCCAGGGCCGGACCATCGTCCTTCGCATCGGGGACGGCCCCCAGTACATTGCGCTTCGGCCTGTCTCTCCCGGGGCGGCGCCCGGGATCGGCCGGATGGGGATCGCCGTCGAGGCCTTGGACGTCGCGCGCGCGATCGACGAGCTCTCCGGCCACGGGGTGCGTCACGCGGGAGAGGGTGCCCCGGCGGATCCGGCGATGCAGAGCTGGACGGAGCTCCGCGGGCCGGAGAGGGGAGGTGGGCCGGAAGGAACGCGGGAGCTCTTTCTCGGCGATCCGCACGGGATCGTCCTTCAGATCGTGGACCCGAGCCACTGCGGAGGGCGTGGGCCTCTGGGGAACACCTGCGGACCGGTGGAGGCGACGGACTCGGCCGGGCTCATCCCGGTGCGCGATCTCAACCACTTCACGAACAACGTCGCCGACCCGGAGCGCGCGAACGCCTTCTACGGAGACGTCTTCGGGGCCCGTGCCCAGGTGTACCAAGCGGCGGCGGCCGCCTTGGACATCGACGGCGGCGGCACCCAGTTCCTCATGTTCACCGGCGGCTCCGGCGGCGGGCTGATCAACCACGTCTGCCTCGCCACGGAGGGGTTCGAGACGGAGGCGATCCTGGCCACGCTGGCCGACTACGGGATCCGCCCGCGGGCCGAGGGAGAGGCTGCCAGCGTGCCCCTCATATCATACGTGAGCATGCGGATGCCGAATCGGGGAGGAGCCCCCGGTGGAACGCCCGAACTCTACTTCACGGATCCGGACGGGCTGCGGGTCCAACTCCAGGATGTGAGCTACTGTGGCGGCGGTGGCGTGCTCGGGGACGTCTGCTGAGGGAGCCTGACGGCGCGCCTCCCGAATACCGAATGCCTCGCGGCCCCTGCTCCGCATCGGTCGGAGAGCTGTAGTGAGCGGCACCGACGACCCTGAGCCACCGGAGGAGGACCGAACACGCGGCCGCGACCGGCGGCGATCCTGCCGCGATCGCCGTGCCCCCCTTCAGCTCGGGTGCCGTAGATCCTCGTTGGCGCAGGATGGCAGCCTCTCCTCCGGCGGGCGTCGCGGACCCGCCTTCCCGACCCGGACAGCCCCGGCCCCTGGGCCCTGACGCGCCACTCCCGTCCGGGTCAAGGATCGACGTCCGGAACCAGGCGCCGCAGGATCCCGTCGTGCTTGTTCAGGAGAAAGACCTGATCGCCCGGACCTGCCGCCAGGTGGAGATCCACGCGAGTCGCTGGGTCACGTCCCTGCTCCAGATTCGTCGCCCGCACGATATCGAGGATCGTCCTGGCCTCACCCCCGTCGTTCAGGAGCACCCGACCGATCTCCGCCTGACCCCCTTCGGGGAGGTCGTCCGCGTCGATGTGAAGGATCTCCCCGCTCGGAAGATCCGTGAAGAGCACGAGATCCGCGAGCTGGGGGATCTCGGCTCCCCGGTAGACGTAGACTCCGGAAGCGGCGGACTGGGGCTGGAAGAAAGGATCGAGCTGCCCATACTCCGCGACCGGGTAAGTAACGCTCGGGTCGCTCCTCGACGCAGCGAGATCGACCGCCTGGCGGCTGATGAATCGGTAGCTTCCCTCCCAGTCATTCCACCCCAGGTTCGCCCCCCGCGTCACGATGCTGAGCTCCTCCACGATGTTCTGCCCGATATCCGCGAGAAACAGGTTCCCGTTCTCCGGATCCCACCCGAATCGCTGCGGGTTTCGGACGCCGTAGGCGTAGATCGCGCCCAGCGTATCGGGATCGCCGTCGCCCGCGAAGGGGTTGTCCGCCGGGATCCCGTACGCTCCGTTCGCGCTGTCGGAACCGAGCGGATCGATGCGGAAGATCTTCCCGAACCCCGAGGCCAGGTTCTGAGAGAGATCGAGCGGATCCCCGCCGCTCCCCCCGTCCGCAACTCCCATATAGAGGAGCCCGAAGTCTGCATCCCCCGGCGAAGAGAGCGGGTTGAAGCCGATCTGCCCACCGTTGTGGTTCCCGAATGGCTGCTCGAAGCGCATCACCTCCCGGGGCGCCTCCCCGCCGTAGCGCGCGCCGGAGGCATCGCTCGCCGTCCATTCGAGGAGGACGGTGTCGTGCGAGTCCTCCCCACCCCCCGAGACGAAGTCGGGGGCCGGGGCGGGGTTGTTCGTGTCCGTCCAGGCGTAGAGCTTCCCGTAACCCGGGGTGCCCGCTTCCCCGAACTGCGGGTGAAGCGCGAAGCTCTGAAAGCCGCGCTCCCGCCCGCCGGACTCGACGGCGACACCCCACGCAGGGGCGCTGATATCGAGGTACATGGCGATACTTCCATCGTAGCCGATGGTGTAGATCGGTCCACGCATCCCGTTCAGGAACATCCGGCCGCTTACCGGTTCATCCTGAAGCTGCATCATCCGGGACGTCTCGCCCCCGACATCCGGGATCTCGGTAAATTCTTCATAGTCGACCCGGATCACATCCCCGTTCGCCGAGAGCGGCGTCTCGAAGGGATCGTTCGACATCTGGGCGTGGACGGGAGTCGCTGCAAGGAGTGCGGCGACTAGGACTCGACCGGGGTGTAGCCTCAGGCTCAAGGACATGTTCTGCTACTCCGTTTTGGTCCGGGACCGGCGAGCGCCGCCCCCTCGTTCAACGCTCTCTCCCCACCGAACTGATCCGGGCCCGCTCGACGATCTCCGCCGCGTCGCCCGGGAGGAGGAACCGCTCCTCGACGAGCGCTTCCGCCTCGTGCGAGACCGCCTCGACGTACCCATCGTGCGTAGGATAGCGCTCCTCGATCGAAAGCCTCGGGTCCCCCGAGGCCCGGCGAGCGACCGCAGTGGCGGCGAAGGGGATGAAGGAACCGGATCCCCCGCACTGACCCCCCTCGGCGAACCCTTCCCGCCTCAGATTCCAGCCCGTGTACGTTCCGATTGGCACGGCGAGATTCGGGTGCCTCACTCCGTCGATCATGTTCCCGTCCGCATCCACGCGTCCGACGAGCACCGCGTACGAGTCCCCCTGACTGGGCGGGATCGAGCGGTGATCGAGGAGGCGAAGGGGGTTGTAGCTTCCCGAGTAGATTACGCCCGGGATCTCCGGAAACCCGATCTCCGCCGCGTGGCGGAGCCCACCGCCGCTAACTGAGGGGAAGCGGCTCGGTGGCGACTCGACCCCATCTTCCACCCACTCGTGAAGCGCAACGGTGAGTGCGGTCCGGATCTGGCCCAGATCCATGGGATTCCGGACATTCTGGCATATACCGGGGGTGGGCGACTCCACATGCACGCCCCCGCCCCCGCCGTGCTCGGTCCCCGCCAGGAGGTAGGCGCGGACGTTCTCGGGGAGCACCACATCCCGCCCCACGGGATCCGTGACGACGAGCGAGGCGCGGGCCTGCCACAATTCCGCCTCACCGTCCGTGTGGATAATCTTCGGGCACGTCCGGGTCACCGAACACCGGACGAGGAGTCCGTCCGTCCGTCCGCTGACCGGATCGGTGAGCGTCGAGTAGGTGAAGGGGAACTGGTCCCCTGGAAAGAGGTGGTCCTCGTGCTGCTTCTGCCAGCGCCCGGGCTGACCGAACTCGTAGTTCGTAAAGGTCTTTCGGGAGCCGGCGATATCCGCGTGCATCCCGTCGAAGACGATCCGCCCCGCGAGATCCTCGTTGAACCCCTGGTAGAGGAAATCCCTCAGATACCTTCCGCTCTGGGAGATCCCGATGGAGAGCACCGTCCTCGGGGGCCCTTCGGAGAAGAATGGGTTCCCGTTTCCCTCCCCATCCGCCGTCTCGTAGCGGAAGAGCGAGATCGCATCCCGCATCGCTGCGAACCCGAGGCCCATGACGATGGGGTCGCGCGCCTCGTAGATGAACTCGTAGATCGCTCCGCCGTCGAATCCGGCGGGTCGCTCGATCCGGATCCGGCTCGGACCCTCGTAGCTCCAGTGGAGGTCCGTCGGGGACGCCCGGGGACCGGCCTGGGTTCCTCGAACCGTGAGGCTTGCCCCGGCTGGGTCGAGCGATGCGGCAGGATAGGTGAGCCTGGCCGTCGAGATCGCCTCGTTGTCCCCGAAGATGAACTCCTCGACGGCGGTGCCCACGATCGGGAAGTCATCCGGATTCCCTGGCGTGGGAAGTGCGGCGGCGATGTTCGTCTCGGTGGAGGCGAGGTCGCCCTGCCAACCCACCATCACGAAGGCAAATCCCCGTTCTAGGAGCGCGCGGTCCGGGACCCGCGACCGGCCGCGATTCGGCACCGTGTAGTAGAGCACCCCATTCCATCGCCCCATCTCCGCGGGCCGGTAGATCTCCACCGTGGCGCTGTACTCCACTCGTCCCCGCTCATTTCGGGGAGCGGACCCGAGGTGGACGATCCCCTGGTGCCTCCGGTCGGCCGGATCGATCTCGCCGTGAACCGTGCCTCGGAGGCGTTCGTACGCGCCGACGTCGCCGAAGTGCTCGCCGCCAAACGTGGGGGACTCCGCCACGCTGATCTCCGTTCGCGTGACTTGCGCGAGCGAATCGCCCGCGAGCACAACGAGGAAGAGGAGTGCCCCCGGGAGGATGACCGTGATCCGCCGGAGCGGCGTCATCATGCTGGGAGCTCCCGATTCGGAGTCATTGGCATCCCCGGGTTTTCCCCGGAAGAAAGCGTTCTCTCGCTCCCCGCGCCCCGACCGGCTGGGGCCACTGCGACGAGCCCCGAGAGCGGGAGGAGTCGCGATGCCCAAGGCACGTCAGTGACCGTTGCCGACGCTGCCGGCCGGTCGAGAGAGTGCGGGAGCACCCTCGCCCTCCGTCGGATGAGATCGTGAGAGACTGCCGTTCCGAGAGGTTCAGGGGCGCCCTCCACGGGCACGGACCGGCCGGGGCAAATCTCTACTCCCAGAGCGATCCGGTTCCCTCGCCCCAAGAAGTCTCTCGCGCGGCCCGCCGGGAAAGGCGGGAAAGGCGGAACGGAAAATACCCCCACGCTCCCCCCCTGTCACGCTCGCGCCGCCACCCATCCGAAGCCGCGGACCGCGTCACCCAAATAAATGCGCCGGCCGGTTCTTGGAACCGGCCGGCGCATCGCTCTGTCGATCTGGACTACGACCGTCGCGCGAAGATTAAGGATCCGACTCAGTTGTCCCGGTAACTGCTCACCGGGGGCAGTCTGACGCCCATGTCGCCTGCGGGCCGCTCCTCCGCAACCGCAGTGTGGCGAAGCGTGCCGATCCCATCGATCGTGGCCTCGATGACCTCACCGGGCCGGAGGTACCCGCTATCGCCCCGAACGTCCGTCGAGCCACCCAGGGTTCCCCCAGAGGTTCCGTTGTTGATCACGTCACCCGGGTAAAGCGCGATGATCGAGGAGGCATACTCGATGAGCTCCCAGAGCGAGTGAATCATATCGCCGGGGCCTGAGTCCTGGAGCATCTGGCCACCGACGCTCAGCGTCTGCCGGAAGTTCTCCATCGGGTCCCCGAAGAACTCCTTGGGGGCAATCCACGGACCCTGCGGCGCGAAGGTCTGATGCCCCTTGCCGACGAACCAGTCCTGGCCCTGGCCATAGCCTCCCGGCGGGCGCCCGCCCCGGTCGGAGACGTCGATGCTGACTATGTACCCGAAGACGTGGCCCTGCGCCTCGGCAGCGGTCACGTACTGAGCAGTCGTCCCGATCACGGCTCCGAGCTCGACCTCCCAATCCGTACGGTCGCGGCCGTAGGGGATCACGATCGGGTCGCCCGTCGTGATGACCGCGCCGCGTGCGGGCTTCAGGAATAGATACGGTACGCCCCGATCCTCGCGCCGCTGGCGCTGGGCGGCGGCCCTCTCGTCCGGACCTGCACCCTCGCTGACGTGGGTGTAGAAGTTCACGGCCGCGTTCAGGATCTTCCCCGGATACTGGAGCGGGGGCAGGATGTGGATGTCATCCACGTCGTGGACGAAGTCCGCGCTACCGCTCCCCTGGAGTCGACCATTCTCGACCAGGTAATTCGTGATCTCGTAGAGCCGGTATTTGAGCCCGTACTCGTAGCGGCCGATGAGCTCGATCAGATCCTCAGGCATCGGGATCGCCGGATAGGCCGGATCCGTCTCGAGCGCGGAGTTCGCGGCGTTCAGCTCTGCGATCAGGGCGTCCCGGTAGACGAGTCCCACGCCCGGCCCGTCACTGAACTCGAAGGTTCCCACCTTGAAGGGTTCGGCGACATCGGGCATCTGGCCCGAGACGCCGCCGGATAGCGCCAGAAGCGCTGCTAACGTGACGACAGATCGCATTGTCAACCTCAGGAGCAAGGGGTTGCGAGGAAATCGCGGGGTGGTAAGCCCTTTATTGCTATGCTCTCGGAGCGGTGATGTCAAGCGGACTGCAGACATCGATCGGTCGAGCCCTCTGGGGCCCGAAGGGAGTATACGCCGGAGGGAAGGACGGTACGGCCAGCAGGATTTAGGCCTCGAGATTCGCCGGGCAAATGAGGAGGGATGCGGTTGACTACGAGTCGGGCAATCCGCGTTGCGTGGTTCGCAGGCAGCCTCATCCCGGGAACCGTGGGGGGGCAGTGGGTTTCCGAACCCGGCGAGGGGTGGGCCGACGTATCGGTCTACTACCTCGACACGCGGGAGGCCTTCGAGTTCGACGGCCAGCTCCGGGACTTTTTCGCGGGAGGTCACGCGGTGAGTACCTCCGCCTTCCTGACCCTGGCAGGCGGGCTTCTCCCCGGGGTGGACGGATGGATTCAGCTGCCCTACCACCGGCTCCGTTACGACGACTTCCGAGCCGATCGCCTCCGTTCCGGGATCGGCGACACGAAGCTCTACCTGCGGATCGCGCCCCTCCGGTACCTCGGATCCGACCTTCCCTTCTCGATCCGGGGTGGCACGAAGGTCAGCGTCGGAGACTTCGCCGTGGATTCCGAGGTCATCCCGCTCGGGGACGGCCAGACCGACTGGGAGGTGATCGGTGAACTCGGGCGCTCCTTCTGGCCCGCCGATCTGTACGTGAGCGGTTGGGCAGGATACCGGTGGCGGGAGCCGAATGAACCCGCGAAGAGGGATTACGCCGACGAGGCGTTCTACCTCGCGCAGATCGGGGGGACCGTTGGCCGGGTCGGCGCGCAGCTCACCATCGAGGGGATGACGAGCGTCACCACTCCCGTGATCGAGGGCATCCCTCTTCGAACAGCGGAACGGTCGCTTCACCAAGTGATGCCGCGACTTTCCTACGCCGTCGGCGCCGGCGCCGTGAGCCTCGGGCTCCGAGTAGCGCTCCGGGGACAGAATCTCCCGGGGGGCACGTCGCTCATCCTAGGGTACTTCACGCGCTGGTCGCTCTAGCGCGGGCTCCGGCGCCGATCGACCACCGTCCTCCTCGACGTGGAGCGGGGCTTGCTGCGGACCCGACTCTGCCTCGCCGACGACATAGCTGAATCGATCAGTCCAAGGGGGAGGCTCGGGGCACCGCAGTGCCCCGAGCCTCCCCCCCGTGATTCCCTAGCCTTCAATTGTACTCACGCAGCTGCTGGCCCACCAGCTTCCGGGGGTCGGCACCAGACCTCGGGACGAACTTCTGCACTCTCCCGGCGAAGACCTCCGCGATGTACAGATTCCCGTCCTGATCGGTCGTGATCGAGTGCGGACCGTTGAAGTGCCCGTACTCGTTCCCCGGCGTCCCCCAGCCGTAGAGGAAGTTCCCCTCAAGATCGAATTTGAGCATGCGACCCGTGCCCCCGTCTGCGATCCAGAGGACCTCCTCTCCCGACGAGTCGCTCATGACCTCGACCGCATACGGGAGCGACTCACCCCGCGGCCCGGTCGGGAACATGAACTGGAACTCTCCGTTCTCGTCGAACACCTGGATCCGCGCGTGTGCCCGGTCGGATACGTAGAGGAGGCGGTCCTCGCTGATCGTGATCGCGTGCACGGTGTCGAACTCGTAGGGGCCTGGGTTCGCCGGGTCCGCGGGCTCCTGTCCCCAGTCCATGATGAAGCTGTCGTCGGCGTCATACTTCGCGACGCGGGTGCCCACGTAGCCATCGCTGATGAAGTACGTGCCGTCGGGGAGCCATGCGATGTCCGTCGGCCGCGCAAAGTTGTTCGGGCCACGCCCGGATACCCCCCGCTCGCCGTGCGTCAGAACGAGCTCTCCCTCGTAGGTGAACTTGTGAATCTGGTGGAGGTTGTCATCCACCACCCAGATATGCTTGTCACTGTCGTAGGGGTTGATCTTGATCTTGTGCGGACCGCGCCCGCCCCGGACATCGAAGAGCGCATCGTGCTGCGGCCAGTACTCGACGAGCTCTCCATCCGAGTTCACGGCGATCATCACATGGAGATATCTCCGCTCGTAACCCCGATTCCCGTTGTCGTCGGTGGGTGGAGCGTTGCCTCGAGATGGCTCGATCAGGGCGTAAGGAGTAAAGGGTGCATTCCCCGACGGGAGGGGAAGCTCGCCCCGCGTCGCGATCCAGATCTTGTCGGGGTTCTCAGCATAAACCGCGCCCATGGATCCCCACGTCCACCCGCTGTGGCTGTGATCGTCGTCGGGGAGCGGCTGCGGGAAGGGCTCCGGCTGGTTGTAGTGCCCATACAGCTCCTGGCCATCGTGGACGAGCATCCCCGATTGCGAACTGCCCATGCTGCCCTGCGACATTTCTCCCGGCTCCGCGGCGATCTCAGGCGAGCTACAACCGGTGATCGTAGCCATGGCGAGCAGCGTGGCGAGCGCAGCCAACCGCTGGCGTGTTGAGTGAGTCGGCACGGTCCCTCCTTGCGTTGAATTGGGGCCGGAGAGGGGGCCACCTTCGGACTCCCTCCCCACGACAAGTGTGTGAGTAGCATCCAGAATGGCATCTCCGCGGGCGGGGCGCTAGAGATCGCATCGCGCACGTCCAGCCATCCTGGGCTCACGCGGTCATCGGCTGGCTCCGGGGCGAGAGGCACGGGACGACTCCCCGGCTTCCCCCTTCGGAAGGCTGGAGGCGCGAGGTCGGGCGCCCTCGAGACGGCGCCGTGCGCATTCCGCGGGACCCGGTGCGGCGAAAGTTCCTCCCCCGAGGCTCCTCGCTCCTCCACGCCAAGGCGCTCCGCACCGCCGGGAGCGGGCGACCCCAGCTGGCAGACCGCGCTTCCCACACACGCATGCCGGGCGAGGTGCCGGAGCCCTGTGCAACTTGCCCGGACCCCTCGCCGGCCCGCAGGATGCAACTCGTTCGCACGCCAACACCCCGGCAGGTCGAGGACGGAAGACGATGCGGCTTTGGAAGCGATTGTCGCGGGTCGCCGCCGTGGCCCTCGTCGTGTCGGCGTGTGATTCGGCCACGAACTTGGATGCCGTGAGCGTAACGGGAACGTGGCACGGAGCCGGCAGCCTGCAGAAAATCACAGCGGGGCAGGGTGTAAGCCTGAATATCCGGGCGAGCGCGGACGGATCGATCACCGGGTGGTGGGAGAGGCGCGGAGCACTCTTCTTCTCGGGTGACATCACTGGCAGCGCGTCTCCGGGAGAGCAGATTCGACTTGTCCTTAGGCGCTACTCGGGCGGAACTCACGCGACTTTCCTGGGGGAACTGACGAGGAAGCACCGAATGGCGGGGAGTATCGCCGAACTCCCCTTGGACGGCCCGGCAGTCTTCCTGCGAAGCGGAGTCAGCGATCCGGTGCCATGAAGGCTGCCCGCGGATCGAGCGCCGCCTTCACAGCGGCGACGCTGCCCCCCGCCCCTTCGACCACCGCACGACCACCACGACTAGCATGACGACTCCGAGCACCCCCATGCCGGCCGAGAAGATCTGAGATAGGGTCAACCCTCGCCACACGCGCTCCTCCTCACGCAAGTACATGAGCCCGAAGCGGACCCATCCGTAGTAGGCAAAGAACGCCCAGGTAATCACGCCGGGCGGCGGCCGGAACCACTGGCGCATCGAGGCGAACAACCCGGCCATCCCAAAATTCTTCGCGGACTCATAGAGCTGGGTGGGATGGCGGCATCCCACCGGGGGGTTCGCCATGTATTCGCTCTGCGAATAATCGACGCAAAACGCGCCGTCGTAGGGTGTTCCGTACATCTCGGCGTTGATGAAGTTGGCGATCCGCCCGAAGGCCAGGGCGAGGGCGACCGGAATCGCGAGCCGGTCGGTGAACTGGTAAAGGGTGAGATCGTATTTGTGGGTGAACCAGGCGATCACAAGGAGCACGCCGGCCAACCCCCCATGAAAGGCCAGGCCCCCGCGCCAGACGGCGATCCATGCGAACGGATCGAAGCCGTAGAGGCTGTACTCGAATACGAAGACGTGGAAGAAGCGCGCCCCAATCAGGGCGGCGAGGATGGCGGCGAGAGCGAAGCTCTCTGCGACCTCCGGGGTCAGGTTCCGAATCGTTCCCGACCGGGCCGCCCCGCGTAGCGAGAGATAAACGAAGAGCATCCCCAGCATGTACGGAAGGGAATACCACCGGATTCCGAAGCTTTCCGTGAACTGGATGAGAAACGGGTCGATATTGTGGACGATGGGTGTCATGATCGAGTGTCAGTGGCGGGAGAGCGCTGTGCCGCCTCCGGGGGGGGAAGAAGTCGGGCGGCCCGCCGACGGCCGCGGCTCACCGGAGCTCACCGACGTCGTCGATGCATCGTCGGAGCGGGCCGTCCCTCCCAGCCTTCGCTCCGGCCGAGCCTCGCCCCCGGGGCGTAGGGGGACGTCCCCCTCGTCGGTGAGGTCCCGAGCCCGATCGTCGCGTCCGTGCCGACGGGTCCAGTCGTCCAGGACGGTACTCCTCCCGCAACGCTCGCACGACCACCAGACCCGAGTTCTCACATAGCTGACCTGCGGGGTAGGGTGGATCGCGCGCGCGAGGAGCGGAACCGCACAGCGCGGACAGAGGAGGGACTGCCCCTCCCGCGCGCGGAGCCGCAGCTCGGATCGTTCCCCTCGAGTATACGTGGCTGGCCGCGTCATGGATTCCATTCCCGAAACCGCAGAAGGAGAAGCACTCGCCCCCGATCGTGTCTTCTCGGGAAGTGCATCGTCAAGCGAACATCTCCGCCCGCTTCGGCCCCGCCAGTCTTCGGTGACACATGCTTGGGCATCGCATTCCGTGCGAAGAGATTCCTCGCCACCCGCTCCCGGGCGGAAGGGAATTTGGGTGTCGGCGGATCGGCTCCTTGCGCCGAGTCAGGAGAAGTACCGGAAGTATAGCGAGAGAGCCCGACGCCGGACGCCGTCAACCGCAAGTCCGCAACGCACCGCGTCGCCACCCGGAACGGTCGTGGAAGGGGGGCCCTCAGCGCGTCCCACGTGCCGCCGTCCCCGGAATCCATCAACGGCGCGACCCGGCCCGCATTCGCCCCAGCACGGCACCCGCAATCTCGCGAGGGTCGTCGATGCCCACGATCAACCGGTGTCCCCGGAGGGCACCTGCGAAAGTTTCTTCCTCCTACGCTAGCTTCCCGGCCGCGGCCGGAGGAGGCCCGAATCCGCGCATGATACTCGAGCCAAGGCCGGAGGCGAGATGCCGTCCCGTGCTCCGGGAGCGGCAGCGCATCCGCTTTCCTCCGGACGGGGAGCACCGCTACGACGTCTGCCTCAGCCACCACGCTTGCGCTTCGGGGCACGCTTCCTTCGGAGGGGCGGCGCATCCATCGACTCCCCCGCTCCGCGATCGTAGTCGACGCGCACGCTCCTCCCGCGGATCGAGCTTCCGTTCAGCGCCCGGATCACCCTCTCCGCCACGGGGTCGTGCACCTCGATCCGCGAGTAGGATTCCCGAACCTCGATCCGCCCCACTTCCTTACCCGCGATTCCGGCCTCCCCTGTGACCGCTCCGAGGAGGTCTCCCGCCTGGATCCCGTCCCGCTTCCCAACGCTCAGGAAGAGCTTGGTCCACGCCGGTGGCCGGTCTCCCGGCCCGACGGCCTTCGCGCCCTGGGGCTCCACCGCGCCACTTCCTCCACCGCCCCGCTCCGCCTGCCTGAGGAGTATAGCCAGCGCGGCCGCCACCTCCACCGCGCTGTACGCTCGGATGAGCGGCTCGAGCAGAGCCAGGTACGGCGCCAAATCCTCCCGCTCGATCGCGCCAGCCAGCCTCGATCTGAAGCTCGACTCGCCTTTCGCGAAGGGAGACGGGGCGGCAGTTGGCGCGAGCGTGTAACCCGCCTCCCGGGCCATCTGGCGCAGGTGCGGGAGCTCGTGCGGATGGGCCAGGATCGCGTCGCCCTCCCTCGGCCGCCTGTGGCGGCGATCCAGCTCGTCCGCGTCAGCCGGAACGTCGGTGGAGATGATCGCCACATCCTCATCCACCGCACTCGCGAGTGATGGCCGGGCCTCGAGCGGATCCACCCCGAGCCACACCTCTCGCTCCCTCTCCCCGGGCCGACCCACGGCCGATCCGTACAGGGTCATCAGGTCGCCGAGATCCGCAGCCCGATCGTAGGAGCGGGCAAAGATGAGCACATGCCGCTTCCCCTCCGAGAGACGCCTCTCCACCACGCGGGGCAGGACCCTCTCGACCTCCTCCTCGAATGTCACCACCTGGAGCGTTCCCCGCTCTGCGGGCGACGAGGGTGGCGCCCCCCCCGGTGCCTCGGCGGGGAGGAAGACGGCCCTGTGCATGTGCATGTCGACCCATCGGCCGACGGACTCCGTGAAGGGGTCGCTCACCAAAACGACCTGGAGCTCCTCGGAGGCGAAGAGTGGAAGGAGAGCTGCGAGGCGCGCCGCACTCTCCTTCGAAGAGAGGATCCCGAAGGCGCCATCCACCACGAGAGACTCAACTGCGTCCGTCTTGACCCTCGCCGAACGAATCGCCCGCTCGAGCCCCTCGAGCGTCGAGAAGAGTATGTCCGATCCTTCGGGCCTTACCCACGGGGCACCGAGGGCCCCGATCCGGTGACCGGTGCCCCATCCGATCCTGGCGAGCGAGAGGGCGAGCCCCCTCGCCCTCTCCCACTCCCCCGCGAGGACAATCGCACCGGGGCGGCCGCGACCGGGCTCGATGCGGTCAAGGAGCGGGGCACCGTAGGACACGAGGAGCCCGGCACCCGGGGAGGCACGGAGCACGCAGGAGGTCCCGCGACGGATCACCGGGACCGCCATCTCCTGCAGCGCGGTCGGGAGCTCGAAGCCCTCGGCCACGAGAGCCTCTACGACGGAGGAGGAGAGTCCGAGCCGATCGAAAGAATCCATGAGGGTGGCCTACCAAGCGTCTCCCGAAGGATCGCCCGAGCCTGGACCCCCGCGGTCTCCCACTTCGTAGGGAAGGAGGTTCAGGAAGTTCTGGACCTCGTAGTCGAGCCTGGATGTCCGAAGGCGATCGGTATCGGCCGTCACCTCGGTGTAGAGCGAGTGCCGGTGGGCGGAGAGGAGGACCGACCCCTCGGTGCCCGCGTACGTGGTCGCATACTCCGAGCTCCGGGAGACCTCGAGGCCTACCCGCTCTGGAAGGATCTCGCGGGCGCGGGCGAACACGTCGCTGGGAGACAGTACCGTCTTCCTTACATACCCCGCCATCGTATTATCCCTGTCAAATCCGGGTTCGAATTGAGGGGGCGCATGGGCCGCCCCTTCGGCGCTTTCCCCCCGTCTGGTCCGCGCCGGGTCCGGCCGCACCCTCGAGGAAGACCCGAAGCGCGGAAGGCGCTCCCAGCCCCTCGAGCCTCGCGCCCCCCGACTCGAATGTCGGTACCCCGCGGACACCGGCGCTCCGGGCGGCTTGCCGGAGTCGCTCCACCTCCGGTCGGTAGCGGTCCACCCCGAGGACCGTCCGGACCTCCCCGGGATCGAGCCCCTCCCCGGCCGCGATCCCCACGAGAACATCGATCCGGCCGATGTCTCCCGAACCCGAGAAATGCGCCTCCAAGAGTGCCCGGTGAACGGAGTCGAAGCAACCCCTCTCACGGGCATGCAGCACCAGCTCGTGCGCCTTCCGGCTCCAGGGAAGCCGCGCCGGGGGGGAGAAGGGGATCTCCGCCTCGACGGCATGCCGGCGCATCGCCCGGGTCATCGCCGACCACGCGGGCACCCCAGGATCGACGGGCGCCCCCGGCGGAACGCTCAGCTCGAGGGGAACCCAGTCGATCTCCAGCTTCCACACCTCCTCGGCGGTCCAGCGGTCGAGGAGGTGCGCCGCCAGATACGAGCCGGGGTCCACGTAGTCGTACGCAACGCGGACTCGTAGGGAGGTCACGACGGTCCGCCCCGGATCCCGGAAACGCGGTCCCGTCGGGCCTCCGGCCCCGGGCGGGCACCCCGCAGGCGGCGCCGAACCCGTTGCTCCCCCCCCATCAGGCTTTGATATTCCACCTTCGCCATCATCGAACCGGCCCCGCGTCTACCCCCGTCCACCCACTTGGCACCAAGCGCCGCCCGCGTGAATCCATGATCTACAGCGAGAATATCTCTACGCTTCAGCCTTCGGCCACCATGGCGGTCAGCTCCCTCGCGAAGAAACTCGCCGCGGAAGGCCGTGACATCATCAATCTTAGCGCTGGCGAGCCCGACTTCGACACTCCTGCCTGGATCTCGGAGGCCGGGATACAGGGGATCAGGGAAGGTCGCACGCGCTACACGCCGGCCTCGGGGCTCCCCGAACTAAGGCAGGCCGTAGCCGAGGACGCGATGACGCGGGCCCACCCCGCCTGGGAGCTCGGCGCAGGCAACGTCGTGGTCAGCGCCGGGGCAAAGCAGTCGCTGTTCAATGCGTGCTTCACCCTCTTCGGACCGGGCGATGACGTCTTGGTCGCGGCGCCCTACTGGACGAGCTACCCCGAAATCGTGGGGCTCGCCCGGGCCCGGCCCGTGGCCGTCTCCGGCGCCGAGGAGCGGGACTTCCGGCTGGCCCCCGAGGAGCTGGAGGGGGTGTGGACGCCGAAGACGCGGGGTCTCATCCTCTGCTCCCCCTCGAACCCGACCGGCACCGTGTATTCGTTAGGGGAGCTAACGGCCGTCGCCGCGTGGGCGAGGGAGCGGAACGTCTGGCTCATCAGCGATGAGATCTACCGCCGGATCTGCTTCCTTCCGGACCATCCCATCGCACCGGGGATCCTGGACCTTGATCCCGCCGAGGTGGGCCCCTTCGTCCTGGTCGACGGCGTCTCCAAGACGTTCGCGATGACGGGCTGGCGGATCGGGTACGCGATCTCCGCTCCCGAACTCGCCTCGAAGGCCGGTGCACTCCAGAGCCAGATCACCTCGAATCCGGCCACGCCCTCGCAGGTGGCCGCTCTCGTCGCCCTGACGGAGCGGGGGCGGGCGGAGGCCACGGTTCACGACATGGTCGCGGCTTTCCACCGCCGACGGGATCTCGTCGTTCGGCTCCTCAGGGAAAAGCTCCCCGACTACTCCTTCCTTACGCCCGAAGGCGCCTTCTACCTCTTCCTCCGCGTCGACTCCGACTACGGGGAGGGGATCTCGGGGTCCTCGGAATGGTGTTCCCGGGTCCTCGAGGAAAAGGGGGTGGCGCTCGTTCCCGGCTCCGCCTTCGGCGACGACCGCTACGTCCGGCTGAGCTACGCCGCCTCGGACAAGGAGCTGGAAGAAGCGATCGAGCGGCTCGCTTCGTAGCATGCCGCGGGACGTCGCCGAAACTCCGGATGCGGTTCGACCCACTGGGGAGCAAGTCCATCCACCGCACACACTCTCACTGGCGGTGAGACCTCCGGCGGCGCACAGGCGGCCCCCGGTGGTCACGAAGGACATACAGGTGACTCTCCGGCTCGCCGATACGATCGGTGGCCCACGCGGAAGGGGTGAGCCGGATTGCGATCCCTGGCCCGCCGGGGACCGAAGAAAGGTTGCGACACCGTGGTGTGCCCTCGCGCTCGGGAGCGCACCGGGGTCTCGCGATCTGGGTGGGCCGACACCGGTGCCGCGCCTTGTCCTGCCCGGGCTAGCGGGACGAGGACGGAGATCGGACCTCTTCCTCGGCCGGCGGGGTATGGTGGTGCCGCGACTTCGGGCGGAACCCCGCCCGTGCGGATCCCCTCGGCTATCACAGCGGACCGGCTTCGCCACGACCTCCGAGACCAGAGCCGGACGCCTCCCTCGATTCCACGCCACCCTCGTCATCCGATCGCTCCCCCCTCTCGTCGCTCGTCATCTCCACCCGATCGGCATTCCGTGCAGGTCGTCGGTATCGCCACAATGTTGGGAGCGGGGGAAGCCCGGCCGGGTCACGAGTGTGATCGGGGGACCGCCGGCGCTGGGGGCACATTCTGGACGGACCCGGCCGGGTGCCGGGTGAGAGCCGCCCGGAGAAACGACTCGCGAGGGGAAGTGTGAGGAATTCGTCAAGACGATGTGTGTTGTCGCCGCAAGTCTCTCCCACCGAGGGCTACGGGGAACCACAGAGAAGGGGAGGGAAGAATTGGCCGAAGTAGGCTCGTTTCAGGACCTAGGGCTTGCGCCGGAGCGGCTCCGGGCGGTTGCCGCGATGGGGTGGGAGACTCCCACGCCCATTCAGGCGCAGGCGATCCCGACCGCGCTCAAGGGCCGGGATCTCGTCGGCATCGCCCAGACCGGGACGGGAAAGACCGGTGCCTTCGTCCTTCCATCCGTCGAGCGTATCACGGCCGGGGGCGGCCTTCAGCTTCTCGTTCTCTGCCCGGCGCGGGAACTCGCCCAGCAGGTCGCGGAAGAGGCGGCCGCATTGGCGCAGGAGAGCCGGCTCCGCGTGGGCGTCGTGGTAGGAGGGATGCCGTACGGTCCCCAGCTCGACGCCCTCAGGTCCGGCTACGAGATCGTGGCAGCGACACCGGGACGCCTCAACGATCACCTCCAGCGCGGCGCGGTCGATCTCTCGAAGATTCGCATTCTCGTCCTCGACGAGGCGGACCGGATGCTCGACATGGGCTTTCGGATACAGATAGAGGACGTGGTGCGCCGCTCGCCGAGGGGCCGCCAGAGCATGCTCTTTTCCGCCACAATGCCGAACGGCGTGCATGCACTCGCCCTCCAGATCACGCGCGATCCCCTCTGGCTCGAGGCCGCTCCGGAGGGGACGACGGCACCAGGGATCCGGGAGGTCGTCTACACGGTCAAGCCGACGAGGAAGCCTGACCTCTTCCTCCGCCTCCTCGAGGGGCCGGGGTGGGATCAGATCCTCGCCTTTGCCAGGACCAAGTCGGGTGCCGACGCGCTCTGCGGGCGACTCGAGCAGGCGGACATCGCCACGGACGCGATGCACTCCGACCGGCAGATGCGCCACCGGGTGCGGGCGCTCGACCGCTTTGCCTCGGGGAGCATCCGGGTGCTGGTCGCAACGGACCTGGCCCAGAGAGGCCTGGATGTGGAGGGCATCTCCCATGTGGTGAACTACGACATTCCCCTCGACCCCGACGACTACGTACACCGGATCGGGCGCACGGGACGCGCGGGCGCTCTGGGCACGGCCGTCACATTCGTGACGGGCGGGGAACTCGGCTACCTCCGCTCGATCGAGCACCGGCTCGGGCGGCGGATCGAGAGAGTCTCTCTCCCGGAATACGACTACGGGGGAAGCCCCGTGGAAGCAGCGGAATCCGAGCGGGAGCGCCGGTCCCGCGCGGGACGAGGTATCGGGAGCCGGTCCGCCGCCGAGCTGACGGACGAGGAGCTCAAATCCCTCCTGGACGTCTCCCGGTAGGGGGCACCGCATGCTCTTTCGCCGCTATGGAAACCGGATCGAAAGCGTCGTTACGAGCTTCGACCCTTACGCGCTCAACGAGATATCGTTCCGGCGGGACCGCGCCCGCACCCTCTCTGCCGAGGAGTTCGACACGCGCTACGGCAAGGTCGAGGAGTACGTCGTGGAGGACACGACGGAGGGGACCGTCCAGTCGGAAGCGGAGGCCGAACTCCTCGATCGGCTCGAAAGGAAGGTCCGCTCCCTCCTGGGGGATCTCAGGGCCGGGCAGCTCCTCCTCGTCGAGAATGAGCAGGGCGTCGGCTACCCGAAGCTCAGGGACCGGAAGGACGGAGTCATCGTAGAGGGGGAGAACCGGCTCTACTTCCGCTGGCGGATCGATCCCCCGCTCCGGCTCGGATTCTACGAGGCACGGGACGGATCAAGGGCTGACGTCCGCCCCGCACACACCGCCGCACGCGCCCAATCGGCCGCCTCGACGAGTGCGGGAATAGCACAAGTGAACGCCCTCCGCAGCTGAACTTCGGGCTCGTCACGCCGTCCCCGCCCCCGGGGTCACCCCTCTTGGACCGCGACCCGGATCCCCGAGGCGAGCTCGTGGCCGATCGTGTGGGTCTTCACTTCCCCGTCCTTGAGCCGGAGCGTGATGGGCCCGTCGAAGGGAGCCCGCCTCACTACCTCCACGAGTACGCCAGGGAGGAGTCCGCGCGCCTCCATGTACCGAAGTCGCTCCGGGTCGTCGTCGCCCACCCATCGGATGAATGCGCGGGTCCCCACGGGAAGTTCTGCGAGAGCCGGGTGATCCGTAACCTCGACGTCGCCGCCACGGGTCGGAATCGGTGATCCGTGGGGGTCGTGGCTCGGATCCTCCAGCGACGCCGCCATCCGGTCGATCAGCTCGTCGGAGGCTGCGTGCTCGAGATGTTCGGCCTCCTCGTGGACCACATCCCACGAGTAGCCCAGCCGTCGAGCCAGATACGTCTCGAGGACCCGGTGCCGACGGATGATCCGGAGCGCCTCCCTCGTTCCCGCCGCGCTCAGCCGGACGCCTCGATAGCGTAGGTGCTCCACGTACCCGTACTCAGCGAGACGCTTGATCATCCCGCTGACGGACGCAGGCTGCACGTCGAGCGCTTCGGCGATGTCGCTCGTGGACGCAGCGCTCCCGGACTGGGAAAGCGAATAGATCGCCTTCAGGTAGTCCTCTACGGAACGGGAGAGTTCGGGAGGCTCGTCGAGCATCGTGAGTCGTCAGCTCCCCGCCGGGCATCGAGGCCAGTCCATGCTTGCCTCGAATAGGAGATGTTTTAACTGACCCGAAAAGGTGGTAGTTTTCAAGTTTGTCGCTTCTGTTCGGCTCCCGGGAGAGGAGATAGATGTGAGTGATTCCGTGGCGATCGATGCGAAACGTATCCTCCTTCGGTACGGCGCGCCCATCGAGGTCATGGATCACATCGGGGAGCAGCACCGAATCGAGTTCGCGCGGGCGGTAAGCAAGACGCCGGTCGCGGACCGGGGCGAGCGCCTCCTCGACATCTTGGTCGAGCACGGGTACCTCGATCCCGAGATTGCGGAGGCATCGGCGAAGAAGTTCCGGAAGGCGAAGAAGCGGACGCGAAAGTAAGTCTCCCGCCCCGCCGCCGCTCGCTTCCGGCCGACGAGACGCTACCGTACGGCGGTATCGACCTCCGCCTCCCCCTCCGAGCGGGCGATGATCGCCGCGCCGCACGAGTCGCTGAACACGTTCACGACCGTACGGCACATGTCGAGCGGCCGATCGATCGCGAGCATCGAGCCGACGATGAGGTTCACCTCCGGCCCCCGCAGGTTGATCGCCTCGAGGACGATGAAGATCACGACGAGCCCGGCGGAGGGGACAGCTGCGGCACCGACCGAGGCGAGGACCGCCGTCAGCACCACGATTACCTGTTGAACGATCGTCAGATCGAATCCGAGCGCCTGCGCGATGAAGATCGCGCCCACGCACTCGAAGACCGCCGTCCCGTCCATGTTCACCGTGGCACCCATGGGTAGAACGAAGGACCCGGTCCGGTTCGAGACCCCAATCTTCTCCTCGACGGCCGCCATCGTGACCGGGAGCGTCGCGCCGGAAGAACTGGTGGAAAAGGCGATGAGAAGGGGCTCGCGCATGTTCGCGAAGTGGATCCGGGGCCGGATCCTTCCGAGGAGGACTAGGAGGAGGGGGAGGGACACGAAGAGGTGGATCGTGAGCCCGGACACAATCGTGAACGCATAGAGGGCAAGGGCCTGAAACGCCGCGAACCCCGTCGTTCCCACCATCGCCGTGATGAGACCGAAGACCCCGAGCGGGAGGAAGATGATGATCCCGGTCGTAAGCCGCATCATCGTCTGAAAGAGGGCGTCGAAGAGATCGGTGAGGACTGTCCGGCTCCGCTCGGGGAGGATGCTGATCGTGGCCCCGAAGATGATGGCGAAGAAGATGACGGCGAGCATGTCCGCATTTGCCGCCGCCTGTACCACGTTCTCGGGGACGATGTCGAGGAGGAGTTCGACGGGGGAGTTCGGTGTCGAGAGCTCCGGAAGCTCCTCACGGGCGGCGCCGGCGAAGTCGGGGGCGACGCCGGGGCGGATGAGATTGACCAAGAGGAGGCCGGCGAAGGCCGCCAGCGCACTCGAGAAGATGAAGTATCCAAACGTCTTCGAGAAGAGCCGTCCGATCGTGCTCCCCCCTCCGACTGCGGCAACCCCGGAGATGATCGAGGTCAGGACCAGAGGGATGATGACCATCCGGAGGAGTTCCATGAACAACTCGCCCATCCACCCGACGCGCTCGGCGGCCGCCTCCCCGAAGACCGCGCCGGTCGTCGCGCCGAGGGCCATCGCGATGAAGACCTGCCAGTGGAGGCGCCGATACCAGGGAAGGGTGCGTTCCGTCAAGCGGAGGCCCGGGTCATGGGGGAACGGGCGCGTATGAGAGCACTCGCGGCTCCGTCCTGCATTCCTTCGTCACCTCGTTTCGGACCGCGCTTCACCGGGACCGATACCCAGCGAGGGGCCGCGTTCCGGCGGCCCGAACACTACGGGAAGGGGTGAGAAACACGCCAGTCGGCACGACACCGAAGCTCTACTCCGGCCCAAGAGCGTCCGCCCCTCGGGCGCGTCCGTCGAGGATCGCAAGAAAGCGGCCGGCGTGGGCACGGCCGAACTCGTGGACGAGCCCCCGCGACCCGACCATCCCCCGCCCGAGGACCCGGCCATCCCAGACCAAGGCGAAGGGCCCCGTCGGGAGATCCATCGGCGGAAGACTCCGCCCCAGAAGAAGGCTCCGGAGCTCCGAAGTGTTCACCTGAACCCTCCGGTCCTCGCCGACCTGGCCGGCCCACCTCCGCAGGAAGTGGCTCGACGGCGTCTCCCGCCGACGGTACTCGCCGCGAAACGCCCGCATCCCAACCGCGACGACCCGGGAACGGCCCGCCGCGGCGTCGCACCACCCGGCCGACGGCCAGATGCCGGCCGAGTGACTCCATATGTGCTTCCCCCGGACGATCCACTCCATCTCGTCGAGCAGCCCCGGGTCGAATCCAAATCGGTCCACAAGCTCGCTCCGGCTCCACTCGATGCGGGACCTTGCCTCCTCCCCAGACTCCCCGGGAAACGCTGCCGGGATCGGCGCCCACCCCGTGGCTTCGGCGTCCGGCGCCACGTCCCGGGCGCCGTGCCGCCGGAGGAGGGCCATATACAGGCCGCCCGAGTCCATGTGGTGAGGATAGACTCGCCACGTCTTCGCCACCTCCCGGTCAAAGCGCTCCCCCGCCCACCTGGTGAGCCCCGGCGCGTGAGGGAACTCGAGGGGGACATCCTCGATACTGACCGGGGCGTCCCGAAGGACCCGGTCCACGACCGCCTCGTTCTCCTCGGGCGCGTACGTGCAAGTCGAGTAGACGATCGTGCCCCCCGGCCTCGTGAGGCGGATCGCGCGGCGGAGGAGTGCTTCTTGTACCCGCGTCACATAGGCGGAGAATTCCGGCGTCCAACGGGGGCGCCGATCCTCCTGACGGCGGTAGTTCCCTTCTCCGGAACAGGGAGCGTCGACGAGGACACGGTCGAAGGCGGTGCCCTCCGCCAGGCTTCTCCCGTCGGCAGCGACGACGATCACATTCCGGTATCCGAGCCGGTAGATGTTGCCGAGAAGCCCCCGGATCCGCTTTTCCTTCGGCTCCACGGCAACGAGGGGACCCGTCTCCCGCATGAGCTCGGAGAGGTGCGTGGTCTTCCCGCCCGGGGCCGCACAGAGATCGAGGACCCGTTCCCCGGCCGAGACCCCGAGGGCGAGCGAAGGCAGGGCCATCACCGCCTGCTGCACGTGAAAGAAGCCGAGCCAGTGGTCGACCGTCTGAGCGACCGAGCCCGGCCCCCGCGTGACCCGGAGGTACGCATCGAGTCCGGGGACGGGCTCCACGCGAAATCCGTCCCGTGCCAGGCGACCCCTGAGCTCGGCCCCCGAGGTCAGGCCGCTTCGCACCCTCAGGGTGACGGACTCGGGTGAGTGGTTTGCCTCGAGAAATCGCTCCCAGTCTTCGACGACAGGCCGGTATCGCTCGAGCGTCACGGGGGTCCCGACCGGGCAGGGCGCCCCTCGCCGCCGGGCAGCTGGGGCACGGAGGAGCTGTGTGACACCGGCAACTCCCCGTCCCAAGCCAGGCGACGATCCATCGGGCGGCTTCGCCGGGTCGAGGTAGCGATGGGATCCGGAGCCGATCGGGGGAACATCGACCTGCCTCCTCTTGGGAATCGGTCGAGCGTCGAGGCGGAAGATACATGCTCGCGTCCGGCGCCGCCTCCCGGCCTCACCGGCCACAGCCCGCCGCCCGCGCGCGCGGTCCCCTCGCCCCCGTGGCGCCCGTGGGGGGCTTTCGCTAACGTTTTGGGCGAGTGTAGCCGAGCTCAGGGTGATTTGAGGCGTATTGCGACCCGGGAAACCGAACCGCTAAAAAGCTGCCTCCGGCGCCGCCGAGGCCCTTCATCTCCCGCGCCCCAACGTCCACGCTGTCTCGGCGGTCACGCGTCGCACCCGTATGCTCGCACCCCCGCGCTTCGCCCAGGAGAGACCTTCGGAATGCGCGCGCCCGATCCCGCTTCCTCCCCGCTTCACGCGGCGGCCCATGAGGAGATCCTCGTCCTCGACGGGGGGATGGGTACGCTCATCCAGGCGCTCGGCCTCAGCGAGGAGGACTACCGGGGGGAGCGCTTCGAGGGGCACGGGAAGGAGCTCAAGGGGAACCACGACGTCCTCGTCCTGACGCGGCCGGAGGTGATCGAGGATCTCCACCGCCAGTACCTCGAGGCGGGTGCGCACATCATCGAGACGAACACCTTCAGCGCCACCTCGATCGGACAGGCGGAATACGAGCTGGGAGGGGTGGTCCGGGAGCTGAACCGCGAGGCAGCGCGGGTCGCCCGGCGGGCCGTCGACGCCGCAGCCCGGACGGATCCGTTGCGGCCGCGCTTCGTCTGCGGCGTTCTCGGACCCACGAACCGGACCGCGTCCATCTCGCCCAGGGTCGAGGACCCCGCCTTTCGCGACATCACGTTCCCCGAGCTCGTCGACACCTATGCCGAGCCCGTCCGGGGTCTGATCGAGGGGGGTTCGGACCTCCTGATGGTGGAGACCGTCTTCGACGCCCTGAACGCAAAGGCCGCGCTCTACGCGATACGCGGGGTCTTTGAGGAGATCGGGCGCGCCCTCCCGGTGATGGTCTCGGGCACGATCACCGACCTCTCGGGACGAACGCTGACGGGCCAGACGCCGGAAGCCTTCCTGAACTCCGTCCGACATGCGCGGCCCTTCTCCATCGGACTGAACTGCGCGCTCGGTGCGAGGCAGCTCGACCCCTTCCTCGAGGAGCTCTCGAGGCGCGCCGACACGCTCGTGAGCTGTCACCCGAATGCGGGGCTCCCGAACGAGTTCGGGGGCTACGACCAGGGGCCCGGGGAGATGCGGGGCCTGATCGAGGACTTCGCGAAGCGAGGTCTCGTGAACCTGGCTGGGGGGTGCTGCGGAACGACCCCCGAGCACATCGCCGAGATTGCGGAGGCGGTCCGTTGCCTCCCCCCGAGGAGGGTGCCCGACCGCCCCCGCACCTGCCGGCTGTCTGGGCTCGAGCCGCTCAATATCGGACCGGAACTCACCTTCGTGAATGTCGGGGAGCGGACGAACGTGACCGGCTCGAAGCGCTTTCGCACACTCATCGAGGAGGACCGCTTCGAGGAGGCAGTCGAGGTCGCCCGCCTGCAGGTCGAGGGGGGCGCCCAGATCCTAGACGTGAACATGGACGAGGGGCTCCTCGACTCCGAGGCGGTGATGGTCCGCTTCCTGAGGCTCCTCGCCGCCGAGCCGGAGATCAGCCGGATCCCCGTGATGGTGGACTCCTCCCGGTGGGAGGTGATCGAGGCCGGGCTGCAGTGCCTTCAGGGGAAGGGGGTCGTCAACTCGATCTCGCTCAAGGACGGGGAGGAGGCATTCCTCGATCGGGCCTCAAAGATCCTCCGGTACGGCGCCGCCGCCGTCGTGATGGCGTTCGATGAGGAGGGGCAGGCGGATACGCGGGACCGGAAGGTCGAGATCTGCCGCCGGGCCTACCGCCTTCTCACGGAGGTGGTGGGGTTCCCGCCCGAGGATATCATCTTCGACCCGAACGTCTTCGCCGTGGCCACGGGGATCGCCGAGCACGACGGCTACGGCGAGGCCTTCATCGAGGCCGTCGGTGAGATCAAGGAGACGCTCCCCCACGCCCTGACGAGCGGGGGGATCTCGAACCTCTCCTTCTCATTCCGGGGCAATGGCGAGGTCCGTGAGGCGATGCACACGGTATTCCTCTACCATGCGATCCGGGGCGGGCTGGACATGGGAATCGTGAATGCGGGGGCCCTGCCCGGCTACGACGAGATCCCGAGCAAGGTAACCGAGGCGATCGAGGACGTCCTCTTCCAGCGCCGGGGCGGGGCGACGGAACGCCTGACCCGGATCGCGGGGGGCTACGCAGGGACGGGGGCGACGAGGGAGGAAGACCTCTCGTGGCGGGAGGGGCCCGTGGCCAAGAGGCTCACACACGCGCTCGTCAAGGGGATCGAGCGCTGGATCGAGGAGGACACAGAGGAGGCGAGAAGCCAAGCCCCCCGGGCGCTCGACGTGATCGAAGGGCCACTCATGGACGGGATGAACGTCGTCGGTGATCTCTTCGGCTCGGGGAAGATGTTCCTCCCGCAGGTCGTAAAGAGCGCCCGCGTCATGAAGAGGGCCGTGGCGTACCTGCAGCCATTCATCGAAGGGGAGGATGCGGGAACCGCCCGGTCGACGAAGGGGAAAATCCTCGTTGCTACGGTGAAGGGGGACGTGCACGATATCGGGAAGAACATCGTGGGGGTCGTCCTTCAGTGTAACGGCTACGAGGTGATCGATCTCGGCGTGATGGTGCCGGCGGAAGAGATCCTCAGGAGGGCGCGGGAAGAGGAGGTGGATGTGGTCGGCCTCTCAGGACTCATCACGCCCTCGCTCGACGAGATGGAGCACGTCGCGGGGGAACTCGAGCGCCACACCTTCGAGCTGCCCCTCCTCATCGGGGGCGCCACGACGTCCCGCGCCCACACGGCGATCAAGGTGGAGCGCCGCTACAGCGGCCCCACAGTCTACGTGCTCGACGCCTCGCGCGCGGTAGGCGTGGTCTCGAAGCTTTTGAGCGAGAGCGAGCGCCCCGGATTCGTGGCCCGGACACGGGAGGAGTACGCGCAGCTTCGGGAGACGCACCAGGGGCGGCGGGAACGGCGGCGCCTCATCCCCCTCGCGGAGGCCAGACAGAACCCCTTTCCGGTGAACTGGACGGGAGCGCCGCCGAAGCGGCCCCTGAGCACGGACCCGCTCTGGATCGGTGAGGAGCCCCTCGGGGAGCTAATCCCCTACATCGACTGGACGCCCTTCTTCCAGGCGTGGGAGCTGAAGGGGAAGTATCCGGAAATCCTAGGCGATCCCGACCGCGGAGCCGCCGCGAGGGAGCTCTTCGAGGATGCGAGGGAGCTCCTCGACCGGATCGTGGACGAGGGGCTCGTGCAGGCGGCGGGGGCGGCCCGGATCTGCCCCGCCGAGGCGGTCGGCGATGACGTGATCCTCTTCGCGTCCGAAGAGCGCGGCGAGGAGGTCGCGCGCATCCACACATTGAGGCAGCAATCCGAGAAGAGGGGAGACCGCGCAAACATCGCGCTCGCGGATTTCGTCGCGCCGGGCCCTGCAGGAGTAGCGGACTGGCTCGGCCTCTTCGTCGTGACGGCCGGACTCGGGCTCGACGAGCTGGTCTCGCGCTTCGAGCGAGCACACGACGACTACCGGAGCATCCTGGCCCGCGCACTCGCGGACCGGCTCGTCGAGGCCTTCGCCGAGCGCCTCCACGAGCGGATCCGGACGGAAATCTGGGGTTACGCGAGGGGGGAAGACCTCACGAACGAGGCACTGGTCAAGGAGCGCTACGACGGAATACGGCCTGCCCCGGGCTACCCGGCGTGCCCCGATCACACGGAGAAAAGAACGATCTTCGAGCTCCTCGATCCAGGGCGGGGGCTCGGCGTCGAGCTGACGGAGACGTACGCGATGCTCCCCGCAGCTACCGTGAGCGGGTGGTACGTCGCCCACCCCGAGTCCTTCTACTTCGGCGTCGGGAAGGTGGGCCGGGACCAGGTCGAGGACTACGCGGGGCGGAAGGGGTGGACGCTCAGGGAGGCGGAGCGGTGGCTTCGCCCGAACCTCGGGTACGAGCCCTCGTGAGTCGGCTCCGCTCCATGATTGCCGGGGACGGGCTCCACCTCCTCGACGGAGCGATGGGAACGCTCCTCTACGAACGCGGGGTCTTCGTGAACGTCTGCTGCGATGCGCTGAACCTGACCGAGCCTGAGCTCGTCGAGGGGATCCACCGGGAGTACCTCGAGGCGGGAGCAGAGATCCTGGAGACGAACAGCTTCGGGGCAAATCGTGTTCGGCTCTCCGGCTTCGGACTCGAGGAACGGGCCCGGGAGATCAATGTACGAGCGGCCGAGCTCGGCCGGGGCGCCGGGGGGGAGGACGCCGCCGTCCTGGGGTCGATGGGTCCGCTCGGGCTCGGTATGGCCCCATCGGGTCCGGCATCCGAGACCGAGGTCCATGGGTACTTCCGGGAGCAGGCTGAGGGACTCGTCGAGGGAGGCGTCGACGGGTTTGTCCTCGAGACCTTCTCGGAGCTCTCGGAGCTCGAGGCCGCAATCGGGGCCGTCCGTTCGATCTCGGATCTCCCCGTCTTTGCCCAGGTCACCTTCGGGGCGGGGGGACGCACCTCGAAGGGGCTCGACGCCGAGACGGTGGCAGGAAGACTGGAGGGCACCGGGGCCGACGTGATCGGGGCCAACTGCTCGGTGGGTCCGCCGGAGATGCTCGAGGTCGTGGGGCGGATGGCCGCGGTGACGGGCACACCCCTCGTCGCACAGCCGAATAGAGGGCTCCCGCAGCTCGTCGGCGGGCGGCAGATGTATCTCTCGACTCCGGCCTTCTTCGCGAGGTATGCGGCCCGCATGGCAGAGGCCGGCGCGCGCTTCCTCGGCGGATGCTGCGGAACCGGACCGGAACACATCCGGGCCATCTCGGGGCGGTGAGGTGGCCGGCCGCGGGAGGAGGCCCTCGGAACGATTCGGGGGGAGGAGGGCGGTGAGCGGAGGGGACGAGGGGGTGAAGCCCCCGAAGCAGCGGGAATCCGGATTCGTGGCGGCGCTCGCCGCTGGGGAAGCCGTCCGGGCCATCGAATTTCGCCCCCCGCTTCGCGAGCTCTCCCAGGGGGACTCGGTGGACGCGTGGATCGACCTGAACCGCGCGGCCCGCATGCTCCTCGGGGAGGGGCGCTTCGTCCTCTTTACAGACGACGCGATCGGCTCGAGGGAGGAGGAGAGCCTGCAGCACCTGACCTCGAGCCTCGGGGAGCACGCAGATCTCTCGGGCGTCGTCCCCTTCCTTACGTGCAAGCACACCCTCGACTACTGTCTCCTTTTCGCCAAGCGCGCCGCCTCGCTCGGCGTGGAGGCGATCACCGTCACGGGGGGCGACCGGGATGTCGGAGCCCCGCGCTGCACGGAGAGATCGAGGGATCTCCGGAGGATCATCCGGGAGAAGGTTCCAGGTCTCCGGCTCGGAGCGTGGGTGAACCCCTACGCGGGTCCCGTCTCGCAGGTGGAGCTCCTCCGAGATCCCGGGCACGTGGCGGACTACTACGTGACGCAGGTCGTATCCCACCACCGGATGGGGGCCCTCGAGCACTTCCTAGAGGAATCGGAACAGCGCTCGCTCGAGGTTCCGGGACTCGTCGGCGTATTCCACTACCGGAGCGGGTCACGGCGGACGCTCGCGCACCTTTCCAGGTTCCTCCCCGTCCCGATCGACGAACTCGTGGCCGAGTTCGATACTGGAGCCTCCCCCGAGGAGATTTCCTCGAGAACGCTCCAGGCACTCGCCGATCGAGGGGTGACGCGCACCTACCTGAGCAACTTGAACCCTAGGTCCGCGCTCGAACACCTCGTCCGGATCGAGGCGGGGGCCCCGCCCCCCGATCCCGGGCGCGCGCTCTTCCGTCCGGCAGCTCCTCGCGGGGATGGCCGGCGGGGGCGCAGTTGACAACCGCCGCACGTCGGGCGTACCGTTTTGCGCTATTTCAGCTATAGAAACCGGGTGTGGTGCAACCGACGAAGGAAGCGCAAATGAAAGTCAAGCCGGAGATCTGCTGGTTGGCGGTCCTTCTCGTGACGGGCTGCGCGTCGGGGGGATCGATGCAGGCGAGCGACCCGGGCGGCGCGGCCACGGTCGCAGCTCAGCCGGCGCCCGAACCGGAGCCGGAGCCGGAGCCCACCGCGGCTGCCACAATCTGGGACGGCGTCTTCACCTCCTCCCAGGCGGACCGGGGCCAGGAGACGGCCCAGGCCGTCTGCTTCGCGTGCCACTCCCAGACCGAGTGGACAAACCCGATGTTCATCCGTGTCTGGTCCGGACGCCCGATCCACCAGATGTGGGAGAATCTCCGGATGACGATGCCCTACGACTCCCCGGGCCGCCTCTCGGCGCAGGAGTACACGGACGTGGTGGCGTACATGCTCGAGCTGAACGGCGCGCCGGCGGGAGACACCGAACTTCCCGCCGATGCGGAAGGGCTCATGCAGATCACGGTGACGCCTGGCCAGTAGCGCCGGCCCACCGGAGCGAGGCAGCGGGGGCGAAGGCCCCGGACATTCGGTAACCGATGCCGTTTCGAAGCGGCGGATCCATCGGGCGGCGGCCGCGGGCGCGGTCGTCGCCCGCTTGCGTTTCTCCTCCCGTCCCGCCCGGGCACCGCTCCGGGCTCCGCTTGCAACGGTTACCGGCGGCGCCTACCTTCCGCCGCTTACCGGCGTGGGCCGGAGAGTGTGGCGGGGCACAATATCGATCGAGGCGGCAGCCACCGACTGAGAGAGGTGCGTAGCGGATGAACGCGATTCTTCTGGCGGCGCTGGGGCTCGGTGCCTTCGCGCTGGGCTACAGGTTCTACGCGAGGTTTATCGGGAAGCGCATCTTCCAGCTCGATCCGGACTTCGAGACCCCCGCCCACGCGCAGGAGGACGGGGTAGACTTCGTACCGACGAACAAGTGGGTGCTCTGGGGCCATCACTTCACCTCGGTGGCCGGCGCGGCACCGATCGTAGGTCCGGCGATCGCCGTGATCTGGGGCTGGCTCCCCGCCTTCCTCTGGGTGACGCTCGGGACGATCTTCTTCGCGGGGGTGCACGATGCGGGAGCGCTCTGGGCGAGCATCCGGAACGAGGGAAAATCGATCGGAGCGCTCACCGAATCCGTAGTGGGCGCGCGGGCACGAAGCCTTTTCATGGTCGTGATCTTCCTCCTCCTTCTGATGGTGAACGCGGTATTCGCGATCGTGATCGCCGGGCTCTTCCAGGACTTCCCGAGTTCCGTGATCCCCTCTTGGTTCGTGATCGCCGTCGCGATGGGGATCGGGTGGGCGCTCTACCGAAGAGGGGTTCCGCTCCTCTGGCCCTCAGTAATCGGGCTGATTCTCCTGTATGCCTCGATGTTCGTCGGGAACGAAATCCCCATCACGATGCCCGACGCCTTCGGGCTCCAAGGGGCAGCCATCTGGGTGCTCGTCCTCTTCGCATATGCATTCTTCGCGTCGTCGCTCCCGGTCTGGCTCCTCCTTCAGCCGCGGGACTACATCAACGGCCTGCAGCTCTTCATCGCCCTGGCCGTTTTCTACGGAGCGGTGATCCTCGGCAATCCCGCGATTGTCGCGCCCGCCTTTAACACGGCGATCCCCGAGGGCGCGCCCCCCTTCGTCCCCCTCCTCTTCGTGACGATCGCGTGCGGGGCGATCTCCGGATTCCACGGCCTCGTCTCCTCGGGGACCACCTCGAAACAGCTCAACCGCGAGACGGACGTCCCCTTCGTCGGGTACCTAGGGGCCGTAGGCGAGGGCAGCCTCGCGATCGCCGCAATCCTTGCCACGACGGCAGGGTTTGCGACGCTCGAGGCATGGGAAGGCTTCTATACCGCGTTCGCAACGCAGGGCGTCTCCGCCTTCGTATTCGGGGGCGGGAACATCATTTCGGACGGACTCGGATTCCCCGAAGGGTTCTCGCAAACCTTCCTCGCGGTCATGGCGGTCCTCTTCGCCGCCACCACGATGGACACGGGCGTACGCCTGCAGCGCTACATCGTCCAGGAGTGCGGAAACATCTATAACCTCCCGCTCCTCCGCGGTCGGTGGATCTCGACGACCGTGGCGGTCGGCGCCTGCATCGCGCTTGCCTTCGGCGCGGGCGAGGGCGGCGGGACGGGAGGCCTTGAGATCTGGCCGCTCTTTGGGACGACGAACCAGCTCCTCGCGGCGCTGACCCTCCTGATCCTGAGTGTGATTCTCATGAAGCAGCGGCGGAGAACGGTCTTCACCCTCGTTCCCTTCGCCTTCCTCGTGACAATGACGATCTGGGCCCTCCTCGTGCAGCTTCGCGGGTACTGGGAAGCCGGCAACACGCTGCTCGTCGCAATGGACCTCGTGATCCTCACGACGACGATATGGGTCGGCCTCGAGGCGCTCGGCGCGCTGAACCGGTCGAGGACGGGAAGGGAAGACGCTGCCGCCTAGCGGCGCGGGAAGAAGCGCTGCCGGGGCGAGGACCCCGTCCTCCGCCCGCGAGATTCGGCCCCGTTGGATCCGGACGATGCGACTTGAGGCGCGCCTTCGACACGGGTGGGAACTCCTTCAGGAGTTCTACGAGGGACGGCACCGGGGGGCCCTCGCGCGCGAGAAGCGGGAGGAGGAGGATCTCTTCATGCTCCTCGTCTTCTCCGACATGCTCGGGGTCCCGAACCCTGCAAGCTACTACACGCTCGAACTCCTCCCCGTGCTCTATGACCGCTTCCACGAGTGGCATACGCGGATGGGGATGGAGAGGTCTCCCCTCGAGGACTTCCGCTGCTGCTGAGCCTCCGGGGGTCCGCGAGCGGACCTCCTCCGGCCGAGGCCGCGTAGCTTCGTGAGCGAACTGTCCACCCGGGGGCAGCGCCTGCTCTTCGTGGGCGGGAAGGGCGGGGTCGGTAAGACGACGACCGCCGCCGCCCTCGCTCTCGCCGGGGCCGAGTCCGGGAGGCGGGTCCTTCTCGTCTCGACCGATCCCGCGCACTCTCTCGGGGACCTCTTCGACCAACGGATCGGAAACCGGCAGCGGGAGATCGTCTCCGGCCTCTGGGGCCTCGAGCTCGAGCCGGAAGGGGAAGTCGATCGATACCTCGAGGAGGTCGCGGGCACGATGCGCGCCTTCGTCCGCCCCGCGATGTATCCGGAGATCGAGCGGCAGATCGCATTGGCGCGCCACTCCCCCGGGGCTACCGAGGCCGCGCTCATGGAGCGGATGGCGAGGCTGATGGGGGACGCGGGGAGCGACTTCGACCAGGTCATCTTCGATACCGCTCCTACGGGCCACACCCTCCGCCTGTTGGCCCTCCCGGAGATCATGGCCGCGTGGACGGACGGACTTCTGAGGAGCCGTGCTCGATCGGACTCCTTCGGGCGTGCCCTCGAGCGCCTCACCGGGAGAGAGAAGAAGAAGGGGCAAGGGAGCGCCGGCGAAGCGCCGGCTCCGACGGGGGACGAGCTCTCCTGGTTCGACCAGGTGGAAGAGGGACCCCGCGACGAGCAGGGCCGAAGGATCCGCGAGATCCTTCTCTCCCGCCGCCGCAACTTCTCGCGCGCTCGCCGTCTCCTCCTCGATCCCGAGACCACGGCCTTCGTGATGGTCCTCATCCCCGAGAAGCTGCCGATCCTGGAGACGGAGAAAGCGCTCGCGATTCTGGCAGAGCATCGAGTGCCGGTGGCCGGACTCGTCGTGAACCGTGTCCTCCCTGAGGCGCCGCTAGGAGAGTTCCTCGAAAGCCGGCGCGACCAAGAGCGCGAATACCTCGCCCGGATCGACCGGCTCTTCCCCGACTTCACCCGGGTGAGGGTCCCCCTCCTTCGCCGGGACGTGGAGGGGATCGATAGCCTCCACAAGGTCGTCGAGCACCTGCGGCCCGGCGCGATCCCCTAGACCGAACTGCCGAGGTGCCGGTGCGCCGGCGCGGCGTGTGCAAAACTTCCATCGCGAATCGGTGCGGGGGGGGGGCGTTACCCCCACGCACCGCCCCGCCACCACCCGGCGCGGGAAGCGGGAACGTGTGCAGCGGTGACCGAGTGGCCACGGAGCGGCTCTCAAAGTGCACAGGCCGGGACCTGCGGACAGATCAAGGGTCTGGGGACGGCGGCGTAGTTCGGGAGCCCGCAGGCTTCCCCGATGCCAGCCGACCGAGGGGAACCGAAGGGGTCGGCTCGTGCTCGAGCCCGACGCTGATGACGCCCGGAGCCTCCGGGAGAAGCTCTAGGACGCTGTGACGCAGGGAAAGACCTCGCAATGCCGGTGCGTCCTTACGATAGTGGCTCCCGACACTCTCCCTGCGCGCGAGCGCGGCGTGCGCGATCATCTGCGCGGCAAGGAGGAGGTTTCTCCGGCACGCCGTAAGCTGAGGCGAGAGGTCGCGCTCGATTCGGGCCAGGCCGTCCACGGCTTCACTCAGGCCCCTCCCGGTTCGAACGACCCCCGCAAGCTTCCACATGAGGCTCCGGATTCGGAGCGCAACCTCGGGCGGGAGCACCCCGCGCCCGCCTTCGGCCGTGACTCGCACAACGCACGTCCTCTCCTCGGCGGCGCCGACCTCGCACGAGGCAGGGAGTTCCCGCGCCAACGCCCGGGCCACCCGGGCCCCGAAGACCAGACCCTCAAGCAGGGAATTGCTGGCAAGCCGATTCGCGCCGTGAAGGCCCGAGCCGGCGACCTCCCCCACGGCCCAGAGTCCTTCTAGCGAGCTTCGGCCATCCGCATCGACGGCGACGCCCCCCATGTGGTAGTGCGCAGCAGGGGTCACCGGGATCAACTCGCGTGAGGGGTCGATACCGTAACTCTTGCACGTTCGAACCACCCCCGGAAACTGCGTCGCACCCGTCCCCTCGAGGATCGACCGCGCATCCAGGAAGACCCTCTCCCCTCTCTCGATCTCCTTCCACAGCGCACGAGACACCCGGTCGCGGGAGGCAAGCTCTCCTCCCCCCGCGTCGACCCCAGGGATGCCCTCACCCGCCTCGCCCACGAGCTTCGCGCCGGCGCCCCGGAGCGCCTCCGTCACGAGCGGGAGCGGATCGGCTCCCACATCGAGCGCCGTCGGATGGAACTGCACGAATTCGAGGTCACGGAGCCGTGCGCCGGCGCGTGCCGCCATCGCGAGGCCGTCGCCGTCCAGTCCCGCCGGAGCGGTCGTCCGCGCGTAGACACGCCCGGGCCCGCCGGTGGCAAGCACCGTGGCACCCGCCCGGATCCGATGAAGGCCGCCGTCGGTCGATTCGGCCGAGAGACCCAGGACGCGTGCATCGGAAGCCCAGAGCTCGACGGCCTGCATCTCCTGCGAGACCTGGATCTCCGGGCACCGCCGGGCAGCCTCGGCGAGGGCACGGGTCACCTCGGCCCCCGTCCGGTCCCCGTCGGCGTGAAGGATCCGCCGCCGCGAGTGCGCCCCCTCGAGCCCGAGCGCGAGCTCGCCCGAGGCATCCCGATCGAAGCGGGCGCCCAGTCCGATGAGCTCCTGCACACGCCGCGGACCCTCTCCCGTCAGGAGATCGATCAACTCGCGCTGCCCGAGTCCGCCCGCCGCTTGCTCGGTGTCCTCCGCATGGCGAGAAGGGGAGTCCCCCGGGTCGAGTGCCGCCGCGATCCCCCCCTGTGCGAGGGGCGAGGCTCCGTGCCCGCCGAGACGCTGTCGAGTGAGGAGGACGATCTTGGTACCTGGGGCGATTCGAGCGAGTTCAAGCGCGGTCGAAAGGCCCGCCACGCCCGCCCCGACCACGACCGCATCCGCGAAGTGCGCCGGCCCGCAAGCACGCCCCCGTCCTCCCCCGGTGGGGAGGCCTTGGATCATCCGCCGCGGCCGCGCCCGATCGCGATCATCCGCTCAACTGCTCCCCGGGCCCGTCGAGCGAGCTCCGGCTCGATCTCGATCGCGTACTGCATCTCTTCGAGAGCCCGGGCGATCCGGGGCAGGGTGATCCGCTTCATGTGCGGACAGAGGTTACACGGCCGGATGAAGTCCACCTCCGGGTTCTCGAGGGCGACATTGTCGCTCATCGAACACTCGGTGATCATCGCGACGCGGGCCGGCTGCTCATCCCTTACGTAGTTGGCCATCCCCGACGTGGACCCCACGTAATCGGCCTCAGCGAGCACCTCCGGGGGGCACTCGGGGTGCGCGAGGACGACGAGATCGGGGACGGCACGACGGTACCCGCGGACCTCCTCCGCCGTGAACCGTTCATGCACCTCGCAGCGCCCCTCCCATCCGATGATCTCGACTGCCGTCTGCGTCGCGACGTAGTGTGCGAGGTACTCGTCGGGGAGGAAGATCACCCGGTCGACGCCGAGCGACTCGACGACCTGAACAGCATTCGCCGAGGTGCAGCAGACGTCACTCTCCGCCTTAACCTCCGCCGAGGTGTTGACGTACGTCACGACGGGTACGCCAGGGTGGCGGGCACGCAGCCCACGAACATCCTCGCCGGTAATCGATTCCGCGAGAGAGCAGCCCGCACGCAGGTCCGGGATCAGGACGGTCTTCTCCGGACTCAGGATCTTCGCCGTCTCCGCCATGAAGTGGACCCCGCAGAGGACGATCACCTCCGCATCCGTGCACGCCGCCTCGATCGCCAGCCGCAAGCTGTCCCCTCGCAGGTCCGCGACGCCGCGGTAGATCTCGGGAGTCTGGTAGTTGTGCGCAAGGATGATCGCATTCCGGCGCTTCTTGAGCTCCTCGATCCGGTGGATGTAGGGGGCGTGGAGCGGCCACTCCACCTCGGGGATCACGTCCCGGAGCCCGTCGTAGAGGGGCTCCGTGGCACGCGCAATCTCGGGCGTGTACTCGAAGTGGAGGTCTGCGTGTAGCGCTGGCTCTGACATCTCGTGCCCCGTTATGCTCATTTTGAGTATATGTGGGCGAAGAAGAATCGACGCCTCACTTAACGTAGGCGCCAAAGTGCCTTTCCGTCAAGAACCGACCCCCGCACCCGCCGAGGACGGGGACACCGTGATTGCCGACCGGACCTCCGGCGGTCGCCGAGCGTGAAATCTACTCGGCGGGGGGGGCGACGGCGTCGAGTCCGGAGATACCCCTCCCGGCGGGGTGCCCGGTCCACTTCCGAGGGTATACCGCCACCGCCCGGATGCAGCTGGGACGACACACCGACCCTCAGGCCCTCGAATCGGCTCCAGGGAAGCCGACCCCAGGCGCCCGGCGCTCCCGAAGCACCTCCCTTCGGAAGCGGTAGAGCTCCGCGGGCCGCCCTCCCGTCTCTGCGTCCATCCGGCCCGTCCCCTCAACGAGGCCGCCCCGCTCGACCAAGCGTCTGAAGTTCTGCTTGTGCAGCCGGATCCCCACGAGCGCCTCAACGACGCGCTGCAGCCGCGTCAACGTGAAGGAGGGCGGGAGGAGCTCGAAGATCACGGGCCGGTAGCGGAGCTTCCCCCGCAGCCGGCCGAGCCCCGTGGCGAGGATCCTCCTGTGATCCGCATGCATCGGCCGGCCGAGTCCGGCCGCGGGACTGGGGCAACCTTGGCCACCCCGGTCCCGGATCGACTCCCGGACGAGCCCGACTTCGTAGAGGAGCTCGTAGCGCTCGAGGACCCGGTCCGGATCCCACGAGGAACCGGACAACCCGAAGGCGATCCCCGCCCGCTCGAGGCGTTCGCTCCGGGACGGGCCAACCACAGCCTCTAGGACCCACGCCTCAAGCGCCGGCCGGATCGTCTCCGAGACGATCCGCGGCAAGCCTTCCCGCCGATCCTCCCACGGGAAGAAGGTATACCAGTCCCGCCAGCGGGCGCTTGAGGTGTCGGGGGGCGGCTCCTCCCGCACGAGGGCGAGGTAGGCAACCGATATGACGCGGGGAACCCGGCCCGCGCCCGCGGTCGCCCTCTCGCGGTCGCCGAAGGTGTAGAGCTGCTCGACGTAGCCCACGTCCAGCCCCGTTCGCTCCGACACCCACCCGCGAAGGGAGAGTTCGAGCGTCCGGTCCGCCGCGGGATCGAGCGGACCGTACGGGAGGACGTCCGCGAGGTTCCCGGCGGGATCCCACCCTACCTCTCCCTCCGCCCCCCTCGAGGCGGAGATCGTAAGGATCCTTGGGCTCTCGCGGGTCACTGCAACGATGACGGCATTCAGGCCGACGACGATCGAGGATTCCTTGCCCACGGCCCCTGCGTCTCCTGATCTGACCGGGCTGCGCCTCACCGGGACGAGGGGTAACCCATCGGGGAGCAGAGAACAAGGGAGCCGGGCCAAGGAGGGGCACGCGGGGACAACGGGCCGACCGCAACCCCGCTTCCCGGGCCGAAACCGGGCGCTCGCCGACGAGGCGAATGGAGATGCAGGTCTTGGAACGTGGCCCCCGGATTGCCATATTTTGATATTCAGAGGTTTCGCTCTCCGACTTCGACCACGGGAACACCATGTACCGAATCGATGTGAATCTACGGCACCGGGTCCTCGCCTCCGGCGCTGTCCGCCGCACGCTTCGGACCCTCTTGCTTGGGGTCGCCTCGGCATTCCTCCTCCCGGCAGCCTCGCTTGCCGCACAGACGCCGGCGGCGGACTCGGTCCCGCGTTACGATTTGGACGCCCTCACTGTTTCCGTGCTCAAGACCCCCTTCCAGGTAGGAAGCTCGCCCTACGCCGTTTCCGTCGCCGGGGAGGTGGAGCTCCGGCAGGGGAAAACCGGGATGTTCCTAAAGGACGCGCTCGAGAACCTCCCCGGCGTGCAGGTGCAGAACCGGTTCAACTACGCGGTGGGCGAGCGGATCTCGATCCGCGGATACGGGGCGCAGGCGCAGTTCGGGGTTCGCGACATCCGGGTCGTCGTGGACGGGATCCCGGCGACGCTCCCCGACGGGCAGTCCACCCTTGACCACGTGGATATCGGGTCGCTCGGGCGGGTCGAGGCACTGCGCGGTCCGGGAGCTGCCCTCTACGGGAACGCAGCGGGCGGCGTCCTCCTCTTCGAGACCGAGATTCCCGCGGGCACCTCGCTCCGGGAGGAGTTCACGACGGTGGGCGGGACGGACGGGCTGCTTCGCGTCCAGAGCACGACATCGGGCACGGTCAACGAGACCGGTTACCTCGTGAGCCTGAACCGGCTCGGCTACGGGGGATACCGCACCACCGGGGACGGGGACCCGTACGGTACGGCCGAGCGCTTCCACGTGAACGGCCGAATCGAGCAGCCCCTCGCCGGGGGTGAGCTCGGGATCACCGTGACCCACATGGATCTCGACGCCGAGAACCCGGGCGCGCTCCCCCTCGCCGCCTTCGAGGAGGACCCCCATCAGGTCTGGGGGACGTATACCTTTTTCCAGACGCGAAAGGAGGTCCAGCAGAGCCAGCTCGGCGTCAGCTGGGACGGCCTCGTAGGCGGACTCACTGCCGAGGCCTCGGTCTACGGCGTGGCCAGGGACTTCCTGAACCCGCTGCCCGCCGATGTCGTGGACGTGGACCGGCGCGCCGGCGGCGCCCGCCTCACACTGGCGGGAACGCGCGGGCCCGGTGAGCGGGGCCTCCACTTCCTCGGCGGCATCGATCTTGACCTGCAGAATGACGACCGTCGGGAATTTAGAAGCTCTGGCGGGCAACCCGACGCACTCCTGCAGAACCAGACCGAGTCTGTCCGGGGCACCGGCCTCTTCACGCAGGCCTCCCTCGGCCTCGGCGAGCGGGTGAACCTGGTCGGCGGGCTCAGGTACGACAACACCCGATTCGAGGTGGACGATCTCTTCCCCGTCTCCGAGGGGAACCTCGACGACTCTGGGAGCCGTCGGCTCGACGCCTGGAACCCCACGGTCGGGATCCACCTTGCCGCGGCCTCCGCCGTCAATCTCTTCGCGAACTTCGCGACCTCCTTCCAGACCCCGACCGCCCAGCAGCTCGGGAACCAGGAGGATCGGTCAGGCGGGTTCAACCCCGACCTCGATCCCCAGCGGGGCCGCACCCTCGAGGCCGGCGTCCGGGGGAGCCTCAACAACCGCGTCGCCTACGAGGTCGCAGTCTTCACGACGAAGCTGGAGGACGAGTTCATCTCCTTCCGGAACGCCGACGATCTCACCTACTGGAGGAACGCCGGGAAGTCGACACGAAACGGCGCCGAGCTGACGTTCCGGGCGCGGCTCCACGACCTTCTCAGCAGCCAGTTCTCCTACAGCTACACGGACGCGGTCTTCGACGACTACACCGTCCGCGGGAACGATCTCTCCGGAAACGACGTCCCCGGCCTCGCCCCGCAGCAGCTCCGGGCCAGCGTGCGTCTCGGCCCTTCGGACTGGTTCGTCGAGCTCGGAACCGACTACCGGGGCGAGGTGCCCGTCAACGACTCCAACGAGGCACCGTACGCGGACAGCTACACCCTCTTCGATCTCCGCGTCGGGGCGAGCGCGATTCCGCTCGGCGGGATTCAGCTCTCCCCCTTCGCCGGAGTGCAGAACCTCACGGACGAAACGTACGTCTCCGCCGTGACGATCAACGCCTTCGGAGGCCGGTACTACGAGCCGGGCCCGAGCCGGGCCCTTTACCTCGGGGGCACGCTCTCCCTCTCCCGGTAGGAGCGACCTCCCCGCCCGCCACCGCGAGCTCGGGCCCTCGACGGGACCCGGGCTCGCGTGGCGGGCGGGGACCGGGGCACCCCCCCCCCCCGCACCGCATCTCCCCCAACCCCCTACCGCGCTCCCCTCCGCCCCATCCCGGTGAGATTCGAGCCGAGGGAAAGCAACGCCTCGACGTCGCGCGTCCGAGTATCGACGACCACGAGCCGCGCCGCGGCGGCCCCCGCCGGGGCCGCGTTCGTGACGAAGGCCCGTCCCCCATCCGACGAGAACTCCACGGCGTGGGGCTCGTGGATCCCCTCTCCCCGGATACGCGCCAAGACGCTCCACCCGGCGCGCTCGAGTACTACCACTTCGTCCGCCCCCTTGAGAGGGACCCAGACGCTCTCCCCGTCGGGGGAGAAGGCCGGATCGAAGGGGCGTGACCCGAGGGGAACCGAGGTGACGAGCCTCGGGCTCGAAGGGTCCTCGAGCCCGAATACGAGGAGTTCGCCCGAGAGCTCGGCGGATGCGAGGAGCGTTCGGCCGTCCTCCGCGATCGCCATTTGAACCAGGGCGTGGGGCGGACCCGGCGTGTCCGTGACCTCGACGCGTCCCGAAGCCAGGTCGATTGTCGCCACCTGGTTCATCGCGAGACTCGCGGTGTAAGCGAAGCGCCCCTCCGGGTGGACAGCGAGCGCGTGGGGCCGCGGGAAGAGGACGTCGACCTCCTCGAGATCCATCCTGGAGGTCTCCGCGAGCCCGACCCAGCGCGGCGGATCCACCGCGCTCATCGAGCGGGTGATGGCAAGAAGGTCACCGGCAGGGGCAAGTCTCAGCATCCCGGGTGTCTCGATCTCGACGCTCCCGACGAGCCGATTCTCCTCGTCGAAACGGAGCACCCGGTGTTCGCCGACGAGCGAAACGTACCAGTAGCGCCCGTCGGGGGCGACCGCGATATCGTGCGGCGCGGCACGCGGACCGAACCCGAGCGCGTCGAGGCGGATGACGGAGACAGTCTCGAGCGCGTCCATGTCCACGACCGCGATCGCCGCGTCGTCCTGGAGGCAGACGTAGAGCCAGTGTTCGGGGAGCGGATCGGGGAGCTGCGCGGCGACGGACCCGGACAGGGTGAGTGCGGGGAGGCCGCCTGCGACCAGCGTCACGAGGGCGATGCGTCGCAGCATCGAGGCTGGCAGAAGGGGGAGCATCTCTCGTGCTAGTGGAGGGGCGGCCTTCGGGTTCCGCGCGCATGCGCTACCGACGGCAACGGGATCGCAGCCGCCGCCCGCAGCCGCCACCGGGGGTTTCTCACTGCCGAACGGTATCGAGCACCATGAGCCCGAGAAGGAGCGGCTGATAGGCAAGCGATCCGAGAAATACTCTCCGGACCGCGCGGCGGCTCATCTCCCTCCACGCGCGGAAGCTCCGCCAGAGGAAGCCAACGCCGAGAAGGAAGGCGCCGACGAGGTAGAGGAATCCTGTGAGCCCGAGGGCGGTCGGCATGAGGCTCACGAGGAGGAGCGTCGCCGAGTACAAGCCCATCAGCCGGCCGATCATCTTCCCCTCGGCGTCGGCGGGAGGGGAGAGGAGGAAGCCCGCCCGCGCGTAGTCTTCGCGAAGGAGCCACGCTAGCGCGAGGACGTGCGGGATCTGCCACACGAATGCGATCGCGAAGAGGACAAAGGCGCCTGGGGCGAGCGTGCCGGCAGCGGCACTCCATCCGATGAGGGCGGGCATCGCGCCCGGAACCGCGCCGATGAACGTCGCCGCGTGCGAGCGCGACTTGAGGGGCGTGTAGACGAGGTTGTACGCCACTGCCGAGCCGATCGTGAGTACGGCAGGGAGGGCGCCCACCGTCGCCCAGAGGTGGGCCACGCCCCCCACGACGAGGAGGAGGCCGAAGAGGAGGGCGTCTCTCGGCCGGAGCCGGCCCGAGGGGAGGGGCCGGCCCCGGGTCCGCTCCATGAGGGCGTCCAGGTCGCGTTCCAGGTACTGGTTGAGCGCCAGGGCCCCGGCCGTTGCGAGCACGGTGCCGAGGAGGGTGTGGAAGGCACCGATCAGCGCGGCGCTCCCGGCGGCCGCAAGGTAGTAGGCCGCGCCCGCCGTCATCATGGCGAAGAGGGCAATCCCCGGTTTCGTCAGCTCGTAGTAGGCGCGCGCACGGGAGGGGCGGGGGCGATCCATCGATGGCCTTGTCGTGTTGGGAGTGCCGGGCCGGGCCATGCCCTGCGGGTCCCCGGACGCGAGTGCGGTATCCGAACGCATCAAGCGCCTCTCGAACGGCGTGGGAGGGACCCGAAGTTGCCGCCCGGCCCAGCGTCACGCAACTCCCGGCTGGGGGCCGGGAAGGGTACCGCGGGTTGGCCCGCCGCCTCGCGATCCTGTTAGGATTCGCGAGGCAGGGATCTCCCGCCCACGCGAATCGTAGAAGTCGGGGTGCGCCGTGCCTCCGAGCCGGGATCCCCGGGGGGAGGGGCGGCGCCTCCGGGGCTGGGCAAACCCGGCCCCGGAGGCACTTCTCGGGGAAGGCCAGGATGGCACGAAACCGCCACGAGAACGTCCGCGAGCGAAGGATCCGCGAGCGGAGAATCTGGCGGGCGGGTCTCGGCGCCTCGCTCGCGCTCCACGCCCTCGTCTTCCTCTTCGGGCCGCGGGGGCTCGTCCCGCTTCCCTCGACGAACGCCGCGGGCCCGGATACCGGGGACGTGCGGGCGGCGGACGGGACGATGGCAGTGATCCCCCTATCCTCCGCGCCGCCCGCGCCGATCCGGCGTCCCGCCCTCCCCATCGTGAGCGTGGAGGTCGCCGTGCCCGATTTGAATGCGACCGATCCCACCGCCGAATTCGCTGTCGAGCTCCCCGAGATCCGGGACGCCGGGGTAGGCTCGACCACGGGCCGGGACGCCGGGGATCTCCAGGGCGTCGGGATCCCCGGCGGAGCCGGAACCGGGAATGCGGGGAATGCGCTTGTGGGCCGCTCCCGCCTCATCCCCCCGAGGCCCCGGGGGATCATCCTGCCCCCCACGAACGAGGAGCTCCGCGGGAGTCGAATCGAGATCTGGGTCTTCGTGGACGAACGCGGGGAGGTCGTGGCCGACTCGACGCGGCTCGAGCCCCCAACTCCGGATGCGACCTTCAACGAGCGATTGATGGGGGAAGCGTCCGAGTGGAGCTTCGATCCCGCCCGCGAGAATGGGACGTCCGTCGCCGCCTGGTTCCCCTACACGATCAGCATGGAGTAGCCGCCTTGGCCACCGCCCCAGGGACGCGCGGCGGGGCGCTCTCGAAGAGAAGAGGATCGCCTACGCGGCGGTGCTCCGGCCGGGGCCCCAAGTGAATCTCTACCTCCGGATTCTCTCCTACCTCCGGCCCTACGTCGGCGTATTCGCGCTAGCTGTTCTCGCCACCTCGATCTTCGCCGCGCTCGATGCCTTCTCCCTCGCCCTCCTGATCCCGTTCCTGAGAACGCTCTTCTCCGGGGAGGAACCCGGCCCCGCGCAGGCCGAGCCGGCGGGCGGCGCCCTCCTCGACCGCCTCCTCGAGGGGACGCTGGGTCGCTTCGTAGAACTCGAGGGGCCGCGCGAGGAGGCGATCCAGGGGATCATCTTCTTCATCCTCGCCGTCTTTGTCCTAAAGAACCTCTTCGACTTCACCCGCATCTACCTCGTCGCATGGATCGAGCAGTCGGCGACGAGAGACGTGCGGGACGCCGTCTACGATCACTTGGTCGAGCTGGATCTCGTCTTCTTCGGCCAGACGCGGGTGGGGCAGATCGTCTCCCGACTGACCCACGACGTGGAACAGCTTCGGACGCTCATCACGAAGGAGCTCGCAAAAATCCTCTCGTCGGTCTTCGAGCTCCTCGCGGCCGCCTCCCTCATGCTCCTCATCTCCTGGCAGCTGAGCCTCGCGGCCACGATCGTCCTCCCGGGCGTGTTTGCAATCTGGGGGCCCCTCCTCCGGAGGGTTCGTCGGGGGGATCGGGAGGTCCTCGAACTTGCCGGAGAGGTGAACAGCCACCTCCAGGAGACGCTCGCCGGGATCCGGCTCGTGAAGGCCTCCTCGGCGGAAGCGCATGAGCAGGCACGCTTTCACCGCCTGACCCGCTCGTACTTCAGGAACTTCGTCCGCACGGAACGTTACCGGGCACTCGCAAATCCGGTAACTGAGCTCGTCGGAGCACTCGGGACCGTCGTGATCCTCTGGTACGGGACGCGGCTCGTATTCAGCGGGTCGGGGCTTTCGCCCGAGGACTTCATCGGATTTCTCGCCCTCTCGATGAAGCTCTACGCCCCCGTCAAGTACTTGGGGAAGCTCCCCGCGATCATCCAGCCCGGGCTCGCGGCGGCCGAGAGGGCCTTCGAGTTCCTCGACGCGCCGATTGAGATCCGGGACCAGAGCACCGCCCGCCATTTCCCCGGGGTCGAGCGGGAGATTGCCTTCGAGAGTGTCTCCTTCGGGTACCGGCCGGAGGACGAGGTCCTCAAGGGCGTCTCCTTCCGGGTGGAGGCGGGGACGGCGACGGCCGTTGTCGGACCCTCCGGCGCGGGGAAGACGACGGTCGTTGATCTCCTCGGCCGGCTCTACGAGGCGGATTCCGGGAGGATCCTCGTCGACGGGGTGGATATCCGCGAGTTCTCGATCCGCTCCCTCCGGGAAGGTCTCGGGATCGTCTCGCAGGAGACCGTCCTCTTTCACGACACGATCCGGGCGAACATCGGCTACGCGCTCGGGCGGGAGGTGGCGAGCGAAGAGATCGAGAGGGCGGCCCGGGCAGCCCACGCCCACGACTTCATCCTCGAGCTCCCGGACGGGTACGAGACGCTCGTCGGAGAGCGGGGGACGATGCTCTCCGGGGGGCAGCGGCAGCGGATCGCGATCGCGAGGGCCGTCCTCCGGGATCCCCCGGTCCTCATCTTGGACGAGGCCACCTCCGCCCTGGACTCCGGGTCCGAGCGACTCGTCCAGGAAGCGCTCGGAAACCTCCTCTCCGGCCGAACGACGTTCGTGATCGCGCACCGCCTCTCGACGGTGCAGCGTGCCCGGCAGATCCTTGTGATGGACCGGGGCCAGGTCGTGCAGCGGGGGACCCACGAAGAGCTCCTCGCCGAGGGCGGGCTCTACGGGTACCTCCACGCGCTTCAGCTCGAGCCGGGGGAAGCCCCGGGTCCGGTCCCCACGTGAAGCCGCCCACCCTGAAGCACCGCCTCGAGCACCTGGTCGTGATCCTCCTCGTTGCCGTCCTAAATACGGTACCGGAAGGGCTCGCCGCTGCGATCGGGAGGGGACTCGGGTGGCTCGGAGGCTCCGTCCTCCGGATCCGGCGGCGTGTCGTCGAGGAGAACCTGAGGAGGGCGTTCCCCGGCCGATCCCCCCGCTGGTACCGCTCCGTCGCCCTCCGTACGTACCGCCACTTCGGGGGGGAAATCGTCGCCACGCTCAGGCTCGGGCGTGTGTCCACGGCGGAGCGGCGGGAACGCTGCCAGGTCGTGGGCTTCGACCTCATCGAAGAGCCAACCTCTCGCGGCCAGGGAGTTATCCTGCTCGCCGGGCACTTCGGGAACTGGGAGGCCGCGGGGGTGAGTATGACCTCGCGAGGCATCCCCATCGATGCGGTGACCCGCCGGCAGCGAAACCCCCTATTCGACGAGTACGCGCGCCGGGCAAGGGAGGGTCTCGGAACGGGCGTGATCTACCAGGGGGAGCCGCTCCGGGCTGCGATGAAGAGCCTCCGGGCCGGGAAGGTGCTTGCCCTGGTCGCGGATCAGAACTTCACCGGAGACGGGGTATTCGTGGAGTTTTTCGGGTCGCTGGCCTCGACGGTGCGGGGACCCGGGATCCTCGCGATCCGGACGGGGGCACCCGTGGTGTTCGTGGATCCCAGGCGGGAGCCCGGGCGACAGGCCCGCTACACGGTGCGGTACTCCGGGATCCCCGCGCCGGACAGCAGCGATCTGGAGACGGGGGTACGCGAATTGACCCGCGCCTATACGGAGAAGCTCGAGGAGGCCATCCGGGAGAGTCCGGAGCAGTACTTCTGGTTCCACAAGAGGTGGAAGACGCGGCCGCACCCACCTGCCGCCGGCGCGCCAGGAATGGGAAGCGGAGCCGGCGACATCTAGAGGGCGCCCCAAAAGCCGCGCCGTACGAGGATCTCGAGTCGACCCGCCGCAGGGTGAGTCCATCGTACCGCGTCGGCGCGAAGTTGCGATGAGGCGGCCCGGCCGCGTCCACCGCCAAGTCCCCCCCGCGCGCGAATCGGCAGCTGACAAGTCCAACCGAACCGGCTCACCCGGCGAGCCCCCGCGCCCCGGGTCTGAGGAAACCTCAGGGCAGGGAATCGCCAACGTCACCGCGCTCTCTTCGCCCTCCGGGCTCGCTTCGCGCCGCCCGCTTCCATCTCTCTTCCTCGGAACATTCTCCGCTCCACCCTTCGCTGAGAGCTGCCGAGGATCGCGCGCACAGGAATCGCGGCGCCGGAGTTGGGTGATTCTTGTCGAATTCTCCCGACTTGCGACCTGCCAGCTCATCCGGATCCCGCCATTTGCAGCCCTCGTTCTGAGCGGGAATTGGGGACCGAGGACACCCGCAGACGCGTCCGAGCGAGCTGCGGCTAGCATGCGAGAGGGATGAGTAGGCCGCTTGGGCGAGATCGGGATCCGGATGGCGGGATCGGCGCGGGGTCACATGATGTCACTGCGATCCATGCCCAGCGCCTCGAGCGTCTCCTCCAGCTTGGCACGCTCTTCGACCTCGATCCTTGCCTGCTCCTCCAGCGACCCGTCCCAGCGCTGCCCCGGCGAGGCGAACTCCTGAACGTGGGTGCTTCCGTCATCGATCTGAAACTCGAACCGGGCAGACAGGCGAACCGTATCGTGTTGCTGCAGCTTCGGCTCTCTCTCCGCCCATGGAGGCTCCCCAGTGCAGCTCCGATAGTCCATCCCAGACGATCATGTCCCCCTTCCCGCAGTGCGGGCCATTCGCGCCCCGCTTCTCTCGATCCCGCGCCTTGCGATTCTACTCTCCAATGGCCTCGGGCGCATGGGAGCTCCGAGGGCAACGTTGGGACGGGCTCCCGCTGAGAACCACACCCTTGGCAGCCTCGTGCGGGCGGGGACCGGCGCCGTTGAGTGGCGGGCTCCGGCGGCACACCTCCCCGCACGGCCTCAGACCGGGGCAGGAACTGGGCGCCGGCCCCGTGGTAGGAAGCAGGACCCACGATCCTCGACCCGTCGGAGGAGCGCCCGCTTGGTCTTCATCACCATCCCTGCCCGCGACGAGGAACGGACGATTGGCGTCCTTCTGTGGAAGCTCCGGAAGGTCATGGCGGAGTTCAACCGGCCCTATGAGGTGATCGTGCTGGATGACGCCTCCCGCGACGGGACTCCGGAGGTCCTCGAGCGCTACCGCGGACTCCTTCCACTCCACGTGATCCGACCGGAGCGGGCGCTCGGGTACGGGGCCGCAGTCTCGGGGCTCCTCACCGAAGTGGTGAAGCGGAGCTCGTACCCGAAGCGGGACGTGGCCGTCACGCTGCAGGCCGACTTCTCGGAGGACCCCGGAGACCTGGTCCCCATGGTCAAGGCGATCGAGGGCGGATCCGACGTGGTGGCGGGGCTGCCCCCGGCCGGGAGGGCGGCGCTTCCCCTACCCCGAAGGCTCTCGAAGGCGGCCGCGCCGCTGATCCTCGGCCGCGCCTTCGCACGCGCCCCGGTCACGGACCCGCTCGGCGGCTATCGCGCCTACCGCGTCGTGGTGCTGAAGAAGGCGCTCAGGGAGGCCGAAGAGGGCCGTCCTCTCGCCTCCTCCGACGGGTGGGGGGCGAATCTCGAGATCCTCTCTCGGACAGCACCGCACGCGAGAAGGATCGATGAGGCTCCGTGCACGGGCGGGCTCTCGATCGGGGGGCGCGAGTCGCGGTTCCGGGCGCTCGGGAGCCTCATGGGCCTCGTGAACTTGCGCGGGACCCCCTGGCCCGCCCCGTAGCCGAGCGACGAGCGCGGCCGGAAGGCTATGGCGTGGAGCTCTCTGCCGGTTCCTCGGCGATGAGGAAGAGGGACGGGCCCCGGAGCCGACGGCCCTTGATCCGGATCTCGAACCGGTACGCCCCGGGGACCGGGAAGATCACGTCCTCGAGCGGGAGGATGAGGCGCGTCCGCGGCGGGGGCCGGTCCTGAGGTACCCGCTCCACCTCGGTGTGGCCATCCACGGTCAACGCCTTCCGCCCGTCCGGCGTCGTCAGGTCCACCCGAAACTGGTTTCGCCCCTCGTCCGACCGGTCCCACTCGATCACCGTGACGAGCACCATGTGCGCCTGCTTCGCCGGGAACCCCGGTGCCGCGAGGTCGTGGTAGACGCCCCTGACGTCCACCCGCCCGTCCGGCCGCACTTCGGCATCCTCACACACCAGAGACAACTGCACGTGCATCGATCGCTCTCCCCTCCGGCCCTTCCGGTTCCGGCTTTGTTCAGGCGTCCGCTGCTCGGGGCACCCCCTTCCCGCCCCGTCCGGGCTCTCCGCCCTCCACATCGAGCCGGCCCGGCGCCCCGAAGCCCCCTCCGCCGGGCGACCGCACGCTCAGAACGTCGCCGGACTCGGCCGTGAAGGTAACCTTCGAGGGGAGGCGGCGAGTCTCACGGCCGCGGAGGAGGAGATTCTCTCCCGGCGCGCCGGGGCAGCCACCCAAGCGGCCCTCCGGCCCCCGGCACCTCCGATCGCTCCAGATCGAGACACGCGCCCTTGTCAGGAGTTCAAGATCCCGCCTGAGACCGTCCCCGCCGGGGTGAACTCCCTCCCCGCCCGAGCCACGGCGGAGGGCGTAGCGGCGGACCCGGAAGGGGTAGGCGTGTTCGAGTGCCTCGACCGGGGTGTTCAGCGTATTCGACATATGGGTGTGCACCCCGGAAAGCCCCGGACCCTGAGGACCCCCACCCATCCCCCCGCCAATCGTCTCGTAGTAGCTGAAGGGGAGATGGGTCTCGGGATCGAGCCCCCCGACCGCCGTGTTGTTCATCGTCCCCTGCGAGAGGGCGGGAATCCGCTCGGGGAGCGCACCCGCGAAGCACTTGAGGACGACGTCGGTGATGCGCTGGCTCGTCTCCACACTTCCCGCGGCGACGGCCGCCGGGGGCTCCGCACTCACGACGCTCCGCTCGGGGACGAGAAGCCGAAGCGCCGCCATCGATCCGCCCCCGGCGGGTAGCTCCATCGCGAGGAGATCCTCGACGACGGAGCGAAGCACGTACCGGCATGCGGACGCGGTTACAGCCGCTGGCGCGTTGATCCCCCCCTCGACCTGGGGTGCACTCCCCTCGAAATCGACCAGGACACGCCGCCCATCGACGGTGAGGCGCGCCCTGACCGGGACCGGAGCCTCCGTCACGCCGTCGCCCTCGAGTAGATCGCTCGCCTCCCACGTCCCGTCCGGGATCCGCCCGATCCCCTCCCCGAGGAGCGAGTCGGCGTACTCGAGAAGCTCCCTCTCCGCAGCGAGGAGCGCGTCCGTACCGACACGGCCTCGAATCTCGAGGAGGCGGCGGCGCCCCGTGTGCAGCGCCGCGAGCTGGGCCTCGAGATCCCCCTCCCGCTCGGCCGGCGTTCGAACATTCGCCATGAGAAGCCGCCACACCTCGGGGACCCTGGCCCCGTTGCGTACGAGGAGCACGGGGGGAATCCTGAACCCCTCCTGGTAGATCTCCGTCGCGACCGGCATCGACCCCGGGCTCATCCCCCCGATGTCCGAGTGGTGCGCCCGCGAGGCAACGTAGGCGAGGCGCTCGCCCTCCCCTGGGCTCATCACGGAAGCGACGAGGGTGACGTCGGGGAGGTGACTCCCGCCCTCGAAGGGATCGTTCAGGATGGCCACGTCCCCCTCGGCGAGCGGCCCCAGCGCCGCGAGCGCGGCGGAGACGCTCATCGGCATCGCCCCGAGATGCACGGGCATGTGGTCGCCCATCGCGACCGGGGTTCCCGCCGGATCGAAGAGCGCGCACGAGTAGTCACACCGCTCCTTGATGTTCGGGGAGAAGGCCGCCCGCCTGAGCGCCGCCCCCATCTCCTCGGCGAGGGCGGTGAAGAGGTGACGAAACACTTCGAGATCGACGCGCTCCCGGCCTCGGATCTCCCTCCGCACGTTCGACACCTCCCCTTCTGGTTCCCCGAGACCCGGGCCCGCGCGATTGCCTCCGAGCTTCGGCGCCGGTTACCTTGGGTCGTAGCGATATTTTACTCACCTGACGGCCGCGATCCAGGGCTAAGCATAGGACGGAGGGGAGATGGCCGATAGGAATCGCCTGAAGGACCGGGCGCGCGACGAGCTATTCAGCCATATCAACCGATGCGGCGTCCTCGAGGCGGCCCGGGAGGATCAGGAGCATTGGCTGAACGAAACGATCGAGTACCTGGGGGAGCGCTATCCGGACCTCAGCGACGCAGACCTCCGGGAGCTCCATACGCTGGGGATGAGGTTCTGCCAGCCGACAATATCCAATGGCGGGCCGAGACGCGCCGGGGTGGGCCAGGTCGCGAAGCGCGAGGCCGGCGGCGGGGATGCAGCGGCGCCTGCCGACACGCAGGAGAGCGGGGAGGAAGTCGGGACGGCAACGGCGAGCGCAGAAGGGGGGGACGCCAGCTGATCCCGGACGTCGGCACCCCCACCCGGCGACGGCCCTCCACTCCCTCGAACGAGCCGGGCCCGTGGGAGTCCACGTGACACCCGATCCCGGGAAACGAGGCGTAGAGCCGGTCGACGACCTGAGGGACGGGGTCGGACGCTTCCACCGGGTCCTCGTGGAATCCATCGCCGTCCGGGCCCCCGCGTACCTGCGGGAGAGCTTCACGGTGGCGGAGATCTATCAGGCCTTGGCGCCCTTCCGGAGCCAGCGCGACCGCCTCGGGCTCACCCTCAAGCGAGATTACGACGACATCCTCCTCCGGCTTCTCGCGGGAGAGGGAGAGTACGTCGTCCTGGAATCGGAGCCGGCGCGAGAGAGGATCCAGCGGGAACTCGGGAGCCGAAGCCCGAACACGGGGATCTACCGCGAGTTTGCCGCGGCGAAGGCCCACCTGAACCCGCGCCATCTCCCCGCGGACCTCCGCGACCCCCCGCTTCCCGAGCCACCCGCGACCGGAGGGGACACGTCGGGTATTGGGGCCGGCGAGAATGCATCGCGTGATCCCGGGCCGGAGGCCGTCGTGGCAGCGTGCGGGACCGGTCCCGCTTTCGCTCGCGACGCGTGCCCCGCGTGCGGGGGAGACCTCCCGCACCACGAGAAACTCAAGTTCTGCCCGTACTGCGGGGCGAACACCCGCGAGGCACCCTGCCCCAAGTGCGGGGAGATACTCAGCCGGGAGTGGCGCTTCTGCATCGCATGCGGCGCTAGGGCCCTTCCCTGAGCCACCGGCCATGCGCCGCCTCCCCGCACCGGGCGTCCTGCTTGTGCTGCTCGTCTCTTCCTGCCTCGCCGACGAGGGCCGGCCCCCGTCGAATGAAGGGCTCCGTACCGACCTTGGGATCCCCCCCGACGTCCCGATTCATAGGGTGGATCTCCGGTGGGAAGGGGGAGAGACCCGGATCCTCCCCCGCCGGAGCGAGATCCCCTCGGGCGGGATCGTGCAGTTCGTGGCACTCGATCACCGTGTACACCTGATCCGCTTCGACGCGGAGGCACTCGATCCTCCCGCACTCGACTTCCTCCGTGACACCAGCCAGGACCGGCCCCCACCCCTCCTCGTCGAGGGAGCCCGGCTCGTTCTCACCTTCGGCGGCGCGCCGGCGGGAAGCTATCCCTTCTGGGTCGAGGGGAGCGGCGGGCAGGTACCGGGCGAGATCCGGGTGCGGAGCCCCGACTGAGCGGAGAGGCCGGAAATGATCAGAGCCGATCGGAGAGGGACGGCGGAAGTCGTCTTCCTCGCCGCGAAGCGGACGGCCTTCGGGAGCTTCGGAGGAAGCCTGCGGACGCTTACCGCAACCGAGCTCGCGACGCTCTCGGCGCGGGCTGCGATCGAGACTTCGGGCATTGAGCCCAGAGAGATCGGGCACGTCATCTACGGGAACGCGCTGCAGACCTCGGCGGACGCGATGTACCTCGCCCGCCACGTCGCCCTGAAGGCAGGCGCGCCCGAATCCACCCCCGCTGTGACAGTGAACCGCCTCTGCGCCTCCGGCTTTCAGGCGGTCACGCAGGGCGCGCAGGAAATCCTCCTCGGCACGGCCGACATGGCTCTGGCGGGGGGAACGGAATCGATGAGCCAAGCGCCCCACATAGTACGGGGGGCGCGGTGGGGGGACCTCAGGCTCGGTGGCGGAGGAGGGCACTTCGAGGACATGCTCTGGCAAGGGCTCCACGACTCCCACTGCGGGCTCGCGATGGGGGAGACCGCCGAGGAGGTAGCGATCCGCTACACGGTGACGCGCGAGGAGTCGGACCAGGTGGCACTTCGGAGCCATGAGCGGGCCGCAGCCGCGTGGGACGAGGGGCGATTTTCCGCCGAGGTCGTCCCCATCTCGATCGAAACCCGAAAGGGGCCCGTCGAGTTCGCCCGCGACGAACACATCCGGTGTGATGCCACGATCGAGGGGCTGAGGCGGCTCCGGCCCTTGTTCCGAAAGGACGGGCTCGTCACCGCCGGCACCGCATCGGGGATGGGCGATGGCGCCGCATCCGTCGTCCTCGCGTCGCGCGCCTGGGCAGAGGCCAAGGGGCTCGAGCCGCTCGGACGCCTCCTCTCCTACGCCTACGTCGGGGTGGACCCCAGGGTCATGGGAATCGGCCCCGTACCCGCAATCCACCAGGCACTCGAGCGCGCCGAGATGCGACTCGACGAGATCGATCTCGTGGAGGTGAACGAGGCCTTTGCGCCGCAGTACCTCGCCGTCGAAAAGGCGCTCTCGCTCGACCCCGGGCGAACGAATGTGGACGGAGGCGCGATCGCTCTCACGCACCCGCTCGCGGCCTCAGGTACGAGGATCACGGTCCACCTCCTCCACGAGCTCAGGCGCCGAGGCGGCGGCCTCGGCGTCGGATCCGCGTGCGTCGGGGGCGGGCAGGGGGGCGCCGTCGTGCTGGAGGCCTTCCCGGGATGAGCGAGGCAGCGGCGGTAGGAGTCCTCGGCTGCGGCCTCATGGGGAGCGGGATCGCGGAGGTCGCGGCGCGCGCCGGACACGAGGTGCGTGTATACGAGATCGACAGGGCCGCACTCGAGAGCGGGCGGACGCGGGTCGCACGGTCACTCGAACGCGCGGTACAAAGGGAGAAGCTGACCCTCACCGAGCGTGACGAGGCGCTCTCCCGGATCTCCTACGGAACGGATCTCGGGGCGCTCTCGGACCGGCGCCTCGTCATCGAGGCGGTGGTAGAGAATCTAGAGGTGAAGACCGAGCTCTTCCGGTGCCTCGATGCAATCGCCGACGACCAGACGATCCTCGCTTCGAACACGTCGTCGCTCAGCATCACCGAGATGGCGGCGGCCGTCCACCGGCCGGACCGAGTGATCGGGCTTCACTTCTTCAACCCCGTCCCGGTGATGAGGCTCGTCGAGGTCGTTCGGACGATCTCCACTTCCGGTCGCACGGCGGCGTGGGTCACGGAGTTCGCCCGGGGTCTCGGCAAGGAGGTGGTCGCCGTTCAGGATCGCCCCGGCTTCCTCGTGAACCGCCTCCTCATCCCATTCATCCTCGACGCGATCCGGCTCCTCGAGGCCGGCATCGGCTCCGCACCCGAGATCGACCGGGCTATGGCCCTCGGATGCGGACACCCGATGGGGCCGCTCGCGCTCTGCGACTTCGTGGGACTCGACACGGTGCAGAGGATCGCGGAGATCATGTACGCGGAGTACAGAGACGCACGCTTCGCGCCGCCGCCGCTCCTCAACCGGCTAGTCATGATGAAACGCTACGGGAAGAAGTCCGGAGCGGGCTTCTTCGACTACAGCGGCGAGGAGCCGGTGCCGATCCGGATCTGAACTCGGCACCGCATCGGGGGGAAGGGATCCGGCGGAACGGCAGGACGGTGCGGGCCGATCAGAGCCGCGGCCTACCGTCTCTCCGCTGCCGGCGCCGCTCGCGCCGGATCGCCGCCTCGCGCTTCCTCTTCCTCTGCGCGCTGGGCTTCTCGTAGAACCGGCGCTTGCGGAGCTCCGAGTAGAGCCCCGAACGCTGGACCTTCCGCTTGAACTTGCGGAGGGCCCGCTCGAGGTTGTCTCCCTCCTGAAGAATGACTTCCAATGGTCTCGCGCGCTCCGCTGGGTTCGCCCTGGCTCACGTAGGTCTGGAGAACGGCAAAGGTAGCCGCTGGTCCGGCGGAGTTCAATGGAGAGGCCTGTCCAACGGCAGATGAGCTTGAACGGGAATCCGGTCTCCGGCGAGGGATGCGCCGGGGGCCCGGGGCTGCCTTGCGCGCCGTGCCGCGCCCCCGGTCGACTGCGGGGCGGGCACGCCCCGGCCATCTCCGGACCGTTCTCGCTTCGTCAAGCGATCGTTTCCGCCCCGGGGTCGACATGAGATGGACCCGGGCGAGTGTGGACGTGGCACCCGTACCGCCTCCCAAGCCGCGTCCTGGAAGCGAGACCGAGCGCACGTGGCCGGGAAGGAGCGGAACGCCAGGACATCCGTCCTCCGCGCCAAATACCTCGGCTACTGTTCGGCGGGCGACGCGGAGCTGGGCCCTGACGAGCTTCCCTCGTTCAACGCCATCGTACAGCTCGCCACCGAGCGGCTCGCCGTGGATCCGGGGCGCTCCGAGCGCGAGCTGACGGGGCTCCGGAGGCGGGGCTCAGCCCGCCGACGCTGCCGGGGGTGGGAGGAAAGGCCCCTGATTCCTCAGAAGGGCAGGTCGTCGTCCGGCTGGCTGAGGCCGGGGGGCGACGACGGCGGCGGCGGCTGCACCGGCGGCCCCAGCCTCCCCGGACCCGCCCCCACATCCGATCCCCCGCTCGACCCGAGCATGACCATCTCCTGCACGGCGATGTCGGTCCAGTACCTCGTCCCCCCCTGATCATCCTGCGTCTGCGAGTACTCGATCCGTCCCTCGACGTAGAGCCGATCCCCCTTCGAAACGTACTGCTCGACGATGTCGGCCAGCTTTCCCCAGAAGGTGAGCCGGTGCCACTCTGTCCGCTCCTGCTGCTCCCCCGCGCGGTCCTGAAAGCGGCGGTTCGTCGCGAGTGAGACCTTGGCGCGTCTCGACCCCGACGGGGTCGAGGCAACCTCTGGATCCGAGCCGACATTGCCGATGAGCATCACCTTGTTCAGGGAACGGGCCATGGTCTCCTTGTCTCTCCTTCGGGTCATGCGTTCAAGATCGATGCGGGGCGGGGCACCTTCACGGGGAGGGCCCGACGGGCGAACAAGGTACAGAGGATCGGAGGGCAATGCCATGCCTAGTCTGGCCGGGCCCGGCGCCGTGACACGCCCTTTGCCAGGGGCGTATCTTCCCGGCCCATGCGACTGATCGGCCTACGGCTCACGGGCTTTCGTAACCTCGAAGACGCTCGGCTACGCTTCCCGGGAGAGGGGATCGCGCTCCTTGGGGGCAACGCCCAGGGAAAGACGAACCTTCTCGAGGCGATCCATTATCTCGAGACCTTCCGCTCCTTTCGGGGCGCCTCCGACGGGGAGCTCGTCCAATTCGGCGAGAACGTCTTCCGGGTCGAAGGGGAAATCGGGAGCGAGGGGAGGCCGTCGACTGAGATCGCGGCCGCATTCCAGCGAATCCCGAAGAGGAAGCGGGTCACGGCGGACGGGAAGGAAATCCCGCGGCTTGCAGACGCAGTGGGGTCGGTTGCCACCGTGCTCTTTACCCCCGAGGACTCGGGGCTCGTGCGGGACGGGCCCTCGGAGCGCCGACGCTTCCTCGACATCGTCCTCTCCCTGAACGAACCCGGCTATCTCGCCTCGCTGCAGGAGTTCTGGCGCGCCCTGGGGCAGCGCAACGCTGCCCTTCGGGAGGGGGAGAGCGGGGATGCGGCCTTCGCCTGGGACGAGATCCTCATCCGCTCCGGCGCACGGATCGTCACCTCGCGCGCCAGGTGGATCTCGGATTTCGCGGACCTCTTCCGCACGTGCTACGATGAGGTCTCCGGTCAGGAGGGGGCGTCGATCCGCTACCAGCCGAACGTGGGCAGGGGCGCCGGGGGGGCGGGGGCGGAAGGGGCCGCCGAGGCCTACCGCTCGGCGCTTGCCGCCTCGCGCGAGCGGGAGCGGGGGGGGCGGACCACCGTGGTCGGACCTCACCGGGACGACGTGGAACTCGCGATCGACGAGGGGTCGGGGGCAAGAGACCTCCGCGCGTACGGTTCGGGGGGAGAGCAGCGCACGGCCGCCCTCGCCCTCCGGCTCCTCGAAGTCGAGACGGCGAAGCGGCTCCGCGGCCGGGAGCCGATCCTCCTCCTCGACGACATCTTCGCCGAGCTCGATGACGAGCGCTCGAGGAAGGTGCTCGCGCTCCTCGAGCGCACGGGGCCCGGGCAAGTCATCCTCACGGCGCCGAAGGAGTCGGAGATGAGATTCCGAAGGGACCTGCTCAGTAGATGGAGGATCGAGGGCGGGAGGATCGAGGGGTGAGCCGAACCCCGGGGAAGAGGCCCGCCCGCCCGGCGGGAGAGAGGAGGGAGGAGGGGGCGAAGCGGGTCCACGAAATCCTCCCCGGGCTCCTCGAGAGGCTCGGGATCACGAAAGAGGTGGCGAGTCAGGATGCGCTCGCCGCATGGGAGTCGATCGTGGGGCCCCACATCGCGGAGGTCACGCGGGCGACGGCGGTCGCGAACGGGATCCTCTTCGTGAACGTGAGGTCGAGCGCGTGGCTCTCGGAGCTCAGCATGATGAAGCACGAACTCCTCCGCCGGCTGAATGCCGGGCGGGGCGAGGGGCGGATTGACCGGATCGTCCTGCGGCTCGAGGACGGGTGAGCGCCGCCCGAAGATGCAGGAGCGGGGCTCCGCGAGGAGGCTAGGGACGGGGAGGCAAGCTCCCCGGCGGACGGGAGAAACCGTGCCCCGGCAATGGATCTAACGGCCGGATTCGGCTAGATTTATGGGTTCCTTCGAAGCGCCGATTCGCTCGACCCGCTTCCCGAACCCGGGGCCTAGATGGCTGATTCCAGTCGGCAGAGCCGCGACACCGAGTATACCTCGAGACAGATTCAGGTTCTGAAGGGACTCGAGGCGGTTCGAAGGCGACCCGGGATGTACATCGGGTCCACCGCCGCGCGGGGTCTTCATCACCTCGTCTACGAGGTGGTCGACAACTCGATCGACGAGGCGATGGCCGGGTACTGCACCCGAGTCAACGTCACGATTGACCCGGATGACACCATCACCGTCGAAGACGACGGCCGGGGGATCCCCGTCGACCCACACCCGACGGAGAAGCTCTCCGGGGTAGAGCTCGCGATGACGACCCTCCACGCGGGCGGGAAGTTCGACAAGGCGAGCTACAAGGTCTCGGGCGGGCTTCACGGGGTGGGGGTGAGCGTCGTGAACGCACTCTCCGAGAAGCTCGATGTCGAGGTCTGGCGGGACGGTGGGCGGTGGCATCAGTCCTTCGCACGAGGCAAGAGGGAGAAAGACCTCGAGCGGCTCGGCAACTCGGAGGTGCGAGGCACACGTGTCACCTTCAAGCCCGACCCCGAGATCTTCAGGGAGCGCATCTTCAGCTTCGAGACGCTCTCCGCACGGCTTCGGGAGCTGGCCTTTCTGAACCGGGGACTCGAGATCGCGATCCGGGACGAGCGTCCGGGACGCGAGCGTGAAGAGAGCTTCCGCTACGACGGAGGGCTCAGGGAGTTCGTCGAGTATCTGCGGGGAAGCCGGAACCCGGTCCACGAGAAGATGTTCTACTTCCAGGGCGAGAGGCCCGAGGCGGAGATTGAACTCGCGCTTCAGTACGACACCGGCTTCGCGGACAACACCCACAGCTTCGTGAACAACATCAGCACCCACGAGGGCGGGTCGCACCTCACCGGGCTCAAGGCGGCACTCACCCGCACAATCAACGACTACGCGAAGAAGAACAACCTACTCAAGAAGGCCGACGAGTCGCTCTCGGGCGAAGACGTCCGGGAAGGGCTGACGTGCGTCCTCTCGGTCCGTGTCATGGAGCCGCAGTTCGAGGGCCAGACGAAGACGAAGCTCGGGAACTCCGAGGTGCGGGGCGCGGTCGAGGCGGCAGTCAACGAGCACTTGGCCACCTGGCTCGACGAGAACCCGAAGGCGGCGAAGGGCATCATCGAGAAGTCGCTCCAGGCCGCGAGGGCGCGGGAAGCCGCCCGAAACGCGCGGGAACTCGCTAGGAAGAAAAACGCCCTCGAGGGCGGAGTCCTCCCCGGGAAGCTCGCGGACTGCTCGCTGAACGACCCGACGATGACCGAGATCTTCATCGTCGAGGGAGACTCAGCCGGTGGCTCCGCGAAGCAGGGGCGGGACCGTTCCTTCCAGGCGATCCTCCCGATCAAGGGGAAGATCCTGAACGTCGAGCGGGCCCGCATCGACAAGATCCTGTCCAACAGCGAGATCCGTGCGATGATCACGGCGATCGGGGCCGGGATCCGGGACGATCTCGATCTCGATCGGGCCCGGTACCACAAGATCATCATCATGACGGACGCGGACGTCGACGGCGCCCACATCCGGACCCTCCTCCTCACCTTCTTCTTCCGCCAGATGCGCGAGCTGATCGAACGGGGGTACATCTATATCGCGCAGCCGCCCCTCTACCGGGTCGCCAAGGGGAGGGAGGCGCACTACGCCTACTCCGAGGACCAGCGCCGAGAGCTCGTCGATCGCATGAGCAACGGGAAGGCGGGCGACTCGAAGAGGCTCAACATCCAGCGCTACAAGGGGCTCGGGGAGATGAATCCCGACCAGCTCTGGGACACGACGATGGATCCGGCGGCGAGAACGATCCTGCAGGTGACGATGGAGAGTGCGGTCGAGGCAGACACGATTTTTTCCCGCCTTATGGGTGACGATGTCGAGCCCCGCCGCGAGTTCATCGAGAAGAACGCACGCTACGTCCGGAACCTGGACATCTGAGACGTGTGACAGGGCGGGCGAGCCCGGAACTGGAAACGTGCGCCTGCCCGCACCAGCTCCCCCCCTCCGCTCTCGGACCCTCCCCGTCGGCCAAGCCAGGCGGGCAGGGCTGCCTCCCGGGGGAGGACGCTCAGTCGAAGCGCTCCCCTTCCCGGTCCACGATGAGGAGTAAATCGAGGATCGCGTCCACCGCGTCCACGTAGAAGTCGAGGGTTAGACTCTCGACGGTATCGGTAGGCCGGTGGTAGTCCTCGTGATCCTCGACGCCGAAGTAGACGAAGGGGACGCCCCGGGCGTGGAAGGCCGCGTGATCCGAGAGCTCCGTCCAATCGTCGCGGGCGGAGAGTTCGGGGGAATCGTGGCCGATCAGGAGGGTGACCCCGGCGCGGGAAGCGGCCTCCTCGACGAAGGGAGCGAGCGCCGGGTAGTGGTGCGGCCCCGCCGCATAGAGTTCTCCCGCCTCGCTGTGGCCGATCATGTCCAGGTTCACGTTGAGGAGGATGGATGATAGGGTGACGGGGGGATCCGAGACGAAGGCACGCGCCCCCCGGAGGCCGAGCTCCTCGGCATCGAAGGCAACGAAGAGGTGCGAGTACCTCGGTGGGTTTGAGGCGAGGTACGAGGCGAGCGCGAGGAGTGCGGCGCTCCCCGAGGCGTTGTCATCCGCCCCGTTGTAGATCTCGCCCGCCCGGACTCCCAAGTGATCGTAGTGCGCTGAGACCACGACGTACCGTTCGGGATATTCGGCCCCCGGCACCATCCCGAAGACATTCACCCCCATCTCCGCCCCGCCATCGAGCGGGAAGGACTGCACGCGCGCTCCCGCAACGGGGGTGGCCCCGCCCTCGGCGAGTCTCGAGGCGACATACGCCCGCGCCCGCTGACCCCCGGCCGATCCCGCCCGCCGGCCCTCCATCGAATCGGCCGCGAGGACCGAGAGATCCCGGATGAGCGCCTCGTCGTCGAAGCGCCGGGGTTCCTGCGGTAGGAGAGGGCGACCGGGGTCCGACGCGCTGCCGGCCACGGCCATGGCGCCGAGGAGGAGGACGGGGAGCGGCGCGAGCCTGCCGGTCCCCCGAGAACGACGCTTGGCGGATGGTGTATTCATTCGTCGGGGTGGGGGTGGGCGGAGGTTGGAGTTGAGCGCGAACAGAACCCGGGGAGTCGCCGCCGTGAGTGAATCTAGAAGGGTCGTTGGGGCGTGTCTTCTCATCTTACCGCTCCTCGCCGGGCCGCTCCACAGCCAGATCCCCGTTGAGGAGTACGCGACCCGCCGGGCAGCGCTGGCCACGGAGGTGGAGGACGGGCTCATCCTCGCGGTCGGGAGCGTCCAGCCTCCCGAGGATTACATCAACTTCTATCAGAATTCCCCCTTCCGTTACCTGACGGGGTTCCTCGAGCCGGATGCGGCGCTGATCGTGCTCGCGCGGAGGGGCGACGTTGTCTGGGAGCGCCTCTTCGTGAATCCGCGGAGTCCCGCGGAGGAGACGTGGGAGGGCTACCGGATCGGTCCCGAGGGGACGGTGCGGGCGACCGGCATGCCCGGGCAGAGCACGGGGGAACTCGCGGCCGTCCTCGACTCGCTCGTAAGCGAGGGGTGGGACGAGATCCACGTGGCGACGAGCTACGACGCCTCTTCCCCCGTCCGGGACGACGTCACCCAGCGGGTCGATCAACTCCTCGAGGAGCAAACGCAGGTGCGGGTGCAGATCGTCGCTCCCGCAGTGAACGAGCTCCGCGGCGTCAAGACCGATGCGGAGTTGGGTCTGATCCGACGCGCCGCGATCATCACCACGCAGGCGCAGCGCGAGTTCATGGGCGCGGCCGCCCCCGGGGTGAACGAGTTCGAGCTTCAGGCGGTGATCGAGCACACCTTCCGGCGCTACGGGGCGGAACGTCCGGCATTCGCCACGATCGTGGGCTCGGGACCCAACTCGACCGTCCTTCACTACAACGCGAACGACCGGTTCACGGAGGAGGGGGACGTCGTCGTCGTGGACATCGGGGCGAGTTACGGGGGCTACGCTGCCGATATCACGCGGACCGTCCCGGTAAGCGGGCGCTTCAGCCCCGAGCAGCGTGAGATCTACCAGCTCGTCAGGGACGCGCAGGCGGTGGCCGAGGAGATGGCCGGACCGGCGGCCTCCCGCGATGCGATGGCAAGGGCCGCGGCCGAAGTGCTGGCGGAGGGCCTCGCCGAGCTGGGACTCATCGAGTCCCCGTTCGCATCCTACGAGGACGAGGTGGGGCGAGAGCTCCCCCAGTACTTCCTCTACTACATGCACGCGCTCAGCCACGGGCTCGGGCTCGATGTCCACGATCCGTGGCCCGCCGTGATGGAGACCGGCGTCGCCCTGACGATCGAGCCCGGAATCTACGTGCGCCCGAACCTCTTTGCGGAGGTGATCCCGGACACGCCGGCGAACCGGGAGATGAGAGACGCGATCCGGCCCGCCTTCGAACGCTACGTCGGGATCGGGGTCCGGATCGAGGACGACTACATCATTACGGCCGAGGGGGTGGAGAGGATCTCCCTCGCCCCGAGGGAGATCGAGGAGATCGAGGCACTGATGGCGGAGCCGTGGTCCGCTCCCGAGCCCGGAAATCCGGAGTGGGTCGAATGGTACCGCGCGATGCCGTGATCGGGCTTTCCGCCGGGAGGCTCACGCGCCGCCTCACGGGGACCGGGCTTGGACTCATCGGGTGGGGAGGCTACCGCTTCCTCTCGGAGCGGCCGGGGCTCGCGAGCGCCGTCGCCGGAGCGGGGCCCATCCCTGCGCTCATGCGGGGACTCTCCGTCCTCACGGCGGCGGTTCCCCTCCCCCTCGCCGAGGCAGTCGTCCTGGGCGTCGTCCTCAGGCAGGTGGTCGGTGCCGGGCGCGGGCTCGCCCGGGTCCGCGCCCGTCGCGATCCATTCCTCCCCGCTGCCGGACGGGGCGGGCTCCGGCTCGCGCAGGACACGGGGCTCCTCGTCTTCCTCTTCTACCTGCTCTGGGGCGTCCAGTACGCGCGGCCGGGGCTCGAGGCGCATCTCGGGATCGAGCCTGCAGGCGAGGCGACGACCCCTGAGCTGCGCGCCCTCGCGGAGCACGCCGTCCGGCACGCGAACGAGGCGTACGAGGAGCTTCACGGCTCGCCAGATATCGGCGAGCCGACCCCTCCCCAGCGCCTCGGGCGCATCGTCCCGTCACTCGAGATCGGGTGGGGACGCATTCGCGACGTGCTCGATCTTCCCGAACGGGTCGCGAAGTCTTACGGAGCTCCGAAGAAGATCCTCGCGACGCCGCTCGTGAAGCGCCTCGGGATCTCAGGGATCTACTTCCCCTACACGGCGGAAGCGCTCGTCTTGAACGATCTCCCGGGCGTACTCCTCGGGAAGGAGCTCGGGCACGAGATGTCCCACCAGCGGGGATTCTCCTCCGAGTCGGACGCGAATGTCCTCGGAACGCTCGTCGCCCTGCACTCCCCGGATCCCTTCCTCCGCTACGCCGGCTACGCCTTCCTCCAGCGGCAGCTCGTCCCGGCCCTTCAACGCGTCTCCTCGACCGATGCGGAGGAAGTGATCGCGGCCCGCGGCCCGGGGGTCGGGCGGGACCTCGTGGCACTCGCCCGATACTGGCAACCCGCACAGACGCCCGTCGCCGTCGCCGCCTCGCGCGTAAATGACGCGATGCTACGCACTCACGGGGTAAACGAGGGAGTCGCGAGCTACCGGGGGAGCACGTGGGTCTTCGTCGCGATCGCGAGGGAGCGGGGCATGGAGGCGCTCTTCCCCTAGCGTTCAGCCCCGGCGGCCTCCCCGCGCGGGGGCCGGGAGTTCATACAGTAGGAACCTCCCCCGGAGCGGCACCGGCACGGCGCGAGCCAGAGGGGGGGCGTCCCCGCAGGGGCGAGGCCTGCCTCGACGAGACCGGCGAGGACCCCGGCAAAGCGCGAATCGTCGTGCGGAACGGGGACCCTATGGAACTCGAGCCCCACGCCCTCCGCCTCCTCCCTGAGCTCATGATCGAGCTCCGCAAGCGTCTCGGACTGCTCGTGCATGAACGAGACCGGGTCCACGATGACGCGCCGCGCGGGGGGCGCCGACCGGACCACCGCCTCGACGTCTGGGGAGGTCCACTCGATCCCCCGGTTTGAATGGTTCTGATAGCCGATCCGGTAGTCGTCGACCGAGAGCCGTGCTCCCATCTCCGCGCAGAACTCCTCCACATACTTGACGTAGCGGCTCCCCTCCTCGACGTACCTGAGCGGGGTCCCGTGCGCCGAGAAGACCAGGAGATTCTCCGGATCGGAGAGGGAGAGGCCTCTCTCGTCCGCCAGGCGCTGGATCCCGTCCGCCCGCATCTCCAGGTAGCCCGGGTGCCGGTGCCACCCCGTGACACTGTAGACGGGCACGTTCCACTCGAGCTCCGAGAGCGCCTCCTCCACCCTGTCAATCGCTGCGACGTTCGTCGAGGGGCCGCAGAGCGGATAGATCGGGATCGCGACGAGCGCCTCCACCCCGTCGGACCTCGCGCTCTCCACGACGGTGGGGACGAGGGGCTGGGTGAACTGGAAGGCGCAGTAGACCTTCGCGTCGCGGCCTGCGCGCCCGAGCTCCACCGAGAGCGCGCGGGCCTGCGCCTCCGCCTGCTCGTTCATCGGCGAGCCCCCGATCGCACGGTATTCCTCGATCAGCCCGGGGGCCCGCCGCTCCGCCAGCTGACGGCTCCGCTCCCGGCGAGCCGCCTCGTCGCCCGCCTCCTCGAGGGCGGCGTTCGCATGGAAGATCCGCTCGAGGAATGCGACCACCTCGCCGCACTCCGAACTCGTCGGCTCGCCGAAATTGATAAGAATGACCCCGGTGCTCATGGTGCATCCGGACCTCGCGCTCCCTCCCGCAGCGCGGAGAGGTCGACAGATTGCACGTGGTCGACTACAGCCTTCACCACGGCGGGGTCCGTATGCGGGTGGATCCCGTGTCCGACGTTGAAGATGTGGCCGGGGCTCCCCCCGACCTTCCGAAGGATCTCGCCCGCCCGCGCGACGGCGATGCGCTCGCCCGCGAGAAGGGCGAGGGGATCGAGGTTACCCTGAACCCCGACGCCCGGTCCGAGGATCTCCCGGGCACGGTCGATCTCGATCCGCCAGTCAAGTCCGATCGCATCCCCCCCCGCCTCCGCCAGGTGCGGGAGGAGGGCGGGATTTCCCGTGGCGAAGTGAATCGAGGGAACGCCCGATTCCTCGAGCCCCGAGAGGATCCTCCTCGAATGGGGGAGGACGTACTCACGGTAGTCATCGGGTGCGAGAGAGCCTGCCCACGAATCGAAGAGCTGGATACCGGCGGCCCCCGCCCGGGCCTGAGAGCGGGCGAACGAGAGGAGGTGCTCCACCCAGTAGGACATGAGTTCGCACCATAGCTCCGGCTCCCGCCACATGAAGGCCTTCGTCCCGTGGCGATCCGTCGAGCGGGGCGACTCGACCAGGTACGTCATCAGGGTGAAGGGGGCACCGATGAATCCGATCACGGGCACGGCAAGGCGCTCCTTCAGGCGCCGAATCGTCTCCAAGACGAAGTCGAGCGTATCGGCTGGCTCGAAGGGGGTGAGAGAGCGGATCCTGGCCCCCGAGTCGAACGGCTCGGGAAGGACGGGGCCTAGCCCCTTCTCGATTCGGACGTCCAGGCCAGCACCCACGAAGATCGTCGCGATGTCGGCAAAGAGGACTGCGGCATCGACGGGGAAGTACTCGAGGGGGAGTGCCGTGATCCTCGCCGCGAGCTCCGGATCCCTCGTCACCTCGAGGAGGTCCCTATCCCCCTTGAGCTCCCGGTACCTGGGGAGGGAGCGGCCCGCCTGGCGCATGAACCAGACGGGGGTTCGTTCGAGTGGTTCTCTCCGGAGCGCGCGGATCAGAAGGTCATTCATACGGGAGTCGAGCCGAACTCGGGGAAGTGCGAGCGGGAAATCTACCACGATCGGGGCGCGAAGGTGAGCGCAGTAGGCGAGCTCCCGCCGCGATCGTAGCGGCGGCGGCGGGACCCTTGCCGGCTACCCCGCAACCTCTCTCTATTCCGGTGCACCGATGTCGGCGGACAGCCTGCGGCACGCCGGGGCACCGCACCTTTGGGGACAAACCCTCCGTGGACCCATGGAAACGAGACGCCCGACTGTTCCCGCCGCTGAAGAGATCCTGGGCGGCTACTTCCCCGTTCTCGACCACGGGTTCGTCTCGCTCGTCGATTACATGGGGTCGGACGCGGATGTCGAGAGGGCGGCCCGGGTGAGCTACGGGCTCGGGACGAGGAAACGCTCCGAGACCCGGGGACTCATCCGCTACCTTCGCCGCCACCGGCATACCACGCCCTCCGAGATGGTGGAACTCAAGTTCCACTGCTCGATGCCGATGTTCGTGGCACGCCAGTGGATCCGGCACCGGACCGCGTCGGTGAACGAGTACAGCGGCCGCTACTCCGTCATGCCGCTCCTCTTCTATCGGCCGGAGCAGGAGAATTTCGCCCTGCAGACGCAGGCGAACCAGCAGGGGCGGGGGGCGGGGGCGCCCGCAGAGGTGTGGGAGGCGGCGCTCCGCCGGTGGGACCGGCTGAGATCGGATGCGGGGGAGGCGTACGGGTGGCTTCTCGGCGAGGACGTCGCCCGGGAGCTCGCCCGCATCGACCTCCCGCTCTCCACGTACACGCAGTGGTACTGGAAGATCGATCTCCACAACCTCCTCCACTTTCTCTCGCTTCGAGCCGATCCCCACGCCCAGTGGGAGATTCGGGCGTACGCCTCCGTGATGGCAGGAATGGTGAAGCGGGTGGCACCCCTCACATACGAGGCCTGGGTGGATTTCGATCTCTGCGGAGCCAAGATGAGCTTCGCCGAGCTGACGGCCCTTCGGACAATCCTCGAGCCCGCGGAAGAGGGCGGGATCCGGATCCGGCGCGGTACGGGTGCAGTCGATCGCGCGAGCCTCGCCGGGTTGGGCCTCTCTCCGCGCGAGATCCGGGAGTTGCTGGAGAAACTCGAGCCACGGGAGAAACCGGACTTCGAACTGGATTTGACGGCGATGCGCTCGGCAGAGTCCGTCTCCAGGGAGATGGCGGAGGCTGCGCCGCGGCTGTCGTGACGCCGGATCGTATCTCATCCGGTTCCGGTTCCACGGGCCGACCGTTGGCAGGCACGAGCCCAGGGGGCTCCGTGTGCACCCCGGAACTGTCCTTTCGCATACAGCTTCGGTAGGCTCTACCGCAGACCCCACCTCCCATTCGGAGCCTCACTCCGACCTGGACACGATGCGCCGACTTCCCCCACGCTCCTCATTGACGCCCCTCCTGATCGGCGGCGGCGCACTCGGAGCCCTCCTCCTCCACGCAGCCGCCCTCTCCGGCCAGCTGCGCGACGGCCCCGGGGGGGAGCCACCGCTCGAACTCCCTCGAATCGAGGGCCCGATCGAGATCGACGGGATAATCGACGAGGCGGCGTGGGCAGGCGCGGCGGTCCTCGAGGGGATCGTCGCCGTCCCGGACTTCGGGGCCGAGCCGAGTCAGAGGGGCGAGTTCCTCCTCGCCCACAATGGGGAGTACCTGTACCTGGGCTGCCTCATGTACGAGTCCGATCCCGATCTCGTCCGCATCACGACGCTGGAGAGGGATGTGAGCCCCTATCAGACTGACTCGTGCGGGATGCGGCTCGACAGCTACAACGACGAGGAGAACTCCCTCGTCTTCATTACAACACCCGCCAGTGTCCGTACGGATTGGACGTTCGCTAACGACGCTAGCGGCCCGCCGAACCGGGAGTGGGACACCTTCTGGGACGCTGCGGGGACGCTCACCGATTTCGGGTGGTCGGCTGAGGTCCGCGTCCCCTTCTCGAGCGTGGGTTTTCAGGTTATCGACGACCGGGTGGTGATGGGCTTCTCGGTGACCCGCACGATCGTTCGAAACGCGGAATCGATCGTGCACCCGGCGATTCCCCCGGAGTGGGGTGCCGCAAGCGTGGCGAAGCCCACGCAGCTCCGGAAGATGATCCTTAGAGGACTCGAGCCCGAGAAACCGGTCTACCTCACCCCCTACGTCCTCGGGGGCGGGGGCCACGCGCACACGCTGGATGAACCTGGTGGCCGCTACGACCGCACGAACGAGCGGGTACGTGAGATCGGGGGCGATCTTCGCTACGGAATCACCCGGAACCTGAACCTCGACCTCAGCATCAACACGGACTTCGCACAGGTCGAGGCCGACGATCAGCAGGTGAACCTGACCCGCTTCTCCCTCTTCTTTCCCGAGCAGCGGCGCTTTTTCCAGGAGCGAAACCAGATCTTCCAAGTCCCGCTCGGCTTTAACGAACGCCTCTTCCACTCCCGGAGGATCGGGCTCGTGAACGGGAGGCAGATCCCAATCTACGGAGGCGGCCGCATCGTGGGGCGGATCGGCGACTGGGACGTGGGTTTCCTCGACATGCATACGGAGGCGGCGGGGGCCGTGCACTCCGAGAATCTCGGCGTGGCCCGCATCCGCCGCCGAGTCCTGAACGACGCCTCGTACATGGGGGGACTCGTCACGAGCCGGATTGCGGAGGATGGGAGCTATAACGTCCTCTACGGAGCGGACGCCTCGGTTCGCCTCTTCGGCCAGGATTTCCTCACCGCGAACTGGTCGCAGACCTTCGATGCAACCGACGGCGACCTCCCCCGGATCGGGGCAATGGACCGCGGCCTTGCCCGGGTCAACTGGGAGCGGCGCGGGAACGACGGCGCGACGTATCGCATGAACCTGATCCGTGCCGGCGCTTCCTTCCAGCCGGGGATGGGGTTCGTGAGGAGGCGGGACTACCTAGCCGGGGACGGGAGCCTCGGCTACGGGTGGCGTCCCGGGGCCGGGGCAGCGCTCAATCGCTACGGCTTCGCCGTCAACGGGAACTTCTTCCGCAGAAACGCGGACAGCTCGATCGAGTCGGGCCGGGCCGGTCTCTCCGGCGTGATGGAGACCCGGGGATCGCACCGGGTCATGGCGGAAGTATCGAGGAGCTACGAAGATCTGACCGAGACGTTCTTCCTGTCAGAGGACGCCGGGGCCCCGGTCGGATCATACTGGTTCAGCGAGGCAAGCCTCTCTTACTCGCCGCCGTCCGGGGACTGGTTTCGCCCGAACGCGAACATCTCGGGCGGCGAGTTCTACGACGGAACGCGCCTCTCCGTCGGCTTCTCGCCTACCTGGTCGGCGTCGCGTCACCTGAGGCTCACCGGGACGTACGAGTTGAACCGGATCGAGTTTCGGAGGCGGGACGAGAAGTTCATCTCTCACCTCGCGCGCCTCCGGACAGAGCTGACCTTGAGCACCCGAACGTCGGCCTCAGCCTTCGTTCAGTACAACACCGCCGGGGAGCTTGTCGTGGTCAACCTCCGGTTTCGTTACAATCCGAGGGAGGGAAACGACTTCTATATCGTGTGGAACGAGACTTTCAACTCACAGCGATTCTCCCTCGATCCCGTGGCCCCGCTGAGCCAGGAACGAACCCTCCTGATCAAGTACTCCCACACGCTTACCATGGGGCTCTAGCACCGGACGAGCCGCCTATTCCCCAGGGTACGCCGCGCCACTCACCGCCGCCCTCGCCGCGCGGTCTTCGCAGCCATGGGAAGGAGAATTCATGGAGAGTACGGTGGCGCCGGTCGGCGGCGGGCCACCAAGAAAGGCGGCTTGCCCCGCGAGGCCGCCTCGCCCAACTTTGGGGCCGCATAGCTTGCAGGAGGGCCACCTTCGGGATGCAGACCGATCAAGCCCAAGCCACGCACGCAGCCAGTTCCCCTGTCATGTGGAAATCCCATCATGTGGAAGAAGGACGAGACACCCAGGCAACCCGGCACTCAGTCGAGCACGCGCCCGTCGCCCGGCACCGCGGAGCGCACGCCTCGAGCCCCCGCGGCCGAAGTGGCGATGGTGGGACGCAAGATCAAACTCAAGGGTGAGATCACTGGAGAGGAGGATCTCCTGATCGAGGGCCGAGTCGAGGGCTCGGTGGAGCTTCGGTCACATACGGTCGTGATAGGCCAGGAGGGGCACGCCAAGGCGAGCATCGTCGGCCGGATTATCACGGTCAAAGGCAAGGTGCAGGGTAACCTAGCGGCCGAGGAACAGATCATTCTGCAGAGTTCTGCAACGGTCGAGGGAGACCTCGTCGCACCGCGGGTGACGATGGAAGACGGGGCGACCTTCCGGGGCGGCATTGAAATGGGGGACGCTGCAGGTCGCCCCAGGACCGGCCGAGCCGGGAAACCGCTCGAGTCACGGAAGGCGGAGAACCAGCCCCAGAGAGGAGCGGCCAGTTCCGGGGCGGCAAGGCCCCTCGCAGAGTGACGGCGTGGACGCCGAGCGTGGACGGAGCCTATGGCGCGAGGGCGCGCCTGAGGGGAAGACCGAACAAGCGGAGGCGGTCACGCGGGCGTCCCCCGGAATCACGGCACTGCTCGCGGGGATTGTCGGGACACGAACGAACCTCTCCGTACTCGACTTGGCGTTCGCGACGGACGCCGCACTGAGGGTCTACAGCAAGCTTGCCCGCTGGATCAGATTCGCCGGTATCATCAACGAACCTGTATGCGACGCTCGCTCGCTCGCGAAGCTGACGGACACGCCCGAACCACCGTATGACCTCGTGCTCGCGTGGGACTTGTTCGATCGAGTCCTGCCGCACGAACGCCCCACCCTTGCACCATATCTCGCCAAAGCCTGTGCGCCGAATGCACGTCTGCACATACTCGTCAGCGTGGCCGAGGTAGAGGACTCCTCTCCCTTCCGCTACAGCCTCCGGGACGAGGGCCACATGCGGTGCGAGCCCCTGCCTTTCCGCGGTCGCAATCAGCCATGCCTGCAGCCGGCCGAGGTGGAACGCCTTCTGGCACCCTTCCAGGTGGCAAGGGGATTCGCGCTTCGCCAAGGCCTCCGGGAGTATGTGGCGATCCACCCTGGCCGGGGTAGCCACGGGAATCCGGCAGTGTAGACGAACGGGGTTGCGGCTCCTCGGGTCTGGATACGGTCCGAGTGGTGGTCGGAACCCAGCGCCCGCTGCTTGAGTGCTAGGTCGTGCGGTCGGGGCTCGGAGCCGACCCCTGTACTAACGCTTCGGCAACCTTCCAATCCCGTCGGGCCCTCCGCGACGGACCGACGCACTCGATCCGACTCTGACGAAGCGGGGAGTGCAGCATCTCAGGTCCGGGACGTTGTAGGGAGCTCGCCCGGATTCACAGGACCGAAAAGACCGCTCTGCGCGAGGCAAGCGCAAAGATGAGAAAGGCGAGTGCACAGAGCCGGTACATCGTCCGCACCCATGCGCTCCCAACCCGGAGGAAGAGGTGATGCACGAGGGCGGCGAAGGAGATCGCCCATAGGACCGACGAGAGGAGGAAACCCGCGTAGAAGATCCCATAGTCGCCCATCGTGGGTTCGTGGACGCCGACGGATCCGAGGGCGCGGCCCACGGCCGCCCAGCAGGCGTCGTTCTGCGGGTTCGTCAGCAAGAGTACGATCCCGCAACGGAGCGCCTCGGTGGAACCATCATCCCGGCGCCGGCTAGCGCTCACGGGAACGCTCGACCCCGACGCACGCCACGCATCTCGGGAAAGCCAGGCCAAGTAGCCCGTGCCGATGAGGCCCACCGGCGCCTGTTGCACGTCCGATTGAGGAGGCCGACGCCGGCGAGGCCCAGCGGGGCGCATAGCGCACCTCCGACGAGAGAGCCGTACTGTATACGGCCAACGGCCAACGCGGATCGGGAACTGAAGCACGCCGTTCTCTCCGTCCGCGTCGGGGAGGCGCTCCGCAGCTGCGGGACAGGAGGTGTGAAGCCGACCCGGAGGGGGCTCGAGGTGGGGCCAAGGGCTGACGCCCTACATATGCTGGCCCCCTAGCGACCCGCTCGTCCTGATTCAGGGAATGCCGGGGCCGGAGCTCCCGCGTCTCGTCCAGGCACCGGGGTTCCCTCGGCTTCGTCGCCATCCGCAGATTAGCGCTCGGTTCAGATGACGCGGAAGGGTCTTGCCGGGGCGCCCGGAAAGGTTGTTTCGCCCTCGAGGACCTCGCATCGTCGCCCCCCGCCATGGAGGTTCGGATGTTGGATTCGTTTGATCGTCACTCCGCAAGCCGAGTCTTTGTCGCGCTCCTCGTACTCCTCGTCTCTCCCCGCACCGGGATGGCCCAGGGTATCACCATAGAGGAAGATGTTGTCTACGGCTCCCATCAAGGCTCCGCGCTTCTCGCGGACATTGCTTACCCCGACTCCGGTGACGAACTGAGGCCCACGATCATATACGTCCACGGAGGACGTTGGCGCGCCGGATCCCGAAACGGGAATGGGGCCCTCGACGTCCGGGCGTGGGCAGGCCTCGGCTACTTCGCAGTGACGATCGACTACCGACTCGTGGAAGCTTCACCCGCTCCGGTCCCCTACCAAGATACGCTCGCCGCAATTCGCTGGGTTCACGCGCACGCCGGGGAGTACGGGATCGACCCCGACAGGATCTACCTGATCGGAAACTCGGCCGGTGGCCATCTGGTCGCGCTCCGAGCCACTCTGGGGGGACGGTCCGTACCCTCGAATCGGCGGCTGGGAGGAGGCCCGAAGCGACATACGGGCCGTGATCAGCGTGACCGGTCCCTACGATCTCAACACTTTGTCCTGGGGCGACTTGTGGACACCCATCGGTGAGGATCCGGGCACGGCTCGCCAGCCTGCATCCCCGATGCATCAGATCTCGGAGGATACGAAGCTAATCCTCGTCGTGCACTCAGACGATGACCAGTCCGTACCGGTGCAGCAGGCGATCGACATGGTAGATGCGCTAGCGGATGCAAGGATACAACACGGATTCGTTCACTGGGAGGACCGGGGACACATGGCGATCACGGAGGAGGTCGCCGTCGCCGCACGCGCCTTTTTCGCCGAGGTAGAAGGGCACCCGCAGCGGAGGACCATCGCGCGAGCGTGCCGCGAGGAATCATCCGACCCCCCAGCGCACTTTACCTCGCCTTCCGGGCCCTGATATCTTCCGCGTCGAGGTTCGCCGGAGACCCAGGAGAGCCGGACTCAGCCGGGAGTGAGCCGCGGGGTCTCGACTGGTGTGCGTGATCCTTTCTTCCCCTTCTCTCTGGCGGAGATGTCGGCGAGATTCGCCCCAGCGACGGAAATGAGACCGGGGACGATTCCCCACGACAGAGAGACCGGTATCGCGATGATGTAGGGTAGCTCGGCGCCGCTAGCTCAATTGGCAGAGCAACTGACTCTTAACCAGTAAAAAGTCCATCCAGTGCCGTCCAGCAGCATCCCTCAAAGATCCCGATAGTCCTTGCTGTCAAACAACTTACGTGGTATACTACGTCCGTGGATGTCCACTGGCGTAGCGTGCCATACAGCGTATTGTGGACCCCACAGTGGACCCCACAGAGGTCGAAAGGGGGTGAAAAGTGCCGAGACTGAAGCTGAGCGCACATGGGGTCAGGGCGTTGCGGACGGATCGACCGCGCGAGGAATTCTGGGACACGGTCACTCCCGGATTGGTCCTGCGGGTAAGTGGCGAGAGCAGTGCAAAGACGTGGAGCGTCAGGTATCGGGTGTGCGGGACGCGTCGGCGTCAGAAGCTGGGAAGCTACCCGAATCTGAGTCTGGCGGAAGCGCGAGCGGCTGCGCGCGAAGTGTTAAGGCAAGCGGACGCGGGAGAGGATCCTGCACAGGAGCGTGCTGACCGTAGGTCGGGCCGCTACACGTTCAAGGTGCTTGCTGAAGAAGTCTTGGAGGCACGGGCAATGCGGACCCGGGAAGTGACCCAGCGGGAGCGAGCGCGGCTCCTCGGCAAGGAACTCCTGCCCGCGTGGGGCGATCGGCCGGCTACGGAAATCACTCGGCGAGAGGTGGTCCACCTGGTTGAAGGCATCGCCAAGAGAGGGGCTCCGATTGTCGCGAATCGCACGCTGGGGCTCATCCGGATGATCTTCAATGACGGGCTACGCCGAGGATTTCCGACTCTGCTGGCCAATCCCGCCCACTTGGTCGTGCTACCTGCCGAGGAAGTGGGAAGGGATCGGTATCTGACCCGAGAAGAGATCAAGGTCATCTGGCAGGCAACGCGCGAGGAGACTCGGGTAACACGTGGTGCGTTCCGTCTCGCGCTATTGACGGGTCAGCGGATCGGATCGGTCCGCGCGTTGCGATGGGACGGGATCACAGGCGACCTCTGGACGATTCCGCCCGAACACTTCAAGGGGAAGCGAACCCACCTTGTTCCGCTCTCGCTCGAGGCACTTGAAGTCATCCGGGAATTGAAGGAAGCTGCCGACTCGGATACATGGGTTTTTCCGTCACGGTCGAAGGCAACGAGGCCCCATCTGACAAACATTGGCAGCTCACTCTCCAGGGTCCGCAAGAAGACACTGATCCCGAGCTGGACCGTCCACGATTTTCGCACGACCTTCCGGACCCATGCCGTCCGTGCCATTGAGGACGGAGGGCTCGCGATCCCCGCCCATGTCGCGGACGCTGTACTCGGCCATAAGGAAGCGACTCTTGGATTCGAGAGGTACACAGGGGACCGGGACCGCTACCACCTCCATGAAAAGCGAGACGCTCTGCAGAAGTGGGGTGCGTTCATCACTGTAGCCGTGGAGGCGGAGAGATGAGAATTCAGCGATCATATTCTCCTTGCCCGATCGCATGGCACCACGTCGGCACGAAGCATACGGACGCCTACCTGTAGAGCTCAGGATCAACGATCACCTAACGCCCGGATGAAGATGACGGCGGGGGCTGGCTGTTCCGCCACCCCGCGCGACGTGCGGACCGAAAGGAGGGCCTACGCGACACGGTGGTTAACCCAGATGAGCTTGATGATGTTGAACTGCCAGAGATTGTTGAAGCGATATTCTGAAGCCGGGTCAGACCATCGGGCGATGAGGAGGTGTTCATTTCCTGACCGAAATCCCACGCTTGTTGACCAACAGTTGCCATCCGTTCACTACGCGGTCGAAGACAACCACTGACTACCTGCCCACCGCGTGCTTCGCGCTATTTTGTCTCGCACGGACGGAGGCAACAATGTAGAGCAGCTATCCTGACACGCGTGCTCACCGACGGAAGTCATCTGATGAGTGCTACGAAAATCCCATCGCCAAGTGTTGAACCGGTGCCGACCGAACTCACCGATCTGAATGCGTTGGAGAGCAGAAGCCAACATTAACCCGCTGGCTGCAGACAAGAATGGCAACGCCGCATCTGACTCGGTTGACTCCCCCTTAGTGTCGATGGGCGCCTCACTGCATGCTAGGTACGGAACCCTGATGTCATCCATGCGACACCGAATACAATCATCGCGGCCGACGATGTGACGATGTAGCTGGCTCAACCACGACCGACCCGTCGTTGCTTGCAATTGTATTGGATCATTACGAGTGGACACACGCGTTCTAACGTGATGATCGTTGGCTAGGACTATATTGGTGTCAAAAATGCTTGCACACGCTTCTGTCTCTTCATACCACTGTCTAATCGGGGTCACGTTGCTGTGCCTTGTTGCGATGCAACTCACTTTTGACTTGGGAGCGTTATCTCGCCAACCTGCATCGTCTGGGAAGAACATTAAACAACGATTGGTGTTGTGTAGCCTAACGACGTCAGGATCGACAACGGTCCATACAGTCTTGTCGCCCCACTGCGCTAACCAATACATCGAGGCAGACCCAACAGCACCGGCACCGACCATCAACGCACGCCCGACATCGATCAGGGGCACATCTGCAGGGCCCAGAGCGGCATCTCTTCCTGACTTCAGATTCCATGCGGATAGGACAACGGGGACGGTCTCCATGCCTAGCCCGGTTTTGAACACAGCCGCAGCGCCAAGTACGGCAGCCAAGCCTGCCCCTCGCTGGTCACCAGTGCTATCCTTGCCTAGGCGACAGCGGGAGCGTGTCAGGTGCGCAGCGAAGCGCTCGTATCCAAGATACCAATCCAAATTGCAGGGAACGTCGAGACCGATGCCGATCGCGACGGCGCTAGATGATGACGTCGGTCTATCCACAACGAATGAACCGAACGGATCGATTCTTGAGCAAAGTGCTTCGATCTCTTCACCCAATGTCCGGCCGTTACAAAAGGTATGAGTCAGCAGAGGGCTGCCTGGTGCGGCCAACGAGAAACGTAACTTTCGATGAACCCGCGCCAGTTGGTTCGCCAAGGTGGTTAGGAGCAATTGCCCAGCCCTAGTTGAGCAGGCATCCTCACCCGCGTGTACAGACACGGGAACTAGATGTGGTGAGCCACCGCCCTCAAGGTACTCGATGGTTCGACGGTCGCGCTCTTCGTAGAAGAGCCTCCGCGCTACAGTGGTCATCCCGTGCGCCATAGCCGACGGGCTCGGCTCGCCCACAGCCGCCATAAACGTATGCGATCAAATCTAGTCGTGACGGATTCCGGGTCACAGAGCACCCATCGGTGGTCTTGGAACTGATGGACACCAAAATCAGCCATTGACTTCAGCGTTCGCCCGTAGTGTGGTACAACCAATGACAACATGTTCTCGAACGGCATCACTACGAGGTCATCGTCACCGTCAGAGTGCCGTACATCAGCTCCTGGGTGGCTGTGAACCTGTACCAAGACTCCGAGCCCCATCCTGCGGGCACGTCGAGCCACCTCGCCGAAAGCGGCAGCAGACACAAACACTCCAAAGCGTTCGTGTAGGGCTGTGGGGACAAGAACTATTTCGAGACAGGTTCGATCACTCTCTTCGCGTCCGGCCCAATAGCAGATCCCCTCGTGGCCTCCTTCGTATCGGCCTGCTCGGTAAAACGTGCGCAGCGCACGTCGCGTTTCGTCAATTAGATTCGGCGCAATCTCAAACCTTCCGCGTAACTCGGCACGCGGTAACGGGCGCGTTCGATAGACCGTCATGCCATGCGTAAACTGGTGTACCGAAAATCCCGTACGATCGCCTGAAGCATGTCACCAATGGTCACTGCATGAATCCACGGGGGCCGTGGTGTCATCCATTGCACTGGGTCACCCCAGTCTGTGTGTGGACCTCTATGGGCACCGAATGCCAAACGATTAAAAGGTGCACATATGATTGCTCCACTCCCGTGGGGAAAAAACATGGACGGGCCAAAGGGTGTTTTCTTCCGCTCGGGGCTCAAACTCGGATGGCTGCTTTCCGTCCAACTCCTGTCGCGCCAATCCCAGGCGGGAGGCAACATCTTGTACTGATCGAAGCGACCTTGGAGGAAGAACTCTTCCTGTGTCGGCGACTGGACGAGAACGAATCGGAGAATGCGTACTTCGGGGAGCAACGATGTGACAGAGATATCGTGTCGCCTCGCCCATTCCATGACTCCAGGAAGCTCAGCCTTAAGTGTCCCATCGACAACTGTATCGGAGAGCACGCCGATTCACACTCCGCCGCCAGTATCGGTCAATTCGAGTTGATCACCGTCCTTGACGCCCGCTTCCGACAAAGTGTCTTTTCGCCTAAGGACCTGGTGTTCCTTGTCCTGGAGTGTTGGAGTGCCTGCTTCATATCCAAAGGCTTTCGCAGCATCATCCGCAGCTTCGCCAACGGTCCAGGTCTTCGGCCAGTTGAATTTCTTCGGAGTCGGCTTACGGGGTGAGAAGACCTCCACCGAGAGTTTCTCATCGGATCCAAGTGGTTCGATGGTCATCGAACACCTCCTTATCTGTGTCAGATTCGATTCGGGTGAGATATAACCGAACAATAACCGAAACTCAGAAAGCCGTCAACGGGCCGGGCGACCTAGATGCATGGCTTCAGAAGAAGTGAGAGTACAAGGATGTAAGATACTATTCTACAATGTTATACGCGTTTCCAAATCGTGCTGTGTATAACTTACCGTATCGTCCATGGGCCTAGTTGGCATCTCCACGACACCTGTTGAAGGTCGTCGGGTCGCGTCGCGACAGCAACGCGCGTCCGGGCTAGCGTCAACGCTCCGGAACGTCTCGACTCGACTGAGTGCCCGCAGCTGCGGCTGGCCGTGCTTGCGCATCACGTGCTGCACCGCTCCTCCGTAGCTGCCACCGTATCATAGGTCCCTGACAATGTCGGCACCGTAGGGTCTGCCCCATTCCCTGTGACTCTCCTGCACACTGATCGTGCCGAGGCCATAGAACTCGGAGGGGAAGTGGGTGGGCAGGTGGATCGCTTGGTAGGAGCGGTCGTGACGGTATGTGGTCTTCCCAGCCCCGACGGGAGCTTGTCACGCCCCGGCGCGTCCTCTTCGGCTCCCGCTTCGCCTTCATGGCCTCGGTCGACGCAGTAGTCTCACGGTCGAATGGCTGCGCCGGCGTGGGGGGCAACTTCAATCGGGATCTGACCCGAGAAGAGATCAAGGTCATCTGGCAGGCGACGCGCGGCGAGACTCGGGCAACACGTGGTGCGTTCCGTCTCGCGCTATTGACAGATCAGCGGATCGGATCGGTGCGCGCGTTGCGACGGGACGGGATCACAGGCGACCTCTGGACGATTCCGCCCGAACACTTCAAGGGGAAGCGAACCCACCTTGTTCCGCTCTCGCTCGAGGCGCTTGAAGTCATCCGGGAGTTGAAGAAAGTGGCCGACTCGGACACATGGGTTTTCCCGTCGCGGTCGAAGGCAACGAGGCCCCATCTGACAAACATTGGTAGCTCACTCTCCAGGGTCCGCAAGAAGACACTGATCCCGAGCTGGACCGTCCACGATTTTCGCACGACCTTCCGGACCCATGCCGTCCGTGCCATTGAGGACGGAGGGCTCGCGATCCCTGCCCATGTCGCGGACGCTGTACTCGGCCACAAGGAAGCGACTCTTGGATTCGAGAGGTACACAGGGGACCGCGACCGCTACCACCTCCATGAAAAGCGAGACGCTCAGCGGAAATGGGGTGCGTTCATCACTGCCGCCGTGGAAGCGGAGAGCTGAGAATTCAACCCGGTCTGCAGGGAGAGGTGAAATGGGGGATGAGGGGTGTGATTGGGAGCGGAGGGGGAGTTAGCGCCGATGGGGCAGCTGACGGACGGGCGTGACGCAGCTCAGATGAGTGGTTTCGACCGGCCGGGGGGTTGTTGGACGGACGGGGAACAAGCCTTGAGGATGGGGCCTGGAAGAGGGGGAGGTGGGTGTCCGTAGGCGAGCCGTCTGAGTGCAAGCAGGATATGGAGTCTGGCGGGATCGTCACAGAGCAACTGGACATTGAGCTTGCGGCTGTGCCGAGTGAGCTTGGCGGGCACGCGGAAGAGGGGGAGGCGGTTGAGTTGGGCCGTGCGTCAGGCTCCCGAGAAGGCCGTGTTCCTGATCTTGTGCAGGAGCTGGTAGGCGATGGCGATGGCGCCCAGGGCCCAGAGGAGTACGTTGCCGTCGAGGTCATCGACGGCGTTAGCCCCTCCTCCGAGCTGGCCGAGTTCCTTGATCCTCTGTTCAACGACAGCACCTCGGTTGTAGCGGCGGCGGTGGGGCGTGGATGCCCTCGATGTTGTTGACCAAGTGAACGCTTATGAGGACCTCGTGGGTGTCGAGCTCGAGGGTGTTGTCGTCGATTCCGAGCGGATGCCGTGTCTGGAGCGAGAGAATACGCACGCCCCACATACGGCCCGAGGTGGTCCAGCCGAATCGATTTCCCTGCCAAACCCGGAGGACCTCCAGGTGACCACCGGGGACGAGACTCCATAGAACCGCTCCTGCCGACCGGCAACCACGTCCTGATCGATATGAACCAGAGTCTTCCCGTGCCGCTCGGCACATTCTCCAACTACAATGGGTAATCAGTCCAGCCGTTCCACGTGGCGGCAAGTCTACCGCGAGAACGGTCATCCGTGAACTTCTTGTGGAGATACTGCACCGGCAGCCGACGGGTACCTGCTGCACCGTTCTCAATGAAAGCATTCTTTCCGAGACCGATGTGGAGCAACCGACCACACGTGAGGCACTCTCGATCAACACAAGAACTAGGCCGGACATCTCTAGAGTTCCCGGTGGTCCCACCGGACAGACCGAGAGAAGACTCGAACTTTCCACGCGAGTAGAAACTATGGATGTGACCGTCCGTGTTCCTGCGTTAGACAAGCTCTTGGACTATGTCGCTAGCGGCGTGGGAGCGATCGCCGGACCTATGTTGGCCAACTGGAGAGCTTCCAGAGAAGGTGAGGCACGAATCACCGCCGCCCGTAGCGATGGTGAAGTGCGTCGATTGGAGGCGCATTCACACGGCCAGTCATTGCAGGTCATCGCCGAGGCACAAGCCAAAGCTCGGCAGACCATTAGCATGACGACTGAGTCAGGGAATAGTATGGTGGAGATATCCCGTGACGAAATTATTCAGTCAATCGAATTTCAAGGAAGAAAACGCTTGTCAAATGTGGCATCCGTCGTAGAATCTGCTGCCGATGAACTCGACTACAAGGAAACATCTAACCACGATCCTAACCACGATTGGACGGCGCGATTCTTTAGCGAAATACAGGACGTATCCTCAGAAGAGATGCAAATGTTGTGGGCGAGAGTACTTGCTGGCGAGGTTCAAAGACCTGGGAGTACGTCCATTCAGGCTTTAAGTATCCTAAGAAATCTTGACCAACCTACGGCTCGTATCTTTGAAAGATTGTGCTCCGCCTGTGTGTCGATCAGGGTGGGAGACGACCAATTCGTAGATGTTAGAGTACCTGCATTGCGTGGTAATGCAGCGCACAATGCCTTGACGGAGTACGGCCTGAGTTTCGACAACCTCAATATACTCAACGAACACGGACTCATAATCGCGGATTATAATTCTTGGTTCGATTACGGGCTATGTGTACAGCGTGAATTGTCCAACACCGAGAAATTTGTTTTTCTTATTCCCTTCAGTCACCAAGGACAAAGTTGGATTTTATTACCGAAAACCGGACGATCTAAAGGACAGGAACTAAAGTTATCGGGCGTGGCTTTGACAGGAGCAGGACGAGACCTATTTCAAGTTGTACAATTGGAGACCATGAAAAAGTACACGCAAGCGTTAATGAAGTTTTTTACAACGGAAAAATTGCAAATGACTAAAGTTTCCAGTGACGACCCGATACGACAGAATCCGGCTTAGTCTAGTGGCATCCGCGCTTGTCGAGGCCGATATACAATTCGTCTATTTCGATCTGACCCATTCCTCGAACGGTTGTGCGCAGATGGTTCTGGAGGCTGTAGGCAATGAGGCGGAGGAACGTATCTACAAGCCTATTGTAGCGGATGATGGCTAACAAGGCCTGCTCATCGTTCAAGGCATAGTGGCGAATGAGTTCGGGCGTTGCGTTGGGGATATCGATGACTAGCAGATCTTCGCGCGGAAGTATACGGGCCGTCTTGAAGAGCTTGAACCTGTAACGGCCCTTGCCTGTGCCGATGATGACCTACTCGCGCCCGGCTGGCTGTGTTTCTAGGATACTGTCGGGGAACGGTTTCCGCGAACGAAAATAATAGGTGACATAGCCTAGATTTTTGACACGGGGAATGCCGAGAGAATGAGCTGCATCGTTGAGCTCTTCCCGAACGAACTCGAACTCCGTCGTTCCATCGATAACATGGTCGAAAAATACCTCTTGGATCAGGGACTGGTATCTGTCGCGTTAGTGTTGTAGTCGTGTGGGACGAACCTATTGTAGAACTGGGAAACGATAGTGCATAGGGCACTCGATTAGTATTAATATCGTCCTGAGATAAGCGATGAGGTAGTTTGGGTCAACAATTGCGTAGACCTCTCGTGCGGCTGCCTCATAAACTGGGTTGACACGGGCTTTCCATCTTCGAACTTCCGCGCACCTATTACGTCCACGAACAGGTGGCCAGCGCTGAGCTTCCGCTTTCGCACCCGGATACTGTAGCGGAGGCGTCGCTGGCGTGCCTGCGGCCTTTAGATCTGGTGGCCATTCGGGGGAAGGCCACCCCTCACGATCATGAGTTTCACGGCCTGGTTGTTAGATGCGCACGACGCGTTCAGCATCGCTCCGGAACATTGGGCGGTACCGATACCTTGAAATCGCGGCTTGGCCTTGGTATTCCTGTCACTCTTCCGAGCAGTCTCCTATTGGAAGGTACTGGGATAGGCCACTCGAGGGAGTCCGCGACTCTGATGTGTCCGGGTCCGGCGATCTGACTGTCCCATCGGTATCGCGGGGTCTTCCCCGGTGGCCGTCTAGGAGCGCGGGACTACTAACAGCGGCACCGCGTATCGGCTGGCGATGTCGACGAGGGCGTAGAGGTGGAGGCACAACCTCTGCGGGCGATCAGGCTGTGAAGCGCCGGCAAACGACGGTCTCACGCGCCTTCTCGCGCTCGGATTCACCGAGGGCGCCTGAGGGGGAGAACGCTGCTGGGCTGTTGCTGCCCCAGCTGCGTCTTATTTGTCATAAGTCATTGTTATCATGATATATAACGTGTTACCGTACTATCGTCCCCTCATTACACCCCTCTTTCTAAACGGGAATCCAGTGGACTGCAGTGGCGGTTCGCGGACTCGCGGGCGAGCTGTCGGCAAACGCAACCTTTGACGACTACGTACCCACCCGCTGGAGCCGAAGATCAAGCACTTGCGCTCGGTGTCGTCCACCACAGTAAAGCGCGGCTTCAATGAGATCCGTGATCTGCGCGATCACCTCGCCCACGCAAACTACTATGCCGAGACCCCCGAGGCCGCTCGTCAGGTCTGCCAGGTGGTCAGGAAGATTCGCCGCATCCAAGCGGACCTGCTTACAGGGATCGAAGATCAATAGCTCCCGTCAAGGAGAGCCGCCGTGGAGACCTCATCGGCGGGAGGAGATTGACGAAGGCCCTAATCTGCTATAATCACACCACGGTCTCAGCACATAAGTATCACGGAAGGGAGAGCTATGCCGCAGACATCCTCGAGGGACATTGATGAGAGTGCTCTAACGAAGGGCCACCTCCGCAAGCTGAACACACTTCGCAAGTCCGTCGGCGAAGATATCGGCGAGCGGGCGTTCGCCGAGTGGCTCTCCCGGCCAGCAACCGCAAGGGCGAGCGACCGGAACGCCGAGTTGATCGCCGAAAGTCTTTGGTCCCTTGTTGAGCAAGGCAAGCTTGCGATTCGTTCTGGCGGCTATGTGGTCAAACGCGGGCGCGGGCGAATCATCGTCGAGCCAGCGAAAAAGACGTAGACGCCCAGCGCCAGCCGCTTGCCCGGACGCCGTAGGGCCAGCGCGGGACGTCAATACCACGGCACGACCGAACGGTTACACGCAACTGACCCCGCGAAGCGCGATCTCGCCCCGGTCGGCGCAGGCTGTCGGGCGACTCCGCTTCGGCCGATGCCGACGTAAATTGGCGAGTTGCCGGGGAGATGGCGAAGGAGTGAAGCGCGTGGGTGGGCGGATGTCGATGGCCCCTGTCCTCTCTCATTGCGAACTACAATAGATGGTTAGTGTTTCAGATCACTCCGCGTTGCCACGGCTCGCGGCGATCTGTTCTCGGATCCACGCATCCACCTCGGATTCGAGCCAGCCGACGGCGCGGGCGCCGAGCCGGATCGGTTGGGGAAAGCTCCCGTTAGCCACTCGCACATAGATCGTGCTCCGGGATAGCCCGGTGCGGGCCTGTACTCGAGGTAACCGCAGGACGCGCGTGGGCGCGTCCGTTCCCTGGTCCATTCCAATTGACATCGCTCTGCCTCCGTTCTGTTCGGGAAAGAATTCCGGGGCGCGTTGCCCCGGGAGGAACAGGGGCCACATGGGCCCGGCTGCAGGCTTCGATGAACACGGGGACTTGGTAGGCCGTCGCCAGCCTCGGGGAGCGGTCACGACGGAACTGACGCACCAGGATCGGATCGCCCACCACTTGCCGACCGGGCGTGGATGTTCTCATGCCCGTGCGCTCGAGGGACGCAGCCACTCGCGATTGGACCTGCTTCGTCAGCATCCCCATCGCGGTTACGGTCGAGACGCGGCCCACGAGGACCCGCTCATCCACGGCCGCGAGGCTGGCCGGGCACGGCCAGATCTCGCCTCGGAGGGAGCTTTCAAGTGAGTCGAAGGTTGACCGGCGGCTTGCGGGGAGGGGCTACAGCGCGGTCCATGACATCGATGTCAACAGGGCTCTGATCCGAGCGGCCCCCTGCGTCCTGCAACTGGATCTTTTCCGCGCCGGTCTTCGGCTCTTCCACGAAGACGCGCGACCAGGCGGCCCCCTCGCCCGCCGTCACTTCGCCCCGGAAGCTCGCGCCGTCCTCCAGCACAATCCTGGGCGCCGAGAGATTCCCTTCCACGTCCGCCCCGCTCATCAGGACGATCTGTTCCTCGGCGGTCAGACTGCCGCGCGCCTTTCCCTCGATCGCGACGGCGCGGCCCACGACGCTGCCCCTGACGTCCCCCTCCGGGCCGACCGCGACGGAATGCGACTTCAGATCCACGGACCCGTCGACACGGCGACACGGCGACACGGCCCTTGATCAAGAGGTTCTCGTCTCCGGTCACGTCACACTGGATCTTGATCTTGCCGCATCGAGCGGGCGCGGCCCCACACTTCGAAGGTGGGCGCCGCGCCCAGCGCGTCAGCGGGAGATCAGGCTCCCGTACACGGTCAGGTCCCCAAGCGTGAAGTCCTCGGCCGCCACCTGCAGCAGCCTGACGCGGTACCGGGCGTGGTCGCCCCGGTGGGGCACCCAGACCTGCAGTACGGGCCTGTCCGGCAGCGCTCCGGCGATGATGACCTCGCGTCGTGTCGAGGACGATCCGTCCGTCTCGAACATCTCAAGACCCGGCGCTTGAAGGGAGTCGATGGCCGGACCCTCGATCACGAGCATGGCTCCGATGTCGCGGGCCTGCGGCGGGGCCGTCAACCGGACGTGCAGAGGGCCGGGATCCAAGGCCGACGCGTTGGCCCGGCCGTCCCGAGCCGCGTCATAGTGCGGGTCGACGATGCCGTCACCGCAGCCCCAGGCCAGGGTTACGACGGCCAGCAGCGCCGTCCGCAACCACCCGGATCGCCGGGTCCGGGAACCGGCGGTAGGCAGCTCCGGAGCCGTTCGGCGGCGACGGGCAGGGCCGCGCGCGCCCTTTCGCCGCTGGCTGGCCCCTCTCGCCGGCTGCGACGCAGGTAGCGCGGGGGGAGCGGAGGGCGGCGGTCCCGCGCCGTCAGCCGACCCGGATCCCGGCTGGCAGCGGTTGATCCAGGCAAGCAGATCACCGAGGTCGTACCTTCCGTTCCCGTTCCCCATACCGTCCATGGCGGCGAGCTGGTCATTGTCCATGTCTCCGTCCCTCCACAACGCCGCCGCCGCCCTCCCCGGGGCTAGGCCGTCTCCGCCGGCCAGCGCCGAGCAGGCACGCGCGGCCAGGTCTTCCCTCATGGGGGCACTGGCCGTCGGGGCGGGACCCTCCAGGGCGCGCGAGCCGTCCACCTTGTGGTCGCGCTCGGTCCCCCGCACCGACGAGGAGAGGTCCGCGTCCACGCCGCCTCCCAACGCCGTGATCGCCTCCCCCGCGTCCAGCGCCACCGGACCGGCACGGTCCAGCGCGTCACCGTCGACCAGGAAGATCCCGTTGTTGTCCTCGTCGCCTTCCTGAACCACGTAGCCGAAGACCAGCGCCGCCATGCCGCTCCCCGACTCGTACGTCGCGTCCACCCGGCGCGTCGCGCCCCGGTTGCCCAGCGAGAACGTGAAGTGCGGCCTCCCCGTCACCTCCACCTGATCGCTGAAAGACACCGTGAACCGGATCGTCTCCCCGCGCCCGTAGGTGTCCCGCTCCAGCTCTGGTACCGACGTCACCTCCACCGCCGTGATCCGCGGCACCGTCGCTGCCGTGTTGACCGGGCCCTCCACCGTCGCCGACGGGCTGTTGGTCAACTGCCGCCGGTTCTCGCCCTTGGTGCAGATCGCACCGGACGTCGCGCACTCGCGGCCCGCCGCCAGCTCGATCGTCACGTCGCCGTCGCCGTCGGGCTCGACCGTCATCTCGAACAGGTCCCGTCTGTCATCCACGCGCCCTCCGCCCGTGACGCGCCCTCCGGTCACCGTGAACGCGTCCTCGCGCAGCGCCCGGAAACTGATCCCGATGTCCTCGCTGAACGCCACCCGGAACGTGAACGCGCTCTCCCCGTCGTGCGTCTCCGGCATGTCCCGGAACTCCGCCGTCAGCTCCGCCGCCGGCGTCGTCTCGCTGTTCCGGATCGTGCCCGTCGCCTCCGCGTCCGCAATCGTTGCGCCGGAGGCGTTGCTCAGCACCAGCGTGAACGTCTCCCCGTCGTCCTCCTCCTCGTCGTCCGTGATCGGCACCGACACCGTCTTCTCGGTCTCGTCCGGCTCGAACGTCAGCGTGCCGCTCGTCTCCGTGTAGTCGGAACCCGCCGTCGCCGTCCCGTCCTCGGTCCGGTAGTCGGCCGTCACCTCCGAGCCCGGATTTCCGTCGAGGCTCACCGTGAAGTCGAGCGTCTCTTCCTCGCCCTCCGTCGCCTCCGCGTCCGCCACCGACAGCGCCGTGCTCCGGGTTGTGGTTTGGCTCTGCGCGGTCACCGTCGTCGTCGCCGAGCCCCGGCCCGGGTAAACATCGTAGAGATATCCGTACGGGTGCGAATTGACCTGCCTCACCTTGGCGGTGACTTCGCTGTCCGGCTCGTCTGCGTCGCCGTCGTCGACGGTTTCCAGCACCAGCTCCGCCGTCGTCTGCCCGTCCGCGAACTCGACGTTCCTGTAGTTCCAATTGCGTCCCCGCTCGATCATCTCGCCGGTCTCGCTGACCGTTACAAAGACGCTCAGCCTGCCGTTGGCCCTGCCGAAGGGCTCATGGCGCGACACCGTGAAGCGCACCGGTTCTCCTTCGGTCACCGGGCCGGATGCCGCTTCGATGGAGATCCGTCGCGTGCCGGCCGCCGTCGCCAGGATCGAGACACTCTCGCTGTAGGGGCCCCCCCTGACCGTGCGCACCTGGAACTCGTAGGTCCTCCCCGGGATCAAATCCGTCACCTCGAGTGAGTTGTAGTTTCTAATCTCGGTGTCGTTGGGCGAGGGAAGGAACTCCTCCGCAACGGTCTTCCACTCTGACGTCCAGGTGTTCGCGCCGAGAATGCGGTACCGGTATTGGTAGTCGTAGCAGACCGGCCGGTTACGGGCACCGTGCGTGGTGTCCGGTGACCACCAACCGAGGTGAATCTGGTAGGGCAGCGTGGGATACGCTCTCAGGTCCACCGGCGGGGAGAGCGGGTTCGGGCAAACGTTGTCGTCCGCGAACCGCGAGCCGACATAGCCGTTCACGCCAAGTCGGTGCACGTTGCTGTCAGCGGTCTGCCAGGTTGCGTCCGTAGCGTTAATGCAGAGGGGTGCGACCATTGGACTGCACCAGTTCTCATTGGGAATGTCCCACCCCTCCGCAGAAGCCGCATCGACGCGTACGATGGTTTCAAGAGTCTGCCAATAGGGAGCTCTCTCGCCGAAACGTTTGCGTTTGTCGTAGGAGACCACGACCGCGTACGTCTTGCCTGCCAAGAGCGGTGCGCCTTCAGGCGCAGTAAAGGTCGCCGTGGTCGCTTCTGGCCTGCTCGGCGGATCTGGGATGCTCGGCGGATTCTCCAAGGTGTAGAGCTGATATCCGAGGGGCACGGGCTGACAGGGCCAAGGGCAACCAACGAAACCCACATTGGTGAACAATTCGTTGTTGACCAACTCGTAATCCCACGAATCGGAATACCAGATGCTGACGCTCAACTTCTCGATATCCGCAGCCGCAATGCCTGCACTTACAAACGGGATTTCGACTGACGTGAGCGTGTAGTTGCTTTGATCCGCGCCGACGTGGAATGGCTGCGCGGGAATGTCCCGATGGTTCGACAGTTCCGCTCCGCTTGTGTAGCCGTCCTCGATGTCAGGGGGGGTGCCCAGATCGCTCACCAGCACTCGGTCCTGGGCCGCAGCCGGCGGGGCGAGCGCGCCGGAGAGCAGCAGGGCGATCGTGACGAGCAGCGCGTGCGCGAACGGATGTCGACCGACCCGGCCAGCCGCGGATACGGCATATGTATGAGGAGAGGAACCGCCGCCCCGGCGGGGCGGCAGGCCGTCAGGCGGAGATGGCGGTCTGGTGGAACCTGATTCGGTTACTCCGCGCTCCGCTTTAGCGACCGCAGCCCGTCGCACGCCGCACCCGCCCATCTCTGTTGGACTCTTCATTTGTCTCGCTGTTTGATGAATGACAGCCGGGCAAGCATGTCGGACGACCCGCTGATTCGGCTGCCTGCCTAACTTCCACGTGGACCTTCCCCACTGCTTCTGCTCGATAGCTCCTGATAACTGTAGTTATCGCGAGCAAAGCTCTCCGGACGTATATCCTTGTTCCGGAGTCACTTATGCCTATTCTGTCCGCAGGAGATGTGACCAACCTTCCCGACCCGGCCACTTCGCGGTCACAAATCGGCGAGCGCCTGACCGATTACCTGGAAGCCGCCGATGGCGCCCTCAGCGGCAATACCGTGCGAGCGGTGCAAGCAGACCTGGAACGGTTTGGGGCGTGGTGCGCCGGGCGGGGGCTCCGTCCGCTCCCCGCGCGCGCGGCCACGGTGGTGGCCTACATCGAGGCGATGGCGAGCGAGCGTGCGTCGGCCACCGTGCGCCGCTACGTCTCAAGCATCGCCGCCGTGCACAAGGCGGCGGGGGAGCCCAGCCCACTCGATCGGGTGACCGTGCGGCGGGCCCTACAGCGAATGTGGCGGCGGAAGGGATGCCGGCAGAGGCAGGTGCAGGGCCTGACTTGGACGCTCCGCCGGCGCCTGATGGAGGCCGCCGGCGACCGGATGATCGACGTGCGGAACCGCGCGATCCTGGCCGTGGCCTACGACGCCATGCTCCGCCGCTCCGAGCTGATCGCGCTGCAAGTCGTTGACGTGACCATGGATAGGGGCGGCTCGGCCTCGCTCCTCGTGCGCCGCGCGAAGACCGATCCGGAGGGCGGCGGCGCGATGCTCTACCTTCACCGCGACAGCGTCAGGCTGCTCTCGGCGTGGCTGAGCGCGAGCGGGATAGCCCGCGGGCCGCTCTTCCGTTCCGTGCGCAAGGCCGGCACGGTGGGTGGGAGGCTCGATGCGAGCCAGGTGCCGCGCATCTACAAGGGGATGGCCGAACGCGCCGGGCTGCCGGCGAAGATCGTGCGGCGGCTCTCCGGGCACAGCCCCCGGGTGGGGGCGGCCCAGGACATGATCGCCAAGGGGATCGGGATCCCCGCGATCATGCAGGCCGGGCGCTGGAAGAGCGCCCAGATGGTGCAGCGCTACGGCGAGCGGCTGCTCGCCAAGCGCAACGGCGCCGCCCAGCTGGCACGGCTTCAGAAACGCAAATGAGGCCGGAAACGCCCTAGGGCTTTACAGTCACAAGAATTGCCGTAGATTGCTCGCGATAACTACAGTTATCAGGAGCTATCTGAATAGCTAACCGATATTCTGTGAGCGGTTTGTGTCTTGGAGTCGAGGTTCGTGTCCTGCTCGTGACTTGACGCCCGAAACACGCTATTTTCCACTCCCCTGCGGTCCGGCAGAAGGCGGCCGGGACGACCGGCCGGAGCCTCGTGAGCTCCGCCTGACCCTACGGCGGGAGTGGAGCCTTGAACGGTCGAGACCCGACCGGGTCCTCCGATGAGCGCATCTCGCGGCTAAGCGCCGCGATTCTCCGCATCAGCGCAAGCCTCGACCTGGCCACCGTGCTGGAGGAGGTCGTCGAGAGCGCCCGCGTGCTCACCGGCGCCCGCTCCGGCGCGATCACGACGCTCGACGAGCGGGGAGAGGTCCAGGACTTCGTCACATCCGGCCTTTCTCCCGAAGAGCACCGGAAGGTGGTGGAGTGGCCCGACGGGCGGCGGCTCTTCGAACACCTTCGGGACCAGGCGAAGCCGCTCCGGGTGGCGGATCTGCCCAGCTGCCTTCGGTCGCTCGGCCTCTCCCCGACCCCCTGGAGCGCAGAGACGCTGCAGGGGACCCCGATGCGCCACCGGGGCGAGCATGTCGGCAACTTCTTCCTCAGCGACAAGGAGGACGGCGAGGCGTTCACGGGCGAGGATGAGGAGATCCTCGTCTTGTTCGCCTCGCAGGCGGCGACGGCGGTCGCCAATGCGCGCACGCACCGCGATGTCGAGCGGGCGCGGGCCGACCTCGCGGCGCTCATCGAGACCTCGCCGGTCGGGGTTGCGGTGTTCGACGCGGGAACCGGCCATCCGGTCTCGTTCAACCGCGAGGCGCGGCGCATCGTCGAGGGGCTCCGCACGCCGGGCCGTCCACCGGAGCAGCTGCTCGAGGTGATCACGTGCCGGCACGCGGACGGGCGGGAGGTCTCCCTCGAGGAGCTTCCCCTGGCCCGGCAGCTCGAGGACGCCACGACGATGCGGGCCGAGGAGGTCGAGCTGTCGGTGCCCGACGGGCGGAGTGTCCGGACGCTCATCAACGTCACGCCGATCCGTTCCGGGGACGGAGCGGTCGTGTCGGTCGTCGTCACCATGCAGGATCTCGCGCCGCTCGAAGAGCTCGAGCGGCAGCAGGCTGAGTTCCTGGGGATGGTGAGCCACGAGCTCCGCGCCCCGCTGACCTCGATCAAGGGCTCGACCGCGACCGTGCTCGGGGCTGCGCCCGTCCCGCTCCAGGCCGAGATGCTCCAGTTCTTCCGCATCATCGACGGGCAGGCCGACCACATGCGCGGCCTCATCGCGAACCTCCTGGACGCGGGGAGCATCGAGGCGGGCACGCTCACCGTCGCGCCCGAGCCTTCGAACGTCGCGGCGCTGGTGGACAGGGCCAGGACCACCTTCCTGAGCGGCGGAGGCCGGCACGCCGTCCTCATCGACCTCCCGCCGGACCTCCCGCGGGCGATGGCCGACCGGGAGCGCATCGTGCAGGTGCTGAACAACCTCTTCTCGAACGCGGCCCGCCACGCTCCGCCATCGTCGCCGATCCGGGTCGAGGGGGCGAGCGAGGGCGGCTACATCGCGCTCTCGGTCTCGGACGAGGGCCGGGGAATCCCGCCCGACCGGCTCCCGCACCTCTTCAGGAAGCGCACCGGGCTCGCCGGAGGCACCGGGCTCGGCCTCGCGATCTCGAAGGGCCTCGTGGAGGCGCACGGCGGCCGCATCCGGGCCGAGAGCGGGGGGACGGGACAGGGCGCGCGCTTCACGTTCACGATCCCGGCGGCCGGAGAGGCCGCCCCCGAGGCAGCCCCACACAGCACCCGGCCGCGCCCGGCTGGGGAGAGGAAGGAGAAGACGCGCATCCTCGTGGTCGACGACGACCCGCAGACGCTGCGCTACGTGCGGAATGTCCTTTCCGATGCGGGCTACGCCCCGCTCGTGACGGGCGATCCGGACGGGCTCTCCAGCGTCATCCGCGCCGAAAAGCCCGGCCTCGTCCTCCTCGACCTGATGCTCCCCGGCACGGACGGGATCGAGCTGATGAAGCGGGTCCCCCAGTTGGCCGATCTCCCGGTCATCTTCATCTCCGGCTACGGGCGGGACGAGACCATCGCGCGGGCGCTCGACAGCGGCGCGGCCGACTACATCGTCAAGCCGTTCTCGCCGACCGAGCTCGTTGCACGCGTCCAGGCGGCGCTCCGGAGCCGGAGCCGGGCCGAGCCCGAGACCTTCGAGCTCGGGGAGCTCGCTGTCGACTACGGCCGGCGCCGCGTGAGCGTGGCCGGCCGCGACGTCCCGCTCACGGCCACCGAGTTCGACCTCCTCCGGATCCTCTCGCTCAATGCGGACAGGGTGATGACCACCGAGGTGCTGCTCCGACAGGTGTGGGGGCGCCGGGGCTCGGACGACACCGATCGCGTGCGCACCGTCGTCAAGAAGCTCCGGGCAAAGCTCGGCGACGACGCCGCCGACCCGGCCTACATCTTCACCGAGCACGGGGTCGGCTACAGCATGGCGAGCCCGGACTGGGCGTAGGAGGCCGCACGAGCGAGTTGAACCGGGCGCGGTTATCCCGCCGTTCAGTCCCAGTCGCCCTCGGCGTCCCTCTTAAGGGCGCGGGCGAGTTCCGGATCGCCCTCGCCGCGCCGGACGGAGCGCTCGGCGAGATCGACGCGGCGTCCCAGGTCAGCGAGCCCGGCGGCGCGTGCAACAGCGTAGACGGCGGCTGCAATGGTGCTCACTGCCAACCCCAGGTGCAGGGCGATGCTCACGCCGTAGTCGACGAGGATCACGGACCGGAACGGCGCTAGATACTCGAGGCGGGGTCCGGCGAGCAGGACGGTCGAGCCCACGAGTGCAGCCGTCAGCCCGACGCTGATTTTCCAGGGTTGCATCGTCTAGAGCTCGATCGCGGCCGGGTCCCGCTCGGCCGGCCCCCGAATGGAGCCATGATCCTCGCTATAGCCGAGTGCCCGGAGCACCTTTCTCCCGGCCGGTCCGTTCGCGTGCATCCGGAACCCGGCGGCGGCCTTGGCCCGGACCGATCCCTGGCGGTAGTGGCCCGAGGCGACCTCGACGTTGACGCGTCCGCTCCGCCCGTCGGCGCCCGTGTACTCGATCTGCGCATCGGGGTAGAGCACGCGTCCGTCGGCGTCGATGGGGAGCTCCAGCTCCCGGGCGGCGCGGTGCCGTTCGGCGTCCGCGGCCCGCCGGCCGTCCTTCGCCCGCGCGGACTCGCTCCGGCGCGCGACGGCGCCCTTGAGCTCGTTGTCGAGGCGCACGCGCCGGATGGTGGCGCCCCGTTCGAGCAAGCGCCGGCGTTCGACGCCGCAGGCCCGGTAGATGGCCGTGTCGTGTGCGAGTTGGGACTGTTGGAGTCGCGTGGCGGACCTGATGTGCTGCCCCGGGTCCAGGCCTTGGCTTGCGGAGAGGTCCCGTACGGCGGCGGCCCCTTTCCGGGTAAGCGTCACGACCTTGAACGGCCTGCCCTTCGGTCCCTTGGCGGGGACTCGTTGGCGAGGCCCTCGCGGATCCAGGCGTTCACGGCCCGCCGGGTGGTGTAGGGATGGCCGCCGAAGTGAGCTTCGGCCACGTCCCGGAACGAGACGCAGCGGTAGATGCCCACATCGGCGAGCGCCCGCTCGGAGCGGGCGCGGAAGGAGATGGACCCGCGATCCCTGCTCGCGGCGTGTTCCCGACGATGGCCGTCCCGCATGCGGTAGGCATTGCGGCTTGGTGGCGCGGCGGGACGCGGGTCCGTTTCGATCGTGCGGTCGAACATCTATTCGGCTGCCTCCTCGGCCTCAGCGGTTCGGGCCGAAGCTCCGGGTCGGAACCGGCAGCGGAATTTCCGGCTGCCGGACGTGTCGTGGAGTGGGAGCTGGACTGCGGGCGGCTGCCACCGGAGCCGCCTCGCGCTCGGCCTGCCGCTCGCGGCTCCGGGCCATGACGAAGTCGGAGATCTTGTGCGCGTCGGCCGCGGCACGGCGGATCTCCCGGGGGTCCTCCCTGAGCGCGGCGACCCACGCCTCGACGTAGGCGGCGCCCCGGCTCGGGTCGTGGCCGACCCCCACGCGCTCGCCCGTCATCATGGCGTTGATCTCGGCCCGGAGCTCCTCCTTCGCATAGGCCGGCGAACCGAACCCGTCAGCCATCCCCTGGGTGAGCGTGGCACGGTTCATCCGCTCCGGATGGCCGGTGCTGTGCCCCAGCTCGTGGAGCGCCGTCTGGTAGTAGTGGTTCGCCGAGGGGAACTGCATCCGCTCGGGGAGAGTGATCTCGTCGTTGTTCAGCGAATAGAACGCGCGGTCCCCCGCCACGTGCCGGACGGGAACCCTGCTGTCCAGGAGCACCTTCTCAGCCTCCTGATGGACCTTCCAGAGTGGCTCGGCCGTGGGCGTCGGCCGGGCCTGCAGCCCGTCAGCCTGCTCGGCGTTGAACACGTTGTACTGCCGGACGATGGGGGTGGGCAGGCGCTCGTGGCGGTAGACGCGCTTGCCCTCGTTGTCCCTGACGGGCCGTCCGCGTCCGTCGGTGACGGCGATCTTCCGGTGGTCCCGGAAGGAGAGGATGCGGGTGCCCCGCTCGCCCTTCCTGACTTGGCCGCCGCGGGCCTGGATCTGCCTGTAGGTGCCCCAGCGGACGTCGGCGTAGCCGCGCTCCTGCTGGACGACCGCGAGATGCAGGCTGTTCCCTCCGGAGTAGGAGTGGCCGGTGCCGACGTTGGCGGGGAGCACGCGCTCGCCCGGACCCCAGGGCTTCTGCCACGGCGCCGTGCCCTGGCGGATCTGCTCGATGATCGCGTCGGCGAACTGGCGGTGATACTCGTCGTGTTTCATCGGCCGTCCTCCTCGGGGCCGTGCGGATCCTCCGAGGCGTCCCGGATCTCGTCCTCGCTCCCCACGTCCTCGGGGAAGAGGCCGTACTCCTCGGCCAATGCCCCCGGGACCGCGAGGGCCTCGCCGCCGTCTCGGCTGAGCTCCCGGTCGAACTCGTCGAGCGTCTCGATGCGGATGACCTTCCCTTCGCCCGGCATGCGTTCACTTCTCTCCTGTTCGTTCTTCATCGGGCTTCCTCCAGACGGGTTCGGTGAGCCAACGGTTGGCGGCCGCGTCGTAGCCCCGGACCTCGAGCGCCTCTTCGACGAACCGCCGGCCCCGGTGCCGGGTCATGTGGACGACGAGGGAGATCCCGTCGACCACGCCCCGGCAGGTGACCTCCCAGGGAAGCGCTCCGCCGGCCTGCATGGCGCAGCTGGCCAGGCGTGAGAGCGCGGAGCGGGCGTTGTTGGCATGGACGGTGGTGAGCGATCCGCCGTGGCCGGTGTTGAGGGCCTGCAGGAGGTCGGCGGCCTCGCCGCCCCGGACCTCTCCAACGACGATGTGATCGGGCCGGTGGCGGAGCGCGTGGCGGACGAGATCGCGGATCGAGACGGGCGCCTCGGAACCGACGGTCCCCGCCTCGAACCGAAGGCAGTTGGTCCGATCGATCCGGAGCTCGAGCGTGTCCTCGATCGCGACGATCCGCTCCTCTTCGGGGAGGAGCTCGATCAGGGCGTTCAGGAGCGTGGTCTTCCCCGAGCCGGTGCCGCCCGACACCAGGACGTTCCGGCGGGCGCCGAGCGCGTCGCGCACCGCGGAAAACACCGTCTCGGGGAGGGATCCCTGGCGGACGAGGTCCTCGGCGGAGAACGCGCGGCCCCCGAAGCGGCGGATCGTCATGGCCACATGGGGACTCGCGGGCGGGGTGCAGATGGCGACCCTGGAGCCGTCGTCGAGCCTCGCGTCGAGGACGGGTCTGGCCGCGGGATCGAGCCCGAGCGGCCGGGCGATGTGGATCGCCGCCCGGTATAGCGCGGCGGCGGTAAGCTCGGGCGCGTCGAGGGCCTCGAGTTCCCCGCCCCGCTCTACCCAGACGTTCCCCGGTCCGTTGATCATGAGCTCCGAGACCTCCGGGTCCTCGAGCACGGCCCCGAGTCCCGGCAGGAACGGTTTCAGGTGCCCGATCCCGCTCGCCCGCTTCACAGCCGTCCCTCCTCGCGGAGCCGCCAGTAGCCCGTCTCGCGCGGCAGGTAGTAGGGCTTCAGGTAGACGCGCCGCGCCGGGAGAGCCTGCGCGCCGTCGTAGGGCAGGCAGATCGCCTGGTAGTTGGCGAGGAGCGTGAACTCCCGCGGCGTGAACACCGGTTCCCGTGCCTGCCGGAACGACTTGCTCGCCCCGATCGTGCCCTTCCCCCCGCCCGCCCGGCCCGAGAGGAGCGAGAACTCCGGCCGGCCCGTGGTCTCGGTGAACGTGTAGGAGGGCTGCGTCTTCATGACGCTCCCGCACATGTCCGAGGCGATCCTGGCCGAGGACTCGTCGGAGAGCGACAGGAAGATCCGGGTGCGGAGCGTCTGGACCAGGGTCCGCCAGGCCTCCGTGCCGGAGAGCGCGGAGCGGAGCGAGGAGATGGACTGCGTCGCGACGATCGGGATGCAGCGGCACTGCCGGGTCAGTGCGAACGCCTTCTCGTCGCCCGACGGATCGTCCTGTCCTACGGTGGCGAACGCCTGGTACTCGTCGCAGATGAAGACGGCGGGCCGGAGGTAGCGGCCGGGCCGGTGGGCGGCCACCGCGGGCCGGCGCAGCAGCGCCTGCATCCAGGCGTTCTTCAGGAGCACGCCGATCGCGCGTCCGAGCGCGGGGTTCGCGCCCGCGGGCATGTTGAGGGCCAGGACCCGGCCCCCCTCGATCAGCTCGGCAAGGGGCGGCAGCCGGCGTCGAAGGCCCGGCATGGGCCGGACGGCCGTCGCATCCTCGTCCGGTGTGTCCTTATATATATGTGTGGGCGCATCCGATTCCGGGGGCGGTGGACAGAACACACCCGCGACCTGCGGCTGGTCGAACAGCGACAGGAACACCGAGATGCCTTCCACGATCGAGGTGCGGACCTTGGGGTCGAGCGCCATCCAGTCGTGCCGGTACCAGCGCTCGATCGCCTCCACCTGCTCCCGAAGCTCGCTCCCGGCCCCGCCCTCGGCCTCCTCGGTCTCGAACGCGATCTTGAGCTCCGCAAGCCGGTCGCGAAGCACCGGGTCGAGCCGGCACATCGCCCTCTCCTCCCCGGGGACGCGTCTCCAGACCCAGTCCTTCAGCGCTTCGGGGCGGGCGACCAGCTCCTTGCGTGAGATCACGGCGTAGGCCGGGCACGCCGCTGCCACCAGGTACTGGGCCTCGCGGATCTTCTCGGCGAAGAGCCCCGCATCGATCGTGCAGCGGTAGATGTCCTGCAGCGTGACCCAGCCCCCCGGCAGGAGCCGGTGCAGTTCGATGATCCAGCGCACGAGGTTCGTGTAGGCTTGCTGCCAGAAAGGCTCGCCGCTCTTGCCGAAGAGCTGGTTGATCAGCGTGGAGACGGTGTAGGCGAGCGAGTAGGTGTCGAGCAGCGGATCGTCGAGCGGGTTCCACTGCCAGGCGCCGTCGAGCCCGATCTCCAGGTAGTCGTCCCCACGCCCGGCCTCCTCGAGGATCCCCCGCACCGAATGGCAGAAGTCGCCCTTGACCTCGAGCACCAGGGCGCTGGCCCGACGCTCCGGCCGGTCGGCCTGCCAGGAGAGGAGCTGCTTCGCGAACGGATACATGCAGGCCGAGGTCTTGCCGGAGCCGACGGCGCCGACGATCAGGACACCGGTGTAGAGCCCTTTCTCGGGAATCACGAGCCAGGACGGCCGCTCGCTCTCGCAAGGGGCGACGGGATGGTGGAGCTCGCCGACCACGACCGAGGGCGCCGCATCGCTCGGCGAGGCCGGCCAGGGAGGCAGCTTGCCCCGGCCGCCCCTTCCCACCCGGGGCTGAAGCCAGACTCTCCAGACCGAGAGGCAGAGGCTCCCGGCGAGCACCACGGCGACGGCGGGCGCCGCGTAGTACCAGACGCGGATCACCGTGTGGAAGGCCGGATCGTGGTAGGCGATGAGGTCGAGCACGGGGTTCTCGCCGCTGCCGGGGAACGGCGCCCGGAACGCGTGCGCGATGGCGGCCACCGTGGCGGCACCGGCGAGGAGGAGCGTCGCGGCCCGCCTCATCGCAGTGTCAACCTTCCCGTAGGGATCGATGGACGGGAGCGACTCCAGAGCGGGGGATGGCATGGCTGTGCACATGCCAGCCCTCCGGGGAGCCGATCGGGGCATGCCGATCGGGTGGGTCGCTCCCGTTTTGCCCCGACACCGTCGGGGCCGGGCGGCCGCGCATGCGGCCCGGCCGCAAACGCAAACCCACCAACGACATAGGAAGGAATGCATATTCGCCGGGGAACCGCCTCCCGGCGCACATGCACCCAATTGTCTGATGTGCACTCCCCGATCGGCACGGACCCCCGCCGATCGGCGTTCACGACCACCCTCCGGGAAGCCGGGTCGAGCGCCACGTGGCGAAGCAATCGATCGCCGCCCGCGAGCGTCGAGTCCGCTGGAGCTCCTTCAACTCGACGATCCGCTCGAGCCCGGCCTGGAGATCCCCGTACTCGTCGAGCGTGCGGTCGTCCCCCTCGAGGATCGCGCGCTCGATCCGGGCGATCTCGCGGCGAGCCGCCTCTCCGGACTCGGACGGGCCGGAGGAGTCGGATGCTCCGGACCCGTTGGTCCAGTTCTCGAGGATCGTCCCGGCCCGCTCCAACTCCCTCACGGTGCGGACGACGGCCACGACCCCGACGGTTCGGCACCGCTTCCTCAGAGCCTTCCAGAGGCCGCGGTGCCGAGCGCCCCAGGAGCGGAGCGCCTTGGCGCTCTCGTATCCCGGATCGACGAACACGAAGAGGGCGCGCTCGGCGTCCAGCGCGACCGGCAGCTTCACCGGGAAGTAACGCCGCGTGGTGCCGGACGCTCCCCGATAAAGGCGCGAGGGCAGAAGGCGGCGCTCGATGCCGAGCGCCTCGAACGCGCCGACCTTCTCCGGCTCGGTCGGGAGCCACGGGCGTCCGGGGTACTCGAGCACGTAGTCGAGCGAGAGCAGGCGGCGGAGCAGCACTTCCTCCGAAGCGTCCCGGCGGTGGCGGATGTCCTCGGCGCCGAGCGCGCGGTAGATCCCGCGCCCGAAGATCCGGCACACCTTCCGGCGCTCGAGCATCTCCTCGGCGGCGAGCCCACGCTCGAGCAGGGCCCGGACGAACCGGAGGGCCTGCCAGCGATCGATCCCGAGCCAGGCGGAGAGCTGGGCACGGGTAAACACACCGCTGTGGAGGCACGCCAGCGCGATCCACTCGGCCTTGCGCCCCGTCCAGCCGAAGGGCTCGAGCGCCCGCTCGCGCCCGTTGAGATGGGCAATCACCTGGGCGCCTCCGTGACCAGGGCACGGTCGGCCTGCAGGTAGGTGATCAGGATGCCCATCGGGTTGTAGACGACGAGCTCGGATGGGATGATGGCGAGGAACTCGAACCGGAGCGTGAGCGACCAGCGCTCGCGCAGGGTCTCCTGCCCGTCGCGCAGGTACACCAGGTCGAAGTCAGCCGTCGCGCCGTGGGGCGCCTCTGGAGCCGGATGGATGCGGAGCACGACCTGCTCGACCTGGAGCTCGGTGTCGGCGGTGCCGGCCGCCATGGCGGCGACCTCGGAGCCGTCCCTCGCGAACGCGGCGTTCGCCAGCTCGGTCGAGAGGAACCGGAGGCTCCGCGTCCAGTGCTCCTCGACCGTGGCGCGCCGCCGCGAATGGAAGTCGGCGACGAACCGGTTCAGGAAATACTTGGTCGTGGGGTCGAGCGGATCCGCCTGGGCCGTGGCGGCCTCGTAGGCCACGGCCTCGGCGCGGCCGACCTCGTCCACCCGGACGACGAGCGGACGAGGCGGCTCGACGGTCGCGACCCGTAGGAGGAGCACGCTGAGCGCGAGGCACACTCCTCCGAGGATCACTGCAATCGTCCGGAGCTTCCGGTTCGCCTCGACGGTCTCGCCCCAGATCTCCGCGTACTCGCGGCCAGCGTCGTGTTCTCGTTTCATGGACGTCTTCTTCAGCCTCCGGGGAGTGGGGGGCGGGGGGCAGTGAGGCGCCCCCCGCCACGGATCACGAGCGCCATCATGCCCGACCCGACGGACCCGGATCCGGAGACGAGCATCGCGGCGAGCTCGCCCACCTTGAGGCCGGCCATCAGGCCGGAGACGACGAGCGGAAGGAGGACGACGACCCAGAGCCCGAGCTCGGCCGGGTCGGAGGAGCCGGTGCCCATCAGGGCGCCGGTGTAGGTGGTGACGTAGCCCATCCCGACGCCCATGAACACGCGGAGCACCGCACCGGCGACGACGCCGTAGAGCGTGTAGACCATGAGGGTCCGGAACCATCCCCAGAACAGGAACGAGAGCGGCTCGAACAGGAGCCAGGGGATGAACACCGGGCCGAGCAGGATCACGATCGCGATGGCCACCTGCGCCCAGATCACCTGCGCGTAGGTCAGGCAGAAGAGCGCGACCAACCCGAGTACCAGCGGCACGCCCATCATCAGCGAAACGATGGACGAGAAGAAGACGCTCACTCCCTCGGTCACGATGGTCACGAGGCTGCCGCTCGACCACGCCGCGCCGAGCTGTGCGGCAAACGCCTGGACGAGTGCCGTCATCTCCGTGTAGCCGACGGACACGACGTCGGAAATGAAGAGGTTCTGGAGCCAGGTGCCCCCGGCCGCCACCGTGGCCGGGAAGGTGAGCCCGACACCGGGGATCGTGACGCTGTAGTAATGAAGCAGCGTCCTCGGGATCGCGATCCCGAGCACGACCCGCACGAGCTCCCACGGCTGGAGCGTGCCGCTGTACGCGATCCGGAGGCCAGTCCACGAGACGACCACGGCCGCGAGGCCGCCCCAGAGCTGGTGGCCGAGCGTCAGCACGTCGGGGGCGGCGCCACCGACCACGGTGTCGAGCACGACGTCCAGGAACCCCTTGAAGTCCTGCAGCTGATCCGCTGGAATCAGCGCCGGGACGTTCGGATCGATCGACTGGGGGGGAGGAAGCTGCATTGCGGTCGCTCCCCGGGCCTACGCCTGGCCACCCATGTAGAACGACGGGACCTTGAAGAGGAGCCCTTCCCGGAGCCGGTCCCGGTTCTGGATCGCGGCCGCCCGCATCGCATCGGCCATCGCGTTCGTCCGGAGGCGCGCGTCCCTCCACTCGGCGAGCCGCTCGAGCCGGTCGATCTCGGCCTGCTGCATCTGGTTCGCCTGCTCGACGGCCTGATAGGCGAGCACCTGCGCCACGGCGGCGTTGATCCGGCCCTGGGTGAGCGCCGCGGCCACTTGAGCCTGCTGGAGCGCTGTGCTGGACAGGTTGCCGTTCGCGGTGAGATCGTCGAACGAGCCCTGCGCACTCTCGATGGTCGAGGCGAGCGAGGCCGCGGCGTCCATCATTGCGTAGTCGAGCACCCTCTGCCGGTCGGCGGCCTCTCGGGCCTGGCGGTAGTCCTCCGCCGCGCGCGACGACACCTCGGCCGGGCGGTTGCGGTAGAGCTCGAGGATGTCCGCTTCGCTCACCTGGTCGGCCACGCCCTGCGCGCTCCGCCAGACGTCGGTAAACGAGTCGCCGCTACCCATGCCACGGACCGCGTCGACGAGTTCGCCGGCCGCGCCGGTGAACTCGGAGCCCCAGTCGAGGTCGTCGCCGACGAGGCCGACGGATCCGGCCACCAGCTCGGCAAATGGCTCGATGAGCGCGTCCACCTCGCCGCGCGCGACCTCCTTCATGTAGTCGAGCTGCTCCTCGAGCTCGGTGAGCTGGCGGGTCATCGTCCGCATCTGGCGGACCTGGTTCGAGATCTGCGTGATCTGGTTGACGATCATCTGGGCCCGCTGAATCGCGCCGCTGATGTCGAAGAGGGCGTTGGCCGGCGCCGCGTTCGTCAGGATCAGGATGGAGACCAACAGGGCAGTGGTAACGGTTCGGTGACGCATGATGAGCTCCTTGTTCGTCATTGCCGGGTCCCGGCCCTCGGGACCAGGACGTCGGAGGTGAACCAGATGCGCAGGCGATGGCCGGCGCGGATCGTGAGAGTGGGCAGCCGGTTCAGGAACCGGTCGAGGATCGAGTTGGCGCTCTGGCCAAGGCCCTGGCCGACGCCCGCCCTGAGTCCGAAGGGCGAGCCTCCGGCCAGGGCGAGTCCGCTTACGACACCGACAGCTCCGGCGGCTGTGAACGTGCTGAAATAGTGGCGGTCGACCTGGTCCCTCAGGGCGCCCTCGCCCACCTGGTTCAGGCCCGTGAACTCGAGGTCGATCCAGCTCCCGTCGGGGAGGAGGAGCCGGTGGAAGGCGACGGCGAGCCGGCTCTGGTCCCGGTCCTGAACGGCCTGCGCCGTTCCGACGACGCGCGCGCCGCGCGGGATCAGGACCCGCTGGCGATCGGCCGAATAGAACGGCATCGAGACCATCGCGAGCACGGGTCCTGGGAAATCACCCGAGAGCTGCGTGAGGAGCACCCCCTCGAGGAACGATCCCTCATGGATCCGTTCCCAGCCGGGAGGGTCAACCGGGTGGACGCTCCGGCCGGGCTGTATCGGCCCCAGCGCCGGACGCCGGGGTTGCGCCGGGGCGGCGCTACCCGGCGCGGTAGCGAGTGCAGTCGCCCCCAGAGTCCCGAGCAGCCGCTCTTCGGCCGCCAGTTCCTCCTCCAGCGCCCCAACCGACTGCTCGAAGGAGGCGAGCGCCGTCTGGACTGTGTTCTCGAGGAACTCCACATCCGCGTCGACCGTGCCTTCCATGCCCGGGTCATCGGCCTCGGACGACTCCGCGGTCGCGTTCGGACCCCGGTACGACTGGGCCACGGGGAGGGCGCGGAGCGAGCGAGTTCTCCGCTCCAGCTCCTCCAGGCGAAGGGCCTCCCGAAGTTCCGACTCGGCCGCGCTCACGCCGACGGCGGCCGACGTGGCTGCGGGACTCGCCGCTTCCGGCTCGGCCTCGAGCCGGGCCATCTCCTCGGCGGCTGTGGTTTGCCGGCGTTCGAGTTCGGCACGGGCCCGAGCGGCGGCCTCCAGCGTCTGCCGCTCGGCCTCCTGGCGAATGCGATCCTGGAGCGACCGGCCCATCCCGTCGTCGACGGCCCGGGCCTCAGGCAGGACGGCGAAAGTGTCGGTCTCCTCAGGACCCGTCATCGCCCAGGACAGGAGCAGGCCGCCGACGAGCACAGCGATCAACACCACGCCCGCCTTCGTGACGATCCCGCCCGGCAGCGCACCCTCGGGCGGCGAGACCCACTGCTTCCAGCGGCTCATCGGAGCCCTTCCCCGGGCGTGAACCGCCAGCTGGCCCGCTCGTCACCAATCTGCAGCCACCCGTCGCCCAGCACGTGGCGGGCGATGTAGAGCCCGTCCTCCGTCAGGTCGTAGGCCACGAGAGCCGGCTCGCCGTCCCGAAGCTCATAGAGCGCGGGCGACTCCTGGGCGCGGGAACGGAAATACGTGAACTCGCCGTCGTGCCACATCGCCTCGACCAGGAACGGCCGGTCCGCCGCGTCCTCCTCCAGGCGGTACTCGAATGCGAGGCGTTCCGGATAGCCGGCCCGGAACGCCTCGATCTTCGCTTCGGCCTCCGACCGCGCCTCGAGGACGCCGGTCTCGGCCGCCTCCCGCGCGCTCCGCGCGGCCTCTGCCGCCTCGGCGGCCATCTGCTGGTAGGCCGCAACCTCGCTCCGTGCGACGAAGGCGGGACGGCCGCTACGGCCGCCGGACAGCGCCGCCCCTTCCGCTCCAGACTCGACGCGGACGACCAGGTGGGGTGGGCCGTCGCTCGCCTCGGCGACCAGGAACGAGTAGATCCGCCCGGACTCGCAGACGAGCGCGATGTTCGTGGCGGCGTCCGGGGAGAGAGGCTTAAGGAACGCGACGTTCGCCGCGCCGGTCAGGTGCCAGTACTCCGAGTCGCCGACCACGAAGTCCAGAATGTTCTCACCCGCGGGGAGCACGATGACGGTCGTGTGACGGACCTGGGTCCGCAGCCGGTGGATCCGGTCTTCGCCTTCCTCGGGGACCGTCACCCGGAGGAAGGCCTGGTCGTCATCCTGTTGGGCGGTAGCCGCGAAAGGGAGCGCCGCCAGGAGAAGCGCTGCCAGAACGATGGGTGTCGTAGGGGATCGCATGGCGTGTGTCATGTCCTCGTGTTGGGGGTGGGATGGTCTCGGCTAGCGAGAACCTCGAGGGCCCGATTGAGTCCGTGGCGTTCGACGGCGCGGGCCCTCTCTTCGGCGTCGAGCGCGGACGAGGTGTAGAGCCAGTAGCTCTCCGGATCGACCTCGAGCCGGAGTACCGCCGCTCCGTCCGGGCGGCGGAGGTAAAGTTCGCGTTTGGGGATCAGGCCCCGGACCTGGGCCAGCTCCGAGCTGTTCAGCCGAAACAATGCTCCGACCGCGTCTGGGAGCTCGGGGTTCGCGAGGAACAGCTTCGTGGGGATCGACTCGAGGAGCGCTGCGGCACCCGGCGTGGCCGTGACGTCTACGGCGGACTGGGTCGCGAGGATCAGCGCGGCGTTCTTCTTCCGCCACGTCTTCGCCGCCTCGGCCAGGTAGTTCAGCACTGCGGGGTCCTGCAGGTAACGCCAGGCCTCGTCCACGACCATCAGCTTGAGCCGCGCCGTCTCGGCCGGGTCCTCCACCTCCAGTCGCATCCGCTCGAGCAGGTAGGAGAGCGCCGCATCGCAGAGGTCCGGATGCTCCACCGCCCCGGCCAGGTCGATCACCTGCCAGTCGGCGAAGTCGAGGTCCGGCGCGCCGCCGACCGGGTTGTCGAAGAAGGAGCCCCACGCGCCGGTCCCGATCCAGCGGCTCCAGGCCGGCCACATCTCGGAAGGAAGCGAGGCGGCGAGCACCCCGAGTGTCCGCCGTTCCGGCTCGAACGCGTAGAGGTCCTCGATTCGGGCCCGTATCTCACTCGTGTCCGCTCCGGTCGCCTCCCAACCGCCGAGCTTCAGGAGACGGAGAACCCACCCCGTCAGGAATTGGAAGCTCCGCGTCGTCGCCGGGAGTGCGAACGGCTGCAGCCGGAGTGGGCGCTCCGCCTCGCCGGGCGAGAGCTCCAGATAGCGGCCTCCGACGAAACGGGTCAGCCAGCGGTAGGAGCCGCCCAGATCCAGGATCAGGACCCGGGGGTCGTACTTGAGCGCCTCGACCAGAAGGAAGTTCAGCGTGAAGCTCTTCCCCGAGCCGGTCGCGCCCAGCATCAGCGTGTGACCCACGTCGCCCGCGAACAGATCGTAGTGGTAGGCCGTCCGCCACGGCGTCTCGAGCACCGCGAGCGCCTCACGGCCCAGGTGCTTGCTCTTCGCCGTCCCCCAGGGCGGCCCGAACAGCGGCGCGAGGCATGCGGCCACTCCCGCCGAGACGAAGACCTTCCGCACCTGCCGGCTGCGCGGCTGGGCCGGGAGCCGTGAGAACCAGGCCGGGAGTTGGCCGTAGCCCTCCCGGATCACCTTCGCGTCGTGCGCGGCGAAGAGGCGCCTGAGGTCGCCGTCCAGCCGCTCGATCCGCCCGAGCTCCCCGTGGAGCGCCACGGTGAGCGACGCCTCCCCGTAGCTCACGCCGTCGGCCTCGAGCTCGACGAGCGCCTCGCCCAGCCGGTCCGACTCCGTCGCCGCGGCCGAGTCCACCATCGCGGCGGCCGTGCCCTCCGTCTCCTGCACGTGCGCCATCATCGAGTAGCGCCTGGCGAAGTAGTGCCGTTGCGCGCCCCGGATCCGGCGCCGAGCCGTGTCCATCGCCCAGGGCCGCCACTCAAGCGACACGGTCATCGCCGCATCCAGGCAGTAGAGCTCCCGGAGCAGGTTCGCGTAGGCCTGGCCGGGCGGGGACAGGAGCGAGTAGAGGATCACCGGCTCCCCGTCGAGCCTCAGGTGAGAGCGTTCAGCCTCGAGCTCCGAGAGGGCGAGCCGCCAGTTCATGCCGCTTCCCGTCGCCCCGTCCCACACCGTGCCCGGACGGTTGATCAGCTCGGAGAGGAGCCGGGAAGCCTCGGTGGCCGGGAGGATGTCGATCGGCGTGTGCTCCGATACGAGCGCCCGCCCCGCGTCGACCAGAGCCCGGAAGCGGGCAGCAGCAGCCTCGATCTCGGTGCCGAGGTAGGTCGGCGCGCTCGCCCTCCGTCGCTTCCACCACTGCGTGAGACGAGACGTTCTTCCCGACGCGGGCCCGTCGGCCACCGTCTTCAGGCGGGGATCGAACGACCAGACGAGGTAGGCCTCGAGCTGCTGCACGCGGCCCGAGAGAAACGCACGGCGCTTGCGCCGGGAGACCGCTACGATGCCGGAGCCGTCGGCGTCCTCGCCCTCACGCGCACTCGACCGGCGCAGCAGATAGAAGTAGAGGCGCGTGTGGGCATCGAGGCCCGAGAGGAGCCGCTGCCAGCGGCCGAGAACCCGGTCGATCTGTTCCGGCGAACGCCCGTCGACCACCGCTGGCTCAAGCCTTCCGGCCGTGATCAGCTCGCCCGAGCGGGTCAAGCATGTGCGGCCGTCCTCGAGCCAGCCCCAGTAGGGGAGCTCTTCGGCCAGCGAGCCGGCCGCGTCGTGGTCCCGGAGCTCCGCGGAGATCCTCACCGCCCGCGCCGGATCAGGAGATGCCAGGGCTCATCGGCCCACTTGCCCGGGTCGAAGCGGGCCGGGTAGCGCGTCCCGGCGCGGAGCACACCAAGCATGTCGGGGTCCTTGCGGCCGGCGAACCACCCGGCCCCGTAGCCCACTGCGAACACGACGCCACCCGTCACAAGCGAGTTCATCGCGTTCCACATCGCGAGCGCGAGCGTCGCGCTCAGCAGAAAACCCCTCCGCTCCACACCCATGATCGTCAGCGGACGGTTCAACGCCGGATAGCCGGCCCAGCGCCTGAGACCCCTCATCAGAAGAGCCAGGCCAGGAAGTTCGCCGCGCCCATCGCCATCCCCAGACCGAAGATGATCCCGGCCAGTGTCCGCTTGCTCCCGCCCTCGCCGAACGCGAACATCAGCCCGCCCACCACGATCGCGATCAGCGACAGCCCCCTAGCAATCGGACCCGTGAACTGCGCCTGCAGCTCGTTAACCGCCTCCACCCACGGGCTCGTCCCCTGCGCCCAGAGCAGCCCGGGGGACAGCGACCACAGCGTGGCCCAGGCCGCCGCTCGTACTGTCCTCAAGAAAGGTTGCATCGTCTTCTCCCTGTCTCCGTAGAGTGCACCGGTCACTCGGCCTCGCCGCGGCTCGCCGCGATCTGCTGGCGGATCCACTCGTCCACCTCCTCCTCGATCCAGCCGACGGCACGTGCGCCCAATTGGACGGACTTCGGGAAGCTCCCCTTGCCCACCCGCACGTAAATCGTGCTCCGCGACAGCCCCGTGCGGGCCATCACCTCCGGGAGCCGCACGATGCGCGTGGGCACCTCCACTTCCTGCACCATGTTTCTCGTCATCGCTCTGTCCCTCCGTTCTCTTGAGGTGGAATCCCGGAGCCGGCCGGCCCGGGAGGAATCGCGGTCCCCGATCGAGGTCTCTTCGAAGGCATCCATGAACGCCACGCAAACGTCGACCGTCGCCAGCGTCGGGGAGCGGCCATGACGTAGCTCGCGCACCAGGTTCGGATCGCCCACCGCCTGGCGGCCAAGCGTCGCCGGCGCCACTCCCGTGCGCTCGAGGAACCCGTCCACTCGCGCCATGAAAAGCCCCTTCAGCGTCTCCATGCGAGGGACGGTGAAGGCACTTGCGCAACTACGTCAATCCGTAGGATTTAACCGACGTTCTTAGTGGATCTATTGGAATTGAAGTAGAACAGCGGCCTGTCCGGCCGCTCCGCCAGCGGGGCGTCGAGCGGGTCGGGGAGAGCCGTTCGAAGGTGGGGAAAACGTTCGTTGCGGTCGGTCGAGATGCAGGCAGCCCTCAGTCTATCACGCGTGCCGCGCCAGACTGGAGGGTCTGCGCATGATGTTCATTGACGAGGATCGACTAGAACGGTGTGGCGCCCACGAAGTGCCGAGAATCGCGTCTCCGGCCGTCCAACCTGTTCAGAGGGCAAACCTGGGCGGGTGGCGTTCAGCCGTGATGTTGACAGCTACGACCGAGATCTTCCGTATCGCGAAGAGGCCGAGACGAGAACCAGCCGCTGGACTCACCCAAGCGATCACACCTCCACCCACCACCGCAGGGCTTAGTCGTTTTCGTGTGGGGTCACGTAAGGGAAGACGCTTGTTGGCGCGAAGGAAGTCGCGTAGCCGAACGCCTTGCGAGACACATCGAAATGTCCCTCATTCCGGCAACCCAAGGAGAATTCGCCCACAGGTGTCCAGCTGGTCTGCTCTCAATCAGCAGGAGGATCACATGACTGCTCCAGATCCGAACACCCAAGCTGGCCAACGCTTCCAAGAGAAGTTCGAGTTCTACTTGGTCGCACTGGCCTTCGCCATACTCGGATTGGCCGCGCAAACAGCAGAGTTCGGAAATTTCGTCTGGGCCGACTTAGCCGAATTGGCAGCTTGGGGAACACTGCTCGTATCGGGACTTGCAGGGGTGACTAGATTGGAGGACATCCCGCACATCTACAAGCTACTTGGTATGAAGTCAGAGCAACTCGGGGTTCTCACGCATCTGAAGCGCAACCCGGACATTGACGAGACGGAGTTCTTGAATGAGACACTTTCGCGCTCAGATGCTATATTTCAGGTGCAAGAGAACATAAATCAGATCGAAGAAGCAACTAAACCTATTGAAGAGAAGCTCGTCCACAAGGCAACGATACAGCGAGGAGCGTTCTCCTTGGGCGTCACGATGCTGGTCATTGCTCGCGGCATACCGCCAGTCCTCACTATCCTTGATCAGATAGGGGGGAGGGTGTCCTAAGTTTAGTTGGAATTTGAAGTGACCTCCGACCTCGGGTAAGGTGGGTGTGAGGAACACAACACCGAACCATGAGAGGAAGGAGGCCACCAATGGAGAGAGTGCCACAGCCTGGGTGGGCAGCGTCATCCGGTCCGGGTCCCTCGGGTGCGAGGTCTGGAGGGAGAGGCGCGTCTGGAGTCGTACGAGCGCTTGCACTGGGCGGCGGGCGAGGTGGACGAGGGGTTGTTCCGCAAGGTTCCTGCTTGGGATCTCGTGTCGTGACTACGAGGCCGCGGTGGAGGCAGTGCCGGGGGCGATCGGGCTGTCGAAGTCGACGGTGTCGCGGGAGTTCAAGAAGGCGACCGCCAGGCAGCTGAAGGCGTTTCAGGAACGTGAGCTTACGGAGCTCGACATCGTGGCGCTCTTCCTGGACGGCAAGACGTTTGCCAATGACGAAATCGTCGTCGCGTTAGCCGTGACGATGGGGGGAGACAAGGTGTTTGCGGGATTCGTGCAGACGGAAACGGAGAACGCCCGGGTGATCACGAGCTTTCTGCGCTCCCTGAAGGATCGGGGACTCGATCTGTCGGCCGGAGCGCTGGTCGTGATCGACGGCGCCAAGGGGCTGAAGTCGGCAGTGACGACGGTGTTCCGGGGCCAGGTGCTTATCCAGCGCTGCCAATGGCACAAGCGAGAGAATGTGGTCTCGTACCTGCCACGCACCGAGCAGAAGGCCTGGCGTGGACGTCTGCAGCGAGCCTACGAGCGGCCCACCTACGAGGAGGCGAAGCGGGACCTGAAAGCGATGCGGGCTGAGCTGGACGAGCTCAACCAGTCGGCGGTTGCGAGCCTGGACGAAGGGTTCGAGGAGACGTTGACCCTGCATCGCCTCGGCGTGTTCCCGCTGGTTGGCCGTTCGCTGAAGACGACCAACGTTCTCGAATCCGTGAACGCTAAAGACGAACAGCGCTGTGCGAGAGTCGACCGATGGAGAAACTCGAACCATAAGCAGCGCTGGCTCGCCGCCGCGCTCATCGACATCGAGCCTCGGCTCAGGAGGCTACTCGGCTATCGCCACCTCCCGTCGCTCCGTGCCGCGATTCAGAAGGAACTCGGGATCATCCATCCCGATAGCCAGACTCATGCCGCAGCCTGAGCGTCCCGAGGTCACTCGAGTTTCAACTAGCTTTGGGATTGACTCTAGCTTCCCCTTCCAGGGAACCTCCAACTATTTCTGGGACGCCTTCGATCTATGACCACTACGAGCAGCCCGTTCTCGGAAAAGCTACAGACACTCTCTGAGGATGACCTACGTCAAAAAGTGCTACTGCCCATTCTGAGGAGGAATCCTGACGTAAGTCAGATCACCGACGTTCATGGCGTGAACGAGCGCGGTCTCGACATCATTTTCGCCTCCAAAGACGGTGTCCGAACAAACTGGTATGGCCTCCAGCTCAAACGTGGTAACATCTCCGGGGGCGGGAGCGGAAAGCACACCGTGAAGACTATCATTGATCAGCTCGAGCTGGCCAAGATTTTCAAACATCCGGTGTCGACGCCCCCGGCTGGCGAATACCACATGGACTACTTCTTGGTCGCCACTAACGGGAGAATTAGCGGGACGGCGAGAGATGAAATCGCACGGAGACTCAATCCTGTTCCGGTCGAGTTCTGGGACCTCTCTGAGATCGTGCGGCTGGCCAAACTCCATCTTCCGGAAGTGTTGCAAACGGGTGATGCGGAACTCGCCGACTATCTGAAGGCGGTCATGCTGGAGGCGGAGACCTTGGATTCGTTGGATCAGATTGCCGGGGTCGCCAAGCACACCCTCTCAGACGTCTTTGTTGAACCATTCCTGCGTCGGAGAATCGATCCCACCCTAGGCGACGATGAAAGACACCGAGGCGGACCAGGTGCGCTTCCCGCGCTCGAGCTTGGAGACACGGACGCCAGTGCCGTCATCATCGGTGAGCAGGACGAGGGCAAGACCGCCATCCTCCGAATGATCGGTCTAGCCCAGGCGACTGGGATCCTCGAGGTGACTGATGCTAGCGAGCCTCTTCGCATTCCGGTCTTCTTGCGGGCACATAAGGTCCTGAGAAAATCCGACCTGCTCGATGCCACCGTAAGCGCCTTAACCGAGGCAGGCGCAGAGCGCCGAGCAGAGACAGTCCGTCAATCCGGGAGCCTCGCAGACTATCTCATCCTGCTAGATGGTTTCAGCGAATTACCGGATGAGGATGCCAAGGCTACCCTCGCTGAAGTCGTGAATATCACGGCCGAAACCCGCGAAGCAACAGTGATTGTAACTGGGCGACCCGACGATTTTCTCCAACCACGATATTTCGACGCGCTGCAACAGTTCACGATCCAATCGTTCGATCAACGCCAGGTGAAAACGCTTGTACGCAATTGGACCAAGGACCTGGTGAAGTGGGAGGACGTTGCCGAGCGGCTAGTCGGTAGGGTGCGGGAGGCGCTTCAGCTACCGGGTAGCCCGATCCCGGCGATCATTGGCGTGATGCTCTATGAGAAAGAGCGGAAGTTCATCACGAACACTGCGGATGCGGTCGATCGTTACATGGTTATTCGGCTCGGCCGCTATGCGGACGAAATGGACCTACCCTTCGAGGTAGATTGGGCGCGGAAGCAGGATCTCCTCGGCGAGCTCGCCTTCAGGATGGTCGAAGAGGGTCTCGAGTCGATCGGCCTAGTGGACGCCGAGACCGCGATGGCAAGCATATACACTCGCCTCGGTGAAAAGGACAAATCTCAGAGAGCTATCCAAGAACTCATCGACGCAGGGGTTCTCCTGCAGCGGGGCGAGGAGGTCCAATTCTATCGGACCGCTTTCCGAGATTTCTTCGCGGCACACCACCTGCATGGCCGAGGCAGTGGTTTCGAGGACTTTTTCGACGCAAAGCTCTTTCACCGTAAGTGGGGGCACACTCTGGTCTTTGCGGCTGGCCTTCGCCGAAGAAACTCTGAGCTCTTGGTGCGACTCAATGCCCGAGTCGAGAAGGAACGTGATCAACTCAATGTCGGCAATGGTGAGGACTTCCTCTACGGAGCCTACCTCCTTGGTCGCATCCTCTCCAACAGTGAGTTCAGCGACCATAAGCCACGCCGAGACGTGCTCCATACCACAGTGCGAGCAGCCGGGATCTCAGCAGACCTCTTGGGCGCCGAAGCCGTGGCGCAGTTCGGCAATATTGGCAACGTGGTGGCCCTTGTCGGTACGGAACACACCCTCTTCATCTCCGTCGGCGTCCCATGGCTGGAGCAGCAGATCCGCAGCCTACTGGATGAGCCTCAATTGACTGAGGAGGAGAGGTACCTGATCGCCAGTCTCTACACTAACCTCGGGTGCGAAGATTGGGTGGAGGTCTTCAACGACATGGTCCGGCAAGCCGAAACCCCCCGAGTCGTCGCCGCGTTGATGATCAGTGCCCATCTGTTGGATGGCACACGGAAGCCCAAGGGCGAGCGATCCGAGCAGTGGCGTCGAGCACTGTTAGCTCTGGAGCGGAAGCGGCGGAAGTTCGGGACAAGCATTAAGGAGGTGTTGAAGGTCAAGGATCAGGTGCTCGAGGTGGAGAGACAGAGAATTCGTCGGCTCCAAGGTGGCAACTGATGAAGAGGCTGCAGCCAGTGCGGAAGATCTAAGGAGAGAAGGCTTACGAGAAGATGAACGGCTTCACGCTTGCGGCTTTCGGGCCAGTACGAAGTCGGAGATCTTCAGTGCGTCGGCCGCGGCTCGGCGGATCTCCCTGGGATCCTCCTTGAGGGCCGCGACCCAAACCTCGACTTAGGCGGCGCCCCAGCTCGGGTCGTGGCCTACGGCCACCCCCTCCCATGGCGCTGTCAGTCGCTGAGCAAATACTGAGTGACTAATGCTCGTGTGATTGCTTGGCCGCGTGCGGAGAGCCGCCTGATGTTTTCCACCGACATCGCTGAGAAGTCAGTTGGGTAGTGGATTACCTCCTCGCGATCCACCCAGTTGGCGGGTTTAAGAGGTATACGACGGTCAATCTGGCCGAGAGCCGCGTATATGAAGCCGTCTATGCGTCCGGACTCAGCGTGATCGTGGAGGCGCGCCTTCGTCGCATCTTGAACCTTGCGCATGACCGCAGATACAACCTTCGTCATTCGCTTCGGCCAACTGCGCGGCATCGTCTCGCCAGTAAATTGCCCGGCTCCGGCGTCGCTCGCGATGATGATGTCGGGGTTGTATGCGATTGCGCTGAGTAGGGAATCTCGGCCCGGTTCCATCACGCTGACCCCGAGGTTCTCGAAGACGCCGCCGTCAGTCACAATGACGCGATCCGTCGATATTTTCCCCTGTTGCTCGAACGACCGCATCCATTCGAACGGCGGCAGGAACGGAGGATAGGCAGCCGAGGCCGCCACCGCATCGGCAACTGGAAGTTCACTCGCGGGTGCCCAACCGTATCTCCAGCTTCCGAAGCGTTCGTTGCTCATACGGAACGCGGTCCCGGTTCGAAGCTCGCACGCGTTGAAGACGATCGACTTGCCTTGGCGCGTGGGTGCATCGCAGTTCTGCGTGCCTACCGCGTCGGCGATGGCGTCGGCGATGACGTGTGTGCGCGAGTACCGGCGTCGGAGCGGCCAGGAAACGCGCGAGACGGCATCAACGGCGGGGCCGGGTGCGGGAAGGAGTGACCTGGCGAAACTAGCGATCCATGCTATCAAATCGGTCGCTAGGGTGGGCAGAGTCACAATGAGGAAGTTCCACAACAGCGGCAGAGCGCGCGCGGGATGGGGAAGTTTCTTCAGTGCGGGCCATACCAAACCGCGACGTAGGAACTTGACTGCGTTGCCGTCGATGTCGGCGAAGGGGGCTTCGGTATAGCCGAACAGACTGGTCATGACCGATCCGCCGGAGACACCTGAGACTATGTCTACTTCATCAAGGAGCTTAAGGTCTTCGAGCGCGCGTAGAGTGCCGAGATGAAACGCGACGGCACGTGATCCGCCTCCGGACAGCGACAACCCGATGGTCTTGTCGAGTGCGGCGACCGGGGGTGGCGTTGTCAAGCCACCGCGGACGTTGATGGCCATTTCGATTCCGGTGCGGTGTGCAACCAAGTCGCGTTTCTCGAACGCGTACGCCCCAATTTGCGGCCACACTCCAGCGGCATGTCCGACAATCACCATCAACTGATGCGCGCTGTCCACCTCTGCTGTGGCGAAGATGGTGCCGATGCCCACGTAATCCGTCGGGCTGGGCTCTGCCGGGCTGACGGGATGGGAGTGCCAGGTTCCGACGTAACGCGCGATCCGGTGTGTGCGGTCTTTGTAGTCCTGGCACAGGTCGCTGGTGCCCTCCGTTCCGCAGACGAAGAGCTTGGCGGAGAACGTGCTGTCCCGCGGTGGTCCACTGACGTTGGTGATCCACGCGATCCCGAGGGTCTCGTCGAAGTCGCCGAAAAGCAATCCCCCGGTTTCGTGTTCCGCAGACCATTCGCGTGCCCCGGCGCGAATCCAGCCGGTCATGTCCCGCCACGCGTTGGCCGACATGCGGAAGTCGATCCCGTCGGCCACCCAACGAATGTCGGGACGATACCGGATATCGTGTTGGTCGTGATCGGGCGACTGGGAGAAGAGGAAGCCGCTGGCGGTGTCGCCGGGCTCGGTTAGTCGGTCGGCCAACGCATTCAGTGCTCGGGCGGAAAAGCTGGCCACGTCGGCATGCGAGGCGACGAACGTTGGATCGGAGCATCCCGGTTCGGGCTGGCGGAGAGCTGTGCTGGCGTCGCTTGTCCAGAAGGCATGTGCCCAATTGCTCAGCCAAGGTCGATTGAGGGCCGTGAGGCCGAGACGACGAAGCACGTCGAGGGGTCCAGCTTTGTGTCCGGGTGGCGCGAGAACGGCGACGGCGTACTGCGCTGTGGGGCTGATCATGATCGCAGCGACGGGGACACGCGGCTGGTGGTCCTTGAGTACGACCTCAAGCTTGCTTCTCACTCGTAGCGACGCGGTCGCATCGATAACGATATCGATGTCGGCGTCCCAGTCTGACCTGTTCAGTGTCTGGGAAATGATATTCTCTGCCCTGGTCGTCACCTTGAGGCCGGGCGCGACGGCGTGCAGCCGCCGCGCGAGTGCCTCGACCTTGGCGTCGTTGGTATCGATGGCGGAGAAGTTCTGGCGCACCAGTACACCGGGGGTGACGCGGGCTTGGTCGTAAAGCGTGAGTTCGCCGGCTCCGGCTCGCGCGAGGTGCTCCGCAATGAGGCCGCCGATCGCTCCGCAGCCCCAGAGTGCAACGCGTTTTCCGTGAAACCAGTCAACGGCCGTGCCCTTGTCTCGGCGCGTAATGATCTCGGGCCGATTTTCAAACACTTGGCACCAACGCACGCGTGCTTCGCTCCGCCAACTAATCAAGATCTCCCACACGGAGTCGATCAGGGCCTGGATCTGTTCAGGCGTTTCGCGACCCCTGTAGTGATTGCTAATGTCGCAGGCGAAGGAAGCATCGCGCAGCTTGGTGACGTCAGACGGTTCGATTTCCCAAAACGTGAGGTGTTGTCGTCGCTGAGAGAGGTCGCCGGCGACCCCTCGCGAGGGGGTGCCGATGCCGACATACAACGGCGCACCTTGGGAGACGCGCTCGGAGGCCAGCATCAGGTGCGCGAGTACGCGACTGCTTGGGACGCCCTTGATTTCAAGGTATAGAAGCAGGTGGTGGACGGTTCGGGGATATTCGTACGGGAGTTCGAAGTCCAGCAAGACGGTTGGTGCGAACGAGACATCGTTCGGCACCGTGTAGACCGGCTGCCAGGCGTCGACCTCGAGGAGGTCGGGTTTGGTCCGCGTTAGCACGGCGGCGCCGAACCACGGCCAGTGGCTGCGATCCGGCGTATCGGCGTTTACGCAGATGGCTGTCGAAGAGACCGTGTAGGCGATGGGGGGATGTAGGGGGCCTTCCGGATGATCGAGCTCGTTTCGGGCGCCGCGTCGAAGCCACTCGTCGAGCTGAGCCACGAGTCCGAACATGCCACGGGACGGGTTCCACTGGGTGTCCGGAGACGAGTACAGGCACAGACAGTTCCCCCACTGAACGTGGCTAAACCCGTGAAACCGGGTGTGCGCGGTGAAGGCCGCAGGCGGACTGAACGGGAATTCGGCCGGGATCCACAGCGTGATGCCTTCCCGGTCGTGCAGTCGCAGACCGCCTTCGACGTGCTCGTGACCGGTGCAATCGAGGGTGACGTGGACGACTAACGAGGCACCGGGGTCGGCGCTTTCCTCGACCCCGATGATCCGAACGGGCGATCGATCGGTATCTGCGATCCGTCGCAACTGGTCGAGTGCGGTGCGCTGGCCTTCACTCAGTGCCACGACCGAACCCGACCGCCGTTGCTGGTGCCACGGCGGCGCCACCGGCCGCCTTCAGTACGTCGGCCACCGACTTGCTGGATTCGGTCTCGCCGACATACGCGAAGCCGTTCGGGCTGACCTCGAAGATGATGGGCTCGGGGTTCTTCTCGTTCCGATGCTCCTGGGTGCAGATGAACTCGTTCGGGACGATTCGCTCGTACTGCGCCTTCGCCTTGGCGTGCGGCGGGTTGTCGCCCGGATCGTTTCTGTCCGGCACTGGTTCAGAGCTCGAGACCACGTATCCCGGGTCGAGGGCAGCGTTGCCGAGGTCGCGAACGATGTCGTCCTTAAGCGTCTCGTCCTCCTCTCCGTCGTCCTTCCAGTACATGACGGATTTGGAGCAATGATGGGGGGCGAGCAGTGCGTTCCACTGGACGGTCGCGGGCTCGCTGCGGTCAAAGATCCGTCGGATGACGGGATAGCTGAGGTCACCCATGAGCAGCGCCCGGCCGCAGCCGTTCCCGTTGTAGAGTGAGATTTGGAAGGCTAGGAGTCTGCGCCGCAGAACCCTGCGGCTATCTTTGGTGGCAGGGCATTGGGGAGGTTTGCGGCACACGGAGGGGGGTGAATGGGAACGACGTTTCGACCGTACGATCCGGAGCAGATGTTGCTGCTGCCTCCGGATCTTCGGGAGTGGGTGTCGGAGGGTCATTTGGCGCAGCATGTGAGCGACCTGGCGGACGCGGTGGATCTGAGCGCGTTCTACGGGCGGGGTACCGGGGGGACGGGCGGCGCAACTCGCCGTACGACCCGCGGATGATGGTCAAGGTGCTGATCTACGCGTATGCGACGGGCACCTTCTCGTCGCGCAAGATGGCGAGGAAGCTGGAGGAGGATGTTGCGTTTCGGATGCTGGCGGCGGGGAACTTCCCGAAGCACCGGACGCTGTGCGAGTTCCGCAGGCGCCATCTCGGGGATTTCCGGGCGGTGTTCGTGGAGGTGGTGATGCTCGCGCGGGCCTTGGGGCTGGCGGGGCTTGGCAGGGTGTCGGTGGACGGGACGAAGGTTCGGGCGAAGGCGAGCAAGCGCAAGGCGATGAGCTACGGCCGGATGGTCAAGGAGGAGGCTGGGCTGGAGGCGGAGATCCGGGGGCTGAGAGGGGAGATCAAGGGGTTGCTGGAGAAAGCCGAGGCGGTGGACGAAGCGGAAGACGAGCGCTACGGGGAGGAAGCTTGCGGAGACGAGGTGCCGGAGGAGCTCAGGCGGCGCGAGGACCGGCTGGCGGCGATCCGGGAGGCGAAGGCGCGCCTGGAAGCCGAGCAGAGAGCGGCGGACGACGCACGGGGCCGCAAGCCGGGGCAGACGCGCAACCCGAAGGGCGGCAGGCCCTACAAGCGGGAGTACGGAGAGCCGGACGAGGCGGCGCAGAGCAACTTCACGGACCCTGAGAGCCGGATCATGAAAACGAGTTCGGAGGGGTTCCAGCAGTGCTACAACGCACAGGCGGTCGTGGAGGGGGAGAACCAGCTGGTGGTCGGGGCCGAGGTGACGGACAACGCGAGCGACCAGGGCCAGCTGGTGCCCATGGTCGACGCGGTGGCGCAAGCGTACGGCGAGACGCCGGCGCAGGTGCTGGCGGACACGGGCTATTGCAACGAGCGGGATCTCGAGGAACTGGAAGAGCGAGACATCGATGGGTATGTGGCGCTGGCCCGGGAGGGCAAGGCCGCCCCCACGGTTGACAAGGAGGAATATCCGGCGAAAGCCCGCATGGCCGAGAAGCTGGCGAGCGAAGATGGCCGAAGACGCTACGCACGGCGAAAGTGGCAGGCCGAAGCGCCCATCGGCTGGATCAAGGAGGTGATGGGCTTTCGACGATTCAGCTTCCGGGGCCTCGAGAAGGTCCGGGCCGGAGTGGACCCTCGTGTGCCTGGCACTCAATGTGAAGCGGCTGCACACCCTTCAGGCGGCATGACTGCACGAGGGTTCACCCCCGCATCTGCCGGCGCGAGGGCTCTCGTAGCTCTCTTGCCCCCCCAACGCATCCATTCCGCTCTCCCGATCCGTCGCAGACACAAGTCCTCAACCTCCCAATCACCCGGATCCGCCTCGCCGCGGACGGCTCCATGACCATTCGGCTCAGTCAGCTGTGCTTCTGCGGCGCAGACTCCTAGGCTGCAGTCGTTGCGGTCGCCGAAGCTGTCGTCCTTGAACGGCGCGTGCACGAACACCTCGAATATATGGGAGAGATCGTCACCGTCCAGGATCGTGACAGTTTGGCCGGGAATGGTCAGGAACTCCTCGGGGAAACCTTCGAAATCGGGTTCTTGCAGCAATTCGTCGTAGCCGATGATACGGATCCGATGACCCCGGCCGGGGTCACCTCCCGCGTCGATGGCTGTTTGGACACGCCGCATCGCCTCGTCGTGGAAGGCTTGGGCGTCGTCGCACAGGTCGTCGTTCTCGCGGAATTCCCGGAAGGTACGCGGCGACATCCACAGCTCGGAGATCGTGACGCGGTCGTTCAGTTCCTCGAAGCCTTGGCAGTGGTCCAAGTCGGGATGGGTGAGCGCGAAGACCGAGAGGTACGGTTTGCCGCGATATGTCGGCAACAACTCGATCAGCTCGTCGATCACCGGCCAGGCCGAGTCGTCATCGTCTTCGGACTTGGCCATGTGCCGTATGTCCACCTGCATGTACACGGTCTCCGCCACACGAATCGTCGTGCTGTCTCCGGTTTCGACGGGCCAGAAGATCAATCCCCGATCAGGGGGCTGAATTGCCATAGTCTGATGCTCCTTAGTTGTTGAATTCCGCAACGTCGATCCGTGGCGTTACGCCACGCGTCGTGTCAGAAAGTCGCTGCCCAGTCGCTTCGTTAGGAGTGAGATGCCGGCACGCACGTTCGTCTTGAACACGTGGTCGGCCACGCGCAGATACAGCGCCACAGCTTTCCCATCCGGGTGCCTGTACTGACTGTCGACGCCCGCGCTTATCAGCACCGTATTCGGCATCACTGCCAAAGCCATCGCGGCGTGTGCCGCGTTCTTCGATCCGTGATGTGGTGCTGCCAGCACGTCCGCGTCCAACGCGTCATCGAACAGCTCCACAATCCGGCCCCAACGGGGATTCTCGGTATCGCCCGTAACCAAGTACGAGAATCCTTCCGGCCCAACGCCCTCGATCTTCAGCACGATGCTGCAGTTGTTCGAGTTGTCCATGTCCTCGATGTGCGGTGAGAACAACTCGAGCTGGAACTCCTCCGACAGATCATCTAGGTAGCGGGACTCCAACCGATCAAGCCGCACCGATACCCGCTTAAGAGGTTTCGGGCCTCCCTTCCGACGGCGCTCGTGCTTCCCAATCACATTGAACACCTGCTTCGCGTTCTCGGTATCCTTGTAGTATTTCGGATACATCACCCAGTCCGGCATGTAGTGCACAAGCAACCAGTCCAGTCCGACCGGGTCCGCGTGATCGTCGTCAAGCCCGGTCAACACGACACCCGTCAAGTACCGCCGCTGCAGAAAACGGCCCACTTTCGACTCGATCTCGTCTGACCGTTCGGATAGCCAACGGGTATCCACTGCGATCGCCTGCGTACCATGGCGGACGACTGCGAAATTCCCTTGCCCCACGTAGAGCGTAAGCACTTCCACGTTGCGCCCCTTACCGCGTCATCGCGGATTCGTAGATTTGTCGGTTCATTTTCAACTCCAACGCGCGTAGCGCGTGGGCCGTACTCGGAAATGGCGTCCCGCACAACTCCTCCACTTGCTCGGAGGCCGGCGAGACGAGTGGATAGTAGAGCAGCCCGCCATCGTCTTCGATTTCCGCGACCCTCACGTCGATTGTGGATCCGTCGATCAACGGCAACCGGCCCTTCCAAAAGAAGGTCCCTGTTCGGGCGGACAGCCAAGGCTCCAACGAGGGAAACAAGACCTCGAGGACAACTTGGTCGCGTGCGCGGACGACTACGAATCCCGGCGTTCCATCGCCTTCCACCCCGTCCTCTCTTCGAGCGTTGTCCGAAATACGATGCTCTGTTGGCCAGATCCTCGGTTGTTCGGTGACCTTCACGTCAGCCCGTCCGATTTCGTGCACAGCGTCGTCGCCGCGAAAGAGCACGTAGTGCCGCACCGCGTATCGGTCCAGCCCACTCCGCCCTTCCTCCCGGTGCGTCACAAGCAATGCGTAGAAGAAGTCGAGGTTGTGCAGTTCATGGTTGACGATCCGACGATAGGTCGCCATGTCACCAGCGCTCAGCGTCGGATAACCGTTCATGTGGTGGGTATGCCAATTGCCAAGATGCTCAATCGACGGGTCTTCCGCCTCGATCCGTCTGAACACCTCCGTTTGATAGTTCCCGTCCTGAAAAAAGCTCGTGCTCGTCCGACGGGCCTTTGGACCCGGCTCAATCACGCCCTGCGCCCGGATGACCAGCGTTCCGCGATCCATAGCGAAGTGGCCTACGACCCGCCCCCCCGTCTCCTCGAGGTCGTAACGGTCGCATTCCTCGAACACGCTCTCCAGCACCTCGCCCGCGATCTCCACCCGGACCACCGGCACGTCACGCTTCGCCTTCATGTTCTCCTCCGCAAACCAGGCATCCATCCTGCGGCGAGAGCTTCATCCGCTGTAGTTGGAAGTTCTTCGAAAACGGATGTACAGCTCTATTGCCCCACACCAGGTAGTTGTCATCGATCAGGGTCATGAACTGCGGTCGGGACACCGCCGCGTTGCCCAGCGCATCCAGCGTGAACCGCGTGTGGAAGGCAGCTATGAACCCGATGTCGACCGACAGGCCCGGCGAATCCTTGATCTCCTCGATGTCAAGGTCGTAGACTTTCTGCCGCGCCTCCTCCGACACGAGATCGATCTCCCACACGCCGTCTCGGAATTGGGTCCGCTCGAGAAGCCGCTCCAGGCATGCCAGGCATCCGCCCTTCTCCGGTCGATAGGCGTAAACTTCGCCGCCGATTCCACGAGTAAACACGCGACCCACGGTGAACGGTGTCTGAGTTTCTACGCAGACCTCGTTCAGCCGGTACCGGCTCGGTTCGTTGTCCGTCGCCACCACAACGACACTGGCACGCTCGACCTCATCTTTCAGTCCTCGCCAGCCGAGCACATCTTCATCGAACATCCTGACTTCCACCTGCGGGTTGCGGTCCTTCATTACGTCGGCGAGCGCCGCCGTCTTCCGCCAGTCCAGGTACCGGAGCCCACAGACATGTCGAATGACGTTCTCGACCTCGAGCTCGCCCCTGTCTACGAGGATGAACTTCCTGACACCAGACATGGCCAAGTGCTGCGCTACCTGCCCACCGCCCGATCCGCACCCTGCGATTAGCACCCAAAGGTCCTCGAACGCGCGTACATCGAACAGGCGTTCGATCCTCGCGAATAATCGATCCTTCACGTCTCCGGTCCCTCCTTGGGCCACTCCTCCGTCTGCCGCCAAACCGAGTAGTGCTGGATCCACCGCCGGAACAGCGCGACCACGTGCATTACGTCGTGTTTCCCTGGATTCCACACCGCCATGGCGCCGTAGATGCACAGCGCCCCATCGGGCCATCTCTGCGGGCATCCGACCTCGATGGGTTCTGCGGAGACCACCGGCGCTTTGTCGGGATAGCCGTGCGGCAGCGTCACAGTCACGTTGACGACTGTCTCGCCACTGAACTCCTTGAAGGTGAGCTGAATTTCCCGCTCGTCGCTGATTGCGACACGGTAGTGCTCGTTCGAGTCGACCATCTTGTCCAGCTCGGCCGTCACCCGGGACGGTTGAATGTCCGGAAGGAAGTACGATATCGGCACAAGACAGGCTTTTTGTTGCCCGTTTCGCTCAATCAGGAAGGCGGCACCTTCCTGAGAGACTTCGTCCAGAACCTCACCTGGCTTGCGTCGCAACGCCATCATCGACAATGACTTGAATTCGATCTTCATCGTGCTAGTGTGCAATCCCGGCCCCGGGCCAGTGCCCCGTCTGCTGGTACACCTCGTACTTGGCCAGCCACTTCGCGGCTCGCTGAATCACGAACGTCAAGCTGTGCCGACCCGGGTTCCACATGTGCGGATACAGGTAACAGATTCGGTTGTTCGGGTACCGGTGCGGGGACGACGCCAACGCGGGCGTCCTGACGTGCACTTCCGGCATACTGTTCGGGTAAGACTCCGGGAAGGACACGGCTAGTGTGTAGTAGCGCCTGCTGGTCTCCAACGCGATGAGCGCCACCACGCCTCCCTCAGCGGTCGGGTGGCTCTCCACGTAGTCGAAGTACTGCTGAGCCGTAGCGATCTCTTGGCGAATTCTTGCCAGATTCATGCTGGCGTGCTCCTCCACCCATACTCACCGCCGAGGTCTTCCCGCATTGTCAGGGGTTTCTTGTAGCCCCGTTCTGCCGCATCGCTCTCTCCCCGAGCGCGAATCTCTCCGTTCGGCAGTATCTCGATCGGAGTGTCCTCTTCAGACTCCAAGAGCTGCTCGAGCTCATGAATGGTCGGTCTTCTGGCCATATGAATCCTCCTCGTGGTGGCAGACTGGCACATACTATATGAATCGCGCATGCTACAGTCAATGATATGCAATTAGGATAATTGCGTATCGGACATATGCTCAGCAAGACCGCTGCGTCCAGGGTTAGTTTGGGGACCGATGAGGAGGCAGTTTCCCGTCTTCGTCGCGGGTGCTGCCGCGTGCCGGGGAGGCCGCCGAGTCCTCTATTGTCTGGCGCCAGCGGGCACCAGGGTGGTGGCGGGGGCCGCGCAGTACGAGATGGGAATCAGGCCGTGCAGGCCGGGATCGTGGTAGGCGACTAGACGAGATCCAGTGCGGGATTGACGCTGCAGCCGGGAAACGGTGCCCAGAAGGCGTAGGGAGCGTTGCCGCCCAGGCGAGACCGGCCAGGATCAGCAGCGCTGACCTGCTCATCGCCGTGACTGCCTTCGCGCAGGCGGCCAGTTCGCATTGCAGATCCGACCGCTGGGGAACCGTCGCGTACCGCACCGGCGGGTTCGGGCGGGACGGAGAAGCGGGACGACACGATCACGTGGGATCAACGCCTCGGCCGGCCCTCCGCGTCTCTACTCTCTCCGGCCAGGTATGCCGCCCGGTCGTCCGTGAGCCGGCGGCGGCGCTCGAACAGGTCCGTGCGCCGGTAAGCCGTCGCGACCTGATTTCGGACCTTGTGTTCCAGCGCCGCCTCTACGACCCAGAGACACTCAGGGAGGAGCGGAGACTCCGCGAGGAGGGGGAAGCCCAAGTGAAGGCCCCCAAGGCCGAGATAGGAGAACGCGGGCGGTTTCCGGGGGTCCCATCAAGCCGAGGATGTCGCCGGGTCGGTGGCAGGTAGGGGCAAGCAGAGGTCAGGGGGGATTGCGTCGCTTTGATTCCGGTGATTACGGTTCGGTCGCCGTTACGCGCATCGAGCTTGAGGGAGGACCGGGAATGAGCGATCTGTCGTGGGTTAATGAGGCTACTGATTGGGCATTTGTACTGGGTAAGCAGTTTGGTGAGCAATATCCTGAAATGCCATTCTGCCACACGCCACACTGGACCGAGTTTCAGGAACGCTACCAAGACGAGCTCACGACCGCGCCTGAAGAGCTAGCTCTGAAGCATCTTGCTGGGACAGCGTATGTCCTTGGTCACGAATATCCAGAATATCGGGGATGGAATGACCTAGCTGCAGCTATAGCAACGCATTGGCCATCTCGTCAGGAAGCCTTCCGCCGGGTCCGCGAAAAGGCGGAGTTCATCATGCAGATCAATCCGGATGACGTTGAGAATCAGCTAGCAGCCTGTCGTACTTGGGCCCGATACCAGGGGTTCAGAAGGGGCCCCGGCGTTTTTTACCGTCGGCGACGGCGAGAGCCTGGCTCAGGTGTCAGATTCCGCGGGCATTCCCGGGCGGGCGGATCGTGGGGCGTTGTCGCACCCCAGCCTTCCTTGACGTGTATTGGGGGCGGGTAGCGGTCGTAATCACCTCCCTGCAGGATCCGGTCACGCCCATTTCAGGTTGTTCATGCGCCGGCAGTTGTAAGCCAGCGTGACCAAGGCCCACTCGCCCTCCACCTTCTTGAGACCGCGCAGCAGAAACTGCCGGAATCCCATCGCCTGCTTCACAATCCCGAACACCGGCTCCACGGTCTGCTTGCGCAACCGGTAATGCGCCCGCTGCTCCGGCAGTGCCATCGTCTCGCGCATCGACCGGATCCACTCCGCCGACGGTTCCTTCGCCTTCGCCGGCTCCGGCTCCGGCCGGAAATCGTGCTTGCGCCGCGTGCCTTGCGCCGTGGTCGCCACCAACACCTCCGCACCGCGCGCCTGCAGTCGCCCCACCTCGCTGCCCGTCGCGTAACCGTTGTCCGCCAACACCCGGCCCGGCGTTCCCAACGCCGCCGGGACCGCGTCCACGTCCGCCACCAACTCCCCCCGGTCGCTCGCACACGAACTCACCCTGCTCCCCAGCACCAACTGGCTGCCGTCCGCGTCCACCACCGCCTGCGCGTTGTACGCCTGGCGGTACTCATGGCGCCTGCTCCTGCGCATCAGCGCACTGTCGACGTCCGTCAAATTGATCTGCTCCTCCGCCCGCGGCTCCTCCACTGGCCGCTTGATCCTCCGACCCTTGCGGTTCCCCGGGCGAGCCTCCCGTGCCGCCACCTTGCGCTCGTACTCCGCCCGCTCCGACGCAGCCCGCGCCTTGGCACGCCGCTCCAACTCCGCGCACGCCTTGTCCAGCTTCACACTCAGCTTCTCGCGCCGAGACAGCGCCTCCGGCAACCGCTGCGCCTCCGGCGCGTCCCGCCTGTCCGCTCGTTCCGCCTGCGCCAGCAGCTCCCCGATCTCCCCGCGCAGCTGCTCCCGCAACTCCCGCGCCCGGTCGTAGCGGATGCTCCTGTGCCTGTTCGCGTTCGCGTCCACCTTCGTCCCGTCCACGCTCACCGTCCCCACCCGCAGCAGCTTCAGCTCCCTGGCCATCAAAAGAACCTCCAGGAACGCCTCCCCGACCGCCTCGAAGTTCCTGCGCCGAAACCTGCAGATCGTATCGTGGTCCGGATGGCAGTTCGCCGCCACATAGCGAACCCCCACATCCCGGTACGTCGCCCGCTCGATCCGCCTCGATCCGAAAATCCCGTTCGCGTAGCAGTACACCAGCAATGCCAGCATCCTCCGCGGGTGGTACTGCGCCGAACCCGTCCCCCGCTCGTTTACCTGGAACGCCGACATCGCAACCCGCTCCACCGCCTCCAGCACGAAATGCGCCATATCGTCCGCCGGCACCCAGTCCCGTATATCCACCGGCAGTAGATACAGCTGGGAGGTGTCTCCCTCCACAAACTTCGCCATCCCCATCACCTCAGTCGTCTCGTAAGACCGCACACCACCACACCCGATAATATACCGCGTCCAGACGCTAAGTCCGACAGGCTGCTAGTATGGTGCGAACGTGAGAGCGATCCGAGGGAGACCGGGTTGTGATGGCTGTGAGTGAGATTGCCCGCAACGAATGGCGTAAGACGTTTGCTGAGGCGCTGGCCCCTTTATCGGATTCGGTGACGGCGCATCGCCGAGGACTGCCGGATCTTGGGAACATGGAATACCGGGCGCTGGCTAGACGGGCGGTAGGAGATGTCGGAATTCGGGAGATGCTGTCGCAGTACCTGACCGAAATCTCTGCGGGCCCGGAGGCGGTAATCGGACTCGTGTTGAAGCACCCAGCAGCGGCCGGCGTGTTCGAAGGACAAGGCAAGGACGCCGCCACCTTCGTGACCATGCCAGGTAAGGGGTTTCGCGTTGAGCTAAAGCAGTTCGCGCGGCGAGCGGCGGCGCTCGGAGCACAACTAGGAGTTCAGGCGGCAGCGGCCGAAGTGGACCAGCTGCTGACCCTGGGCGCTGAGGGGCAGCTGCCAGGATATGAGGTAGTGGTGATTCGGGGTTTGTCGATGGAAGGCGCGACGGAGCTTGGTCCGGGAACCTGGCTCGCGTCGTATGACGAGGCCTTGGCGCGCGGACTGCTGAGAGCGGAGCCGCCAGGACCAACGAATGACGACCCGGACTACCGGGGGATGCAGGCACTGGTGATGTTTCGGGAAATGACCTGGTCACCATGCCTGGTGGCACCGCCGACCTCGAAGAACCTTGGTGACCCACCTCCCGCCGCGCGGTTCGCGTGGCGCTCCGAGCTCGGGCTCAGCGTGCTTCTCGACCTGCTGTCACTGGCTACCTCGCAGCGGATTGATGTCGTGGAAATGCTCTCTTGCGCGCCCGCTTTCACGGCGTTGCACCCGAGCTTCGGGCCAGGCTCGAAGACGGGATTCCGGGTGTCGGAGTGGTGGAAGGTGAAGACAATCGAGCCCGCAGAGCCCGCGGAGGTGCGTCGACTTTACGAGGAATGGGGTGCCTTCAGCGGTACCGACCGTGACCATCTGGAGTTGTCGCTTGGGCGGTTGGCGTCGTCGGAACGCAGGAACGTGGGGCGGTTCCGGCACGAGGATCGTGTGCTCGACATCGCAGTGGCGCTGGAGGTGTTGTTCGGTCTGCGGGGTGGTGAGCTAACGCACAAGATGTCGGTCCGCGCAGCGCATTTGCTTGGGGATTCGGGAGAGGAGCGGCTCGCGGTGTACAAGTCGATCCAACGTCTGTATCAGGTGCGGTCCCGGATCATCCATGGTGGTCGGTCTCGTCGTGACGGTCGGCAAACAAACACTGAGGAGACGGTGAAGGACGCCTATCGAATAGGGCGAGCAGCCTTGTTGAAGATCTTGGCCAGAGGGTCGTTCCCGAATTGGCAGAGGCTCACACTTGCCGCAGAGTAGGGGAGGTTCTTGTCCGCGGGTACTAGGCTTAGGGCGTAGCAAGATCGTCGCCGTCACACGCTTCCACCCTCAACCCCAAGCCCCAGCGCCGCTATCGACCTCCGCTGCCACAGGGTGGACGGCATGGCTCGGAATCGGTGGACGGCTTGTCGGACTCACCGGACGGCATCGTCGGAATACGCACCAATGACGGCAGGGGAAGGCATACCCCCCGAAAACAGAAGCACGCATTTTACGGTAGGGTCGAGTTCGCGGCGACCCGGTGCCGGCGCGTCCCTTCAGGTCCACAACGGTCCGTCAATATATAAACGTCTGGCCTGACGCTGCTGGGGAACCTATTTTACCCGAAGAAAGGCCGTATTGCTACGGGAGGGCGTGCATGATTTCAGGTGAATTCTCACCGTCGGACCTCCTCGGGCCGCTCACCGACATCGAAGAGCGGAACGCTCCGCCAGTGCTCTTCACCGCAGGCGATGTCGGCATCCTCCATGATGGTCCTCGCGTCTCCGTGGTGGGTTCTCGTCGTGCCTCCGCGCAGGGCCTCGAGTTGACGGCGCGGTACACGGAGCATCTCGTGGAGCGCAGAATCCCGGTGGTAAGTGGGCTCGCCGCCGGTGTGGACACCGTAGCTCATCGAACGGGAATCGCTGCTGGCGGACGCACGGTCGCGGTCCTCGGTACACCACTCGATATTGCGACCCCTATGTCAAATCGGGCGCTACAGACGGAGATCATGGAGTCCCATCTCGCCGTGTCGCAGTTCCCTAGGGGTACTCCGATCGGTCGGAAGAATTTTCCCATGCGTAACCGCACGATGGCGCTCCTCACGGACGCCACACTGGTTGTCGAGGCCGGTGAGAAGAGCGGGACCAGGCATCAGGGGTGGGAAGCGCTTCGGCTCGGCCGGCTGCTCCTGATCGAGGAACACGTGGCTAGGAATTCCGCTCTCTCCTGGCCGGCAGAGATGATCCGGTACGGAGCGCAGGTCGTCTCGCTTGAGGAGCTGCCTCGATTCCTCGACGGCCTCCCGGAGCTCGCGAGCAGTGCCCCCTCCGTCCTCTAGATCGGTACGGTTCGCCTCGTTCCTCTGCTACTCACCACGGGGCACCTCAGAGGTATCGAGAACGTCTCGGACCGCCGTGCGAAATCCGGTAAAGCGGGGTTTAGACAGCTTTCTGGCTAAGGCCGCCTACGTGCTCCGGTCCACTGTCCAGCTCGAGGATCGGTTCGGGCCCGAGGTCACGCTCGTCCCCGCGCCGCGGAGCGCACCGCTGCTCACCGGTGGACTCTGGCCTTCGGATCGGATCTGCACCCATCTAGTCTCGCATGACCTCGCGAGAGGCTCGCTCCGACTGCTCACTCGGACCAAGCCGGTCGTGAAGGCCGCATACAGCCCCGGGAATCGTCCGTCGTACAGGGATCACCAGAATTCGATCAGGGTTGATTTCGATCTTGACATCGGGGATCAAATCCTAGTTGTTGACGACATCGTGACTCGAGGTGACACGCTCTTCGCCTGCGTCACGATGCTTGAGGATGCCTATCCCGAGATCGAGGTGCGCGGATTTGCCCTCGTTCGAACCATGGGTCTCATTCCCGAGATCGAGAAGATCATCGCTCCGACCGAAGGAACGATCACCGAAAGCCCGTCCGGAGGAGTGATTCGCGACCCCTAGAGGCCCGGAACGCATAGGGTGCACCGTCGTCGATGGGTGTCTCGTGCCAGCGAACTCGCACTGCAGGGAGCTTACTTGAACATTCAGAGTAACCCACTACCCTACGGTGTCGTCCGTACAATGCGGGGTCCCCACGTGGCGGTGGAGGCTCCGGAAACGGGAGTACACATGGAAGTCTGGACCCCATATGGACCCCACAGGAGTACCGATGGAGTGCATCCACTCAGCATGACACCATATAACTTCAATATTGATAAATACTTGTAGAAACTGGGCGCCGCTAGCTCAATTGGCAGAGCAACTGACTCTTAATCAGTAGGTTCGGGGTTCGATTCCCTGGCGGCGCACTTTATAAATGAAGCTATGTTTTCACTTACACGGTTGATCGGCAAACGAGATGGAGAGTTTACTTGTTGTGGCATCCATATGGTGTCCAAAGAAGCACATTCGAAACGGAGCCTGTCAACGAGAGTGAGACACCGGGAGTCATAGATTAGTGAGCGGGCTGCAGTGTCGGGGCGGCAGTCGGTGGATTGATCCAGACCTTCGTGGGGAGGGAGTGGGGCTTGGGGATCCCGTGTACGAAGCGTTCCGGGTGTTGGGACCACGCGTGCTGGAGAGTTTGCTCACGCCGCTCGATGACCTTGTTGGCTCGGCCGTGATGGACATCGTCGGGGGTGAGCATGGCGATGCCGCCGTGGCGGTGCTCGTGGTTGTACCAGGGGAAGAAGGATCGGCAGAAGTCGATTGCGTTGTGGATGTCCGGGAAGCGGCCGGGAAAGGTGGGGTGGTACTTGATGGTTTTGAAGTGCGCCTCCGAGAAGGGGTTATCGCCACTGACGCTGGGCCGGCCGAGCGAGCGGGTGATCCCGAGATCGGCGAGGAGCTGGGCGGTACATTTGCTGGTTATCGGCGACCCGCGGTCGGAGTGCAGGGTCAGCGTCTCGGGCTGGATGTCCTGCTTGAGGCAGCTTTCCTGGATGAGCTGACTGGCGAACGCGGAGTTTTCCCGGTCAGCGACCATCCATCCGACGATATAGCGGCTGAAGATGTCGATGAGGACGTAGAGGTAGAAGTACGTCCAAGTCTTGGGTCCGAGGAGGCGGGTGATGTCCCACGACCACGTCTGGTTCGGGGCGGTGGCCACGAGCTCGGGCTTGGCGTAGTGGGGATGCGTGAGCTGATTGCGCCGTTGCCGCACGGGGTGTTCCTCGGCGAGGATTCTGTACACATCGTGCGTTCTGAGCAGAGGTATTGCCCTTCGTCGAGGAGGGTGGCCACGACCTCCGCAGGGGATCGGTCGACGAAGCGTGGGGAGGCGAGGGTCTCGCGGATCTCCTCGCGCTCGGATTCATCCAGCGCCGGGGCGGGTCGCTTGCTGGACTGCTGGTGCCCGGGAGTGGGCTTCTGACGCCGGTAGAAGGTGGCGCGCGACACACCCAGTGCCCGGCAGGCCGAAACGACGCCGACCTTCGGTGCAAGGGAGCCAGCGACCATCACGAGTTCTTCCCGCTCTCGAAGTTCAGTTCAGCCCCAGCAGCCCTGCAACTTTTCCCTGGACTTCCAGGATCGTTTCTGCCGTGGCGAGCTGCTTCTCGAGCCGAGCCACTTCGGCCTCGAGCTCAACCACCCTCTTGCGCGGGGTCGGCTTGCGGCCCCGCCGCTTCGGTGCCAAGCCCCGAAGCGAGCCCTCGATCCGCGCCTTTCGCCATGCCGTGAGATGGGAGCTGTACAGCCCCTCGCGCCGCAGAATCCGCCCCACCTCGCCGGGCTCAAAACACCGGTCGGCCTCTTCAAGGATCCTGAGCTTGTACTCTGCAGTGAACTTCCGGCGCGTCGGCTTCGCCACCACCTCCGGATCCGGAGCCGGGCTCCGCTCGGCGAACTCGCCCGTGGGGGCCTCGTCGCTACGCTCCTCTCCCCCCACGGGCTGTACAGAGATGGTAATGACCTGACAGTCGGCCCTCGCCGGAGCTGCGTCTAGGCTGCCTTCTTGTTGGCGTCCTCCTTGTTGGCCTTTGCGGCCTTCCTGGCGTGGGTGAGACCGGCCTTGAAGACCTGATAGGGCGTACGGCCCTCCATGGCTCGGCCTCGGTGCGGTCGCTTGCGGTTGTAGGTCTCGAGGTAGGCCTCCAGGTCGGTCTGCATCTCCTCGACGGTCTCGTACCAGGTGGTGTGGCCCTTCACCCTCAAGTGCTCGTCGAGGAGCTTCGCGGTGGGATGGTCGATGAAGCCGTTGGACTGGGGCCTGCCCACCTTCGTCGTACGGTGCTCGATGTCCTCGAGCTGAAGGAAGAGCTCGTAGGGGTGACGGTCCGGACGGCCACAGAACTCGCGGCCGTTGTCACTGAGCACGGTCTTCACCCGGACCCGGTGCTCCTCGAAGAAGGGCAGCACGTCGTTGTGGATCACCTGCACCGCCGTGAGCGGGAGCTTGCTCGTGTAGAACCGGCCCCAGGCATAGCGGCTGAAGCAATCGAGCACGGTCTGCAGGTACACCTTTCCGACCCCCTTCAGCGTTCCGACAAAGAACGTGTCCACGGCCACGAGGTCGCCCGGATAGTGGACTTCGATGTGGCGCTCCCGGAACTCGGGACTGAAGCGCTCCAGCAGCGCGATCTGCTCGGCGGTCAGCTTCAGCTTCCGTTCCCTCGCCGTCTCTTCGAGCCTGAGCAGCCGTTCGTGCTTCGTCGTCAGGCCGTGACGATCCCACACCCCACGCACCCCCCCTGAGCTGACCTGGATCCCTCCCAGCAGCAACGCATCCGCGACCCGCTGGGCTCCCTGCGCCGGACACTCCAGGCTGTGTGCCAGGATCGCCGCCTCTACCTTCTCGCCCACTCGGTTCGGGTGCGGTCCCTTCGGCCCCGGAAGCTGGTCGATCAGTCCCTCGGCCCCGTAGAGCTGGAAGTTGCGACGGATCTCGTAGAACTGCTGACGGCTGTAACCCACGATGTGGCACGCCTTGCTCACGTTGCCGAGCTCCTGGGCCAGCTGTAGCAGACTCAGCTTGCGACGCGCTATCTTTTCCTTCTGGACGGTGGTCATCTTCTCTCCCGTGCTAAGTGAGTGACTTCGACATCTCTCAATTAGCTCCGGCGAGGGCGGTTGGCCACCGTCCTCTCTCGTGGCCGACTGTCAGGTCATTACCATCTCTGTACACACGGGCGGTGTCCCTACCACCAAGCCAATCATCGGACCTCTCCCTTCTGCCATCGTTCTCCACCTCCGCCCCCTTCAGTAATAGCAAAGGTACCAGGTGTCTCACTCATATTGGCAGAGAGGACTCCGGCAACTCCTCCCCTCCACGACCTCCGGTCGCTTCCCTCTCCCCCCTCTCCTGGGACATATCCTCTCCTCCTCATCTCTGGACCCCAACTCTTGTTGCCAATCTACTGTCCAGACAAATCGGGGACGGTAAAATCACCATTGTCAGCACGCCAATTAGGTTGCCTGAGTGACTCTGCGGCAGTTGCTATCCCCCCATGCCTAGCTGAGCGGGTTTTCGCAAACGTATTGTAGCTGTTATCGCCTTCCACTGTCATGAGGGAAATGTAGCTGTCGATCGCATCCGAGGGCATCCGGATTCGAACGACCTCGCCCTCGGAACCGAAGAAACAGTAAAGATTCGCTCTCTCGCCGTCATTGCACTCGAGATCCAAGAAAGCCAGCTCCCCAATTACTTTCTGAGCCGATAGCAATCTCGGAGTAATCGATCCCGTCCGTTCCTCGCCTGAGGAGTAATCCCACGGACCGGCGGTGAGCGGACCGAAGTATGAATTCTCCTCCGGCCGTTCAGCAAGAGTCTGCAGATCGTCAACCGGAACGGCTAAGTTCAGATTCTGATCCGAGCCACGACGTCCTGGTAGGTCCCGTAGACACACGCCGAAGGATGGGGTCCACCTCTGATTGCTTGCTGCGGAATGTCTGAGTATAGGCGGCCATGCTGAACGATGTGCAAGTCAGAAATTCCGGTTCAAGATGCTGAGGATCTGGCTTTCACTGAACGTCGACTTCAGCATGACCGATCCTGACTCGGAGTAGTCTATCCTCGGCTATGTAATCGGGGCCTCGGTATCAGAAACCGCCCCCCGATCAAGGAGGCCGCGTATGGCTGGAATTGCCGGTGTTGCGGCTCGGCCCTGCGCCCGATAGAGTAGGCTACGGGGTACACTATTCTTCGTAACTTACAGGGCTCGGACACCACGAAGGAAGGACCACATGCTGGACGCATTCAAACGGATCGGCGGGGGCGGCAAGGCGCAGCGCCAAGTCAAGGATCTCCACAAGCTGATCGAGACGGCACGGGAGGAGCGGGGAGCGCTCAGTACCATGCTCACCAAGGTCAGGACGCGCAGCTCGAAGCTGGGCCAAGTCGGCAAGTCGCTCGAGGCGGTCGACCGGAAGGCAAGTTCGATCGGCGAGCGGCTCGGTGAGATGCTGTCGCGCATCGACGGCCTCGAGGCTCGGACCAAGGCGTTCGACAAGGCGGAACAACGCGTCGAGGCGATGCTGCAGACGACCGGGGCGACGCAGGCGGCTGCCGAGAAGCTGATGGCGCCCGACGGCGACCTCCAGAAGCACCGCCAGCAGGTGCAGCAACTCTCCTCACAGACGCTGGAGACGCGGGCGAGCGTCGAGGCGCTGGCGCGTGAACGGGCCGTGCTCGAAGATCTGCGCGAACAGATCGCCCGGTCGAACGCCGAGACACGCGAGGCAATCGAGGAGTCCGGTGGGCTTCGTGGCGAGATCGAGCAGGTGCGTGGCACTGCGAGACAGCTCGGCCAGGACTACGCGAAGCTGCAGGACACGACCCACTCGGCGCGCGAGGACGCCTCCGCGGTGACGGCCGCAGTGAAGGATATCGAAAATCGGCTCGGCCCGCTGATGCAACTCCAGAATCGGAGCAAGACGACCGAGGACAAGCTCACCGCGCTCAACGCGCTGGCCGAGCATGTCGTGCAGAAGGCCAAAGCGCTGGAGAGCCAGAAACACACTATCGACCGGGCCACGATGGAGGCCAACCGGCTCAACGAGATGGTCTGGGCGATGGACGTGCAAATCGGTAAGCTGAACGAAGGGCTCAAGGAAACAGCCCGCGGCGAGGAGGCGCTGACGCGCGTCGAGAAACTCGTCGAGGACGCGACCGCCCGGGCGGAGGGCGCCGCCAAGGTGCGGGACGAGATGGCCCGCGAGGCCGAGCGATTCGAGAAGGACTGGCGGCCGCTGGTGGATCAGATGCGCGCCGCGCTCGATCGGGTCGGGCAGGAGGAGAAGAGCCTCGAGGTCTATCAGCAGCGGGTGGGTGTACTGCAGTCGTCGGTGGGCGAGGCCGAGAGCCGTCTCGAAGTGCTGAGCGCCCGCGAGCGGCACCTGGCGCCGCTCGGCCAGCGCGTCGATGGCCTGAGCAAGGAGTTCGAGGGATTGCTGGCCCGGGCGGACGAGCTCTCCCACAAGCAGGCCGACCTGGAGTCGCTCGGCGAGCGGCTGACGGAGGCCGAGAAGCTGTCGAAGCAGACGACCACGCAGTTCGAGGGCTTGAAGCAGACGCGGAACGATCTCAAGCGCCTGCAGGTCGACATCCAGGACTTCCACAAGTCGCACGTCGAGACCGTACGGCTGCGTGACCAGTTGGGGGCGGACCGATCGGCCCTCGAAGGCTTCATCGGTCGGATGAGTGAGTTCAAGGCGCGGACGCCCGAGATCGAGGCACACCTCGACACCGTGCTGGGCAAGTTGGCGCAGGCCGAGGAGGGCACCAGGCAGGCGGCCAAGCTCGGCGAGGTGGTGAGCGAGCTAGACGCCCAGACAACCCGTGTGGGCACGCGCGTGCAGTTCCTCGACAAACTCGACGGGCGGGTCGATTCGCTACGCACGCTAACAGTCGACATCGACGGTAAGCTCGCGGAGCAGCTCGCACGCCGCACCGAGCTCGAAACCCTGCAGGCCCAGTGCGACTCCGTCGTGGCCCAGATGCTGGATGCGCACCAGAAGGTCGAGGCCGTGGCGGCGCTGCAGGCGAAGGTGCTGCCGATGGAGAACCGCATCGCCATCCTGCAGGATCGCCTGGGGAAGACGCAGGAGCAGGTGACGGCCGTCCAGCAGGACAGTGCCGCGCTCGACGCGCAGGAGGCGCGGCTCGACGCGCTGGTCGAGTCGAGCCGGAGCCTGACCACCGAGACCGAGGAGCGCTTCAAGCAGATCCAGTCGCTCAACGAGCAGCTGGCGCGGGGGGGGGCGGCGAGAGACGAGCTGGTGGGCGAGCTGGCGCGCATACAGGCCAGCCAGCGCGACGCGGTGTCGCAGACCAAAGCCGCAGAGGACCAGCTCAAACGCGCTGAGACGATGTACGCGTCGCTGGAGCAGCGCCGGTCGCAGCTGGCGTTTGCCGAAAAGCGCGTCGGGTCAGTCGAGGCGCGGCTGGACGATCTCGCCGACCAGCGGCAGGCTGTCGAGGAGAAGATCAAGGCCCTGGCGGACCGCGGAGCGATCGTCGCCGCGGTAAGGTCCCAGGTGGAGGAAGTGCACGAGGTGAGCGCCCGAAGCAAGGCCGACTTGGAGTACGTCGCCGAGCATCGCCACGAGGTGGCTGCGGTGCGCAAGCGGGTGCAGAGCCTCCTGTCGATGGCCAGCGACACCGAGCAGAAGATCACGTCGATCGAGGGGCGGTACACCGTCGTCACCGACGTGCAGGCCAAGACGAACCAGATCGCCCACCTCCTCGAGGACCTGCGTGTGAATCTCGAGATGGTCGGCGAACAGAAGGTGGTCATCGACGACGTGGGCGAACGGATCGCTGGTCTCGAGTTCGTGATGCGGGAAGCGCAGGGGACGTTGCAGATGCTGCAGTACGAGCGCGAGCTCGCGGAACGCATCGAGAAGAACATCCAGCAGCTGCGCGGACAGACGGCCAGCGGCGAAAAGAGCCGCGCGAAGTCCGCCTAGCGCCGGGGGAGGAAGGAGCTTGCGCGACAAGAGTCGCAGCTGCGAGGGGGCACTTGAGAGGGGTGGTGAGATCTGGTAGAACGGGAGGGACGAAGGACTGGGGGTACGTGACTGGCCGGTTTGCGTGAGCGGAAGCGAGTTCGTGGGTCCCATGTAGGGTTCAGGATCCGCTGCCCGGCAGGCAGTTGCCCACTTCATGCGGATTAGAGGGTGGGTGCAGCCGCTTGACGTTCAGGGCGAGACACACGAGGGTCCACTCGGCCGCGACCTTCTTCAGGCCCGGAAGCCGAATCGTCGAAATCCCATCGCTTCCTTGATCCAGCCGACCGGCGCCTCAGCCTGCCACTTTCGGTGGGCGTACCGTTTCCGGCCCCCGGGAGTCGCCAGCTTCTCGGCCATGCGCGCCTTCGCGGGGTGTCTATCCGGATCAACGGCCCCAGCGGTCTTGCCTTCCCGGGCCAGCGCCACATACCCATCAATACCCCGATCCTCCAGCGCCTGCAAGTCCTCCTCGTTACCGTAGCCCGCGTCGGCCAGCACCTGCTTCGGCGTCTCGCCGTGCGCCTTCGTCACCGCATCAACCCTCGGGATCAGCTAGCCCTGGTCGCTCGCGTTGCCCGTGGCCTCGACCTCAACCACTAACTGGTTCTTACCGTCCACCACCATCTGCTCATTGTAGCACTGCTGGAACCCCTCCGAATTCGTCTTCATGATCCGGCTCTCCGGATCCGTGAAGTTACTCTGCGCAGCCTCGTCCGGCTCTCCGTACTACCGCTTGTAGGGACTGCCTCTCTTCGGGTTGCGCGTCTGTCCCGGCTTGCGGCCCCGCGCATCGTCCCTCGCTCTCTGCTCGGCCTCCAGGCGCTCCTTGGCCTCCCGGATGGCCGCCAGCCGGTCCTCGCGCCGCTTCAACTCCTCCGGCAACTCGTCACCCGAAACATCCCCACCGTGGCGCACATCCTCCGCCGTATCCACCGCCTCCGCCTTCTCCAACAGCGCCGCGATCTCCGCTTGCAGCCGGCGCTCCTCCCCCAGCATCCGGCCGTAGCTCATCGCTTTGCGCTTGCTCGCGTTCGCTCGAATCTTCGTGTCGTCCACCGACACCCGCCCGAACCCTGCCAGGCCCATCGTCCGCGCCAGGCGAACCACCTCGGCGAACACCGCTTCGAAATCCCCCAGATGACGCCGGCGAAACTCGCACAGCGTCCGGTGCTTCGGAAAGTTGCCCGCCGCCAGCATCCGAAAGGCGATGTCCTCCTCCAGCCTCTTCGCCATTTTCCGCGACGAAAACACCCCCGTCGCATACGCATAGATCAGAACTTTCACCATCATCCGCGGAGCGTAGGGCGAGTTGCGCCGCCCGTCTCCCTCGTACGGCGTAGAACGCATCCAAGTCCAGGGCCGTCCACCAAGTCGCTCACGTGGTGCGTCAGATGACCCTCGCGAACCCACTCCCGAAGATCCTGCAGCAACAACAACATCTGATCCGGCTCGTACGGTCGGAACGTCGTTCCCATTGACACCCCCGCAGCCAACCGCAAAGCTCTCGAAATGCCTTCACTACCCCCAAAGATAACCGCCACAACTTTCTGCGGCGTAGACTCCTAGCGAGGACACTTGAGCGTCCTCATGAATCGGACCGGTTCATCGGTGCTTCAGAAGGCCCAAAAGAACGGAGTCACGATCATGACGACCACGAATACGACAGCCGTCAGGGGCATCCCCACGCGCAGGTAGTCAGTGAACCGGTAGCCGCCGGGGCCCATGACAAGAACATTTGCCGGATGAGAAACGGGACTCGCAAAACTTGCCGATGCGGCCATCGCCGTAGCCATCATGAGAGGGTACGGGGAGACATCCAGGCTCGCGGCCGTATCCAGCACGATCGGAGACATGAGGACTACTAGGGCAGCCGTCGGGATTACCTGAGTCGCTAGAGACGTGATCAGGAAAAGAGCGGCCATGGCGGCGAGCGGCCCGAAGTCCCCCGCGGTCCCAACCACCACGTCCGCAAGAAGCGCCGAGGCGCCTGCTTCCTGCAACGCAACGCCCAGAGGCAACATCCCGGCGATCAGGAAGACGGCCCTCCACTCGATGGATCGGTAGGCCTCCTCCATGGTCAGACATCCAAATAGGACCATGAGGGCGGCACCTCCCACGGCCGCGATAGAGATCGGTAGCCACCCCAGCAGAACTGGCGCCAGCGTTGCAGCGAGGATCCCGGCCGCAATCGGCGCCTTACGACGCCGGGGCGGGATCTGTACCGCCTCGGTGAGGACGAGAAAGTCCGGATCTGACGCAAGGACCCGAAGGTTTTCGCGACGTCCGTGGACGAGTAGTGCGTCACCGGAGCGTAGGGGGAGGTCACGGAGCCCCATTCGATGAGGCCGTCCCTCGCGCCAGATCGCCAACACCATCAGCCCGTACTTCCTGCGGAAGCTGAGCTGGCGGAGGGTCTGCCCCACGAGTCTCGTGTGTGGGGAGAGAACCACCTCGGCGATCCCGAGTCGCTCCGTTTCGAGAGCGGGTTTGGCCTCCAAGCCTTCCGCTTCGACCTCGAGCTCCCGAATTCCTTCCAGCGTCGACAACTCCTCGGACCGGCCTCTTACAACCAACAGGTCCCCTGCCTGTAGGCGCTCGCTCGGCTCCGGCATCTCGATCGTCCGGCCGTCACGAAGGACGGTGATCACCCACAGCCCCAGTGCGTCGCCCAGGCGACACTCTTCGAGTGTTTGGCCCGCCAGGAAAGAGTCACGGGGCACCCGCACAGCAAATAGCTCGTCCTGAAGGCCAAATAGCTCGATCTGGTCAGCGGGCGCGACGGTCAGCTCTGGAGACGTCCCGAGCTTTTCGACGTGGGCCGGTGGTCCTCGGACCAGCAGGGTGTCAGCGGGCTGGAGGGGTACGTCGGGGAGTGGGGTCGTGAGGGGTGCTCCGTCGCGCCGGATCGTCATGACGCGAACCCCAAAGCGGACAGCGAAGTCCAGATCGCGCAGCGTACGGCCAATCAGTTCGGAACCTTTGGGGAACCCGATCTCGGCAATCTCGAAGTCGGGTGAGTGCAGCACCTGTGCACCCAGCCTCTCTTCCTCTATTTCGAGCGCTGAGCTCCCGCGTAGTTGACCCAACCGATCGACTGGCCCCTGGACAACGATCCGGTCTCCTACCCGGAGACGAAAGCCAGGGCCTGGCAAGGGGCGGGGGCGCCCGTCACGGATCACCATGATCGCCTGCAGTCCCGCCACGGTCCCGAGTCGAATCTCGCCTAGGCTCTTTCCCGCAAGGGCCGAATCCTCGGGAAGCTTCAGGACGATGAATCGCTCATTCAGCCCATAGATGTCCGGCAACCTCCGTTGATTGTCTTCCCCGGGATCCCCGACCTGGATGCTGCGCTTCGGCAAGAGCACGGGGACGGCTACCAGGAGAAAGACGAAGCCCGCCGCCATCACAACCAATCCTACGGGCGAATAGTCGAAGAGTCCGAATGGCTCAAGGCCCTCGTTTCGGAGTGCGTCGGCGACAAGGATGTTGGGCGGGGTACCAATGAGGGTGGTCAACCCTCCCAGGAGGCACGCGTACGCTAAGGGTAGTAGGAGCCTAGACGCTGGAATCCCGGTCTCCTTAGAGAGATCCATGATCACTGGCAGGAGGACCGCCGCCACACCCACGTTGTTCATGACGGCGGACGCCGTGCCGGCAGTCAGCATGATGACCAAAATGAGAGGGGTCTCTCTGCGGCCCGCAATGCGTAGCACTTGTCGCCCGACTAGGCTGGCAATGCCGGTGTGCGCGAGGCCCGCGCTCAACACGAAAACGGCCCAGACCGTCACAACGGCAGGGTTTGAGAATCCCGCGAGCGCCTCGGTAGGTCCGATAAGCCCGGTCACGGCCAGGAACACGAGTGTGAGGAGTGCGACGAGGTCCATTGGGACTCGCCCATCCACGAATAGGGCGAGATCCACGAGAAGGACGGCCAGAACCAGAACGACTTCGACTGTCAGCAACTAAGCCTCACGGGAGTACACGTCCTTTCCCAGCGGGAGGCGAAGTGGCAGTGACATGAGGGATTTTGACGCGCTGACGTATAGGTTGTGCGGTGGGCACAGTACGATTGGGATGTGCCCCCCCAACAATCCAAACCGACGCGAGATCGCCACACAATGTTCGACGTCCCGGGTCTCGCATCTCGCGTTGAATTCCCAGAAGAATCCCGGCGGCTCGCTCGCGAAACCACGGTACCCCGGACCCGGCAGTATGGACCACGAACGGCGCCTTAGCCTATTCGGAGCCACCGCGCTCGGGGTCGGCGCGATCGTCGGGGGGGGGCATCCTCGCGCTGGCGGGCGTCGCCTTCGCTACGACCGGGCCGAGTGCCATCGTTGTCTTCGGCTTGAACGGTGCCATCGCGTTCCTTACTGCCGCGAGTTTTGCCCAGCTGGCCCAACGCTTCACCGATTCGGGCGGACTGTACGTTTACGCCAAGAAGGTGCTTTCGATCGAGGTCGCCTTCCTATTCGGGTGGGTCGTGTGGTTCGCCTCGATCCTGGCAGGCGTGCTGTATGCGCTGGGCTTCGCCGCCTTCGCGCTTGAAGGCCTCGGTCGTGCCCTTCAGATCGCGGGACGTTCTTCCGATTGGGTGCAAGGACCGGCCCTTGCACTCAGCGTGGCCGTGGTGGCGACAGCCTTCTATACGATCGGGCTCATGCGAACCGCAGGAGGCCGAGGCAACGTAGCCACGATCGGAAAGGTGATTATGTTCGCCGTCCTGTTGGGACGAGGCATATGGGCATGGATCGGCGAGTCGCCCTTCGCGCTTCTGGCTCGCCTTCGTCCCTTCCTCTCCGCCGGTCCTACAGGGCTGGTCCAGGCGATGGGCTACACGTTCATCGCCCTCCAAGGCTTCGACTTGATCGCCGCCGTCGCGGGCGAGGTTCGCGATCCGACTCGGACCGTGCCACGTCCTATGTATCTGTCCCTTGGCGTGGCGCTCATGATCTATCTGCCACTCCTCTTTCTCCTGGCCACTGTCGGCTCCCCCGACCCGGGCGTCGGTCGCGCGGCTGCAGCGGGGGCCGCTTCCAGCCTCATCTTTCTCATCAGCTTCGCGATGGTTCACGGGACCGCGATCCTAGCTGCACGTCGGTCCGGGGAGACCCGACTTTCCTGGGTCCCTCTCGTCGGAGCGGGACTCTGCCTGAGCCTGGCCGTGTTTCAGGCGCTCGCGGTGCCCTCTGCGGGAAGTATCGTCCTCCTGCTGCTGGTTGTTGGCTCGGCTCTCTATCTGACCCTCTTCGCTCCGGGCGCGCGGCTTGCCGACGTGAGGGCGGAAGCACTGGACCCGGAGCTCGCACGTCTACGCGGCCGGAGTCCCCTGGTCTTGGTCCCGATCGCGAACCCGGCTAGGAGTCTGCGCCGCAGAACCCTGCGGCTATCTTTGGTGGCAGGGCATTGGGGAGGTTTGCGGCACACGGAGGGGGGTCAATGGGAACGACGTTTCGACCGTACGATCCGGAGCAGATGTTGCTGCTGCCTCCGGATCTTCGGGAGTGGGTGTCGGAGGGTCATTTGGCGCACCATGTGAGCGACCTGGCGGACGCGGTGGATCTGGGCGCGTTCTACGGGCGGGGTACCGGGGGGACGGGCGGCGCAACTCGCCGTACGACCCGCGGACGATGGTGAAGGTGCTGATCTATGGGTATGCGACGGGCACCTTCTCGTCGCGCAAGATGGCGAGGAAGCTGGAGGAGGATGTTGCGTTTCGGATGCTGGCGGCGGGGAACTTCCCGAAGCACCGGACGCTGTGCGAGTTCCGCAGGCGCCATCTCGGGGATTTCCGGGCGGTGTTCGTGGAGGTGGTGATGCTCGCGCGGGCCTTGGGGCTGGCGGGGCTTGGCAGGGTGTCGGTGGACGGGACGAAGGTTCGGGCGAAGGCGAGCAAGCGCAAGGCGATGAGCTACGGCCGGATGGTCAAGGAGGAGGCTGGGCTGGAGGCGGAGATCCGGGGGCTGAGAGGGGAGATCAAGGGGTTGCTGGAGAAAGCCGAGGCGGTGGACGAAGCGGAAGACGAGCGCTACGGGGAGGAAGCTTGCGGAGACGAGGTGCCGGAGGAGCTCAGGCGGCGCGAGGACCGGCTGGCGGCGATCCGGGAGGCGAAGGCGCGCCTGGAAGCCGAGCAGAGAGCGGCGGACGACGCACGGGGCCGCAAGCCGGGGCAGACGCGCAACCCGAAGGGCGGCAGGCCCTACAAGCGGGAGTACGGAGAGCCGGACGAGGCGGCGCAGAGCAACTTCACGGACCCTGAGAGCCGGATCATGAAGACGAGTTCGGAGGGGTTCCAGCAGTGCTACAACGCACAGGCGGTCGTGGAGGGGGAGAACCAGCTGGTGGTCGGGGCCGAGGTGACGGACAACGCGAGCGACCAGGGCCAGCTGGTGCCCATGGTCGACGCGGTGGCGCAAGCGTACGGCGAGACGCCGGCGCAGGTGCTGGCGGACACGGGCTATTGCAACGAGCGGGATCTCGAGGAACTGGAAGAGCGAGACATCGATGGGTATGTGGCGCTGGCCCGGGAGGGCAAGGCCGCCCCCACGGTTGACAAGGAGGAATATCCGGCGAAAGCCCGCATGGCCGAGAAGCTGGCGAGCGAAGATGGTCGAAGACGCTACGCACGGCGAAAGTGGCAGGCCGAAGCGCCCATCGGCTGGATCAAGGAGGTGATGGGCTTTCGACGATTCAGCTTCCGGGGCCTCGAGAAGGTCCGGGCCGAGTGGACCCTCGTGTGCCTGGCACTCAATGTGAAGCGGCTGCACACCCTTCAGGCGGCATGACTGCACGAGGGTTCACCCCCGCATCTGCCGGCGCGAGGGCTCTCGTAGCTCTCTTGCCCCCCCAACGCATCCATTCCGCTCTCCCGATCCGTCGCAGACACAAGTCCTCAACCTCCCAATCACCCGGATCCGCCTCGCCGCGGACGGCTCCATGACCATTCGGCTCAGTCAGCTGTGCTTCTGCGGCGCAGACTCCTAGCGCGGCTAGCCTCGTGGACGTTGCGGCTACGCTACGCACGCCCGGCGTCGGCCGTGTCCTGCTCCTCACCATAGTCCGGCCGAGAGGTAAGCAACTCGATGTCGACCGTTCCGCACTCCGGGACATCGAGGCGGTACTGGACGAATCCTTGCACTACAGCCTCAGGAGTTCCCTGGTCACGGAAACGCTTTTGACGATCGCCCCGGACGTATGGACGGAGATCGCGAGGGTTTCCCGGCTCCACAACTGCGAGACAGTGCTGCTCGGACTCCCGAAGCTGAAAGACCCCGGTATCGGCACGGAACTAGACGGTCTGATCGCCGGGCTAGAGGCCGACGTGGTCGTGCTCCGGGCCCCTCACAGGTGGCAGATGGACAGCGCCCGTCGCATTCTCGTTCCGGTGGCCGGAGGCACTCATCACAGCTGGTTGCGAGCCAGGTTGATTGCCAGCCTGTCCCGGTCCGAGCAACGGTCTTTGACTTTTCTCGGCATCGTTCGCGAAGACGCGCCTCCCGAGACGCATCGCCGCGTCGAGCACGATCTCAGGGTGCTGGCCGCCGACGAGGCGATCGGGGAGTGTGACGTCGTGATCGACGAGGCCGGCCGACCCATTGACGGAATCATCCGCCGCGCATCAGATGCGGACCTGATCGTCTTGGGCATGCACCGATCCGATCGCACTGCAAGGAGCCTAGGTGGGCTGCTCGTCGATCTGGCTCAGCAGACGGACGTTCCCACCATCGTGGCTATCGGGGGGCGCCCCGCCGGGGACCTGGCCTCGGGCCGTGGAGACTGACGGGGTGAAGGTGCGGAGGACGGTGCTTTGAAACGCCGCCCGGAAGTGGCCGGCGGGCCGGTCCTTGCCACCGCGGCGTCCGTGGCCAGGAGAAGCTGAGGGAGGTCCTGCTGGAAGCCGAGGCAAGCCCGGTACGTTGCCGTCTGCCCCACTCTGTCGTCTCTCTCTGGCGTAGCACACTGGCCCATTCGTCGCCACGCTACCGAAAATCCCGGCTCTTCCCCGCTATCGGATCCGCGTCGAACTTCGGCTGCCATATCGACTCCGCCACGATGTGAACGACTTTGGACTCGTTCTGAAGGAGGCCGCTCACGCCCATGAACGAGAGCGTCTTCACGGCAATCCGGAACCTTTCATCCCGGATCCTGCATGAGGGGAGTAGCATAGGGAAGAAAAACACCGTCTAAGGCCTTAGGTTGAGGGCACTTCGTCCAAGAAGGTTCCTCGCCACAAAAGGCACCCAGACGGTGCGCAACCATCGTATCTGTTCTCGGCCCCATGTACAAGGTGAGGGCTCCCCGCTACGGATTCGTCACAGCGCCCGGGATCTGACCGATGGAGGCGGGCTGATTCTGGTCCGGTATCTGTGGGACGGCATGGGCCTGGGCTCCTGGATCGACCGTCGGAGCGAAGGGCTTGCCGGCTTCTTCCGTCCCAGCCTGATGGTCGAGGTGTGGGTCGTGCTTCTGCTCTACGGTGGACGCGTGCTCGACGATTTGCCGCTCCTGGACCGGCGCGGCATTCGACGCCTGTTCGGCTGGACTCGCCTGCCCGATCCCACCACGTTCGGACGCTGGTTGCGCCGCGCAGGTGAGCCGCTCGTGCCCCTCCTCGACGAACTCCTGTGGCACATCGTGTGCCGGCGCTGGAGACTGGGGGGCGTGCCCCGGGCGCTGACCCTGACCCTCGACTCCACCGTCAGCGTGCGCTACGGACGCAAGCAAGTGGGCGCCGAGCGGGGCTACAATCCGCACAAGCCCGGTCGACCGTCGCACCATCCGCTTCTGGCCTTCGTTCAGGAGACGGGAGACTGTATGGGCATCCGTTGGCGCCCGGGCAACGCCCCCACCGCCGCGGGGGCCGAGGCGTGGATCACCGACTTGGTGGGGCGCCTGCGCTCCGTGGGGGTCGAGACCATCACCGTGCGTCTCGACAAGGGCTTCTTCAGCCGATCCATGGTACGGACCCTCGATGACCTCGAGGTCCGTTTCCTGCTCAAGCTCCCTGCCCACCGCTGGCTTGCCGACCACCACCAGCCCTGGCGTCGCTCTCGCAAGGGTGAGCACATCTTCCCCGGTCATGAGCTCTGGACCACCTCCGGCTGTCTGTGGGGCGTCCGTCTTCTCTCGCTCCACACACGGCGTCCGCTCCAAGGCCCAGACACCCTCGCGCTCGACACCTACGAAGTCCCACTAAGCGCTCACGTACTCACCAACATCGAAGGCATCCACGTCCTCACCGCCTGGCGCCGCTACAACCAGGGCGCTGTCGTCGAACAGAGGATCAAGGAACTCGGCCAGCTCGGAGCAGGGGCCACCGCCATCGATGACCTCGATGGCAACGCGCTCCTCTGGGCCCTCGGCGCCATCGCCTACCAGCTCCTCCACACACTCAGGACCACCGCCCTCTCCGGAGCCTGGCGCACAGCTCAACCCAACCGCCTCCGGCTCTGGCTCCTCCGCTTGCCCGCCAAGCTCACTCGCCACAGCCGCAAGCTCTACGTCCAGTTGCTCCGTGACGATCCCGCCAGACCCCATATCCTCCTCGCTCTCAGACGCCTCGCCTCCGGACTCCCGCCTCCTCTCCCAGCCTGACTACTCCCGCCCCGCATTCCTCCAGGCCCTCTCCCCTCCAGTCGTCCTCCCCGTCTGTCCAATACCGCCCCGCCCACTCAATACCACAGATCCGAGCCGCCTCTTTTCCCTCCGTCAGCCCCCCATATCCCCGCCAACTTCCCCTCCGGTCCCATCCACACCCATGATGCCCTATTTCTCCTCTCCCTGCAGGATCCGAGTTCATAGACGTTTCGCCAGAGGATGACGTTCACGAAGCCGGTCTCGTCCTCTAGGGTCATGAAGACTACACCCCCGGCGGTTTCAGGCCGCTGGCGACAGATGACGACCCCCGCGTACTCCACGCGACAGCCATGCAGCATCTCCTGTACGGCAGCGGCGGCGGGGAATCCGCGGGCGGAGAGTTCGCCCCGGAGGTGGGCGAGCGGATGGCCCCGGGGGCTGTGGCCCGTGCTCCGGTAATCCCAGTCGATGGACTCGAGATCGCTCAGGGGCTCAAACGAGACGGGCGGCTCGGGGGTCTCGAGGGGGAGGGCACCCTTCTCGCTGGCGACCGGGAGTCCCTGGACCTGCCAGAGCGTCTCACGCCGCCGGTATGAGCCAAGCGCCCCGGCCTCGGCCAACCGGTCGAGGATGTCCTGCCGGAGCCCGGTGCGCGAGGCGAAATCCGCCGCGGAACGGAATGGGCCCGCCCGCCGAGCATCGTCGATGCGCTTCCACTCCACCTCCCCGAGTCCCTTCACATACCGGAAGCCCATCCGGAGAGCATACACCGCGGGTGCGTCCCCCTCCCGCTCGAGAGTGCACTCCCAATCGCTCCGGCGGGCATCGACCGGGAGTACGCAGACCCCACGCCGCTTGGCGTCATCCACGATCGTGGCAGGGGCGTAGAAGCCCATCGGCTGGGCGTTGAGGAGGGCGCAGGCAAAGGCTGCGTGGTAGTGGCACCTGAGCCACGCCGAGGCGTAGGCGATGTGGGCGAAGCTCGCGGCGTGGCTCTCGGGGAAGCCGTAGTCCCTGAAGCCGCGAATCTGCTCGAAGACCCGGTTAGCGAACTCCTCGTCGATCCCCTTGGCCCTCATCCGCGAGACGAACCGGTCCCGGTGGCGCTCGATCCTCCCCGACCTTCTCCACGCGGCCATGTCGCGCCTTAGCTGATCCGCCTCCCCCGGTGTGTAGTCCGCCGCCACCACGGCCAGACGCATGACCTGCTCCTGGAACAACGGGACCCCGAGCGTCTTCTTCAGGATCGGTTCGAGGGAAGGGTGGGGGTAGGCCACCGTTTCCTCGCCGCTCCGGCGGCGGAGGTAGGGGTGCACCATCCCCCCCGCGATGGGACCGGGCCGAACGATGCTGATCGCGATGACCAGGTCGTAGTACTCGCGGGGCTTGAGCCGGGGGAGCATGGACATCTGCGCGCGGCTCTCGATCTGGAAGACCCCGACGGTGTCGGCACTCCGGATCATGGCAAAGGTCTCGGGATCATCCCTGGGGATTGTGGCCAGGGTGAAGCTTTCGCCCCAGTGGTCATGGATGAGGCGAAGGGAGCGTTCGATCACGGTCAGCATCCCGAGCCCGAGGAGATCGACCTTGAAGACCTTCAGGCTCTCGAGATCCTCCTTGTCCCACTGGATGACCGTGCGACCGTGCATCGCGCCGTTCTCGACGGGAACGAGATCCTGTACCGGCCTCTGCCCGAGGAGGAATCCGCCGGGATGAATGGAGAGATGGCGGGGAAAATCCTGGATCTCCGCCACCAGGCGAAGGAAGTCTTCGCTTAGACCGGGATCGAGGCCGGCGCTCTCAATGAGCCGCCGGTCCACCCGATCGAATTGCCCGAGGAGCTGGGCGAGGCGGTGAAGGGCGGTTTCGGCGAGCCCGAGGACCTTTCCCACGTCCCGAACCGCGGAACGCGCGCGATAGCGGACGAAGTTGGCCACCATCGCGGCGTGTGTACGTCCGTGCCTGCGGTAGAGGTACTGAATGACTCCCTCGCGGCGATGGTGCTCGATATCCAAGTCGATGTCGGGCGGCTCGTCCCGCTCCCGGGAGATGAAGCGCTCGAAGAGAAGCTCCATGCGGACCGGGTCGATCGCGGTAATACCGAGGCAGTAGCACACTGCGGAGTTGGCTGCGGAACCACGCCCCTGGCAGAGAATTCCGTTCACGTTGCAGAACCGGACGAGGTCCCACATGGTGAGGAAATAACCCTCGTAGGCCAGCTCCCCGATGACCTCGAGCTCACGTTCAAGCTGGACCCGGACCCCTTCCGGAACGCACCCGCCGTAGCGCTTCCTCGCTCCGCGGAAAGTGAGCTCTCGAAGCCACTCCCCGGAGGTCTTCCCGCTCGGGAGGCGCTCGGAGGGGTAGCGGTAGCGGACCGTGCCGAGGGAGAAGCAGCAGCGGGCCGCGACCTCTAGCGTGCGGGCGACGGAGTCTGGGTCGTCCCGAAACAGCGCCTGGAATACAGCCGGGGACTTGAGGTCGTGCTCCGCGTTAGGCTTGATCAGGCGCCCCGCGGCGGCGATCCGCACCCCATCGTGGCGGATGCAGGTGAGGACGTCCTGAAGCCGGCGCCTCGAGGCGCGGTGATAGAGCACCTCGGTCCCCGCCACCGTCGGGATTCCGTAACGCCCCGCCCGGTCCCGGAGCCGCCGCTCCTGCCACACCTCCTCCGCCCGGCGATGGCGAATCACCAACGCATAGAGCCTGTCGCCGAAGGCGTCCCGCAGGTCACGGGCGACGAAGGCGGGGTCAGGCCCCTGCACGAGGAGGCTCTCCTCTCCACCCCAGAGGGCGATCAGCCCGGCGGCGTGGGCGAAAACCTCACCCCACTCGACGACGCTTCGCCCCTTCGAGGAGCGGAGCCGCCCTGTGGAGATCAGACGGCAGAGGTGTGCATAGCCGGTCTCGTCCTCGGCGAGGAGGAGGATCGAGGAGCCGTCGGCGATGCTCACCCGCGCACCGATGATCAGGTGAAGTCCCGCCTCACGAGCCTTCACATGCGCCCGCACGGCACCGTAGACACCGTCCCGGTCCGTCAGGCAGAGCGAGTCGATCCCGAGCTCCTCCGCCCTCTCTAGGAGTTCCTCGGGGTGGCTCGCCCCCTCGAGGAAGGAGTAGTGGCTCTTGCAGTAGAGGGGCGCATAGGCGGAGGGAGAGCGCCTTGTTCGGGCCGACACCGTCCCTCTACTCCACCTTTCCGTGAAGGAACCACCCGTGCCGCTTCCGGTCGTAGTAGATCCAGAGCCATGGACCCTCGCCCGTGCGGACGAAGTGATACTCGCGGTGCGTCCCGGAGCCCCACCATCCCCCCGAGACGATGTAGGGGCCGGCGCTCTCCCGGACGGCAGGGCGCCCACTCCCCACCCTTGGTGCGGCGTCGACAGGGGGCACGCCCGTGTACGGGAGCCGGACGGGCCTTGGGAAGAACCGCCGTACGAGCGGGCGGAGCTGAACCCGCCTCGGTCTTGGGAGCGGAACCGTTTCCATCGTTTCCCAGGTGAAGCGTGCCTCCGGAAGGTGCCCGGGGCGCAAGCGCGCCCGGAGCACGCCCCCTTCGAACCGGGCCCGAAGCTGTGCCAGGGCGCGGTTGGCCGCGCCCAGATCCCGGGCGGAGGCTCTCTGAAAGAGCTCTCCCTGCCGGTCGTCGGGCCGAACTCCCTCGAGCTCCATCTGGATCTCCGTCACGCCGGCCGGGAGCACCGTGGCTTCCATGCGGAGCTTGAGGAGCTCGAGGATCTGCGTCTCGTCCAGGGTGGGCTCGGCCGGCCGGAGCGTCGCGCTCCTCCGCGAACGGTCGTCTAAGCGGAGGGTGAGGAGGAGCGAGGTCATCACCTCGTGGCGCCGCCGTAGCGCCTCGAGGAGTGGGGCAAGAAGCTCCTTTATCAGGAACGCCAGGCGCCCGTGGTCGGATTCCGCGTAGTCGAGGGAGATCTCCGCCCTCACGGGCTCGACGGGGAGATCGGGCTGGAGGGGGGCCGATAGATTTCCCAAGGCCAGCCGGTGAAGCCGGTGTGCTTCCCGCCCGAGACGCGAGCGGACCCGGGAGGCAGGCAGGTCTAGGAAACCGCCCAAGGTGTAGATGCCGAGGCGGGCCAGGAGTTGTCGGACCCGGGGTGTCAGGTCGAGACGCTCCAGGGGAACGCCCCGGGTACCGGCCTCCTCCTCTTCGGGCGTCCGGAAGACGATGATCCGCTCGCACGCCTTCGCCGAGGCGTAGCTGCGGAAGCGGGAAAACCCCACGGCCACGGTGCACCGAAAACCGCTCCTGGCCACCTCGTCACGGATGAGCCCGGCCCATTCCCTGAGGCGGGGATAGAGCCGGGAAAGGCCCGAGGCGGCGAGCCAGAAGACCCCGGGCTCGTCGCGGGAGACCTCGACGTCCGGGGCAAGGCCCCGGAGCCGAGGTACCAGCGAGGCCACGGCTTCCTCGATGGCCGCACAGGAGATGACGTCCGCCCGGAGGCGGGAGGAGAGCGCGAGCCCCGCGCCGTAGCGCATCCCCGGGAGGATGCCGAGGACCCGGGCCCGCTCGTTCACCCAGAGGATCCTGCCCCGTGCCTTGTCCCGATCCACCACCGCGGCCGGATGCCCCTCCCACTCCGGGTGCTCCCGAAGGAGGAGCTGCAAGGGGAGGGACGGGACGTCAACACAAGCCGTCTGTTCCACGGCACGCCTCCGTGTGGTTCCATCCCGGAGCCCTCTGCCTGTCCTTCGTGATGCGGATCTCCCAGTCGAAACGGCCGAAGGCGGTCCTCGAGATCCGGCCCTCCCCGCGAAGCGATACGAGGGGCCCGAGCGAGGGCGCGCCCTCCTTCTTCCGGGTAAGGCAGAGGAGCGCGGCACGGTGCCCTCGGGCGAGTGCGGCAAGGCGGCTCTGGGCAGCCAGGCTCATCTTTGCCTGCGTCTTTAAGTCGAGCACCACGAGCCCGAAGGCTCCGGAGCGAAGGAGCCGTTCGGCCGCGCCGCAGGCGGCGGGAAGGTCGGGGACGCGGATGACCGGCAGGGCCTCGAGGTCGATGCCCCACTCGGCGAGGTCCGGCGGGAAGAAGACCGAGTCGCCGAGGCCGATCCACGCCGCGGGCTCTCCCCCTTCCTGGGCTTCGAGGATCAGGGCCGCCGCGGCCGTGAGCGAGGGGGCCGCTCCCGAGTCCGACACCTCGGCAAGGCGCCCGGCGAGAGAGGAGAGGTTCCAGGCACCCCCGGCGGCGCTCTCCCCCGGTTCACTCCGCAGTGCCGAAGGACCGGCGACCAAAAGATTCATGAGAACTCCCGGCATCCTCCGCACTCCCCGGGCTGGGATGTCGGAAGCGTCCCTTTCCACCCCCCACACCCGCGCCCCTTCCACTCACCCGTCCAGGTAACGCCTCACCTCCACCACCTTGCCCAGGATCCGGCATTCGTCAGGCCCCGGGATGATCGGCGCGAAGGCCGGATTTTCCGGGTGGAGCTCGATTCGCCCCTGCCGCAAGCTGAGCCTCTTGATCGTGGCCTCGTCCCCCACCAGGGCGACGACGATGTCACCCGAGACGGCCTCGGCCTGCTGCCTCACGATGACGATATCCCCCGGGAGGATGCCCGCTCCAGTCATGCTCTCTCCGCGGACCCGAAGCCCGAACAACGCCTCCGGCCCCCGCGACTGTACCGGCAAATAGCCTTCGTATTCCTCGAGAGCCGCCTCAAGTCCGCCCGCCTGCACCCGCCCGAGGAGAGGGACCATCCGCGTTCCGACCTTCTCCGGGAGCCGGTAGCCTCTGGATTTCCCCCGCGTCTTGGTAAGGCGTCCCTCCGCCACCAGGCGCTCGAGATGCTGGCGGGCCGTCTGCACGGCCCGGAAGCCGAAGGCCTCCTGGACCTCCCGGATCGTTGGGGGAAGCTCCTCGAGAATCCGCCTGCGAACAAACTCGTAGACCTTTTCGCGGGTCTCGCCCGAAGGAGTACGTGGATTCATGTCGAAATCATAGCGTACATTTGTATGTCACGCAATCGCGACCGTAGAGAACACGCACCGGGGCCGGTGCACGGACCCGGGAACGATGCGCCCGCACTCGCGTCACCCGGATCCGGCAAGAGTCTCGCAGCCCGGTAGTCACGTCGCTTCGTCGACCACGTGAGACCGCCCCCACTTCGAGGGACGCCTCATGCAACTTGCAGGTGAGCGGCAGCTCCACGTTCAGCGTCGCCGCCGGGCGCGCCCGTGATCCGCTCGTTGACCGGGGGAAGAGGAGGTAATACGGGTCGCTACAACCGACGCACATGGAAAGCGGGGTTCACGTGGCGCGGCTCTGCTGACGAGCTGATCCAGCCGGGCAGCCACGGCGGATCCGTGCGATCGCACCGCCTGATTCCGAACTCCGAACTCCCGCGGCAGGACTCGAACCTGCGACTCGGTGGTTAACAGCCACCTGCTCTACCAACTGAGCTACGCGGGATCAGCGCCGGGAGAGGCCCGACGAGACGAATGAATACCCCGCCACGGAGCGGAGTGTCAACCGTGGTCCCGACGCCAGGAGAGAGGGGAGCGTCCTGCCTCGGAGCCGGTGCGCTGACGGGAATCCCCAGGGAACGCCGGGCGAATCCGCTGCCCCGTACCCGCCCCTCCTCCCTCCCGGGGCGGGCAAGCTGTGGGTGACCGATCCGCGAGGACTCAGCACTCGGTGCCTTCGGTCGCCCGCCCCGTTCACCCCGGAGAGCAGAGGATGTCGAAGAGGATCCCAAGCCTCCAGAGGCGCTGTTTCTTGGGTGCGTCGACCCACTCGTAACGGGCCTCCCCGAAGAGGTGAAGCCTAGCAAGCGCCACACCGGCGCCGAGGCCCGGTCCCAGGGTGTCGGCTTCTTCTCCCGGCTGCACCGGACCCAAGCTCCGGTACGCGATCCCTCCCGAGACATAGGGGGATGAATGAGCGGCACGGGGATCCGAAAGTTCGCGTCGAGTGTGAGACCCGTGAACTCGCAGTCCGGCTCGTCGGAAGGACACTCCGGGGAGAAGCGCGCCCACGACGCCATAACGTCCAGGGGCAGGACGGAGATCGCCACCCCCACGCGCAGCCCCGCACCCGGGGTTCCTCCGAAGGAATCGACCGCGTGGACGAAGTGCCCCCCCAACCCGAAGCTGGCCGGAGGTCTCGGCCGGGAGGATCCAGAGGCCCAGCCACACGCCGCAGGGGAGAAGGAGCGCGAGGCGGTTGCACGGGGCGGAGCTCCGCCGCCCTACGGCACGGTCAAGCGTCCGGTGCACCACTCCCCGGAACGGCGGCGTCCTCGGGCGGGAGGGGATCTCCCCGCGACTGAGCGACCAGGCGGCGCAGTACGTTCTGGAAGTCGGCAAGTGGGGGAGCACCCCGCACCGGGGAACCCTGCACGATGAAGGTCGGGGTGGCCGTAACCCCAACCTGACGCGCGATATCGTTGTTTCGTGCGAGGCGCGCCGATGCAGCTTCCCCTTCGAGACACACGGTGAAGGCGTCCACATCGAGGTCGAGCTGATCCGCGTACGAGACGAATACGTCCTTCGCCTCGCTTGGTGGGCTCGTAAGCCACTCCTCGCGCTGCACGAAGAGGTGATCGCGCATCCGCGCGAACCCCTCGGTTCGCCCGAGCTCGTCGGCGCAGATTCCCGTCAGCCCCGCGAGATCCCCGTTCGGAAACCCTCCGATGCTGATCGGGACGTACTTCCAGAGGACGTCTCCGGAGGTGACGAACTCGTCGTGGAGCGCGGGATAGTCGGCGTTGTGAAAGTTCGCGCAGTAGATGCACCCGAAGTCACTGAAGTCCACGACCCCGATCGCCGCCCTCATGACGCTTCCCTCGTTGACCCCGATCTGCCTGAGATCGAAGACGTCCTGGGAAGCGGCGGCCCCCGGCTGGGGCGGGGAAGAGGCGGGAAGCGCCGCACTCTGGGCTTCTCCGCTCTCGCCCCCGCAACCCGAAACTAGGAGAACCGAACAAAGGCCAGCCCACGCTCCTCCGAGAGCGAACCCGGACCGCCTCAACTTTGCATCCACCATATCGACTCCAGACGTAAGGGTCGCCGAAACCTCAAACTCACCTGGCGGCGGCGCAACCGCACGGCTGCGAGAGCCCCGCCGTGAGCCGAGCGGCAAGGGTGCCTTCCCCGGCCAGAGAGCATCGCGGCCTGCCCAATAGAAGACCGGCCGATGCCCCTGTCGAGCCGCTGGGCCAGGGCGTCGGGTCCATCGGATGCACCCCGGACGTACTCAAGTCGCCGATCCTACCACCCGCGGGGGCTCTCCATCTATTCCTATATTAAAGATACGACCGGGTCCGGACGGGAGCGAACAGACCCACGGCTCAGCGCACGGCGGCAACCCCCGCCATCTCGCGCCACCTCGTCCGCGCGAGATTCACGGTACGGTCGGTGACACGGCCAAGAGCGCGTCCCGGTCGCGAACCCTGACTCTCGGCGGGGAACGGGGCCCCTGGCTTGCTCTCGGCTCGGTCGCCTGACTACGGTTGTCTGTCCGTGCATCCGCATGTACAGCGAATCTAGGGAATGCGCCTGAGTTCACCGGCAGGGGGAGGATGAGGTCATGAAGAGAATCGCTGCAGCCTGGGCCGTGCTTCTCGTCGCGGTTCACGCCCACGCACAGGAGGCGCCACCCAGCGTCTTCTTGGAGGAACTGACCACTGTCGAGGTCGAGGAAGCGATTGCCGCCGGATATACGGCGATCCTCCTTCCGACCGCGGGCACCGAGCAGAACGGGCCGCATCTTGCGATCGGGAAGCACACCTACATCATCCACTACGCTGCGGGCCGGATCGCCGAAGCGCTCGGGGGCACGCTCGTGGCGCCGGTCGTGACGTACGTGCCGGAAGGCAATGTGGCCCCGCCGACCGGCCACATGCGCTACCCGGGCACGGTGACGCTCCCCAACGAGTACTTCGAGCGCCTCGTCGAGTACGCGGCTCGGAGCTTCCGGGCCCACGGGTTCACCGACGTCCTCTTCATCGCCGACAGCGGGGGAAACCTCCCAGGGATGACGGCGGTGGCCGAGGCGCTGAATGCGGAGTGGGCCGGTACGGAAGCGCGTGTGCATCACATTGACGACTACTACGCTAACAACGGCTACACTGAGTGGCTGGTGGCACAGGGCGAGACGGAGGAGACCATCGGATCCCACGCCGGCCTCGACACCACCTCCGAGCTCCTCTTCGTGGCACCCGAGCACGTCCGTCAGGATCAGCTCGAGGCGGCCACTGCGCCGAGGTGGGGCGGGGTCGCGGGCGATCCGACGCGGGCCACCGCGGAATACGGAGAGATGGGGCTACAGCTGAAGGTTGGAGCCGCCGTGCGCCAGGCCCGAAATCTCATGGGCGGACGCTGAGCCGCTCGGACCTCAGACGCCGTCGCCACGGGCGTCAGAATCGACCGGGTAACGACCGGGGGCACAGCCTGCACCCCGCGTTCGCCGCGCCTGCGCCCAGGCTCGGCGAACACGCCGAGCGCGACAACGGGCCCTTCTCCGGGTTCTTCCTCACCTCACCTCACCTTACGTTACCTTGGCGGGGGAGGACGTTCTCATCGCGAGCCTTCCCGCAGGCGCACGCGTGACGCTCGCGCTTCTACGATTCCCGGCGACCTGTCCCGAGCCCCACTTCTCCTCCCTCCGGTGCCGGGGCCTCTGGAGGCGTGGAATGCCAGCTTCCAGGAATCATCCGCACCCGGGCGGCCGCACTTCGACGGGGCACCCCGGGAACACGCCCGCCCGCATCCGGTTGGCTGGCATCCGGAAACATCGGGCCATGGCGGCTCGACAAGCCGGGCGATGATCGAGTTCAGCGAGGTCACGAAGCTCTTTCGCGACTCCAGGGGCCGGGAGATTCTCGCGCTGGACCGGATGAGCCTCCGCGTCGCGGCGGGAGAGACGCTCTGCCTCATCGGAATCAGCGGGTGCGGGAAGACGACCGCGATGAAGCTCGTCAACCGGCTCATCGAGCCGTCCGGGGGAAGCGTGACACTCGACTCCCGGGACGTCCGGACTCTCGATCCCATCGCGCTCCGGCGGCGGATCGGGTACGTGATCCAGACCGGTGGGCTCTTTCCTCACATGACGGTAGCCCGAAACATCGGCATCCTCTGCGAGGTCGAGAAGTGGCCGCCGGCAGATGCCCGGCGGCGGGTCCACGAGCTTCTCGAGCTGGTTAACCTCCCGCCTGGCGAGTTTGCCCACCGCTACCCGCGGGATCTCTCGGGTGGGCAGCGGCAGCGGGTCGGCGTCGCGCGCGCCCTCGCCCTAGACCCGCCCTACATCCTGATGGACGAGCCCTTCGGAGCCCTCGATCCAATCAGCCGGGACCAGATTCACGAGGAATTCCTGCAGCTCAAGGAGCGCGTTCGAAAGACAATCATCCTCGTCACGCACGACATGGCGGAAGCGTTCAAGCTCGGTGACCGGATCGCACTCATGGATCACGGACAAGTCATCCAGGCCGGCCCGGAGGAGGACTTCCGAAGAAGCCCGGCGACTCCCTTCGTTTCAGACTTTCTCGGTAGCCATCTCAATGAAGGCGCTCCCCATGCGTAAGCTCAGGGTCTTCTTTGCGGCACTCCTCCTGCTTCCCATATCCTCCGCGGGGCTCGCCGAGGCCCAGGACGAGCCGAGCCTGCCGCCCGTTGTCGTGGGCAGCAAGTTCCACGCGGAAAACCGCCTCCTCGGGGAAATCCTCGCCCAACTGATCGAGGCGCATACGCCAATCCCCGTAGAGCGGCGTCTGGGGCTGGGGGGAACCGCGGTCGTCTTCTCCGCGCTACAGAGCGGGGAGGTCGACATTTACCCGGAGTACACCGGGACTGGATGGGCCGTTCAGCTGGGGATCACCGAGCAGGTGAGGGACCCGCTCAGGGTGTACGTACACGTCGCAGGCGAGTTCGAGCGGCGCTGGGATCTTAGGTGGCTGCAGCCATTCGGTTTCGAGAACAGCTATGCATTCGCGATGCGCGGGCCCACCGCCGAGCAGATGGGGATCGGGAGCATCTCGGACCTCCTCGAATACCAGGACGAGATCCGGGCGGGCGTCAGTCACGAATTCCTGAACCGGGAAGACGGCTACCCCGGACTCGCCGCGATGTACGGGCTCGATATCCCAAACCTGAACGGGATGGAACACGGGCTCGCGTACGAGGCGATTATCTCGGACCGGGTGGACGTCATCGACACCTGGACGACAGACGGGAAGCTGCTCGAGCACGATATCCGCATCCTCGAGGACGACCTCGGCTTCTTTCCCCCTTACGACTGCGCTCCCCTCATCCGGAGCGAGACGCTCGAGCGCTATCCCGAGCTCGAGGAAATCCTAGCGATGCTCGCCTTCCGGATCGACGACCGGAGGATGCAGGCGCTCAACTATCGCGTCGAGGAGGAGGGGGGCGAATATGCGGAGGTGGCGCGGGAGTTCCTGGTGTCGGAAGGGTTGCTCGATGCACCCCCCCGAAGCCAGCTCGAGAACTCAAATGAGAGGGAGGGCGGGCTTCTCCGCTTCCTCTGGTCACGTCAGGGCGACACGCTCGGCTACGTGCTCGAACACCTCTCGCTGACCGCGGTCGCCGTCGCCCTCGCGATCCTCGTCTCCGTGCCGCTCGGTATACTCCTTACCCGGTGGAAGCTGATCGCCGCTCCCGTGATCGGCGCGATCGGCGTAATCCAGACGATCCCGAGCCTCGCGCTCCTGGCGTTCATGATCCCGCTTCCCTTCCTCGGACTCGGTGCCCGCTCGGCGGTCACGGCACTCTTTCTCTACGCGCTCCTCCCCATCGTCCGAAACACCTACACGGGGATCCGGGAGGTGGACGTCGAATCCCTCGAGGCGGGGCGCGGGATGGGCCTAAACGAAAGCCAGATCCTCTTCAAGGTCGAGCTCCCGCTCGCAATGCGCACGATCATGGCCGGGGTGCGGACCTCCACCGTGATCAGCATCGGTGTGGCCACCCTCGCGGCCTTCATCGGCGCTGGAGGACTCGGTGATCCTATCGTGACCGGACTACAGCTGAACGACACCTATCTCATACTCTCGGGCGCCTTGCCGGCGGCGCTCCTGGCGGTCCTCGTCGACTTTCTCCTCGGACGCGTCGAACGCCGCCTGATACCCCCGGGCCTCGCTTAAGGCCGCTTAGGGCGTACGCCCGGCGAGCAACACCGCGGATGCACGGGCCCTCGCCGACCCGGGAGGCCGTGCATGCGACTCCGGCGGTTCCGTCGGCCGGAGCCCCCCAAGCAGACACGCAGCCGGGATCCTCCCGCCGCTCACCCGGATCGTCGTGCCTTCGAATCTCGAAGCCGTGCCAACCCGCCGAGGCGGGCGGGCGCTACCGGTAGTCCGGATTCGTAAAGGACGGCTTGCACCCGGCATCCCACGCCGCACGCTGGTTCCCGTGGGCCGGAATCCCACCAGCGTCCTTCATCATGCGCGCAAGGTGCAGGAGATTCCACGTCATGAAGGTCGTGTTGCGGTTCGTGAAGTCGTTTTCCGGACCTCCCGAGTCGGGGTCGAGATACGAAGGCCCGGGACCGGCCTCTCCGAGCCACGCTGCATCCGCCTGCGGCGGGATGACATAGCCGAGATGCTGGAGCGAATACAGGATGTTCATCGAACAGTGCTTGGCTCCGTCCTCATTTCCCGTGATGAGGCATCCGCCGACACGGCCGTAGTAGATGTACTGCCCCTCGCTGTTCAACTGACCGGAATTGCCGTAGAGGCGCTCGATCACCTTCGTGCAGACCGATGACTTCTCGCCGAGCCAGATGGGCGAGGTAAGGACGAGGATATCGGCGCCGAGCACCTTCTCGAAGAGCGCCGGCCAGTCGTCCCGCTCCCACCCGTGCTCGGTCATGTCGGGCCAGACGCCGCAGGCAATGTCGTAATCCACTGCTCGGAGAACCTCGACGCCCGCATCATTCTCCTCGAGGATGGAGCGGGAGATGTCGATCAACCCCTGGGTGTGCGAGGTTTCGGGCGAGCGCTTGAGGGTGCAATTGATGAAGAGTGCATTCAGATCCGAGAAGTCCCACTCGCTCGTCGAGCACATGTCCCTCTGCCGGTCGTTCAGCGTTGCCATGTCCGTTCGGGCTCCGTTCAAGTTGAGGCACCGTGGCTCCCCTTGCCGGAGTCGATCTGGCCAGCTTCGGAGCGCGACCAGAGAATAGTCGCGGCCCCGACTTCCTGCTACCTGTGCGACGTGCCCTGCGAAAACGCCCCGCTCACCTCGGCCATGACGGTTCCCTATCTCTGGACCCGGCTCCTTGCGAGCCTACCGTCCGGGGGCGCTGAAACGATATCTTGCGGTTGACGGAGCTACGGGATCTGGATCGAGAAGGGGAGACACGATGCACAGCCTGCGCGCGAGGTGTTCCACCTTCGCTCTTCGGACGCCTCTCGTCTGCGCTTCCATGCTGTTGGCTGCGGCTCTCCTCCCGTCCGTGGCCCGGGGCCAGACGCCACCGGATCTCCCCGCGCCTAGCGACACCCTCTATGAGATCCGGCTCGTCGACGGCTCCCTGATCTTTGCGCGGATCGCGGAGCTCGACGAGGAACGGGTGGTGCTCACGACCGTCGGCGGCGGTCGGATCGAGATCGACCGGCCCCAGATCCAGCAGTTTCGTCCGGCCCGCGGGCGGGTTGTAAATGGCGAGTTCTGGAACGAGGATCCGGGCGGCACCCGGCTCTTCTTCACCGCTACTGGACGCTCGCTCAGCCGCGGCGACTCGTACATCGGCACCTACGTGATCGTCCTTCCTTTCGCTGCGGTCGGGCTCACCGACCGTGTTACGATCGGTGGCGGGGCGCCTGTTCTCTTCGGGGAGTTCGAGCCCTTCTACCTCGCACCGAAGGTGCAGATTCTCCGGCGCCCCACGGTACAAGCCGCACTCGGAACGCTCGCCTTCCTCTTCGATGACGACCTGGTCGGGATCGCTTACGGCGTAGGCACGTTCGGTAACGCGGACAACGCGCTCTCCGCCGGACTCGGCTTCTTCTATTCGGGAGAGGATGTCGAGAACAAGCCAGCGGCGATGTTGGGCGGCGAAATCCGGGTCGGCCGGCGGATCAAGATCATCACGGAGAATTATCTCCTTCCCGAGGCGGTGGGCATGGCCTTCTCGGGAGGGGTCCGCCTCATTGGCGACCGATTCTCCGCCGAGGTCGGAGTCGGTGCCGGGCAGGCCGAAGGCGAGCTAGACTGCTGTCTCCCGCTCCTCAACATCTCGTACGCGTTCGGGAGATAGACTCCGCAGAGTCGATCCAGGAGGAATCGCCTCTCTCGCTGGCATTGTGCCTTCCGTGTCCCCGGGCAACCGAGAAACACGTCCGCACCGTGGAGGCTATCCTGCTTCGGCACTCCGTCAAAGTCGCTCGTTATCGTGTCAACAAACAGACCATCCCGTCCGGCGGGCCAGCAGACGCCTGGCCCGAGGATTCAGCCGCGAGATCGGCCTGGGGCGATCGACAGGGCGACGATGAGGTCTCCATATACAACGCAGGTACAATCACACGAAGCAGCGGCGACAGAGCCCTACCGCCGTTGCCGGCTGCGCCGGTCAGTGTTGCAGCTGCGAGGCGACGGTCGCGCAGTCGGCGGCGGTGTGGATGCCGCTCCGCAGAGCTCCATTGGTCGATGGGATACCCAGATACTCGCCGGCGAGAAACAGGCCCCTGACGCTGCGTAGTTCTTGCCCGCGCATTCGATGTAGCGCCGTCAACAGCCCCCGAGCATCCTGTCGTCCTCCTTGATCACCACGTCCGGCCGCGTGCCTTCGGCCTGCTGCGCGGCTGAGACCGTCGTGTCGCGGCGCGCGCGCCGCACAATGCCGCCCTCGGGCCTCATCGCTCATCCCCGAGCCGCAGCTCACCCGACTCGACCCCGGCTACCGCACCGTCCCGGAACCACTGGAGCGAGGCATCGAAGAGGACCGAACGATTCGTCTCCCACATTGCGTTGTGGGACGAACAGGCGAGGTAGGCGAGGATCTTCTTCTCGGACCCCAGGTCCTCGTAGAGTTCGGCGACCCGCTCCGGGACAACCTGACCGTCCGTCTCGGGCGCGACGAGGAGCATGGGGGTGCGCATCTCTCCCACCTCCGGTGGACCAAACCCCCACGTGGTGACCCTCGGGGCCCGGCGGACCCCCGTTCCCCAGGTGGCCCCCACGGGATCGGATTCGAGCATCGCGCGCCAGACGGCACTGCGCACCGCCGGCTCGTATTGGTTCGTGCACCCGAGCTGCCGGTCCCAGAGGGCGTCAAAGTCCGCGCGAGACTGCTTCGTGAAGGCGGCCCCGGGAACGAGGCCCTCCGGGGGCGATACCGGCCGGTCTTGGCTGTAGGCGGGGGAAAGAAGGACGACGCTCTGAACCTTTTCGGGATGTCGAGCCGCGTATCCGCCCGCTCGCGGGCCCCCGAGGGACCACCCCGCGAGGTGCACGCGCCCGACGCCCCGAAGCTCGCGGATGTACTCGACAACGGCGTCGAGGTCGTGCCAGTCGGACTCGATCGTACTGGCCGCAAACCCGTAGGTGGGGGGACATGTGCCCGGGATCAGGACCGGCACGAAAGTCTCCTGCTGGCCCTCGGCAAGGTTGCACGGATCGTTCATGACGGCCGGACGGGTGGACCGCCCGTATCCGGTCATGTCCATGGAAAAGACGTCGTAGCCGGCCCGGGCGAGAAAGGCCATCCAGCTCGCGTCCGGGTGCGGGGGATCGAAGGCGACCTCGGCCGGCGTTCCGGCGCCGTGCACGAAGAGGATCACCCGGCCGGCGAGGCTCCTCGACCGAAGTACGGTTCCCCCCGAGGCCCGCTCCCGGACGTAGAGCTGTGCGGTCTGGCCGGTGATGGAGGGCGACCGCGAGATGACGGGAACGTAGTGGTCGATCATGAGGAGGTCGTCCGCAGGCGCGGCGCCGGACTGACCCACCCCTTCCGAAGCATAGGCCGCGAAGAGGCCGGCCGCGAGAGAGAGCGCGAGGCGATTCATTTGCGAGTCTCCGGTGGAGAGAGGCGGGGGACTTCCCGGCACCGGTCCGAGACCATCCATCCAACCTGACGGACGGCCGCACGGGGCCGGACGGGGACATTGCGGGGAACGCACCCGTTGTGCAACGATGCGAGCGCGGAGCCCCGGAGGGCGTCGCCCGGATCGCCGGTCTGCCCGCACGGTAACGGACCGCTCCGCCGCGCCGCGCACGGAAGGGGGCGTCAGGGGTACGGACGGGAGGCGTACGACGTAGCGCCCGGCCTTCGGGAGGGAAGGCCAGGGTGCCGGGGCCTCGTCTCGCGGGATCGCGGGGACCGGGGGGGCGGCTTTCCGGAGCGGGCGCGCCCGGATCGCCGGTTCGCGCGCCCTAGGTTCGATGTGGATCATGTCTGGAGAGTTGACTCGTCGACGTGCCGCTCTTGACTCTCCGGGGAGGAGTGGAATGCCGGAAGTTCGCAACTATAGCTGGATCTGGTGCGTCGCGACCCTCGTAGCCTCGGGGTGCGGGGGAGACGCTTCCGAAGCACCCTCCGGGGAAGACGCTTCGGAAGGTCCCTCACCAACCGCCTCCGGGGACGGAACGGTCCTTCGCCTGGATCCGAGGTTCACCAGCCTAGTCTCGCCCGGCGCCCTGATCGAGCGGGTGGCGGAAGGATTCGAGTTCGTGGAGGGGCCCGTCTGGATCCGGGAGGACGACCGGCTCGTCTTCTCCGATCTCGGGGGGAACGCAATCTACGAGTGGACGGAGGAGGGGGGCGCCGAGGTACTCATCGACCCCTACTTCGATGGGGAAACCGAGGGCCCCGGGGCCCGTCGTGCTTCGAACGGCATCACGAGGGACGCCGAGGGGAGGCTTGTGATCGGCGACCACGGGCGGAGGCAGATCACCCGTATCGAGGAGGACGGCAGCCTGGCAGCGCTGGTCGACCGATACGGCGGCGGACGCCTGAACAGCCCGAACGACCTCGTCTACCGCTCCGACGGGTGGCTCTACTTCACCGATCCGCCGTACGGACTCGAGGGCGGGGACGACTCCCCGATAAAGGAACTCGACTTCAACGGGATCTACCGGCTGAGCCCTTCCGGGGAACTCGAGCTGCTGAGCGCCGAGCAGACTCGGCCGAACGGCATCGCCTTCTCACCGGACGAGAATACCCTCTACGTCGCGAACTGCGACGCGGAGAACCCCGTCTGGATGGCCTACGACGTCGGACCGGATGGACTCACCGGGGCCCGCGTCTTTGCGGATCTGACGGGCGAAGAGGGTCCCGGGTGCCCGGACGGGCTCAAGGTCGATCTGCAAGGGAATGTCTTCGCCACAGGTCCTGGGGGCGTCTGGGTGTTCTCGCCGGACGGCACACCCCTCGGGAAAATCTCACCCGACGAGGTCCCCGCGAATGTCGGATGGGGAGAGGACGGGCGCACCCTCTACATGACGGCAAGAACCGGTCTCTACCGGATCCGCGTGATCACCGAGGGGCCGATTCCCTGAAGCCAGGGAGCCCGCTTCGGCCCGCCGCGAGCGAGTGGCCGGGCCCGGCCACCGGTCTATTCGGAGCCGCTCCCCGCCCGCGCGTGAAGATCTCCATCCCCGCGAGAACGCAGACTTCGGAATTCGAGGCGGCTCCGTGCGCTGCCGCGCTCTCGCCACGCGCCTCGAACCATCGGGTGCCGCAGGGCCGGGGCACCCGGCACGGAATTCGATCCCGGCTTCCGCAGGTCGGAGGTCGGGGCTCCGGCCCGCACGCAAACTCGAGGAGCTGAGGACAATGATCGTCGAACACCGGGCCTTCCAACGCGAGACGGAGGGCAACGACCACATCGTCGACCTCACCGCCGAGGTGCAGGGAGCAATCTCGGACTCGGGTGTGGCAAGCGGTCAGGCAGCACTCCTCGTCCAGGGATCGACCGCGGCGCTCACCACGCTCGAACACGAACCAGGGCTCGTGAAGGAAGACGTCGCCCGGGCGCTCGAGCGCCTCGCGCCGCGTGGCGGACGCTATCTCCACGAGGAGACGTGGCATGACGACAACGGCCACAGCCACATCCGGGCCTCCGTGATCGGACCCTCGCTCGCCCTCCCGATCGTCGACGGGAGGGTCCCGCTCGGCACCTGGCAGCAGATCGTACTCGTGGACTCGGACACCCGGCCGCGGGACCGGACGGTTCACCTGAGTATCGTGGGCGTGACAGGTTGACCTGACGCCGGGAGAGGGACGATCGGCCGGCCGCTGGCCGTGAGGGCAGCGCCTCCGAGGCGAGGAGGGAGTGGTGGCTGCGATGCGCCGGGAAGCACGGCACGCAGGCCCCATCGGGGGACCATTCTGTCTCCGCGGTACGGCTCCGAAAGCGCTGCTTCTCGGGTGACAACCGGCGCTCGCGCCAAGGGCGTACGGCGCTTCACGGCCCGGGCTCCCAAGTTGTGCCGGAGTGTGCCGCGATGTACTCTGACCCTCTCAACTGATACGCATACGGTTGACGGTGTCCGCGCCCGAACTCCCTTGGGGACTCGGGTACCAGTGTTTGGGTTGGTCAAGCGATCACCTGCGGCGGGAAGCACCGCATGAAGGCCCCCGAGTCAGGTTCGTTATCGCGCGAAGAGAGGACTCCCAGCGCGAACGACCGCTTCAAGGCCAGCTGGAACCCCCGGCTACTCCGGTCGACCGCGATCGCCGCCCTCCTGCACGGAGCCGCAATCACGATGTGGCCCACGTGGGAGCGGTCCCGCATCGAATCCGATCCGCTGCAGGAATTCCTCCAGTTAGAGTGGGTCTCGGTCTTGGAGGCGCGGTCCGCACCGAGCCCGGAGCCCGCACCCGCACTACGCATCGGGACCATTCCCGATTCGGTCCCGAACACGGGCGAGGTCGTCTCGGTTGCAAGTGGGACAGGCGCGACGATCGCGACGCTGTCGGAAGCATTCCGGGAGCGCCTGATCGGACGGGGAGCGCTCATGCCGACGATCTCGGAGACGGACGAACTCGGAACCGAGGAGCCCCTCGAGGAGGAGGGGGGGGGCACGGAGGACGGGACGATCGATGCGCGGGGTGGGCTCGCGGACGCCGAATTCTCGGATCTCATGGCGACGGAGCCGATCGACCTCGGTCGCCTCTCCGCCGTCCGGCCGGAGCTCGTCCTCGCGGCCCCGTCCGTGTGGGTGCTCCTCAGGAATCCGCGCGAGGTGGAGCAGTTCCTGCTCCGGAGCTATCGCCGCGGCCGGATCGAGCGATCGGACGCGGGTTCCGTAAGCGTTGCGCTCTGGATCGACAATCGCGGGGCGGTCGAGTGGGCCGAAATCAGCGAGTCGAGCGGACAACCCGTGATCGACCAGGTCGCGCTCGAGCTCTTCACGGACGTTGCGGCCTTCCGCCCCGCGCGGGAAGAGGGGGTGACGGTTCCGCGCTCGGTCATCTTCTCGCTCCGCTTCCCCTGGTACTGACCGCCCGCGCCCGCGCCCGACTTCGGGGGGTCATGTCCGCCTGCCGCCACACCCTCGGACGCCGGCCTCTGAGGGCCGCCCTTATCCTCGCCGTCGGGAGTGTGCTCGCGGCGGGATGCGCCCGACGCCTCACCCCGGCCGGGCCGGTCATCTCCCCTACCGGGATTCAGTACGAGCTCGGCACGCCCCCGGAGGACACACGCTTCTCCCAGACGGCCGTCCTCTACCTCCGGCAGGAAAATGTCGTGCGGGCGCTCGAACTCGCACTCGAGGGGATCGAGGCGGATCCCCTAAACCCGATCCACTACTACCTAGCCGGAACAGCGCACGCCCGGCTGGGGGAGACGGGCGAGGCCGACGCGATGTTCATCGAGGCCGAGCGGATCTATCCGGCGTTCGAGCTCGATATCGAGCCCGAACGCGAGCGGGCGTGGGCCGAGGCGTTCAACGAAGGGATCGAGGCATTCGACCTCGATGACATCACGGGTGCCCTCGACGCATGGGCGCGCGCGGCCGCGGTCTACGACCTCCAGCCGGATGCGCATCGGAACCTCGCCGTCATCCTCTCCGGGGAGGGGAGGTACGCGGAGGCGGCCGACGTATATCAGGAGGCACTCGCCGGACTCGAGCGGCGGCCGGCAACGAGGCTCCTCACCGACGAGGAGGTGGTTGAGAGGGAGACGCTCATCCTCGAGATCGAGGAGAATCTTGCCCAGCTCCTCCTCTTCTCCGGACGGTATCCGGAGGCGGAGCCATTGCTGCGGGAGCAGCTCGAGCGGCGCCCCGGCGACACGGAGATGGAGCGCGACCTAGCGCGCGCGCTCACCGGGATGGGGCGGGACGCCGAGGCCACCGAGCTCTACGTCTCCCTCCTCGCTACCGGGGTCCTCGAGGCAACAGAGATCTTCAACGTGGGCGTCGCGCTCTTCCGCTCCGGCGACTTCATCGAGGCGGGGGCAGCCTTCCGGCGGCTGACGGAGCTGCAGCCCGACTCAAGGGACGCCTGGTTCAACTACGTAAACTCGCTCTTTGCCGCGGAGGCGTGGGCCCCGCTCGCCGCGGCGGGAGACCGGCTGTTGGAGCTTGATCCGCTGAGCGAGAATGCGGGGCTAATCCGGGCGAGGGCGTACTTCGAGATAGGGGACGAGGAGGAGGCACGGCGGGGCCTCGAGGAGACGGAACTCCTTCCCGTCTACGTCGAGGGGCTTCGCCTCAGGCCGCTCGGCTCGGAGACTCGCCTTGAGGGACGCGTGGTCGGCCGGGAAGCGGCCCCGGGAACGACCCTTCGGCTCCGCTTCACCTTCTACGGCAACGACGACCGGCTCCGAGAAGAGCTCCTCGTGATCCCGGCACCCCCTGTGGGCGAGGGCGAGGAGTTCGAGCTCGCATTCGAGGGCCAGGCAACGGCATACCGCTACGAGGTCCTCCCGTAGACGTAGCCTTGCATCGCTGTCAGCGGTGCACCCCCTCCCTTCCCGGCAGGTCGAGGACGGTGATCACGCCCTCGGTCCGCTCCGCATCCCGCGAGCCGACGACGTAGAGCCGCCCGGGATCGGTCGGCGAGAAGGCCAGGTTCGCGGGTGCAGCCATCCCCGCATCGTAGCGCCGGAGCACCTCGCCCCCCGGGCTCAGCACAAAGACCCGTCCCCCGCCGTGAACCACGGCGTAGATGTTCCCGTCCTGGTCCACGGTGATCCCGTCGAGGAACCCGCCCGTAGCCGGATCCACTTCGCCGGAGAGATCCACGAGCTCCCGCTGCCGCCCGGGGAGACCCCTCGTGAGGAGCTGGATCGCGATGACCCGGTTCGTCAGCGTCTCCGCCACGTAGAGCGTACCGCCGTTCGGCGCGAGAACGAGACCGTTCGGAAAAGAGAGCCCGCTTGCCACGGGCCAAGGCTCGAAGTCCGGCCCGGAGTAGTGAACCCTCCCCTCCGTATTCGACGGCTCGAACGCGCCCGGATCCGTGAAGTAGAAGCCGTCCCCGTCGAGTGCGATGTCGTTCGGGCGTTCGAGCCGATCCCCCTCGCTCGTCGCGATCGGATCGCCAAGCACCTCTCCCTCGTCGTCCAAGCGGAGAATCGCACCGTCGTCCATCGCGATAACGAGGTGCGCTCCATCCCCATAAATCTTGTGTCCGTTGGGCGCGGCGAGAGAGGCCCACGGCTCGGGGGGGCGCCCCGGCGCGATCCTATAGACGGTGCCGCCCGGGACATCGCTCACGTACGCGGTACCGTCCGCCGCGAAGTGGATACCCTCGAGGAAGGCGCCGAGCTCGTGAATCGTCTCGGGCTCGACCGCGGCCTCCGGCGGGAGCTCCGGCGTCTGAACAAGGGCGAGAAAGGTCATGGCCGGCAGGGCGTAAGTGAGAAGCATGCCCGTACTCCCGTCTCCAAGTGTCCAACGTTCAGCGCTCTGCGCTCCGGACCCCGGGGTACGCATGGATTGCCGGGGCGGGAGGTGGAGTCGAAGGTATACCGTGGCACCGGAATCGCCAATCCGCAGAGCACTCCCGACCTCCTCCTCCGAGGCCAGCGTGCCTGCCGGTTCCGGCACCCTCGCATTCCCCTCGGGAACTCCCCTAAGTTAGTCTGCAAGATGACTCTCTCGATCACCCTTGGCTCCCGCCCGCGCGCTCCCCGGGTCGTTCGGGGCCTCGTCCCCGGGGTGCTCCTCCTCCTCGCCGGGTGCAGCGGGTCCTTCTCCTGGAATCCGGTCACTTGGTTCCGTAGCCCCGCTTCCCCCGTCGTCGTGTGGGATTCGGTCTCGCCCCCGCCGATCGGCCCCGGCCTCGAGTTCACGGACCCCGAACCCGTCGCGAGGGGCCTGCTCGCACCGCCCGGGCGCTACGAGCAGGACCTCGACGTCCTCCACTACGACGTCGAGCTGGTCGTGCCCCGGGAGAACGACCGCGTCTCGATCCGCACCACGATCCGTTACCTCAGGGAGGCGCGTGGGGCCCACTCCCTGACGCTCGACTTCTCCGGGCTCAGGACCGAGCTCGTGACGTCCGAGGGGGTCCCCCTCCCATTCACGCACGAGGGCGGGCTCCTCCGCTTCGATTCCCCCGGACGCCCCGGCGTCTTCGACACGCTCCAAGTCGAAATCATGGCCCGGGGCACCCCAGATGACGGGCTGATCCTTCGGGAGAGCGTCCACGGCGTCCCGACCGCATTCGCCGACAACTGGCCGAACCGGGCCCGGTCGTGGTTCCCCTCGAACGATCATCCCGCGGACAAGGCCACCGTCTCCTTCACCGTTCACGCACCTCCCGGGCGGGAGGTCGTCGCGAACGGGGTTCAGATCGGCCCGCCGGTCCCGGCGGATCCGACCCGGACCGCGGGGCTTGACGGCCTCGTGAGGTGGCGCTGGGAGAACCGCGTCCCGATCTCCACCTACCTGATGGTCGTGGGGGTAGCCGACATGGAGGTGATCCCCAACGGCACGGCCGCGTGCGGCCGCTCGCCTGCGGCGGGAACGGGAGACGGGTGCGTCGAGGTCACCTCCTGGGTCTTCGCCCCGGATACAGCGCACGCACGGAGCGTCTTCGCCCGTGCCCCGGCGATGGTCGACGTCTATACGGACCTCTTCGGCCCCTTCCCCTTCGAGAAGCTCGCCCACGTCCAGTCCTCCACCCTCTTCGGGGGGATGGAGAACGCCTCAGCTATATTCTACTCGGAGTCGGCCATCGCCCGGGGGCTCGACATCGAGGGGACGGTCGCGCACGAGGTCGTGCATCAGTGGTTCGGCAACTCGGTGAGCCCGGCGGCGTGGGAGCACCTCTGGCTCTCCGAGGGATTTGCGAGCTACTTCGGCCCCTTCTTCTGGTCGCAGGTCGAGAGCGACGCCGAGTTCCGCTCCCGGATCGAGGCGATGAAGGACGAGTACTTCGGCTCGAGCGTCACCGGGCGGCCCATCGTCACGAGGGCAGTCACGAACCTCCTCCAGCACCTGAACGAGAACTCGTACGAGAAAGGCGCACTCGTCCTCCACATGCTCCGTGCCGTCGTCGGCGAGCGCGCCTTCTTCAACGGGATCCGGCAATACTACGAGAGACACGCGGGCGGAAGCGTCGTCACAGAGGACTTCCAGCTCGCGATGGAGGAGAGCTATGGCCAGTCGCTCGCGTGGTTCTTCCAGCAATGGATCTACGGGCTTGGATACCCTGTCGTCGATGTCGAGTGGGAGTGGGACGGGGAGCTCGGTCAGGCACGTGTGACGGTGAGGCAGGTGCAGGACGAGCTCTGGTCCACCTTTCGGATGCCGGTCGAGTTCGAGTTCGCGATGGAGGGAGGGGTTCACCGCGTGTCGGACTGGGTTGACGGCCGCTCCTGGACCGAGGTCATGCCCCTTCCCGCCGCCCCCAGAGAGCTACGGATCGACCCGGACGGGTGGCTCCTGTTCAAAGAGGCGGGGGGGAGCCGCCGCTAGGCGTCCCCGGGGAACTCAGGACCCGAGCGCGCTCCACCTCGACGCCCCCGTGGAGGAGGAGCTTGATCCGAGGGCTCATGATCATCTCTTGCGGGAATCCGAGCTCCACCTCGCTCACCTGGTCGAGGCGAGCCCTCGCCCCGGCGTCGAGTTCGAAGTCGAGGCTCCCCAAATTGTCCTTGAGCTGCTCGAGCGTGCGGGCGCCCACGATCGTACTCACGACGCCGGGCCGGTCCATCACCCACCGGAGGGCGACCTGTGCCGGCGACCTCCCGAGCTCTCCAGCCACCTCACCGAGCGTCTCGGCGATCGTCAGCTTCTTCTCTGTCAGCCGGGCGCGGACGAACTCGCGGCGGTCCTTAGGCCGCTCCCCCGGCCCGAGCTCCCGACTCGCCGCCAGGTCCTCCCTCGTGTATGTGCCGCTGAAAAGCCCGCCCGCGAGCGGCGACCACGGCATCACGCCGATCCCGAGTTCCCGGGCCATCGGGATCAGCTCCCGCTCGACAGTGCGTTCAGCAAGATTGTACTCGATCTGAAGCCCGATGAAGGGAGACCACCCCCGGAGTTCCGCCAGCGTGTTCGCCTCCGCCACCTTCCACGCCGGGTAGTCGGAGACCCCGACGTAGTGCACGGCCCCGGAGCTCACCAAGTCATCGAGGGCCCGCATGACCTCGTCGATCGGGGTCATGAGGTCCCAGGCGTGGACCCAGTAGAGGTCGATGTAGTCCGTGCCGAGCCGCTCGAGGCTCGCCCTCACTGACTGCATCATGTTCTTTCGCGCATTTCCGCCGGCGTTCGGATCGCCGGCCCGCATGCTCATTGTGTACTTCGTCGCGAGGACCACCTCGTCGCGCCGGCCCTTCAGGAGGCGCCCGAGGATCTCCTCGCTCTGCCCGTCCGTGTACCGGTTCGCCGTGTCGATGAAGTTCCCTCCCTTTCCCAGGAAGAGGTCGAGCTGCTGTCCGCAGACATCCTCGGGAGAGCCCCACCCCGGCGCCCCGCCGAACGTCATCGCGCCGAGGCAGAGTTCGGATACTCGGAGGCCGCTTCGGCCAAGGAGGGTGTAGCGCATCGGGATCAGGCTCCGGGTCGCTCGCCGGGCGGCCGGCGGGGTGATGTGGAGTGGGCAAGGCGGCGCCCGCCGCTAGCCAAGGTCGTCCGACCTTAAGGCCGAGTCTCGCAAGGTGGCAAGCGGCGAATCCGTATGTGTCGGGCAGGTAGTGCGAATCCGGGGGCTTCCCTTGTACATTGACGCCCGACTTGCACGAGCGGCAGGGAGTGAGACGCGTCCACCTGCCGCGAACCGCTCACCGCGGATACTGGAGGCTCTCGTGGACAGAAGGACGCTCGTTTTCGCCGCCCGAGCGATCCTCGCCCTCGCCCTCGCCCTGCCCGTCGCCGCGCAGGAGGGAATGCTCGTAGGCACAGTCACGGATGCCGAGACCGGCGCACCGGTCGCCGGGGCCCAGATCCAGATCCTCGGTGGCGGGGAGTCGCGGGGGACGATCTCCAGCACGGACGGAGAGTATCAGGCCGAGATTCCGGGCGGGACGTACGACGTGGTCATCCGGCTCCTCGGCTACGTCGGGGCCCGCTTCGAGAACGTGAGCGTGGCAGCCGACGGGAACACAACGTACGACATCGTCCTGACCTCTACTGTCCTCGCTCTCGACGAGATCGTGGTGTCGGCGTCGCGCGCCGCGCCGGAGAAGGCGACGGAGGCGCCAGCCACGACCCACTTGGTCAGCTCCGTCGAGATCGCGGAGCGCCCAACCCCCACGCTCACCGACCACCTCCGCTCCGCTCCGGGGGTCGACGTCATCACGACGGGGCTTCAGTCGACGAACGTGGTGGTACGCGGTTTCAACAACCTCTTCTCCGGCGCACTCCACATGCTGACGGACCACCGGCTCGCAGGGGTACCCTCGCTTCGCGTGAATCTCCCGCACTTCATCCCGGCCAATGAAGAGGACATCGAGAGGATGGAGGTCGTGCTCGGACCCGGCTCCGCGCTCTACGGACCGAATACCGCGAACGGGGTTGTCCACGTCCTGACCAAGTCTCCCCTGACAAGTCAGGGTACGAGCGTCACGCTCGGGGGCGGGGAGCAGTCCGTCTTCCAGGGCTCCTACCGCTCCGCCTTCCTCGTGAGCGAGAACCTCGGGGTCAAGGTCTCAGGCCAGTACCTGAGCGGCGAGGACTGGGAGTACGTGGACCCGGTGGAGAGCGCGGCTCGTCTGGCCGCGGACGTGAGTCCGGAGTTTTGCCAGGCTGACCGGGTCGCGAGGGGGTTCGATCCGGCGAGTGCGCAGGCGGCATGCGGCCGGCTCGGGATCAGGGACTTCGGGATCGAGCGGTGGAGCGTGGAGGCGAGGAGCGACTGGCGCTTCAGCGAGAACGGGATGCTCGTCGGGACATACGGCCGCACGACGAGCTCCGGAATCGAGATGACGGGGCTCGGAGCGGCCCAGGCGAACGAGTGGATCTATGAGTTCTTCCAGGCGCGACTGAACGTCGGCCGCACCTTCGTTCAGACGTACTACAACACGACGGACTCGGGGACCGGCAGCTACCTCCTTCGGGACGGCACCCTCCTTTCCGACGCGTCCAGCCTCTTCGTCGCCCAGGCGCAGCACGGGATCTCGATCTTCGACGACGCACAGGACTTCACCTTCGGGGTCGACTACTTCCGGACCCGACCCGAATCGTTCGGGACAGTCTACGGGAGCTTCGAGGACGACGACGAAACGGACGAGTGGGGCGTCTACCTGCAGTCGGAAACAGCGCTCTCCTCGCAGCTGGAACTCATACTGGCCGGGCGCGTCGACGCTCACTCGCACCTGCCGGAAAACGTCTGGTCGCCTCGCGCCGCCCTCGTCTTCCAGCCGCAGGAGAACCAGAGTCTCCGACTCACCTACAATCGGGCGTTCTCGACGCCGTCGAGCCTGAACCTCTTCGTCGACATCTCGGGGGGGTTCGCCCCGGATCCCCTCGGGCGGCTCGGCTACAGCACCCGCGCCTTCGGGACGGGGACTGACGGGTGGTCACTCCAGAACGCGGACGGCACGCTCCGGGGGGTGCGCTCACCCTTCACCCCGGCCGCGCTGGGAGGGCCGGGCCAGCTGCTGCCCGCCAACCCCGCCGTCCTCTGGCCGCTCGCGATCGGGGTCCTACAGGCGCAGGGCGCGATCGATGCACAGACGGCAGCGCTCCTCGGAAGCCTCTCCCCGACGGCGGAAGACGTGGGCCTCCTCCTCTTCGACACGTCCACGCGGCAGATGACCCCGGCCGCCAGTGCGGTGCTTCCGGACGTTTCCCCGCTCCGGGAATCGTACACTGAGTCCTTCGAGCTGGGGTGGACGGCCGTCCTCGGGAACCGGGTCGCGGTCTCCGCCGACGTATACCGGATGAAGAAGAACGACTTCGTCTCACCGCTCATCATCCAGACGCCACTCGTCCACCTGAACGGGCAGGACCTCGGCGCATTCATGGCCGCGCCAGTCGGAACAGCAATCGCAACCCAGCTCATCGCCGGCGGAGTGGATCCCGCGATAGCCCAAGCCACAGCCGCCGCTACCGTCCAGGGGCTTGTGGAGGGGATCGCCAGGATCCCTCTCGGGGTGGCCTCCACCGACCAGGTTGATGCGCGGGGCGCGGACCTGGTCGGGACGTACCGAAATGTCGGCGACATCGAGCTCTGGGGCGCAGACTTCGGCGTCCAGGCGTTCCTGAATGACGAGTGGAGTGCGAGCGGGACGTACTCGTGGGTGGACAAGGATTACTTCCAGATTACGGACGGGCCGGCGATCGCTCTCAATGCACCGACGCACAAGGGGACGCTCGGGATCGCGTACCGGAACCTGTCGTCGGGACTCACCGGTTCCCTTCGCGGCCGCTTCACCGGAGCGTTTCCGGCACAGTCGACGGTCTTCGTCGGGACACGCTGCATCACCGGCGAAGAGGGCGAAGAGGACTGCGTCGACACAGCCGCACTCTTCGATCTGACCGCAGGGTACCAAGTGCCGAATACCCGGGCGACGGTTCAGTTCTCTGTGAACAACATCCTCGATACCCGTTACCGGTCCTTCGTCGGGGTACCCGAGATCGGGCGGTTTGCGATGCTCCGTATCAAGTACGACCTCTTCTGACTGCGTCAGATCCGGCGTAATGACCACCGAGCCGGGACTCGTCGGCGAAGATGCGACGCGCAGGCGGCAGCGCGGGAGTGCGCGTTGCGTCTCTCTCCGCGGCTCATGGAGACACACCTATTGGCGGAAGGAGAAGGCCGGCGATCTAGCCCAGCTCTGACGCGACGCGCACTCCTGTGTACTCGTGTCTCGATCGACCGCGTGAGAGCGGTGGGTCGACTTCCGGTCCGTGATGCCGGGGCCTCCGCCCCCGGAGACCCTGCAATGGGGTAGTGTCCTGATGTGACACTACCCATCCATCCTCCTCGATTCCCACCCTCTGCCAAGGAGTGCGGGTGCCGATCCCATCAGCACCCGCGCGGACGCTTAGAACGACCGCCCGGTCTGCAGACACACGGACACATCCGCCCCTCCCCGGCGCATCTCGAAGGGGAGGGTAGCTGCCTCCCGAGCATTTTCCCGGACCAACTCCAAAGATGGCGTTAGACCGGATCGATCTTGTCGCCTTTCTCGCCTTCCTCGGCATTGTGGTTGGCGTATCACTCTACGCCTCCCGCAAGGAGGAGACGACGGCCGACTACTTCCTGGCCGGCCGCAACCTGCCGTGGTGGCTCATAGGCGTCTCGCTCATCGCGTCCAACATCTCCTCCGAGCACTTCATCGGCATGTCCGGGGAGGGATTTCAGACCGGACTGGCGATCGCCTGCTTCGAGTGGATTGCAGCCATCGCGCTCGTTTTCGTGACACTCGTGCTGCTTCCCAAATTTCTCCGGGCCGGCATCTACATGCTCCCCGAATACCTCGAATTCCGGTACGGACCCGTGCCACGCGTCATCATGGCTGCGTACCTGATGACCGTATACATCGTGGTGGGCCTGGCCCTGACGAGCGTCTTCGGGCTCGACCTTACGACCGGGGTCTGGGCGATCGGCGTGCTCGCGGGCGGCTACACGATCTACGGCGGGCTGAAGGCGGTGGTCTGGTCCGACATGCTCCAGGGCGTCGCGCTGCTCGGGGGTGGAGCGCTGCTATTCTTCCTGAGCATGAATGCCGTGGGCGGATTCGGCGCGTTCCTTTCCGCAAACCAAGACAGACTCCACCTGATCCTGCCAGCCGATCATCCGACGCTCCCATGGACGATCTATCTCATGGGCATCTGGGTCCCGAATATCGCGTACTGGGGACTGAACCAGTTCATCTCCCAGCGAACGCTGGCCGCGAGGAGTCTGGCTGAGGGCCAGAAGGGCGTGCTGTTCGCGGCGTTGCTCAAGCTGCTGATCCCGTTCCTGATCGTGATGCCTGGGATCGCAGCCTATCAACTCTACGCCAACGAGATCGCGATCGGAGATCAGGCATATCCGGAACTCATGGCTCGGCTGCTTCCCCCCGGCCTTCGTGGCGTTATGTTCGCCGCACTCTTCGGGGCGGTAATGAGCTCGCTCGACTCCATGCTGAACTCAGCGTCCACGATCTTCACGCTGGACATCTACTCACGCCACGTCGTAAAGGAGGAGCTCGAGCCTCGCAGGGCTATCCGCATCGGGAGGATCGCAACCGGTCTGTTCGTCATAGTCGGTTGCCTGCTGGCCCCCCAGCTCGCGTCCGTCGGGGGGATCTACGAGTACATGCAGCGAGTTTGGAACTTCATCTGGCCGGGTATCCTTGCGGTCTTCCTCGTGGGAATGATCCTGCCCAAGGCCCCACCGCGGGCGGCGACCGTTGCGCTCCTGATCTCCCCGCTTGCCTACGGACTCCTGACGCTGATCCTCGACGTGTATTTCGACTCACAGGCGTACCTCAACGCCGCGGCAGGAGCGTTCGTCCTCTCAAGCCTAGTACTGGTTGTCTGGTCGCGCGTCTACCCACTCCGGGAGGCTCGGCCACTGCCACAGTCTGAATCCATCCACCTCGAACCCGCACCGTCAGCGAGGTGGGCGGGTGCGGTCGTCGTGATCCTGACTGTGGGTCTCTACGTAGTGTTCTGGTAGTGAGAGGGCTCGGGGGTCAATTCGGTGTGTAAACGTCTCAGGCGGCTGCCTTCGGCTGATGAGTCGAGACGGGCTTTCCGTCTCTGAAGGTTCTTCCGTCGTACACGCCGCTGAGCAGGTGGGGAGCGTCCAGCTTACGGAACCGTTCCTCCGCCACGGTCAGGAACTTCCAGATGAGGGCCGTAGCCCTCTCGACCTTCTTGAACCGCTTAGCTGCGCTCGTCCCGAGGCGCACGCCCGCAAATGGACTTTCGACGACGCTCGTGGTTCTCAGATGCTTCCAATGGGCTTCGGGGAAGTCGTAGAACGCGACCATGCGGTCCCGTCGTCCTCGAGCACCTTCACCGCCTTCGGATACCAGCGGCCATAGCGCTTGCCGAACGCCTGGCGAGCCTTCACAGCGTCCGCTCTCGAAGGAGCATAGGCGAGGTTGCGCAAAAGATCCTTCGCCTCGGCATGCTCCCGCTTGGGTAAAGCGAGACTGCCGACCGCTGCCGCAGGCGGCAAACCGAATCGGCGACGGTACCCGGACACTCCGGGGCGGGTGGGACATGCCGGCGAGCGGACTCCGGGGGAACAGGACGGGCAGGGGTCGGCGGCCCAACCCGAAGGGGGCGGAGCGAAGATTCCGAGCTCTGCACGACGGGAGTCGCATCCGAACGATACGCTCCTTCCCGGGGGCAGGGTGCAGCGATCGCCGAAGCGTTCCTTGCAAGGGGTGGGATCGCCGGGCATTCTTGTCTCAACAGAGTTGGGTGGAGCTCAGGGGAACCCCGGCAGGCTGCGCAGAGGGTGAGGCGGCCGCGGGGCCTCCCCGTCCTGCATGACCGCCTCTTTCACGCGAGTGAACCATGCCCCGATCCGTCATCGCCTCGATCCTCGCCGTCGCCGTCAGCACCGCGATCGCCCCTCCCCTCGAGGCGCAGCTTCCCGCCTCCGATCCAGGGGGCGCCTGTGCATCTCTCACGGGAATGGCCAACCTCACCATCACCTCAGCGGAGATCAGGAATCCCGGTAACGGTGGCCTGCCGTATTGCTATGCCAGGGGAACGTTGCCCCCTGCCATCGGCTTCCATGTTCAGCTCCCGCTCCCGGAACGGTGGAATGGCCGCTTCCTCAACTGGGGCGATGGGGGCAAGGACGGCGACCTGGACTTCGCAGATCACCGCGTCGCCGAAGGATACGCGGTCGCAAACAGCAACATGGGGCACGACAGCGGTGCGGAGCCGGGATCCTCCTTCGGCTTCCACAACCGGCAGGCCGAGATCGACTTCGGGTACCGGGCCGTCCACCTGACCGTCGTGGCCGCGAAGGAGATCGTCGAGACGTACTACGGGCAGCCCCCGGAGTACTCGTACTTCGAGGGCTGCTCAACGGGCGGGCGCCAGGGGTTGATGGAGGCGCAGCGCTACCCGTACGACTTCGACGGGATCATCGCCGGCGCACCCGCACACCACTACCAGGAGCTGAACGCGGCGCGGACTTGGCTGCTACAGAAGATGTACATGGACGGCTTCGCGGGCTCGCTCTCGTTCGACACCGACGGGGACGGACTCCCTGACAGCCCGCTCAAGGTCGAACGAATCGGAGAGGCTGTCCTCGAGAAGTGCGACGCGGTCGACGGGATCGTCGACGGTGTCATCGACAATCCACCCGCCTGCGACTTCGACCCAGCCCGCGACCTGGCACACATGCTGTGCGTGGGTGACGTGAATGGCGAGAGCTGCCTGACCAAGCTGCAGCTTCAACACGTGAAGGACTTCTACTCAGGCCCGTACGACAGCTACGGCATCTCCGTCTATCCGGGTCACACGCTCGGGTCCGAGCCGGAGTGGGCGAGGCTGTACGTGCCTCATGCCGGCAACCGGTTTGCCGCAGGCGCGCTCGGGGTCACGGGCGACCACCTGAACTACCTCTTCTACGAGAACGACCCCGGCGTTCCGCTCCCGGAGCTCGCCGACCTCAGCCTGAAGCCCGATCCGACTCGCACCCCTCCGGAGTGGGCATGGTGGCAGTTCGACATCGACGACGTCACGCGTGGGGAAGGCGACCTGATGATGGGAATCACGGACGCTACAGACCCGGACCTGGGCCGATTCCTCCTCGCCAACGACGGGAAGCTGATCCTGTACCACGGGTGGTCTGACGGGCTGATCGTACCGGGGCCAACGATCGACTACTACAATGCGATGGTCGAGACGACCTTCGACGAGGACCTCGACACGGCCAGGGAACGCACGCGTCTCTTCCTCATGCCTGGGATGGGGCACTGCGGCGGAGGTCCGGGGCCGAACACCTGGGACCGCCTTCCACCCCTCGTGGAGTGGGTGGAGAGAGGCATCGCGCCGGACGCGATTGCGGCAACGCATAGTACGAACGGCGCGGTCGACAACGAGCGTCCGATCTACCCCTATCCGGACGAGGCCGATGGAGTGGACGCCCCCTCCCGACGGCATCGCAATGTGCCAAGATGGCGCTGAGCACTTCTGACCATCTGAGGGAGGAGGCATCCAATGGAAGAGGTTAGCATCATCGGGATCGATCTGGCAAAGCAGAGCTTTCATCTACACGGGGCGAGAGCGGACGGGTCGGTGGCGTACCGGAAGAGGCTGAGCCGGGGGAAGGTGCTGAGTTTTCTCGCCTCGCAGCCCCGTTGTGTGGTGGCGATGGAGGCCTGTGGCAGTGCGCACTACTGGGGCCGGGAGATCATGACGCTCGGCCACGAGGTGAGGCTGGTTCCGCCGATCTACGTGAAGCCGTTCGTCAAGAGGCACAAGAATGACGCGGCCGACGCGGAGGCGATCTCGGAAGCGGCGCAGCGTCCGACCATGCACTTCGTGGCGGTCAAGACAGAAGAGCAGCAGGCGCGGGGGATGCTCTTTCGCACGCGAGACCTTCTGGTGCGTCAGCGGACCCAGTCGATCAATGCGCTTCGGGGTCACCTGGCGGAGTTCGGCGTCGTGGCTCCGCAGGGCACCGCCCAGCTCAGGCGGCTGACCGGGGTGCTTGAGGATCCGGACTCCCCCCTGCCGGAGCCGGTCCTCGAGCTGGGCAGGCTACTGCTCGAGCGGATCGATGAGCTCGATGAGAAGATCGACGGACTGGACAGGAAGCTCCGGGCGTGCGCACGGCAGGACGAAGAGACGGCGCGGCTGATGACGATCCCGGGAATCGGACCGATCACCGCGCTGGCCCTCGAGGCCTTCGCGCCACCGATGGAGAGCTTCCGGCGCGGGCGCGACTCCTCGGCTTGGCTCGGCCTGGTGCCGCGGCAACACACGACCGGAGGCAAGCCAAGGCTGGGCAGGATATCGAAGATGGGCCAGCGCGATCTCAGGCGACTCTTGATCACGGGCGCCATGTCGGTCGTCAATTCCGCGGTCCGACACGGCAAGACGACCGATCCCTGGCTGGCCAGGATGTTGGCGCGCAAGCCGAGGATGCTGGTCGCGGTGGCGCTGGCCAACAGGACGGCGCGCATCGTTTGGGCGCTGACGACGCAGAAGGAGATCTACCGGGCTCACGCCGCCGCCTGACAGCGGACGGCAAACGGGTGGAGAAGCTTGTCGGGAGATGTGGGCAGGACGACGAACGGGTAGGGGCAAACGGTCAATGAGACGGGATCGGGAAAACCAGGGTATGTGTGAAGGCTTTCAAGCCTGCGAGGCCGATTTGGACCCGGTCCGCGTATCTCCATATGGGCCAGCAGCCTCGGACACCACAGGCTGCACCAACAGGCCGGATAGACGACAGCACCTGACCACATGCATCCAGCCGTTCGAAGAAATGCTTGCGTTATCGGGGGCGTCCATAGACGTCTATACAGGGCCGGCGGGAGGCGAGAACAACCCGGAGAACTGGGTGCCCGAGAACTTCCGCCGTCGCTGAAGTGGTGCCGCGGGCAGGTCCCGCCGACTTGACTGGCCCCGCTTCGGAGGCACGGCGGTGACTGGAGCCGCCCTCCCCCCGGGTGCCTTCACTTCCAACTCCTTTGCCCGCAGGCTCGAGAGACCGCCTCAGACGGAGCCCTCTCGCTCCTTTGCCACGGCGACGCCCTCGGCCTCGTTCACCTTGAGGAGGAGAAGGCCACCCGCGGTGAAGAAGAGGAGGATCGTAGCCATTCCAAGCCGCTGCGACCGGAAGAGCGAGGTGACGACGCCGAGAAGGAGCGGGCCCATGAAGGACGTCGCCTTCCCGGAGAAGGCGAAGAATCCGAAGAACTCGGTTTGCTTCTCCCTCGGGACGAACCGGCCTAGTAGCGATCGGCTCGCGGCCTGATTCGGACCGACGAAGAGGCCGACGGCGAGCCCCGCCACCCAGAGGACACCCTTGCTCGTTGCGAGTACGGCGACTAGGCCGCTCACGATGAGCCCGAATATCGAGATCAGGATCGTGCGCTTCCCCCCGATGCGGTCGTCCAGAACGCCCATCGCGACGGATCCAAGACCGGCGGTCACGTTGAGCGCCAACCCCCAGAGCATCACCTCCTCGAGGGAGAAGTCGAAGGTCTCCGCAGCGTAGATGGGCCCGAACGCAAAGATCGTCACGAGCCCGTCGTTGTAGACGAGCCGGGCCACAAGGAGCCACGCCACGTCCCGGTATCGCCGGAGTTCCCGGAATGTGGCTGTGAGCTGCCGAAGGGTGTCCCGAATCGGCGAGGCTCCCGGCTTCCGGGCGGCGACCTTCGAATCCCTGACCCAGAGGAACATCGGAATGCTGAAGAGGCCGAACCACACGGCTACGAGCACGGTCGCGGCCCGCACATTCTGGAGGCGATCGCTCGGGATCCCGAACCAGGGTTCCTCCGGCTGGATGAGAGCGACGAGGGCAAGCACCATCGCGAGGAGCCCGCCCAGGTACCCGAGCGCCCACCCGTACCCGGAGACACGGCCAATCCGCCCAGGCGGCGCCACGTCCGGGAGGTACGAGTTGTAGAAGACGCCCGAGAGCTCGAAGGCGACGTTGCTGACAACAAAGAGGGAGAGGGCAAGGAGCACTTGGCCGGGCTCGGCGAAGTACATGAACCCGACCCCGACGACGCAGACAAGCGTGCTCGCCCCGAGAAACGCCTTCCGGTGGCCGCCCCCGTCGGCAAGTGCCCCGAGGATGGGGGAAGAGAGCGCCACGATGATCCCCGTGATCGCCACGGCGTTCGCCCACTGCGCGGTTCCCGTAACCGCGTCCAGAGCAATCTGCTGCGTAAAGAAGACCGCGTAGATGAAGGTGACGATCAGGGTCGTGTACGCGGAGTTCGCGAAGTCGTAGAGGCTCCAACCCCACAAGACCTTCGGATCGCCCCCGACAGAACCCGGTGCCTCGGACCCGACGCTCACCGGGGATCGCACCGGAGCGGGACGCGCCCGGCCGCCGGCCGAGAGAGGGCGATCTCGTGCTCTCGGGACCGCTTCATCAAGATCTCCAGCCAAGGAACCGGACTTTCGGTTAGAAATGATCCGGAAACGCCCTACGAATCGCAAGCTCCCCGGATCCTTGCCCCCGGGATTGGTCCGTTCTTACCTTGACGGTTCGTTCAAAGAAGTCGTCACACGGGCTGGTTTTCCTGGCTAGGAGGACGAATGAGATGCATCCGAGCGGCCTCTCTGGCGGCCATCTTCGGTCCCGCACTTCTCGCAATCACGGTTCTCGCCGCCGAGGCGCAGAACCCCTATACGCGTGCAGAGGACATCCAAGAAGGAAGGAGATTCTTCGAATTGGACTGCGCCAGCTGTCACGGGGGGGACGCCCGGGGGGGACGAGGTCCCGACCTCACGCGTGGTACCTTCCGCCACGCGACCGACGACGAGCAGCTCTTCCAGGTCGTGCGCTTCGGAATCCCGGGCACCGAGATGCCGAGCCGGGCGCGGACGGATCCCCGTGCCTGGAGGGTCGTTGCCTATCTGCGCTCCCTCGGGGGCGGCGGGGAGCTTCCGCCCGGAGATCCGACGCAGGGGGGGGAGATCTTCTTCGGGAGCGGGACGTGCAGCACGTGCCACATGGTCGACGGGGAGGGAAGCATGCAGGGCCCCGACCTGACGGCAATCGGCTATCGGCGCTCCGCGGACCATCTCCGGGCCTCGATCCTCGATCCGAATGCGGAGTTGGATCCCCGGTGGTGGGGCGCGCAGATAACGACGCTCGGCGGAGAGCGGGCGAGCGGCTACCTGCTCGGCAACGACCTCCACACCGTGCGCCTCCTCGATATCGAGGGGAACCTCCTCTCCTTCCCCAAGGCGAGTCTGGCCCAGTTCGAACCGGAGAAGACGTCCAGGATGCCGAGCTTCGACGGTCTGCTTAGCCCGGAGGATCTCGACGACGTGATCGCCTACCTTGCGAGCCTGAGAGGAGGAGCGACCCAATGAGAAGGCTAACCCTGCTGTCTTGCCTGCTGTCCTTCGGCTGTCAGGCCGGCGACTCGCTTTCCGAAAGCACGGGCGAGACCGGAGGTCCGGGCGGAGCCACCTCGCCCGCTAACGTGATCGGCCCCGCCGACTCCCCCGTCACGGCCGAGCGGCTCGTGGACGCGGCCGCGGAGCCCGAGAACTGGCTCATGTACTCGGGCGATTACAAGTCGCAGCGGTACAGCACGCTCGATCAGATCAACCGGAGCAATGTGGCCGACCTGCAGGTGACGTGGGTTCATCAGTTCAATACGCTCTCCCGGGTCGAGACGACGCCGATCGTCGTCGACGGCCTGATGATCATCACCGAGTCGCCGAGCAACGTGATCGCACTCGACGCCGTGACCGGGCGACCCTTCTGGAGGTACGATCACCCGGTCAACGAGGACGACATCCGGCTCTGCTGCGGGCTGAACAACCGGGGCGTCGCTATACTCGGGGACCGGATCTTCCACGGGACCGTCGATGCCCATCTCATGGCCCTCGACCTCAACACCGGGAATGTGATCTGGGACGTCGAGGTGGCGGGGGCCGAGAGCGGATACAGCATCACCTCGGCCCCGCTCGTTGTCGGGGACAAGGTGATCACGGGAATGGCAGGAGGCGAGTTCGGCGTACGGGGCTTTCTCGACGCGTACGACGTCGAGACGGGTGAGCTCGTCTGGCGCTTCTATACGATCCCCGGGCCCGGAGAGCCGGGGAACGAGACGTGGAGCGGGGATTCGTGGAGGACGGGGGGTGCGCCCACGTGGGTGACGGGATCCTACGACCCCGAGTTCAACCTGATCTACTGGGGGACGGGCAATCCCGCGCCTGACTGGAATGGGGACATGCGCCTCGGCGACAACCTCTGGGCGGACGCCGTGGTGGCGGTCGATGCCGACACGGGGGAGCTCGTCTGGGGATTTCAGTTCACACCGCACGACACGCACGACTGGGATGCGATCCAGATCCCCGTGCTCGCGGACTTGGAGGTGGGCGGTGTCCTCCGCAAGCTCCTCTTCTGGGCAAATCGGAACGCCTTCTACTACGTGCTCGATCGAGAGACGGGAGAGTTCCTGCACGGCGTACCCTTCGCCGAGCAGACGTGGGCGCAGGGTCTCGACCCGAATGGACGCCCGATCCTGGTGGAGGACATGGACCCCACGGAGGAGGGCGTGGTCGTCTCACCGACGATCGGCGGGGCCACGAACTGGAACTCTCCGAGCTACAGCCCCCTCTCGGGGCTCTTCTACACCTACGCACTCGATGGCGCAACGATCTACTACATGCGCGACGACGAGTACGTGGAGGGTGACCGGTTCACGGGGGGATACGGCCAGAACGCCGACGATCCGGAGAACTTCTTCGCCGCGATCCGGGCCCTCGATCCGATGACCGGGGCGCTTCAGTGGGAGTACCCGATCGCCACGCAGGGATCAAGGCCGGGGATCCTCACGACGGGGGGCGGCCTCGTCTTCTCCGGGAGCGGGGACGGATACATCTTCGCGCTGGATCAGGACACCGGCGAGAGCCTCTGGTACCTGAGCGTGGGCCGCGCGGTGCATGCGGCGCCGATGACGTACAGCGTGGACGGGCGGCAGTACATGAGCGTCGCGGCAAGTGGTTCCCTTTTCACATTCACACTCCCGTAGGGGAGGCACTGCGTTGAAAAGCGGCGGGGGTTTGGATCGGCGGAGCTTCCTCCTTCGGCTCGCGGGACTCGGGGTGTTGCTGGCTCCGCCCGCGGGCCGCCGCGGGGGAGCAGCGCTCGTCCCCGGCATGCGTGGCCAGGAACTCCTTCCCACACGGCCCATTCCGGGCACCGGAGAGAGGCTTCCGATCGTGGGGTTCGGTTCGAGTGCATCGGTGCTCGACATCCCGAACGCAGGTACGGAGCCCATCGTGAACGTCCTGCGCATCCTCCTCGAACTCGGCGGCCGCGTCGTCGACACCTCTGCGCGGACGGAGACGATCGACCGCGAGTTCGGACAGGTGGTTGGGGGGGCCGAGTTCCGCGACCGCCTCTTCGTGACCGCGAAGGTGAATACGGAGGACGCAGCGGAGGGGGTCGCCCAGTTTCGCCAAACCCAGCGGCTCTTCGGGCGCCAGACCCTCGACCTGGTGCAGGTGGAGAGCCTGCGCGGCCTCCGGGAGCACTGGCCGCGGCTCAGGGAGTGGAAGGACTCGGGGGAGGCACGATACATCGGGGTCACCGTGGCATCCAACGCGAACCACGGGCGCCTCGAGGAATTCATGCGAACGAACTCTCCCGACTTCGTGCACGTCAACTATTCCGTCGCCGAGACCGCCGCGGAGGAGCGCCTCCTCCCGCTCGCCCGAGAACGCGGGATGGCAGTGCTCACAAACCGGCCCTTCATGAACGGCGCGTGGTTCGGGATAGTCGCCGGTCGCCCGATCCCCGAGTGGGCAGCGGACTTCGACTGCGAGTCCTGGGCCCAGTTTTCGGTCAAGTACGTCCTCTCGAACCCGGCCGTCACCTGCGCGCTCACGGAGACCACGAATCCCGAGCACATGGCGGAGAATGTGCGATCCGGGTTCGGGACGCTCCCGGATGAAGCGGCAAGGGCCCGGATGCGGGAACTCGTCCAGAGCTTCTGATGCCTCTCCCGCCCACCGCGCCCCGGTGCGGGTCCCGGTGGGCCTTCGAATCAGTTGGGCGCCTCCCCAAGCTTCTCGAGCATCCGCCGGCTTGCCCGCCCGAAGGATGGATGGACGAATGTCCGAAAGGGCATCAGCTCCAAGGCCTCCACGGCGACCCGGAATGCCACGGCCGCCTCATCTCGGCCCACCTCGCCCTCCCGGCCTGTGAAGTCCACGCCGTAGTAGGACTGCATGCCCCCGAGGACCTCCAGGTCCTCATTCGAGAAGAGATCCGGATTGAGCTCGTACCCATCCGCTCCGAGGAGCGAGAACCACTCGAAGGCGGCCGCATCGTTCTCCTCAACCCCTTCCCCGGTAGCGTACATCATCCCCATCCGAAGCGCGGCCCACGCACTCCCGCCCCCCTCGGCCGAGCGCCGGTAGAGTTCGACACTCGGCCCGTAGCCCGACGGGTCCTCCGACTCCGTATGCAGATCCGCGAGAGCCTCTTCTGATGGATGATGGCCCTGCTCCGCAGCCCGCGTGAACCACTGGATCGCGGTATCCCGGTCTTGGCCGATCCCGGACATGGGGACGAAGATCCGGCCGGCGTAGACCTGGCCGGCTCTCCACTGCGCGTCGGGCGAGCCGAGCTCTGCCGCCCGGACCACGAGTCCGATCGCTTCCGCCGGCTCGGAGCCGAGGAGCATCGTGGAGAGGGAGAGCATCGCCCCTACGTGCTCCTGCTCGACCGCGCGCCGATACCAGCCGGCCGCGGCAACGTAGTCGACCGGTACACCTCCCACCCCCCGTTCGAGGACCAGCCCGTAGCGGTACTGCGAATCCGCGTCTCCCCCCTCGGCCTCGGCCGCCAGCGAGTCGACCGGAGGGGACAGAGGCGTCCCCTGGGCCGCGAGGCCTCCCCCTGACGTGACGGAGAGGAGAGCCGTCCACACCCCTCCCCTAAGGAGCGGCCAACGCAGGCAATGCTTCATCGGAGAACTCGGGTGGAGATAAAATTGGCAGGCTGCCGCACCGTGCCTATCGTAGGAGTGCCCAAGACCCTAGGCAACCAAATCGGCGGAGGAGGCCCGGTGCGCGCTCAGGAAAGAAACGGCCGTTGTCACCGGAGCTCGGGCGAGGTTGCGGCCACCCGGCGATTTCCGCTCTCTCGCGGATCTGTCGTCGTGACGAGCCTCGCGGCGACCCTTATCGCCACGCCGCTGCTCGCAGCGCAGGACACGGCTCCCGCGCCGGATTCGATCGACTTCGAACTCTCGCCGATCGAGGTCCTGGTCTCGATCCGGCCCAGGGTATCCCCCTCCGTCGGCTCGGGGATCCCGGCCCGGATCTCCACCCTCGACGGGGCGGAGGCAAGGTCGTGGGAGCCACGGGCGCTTCCCGACGTGCTGGCGAGGCTGGCGGGGGTCTCGCTGTACGACGACCTGGGCTCTCCCTACAAGGTGAACCTCTCTGCCCGGGGGTTCACCGTGGGACCGACGGTCGGGCTCCCACCCGGCATTTCGGTATTCGTCGACGGGATTCGGCAAAACGAGCCGTCCGCACAGGAGGTGAACTTCGACGTCCTCCCCATAGAACACGTCGAGGAAGTCGAGTTCCTCAGGGGAAACGCCTCCCTTCTCGGCCCGAACTCCCAAGGCGGAGCGGTGAATCTGATCACCCGCCAAGGCCAGGAGCGGAACCACGCTGAGGTGGAGATCTCTGCCGGTTCCTTCGACGCGCTTGGAGCGGCGGCGAACGCGAGCGGGCGCGCGTTCGGCGAGTGGGACTACTACGTCGGGGGAGGCTACGACGAGGAGGCCGGTTGGCGCGAGGCGACGGCCGGCGAGCACTATCATGCGCTGGCGAACCTCCGGAGGACAGGGGGAGACAACGGAATCAGGCTCCAGGCGCTCTGGTCGGACTCGAGCGCGGAGACGGCGGGCTCCCTCCCGGAGAGCATCCTGGCCTCGAGGCCTCGGGTGAACTTCACGGCGGGCGACTTCGAGGCGGTCGAATTGCAGCAGCTTACCGCCTCCGGATTCCGGCCGCTCCTCGACGGCCGGGCATCGCTCACCACCTATTTTCGGCGAACCTACGCCGAGAGATTCAATGTGAACCAGCCGCCGGAAGAGGATGTCCGGAGCTTCGCGGAGAATCACACACTTGGGGGAACCGGTGACTGGGATCGTTCATTCCCCGCCAACACCCGGCCCGTCTCGCTGCGATTGGGCTTCGACCTCGCCGCCAGTTGGACCCGGTTCCGGATCTTCGAGGAGGAGCGAGCTGGCCCGGAGCGCGAGCTGACCACCGACATCGAGAGTCCCCGGCTCGACTTTGCCGGATACGGGATGGCCGACGTGACAGTCGGCCCGGCTACACTCTCGGGCGGGGCTCGGCTTGACTATATCCGGATCCCCTTCGAGGACATCCTGGATCCGGCCGCGGACACGGTGAGCACCTTCGTACGACTGAGTCCACGAGCGGGCGCGAATATCGCGCTCGGGGGCGACGCACAGGCCTTTGGCTCCGTCGGCCTCTCCTTTCGTGCGCCCGCGATCGTCGAGCTCGCGTGCTCCGATCCTGCGGACGCCTGCCCGCTCCCCTTCGCGCTCGGGGACGATCCTCCCCTCGACCCGGTCACGGCGACGAGCTACGAGTTCGGGACAGCGTGGCAAGCCCCCGGGGTAGGCCTCTCCGCTTCCATTTACCGCACAGAAGTGGCAGACGAGATCTTCTTCGTTCCCTCCGAGGAATCGATCGCGGAGGGATATTTCCGGAACCTGGGCTCAACTCGGCGGCAGGGCGTGGAGCTGGAGGCGAGCGCGTCGCTGGCGCGGATGACCCTTCTTGCGAACTACGCGTACACGGAGGCCACCTTCCAGGACACGGAACAGATATTCAGTGCGCGCGGAGATGCCGATGCGGAGGACTCGCCGTTCGCGGGCGCGAACGAGGCGATCCCCGGAGACCGCCTCCCGCTCGTCCCGGCGCACCAGATCAAGCTCGGAGCCTCGTACACGCATGCGAGCGGCGTGAATGTGGGGCTCGACGGACGACACATCGGCGAGCAGTGGTTCAGGGGCGACGAGGCAAACGAAGTTGAGCCTCTAGAAGGGTATGTGCTCGCGAATGCCCGGCTCAGCGTCCCGCTCGGGGCGTGGGAGTTTCAGGTGATCGTCGACAATCTATTTGACTCGGACAACGCCATGTTCGGAACCTTCAACCTGAACCAGGGGACGGAAACGCTCGAGCGCTTCCTGACGCCGATCAACGCCCGTTCGGTACGCTTCTTCCTCCGAAGGCGCTTCGGCGAGCCCTGACGGAACCGAGGACCGGTCGCTGCGGACGGCACCGCGCCCGAACACGGCGGGGCATCCGGTGGTATACTTCCGATAGCTTGCGGTGGATCCCGGCATAGGGAGCCGACGCGCCACTGCTCCCTTGCCAGCGAGGGGGACAGGTAGGAAAATTCCGGACTCAGCCAGCTTATTTCCGCTGCCAACCGAAACGAGGACACTCCAGTGACGACCCCATTCACGCTGTCGATCCGCCAGTTCGCCGTGTTCTTGCTGGGCGTGGTCGCCTTCGCCGGGACGACTAACCATGCGGCCGCCCAGTCCACCGCCCCACCGCCGGAGCCGCCAGCCGAATGGGGAGCGATCTCGATCAACCTCGAGGAGATCGAGTACCCGCACCCCGTCGAGTTCATGAACCTTAACCTGTACGGGCAAGACGTACGGATCGCCTACATGGACGTCGCCCCCGTCGGTCCGCCGAACAGCCAGACCGTCGTCCTCCTGCACGGGGGAAGCTACTACGGGTGGTACTGGAAGGAGCAGATCGAGGCGTTACGGAACGAGGGATTTCGCGTAGTCGTGAAGGACCGGCTCGGGTGGGGCAAGTCCTCCAAGCCGATCCTTCCCTACAGCATCAGCCTGCATGCCTCGAACACGGCGCGCCTTCTCGAGCACCTAGGAGTCTCCGAGGCAGCGGTCGTCGGCCACTCGATCGGGGGCCAGATGGCCACGCGTTTCGCGTTTCTCTATCCCGAGATGACAACACACATGGTCATGGTCAATCCGGTCGGCCTGACGGACCGGCGCCCCGGGCGCGGGTTTCGGCCGGCGGACGGTGAGATCGACGTGGATCCCGACCTGAAGCAGGCGTACGATCGGGCCGTGCGCGTCGACCTGGCGCGCTACGTGGAGTGGAAACCTGAGTTCCTGGAGCACATCCGGATCCGGTACGGCAACCGACTCAGCGGGGAATGGCCGCGCCTTTCCTACGTCCAGTCGCTCGGAGGCAACCTCCGCTCGGTCGACTCGGTCGTGAACGACTGGCCACACATCCGGACGAAGGCCATGCTCCTCGGCGGGGAGGAGGACGGGCCGGATTTCCCCGAGAACGCGCGGCGGGCCGTCGATATGCTCCCGAACGGCGAACTCGTACTCGTCCCGAACGTCGGACATAACCCCCACGAGGAAGTTCCGCAGATCGTGAATTCGGAGCTCATCCGGTTCTTGACTTCCGATCCGGAGTCACCGGCAGCAGAGGGTCAGGGTCGATAAGGAGGACGGACTCTTGAATCGTCCTACGATGGCCAGGAGCGTCCCCTCGGGAAAGCTCCTGGCCATCGGGCGTCTCCGGGGCCGGGCTGCGATATCAGCCCGATGAGCCATCTCGATGCCTCGCCCCGCGGACCGGCCGGGGAAACGCTTCGGATCTGGTCTGTCGAAGGTGGCCCCCGTCACACCGGCGACATCCGGGATCCTGACTTCCTCGCCGGATGCAAATAGAGTGGGCCAAGGCACGGTCATCGCCACATTCCGCTACAGGCACGAGGCGGAGACGGCGGCAGGCTTCCTGGAGCACAGGCAAATCGTCGCGGCGATCTTCGCCGATGACGCGGGCGGCTCGTACCCGGCGATCAACTCCGCAGGTGCACGCCTCGTCGTCTCGGATGCGGATGCAGACCGGGCAAGGGAGATCCTGATCGATGCGGGTGTCGTGCCAGAGTGACGCAGACGTAGAGGTCCTCCCTCTCAGCTAGCACGTCATCTCGCTGCCCCGACGCCATATCACGGACTGGAACATCGATTGGTCCGCTGCATGGGCCGAATGGAGATGCGGAATCGCGTCCCGGCCGTCCATAGCACACCGGGTTGCCTCCCGACGGATGCTCCGGTAGGATCAGGCCGGTCGGCTTGCCGCACGTAGTTCGACCCCGACCGGCGTCTCCCGCCATGGCGGTATCAGCGACCATAATGTTCGGGTACAAACGGCGGGGGGGAGCGGGAGCGTGAAGCGGTTTGGGCCTTTCGGTGTATCGCCGGGGGGGAGTCTCCCGGTAAATCGTGGACGGGTGGCCGAGTGGCTTAAGGCGCACGATTGGAAATCGTGTGGGTGCAAGCCCGCGTGGGTTCGAATCCCACCCCGTCCGTTGTCTATCTCGTGTAAATAGTTATTGACCAGTGACTTGCGCGCACCAGGTAGTTAGATGTCCGCCAATCGGTCCCTCGCTGTGAAAGGGACACAACGGGACTTCCCGATCCGTGGGCCCCACGGGACCATTCTCACGAGGGTCCCCGCGGCCAAAATCGCCTTGAACCGGTCCCGGTTCTCCAGACTATAGGGCGGCTCTAGGATGAAGGGCCGGAGCGCTGTACGCACTCCGGGCTTCTGGTCCTGAGAGGTACTGTCGCCAGACACCCTCTCATGTAAGCCGCAACCGGTTCAGACCCGACGGACCGACTCCCCTGCCTAGGTCCACCTGTCACACGCGCGGTACGCGACCGAGTGGCCTGTCAGGCAAGCTCGCCGTCTTCCTCAGAGCCTACGGTTCTACGTGTACACGGACCGGTGCGGTGACGAAGTCTGCGTGGCCGGACCCCACGGTTCCGTGCATCAGCCTGAACACCGCCTCAGTCTCACCCTCGGCCTTCCCGTGGAGGTAACCGCCGAACTCTCCGGGAGTATCCTGTTCAAACTCCGCTATGGATTCGTCTGTAATCTCGACTTCGAGGTAGACGTCATCGTCCAACGAGACGGCGTCGCCGTCATGGTCCACGAACTGGACAGCGATGCGAGCCGTTTCCTCCCCGCCCGCCACCTCCAGCTCGCCGGTTCACCTTCCGGAATCTCCGTCATAGCTGGCGATGGTCCGTCCGCTCAGGACGAGGTTCACGCCTTCGACCTCTTCGGCGTGGTCCTCCTGCGGCTCGGTCGTGCTGTCTCCGCAAGCCGCGAGGGTCACCGTGCCGGCAAACCATGAGCGGCGCCGGAGTCCTCGCTCCGATGCGGCGAATAAACTTCGTCATTGTCTTTGTACCTTGTCGTTACTCGTTTCATCTCATGTCGCTGGCCGACGGAGCACCCGGGCATCAGAATACCACCCGGTAAGAAACGCTGAGCGCTCGCCCGGCCTCGGGCATGATCTCCTTCACCCGCGACAGATGGTTTCTGTATTCGGTATTGCCGAGGTTCTCGATCCGGAGCGTCACCACGTGAAGCCGCCCGTCGAACGTGAAGCGCGCGCCTCCTGAGAGATCAAACACGGTGTATCCATCGGTCGGACGCTCGAACATCCCCGTCCGCTCCTGCCGCGCCGCCATCCGCGCCTCGGCCTCCACGAACCAGTCTACCGGCGAATAGCCGATCGCGAGCCGGCCCTGGAGCGGGGGCATTAGCGGGATGGGCTCATCCGTGGCTCGGATCGTGCCGCGTACATACGACGCAACGGCCTCGAGCTCCAATCCACCCGGCACCAACCACCCGAGCACGCTCTCGAAGCCGGTGAGGACGGCGTCCTCGCTCTCGAACTGATAGATAGGAAGCCGTACTCGGCTAAGCTCTCCCGTTTCATGCGGAAAGACGTATCCCGCGATCGCGTTCCGAAACCACGTCACCTCGGCGTTGAAGCGTTGTCCCGTAAAACGCCCGAAGACGTCGATCCCGAGCCCCCGCTCCGTCTCGAGCGAGGGATTGCCGACCTCGAATGCGTACGCCGCTAGGTGCGGCCCCTGCGAGTAGAGTTCATTGACGTCCGGCGTGCGAAAGGCACGGCCCAGGCTCGCCCCCACCCTGAGCTGCCCAGTCAGTTGCAGAAGGGCACCGAGCGATCCGGAAGCCGCGCCGAAGGTGCGCGCGCGGATATGCCCGATCTCGGAGAAGGGATCTTCCTCGTTCGGCTCCACGTGAACCCGGTCGTAGCGGAGCCCGGCCTCGATCTGAAGCGGATCGAGGTCGATCTCCTCGAGGATGTAGGCGGCGAGCGTCGTACGCCGGGAATCGGGGGTGTGCAGCGAGCCTCCGAATCCGAATCTCTCCCACGAGCCCCGCGCCCCCACCGCCCCCGAGGAGAAGGCGGCCCACGCTCCGTGTCGCGCCAGTGTCTCGCTGCTCACACTCTGGCGCTCGAACAGCGTACCCAAGATGTCCGGGGGTTCGATCTCCTCGTGCCGGTACCACGTATAGCCGGCATCGACCTCGATCGTCTCGAAGCCTCGCGCAGGCCGAATCACGCTCCGAAAACGGCTCGCGATCCTCTCCATCGCGACACGCACTCCGCTCGTGTGCCCGCCCGTAAAGCCGCCGGGGATCCCGTAGTCATTCGTGTAGACGCGAAGTGCGCCGCCCGCGTAGCCCCAGTCGTCCACCCACGACGTTCCGGCAGAGGCGCTCCAAGTGTCGGTCCGGGTCCCTTCCAGCGTCCCGACCGGCGTCCTCAGATCCCCGCTCTGCCACTTCGACGCCTCGATGCGGAGGGGGACGTGTTCCGTGAGCCCAACCGTCATCTCCCCACTCCCGCCTACGGCGCGAGTCGCCGTCTGCGCCTGAAGGGAGGCGAAGCCGGTCGGATGATGAGGCATTGCGGGGGGTACCTCGTCACGGACGACGTTGATCACGCCGCCGAGCGCGTTGCTCCCGTAGAGGATCGCGCTCGGGCCGCGGATCACCTCGATCCGCCGAGCCGAGGAGGGATCGAGCGCCGTCGCGTGATCCGCCCCGCTGCTGAAGACGTCTCCCACCCGCTGGCCGTCCTCGAGCATGAGGATCCTGTCTCCGCTTAGCCCGCGGATGACCGGGTGGGCGGAGCCCGGCCCCATGCTGCTTACGGCGAGCCCCGGGACGGAGGCGAGTGTCTGCGCAACGGTCCCTGCCAACCGCCGCTGCAGCTCCTCCGCCGCGAAGAGGGTAGTCGGCCGGAGCGTCTCGTTCGCCGCCCTCGCAGTGAGGACCCCCGTGACAACGAAGCCCGGGAGCGCGAGCGCCGCCACCTCAAGCTCGACCGTAACCACCTCCCCCGGTCCGACATCGAGTGCAATTGTCCCGTAGCCGAGGCGTTCGACCCTCAGCCGGTACCGCTCGGCATCCGGCACGGCGATGTGGAAGGCCCCGTCGCCGTGGGTGACGGCCGTCCCGCCCGTACCGACGACCACCACCGTCGCGCCCGCGAGAGGCATCCCGGACTCCGCCGACCGGACGATCCCCTCAACCTCGCCCTCGTGTTCGATCTGGGCGGACGAACCCATCGCGCCGGCGGTCAGGCCGATGGCCAGAAGGAGTGCGCTCGCGATGTGCTGTTTCGTCATGCCTGACCCGCACGGCCGGTTCGTCGATCGCCTGCCCTCCCACCCGCAGTCGGGCGCGAGGTCATCTGCGTCCTAGCTCGGCGGCACTACAACCAAGCGGACCCAGGCAGGCGAAGATGTTACAGGGTTCCGGAGGATGTCAGGCGACGGGAGGTGGTCGCGCGCCCAGCCCGCCAGAAAGGACAGGCTCGCTTCTAAAAGGGTTCCCCGGCGGTGGGACGACCCTCCCTTCGCTCACGGGTCGCAGGCTCGGAAGAACGTGGGCGTGTGCGACGCCCATGAAGAGGGCGCGCGCAAATTGGCAGTGAGACTCGTTGTGCTCGGAACTGAGGTGGGTGTGGCCGGAGCTACACCACTCGTAGCCCTCCACATGCGGCTGGGCACCTCGCACCTCGTGCACTGCATCCGCCGCCGGGACGGCGACGAACACGCTGCACTCGAAGAGCGCGAAGGTGAGTACTCGGACTCTGCGCGGATTCCACATGAGAGACGCCGCCGACTTCAGGGCACCGCAGTGATTCCCTCATACACTTCGGGAGAAAAGTACGCGGGACCGAAAGACGTCGTCAAACAGACGCGCGCCCCAGGGCGCCCTAGCTGCCCTCTACGGATTGACGCGCTCGACAACGAGCCGCCCGCGGCCGCGCTTTACCACGTAGCCACCCCGCGGGATCGCCAGCTTCCGCGCCTGCACGAGGGGCCAGAGCGTGTCGGTGATCAGATCCGCATTCTTGTCCCGATCATCGGCCGACTGCTTGGCAAGCCAGTCGGCAAACGCCCTGTCCCCGATCCTGTTGCCGACGGACTTGCGGAGCGTGTTCAATTTACGGAGCTGACCCTTCGTCAGTTTGGCTTCGTCAAACGAGCCGTAATTCGTCAGTGTCATGAGTTCTCACATCTTCCTGTGCTTGGGTGGTACGGGATCGCTCGGAAACGACGCGGGCCGCCAATTTGTACGCCGGAGTCCCGGAAGAGAGTGGATCATGGAAACAAATCTAACTCCTCTCAAGACGACCACGCCGGTGCTTTGGTCGAACATTTGCGAACAAGTATTGTGCATCAACTCTCCCGAATTTGCAAGTTACGCGGCTACCGGGCCGGGGCAAACAGACGGATCCGGATGACGACTCTTCTCTGCTATCCCAACCCAATCCGTACACACCGCAGCCTATCAGATCACCCCTCCACCTTCACCTCGACTTCGGGAGAAAGACTTCGCCAATGCTCCGATAACTTTCCCAGGAGAGCCGGAATTCCAACGATGACCACGTACGGAACAGTCGCGCCGATGACAACCCCCAAGGGCCCAAGTAAGCCACCGACCAGACTGTATATCACGGCAAACGGAGTTGCGGGAACGACGGCTCCGATTGGCACGATGCGCCACCGTCCGGCGCTTCCCCTGAGGAATCGCCGTACGAGGAGGCCGGCGAGGACGCCCGCAGGGAAGAAGAGGATGAGCCCGATGCCGAGGTCCGATGGCCGGGGGGAAAGGCCTGCCGGACTTGTCCTTACCCACAGGAGCCGAATCGTACCAGAGCGATAAGGAGCTGGGTAACGGAGAAACCGGCGCCACAGAGGACCGGTATCTTCCAGTAGCGCCACCGGTCGCGCCACGAATACGGACCGAGCGTATCGTCACTCATCGCACGTCTCTTTGAGGGGAATTCTGAAGATCACCGTGCACTGAACGAAATCAAAGAAAAGGCGTCCCGGAGTGCCCTACGACTCGGTGCGAGCAGCGTCTCCTCGGCCCTTGTGACATGGGGACCCTGGTGCACCCGAAGCCTGATGCTAACCGGGATGGCGCTGTTCAAGGGCGGCGCGTCCTCGACACCGAACGCTCGACTCGCTTCTACGCGGAGCTAGCCTTGATCGGACTCCCGGTCCAGGCATCCGGGGTCGGCGACGCCTTCGCACGTGGGTAAACTGTCTCGTCCTCCTTCATCGGCACGCAGCTCAACTACTGGGCGGGTATCCCAGTCAGCCGATGCTGCATTGGCGCAGCCATGGTCGCGTGCCGGATGGAGGCGCTTTCTCGCCGGACCCGGACTTTCGCGACCACCGACCCGACCGCCCTCTCGGGGCTACTTCTTACAGATAGTCCTCTGTACCGCGATCTTCTACGGATACCACATCGGCTGGGTCGGAGCCGTGGATCGCACAGGACAGTTGGGGGTTGTGACCGTCGTGTAATCCTTGGAACTCGTCGCCTGGCCACACTGGCTTCGGAAGTTCCGCTTCGGGCCCGCCCAGTGGGCGTGGCGGTCGGTCACCTACGGCGTACCCACGCCGCTTCTTCGGGAGACCGCCGGAGCCGCCCGCGCCTGATCACTGACTCCGCCTCTCCGCCTCCTCCCTCACGCACTGCGTTCCCGCTAGAATTCGCTTGCGCGGCGTAGCTTCGACCCATTCCCGGCGGGCAGGAACCCCGTGCAGGCGTCTACGAGTCCGCGCAATTCGTGACCGTGCTCCCGGTTCCGGTCGAAGCTTTGATTGTGAGGGAGGCACACGGGCCCTTGCCGGCGTAAGACCCCCTCGATCCCAGGAAGAATCTCCCTCGCTATCCGCCTGACCGCGTACGCCATTCGGACGCACGTCCCCAACCACACGGAGATACCCTTGCTCGGCTCCATCCTGAGAGACGCGCGCACAGCGGCGCGGGCGCTCGTGAAGGCGCCTGCCTTCAGCGGCGTCGTAATCCTCACGCTCGCGGTCGCGATCGGGGCGAACACAGCAATCTACTCCATCGTGGACGGCATCCTCCTCAGGCCCCTCCCGTACCCGGAGGCGGACCGCCTCGTCACCGTCTCCATCGGCACACTGCCGGAGGTTGGGGACGGCAGGGACGCGCCCTTTTCCGATCGCGGGTACTGGCATTTCTTGGAGAACAACCGCGCCTTCGAGAGCTTCGGAGGCTACTCGGAAGGCTCGGTCGAGTGGCCACTCACGGGACAGGGGCCCCCGCTCCAGCTGAATGTGGCTCCGATGACGGCGAGCACCTTTCAGCTCATCGGGACGGCCCCGCAGCGCGGGAGATTTCCCGCACCCGAGGAGGACGTTCCCGGCGGCGCCGAGGTCGCCCTCCTGAGCGACGCCCTCTGGACCGGCGTCTTTGGATCCGATCCTTCCGTCATCGGGCGGACGATCGAGCTGAACGGCAGTGCTCGGGAGGTCATCGGAGTGATGCCCCCCGGCTACGACTTCCCCTCCCCGGAGATCGATATCTGGATCCCCTACCAGCTCGACCGGGCGAGTGAGAACTTCGGCGGCCACCACATCGCGGGGCTCGCTCGGCTGGCACCCGGCGCGACGGTCGCCGCCGCGGAGGCTGATGCAGAGAGCCTGATCGCCCGATTCGACGAGGTCGGCTACGGCCCCACCTGGTTCACCGGGGTCTTCAGCGGGGAGGCCATCGTCCGTACGCTCAAGGACGAACTCGTGGGCGACGCCCGGCGCCCCCTCCTGATCCTCCTCGGCACGGTCGGCTTCGTCCTCCTGATCGCGTGCAGCAACGTGGCGAACCTCTTTCTCGCACGTGCGGAGGCCCGCACCCGGGAGACGGGCATCCGCCTCGCGCTCGGCTCCGGACGGGTGCGGCTCGTCCAGTTCGTCCTCACCGAGAGCATCCTCCTCGGTGTCGCGGGCGGCGCGCTCGGCGTCCTTCTGGCCCACGTGGCAACGCGCGCCCTCGTGGCATCGGCGCCACCCGTCCTCCCGCGCCTCGCCGAGATCGGCGTGAGCGGCCCCGTCCTCTTCTTCGCCGCCGCCATCTCGATCCTCGCGGGCCTTCTCTTCGGACTCCTCCCGGCGCTCCGCACCGGCTCCGCCCGAATGCTCCTCTCCCTTCGGGTCGGCGGGCGAGGCGGAATGATCGGGCGGGCGCAGCACACGGCGAGAAACGCCCTCGTCGTCTCGCAGGTCGCCCTGGCACTCATCCTCCTCGTGGGATCGGCGCTGATGGTCCGGAGCTTCCAGGAGCTCCGCGCCGTGGACCCCGGCTTCGATGCGGAAGGAGTCCTCACCTTCCGCCTCTCCCCGCCCCCGAACCGCTACGGGGATCCGGAGTCCCTCGCCCGGTTTTACGACGAGCTGATGGACCGGATCGCCGCCGTACCGGGCGTCACGGCGGCCGGCGCCATCAACACCCTTCCGCTGACCGGAGGGGGGGCCATCCTCACGACGGTCATCGACGACTTCCCCCCCGCCGAGGGCGAGTTTCCCCCGACCTTTCTCATCCGGCGGGCGACTCCCGGCTACTTCGAGGCGATGGGGATCCCCGTCCCGGAGGGCCGCGCCTTTACCCGTGATGACCACGACCTGCGCCTCGGCTCCCTCGTCATCAGCGAGTCGATCAAGAATCAGTACTGGCCGGAGGAGACCGCGCTCGGGAAGCGAATCGTCCCGGCCGGCACCCCCGGGAGAGTCGTGGGCGTCGTGGGCGACGTGCACGACACCGCGCTCGAAGTCCCCGCGGAGCAGTTCGTGTACTTGCCGATGCTCGATTCGGTGGCCGGGGGCGTTCGCGCGATGACGCTCACGATCCGAAGCGATACCGACCCGCTGGCCCTCATCCCCGCGCTCCGGGGGGTCGTTGAGGGGCTGGATCCGGATCTTCCTCTCGCCGAGGTGCGCCCGATGGATTCGGTCCTCGGTGCGTCGGTGAGCCGGACGAGCTTCACGATGACACTACTCCTCCTCGCCGCCGGCATCGCCCTTCTCCTCGGATCCGTCGGGATCTACGGGGTGATCTCGTATACGGTGAGCCAGCGAACCGGAGAGATCGGCGTCCGGTTAGCGCTCGGCGCGGACGGCTCCTCCGTCCGGCGGCTCCTCCTCGCCCAGGGGATGCAGCTCGCCCTCACGGGGATCCTCCTCGGGCTCGGAGGCGCGCTCGCGACGGGCCGGGTGATCTCGTCCCTCCTCTTCGGCGTGAGTCCCTACGATGCGGGAGCGCTCGCCGGCGGGTCGGTTATCTTTCTCGCCGCCGCGGCCATCGCGTGCCTCATCCCGTCGACAAGGGCCGCAGCGGTCCCCCCGGCGCTCGCCCTGAGAGCGGACTGAGGGGGGCCTTCGGCGCACCCCGGGCCCCGGCCCACTCCCCGAGCAGGCCCCGCCCAGGGCGGCGGGCGGCGGTTCCTCGTGCCCGGATTCGGACAGCGGGTGTCCGTCTGCGAACAGTCCCGGGGCCGGGACCGGGACGGCCACGCTGCGGGATCTCTTCGGCGCGAGCGGCTTTCCGGCGCCTCCCGACGGAGTGGCACGGAACTTCCATCACTCCTTGCCCCAGCGGTGAAGGAGTCGAGCCTCCCGGCGGGGGCTCCACGGTGTTCAGTCGGTGGAAGGCGGGCAATCGCATGACTCGGATCCTCGCTTCGCTAGCCGGTTCGCGCGTTCGGGGCTGCTTGGCGAGCCCCCCGTCGTTGAACCAGCCTTCCTTGCGCCGGCGGATCGCGGTGCTCGGCGCTCTCGCCGGCCTTGGCCTCGGCTGGGGAAGCAGCGCCCTCGGACAGGAGGCCTCCGCCCCGCTCGATCCCATGAGGGCAGAGGGCGTCTGGGAGCTCTCCCTACCCGCGGCGCTCACGCTTGCCCGCTCGAATAACCCCCTCTACCTCCAGGCGGCGGATGCGACCGCATCTGCCGAGTGGGGGGTGAGGCAGGCGTACGGCGCACTCCTCCCCTCGATTACGACGTCGAGCATGCTTGCCTACTCGGGACACGGCCAGCAGCTCATCGGGAACTTCACGGGCACCGACCTCGGCGCCGGGAGCACCGACTACCTGATCTCGAGCTACTCTCTCGGGGTCAGCCAGAGCTACGACGTCTCGACCTACTTCGGCGTCTCCCGGAGCCGGGCAGAGCGGAGCGCCGCAGAGGCGCAGCTCAGCGCCGAGGGGTACGAGCTCGAATCGAGGGTCACCGTGCGGTATCTCGCGGCGCTCCGGGCGGCGGATGCGAGACTTGTCGCCGAGCGTCAATTCGCCCAGGCGGAGGAGAGTCTCGAGCTCGCGGAGGCGCGCTTCGAGGCCGGGGCCGTTCCCGGCACGGACCTCAGGCAGGCGGAGGTGGAGCGCGGCCGTTCCGCGGTCGCGCTCGTACGGGCGGAGAATGCGGCCCGGACCGAGGAGGCCCGCCTCCTCGAGGAGATTGGCGTCTTCACGGCGCGGCCGCTCGAGCTCGTCACCCGGTTCGAGGTCTTTCGCCCCTCCTTCGCAATCGCGGAGCTCCTCGGGCCCGCCGCGGCGCGTCACCCGAGGCTTCAGGCGCTCCGGGAGTCCGAACGCTCCCGCGGGGCGGCGCTCAGGGAGGCCCAGGGAAGCTACTTTCCTACGCTGACGCTTTCTGCGGGGTGGTCGGGCTTCACTCGGGAGATCGGTAACGCGGACTACCTGATCGCGAGGGCCCGAAGCGGCGCGGCCTCGCGGGCGCGCGCCTGCGAGTTCAACAACCGGATCGCCGCCGGAGTCTCCTCGGAGCTTCCGGGGTATCCCCAAGAGTGCGGGCATTTCGCGCTGACGCCGGCCGAGGAGGCGCAGATCCTCGACGAGAACCGGGTCTTCCCCTTCCGCTTCGAGAGCCAACCCGTCTCGCTTGCCGTGAGGGTCTCCGTCCCAGTCTTCCAGGGCTTTGCCAGGCAGCGCCGGATCGAGGAGACGCGCGCCGAGGCACGGGCCTTGACGCACGCTCGCCGCGCGGAGGAGCTACGCGTGCATACCGAGGTCACGACGGCGCACGGGAACCTTCTCGCCGCATACGAAGTCGCTCAGATCGAGACGAGAAACGTCGAACTCGCGACCCAGCAGCTCGAGCTGGCGCAGGAGCGCTACCGCCTAGGCGCGGTACTCTTCCTCGAGCTCCTCCAGGCACAAAGCTCGGCCGCCATCGCCGAACTCGACCTGCTGCATGCGGTCTACGACTTCCACGGCGTGTGGGCGGAGCTCAGGCGCGCCAGCGGGATCGAGCTGACGGAGCCCGGGGGCGGGGAGTGATCCGCCGCGCCACCGGGGCACCGGACGAGCGTCAGCGGACGACGAACATCCGCGGGAGGGACAGTGGACATCGCGCGTGACCCCAGACCGAGGAAGAGGCGGCGGCTCCTGCAGGGAGGCCTCGCACTCCTCGCGCTCGCCCTCATCGCGCTCTGGCTGAGCGGGCTCGAGCCCGCCGTTCCCTCCGTTGATCGGAGCACGGTCTGGACCGATACGGTGCAATTCGGGACGATGGTCCGCACCGTGCGGGGACCCGGCACCCTTGTCCCGGAACAGCGCCGCTGGATCACTGCGGTCACGGCGGGGAGGGTCGAGGAGATCCGGATCCTCCCCGGGACGGAGGTCGATTCGGGAACGGTCTTCCTCCGGCTGAGCAACCCCGACGTGGAGGTGCAGCTCCTCGAGGCCCGCCAACAGCTGAGCGACGCGGAGGCGCGCCTCGTCTCCCTCCGCCTAGAACTCGAGAACGGCCAACTGAGGCAGGCCGGCCTCGTGGCGCAGGTCAGGACGCAGGCGATGGAGGCCGAGCGGCAGTACGGGATCAACCGGACGCTCGCGGAGCAGGACCCGGAGCTCGTCGCCCTGGCCGAGCTCGCGAGGACACGCGAGGCCGCCGAGGAATTCGAGACACGGCTGGGGCTCGAGGAGCGCGGGCTCGAGCTCCTCGAGGCCTCCGTCGGGGAGCAGCTTGAGGCGCAGCGAACGCAGGTGGAGAGGCTTGAGGCGATCGTGGCGTTCAATGAGGACCGGGTACGCTCCCTCGACGTGGTAGCGGGCGCCCAAGGGGTCCTTGCCGAGCTCCCCGTCGAGGAGGGACAGTGGGTGACTGCGGGGGGAACGCTCGCACGCGTCGTCCAACCGAGCAGGCTGAAGGCGGAGATCCGGATCCCCCAGACGCAGGCCCAAGATATCGCCGTGGGTCAGGCGGCGGAGATCGATACGCGAAACGATACAATCCGGGGCCGCGTGAGCCGGATCGATCCGGCCGTCCAGGGGGGGTCGGTGACGGTCGACGTGGCTCTCGCCGAGGAGCTCCCAAGGAGCGCACGTCCGGACCTGAGCGTCGACGGGACGGTCACGATCGAGCGGCTCGACGACGTGCACTTCGTCGGGCGGCCCGCCTTCGGTCAGGCGGAGTCCCGGATCGCGATCTTCCGACTCACGCAGGGGGGGGCTTACGCCGAGCGGGCCATGGTCCTCCTCGGCCGAAGTTCGGTGAACGAGATCGAGGTAAGGGAGGGACTCGCGCCCGGCGACATGGTGATCCTCTCCGACATGTCCCAGTGGGACGGATACGACCGGGTCCGGCTTCGTTGACACGACGGGGGCGCCGGGGCACAGGAGGCGTTCCGCCCCCGCAGGGGAGGGCGCATGGTGCCCGGTTCTTGAACGACTTCAGCGGAAGGAGGGAGCGGGATGCAAGAGGGTGACGGCGCTCTGATCCACCTCGACTCACTCGGGAAGGTCTTCTATACCGAGGAGGTGGAGACGCATGCCCTAAGCGATGTCCAGCTCGAGATCCGAAAGGGGGAGTTCGTCTCGATTGCCGGACCGTCGGGGTGCGGGAAGACGACGCTCCTCTCGATCGTGGGGCTTCTCGATTCGCCCACGTCTGGGCAGTACGTGCTCGACGGGGATCCGGTAGAGCACCTCACCGCGTCAGAGAGGGCCCGGATCCGGAACCGGGCGATCGGATTCATCTTCCAGGCCTTCAACCTGATCGGGGACCTGACCGTCTACGAAAACGTGGAACTCCCGCTCACCTATCGGGGGACGGGGAGCACGGAGCGGAAGGAGCGGGTCCACGACGCCCTCGAGCACGTCGGGATGGCACACAGGATCCGGCACTACCCCTCCCAGCTGAGCGGTGGGCAGCAGCAGCGGGTCGCGGTGGCTCGCGCCATCGTCGGCCGTCCGCTTATCCTTCTTGCGGACGAACCGACGGGAAACCTCGACTCGAAGAATGGGCACGCGGTCATGGAGCTCCTGACCGAGCTCCACGAGGAGGGGGCGACGATTTGCATGGTCACCCACGACCCCCGCTACGCGCACTTGGCGGAGCGTACCGTTCACCTCTTCGACGGCCGGATCGTGGACGAGGAGGATGCCGGGCGAGCCAGCGAACTCGAGGAGAGCGGCTTCGAGGTGGGGTGAGGGTATCGCGTCGGGTGCCCGGCGCCTCCGACCCTCATGCGCGCCGCAGAAGCGGAGGACCGAGCCTCGCCACAGCCCCCCGCCCCCATTCCCCCGGCGGGCGGCTTCGCCCCGCTGTCCCCGACCCGCGGAGGGCGCGGTGAGACGTGAGCCGCCGGGACGCATCCTGATCGCCGACGATCAGGCGGACGTGCTCGAGGCACTCCGCATTCTCTTCAAGCGCGAAGGGTTCCTCACCGAGACGGCCCACTCCCCCGCCGCGGTCCTGAAGGCACTCGGCGAACGGGATTTCGACTCCGTGCTTGCGGACCTCAACTACACCCGGGACACGACTTCCGGTGGGGAGGGACTCAGCCTCCTAGCCGAGATTCGGCTCCTTGATCCCTCCCTCCCCGTCGTCGTGATGACCGCGTGGGGAAGCGTCGCGGGTGCCGTCGACGCCATGCGGGCCGGAGCCCGGGACTACGTGGAGAAGCCGTGGAACAACGAGAGACTCCTCTCCACGATCCGAATGCAGGTTGAGCTCAGACGAGCGTTGCGGAAAACACAGCGTCTCGAGGACCAAGCGCGCAGGTCAGGCGCCGGGGCCGGCCCCGCCCTCATCGCCGAGTCCGAAGCGATGATGCCGGTCATTCAGCTCATGGAGCGGGTAGGGCCGTCTGATGCGAACGTTCTCATCACCGGCGAGCACGGAACGGGAAAGGAAGTGATCGCCCGCTGGATCCACGCGCTCTCCGAGCGGGCGGAGGAGCCGTTCGTCGCCGTGAATGCGGGAGGGTTTACGGCGGGACTCTTCGAGAGCGAGCTCTTCGGCCATGTCAGAGGCGCCTTTACGGACGCCAGGCAGGACCGAGTCGGGTGCTTCGAGCTGGCGGACGGGGGCACACTCTTTCTCGACGAGATCGCGAATGTCCCCTTGGGTCAGCAGTCGAAGCTCCTCAGGGTCATCGAGACGGGGGAGATCCAGCGCGTCGGATCGGCGAAGCTCCGGCGCGTCGAGGTTCGCATCGTATCCGCGACGAATGCGAGAATCGGGGAAGCCGTATTGAAGGGCGAGTTCCGGGAAGACCTCCTCTATCGGCTGAACACCGTCGAGATCCACCTCCCCCCCCTCCGGGAGCGCCGAGAGGACATCCTTCCTCTCGCGCGGCACTTCCTCGCGGGGGAGCGCCGGCGCTACGGGAGGGAGATCGAGGGATTTGACGCGGAGGCGCTCAGGGGCCTGACGGAGCACGCTTGGCCGGGGAACGTTCGGGAGCTCGAGCACGCCGTTGAGCGCGCGGTTCTTCTCGCCGTGGGACGTTGGATCCGGGCCGACGACCTCGCGCTTCGGGAAAGGAGCACGCCAGCCTCGAACCTCGAGCGGATGACGCTCGACGAGGCGGGGCAGCACCTCGTCCGCCGGGCGCTCGAGAGAAACCACGGAAATGTGAGCCGGGCGGCCGAGGAGCTCGGCGTGAGCCGGGGGGCGCTCTATCGGCGAATGGAACGCTACGGCCTTTGACAACGCACCCGGCCACCCCACCACCACGGCACCGCCTCGGCTACGACACCCGTGTCCTCCTCGGAGCCCTCGCCGCTGGTCTCCCGGGTGTTCTCGCCGCATCCGTCCTCGCTTGGCTCGCGCCCCTACCGGGCGGAGTCCGTCTCCTCATCCTCCTGCTCGTGGTCCCCACCTGGATCGTCCTCTCCCTCTCCCTCTGGGCCCGGGTCGTCGGACCGATCCGCACGCTCGCGAACGTCCTAGCCTCCTTCCGCGAGGGAGACTTCTCCATCCGCCTCCGCGAAGAGGGCGTCCACGGATCGCTCGGGCTTGCCTATCACGAGCTGAACGGGCTGGAGGCCATCCTCCGGGATCAGCGGATCGGGGCCGTGGAGGCAAGCGCATTCCTGCAGCGCGTGCTCGCCGAGCTCGATGTCGTCGTCTTCGCTTTCGACGACGAGGGGCGGCTTCGGCTCCTCAACCGGGCGGCGGAGCGCCTCCTCGGCCGGAGCGAAGGAGATGTCGTGGGGAAGACGGCGGACGAGCTCAGGTTGCAGGCGGTCCTGTCGGGGCCCGCTCCGCGCACACTCGAACTCAGCCACCCGGGCGGAAGCGGTCGGTGGGAGGTGCGCCGGAGCGTCGCCCGCCAAGAGGGCGAGCGGCTTCAGCTCGTGGTCCTTTCGGACCTGAGGCGCGCCCTTCGGGAGGAGGAGCGGGAGGCGTGGAAGCGACTGATCCGCGTCCTCAGCCACGAGATCAACAACTCGCTGGCGCCGATCAAGTCGATCTCGGCGAGCCTCATACAGATACTCGGGCAGGGAACCGCGCGGGACCCCTCGGACGAGGACCTCCCGAGAGGCCTCGAGGTCATCCACGGGCGGGCCGAGTCGCTGAACCGTTTCATGGCCGCGTACGCGACGCTCGCGCGCCTCCCTCCCCCCGAGATGCGCCCCGTAGGCGTCGGCGAGTGGGTCTCCCGTGTGGCGAAGCTCGAGACCCGCTCAAACGTACAGGTGACGCCCGGCCCCGGGATCACGATCCATGCCGATCAGGCTCAGCTCGAGCAGGCGCTCATCAACCTGATCCGAAACGCCGCCGAGGCAACGGAAGAGACGGGGGGCAAGGTGAGCGTTGGGTGGAGGGTCGCGGCAGACGTGGTCGAGGTGGTGGTGGAAGACGAGGGCCCCGGCCTCCACGACACCGCGAATCTCTTCGTTCCCTTCTACACCACGAAGGTGAATGGCTCGGGGATCGGGCTTGCGCTGAGCCTCCAGATCGCCGAGGGACACGGGGGACGCCTCGTCCTAGAGGAGCGGGAGGACGCACCGGGGGCGCGGGCGCGGCTCTCCCTCCCCGTCGGCAGCACGACGGAGGAAGCGCACCCGTAGCCCCCCCTCGCTCGCTCAACCCGAGCCCGGCGATGCCGTCCGGGGGGAGGTGGGTCAGGCGCCCTTGCCGGCCACCAGGATCTTCGCGGTCGAGATCGCCTGTCCGGCGTGGCGCGCGCTGTGCTCCGCGGCGTGGAAGAGGAGGCCGAGCGTCGTGCTCGGAAGCCCCGCGCGACCCACCTGCCGCGGGGTCAGGAGTTCATCCCTCGAGGTGCCGCGAAGTTGCTCGAGCGCGCGGTCGAGCGCGGCGTACGTGGCGAAGGCCACCTCGCCGAGCGTTGGGGCGGGATCCCCCAGCTCACCCTCCAATCGCGCCCTGGCCCGCTGTGCCTCGGAGAGTGCCTCCCCGCGCGCGTACGTCAGGAGGCGGTCGAGCGCGCCGCCCAGGTGCTGCACGTGGAAGCCGACGGAGGCTGCGCCTCCGGGACGGATCCAGACGTCCCCGGGGGGTACGGACGAGACGAGCCGCTCGACATCCTCCCGGACCTGCATGAGCGCGTGGACGACAGGCATCAGGAGTGGCTCGTAGCCCTCCACCGAACCCCGGAGCCATACTTCGGGCTTCGCCACCGGATCTCTCCTTGCTGCGGTTCTATGGGGCCCGGAAATCGAGTGCGGACGCGCCCGAGGCGGGGCGGCCTGAGCCCGCATCTGCCCCGAGTCCACCCCTTGGGCCTCCTACCATGAGAAGTCGAACTGTCGCGTGAACTTGAGGACGAGCGTCCGCTCCGCCGGGTCAAGCGCGTGCCGGGGGAAGAGGCCGGTCACACCCGTGATGTCCATGGACTGTCGTTCGTTGTAGACGATAAAGAGGCCTGTCCCCGCCGTATCAAGCCAACCGAAGCGGATGTTACCGGACCAGATCCCTGTCTGGTCGCTGTACTGAAGGAGCGACTGAAGGAAGACGCCTGGGCTGAACGCATACTGCATCCCGAGCCTCGTCAGGGTCGTGTTGTATTCCCCCTCCGCCAACCGGATCCGGTTGTGGGCGATCCTCAGGCTCCCGGTGATCGTCGCCCCGCGCCGAACCGAGAACCCGAGGCTACCCCCGAGCCGCTCACCGCTCAGGAAGGTCCCGACGTCCCAGCGCCCGTTGATCGCGAAGGGGGCCGCTGGGTTCGTGCTGAAGTTTCCGTAGGTTGCCCACCCGGTGTAGCTCCCCTGGGGGACGACGATATCCGTTCCCCGGATCCGGAAGGGTTCCCGGAGCCCCTCCTCCACCCACTGGAAGGCGGGAGCGAGTCCACCCCCGTTCTCGAAGATGAGATTCGAGTGCCAGTGACGGAACTCGAGCTCCTTGAAGCCCGTGAGGTCGTGGGCCCACGTGCGGCGCAGGTGCGACCGCACCTCCCTCAGCCACGGGATGGCGGGCCGGAAGGTACGCTCGATCCGGAGGCTGTTCTCATCGAACCCGCTGTACGGGATGAACCCCGCCTCAGGGTTGAAGTTGTTCCCGAGGTGGTCGCGGTACGCCCGGAAGTACCACCGCGGCGTCAGGTACTCCATGACCCCGCTGTAGATCTCCCTCCCCTCGCTGATGCCGGGGGCGTCGGTGAGCCCGCCAAGAACATTGAACGTCCACCGCTCCCCGATCCCGAGCCGACCGTCCACCCCGTAGGTGCGGCCGTAGTCGCCGCCGTCAGCGGTAGAGACCCGCGAGGTATAGATCGCGCCGATGCGGGACCGGCTCGGGAGCTCCCAGGCAACTCTGCCGACCGTCCACCCTGCCGGATCCTGGAGGCCCTGAAGTCCGTCGGTATTCATGTGGAGGAGCCCAACGTCCACCCCGGAGACCCGGCCCGAGAGACGGCTCCCCCAGTTGATCTGCACCTGCTCCCCGGCGGCCACCCCGATCCGGCGGCTGTGAAAGAGCGCGGTGCGCCCGCTCGTGCGTCCCGGGAGGAAGGGCAGACCGATCGAGAAGAGGTCCGCGTTCTCGAGGAAGAAGGGCCTTTTCTCGGGAAAGAAGAGGCTGAAGCGAGTGAGATCCACCTGGGCGTCGTCCACCTCGACCTGCGCGAAGTCCGTGTTTACGGTGAGGTCCAGGGTGAGCGCCTGGGTGATCCCGATCTTCGCGTCGACCCCGGATTCGAGGGGGTAGGTCGTATTCGGGTTCACGGGCGGCACGCGGCTCGCCGCGCCGAGGACGTACGGCGTGACGCTCGCGATCCGCCGGGGCGGCGGCGTCACGCCGCGGAGCCGGCCCGCTTCCGTCAAGCGGTAGAACCCGTACTGCTGCGCGACCGGGGACCAGACGACCTGCTCGTTCTTCCTCCCGATGTAGCGAGTCATGTTGAGGCCCCACGTCTGCTCGTCGCCCGGGCCGTAGCGAATCGTGGAGAAGGGGATCCGCATCTCCACGTACCACCCCTCCGCATCCTGGGTGGACGCGACCGTCCACGCGCCATCCCAGCTCGTGTTGGCGGAACGCTCGCCCCGGACCTGGCCATCGTACTCGATCCCGCCCGGGTTCGTCCCGAAGATGAAACCCGTCTGCTCATCCAGGTAGGTGTCGAGAACGATCAGGAAGGCGTCGGAGTCTGTGAGATTCGCGTCGCGGCGCCGCTCGCCCATGATGATCCCGGTTGCCGCCTCACGGTCCAGAAGACGGGCCCCGACGTAGAGCGCTTCCGCGTCGAGGAGGAAGCGTACCTCCGTCCGCTCCGTGGCCTGGGCGAACTCGACCGGCTCGTACTGGACGAAGTCCGAGAGGATGTCCACCCCCTGCCAGGCGTCCTCGTCGAGCCGCCCGTCGATGACAGGGCCGATGTCCGCGCGGGAGGCGGCTGCGCTCCGGTCGCCGGAGGCGACGACGCCTCCCTCGGCGGGCGACTGGGCGGCTCCGGGACTCGGGAGTGCGAGGACCGGGTGCACGAGACTCGCCAGGAGCCAGCCGGAGCGGGCCAGGAGCTGACCGACGTGCGCCTGCACCCTCAGCATCATGGACTTCCTCGAGGCGGGAAACGTGTGGACAAGGGGGCGCCCCGGCCCGCCCCTCGAGGGAGAGGCTCCGGAGCCTGTGCCGTCCGGCGCGATCAGGGGGAGTTCAGGCGGGCGGGCAACACTCAGGGATCGTAGCTGATCCGGTAGATGACCCCCGCCGTGTCGTCGGAAACGAGGAGCGCGCCGTCCGGCATGACGAGGACGTCAACCGGCCGCCCCCACGCCATGTTGTCCGCCTGGAGCCACCCCTCGACGAAGGGCTCATAGCCGACGACCTCGCTCCCCTCGAGTCGCACGATCGTGATCCTGTGGCCCGTGTGACCCGCCTCCGGGCTCCGGTTCCACGATCCGTGCTCGGCGATGAAGATCTGGCCCCGGTACTGCTCCGGGAACATCTCCCCGGTGTAGAAGCGCATCCCGAGGGAAGCGACGTGGGGGCCCAGGTTCCGGGCCGGGGGCTCGTAGTCGTCGCACGATCTCCCCGCCCCGAATTCGGAATCGAGCATGTCGCCGCCGTGGCAATACGGGTAGCCGAAGTGGAGCCCCGGCGTACCGGCGCGGTTCAGGGTGTCTGGAGGACGGTCGTCTCCCCAGCCGTCCCGGCCATTGCTCGTGAACCAGAGCTCGTCCGTCTCGGGGTGCCAGTCGAAGCCGACCGAGTTCCGGATCCCGCTCGCGTAGATCTCGAACTCTGTCCCGTCCGGGTTCATGCGGGTGATCGAGGAGTACACCGGCTCATCTGCGCTTCGGTCGCACACGTTGCAGGGAGCTCCGACCGGGACGTAGAGCTTACCGTCGGGTCCGAAGGCGATGAACTTCCACCCGTGCAGCCAGTCCGTCGGGAAAACATCCGTCACCACGACGGGCTCGGGCAGGCTCTCGAGCCGGGACTCGATGTCATCGTAACGGAGGATGCGGTTGATCTCCGCCACATAGAGGTCGCCGTCGCTCAGAGCCACCCCGTTTGGCACGTTCAGCCCCTCCCCGATCTCCACGATGTCGTCCGCACGGTTGTCCCCGTCCCGGTCTCGGATCACGTAGACCCCGGGACCTCCACCGGACCCCTGCCGAATCGCCTGCGGGTTCGTCCGTGTCCCGACGAACAGCGTCCCGTTCTCGGAGAGGACCATCGACCTGGGGTTGCTGAGGCCCTCCGCGTACACCGCGATCCGGAAGCCCTGCGGGAGACGCAGCCGATCCAAGGGCACGGCCTCTTGGGCGAACGCACCGCCAGCGGTGCACGCGAGGCCAAGGGCTCCGAGCAAGCATGCACGCCGAATCACCATGGGTCCTGCCCTCGTGCAGGGGCTACGCAGCGGAGACGATCCGGACTCCCACCAGACGGAATGCGAGCTTTCCGAGAATGGGGATAAGGATGGACGCCACGATCGCCGGAATCACGATCCCGCCGAAGATCGATCCGAAGATCCCCACGAGGAGGGTTCGAAGAACCGCATATACGATCAGATACGCCACGAAGTGGAGGAGAAGCCCGAGAATCTGCTGCTTGCCACCACCCCCCTCGATGTGAAGGGCCGAGCCCCCGAGGTAGATCGCGACGAGGGTCCAGAAGATGGAAACGGGTACGAGCCACGGGATCATCGAAGCCTCCGGTCAGTCGATAGGTACGGCCGAGCCGCTACGGTCCCGGCTGCGCCGGGAGGGGCTTTGTCCCCCCGGCACGGGAATGACACGACACGCCTGCACACTCGTTGGTTGCGCCCGGAAAATGCGAGCAGCGGGGAGGCACAGCAAGGACTCGGCCGACCGAGGCAAGCGCCCCGGGCCCCGCCCCCGCCCCCCGCCGGGTGCTCGGAAGGCGTCGGGGCGTGCACCGGCCTTCCGCGGGAGCGGCGTCCCCCGAACCTCGGTCTCAGGTCGACTTCCCGCGGGCCGCGATCCGCCAGACCGCCTCTACGCGGTCGCCCCGCACCGCGTGGAGGTCGTCATACAGGTTCACCACCGGATCGCAGTGAGAGACGATGAGCTCGAGTTTCTCCCCGACCCGGTAGGTGCGGGACGGACCCTCCTCGTAGACGAGAGTCCCGAACTCGTCCGAGCCGGACCGGTACGCCATCCCGCTCTCCCCCTTCACGATGGGCCACGGCTGGTTGATCGTGCACGCCTTGGCCCCGGCATCCGTCGTCGCACGTCCCTCGTACTGACTGTTCAGGACGGTCGTCAGGATCGTCAGGGAGGGCTCGAAGTCCGTGTACACCTCCGAGTCCGCCTCGCCGCCGATCGCGAGGTACTGGGCATCCATGAACACGTAGCTGCCGGCCTGGACGTCCGTGAATCCGGCGTTCTCGTGGTCGATGTTGTACGTCCCCGTCCCGCCCCCGCTGAAGATCTCCACGTTGAGGCCCGAACGCTCCATCTCCCGGTAGCTCTCCACGGCAGGCGCGAGGCGCTCCAGCGTCTGGCGGCGGGCCTCGAATCCTTGAACGTGCTGGGAGCCCCCGTCATAGCAGAGCATCCCGACGAGGCGGAGGCCGGGGAGCCGGTCCACAAGCTGCGCGAGCTCGAGAGCCGGACGGCCGGGGGTGATCCCCGTACGGTGCCCGCCCGGGTCCACGTCCACCACCACATCGGCCACGACGCCCACAGCCCGGGCCGCCTCGGACAGGTCGCGTGCATTCCCCGGCGTGTCCGTGGCCTGGATGAAGCCCGGGCAGAAGCGGGCGAGCCTCATGGCCCGCTCGATTTTGGGCGTTGTCACGTTCGCGGTCGTCATCAGGATCCGGTCGATCCCGTACTCGAACATGACCTCCGCCTCGCTCACCTTCGCCACGCAGATCCCGACGGCCCCGCCCTCGAGCTGCATGCGGGCGATCGCCGGGCACTTGTGGGTCTTCGCGTGGGGCCGGACCGCAATCCCGTTCTCGACGACCACGGACTGCATCGCTTCCAGGTTCCGCTCCAGGGCGTCGAGATCCACGCAGAGCGCGGGGGTATCGAGTTCCCACTTCGAGATATCCATCTGCAGCGGGTCCTGGCCTGCCTCTGCTCTCACGGCGACCTCACTCACCTCGTTCGGGGTGTATCCTTTCGCCGCCGTCGGTACCCAGGCAGCAACCGCTCCTGCCGCCTGGAAGAAGCGACGCCGGGAAACCGGTGCCAAGGTCATCGCGCCCTCCGTGATGCCGGGTTGGAAGTGACAGAGATCCGGGTGTCCTCGCCTTCCGTGGCACCCGCTTCCGGTAGAGTCGAGATAAGCGGAATCTCCATCCACGAAGCCGCCGGGGCCCGGCGGCCCTCGAACCACCGCCGCGCGACCCCGGAGTTCACACCGAAGCGACGACCCGCCCCGTCTTCCGGAGAGGCCGGCCCACCGGGAGGTCGGCTTGCGATGGCTTCCGCCGGTGTCCGGCGTGAGGCCCCTAGCGCGCCCCGATCTCTTCGGCCGTGAGGGCGCCGGCTGCGACGAGGAGGTCGGCGACCGGCTGAAGCTCCAGTGCGATCGCTGCCTCGAGCGCCGTAGTGGCTCCCCGGACGCCCCCGTTCAGCGCGCTCCCCGTGGCGTTCAGGTCGACCCCGGCCTCCGCCAAGAGGCCGACGGTCTCCAGAATGCTATCCTCGTCCGGCCGCACGACGGTCCACGTGCGGCCCGTGCCCATCTGGAGCGCTGCCATGAGAGTCGTCGTGCTCTCCTCCTGGCGCGGGGCCAGATTCCCGCCCCGGCCGCCCGCCCAGTAGATGCCGCGGTGCACGAAGTGGGGATCGGCCCCGCTCTCGAGAAGGAGGCGGACAACCTCCGGCGTGCTGAAGCGAGCCGCCATCCAGAGGGGGCTCGCTCCCACGGACGCCCGGTGGATGAAGAAGTCGGTGGTCGAGCCGCGCTGGTGCGGCGTGAAGTCTCCCACCGGGAGGTGTGGGTCCGCACTGTGGGAGAGGAGGAGTCGTACCGTCTCCTCGTTCTGGCGGAGGACAGCCGCGATGAGTGGAGTGAACCGATGGACGCCCGCATTCGGATCGGCCCCCGCTTCGAGGAGGAACTCCGCGACTGCGAAGAATTCCCCAGGGAGGATCCGATCCCTGTCGAAGTAGACGATCTGGTCTGTCGTCTGCTCCCGCACGAGGAACGGGTCGCCGAAGTCCGCGTAGGCGGCGAGGGCGAGGGGGGTGAGACCCCAGGCCGAGGGGGCGTCCACATCCGCTCCGGCGGCCACGAGGTGGCGCGCCGACGCCAGGTCGCCGACGCGGGCTGCGAACATGAGCGCCGTGTTTCCCCCGTGAAGGATCCACTGCTGATGCTCGGGGTGGGAGTGCGGGGCCTGCGCCGCCAGCTGGTTCCAAGTGTCGGAGGTGGCGTCCACGTCGGCGCCGTACGCGAGGAGAACCTCGATGACCTCCGGGTGCCGCTGGGCCGCGGCGAACATGAGTGGGGTCTGGCCGCGCGCGCCGCGCGCATTCACGTTCGCCCCGCTCTCCAGGAGCATCCGTACGACCGGAGCGCTCCCCGAGCGGGAAGCCGTGATGAGCGGCGTCTCGCCGAGCCGGAGCGGGATGTCGGGATCCGCTCCCGCCCCGAGGAGCGCCTCGGCCATTTCGGGGCTCCCGTTCCGGCTCGCAGCCCAGATGGGGGTCGCGCCGAGCTCGTTCGGGATGTTGACGTCCGCCCCGGCTTCGATCAGGAACGCCGCGCTCTCGAGATCATCCCGGTAGCTTGCCCAGAGAAGGGCGGTGGAGCCATCCGCCGCCCGCGTGTTCGGGTCCGCACCCCCTCCGAGGAGCGCGCTCACCGCTCCCGCATCCGAGTCCTTGGCGGCGGCAACGAGCGGGGGTGGATCCGGATCCGCCGAAGCGGCCCCGAGGAGGGGAAGCACCAGCCCGAGTGCGAGCGAACCGCGCCACCGGCGCGACACCATGATCCGGTCCCTCCCCTACATCTCCGCCAGCGTATCGATCTCGAGCCGGCCGGTACTCCCCCCGACTCGGTCGATCGGGAGATCGAACTTGTCAAGAAGCGTAACGAGCAGGTTCGCCATCACCGGCGAGTCGTCGTAACTGAGATGTCGACCGCCGTTCAGCCGCCCGTTCCCGCCCCCGATCACCATCACGGGCAGGTCGACCGGCGAGTGCCGCGTGCTGTTCGAGATCCCCGCGCCGTAGAGGACCGTCATGTGATCGAGAAGCGAGCCATCCCCGTCGGGGGTCTCCCGGAGCTTCTCGAGGTAGCGGGTCACGAGCTCCACGTGGTACCGGTTGATCTTCGACATCCGCGCGATGAGCTCCGGCACGTTGTTGTGGTGCGAGAGGGGGTGGTGCGCGTCCGGCACCCCGATCTGCGGGTAGGGCCGCGCGCTCTGCTCCTTCCCGAGCATAAAGCTGCTGACGCGCGTGAGATCCGCCCGGAAGGCGAGGAGCTGGAGGTCGAACATGAGCTCCATGTGGTCCTCGTAGGAGGCCGGGGCACCCTCCGGCGCCTCGAAGAAAGGAAGCTCGATGTCGATCTGGTCCTCGGCCATCTGGATCCGTCTCTCGACGTCCCTCACGGCCTCGGTGTACTCGTCGATCTTCAGGTTGTCCTGCGGGCCGAGCTCGCGCTTGAGTGCGGCTACCTCCTCTCGGACCGAGTCGAGGATGCTCCGCTGCTGGCGGAGGCGCTCTTCCCTCGCGGCCCGCTCCGTGCTCCCGCTGTCCCCGAAGAGGCGCTCGAAAACGGCCCTCGGGTTGGACTCCATGGGGAGGGGCTGGGTGGCGGTGCGCCAAGAGAGGGTGTGGGTATAGACGCAGTTAAGCGTCAAGTCGCAGACGCCCGCGTTTGCCGGCTTGTCCATCGAGAGCTCGAGGGAGGCGACCTGCGTCTCCTTCCCGAATTCGCGGGCAAGGATCTGGTCGACCGAGACCTCGGCGAGCGTCTCCGTATTGTTCCGGCCGCCCCGCGTCGTCCCGGTGAGGAAGGAACCCGAAGCTCCCGCATGGTTTCCGCTCCATGTCCCGTCCATCCCCGAGATCACGAGCGTCTGGTCCCGGAATGTGGCCATCGGCTCGAGAATCGGCGAGAGCTCGAAGTCGCGTCCCAACCCCTTGGGGGTCCAGTACTCCATCGCCATTCCGTTCGGGACGTAGATCGTCTGGAAGCGGTGGGCGGGACTCTGCCGCGCCTGGGCGCTCAGGCCGAAGCGGGTCGGAGACATCGCCTCTAGGAAGGGGAGCGCGACCGTTGCCCCGACGCCCCTGAGGACCGTTCGACGAGAGAGTGGTTTCCCAATGAAAGCTGTCATCCTTTGTACCTCCGAATCGGGCCGAACCCGGGGGGCCGTCTACTCCGACGGCGCCCGCATCAGAAAGCCGGGGCTCGCGACGATCCCGGCGATGACCTCCGACCAAGCGTAATCCCGCGCCGCCGCTCCGCGGACGATCCTCCGGATGGCGGGCTGATCATAGTACTCGATCCTTCGGCCAAGCGCGTACAACATGAGCTTGGCCGTCAACGTGTTCACGAACTGCTCGCGGCGGTCGAGGAGCATCGTACGAAGACCGGCGAGCCCGTTCACCTCCGTACCGCCGGGCCACACCCCCGAATCGTCCACCGGATTCCCTTTCTCGTCCCGGGCTCGCAACGCCCCCACCGCATCGAAGCTCTCGAGAGCGAAGCCGAGTGGATCGAGAACGGAGTGGCACGTCGCACACACCGGATCCGTGCTGTGGAGCGCCATCCGCTCGCGGATCGTCGCCGTCGGAGAGACATCCACGCTCTCAAGGTCCGTATTCACGCTCGCGGGCGGGGGCGGCACCGGTGTCCCGAGGATGTTGTCGAGGAGCCACTTCCCCCGGAGGACCGGGGACGTCCGGTTCGGGTACGCCGCAAGCGCAAGGAGCCCGGCGTGTCCGAGGATCCCGCCCCGCTCCTCCAGATTCGGGAGGGTGACGCGCCGCATGCGGCTGCCGTACACCCCGTCCATTCCGTAATGCCGGGCGAGCCGCTCGTTGACGTACGTATAGTCCGCCCTCAGGAGGTCGAGGACGCTCCGGTCCTCTGCAATCGTGCTCGAGACGAACATCTCCGTCTCGAGCCGCATCGCCTCGAGAAGGTTGTGGTCGAAGGAGGGGTACAGGTCCTCGTCCGCCACCTTGTCCTCGAGAACGCGGAGGTTCAGCCACTGGCTCGCAAATCCCTCCGTCAGCGCCTCCGCCGCTCTCGGATCGGCGAGCATTCGAAGAACCTGCTCCCTCAGGACGGCCCGGCCCGTGAGCCGCCCGGCCTCCGCCAGGTCGAGGAGCAGCTCGTCGGGGATGCTGCTCCAGACGAAGAAGGAAAGGCGGGACGCCACCTCGAGGTCGCTCAGCCGGTAGGCTTCCGCGGGGGAGGGAGGATCCCGGTAGATCCGAAGGAGGAAGGCGGGATCGACCAGGATCCGCTCAAGCGCAAACTGGACCCCAGCCTCGAAGCTCTCCCCCTCTTCCCTCCCCTGGCGGAAGAAGGGCATCAGCTTCCCGATGTCCTCATCCGACACGGGACGCCGGTACGCGCGGCGCGCCATCCGTTCGATGATTTGGGTCGCGCACGAGGCTTCCTCTGCCTCCGTCTCCGGGACGCAGGTGAAGATCTCCCGGCGGCTCGGCGTGTCGGCGACGGACGGGGAAATCGCGAACGGCCCCTCGATCATCAGGTCGTTCACCCCCTGATAGTCCATGTAGCGGGCGTCATCCTTGAGCGTCTTCCCCCACTCGCGAAGGGGCGGCTGCGGGAGAAGAGTCTCGGACTCCCACATGTACATCGGGAAGGAGACGCCCACGACGTGGGGGCCGCCGGCAACGAAGGTCCGCACCTCTAGGTGGTCGTCCGCCACGCCGAGCATATACTCTTCCCACTCCAGGTCACCCTGGAACCCCGGGTTGCCGGCCCCTTCGTAGCTGGCCGCCGCGGGCCGGTATTCGAGCGCCCCGCCCCCGGCCGTGAAGCGGTCGAGGAGCTCTCCGTCAAGGCGGAATTCGATCTCCTGGGGCCACCCCATCCCCTTCAGGTAGTCCGCGTAGTTCGCGGTCAGGTTGACCTTAAGGAGGTATTCCCCGTCCGCCGGGAAGTGATGGCGGATGGCCATCCCGCCCCTGGACCCAAGCGGGAGGTCCTCGCTCATGAGTTCCGTCTGCTTGAGGAGCTCATCCACCCGGAAGATCTTGAAATCCGCACCCTGGGGCGGGAGCCCTGTGGCAAGACGAGTGACCTGCCGGGCCACGGACCCGTACCGTTCGAGGTGCGCCGTACTGATCGTGAGGGAGGCCGCGATGTTGTCGAAGCTCCCGTCCGCAGTCTCGTCTCCGGGCAGCAGCTCGCGCACATCCAAGTCGATCGCGAGGAGATCGCGGATCGCGTTGTTGTACTCGGTGCGGTTTAGACGGTGGATCGCGTTGATCCGGCCCGGATACGGATCTTCCGCCCACGCCGCGTCGAGCGAGGCCGCAAGGACGGTCGCGACCGCGTCGTACGTGGCTCGATCGGGTCGTGGCATCCCGCTCGGCGGCATCGAGCCCGTGCGAAGCTTCGTGATCACCTTCTCCCACGTCACCGGGTGCGCGCTCGGGAGAGTCACGTTCAGCGTGTCAAAGGCGAGGTTCGCGGTACCGGTTGTCTGGTTGTGGCAGACGACGCAGTATTCGTCGAGCACGGCTTGGACGTCTGCCGTGTCCTGTGCGTTTCCGGCGTGAACGGTGCCTGCATCGGGGAGACGCGCGAAGGAAGTCCTGGCGCCCGGGACGCCGCGGTGCGACGCGCTCGCGCCCCAGGCGCCCCAGAGGACGGCGACCACGGCCCCGGCACTCATCGCGAGTGCTGGAATCGACGTGTATCGGGGTCGGGAGCGATCAGGCATCTCTTCTTCGCGTTCGTTTCGGTACCACACCCGGTTCGGGATCGTGGGTTACCTCCCCTCGCGCCAGTGCCCCCAAGGGGCTCCCCGGCGGCGCTTGGAAGCTCCTCGACCCCGGGTGTCCGCAGCCGGAGCAACGTAGGCGGGGACGAGAAGCGCTGTCAAACGGGCGCCGGGGACACGGGGAGGTACGGAGGCCCCGGGGCCGGGCTCGCCCTACCTCCGAATGGACGGGCCCACTCACCCGCGCCCCGCGTCGGGATCCTCCCCCCGGGGAGCGGGACCCTCCCCCTCGCTTCCCCCCGGCGGCGGGTGTTCGCCACGGCCCTGAAGCCAGCTCGTGACGGCCCAGAGGAGCTGCTTCGACCCCGTGGCCCTCCGGAAGAAGATCCACTTGGCGAGTTTGGAGGCCACGCCGCCCGCAAATAGAAAGGCCACAAGGAGGAGGACGATCTCACCGACTCCGATCATCGACGACGTTCCCGCGTGTGGGGATTTGGGGCGCGCAAGTCTCTGGCCAAGATGTAGGGAACGGCCCCGGACGCCAAGCCCTGGGGCCACCTCATCACTCCTGCGGGTAGCGGTCGCCCCGGATCTCGCTCACCCCCACTGCACCGACCTCTTCGATGATCTTTGCGATAGCTTGGCCCGTCTCCTGGAAGCCGGCGGCGGGGACGAGATCCGGCGTGTCCACCCAGGTGCAATAGAAGTTGTGCTCGACGATATGCAGGCTTGGGACCGCGGAGAGGAAGGCGCCGCGTTTCCAGCCGGCCGCGTCTCTGGGGAGGATCAGCGCGAACGCGACCGGCACGACGGGAAGCGTGCCGGGCTCCGTAGGTCTCCATGGTTCATGAGCTTCTCCTCGCGGCACGGGGGAGTGGTGGCCCGGCGGCCCATCCGGCGGGTAAGCATCCGCGGGAGGCGTGCAAATGGCACCCCTCCCTGGGGTGGAGGGGACACGGCCCGCGCCGGAGGGGTCTAAGCCACCCCGGGCAACGAGCCGCTGCACCCGGAACACGCCTAGCGCGGGCCTCGGGGCGACCCCTATGCTTACTGTAGGGATGGCCGCACCTGCCCCGCCCGCCGCGCGGCAGGGTGCTCTCGTCCACCGGTGCCACCGAAGGTCCAGCCATGCAGAGAATCCTCGTTTGTCTCGCGCTCCTCGCTTCCGGCCCGCTCGCGGCGCAGGAGTATACGGTCATCGCGGTCAGCCACATCGACAACAAGGTCTCCGAGGTGCACCCGGTTACGGGCGAGATCCTGAAGGAGTTCTTCGTGCCCGGCGAGTGGTACGGGGAGACCCACGAGGGCGTCATCTCGCCGGACCAAAGAACGGCGTACATATCCATCCCCTACGCGAAGCAGGTCGTCATCCTCGACTTGGAGAGCTTCACTCAGACGGGGGTGATCGAGTCCGAGCACTTCTCCCGGCCCCTCGAGGTCCGCGGCTTTGCCCGCATCGGGGAACGTGGGTCCACGTCGAGCGACCCTCACGGCCTCGCGCTCACCGGAGACGGGAGGAAGCTCTACATCACGGTGCAGTACGCCGAGGTGCCCGGGATCGTCGTCTACGACACGGAGACCGGAGAGATCGGGAAGATCAACACGGTGAGCGCGGGCAACCACCTCGCCATCCACCCCTCGAATGGGAAGCTCTACTTTCCAACACGCGACTTCCGGGTCGTCGTGATCGACACGGAGACGGACGAGATCGTGCGGGTGATCCAGCTCCACCAGAGGAGCCGGCCCACGGGGGTCGCCTTCGGGGGCCCGAACGGGGAAGCGTGGGTAAACGGGGACGGGGACGGATCAATCACGGCGATCAACACGCGGACCGATGAGATCATCGAGGTGATCGAGCCTCGGGTCTCCGGCGCGGGGCGCACCGCGGTCTCCCCGGACGGACGGTTCGCGGCCGCCACGCAGGGCCCCGAGGTCACCATCATCGACACGCGCACCCGGGAAGTCGTGGCGAACCTCCGGATCAGCCCGGAGGGCGACGACACGGGGCACGGCTTCCCGGTCTTTTCCCCCGACAGCCGGACGCTCCACGTCATGAACGAGCTGAGCGACGACATGGTCAACTTCGACATGGCGACGATGACCCGGACCGGCACCCGCATCCCGATCGGAGGCACGGTATTCGGCGGCGGCGTCCGCCTCCTCGGGCGCTAGGCACGGCACCCGCATCGCGCTTGCTCGGCCGTGGCGGGGCCGATACCGTATTGTCCGGTTGGGACTCGACGGCGGGGGGATCCTGCGGTCGGACTCCACGGGTGTCGCGGCGAGGCAGAGGGGGTGGTGAGCGTGAGTCGGCACGTCGTGGTCGGTCTTTGCCTCATCCTGGGTGCAGCCGTTCCCGGCTGGACCCCGCTCGCAGGCCAGCCCAGGGTGGCCAATGTCGGCGGACACCAGTTCAATCTTCAGTTTCTCCGGCCGTCGGGCGGCCCCGTCGTCCCCTTCTTCGAGGGGTGGCAGCAGAATCCGGACGGCACCTACGACCTCGTGTTCGGTTACTGGAACGTGAACACGGACGAGGTGCTCGATATCCCGCTCGGACCCGACAACTTCATCGAGCCACGGGAGTTCGACGGATTGCAGCCCACCCACTTCCTCCCGGCACCGGAGGGAGACCGGAGGCACTGGGGGGTGTTCTCCGTGACCGTGCCGGCGGACTTCGGGGCCCGCGACGTGGTGTGGATGCTCCGCGTGGACGGGGAGACGTTCTCCGTGCCGGGGCGCCTGACGGTCGCACCGTATCAGCTCGACGGGTGGGACCAGCCCGGCCGGTTGAATGTGGCCCCGACGATCCGCTTCGAGGAGGAAGGGCCCCAGGGCATCGGCTTCTCCGGGATCATGGCGGGAGCTGTCGGGGCCCGTGCAGGGATCCCGACAAACATCGCCGTCTGGACGGACAGGGAGAACCCGCACCGCGAGGACGACCGGCCGATCCTCCTGCGGTGGATGCAGCATCAGGGCGCGGGCGACGTGACCTTCCGGGAGACGGAGACGGAGGTTGACGCGACCGGGGGCGCGGCGATGAACGAGGTGACGTTTCACACGCCTGGCGAGTACGTTCTTCGGGTACTTGCTTACAACGAGATGCCGGATTTCGAGTTTTTCTGCTGCTGGACGAACGGATATCTGAGGGTTGAAGTCGCGCCATAGCGCAAGGAGGGGGGTCGATGCGGAACGGGAGAGCGATAGCGGACCGGCCGTCGGGGGAGACCCGGAGCCCATGGTCGTGGATCGTGGCCGGCGGCGCCTTCTCACTTGCCGCGCTCGCGGCAAGTGCCGCGGCGCAGGAGACTGCGCCTACCTTCTCGCGGGATCTGGCCCCGATCCTTCAGGCGTCGTGCCAGGAGTGCCACCGGCCGGAGGGGATCGGACCGATGTCCCTCCTGACCTACGAGGAAGCCCGCCCCTGGACGGTGCTCATCCGGGACCGGGTCGAGCGTCGGGTCATGCCGCCCTGGCACATCGACCGGACGGTGGGAATCCAGGATTTCGCTAACGACATCTCGCTTACGGACGAAGAGATCGAGACGATCCTGGCGTGGGTCGACGCGGGTGCGCCGGAAGGCGACCCGGCCGATCTGCCCCCGCCGGTGTCGTGGCCCGATCCGGCGAAGTGGGCCCTCGAGGACGAGATGGGTCCCCCCGACCTGATCGTCCGCTCGACCCCCTACACGGTCGCAGCGAACGGGCAGGACCAGTGGTGGAATTCAGAGATCCCGTTCGAGGGATTCGAGCAGGAGACGTGGGTCCGGGCCGCCGAGTTCAAGCCCGCCTTCCCGCTCGGGAAGAAGGTCGTCCACCACGGTCACGCGACGCTGAGCCAGGAGGCCCCTAATGGAGGCCAGGGGACGAACGTCGCCCTGGCCCGCTACGGTGTCGGGAAGTCCTCGGAGATCTTCCCCGAGGACACCGGCGTGCAGATTGCCCCGGGAACCGGGCAGGTTCGCTTCAACCTTCACTACTTCCCCATCGGTGAGGAGGTCGTGGATGATGTGGTGGAGGTGGGGCTCTGGTTCTACCCGGAGGCCGAGGCGCCCGGGCTCGCCTCGATCGGGGAGCAACGCTTCCTCATCGACGGGACGAGCGCGACGGGGCAGCGGGCGCGCGACCTGATCATCCCGCCGCACGGGAGCCTCACGCTCGAGGGCGCGCACGTGCTGGACCGGCCGACCGTGATCCACAGCTTCCGCCCCCACATGCATATGCGGGGAACGGGGATGACACTCGAGGCCGTCTATCCCGACGGACGGCGGGAGCTCCTGAGCCACGTGGACAAGTACGACCACAACTGGCAGATCTCCTACCAGTACGCGGATCACGCAAAGCCGGTCCTCCCCGCGGGCACGGTGCTTCTCTTACACTCGCTCTACGACAACACCGCGAACAATCCGATCAACCCGGACCCGGATCAGTGGGTGGGCTTCGGGGCGCGAGGGGTGGATGAGATGTCCCACGCCTGGATCGGGATCACATACATCGACCAGGATGAGTACGAGCGGTTGATCGCGGCGCGGGCGACGCAGCTCCCCGAGACCGCGGGCGGCTGAGCGACCTCGAGAAGATGGAGGAGTGCTGCGGGTGCTTGCGGCGAGCCGCCCCCGCGCAAAATCATGTAGACACCGGGAGGAAGCCCGCTCCCGGTGGCACCGCAACCCTGAAAGGAGTGACCCGATGAGAGTCCCCGTAAGGTTTTCCCTCCTGATTGCCGCGCTGGCCTTTGTGGCGCCAAGCGCATCCGCCCGACTCGAGCTTCCGCGAACCACGGCACACTTCAGGCTTCTCGAGCCCGCCTCATGGCTGGTTGAGAACGAGCGCGGCGACCCGCAGAAAGCCGGGCCGTGCGGGGGATCCAACAACGACTGGGGCGACGAGAGCTACGTCATCACGCCGGTCGAGGGCGGATCGATGCTCCCGCTCCAGGTGCAGGAGACGATCTATCACCCGGGGCACTACCGGGTGGCGCTCGCCGTGAACTCGCCGACGGAGCTCCCGCCGGATCCGGAGACAGCCACAATCGACTCCGATCGGGGGCCGTGGTCGGTGTCGGCGGAGATCGAGGATGCTCCGGAGATCCCGGTGCTCGCCGACGGCCTCTTCGTCCACAATGAGCGGCCGGACGAGATGCAGACGTACGAGACCGAGATCCGGGTCCCGAACATCAACTGCGACAAGTGCATCCTCCAGGTGATTCAGTGGATGGCCGATCACGCCTACAACAACCCGGGCGGCTATTCGTACCACCACTGCGCGAATCTCGCGATCACCGCGAACCCCGGCATGCCTCTCGACACGGGCTGGCCGGAACAGCGGTAGTCGGGCGGCCCGCGGCGTCCGAGCGGGCCATTCGTGGGTGGGGAGGGGGCAATGCGCCCCGGGGCAGGATACGCCTTACCGTCGCCCGTTTCGCCGGGGCGGCCGGCGGCCTGACCCGGGGGTTGCCCCCTTTCACTTCTCGTGTTCAGTGGACCGAAGATGGAGTCCCACACATGCACGCTGTGATCCGGTCGTACGCGGGTCCGGGGGCGGTCAAGCTCTTCGACCTGATCGAGCAGCGCCCAGAGGAGCTCGAGGCGCTCATGACACCCATCCCTGGCCTCGTGGCGTATACGATCGCCCGAACCGGGGAGGGCGGCGTAACCGTAACCGTCTGCGACGACAGGGGAGGCACGGATGAGAGCATCCGCGTCGCCCGGGGGTGGGTCGAGGAGAACGCGTCGGGACTCGGCGTGGACCCTCCCTCCGTCTCGGAAGGGAGCGTCCTCCTGAGGCTGTAGCCCGCTCCGCCCACGGCTGCGGATCGAAGCAGGGCGGGTGCTCTCTCCGCTACTACGCGACTCTGGCGATCGCCTGGAGCCCGAGCGTCCCTCCCGGTACGAGCCGGGCGGGCGGGCCCTGTTCACCCGTGCGGTCCAGCTGGCGCTTCACGGCCCGGTCCCCTCCTGTTCGGATCCGCGACGCCGGCGCCGGAAGAATCGTGGCGTCAACCCCACGAGCTCCGGTCCCCATTTCTCGCGTGCACGTGACCTTACTCGCACCTGCCCGTACACGGCGAATCGATCTCGATCCCGCTCGGTCGATCTCAGCATCTCCTCTCCCGAAGCGACCCATCCTTCTCGGCCTGAGCAAACAACATCCGAAAGAGGATACCCCTACTCCAATCAAACCGGACATTTCTCTTTCGACCGTACAGAGTGTCGCTCAAGAGACTTGCCTGACCCTTCCCGGACTAGCATGCTGAGCTTGCAAGACCTTCGATCCGACCGTACCACTCGACCCTCACCGGGTCCTGCGCGGGTGCTCGGAATGCTTTCGACCCTTCGATGAGGGAGTGTAATGACACATCTACGTATGATCGCCGTACTCGGCTGCCTTCTCGGGGCCGCACTTGCAGGCCCTACAGACGCCTCGGCCCAGGGGCTTGAGTTTGACGATGAGGGATTTCTCATCGCGAGCCCGGAAAACCTCATGCCGCCCGAGGGCGAGAGGAGGGTCAACATCGTCGGAGATCCGTCGGAGCCCGGGCTCTACGTGCTTCAGCTAACGTGGCCTCCGGGAACCGGGAGCCGCCCCCACTTTCACAACAACGCACGTTACATCCAGGTTCTGAAGGGTACCTGGTACGTGTCCACCGGGGCGGCATCCGATATCTACGACCCCGACAGCATGATCCCCGTCGAGGAAGGGAGCTTCATCTACGAACCCCCCGAGGGGCATCACTACGACATGGCCAAGGACGAGGAGGTCGTGGTCCAGATCTGGGGTATTGGACCGGTAACCAACACGCAGATCCCTCAACCCGAAGGCTCGGGGCGCGAGTAGCGCTCGCACATTCAGAAAGAAGCGAAGGGAGCCCCGGGCAGCTGCCCGGGGCTCTCCGTGCGGAGGGGAGGGGAGGGGGCCAACGGATGGGATCCCCGCAGCGCACCCCTGACCTTGGGCGTCGGCTGCGGGAGCCCCCCCGTGCCGGGGCCGGTACACGGCTCCATGGTCGCTGCTGGACTCGAACCAGCGACCCCTACGATGTGAGCGTAGTGCTCTACCAACTGAGCTAAGCGACCCTGCCTCGTCCCATGGAGGACGAGTCTCCAACGAGTACCCCCACGGGGAATCGAACCCCGGTTTCCTGGCTGAGAACCAGGTGTCCTAGGCCACTAGACGATGGGGGCAAACGCAGCCTCGAATCGAGGGAGAGCAATGATAAGGAGCTAGCGCGAGGCGATCAAGCTGGGTTCACGCGCGGAACGCGGTGCCGGTGAGTCTGCTGACGTCGGGTATCGTCAGCCTCCTTCCTCCGACAATCCTAGCGGGCTCGTTGCCGGTCGACGCCTGCCGGTGAGCTCGCTCGACTCCCGACCATGAGGAATTGCCAGATCGTCCGGAAGGCCTCTTCATCTCCGAGCAGGCCCTGGTGGGTAGGGCAGCAGATCTCCTCGTTTCGCACCCCCGGGAGGATCGCGGACGCGTTTGGAATCACGACGAGGTCGAGGGGACTTCGAAGGGCCAGGATGTCCGGGGCATGGTACGGCGGCGGAACCTCATCCAACCGCTCCAGGAACTCGCTACCCGGCACCATCTCGGCCCCCCCGTCACCCCGTGCGAAGAGCGCCGTAACCGTTCCGCGGTGGGGCGTGCCGAGAAAGATGATCCTCCGGACCCTCGGGTCACCATCCTCTCCCAGGAAGACCCGAACCGCGAGGCCACCCATCGAATGCGCCACAATGTCCACCTGACTGCGGCCGGTCCGCTGGAGCAGCCGTGCGATCGCCTGATCGATTTCTACCGCATGCTCTTCGTTGCTCCCGAAGGAATCAGAGAACGTCAGTGCGGACGCGTGCTCCCGGGGCCACCCCGCACTCTGCATGCGGTCCTGAAGCGGTAGGAGATCGGCAGCTGTGTCGCCCCATCCCGGGATGAGAAGCACCGGTGTCGGGCCGGGGGTCGCTAGGCCGGGATCGTCCTGGGCAACTCCTCCAAGCGGGATCAGGCAGGCGCCCGCCGAGGTCACGAGCCCAAGGACCCCCATCCTCACAGACGCCACCCGCCCGAAGCGCATCCGAGTCTCCTATACTCTCCAAGTTTCCGGGTTTGCGGGCTCCTCCACGGGCTCTATCTTCAGCGCTGGCCGCGAGGTCCGGGCGGTCCTGTCGTACTACACCCCCGGTGACGGGGAGATCGTGTCCGCATGTTGAACGGGTCACCCCGAGGCAGGCGGCCCGGGTTAAGGCGACCCCTTCCGAAACAGGAGTCCTCACGTATGTCGGAGGAGACGAGGTCGGGACGATGGGCACTCATCCTCGGCGCATCTAGCGGCTTTGGCGAGGCGTGCGCGAGGCGCATGGCGGAGGGCGGCTACAACGTCTTCGGCGTGCACCTGGACCGTCGGGCCGGTCTCCAGCGCGTCGAAGAACTCCGCGCGGAGCTCGAGGCCTCGGGGGTCCAGGCCCATTTCTTCAACGTGAACGCCGCCGACCCCACGAAGATGGAGGCGACGCTGGGCCAGATGAGCGATCTGATTGCGGCGGGGGAGGACATCGGCGTCCTCATGCACTCGCTCGCCTTCGGTACGCTCCGGTCTTACGTGGGCGAGAGAGCGGTCACGCCCGCGCAGATGGACATGACGGTTCGGGTCATGGCACACTCGCTGGTGGACTGGACGCGTGCCATAGTCGACCGGGACCTGATGGGCCCGAATGGCCGGATCTTCGCCATGACCTCGTCCGGATCGAATCGTGTGATTCCCTCGTACGGCCCGGTCTCAGCCGCAAAGGCGGCGCTCGAGTCTCACTGCAGGCAGCTTGCGTACGAGTTGGCCCCTCGCGGGATCACCGTCAATGCCTTGAGAGGGGGGGTAACGGATACGCCGGCCCTCCGGAAGATTCCCGGGAACGAAGCGCTCCTTCAGGGGGCGGTCTCGCAGAACCCGTCCGGGCGGCTGACGACGCCTGAGGACGTGGCGGCAGCGGCCCTCGCACTCTGTTCGCCGGATACCTATTGGCTCACCGGCAACGTCATCAACGTGGACGGAGGCGAGGAAATCACCGCGTAGTCCCCCTACCTGTGGCGACCCGGCTCGTCGGACCCGCGGAGCCGCACCGCGATCGCCTCGATAGACGCATCGATCTGCGAGCGGGCGATCGTGAGCGGCGGTGTGATCTCGAGGACCTCACCCCGCTCGCCGGCTGGAAGTACCAGGATCCCGTCGCCAAGCAGAATATGGGCCAACTGGACGGCCGGACCGGGACCCGGACCGCCGCTCGCCCCGTCGCTCAGCTCCACACCCATGAAGAGACCGCGGCCCCGGATCTGCTTCACCCGGGGATTCCCTTCAAGCGCGCGGGCGAGGAGGCGTCGGAAGCGCTCTCCCTCCGTCTTCGACCGAGCCGCCAGCTCCTCCTCCTCAAGCAGATCGAGGAAGGCGAGGGAGGCCGCGCACGAGAGCGGGTGGCCGAGGAAGGTGGAGGTGTGGAGCGCTTCTCCCTCGGAGAGCGGCCACGAATCCATCGTCTCGGCGGGCCCGAGGCAGCAGCTCAGCGGAAGGCCACCCCCGAGCGCCTTCCCGAGGCAGAGAAGATCGGGGGCTACCCCCTCGTCTTCCCACGCAAAGAGCGAACCTGTTCGGCCGAATCCCGTGAAGATCTCGTCGAACACGAGAAGAGCGCCGGCCTCCCGCGCCCGCTCGGCCACCCCGGCGAGGAACCCCGGCGGCGGCACGCGCACGCCGGCCCTCCCCTGGATCGGCTCGACGATGATCGCACCGGCCGGCCGGCCCCGGCCGCGCGCGCACCGGATCGCATCCTCAAGGGCAGCGAGACAGCGCTCCCGCTCACCCCAGGGGTCACGCAGTGGATCCGGAAAGGGGACGAAGGAGACCGCTTCCCGGAGGCGTCTCGTGAAGGGGCTCCGGAAGTCCTCACGACTCGTCGCGGCGAGCGCGCCCAGGGTCAGACCGTGGTATCCGCCCTCGAAGGCGATCACCCCCACCTGGTCCGTTGCCAGCTGAGCCGTCTTGAGTGCGATCTCGACGGCCTCTGCACCCGCGGAGGCCAGGACCCCGCGGGCATCCTCCCAAGGGGAAAGGCGGGCGAGGCGCTCGAGCAGACGTACCTTCAGGCCAGAAGGGTGTACGTCGCCCATCCCGTGGGCGAGTCTCGCTGCCTGAGCTTGGGTCGCGGCTACGACGCGGGGATGGGAGTGACCGGCCGCGGCGACACCGAAAGCGCTTGTGAGGTCGATGTAGACGTTCCCGTCCACATCCCGGACGTTGGCGCCCCTGGCCTCCTCCCAGAATACGGGGAACGCTTCTCCAAGGTACGTGACGTTCCGGGACTCGGTGGCCGATAGCCGCTCGGCGAACGCCCTGGATGCCGGGCCCGGCGGGCGCACCCGAAGCGCCGGGGAGAGCGCTCCGAGTTCCTTCGCGCGGCCACTCCGTGCGCTCGGGACGGGCCGCCTCGTCACGCTCGATCGTCCCCCCATCGCACGCTCCGGGAGCCCGGAAGCTAGTCCGGCTGCTTGCACCCGGCCTCGTGCCGGGAGGGAGCGATAGCGCCGCGTGCCCGGAGGCGCAAGCGCCGACGTGACGGAGAGGGCCTGTGGGCGGAGCATTCGACGACCGGACCCTTGCGTTATCATATTGTCTGCGTGACAGCGGTTGCGCGAAGGAGGACATCCCAGGCCAAGCGGGGCGGCTCGCCATGAACAGAACACTTTGGGTTCTGCAGTTGCTCCTCGCACTCGTCTTCCTCGGCGCCGGCGGGGTGAAGCTCGTGACGCCGGCATCCGAATTTCCGACCCAGTTCCCTTGGGCCGAGGACCTTCCCACGTGGTCACCGAGAGTGATCGGGGTACTTGAAGTCGCCGGGAGCATCGGCCTCATTGCTCCCCAAGCCGCCGGGATCGCGCCAGTCCTGACACCCGTGGCGGCAGGCGGGCTCGCACTCACGATGGTTGGAGCCGGCCTCGTTCACGTCGTGCGCGGCGAATTCGCAGAGGCTATCCCTGCCCTCGTACTCCTCGCGATGTGCTCGTTCGTCGCGTACGGGCGACTGCAGGTGCATCCGCCGGAGCGCCGAGAGTAGCGCCTCCGCTTCGCGAGCGGGGCTGCGGGAGCGGACCCGGACCGAGGGCGCTTCCTGCGGACGGTCCGTCACCGCCGGCCGCGAGCCCGGGGCGCCGCAGGCAGGCCCGGTAAGGGACTTTCGCAGGCGCGACCGGCGAGCGTCGTCGGGCGCGCCGTTCTAGCACTCGGTCACGTTTACGGCCAGGCCCCCGAGCGAGGTTTCCTTGTAGATGCTCTGCATGTCCCGCCCGGTCTGACGCATCGTCGCGATCACCTGATCGAGGGACACCACGTGGGTGCCGTCTCCCCGTAGGGCGATGCGGGCGGCGCTCACGGCCTTCGCCGAGGCCATCGCGTTCCGCTCGATGCAGGGGATCTGCACGAGTCCCTTCACCGGGTCACACGTCAGCCCCAGGTTGTGCTCCATCCCGATCTCGGCAGCGTTCTCGACCTGCCCGCTACTCCCTCCGAGCGCCGAGGTGAGCCCGCCCGCGGCCATCGAGCATGCGACGCCGACCTCTCCCTGGCACCCCATTTCTGCGCCCGATATCGAGGCGTTCTTCTTGTAGAGGGTCCCGATTGCTGCAGCCGTCAGGAGATACCGGATGATCCCTTCGCTGTCGGGCCCGTCGCAGAACTCGAGGTAGTAGTGGCCGACGGCGGGGATGATCCCAGCCGCGCCGTTCGTCGGGGCCGTGACCACGCGCCCCCCTGCGGCGTTCTCCTCGTTCACGGCGAGGGCGTACGCGCTCAGCCACTCAAGCACATTCTTCTCCCGCGGTTCGCCGATCAGGTCTCGGTAGAGCTGTGGGGCCCGCCGTTTCAGGTTGAGACCACCGGGGAGGGTGCCCGTCGCGGCAAATCCCCGACGCACGCACGCCTCCATGACGCCCCAGATTTCAAGGAGACCCGCCCTCACCTCCTCTCGGGACCGCCACGCCTCCTCGTTCGCGAGAACGAGCCGGTCGATCGATCCGCCCGTATGTTCCGTCATCTCCAAGAGTTCGGCCGCGTTCCCGAATGGATACGGAACCTCCAGGACCTCCTCCCCGCTTGGCGGGCCATCGACCTCGTCCGCACGGAGGATGGCCCCTCCGCCAACGGAATAGTAGTCGTGCGAGGGCCGCTCCCCCCCCGCCGTCGCGGTGAAGCGGAGTCCGTTGGGGTGGGCCGGGAGCGTTGTACCGGGATGAAAGACGAGGTCGGTCGCCTCCGCGAAGGCCACCGGACGCCGCCCGAGGAGGCGGATCTCCCCCTCCGCCCGAATCCGGTCGACCGCCGGCTCCACGGCGTCCGGGTCGATCCGGTCGGGCACTTCCCCCTCGAGCCCCATCAGGAGCGCAAGGTCCGTTCCGTGGCCTCGCCCCGTGAGCGCGAGGGATCCGAAGAGCTCGCACCGGACCCGGGTCGTCTCCTCAAGGAGACCCGTTCGCTCAAGCTCGAGAAGGAAGGCACGGGCGGCCCGCATGGGCCCGACCGTATGGGAGCTGGAGGGGCCGATCCCCACTTTGAATATGTCGAAGACGCTGATCGGCATCGCGCATCCAGTTGGGTAGCGGGGCAGGATCCCGGCGACTCACGACAGACGCCGCATAGGCTCATGCCCTATGGGGGGACTCCGGCCGTTCCGGAGGTAGCCGACACGCTACCGGCGTTCCTGATCCCTCCGGTATTCTACTGGCTTCAGACACCCGGAGGTCCATGCGTGCCGCACGGTCCGTCGGACGGGCCCGGGAAACCGCCGTCGATGCACGAAGAGGCTGGCGAATGATCACGGACCCCGGGCAGCTCATCCCGCCGGGATGAGCTGCTCCAGGCCCGCCGCCCTCAGGAACGCCTCCTCCGTCCATACGGCGACGCCGAGCTCGCGGGCCACCGAAGCCTTCTTGCCGGCCTTCCCTCCCTCGATCAGGAAGTCCGTCTCCTCGCTCACGGCCGAGGTAACGCGGCCTCCCGCCGCCTCCACGATCTCCTTCGCCCGGGAGCGCGGCATCGACTCGAGGGCTCCGGTGATGACGAACCGCTTCCCCTCCCACCGGCCAGCCGGTGCGTCGTGGGCCGGCGCGGTCAGCGTCTTCATTTTCCCGAAGAGGGCGCGGACCGATGCCTCCGTCCGTTCGTCGTGAAGGAAGGACGAGATCTCCTCGGCCATCTTGAGACCGATCCCCCGAATCTCGGCCAGGGCATCGGCATCGGCCTCGAAAAGCGCCTCGAAACGCTGGAAGTGAGTCGCGAGGTCGCCCGCCACGCTTGTCCCCACGCCCGGAATTCCGAGCCCGAAGAGGAAGCGCCGGAGCTCCGTGGATCGGCGTTTCTGAATGGATCGAACGAGATTCGCCGCCGATGTCGCGGCGAATCCGGGGAGCTCCTCGAGCTCCGCTTCCGTTAGATCGAAGAGGGCCACGAGCTCCCTGACGAGCCCCTTCTCGACGAGCGCCGAGGCCGTCTCCACACCGAGGCCCTCGATGTCGAGGCCGTGTCGGGAAGCGAAGTGCATCAGCCGCCCCCGAAGCTGGGCCGAGCACCCGAACCGGTTGGGGCAGACGGTAGCGGGGCCGACCACGAGGATGGGCGTCCCGCAGTTCGGGCAGGTCTCGGGCATCCGAAAGGGCGGACTCCTCTCCCCCCTCTCCCTGTCGAGGACGTCGACGACCTGCGGGATCACGTCGCCCGCCCGCTGCACCCTCACGCGGTCCCCCTCGCGGATGTCCTTTCGGGCCAGCTCTTCCCGGTTGTGGAGGCTGGCCCTCGACACCGTGACTCCGCCGACCTCGACGGGGAGCAGGAGTGCGACCGGGGTGAGCGCGCCGGTCCGACCCACCTGCACCGCGATACGGTGAATCAGGGTAATCTCCTTCCTCGGCTCGAACTTGTAGGCGAGCGCCCACCGCGGGTGGTGGGAGGTCGACCCCATCTCCGCCCGTGCCCCAAGATCGTTCACCTTGATGACGATCCCGTCGATCTCGTAGTCGAGGGTGTCCCGATCCTCCACATAGCCCGTGTGGTACTCGAGGATCTCCTCCACGCCGCGGGCCGACTGCACCCGGTCCGGGAGGCGAAACCCCCACTCCTTGAGCGCTCCGAGCACGCCGCCGTCCGTCTCGAAGGCGGCGCCCCGGATATCGAGTACGTCGTAGACGAAGCAGTCGAGCGGGCGCTCCACCGTGATCCGCGAGTCGAGCTGCCGGATCGCCCCCGAGGCCACGTTCCGCGGGTTCGCGTACGGCTTCCCGTTCTCTTCGACGAGGCGCTGGTTCAGCTCCTCGAAGCTGGAGAGGGTCATGAGGACCTCCCCCCGGACGGAGAGGATGGGCGGGGCGGGACGTTCCCCGGTCCAGAGGCGGAGCGGGACGGATGGGATCGTCCGGATGTTGTCGGTCACGCCCTCCCCCACCCGTCCGTCGCCACGGGTGACGGCGCGGACAAGGAAACCGTTCTCGTATACGATCTCGATCGAAACCCCGTCGAGCTTGGGCTCGAGGATGTACTCGACCACGTCGCTCCCGGTCGCGCCCCGCATCCGCTCGTCGAAGCGGCGCACCTCGCCCTCGTCCTGCGTCGAGTCGAGGGAGAGCATCGGACCGGCGTGCTCCACTGAAGGGAGATCCGACCTCGGTGGTGCGCCCACTCGGCGTGTCGGCGAGTCCTCGGTCCCGAGCTCGGGGAACGCTTGCTCGAGCGCCTGCAGTCGGCGGAAGAGTCGATCGTAGGCGGCATCGGAGATCTCGGGCTCTCCGACCGAGTGGTACAGGTAGTCGTGGCGCCGGATCCGCTCGCGGAGTTCGAGCACCTCTTCCATTGCGGCGAGAACGGAGACATGCTCATGGTGAACCGCGCCCTGCGAAGACTCTTGGGTCATTGTTCGGCTTCTTCGGCTTGGACTCAGGCCTCGACCTCGATGCTCCCAGCCGACCGCCGGCCGGTCGGCCCGCCGCAAATTGGCGCCGGAAGGGCTACGTGCGGAAGCCCTCCCCAAGCCGGACGCGGGCGGCCCGGGGCCTCCGAGGAGCGCCAGGACCTTGGGTCGGGCTGCAAGACCTTACCGCCGCTTTGCGGGAGGGTGATCGGGCCGACCCTACTTCCGCAGGAGCCCAAACGCATCCTTAGGCCGCACGCGCGGCTGCAGCATCCGGACGTGAGGAGCTGTGGGCCATGAACAAGGGTCATTCGTTCCACAGGTGCAGCGATGAACGCGAAAACATTGATCTGGTCGTTGTTGATTACCGGACTATTGGGCGCCCCCGGGCTCCGGGGCCAGTCCTCGGCGGCGACGCTGGCAGGCACGGTCACGGACGAAGGCGGAGATCCGGTGGGCGGAGCCCAGATCGTGGTGTCCCACCAGCTGAACGGTACTGAAGCGGGGGTCCTCAGCCGCCCCGATGGCATCTATTCAGTTGGCGGAGTACAGGCCGGGGGGCCGTATGAGGTGGAGGCCCGAATGCTAGGATACGTGCTCCAGGCAGCCGACGGCGTCCAGTCCGACGGGATCTTCCTAGACGAGGGCGAGGTGGTCGCGATCGACTTCGAGCTCCGGCGGGAGGCCATCGCCCTGGATGCCATCGAAGTGTTCGCCACAGTCGCGGACGAATCGCGGACTCCGGTCGCCTTCTCGAACATCGAGAAGTCCCAGATCCGGGCGCAGCTGGGCTCCAGGGATCTGCCACTTGTCCTTAACGTGGCCCCGAGTACGTACTCCACGATGCAGGGAGGCGGAGCGGGAGACGCGCGCATCAACGTTCGTGGCTTCAGCCAGCGGAACACGGCGGTGATGATAAACGGGGTGCCCGTGAACGACATGGAGAACGGATGGGTCTACTGGTCGAACTGGGACGGCCTCGGCGACGCGGCCACGAGCATCCAGCTGCAACGGGGCCTGTCGGCCGTGAACCTCGCGACCCCGTCTATCGGGGGGACGCTGAACGTCATCACGGACCCTTCCTCGATGCGTCCCGGCTTCTCCTACAAGCAGGAGGCTGGGTTAGGGTCGATCGATTCGTCGGGGAATTGGGGATTCGGCCGTAATCTCCTCAAGGAAACCTTCACGGTGCAGACGGGACGGTTCGGGAGCGGATTCGCGCTGACCGGCTCCGGCGTGCGAAAGAGCGGCGATGGAATATACGAAGGCTTCTTTGGTGGTCACGCCACTTGGACGGACGCGTGGGCGTACTACCTCGCCTCCTCCTACGACGTCAACGACCAACACCGCCTCGAGTTCTACCTCGCGGGCGCTCCGCAACAGCACGGGCAGAACCTGTACAAGCTGAATATCGGGACGCTCTCCCGCGACTTCGCCCAAAGCTTGGACGACTACGATCCGGCAGCGCTGGTCGACTACCCCGCGGCGGGTCGAACCGCAAGCCCGAACGTCGGCGCCGTGAACTCCGCGTATCGGGGCAAGCAGTTCGCGAGCACCGGCCCCAACAGCGGCACCAAGGATCGCTTCTCGTCCGGCTTCCTGAACGAGCGCGAGAACTACTTCCACAAACCTCAGGCCAATCTGAACTGGCACGCATACTTCGGCGAAGGACTCTCCCTATCCACCGTGGCATACTACTCCGGGGGAGCGGGTGGCGGCACCGGAACCTTCGGATCCAGCCGAGATGCCGTCTTCCGGACCGACTACGGTCAGCGCACTCCGGACTGGGATGCCACGATCGCGATGAACCGGGCCCGAGAGGACGGCTCATCCGGCTTCATCCTCCGCAACTCCGTGAACAATCAGTGGACCGTCGGAGCGATCTCCAAACTACGCAAGGAGTTCGCAGCGGGCTGGACCGGTGAAGTCGGTCTGGATTGGAGGGCCGCCGAGGTCGATCACTACCGCGAGGTCCGGGATCTCCTCGGAGGTGAGTTTTACCTCGACACCGCATCCGATTTCTGGGGCGAGGCAGAGAGACGCCGAGCTCTCGGAGACCGCATCAACTTCGACAATACGAATACGATCGACTGGCTCGGAGCCTACGTACAGGGAGAGCGATCCACTGCCCCGGGCAGCCTGTGGGGAATGGTCGGTTGGGCGATGAACTCCTATGCCTTCACCGACAACTTCACCCGGGCCGCGCCCGGATCGAATCGAGCGTTGGTCCTCGAGAGCGGGAATCTGCACGGACTCCAGATCAAGGGCGGAGCTCAACGCAACCTGACGGCGGCCTGGTCGGTCTTCGGGAACGCCGGCTACGTCTCGAAGGTTCCGATCTTCGATGGGGTCATCGACGAGAACCGCGGCGTGGTAAACCCAGACCCCAAGAACGAGAAGTTCTTCTCGCTCGAAGCGGGAGCACGCCACCGATCCCTCGATCGCACGCTCTCTCTGGACCTGAACCTGTATGCCACGACGTGGCGCGACCGCACCCGTAACCTCTTCGTTCGAAACCTTGACGGCGATGGGAACGACGGGCTCGTCAGCCTCCTTGGCGTCGACGCGCGCCACATGGGGATCGAGTTGGAGGCCGCCTATCAGCCGCTCCCACTCCTGCGGTTCGACGGGGCTGCATCGATTGGAAACTGGAAGTACCTGGACGATGCGATCGGAGAGTACGTGTCGGACGACCGCACCGTCGTCGAGGAATTCGCCTTCTACATCAAGGACCTGAGAGTCGCGGACGCACCCCAGACCCAGTTCGCTTACGGGCTCTCCGTGTTCCCCATCCGAGGCCTCATGCTCCAGGGTCTGGCCAGAACGCACGTGAACCACTATGCGGAATTCAGCCCCTTTGATCGCACCGATCCGGACGATCGCACCCAGCCTTGGGAGGTCCCCGGATACACCGTTTTCGATCTGCACACGGCCTACAACCTCGCCGGCATCATCCCCGCCTGGCGGGGCGGCGACATCCGGGTCTTCGCGAACGTCTACAACTTGTTGGACGAGGTCTACGTCCAAGATGCCGTGGACAACTCGAGCTTCAACAGCTTCGACCGCGACCATGACGCGGATGACGCCGAGGTCTTCCTCGGGATCCCGAGAAGCCTGAACATCGGGCTCGAGCTGACCTTCTAGCCCCGTCCGTATCGGGCCATCCGCGAATCGTGCCTCACCCCCGGCCGCCGGAAGGCGGGGGTGCGGCACGGGCATCGGCAACTCCCGAGGACGGGAGGCGGCACCTCCTTCGTCGTCTCGTGCGCCGGGGTCGGACATCCGGAGATCCCGCAGGATTGCGGGGAGACCGAGGATATCGGCGCGATCGCTCCCCCGGCAGGTGGTGCCACACGTTCTGGGCATCGCCAACAACGGCGGCACCTAGCAGATGTAGATCCTGAATGCTCGCAGTGCCCTGACGAAAGGGCGCGCCCCATGGTTCTCTCCGAGCAACAACGTCGGGAAACACCAACACCTCCGGAACCCAGGGAACCGAGGCGAGAGCAAGGGCTATCAGCCGACCGAGGGTGCTCGGAATCGTGACCGGTGACAACGGCATTCCACCTGCCGTGAGATGTGGCCGAGGATTACGGCCGCGGTCACAACGCCGGGCGCGCGCCGTCGGCACGAGGCCCGGCGCGCACGGACCCTGCGAGCACTCCCGGCCCCGCTCGGGGCCGAAGGGCACGGCTGCCCACGCGGGCTAGCTACCGGCCGATGCGGGAGACTTCGACATCGACCCCGAGAAGGCGCGCCGCTTCCTCCCGCCGGGCCCGGGCCTCGTCTCCCGCGCTCCCCGCGAGGTCCCGGTATCCGGGTGGAACCCAGGCCTGCGTCGGGTCGTGACCGGCCACCGGTGCGCCAGCCCGGGCGAGAGCGAGCCAGAGGCAGTCGGCGCCGACTGCCTCGTGCAGCCCGTCCACGCTGACGAGGATGGCGCTCGGCGCTTCCCGCACGGGCGCGGAGAGGCTCGCGCCCGAATCCGGCCCTCCGCTTCGGGTCCACGCGCTCCACCACAGATCGGCGAGGAGGCGCGCTCCCGCGGCGAGCCGCTCCACGGAGAAACGAAGCGCGGCCGGGTCGGGGGGCGAGTCCGGCTCGAAGCCTACGTCCACTTCGAGCTCATAGAGTCGACGAACCTGCGAGCTGGAATCATCGATCAGCGCCCACACGGCACGGTGCACGTCCGGGATCTCCGCCGGCGCGCCCGGAAGTTCCCGGGCGACGGCCTCCGGCCGAACGTGGGAAGCGATGAAGCGCGACTCGAAGCGGGCGTGGAAACCCCGGTCCGTCGTGAACCCGCCCGGGTTCAGCGCCCCCGCCTCATCCCATCCATTGAAGTGGATCGTCGCATGGTGCGGGTTCGAGGCGTCCGTGACGTAGTGGCCGAGGATCCCCGCATCGTTCATGATCCGCCGCTCGATCCACGCGCGGCGGTCGCCGTCCGCTTCCGTCCGCCACCTCGCAAAGCCGCTCTCGAGCCTCTGGTAGAGCTCGAGGATCCGAAAGGGGAGGAACCCGACCTCCAGGTGAGGGCTCGCGATGCCCGCCGCGTTGAGCGCCTGAAGGAAGGACCAGCGGTCGCGCGCGCTCCGGGCCTCGAGCGGCATCCGCTCGAGGTTGATGTAGTGATCGTAGCGAAAGCCCTCGCGCATCTGGGGGAAGTGCTCCTCACGCCAGCGATCGGGCTCGGAGCTCAGATAGACGAGCTGCTCTCGCTCATCCCGAAAGAAGGCGGGCATCTCGCGGGGAAGGCGGGCCGCCGCCGCCTCGGCTGCGATCCGGTGGCCGTACTCCCCCCAGGGACGCGCCCTATTGGGGGCGGCAGATTCTCCCGGGAGGAGCACCGCACCCAGCGCGAGGAGCGAAAGGGCGCTTCGCAAAGTCTCGGGCACCTCGGGGTTGGACGGTCGGGTTCGGTGGGGCCTCGGCGTTCCCCGACAACTACCGGGCGCGGTCGGCCAAGTTCCGGCCGGCGGGCACCGCTGCGAACTCATGGCGCTACCGCATCCGTCCGTACCTGGGAGAGCCCGACCCAAGCCCGCTCCAAGGTTCCTCCTCGCGAGGTTGTGAACAGGCCGCCCCGACCACTGCCATGTGCCAGTTCGAATCGCGCTCGCTGTGGACACGGCACGCCGAGCTGGCCCGGCGGAGTTCCACCTCGCCGGCGAACATGCGACCACTGCGTGCGGATGCCGAGCGCCTCGACGGGGCCAGCCTGGAAGTGAGCCGCGATCCCGTGCCGCGGCCCGAGCACGGGCGCCTGATGTGCCATCTTCAGCCCCGCGTTGCTTCGGGAAGCACGGAAATCGATCTTCTACGGGAGGCGGCTCGCGAGAGAGTGCCTGGAGAGCTGCACGCCCGCAGCGCGGCGCTTCACACAGACGGAAGGAGACCGGTGACGATCCGCAGGCGTTCGGCACGCTTCACTCAGGCTCTATCGATGCTCGGGCTCGTCGCCCTCGGCGGAGCTGGGTGCGTCGGCACGATGGCGGGTGCGGGCCCGGCCGCTCCGTCGCCGGGCGAGCGGCTCGACGCGCTCGTCGCCGAGCCGCCCTTCGACCGTGTTCACTGGGGAATTCTCGCGGTCGATGCCCTCTCCGGAGAGCGTCTCTACGAGGCGAACCCGGAGCTGCTCTTCATCCCCGCCTCGAACATGAAGCTCCCGGTGACCGTCGCGGCACTCGGCCTTCTCGGAGCCGAGTACAGGTGGCAAACGACCTTCTTCGCCCGCTCGCTTCCGGTGGACGGGCAGCTCGAGGGAGATCTCTACCTTCCCGCGAGCGGCGACCCGACGCTCGGCGAGCCCTTCCACGCCTCGGGCGAACGTGCGCTCGAGGCCGTCGCCGACTCGCTCCGGGGGGCCGGGGTCCACGAGATCTCGGGACGCCTCTTAGTGGACGCCTCCGCGTGGGACTCGACGTCGGTGCCCGAGTCGTGGATGGTCGAGGATCTTCCCGTAACGGCGGGAGCGACGGGGGGCGCCTTCGCCGTGGACCGGGGGGAGCTCGAGATACGGATCCGGGGCGCGGAACGGGCGGGGGAGCCCGCCGCCGCCGAGTGGGCGCCGCGCGGACGGGACGACGGGGAGCCAGGCGGCGTGGTGCTCCCCTTCGTCCTGTCGCGCGTAGTCACCGCCCCCGCGGGGGAGGCGGCGAATCTCGCGGCAAGCTACCTTCCCGAGTCGCGCCGCTGGATCGTCGAGGGACGGGTGGGGGCAGGGGAGATGCGAACGCTACGCCGCGCTGCGCGCGATCCGGTGCGCCTCGCCGTCTCGGCTCTCGAGCGGGTTCTCGCCGATCGGGGGATCCGCGCCGAGGGGGGAGCGGAGATCCTCTGGGAGCGAGGCCGTCCCTTGGGGCGGAGCTGCGAGTCCGGGCGGATTGCGTCGTGCGCCGAGATGCTTCGCGTCGCGGGTGCACCCTCCCCCCCGCTCCGTGAGGTCGTGGCCGCGACCCTCGGACCCAGCCAGAACTGGACCGCTGAGCAGCTCGTCCGGACCGTGGGCCAGGAGAAAGGTGTGCGCGGGAGCTGGCCCGAGGGCTTCCGAGTCATTGGGGAACACCTCGAGGCAAGGGCCGGGGTCCGTCCGGAAGAGGTGAACTGGGAAGACGGATCGGGCCTCTCCAACCACAACCTGATCTCCCCCCGGGCGCTCGTGGCACTCCTGCGCTACGCCCGGCGCGAGCCCTGGGGCGACGCCTTCCGCTCCGGCCTCGCCCAACCGGGCGTCGAGGGCACGACGCTTGCCTCACGCCTTGAGGGACTCGAAGGACGGGTATTCGCGAAGACCGGATCGTTGAGCCACGTGAACTCGCTCTCCGGCTACCTCGTCACGGCCGACGGACGGGAGGTCATCTTCGCGATTCTCACGAACGGGGCAACCCTCCCCGCACGGGAGGTTCGCGTCCGAATCGACGCCGTGGTTCGAGAGCTAGCGGCCCGCCGGGTCCGCTGACACGGGCGAGGCGCGCCACCTCACGATCCGACCGAGGCGAAGGTCGCGATCCGGCCCGCCTCGATCACTTGGGGCAGGCGGCCGAACTCGAGGGTACCGAAGGCACCCACCTCCGGGCGAATGTAGAGGAGCGGAGCGCCGGACCACCCCTCGACTTTCGCCCTCCGGTGACGGCCGGACATGATCGAGAAGACGCGCTCGTGCACGGCCAGCATCCCGAGCTTCACGGTCTCCCCAGCGTCCGCGCTCTCCTCCGCGCCGACGTCGATCGCCACGATCCCGGTCGCCCCGAGTTCCTCGGCACGGCAAAGCGGTAGCGCCTCCCGCGTGCCCCCGTCCACGTAGAGCCCGCCTGGGATCCGGCACGGAGGGTAGAAGACAGGGAGCGCGGCGGAGGCGTAGACCGCATCCACGATCGACACGTCCGTCCTCGCCCCCACCCCGAACCACTCGGTCCCCCCGCTACCGAGCTCTACGGCGTTCGTCTGAAAGGGCATCCGAAGCGATTCCCACCCGCCCTCCGGGAGGACCCCCTCCAGATAGCGCCGAAAAACGCTCCCCCGGTAGAGCGCCTCGTCCCGTATCCCCTTGGCCCAGAGGAGGCGCCTCGGCATCCTCGCCACCTGCTCCCGCGTGAGGGCCAGTGCCTCGGCCTCCAGCTCGTCGATCGACTTACCCACCGCGAGGCACGCACCCACGAGCGCTCCGATACTTGTCCCGACGATGCCGGAAGGCCGGAGCCCCGCCTCGGAAAGGACGCGAAACGCCCCGAGGTGGGCGAGCCCCCGGACGCCGCCCCCTCCGAGTACGAGCCAGGGGCGAGCGCCCAGGCGCACGCCTCCGAGCTGGAGGCCACCTGCTCCCGGTCCTCGCCCTCGCCATCCTCGAAAGAAAACCCGCATGGCACCACTGGTCTTGGGGGCCGGCGGCGTCCCGATTTCCCCACGGAGGCCTCACCCGAAACCCACTTGACGCCCCCCGCAGCCGCAGGTACGATTAGTTAATTAGAATCATTCTAAAGAAGTTCGCTTTCCCACGCATCCGCCTAACCCACTAGGAAATGAGCAAGGCCCCCATTCTCACCGTTCGCGACCTTCACGCGAAGGTGGCCGACGAGGACGTTGAGATCCTTCGCGGAGTCGATCTGCAGCTCAGCCCCGGCGAGATTCACGCCATCATGGGACCGAACGGCTCGGGAAAGAGCACGCTCGCGAAGGTCCTGGCCGGCCATCCCGGGTACGAGGCGACGGCCGGGAGCGTCGAGTACGACGGTGCGGACATCCTCGAACTCGAGCCGGACGAGCGTGCCCGCCTCGGCGTGTTCCTCGCGTTTCAGTATCCGGTCGAGATCCCCGGTGTCTCGATCGCGAACTTCCTTCGGACCGCGATGCAGGCCCGCCTCGACGAGGGCGACGAGCTCGATCTCTTCGACCTCCAGGAGGAGCTCCTCGAACGAATGGACCTCCTCGACATGGATCCCTCCTTCGCCGAGCGGCCGGTGAACGACGGGTTCTCCGGGGGCGAGAAGAAGCGAAACGAGATCCTCCAGATGGCCGTCCTCCGTCCGCGGCTCGCCGTGATGGACGAGACGGACTCAGGCCTCGATATCGACGCCCTTCAGGTTGTCGCCGACGGGGTGAAGACGCTGAGCCGGGAGGACCCTGGGATGACCGTCCTCATCATCACGCACTACCAGCGGCTCCTCAACTACATCCGGCCCGACCACGTGCACGTGATGGTCGACGGCCGGATCGTCCGCTCGGGCGGGGCGGTGCTCGCCGAGGAGCTCGAGTCCGAGGGCTACGAGCAGTTCCGAACTCCGGTAAGCTGAGGGAACATGCCACAGAATGAACTCGTCCAGGACCTGGGCCTAGACCAGTACAAGTACCACTTCATCACCGAGGACGAGCCTGTATTCCGCTCCGGGCGGGGGCTGAACGAGAGGGTGGTGCGCGAGATTTCCGCACAGAAGCAGGAGCCGGCGTGGATGCTCGAGTTCCGGCTCCGGGCGCTGAAGATCTACAACGCGAAGCCGATGCCGACATGGGGCGGCGACCTCTCGAACCTCGAGGCCGTACTCGACCAGATCTACTTCTACGTACGCCCGCAGGAGAAGATGGAACGCTCCTGGGACGACGTTCCGACGAACATCAAGGAGACCTTCGAGAAGCTCGGGATCCCGGAGGCCGAGCAGAAGATCCTCGCGGGAGTAGGCGCCCAGTACGAATCCGAGATGGTCTATCACTCCCTCAAGGAGGAGTGGGACAAGAAGGGCGTGATCTTCGACTCGATCGAGGATGGTCTCAAGAACCACCCCGAGCTCTTCCGGGAGCACTTCGGGACCGTGATTCCCTCAGCGGACAACAAGTTCTCGGCGATGAACTCCGCCGTCTGGTCCGGGGGGTCGTTCGTCTACATCCCGAAGGGCGTCGATCTGGACACCCCGCTTCAGGCGTACTTCCGGGTGAACCAGGAGCAGATGGGCCAGTTCGAGCGGACGCTCATCATCGCCGACGAGGGCTCGACGGCGCACTACATCGAGGGGTGCACGGCGCCCGTGTACTCGACGGAGTCCTTCCACTCCGGCGTAATCGAGATCGTGGTGAAGGGCGGGGCGCACTTCCGCTATACCACGATCCAGAATTGGTCCAACAACATGTACAACCTTGTGACCCAGCGGGCGCTGGTGCACGAGAACGCGACGATGGAGTGGCTCGACGGGAACCTGGGCTCGAAGCTGACGATGAAGTACCCCTCCTGCTTCCTCGTGGGAGAGGGGGCGCACGGCTCGATCCTCTCGATCGCGTACGCCGGCAACGGGCAGCACCAGGACACGGGGGGGAAGGTCGTGCACGCTGCCCCGAATACCTCGTCGCAGATCATCTCCAAGTCGATCTCGAAGGGGACGGGCCGTTCGACGTACCGGGGGCTCTGCAAGGTGTACGAGGGCTCCAGGCACGCTCGCTCGAACGTCGAATGCGACGCGCTCCTCATCAACGACACCTCGCGAACGGACACCTACCCGTACATCGAGATCGAAGAGCAGGATGCCACCGTCGGGCACGAGGCGACGGTCTCCAAGGTCGGCGACGAGCAGCTCTTCTACCTCATGAGCCGCGGGATGTCGAAGGAGGAGGCGATGGCGCTCATCGTTCGGGGCTTCATCGAACCGATCGCGAAGCTCCTTCCCCTCGAATATGCGGTTGAGCTGAACCGCCTCATCGAACTCGAGATGGAGGGTTCCGTAGGGTGATGTCCGACTCCGCGGCGACGCTCCTTCGGGCACCCACGGAGGCCGGCGGCTCGCTTCTCGAGATAGACCGCGGCACGGTGGAGGCGCTCGCCGCCTCGGGACCGGCGTGGCTGAGAGAGCGGCGTCTCGAGGCGTGGAGGATCTACGAAGCGACTCCGATGCCTACTACGAAGGATGAGGAGTGGCGCTATACAGACCTCTCGAGGAAGCTCCGTCTCGGTGAGCTTCGCCTTCTTCCGAGGGAGGAGAAGGGCTTTGCCCCCGCAGAGACGCCGGAAGCGCTCGCAGCCGCCGTTCGCTCGGACTGGGCGGCGGCGGGGCATCTGGTGGACCTCGAGGGTTCGGTCGCCCACGTGGACCTCTCGGAGGAACTCGCCCGGGAGGGAGTCCTCCTCACCTCCCTCGCCCGAGCGGTCGAGGAGTACCCGGAGCTCCTCGGGGGGCGGCTCGCGACGGAAGCGCTCCCGGCAAGCTTCGGGAAGTTCCAGGCACTAAACGCCGCGCTCTGGACGGACGGCGTCCTCCTCTACGTCCCGAAGGGCGTCCGGATGGAGCTCCCAGTCCATGCGACGCGCTGGCTTTCCGCACCGGGTCGGGCCGTCTTCACACGCACGCTGATCGTGGCGGAGGAGGGGAGCCGAGTCTCCTTCGTGGACGAGGCGCTCTCCTCCGACTTCCCGCAGCAGACGCTCGTCTCCTCAGCCGTCGAGGTCTATGCCCGACGGGGGGCGCAGGTGCAGTTCGTCTCCCTCCAGCGGATGGGGCGAGGCGCCTTCCACCTCTCGCAGCAGCGTACCCTCGCCGACGGCGACTCGACGCTCGACACGTTGAACGTGAGCTTCGGGGCCTCGGTGGCGCGCGTCGACCTGATTGCGGAGCTGCGGGGGCCGGGAGCGAACTCGGACATGCTCGGCCTCTACTTCGCGGAGGGGGATCAGCACTTCGACCACAATACCCGCCAGAACCACCGGGCCCCGCACACGAAGAGCGACCTCCTCTACAAGGGGGCGCTCGACGGGGCGGCGCGCGCGGTATTCCGGGGGATCATCAAGGTCCACCCTGGGGCGCAGCAGACGGACGCGTATCAGACGAACCGTAACCTCATCCTCTCTGAGTACGCCCGGGCGGAATCCCTCCCGAACCTCGAGATCGAGGCGGACGACGTTCGCTGCTCCCACGGCGCAACCGTGGGGCAGCTCGACCGGGAACACCTCTTCTACCTGATGAGCCGGGGACTCACGCGGGCACAGGCGCAGCGGCTCGCCGTGACGGGGTTCCTCGGTGAGGTCCTCTCCCGGCTCCCCCTCGGCGGGGTCGTGGAGAAGGTCTCCGGGCTCATCGAGGAACGGCTCCGTGCCTGATTGGGTCCGAGTCGCCACGACGGTGGAGTGCGCCGGCGAGGGGTGCCTTCGGAAGGTCTCCGCGAATGGGGAGGCGATCGTACTCGCCCGGTGGGAGGGCGAGATCTTCGCACTCGAGGACTGCTGCTCCCACGAGGACTTCCCCCTCTCTGAGGGCGAGGTCATGGACGGCAAGCTTGAGTGCGTCCTTCACGGGGCCCGCTTCGATCTCCGGAGCGGGCGGGCGCTCAGCCTGCCCGCAGTCCGGCCCGTGAAGACGTACCGCGCGGAAGTCCGGGGCGAGGATGTCTACGTCGCGGCCGAGTCGTGAGTGGGACCGGCGTAGCCACGCCCCCGCCCCAAAGCTCCGTTCTCGACGTCGAGAGGATTCGCCGCGACTTCCCGATCCTCAACGAGCGGGTGAACGGCTATCCGCTCGCCTATCTTGACAGCGCAGCCACGGCCCAGAAGCCGAGCACCGTCCTGGATGCGCTCCGCGACTACTACGCGAGCGACAACGCGAACGTCCACCGCGGGCTCCACGAGCTCAGCCGGCGGGCGACAGAGGCGTACGAGGCCGCCCGCGTCACCGTGGCGGAGTGGGTCGGGGCGCCGTCGCCCTCCGAGCTCATCTTCACCCGGGGGACGACGGAGTCCATCAATCTGGCCGTGGCGAGCTGGGGGGAGGCGAACCTCGGGCCGAGGGACGAGATCCTCCTCACCGAGATGGAGCATCACTCGAACCTGGTCCCCTGGCAGCTCGTGGCGAAGAAGACGGGTGCGACCCTCCGCTACCTGGAGATCGACGACGACGGGCGACTCATCCTCGAGGCACTCCCCGGGATCCTCGCCGGGGGGCGGGTACGAATCGCCGCGGTCGGCCACGTCTCGAACGCCCTCGGGACAATAAACCCGATCCGGGAGCTCGCCCGGCAGGTGCACGACGCGGGCGCGCTCCTCCTCGTCGACGGGGCGCAGGGTGCGGGGCACCACCCCGTGGACGTAGGGGAGCTCGGAGCCGACTTCTACGCCTTTTCCGGCCACAAGATGTGCGGTCCGACGGGGAGCGGCGCGCTCTGGGTGCGGCGCGAGGTGCTCGAGGAGATGCCGCCCTACCAGGGGGGTGGCGAGATGATCGATCTCGTTCGGCGCCACGAGTCCACGTGGGCGAGTCTTCCCCACAAGTTCGAGGCGGGGACCCCGAACATCGCGGGGGCGATCGGGATGGCGGCAGCGGCGAGGTATCTGAGGGACATCGGGCCGGAGAAGATCCTCGCACACGAGCAGGAGCTGACCGAGTACGCGGTCGGCGCACTCGGAGAGATCCCGGGGCTCCGCCTCTTCGGGCCACCCGCCGGGGAGCGCTCCGGGATCCTCTCCTTCTGTATGGACGAGGCACATCCCCACGACATCTCGACGGTGCTCGACCGGGAGGGAATCGCGGTCCGGGCGGGCCACCACTGCGCCCAGCTCGTCATGGAGCGCTTCGAGGTCGGCGCGATGGCGCGCGCCTCCTTCTACCTCTACAGCACGAGGGAGGAGGTGGACCGCCTCGTGAAGGGGCTCGAGACCGTGCGATCCATCTTCGGGTCGCCCTAGGAGTAAGCGCATGGACCGCGTGCCCGACGTCCAGCTGAACTCGCTATACCAGCAGCTCATCCTCGAGCACTACAAGAAGCCTAGGAACCGGGGCCTCCTCGAGGACCGCACCGTCGAGGTCCATATGCGAAACCCGGCGTGCGGCGACGAGATCAAGCTGCAGCTGAAGATCGAGGGCGAGGTGATCCGGGACCTTCGCTTCCTAGGGGAGGGCTGCTCGATCTCGCAGGCCTCCGTCTCGATGATGACCACGATGCTCAAGGATCGGTCGATCGAGGAGGCGATCGGGCTCGCCCGCAGGTTCACGCAGATGATGCACGGGGATCCCGACGCGGCCGGGGACCGCTCCCTGAAGGACCTCCGGGCCCTCGAGGGCGTCTCCAAGTTCCCGATCCGGGTGAAGTGCGCGCTCCTTGGCTTCGATGCGCTGCAGGAGGCGGTCCGCCAGACCCGCTCGGGGAGCGAGGGGACACCGGCGGATCCGGCTGAGTAGGTAGATGGATCCCCTCTTCGAGACGCTCTCGGTCGAGGTGAGCGCGCGCGGGGTAAGCGGGGTTCGATTCTCCGGTCCGTGCCCGGCGGCCGCAGCGAACAGGTTGCGGAGCGCCCCCGACGGGGGCGGAGGGAGGGAGGGCGCCCTCGAACGCGAGGCGCTCCGGCAGCTCCACGAGTACCTCGCGGGCCACCGGAGAAGCTTCGATCTCCCGCTCGACCTCGAGGCCGCGACTCCCTTTCGCGCCCGCGTCCTGGAGGAGCTCCGGGCCATCCCCTTCGGGGAGACGGCAAGCTACGGGGAGATCTGCCGGCGGATCGGGCAGGGCTCGGCACGCGCCGTCGGACAGGCCGTCGGGTGGAATCCCCTCCCCGTCATCATCCCCTGTCACCGGGTCGTCACGGGCGCGGCCCGCCTCGGCGGATTCTCGGGAGGGCTTCCCCGGAAGGTCGCACTCCTGCGAATCGAAGGGATCGGCGTCTCGGGCGAAACCTTCTCAAGCCGCATCGCCACCCGGTCCCGAACGATCTGACCGCATCGGGCGCGAGGGGTGGCGCAGGTCCCAAGGTTCATTTCAAGACGAACCGGAACCAGCCGGTCGTCGGGAACCCGCCCGCTCCCGCCGTAGCCGACGCACGAATCAAGTCGTGTCCTCGTCCCGGGGGCGTGGCCTGCCTGAACTCGCGTCGCGGCCACGGCGGCTTGGGATGTCGACGACACCTGGGTACATGTGGAATGAGGCAGCGACTCGATATATGTCCGGGGATGGTACTTACCCTGAAGTGTCGCGGAGGCGAAGCAAGCATTTTCCACAGCACTCCCCCACATACGCGAGGCCACCGGGATCATCCCCAGGTCACCTTGGCGATCCGGAGCACACCTGCCCCGGGGCACCCGATTACGTTACGGGAGCCCAGCGCTCGTGGGCGTGAGCACGACCCGGATCGCCCCGCTCTTTCGGTGGTTCCTGGCCGCAGACAGCGCGTGCCGGTACTCGGCGAGAGGAAAGACGTGCGTCACCATCTCCTCGAGCGGCGCCCTCGTCGCCAGCAGGAGCTCCTGCGTGACTTCCATCGTGTGAAGATCCCGCCCCGACCACTGCTCCCGTCCGTAGACCACGAAGCCCCGGATCTTGAGCTCTCTCGCCCACACGAGCGAGAGGTCGAGTTTCCGGAGTTCACCCGCGCACCCCAGGAGTGTCACCGTGCCCCGCGGGGCCGAGTACCGAAGCGCCTGATCGAGCGACGAGACGCTCCCTACGCAGTCATATACTCGGCTGAACCCGCCCGCCGAGTAGACCTCCGGACCGACGATAGGCTGATACGCCTGCGCGCCCGTCTCGATGAGCGCGGCCCGGGCCTCGTCCCCGGGGGCCACCACCTCTGTCGCTCCGAGGGCGTGCGCTAGCCGGGCTTCGTGGGGCCGCTTCATCTGCGCCACGATGCTCCCGTCGAAGCCGGTCGACCTGAGGGCCCAGATCGTGCCGAAGGCGATCGGCCCCGAGCCGATCACAAGGATGTCTTCCCGAGAATCGGGGGGCGCGTTCAGGACTGCATGCACCCCGATCGAGAGCGGCTCGACCAGGACGCCGAGCCGACTCGGGATCCTGGGATCTAGGGGAAAGAGCTGCGACTCGTGTGCAATCATCCGCTCTCCCCATCCGCCGGGGAGGTCACGGTGATACCCGATCGTGAGCCCGCGGCTCAGATGCCCGGAGCCGATCCGTAGCGCCCCCTCCTCGCCCGCCATCTCGCAGGTGCCGTGGCGGCCCTGTCGGCAGGAGCGGCACCTCTTGTCCGACGTGAATCCCCGAACATCGCAGGAGAGCATCGGATCGACGGCCACGCGCTGGCCCGGCTCGACCCGTGTCACCTCGCTTCCCACGGACTCGACCTCGGCGAGGATCTCGTGGCCAAGCACGGCGGGAAAGGAGCCGAAGGGCTCCATGATCGGGCTCGAGGCGTACGTCAGGTTCCCGATGTCCGACCCGCAGATCCCGCAGCCTAGCACCCGGAGCCGGGCCCACCCGGGCCCAGGGGCCTCCGGCGCGGGGCGCTCCCTCAACCGGAGTCCGCTGAGGAACCCGAAGGTGGCCGACTCGCTTACCCTCCCGAGCGAGCGGGCGAGGAGGTAGCGAGGAGCACCCACGTGGAATTCTATTGCGCGCATGGCGTCGATCCCGTGACGAGTGCCCGAAACCCAGCGGGGGCGCCGACGACCCGGGAAAGCGCGGCGCGTGTGACGCAGCCGAAGGGTACCGAGCCCGGTGACCGAATACTAGGGCACAATGGAGCTTTCGGGAGGGTAGGGAGGGAGTATGAGAGCCGCGGTCGTGACCGGATGCAGGACGCCCTTCACCAAGGCGGGTAGCGACTTTCGGGATCTGAGTGCGATCGATCTCGGGAAGATTGCGGTCGGGGAGGCGCTCGCCCGTGCGGAGCTTCCGGGCGAAGCCGTCGATCAACTCGTGTTCGGGACCGTCGTCCACGACCCTCAGGCCCCGAACATCGCGCGCGAGGTGGGGCTCGGCATCCTACCGAAGGAGGTCCCCGCGCACACGGTCTCCCGGGCCTGCGCATCCGCGAACCAAGCGATCGCGGACGGCGCCAACCTCATCGATGCGGGGCAGGCGGACGTCGTCGTGGCCGGGGGCGCCGAGTCGCTGACGCACATTCCCATCACAGTGTCCGACCGGCTCGCGCGCATCCTCGTCGAGTCTTCGAAGGCCAAGTCGCTCAAGGATCGCCTCGGCGTCTTCTCCCGGATGCGACCGCGGGACCTTCTCCCCGTCCACCCACAGATCGCCGAACCCACGACGGGCGAGACGATGGGCGAGGCGGCGGAGCGGATGGCGAAGGAGAACGGGATCACACGCGAGGCACAGGACGCATGGGCGAGCCGGTCCCACCGGCTCGCCGCTTCGGGGACGGAGGACGGGCGTCTCGCGGCCGAGATCGCGGCCGTCTACCTCCCCCCGTCCTATGAGCGAGTCGTCGAGCGGGACACCGGGATCCGCCCTGCCACAAGCCTCGAGGCGATGGCGAAGCTGAGCCCCGTCTTCGACCGGAGGCACGGATCCGTCACTGCCGCGAATTCGTCCCCGCTCACCGACGGTGCCGCTGCGGTGGTGCTCATGTCGGAGAACGCGCTCGAGGAGTACGGCGTCCGGCCCCTAGCGTGGATCCGGAGCTGCGCGGTCTCGGCACTCGACCCCGGGGGGCAGCTCCTCCAGGGACCGGCCTACGCCGTCCCAGTGGCTCTCGACCGGGCGAATCTCACGATGGGCGAGATCGACTTGATGGAGATGCACGAGGCCTTCTCGGCGCAGGTCCTCTCGAACCTGCAGGCACTCGATTCGGAGGCGTTCGCGAGGAAGGAGCTGGGGCGGAGCCGGGCCGTCGGGCACCCCCCGGAGGACCAGATCAACGTGATGGGGGGCTCGATCGCCCTCGGTCACCCCTTCGGCGCGACCGGGGCCAGGATCACGCTGACCCTCGCAAACGAGCTTCGACGCCGGGACGGCCACTTCGGCCTTCTCACGGTGTGCGCGGCCGGGGGGATGGGGTTCGCGATGGTTCTCGAGCGCGCCTGACCTCACTTGCCGGGGGAATCATCCGTCCCGGCACCCCGCAGCTCCCTCTCGAGCGCGATCCGGACGTCCCGGCGCCTCTCTCCCTCGCGGAACCGCTGCCGCTCCGCATCCGTCTCGAGTTCGAGCGGCGGGACCGGCACGGGCTCGCCCCGCTCGTCGATCGCGACGAAGGTGAGGTAGCAGGTGTTCGTGTGCCGACGCGTGCCGGTGAGGAGGTTCTCCGCCTCTACGTGGACGCCGACCTCCATCGAGGTCCGGCCCACGTAGTTCACCTGAGCGGAGCAGGTGACGAGCTCGCCCGAGTAGACCGGCTCGCGAAAGTCCACCCGATCGATCGCGACGGTCACGCACGGACGCCCGGAGTGGCGCATCGCGGCAACCGCCGCCGCCCGGTCCACCATCGAGAGGACGACGCCCCCAAAGACGTTTCCGAGGTTATTCACATGCTGGGGCATGAGGAGCTCGGAAACGAAGGAACGGGACACTGAGGGGGAGTGGGGAGGACCGGGGCCGCTCACTTAGGATCCTCCGCTTCGGGGGGCGGGGCAAGGGAGCGGCGCGACCGACCGCCTCCAGGCGCAGGCTGCGCCACCGGAGCGGATGCAGCCGCTCATTCGGGGGCGAGCGGACGAGCGACCATGATTCCCATCTGGCTCGAGAAGCCCTGGATGCGCTCGGCCAACGGCCGTTCCGAGATCTCGACCGAATCGCCCACCAAGGGGGCGTGGAGGAGGTGCAGCCGGTCCCCTCTCCAGACGGCGATCCCCGTGTGCGCGATGTCGAGACCGTCCAGGGCGCTCACCGCCGCGATCACGTCACCGTTCTCGATCCCCTCCTCGCGAGGCTCGATCTGGGACTCCGGGATATAGTATCGGGGCTGAGCCGTGAGATCCTCCTCCATCTCCCGAATCGCGGGGAGGACGTTCCCGTCCTCGCCGAGTTGCCGGTAGGCGTCCGGGTTCTCGGTCATGAAGTGGACCGGCCGTGGGTCCAGGATCCCCCCCAGATCGCGCGCCAGGGACCGAACGACGCCCTTCGCCTCCGCGTCGCGGATCCACTCGGAGAAGTAGTGAAGCCGGCTCGGATACCCCGCGAGGATCCCGCCACGGTACCGGAGGCGGCGGAGCTCGTCGCGGTAGCGCTCGCGAAACGTCACCTCGCTCTCGAGGAGGTCCGGGTCGCTCGCCAAGGTAAGGCGGGCGAGGACCAGCACGTGCTCGACGAGCGTGACGCAGTCGAAGGCGCGGAGGTTCACCACGAGCTGCTCAGGCCCCGCGAGCTCTAGCGTCCCCGGCTCATAGGGGACCCCGACGAAGGAGTGCGCGATCGCGGTCACGGTTTCGCCGATCGGCCGCTCATGAAGCCCCTCCTCCAGCGCCCAGGCGAGGGTGCTCCGGGCGATGGCCCAGTCTTCCTCCGTCTCCGCCGGCCGGCCGAGCCCCGCACGCGCATCGGGAAGAACGTCGGGTGCACAGCTGACCACGCACGCCGAGGAGATCACGGGCGTAAGCACCGCAAGCCTCAGCCACCGGGCAAGGCTACGCTTCCTGCGTTTCTTCTCGGGATTCGTCTTCATAGCGGGCCGAAGGCGCTCGTATACCAAGCTTGGGGAAGATCGCCTTCGGGGCGAGCCTTCTGCAAGGCGCCCCTCGGGCGCACATGGACGCGTTCCGGGGGTATGGACGATTCATGGGGCTAGCACCTTGAGCCCCGGCAAACGAATCGCCGCCTGCCCAGAGCGGGACGTGCCGGCGATCCAACATGTGTCAGACACGGAGGCAAGATGCCATACCCAGAGATGTTGGTCGCTCCGATGCGGGAGGACCTCGTTCGAATCGGCTTTCAGGAGCTTCGGTCCGCTGACGAGGTCGACGGGGCACTCGCGGATACCCCGGATCCCGTCCTCGTGGTCGTCAACTCGGTGTGCGGGTGCGCCGCAGGCGGGATGCGCCCGGCCGTCGCCCTGTCTCTCGGGGACGAGGAGAGTCCTCGGCCCGCGCTGCTCACCACCGTTTTCGCCGGCCAGGACATCGAGGCAACGGCGCGGGCGCGCGAGTACTTCCCGGGCTACCGGCCCTCCTCGCCCGCCGTCGCGCTCCTCCACGAGGGTGAGGTCGTTTGGATGCTCGAGCGGCACCAGATCGAGGGCCATCACCCGGAGATGATCGCCTCGGTGCTGAAGAAGGTATACGAGGCGCACTGCTAGCCTGAGGAGCACTCCGGACCGTTCGACACCGGTCAGCGAGGCGACGATGGAAGAGGGCAAAGGGAAGAACCGGAAAGACGAGTACAAGGAGCGCGTCCGAGCGAAGCTCAGGGAGCTCGAGGCGCGAATTGATGAACTCGCCGACTGGGCGCGGGACGCGGAGGCGGACTTTCGGGCCGGAGTCCTCTCCGACGACTCCGCGCTGAAGCTGAAGCTGGCCGAAGCGCGCGTGCGGATCCAAGAGCTGAAGGCCGCCTCTCAAGATGGGTGGGAGGAGGTGAAGGCGGGGGCGCAGAAAATCTGCGCCGATGTGCGGACGGCTTGGGACCGAGGGCGCGAAGCGGAGTCGGATCCACCCTCCGCCTCCGGGGAGCCGAGCCCGGGCAGCGAGAGTGGCGCAGCGCCCGACGCAACCGGGCCAGCGGGGTAGCTCTCCGGCGGCTCCCTCAACGCCCCGGCGCGGCTGCCAGCAAAGGTGTGGCCACTCCGGGGCCTCAGTCGTCCGGTGCCTTCGGCTCTGGACAGAGATAGCGGAGAAGGTGCTCGCGCGTCTCGCGTATCGCGCGTTCAAGGGCGGGGGTCGACCCCTGAAAAGGATGCCCGGTCTCGAAGGTGTGCCCGGCCTCGGGGATCAGCTCCAGGGCCGCGTGCGGACTCGCGGCAGCAAGCCGACGGGCATCCTCGACCGGGACGGACCGGTCTTCCTCCCCGTGAACGATCAGCCACGGGACCCCTGTGATCGCGCCGGCTGCCGCCTCGATATTGAGGCGCTCCCGGTTTGCCTCGTAGTCCTCGAGGAGGCTCAGATCGAGCGGCATCTCCTGGCCGGTTCTTGCATTCTCCACATAGATGCGCCCGTCCCGGCGCCACTCCTCCTTCACCGCCGGACTGAAGCGGTCGAAGGCGGCGAGCGCAGCCCACGTGACCAGCGCGTGGACCATGTCGGCGTCACGTGCTGCCACGATCGCGCCTCCGCCTCCCCGCGAATGACCGAGGAGCCCCACCCGGGTCGGCGGAACGGGAATGATCCCGCCTTCCTGGACTTCGCGAAGGACCCGAAGGATCTCCCCCACCTCGCGGGTCAGGGTATTCCGCCCGAAGGCCTCGAGGTCGGTGAAAGCCGTGGGATCGTCTCCGATCCCGTTCAGCGAGAAGTTGAACGAAACGACGGCATGGCCGTCCCGGGTCAGGCATTCGCAGAGGTGCGGGAAGAAACCCCAGTCCTTGAACCCCTTGAAGCCGTGCACCACTACCACGGCGCTGGAGGGCGGCTCTCCCTCCGGAGAACGGACCTCCCCATGGAGCGTCTCTCCGTCGGAAAGCTCGATGGCAAATGGCCTCTCGATCATGCGGGCTCACCCCTCCAGGGAATGTCTTCGATCCCTGCCGCCTGGTTCTCGGACCTCGCGAGGACGAACAGGAAATCCGAGAGCCGGTTCAAGTACCGCACCGCAAAGCTGACCTCCGCCCCCCCGTCCCCAAGTGCAACGACTCGCCGTTCCGCCCTCCGGCACACGGTGCGGGAGAGATGGAGCTCGCGGGCCGCCGGGCTCCCCCCGGGCAGGATGAAGGCTCGAAGGGGGGGAAGTCCCGCTTCCGCCTCGTCGATCCATCCTTCCATCTCCGCCGGCCGCGAGCTCGGGAGGGCGGGGAGGCGGGCTCGCCCGCTCCCGGAGAGCCGGGACGTACAGGCCATGTGCGAGCCGAGGACGAAGAGGTCGTGCTGAATCAGGGCGAGCCGCACCGCCGACTGCTCCCTCTCAAGCTCCCCGAGCGCACGCCCAATCGCGGCGTTCAGCTCATCGATCGCCCCTAACGCCTCGACGCTTGGGTCCGCCTTGCCGACCCGCCCACCACCAAGCAGTCCGGTCTCGCCCGCATCGCCGGTCCGGGTATAGATCTTCAACCGGCGTCCGGATGGCGAAGAGCTGGCGCAGGGTCGCCCGCCCCGTGCGATGGGCGCATCAGCGGAGCCTCGTCATCCGCCGAAGCGCACCTGCCTTCTCGATGAGCGCGGATCCTTCGTCGATCAACGACCTGTCCTCCTTGATTGGCTTCGACGAGGTCTCGCGCTCGAGCGACACCAGATCCCGGATGTCCAAGAGCACTTCCAGCTGAAGCTGATCTCGCTGGAAGTCCAGGTCGAGACGGGACATCTCGTCCCGGTTGCCCCTCTCCTTCGCTCGCTCGAAGGCTTCCCGGTAGGTTGCCTCAAGACTCGCGAGCACCTTCGTCCGGTCTCTCACGGTCCCCTCCCTGACTTCACCTCACCGCTGTCGCCGCAAACGGGGCTGCGCCGGGACCCTCGGAGAAATACTCCCGCATGACTGCCTGGAGTTCCTCGAAACGATCATTGAAGAAATGATCGGCCCCCTGAATGCCTTGAACCGTTATGGGCCCCGCCAAGTGTCGAGCAATGTCGGCCAGCGAATCGCTCCCTCCAAATTCGTCGAGTTCCCCTTGCACGAGTAGGAGGGGCTTTTCGAGCCCGTTCAGGAAGCTGAAGTCGTACATCGTCAGCGGAAGGCCCAGGCCGAAGAGGGCGCTGGCTCTACCGTCGGCGATCCCTACGTCGAGGCTGATCCTGGCCCCAAAGGAGAATCCGCCGAGGAGGATCGGCGTGGTGGGGTGACGCTCCTCGATCCAGTCCAGAACCGTGCGCAGGTCCTCTCGCGCCCCTTCCCCACCCCCATAGGAGCCCGTGCTCGTACCGACCCCCCGGAAGTTGAACCGAAGCGTATCGAAACCCACTTGGGATAGAGCTCGGGCCGCCCGGAAGACGGCCTTTATATGCATCGTCCCACCATGCTTCGGATGAGGGTGACAGACGATCGCCACGCCACGGTCCAGCCCGGCGGAGGGCTGAAAACGGCCTTCCAAGTGACCATGTGAGGCCGGAATCCAAAGACTATGCGCCACCCTCGGCAGCCCTGCTGTCCGATCTCGGGGGTCCATGCCACCCGTCCTGTGGGTCAGGTTGTTGGTGCCGCCGCGTCATGGACGCACGATCCGGCGGTGGACCCTAGAAGTCCCGCCGGCTGCATCGGCACCCGCCATCCGTTCCGTGCTTCCCAACGCTAGCGGGAGACGCTCTCCCCGGCGAGCTGGGATTACTTGAACGGAAAGCTGATGGTCCCGGCCAATCGTCGTGGCGCGAACGGTCGCGGCGAGCGTCCTCCACGACTTCATCCGTGGAACCGCCTCCTCCCGGCGAGACGCGTGTTCGTCCTGCGAAACGCCCGCGCAGCTGATAACCGCCTCGTCGGCGAGCGCGGACGCCCTCCTGAGCTAGGCATCGCGGCCGCTTATGCGCCCATTGGGCTCACCCGTGCGTACCAGATCGGGCAGGCCGGGTAGGCCAGGGAGACTTCCGTGGTCTCAGGTCGTCAGCCGATAGACCGCGAGAAGGACGAGGGCGCATCCTCCCACCATGACCAGGAGGCCCATTGTTCGGAATCGTTTCAGAAAGACCAAGATCCCCAGACCGGAGAGCGCGAGCAGCGTCAGGAGAGCGCCGGAAATGTCGATGACCCAGCGCCAAAGTCCGTCAGCCTCGGTCCCCCGGTGCAGTTCGTTCAACACCCCGACCGCGCCCAACTGAACGATCGTGAGGTCGTAGCGACCCGTCTCCGGGTCGATGAAGGCATCCGCGAAGTACCCCGGTGCCCGGAAGGCAATCGATCCCTCGAACTCGTCCACGCGATAGTCCGCTACGGCACCGCGCACACCGTGTTCGGAGCGAAAGTGCTCGGCCACGCGTAGCCACTCCTTCTCGTCGCCACTCAGCCAGAGGGGGGACAACTCTCCCGTCTGCTCCTCAAGGGTCTCGGCCGCTCCAAGGGTCCACTCGGGGTGATTCAGAGTGACGCCCGTGATGGCGAAAAAGAGGATCGCTAGGAAGCTCAACATCGAGATGTACACGTGGAGCCAGCGCAACGTCGCATAGATCCGGCCCTTCAGCCGCCTTCTTCCCCGCCTCCTTGCCGGGGCCTTAGGCTGGATTTCCATGGGTCAGTTCCGCTCTCTGAACTCGAGCTCGATGTCCTGAAACGTCCCGTACGGCTCCATCTGCGCCACGAAAGGTGTGGATCCCAAGGTGAAGGGCTGTCTCGTAAAGTAGTCACTGCTTCCTTGCCGTATCGTCTCCAGGCAAACGAAGTGCTCGCCTTGCGAAACCAACTCGCCCATGTCGTCACGTCCGTCCCAGATGACCGTGTAACGTCCTGGGTTTCGGGTCGGGCTCGTCACGGTCGACAAGAGGCTGGTTCCCTGCACCGCCGCCCGTGCACGGTCCCCCCGGTACCACCGCCGAAGGTCCCGAACCCACGAGGCATCTTGTGCCCATAGGCTCACGGTACGCACGGGATTCGCCTCCGCATCGTCGATGTACACGACCACGTACGGTCTTCGTGCCCGCATTCCTCCCCTCGGGTCGCCAATGGTGAAGGTGATCGCCAACTCGAAACGCTCATCCCATGGCAGCTGTGTGCGCGTCCCGTCCGCGTCTCGGGCCGAAGGCCGCCGTGCCAAGCCTGCGGTCTCGCGCGCTCTACCCCTCTGCGGGCTTGCCCCCCAGCCGAGACTCAAGGCAAGCCCAGCGGCCACCATCCGTCTCCTCGAGATGGGGCGTTCGGCCTGCCCCGTGATCACGTGCCGGTCCCAATACGCGTTTGCGGTCCGGACACCGCCTGCCTGAAGAAGAAGGCAGCCGACGCCGAAGATCGAATCGGCAATCGCCAAGCTCTGGCGAGGCTCCAAGATGCTGAAGGCCGTAGCCAGGACATCCGCTGTTGCAGTAGTCGGGGCGATCACGGAGGCGCTCAGGATGTGCTCTGCAGGGCGCCCGTCCCGCGGATCGACCAGATGCGACCGCCACTCGACACCGTTGCTTACCCTCCGGCGATAGCCTCCGCTGGTCGCCAAGCCCTGATTGCAGATACCCACGTGTTCGAATCGGCGCGTGTTCTCCGCGTCGGACCTGGGGTCCGTGACCCCGACCACGGCGCGGTTGGCTCCGATGTGGCGAATGTCTCCGCCGAGGTTGATCAACACGTCGGAGGTACGCGCGGCGCAGGCCGACCGAACGGCTCTGTAGCACGCCTGGTCCACGATGTATCCCTTGGCGATCGCGTCCAGGCTGAGCGCAGCGGACGTCAGCTTCCTGGCCACCGGAGGCCCTCCTCCCGGGGGCCGGGACAGCTCCCAGAGCGGTCGGACACCTGCCTGCCCGGGTGGCGAGTCGGGGTCGTCTAGCCGCTTCCCTGCTTTCCAGAGCCGGGTCCGCTCCGCACAAACCGGATCGAAGGCCCCCAAAGTCTTTCCCCGCCACCACGCCGCCCATTCGAGAATCTGGGCAAGTTCAGACGAGACCTCGATATCGCTCCCCCGAGTGGCCATCCACCGCGAAAACTCGCTGTCGGGCCGGAAGGTGCTGAACACCTCATCGAGCCGACGGATTTCTGCGAGCGTCTCCCGCTCGATCTTGGTTCTGAGCGGACCCGCCCTCCACGCTGTGGAGACCCACCGGAGTTCTAGCGACGTTCCGAGGACCTGTTCACGTTGTGCGGCGTACGTGCGTGGAAACCCTGAGGGGATGAGCGTACGGAGGGTCATGCAGTCGGGCTGGAGACCATGAGAATGGGAAGGAGGGGCTCTCCTCCTTGGCGCGCCGGGCAACGTAGATTGGGGCTGTGGAGGAGAGACGGCAAGCGCCGCGGGCAGTGCTTGCATTCTCGGGAGCGCCGCTCTAGGACCGACCACTTCGTCGGGTCGCCCATCGTCCCGGACGCGACGTTGCAACCCCGCTCTGAACTTCTTTCCGGGAGCCGGTCTACCGGTGGTCTCGGTGAGGCGGCACAGGAGGGTGTGGACGGAATCAGGCGGATCGCATCCAGGGCGGCTCGAGCACCGCGATCCTCCCGAAGACCGGGCACCCGGGGTCGTGGGCCCCGGGGAGATAGCCCGTACTCACGAGGAATTCCCGCACGATCTGGGGCCCGGTGAACCGGAAGACCCCCTTGAAGAGCCGCGTCCATGCATCCAGCTCCCGGGGATGATGCGCGTCCAGCCAGGCAGCGAAGGATCCGTGCCCTCCCCGGATCGCCCGGATCGCCTTCGCGTTGCGTATCGCCGCATCGACCTTCAGGCGATTTCGAATGATCCCCGGATCCTCGAGAAGCCTCGCACGCTCGTTCTCGCCGTAGCCCGCAATCCGGTCCACCGAGAAGCCGTCGTACGCCCGGAGAAACCCTTCCCGCTTCTTCAGGATCGTGAGCCACGACAGTCCCGCCTGGTTGATCTCTAGGACGAGTCGCTCGAAGAGCCGGCCCTCTTCCCGGACGGGAAACCCGTACTCGAGATCGTGATACGGCCCGTGAACGGGGTGGCTGGCCATCGAACAGTAGCTCGGCACCGTGGAGCGCACCGGGTCTTCCATCTACACCTGCCTCTCTCGGGCGCTCCCGGGCGGGGCCCTCAGCCCGAGCGCTCCCTTCGAAGCGATATCACCAGATACCCGATTGCTCCCAGGAAGAGGGCGAATACAACGAGCGCGAACCACTCGAGGTATGGGATGAACTGCCCGAAGTAGGCGCCGAGAGCCGCCGTGATCCCGGTGTAGAAGGGGAGAGCCGTGACGACGATTCCTGCGAAGCGCCGTCCCCTCACCGCCGAGAGCCCGAGCGCCACGCTGACCGTGTCGATCGGGAAGACGGGGAACGCGTAGACGAGCCAGATGAGCCATGGACGGCCGAAGAGCCAGCCCTCGATCCGCTCCCGCCGGTGGGCCGGGACGTGCCGGTCCACGAAGGGCTTCCCGAGCGTGCGCGCCAACCAGAAGACGAGGAGCCCGCCGACGACGTTCCCCGTGTAGTGGAGGGGCCAGCTTTGCCAGAAGCCCCAAGCAGCACTCGCGAGAAAGGCGATGACGCCGCCCGGGATCGGGGCGACGACAACCTCGAGGACGACGAGGAGCACAAAGGCGAGCCTCGAGGCGGGACCCGTGGCCGCCAAGACGCGCCCCGGATCGAGCCGGAGCATCGCGACGATGGCGACAACCGCAACTGCGGCGAGAACGAGCACCGCGACGGTCCGCGAGGGGGTGGGCCGGGACAGGGTTCGGGTCCGCTGTCTAGTCCCGAGAGCACGTGCGCCGGCCCAGCGGCGCCCTCAACCGAAGAACCGCCGGACGGCGGGCTTCGTCACCTTCCCCATCGCATTCCTCGGGAGATCCTCGACGAGGAGAAGCGAGCGCGGGATCTTGTAGTTGGACATCCGGTCTCTCGCCCACTCGGTGAGCGTCGGCAAGTCGAGCTCCTCTCCGGGACGGGTGACGACGGCCGCCGCGACGGTCTCCCCCCACGTCTCGTCGGGGATCCCCACGACCGCACACTCCTGGACCGCGGGGTGCGTCCGGAGCGTGTCCTCGATCTCGAGCGCCGAAAGCTTGTACCCACCCGACTTGATGATGTCCACCGAGAGCCGCCCCATGATCCGGTAGTACCCCTTCTCGAGGACCGCCATGTCTCCCGTGCGAAACCACCCGTTGACGAAGGAGTCCCGGGTGACGTCCACCTTCTCCCAGTACTCCCCGAAGACGGCCGGGCCCCGGACCTGGATCTCTCCGGGGGCGTCCTCTCCCTCGATCACCTCGCCCGTCTCGCTCACGAGTCGAATCGTGACGTCGGGGAGTGGGAGCCCGACGGCGCCCGGCCTCCGCTCCCCGTGGAGCGGGTTCGAGATCGCCATTCCGATCTCCGTCATCCCATAGCGCTCGAGGAGCTTCTGGCCGGTGAGGCGCGTCCAATGCTCGTGCACGCTCGCCGGGAGTGCGGCAGAGCCCGAGACCATGAGCCGCATCGCCCCGAATCCCTCCGCGAAGCGCGTGCGGTCGAGCTTGTTCGCCTGCTCGAGGAGCTGGATCAGCTTTACGTAGATCGTGGGCACCGCCATGAAGACGGAATAGTCGTTCGCCGCCACTCGTTCGAGTACGGCGGGCGCGTCGAAGGACTTGAAGCAGTCCACCCGTGCCCCGGACCAGAGGCCGCACCCGAGGACGTTGACAATCCCGTGGACGTGGTGGAGGGGGAGGAAGAGGGGAATCGAGTCCCCCCGCTCCCACCCCCAGGCGTCGACCAGCGTGGTGATCTGCGCCCGTATGTTCGCGTGCGTGCTCACGACCCCCTTCGGCTTACTCGTGGTCCCGCTCGTGTAGAGGATCATCGCCCGCCTCGCGGTCCCGACCGCCGGGAGTGGGACGCTCGCCCCGGACGAGAGGCTATCGATGCTGTGGAGCGGCAGCGAGAGCCGCTCCGCGAGGGATACGAGTCCCTCGAAGGCGTCTTCCGGCGCGAGGATCCGGTCCACCCTCGCATCCGTGAGCACGTGCTCAAGCTCCGGCTCGGCCGCGGAGAGGCTCAGCGGGACGGCGACCCCCCCGGCCCGCCAGATGCCCCACTGGACGGCCGCGTATTCGAAGCTTGCGGGGATGCGAAAGGCGATCCGCTTCCCCTCGAGGTCCGAAGATCCATCCAGGAGGCGGGCGGCGATTGAGGCTGAGCGCGCGAGGAGAGATTCGTACGAATGATCCCGTCCCCTGGATCTGAGCGCCGTGCGCGCGCCGAAGTCCTCCGCCCGCCGGATCAATTCGAGTTCACTCATGATGCGGTTCCCGGAATCAGCCCATGATGGCCCGGATCGACACATAGATGATCGAGGGGCCGAGGAGGCAGCCGAGCCCGGTATAGAAGGTCGCCGTCATCGCCCCGTACGGGACGAGCCGCTCGTCGGTAGCGGCGAGCCCTCCGGCAACGCCGCTCGTCGTCCCCATAAGCCCTCCGTAGATCATCGCCGCACGGGGGTTGTTGAGCCCGATGAAGGGTGCCACGAAGGGGGTCCCGGCCATCACGAGCATGGACTTGACGAGACCCGCGGCGATGCTCAGCGCGAGGACGTCCGAGCTGGCTCCGATCGCAGCACCCGTGACCGGCCCCACGATGTACGTGGCCGCTCCCGCTCCGATCGTCGTCATGCTGACCGGGTCGGTGTAGCCGAAAGCGTACGCGACGACCGCGCCGATCGCAAAGGAGACGATGACCCCCGCGAAGAGGGAGACAACGCCGCTCACCCCCGCCCTCGCGAGCTCTCGCGTGTTCACCCCGAAGGCCGTGGCGATGATTGAGAAGTCCCGGAGCATCGCACCCCCCATGAGCCCGATCCCGGCGAACATCTCGAGATCGGCCACGCCCCGGCTGCCCCCCGTCATCACCCCACCGAGATACGCCGCGAGCAGCCCCAGCATGATCGCGATCGCAGAGCCGTGAAGGTGCCCCCGAGTGAAGCGGGCTGAGAGCTGATACGACACCCACACGGTGAGTCCGATCACGACGAAGGCGGTGATCAGGCCGTTTCGGCTCATGACGTCGGCCATGAGATCGAGCGCCTGGCTCATGGATCTCCCTCGCCGCCTTCCGCCTCCGGGAGCGACGGCTCTCCCCCGATGCGGCTCAGCACGGGAACGAGTGCGCAGCTGACAACGACGGCCAGAAGGCCCGCCAAGACGGCCGCGGATCCGCCCCGCACCGCCGCGACCACGTTCTGGCTCGCCGCCATCGCAACGACAACAGGGATGTAGATCGCGCTCCAGAAGGTGACCCCCGTCGCGGAGATGGGCGGCAGGCGCCCCGCGGCCCGCAGCTTCGCGGTTGCCAAGATGAGGAGGAGCATCGCGATGCCGACCCCGCCGACGTTCGCATCGACGCCGATCCACTCGCCGAGGAGCTCCCCGATGAAGACACCGACGAGCATGCAACCGGCAAGGAGCGCGACGCCGTATATGACCATGGAGGTACCCGGATGCGGGTCCGTGTGGCGTGGACCGACGAGGAAGAGCGACCGAGGGTCCCGTCGGTAGATCTGTGAGCGCAGGGAGAGTAGAGGGAGCGCCTCCGGACGGCAAGCGAGCAGGGGGGGCGGCCGTCCGGCTACGCCAGGGCACCCCCGCGGACGGCGCGCCCACCCACCTTCCGGCAGCGGGGCGCGGTACAACTGAACCGACAGTCCCGTTTCGAGCCGCCGCGAGAGAGCGAGACACGCCGCCTCGTCTTCGGCTCGTGCCGGCAAGCCCGAGGCGAGGAATCCGTCTCGTCCTGCGCTCGATCCGCTTGCGCACGGGAAGCTCTCGTGCGGATCTTCCTATGTTCGACCACACGAGCACAGGCCACTCGGAACCGAGGCAAGACCCCATGAGTCCACGGCGCATCCTTCACCATCTCGCACTTCTGATCGCGATCGCGGTCTCCGGGCCGCTACGAGCCCAGGAGCTGCCGCTTGCGGAACCGGACGAGGTCGGCATGTCCTCCGCACGCCTCGATCGGCTGACGGCGGTTCTCGACGAGTACGTGGCCGAGGGCCGGCTCCCGGGAAGCGTCGCAATGATTCTTAGGAGGGGACACGTGGTATACGCCGACGCCGTGGGCCACCGGGATCTCGAGGCGAATAACCCCATGGAGGAAGACGCAATCTTCAGGATCGCCTCGCAGACCAAGGCGCTCGTGAGCGTGGGCATCATGATCCTCCAGGAGGATGGCAAGCTTCTCATCTCGGACCCCGTGTCCAGGCACCTCCCCACCTTCGCCCAAACGACGGTGGCCGTGCCCCGGGGAGTATCCGGCTACGATGTGGTCGAAGCGGCCCGGCCGATCACACTCAGGGATCTCCTGACGCACACGGCCGGGATCGGGTATGGGAGCGGACCCGGGGGGGACGAGTGGGCCGAGGCGGGGATTACCGGATGGTACTTCGCCCATCGGGAGGAGCCGATCCGGGTCACAGTTGATCGCATGCCCTCGCTCCCCTTCCAGGCGCAACCCGGCGAGGCCTTCGTCTACGGCTACAATACTGACATTCTCGGTGCGGTGATCGAGGAGGTATCCGGGCAAGGTCTCGACTCATTCCTTCGGGAGAGGATCCTTGAACCGCTAGAGATGCGCGACACGCACTTCTATCTCCCTCCGGAGAAGCGGGACCGCCTGGCCACCGTCTATAGCCTCCGTAGCGGAGAGTCGCTTCGGAGAGCACCAGACGGACCCGGCATGCAAACGCAGGGGCAATATGTCGACGGGCCACGCGTCAGCTACTCCGGAGGGGCGGGGCTCCTCTCCACCGCCCGCGATTACTCGCGCTTCCTCCAGATGCTTCTCAATGGCGGCGAACTGAACGGTACCCGGATCCTGTCGCCGACCACGGTTTCGCTCATGACCCAAAACCACTCCGAGGAGCTCTACGGGGCACCCGGAATGGGCTTCGGTCTGGGGTTCGCCGTGCGACTCGATGTGGGGGAGGCGGGGGAGCCCGGCTCGGAGGGCGACTTCCGCTGGGGCGGCGCCTACCATTCGACGTACTGGGTGGATCCGGAGGAAGAGCTGGTGGTAGTGTACCTGACGCAGGTCATCCCCGCGCAAGGACTGGACGATCACGCCCGGCTACGGGCCTTGGTGTACGCCGCGATCACGGAATAGGAGCGGTCGCGCGGGGCTCTTGTAGGAGTTCGAGCCCGGGGTGGCGGAAGGTGGCCAGGTTCGCTGGCGACAGGTGGCCCCGGCGGCGCGGCAAGGCCCGTCTGACAAGGCTGGAACACCGCGAAGGATGTGAGCCGGCAACCGCTCGTGCCGGAGCGGGTTCACGCCCGGCAGCTAAAGCCGGAGTCATGCTTCCCGAGATCTCGCGCCTTGAGGCCTGGAGGGCGGGCAGGGGCGACGGCCGAGCCTGCGCGTTGCGGCACTAGCTTCTGCAGCCTACTTCTTCCAGAAGACTCATGATCGCGCTTGCACGGATTCCACTAGCTGAGGAGTGACGTATGTCAACGCATACGGGGGTTGTGCGGGGGAGTTTCAGGATGCGGTCTCCCGCCTCTTTTCTTGGCCTCGCCTCAGTCGCTCTGGCGATGGTGGCGACGCCTGTCTGCGCCCAGCTGCTTCCAGGGACGGAGAACGGCGAGTGGCGCTACATGGGCGGTGACGCAGGGCACACCCGCTTCTCGGCTCTGGACCAGATCAACGCGGACAATTTCGCCGATCTGGAGGCGGCCTGGATCTGGCGGAGCGACAACTTCGGCCCGAGCCCGTACTACTTCTTCCGCTCCAGACCGATCTATGTCGACGGCATCCTCTACACCGTCGCCACTCAGCGTCGGCAGGTGGCTGCAATCGATCCCGCCACCGGCGAGACGCTTTGGACTTTCCGTGAGCCGGATACGGTCCGCCATCTGCGCTCTCCCAGACAAGCGTACGGGAAGGGCGTCGCGTACGGAGAGGTGGACGGCCGCGGCGTCATCTACTTCATCTCTCCCGCATTCTTCCTCTGGGCGCTCGACGCGACGACCGGCCGACCCTTGGAGAACTGGGGTGAGCCCGTGCCCCTCGAATCCTTCTCGGAGTCGGGGGTCGTCGACCTGATCCCGACGCTCGTGGGGGATTGGGGCCCCTGGCAGGATTACCTGACGCAGGGCGGGACCTACGATCCGGACCACGGGATTCCGCGGGAGCTGGGGATGGTCACGAGTTCGTCGCCCCCCATCGTGGTGAACGACGTCGTGGTCGTGGGTGCGGGCCATGAGGCCAGCTACCAGCAGACCCGGATCGAGAATGTCCCGGGCGATGTGCAGGGCTTCGACGCCCGGACCGGGGAGTTTCTCTGGAAGTTCCACATCATTCCGCGCCCGGGGGAGTTCGGCCATGAGACGTGGGAGAGCGACGCTTGGCAATGGTCGGGCGACATGTCCCAGTGGGCCCCCATGGCCGCCGATCCGGAGCTGGGACTCGTCTACTTCGTAACAAACGCCTCGACCGTGCAAACGTACGCCGGGCAGCGCCCCGGGCACAACCTCTTTGGCGGCAGCGTCGTCGCATTGGATGTTCGGACCGGAGAGCGGAGATGGCATTACCAGATCCACCACAGCGACCAGTGGAACTACGACCTTCCGACGGTGCCCATCCTGATGGATCTGACGGTGGACGGAGAGGAGATTCCCGCCCTGATCCAGAATACGAAGCAGGGCCTCATCTTTGCCTTCAATCGTGAGACGGGTGAGCCCATCTGGCCCATTGAGGAGCGCCCCGTCATCCAGACAGAGGTGCCGGGGAACTACACCGCGCCTACGCAGCCCTATCCGACACTGCCCGAGCCTCTGGACCCGATCATACTGAGCGGGATCACCGAAGATCTCGTGATCGACTACACACCGGAGCTGAGGCAGGAGGCGATGGAGCTTCTGAGCCGCTACAGGATCGGCGGCCTGTACGTGCCGCCCCTGCCCTACAACCACCAGAACGACTTCGCCAACAACGTCGGCTGCCAAGGGGGGGTGAACACCCCCCACGCGCCGGTCGCGGACCCCACGACGGGATTCATGTACGCCTCTCATGCCAGGTCATGCAGTGCCCCAGGCTTCATGGAGCCCACGGGCGGGGTGGATATGGACAATCCGAACTATGCCGTGCCGGGTCCTGGCGGCGCGGTCCCCACGCAGACTCCTACGACAGGGACGACGGTCGCTACGTGGCTGCCCGGGGGGGGACCGGAGGGCCGCACCGAGCCGCTCGCGACGATCGACGGCCTGAGGCTCTACAAGCCCATGGACAACCAGCTCTCCGGCTTCAACATGAATTCAGGCAGTCGGGTCTGGTCCGTGCCGGTTGGCGAGACCCCCGAGCGGATCCGGAACCATCCGCGGCTGGCGGGCGTTGAGGTCCCGAACATCGGAGGGAACGGCTGGTCCATTCAGATAGTCACGGAGACACTTCTGGTCACGACCCGGGCCCTTAGCTCCGGCGCGGCGAACATTGTCCCGGACGCGCCGTCGGAGCTACATGCCCGCGACAAGCGAACCGGGGAAATCTTGGCCAGCGTCCCCCTCCCGGCTCCGGGCCAGTACGGGATCATGACCTATATGCACGAAGGCAAGCAGTACATCGTGGTGCAGGTCGGTAGCATCCACACGAACTTCCCCGGATCGCTGGTCGCGTACACGCTGCCCTGAGGCGGGTACGGGCGGCACAGGGGGAGTCGGCCGTCAGGAAAGCGGAGGCAGCGAAGGTGGGGCGCCCAAGGCGCCGCACCTTCGCGCGCTTGACTCGTAGCCCTCACGCCGGGTGGTGACCGCGTCGGCTCACCAAGACGGCGTTTGATCGCCGCAGCTCACAAGCCGAGTTGTGCGGCCAGATCGACAAAACTCGTCGCCAGGAAGTCGAAGCGGCCCTCTTCGGGCATCGGTACGGGCGGACGGTCGGGACCCCGCTCCAAGGGCCGGTGGACGAACGCGGTCCGGAGGCCGTAGCCCTGCGCAGCCTCAAGATCGCCCGTGTGCGCGGCCACGAGCATCACGGCCGACGGAGGGATGTCGAAGAACTCGCTCGGCATCATGTACATCTCCCGATCCGGCTTGTAGTGCCGGACGACATCCGATCCGAGGACGCAATCCCAAGCAAGGTCTCCGAACTTCGCCATGTTGGTCAGGAGCGCCACATTCCCGTTCGACATGGGCGATAGGACGTAGCGGGCCTTGAGGCGCCTCAACCCCTCAGATGCGTCCGGCCACGGGTGCAACCGGTGCCATACCTTGTTCAGGTGTACCTTCTCCTCCTCCGTCAGCCCCTCCAGCCGGTAGCGGACGAGGAGGTCGTCGAGCGTCATCCGATGTAGGTCGTCGAGCTTCGTCCACGGCAGCTCGCCCGTGCGAACGCGGTTGCGGGACGGCCCGTAGTTCGCGCGCCATGCTTCGGCGAACTCTGCCGCATCGAGTGACCAGCCCTTCTCTCTCGCGAGCTCCTCCACCTCGGCGATGACGGACGAACGCCAGTCGACGACCGTGCCGAAGGTATCGAAGACGCACATTTCGAGGGTGCCGGCGATCTGAGCCGCACCCTCTCCCCCAAGACGGCCGGCCGTAGGGCCTGTCACCGGCGCCGAGTGCTTCCCATGGTTGGCCGCGAGCACGCTTCGCGAGAGCACCGGAGCGGCACCGGCGGAGGCGAGCGCCGCCCCCAGAAAGTTTCGTCGATTCATCCTTTCCTCCTCAGGGCTGTGAGCGGCTACGATGAGGCTTTGGGCACCCCACCAGCAAGTGGCCCGCGCGGGTATCCACCGGCTTCACACGTCCGACACCAAGGAAAGACTGGCGGGTGAGGACGCGGTTTGCAAATGACGGTGAACGGCAAGGGCCGCAAGCATTCGAATCCGAGGCTCGAGAAACCTACGCCCTCCACCCCGAAGCGCACCCGCCGGCGTAAGGTGACCCTCGCCATCTAGGGGCGGGCACCCCACGCATCCGGATTCGGACATTTTCCACCGACGTTGACAAACTACCGCGATGACCCGGGGCACCCAGGCCCTTCTGTGCCCCCGCTGGCTCTACCTCCGCCCTCTGCGATCGCCGGACGCAATGAGGAGACATCTCATACTCTGGAGCGTGATCCCGGGAATGCAGGAAACGGCCATGTCGCCGTGCCGACATCCTTGGGGGGGTGCCGTAGTCACATTCCCGCCCCGCTCTGCGGCATTCAGTGATCAAGCGTGGCTACCTTGCGTTCCCAACACCTTGCCCTTCTAGTTCGACTCTCGTGCACTCGGGCTCTCAGGTCGGCGAACGGCTTCCGCCTGACCGCCCCGGATCCCATCACCCTTTCGCTCCATACCGATGACACCATCAGGCAGCGGGCCGATCCGACAAACCGCGCCGCACGCATCGAAGGGATGGGCGATGCAGACCCGGTCCAAGTGGAGGTCTGAACGATTGGAGCCAGTTTCCGGGACGTTCGTAGCGATGAGGCATGCGGGGCAGGGGCAGGGAGCCTCGACGGACCCGTGATCGCCGGTCTTCCCTGGGAGTCCTGGCTTCTCCTGCTCGGGTCGGTTGGGGTTCCCCTAGGCTCCGTTATCGCCTTTGCCAGGACCCAACGAAGGAGTAGGATGAAAAACGGGTTGCGCAGTGCGCCGGAACCCGGGGAGCGGCGACCATGACGGCGTCGTTGACGGTGATCGCCGTCCTGGTGGTCTACCTCGCAATCCTCCTGTTTATTGGATGGTGGGGCCGGACCGAGTCCCACGAGGTTTCCGGCTACTACGTTGCGGGCAAGAGCCTTCCCTCCTGGGTGATTGCCTTCAGCTCGAATGCGACCGGTGAGAGCGCCTGGCTCCTGCTCGCGCTGACCGGGATGGGATATCTCGCGGGGGCACACGCCTTCTGGGTGATTCCCGGCGAGCTGGGCGGAGTCGCCTTGTCGTGGATGCTGGTCGCGAAGCCCTTCAAGGCATATACGGACCGCTACAACTCCGTCACGGTATCGGATTTCTTAGAGGACCGGTTTCGCGACTCGGCGCACGTGCTCCGGCTCGTGAGCGCCGTCATAATCTTCAGCATGGCGACGGTCTACGTGACGGCGCAGCTGACAGCATCCGGCCGAGCCTTCGAGTCGTTTCTGGGGACGACGTACGAGGCCGGGGTGTTGATCGGTGCGGCGATCGTTCTCTACTACACGACGATCGGCGGGTTCAAGGCCGTCGCATACAGCGACGTGGTACAGGGGGTCTTGATGGTCGCTTGCCTGATCCTCCTGCCGACAGTCGGGATCGTGGCAGCCGGCGGCTGGATCGAGATGACCGCGACGCTTCGGGAAGCCGATCCGGCCTTTCTGGAGCCCATGGGCACCCACGGGCTCAGCGCCTCGGGGGTCGCTAGCGCCGCCGGTTTCGTCGCGATCGGCTTCGCCTTCCTTGGATCCCCCCATCTGCTCACTCGCTTCATTTCGGCGCGTCACCAAGACGACATCACGGAGGCCGGTCCCATCGCGGTCCTGTGTATGACCATCTTCATCGTCGGAGCCATTCTCACAGGGATGGCCGGAAGAGCCCTCTTCCCCGGGCTGGAGGATCCCGAGACGATCTACCCGGTGATGGGAACCGAACTCTTCCCCGCCGTCTTCACCGGAATCTTCTTGGTGGTCGTGCTTGCGGCGATCATGTCGACCGTGGATTCCTTGCTGCTGCTGGCCTCCTCCGCAGTGGTTCGGGACGTAATTCAGAAGGTGTTCAATCCCCCGTGGAGCGAGTTGCACTTCTCGCGATCGGGGAAGCTCACGACGGTCGTAATCGGGGCCGGAGCGGTGGCCCTCGCCCTTCCGGAGGTTCGGGCGATCTTCTGGTTCGTTCTCTTCGCTTGGTCCGGTCTGGCGTCCGCCTTCACTCCCGTCGTCCTCTGCTCACTCTTCTGGAGGAGGACCACCCGCGCCGGCGCTATCGCCGGAATGATTTCGGGGTTCGTTGGAGCGGTCGGCTGGGTCCTCTTCCTCAAGGCCCAGTTCTACGACCTCTATGAAATGATTCCCGGGTTCGCTCTCGGGTTTGCCGCGACGGTGAGTGTGAGTCTCCTCACCGAGCCGCCCTCCGGCGCCAATGAGGAATTCGAGTCCGTCCGGCGCCTAGTGGGACGCCCCTTCGGATCCCGGAGCATCCCGTGATACGGGTCCCGTCACCGTTGCCGCATGGGACGCTCTCCAGGAGCCCGACGCGATGCGGTAGGCACCGCAGTGTGGAAGGGGCAGTCCCGGAGGGCATGAAACGCGCATCTGCGGACCGCGATATCGAGGAACAGACGCCGCACCGGTTTCCGCACCAGTAGTGCCGTGGCCGTCGTGACGACGGCCACGGCACTACTTCGGTCGCCTCTCAATTCCTCGTGTGACGAACAAAGCTCCTCGGGCCCACTTCGGCTCCGTAGACGACCGTACCACCGCGGATCCCGGCGACGCCCTCCGAGGTGCTGCTTCCTCCCTGGGGATCGGGATCCGGGATGAAGTATGTCACGGAGCCGTCCGTTGCACTTCCGATCCGGATCCCACGCTCCCACCCCTGGTGCGAGAGGTCCATGCCATTGTCAGGGCCGTCCCTCGACTCGGAGTCTGTGACGAAGATGTTGTCGTCCGCATCGATGTAGATTCCGCTCGGTCGGCTGAACTGGTACCAGCAGTCGAGGTAGTTGCCGCCTTGGTCGTAGATCTGAATCCGGTTGTTGTCGCGATCGCCGATGTAGAGCCGGCCTTGCGAATCAATATCGATCGCATGGAGGCTCGAGAACTGGCCCGCTCCGCACGGACCGTTGCCCGGCGTGCCCCACTGCATGATGAACCTGCCACTGCTGTCGAACTTCATGATTCGCTCGTTCGTGCCCTCGCCGTGGCCGTCCGCCACGAAGATGTCGCCATTCTCCCCAACAACGACATCCGACGGGGAGCTGAACTCGTTCGGCCCGTCGCCGGTGACCATGCGGGTCCCGAGCTGCAGGAGGATCTCCCCTGCAGGGTTCATCTTCGTGACCTGCTGGCCCACGCCCCCACCGGCACCGCGCCCGTCGGGCGGGAGCGGGTCGGTCACCCAGACGCTCCCATCCTGGTCCACGTGGATCCCGTGCGGGAAGGCGAAGAGGTCGGCCCCCATCTGGCCAATCAAGTTCCCGCCCGCGTCGTAGTGGAGGAGCGGATCCACTCCGGAACCCACGCATGTATTGCTCCCGCACCGGTCGATCGCCCAGATGTCGTCTCGGCCCTTTGCTGCATCGACTCCCGCGGTGGAGCCCCACTCGCGTCCGTCGGGCAGCGGCATCACCTGCCTCGGCGAGTAGGGATTCGGGAGGTCGTTGGTCGGAGCCATGTTGGGGTTGCTGTAATCGGCGTCTTGCGCAGCCGCCGGCGTCGAGATCGCGGCGAGCGCCGCGACCATGAGCGGGAACGGGGTCCATCGCATCCTTGCACGCGTCATCGAATCCTCCCCTATCGCTGGTGGTGCAGAGCCATCCGACGAAGGAAGTGGCTCCGGGGCGAGCCCGGCTCGCGCCCGCATGCGGACCGTGGCCGACCCTGTGATCTTGGAGCGACGACCGGCCAGGCACAAGATCGATACGGACACGGTGACCGATCCTTGCTGAGAGTGGTCGGGTCGTGGATCCGTGCGCTTGCTTGCAGGGCAGACCCGAGAAGTACGCCACGCGAGTGGAGCCGGGGTGTCACAGCGGGAGTAAGGATGGCTCGCCCGGTGGCGCCGCGTCGAGATTCTTGTGACAAGCGATGGGTGCGGGCGCACCGGATTCGGATTCGTGTGGCACAACTTCGAGCCTAGCCGGCGACACTGGGACCGCCGTGCGGGGCGCAGCCACACAGATCGCCGGAGAACCAAATGGGCGGCAGCGAGCTGGGGACGCGCACGGGATGGGACGGTGCCACGGGCGGCAGGCCTCCCGGAGCTGGCGGCGATCATAGCGTCAGCGGCTGACAGCCAGAGCGGTACACACGGCCCAGCAGGCCAGGACTCGCTGGTTGACATGGCCGAGGTTCGGGGGAACTCGAGGCGCTCTGGGCGTTGAAGATGTTGCGCTGGCCAAAGGCACGATCTGGCTCACGACCGGCTCCCGGCCGTCGCCAAGGGGGCGGCGATATTCGAAGAAGTGCGCCGAGCGACGGCCTCTCGTGACAGCCGAGGACGAAACCGGTCGCACCGGCCCCGACACTCGATAGTCCCCTCGTTCCGTGTGGGAGGTGCGGCGGAGGGTACCACCTCTACTGATCGTCGAGGTCGCCGTGAGGCTGCCGGGCGGAGAGCGGTTCCACCTCTAGTGGATCGCTCAGGTTCTCCCTGATCTGGGGAGCAGTGGCTAGAGAGCCCCAGGGGGTAAGCCGGGAGATTCGGGTAGCTCCTTCAATGCGTCGAACCACGTACAGGCGCTCCGACGGGATCTGTTCCAGCAAGACCGGGGAGCGAGTGGTGACGACGAGCTGTGTTGTCCCAATGCGAGCTCTTGTCATCAGGTACTCGGCAACGAGTTGAATCTGCCGCGGATGGATTCCGGCCTCTGGTCCTTCCAGCCCGATGAGTCCCGGGTGGTCAAGGGAACTCACAGCTGCCAAGAGGCCAATCACGCGTAGGGTTCCCTCGGATACCAGGCGGGATGGTATGGGAGCGCTGGAATCGCCCTCCACGACCGCGAGCTCGACCTCCCCGAGCTTGTTGATGGCAAGGCGGAACTCGGTCGCTCGAGGCATGATCTGCCGCAAGCCTGTCTCGACAGCCCGAAACTGCTCGGGATTCGTTGCCTGCAGGGTATTGAGGAATGCAGCCAGATCCTCGCCCATCGGCCCAATATCGCGCGCCTCCTTGACGCCACTGGCTTCCCGCATGGGTCCACGCGGCTCGAGATCGAAGAACCGCCAACTCCGCAACTCGTACTTCGTGGCGAGAAGATGCGGGTAGTGCGGGGCATAGAGGGGCCGGGAAATGATCGCATGATCGATTCCCACCTCGAACTGCATCGGGTGGGACGGTGTTTCCAGTCGGAGGTGAAGCTTCCCCTTCACTCGCTCCAGAAAGGGATTGCGCGATCGCTTCAACTCGCCGTCCTGCCGGAGGGCGGCGAGCGACTCGTCCCTCAGGCGGAGCACTCCCGACCTGGGAATGACCTCAACCTCGATCGCGTACCGCAGGAAGAGCTCCCGGACATACTGTCGCTTGCGTGCTTCAGTGCGGTAGCGGCCTTGATCCCGCTCGCCCGCCTGGCGAAGCTCTCGAATCTCCCGCTCTACACGTGCAACGGTATCTCGCGAGAGTTCGACATCGGCTTCGATCCTGAATGATGCGGCATCCTGACCAAGGAGCTGTTCGATTCCCCCCGGGCCTATTGGCAGCAACTCGAGAGGATTACCTCGGGAGGACGGTTCGAACGCCTCCGTGAGGCTCCGCGATGAGGCGACACGGGGCAGCAGCTGAAGGGCGTCGACGAAGTTGCTCTTGCCCCCGGCATTGTGCCCAAACAGCACCGACAAGGGCTGCAACTCGACATTGACATCCCTAAGCGACTTGTAGTTCTGGATCCGAATTCGACGGAGCACGTGGGCCCCCGTTCACTGAGTATCGACCAGAGTCGCCCGCCAAGCTAAGCCCGCCGATTGCTCCCTGATAGGGATAGTCTTGTCCAATGACAAATGAGGCTGAAGGGGGAGTTGGTTTCCAGCGAGGAATGAGGCCGGAGGCGCGAGCCCGGGATGGAGGCTGTACCTATGCTCGCCTCCTACCAGAAATCGAGGACTGCAACCAGAGCCTCGGCGGCGAAGTCGTGTCCGCACCGCTGACCGACCGGCGCCTCCATCAGTGCCACATCTTAAGCGTCCGAAGCAGCGAATTCCGCACGCGCCATGACTCCGCACGCGCCATGACACTGAACTGTCCACAGCGCTCATCCAAGCGCTCGATCCTGCGCCGCGTTCCCCTCTAGGGAGGAGAAAGCGAAGGGAGGAGGCCGCGACGAACTGAGGCTCGTCACCGTCCTCGACAGGTACAGTACCTGATGACCATTGACACCGAGCAGGTCGCCCACCGGAGGACCGTCAACCCGAATCAAAAGGCCCACGAAGAGGTCGCCGCCCCTCCGCAGGCCTTCCCATCGGGACGGCCGGATTCGAACCGGCGACCCCCTGAACCCCATTCAGGTGCGCTACCGGACTGCGCCACGTCCCGAGAGCTACCAAAGCTAACGGGCGCGGATTCAGCTCTCAACTGCCGACGCCGCGAAACTTGCACGAACCGGAGACCGCGCAGGCAGCGGAACATCCCTGCTTGGTGGCGTCCACGGCGCCGACGACCCTGGGCCAATGAGCGCCGTGAACCGCTTCCACCAAATCCCCGCAAGCTGAGCGCTCACCCCCTGGCCAAGTAGGTCACCAGCCCGGCGTAAGCCCGCTCCTTCCCGAGCCAGTCGAAGGCCCACTCCTGCCCCTGACGCCGCAGGCGGTGCATTTGGGCTGGATCCCGGCGGAAGGCCTCTTACGCTGGCGCGCGCGGGATCGACCGTCCTCGGCGATGACCGCAGGGGCTCCCTTGCGTAGGCGGAGAGCACCGAGCTGACTCGTCGCGAGCAGCCTCTCGGCCACAGGGCCTCCGCCGACTCGAAATTGAGCCCCCTACGGACGAGTATGGGGCTCAACACGACCTCGACGCGCCGGTAGAATGAGACGGGGGACGGCACGACCCCGAGCGCCCGGGGTCGTGCGGAGGCGCCGGGGGCTCTCGTGGGATCGGCTACATGCTCGATCGAGTGGCCGGTGTGGTTCAGGAGCTCGGCAAGGATTCCTCCGGGAGTCGAGGCGTCGGTTGGGAAGTCATGAAGGTCGAATCACTTGAATCTTCCTTCCGTGGAAGCGGGAATCTGAACCGCGCCGACAGACTCCCCTCGGGAGGCCGGAGGCCAGGCCTTGGACTGGGGCCTTGTCCGGCGACCGGATCGGGAGGAGCGCGGGCCCTCCCACCTCGGGACGCGACGAGACTCAGGGTTGACACCCCGCCACGGTCATCGGTACCATTCGGATTCTTGATGCGGGGTGGAGCAGTCTGGTAGCTCGTCGGGCTCATAACCCGAAGGTCGCGGGTTCGAATCCCGCCCCCGCTATTGTTGAAGCGAGAGAGGAGCGCCGCCCCGCGGGCGGCGTTTCAGCGTTAGGGATCACCCGGACGGAAGAGACGATGGCGGGTCGGCGATTGGCTCGATTCGGAGAGGCGGGTACGAGACCTTACCCGGTGTGGCTTTCGGCTGATACGTGGTCCCGTACAGTGACCCGGGCGGGCGTCCAACGTCGATAGAGCTGATTGCTTCTCTCGGATGTGGAAACGCCCGCGCTCTTCGGCTCGGGCGTTTTGTTTGGGCCAGGTAGCTCAGTTGGTAGAGCACGCGGCTGAAAACCGCGGTGTCGGCGGTTCAATTCCGCCCCTGGCCATGCGGGGGAGCTGAGCCGCGAGCGTCGCGGAGTGAACATAGGTCCGTAGCTCAATTGGTAGAGCACCGGTCTCCAAAACCGGCGGTTGGGGGTTCGATTCCCTCCGGGCCTGTAGAGACGAGGTGCCGGACCCCCACGATCCCGGGAAGTGCCGTGGGCCCGGATTCTTTGGGGGGAGTTGCCGAGGCCCTCATCGTCTAACGGCTAGGACACCACTCTTTCAAGGTGGCGATCGGGGTTCGATTCCCCGTGAGGGCGTATAGGAGTTGAGCCGGAAGGGCCGCGAGGAACGCGGCAGGAAGGGGCTGTAGCTCAGTTGGTTAGAGTGCCGGTCTGTCACACCGGAGGCCGCGGGTTCGAGTCCCGTCAGCCCCGCTTTGCTCTTTGATAGTTTCGGGTCGTGGTCGGTGCCGGGGCCGTAGCTCAGTTGGGAGAGCGCCTGAATGGCATTCAGGAGGTCAGGGGTTCGATTCCCCTCGGCTCCACTCCAGGCGGGCTGGGAGCTCGGGTGGCGGAATTGGTAGACGCGCAGGATTCAGGATCCTGTGGGGGTAACCCCGTGAGGGTTCGAGTCCCTCCCCGAGCATCGTCGAGCTTTGCGGTGTAAATTGGCGTCGTGAGTCAGCGAGTGCAGAATACGAGTGCATGCCCACGTGCTGGAATTGGTAGACAGGCTGGTTTGAGGGACCAGTGTCGGAAACGGCGTACAGGTTCGAGTCCTGTCGTGGGCACTAGCCGCAGGTGCCGCAAGCGCAGGGACCGGGTTCGGAGGAGACGAAGTGGCCAGGCCGCCGCTCGGCGCCCGTAGCTCAATTGGATAGAGCGCTTGACTACGGATCAAGAGGTTGGGGGTTCGAGTCCTCCCGGGCGCACCTCGCTCCCCCATGGGTAGCCTTGACGGATCGTGGAGGCGGGCGCGTAGCTCAGTTGGTTAGAGCGCTACGTTGACATCGTAGAGGCCAGAGGTTCGAATCCTCTCGCGCCCATATGACGTAGACGGGCGAGCGTCGCACCGCACGGGGGGGTGCGCTTGCCGTGGTCGGTCGGACTTTGGGGCCGTAGCTCAGTTGGGAGAGCGCTAGAATCGCACTCTAGAGGTCAGGGGTTCGACTCCCCTCGGCTCCACTCCCCCGCCACCATAGCTCAGCTGGTAGAGCACGTCACTCGTAATGACGGGGTCGTCGGTTCGAGTCCGACTGGTGGCTCTCGGTGCACGACAATTACTTTGCTAGCCGAGGCTTGCGAAGCAATCATTGCCCCTTGGTGTAATTGGCAACACGCCTGACTCTGGATCAGGAGAGTCCTGGTTCGAGCCCAGGAGGGGCAATTCTGGAGGGGTGGCCGAGTGGCTTAAGGCGGCGCCCTGCTAAGGCGTTGGGCGAAAGCCCGCGTGGGTTCGAATCCCACCCCCTCCGTTTACGGCATACTCCACAGTGCGTGGGGAAGCGAGTCCCAGGGAGCGGTGCTTCCCCGAACGGCAGGGGCGTCATACCCGGTTCGCCGGCTCGTCGCCATGCCCATCCCCCACATCCGCCTCCCGGTCCCGTCTCATCGGACCTAACCCGCTGGAACCTCGGCCTCGCTCCTTCGCAGCGGTGTTTGTATTTGGTGCACCGAAGTTCTTGACTCGGATCGAGGTCTCCAGTTCACGGCGACGTCAGCTCCGGAAACTATGGCGGCCCGAGACTTCCGGAACACACCGGCTCAGACTACGACTTCCGAGCTGTCCGACTCGGTCCAGCCCAGAGTCTGCCCGTACCTAACCCGATTGACCGGCGCCGGAGGCGTCAACATCCGAACCTCGTCCGGGTTTCGGCAATCCCGGCCCTGCTAACCGTCGTGGCTGGACGGCGAATTGCCGTCCACGGCGTGAGCTTTCAGGTCAGTGAGGTCGGCGAATTCAAGCGCCGACACGTGCGTGGCCTCAAGGACGACGGGCGGAGCAACACCGGCGGCCAGCGCCTCCCGCCAGCGTGCCACGCAGAGGCACCACCTGTCGCCGGGCATGAGGCCTGGGAAGCCGAGAGTCGGTCTCGGTGTGCTGAGGTCGTTTCCCCGGGAGGTGGAGAACTCAAGAAACTCGGCCGTCACCTGGGCGCAGACCACGTGGACGCCGAGGTCCTCTGCACCGGTGTGGCAGCACCCGTCCCGGTAGAACCCGGTCAGCGGACGTGTCGAACACTCCACGAGCTCGGTACCGACTACGTTCCTGGCCATGCTTCCCGTCTCCTGCCGCCGGTATCCCAATTCATCGCTCACGCTCGCGAGACGCTTCCGTGGCGAGTCCGGCGGCGGCTCGTGTCGCCGGCCGCCGGGCGGATACTCTGCCCCCGTCGCCCGACTCAATTGCGACGGCGCGTCCCATGCTCCCGGGGACACTCCCGGCCGCCGTCGTACCCGCACGATATCATCCGGAATGCGATTGCGCTGCAGCCCTGCGGAAGGCTGTGAAGCCGCACTCCCACGCACCCTCCGCGCCTGTCCGACTCGCAGTGGCTCGGCCGGGCCAGCGGTCGCCTGGATCTCCCGCACCCGGGTTTTCGTGACACGTGCCGTCCATCTTCCGAGCTACGGGTGAGATCGGGACGCAGCCTGGCACCACGCCCGAAGTTACTACCCCCAAAGTGTCCAACCGATGGGGTTCACTCCACAACCCGCCTGAATTCCCGCGAAACAGCCACCATCTTCTCCCGAATCGACACCCTGCGGCCTAGGCCCGAGCAACGAGCAATCTACGAGGGGCTCCACATCAGCCTGGAACCCGGCGGAATCACGAGGGGGCGGTCGTCTGACCGCACCACAGCAGACCCAAAGGCAAGTGAGCGTATCCAGTGCCGGAAGGAACGCAACCGTATCAACTCTCCCAATACAATCCCCCTCGAGAAGGCCATCGAGTCGGGGGAGATTGGCCTCCTGACCCTCGCGGACACGCAACGCACACATCGGGCCGGTCAGCGTGGCTACTGGGATGGGATTCGCGGTTTCTACCGGGACCTGATCAACCTAGAGCGATTCCCGGACCGAGAATTGGTCTTCGTCGCCGAGGCGCAACTGGAAGCGGTAGTAGCGGGTGAGACGATGCGGTGTAGTGACGGAGTCTAGGTGAGAGCTTCGCCGATGAAACCCAAGTGTCCGCTCGTCCGGGCAGATCTAGAGCCGGGACCGGGACCGGTCCGGCAAACGCCGATGTTGCAGACGACCAAGACGGTCTCTATACTGTGCGCACTTGCTATCTTGGGGGGACCACACAGGTGCATCCCCTTTGCCTTGAACGCAATGAGGCGAGGCCGCTGTACCCCGCAGTCCTGCCCTCCCTCCGGACTCCATGGACACGAATCCACGCGCCGGACGGGCATCGTGGAGCCGGCGAGACCCGTACGAAGCGTGGGCTCCCTCGCCTAAGTGGAATTGGCAGCGGGAGATTCGGTCTTTCGGAACGTCACGCGTTTCACCCCCGGAAGAAGAGAGCCAGTGTAGAATCTACCACCACGAGATGCTCACGCCCCGCTGCAGCTCGTCGGGACCGCCGACCCGTTCACCGTGCAGGAAACACGTGGATATGACGAAGATCGCCCAACTTGGTTCGCTCCGGGGCTGGATTTTCGCCTTGGCGATGCTTGCTGGTGCACCGGCTGGGGCGACGGCTCAGATGGAGTTCCACTATCAGCACGGCGTACTCACCAACCCCTTTGACGGGACGGAGCACGCCACGCACATCCTGACGTTCCAGCATGCATCGAGCTGGTCCCTCGGCGACAGCTTCTTCTTCATCGACCTTCTCGAAGACGGCGTCGCGGATGGATTCAATGACATCGAGTTCTACGGCGAGTGGTATCCCACCCTTAGCCTGGGCAGGCTCGCGGACCGGACGGTCGGGGGCGGGCCACTCCAGGATATCGCATTTGTCGTCGGCGTCAACGTCGACGCCGACGCCGACGTCTTCAAATGGCTCCCCGGCGCTCGGTTCTCCTGGGACGTTCCGGGCTTCGTGTTCTTCAACACGGACGTGACAGCCTTTATCGATGCAAGTCGCGGCTTGGAGAACGGTGGCGCACCCCGGACGGACGACAGCTTCATGGTGGACGTAAGCTGGGGTGCCGCCTTCGATCTCGGCAGCCAGTCATTCTGGTTCACCGGCCATATGGAGTACATCGGCGGTACGACGAACGAACTCGGCGACCCCCAGGAGGGATGGATTCTCGCACAGCCACAGCTCGGATGGGACATCGGGAAGACAGTGACGGGGAGTGCAAACCAACTCTTCCTCGGGGTCGAGTATCAGTATTGGCGAAACAAGCTCGGGACGAAGAACCACGACAACGTCCCGCAGCTGTGGGTGATGTGGCGCCTGTAACGTTCGGGCACAGTCGTATCGGGCGAAGCGGGGGTACCAATCACCGGGACCGGTCCTCACCAACATGCGCCGGAGTCTCACCGGCGAATTCGCCCCGGCGGAGCACACCTCGCTGCCCCCTCCGCAGGTGGCCGCTGGCCTTGTCCCAGAGGCGGGCGGTTAGTAGCGTTGCGCAGCTCCCTGCACCAGAAACATCATCGGCAGTAAAGGACGAACTGCGCATCTCGCTGTCACCCAGGCTCTCCACTGTGCACGGCGTGGTACGGTTGGTCGGGGAATTCGGCGACGCCAACAATCTGCCTGAGCAACAGATCTACATGAACAATTTGGCCGTCGAGGAACTGGTCACGAACACCGTTGGCTACGACCTCAAGGGCGTCACCAAGCCTAAGATCGAGGTCATCGTCCAAGTCAAACAGCACCGTCCTGGTGCTGACCATTGGGGACACCGGCCAACCCTTCGATCCGATACAGGACACAAACCCCGACCTCTCTTCGCCAATTGATGAGCGGACGGTCGGGGACCTGGGGCTACACCCGGTGAAGGAATTTGCCGGCCAAATGAAATGCGAGTACGTAGACGGCGACAATCGGTTGACGCTGCTGGAACACGATCTCACGCCAGCCTCAGCGTGACAGGGCAGCCGTAGCAACGAGAGGGTTGATCGATATGGATGTCGAAGTCACGGAGGAACGGGTCGGCGAGGTATTGGTGCTCTCGCCCATTGGACGGCTCGACAGTGCCAACGTGCACTCGTTCGAGTCTGTTATCATGGAGCGGGTCAGCAAGGGAGAGCGACGTGTGGTCGTCGACTTCAGCCGCCTCGACTTCATCAGCAGCTCGGGGATGAGGGTCCTCCTCATCGCCAGCAAGGCGCTGAAGGCGAAGGCCGGGACGCTCGTTCTCTGCTCCATGAAGGACCACATCGAGGAGATCTTCAAGATCAGCGGCTTCATCCAGATCATCCCCGTAAAGAGTTCCCGCGAAGCGGCCGTCGTCGCCTCGGCCTGACGGGATCTATCCCCCGTAGGCCCTGATCACATCAGCCATGGCTTTTTCCTCCTCGTCCCACACCTGCTGAATCGACCGTAGCGCCCCCGTGGCTGTAGGGGCTTGTCGCGCGAGCGCACGGTTCTCCCGGAGGAGCAATCCCCCCTCGACCGCACGGTCAAGGAACGCGAATAGGTGGTCGTAGTAGCCGTCGATATTCGCGAAGCAGCACGGCTTCTCCATCAACTCCAGCGGTCGCTGCGACCAGCATAGCACTTCGAAGGTCTCTTCCAGCGTGCCGAACCCGCCCGGGAGAGCGATACAGCCCTGGGAGAGCACCTGCATCAGGTGCTTTCGTTCGTGCATCGTGTCGACTTCGATGAGTCGGGAGAGCCCATGGTGGGCGAGCTCCTGATACGAGAGCTGTCGCGGGACAACACCGATGACGGAGCCGCCACCGGCCAACACAGCATTTGCCAGCACGCCCATCAGGCCGACGCTAGCACCCCCGTACACGAGACCGATCCGCTCCGCTGCCATCAAGCGACCGAGGGCATCGGCCTCATCGATGTAGCGCTGCTCGGATCCGCGGTTCCCGGCTAGGTAGACGCAGATGCTCTTCCCGCTGGGCGTCGCCGCCCGGTTGTCTCCCGTCCCAAGTTCTCCGGCTTCTGACATCCCGTGCCTCTTCCCCGGCATCAGTACGAATTCGCCGGGTCATGATATTGCTTCTCCCACATCTGGGATCCGCCAACCCCGGCCGGCTGCTAGACTAGCCACTAGGTCGTGCAGGCGATAGCGGCGTCGGAAACAACGCCGATTATTAATTAAGTTGACCTTGGTGTCATCATCGGCTGAAAATGTCCCACTCGGAGTGCGGGGGTCGGCCGACCCCCGGGTGGTGAGGGTTTCGTTGCGTTGGCCGGGATGCTCGAGGCACTCGGAGTGGGTCGGCTGCGGCGGACCGTGCACGTGCAATTCAATCCGATGCATACGCTCACCGTCTCCGCAATCGCCGCCTGTCGCTTGGTTGTACGTCCCGCGGCGTGCCTCAGCCTGACCCAACGGACGGCAGGCGTCGAACCGTTGGTTGCCCTCCGGCTCGGGGGGAGGGCCAAGTCGGAGGGCCATCCACGTGCTCCGCAGGCGCGTCTGGACCGATCCCCCGGATGACACGCCACCGGTGGCCCGTGGGCCGTTTTTCCGTTTATTTTGTAGCCTGTGAACGTCGGGCACTGCGGACACCCGATCCGCTTCACCCACCCTTCGTCCGATCGTGAGGCCAACTCACTCGGGGCGTGGCTCAGTCCGGTAGAGCGCTGCGTTCGGGTCGCAGAGGTCCCCGGTTCGAATCCGGGCGCCCCGATTCTTGGTACAATGGGTGGAAGAAGGCTCGTTGCCCCGGGGTGCGAACCCGGGGCTCGAGTTAGCGGGGGGAAGCTGAGAAGGGTGGCGGCGGCGATCTTTGGGCCCTGTAGTCACTCCACGCCCGGCTCCGGGAACTCTCGCAGGAGTATCGCCGGTATAGGGGTTGGAGGCGTAGTCTAATTGGTAAGGCACCGCACTCGAAATGCGGCGGGCTAATCACCCTTGGGGGTTCGAGTCCCCCCGCCTCCGTCCCGTACGACGGGCACTATGGCCCATTCAGCCCCTGCGATGCCAGGGGCTTCTTCATGGCGTGTCGCGATGTGCTGAGGCGGTATTGTGACCTGACCGTTGACCACGAGAGAGGACGGTGGCCAACCGCCCTCGCCGGAGCTCATTGAGAAACGTCAAAGTCACTCAGTTAGCCGACGGTCATGTTGGACCGCCTTACGGCCAGCGCATTCACCGACTAGACGACCGTGGCACGCGGGGAGGGCATCCATCCGCCAACGTAGCGGGTGGACTGGGCCCGACAGCCGACATCTTAGCGACTAGCGCCTGGCGTGTTTACGTCGATCCACGGCCATCTGCTCCGATTCTCGTTCCTCAACACCCTGGCACCCTCACTGTGCAGAAGCATTTCATCGAGGTCGTCCAATCCCAGCAAAAACTTATTGCGTACTCTGGGATCTATACTGAAGGAAATGATTTCCAGACCGGGGGCCTCGATCACGTTTCTTTCTAGGTCAACCATCATTTCCACACCGGGATTCGACACGACCCACTCCGCTAGCCTTGCGATCACCTCTTCGCCGAGAGGTACCGTCAATAGGCCCTGCCGAATGGCGTTCGTATAGAATATCGGTCCGAAGCTGGGAGCGATCACAACTCGAATGCCAAACGCCATAGGCAGTCTGACTCCAGTCGCCCGCGAGCTGCCGGTGCCGAAATTTTCACCCGCAAGCAGAATCGAAGCATTGCGATAGGGCTCTTGATTGAGAACAAAATCCGGGTTTTCCGATCCGTCTGCGAAGTACCGCAGGGGTTCAAAGGCGCGCTCTCCATCAGACAGACCGGAGATGGAGTTAGGATTGATCGGGGCGATGATATCGGTGTCTACGTTGCGCTGCAGAAAAGGTGCCGGTATTCCGAGATGCCGTACAAAGCTGGGACCACCTCCCCTTGTAGCCGACTGAAGCACTCTCATACAGGTTCTCCCTCCATCAGGCGCCGTACATCGACAATGCGACCCGCAACCGCCGCAGCAGCTGCCATGGGCGTGCTGACAAGATGGGTGATGGCGTCTCTGCCCTGGCGGCCAATGAAATTGCGATTGGAGTTAGACACACAACGCTTTCCTGGCGGAACATGTTCACCGTTCATGGCGACGCACTTGGAGCACCCGGGCTCACGCCATTCGAATCCTGCTCCAGTGAAGATGCGGTCGAGGCCCTCCGCTTCTGCTTGACGCTTTATCGGCAATGACCCTGGAATCACCCACGCCAACACACTAGGGGCGACTTGGCGCCCTTCAACCACTGCGGCTGCAGCTCGCAGATCACCGATGCGGCTCTCCGTACAGGATCCGATAAATACCTCGTCAATGGGCGTTCCAGCGATGAGGTCGCCAGGTGCGAGACCGGTATAGTCCAGCGCTGCCCGGTAAGCCTCCCGCCTTCCTGAAGGGGCATCATCAGGATCGGGAACGCGGCCGCTGACACCCATCACGTGTTCCGGGCTGACGCCCCAGGTGACCTGCGGCTCGATGCCGGACACATCGATAGTCTCATCCCGGTCAAATTCCGCTGGTGGGTCGGAGGGCAAGGTTCGCCAGTAGCTCAAAGCTTGATCCCAATATCGACCTTGAGGGCTGAATTCCCGATCTGCCAGGTATTCATCCCGGATCCTGCATGAGGGGAGTAGCATAGGGAAGAAAAACACCGTCTAAGGCCTTAGGTTGAGGGCACTTCGTCCAAGAAGGTTCCTCGCCACAAAAGGCACCCAGACGGTGCGCAACCATCGTATCTGTTCTCGGCCCCATGTACAAGGTGAGAGCTCCCCGCTACGGATTCGTCACAGCGCCCGGAAGCTGAGCGACGGAGGTGGGCTGATCCTGGTCCGGTATCTGTGGGACGGCCTGGGCCTGGGCTCCTGGATCGACCGTCGGAGCGAAGAGCTTGCCGGCTTCTTCCGTCCCAGCCTGATGGTCGAGGTGTGGGTCGTGCTTCTGCTCTACGGTGGACGCGTGCTCGACGATTTGCCGCTCCTGGACCGGCGCGGCATTCGACGCCTGTTCGGCTGGACTCGCCTGCCCGATCCCACCACGTTCGGACGCTGGTTGCGCCGCGCAGGTGAGCCGCTCGTGCCCCTCCTCGACGAACTCCTGTGGCACATCGTGTGCCGGCGCTGGAGACTGGGGGGCGTGCCCCGGGCGCTGACCCTGACCCTCGACTCCACCGTCAGCGTACGCTACGGACTGAAGCAGGCGGGCGCCGAGCGGGGCTACAATCCGCACAAGCCCGGTCGACCGTCGCACCATCCGCTTCTGGCCTTCGTTCAGGAGACGGGAGACTGTATGGGCATCCGTTGGCGCCCGGGCAACGCCCCCACCGCCGCGGGGGCCGAGGCGTGGATCACCGACTTGGTGGGGCGCCTGCGCTCCGTGGGGGTCGAGACCATCACCGTGCGTCTCGACAAGGGCTTCTTCAGCCGATCCATGGTACGGACCCTCGATGATCTCGATGTCCGTTTCCTGCTCAAGCTCCCGGCCCACCGCTGGCTTGCCGACCATCAGCAGCCCTGGCGTCGCTCTCGCAAGGGTGAGCACATCTTCCCCGGTCATGAGCTCTGGACCACCTCCGGCCGTCTGTGGGGCGTGCGTCTTCTCTCCCTCCACACACGGCGTCCGCTCCAGGGCCCCGACAACACCCTCGCGCTCGACGCCTACGAGGTCCGCCTGAGCGCTCATGTGCTCACCAACATCGAAGGCATCCACGCCCTCACCGCCTGGCGCCGCTACAACCAGGGCGCGGTCGTCGAACAGAGGATCAAGGAACTCCGCCAGCTCGGAGCAGGGGCCACCGCCATCGATCACCTCCACGGCAACGCCCTCCTCTGGGCCACAGGTGCCATCGCCTACCAGCTCCTGCATACGCTCAGGACCACCGCCCTCTCCGGAGCTTGGCGCACAGCTCAACCCGACCGCCTCCGGCTTTGGCTCCTCCGCTTGCCCGCCAAGCTCACCCGCCACAGCCGCAAGCTCTACGTCCAGTTGCTCCGTGACGATCCCGCCAGACCCCATATCCTCCTCGCTCTCAGACGCCTCGCCTCCGGACTCCCGCCTCCATCCCCAGCCTGACGACTCCCCCCTCGCCCCCTCCTCCAGGCCCCCCGGCCTTGCTCCCCGTCCGTCCAATACCGCCCCGCCCACTCAATACCACAGATCCGAGCCGCCTCATCTCCCCCCGTCAGCACCCCTTCCGCGTCAACTCCCGCTCCCCGGCCCAGACACACCCCTCAGTCACCTATTTCTCCCTCTCCCTGCAGGATCCGGGTTCATATGTAGTGTCGTCGGGAGCCACCATGCCCGTCGCGGAAGACATTTCGACGGCGAGATTACACAGAGTCAAGCGGCTCTCAACGCTCATGGCACACACGACGGGCCCAGCGTATTCCACCGCATAGCCGTTACCTGCTGCCGCACCGAGTTCACCGATAATGTACAGAATGACGTCCTTCGCCCGAATCGAAGGGCCGAGCGTACCCTCTATCGTGATGCGCATCGGTCTTGCGCGTTCCCTGATGACTGTCCCCGTGAGTAGAACGTTCCGTCCACCCTCTCCTCCCCAGGAGATACAGCCCATAGCGCCATGCGTGCATGTGTGGCTGTCGCCCCCCACGACCACCATGCCTGGGAGAGTCAACCCCGTTTCAGGGCCAACGACGTGCTGGATACCATTTCGGGGATCGTCGATGCCAAAGGCTTGGATACCCATCTCCCGCAACTCCTCAGCATACTCGACGAATAGCTCAAAATCGTTTCCGCGGTTGAGCGAGCGGTCGGTATACCTGTCCGGCGAAGTGGAAACGGTATGGTCGCACACGGCCCAGTTGTGTTGCGGGCTCGCGATGACGAGACCTTCCTCAAGCATGCCGCGCACGGTGGCGGGACCACCATCAAACATGATATTCCGGTCGACGACGAGCAGATCTGTGTCGCCTCCGAGGTTCGCTACCACATGCACATCCCAGATCTTGCCGTACAGGGTCCTGGCTTCCTGGGATCTTCGTGACGCGAGCAGATCGAAGGAGGCCGGGAAGGGAGTCGAGGCCGCGAACCCCGCCCCTACCGATGTCTTAACCCGGATCCTGCATGAGGGGAGGAGCATAGGGAAGAAAAACACCGTCTAAGGCCTTAGGTTGAGGGCACTTCGTCCAAGAAGGTTCCTCGCCACAAAAGGCACCCAGACGGTGCGCAACCATCGTATCTGTTCTCGGCCCCATGTACAAGGTGAGGGCTCCCCGCTACGGATTCGTCACAGCGCCCGGGATCTGACCGATGGAGGCGGGCTGATTCTGGTCCGGTATCTGTGGGACGGCATGGGCCTGGGCTCCTGGATCGACCGTCGGAGCGAAGGGCTTGCCGGCTTCTTCCGTCCCAGCCTGATGGTCGAGGTGTGGGTCGTGCTTCTGCTCTACGGTGGCCGCGTGCTCGACGATTTGCCGCTCCTGGACCGGCGCGGCATTCGACGCCTGTTCGGCTGGACTCGCCTGCCCGATCCCACCACGTTCGGACGCTGGTTGCGCCGCGCAGGTGAGCCGCTCGTGCCCCTCCTCGACGAACTCCTGTGGCACATCGTGTGCCGGCGCTGGAGACTGGGGGGCGTGCCCCGGGCGCTGACCCTGACCCTCGACTCCACCGTCAGCGTGCGCTACGGACGCAAGCAAGTGGGCGCCGAGCGGGGCTACAATCCGCACAAGCCCGGTCGACCGTCGCACCATCCGCTTCTGGCCTTCGTTCAGGAGACGGGAGACTGTATGGGCATCCGTTGGCGCCCGGGCAACGCCCCCACCGCCGCGGGGGCCGAGGCGTGGATCACCGACTTGGTGGGGCGCCTGCGCTCCGTGGGGGTCGAGACCATCACCGTGCGTCTCGACAAGGGCTTCTTCAGCCGATCCATGGTACGGACCCTCGATGACCTCGAGGTCCGTTTCCTGCTCAAGCTCCCTGCCCACCGCTGGCTTGCCGACCACCACCAGCCCTGGCGTCGCTCTCGCAAGGGTGAGCACATCTTCCCCGGTCATGAGCTCTGGACCACCTCCGGCTGTCTGTGGGGCGTCCGTCTTCTCTCGCTCCACACACGGCGTCCGCTCCAAGGCCCAGACACCCTCGCGCTCGACACCTACGAAGTCCCACTAAGCGCTCACGTACTCACCAACATCGAAGGCATCCACGTCCTCACCGCCTGGCGCCGCTACAACCAGGGCGCTGTCGTCGAACAGAGGATCAAGGAACTCGGCCAGCTCGGAGCAGGGGCCACCGCCATCGATGACCTCGATGGCAACGCGCTCCTCTGGGCCCTCGGCGCCATCGCCTACCAGCTCCTCCACACACTCAGGACCACCGCCCTCTCCGGAGCCTGGCGCACAGCTCAACCCAACCGCCTCCGGCTCTGGCTCCTCCGCTTGCCCGCCAAGCTCACTCGCCACAGCCGCAAGCTCTACGTCCAGTTGCTCCGTGACGATCCCGCCAGACCCCATATCCTCCTCGCTCTCAGACGCCTCGCCTCCGGACTCCCGCCTCCTCTCCCAGCCTGACTACTCCCGCCCCGCATTCCTCCAGGCCCCATCCTCCGGGCTTGCTCCCCGTCCGTCCAACACCGCCTCGCCCGCTCAAAACCACACGTCCGAGCTGCCTCATTTCCCTCCGTCAGCCCCCCTTTCCCCGCCAACTTCCCCTCCCCTCCCAGCCACACCCCTCAGTCCCCTATTTCTCCTCTCCCTGCAGGATCCGGGCTTAATGAAGTCTCTTCTCCTCATGGTGCCTCCTTTCCGCAATTCAATGGCTAGCCTTTCCCCACCCTCGATCCCTCGGAATCCAAGAACGGCCTGGCGGGTCCATCGTTCACCTTGGTGCGCTGAGACTCCGCTGGAAACAGGAAGCGACTGAGGTGATCGCCGCTGGATCGCTGTTCCGCTCCCATAACAGGCCGCAATCCATTCCAGCGTAGCCTGCCTCAGCGCCGATGACGCAGCAGTCTTCGATCGGCAATGTCTCGTGGGAGCTGAATTCCGGGATGAAGTATTCCACTTCCCGGCGGACCGGTCCGTCGTTATGGAAGCGGTATCCCCCAACCCGCCGGTTGCGATGCTTCAAGCCCGGCCGACGCGCCAGGGTCACGACCATGGCCACCCACTCGACCGCTACCCCGGTCGCCGTCACGAGCTAAAACTCTAGCCTCCTACCGAGGAGGCAGCTGCCTTCGCCCGGCGGTCCCCCTCACCAACCCACTGCGTAGCCGACCCGCCGGGGATCCGCGCCGGCCGACAGGGTCCCGGTTTCGGCATCCCGAAGGATCCCCTGGTTGCTGCCCAAGCTGTAGGGCGCCGCCAGCTCCACGTTGTGCCCCATGTCCAACAACGCGCTGGCGACCGCCGGGGCAACACGGTTCTCGAGGTTCAGCGCAATCTCTGCACCTGGGAAGTAGAAGTTCGGCTCTGCGGTGAGGACGAACCGTGGGGCCGCTACCGCCTCTTGAATCGACATCCCGAACTCCAGGACGTTCAGCACCGTCTGGAACTGTGTCTGGCCGATGGTCTCGCCGCCGGGGGATCCAATGGCGAGGACAAATTCACCGTCCCTCATGACGATGACCGGCGAGTTGTTCAGCAGTGGAATCTGTCCACCACGGACGTAGTTGACATCGTCCGGATAGGGCGATGTCGAGCCGATCCGGGTTCCGTTGTTGAACAGCAGGCCGGTGTTGCCCACAACCACTCCAGTACCGAAGCCTCCTCCGTGGGTCGGCGTGACGCTGATCACGTTTCCGAACTGGTCGGCCACGGAGAAGCTGGTCGTGCCGCCTACCTCCGCGAGTTCATCGAACTGCGGTCCGCGAGGCGTGCGAATCGACGCCGAGACATCGCCGGGGTGGCCAGCCTCAGGATAGGACATCGCCATCCGCCGGCTGATCAGGCTACGCCGCTCGGCTGCGTACTCTTTCGATAGCAGTCCGGCCGCCGGAATATCGGTGTACTCCGGGTCCGCCACATAGTGGTAGATGTCGGACTTGGCCACCTTTATCGCCTCCGCAAGGAGGTGGAGTACCTCTGCGCTGTTGTGACCGAGCGACTTGAGGTCGAAACCTTCCACCAGATTCAACTGCATGGCGACCTCGAAGCCCCCTCGGGACGTCGACGGGCTCGAGTAGATGTCGTAGCCCCGAAAGGTCGTGTGCACCGGCTCGGCCCAGATCGGCTCGTACGCGGCGAAATCCTCGAGAGAGAAGTCGCCACCGCTTTCCTGGTAGAAGCGGGCCATGTGCTGGGCGATGTCGCCCTTGTAGAAGTGGTCGAAGGCGGCCTGTAGCGCCTCGGAACGGCTCTTGCCAGCTCTGAGTGCCTGCTGCTCGGCTTCCACCACTTTCTTGAAGGTGTTCGCCAAGTCGGTCATCCGGAACATCTCTCCCGGCTCCGGCACTTTCCCGCCAGGTAGGAAGAAACTCGCGCTGGTGGGGAACTGCTCGAACCGCTCCCGCGCGCCGGCGATCGAACGGACAACGGACTCCTCGATCGGGTGGCCGTTCTCTGCGTAATCGATTGCGGCCTCGAGCACCTCCGACAAGCTCATGGTTCCGAACCGGTCGAGAACTGCAACCCAGCCTCCGAACAACCCCGGGACGACCCCAGCGTGAATTCCGTGGTTGAGTGACTCGCGCGTCATCTGCCCCGGATCGATTGCCATCGGGGCAGCACCGGTCGCGCCCAGCGAGTAAACGCGATCGGTCGCCTTGTCATAGATCGTAAAGAACCCGTTCCCACCGGTGCCCGAGCTCTGGGGTCTCATTACATGCAGCGTCGACAAGGTCGCCACAGCCGCGTCGGCGGCATTCCCTCCCTGGAGCAGGATCCTCAGTCCGGCCATCGATGCAAGCGGGTGCCCGGCAGTGACCCCGCCATGCACGAATTGGACAGCGGGCCGATGCACGGCTAGTGACTGAGCCGCTGGACCCGCGGCATCCGGATGCACCTGCTCCTGGCGGTTCTGCGCCAAGAGCACCGGAGGGGCTGAAAGCCCCAGGACTACGGCGCCGGTCATTACGCACGAAAACAATCTGCTCCTGTCGTTCATCGCTCTCTCGCCTCCGTTCTCACATCTTGCACGACTTACTTTGACGGCTTCACTCACTCGCACCCTGACGGGGCACGCACGGGGTGGACGACCACCCCACCATAGCTCTCGGCCAGCCGCGTTGTCCAACGTTCAGCGGGCGGTCTCGCTCTGCCGCCCGACTCCCCTGAAGTCGGGCGGCAGAGCCTACTACGGCCGGGCTCCGTCCGGGTCGACCCGCAAGATTGGGTAGCCGAGCGACGCTAGAATCTCGGAGAAGTAAGGCGGGGTGTGCTCATTCGGGCGAGATTTGCGTCCAGTAATCTCACCGGTCACGGCACACGTGTCGACTACCGAAAGCACCCGAGGGCAGGAGTGACGAGACGGCTTTCGGGTCGAAGTGATGTGCGCCCCTTGAAGTGAGGCTTCTTCACGGAGTGTTCGTTGGAGCCAGTCGGGCGATCGGTTCCTCAGAGCTGGCGGGTCGGAACGCCTCCCTAGTTACTAAATCGTATGTGTCGCCGGGTCGTAGGAAGTAGAATGGCCCCCCGACCGTCCGTCCTGTCTCCGGAGGGTCAGGGGGAATCGGACGCTCGCTGTCATGAATGATCACGTAGCTGGTGCCGATTACTTCAAATTTGTCGTCTTCAACCACAATCGCCGTGTTCTCATCTATGGCTATACCGAGCATGCCGGGGTGCTGCTTCATGACTCCGATCATATCGAAGTGTCTGTTTCTGGCTAACACATGTACGTCAATGATCACGCCGCGAAGCAGGCCAAACCCTCGCCGCCAATCCTCGCGGGGAAGCTTCCGCTCCGAGAATTCTCGTTCAGGCGACCGACTCACGTTCATGATCTCGCCCTGTACATGACCACCGGCGGAGGCTCCCCCGATCACCCCGCCACGATCAAGAAGCGAAAACAGCTCCTCGTGGACCCGAGTATCGAGGTAGGCGTCCGTGTGGAGCCAGTGACTTCCCCCGTTGAACCATATGGCCCGGGCTTCCCGTAGCGGCTCTACGAACGCCTCGGTGTCGGCCACTGCCCGGTCCCTGGTATGCATCACGGTCAAGTTCGTCGCTCCCGCCTCACGGAAGCGCCTGAGGCAGGGGCAAAACTCGTGATAGTCTTCGTCTTGGCGCCCGGAGGTAGGGACCACAACGATCGGCGCATCCGGACCGCCGGCAAGCTCGATGAAACGATCAATGATATGACTCGTGGTCTCACCCCCACCGCTGACCACAAGCGTTCCGTGAGCGGGCCCCACCTCCTGTGCGACTGCCGCGGAGGGCACCGTGCACAGAACCGTCAGAGCCAGGGTGAGTGAAACCTGGCTGGCGCCGCGGGCGTCACATCTTCGAAGCGCCATAGGTCCTCCAGCGGGGGGTGGAATGCGATCGTTCGGGGGCGACCTCTCGACCATAGGTGATCACAGCGCAGAAGACCAGTTGCGCACTCCAACCGAACCACAGCGCCCCACCCCAAGACCAGGCGGATCAAGCCGAGCCCGCAGACGTTCACCGCATGAGACCGCCCCCATACGGCGGACGCCTCGTCTCGTGGGAGAAAGGAGCCCAGTATCGGAAGAACGAGGCCGGCAGTTGCGGGAGCACATGGTGGCGTCGGTGCGGGCGGAGAGGAGCCCGGAGGAGTCTGCTCGGGAGTTTGAGCCCTCGGCACAGTCGATACGCAACTGGGTGGTTCAGGCTGACCGGGACAAAGGGCGAAGGAAGGACGGGTCGACAACCCAGGGGTGTGAGGAATTTCGGCGGCTGCGGAGAGAGAACGAGCAGCTGTGCATGGAGTACGAGATACTAAGAAAAGCCGCAGCCTGGTTTGCTCAGGAGACCGGCTTGGCGCCGGATCGGCGTTCGAGTCCGTGAGAGCCAATCAGGCGAGTTTCCCGATGTGGATGATGTGCCGAGTGCAGGACGTCTCCCCCAGCACATCCGCCGCACCGGGAAGCCCCCGCACGCCGGCTACGATTTGTTGACGATCGAACAGCCGCGATCGAACTTGTCGGGCCTGCGGATGACTTGCCGGGTTTCTTCCACGATGAGGGAGAGATGAAGAAAGAGACGTTGCGGGGCGGTGGGAGATGCACATTTCTGATGGGGCTGGTGTCGACTCTGAGTTGGGCGGTAGGGCTACCTCCCGCGGCCATGGCGCAAGGCCCGGGAACCGAGGGTGGACAGTGGCACTATCTCGGCGGCGACACCTGGCATACGCGGTATACGCCGGTCGGCCAGATCAACGCCTCGAACTTCGAGCAACTGGAGGTTGCTTGGCGATGGACCGCAGGTAGCTTCGGCGAAAGCACTCCTCGTGCAACTCCAAGTTACGTTGATGGAAGACTGATCACCGTAACGGGCGAGCGTCGCCACGTGGTTTCTCTCGACCCGGGGACCGGTGAGCTGTTGTGGAGCTTCACCGAGCCAAACACCCGCCGGTGGGAGTACTCTATGCGGGCCGGCTACGGGAAGGGCGTCGCGTACGGTGAAATCGACGGACGGGGCGTGGTCTACATTTCGACACCCGCGTTCTTCCTACATGCGCTAGATGCGGAAACGGGGCAGCCTCTCGAGGACTGGGGTGAGGGAGTTCCGATCGATGGATTCCCCTCGTCCGGTAGCGTCGACATGCTGGCGGATATCCTCGCGGACTGGGGACCATGGCTCGAGTACGGCGGAGAATACGATCCATACGTGGGGATCCCGCTCGAGCTAGGCTACATCACGACATCCTCGCCGCCGATCGTCGTAAACGATGTCGTGGTCGTCGGCAACTCCGCCGAACAGGGCTACCTGCAGACCCGTGTCGAGAATATCCCCGGCGACATTCTCGCCTATGATGCGCGCACTGGCGATTTCAAGTGGAAGTTCAACGTGATCCCACGGCCGGGTGAGTTCGGGCACGAGACGTGGGAGAACGACGCATGGGAATGGACGGGCGACGTCTCCTCCTGGGCACCGATGTCCGCGGATCCGGAGCTGGGGCTGGTCTACATCGTGACCAACGGGGCCACGATCGACTACTACGGGGGCCACGCACCGGGAGACAACCTGTTCAGCACGAGCATTATCGCGCTCGATGTCGCGACCGGCGAGCGCGCGTGGCACTACCAGATGGTGCACCATGACATCTGGAACTACGATACTTCGACGGCCCCGGTCCTAATGGACGTGACCGTGGACGGTCGTGAGATCAAGGGGATCTTCCAGGCCACGAAGCAGGCCTTCCTGTACGCCCTAGACCGGGAAACGGGTGACCCCATCTGGCCGATCGAAGAACGTCTGGTTCCACAGTCCAACGTCCCAGGCGAGCAGCTTTCGCCAACACAGCCGTTTCCGACCCGTCCAGACCCTTTCGACCTCCAAGGTCGGAGCCAGGAACACCTGATCGACTATACACCCGAGATCTACGAAAGGGCGCTACAGGTTGCTCAAGAGCGAGATCTTTTCAATCCGATGTTCAATCCGCCCACGACAATAGGCGATCCATCCGGGCCTGCCTGGAATTGTCCGGGTGGAGGAGGCGGCACGAACATCACAGGACCAGCAGTCGCCGATCCGGTCGAAGGCGTCATGTTCCTCACGTCCATGAGCAGCTGCTTTCGACTCCAAGTGATGCCCGGAATCGAGTCGCCAATGGACGGCCTCGAACAGTCAGGAACGACACACTCCGACTGGGTAGCGGTGGCGACGAGTGTTCCCGGGGGAGAAGAAGCTGAGCTCGAGGGCCTTCCCATCTGGAAGGGACCAGACGGCCGCATCGTCGCAATCGATATGAACACCGGAGAGCACCTCTGGACGATTCCCAATGGGGACGCGCCACAGGAGGAGCAGGACATGATCGGCAACCACCCCTTGCTTCAGGGCGTACAGGGTGTGGAGCGGAATCGGGGACGTCAGGGACACGCCGCGATGACCGTAACCCCTAACTTGCTACTGGCTTCCGGTCAGACCAGCGACGACGCGCCGCACCTGTTTGCGATCGACAAGCGGACGGGGGAACGGGTTGGAGCGGTCCCATTGCCAGGCTTCACCCTGTACGGCATGTCCAGCTGGATGCACGAGGGGAAACAGTACGTGATCATTCAGCTGGGGGATGGGATCGCAGCGATGGCACTGCCATGACGCGATGACCTAGGCGGACCGCAGGGACAGCTGGGCTAATGTGGGTTCCCGCCGGACGGTGGGAACCACCCCCCTCCACTTCATCCTCGACAACTACGCCACCCACAAGCACGCGAGGGTGAAGGCCTGGCTTGAGAAGCACCCGCGAGTGCTCTTCCACTTCATGCCGACCTCGGCCTCGTGGCTCAACCTTGCCGAGCGGCTGTTCTCGGAACTGACCCAACGCCAACTGAGGCACCTCGCGGCGCACAGCGTGGACGAACTCGTCGAGGCAATCACGAACTACGTCCACGACAGGAACCGGACCCCGACACCCTTCGTGTGGACCGCCGCCGTCAAGGATATCCTGTCCACGGCCAGCCGGGCTAACGACACTCTAGCGACACTACACTAGCGGCAACGCCATATGGGGCGTACCTGCTCAGCTAGAGGAGACTTCCTTGAGCCGACCAGTGGCACAGTCATAGACAAACCCCCGTATCTGGTCTTTGTGGACGACGAAGGGGTTGGCCTGGATGCGGGATATGGACTGACGAACGTCCTGCTCTAGATCTCCGAACGCCTCTAGTGCAAACGACGGACGCAGGCCCGTGTCCGCTTCGATGGAATCTTTGACGTCGTCGTCGCGGAACGTCAGCATGCCGCAGTCCGTGTGGTGGATCAGCATGATTTCTCGTGTGCCCAGCAACCTTTGGGAGATCACGATCGACCGGATGGCATCGTCACTTACGACTCCGCCTGCATTCCGTATGACGTGTGCGTCCCCTTCCTCAAGGCCCAGGATCCGGTGAGGATCCAAGCGTGCGTCCATGCAGGCCAAGACGGCCAACTTGCGCCCTGGAGGCAGGGGCAAGTCGCCCTTGCCGAACGTCTCCGCATAGCCAGCGTTATTGCTAAGCGCTTCGTCGATCGCACTCATGTGACCTCCTTCCAACGTCTCAATCGTTGCCTAGGTGAAGAAAGACCTGGCTGGCCATAACAGCTCACCGCCACGACCCACGGTCCTGCAGCACCGTGGCCGTCGCGAGCTCGAATCAAGCCGCGTTCCCCAGGTGACAGCAATAGCGAGAATCATAGGCTAGACTACGAGCAACCGCGAGTTCTGCGTCGCTGGTCGGATCGCCTCGGGTTGCGGGCTGCGCGGGTTATGGCGTTGCTTGCAGCGAAGGCTCGCAGATGACGGACCGTCCCGGTTCGAGCAGCGCTCAGGCACCACACTTCAGCAAACCTCCGGATGCGGGCCTGACGCACAACGCATCGGGTAGTCGATCCAGATCCCGCCTCAATCCGTCCAGTGCCATTCCTGAGGCTCCTCTGAACCCCAATTCCTGTTGCCAGCCCAGCGTCCAGTGAAATCGGGGCGCTACAGTCCCAACTACAACCGAAGCGTGGCATTGCCCCCGGCTCTTCTCGCGCGCAGGCCGCAATGCCAGTTTCCAGGAGAGGGCTGCCTCCGGGCGGGGCGGGGACGAATAAGGCTCGAGGAACGATGAAGCAGAGGCGGATCGGTTTGGCACGGCAAGATTACCCGAATCGGCGAAGGGAACCCATGACAGGACCGCTCGAGCGCTTCTTCAGACTGGATCAGCATGGCACGGACGTGCCGACAGAGGTGACGGCAGGGGTGACGACCTTCCTGACGATGGCGTACATCATCTTCGTAAACCCACAGATCCTCGCCGACGCCGGCATGCCATTCGACGCAGTATTCGTTGCCACCTGCGTAGCCACCGCCTTTAGCACTCTGGTGATGGGGCTGTACGCTAACTATCCGATCGCAGTGGCGCCGGGCATGGGGCTCAACGCCTTCTTCGCGTACGGCGTCGTACTCGGCCTTGGCCACACGTGGGAAGTCGCGCTCGGTGCGGTCTTCGTCTCTGGCGTTTTGTTCCTGATTCTCAGCATTCTACCAGTGCGACGTTGGATTATCGAGGCAATCCCCCAAGGGCTGAAGCTGGCTATTGTGGCTGGGATTGGCCTCTTTCTGGGGGTCATCGCGCTGCAGAACGCCAACATCATTCAGGCCAGCGAGGCCACGATGTTCACTGCAGGGGAGCTGATGACGCCGAGGCCCGCGTTGTCCCTGCTCGGCTTCTGCGTAATCGTGGCGCTCTCTGCGCGCCGCGTGCCCGGCGCCGCGATCATCGGGATGTTGAGTGTCTCTGCGGTCGGCCTTGCCATGGGCGTATCTGAATGGCAGGGCATCGCGTCGCTGCCCCCCGATCCGACGCCAACGCTGCTCGCCCTCGACATCTCTAGCGCACTGCAGATGAGCATGGTCGCGGTCATCCTGACCTTCCTCATGGTCGACCTGTTCGATACAACCGGCACGCTCATCGGTGTCGCGCACCAAGCAGAGCTTCTCGACGAGGACGGACGTCTCCCGGGCATGCAGCGCGCGCTGATCGCCGATTCGGCGGGCACCATCGGTGGCGCGCTCCTCGGCACGTCTCCGGTCACGAGCTACGTCGAGAGCGCAACCGGCACTAGCGCAGGTGGGCGTACGGGTCTGACTGCGGTCGTGGTGGCCGGGCTGTTCCTTGCCTGCCTGTTCCTCGCACCGCTAGCCGGGTCCATACCCCCTCACGCGACGGCATCAGCCATCCTATACGTCGCGTGCCTGATGGTGCGGCCATTAGTGGACGTGAAGTGGAGCGACATCACCGAGTCCGCTCCAGCGATCATGACCGTCATCGCGATCCCGTTGACATTCTCGATCGCCGACGGCATCGGCATCGGCTTCCTCACCTACATCCTGATCAAGATGATGGCGGGGCGCTGGCGCGAGTGCTCGCCGACGCTGATCGTGGTGGCGTCGCTCTTCGCGTTGAAGTTCGCCTGGCTATAACGCGACGTCCTTCAACGAATGGAAGAGCCGCCGCCACATCCGCCGGGCGCGCGGAGGGAAGCCGTAAGGCAAGTGCCGTCAAGGCGTCCTGCGGGCTGGTTCTACTGCTCGACGCGGAAGACGTAAACGGCGTTCGCGCCGTCCGGGGCTGAAAGCTCCGGCGTGAGCACGTCCGGGACATTCGATGGGCTACCGCCACCGCGGGTCGATCCCACCGCCAAGTACTGCACCCCGTCGATCTCGTACGTGAGCGGGAACCCCATGACAGCCGTTCCGAGGCGTGCCCTCCACAACTCGTCCCCGTTTCTCACGTCGTAGGCATGAATCCACCGGTCGTAATCCCCGACAAACACTACCCCTCCCGCTGTGGACAGCGCTCCGGTGAGGAAGGCAGCGGGCTGCTCGACGCTCCACTCCTCGTCCAGGTCGTTAACGTCGTAGGCGGCAAGCTTGCCGAGTAGCCCTTCCTTGCCCGGCGACGAGAAGAAGGCACGATCCGCAGCCGTTCCACCCGATCCAAGCTCCAGCACCACCTGTCGCCCGGCGATCTCCATGCAGCTTTGACTCAGCGGCATGATCATGAGGCGCGTATCGGGATGATAGCTCATCGCCGGCCAGTTCTTGCCCCCCGAGGTGGATGGACACACGGACATCCAATCCCCCACCTGCGCTGTCGGGATGTCGTTACGGTACTGGAGCGATCCAGTCTCCGTGTCGATGTTCCAAACGTTCTGGAAGACAGTCTCACGCACTCCGATGTAGCTCCCATCCCGGCGGTCGAGCTTCCACAGGAGCCCGTCCTTTCCGGCCGTCATGAGAAGTGGGCGGTCCGCCAGATCGAGTAGGACCTGCTCGAAGCCCGTGTCGAGGTCCAGTGTCTCGCCGGGCGCGTGCTGGCGGTACCACACGATGTCGCCCGTCGTGGGGTCGAGCGCGAGCGTGGAGTTCGTGTACAGTGTGGAGTCGGCTTCGGCGGTTCCCCGACTGGCGTACACCCACGGCTTTGCCTGTGCGGTCCCGAAGAAGACCAGACCCAGATCCGGGTCCCAGCTTCCCCCGTTCCACACATCCCCTCCGCCCCGAAACTCGAGAGGGAGATCACCCCAGGTATCACCACCCGGCTCGCCAGGGCGAGCGATCGTATGGGTGCGCCACAGCTCTGCGCCCGTCCGCGCATCGTGCCCCGTGATGAAACACGGCTCTTCCGTGTAGCGCTCGCAGCCGTTTATCCCGTTGACCACGATCCCGTCCGCCACGACGGGTCCGCTCGCATTCGTGAAGCCCAGTTCGGAATCCGCCAGCCTCGTCTCCCATCGAACCGTGCCGGTGCGGGCATCGAGCGCCACGATGTAGGCATCCCGTGTGGCCACGAAGAGGAGATCTTCCCAGATGGCCAGGGTGCGGAGCTGAGATCCGGTTCCCTGTCGACCGTCGTTGCTCCTGCCGCTCGGGAAGACGCGACGGTATTCCCAGAGAAGTGTCCCGTCCCGGGCATCCAGCGCCTGGATGATGTTGACCGGGTTGCTCAGAAACATGATCCCGTTTCGAACGAGCGGCGCGTGCTGATTCGTCCCCGGATACATCCCCCACACCCACTCGAGTTGGAGTTCGTCGACGTTATCAGTGGTGATCTGATCCAGCGCGCTGTAGCCCCATGAGAAGGGGTTGCCACGCCAGTGAAGCCAATCCTCCTCTGGAGGGTTGACGAGATCTGCAGTCGAGACCGGGACAAATCCCTCGGCTGGCCGAAGGGTGCGAGTGACGGCGGTCGGAGTTTCGGTGACCTCGCCGACCGTTCTCCTGGCTCCGATCCGATGCGAGAAGGGGCTCGGAGAATTACCTAGGGTGCCCGGCTCCGGAAAGCGGGCGGGCTCGGGTGCGGCTGCGGCCTGCGAGCTCCCCTGGCCCACGAACACGGTGCCCGGGGAGGCCGAGCCGAGCTGGGTGTCGCCAGCGGGTTGATCGCTTTCGCGGAGCAAATACGCGATGACCGCGGCGTACTCGTCGTCGGCGAGGGAACCGGGAGCCTGGGTCGGCATCCGCTCCTGCGTGACCCGAAGCAATTCCGTCACCGGCAAATTGGTCCATCGCAGGCGGAAGTTAGAGCCGGTCAGCGGTGGCGCTTCAAAAGACCCTTCGAGACTCGGCAGATGGCAGGCGGCGCAGGCCCTCGCGTAAATGTCCGCGCCCATCTGCGCTTGAGGGGCCGTGTAGCTGGCCGTGCCGATCCCGGAGCCCTGTTGAGCCGAGGCCCGACAAGGCGCCACGGCCACCACCACACACGAAACGGTAACGGCGCCGAGCATGCCAATCCCGGGCGTTTGCCTGGGAAGGGAACGAAGAACCCGATTCCACGATATCGATTGGTACATGCGGGTTGGTCCGGGGAGCGGTGAGAGGATGTCGGAGGTGATCTTCGGTCAACTTGCCCGACGGGCCGCGCACGCGCAAACCCAGCCCCGACCACACATACATGAAACTCCAGCTCAGGCCTGGAGACCTACATGCGAATCATCATCACTCCGAATAATTCAAGGCTGTCCTAGCCGCCAAGCAGACGGCGGCCGCGGTCGCGATGGGAGGGGGGGACGATCAGCTCGTACTGCTGCCCAATGCACGACGGTGCTGGGGTATACGAGAGATGCAGCTCGTGGGTCGACATGCCCAGCTTGCCAGCCAAGACACCACCGGAGTCCGGCTAGTCAGACACGACAACCGTTTGCCCGATGATGGCGGCCATCGTCACACCGAGCTGTATGCCGGAATCAGCCATGACTCTTGCAGCCACCAGCTGAAGCTGCACAGTGGGCTGCACTTCGCGGACATGAGAGATGCCGCCGCCGATGGCGGCAAGCATTTGAAGTCCGCGCGAAAGCGGGCAACTTCACGCAAACGAGCCCCCCGTCGTCGATCCACGCCGGAGGGCTCTGTTCGTTCGCTCGGCCGAAACTATGGGGCTCGGCCCGGTCGCGTTCGGCGAATCAGGGCAGACGCAGTGCAACCAAACGTGCCGGATTCTGGAGCAGGACTACCATGTACTGCTGTCCTTCGTGCATGTACGTCATCATCCCGTACTGGCCGGGTCCCGGAAGCGGAACCTGCCCCACCTTGTCGCCCGTGCGTTTATCGTACGCGTGAAGTGCTGGCCCGTCAACCGTCTGCCACTCTGCCACGAGGAGATCCCCCGCGACCATTTGTATCGAGTTGTCTCCTCCACCGAACCCGGCCGTGTCCACGCCCTGGAGGGCTGGATGGTTCTTGATCGACTCATCTACCTCCCCGATCGGAACCCACCAGATCCGTTCGCCCGTGTTCATATCGTAAGCGGATAGTCGACGGTAGGGGGGCTTGAAAAGCGGGAGACCCTCCACCCTCGGGAGCTGGATGCCTCCGCCTAGCCCACCGGCTACAAATTGGGAGATTGTCTCACCTGTTGTGAACGGGTCATCCGGATCGTCAACCTCGATCCCGGGCAGGATCAGCCCACCCCCGCAGCTCGGCGCGGACGGCGCGTACATGATCCCAGTCGTCGGATCCATCGCCGCCGGGTGAGTGATGTTGACGCCACCGTGACAACGAATGGTGGTCCGGTAGTCAGCGGAGTGACCCGCGTGTACCCACGGCATGTACGAGCCGCCGATCTCGTAGTCGCTCATGATCTCGAAGGCACGTTCGCGAAGATCGGGCGTCCAATCGATCACACGATCCTCCGACAGACCCTGAGGCTCGAGCGGCTCCGGCCGGGTCGGATGAGGCTGCGTCGGAGACATCTGCTCCCCGGGCACGATGGACTGAGGCACCGGCAACTCTTCGATGGGCCAGATCGGCTCCCCAGTCTCCCGGTTGAGCGCGAAGATCTGGCCTGTCCTGGTGTTTTGGATCAGCGCCGGTGTGGGCTCACCGTCCACGACCAGGTTGGAAAGAATGGGTACGTGAGTGGTGTCGTAGTTCCAGATGTCATGATGAACGGTCTGATAGTGCCACACCCGTTCACCCGTGTGTACGTCGAGTGCGATCGTGCTCGTGCCAAACAGGTTGTCGCCAGGATGGAAACCGCCGTAGTAGTCGATGGTCGCCGGGTTCGTGGGGATGTAGACGATTCCACGGTCGTAGTCGGCGGACATGGGTGCCCACGAGGAGACGTCTCCCGTCCACTGCCAGGCGTCGTTTTCCCAGGTGTCATGCCCGAACTCGCCAGGTCTCGGAATCACGTGAAACTTCCAAAGGTGCTCACCCGTCCGCGCATCGAAGGCCTGAATGTCGCCGGGCACGTTCTCGATCCTTGTCTGCAGGTACCCCTGCTCGGCCGAGTTCCCCACAACGACGACCCCGTCCACGACGATTGGGGGTGACGACGTCGTGATGTATCCGAGCTCCCGCGGGATCCCATAGTCTGGATCGTACGGTTCATCCCAATCCTGCCAGCGGCCCCAATCAGCCAGCAGTGTTGGGAGCATGTCGACCACGCCGGTTTGCGGGAATCCCGCCACGGGTACGGGCTGTCCAAATCCCTCTAACGGCCGGCCGGTCTCGGCATCCAGCGCATGAAGGAAGAAGGCCGGAGAGGTGTGGTAGATCACCTCACGCCCGTCGATTTCCGCAAAGGCCACTCCTTTGCCGTAGTTCTGACGCATGGATCGCTCCCACCGCCTCGTATTCGGCTCGCGGTAGGTCCAGAGCGTCTCACCGGTGGCCGGATCGATCGCAACGACCGTTCGCCGGTGGCCGGCAACCGTGTAGAGCGTGCCGTTGATGTATTGGGGCGTTGCTTTGAACTGTAACTCCTGTTCGGGGCCGAAGTTGTCCGCACTCCAGTTCCAGGCCTCTACGAGGTCATTGAAGTTGGAGGCGTTGATCTGGTTGACTGACGAATAGCGCGTTCCCCAGGCGTCGGCACTCTGGAACCGCCACTCTCCGTCCGGGTTGCGACGCTCCTGGGCGCTCTGCGCTTCGGCCCAGCTCGGTATCGAGAGAGCTACGGCCGCGACCCAAAGAAGACATCGCGGTGGGTTGGAGATGCTGGTAATTGATCCGAGCATGGCACCCTCACTGTGATCGACTCGTTAACCGATAGGGGAACGGCCAACCAGCCTCGGGCGCCATTCAAGCGACCGACGCGTCCGTTCGAACCGTTCTCATGCGTGCACCAAGTCATGGTAGCCTGCAGCGCCGACTTCTGCGAGCTGCCTATGCATGATCGAGAAGCGGCAGGCTTCCCTGAATTCGGTGATTGAGTACCTCGAACCGGACGGACGCATGGTGATCATCGAAAGAAATCCAGAGCAGCCAGGAACTCGGACGGGGCCGTCGTTGCCGCGCGCGCCGAAGAGGAGGAGCAGACAGCACCGCGCACGGAACGGCACCCCTGGACCGACATCCCAGATGGGAAGGTGACGAACTCACTCGCTCATTGTCCACACATACAAGCACGGTCTTGGGCGAGCACAGCCGAGAGTGTCTGGCGACCGTAGTGGTCTGCAGACTTCAGGCGGAAGATGTCCTGCAGGCGCTGAGCAAGCTGTTGGTTGAGCATGGTCCTCGGGCGAATCCGCGCTCGAACCACGGACCAGACGGCTGCGCCCGGGGCCTCGTAACTTGCCCGAGATTCGGGGTCACTTCAGTATGACTCTGGAAGACCCGTCGATGCGGCCGCTCGCTGGTCCTCCTCCATGGAGGAATCGCGAGTCCGCATCTCTCCCTCCTCCCGACAAGAGGTCGTCATGTCGCCCTACACTCGCCTGGGGACGAAGACTCTCCTAGCCGCAATCTTGACTTTCAGCGTGGGATGTGGAGGCTCCGCTGACAATGACATGCCCGCGGGCGAGATGCCTGCCGGCGGGGAGATGTCGGGCAACGGCCAAGAGGGACCGTTCGTACCGCCGGCATCCGGCATCACCGGGACCGCTGCGGACGACGTTGCCGACCCCGTGCTCCGGGATCTCCCCAACCCCAACCCGACGGTGATCGAGGATTGGGGACGCCTCCCCGATGGCCGGATCTGGGGAGCCAGTGCGGGTGCGGCCGTCGGACCGGACGGGCACATATGGGCTTACGATCGCTGCGGTGGCACCGGTTTCGGTCCGGGCGGCAACTGCGACACTAACGTCGTGGACCCCATCCTGAAGTTCGATGTCAGCACGGGAGAGCTCCTCACAAGCTTCGGAGCGGGAGAGTTCGTCGTTCCACACGGGTTGCACGTGGACTTCGAAGGCAACGTCTGGGTGACGGACTTCGCTGCAAACGAGGCTGGGACCAAGGGTCATCAGGTGATCAAGTTCAGCCCTGAGGGCGAGGTCCTCATGCGACTGGGCGTGGCTGGACAGCCGGGCAATGACTCCGAGCACTTCAACCAGCCCTGCGACGTCATCGTAGCGCCCAACGGAGACATTTTCGTTGCCGACGGGCACAGTGGCCAAAACGAGGACGTTGCCCCGCCGGGCTCAACCGGGCGAATCATGAAGTTCACCCCGGACGGCGAGTTCATCATGGAGTGGGGGCGGATCGGCAACGGTCCCGGCGAGTTCCGAACTCCCCATGCCATGGCCTTCGACTCGCAGGGGCGCCTCTTCGTGGCGGACCGCGGCAACCACCGGATTCAGATTTTCGAACAGGATGGGACACTGCTCGGCATGTACTACGAGTACAGCAGGATCAGCGACCTGTTCATCACCGCCGACGACATGCTGTATGCGATTGACTCCGAAACTGGGGAGATCAACCATCCCGGCTGGATAACCGGGATCCGAGTCGGCAGCGCTCACGAGGACCGGGTTACAGCGTTCATTCCGCCACACCACTCCGACGACAGGCCCGGGGGCGTCGCTGGTGAGGGTATGGCAGTCGACGCAGAGGGAAATGTTTACGCCGCGGAGGGACCGGGCTCCCGACCATGGGTGGCCGGCGGACTCACAAAATATGGCATGGGCATGTAGGCGCGTCCGCAGGACGCCGGCGCATCGAGATCCGTATCCCGGCCGGCCGGTTTCAAATACGCCGACCAGCGTTGGGCCTTCGGTTCGTTGTGCGCCACCGCCGCATGGTCGGTCTTGACACAGTGAGCGCCCGACAGATTCGGTCGCCAGCGCGCGAGCGCTTAGAGTCGGGAGGGCCACCGTCGGCCACGCCGCTCGCGGGAGGACTAGGATCGTTCCTTGGACCACATTCGACCCCTAGGGAAACCGACAGACCGCCACAGACAGGGTAGCACGGCGCAAGCTGAGCCTGCTCGAATCGGCAGCAGAGACGGATGGTTCCGTTTCTCTTTGGGGGCCTCGCCGAGTCGCCCCCCGGGGGGGGGGTAGTGGGTTCGGACCCGTCGTGGATTCGAGAGGTCGGCCCACCCAACCCGAAGTCAGGCCTCCCATGGCCGCTGATGCGAGAACCGTCGGGACGCTGAGACCTGACCTCACCTGTTCCTCGTCATCCGAGAGGCCGCGTCCTTGCAGGCCTTGTCGGTGGAGTCGGTCCCTGCAGCGATATCTGGGACTTCGGAGGCAAGATGAGTGCTGGGAAGAAAAAGGTGATCCGAAGTCTCAGAAAACGGGCCCAGGCCCTAGGCATAGACGTCAGTGGCCTGACCGACGAGCAGTTAGAGGCGCGGATTCGGGAGAACTCCAAGAGGCTCGCCGATCGGGCCGCGGCTGGAGTTCGGAGCACTGTGAAGCAATCCGTTTCTCGTATCGTGGAGCTAGGTAAGGCGTTGAGTGATCCGGAGAAAAAAAGGTGATTGCGCTCTCGTCGAGGGACGGGGCCGCTCCCCCTATGGAACCACCAGGTGTCCCGTTTGGCGCACCCGAAACTCGGTCTCCCACCCCGCAGGCGGGGGGGCGGAGGCGGAGGACGGAAATGTGTTTGCGGCCGGAGGCCCCACCTCGCCCCGTGGAGCCGGATGGGCATCCACAAAATACGCGTAGCTTAAGGAATCCCGTCTCGATGTGAGGGGGACAGGCCCGCACCGGCCCGCCTCCCTTCCTGCTTCCTTTCCCCTGTGCGCTAGTTGCTCCCCTGTTCCGAGTACTTCCTCAAGTAGCGGCTTCGGTTCGAAGCGGCGTATACGCTCCCCGACGGATCTACCGCCACCCAGTGGATGCCCTCCGTTCCTTCGATCGTGCCGAGCAGCGACCCGTCGCTCGCATCCGCGATCCACACCTTTCCGTTAACCCCGTCGGCAACGTATAGGCGGTCGTCCGGCGTGAGGTACAGCGCGTAGGGCGTGCCCATGTGCGTCCACTCGTCGAGATAGTTCCCTCGGAGGTCGAAGATCTGGACGCGGCTGTTCCCTCGATCCGCGACCAAGACTCGATCGCGGGAGTCGATGACGATGCTGTGCACCGTATCGAATTCGCCCGGTCCGGTGCCTGCACCGCCCCAGTCCATGAGGAAATTGCCGCTGCGGTCGAACTTGGCCACCCGCGTATTGACGTAGCCGTCCGACACGAAGAAATCGCCGTTCGGGGCAACCGCCACGTCGGTCGGCCGATTGAAGGTATCCGGCCCATCGCCGGGAACCTCATACCTCCCGAGGGTCATCAGGAGCTCGCTCGCGTCGGGGCTCCACTTCTTTATCTGATGGCCTTCGCCATCTACGGTCCAGATGTATCCCTCTTGGTCGATGCGGATGCTGTGCGTCCACTTGGCGATATCCTGCCCCCACTCCTTCGCCACTCTACCCGATGGTTCCAAGTTCCAGACGTTGTTGGCATCGCGTCGGAAGGCGTAGATGTTCCCTTGCCCATCACTGGCCACCCCCGATACGCCGCCGATCTCCTCCGGCCCGTTGATCCAGCCTGGAACCGGCCGGTATTCGTGGGCGGGCGTTGGACCCCCGGCGGAACGGGTGGCCGCCACCCGACGCTTCACCTCCAAGGCTACACGTGCGCCGTAGGGGGTGATGCCCGAAAGCCGGGAGAAGTATTGGTAGGCCGCCGCCGAGGCGTCCTCGACCACCGCGCCTCCGTCCCCCCCGTAGTTCGACATCACAGAGACCACATAGGGTCTGTCGGGCACGTTCACGATGCCCCACACAGTGGAGACTCCTGTGATCCCCCCGGGCTTGAAGGCGATGGGCACCTCTCTCGGCACTGGCGCCCGGATAGGGCCACCCTTGTATATCTCCAGGATCTCGCGAACGCGCTGACACCCCGTGGCTCCCATCGGCAGATCGCAGCTGGCGATCTTCTCCATGATCAACGCTGCGTCACGCGGGGTCGAGAGGTTCTCGTTGCCTCTCGCGGACTCGTCGGGCCGGATCATCTTGCGCTGGAGCTTCGTATCTGTCGCCCCCAACGAAGCCGAGAGCGCGTTGATCGCGTCCATGCCCAGCTCGTCGATCAGCACGTTGGTCGCGGTGTTGTCCGAGTACACGATCATGTAGATCGCGTAGTCCTCGAGCGAGAGCGTCGATCCTCCGTCGGTCAGGTGCTGGAGCACTCCGCTGCCACCGGTGCGTACCTCGTCCGTGAGCTCGACACGGCGGCTGAGAAGCCTCGGTTCTGATTCCGCCCGGCGAAACAGCTCCAGCAGGATCGGGACCTTGATCGCGCTCGCTTGCGGGAAGATGAGTTCGTCCTGCACGGCGAACCGGTCACCCGAGGTAAGATCGAGGACGTGAATCCCCGCCACCCCTTCGTACTCGTCCACGATACGTTGGAACTCTGACTGGAGCCGGGCGCGGATGAGCGCCAAGTGCTCCTCTTGCGCGGAGCCCGGGGTGCCGACCCATGCAGTGGCCAACCAAAGCAGGGCGGTGGAGAATCCTAGTCTGCGGAACATGGGGGCATCCCTCCGTCCTCGGCGGACAACTCGTTGGAGACGTGGTCGAGCGCTACTGGGCCATCCATTCGGTCTGGGGCCATGCTACTCCGTGATCGCTGCATAGACCAGCCGCCAGAGCGAATCGCGGTCATCGAGCCCGGCCACCGGAATGACCAGAGTCAGGCTTCGGAGCCTCACCGCGACAGGACCCGAAGGGGTCCGCACTTCGCAGCCGGAGTCCCAGGAGAGGATCAGCGACAGACTTCAGAGAACCCACACCGGTCTGGCTGACTGGCAATTCGCCGATCGCGTCGATGACCAGCAGGACTCGCACGAGCAGTCCGCTGGCAGCGGGGGCGTTCCCTCCCGCCACCGCCCCACGGGACGGGACGGCCCGCGGGCACAGCCGTCTCGAGCCTCAGGGGTGACCGGCCCCGGACCTCCTAGCCTCCAGCTCGCGGAGGAAGGCCTGCTTCTCGCGGGGCGAGATCATAATCGAACGTCCTGCACCGTAGTCGATCCGCAACCTGTCGAGCGACGGCGCCGGGCTCGACAGAGGATTCCGTGTCGACTTCACACTTCGAATCTCGGCGAGCGGTATATCCCACCGGAATGGACCGCACCGCACCCGAAGCTCCGCTCCATCGAGTGTGTAGGACGTCGAGAGTAGAATCCACATCGAGCTCGCCGCCGAGGCGAGGAGAACCGAAGCGATCATCCACCGGCCCGGTACCGCCTCGCGGACGGTCGAGCCGGCCGCATACAGACAGACCATCGCCGAGCCGGCGATCAGAGCCAGGACCCAAGTGTCGATCTTCGCGGTGAATACCAGCGTCTCTGGTGAAGCCGTTCTCCCCTCTCCACCCATCTGCCCGACTCCTCGAAGAAGTCGCGAGCACTTGCCAGGCACCTGGGCGTAACCGATGCAAACCTCAGAATGCCTGACGGGCATGGCACGAAGCGCTGATGGTCATCGCCAGCGTTTCTACGTCACAATACTGCTCGTTGAACCCGAACCCGAGCGCAAGCCACACTCTCGATGGGCAAGTTGATGTAGACAAACCTGGTCCGTTGGGTGCTCGGCGGTGCCGCTACTGCCCCTCGCGGAGCCGAGAAGCTTGAGTCGGCAACGACAAAGAGTATCGAGATTCTGCCGGTATGCCCTACCCCGGCAAGCCCGGATCGACTCCATCGCCCTCACAGCAGTCCTCAGCCTACATGCCGCCGATCGCACTGGTCCCCCAGCGATCCCGAATGCCCAACGACCCTGACAACGGTGACGGCGCAGGTGATCCTCATGGCCGGTGGTTCTGCCAAAGCTGTGACCACGCCCATCCCCGGTGCTATACTGCCTCCGACTCGTGGGAGACCTCCGGGAGCGCGCGACGGGGGCGGAAATCCGGTGGCTCCTAGGCACCCGAGGGACAATCATGGCGCGATCGAGAAAACTCGCGGAGAGCACGGATTGGGGCGCCTTGGCTCGGCGTCTTCAGGACCTCCTCAAGCTCGGCCCTCCGCCGATCGGCATCACGTTCCGCGACAGGCCTGCGTCCGGAATCCCGGCGTTCGAAGATCCTATGCCAGCGCCAACACCGGATGGCCGGACAGGCCGGGTCCCGGCCGGGTGCGTGTTCTGGATGGAGGCCACGGACAAACTCTTCACGACCGAGCCCGCGGATCACAGGAACTGCAGCGTGGGCAGCTTGACGCATGGGCTCCTGAGCCCCGAGGAAGCGGCCCAGAGCGCGGATGTCGCGGCGATGATCGAGACAGGCTGGATCCCGGCGGAAGCCCTGGGTCAGCTACCCTCGGTGGAGGGTCGGCCCGTTCAGGTTGTCTACGGTCCGCTCGCTGGGGCCGCCATCGATCCCGACGTCGTGCTGATCCGAATCGAGGCAAAGCAGGCAATGGTCCTCTCAGATGCCCTTCCGGACGCTCGGTTCGAGGGGAAGCCCCAGTGCCATATCATCCCCCTCGCCAAGGAGGACGGAGAGGTTGCGATCAGCGTAGGATGCATGGCGAGTCGGGTACGGACCGGGATGAAGTCTGCGGAAATGACGTGTGCGCTCCCGGCTGCACGGCTTCCCGAGGTTGTCGAGGCACTGGAAGGCGCGCGAGGCGCCGACGAAGCGATCGCCCGCTATGCTGCGGACGACAAGACGCGCTTCAAGCACCTGGCGGTATCGACTCCCGCTCCCTCTGTCCCATGACGATGGGCCTTGTGACCAGCGTGCAGCCATCCCACGATGACCGGTGCGCACTTCTCGACGGCCGCCAACCGTGCATCGCGCCTGAGGCAGAGAGGCGACGTGAGCGGAGCGGAGGCTGCAAAGCTTAGGGATCAACCGCGAACAGAGCACGGTGGGGTGTCCAGGTGCGCTCGCAGTCATCCTCCTCGGTACGGGCAGAAGTCACAGACATCTGACCCCGGAGCCCGCCTCCTTCGGGGCGAGGACCTTCCTGCATGGTCGCCGAAAGTTGTCGGCGTGCTGGAGGTTGCTGGGCACCTCAGCCTTCTTCGCCCGGCGACGACGGACGTCCTCCCCACGTTGAGAGCAGGGATCGTGCTGACGCTCGTTGTAGCCGGGCTCCTCCCCATCGTGCGTGGCTAGTCCACAGAGCTCGCCCCTCGCCCCTCGTGCTGGCGAACGAGTGGCTGAAGTGCCACGTGAATGGCCGGGGCGCGCTCCGGCCCGCGGGGTCGGAACCTGCAACGCCTTGCTCCTGCGCCCCTCGGGCTCTATCCATCTCCAACAACCCAGATGCATCCGAGTGGACCAGCACGGAAGCCGGTACGAGTCCGGCGCGGCCCCGCCACTGTAAGAGGATCGAGAGAACTCGAAACGCTCGCTTGGCAGTCCACTGGAGCCTTGGGCTCCGGGAAGGAGAGCGAGGCGCCCTCGAGCCAGGAGATGTGGTCCACTTCGGCCCTTCAGTTCACGACTCCGCGGGGAGATCGATGGGCACGCTACCGCGATACTTGGTATTCCTCGGGTTGGGGGCTCTCTCGTTCTCCATCGTGATGGCGGCTCGTCTCACCGATAGTGAGCACGGGCGGCAATCCACATCGCGACTCCGTGATGAGCCCCCGTCCCGAATTGTCTCTCTTCTCCCCGCGGCGACCGACATCCTGGTGGCCTTGGGAGCAGGAGATCGGCTCGTAGCCCGGACGACCGGAGAGCTGCCTGAATCAGGTCTACTCGATGCCGGCAACCCCTTGGATCCCAGCCTGGAAGTCATCGCTAGAACCTCGCCCGACCTGATCGTCACGTGGCCCCAAACGGACCTCGACCCGCTACGTGGAGCATCTCCAGAGGGCTCAGAGGTCTTGCCCCTTGAGGTCCCTGACGCTGGACGACCTCCGCAGTGCCATCCGCATCCTGGGATCACTGCTGGACTTAGAGGCACGTGCAGCCTCACTGCTCGAGACGATGGAGAACGATCTGCGGCGCGCGTAACAAGCGGGCCTGTCGACGGGCAGCCCGCTCGTGGCCTGGGTCGTGTGGCATGATCCTCCGATCCTGGCAGGCAGAGGCACCTTCATCGATGAGGTGCTTGCGGTAGCGGGCGGCAGGAACGTTGTGATGCAAGGCGAAGGAGAGTGGCCCGTGTTCAGCTTCGAGACGCTCCTCGCCCGTGATCCGGACATCGTTGTCTGGCCCGACGGAGCCGGGGTTGCGCCTCCCGGCGTGGCTCCAAGCCCGTGGCGGTCGTCACTTCGGGCCCTTCGGAGAGGGGCGGTCGTGATGGTTCCGGCACTGGAGTATCAGGTGCCCGGCCCTTCGATCGGTGCGTCGGCGGCCGCGCTTGCCCGCCGGCTCGCAGCAGCGCGGAGCGCACGGTGATGCCCGGCGGCAGCGGTGCGAGGCCTCGAGTGGTTTCTCTCATCGCCAGTGGAACGGAGATCGTCGCGGCACTCGGGATGGGACAGCGATTGGTGGGACGCTCACATTCCTGTGACTATCCGAACTGGGTGAAGAGGCTTCCCATTCTAACGAAGCCCAAGGTGGACCCGGACGCCCCTAGCAGTGAAATCGATGCTGCGGTCCGAAGGCTCGTATCTAGCAGCCATAGCGTGTATGAGATCGACTCTGACGGACTCGCGCGACTACGCCCTGAGGTCATCGTAACGCAGGACCACTGCGAGGTCTGCGCCGTTTCGCTCAGAGACGTGGAAGAGGCTGTCTCGTGCCTGGCCATGCCCGAGGTGGAAATATGTACTCTTCTCCCGCGAGACCTAGGAGTCTGCGCCGCAGAAGCACAGCTGACTGAGCCGAATGGTCATGGAGCCGTCCGCGGCGAGGCGGATCCGGGTGATTGGGAGGTTGAGGACTTGTGTCTGCGACGGATCGGGAGAGCGGAATGGATGCGTTGGGGGGGCAAGAGAGCTACGAGAGCCCTCGCGCCGGCAGATGCGGGGGTGAACCCTCGTGCAGTCATGCCGCCTGAAGGGTGTGCAGCCGCTTCACATTGAGTGCCAGGCACACGAGGGTCCACTCGGCCCGGACCTTCTCGAGGCCCCGGAAGCTGAATCGTCGAAAGCCCATCACCTCCTTGATCCAGCCGATGGGCGCTTCGGCCTGCCACTTTCGCCGTGCGTAGCGTCTTCGACCATCTTCGCTCGCCAGCTTCTCGGCCATGCGGGCTTTCGCCGGATATTCCTCCTTGTCAACCGTGGGGGCGGCCTTGCCCTCCCGGGCCAGCGCCACATACCCATCGATGTCTCGCTCTTCCAGTTCCTCGAGATCCCGCTCGTTGCAATAGCCCGTGTCCGCCAGCACCTGCGCCGGCGTCTCGCCGTACGCTTGCGCCACCGCGTCGACCATGGGCACCAGCTGGCCCTGGTCGCTCGCGTTGTCCGTCACCTCGGCCCCGACCACCAGCTGGTTCTCCCCCTCCACGACCGCCTGTGCGTTGTAGCACTGCTGGAACCCCTCCGAACTCGTCTTCATGATCCGGCTCTCAGGGTCCGTGAAGTTGCTCTGCGCCGCCTCGTCCGGCTCTCCGTACTCCCGCTTGTAGGGCCTGCCGCCCTTCGGGTTGCGCGTCTGCCCCGGCTTGCGGCCCCGTGCGTCGTCCGCCGCTCTCTGCTCGGCTTCCAGGCGCGCCTTCGCCTCCCGGATCGCCGCCAGCCGGTCCTCGCGCCGCCTGAGCTCCTCCGGCACCTCGTCTCCGCAAGCTTCCTCCCCGTAGCGCTCGTCTTCCGCTTCGTCCACCGCCTCGGCTTTCTCCAGCAACCCCTTGATCTCCCCTCTCAGCCCCCGGATCTCCGCCTCCAGCCCAGCCTCCTCCTTGACCATCCGGCCGTAGCTCATCGCCTTGCGCTTGCTCGCCTTCGCCCGAACCTTCGTCCCGTCCACCGACACCCTGCCAAGCCCCGCCAGCCCCAAGGCCCGCGCGAGCATCACCACCTCCACGAACACCGCCCGGAAATCCCCGAGATGGCGCCTGCGGAACTCGCACAGCGTCCGGTGCTTCGGGAAGTTCCCCGCCGCCAGCATCCGAAACGCAACATCCTCCTCCAGCTTCCTCGCCATCTTGCGCGACGAGAAGGTGCCCGTCGCATACGCGTAGATCAGCACCTTCACCATCGTCCGCGGGTCGTACGGCGAGTTGCGCCGCCCGTCCCCCCGGTACCCCGCCCGTAGAACGCGCCCAGCTCCACCGCGTCCGCCAGGTCGCTCACATGGTGCGCCAAATGACCCTCCGGCACCCACTCCCGAAGATCCGGAGGCAGCAGCAACATCTGCTCCGGATCGTACGGTCGAAACGTCGTTCCCATTGACCCCCCTCCGTGTGCCGCAAACCTCCCCAATGCCCTGCCACCAAAGATAGCCGCAGGGTTCTGCGGCGCAGACTCCTAGGCCATCGACGTCGAATTTAGGCAGAGCAGGGGAGAGTCCTGGCTGTCGACACCCCGACCGGCTGTCTCACCGGTGTTGCTGTCGGCGCTCGCTGGGTCCGTCGACGAGTCCGTTCAGCTGTTCCTCACCAGATGCGTGTTCGGGCCCGTCGACATGCTGTTCAACGTCGTCGCGAACATGGTGGTAGTTGCCGCTAGTCCGGCGATGGCTTGCGCGAGGAAGCGGCAAGACACGCGGCGGGTATCCCCCTCCGGTGTGGAGAGATGGAGCAGTACCGGGGCCACCGGGGCCGAGCACTCGCGCATCGTCGGGGCGGGCGTCCCGAACCCCGACGGCGTAGCACTCGTTCACCTACCATTAAACGGTCGGTATATTCCCGCTCCAATGAAGGAATTCGTTCGCGATGTGACGGTTCGAAGCTACGAGCTCGACGCCCTGGGGCACGTGAATCACGCGGTGTACCTGAACTACCTAGAGCTGGCCCGCTATGACGCGCTCGAAGCCGGCGGATTCCCGCCCTCGGCTCTGGCCCGGGAGGGGTGGGCCATACACGTCATCCGGGTGGAGGTGGAGTACCTTCAGCCGTCCTTCCAGGGACAAGTGCTTCGGATCCGGACGCGCGTGGAGGAGTTTCGGAGGAGCTCGATGGTTGTGGGGCAGACGATCCACCGCTTGGACGACGGCCCCTGCGCCGAGCCCGCGCTGCGCGCGCGGGTGACGACCGTCTGGATCGGCACGAAGGGTCGCCCCGTGCGGATTCCGGCTCCGGCTCGAAGGGCGCTCGGAGGCTAGCGGTGGCCGTATTTCGACGCCGCATCGGAAACGATGTGATGGACCTCCGTCACCCGCGCTGTGTGAACCGGACTTTGGGCGACCGCCTACTCGACCGGATCCTCGACCCCGCGGAGAGAGACTGGCTCGGCGATTCGGCCGGCACCGACCTCTGGACCGTCCGCCTCTGGGCCCTCTGGTCAGCGAAGGAGGTGGCCTTCAAGCTTTGCTGCAAGCTCTCGGGAAGCCGGCCCTTCGTGCCGAGAGCATTCCGCTGCGAGCTTTCCACGACCGTGCCGCCAAGTGTAGGCGTGGTCCGGATCGAGGGGGCGGTCCATCACGCCGAGGCCCTCCACCCCGTCCGGGTCGAGGGAAGCTCGAACCACAGCTGCCTGCATGTCGTCGGGTGGAACGGCTCCCGGGGTCAACTCCGGAGCGGGAGGATCGAGGTCGGCGTGGAGGCCGTGGACCGCAGGGCGGGCGTGCCACTCGAGCACCTACGGGATCACTTCACTCCCGCGGAGTGGGAGGGCGTCCGTTCGCTGCACTCTGCATGGGTACGGATCCTCGCCCGGGACCGCATCCGCTCTCACCTCGCTGCGGACGGGAGCGGCCCGCCGCGCGGCCACGCGGCCGGGTCAGTAGAGATCCGGAGCTCCGGGACCCGGCCGCTCCGCTCCGGCCCCGAGGTCTGGTTCGAAGGTCACGAGCTCACCGGGTTCGACCTCTCGCTCTCTCACCACGGCCGCTACGTCGCCTGGGCTCTCCTTGTCCCGTAGGCGGAGCGCCTCGCCCCGGGGCTCATAGGCGAGGACGGAAGTGCAGAAGGAATGAACCGCCGAATCTCTGATAGTACGCACCCCCGATCTCGGTCTCTGCCCGCGACCAACCCACCCGCAGAGTCCCGTCCAGATTGAACGCGAGGGATCGCGTGAGGGAGATGTAGGCGAGGCTCGCGCTGTTCGCCTCGTCCCCGGGAAGGAGCCGTGCGAAGTCCGTCTCGTGCAGGTACTGCTTTGCGGTGAGCGCCCCGTAGGCGGAGAAGGCGATGTCCCGAGGCAGGGACGCGGAGAGGAGCCCGCTCAGCGTGATCGCGTCGTACTCGGGCCGGTCCGAGTTCGAGCGGTTCGCCCTCCCCTCGAGCCCCATCTGGAAGATGTAGGCGCCCTGGTACGTCCAGAACGCCCCCGCGTGGACCGTGGCATCGCGCCGCATCGGGTCCATCGGGTCGAAGGTGACTTGCTTCGGGTACTCGCTCCTCTCGCCGGCCACAAAGACGCGCAGCAGCGAGCTTCCGCCGCTCAGCGTGGCACCCGCCTCCGCCCGATAGACGTCCCGGTTGAGGAGGCGGACTTGCGGCGCGAACTCGGGCGCGAGGAAGTCGCTCCGATCCGCGGCCAACTCGAGATCGTAGAGAACGTCCCACGGCCCGCTTGCATCGAACCCTAGGGCAAGCCGGCCGGCCCGAAACCCCGGCTGAAGAAAGAGGGGCATCGGCGGCCGGTCATCGATCTGCCGCCCCCTGAGCTGCAGCCGGGCCGCGATCCCGAGCCAGCTCGCGAGGCCGCGCGAATACGTCCCGTCGAGCGTCCCGACCCACTCCCTCGGTGAGTAGTCCCGCAGCTCGAAGCCCTGAGCCGAGAAGTGCCTGAGTCCGCCGTCGAAGACGAGGCGAAAGGCTCCCTCCCTGTCTCGTCCGTAGGAGGCATCGGCGAGGAGCGTGACCTCCCCGATCGCGGCCGTGGCGAACTCCGTCGAGTCCCGGAGTGGGACGCCGACGGCGGGCAGGTTCCCCCGGTAGCCCTCGGCGGAAGCTCCGCCCGTGATGACGAGCTCATCGAGAGCGAACTGGCCCTCGATGGGCGTGGCGGCGGAGAGGACCCAGATCGCGCCGAGCGAGGCGGATGGCGCGAGAGCGGACCGGGCGAGCTTCCACGCGGACGCAAGCCTTCGCCGGCGGGCGATCACCGCATTCCTTCAGCTCGATTGTGGAAGACGCGGGCCGCCGCCAGCGCCTGATCCCGGTACTGGATCGCGAGGTTGCGGACGCCTCGCAGGAACTCGATCTGCTCTGCCACGGGAAGCTGGTTCAGCGCGGCCGCAGGATCCTGGAGCGCGTCGCCCGAGGGTGGGTCGGCCCCAGCTACGCCGCCTACGACCGCGAGATCGGGGGGGCCACCCGGGATGAAATCGGTCCCGAAGCGTCCCACGTCACGGAGGAGGTCCTGAACGCTCTGGCGCTGCTGAAGCTGGCGCTCGAGCTCCGAGACCTGCCGGTCGAGATCCACGATCAGGGAGTCGTAGGAGAGCACCTGCTCCTCCATGAAGCGCGCCTTTTCGAGCGATTCGGCCGGTCCGTCCCGGGGATCGACGGTGAGCTCCGGGACGGGCCGGAGGAGCGTCGCCTCCTCGGGGAGCGCCTCCGCCTGGACCTCGAGCTGGCGCATCCGCACCGCCCTCCACTCCTCGAGGAGCGCCACCTCGGAGGGAGACCCGGCAGGGAGTTCGTATTCGAGCTGCCGGAGGAGCTCCGTCTCCCGGTCCTCGAGGGCGGAGACATACGCGGCGCGGCGCGCGGCGACACGGGCCCCCGCCTGTTCCACCGCGAGCTCGAGTTCCATGAGTTCGAGCGCCACGACCTGGAAGGCCGCGTGGGAGGCGTCGCGGCTCGCCTCGTCACCGGCGCTCCGCGCCGCGTCCACGCGATCGAGCGCCTGTTCGTAGAGGGTGAAGGTCTCGTCCCGGTCATCGAGAAGGATTTGGTAGTCCGAGAGCGCCGTCGCGTAGGTGCGCTCCGCCTCCGAGGCAGCACCTTGGGCGAGCGTCTCCGCAGCGCCGACGGCGAGCGAGAGGAGGGTGGCGACGCACGCAACCCGGCCAGGAGAGAGAAGCCGGGACATCACGTCTCGATCCCGTATTTCTCGAGCTTGTAGTAGAGGGCGCTCGGCTTGAGCCCTAGGAGGCGGGCTGCCTCTGCCTTGACGCCCCCTGCCTGCTCGAGCGCCTTCCTGAGGAGTCGCTCCTCCACGCCCTCGACGACCTTGTTCAAGTCCATCCCCGTGGCCGAGAGATCTGTCCCCGTCTCGGCACCGACCGGCATCGCCGTCGACTCGAGCCTCGGGAGGTCCACGACCTCGAGCACCTCCGCCTCCGCCATGACAAGCGCGCGTTCCACTACGTTCTCGAGTTCCCTCACGTTCCCGGGCCACGAGTGGTTCTCGAGATATGCCAACGCCTGGGCGCTGATCGCGGTCACCTCCGAGGAGGTCCGCGACCTCAGCTTCTCCACAAAGTGGGCGGCGAGGATCGGGATGTCGTCCCGCCGCTCCCTCAGTGGGGGAAGCGTCATCGGCACGACGTGGAGCCGGTAGAAGAGGTCCTCGCGGAACCCCGATCCGCGAAGGAGAGTCTCGGCAGACTGGTTCGTGGCCGCGATGATCCGCACGTCCACCGGAATCGTGTCCTCGCCGCCGACCCGCTCGAGCTCACGCTCCTGAAGAACGCGAAGGAGGCGGACCTGCGTCTGCGGGGCCACGGTCGCGACCTCGTCGAGGAAGAGCGTCCCACGATTCGCCAGCTCGAAGCGACCCTGCCTCCGGCGGTCGGCCCCCGTGAAGGCGCCCTTCTCGTGACCGAAGAGCTCCGAGTCGAGGAGGCTCTCGGAAAGTGCCCCACAGTTCACTCGCACGAAGGGTCCGCTCCGGCGCTCCGAGCTCGCGTGTATCGCGCGGGCCACGAGTTCCTTACCCGTCCCCGACTCTCCGTAAATCATTACGGTAGAATCACTTCGGGCCACGCGGTCGATCCGCCGGAACACATCCTGCATAACTGCGGATTCGCCCACAATCTCCCCGTACCGGGGCCTCTCGTTGCTCCCGAGCCCCTCCCGGAGGAGTGTGTTCTCCACGCGAAGCGAGCGGTTCTCCCTCCGCAGCCGGTCCCGCTCTTCCATCGTCTGCACCACGCGGTCGATCTTGACGCCGAACTCTTCCGACGAGAAGGGCTTCGTCAGGAAGTCCGTGGCACCGAGCTTCATCGCCTCCACGGCCTTCTCGATCGTGCCGTACGCGGTGATCACCAGGACCTCGACCCTTGGGTGCCTCTCCCGGACGGCCCGGAGAACCTCGAGGCCATCCATCTTGGCCATCTTCAGATCCGTGATCACGAGCTCCGCCCCGCTCTCGGCCAAGATCTCCATCCCGACGACCCCGTTCTCCGCGGCGAGCGTCCGGTGCCCCCGCCGCCGGAGGAGGAGCTCGAGCCCCTCGCGCATCGACTGGTGGTCATCGATGATGAGAATCTGCGCCATCCGCTACCCCGTAGAGCGCCGAGACCTGTGAAATCCGAGCTCAGGCCTCGGAATTCTGACTCCTGTCCGCATCCTCCGCATCCTCCGAGGGGAGCTCCTCGGAGCCCCGAAAGTACACCCGGAACTCAGCTCCGGTGAGTTCGCCCCGTGCGGGATCCGCCACTCCCGCCCCCTCCTCCGTGTCCATGAGCACGACCCGTGCCCCGTTCGCCTCGAGCACCTGCTTCACGATCGCGAGCCCGAGCCCCGCCCCCTGCTCCTTGTCCGTCACGAAGGGATCGAAGATTCGCTCCCGCGCCTCCTTCGGTACCCCGGGGCCGTTGTCACGGACCGATACCACCGCCTCGCCGTTCCGCCACCACGCCTCCAGCCGGACCGCCGTACCCGCCGTACCCGCATTGTGCAGGAGATTCAGGACCGTCCGCTTCGTGTGGTCCGGGTCCGCCCACACGACGAGGGGCTCGGTCGGGAGGTGAACCGTGAGCTCGCGCCCCCTCCCCTCGAGCTGCATCCGAATCAGGTCGACGGCCTGTTCGATCGGCACCCGGATGTCGTGGAGCTTCCGCTGCGGGTGGAGGGGTCTCGAGAAGGTGATGAAGTGGTTGATGATCTCGTTCAGCGCCTCGACCTCGTGGCGGACCCTTCCGAGGAGCCGGGCCCGCTCCTTCGGGTCCTCCGCCTCCACGGCCGCTGTGGCGAAGAGCTCGAGGCCGCCGAGCGGGTTCCGGATCTCGTGGGCGACCTGGGCAAGCATGAGGCGGAGCTGCTCGTCCCGCTGCACGATCCCGGCCCGCATCCGCTCCATCGCCTTCGAAAGGCGACCGAGCTCGACGCCCTCCTCCGGAGGAACGGGTTCGTTCCACCGGCCGCGCTGGATCTTGAGCGCGCCCCGCGAGAGGCGCTCGAGAGGGCTCACGATACTCGTGGCCAGCATCGCGGCGATGAGTCCGGCGAGCAGTGCCGTGCCGAGCGAGCCGAGGAGGAGCGTCTGCTGGAATCGACTCAGGGGGATCAGATAGTCAGCCGTCATCAGGACAGTGAGCATCGCGTCGCTCTCTTCGAGCCGCTTGAATCCGTACTTGTAGAAACGTCCGTCTTGCCCCTCGAAGACCTCGGAGACCGCCTCACCCGTGCTCCACGCAACGTCGAGCTCGGGTTCGTACGCATCCAGCCACCGGAGCGGGGTCCCGATCGGGTATTCCGCGGGAGGGTCCGTCGTGACAATAACCGTGTTGTCGCGCCGGAAGATGTGCGCCTCGTCCACGTAGCGGAGGAGGCGGAGGAGGCGCTCCCGATTCGGCAGGTAGAGGGCACTGTTCTCGTCCCCCGGCTGGAGGGCGAGGAGAGGGTTCGCCTGAAGGCCGACCTCGGCGGCGGCGCCCGCGACCCAGACGAGCTTCTGATCCAACTCGTTCTCGAGGGCGCCGTTCGCCGCCCGCCACGCCAGGTGACCGCCGCCGAGCGTGAGGAGGAGGCAGAGACCGACGAAGACGAGGATGTACTTGCGCCGGAGGCTCATCGTCTAGGCCCCGCACGATACCCGCTCGACGCTCACCGGGGTGAAGTCGATGGGGAGGTGAATGTTCGCGCCCGGGAGGATGACCAGCTGAAAAGGGTAGAGACTCGCGGACGCGGGGGAGCAGAAGTCACCGGGGACCCTCTCGGTGACCTCGACCCGGGTGCCGGTCGCGGGGCCGAGAGGGAGCACGCGGCGAACCCTCACGAGGCTCCCCGCCTCACTTCTCACCCCGACCGCGAGGAGGAGGACCATCTCGGGACCCCAGTCCACCTGGGGAAGCCGCGCATCCTCGCCCGCATGATCCGCCCAGAACTCGATGAAGTCGGCCGGAGGCGTCCCGTCGTCCGAGACGAAGGCGCGGGGCGACTCCGCTCTCGCCGGCGAGTCGACGCCCGCGGCGAGCGATGCGAAGGGAATCGTGCCCATGTATGTCGAATGAACGGCCTCCCCCAGCGTGAAGAATCGGGTCAGCTGCCCCGCTGTCACGATCCGTGATGCGCCCGGATCCGGTTTCGCGCTCGCGGGCGTGAACGTAAAGAGGGTCCCCTCGGCGCAGCGGGTCCAGCTCGCGACCTCTCCCCTCGCCTTGTCATGGATCGTGAAGACGACCCGGGTGAGGCCGAGCACGCCCGTGCACTCGGGGAGGAGGTCCTGGGGAACTTCCCGTCCGAAGAGGCGAAGCCCGCGGGTCTCGTTCAACTGCTGGATCAGCGATCGATACTCGCGTGCAAGCTCGCCCGGATTGAGCTTCCCGGAGCGGAGCGTCTCCGCGCCGAGGTTTCCCTGGTAGAAGACCCTCTCGGTGAGAAGCCAGGGGCCGTTCGACGCCCAGATCAGGATCTCGTGGAGCTCCCCCTGCCCGGCCGCTCCCACAAGGGGAGAGTGGACGTCCACCCGAATCTCCCCCCCGAGGCCGAAGGCTGCGGGAGGCATCGCGGTCGGACCATCTTCGCACGCCCCGGTCCCCGCTGTCAGGAGGAGGGCGAGGACCACCCGGCGCCGGGGTCGGCAGCGAGGGTGGGGCCGGTGCGGGCGTTCCTCCTTGACGCGGTCGTGCGGGCCGGCCAGTTGTTGGGGATGGACCACCGTTCACGCCTCCGTGCGCTTCTCGCTCGACGCTCCCTCTTCCTAGGGGACTTTACCCTCTCGAGCGGTGCCCGTTCTGCATACTACGTCGATGCCCGCCAGGCGACGATGTCCGCCGAGGGCCAGTACCTCGTCGGAGAGGTGGGATTTCACGCCGTGCGCGAGGTGGACGCCGAGGCCTCGTGGGTCGGTGGCCTCACGCTGGGAGCGGACCCCATCTCGTACGCGATTGCCCACCGGAGCTGGAGGGAGGGTGACGCGATCGACGCCTTTACCGTCCGGAAGGAGGCCAAGGGCCATGGCGCGGGGCGCCGGATCGAGGGCGGCCTCCCCGGCGGGGAGAAGGTCATCGTGATCGAGGACACGATCACGACCGGTGCAAGTGCTCTACGGGCCGTACAGACGCTCGAGGAGAGCGGGTGCGAGGTTCGGGCGATCCTCGCCCTGATCGACAGGGAGGAGGGCGGCGCACTCCGGATCCGGAAACAGGGCTACCCTGTGGTGTCGATCTTCACGGCGCCGGAGCTCCTCGAGGCGAAGCAGCGCTAACGGACGGTGCGAAGCGGCATGACCAGGCAGAGGTAATCCGCCGCCGGCTCCTCCTCGGTGCCGACGGGTTCGAGGACGACGGCCCGCTCCGGATCCTTGAATCCCATGCGGAGCTCCTCCGAATCGATATAGCGCAGGACCTCAAGGATGTAGCTCGCGTTGAAGCCGATCGTCATCGACGGCCCGTCGTAACCCACCTCGAGCTCGTCGCGCGCCTCGCCCAGGTCCGGGGTGAGGACGTGGACCTTGAGCCAGTCCGGCTCGAACCCCAGGCGGATCCGGTGCGTCTCCACCGAGGCCAGCGCCGCGACCCGGCGAACCGCGGACTCGAGCGCCCGCCGCCCGATCACGGCAAACTGATCGTTGTCCTTCGGGATGACCTGCTCGTAGTTCGGGAAGGTGCCCTCGATCAGCCGTGTGTACACCTCGGTGTCCTCGGAGGCGAAGCCGAGTTGGTTACCGGCCTTCGCCACTCGGATCGTGTCCTCCGACTGAAAGAGCCGCTGGACGTGTCCGAGCGCAACGGGGGGCACGATGAGCTGCGTCGTGACCTCGACGGAGGGCCCGGCCGGGATCGTCATCCTCACGAGACGGTGTCCGTTCGTCGCCACCATCCGCATCTCGCGATCCCTGAGTTCCCAGAGGACCCCGTTCAGGACGGGCCGGCTTTCCTCCGTGGAGACGGCGTAGGAGGCATGGCGGATCAACGAGAGGAGGTCGCTCCCCGACGCCTGCCACCCGCCCTCGAAGGGGATCTCGGGAAGCGCCGGAAAGTCGGAGGCTGGCAGTGCGTTCAGCCGGAAGTGGGAGCGCCCACACTCCATCTCAAGCTGATCCCGGACGGAGTGGATCTCGACCGGCTCGTCCGGGAGCTCGCGCGCAATCTCCTGAAGCTTCTTTCCCGGCGCGGTCGTGTTCCCCGGTTCCGCGACGGACGCCGGAACCCGGACCCGCACACCCACGTCGAGATCCGTCCCGCTCACGCGGATTCCGTCGCCCTCCGCCGCGATAAGGATGTTCGAGAGCACCGGGAGCGTCGTCCTCGACGGGATCGTGGCAGACACTGCGCTCAGGGCCTGATGCAGGTTCTGGCGGGTGATCGTGACCTTCATCCGGGCCTCGCGTAGGGTGGATCGGCGGGATTTTCCACCGGCAAAATCACTTCTAGTTCCCTAGATACCAAAACCAGTAGTAGTAGTAGGGGTCGTGAAGTTGTGGAAAACGTGGCCGAACGATATCGAAGAGGGTGCCAGCGCACCACTCCCGGGTCTCCGGACGGGTGTGGATTCCCGGTGGACGCGGCGGGCGGAGTCCAGAGCACTTCCACACTGCCGCCCCGTCTTCACATGTCTCCCGGATTCTCCACACGACTCTCCACACCGCGTCTTCCGACTCCTGCTCCCCGCCCGGCGCGCGCCCGTCACGTCTCGAGTCCCTGGCGGAGCCGGGCGACGCGGAGCGCGAAGTCCTCATCCGAATGTATCGTAGCCTGCACGCGGCGGATCGAATGAATAACGGTCGAGTGGTCCCGTCTCCCGAAGCGCCGTCCGATCTTCACAAGCGACTCGTCGAGCATCTCCTTGATCAGGTACATCGCGACCTGGCGGGGAACGACGATCTCCCTGGTGCGGCGCTTCGAGGCCAGGCTGTCCGGGTCGACGCTCCACTCGCGGGCCACCTCGTCGCGGATCTGATCGGCGCTGATCGAGGGGCCGTTCACACTCGACGGTTGGATGGTGCTGTGGAGCGCAGTGCGTGCGAGGTCGAGGTTGATCTCCTGGTTCCGAAGCGAGGAGTAGGCGAGGAGCTTGATCACCGCGCCTTCGAGCTCCCTCACGGAGTAGGTACACGAGCGGGCCACGAAGTCGATGACGTCGGGACCGAGGATCAGGTCATCGTCGATCGCCTTCTTCTGCAGGATCGCCACCCGGGTCTCGTAATCCGGGGGCTTGATGTCAGCGACGAGCCCCCACTCGAATCGCGAGATGAGGCGATCCTCGACCCCCGGCAGCTCCTTCGGGGGCCTGTCGCTCGTGAGGACGACCTGCTTGCCGGCATCGTGGAGCGCGTTGAAGGTATGGAAAAACTCCTCCTGCGTGCTCTCCTTCTCCTCGAGGAAGTGGACGTCATCGACGAGGAGGATGTCGATGTAGCGGAAGCGGCGGCGGAACTCCCGCGTCGTCCCGGTCTGGATCGCGCCGACGAGGTCGTTCATGAAGCGTTCCGTGGTGACGTACGCCACCGCTGCGTCGAGGGGGCCCTGCAGGACCGCGTGGCCGATCGCGTGCATGAGGTGGGTCTTGCCGAGGCCCACGCCCCCGTAGACGAAGAGGGGGTTGTAGGTCTTCCCGGGTCGCTCGGCCACCGCGTGCCCCGCGGCCACCGCCAGCTGGTTGTGGCTCCCGACGACGAAGCGCTCGAAGGTATAGCGCTCGTTGAGGGGGAGGGAGGGCTTTCGGGGCTCCGGGCGGCGGCCCGCCGCCCGTTCCTGGCTCCGTGCCCCCGGCGCGCGTGGGGCCGGTTCGGACGAGCCCACCTCGACCCACGGAACGGGGTCGGCTGAGCCCGTCCCACTCGCCACGCGGAGGCTGAGGGAGATGGGCCTGCCGGAGAGTCGCCTGAGCGCGCCGTTCAGCGTGGCGCCGTACTTGTCCTCCACCCATTGCACGTGAAACTCGCTCGGCGCCTCCATGATCAGTTCGTCGTCCGAGAGCCCAACGGGACTCATTCCCGAGAGCCACGTCCGGTAACTCTGCTCCGGCATCCCCGCCCTCACGGCGGTGAGCACCTGTGCCCAGAGATCGGACGCGGTGGACTCCATAGGCGGGATCGTGGCCGTGGCGGGCAGGAGGGTTGAGGACGCACGCCCGGGAGGTCCGGGGGCAGACACGCTATGGCGTCGGCCAGGGATTGTCAATCGCCGCGCTTCGCGGCGTCCGGGGGGGGGGCGTGGTGGCGCATTGCCTTGACTCCCGGTCCGGGATTCGGGTAGCTTCACAGCCTATCGTTTGTCCCGTTTGGAGTTGCCCGAGTTTAGAGGGGAAGCCGGATGAAGCCCACGTACAGGCCGCGGAACCGAAAACGTGTGAACAAGCACGGGTTTCGGGCGCGGATGAAGACCCGGGGAGGTCGAAGGACCCTGGCGCGGCGCCGGAGGCGCGGCCGCAGCCAGCTCTCCGTGAGGGTGGGCTCGAAGTCGTAAGCGCCGGTGGGCTCCTCTCCAGCCGACCGCGTCCTCCATCGAGGTGAGCGGTTCCCCCAGGCCAGCCGGATTCGTCGCGAGGGCGAGATCCGCTCCCTCCTCAGAGAGGGCGCGCGGGCTCGCTCCTCCAACCTCGATGTCTTCACCGCCTCGGCGCCTCAGCGCGCACCCAGGTTCGGGACGATCGTTCCCCGGTACGGAAGGAAGGTGGTGGCTAGAAATCTCCTCCGGCGGCGTCTGCGGGAGATCGGCCGGCGCGAAGTCCTCCCCCGGCTGGCGCGGCGGGGGTGCGTGCTCGACCTCCTGGTCCGCTCTCGCCCGAGTGCCTACGAGGCTCGCTTCGGCGAGCTAGAGGCGGAACTCCTTCGGCTGACGGAGAGGCTGTGCGCCGACGCTTCGTTCTCGGGCTGATTGATCTCTACCGGAAGGGAATCTCTCCCCTGACGCCGCCGGCGTGCCGCTTCACCCCGAGCTGCTCTTCCTACGCGTACGAGGCCGTCGAGCGATTCGGCGTCTGGCGTGGCGTGGCGATCTTTCTACGGCGTCTCTCGCGCTGCCACCCGCTCGGGGGGAGGGGATACGACCCGGTGCCTGAGAAACGTGCTGCCGGGAGGGCCCTCGGGGGAGAGGGCAGCGCGCGATGAGCGCCCAACAACGCTTCCTCCTCGCCATCGTTCTGATGATGGCCGTTCTGGTGGGGGGAAACCTCCTCTTCCCACCCCCGCCCCCACCCCCACCCGGGCCCGCGGCGGAAACGTCCCCGGAGGCGGCGTCCCCCGAGCCGGCGCCCCCGGCGGCGGAGTCCATCGCCTCCGATCCTGCGCTTCCCGAACTCGACCCCCGGGACCCCGCCCCCGAAGTGGTGGCGGCCGAGTCGGCGGCCGAGGCGCTCGTGACGGTCGAGGGCCCTCTCTACCGCTTTTCCTTCTCGACCCTCGGTGCGCGCCTCCGGTCCGTGCAACTCCTTGGATTTGAATCATTTACGAGCGAGGGCCCCGCCCAACTCGTACGGGAGGAGGGATCGGGTCTCCTAGGGAGCAGGATCGTCGTCGAGGCTGATACCGTAGAGCTTCGCGCCGTGGCCTTTCAGGCCACTCCGGCGTCGGGACTTCGCCTAGTGCCCGGGGGGGAGCCGCAGACGCTCGACTTCGAGTACGAGCACCCGACCCAACCCTTCGGCTTCCAAATCTCCTACACCTTCGATCCGGACTCGTACCTGGTGCGCGTCCGAGGCCGTGCGGAGGGGCTGAACCGGGGGCTCCTCGTGACGGATCTCGGAACGGGGCTCGCCTTCAACGAGATCGATACGGAGCGCGACGAGGCGAGCCTCGCCTATGTGGTGAACCAGCTGCAGAGCGGGATCCGCTCCACCCCCTTCCGGGATGTGGACGCACGCGCCGTGGTGGAGGGTCCGCTCCTCTGGGCGGCGACCCGGAGCACGTACTTCGTGGTCGGAGTCCTCCCGCCGGAGGCGACAGGCGACGGGCCGTACCTGGGGGGTCTTCTCGCTCGTCCGTCCGGCGAGGCGGCGGGGCGGGCAGGCGAGGTGGAGATGGCGGTGACGCAGTCGCTCGGGGCGGGGGGGAGCTTCGAACACCTGGTCTACGCCGGCCCGCAGGAGTACAACCGGCTCGCCGCGCTCGGCGCGGGATTCCAGGATGTGAATCCGGTGGGGTGGAGGTGGCTCCAACCCGTGCTCCGGCCAATCATCGCCGTGATCATGCGGGTGCTCGTCTTCTTCCACACGACGCTCGCGATCGGCTATGGATGGGTCCTCATCCTCGTGGGCGTCCTCATGCGGATCGTCCTCTTCCCCCTGAATCACAAGGCGATGCGGGCGAACCTCAGGAACATGGCGGTCCAGCCCCTCGTCAAGGAAATCCAGACGAAGTACAAGGACCAGCCGGAGAAGCTGCAGAAGGAGATGGTCAAGCTCTACAAGGAGCACGGCTTCAATCCCTTTGCCGGGTGCCTCCCGATGCTCCTCCCCTGGCCCGTCCTGATCGCGCTCTTCTTCGTCTTTCAGAACACGATCGAGCTGAGGGGAGTGCCCTTCGCGTGGCTCCCGGACCTCTCGACGGCCGATCCCTTCTACATCCTGCCCGTCCTCCTCGGAGCTTCGATGTTCCTCATGCAGTGGGTCTCGATGCGGACGATGGAGGAGGTGAACCCGCAGATGAAGATGATGATGTGGGGGATGCCCATCTTCATGGTCGTCATCTTCGTGAACCTGCCGGCGGGGCTGAACCTCTACTACCTGACGGCGAACCTCGCGACGCTTCCCCAGTCATGGTGGATTGCCAACGAGCGAAAGAAGGTCAGGGCCCGCCCGCCCCCGGCGCTCGCGAGCTGATCCGCCTCCACGGTGAGGTGATGAGGCCGGCGGTGGGCCCGGGCCCGGACACGATCGTGGCGCTCGCCACGCCCCCCGGCCGCGGGGCGCTCGCGGTGATCCGGTTGTCCGGGCCGAGGGCCGCGGAGATCGTCCGGAGCCTTGCTCCGGCATGGCAGGGTCCGGCGCGCCCGCGCGAGCCGCTCCTCGTCTCCCTCGCCGACGGAGGTGGCTCCCTTCCCCTCGACCGGGCGCTCGCCACCTTCTTCCCCGCTCCTCGTTCCTATACGGCGGAGGAGATGGTCGAGATCTCGACCCACGGGGGTGCGCTCGTCCCCGCACTCGTGATCGAGGCGCTCGAGCGCGCGGGAGCACGCCCTGCGGCCCCGGGCGAGTTCACGAAGCGCGCGTACCTGAACGGGAAGCTGGACCTCCTTCAGGCGGAAGGGATCGGCGATCTCGTGGAGGCGCGAAGCGAGGTGTCCTGCCGCGCGGCCCTGCACCAGATGGAGGGCGGTCTCTCAAGGATGCTCGCCGCCGTGCGCGACCGGATCCTCGGCCTCGAGGCGCTCCTTGCCTACCACGTCGACTTCCCCGAGGAGGACGATCCGCCCGTGTCCGTAGAGCGCATCGTCGCCGAGGGTAAGACGCTCGCCGGGGAGCTTCGCCTCCTCGTGGAGCGGGCGCCCGAGGGCGAGATGCTGAGGGACGGGGCGCTCGCCGTCTTCGCCGGGCGGCCGAACTCGGGGAAATCGTCTCTCTTCAATGCGCTCCTCGGGGTCGAACGCTCGATCGTGACGGACGAGCCGGGGACGACCCGGGACGCGCTCGAGGCCGCCTGTTCGATGGAGGGGTATCCCTTTCGCCTCGTGGACACGGCCGGAATTCGGGAGGGGGGAGGGGCGGTGGAACGCCTCGGGATCGAGGTGGCCAGGCGCTATCTTGTCCGTGCGGAGGTCGTGCTCCTCTGCAGTCCGGCGGAGTGGGCTTGGGGCGAGGAAGAGGCGTTCCTGGCCGAGCTCGAGAAGGAGATCCCGGTCGTCCTCCTCCGCACGAAGGCGGACAGGGGTGGGGCGGGGGCCGCGGAGCTCCCGGCGGAGCGGCCCCGCGCGGGGAAGCGCATTCACGCAACGATCCCGGTCTCCGTGCGCGACGGCCGGGGCCTCGGCGAACTCCGGCGCTGCCTCTCCCGCCTCGTCTTTCGGGGGCTCATTGCCGTGGGCGGCGTGACGGAGCCGGTGCTCACGAGGCGGAGGCAGACGGCCGGGGTCCGCCAGGCGCTCGGCGAGGTGGAGGCCTTCGCGCAGGCGCTGGAGGGGGGGGTTCCGGCCGAGATCGCGGCGACGCACCTCCACAGCGCCGAGTCGGCGCTCGAGGACCTTCTCGGGGTCATCTCGCCCGAGGACGTCCTCGACAGGGTCTTCGCGGAGTATTGCGTAGGGAAGTAGAGAGGAAGCGGGCGGGGCAAGGGCCCCTCATCCGGCTTTGGGAAGGAAGGCCATGCGTACGGACGGCACATACGGTTCCTATGACGTCATCGTCGTGGGCGGCGGCCACGCCGGGGTCGAGGCCGCCGCGGCCTCCGCGAGGATGGGGGCGCGGACGCTCCTCGTGACCCCGGACCTCTCGCGGGTGGGCCAGATGAGCTGCAACCCCGCGATCGGTGGGGTTGCGAAGGGCGTGGTGGCGCGCGAGGTGGACGCGCTCGGGGGCATCATGGGGCGGGCGACGGATGCCACGCGGATCCACTTCCGGATGCTCAACCGCTCGAAGGGGCCGGCGGTCTGGGGCCCCCGGGCGCAGTGCGACCGGGGGCTCTACCCCCGCGCCGTCCGGCGCGTCCTCGATGGGCTCGACGGGCTCGATCTCTTCCAGGAAATGGTCACCGGACTCATCGCGGAGGATGGGGGACGGGTCTCCGGCGTGATCACCCGGGGAGGGCTCTCCTTCCGGGCGCCGGCCGTGGTGATCACGGCCGGGACATTCCTCCGCGGGAGGATTCACATCGGGGGGGAAGGGGCGGTCGAGGCGGGGCGGGCGGGAGAGCCGCCCTCCATTGAGTTGGCCGAGATTCTCGAAGAAAAGGGGCTCGAGGTGGCGCGCTTCAAGACGGGGACGCCCCCGCGGGTCGACGGACGCAGCGTGGATTTCTCGCGAGTGGAGGCCCAGCCGGGGGAGGGGGTGGCGTACCGCTTCTCGGCCTACCGGGAGGAGAGGATCCCCGAGCAGAGGGAGTGCTGGATTACCTGGACCGGTCCGGAGCTCCGGCGGATCGTCGAGGCGAATCTCTCGAGAAGCGCGCTCTACGGAGGAGAGATCTCCGGTCGGGGACCGCGGTACTGTCCCTCGATTGAGGACAAGGTCGTCAAGTTTCCCGGGGGCCGGCGCCACCAGGTCTTCCTCGAGCCGGAGGGGCTCGAGACAACGGAGCTCTACGTGAACGGGCTCTCCACGTCCCTCCCCGCTGATGTGCAGGGCGCGTTCCTGCGGACGATCCCCGGCCTCGAGGGTGCGAGAATCACGAAGGTCGGCTACGCGATCGAGTACGACTACTTCCCCCCGCACCAGCTGCGCCACACGCTTGAGCTGAGGGAGATTCCCGGGCTCTTCTTGGCGGGGCAGATCAACGGGACGACGGGCTACGAGGAGGCGGCCGCGCAGGGGCTCGTCGCGGGCGCGAATGCGGCGGCAAGGGCTCTCGCCCGCCCGCCCTTCATCCTGGAGCGGGATCAGGCCTACATCGGGGTCCTGATCGACGACCTCGTCACGAGGGGCGTCGACGAACCATACCGCCTCTTCACCTCCCGGGCCGAATTCCGGCTCCTACTCCGCCAGGACAATGTGATCCCCCGCCTAGGCCCCCTCGCAAGGGAGGCTGGGCTCCTTACGGGCGAGCAGGAAACGGCGCTCGAGGAGGCCCTCCTGGAGCGGACCAAGGCCCGAAAGTGGTTCTCCGAGACGCGCCTCTCCCCCGAGATGGTGAATCCCCTCCTCGGAGCGACTCAGAAGGGGAGGGTGTCAGAGCCGCTCCGCGCGGAGGAGCTCCTCCGCCGCCCCGAGCTCCGCGCGGCGGAGCTCGCATCCGCGGGGCGCGCTCCCTTCCGGAAGGAGGCCGAGCTCCTCCACGCCGTCGAGGTGGAGGTCAAGTACGAGGGCTACGTTGAGCGGGAGCGGGAGCGGGCGGAGCGGCTGAGGGGGCAGGCGGAGTTCCGCCTCCCGGACGAGGCTCCATACGCGGAGTTCGTGACGCTTTCCACTGAGGCTCGCGAGAAGCTGGCGCGCCTTCGCCCCTCGAGCCTCGCACAGGCGGCACGGATGCCGGGCGTCTCTCCTGCGGATCTCCAGAACTTGGTCATGGAGGTGAGGCGCTGGCGAAGCGGGGCGCTCCGCGCGAGCCGGGAACCGGGTGCGGAGGGAGCGAGGGGGCTTGCCCCGCCCGCGTAGCCCGCACCCGGAGATCCTCGCGGCGGACGGGGGTGTTCCACGTGAAACGCCCCGTCCGCCCCGGCGCCTGTTCCACGTGGAACACCCCCTCGGGATCCCTGCGTCTATTTTCGGATTTGTCGAGTCGGTCTATATTCGTGGCTCTCTCGAAGGCTCAACCCCTCGCACGGGTCCGCAATGGGTCGCGTCGTCGCGCTAGCAAACCAGAAGGGGGGCGTCGGCAAGACGACGACGGCCATCAACCTCGGCGCCTCGCTCGCCGTTGCAGAGCAGCGAACACTCATCGTGGACATCGATCCCCAGGGGAACGCGACCTCGGGGCTCGGCGTCGACAAGCGCGACTCTCTTCCGACAGTCTACGACGCGCTCGTGACGGAGCTCCCGGTCAAGGAGTGTGCGAGAGAGCACGTCCACTTCCCCTGCCTGAGCCTCGTACCCTCCAACTGGGACCTGGTGGGGGCCGAGATGCAGCTCGTGAATCGGGCCGAGAGGGAGAGGGTCCTCGCGAAAGCGCTCGAAGCTGTCCGGGACGACTACGACTTCATCCTGGTGGACTGCCCTCCCTCCCTCGGGCTGTTCACCCTCAACACGCTGATCGCGGCCGACAGCGTCCTCATCCCGATCCAGTGCGAGTACTACGCGCTCGAGGGGCTCTCGCAGCTCCTCAGCACGATCCGCCTCGTTCAGCGGGGGATGAATCCCGATCTGGAGATCGAGGGCGTCCTCATCACGATGTACGACCGCCGGCTGAACCTCTCAAAGCAGGTGGCTGACGAGGTGCGCGAGTACTTCGGTGCGAAGGTCTTCGAGACGACGATCCCGAGGAATGTCCGCCTCGCCGAGGCACCGGGCTTCGGGCAGCCGATCGTGACCTACGACATCCTCTCCGCCGGCGCCCAGAGCTACCTAGCGCTCGCGAGGGAGCTTCTCGGGGGGAACGGTGCCGGGCCGAGCTCCGAGTCCGCGTAGGGGCCCCGCATCGTGAGCTCGGCGAACCGGGACAGGCTCGGGCGAGGGCTGGGGGGGCTCCTCGGCGAGGATTACCTTGCAGCGACGGGACGCCGCCTCGAGGCGAGGACGCTCCCGGTCCGGAGTGTAGCGCCCAACCCCTTTCAGCCGAGGTGCGAGTTCGGGCCGGAAGAGCTCGCCGATCTCTCATCGTCCATCCGGGAGAATGGTCTCCTCCAGCCGATCCTCGTCCGCCCCGCTCCGAGCCTCGAGGGGGAGAGGTACGAGCTCGTTGCGGGAGAGCGGAGGCTCCGCGCGGTCGCGGAGCTCGGGTGGGATGAGATCCCTGCTCTCGTCCGGGACGTCGATGACAAGATGCTCCTCGTCCTCGCCCTCGTGGAGAACCTCCAGCGGGAAGCGCTGAACCCGGTGGAGGAGGCGCTTGGGCTTCGGCAGCTGGCGGAGGACTTCGGCCTCACCCACGGCGAGATTGCGGAGGCCGTCGGGAAGGATCGATCGACGGTGGCGAATATCCTCCGCCTCCTCAGGCTTCCCGTATCGATACGACGGCTCCTGGAGGAAGGCGCCTTGTCAATGGGTCATGCCCGGGCACTCCTTGCGGTCGAGGATCCGGGGCGCCTGGTGGAGCTCGGGAGGCGCGCGGCCGCAGAGGGCTGGTCGGTTCGCAAGGTGGAGGCCCGATGCCGCGCGGAGTCGCACTCGCGTCGCCCACACCGTGGCCCCGGGTCCGGGCCGGACCCAGCGCGCGAGGATCCGGCCGTCCGCGCCCTGGAGGAAGCGCTGCGGGAGTCGCTCGGGTCGCGGGTGCGGTTGAAGAGCGGCCGGGGCGGGACGGGGGTCGTCGAGATCCCGTTCCGCACCGAGGAGGAGCTCGGGCGAGTCGTCGAGGTCCTTACGGGCCGGCCCGCGAGCGAGATCACGGGATGAGCCGCAGGCGGGAGCGGGAGGTCGAGGCGCAGGTCGGGCGGGAGGCCGAGCCGGAGTGGGATCCCAAGCTTACCGTGATCGTCGCGCCGGGCGGCGGCGGGCGCACCCGGACATTTCGGATCTCGTATCGGCACCTCCGGGGCGCCCTTCCCCTCGCGGCGCTCGCGTGCATGTCGATGGTCTTCAGCTGGGGGTACCTCGCCTGGCAAGAGATCGAGACCCGGCTCCTCGAGGCAGAGGTGGTCCGCCTGGCCGCGCAGGAGGCGACGGTCGCCGAGCTCGCGGGGACGCTCGCAGAGGTGGAGGCCGCGTACGACGGGATCCTCGAGTTGTTTGGTGCATCGACCCCGCCCGACGCGGGGGATCTCTGGCTTCCGCCCGTCTCCGGCCTCGGGGCACCGGGCGGGGGCCCGGAGGACGGGGATCTCCCGACGGCCTGGCCGCTGACGCAGCGAGGGTTCGTGACACAGCCCCTCCTGGTGGGCGCCGGGGCGGATCACCCGGGGATCGATGTCGCCGTCGTGGCGGGCTCGTACGTTCGCGCCGCCGGAAACGGGACGGTGATGGAGACGGGAGAGGATGAGGTGTACGGGAACTACATTGTGGTGGATCATGGTGGAGGGTACCAGACCCGGTACGCTCACGCCTCGGCGATCCTCGCCTCCGAGAGGGACCCGGTGAGCCGAAACGAGGTGATCGCACTGAGCGGAACGAGTGGCCAGTCGACGGCGCCACACCTCCACTTCGAGATCCTGAGGGAGGGAGGCCCGATCGACCCCTTTTCCCTCGTAACGCAGCCGTAACCGGAGGGCGGCGAGGTCGGGCTTTCAACAGCTCTCCGGGCCCGTGCGAGTGTCTGCGGCGAGTGAGCCTGAGCCTCCCCCAGGAACCCGGTGTCCCGAGGGCGAGAGGGGAACCGCCGGGAGAATCCACGCGAGTTGTCCACATTTTTCCACATCCGGGTATGTCGTTAGATATAGGTGGGTTACATGGTATTTTACGGCGCGTACAGGACGCTTGTACACAGCGAATTGTGGAAGAATGCGCTGCTGGACGATCCCGTTGCCCTATCGTAGCCGTCGCGGGCCCATGACGCCCCGTGCGAGAACCACACGACCCGGAACGGTGCCCGGTGGCTGAAGAAGCAAGCCTAGCGAGTATTTGCGACTACCTCGATTCTGCTCTCGGCATCCCCGGGTTTCCGGACTACGAGAATGCGTTGAACGGCCTCCAGGTCGAGGGGAGGGGGCCGGTTCGACGCGTGGGTGCCTCGGTGGATGCGAGCGTGGCCTCGATCACGGCCGCGGTCGAGGAGCGGATGGATCTCCTGATCGTGCATCACGGGATCTACTGGGACGGGATGCAGCCCGTGACGAAGCGTCGCTACGAGCGGATCGCGCCACTGATCCGGGCTGGGGCGGCGCTTTACTCCGCGCACCTTCCCCTCGATGCCCACCCGGAGCTCGGCAACGCCGCGCAGCTGGCGAGGCGACTCGGCCTGGAGGTGGGGGAGAGGTTCGGCCGGTTCGCGGAGATCGAGGTGGGGTTCGTGGGCTGCACGGATCAAGAGCGGGGCGACTTTCGTGGCCGGGTCGAGGAGGCGCTCGGGGCCCCTGTCCGGCTGATCGAGGGGGGTCCTCCCCGGGTTCGGCGGGTTGGCGTAGTGACGGGGGGCGGCGGAAAGTTTGTCTCCGAGGCCGCCGGAGCGGGCCTCGATACCCTCCTCACGGGGGAGGCCTCGCACCATGTGTACACCGATGCGAACGAGTTGGGCGTGAATGTCCTCCTGGCGGGCCACTACGCGACGGAGACCTTCGGGGTCTTGGCGCTTGCAAAGGCGCTCGAAGCCCGCTTCGGAGTGCCCTGGAAGTTCCTCGACTTTCCCTCTGGACTCTGACCTATAAGGAGTGCGACGGATGCATTGTACGCAGTGCGGAGTGGAGGGGAGGGGCCGGTTCTGCGCGTCGTGTGGAGCCTCGCTCAAGGCACTGGGTTGTCGAAGTTGCGGTGCGAGGCTCTCGGCCGGCACCCGCTTCTGCACCGGGTGCGGGACCCCGGTCGGGGGTGGGGTCGCCCCCCGGGGGGCGGGCGAGAGGCGGCGGCCCGCCCCGGGAGGGCCGGCCGGCCCGGCCCGGGGCGGGCCGGATCTTGGGTGGTGGGTGGCCGGCGCGCTCCTCGGGGTCGTCCTGTTGGTGGCCGGGATCAGCGTGGTGCGCGAGCCGGAGGATCCCTCGCCGGCACCCGCTCTCGGGGCTGCCTCAGGAGGGGGCGGGGCGCCGCCTGACCTCTCCGCGATGACGCCCCGGGAGGCTGCGGACCGGTTGTTCAACCGGGTGATGTCTGCCGCGGCGCGGGAGGACACGGGCGAGGCGAACGCCTTCCTCCCGATGGCGATCGATGCGTATGGGCTCGCCACCCCGCTCGATGACGACGGTCTCTTCCACCTCTCCCTCCTGCAGCGCGCGGCAGCCGACTTCGAAGCCTCGCTCGCCTCGGCGGAAGCCGGGCTCGAAGCGAACCCGGACCACCTCCTGAACCTCTCCTCCGCCGCGGAAGCGTCCCTCGAACTCGGCGAGCTCGAGGACGGGCGGGTGTACTATCGGCGGATGCTGGATGCGTGGGACCGGGAGCTCGTCTCCGGCCGGGCGGAGTACGAGGAGCACCGTCCCCTCCTTCCCCTCATCCGGGAGGATGCGGAGGCGCTCCTCGGTGGAGGGGAGTCCCCCTGAACCTCCTCGGCTCCCCCGGCCCGGCAGCGCCGTGATCTCGAAGCCCGTGGGCGGTTTGCCATTGAACTTCGCGGAGTGCTATCATCCCTTCCCCAATCGTGCCGACCTCCCGCCGGGTGCGAGACGCCGGTGGAGCACTGCCCGATGGCGGGCTCCCGTCCGGGACCCGAAGGGGCACTCCCCTGACCAGGAAATGCGGGGCGATGGGCCGGCCCGGGCGCTGGGGTCAGGCGCGGGGCCAGCGGTATACGGCAAGCGGAAGCGGGTTCTTTGACGGAGGCAGCGACGATACGTACGGGGCGATATCATCCCGGCGAGCGAGATGCCGGGATCGTCAAGCCGAAGGGGACGCCGAGCATCCCGTCGCACGCGGGGCTCGACACCGTGCACCACCGCGACCGGAAGCCCGAGTGGCTCAAGGTTCGATCCCCCGGCGGGGGGAACTACCTCCGCCTCAAGCGCCTGATGCGGAGCGGGTTCCTGCATACGGTCTGCGAGGAGGCCGGGTGTCCGAACATCGGCGAGTGCTGGGAAGCCGGGACGGCGACGTTCATGATCCTGGGCGACGTCTGCACCCGCGCATGCAAGTACTGCGCGGTGGCGCACGGGATGCCGACCGGGCTCGATGAGGGGGAGCCGGCCCGGGTCGCGGAGACGGTCGCCGCGATGGAGCTCGATCACGTCGTCATCACCTCAGTGAACCGGGACGACCTCCCCGACGGAGGATCGGAAATCTACGCCCGGACGGTTCGCGAGGTCCGCCACCGGGTCCCCGACTGCTCCGTCGAGCTCCTGATCCCCGACTTCAAGGGGGACGAAGGGGCACTTCGGTGCGTCGTCGAGGCGCGGCCGGCAATCCTGGGCCACAATCTGGAGACCGTCGACCGCCTCCACCCGGAGGTCCGCCCCGGGGGTCGGTACTGGCGGTCGATCTCCCTCCTCGGGGCCGCGAAGGGGATGGACCCGGCGCTCGTCACGAAGACGGGGATCATCCTCGGAATGGGGGAGCGGGAGGAAGAGGTTCGCGAGGCGATGCGGGATCTCAGGGAGGCCTCGGTGGATATTCTCACATTGGGGCAGTACCTCAGGCCCTCGCTAGGTCACATCCCGGTGGCGCGATGGGTGACGCCGGGCGAGTTTCGGTGGTGGAAGGAAGTGGGAGAGGCGGAGTACGGCTTCCGGCACGTCGAGTCGGGGCCTCTCGTTCGCTCCTCGTATCACGCGAAGGAGCAGGCGCGAGAGGTGGAAGCGGGTGCGCCGGGCTCGATCCGGGAAGTGGTCGAGGCAGATGTACCTGCCCCGGCGGAGCTTCCCGGCGCCTGGAGGGGGGGGCAAGCGCTCGTGCAGCTCGAGTGGGGACGCCGCGGGTTGGACTGAACAGCTGAAGCGATATGGCCGATACCGAGACGAAAACGAAGGCGCGAGGCTCCAAGGGCAGGATCCCGAGTCAACTCGAGGGGTTCTCGCGCGAGATGCTCCACGAGTTCCTCCGGAAGATGCTCCTTTACCGGAGGTTCGAGGAAATGGCCGCGGAGGCCTACGCGGTCGGGAAGGTCGGCGGGTTCTGCCACCTGCACATCGGCCAGGAGGCGGTCGCGCACGGCGTTGTTGGCCCTCTCAGGCCGGACGACTACGTCATCACCTCCTACCGGGATCACACGCCGCCGCTCGCCAAGGGTGCGGAGCCGGGCCCGATCCTGGCTGAGCTCTACGGCAAGTCGGGGGGATCGGTCGGCGGGAAGGGGGGCTCGATGCACATCTTCCACACCGACCTCGGGTTCATGGGGGGGCACGGGATCGTGGGGGGCCAGATCCCTCTCGCCACCGGGATCGGTTGGGCGATCCGCTACAGGGGATCAGATCAGATCTGCGTATGCTGTCTCGGGGATGCCGCGGTGAACCAAGGCTCCTTCCTCGAGTCGCTGAACATGGCGGCGGTCTGGAAGCTCCCGGTCATCTACGTGGTCGAGAACAACGAGTACGGGATGGGCACGGCCTTCAGCCGCGTCTCCGCCCTCCCCGTGTCGGAGCGCTCCAAGGGGACGGGGGTCCCCGGGCACGCGGTGGACGGCCAGGACGTGATGGCCACGTGGAGGCTGATCGAGCGGCTCGCCGCCGAGGTCCGAAAGGGGGCCGGTCCGCAGTACGTGGATGTCCGGACGTACCGGTTCCAGGGTCACTCCATGTCCGATCCCGTATCGGGGACGTACCGCACGAAGGAGGAGGTCGAGGCGAAGACGAGGGAAGAGGACCCGATTTCGATCCTCCGGGATCGACTCTTCGATGCGGGACTCCTCTCGCAGGAGGGATTCGAGGAGATGGATCGGGAGGTGCGGGAGGTCCTGGCCAAGGCCGAGAAGTTCGCGGATGAATCCCCCCTCCCGACGGTCGACGACCTCTATGCGCATGCCTACGCCCAGGAAAACGAGCACGGGCGGCTCTTCTTCGACGGCCGGGACCGCTGAGCCGGCCGTCCATCGGGGACTCAGCTCCGCCAGGGGATCGAATCCATGCCTGCGATCACATATAGGGACGCGCTGAACCAGGCCCTTGCCGAGGAGATGGAGCGCGACGACGCGGTCTTCCTGATGGGCGAAGAGGTTGCCGAGTACGATGGGGCCTACAAGGTGTCGAGAGGGCTCCTCGACCGGTTCGGCGAGCGACGCGTGGTAGACACCCCGATCTCGGAGTTGGGGTTTGCCGGACTTGGTGTCGGGGCGGCGATGGTGGGGCTTCGCCCCATCATCGAGTTCATGACCTTCAACTTCTCCTTCCTCGCGCTCGATCAGGTCATCAACTCCGCAGCGAAGATGCACTACATGTCCGGGGGCCAGATCCACCTGCCCATGGTCTTCCGCGGTCCGACGGGCGCGGCGCTGCAGCTCGCGTCCCAGCACTCCCACGCGTGCCAGAGCTGGTACGCCCACGCGCCTGGGATCAAGCTCGTCTCCCCCGCTACCCCCGCCGACGCGAAGGGGCTTCTCAAGGCGGCGATCCGGGACGAGGATCCGGTCGTGGTCATGGAAGGGGAGCTCCTCTACAACATCCAGGGCGAGGTGCCGGACCCGGAGGAGGGCGACTTCCTGATCCCGCTCGGCCGCGCCGAGGTGAAGCGGGTGGGGGGAGACGTCTCCGTCATCACGCACGGGGCTCCGGTTCACCTGGCCTTGCGGGCGGCCGGGACGCTCGAGAAGGAGGGGATCGACGCGGAGGTCCTCGATCTGCGCTCCCTTCGCCCCCTCGACGTGGATGCGATCCTCTCTTCCGTTCGGAAAACGAACCGGGCTGTCGTCCTCGACGAGGGGTGGCCGTTCGTGGGTGTGGGCGCGCAGGTCGCGGCGATCATCCAGGAGGAGGCATTCGATCACCTGGATGCTCCGGTCCTCCGGGTCACCCAGGCGGATGTCCCGATGCCGTATGCGAAGAATCTCGAACGGATGGCCAAGCCGAGCGCGGAGCAGGTCGTTCAGGCGTGCAAGAACGTCCTATACGTGAACTGAGGTCCTGAAGCTTCGGGTACCTCGAAACAAGCGGGCCTCCCGGACACCGCCTCGCGGCGACGGAGCTCGTGAGGGGAAGGTTGGCAGCGAATGGCGACGAAGGTTCACATGGAGGCGCTCTCGCCCACGATGGAAGAGGGCCAGGTGGTCCGCTGGCTCAAGTCGGAGGGCGATGAGATCTCGACCGGAGAAGTCCTTGCGGAGATCGAGACGGACAAGGCCACGATGGAGCTGGTCGCTCGCGGGGAGGGCCTCCTCCGCACGATCCTCCTGGGTGCGGGGAGCGCCGCAGCCGTGGGTACGGTCATTGCCGTTATCGCCGGAGCGGACGAGGAGATCGGCGACCTGATCCCGGAGGATGGGGCGGGCCCGCCCTCTCCTCCCCCGGAAGACCCGGTAGCCGAATCCCCCCCCCCGGCCGGAGGCGGGGGGGAAGGAGCGTCGCCCGAGGCGCCGGTCTCCCCTGCGCGCGGGCCGGGAGAGCGGATCAAGGCCTCGCCCCTCGCCAAGCGGCTGGCGGAGGAGCAGGGCCTTCCCCTCGATGCGATCCCGGGCTCCGGTCCCGGGGGGCGTATCGTGAAGCGGGACGTGGTGGAGGCGGTCGAGCGCGGGGCGGTTCGTCCGGCGCCCACCCCGCTCATCCTGGAGGCGGACTTCGAGGATGTCCCGCTTACCCAGATGCGAAAGACGATCGCCAAGCGCCTGGTCGAGTCGATCGGACCTGTCCCGCACTTCTTCCTTACCGTCGACGTGGACATGAGCCGGGCCGTCGACGCCCGGCGCCGCGTGAATGCCCGGCTCGAGCGGGAGGGGGTCAGGGTCTCCTTCAACGACATCGTCCTCAAGGCTGTCGCCGTCGCACTCCGGCGCCACCCCGAATGCAACGCGCACTGGGGCGGGGACCACGTTCGCCGCTTCAGCCGCGTGCACCTGGGCGTCGCGGTCGCGATCGCCGACGGGCTCATCACACCAGTCGTGAAGGACGCCCACCTGAAGGGGCTTTCCCAGATCGCGCCCGAGGTGCGGGAGCTCGCGTCGCGGGCCCGGGAGAAGAGGCTCAAGCCCGAGGAGTACACCGGGTCGACCTTCTCCGTATCGAACCTGGGGATGTTCGGGATCCACGAGTTCACGGGGGTGATCAACCCGCCTGAGGCCGGGATCCTCGCGGTGGGCGCCGTGGTCGAGCGGCCCGTGGCCGTGGACGGTACGGTGGTCGTCCGTCCGCAGATGAAGATGACGATGAGCTGCGACCATCGGGTCATCGACGGCGCGCAGGGCTCCCGCTTCCTCGAGACGCTCCGGGGGATCCTGGAGGAGCCGCTCCTCGCGCTGGTTTGAGCCGCGCAGTTCCGCCCCGGCAGCCGGGACGCATCCCGGCGCCGGCGCATCTCCCGACCCGACCTCCGGGCGGGGTCGGGACCTTTCCCAGACAACGATAGAACGCTGGAGTCATACAGGTGGCGGGGAACGAGACGAAGGAATTCGATCTGATCGTGATCGGCTCAGGCCCTGGCGGATACGTCGCGGCGATCCGGGCGAGTCAGCTCGGGATGTCGGTGGCGTGTGTCGAGACGGAGAAGCTCGGCGGCGTATGCCTCAACATCGGGTGCATTCCCACGAAGTCGCTCCTGACCTCCGCGCGGATGGTGACGGAGGTTCGGGACGCCGGGAAGCACGGGATCACCACGGGCGAGGTATCGGTGGATCTGGCCCCGGCGCAGACGCGGAGCCGTCAGGTGTCGGACCAGATGAACAAGGGCGTCACACATCTGTTCAGGAAGAACAAGGTCACCCACGTCGCCGGCTACGGCCGCCTCGCCGGAGGGGGGAGGGTCGAAGTCGAGGCCGCGGGTTCGACGATGCTCTACGCGGCCCCCCACATCATCCTGGCGACCGGCTCGCGCCCGAACAGCCTCCCCTTCCTCGCGATCGATGGGAAGGACGTGTGGTCCTCGGACGAGGCCCTCTACGTGACGGAGGCCCCGGGGAGCCTTGCCGTCATCGGGGCCGGGGCGATCGGGATGGAGTTTGCGGACATCTTCGAGGCCTACGGCTCCGAGGTCACGATCCTCGAGGCGCTCGACCGTGTCCTCCCCGTCGAGGACGAGGACGTCTCCGCCCACATGGCGAAGTCGTACAAACGGCGAGGGATCCGGATCGAGACGGGCGTCCGCCTGACGGGTGCCGAAGCCGTGGAGGAGGGGATGGCGCTCTCCTACACGGACACCGCCGGCGAAGGCCACTCCCTCGTCGTCGAGAAGGTCCTCTCGGCGGTGGGCCGGGTGCCCAACACGGACGATTTGGGGCTCGAGGCCGCGGGCGTCGCCGTCTCGGAGAGGGGCTACATCGAGGTTGACGAGTGGATGCGGACGAACATGGACGGGGTGTACGCGATCGGTGACTGCGCGGGAGGCGCGCTACTGGCCCACAAGGCGACGCATGAGGGACTCGCCTGCATCGAGAAGATCGCAGGGGTCGCCCACCGCCCCGTGGACTACGGGAACGTTCCGAACTGCACCTACTGCCACCCCGAGGTGGCCTCAGTCGGGCTCACCGAGGCCCAGGCGAGAGAGAGCGGCTACGAGGTGGAGGTCGGGAGCTTCCCGTGGATCGCGAATGGACGCGCGGTGGCGTACGGCGACGTGGACGGGTTCGTCAAGATCGTCCGGGACAGGGAGTACTCGGAGATCCTGGGGGCGCACATCATCGGGCCGCACGCGACGGAGCTCATCGCGGAGTTCGTTCTGGCGCGCCACCTGGAGTCGACGGTCGAGGAGGTCGAGAAGGCGATGCACCCGCACCCGACGCTCTCGGAGGCGATCGGGGAGGGGGCCCTGGCCGCGCTCGGCCGCCCGATTCACATCTGAGCGGGGGCCGCTCCCCTATCAGCGTCTCAGCCGGAGCGGCCCGCCGGGGTCAGGTCTGGGCGCGGCCCCGCGCTGATCCCCCGGATCTCGAGGACACGAAGGAGTGCGTCGCCGATCTTGTTGTTCGGCGTCGACGCGCCGGCGGTCAACCCGAGTTCGAAGGGGCCACCCGGGAGCCAGCCTCGCTCAACGATCTCCGGGGCGTCGGCGTCCAGCTCCCGCTTGTGCCGGATGGCCCCGGTCTCCACGTCGATGCATGCGGAGTCCTGGACGTGGAAGGTCGTCGTGTGCCTCCGGCAGAGGTGCGCGAGGTGATTCGTGTTCGATGAGTTGTAGCCGCCGATCACGATCATGAGATCGGGCGGGTCCTCCATCATCTTCGCGACGGCGTCCTGCCGCTCCTGGGTGGCCGAGCAGATCGTTCCGAAGGAGCGGTAGTTCTCGGCGACGTACTCCGCTCCGTAGGCCTCCCGGAGGGCGTCCTCGAGCTGGCGGCCGATCGCGATGCTCTCGTTTGCGAGCATCGTCGTCTGGTTCGCGACGCCGATCCGGGCGAGGTGGAGATCCGGATCGAAGCCCTCGGAGCACTTCTTCCTGAAGCGTTCGACGAAGGCGTCCCGCGACGGGTGCCCCGGACGCCTCGTGATGTAATCGCAGACGATCCCGGCCTCCGCCATGTCACGTACGATCAGGTACTTCGCGCCCGCATACTTCCGGACCTGCGAAGCCGTGGCCCGGCTCTCCTCGTGGCTGTACTTCCCGTGAATCACCGAGGTGAAGCCGTCGCGCGCATACCCGTCGACACGCTTCCAGACGAGAAGAACGGAGCCGCACGTGGTGTCCACGACGATGCACGCGATGGAGCGGAGCTCCTCGAATGCCTCGATCGTGACGCCGAAGGCCGGGAGGAGGACCACGTCGGAGGGTTCCACCCCGGAGAAGTCGAAGCGGCCCTCCCCGTCCGGGTAGATGAAGTGGATCCCCATGTCGCACATCCGCTGGTTCACGTGCGGATTGTGGATGATCTCCCCTACCAGGTAGATGGTCCGTTCCGGGAACTTCCGGCGCGTCTCGTAGGCGTAGTCGATGGCCCGGTCGACGCCGTAACAGAAACCGAACTCCTCTGCGAGCCGAACCGTTACATCCCCATACTCCGCCCTGTAACCCTTTGCCCTGACCTCTTCGACGAGGGCGGAGTGGTACTCGGACTCGATGACCGGCTGGACCTGGTCCTTGAGGCCGAAGCCCTTGCGAAAGTACGTCTCTTCCATAGCCACGGATGGGTGCTCCCGTCGGGAGCGGCTTGGGGGCTGCACGGCACGGGGTGACGAACGTCGCACAATGTCGCACACTGCCGAGGGCGCCGCCAACCCCGGGGCCGGCAGGGGACAGCTCCGGGTGCGTGCCTGCGGGATGGACCGCCCCGCTCCCACTTCCCCGGGAGGCGTGTTCCGCGCTATCCCTGGAGACGCCGTGACCGAGACGATCCTTCTCGCCGCCCTCCTCGGGGCCTTCGCCGGGCTCGCCCCGGGTCCGTACACCACGATGGTTGCGGGCACCGGGCTCGAACGTGGCTTTCGCGCAGCCCTGCCCCTCGCGTTCGTGCCGCTCGTGAGCGACGTGCCGCCCCTCATCATCACGGCGCTCGTACTCGATACGCTCCCCGATGCCCTCCTCTCCGTCCTTGCCGCACTCGGCGGGGCGGTCGTGGTCTACATCGGGGTCCGCTTCCTCCGCCTCCGGAGAGGCGGTCCGGCCGGGGAGGCATCGCCGCTCCGTCGGACCCTCCCGCAGGCCGCGCCCTTCTGGCACGTGGCGACCGGGACCCTCCTCTCCCCGATGCCCTGGCTCTTCTGGCTCGTCATCGGATCCCCGCTCCTCCTCCGGAGCTGGGCCGAGAGCGCGGCGGAGGGACTCCTCTTCGGCGTGAACATATCGACCGCGACCGCTCTCGCGTGGGCGGCTTGCCGCACCCGGCGGCTCATTGCGCCCCGCTGGCGGTACCGCGTCCTCGGCGGGATCCTGATCGGCGCAGGGAGCCTCCTGATCCTCGAGGCCGCTACGGGCGACTTCGGATCGGCGATCGACCGCCAGGGTTCGATCCGCGACTCGCTTGAAAGTCGACTTTGGCTCCCGTGAAGACCGCCGGACGCCGCGGAGGATCGTGGCTCCTCCTCCGTCTCCTCCGTCTCTCCCTCCCGTCCCGAGCCCGGTGGGCGCCGCTTACCCTCAGGCGATGCGCGACCCTCTCGGTCCTCGTGCCGGCCTTCGTCCTCCTCCAGCTCTCGCACTGGCTCGGCTTCCTCCTCGACGACCTCCTCTTCCCCGCCTACCGCCGGGTCGTTGTCCGGGAGCCGCTCTTCATCGTCGGCCTCCCGAGGAGCGGCACGACGAACCTGCAGCGGATCCTCGCCCTCGACGAGCGTGTCACCACGATGCGGAGCTGGGAGCTCCTCTTCGCACCCTCGATCACGGAGCGAAGGCTCTGGCTCGCGCTCGCCGCCCTCGACCGCCGCCTCGGACGGCCCGGGGGACGCCTCCTCCGGTGGATCGAGCGCCTCGGAGCGGCCCGGCTCGAGGCGGTCCACCCGACCACGCTCTCCGACCCGGAAGAGGACTTCCTCCTCCTTCTCCCCGCCTTCGCCTGCTTCCTCCTCGTCCTCGCCTTCCCGGAGCACCCCGATCTCTGGCGACTCTCCCGCCTCGACGAGCTGGACCTCGCCGAGCGCCGCACGCTCATCGGCTTCTACCGCTCATGCGTCCAGCGGCATCTGTACGTCGTCGGGGCCGAGCGCGTCTACGTCAGCAAGAACCCCTCCTTCACCCCATTCGTCGAGACGCTCTCCCGCGCCTTCCCCGACGCGCGCTTCCTCTGTTGTGTCCGCGATCCCGTCGAGACCGTACCTTCCCAGTTGAGCTCGATTCAGGGTGGGCTCGCCTTCTTCGGGATCGACGGGGTCGGGAGCGCCCTGGCCGGACGGTTCGTGTCCCTCATGGAGCACTATGCGAAGCACGCGCTCTCCGTCTCGGAGCGTCTCTCCCCGGACCGGTGGGCCTTCGTCCCCCTCGCGGACATGCGCCGGGATGCGGCGGGAACGCTCGCGGGCGCCCTGGCAAAGCTGGGATGGGGGATCGAGCCGGACTTCCGGATGAGGCTCGAGGAGGCGTCCGTCCGCTCTCGATCGTACCGGAGCCGGCACCGCTACCGCCTCGAGGACTTCGGGCTCGAGGAGGCGGCGCTGGTCCGTCGCTTCGCGTTTCTCGCGGATCGCTTCGGGTTCCGGGGAGCGGGGGGATCGGCCCAGGAGGTGGGCGACGAAGGCGTGCGTCCGTGACGGGCGGGGCAGGCCGGGACCGCGCTTCGGCCGGACGGGGGGGGAGCGCCCGGGGCCGTCGCGTGTCGAGCACCTCCGGGAGCGCCCCGGCGTCCTCCCGCTTGCCCGCCGCCCGGAGCCTCCGCCTCGCGGTCTTCTCCGACGCGATCCCCGGCCGAAACGGGGTCGGCACCTACTACGACGACCTCATACGCCACCTCAAGCCCCTCATGAACGAGGTCGTCCTCGTCACCCCGCCCGCCGGCCCGCCGCGGAGCGCGGAGCGATTCAGCCTCTCCATGCCGGGGGACGCGACGCAGCGGATCTACCTCCCTGAGGCCCGCACCGTCTGGCGCGAGATGGGCGAGCTCTCCCCCGACGTCGTGATCTCGGCGACGCCGGGACCCTTCGGGGCGCTCGGAATGGCGGTCGCGATCCGGCGCGGCGCGGGGTTCTGCGTGGCCTTCCATACGCAGCTCGATGCGCTGGCGAACCTCTACTGGAATCCGCTCAGCGGCCAGGCGCTTCGGGTGGGGATGCGCCTCTGGGACCGGGTCATGTTCCGCTGCGCGAACGAGGTCGTGGTGAACAACGAAGAGCTCGTCGGCGCCGTCCGGGAGAGGGGCGCGGCCACGGCCCGGGTGATGGGCACGGCGACGGCGAGGGCCTTCATCGCGCGCAGGCCGACCCCGATCAGCTCCACGATCACGAATGTCTCCTTCATCGGACGCCTCGCTCCCGAGAAGGAGATCGGGCAGGTCTGGGAGGCTGCGCGGAGCTTTCCTCGCGTCCGTTTCCGCTTCGCCGGCGACGGTCCTCTCCGGGAGACGGTGGAGGGGTGGGCGCGGGCGGCGCCGAACGTCGAATCGCTGGGGTGGCTGGGCCGGGAGGATGTGCTCGCGTTGCTCGACGCATCCGAGGTTCTCATCCTTCCCTCACGCCACGAGACCTTCGGGAGCATCGCCCTCGAGGCGATGGCGCGCGGCCGGATCGCGATCGTCTCCCCCAACTGCGGGATCAGCCGGTGGCCGGAGCTCTCCGCGGGGCTCGTGGTCATGGGCGAGGGGGAGCGTGCCTCCGGGGCGCTTCGCCGGGTGATGGGCATGCGGGTGGAGGCGAAGGAGGAGCTCTCCCGCGCGGGGAGGGCCGCCGCGAAGGAGCTGACTCGGCGCACGGTCGGGGAGTGGGCGGAGGTCATCCGGCGAATGGCCCGGAGCCGTCCGTGGCCGTAACGCCCCCGGCCGCGGTCGTCTCCGTCCACGACGTCACACCCTCGAAGCTCGAGGCCGTGCTCCGGATCCTCGATCTCCTCGAGGCCGAGGATGTCACTCTCGTGACGCTCCTCGTGGTCCCGGGCCTCGGGTGGGATGCCCCCGGGCTCCACCGGCTCCGGGAGCTGGCGCGCCGGGGATACGGTCTGGCGGGCCACGGCTGGGAACACCACGCCCCCGCGCCGGCGAGCCTCCATCACCGGGTCCACGCCGGGCTCATCTCGAGAAACCAGGCGGAGCACCTGTCGCGGACGCGGGCCGATGTGAGGGACCGGGTACGCAGGTGCCACGAGTGGTTCGGCCTCGCTGGACTCCCCCGCCCCGAACTCTACGTCCCGCCGGCGTGGGCGCTCGGCGCTCTCACGCGAAGCGACTTGGCCCAGCTCCCCTTTCGCTGGTACGAGGTGCTCCCCGGCTTCGTCGAGGCGCGGAGCTCGAAGCTGACGGCGGTACCCCTCGTCGGGTTCGAAGCGGATACGCAGGGTCGGCAGGTGGCGCTCGCGGCGGCGAACCGCCTCAACATGTTTCTCGGACGACGCTGCGCGAGGCCCGTCCGGATCGCGATCCATCCGGACGACCTCGAGCTTCGCCTGGGCTCGTCGCTCCGGGCCGTGCTCGAAGGGCAGTGGCACTATATGAGCGCGGAGTCCTTTCTCGCGGCCCGGAGCCCCTCGCCGGCCGGATCCGCGATTGCCCCATCGGTGTAGCGAACTCATGATGCGAAACTGGTCCTACCTCGCGCTCGTCTCCCTCGCGATCTCCCTCCCCCGTGCCGAGCGGTTGAGCGGGCAGGCGGCCGCGGCGCCGGCTGATTCCGCCGACCTCGTCGAGGAGGCAGAAGATCGGCAGCGGGAGTTCGAGCGCTTCCGCGAGAGCCGGATCCCGGTCGCGGCGAGTACGCGGCAGGGAGGGTGCGACGAGAGGATCGGAAGGATCTGCATCTGGTTCGGGGGAGAGGGGGAGGAGGACTTCCCGCCGGAGCCGACGGAGACGCGGAATGCCCGGGTCGACCTGATCCGCGACCTGTCGGCGATCCATGCGCAGATCCGCGATCCATGGGTCGTGGGGCAGCGCGTCCACTACCTCGTTGAAAGCGGCGCTCTCGATGAGGCGGAAGCGGTCGCCCGGGAGTGCGATCTCGTCGAGCCGTGGTGGTGCGCTGCCCTCCTCGGTTACGTCCTCCACGTGGCCGACCGGCACGGCGAGGCGGAGGCGGCGTTTCGGGAAGCCGCGAGGCAGGTCCCGCCGGAAGAGGCGGAACGCTGGCTTACCCCCAGGTTCATCCTCTCGAACGACGGCGTCGAGGCCTTCGAGAGGGCGAGTCCCGAGGAGGGGGGGAGGCTCTGGGAGCTCTTCTGGCGGTTCTCGGACCCGCTCTACCTCGTGGAAGGGAACGACCGCTTCACCGAGCACTACGCCCGCCTCGTCGTCGCCCGGAACCGGGAGGATGCCGAGAATCCCTACGAGTTGAGCTGGGGCCGCGACCTCGAGGAGTCGCTGATCCGGTACGGCCGGCAGATCGGGTGGAGCCGGGTGATCAACCCGGTCGTGGGGCTCGGACGGGTCGGGGATGCCCGGAGCACGGTGGGGCACCACCACCCCCGAAGCCGCGGGTACCTCTTCCCCGAGGAGTTCATGGAGGCGCCCGCGGAGGTCGGTGCCGAGAGCTGGGTCACGGCCCCGCGTGAGGCGAGGACGTGGTATGCTGCGCCGTACGCGCCGGACTTCCGGGGGCTCGATACGCAGGTTGCCCGCTTCCGCCGCGGGGAGGAGATGCTCGTCGTGGGCGCGTACCGGCCCCCCCCGCCCGAGCGCGATCCCTTCGCGAACGAGGCGCCGCCGGCGCCCCAGAGGCGGAATCCGTTCGCGAGCCGTTCCGGGTTCGGCCAGCCCCTCCCCCCCCCCGCGGCGCCCGAGCCGGAGGCGGCGGTCGAGGGACCCGTCACGGCCGCCCTCTTCCTCGTCCCCGAGTCCGGGGGAGAGCCATATTCGGTGGAGGGCCCGGAGCAGGAGGGGGTATTCCGGCTCCAGGTACCGGCCGCCCGCTACGTGAGCAGCATGGAGGTGTTCGAGGCGGGGAGCGAGCGTGCCTGGAGGGCGCGGCAGGGGATCACCCAGGAGGCGCTGATCCGGGGGCTGGTCTACGTATCGGACCTCCTCATCCTGAGGGAAGATGCACCGCTCCCGGACGATCTCGAGGAGGCGATCCCGATGGCCCGGCCCCACGTGCGGGTCCGGGGCGACGAGCGCTTCACCGTCGCCTGGGAGGTGTACGGCCTCGGGATCGACCAGGAGGTCGAGGTCACCCTGGGGTTCACGGAGGGGCGCCCGGGCTTCCTCCAGCGCATCGGCGAGTTCCTCGGGGTGGTTGAGCTGGAAGATCCCGTCGAGGTGACTTTCACGGATGCGGGAGCGAGCGAGGTGGAGACACTCTTCCGCTCCGTGACCCTTCAACTCCCCGACATCGACCCCGGCGACTACACACTCCACCTGCGGCTCGACGTGCCCGGCCGGGAGCCATCGATCAACAGCCGGCCCATCATCGTGACTCCGTGAGATGACAAGTGGGCCCCTTCGAATCACCGGTCTCCTTCGCGCCGCCGCCGTGGCGGCCGCGATCCTGGCAGCCGGCGGGTGCGGGCCGGCAGGGACGCCGATCGAAGCGCTGGCCCGGGGACCCGCCGAGGTAACGTACGCGGCGTCGCTCGGGGTCAACCTCGATCAGATGACGAGGTCCCCGACCGGCCTCTACTACCAGACGCTTACGGCGGGGGTGGGAACCGAGGTCGCGGCGGCAGGGGATGCGCTCGACGTGCACTACACTGGGTGGACCCGCACCGGGAGGCCCTTCGACACCTCTCAGGGGGGAGACCCCCACCCCGTGATGGAGCTCGGCGATGGAAGCCTCATCCCCGGCTTCGCCGAGGGCCTCGAGGGGATGCGGCTGAACGAGGTCCGGCTCCTCGTGATCCCGCACGAACTGGCGTATGGGAGCCAACGGATCGGCGATATTCCTCCCTACGCCGTTCTGGTCTTCCGGGTCGAGCTCGTCCGCCTCAAGAAGGCCCCCACGTCCTAGGGAACGAGGACGAGCGCGCCTTCGACATCGCCCGCACGGAGCCGGTCGAGCGCCTGGTTCGCGAGTTCCAGCGGGAGTGCCTCGACCTCCGCCTCCACCGGGATTCTCGGGGCGAGACGGAGAAAGGCCGCCGCGTCGTCGCGGGTGAGGTTCGCCACGGACCGGAGTACCCGTTCCTCCCACAGGATCTCGTAGGGAAATGACGGGATCGCGCTCATGTGGATCCCTGCGCAGACGACGGTCCCGCCCGGGGCGACGGCCCGGAGCGCCAGCGGGACGAGGCCCCCCGCCGGGGCGAAGATGATCGCCGAGTCGAGGGGCTCGCGGGGCCGCTCGTCCGAGTCCCCGGCCCACGCTGCCCCCCTCGATCTCGCGAAGGTCTGCCCGGCCTCATCCCCCGGCCGGGTGAAGGCATATACCTCCCGCCCCTCGTGTACCGCGACCTGGCAGAGGAGATGCGCGGCGGCCCCGAAGCCGTAGAGCCCGATGCGTCTGCCCTCGCCCGCGTGCCGGTACGCGCGGTAGCCGATGAGCCCTGCGCAGAGGAGCGGGGCGGCGGTGACGTCGTCGTACTCCTCCGGGAGGGGGAAGACGTAGTCGGCGTGGGCGAGCGTCAGCTCGGCGTATCCCCCATCCCGCGTATAGCCGGTGAACTCGGCTTTCCTGCACAGGTTCTCCCGCCCGGCGAGACACTCCCGGCAGTGGCCGCACGTCCAACCCAGCCACGGGATGCCCACCCGGTCGCCGGGCTTCGCGCCGGTGACCTCGGCGCCCACTTCCTCCACGACGCCGACGATCTCGTGCCCGGGAACGAGGGGAAGCCTGGGGTGGGGGAGCTCCCCGTCGACGACGTGCAGGTCCGTCCTGCAGACGGCGCAGGCCCGGATGCGGACGAGTAGCTCCGATGGTCCCGGAGGAGGCATGGCCACCTCGCGGAGCCGGAGCGGCCGCCCCGTCTCTTCGAGAATCATGCCCTTCATCGAGGCGGCGATCCGCCAGCTCGCGCACCCCGGCACCCGGCGGTCCGGGGGGAGTCCTCCCCGGAGGACGACGCCCCGGCCGGGTCCTGCACGCGCACTGGGTGCTTCCGTTTGACGCCCCACGCCGGAGGCGGTTCCACCGTCAGCACAACTCGAAGCCTGCGCGGCAGTGCAGATCCAGCCGTGATGTCCCGACCGCGCACTAGATGCGGGTCCCGACGTATCCCCGGAGCGCCGGCAGCACCCTGCGGCTCGTCAATTGCCGCTTCACCTCGGGCGCGAGTGGAGCTTCCTCCGGGTCCAGGGACCGCACCTTGCCTCCGTCGAGCACGTACGCGGGCACCCCGGCACGGTAGCCGATCCGGGTCCCCGCCAGCGCGGTGATCCGCTCTCCCCGCGTGATGAGACCGGTAAGGTTGAGCGGGTCGGCGGCGCTGACCACTACGACTTCTTCCGTCGGCTTCGAGGCGCGCGTCTTTCGGAGGAGGGCGACGGCCTCGGGAAGCGCGAACTGCTCACCGGAGAATCCGCCGACGAAGCGTCCTCCGCGGATCTCCCCGCGAGCCTCCAGCCGCCGGTACACCAGGATCAGCTCGCGCCACGGCACGGCGAGTGTCTCCCGGGCGAGGACCCGGCGGAAAACGACGCCGTAGCGGCGAAGGAGCGCCCACGCGAGCTGGACAGTCGCATCGGTGTCGGCGCCGCTCCGGACCCTCGAGTCCTCCGCCCCGGAGGGAGGTGCCGCCTCGGCTGCGGGCTCCGGCCCGCTTCGCCGCAGGAGGCACCAGCGACCCGCCGTGTCCACCCCGTACGGGACGGCTCGCTGGCGGCGCCTTCGGCCGGCGCCGTTCCCCTCGCCTCTGTGTGAGAGGCGCTTCCGCTTGGCCGAGGGGGTGAGAAGGGCGCGGAGCCCCGAGAAGCCGTCCGAGGTCAGCTGCCCGACGGCGGCCAGCTCTCCGAGCGCTCCTTCCACCTGGGCGGGGAGGAGGCGGGTCTCGGCCACGAGCTCCCGGAAGAAGGAGGCACCCCTTTTTTCGAGGACGGCGAGGAGCTCGGCGGCGGTGCTGCTGAGGTCGTCCTTCCGGTGCTCTCCGCAGAGCCGGAGCCAGCCCGGCGCGCTCTCCGGAAGGAAGAGCGCCATCGGGGACGAGCGGAGGGGGCCCGTGGCGCGAAGGCCGGTGCCCCCATTCCACGGCGGCTGGAGGCGGCCCCACGCCACCTGCCCTGTCAGGCAGAGTTGATCTAGGAACTCGGGCGAGTAGTCCGCGCACCGGGCTGCGAGGACGTCTGTCTCCCACGCGACGGCCGGAAGCTCGAAGCCGTCCAGGAGGGCGACGACGGAGGCGAGACCCTCCACCCCCGTCACCTGCTCGCCGGACGTGACCCGCTGCCAGCGGAAGAGGAAGCGCATCAGCTCCGCGGCCGTGACCGGCTCGATTTCCGCCCGGAGCCGGGTCAAGGTGTAGCGGTGAATGCGGGCGAGGAGCCTCCGCTCGCACCACTCCTGCCCCTCCCCCCCGGAGGTGAAGGCGCCGCGGAGCACGAAGCCTTCCCCCTCGAGTTCGTGCAGCGCGGCCAAGGCCTCCGAGTCGCGGATCCCGATCGAGGCCGCCAACTCGCCGGACGTCGTCGGACCGACGATCTCGAGCCTTCCGCGAACGAGCTCCCGTGCGGCTCCCGGCCGCTCCTCGCTCCGGGCGAGTGCATGGATCTCGGAGACGCGCTCCGTCGCGACCCAGAGGCGGATGCCCCCTCCCCCCGGCCCCGTCCGCTCGACACGCCGGACCCGGCCCGCCGCCGTGAGCTCCCCGACGTGCCCGAGCCACGCCTCCCCTCCCCGGGCGACCTCCTCGGCGGTGAGGAACCCCGAGACGAGGAGTGCGTCGTGGAGTTCGTCAGCGTTCTCCGCGGTCGGCCACGCCTCCCCCCGCACGCGTTCGATCGCCTCCGGGTCCAGCTTGCCGAGCTCGCTGGCCGACGAAGGCTCGAAGGCGCGTCTGCGCTGCACGGCGTGCGCCCTTCGTTCCTCGAGCGGCGCATCGTCGAGGAAGGCGTAGGGCCGCGCGGTGAGGATCTCGTGGGCGAGCGTCGACGGCTCGGGGGTGTCCCGGGCGACCAGGCGGATCTCGCCGGCGTGGATCCTCGCGAGGATCCCTTCCAGCCGGGTGATGTCCATCACCTCGTCCAGGCAGTCCGCGATCGCCTGGCGCACGAGCGGATGGTCCGGGACCTCGCGGTCTCCCACGATCGTCTCGAGGCAGGCGTTCGCGTCCGGAAAGACGGTCGAGAGGAGGTCCTCGGACTCCATCCTCTGGAGCTGCGGCGGAGTTCGGGAACCGCTCCTCCAGCGGAGGAGCGCGAGGGAGAGATAGGCGGCCCACCGCCAGCGGATCTGAAACATCGGTGCATCGAGGAGGGCCTGGACGAGGATCTCCCGGACGCTTCCCGGATGGAGATACCGGAAGACGTCTTCCAGCGGGAAGGAGTGCTGGGGTCCGAGGGAGAGGAGGACGCCCTCGTGCGTGGCAGCGGCCTGAAGTTCGAAGTTGAACTGCCGGCAGAAGCGCTTCCGAAGCGCGAGCCCCCACGCCCGGTTCACGCGGCTCCCGAAGGGGGCGTGAAGGACGAGCTGCTGACCCCCCGCATCATCGAAGAAGCGTTCGAGGACGAGGGTGTCGTGGGTGGGAAGCGCTCCGAGGATGTGCTTTCCTTCCTCGAGGAAGCGGACGATCTGCCGCGCTGCGGCGTTCGGTACTCCAGTCTCAGTGACGAGCCACTGAGATGCGCCCCCGTCGGTGTCCAGGCGGGCCTCGACCTCCTTCCGGAGCTCGGCGACGGCTGCCGACAGCTCGCCGCTCCGGTCCGGTGACTCCCCGAACCAGAAGGGGATGTTCGGCGGCTCCCCGCGGGCGTCCTCGACCCGCACGACGCCGGTCTCGATCCTGAGGAGCCGCCACGAGGTGTTTCCGAGCTGGAAGATGTCCCCCGGAATGCTCTCGATCGCGAAATCCTCGTCCACACTGCCCACCGTGTGCCCCTCCGGCTCGAGGACCACGCGGAAGTCTGCCTCGTCGGGGATCGCGCCGCCGCAGGTGATCGCGGCGAGTCGGGACCCCCTCCGGCCACGGAGCCGGTGGTTCACCCCGTCCCGGTGGACGAGCGCGCCGCGCCGCCCTCGCCGTGTGGAGAACCCCCTCGAGACCATCTCCACGACCTCGGAGAACTCGGCCCGCCCGAGGCCGCGGTAGGGGTAGGCCCGCCGCACGAGGTCGAAGAGCTCCTCCTCCCCCCACTCCTCGCACGCCGTCTCGGCGACGATCTGCTGGGCGAGGAGGTCGATCCTCTTCTCCATGACCGTCACGCGATCGAGTTCGCCCCGCCTCACCGACCAGAGGAGGGCGGCCGATTCCACGAGATCCTCTCGCGTCAGGGGAAAGAGGCGGCCCTTCGGGGTCCCGTGAACCGTATGCCCGGAGCGCCCCACTCGCTGGAGGAGCGTCGCGATCCGGCGGGGTGAGCCGATCTGGCAGACGAAGTCCACGTGTCCGATGTCGATTCCGAGCTCGAGCGACGCCGTAGCGACAAGAGCCTTGAGCTCCCCCGCCTTGAGGCGGCGCTCGGCCTCCAGGCGGATCTCCTTGGAGAGGCTCCCGTGGTGGGCGGTCACGGCGTCTTCACCGAGCCGCGCCTCCAGGTCGCGCGCGGCTCGTTCGGCGAGCCGCCTGGTATTGACGAATACGAGTGTCGTTCGGTGCTCCTGGATCCGCTCGGCGAGCCGTTCGTAGACCTCCTCCCAGACCTCGTGCGACATGACGGCTTCCAGGGGAGAGCCGGGGAGCTCGAGGTCCAGATCGATCTCGCGGAGGTGCCCCTCGTCGACGATCGTGCAGCGCGGCGCGCCGTCGCGGCCGATCCCGTGCGCACCGACCAGGAAGCGGGCGACCTCCTCGATCGGCTTCTGCGTGGCGGAGAGCCCGACCCGGAGGAGCGGCTTCCTTGCGACGTGCTCGAGCCGTTCGAGCGTGAGGGCGAGGTGTGTGCCCCGGCGGGAGTCGAGGACCGCGTGGATCTCGTCGACGATCACCGTGCGGACGGTGCGGAGGACTTCGCGGCTCTTCTGCGCGGTGAGGAGGAGGTAGAGCGACTCGGGGGTCGTCACGAGGATATGGGGCGGGGTTTTCACCATTCCCTGGCGCTCGGACTGCGGAGTGTCTCCGCTTCGCACCGCCGCCGTGATCTTCACGGAGGGAAGGCCCATCCCTTCGGCGATCTCCCGGATGGCCCTCCGCGGCTCCTCCAGGTTCCGGTGGATATCAGCGCTCAACGCCTTGAGCGGGGAGACGTACACGACCCGGACCTCGTCGGGGAGCCCGCCCGCCTCCACCCCTTCGGCAAGGAGCTCGTCCAGGGCGTTCAGGAAGGCGGCCAGCGTCTTTCCCGAGCCGGTCGGCGCGGCGATGAGCGTGTGTTCCCGTCGCCGGATTGCCTCCCACCCCCGCGCCTGCGCCGGCGTGGGAGCATCGAAGCGGGCCTCGAACCAGCGGCGTACGGCGGGGTGCAGGTGCGCCAGCGGGTCGGGCTGCGGGCCGGAAGGCTCGGACATCGTCATCACGCGAAGTGGAAGTCGCTGGTCCACACCCTCGGCTGTCCGTCGCCGGGTCTCCCCTGCCTGTCCGGTGGGCCCGGCCGTCAACCACTGTCGAGGCTCTCGCCGGGTCGCACACCGGAAGAGTGGGGTGGACGTCTTCCCGCCATATACCCGGGAGGTGCGGAAGTCGAGCCGCCGCGTCGTACGGACCCGCTCCCGCACGCCCTGAGGCCCTCTCCGTTCGTGGCGTCGCCCGGATGCCGGGGGCGTGGAGGATCGCCCTTCGCTGACGAACCAACACCGGCTTCTTGCACGGTGGATGCCGGCGGATCGGGCCGTCGACCAAGAGGTCGGCGAGATTTCCATGCCGGCCCACGCGCGTTCACCAAGCAGCGCACGGTAGCGCCTGAAGCTCAGGTTCCGGGATGTCCGGAATTGCTCGAATCGTCGCCCGACCCGGCTCACTTCCGAAAAGAGGGCCGGTTCCTTGGAGGAGAGCGTTCCGTTCTGGTTCCGAGGAGGCATCTGGTGCTGCGGACTCGGCTGAGCGCCTAGGGATCGCTCGGGTTGCGCCGTACGCGGGAGCCCACGAGCCTAGGATATCTCCAGACTCGGAGACGGCCCGACTCCTCGACGCGACTGACCCTCCGGACCCGCTTGCGGCGATGCTCTTTCGACTCGGCTGCGCGTTTGTGCTCGTTCCGCTCCTGGAGCTCGCCCTTCTCATTCGGATCGGTGCTGCCGTGGGCCCGTGGCCGACGCTCGCGCTCGTGGCCGGCACCGGGCTTCTCGGGGCCGCGCTGGCCCGCCGCGAGGGGACCCGGGCGCTCCTCGCCCTCCAGCGCGATCTCGCGGAGGGGAGGCGCCCGGCCGAGTCGCTCGTGTCGGGGGCTTCCGTGCTCGTCGGGGGTGCCTTTCTCCTGACCCCGGGCGTTCTCACGGACCTGGCCGGGCTCTTCCTCCTCCTTCCCTTCACACGCAGGATCGCCTTTCGCTGGGCGCGGCGGAGGATGGAGGCCGGGCTTGCCACTGGCCCGTTCCGCTTCTCGGTTTGGCGAATGGACGGGCGGAGTGAGCCGGTGCGGCGAAGGGCGGACGGAGCTCCTCGCCCCCCGGGAGAGGAGGGGGACCGTCCCACCCGGCCGGGAGAGATCATTCAGGAGTGACAGACCGTATCCCGTTGATGGCGATTCCCACGCTCGACCACCTGAAGTCTGCTCGCCGCCGGGTGTCCCGGGCCGTGTAGCGGACGCCCGTTCTCTCGAGCCGGACGCTCTCCGCGGTGGTGGGCGGTCCCGTGTTCCTCAGGTGCGAAAACCTGCTTCCGCCGGGTGTCAGTTCGGAGTCCAGGCCCCGGATTGACGCTGCCGGAAGTGCGCATGCAACCTCGGGGGGATTATGTCGGAGACAGCAGCGGATCACGCCGGAGAGAGCGCCTACGCGCTGCTCCTCCGAGGCGTCAACGTGGGCGGCCGGAACCGGCTGCCGATGGCGGTCCTCGCGGCGGCGCTGAGGGATGCGGGCTGCCTGGCCGTGAGGACATACATCCAAAGCGGCAACGCCATCTTCCGCGCCATGGCCTCGGACGCCAGGGACGCTGCCAGCACGGTAGCGGCGACAGTAGCCGAGCACACCGGACGCAGCGTTCCAGTCATTCTCCGCACCCGCGAGGAACTGGCGCGGGCCGTCCACGACAACCCGTTCCCCGATACGGGGCGGGACCATCGCACCCTGCACGTCGGATTCTCGGGCATTCGACCGGCACCGGAACGGATCGCCGCGCTCGACCCCGACCGGTCCCCGCCCGACGAGTTCGCGGTGGTCGGGCGCGAGATCTACCTGCATTTGCCGAATGGCATGGCACGCACGAAGCTCTCCAACGCTTACTTCGACTCGGTCCTCGGAACGACGACCACGTTCCGGAACTGGCGAACCGTACTGAAGCTGCTGGAGATGGCGTCCGAGTGAGGCACGCGGGCCACTGCCGGCCTCCCATCCTCGCCCCCGGGGAGGGGGACCGTCCCGCCCGCCCGGAAGAGACCATTCAGGAGTGACGGAGCGCATCCCGTTGACGGCGATTCCCACGCTCGACCACCTGAAGTCTGCTCGCCGCCGGGTGTCCCGGGCCGTGCAGCGGACGCCCGTTCTCTCGAGCCGAACGCTCTCCGCGGTCGTGGGCGGTCCCGTGTTCCTCAAGTGCGAGAACCTGCAGAAGACGGGCTCGTTCAAGGTTCGGGGCGCGCTCAACCGGATCCTCGAGCTCGACGACGAGGCCCGCTGCCGGGGCATCGTGACGGTCTCCGCGGGGAACCACGCCCAGGCGGTGGCGTGGGCGGCGGCGCGGATGGGGATCTCCGCCACCGTGGTCATGAAGGCGGAGGCCTCCCCGGCCAAGGTGCGGGCCACCGAGGGGTACGGAGCGGAAGTGATCCTCCGCGGCACGATCTTCGACGCCTTCGAGCTGGCCTCGGAGATCGCGGAGGAGCAAGGGCTCACCCTTCTTCACGCCTTCGACGACCCGTTGATCGTCGCTGGCGCGGGAACGGTCGCGCTCGAGATCCTGGAGGACGTCCCGGACACCGCCACGATCGTCGTGCCGGTCGGGGGAGGAGGTCTCGTCTCGGGGGCGGCTCTCGCCCGGGCGTACCTGAAACCGGGCCTCCAGGTCTTCGGCGTCGAGCCGGAAGGCGCGTGCGCCATGCGCCGGAGCCTCGAGCGGGGAGCGGCGGTGACGCTTGAGCGAGTCGAGACCGTGGCGGACGGGCTCGCCGCGCCGATGGCCGGGGAGCTCAACTTCGAGATCGTTCGGCGCCATGTGGAGGACGTCGTACTCGTGAACGACGCCGAGATCCAGGAGGCGATGGCTTTCGTCCTCTCCCGTGCGAAGCTCGTGGTCGAGCCGGCGGGTGCGGCTGCCGTGGCAGCGCTTCTCGCCGGGCGCATCCCTCGGCGTGAGGGACCCGTGGTGGCGGTCCTGAGTGGGGGGAACGTGGATCTCGAGCGCTTGCCGGTGCTCCTCTCCCTTCCCGGGGCGTAGCGGGCCGTGTGCCGCCTCACGGCGTATGCGGGAGCCCCGCTGCGAGCCGACGTGCTCGTCTTCGGCGGGAGCCACCCTCTCTTTGAGCAGAGCTACGGGCCGCGGGAGCTTCTCTCGGGGAATCTGAATGCCGACGGCTACGGGGTCGCATGGTACCGCGGCGGGAAGCCGGTACGCGCGGGGAGCTGCCGGCCCATATGGCAGGACGGCGACCTCCGAGGCCTCCTCGAGTCGGCCCACGCCACGGTGATCCTCGCGGCGGTCCGGAACGCCACGGTGGGGATTCCGGTGGACGAGAGCGGGAACGCGCCCCTCGTCCACGAGCGCTGGAGCTTCACCCTGAACGGGTTCGTCGAAGATTTCCGGGCGAGCTACATGCGCCGGCTTCGGGCCGCTCTCCCCGACGATCTCTACGGGTGCCTCCGGGGCTCCTCCGACACGGAGACGCTCTTCCTCCTCGCGGTCTCAGCGGTGAGGGCCGGCGCGTCCCTCGCCGAAGCGCTCGAGGCGACACGGGATCGCGTCCTCAGTGCGCTCCGCACGGGTCACGAGGCGCAGCTCAACATGGTGCTCGCCGACGCTACGGGGCTTGCCGCCCTCCGCGCCGCGTCGGTGGAGGCGACGAACTCGCTATACGAGGCCTCCGGTCACCCGCTGGCGCCGGACGGCACGCTGATCGCGTCGGAGCGGCTCGACCGTCACCCGTCGTGGCGCGAGGTGGTGCGTGACGAGGTCGTAGAGCTCGCCGTGTGAGCTTTCCCCCTTCCCCCCGCACGTCACACGGGAGCGCCGGCGACGACCGCGTACAGCCCTCCCTCGTCCTCCCACCACTCCTCCACCCTGAATCCGGCGCGGGTGAAGAGGTCGTCCACGGCGGCGCGGTCGTACTTGCAGCTGATCTCCGTTCGGATCGACTCTCCCTCGGCGACCTCGACGGGGGCCTCGCCGGGGATCGTCACCCGCTGCGGAGTCAGGGCGACGAGGTGCATCTCGATCCGCCCGAGGGCCTCGGCGTAGAAGGCCCGGTGACGGAAGGCCGAGGGGTCGAAGTCCGTCCCGGCCTCGCGGTTCAGGTGCCGCATGATGTTCCGGTTGAACGCCCGCGTAACGCCCGCGGAGTCGTTGTACGCGGCGTTGAGGAGTTCGACGCTCTTCTCCGGCCCGGCCCGGAGGTCTGCGCCGAGAAGGAAGCGGTCGCTCTCGCGCATCGCGGAGCGGGCATTCTCGAGGAGCGCCACGTCCTCGCCCGGCGGGAAGTTCCCGAGCGTGCTCCCGAGGAGCGCGAAGAGCGCCGGGTGGGCCAGGTTGTCCGCGAACTCGAGCGGCGCCGTGATGTCCTTCACCTGGGGGCGGATCTCGAGGGCGGGATACTCCGTCTCGAGTGCGCGCGCGGTCTCCCGCAGGAACTCGCCCGCGATGTCGACCGGCGCGTAGGCCGTGCCCCGTCCGGCCTCCACCATCGCCGAGAGGAGGATCCGTGTCTTCTCGGCGCTTCCCGCCCCGAGCTCGACGAGCGACGCGGGCTGAACCTCCCGTACCCAGTCGGCCGCGCCGTTCGCGAGAAGGTGGCGCTCGGAGCGGGTCAGATAGTACTCGGGAAGCCGCGCGATCTCTTCGAAGAGCTCGGAGCCCCGGGTATCGTAGAAGTACTTGGAGGGGAGCTCCTTCTGGGGCTTTGCCAGCCCCCGGCGCACATCCTCGACCTCGACCGCGCGGGCGCGGGCGTCCCCGGGCATTCCGGTCACCACCGGGCCGTCAGGCGTCCCGGGCGCACCGGAGGCCACTGAAGATCTGGCGGCGAATGGGATAGTCCCAGTTCCGGAACGTTCCTCGGATTGCCCCCGCGCGGGTGGCCCATGCGCCCCCGCGGAGGACCTTGTACTCGTCTCCGAAGAAGGCCTCCGAGTACTCGGGATAGGGGAATGCCGCGTACCCCGGATACGGACGAAAATCCGAGGACGTCCACTCCCAGACGTCGCCGATCATCCCGTAGCATCCCACGGGCGAGACGTTCGCGGGGTAGCTCTCGATCGGGGCGGTCTCGAACGAGAGCGCGTCGACGTTCGCTCGCTCGGGGCTCGCCGCCGCCTCGCCCCAGGGGAAGGTGCGCTTGGACCCGGCCACGGGGTCCCACGTGGCTGCGGCCTCCCACTCGGCCTCGGTGGGGAGCCTCTTACCCGCGAACCGCGCATACGCCTCGGCCTCGTAGTAGGAGATGTGGCAGACCGGCCTCCGGGGATCGAGGGGTCGCACCCGGTCCATCACGCGGACCGTCCACCGCTCCCCCTCCGGTGTCCAATACTTCGGGGCGGCCGCCCCCGAAGCCTTCAGCCAGGCCGAGCCTCCTTCGGACCAGTATGCCGGGTCCTCGTATCCGCCGGAGGCGATGAAGCGGCCGTACGCCTCCTCCGTCACTGGTGCGGTATCGATGAGGAAGGGAGCGAGGTCGACGGAGTGCCGGGGTCTCTCGTTGTCGTAGGCCGTGCTCCGGTCGTCCGTGCCGATCTCGACTCGTCCCCCCGGGAAGTGCACCACGCCGCCGCTCCCGAAGCGTTCGGTCCCGCGTGCCGCCGGGAGTGGCCGGCGCCCCGGGGGGCGGTACGGGTCGCCGAGCTTCAGCTGCAGCGTCTGGAGGATCGTCTCGTTGTGCTGGTACTCGTGCTGAACAACCATGCGGAAGACGTACCCGTCGCGGATCAGCGGATCGTCGCTCTCGAGGTCGAGCGACCGGAGGCGCTCGACCACCTTCCTCCGGATCCGCTCGAGGTGCTCGTGGCACGAGACGGTGGCGGGCAGGGGAAGGTCGGCTCGCCTGTTCCGGGGATTCCGGGCGGGGTCGAACATCCCGTGGAGCGCCCCGCGAGCCGTCCCGCACCCGCCGAGGTTCTCGAGGAGCCAGACCTCCTCGAAGTGCCCGATGTGGCCCAGGTCCCAGATGAGGGGGCTCATCAACGGATCGTGCTGGGCGCGGAGGTCTGCGTCCGGTACGGGCGCGAGGAGCGTGAGCGTCCGGCGGCGGGCTTCCGTCAGGAGCTCGACGATCTCGCCGGCGGAGAGTCGTCGGCCAACGTGAAGATCAAGATCCATCCCTGCTCCTCCGGGTGCGCGCACCCCGCAGGGTACGATCAATGGGCCACAAGGTAACGAGGCCCCCCGGCAAGGCGTACCCGCCGACTCGCCGTCCGCGAAGGCCCGCCAACCTCGGTTCCTCCGGCCTCGGCGGACTCCTCCCTCCCTCCCGCGCCGTTCCGGGGAGGGGGGGCGCCGCGGAAAAGCGCGCTGGATCGTCCCGCACCGATTCCGCTATTGTGATGACTTCACGACCGCAGCCTGCCGACCGCACCGGATCACGACCATGGAACAGTCCAGCGTCTTTCTTGAGCGTCTCCTCGGGGAGCCGGGGCCCTCCGGGTTCGAGTCGAGGCCCGCGCGCGTCTGGCGTGCCGAGGCCGAGAGCTTCGCAGAGGAGGTCTGGGCGGACGTGCACGGGAACTCCTTCGCCGAGGTCGGCGCCGGCCGGAGGCCACGGATCATGCTCGCCGGGCATGTGGACGAGATCGGGTTTCAGGTTACGCACGTGGACGGGGACGGATTTCTCTACGTGGCGGGAATCGGGGGGTGGGATCCCCAAGTGGTGGTGGGCCAGCGGGTCGTCGTCATGGGAAGCGAGGGGGACGTACCGGGGGTCGTCGGGAAGAAGCCCATCCACCTCCTGAAGCCGGAGGACCGGAAGAAGGTCACGGAGATCCAGGACGTCTGGGTCGATCTCGGCGCCTCGTCGGCCGAGGAGGTGGGGGAGATGGGCGTCCGCGTGGGCGACCCCCTCGTCCTGGACGCGGGCGTCATCCGGCTTGCGGGCGACCGGATCGCCTCGAGGGCGATCGACGACCGGGTCGGGGCGTACGTCGTGCTCGAGGCGCTCCGACTCCTCGCTGCCGAGCCGCCGGCGTCCGCGGGAGCCGTGGCCGTGGCCACCGTGCAGGAGGAGATCGGATACACGGGCGGGGGCGCGAGAAACGCCGCCTTCGCGCTCGATCCCGATGCGGCGCTCGTGGTGGACGTCACCTTCTCGACGGACGTGCCGGACGCGAACAAGAAGGAGCTCGGGGAGCATGCGCTCGGTGGAGGGCCGGTCCTGACGCGGGGCTCCTCAGCACACCCGGGCGTTTTCCATCACCTCGCCGAGGCCGCCGCCGCGGATGGGATCCCGTACACGCTTCAGGCGGCTCCGAAGGCGAGCCGGACGGATGCGGACGGCATCTTTCTCGTCCGGGGCGGCGTCCCGACGGGCGTCGTCTCGATCCCCAATCGCTATATGCACTCTCCGAACGAGGTCGTGTCGGTCAGCGATCTCGAGAGAGCTGCCCGGCTCCTAGCAGGCTTCGTGCGCCGCCTCGACGGCGACACGAGCTTCGTCCAGAGGTAGGCCCCCGGGGGCGCTCCACACGTCCCGGCGTACTGGCAATCGGGGCGTTCGTAGCCCGGAGCGTCGAAGACTCGCGGCCGGGAGCTCCGGAAGGATGGGGACGAACGGGTCACCGGGGCGTGGCGGAAGGGGAAAGCTGCCCCTCCCGATCCGGTTGTCCATGCGGGGGCGGGACGCGGCCGGGCAGGAGCGGTGCAGCGGCACGCCGAAAGGGCCGCCACGGGCCGCCTTCGGTCACGCGGCCGCCTCCCGCTCCGGCATCCTCGGTTCCCCCTCCACATGCGTCGACCAGAGAAAGAGCGTAGCCAGCCAGAGCAGGTCGGCGAGGGCGAGGTGAAGAAGGCGAAGCGCCGTGGGGTGAAGGAGGAGGATCGTAAGTGCCCCGACGACCGGCTGCGCCGCCCCGAGTGTCCAGACCACGTGCGTCAGGCGCCGCCGCACCCCATCCCCCTCCCGGCCGGGTGACCTCCCGGTCGCCCGGACAAGGAGGACGAGCGCAAGGACGGCGGCGACGGGGTGCACCGTCCTCAGGTAGATGAGGAGGTGCTCCGGGTCCATGTACTGGGTGAGGCCGGCGAGAGCGGTCTCCGCGGGAAAGGCCGTGCCGGCGAGGCCGGTCCACGACCCCGTCGCTGCCAGGACGAGGAGCCCGGCCCCTGCCGCCCAGAACCTTCGGCCCTTCAGAGCACCGAGGTTCCCCATCCGCTCCACCCGCCGAGAGGCCCACCACGCGGTGAGCCCGAGGGCGCCCATGAGCAGGAAGGTGTTCGTGACGTGAAAGGGCCGGATGAGGACCCGTCCGGCCGATACGTCCCCCGCGACCCATCCGAAGACCACGAGGACGGCGCCGAAGAGGGACTCCGTGACGGTGAAGAGGAGGGAGGCGAGCGCCGCCCGCCGAACGGGGTGCCCCCGCCCGAAGGAGCGGACGGCGAGGCCCGCCAGCACGACCACGAGGACGAGCGTCAGCCCCGACGAGACGCGGTGCGTGAACTCGACCCACGTCGGAAATCCGGCGCCGGCCGGGACGATCTCCCCCCTGCAGAGGGGCCAGTCCGTCCCGCACCCGGCGCCGGACTCGGAGATCCGAAGGAAGTACCCCCAGAGGATGACGGCCAGGGAGTAGAGGAGAACTCCCCACGCGAGCGTGGAAAACCGCTTCCCTCCCACCTGTGCATCCTCCGGGTGGCAGCCACTCTCCGGGCGTCCCCGCCCCCGCTCGGGCCGCGTTGACGCCCTCGTCCGGCGACGGTTAAACTAACCGCTCTCTTGCCGGAGGGAGTACGACTTCCCTTGCGGCAGCCTCGCGTGGCAATCGACGGCGGCGGGACCTCTGCCCTTGCCCGCGCCCGTCTCCAACCAGGGGCAATCCGGGCACCTCATGCTGAACCCCACGACAGTGATCAAGGAACTACAGGAAATGCGCGACGACGGGTTTCTCTCCGACGCGCTAATCCGCTCCGCGGTTCGGAGCATTGCCGGATCCGATGATCGATTCCACTGGGCGGGCGCATTCCTTGCGAGGGCGGGCGGGGAGAAGCTCTGGCTGCACAACTACATCGGGGCGGCCGCCGCCTACGCGGAGTTCCCGGTGGGGGAGGGCGTCGGAGGGGCCGCGGTCGCCGAGGCGGCGAACCGAAACGTCCCCGACGTGCGTGCGCTCGCCGGGTACACGCCGTGCGGCCCGGACATCCGCTCCGAGCTGGTCGTCCTGATCCGGGCGGGTGACGAGATCTTCGGGCAGATCGATCTCGGAAGCGAGGATGAGGGTGTGTTCGGGGACGCGGACGAGGCCGCAGTGCAGGCGATCTCGGACAAGCTGGCGGAGCAGATCGCCTACGAGCGCCGCTGATCTGACCCATTCCCCCCCTCGCGGCCGATCCCCACAGCCGAGGCGGCAGTAAGATGACGAGATTCGCAACGGAACCGGCCGTCGACCCGGCGCTCGTCCGGGGGCTTCAGTCGATCGTCGGGGAGTCGGCGCTCATCGTGGATCCCGACCGGCTCCTCGTCTACGAGTCCGACGGCCTCACGCAGTACCGCCACGCGCCGGCCGCTGTCGTTCTCCCGGGAAGCACCGAGGAGGTGAGCCGGGTCCTCTCCCTCCTCTATCGGGCGGGGCAGCACTTCGTTCCCCGGGGTTCCGGGACGGGGCTGAGCGGCGGGGCGCTCCCCGTCGGACGCGGGGTGATCGTCGGGACCGCCAGGATGAACCGGATCCTCGAGATCGATCCGGCGAACCGCCGGGCGAGGGTCGAACCCGGCGTCGTGAACGCCCACCTGACGAGGGCCACGCTCCCCCACGGCCTCATCTACGCTCCGGACCCCTCCTCCCAGTCCGCCTGCAGCCTCGGGGGGAATGTCGCCGAGAACTCGGGCGGCCCCCACTGCCTCAAGTACGGGGTCACGAGCCGCTACGTGACGGGGCTCACGATCGTCCTCCCGGACGGGGAGGTGGTCGAGATCGGGGGGATGGGGGCTCGGGAGGAGGCGCACGACCTCCTCGGGCTCTTCGTCGGATCGGAGGGCTGCTTCGGGATCGCGACCGAGATCGAGGTGGGGCTGATCCCGAGGCCCGAGGGGGTGCGCACGCTGCTCGGGATCTTTCGGACGATCGAGGATGCGGGGAGCGCGGTATCGGACATCATGGCGAAGGGGATGCTCCCGGCGGCGCTCGAGATCGTGGACTCGGAGACGATCCGTGCCGTGGAGGATTCGGTCTACGCGGCCGGCTACCCGGTCGATGCCGGGGCCGCGCTCGTCGTCGAGTTCGACGGGATGGAAGCCGGGCTCGAGGACGAGATCGAGGAGGCGGTCCTCTGTTGTGAGCGCGCCGGCGCCCGGGAAGTCCGCCGCGCGACGGACGAGGAGGAGCGGGCCGCTCTCTGGCAGGGGCGGAAGAAGGCGTTCGGGGCGATGGGGCGCCTTGCCCCCGACCTCCTGGTGCAGGACGCCACCGTTCCCCGCACCGAGCTCTCGAACGTCCTCGCCAGGATCGGCGAGATCGGGCGCCGGTACGACCTCCTCGTGGCGAACGTCTTCCACGCCGGAGACGGGAACCTTCACCCGAACCTCCTCTTCGACCGGCGTGATCCCGACGAGCTGAGCCGGGTCGAGGCGGCCTCCCGCGAGATCATGGACGTGTGCGTCGAGGCGGGGGGGACGATCACCGGCGAACACGGTGTCGGATTCGACAAGCGGCAGTACATGCCTCTCGTCTGCTCTCCCGAAGTCCTCGGCGCAATGAGCCGGGTCAAGGCGGCCTTTGATCCCGCGGGGCTCTGCAATCCGGGGAAGGTCCTCCCGGATGAGTACTGCGTGGGGCTCTCGGCAGAGGCGTGATCCGGAAGCGACCGAACACCGATCCGTTCCACGTCACCGAGCGGGCGGGCGAGCGGATCGGCGCGGACGCCGTCCGGGTGGACGGCGGTGTGGTGGTGGCTGCCCCCTCGGGCGCGGACGAAGCCTCCGCGCTCCTCGAGCTGGCTGCCGCCGAGGGGTGGCGCCTCCACCCCTCGGGCGCCCGGCTCCGACCTCTGGCTGTGGAGTGGGCCGCGCGGGACCCCGGGGGCACGAATCCCGGGGGCGGGCAACGTCGCCCGGATCTCGTCCTCTCCTCGGAGCGGATGACGGAGCCGCTCGATCACCGGCCGGGCGACTTCAACGTGGCGGTCGGCGCCGGCGTGACGCTCGGCGCACTGGCGGCCCGGCTCTCCACGGAGGGCCAGTGGCTCGCCTTGGATCCACCGGGTGGTGGGGGCGTGAGCGTCGGCGGCGTGGTCGCCGCGGGGGATGCGGGGCCGCTCGGTGCGCTCTTCGGGCGTCCCCGCGACCTCCTCCTCGGACTCACGGTCGTCGATGGCGCCGGGCGGATCCTCCGGCTGGGGGGGCGCGTGGTGAAGAATGTGGCCGGATTCGATCTCGTGCGGCTCGTCGCCGGGAGCCGCGGGGGACTCGGGATGATCACCGAGGCCACCTTCCGCCTGCATCCCCTGCCCGCGGAGGACCGGACCCTCGTCTGGAGCTCTCCGGATCCCCTCGCGGCGTGGGAGCTCGGCCGGCGCCTCGCGGCGCTCCCGGTGGCCCTCGCGGCGGCGGAAGTCATTACCGGGCATTGGCCGGCGCCTCTCGGGGACGGGCCCGCGCGGGTCCTCCTCCGCGTGATGGGTTCCGCCTCCGCTTCCCGGGAGATCGTGCGCCTCCTGGAGGCGGAGGGAGGGACGCCGGAGGTGGAGTGGGTGGGGGAGGCCTCGGCGGCCTTCTTCCGGGCCCTCTCGGAGGGGGAGGGAACGGAGCCCGGCGGGGGCGGGGCGTTTCGGCTTCACGCCCTCCCGTCCCGGGGCCGGGAGCTCCTCTCCGCCCTCTCCGCCGTGCCGTGTGAACGCGTCGCCGTCTCCCTCCTCGGCGGCACGTGCCGGGGCTACCTCCCGGTTGACGCGGGGGCGGAGGCGACCCGTGCCGCGCGGAATGCGGCGGAGCGGGCCGGCGTCGCCTTCCGGAGCTCCGGTGACGGGTGGCGAAGCGCCGTGGATCGGGGCGAGCGCTCCCCGCATGCCCGCCTTGTCTCGAGGATCGTTTCCGGCTTCGATCCCTCCGGGATCCTCCCGGGCACGTGGCGGGAGGGGTGGGTGCGTCCCCCGGGGAGAGAGGGGTGAGCGGGGGGCCCGTGCCCGGTAGCTTGCCCGGTCCCGCGCTGCTCGAGCTCGGGGAAGTGCTCGCGGCGCAGGATGACCGGCTCTCCAACTGCGTGCACTGCGGGTTCTGCCTCCCCGCGTGCCCCACCTATGTGCGGCTGAGTGACGAGGCGGATTCCCCGAGGGGCCGCCTTCACCTCATGCGGGCCGTGGCCGAAGGGCGGCTCGACCCGGGCTCGGAGGCATTTCAGCTCCACATCGACCGGTGCCTCGGGTGCCGCGCGTGCGAGACGGTGTGCCCTTCCGGCGTCGAGTACGGATTCCTCCTCGAGCGGGCCCGCCAGGTGGCGGGACGGGCGAGGAGATCCGGCGGCCTCGGGAGCTTCCTCCTCGCCCTGATCGAGCGGCCGGCCGCGCTCGCCCTCTGGATGGGGGTGAGCCGCCTCCTCCGGTGGACCGGGCTCCCGTCCCTCGTGGCCCGGCTCGGACCCGCTTCGAAGTCCTTCCGGACACCCCGGCTTGCGGCTGCCATGCTTGCTGCCTCGCGTCCGTGGCGGCCGCCGCCGGGAGAGCCCCGTGGACTGCGGACAGAGGCGGAGCCCGGCCCGGGCGCGTCCCGGGCGTCGCCGCGAGGGATCGAGCCGGGCGCTGCCCGCGGTCGGGTCGGACTCCTGACGGGGTGCATTCAGAGGCACCTCTTCTCCCGCGTGAACGAAGCGACTTCGCGGGTCCTTTCGGCGAATGGATGGGAGGTCGTCGAGCTGCGCGACCAGGGGTGCTGCGGCGCGCTGCATGCGCACGGGGGCGAGCTTTCCCGGGCCGGCGCCCTCGCGCTCCGAAACATCACCGCCTTCCGTGCGGCGGGCGTGGACTGGATCGTGGCGAATGCGGCGGGGTGCGGAGCCACGATGAGGGAGTACCATCATCTCGTCGAGGCGGCGCTCACCGGGGAGGGGAAGGCCGCCGGGAGGATGAAGGACGCCTCCGCGCCTGCGGATGATGCGGAGTGGTTCTCGCGACGGGTGCGGGACGTCACCGAGCTCCTAGTGGACGGAGGCGAGGGATCGCCCCGCAGGGGCGGCGCTCTCCGGTTTCGGGTCGCCTACGACCCCCCATGCCACCTCCTTCACGGTCAGCGGATCGCGAACCCGCCGACCCAGGTGCTCCGTTCGATTCCGGGCCTCGACGTGGTGGCAGTCCCGGGTGGGGACGAGTGCTGCGGGGGAGCGGGGACCTACGGCCTCGGACACCCGGAGCTCGGCGGGAGGATCGGCGCCGACAAGGTCGATTCCGTCCTGGCGGCGGAAGCGGACGTTCTCGCGACGGGGAATCCGGGGTGCGCGATGCAGATCGGTGCCGGGCTGAGGATGCGCGGGTCCCGGGTGCAGGTGGCCCACCCCGTCGAGCTCCTCGACGAGAGCTACCGGAGGGGCGGCGTGTACGATGGCTAGGAGGCTCTGCCGGAGGAGGGTCCGCGGCGGAGCTTCCGTGCGGTCATTGGGTGCGGGCCGCGGCCACTGACCGAGCTCCTCGCGGACGCGGGGCGTCGAAGGATCCAGCCCCGTGCGGCGTGCGGGCTGCCGACCGGGTAAGGCCCGGGAGCACTCCGATCGAGGGCCCGGCCCCCCCCCCGGGATCCACCGCGATTCGTCCTCGGGCCGTCCACGGAGGCGGGAACGCCTGAGTACGCCGTCTTCGCCGAGAGTGCCCCGGTCGTGGCGGTACTCCCCGCGGGAGTGGGCGGCACGCAGGAGAGGAGAGGCCAGTGGCGCAACGCACGGGGGCAACTCGCTCTACACCGGGGCCGGAATGGGCGGGCGAGCTCCTGGAGGCCGTGCGCGCCCGGCGCGAGGAGTGGACCTCGTACCTCCTGGCCCTGGCCTCGCTCGAATCGCCGACCACGGACCCCGAGTCGCAGCGGCCCGTGCAGGAGCTCCTCGCGCAGAGCCTCGCGGAGGTGGGACTCAGGGTGCGGCGGCTCCGGGGGCGCACGAGCGGCGGCACGCTGGTCGGCGTCCCGCTCTGCCGGCCGAGCCCGGGCTTTCAGCTTCTCCTCGGCCATACGGATACGGTCTGGCCCTCGGGGACGCTCCAGAGGATGCCCGTCGAGCTGGAGGGCCCGATTCTCCGTGGGCCCGGCGTCTTCGACATGAAGTCCGGGCTCACGAGCGCCGTCATTGCGCTTCGCGTCCTCAGGGATCTGGGGCTCGAGCCGGCGCTCGCCCCGGTCGTCCTCCTCAACTCCGACGAGGAGACGGGGAGCGCGGAGTCCACGCGGCACATCGCCCGTCTGGGGCGCCGGGCCTCTCGGGTCTTCGTGCTCGAACCCGCCCTCGGGTTCGAGGGGAAGCTCAAGACCTCGAGGAGGGGGACGGGTCTCTTCCGCGTCGACGTCGCGGGCCGGAGCGCCCACGCCGGTCTCGAGCCGGCCAAGGGTGCGAGCGCGATTCAGGAACTCTCGACTGTGGTCCGGCGTCTCCACGGCATGACAGACCTCGAGGCGGGGGTGAGTGTAAATGTAGGGACGGTCCGGGGAGGCGTGCGGCCGAATGTCGTGGCCGCGGAGGCGTGTGCGGAGGTGGATGTTCGAGTGGCTTCGATCGAGCAGGGGAAGGGGATCGAGAAGGAGATCCTCCGCCTCGCCGCCGAGACACCCGGCTGCCGGCTCGTGATTCGGGGGTCCGTGGACCGGCCGCCGATGGAGCGGACCGGGAGGAACGCACGCCTCTGGAATGAGGCCCGAAGGCTCGGTGCCTCGATGGGGATGGATCTGGAAGAAGGGATGTCCGGCGGCGCGTCGGATGGGAACACGACGAGCGTGACGACGGCGACGCTCGACGGGCTCGGGGGTGTGGGCGATGGGGCCCACGCCGTCCACGAGCACGTCGACGTGGACCGTTCGCTCGACCGGTGCGCGCTTCTGGCGGCGCTCGTCCTCCTCCCTCCCCTCCGGCCCGAAGAGCGCTGAAGTTGGAGGAGCGCGTACCGGAGCCGGCCGTATGGGGGGGAGGATTCCCACCGCACACCCTTCGGGAGGCCGGGCATTGACGGCGCACTCCCATTCCGGCACGCCGAGGATCGCGATCCTCGGCGCGGGTCCCGTCGGGCTCGACGCCGCGCTCGCTGCGCTGGACGCCGGCTGCGAGGTGGATGTCTACGAGGCGGCCCGGAGGCCCGCGGCGAACGTGCGTGCCTGGGGGCATGTCCGCCTCTTTTCGCCGTGGGCGATGAACGTCTCGCCTCGGATGCGGTCGTGGGCGGACCGCTCAGGGCTGTCGGCGCCGGCGGATTCGGCGGCGTGCCCGACCGGTGCGGAGTACCTGCGGCTCCTCGTGGATCCCCTCTGGGAGCGGGCTTTCCCGCCGGACCGCCTCCACCTCGGGACGCGAGTGATCGCCGTCGGGCGGGAGGGGGTCCTCAAGAATGAGGAGATCGGATCACCCGAGCGGGCGCGGCGCTCCTTTCGCATCCTTCTCAGCGAGCGGGCGGGGCGGGAGCGGATCGCGCGGGCGGACGTGGTCCTCGACTGCACCGGGAAGTACGGGAACCCGAATGCGCTCGGCGACGCCGGGATCCCGGCGCCGGGCGAGCTCGCGCTCGGAGGGAGGATTCGGCGGCGGATCCCCGATCTCGGGGCCGAGTCCCGGCGGTGGCTGGGCCGCACCGTTCTCCTGGCGGGAGCAGGCCACTCTGCCCAGACGGTGGCGAGGGATTTCGCGGAGTTAGCGGCCGGAAGGAGCGACACCCGGCTCCTCTGGGTCCTCCGGAGGGACGCCCCGACGTGGGGAGCGGTGCCGGGGGACCCGCTCCGGGAGCGCCTCGAGTTGACCGAGGCGGCCGAGAGCCTTTTCCACGGCGCCTCGCCCTCCGTGGAGGCGCTCCCCGGCCTCGTGGTGGATGCCGTGGGGGAAGGGAACGGGCGGGTCCGCGCAGAGCTCCGAGGCACCGGGGGGAAGAGGCGCGAGGTGCGCGTCGACGAGGTGGTCGCCCTCACCGGCGGGGTGGGCGATCACACCCTCTACCGGCAGCTTCAGGTGCACGAGTGCTATGCGACGAGCGGCCCGATGACGCTGGCGGCGGCGCTCCTCGGAGCGGGGGGCAATGACTGCCTGGTGCAGGCGGGCCACGGGGTCGAGGCACTCAGGAACCCGGAACCCGGATTCTTCCTCCTCGGAGACAAGTCCTACGGACGGAACAGCACCTTCCTCCTGAAGGTCGGGTGGGAGCAGGTGAGCGAGGTCTTCGGGGAGCTCGGAAGGAAGCCGTGAGGATCTCGGGGCTCGAGCTGATCGAGATCCGCCTGCCCCTCCGCACTCCCTTCGTGACGCACCTTGGGGTCCGTTCCGCTCGTCGCGTCCTCCTCGTCCGAGTCGAGGGATCGGAGGGGGAGGAGGGGTGGGGAGAGTGCGGGGCGGGGGAGGATCCCTCCTACACGTACGAAACCACGGAGACTGCGCGGCATATCCTCGGGGAGTTCCTCCTCCCGCGGCTCGTGGGCGTGGAGATCGAGGGGCCGAACGACCTCAGGGAGGTGACCGAAGCCGTTCGGGGACACCCGACGGCGAAGGCCGCGCTCGAGGGAGCACTATGGGACCTGCAGGCGAAGGAGCTCGGCCTCCCCCTCTGGGAGCTCCTTGGAGGGTCCGGGAGACCCGTGCGCGTAGGGGTGAGCCTCGGGCTGCACGCGGACGTGGACGAGCTCGTCCGGACGGTTGAGTCGTACGTCGCCCGCGGCTACGCCAGGGTGAAGCTCAAGATCCGGCCCGGCCACGACATCGAGCCAGTCCGGTGCGTTCGGGAGCGATTCCCCCTTCTCCCGCTCTCCGTGGATGCGAACGGGTCGTATAGGATCGAGAACACGGGTCGACTGAAGGAGCTGGACGCCTTCGGCCTCCTCCTCCTCGAGCAGCCCCTAGGATACCGGGACCTGGCGGGCCACGCCCGCCTCCAGACGAGCCTCTCGACCCCGATCTGCCTGGACGAATCGATCCGCTGCGAGGAGGATCTCCGCCTCGCAGCGGAGCTCGGGGCGTGCCGCGTGGCGACGGTGAAGGCCCCGACGCTTGGGGGCCTCGCGAGCGCCCGGGCCGCGCACAACTTCTGCCTCGAGCGAGGGCTCCCCGCATGGGTCGGGGGGATGCTCGAGACCGGTATCGGGAGGGCGCAGAACCTCGCGCTCGCGACCCTCCCCGGCTTCTCCCTCCCGGGGGACCTCTCGGAGTCGAGCCGCTACTGGGAGAGTGACATCGTGGATCCGCCGTTCTCACTCGTCGACGGGGAAATGCGTCCCTCCGGAGCGCCCGGGATCGGCGTGCAGCTGGAGCGGGAGAGGATCGCCGGGCTCGCCGTCGCGGGCGAGACCTTCGGGAGGGTGGACGCGCCGGTGATCTCCGGCTAGTCCGGCCAGTCAAACTCGGCGGAGCGGGCCTGGTACTGGACGACGGGAAGCCCGAGGGCGCGGACGAAGAGGCGCCGGATACCCCGTCCGATCGCACTCCCGCCGACCTCACCCCCACCGGCGGCGGGTCCGAGTTCCCCCCGCAGCCAACGCCTGAGCTCCTCGATGTCGGAGAGGGAGAGCGTCTCGATCTGGGCGCGCCCGAGGTAGTAGTACGTGCCCTCCCGATTCGGGAGGAGCCCGGAGCGGAGCTCCGACCGGAGGATCTCCATCGCGTCCTCGGGCGAGTCGGAGAGCGCGGCGATCCGGTCCAGGACTTCGACCCGGTACGTCTCCCCGAGCGGATCGAACCGGACGGTGGCGCGCCACTGCTCCCGCCCCTCCTGGCTGTCGAAGAACCCGTCTCTCCAGAGTTCCGTAATGACTTGGAGGCGAACGGGGAGCCCGGACTCGAGCGCCACCCGGATCCCGTCGGTTCCGAGAACGTCGCCGAGGAGGATGCGGACGCCCCCGGCCTCCCGGAGCTCGAGGCGGAGCGGTTCGTCCTCCTGTGCGGCGAGCTCCGGGGGCGAGGCCAGGGCGAGGGTGAGGACGCAGCCCGTGAGCCGGACGGCAGCTGAGGGCCTGCCTCGTCTTCGCCTTCGCATCGCGCTTCGTGCGCTCATGTGCGGATCCGGAGCGGGGCCGGGCCGCTAGAACCGCTGCTGCAGGCGGAGAAAGAAGTCGAGCCCCCGTTCCGAGCGGTTGAGCGGGTAGGACCAGTAGGCGCCTACGGATCCGAGGAAGAGGCCTACGCCGATGTCCGCCCGAGCCGGGCTATCCGACCGTGCCGCGCCGCTGGAGAGCGAACCCAGCTCCCATCCCCGGCCGGCGTTCAGGAACACCGCCCACACGGGTTGGATGTTGAAGAGCGGCCCGAGCTCCGAGTCCTGCCACCCGTCCGGGAGCGGGTTCCCGGAGAGGGGAAGCGCTCCCTGGAACTCCGCCTGGAAGAGGACGGTCCGGTCGCATCCGTAGGAGGGGAAGACGGGCACGAGCGTCCTCCGCCCCCCCTCCTCTCCCCCGGTCCGCGCGAATCTGGAGTCCGCGCGCGCCGCGCAGTCGATCGAGAAGCGGGGATGTCCCGGGAGGGTGCCCTCCCCGCCGAGTGCGGACTGAAGCTGCGGTACCAGGGGGGCGGGGTCGAGGCTGCCCTGGAAGAGGGCGCGAAGCTTGAGGCGGGAGTTGGGCCCGACCCGTGCGTACCGGCGGATGTCGAGCGTGCCGGCATTGAAGCGGGAGAGCCGGGCCGGGTCGGCCGCCTCGTCCGCCGCCTCCGCCATCACCCCGCGGCCCGTCGGGGGAAGTGAGAGGGAGCCGCCGATCTGAGCCTGGAGAGCAAGGCTGACGAGCCACCCGTCCGCAGGGAAGGAGGGGTCGTCGCGAGAATCCCACCGAAGCTCGCCCTCCATGCTTCGGCTTCTCCCTTCCGCGACGAGGGGGAGGGGGCGCCACGGGGTCTCTGAATCCCCGAGTGTCCACGGACCCTGTACGGGGGCCGTCTGGTGATCCTCCTGGCGGTACCGGACGACGAGCTCGATCGGGGGGCGGACGGGGCGGAACGATCCGGACACGCTCCACCCACGGCGCCGGTAGTAGTCACGCAGGTCCTCGCGCAGGAGGAAGGTGGAGAGCGACGCCTCCACGTCGGAGAGTCCCCGCTCCTCGATCGGGACGAATTCGTCGTATGCCCGCGCGGAGATCTCGGCGGTGCCCCTCCCCCCGACCGCCTGGGCGAGGCCGAAGTTGTGCCCCAGGCGGTCCGACCGCAGCGTCAGCCCCGATACGGATCGCCAGATCCCGGACACCTCGAGCGCGAGGGGGTTGCGGCCCGCGGTGCCGACGATGGCCCCGAATCGAACCGGAAGCCCCTCCACGCGGTTGTATGCGGAGGTCGAGCGAATCGAGAGGCGAGCCCGGCCGAAGCCGAGGTCCGAGGCGAGGAGTCCGACCCCCGGCCCCGCACCCTGTACCGGCTCCACGCTCCCGTTCTCCACCCGGTAGCGAAGCGGCGTCGAGTAGACGGCAAGGCCGCCTTCGAGCGTGGCTTCGGACTCGCCGAGCACGGCGCCCCCGAGGACGAGAGTGGATCCCTCGACCCCGGCACCCGGGAGGAGCTCGAGGTCTCCGTTGACGACGAGGAGCGCTCCGGCAATCTCCCCTCCCAGCTCGAGCGATCCGCTGAGGACCGCGACGTCGCCCTCCACGCGGGTGCCGGCCGGGATCCGCCCGCCCGCGAGCCGGAACGACTCCCCGGCGTTGAGAAGCTGGAAGGCGGCCTCCTCCACGGAGGGGGGCAGGGGCCCGGCGACGGCCTGTCCAGCGGCAGGTGAGGGTGCTCCGAGGATTGCGAGCGCCAGGGCGGCGAGGGGCAGCGCGGGAATACGCACACGGGCCTCCATTCGTACGGTAGCGGGAGGGGTTTCGGCCAGGATAGAGGCGTGCCGGCGGGAGATGCGAAGGCGGATCACTCGAGCTTGCGAAGGCCGAGGCGGCGGACCCGGCGGTACAGATTCGCCCGGTCCGTCCGGAGCTTCCTCGCCGCCTCGGTCATGCTTCCCCGAGCCTCGGCGAGTGCTCCGCGGATGAGCTCGGCCTCGAAGTGGTCCATCCGTTCGGAGAGGCTCCGCGAGTCGTCCTCCAGGTACGCGGGGATCCGGCCCGGTCGGCTCGAGAGGTGAAGGAACTGAAAGACGTCCCTCTCCCCCACCCGGTCTCCGGAGTGGAGGATCGCGATCCGCTCCATGAAGTTGAGGAGCTCGCGCACATTCCCCGGCCACGGGTGCCTCGCCATCGCCTCCATCGCCCCCCCCGAGATCTCGGGGGGGGCGAGGCCGTGCCTCGTCCTCAGCCTCTCTCCGATGTGCTCGACCAGGAGGGGAAGGTCGTCGATCCTCTCTCTCAGGGGCGGCATCCTCAGGGGCACGACGTTCAGCCGGAAGAGAAGATCCTTCCTGAACCGCTTCCCCTGAACCTCCTCCTCGAGGTCCCGGTTCGTCGCGGCCAGTACCCGGACATCCACCTCGATCGGGGCTCCTCCCCCGACGCGTTCCACGGATCCGCTCTCGATCGCTCGAAGGAGCTTGCCCTGCGCCTCGGCGCCCAGGTCTCCGACCTCGTCGAGGAAGAGCGTTCCCCGGTGGGCGAGCTCGAAGCGTCCCCGACGCAGTCGGTCCGCGCCGGTGAAGGCCCCCCTCTCATGACCGAACATCTCGCTCTCGACCAGGTCGCGAGGGATCGCGGCGCTGTTCACACGGAGAAAGGGGCCGCCCATCCGGGGCGAGAGGCCGTGGATCGCCGTGGCGGCGAGCTCCTTCCCCGTCCCGCTCTCGCCTGCGATGAGCACGCGGGCTTCCGTGGGGGCCACCCGCCGGATCGCCTCCCGAACCTGCTCCATCGGCCGGCTGGCGCCGACCAGTTCGGCCCCGGGGCCGAGCTCTTCCTGCAGGACCCGCGAGAGGTCTCGCGCGCGGCTCAGCTCGAGGGCGGCGCGGAGCGTGGCGAGGACGGCTTCGTGCGTAAACGGCTTCTCGAGGAAGTGGAAGGCCCCGTCCCGGGTCGCCTGAACCGCGTCGGCGAGCGTTGCCTGCCCGCTCATCATGATCACGGGGAGGTCGGGCCACCGTTCCCGGAAGCGGCGGAGTGCCTCGATCCCCGACGCGCCGGGGAGAACGAGGTCGAGGAGGATGGCTTCGGCCCGCTCCCGCTCCATGCAGGTGAGCCCTTCCTCCGCCGTGCCCGCCTCGACGACGGCGAAGCCCTCTGCCTGGAGGGGCGCACGGAGCATCCGGCGGAGATTCCGCTCGTCGTCGACGATGAGGACCTTCATGACCGGTCGGTTCGCGGGGGACCCGGGGAGGGCTCGACCCAGACCTCGGCTCGGGGTTGAGGTGTGGTGGGGCCCGCGCCGTCCTCGCCCGTGCCGGCTTCCGGGTCCGAGGGGAGTCGGACAAGGAACTCCGCGCCTCCCCCCGGCCGGTTCCCTGCCTCCGCCCCGCCCCCGTGCGCGTGGACGACCTGGCGAACCATCGCGAGGCCGAGGCCGGTGCCCCTTCGCTTACTCGTGAACTCGGGCTCCCAGATCCGTTCCAGGATCTCTTCCGGGATCCCGGCGCCCCGGTCCAGGACGCGGATCTCGGCGCCGGAAGGAGGCGCGCGAAGCTCGATCCGGACCGGCTCGCGCGCGGGGTCCTCTCCTCCCCCGCCCCTCGCCGCCGCCTCGACCGCCTCGACGGCATTCGATACGAGGTTCCGGAAGACTCGTTCGAGAGCCTCGAGGTGCCCTTGGACGAAAACCGGCTCCGGCGGGGCGTCGAGCTCGATCGGAAACCGGTCCGAGGAGAGGCGCCGGGTGAGGGTCGCTAGGAGCTCGGTCACGTCGACGGGGGATATCGGCCCCTCCGGGAGCGTCCCGAAGTGCGAGAATGCGCGGGCGAGCGCCTCTAGGCGCTCGATCTCCTCGGTCAACACCTCACCGGCTTCAGAGACGGCGCGTTCGTCGGACCGGACGACCCGCCTTGCCGCCATCGCCATCGGAGTGAGCGGATTCCTGAGCTCGTGGGCAACCTTCCTCGCCATCTCGGACCAGCTTCGCATCCGGGCTTTCGCCAGCTCCCGTCTTCGAGCCTCGGCCAGCTCCACGGAGGTTGCCTTGAGCGCGTCCTGAAGGTGGGCGAACTCGGTGATCTCGCCGCGAATCGACGATCGTCCTGTGGTCTCAAGCGGGTCGCCCCTGGCGAGAGCCCGGGTCCACTCGACGAGCGTCTCGACAGGCCGGGAGAAGTCCTTGGAGAACCAGTTCGCTGCGGCGAGTGCGAGTCCGCCCACGAGGATCATCAGGAAGAGGGCGAAGGCGGGCAGGAGGGAGAGGACCCGGTCGCCGAGGAAGGAATAGAGGCGCGAGAACCGGACCGATTCTGCCAATGCGGACTGGTGCCGCTCCACCGCACTCTCGAGCCGTTCCGACTCGGGTCCGAGCGAGGCGATGTCCTGGAAGAGGCTCTGGCCCGAGTCAGCGACCTCGTCCCACGCGCCCGCGCTCCCCGTGGAGAGGACGACCTCTCGAAGGACAAGCGTCCCGACCCCGAGGGTCAGAAGCGCGGGGACGAGCGAGACCAGGAGGAGGACTACGAAGGTCCGGGCCCTGAAGCTCGAAGGAATCCTCACTCTCGTGGCCTGTGCGCCGCCTTTGTCCGCGATCTTCGGGTAGCAGGTCCCGTCCCGAACTCGCGTCGACCCGGTCCGCGAGAGCGAGGCGGATTGTCTCGCCTACCCATCGACTCCCGCCTGTGCGAGCCGGGTCGCACGATGACCGCGGGCCAAGGTTCCGGTCACGCTGCAGATCGAGAGAAGGTAGATCCCGCTTCGAGGCTGCTGCAAGCTCCCATCTCCCTCGTGGAGGCGGGCATAGGTTCATTCCGATTCGCCGGATAGCAGGGGAGCCTACGGATCCTTGAAGAAAGGAGCCAATCGGGCGGATATCGGCGGTGCCGCAGTCCGCCGTGGGTGCAGCGTGGACAACTACCCTTCGCAGGGCAGGCCGATGCCCATGCGAGGGACGCGCTGGATATGGGTAGGGGAGCGAGTCCCGCCTGGTGCGACCGGCTACATTCGAGGACCGCAATGCAACGGCGTCGTCGAACTCACTAAAAGGACCGTAACTCATTGGCGTCATTGGATCAGTGGTCGAGATGTTTCCGAAGGTGCCCCCAGAGTTGCCCCAAATATGCTGCTGTATCCGCCATGCAGCTGATTGACCCATAAGTCGTAAGCGATGGGTGGTGTGGCATCGACGACCCGCGCTGGCCCTACGGCGTGCGCACACAGCGGCGGTCGACCGTCCGACGACCTATCGCCCTGGCTGGCATGGTCGATCGGCAAGGATCGCAGACGCGACCCCATGGCGCCGGGATTGCCGGCCGGCTCGAGTGCCGCTGTTGACTTCACCGCCGGGGAAATGACGCTGCTGCGCGCGCTAGTTGCTGGCCCGCCGACGCTCAACCGCCATGCCCTGTCCAGGGAGTTAGAGTCCGGCCACCGTCCGTATGAATTCGCCCGTGTCTTCGTAGTTCGCTGCGCTCCTCCCCTACTTGGATGGGTTAGGACGCTCCGCTTGGTTCGAGCCTTGGTCGCCCTGACCAGATCGCCCTTGCGACGGCTGCGCCAACAAGCTCGCGGAGACGTTCCTCTGTGATTGTCCATACGTCATTCGGGCGAACGAAACCAGCCTGATACAGCGCGAGATAGGTCCCCCGGTCGAGCGAGATCGGAAGCTCAAGCAGCCGAAGCGCATTGGCCGGGATGCCGGTCTCAAGTTGGGCGAGCAGGATTTCGACATCCTCAGCACTCGGCCCCTGATCTAGCAGAACCACATTGGCGACGTCAAAAGCTGCGGCGAGGTGGAACCTGGCCAACTCGGCGAAACCACGAATGTCGCCAGCTCTGGTGTTGTGGAAGGGATGGACAGTAAAGGTGTTTTCGATCGCGTTGATCGGTATGCCGTCAGTCCAAGCGCGCAGGACGGCGACCCGTTTGCACCTAGCGTAATAGGCCATATTGTTGGGTACTCCCAGCTGCAGCGCCTTGGCAACGTCGTGGCCGTAGTGCTGGGCAACATGGCGTGGCCAAACCGCCTCGAGTTGTCCTTTCCGGAACATGGGCGTGTAGGCTTCGTCGAACTCGGGAAGCGCGTGAATTAGCGCAAGAAGCACGCCCGAGCTCAACGCCCCAGAGTCTCGACGTCGCAGCAGATCGACAAGACGCATTGCCGAACGGAGCTTGAGGTGGGACTTGCCGCAGGACTTGCCGAGCAGAGACAAGCGAACGAGCCCCATCTCCTCCTCTAGGAACTCCAGCTCAAGCATCTGGTGAAGGAGCCCTTCGACGGCGGTCTTCATCTGGGGCTCCCAGGCCGGTGAAGCGCGCGTCGCCAAGTAGCCGGCGTACGTATTGGCGAGGAGAGTGACAACTGCGTCGCGCGGCACCTCATCGACCTGAGCAAGAAGCCGGAGAACCCACGTATCCACCTCGTTCGGATCAAAGGAAGAGCGAATAGGTTCTGGCTTCCCGCGCACATAGCGCGCGAAGAGCTGTGCGCACTGAAGGCCGTCTCGGGCGAGCAGGATACTGCGGCCATGAGTGGCATGGCCAAGCCGACCTGCGCGACCAGCCATGTTCTTGTAGACCGCAACGGTGTAAGGCTCGGGTGGGCGTCCGGGGAACTCGGTTTCAGCGATGACCACGGTCTCGGCTGGCGTATTGACGCCGGCGGCCACTGTAGACGTGGCAACCAAGGCCCGTATCGATCCTTCGCTATCGCGGTATGCGCGTTCGACGATGACGCGCTCTTCGCGGGACAGGTCGCTCGTGTGGAACGCAGTTCCGCCCCGTAACGCGCGGTGGAGCGCTTGCGAGGTTGTCGAGAGATCCTGATTGGGTAGGGTTGCCAGCACATCATTCGCCGGCGGCAAACCAAGATCTGCCGCCAGGTAGTTCGCACAACCAGAGGATGGTCCCTTCCTGTTCCGGAAAACGATGACTTGCTCCCCGTCCCCTACGAGCTTTCGGACGAGAGGCACGATGACGTCCTGCGAGCTTGGCTTAGCCTTTCGCTGGACGATGTCGTGCGGCTGGAGCAATTGGTCGGTGTGCTCTTGCCCGTTGACGTCGAGGTATTGGTACGTGCCATTTCTATCAAGCACGCCCTCGACCAGGGGTACTGGCCGATCGTTAGTTTCCAAGGTCTGGCATCCGAGCCAGTCGTCGAAATGGTTGACTTTTCCGATAACGGCTGACAGGGCGACGATCTGCGACTCCACGCCACGTCCCCTGGCCGCAAGCAGATTCGTGAGTAGCAGCTCGACAGTAATGCCGCGAGTCGGATCGTTGATGAATTGTGCTTCGTCCAAGACAACGAGTCCGACCTTATAGAGCAGGGTCGGTATCGCCACTGACAGACCAAGGAACATCTCGTAGGTGAGCAGTGCGACGTCGTACTGACCCTTCACAAACGGTTCGGTCTGATCGGCGTAATCGCCGGTGCAGCGCAGCACACGTAGGCCGAGGCTCTGGCCATACAGCTGATCGAACTCCTCGTACTTTTCGTTAGCCAAGGCTTTGAAGGGAAGCAACAAGACGGCTTTACGGCCGTCCGCGATTGCGCGCGCAGCGGCAAGTTCGCCGATGAATGTCTTGCCGGACGTGGTTGGCGCGACCACGAGCAATGGCTGACCGTCGAGCACGCGGTAGTCGTTGACTGCGGAGAGCTGCAAGTTGTTCAGCTGGGAGAAGCGAGCGTTCCATGCATCTAGGACGGATTCATGGATGGCGAACGCCGAGAGCTCTGCGATCGCGGTCCCGACGCGGGTTCCGGTGGTGTTCGGGAATATGGCTGTGAAGATCGGGCCCGGCTGTAGTGGCGGCAGCTGTATGCCGCCTCTAAGGAGACCAGCCCAGACGGGCTGTTGATCGTGACCCGTGCGACTGGCCTCCGCGCGAACGCTCCGCGTGACCTCTTCCATGAGGACACCGATATCCATAAAGCCAGGTTCGTTCTGGACTGCGCGGAGGATCGCGGCTGTGAACAGACCGTGTTGTCCACGCTCAAGGGCTTCTTGATCGTCTTGAGCGGCGGCCAGCACAACACACCCGTCTCCGCCGAGGTCCGTGATCACCCCGGCACCGCTGCGCGCTACAGGCAGGCCTTCAAGGACACGAGCGGGCGCCCTGCCGCTGAAGCAGCAGTCTAGGATGATCAAACTCGCTCGTGCTGATGTGGCCTTGAGGCGATCCGAGAACTCCTGCATGGGGACCGTCGTCTGATCGACAGCACTCAGGTCTGTGTCGAACGGAACGAGTTGGTGCGCCCGCGTTCCGTGACCCGCGAAGAACACGATGACCGTGTCGTCTTCGGCCGCGTCGCCGAGCGATGTATCGAGCGCCTTTCGGATGGAAGCCACCGTCGCTTCGTCGTCCAGGAGCCTTTGGTCAGCGATGCCCTCAACGGAGTCCTTGAAGAGTGCCCAGAGAGCTTTGGCGTCTTTGGTTGCGCCGGTGAGTTCAGGGATGCCGGGGTCACTATGCTTGTTGATTCCGATAAAGACGGCGCGAAGGGCCATGGCTCATGTCGCTCCTCAATCGATGTGGCTGGGTATGGCGGCGGCCACCTCGAAGCGAAAGGCTGTACAGAGATGGTAATGACCTGACAGTGCGTCTTGGCGTCCTCGGAGACGGGCAATCATCGCTTCCGGGGTGAGCGGGCTCGACGCGGCCAACATCAAGCGGGTGAGATTGTCACTCAGAGGGCGGCTGTCCGAGCTTTTCTGCCAGAAAAGCCAGCGTTGCCGCATCGCGGAGTCGACACACGATGTTCTGGTTCGCGAAGATCCCCGACCTGTTGTACGCCTCAGATACTGAGACCGTCTGAATCCAGTGCACGGCGGCCAGCCATTCGCACGTCTCTGGATCATCGCGGTTCCGGCTCAGGCCTGGCTGGCTGAGATCCGCGTCGAGTATCGGCGTCCCGGTGTGCCGGACCGTGAAATCCTTTGCCGGCACGGCCTCAGCCACGACCTCACCCAGCCCAACGTATCCCCTGCCTTTCTGATACGCGTAGATCTTGTTTCCAGGCCGCAGCTTCCGGAGTGAGTCGCGATATCGCTGTCCGCCGCCAGCCGCCACGAAACCGTATCGTCGGAAATCATCCCAGCTTCGATGGTCTCCTTCGCCGACGTTTACGTAGAAGTAGCCGGTCCATTCGCCCTGGACTCGATGACGCTGTGCAATGACCTTCTCTCGAATCCGTACTTGGTAGTCGGCAGCTTCGGGCAACGGGATAATCTGCTGAACATCGAGTAGCAGACGGTCGCCCAGCCGGTAAGGCCGAATTCGGATGCAACGGATATCGAGGTCGCGCCCGCTGAGCCACATCACGGCGGTTGTGAGCTCTCGCGAGAAGTCCTGGGCGACGAGCAGGAGTCGAACGTCTGAGGCGAAGCGCTCCTCGTCGACATCGTCCCATGCGAGAAAATCAAGAATCCCTTCCTCGGCGTCGGTGTCCTGGCCCTCGCGCGCGAGAAATACACGATAGGCTTCTACGGCCTGCTTGAAGGTCATTGTCGAGACCATCGCCGCGTACCGGAGCGCCTGTAACTCCATGTGGCCACCGTCGTCGGTTCTCTTTAACTTGATCACGACCAGCTTGGCCTTCCGGTCGAGGGCGAGCAGATCGATGCGACGCCGGCTTTCTTCCCAATCCCCGTACTCTTCCGTGATCACGAGCAAATCGGGGTCCAGAACCTCGATTTGCGATCTGAGAATTCTTTGTAGGTCCTGCCTCTCCTTGACTCCCTCAGCGCTGAAGGAGGTATCCGGTAGTGGGACGATCTGGTCTTTCTCAAGTTCGAAGATGCTCACGACTCACCTCTCCTCGGCGAACAGTTCAATCCTCGGGGCTTCTCGATGGAATGATACGAGACGCACTTCACCCCTGCGCCTCCGGCACAACCTGGCAAGAGGTACGGCTCTGCAGGGCGCAGTTCCTGCGGGAAGGCTGTACAGGCGATGAGCAAGCCGACGCCTCAAAAGCGGCCCAGGATCGATCGGCCAGCAGCGCACTCGTGGTTGTGCTCCGACGGTGACTGTGACTGAACCCATCGCGGGGCCAACCAAGAGATCGACATTGCAGTGGCCGCCGGGCTCCACATGGGCGGTCGACCGGGATGACTTCCTCTGACAGCTGCCACGCCATTTCAGGAACGCTACTCTCCGTCAGCGTCCGGCTGCGGGAAGTGCTTGGTCAGGAAGCGCTCGATCTGTTCGAGTCGCTTGTGGAGCTTCTCGCCGGCCAGGTACGCGCCGTCTTCGTACTCGCCAAGCGCGGCAGTAGCCTCCTCTTCGTCTATGTCAGGAAACCACTTAGCGAAAACCTTCGGACCCACCCAGATACCCAGTTCTCCACCGCTCGCGCCGGCCCGCGGCGCCGCATACATCAGGAACCGCGTACGGTTTGCCGGTGGTGCGATTCTCACAGATGCCCGTTGCGGCTGCACCGGGAGGCCAGCTTGCTCCGACATCTTGACGAAGCGATCGAACTGCTTGCCCATGCCCACATCGACGGCCAAGCCACGGATCGCGTCAACAGTGTACCGGCGTCGTGGAGAGGGCGGCCTAGTCGGTTCGTCGACCACCTCACGAATCAACAACTGCGGGCCACCGTCCAACTCGAACACCTCGAAACTGACAACGCCGATCGGGACGCCGAAGCGGCCGAGGAACTCGTTCATGCGCTCCAACCCGGAGTGGGTTCCGGCGCCGACGAGCAACACGGCGATCTCGCGCTCCTCCCCTTCGTCGGCCAGTTGCTGCTTCACTCTCGCTGACAGCGTTTCCGCGTCACCGAACTTGCCGAGGCCGGGTTCGAGCTTCCCGTAGAGTTCATCCGTGTCGAGACGGGCAAGTGACGAGGCGTAGTAGAGCGCCTGTGCCAGCGCGCCAGAATCGAGCATCCCGGGCTTGATCTCGATCACCAACCAACGATCCCGCGAGTCGATAGCCAACAGATCGAGCCGTCCGTCATCGATCGACACCTGGCGGCCAACCAGCGTCAATCCCTCCCCGATCAGCGTCACATCGTTCACAATCCAATCTTCGAGATGTTTCTCGAGCTCGATGCGGGAGCGCCCGACTTTCTGTGGTTCCGGCTGCTGTGAGCCACCCTCGCCACGCTGCGTGTCTATCCTCCAGGCTGCCAGTTTCGTCATTGTTCGCTACCCTTAGCGTTACTCCTTGGGAATGCCGGCGTCGTCGTTCGGCGACGGCATCAACACCTCCCGCTACACTTCAGACAGTATACGGTCGCCCACAATCCAGCACCCGGCGCACTCGCCCGGTGCGCGATGGCCTCGGCACTATACGCCGACCCGCCGGGGCGACCCCCCACCGAGATCCTAGACACCGTCTACGTCATCGGCGCGACCGCCTTCCCGCAGGGATCCATGGACGAGAGCGACCCCCCAGGGGTAGGTGCCAGGCGTGTGAAAACACGCCTGGCACCGCGCCCGTACCAAGCCCTCGGCTTGGGGGGTCGCTTGTCTTTTCCATTTTTCGGTATGTCCGTTGCTCTGCAGGTCCAGGTCACGGGGAAGGCCTGGCTGTTCGGTTCCCGCGGAGGCGAGCCTAGCGAGCCGGAGCGGGCACCGAACAGGGACGGTGGTCGGACCGCTGGCTGCTTGGCCGTGAGGGGCCGTCTGGTAGTTTGGTCGCCACCGTCCTTCCCTACGTCCTGAATGGATACATGAGCATAATGGCTCGCATGACAAGCACAGGAGAAGGGAAGATGAGCATCCTTCGCACCATCGGGATCGACATCTCCAAGGACTGGCTCGACGTCTTCGCCGCGCCCGAGGGGAGAGCATCCCGGTTCTCCAATGACCCGACTGGCTTCCGGAAGCTGATCGCCTGGATCGGCTCCGAGGTCGACCGGATTGCCTACGAACCCACCGGACCCTTCCACCGCGACTTCGAGGATGCCCTCCTGAAGGCCGGACTCTTCCTCTACGCGATCAACCCCTTCCAGGTCCGGTCCTTCGCCCGCTCGCTCGGCCGGCGCGCCAAGACCGATGCCGTGGACGCCCGGATGCTGGCCACCATGGCGGCGGCCATCGAGGATCTGCGCCCGACTCATTCGAAGTCCGAAGGGCAGCGCGACCTGGCCGAACTCCAGCTGGTCCGCGATGCGCTGGTCAAGGACCGGGTCGCCACCACCAACCGCGGCAAACACTTGCGCACCCCCGTGGCCAAGCAGCTCAACAAGCAGCGGCTGAAGCAGATCGAGCGCCAGCTGAAGCGCATCGACGCCGAGATCCGTAAACGGCTCCAGGCAGAGGAGGCTCTCGAGCGCCAGTCCGAGATCCTGACCTCCATCCCCGGCATCTCTGACGTCACTGCCGCAGGACTGATCGTCCACATGCCTGAACTCGGCACCCTCACCGGGTCCCGTGCCGCCAGCCTCGCCGGGCTCGCCCCGGTGACCCGGGAGTCCGGCTCCTGGAAGGGACGCAGCTTCATTCAGGGAGGCAGGCACCCGGTGCGCCGATTGCTCTACATGCCCGCGGTGGTTGCGATCCGGTGCAATCCCGACCTCAAACGGACGTACGAGGCTCTCGTGGCCAAGGGGAAACCGCCGAAGGTCGCCCTTACAGCGGTGATGCGAAAACTCCTGGTCCTCGCCAACGCGCTCATCCAGCAGGACCGGATCTGGACGGCGTACGCACCCGAACACCACGCATGAGCGCCATGCACCCAACCTCAAAGCAAGGTCGAACAGCTCTATATGCGAGCTCTCGCCTGACTCAGCGACCGCATCCCGCGTTCACCGCTACCGTCGGTCCGCCGTGTCTCCCCGGCCCCACTCCTGACGGTACCTCTTGACATGGATACTCTCGTATCCCTCGATACCGCCCGGCGGCCGGCGGCCGGCCGGGCAACGCGAGGCGCAACTGCAGCAATCGCAACAGATGACGAGCCATGCCCGTGTGGATCGCGACCGGGCCCATTTGTGCATCGACCTCCCAAGGCATTTTCACATTCCGGTACGGACGCGAGGGGTTGACTTCTCATCGGAGCTCCACCCGTGCGAGCCGCATGGTTTGCCAGGTGGCGGCGCGGTGGATCAGCCCCCGGCCTGCCTGTCGGCGGTCCCGTTCTTTCAGCTGGACGATTCGTTGGAGTCCGGCCTGCAGATCGCCGTACTCCTCCTCGAGCAGTCGGTCATCTCCCCGTAGGATGGCCTGCTCGATCCGGGCGATCTCGCGGTTGGCTGCCGCCTGGGGTTCGGGAGGGCCAGATGCTCGGGCCCAGTTGTTGAACATCGCCCGGGCCCGCTTCAGCTCCTTCCGGGTCCGGGCGACGGCCACGACTTCGATCATACGACCGTGCTCCTTCAAAGCCTTCCAGAGGCCGCGGTGCGCCGCACCCCAGGTGCGGAGCGCCGTCTTGGTCTCGTATCCCGGATCGACGTAGACGAAGACGGCGCGCTCGGCGTCCAGCGCGACCGGCAGCTTGTACGGGAAGTAGCGCCGAGTGTTTCCGGCGGCTCCCCGGTACACCCGTAGGGGCAGGAGCCGGCGGTCGATGCCGAGTTCCTCAAAGGCGCCGACCTTCTCCGGCTCGGTCGGCAGCCACGGCAAGTGGGGATGCTCGAGCACATAGTCCAGCGAGAGCAGGCGCCGCATGAACACTGCCGTAGAGGCGATCCGGCAGTGGCGGATGTCCTCGGTGCCGAGCGCACGGTAGATCCCCCGCCCGTGGATCCGGCACACGCGACCGATGCCGCTGATGCCGGGCACGTTCTCTTCAGTGGCCAGGCCCTGTGCGATCAAGGCATGGACGGCGCGGCGCACCTTTTCGGTATGGCAATCAAGAAACCGGGTCCACTGCGCCCGGGTGAAGATGCCGCTGTGGAGACAGGCCAGGGCGATCCACTCGGCCCGGCGTCCCGTCCAGCCGAAGGGCTCCAGCGCCTTCTCGCGTCCCAGGAGATGGGCGATCATCGCGACTCCGTTTCCCCGTGATCATGAGCAGCCGGTTCAGGACCGTCGAGGTCTCCCGACCAGTTGCATTCAGAAGCCCATTTCATGCGGTGTCAACCACGGAAAGCGAGGGGATGTCCCAGGAGGTCCACTCAAGTACTAGAGGGGGATCGGGCCCCGCCAGCGGACGCTCAAGCTCCTCCCGAGGGAGCCGCCGGAAGCTGCCGAGAGCCTCGTGCTGATTCCGATCCATGTCGGTCACCCTGGAGTGAGCGCGTAGGGGCGCTGGAGAGAACCTACGGTAGCGACGCCTTCTTCCATCCTCGCAGAGGTCCATCGAGGAGGGCAGGTCAATGGCCGAATACAGGGCCTACGTGGGGCTAGACATTCACAAGGACACGATCGCAGCTGCGGTCGCATGGCCGGGCCGGGCAGAGCCCGAGTACCGGGGCATCATCCTGAACCAGCGCCGCGCGGTGCAGAAACTCATCCATGGACTGCAGGGCCCGAACGGCGAGGCACTGAGCTTCGCCTATGAAGCGGGTCCCTGCGGCTACGGCGTGTACCGCGAAATCACCGGGACCGGCCACGACTGCCAAGTCGTAGCGCCGGGGCTCATCCCGCGCAAGCCCGCCGATCGGGTCAAGACGGATCGCCGAGACGCGCTGATGCTGGCGCGCCTGCACCGGGCCGGGGAACTCACCCCGGTGTGGGTGCCGGGACCGGACCAGGAGGCGGTGCGCGATCTGACCCGTGCACGCGAGGACATGAAGGCGCTCGAACTCAAGGCCCGACAGCGTCTGGGGGCCTTCCTGCTACGTCATGGCCGGATCTATGGCGGCAAGACCCGGTGGACGCAGGCACATTTTCGCTGGCTGGAGCAGCAGAGATTCGATCTAGCGCTCCAGCAGACGGTCTTTCAGGAATACGTGGACGCAGTGGTCGCGGCCGTGAAGCGGACCGCCGGGCTCGAGGCCCAGATGCACGAGACACTCCGTGCCTGGTCGCAACAACCCACGGCCGAGGCTCTGATGAGTCTGCGGGGCGTGTCGACGATCACGGCGATGACCATCCTGGCCGAGCTCGGCGATCTGACTCGCTTCGATTCGCCCCGCCAGTTGGTGAGCTTTCTCGGTCTGGCCCCCGGGGAACGCTCCTCGGGTTCTCGGCGGCGCCAAGGAGCGATCACCAAGACCGGCAATGGTCACGTTCGCCGGGTGCTGACCGAGGCGGCATGGGCTTATCGCTTCCCGGCCAGAAAGACTGCTCACCTGCGCCGCAAGGCAGCCAAAGTTCCAGACCGGGTCCAGGCGATCGCCTGGACGGCTCAGAGACGGCTATGCGGCCGATATGTGATGCTCCACGAACGCGGGAAGGCAAAGAACAAGGTGATCACAGCGATCGCGCGCGAGCTCGTGGGCTTCATCTGAGCCATTGCCTGCGATGTGCAGGGCAAGCCTCACGGCACCCGGGTGACCGCCTGAGCTGAGAGACGAAACGGAGACCACCAGCACCATCATCACTAAAGGAGGCTGCCGCAGGAAATCGGGGTGTGGGCGGCCGGTGAGGAGAACCCTCGAGACAACCTGGTGACGCCGGCCCCTTCCGGGTAGGCGACTCACGAAGAGAGAGAGCGAGAGGCAGCTCCGCGACGAAGTGAAGTCAGGTGGTAAACAACCCACGGATATCAGAGTGATCCACCGTCGCAATAAGCCGCCCGCATCCCGAACCCCTGATGCAGCAAAAGGAGCAGAGAGCATACGGGAATCAGAAAGCCAGACACAAATCCAAACGAGTTGACAGGTCAATCCATATCAGGTTGTCCATGCGGAGCATTCGAGAAGTGCTGCGCCTGAAGTACGAGCTGGGGCGCAGCCACCGGGAGATCGCCGCGGCACTGGGCATCGCCAACAGCACGGTGAGCCTATACGCGAGCCGAGCGACCGCAGCTGGCTTTTCCTGGCCATTGCCGGAAGGGATGGACGACGCCGCACTGGAGGCGGCCATCTTTGCGATCCCGCTGCCAACCCAGAGTCCCCGGCCTGAGCCGGAGTGGGCGGAAGTCCACCGGGAGCTTCAGCGACTTCTCGAAGTGCCGGGCTGTATACTCGAAGGCCTCACCTGCGAACGCACGCTTCTGCCTCTTGGTGAACTCTTTCTTGATCGTGAGGTTGCCGCTGTATCCCACCGCACCCGGTTTGCCCACCAGCGGCGAACCCAGGTTCAATCGGCCTCCAGGGGGCAGCCGTGGACGAGAGTCCCCCGGCCCAGCAGAGACGGTTCACAAGCCGTTAACTGTCTGGGAGAGCTACGCTAAAGCTGATGCCCTTGGTATGATTCAGCGCGTACGCGAAAGTGCAGTCGCTGGTGAGATCGACGAGCAGACCACTGACAATTGGGTGCTGAATCTGGGGAAACTCGTGAGCCGAACGGATCCCCTCCCACATCCTCATCGTGGAGAACATCCACGTCCCTTGAAGCTAAGCTAGCGACCGGATTTGGCGCAGCTCTCCTTGCTGCCTGCCTCAGTCTTTAGGCGGAGGTGCTTCCATTCCACCCGCACAGGAGCCACCGCAATGAGCGCCCCAACCTTACGCCGCGCCGCCGCCGTGGTACTGTTCGCACTCGCCCCCGCGCCTCTGGATGCCCAGGACGCGCTCGAAACACTCCGCCAAGCCGCCGAGGCTGGTAACGCCGTTTCGCAGAACAACTTGGGGGTCATGTACGACAACGGAGAGGGCGTCTTCGAGGACGCCGCCGAAGCCGTGCGCTGGTTCCGGCTGGCCGCCGAACAGGGTTACGCCCTTGCGCAGTTCAACCTCGGGCTGGCCTACGCCAACGCCCGGGGCATCCCCCAGGACGATGCCGAGGCGGCACGCTGGTTCCGGATGGCCGCTGAGCAAGGTCACGCCGAGGCGCAGAACAGCGTCGGGGGCATGTATGACCTCGGCCGAGGCGTCCCCGAGGACGACGCCGAAGCCGCACGCTGGCGTGAGATGGCCGCCGAGCAGGGCCATGCTGATGCGCAGTACTACCTCGCGCTGGCCTACGCCAACGCCCGGGGCATCCCCCAGGACGATGCCGAGGCGGCACGCTGGTTCCGGATGGCTGCCGATCAGGGCTTCGCCCCAGCGCAATACTTGCTCGGGGCCAGGTATGCCAACGGGGAGGGCGTCCCCAAGGACCTCATGCTTGCGCACATGTGGGCCAACATCGCCGGAGCCAATGGATCCGAAGTCGCCAGGGAGCTCAGGGACCAACTGGAGTCGACCACGGCGCGGGACTTCATGACCAACGACCAGATCAGCCGTGCTACCGAGTTGGCCCGTGCGTGCATGAACTCGAACTACCAGGAGTGCGGGCCGTAGGAAACCTCCAGGATCGCGCCTGACGGCTGCGGCGTCACCTGGAAAACCGTGCGGCTCGCCCGGGTGCAGTTCCTGTGAGAAGCCGACCCCCCGCGCCCGTACAGGAGTGTGCAAGGGACCCGGGAGGTCGATGCACAAGTTGCCCCGGTCGCGATCAACAGAGGCATGGCTCGCCATCCCTTGCGGTAGCGGCAATTACGCCTGGTGCGGGGCGGCAGGTGGTGGGCGCCCGCACTAGCATTGACGGCAGGCGTCCGGTCGTTACCCTACTCCCCTCGCAGGTCGTACAGCTCAACCATTAACGTTACTCGTATACTCCAGACGCGTCGAGCAAAACTCGGGCGCGCGGGGCGGAGCCTTGGCCCGTGTGCTACCCCTACGACGGGGGTGCTGGCCCCGTTGACGTTGTTACGGCACTCGCGCCCGCGCAGACACGAGCGACCACATGCAAGATCGTTACGTGGGGGATGTGGGAGATTTCGTGAAGTACGGACTCCTGAGGGCGATCCGAGGAACAAAGCTTCTCGGTGTCGCTTGGTACCTGCATCCCAACGCTGGACCCCTCGGTGACGGGAGACGCACTGGCTATCTCCAACATCCGGACGAGTGGCGGCACCTTGACGCTGAGTTGTTCGACGCGCTGAAGAAGCTGACCGGCGACCGGCGGTCCGTCGCGAACATCCAGCAGTCCGGCATTCTTGGCGATGCTGCCTTTGCCGCCGATCGCCTCGTGCTTGCCGGAGTCAAGGCCCGCGACCGCGAGCGCTGGCGGCACCAGTGGGTCGACCGGATCAAGCGTCAACTCGCCGGCTGCAATCTCGTCTTCGCCGACCCCGACAATGGCCTCGTGCCGAACGACCGCTTCAGGCCTACGAGACAGGTGAATGCAAAGCGGATTCCCCTCGCCGAAGCGATAGCACTAGCAGAAGGACGAACCGCCGTGATCTACCACCACAACACCCGACGCCGGGGTGGCCATCTCGACGAGATCCGGTGGTTGAAGAACCAGCTCCCGCACCGCACAATGGCCTACTACTGGCGCCGCGTGAGCAACCGGACGTTCTTCATCATCAACCCGGACGCCGAAATCCGGTGGCGACTTCTTGAGTTCGTGAACCGGTGGGGCGATCGGGGACAGTTGGCGTGACCCCTGTCCGGGGCCGCTTCGATGCCACCCCAAAGTGTAGGAAGCCGCGTCGATGGCTGCGGTGCCGGTGCGGCGATCAGCCATCAGCGCATTGGCCCGGGGGTTCGGGGGCCGAGCCCCCCGCCCGCGAACTCCGCTGGAGCGCGGGCCTCCGGGGGATCGAAGGGGGGGGGCGGAGCGCCCCCTGCCAGACGCCCAATGTATCACATTGGGTAGGCACGGTACGGGTGGCGCGAATCACGGCAAGGAATCGTATAAGTTCAACTGGGACTGCACAATCTGCCATCCTTGCCGCTTGGAACAGATCTGATTCCGGCGTACCGGATCAGCGGGAAACTGGCATCACGATGGCGAGAATCCGAGGGACCGAAGTCGATTGCGTCCGCAGGCTCGTGGAGGGATGCGGGGTGCACCCCCGGCTTGGCTCCCCGTGCCTTGGGGTGCTTCCACCTCGGCGAGACCACGTGGCTGGCCCGGTTGGTTGCGGAGCGGTCGGGCGGGCCACAGCTCGGCCGTTTGACTTGGCGGACCGTCCGCCACTTTGGCTCTCCTTGACGCTTGTTCCGAACGCCCGTAATCGTGACCGTTCAGGTACCAACACCTCCCGCCACACCCACTTTGGGCTGACCCCATGCCACTCCGCAAATCCCACCTCTACTCCTCGCTCTGGCAGAGCTGCGACCAGCTGCGCGGCGGCATGGACGCGTCCCAGTACAAGGACTACGTGCTCACGCTGCTGTTCATGAAGTACGTCTCGGACAAGTACGCGGGGAGCAACGACCCCTTGGCCGACATCACCGTGCCGCCCGGGGGAGGCTTCGCCGACATGGTCGCACTCAAGGGGACCAAGGAGATCGGCGAGGGCATCAACAAGGTCATCGGCGAGCTCGCTGACGCCAACGACTACCTGCTCAAGGGCGTGATCACCGAGGCCGACTTCAACGACGAGACGAAGCTCGGAAAGGGGAAGGAGATGCAGGAGCGACTCTCGGAGCTCGTGGGGATTTTCGAGGGACTCGATTTTCGTGCCAGCCGCGCCCACGGCGACGACCTCCTGGGCGACGCGTACGAGTACCTGATGCGGCACTTCGCGACCCAATCGGGCAAGAGCAAGGGACAGTTCTACACCCCGGCGGAAGTCTCCCGCATCATGGCCCGGGTGATCGGGATCGGCCCGGATACCAGGCGGGACCAGACTGCGTACGATCCGACCTGCGGTTCCGGATCGCTCCTCATCAAGGCCGCCGACGAGGGGCCGAACGGGCTGACCATCTATGGGCAGGAGATGGACGGAGCAACGTGGACGATGGCGCGGATGAACATGATCCTTCACGGGCGTGTCGCTGCCGAGATCAAGCGCGACAATACGCTCGCTGCCCCACAGTTCACGTACGGGCCGGGGCGCCTTCGGCGGTTCGACTTCGCCGTCGCAAATCCCCCGTTCTCCATGAAGGCCTGGTCGAACGGCCTCAATCCGGCGCACGACGAATTCCGCCGATTCGAGTACGGCGTGCCCCCGGCGAAGAACGGCGACTACGCCTTCCTGCTGCACCTCATCGCATCGCTCAACAGCACCGGCAAGGGCGCGATCATTCTGCCGCACGGCGTCCTCTTCCGTGGCAACCGCGAGGCCCGCATCCGCCGCAATCTCGTCCAGCGCGGCCTGATCAAGGGAGTCATCGGGCTCCCCGCCAATCTGTTCTTCGGCACTGGCATCCCGGCGTGCATCGTGGTGATCGACAAGGAGAATGCGGTCACGCGCAACGGCATCTTCATGATCGATGCCAGCAAGGGCTTCCAGAAGGACGGCGCCAAGAACCGGCTGCGGGAACGTGACATCCACCGCATCGTGGACGTGTTCAACGGGCAGAAGGAGACGCCCGGGTACGCGCGCTTGGTGCCGCTGGCCGAGATCGCCAGCGAGACCAACGACTACAACCTCAACATTCCCCGCTACATCGACTCCAGCAAGCCTGAAGACCTGCACGATCTGGCCGCGCACCTGCACGGCGGCATCCCGAACCGTGACATCGACGCCCTCGGCGCGTACTGGAGGGTATTTCCGGCATTGCGGTCGCGGCTCTTCTCGCCGAACGGTCGGGCGGGATACAGCGACGCGCGGGTTAGGGCCGACGAGGTGAGGGCGGTCATTTTCGAACACGAGGAATTCAAGGTGTACGGGGGCCAGATCCGCCGGGTGTTTGATGCCTGGCGGCAGGAGCATGCTCCTCGTCTGCGTGAACTCGAGGTGGGTGATGCGCCCAAGACGCTGATCCGGGATCTGTCGGAGGACTTGCTACGCCGTTTCGCCGGTCTTCCGCTTCTCGACCGGTACGATGTGTACCAGTGCCTGATGGACTACTGGGACGAGGTCATGCAGGACGATGTGTACTTGGTGGTGGTGGAGGGGTGGGCGGAGGCCGCACGGCCTCGTGTGGTGCCGGTCCGGGGCAAGGGGACCGCCGAACCGCCCGACCTGACTGTAAAGCACAAGAAGTACAAGATGGATCTGCTCCCTCCAGGGCTTGTCGTCGCCCGGTACTTTGCGACAGAACGTGCCGAGGTTGACCGCCTGCGAACCGACGACGAGGAGATTGCTCGGGAGCTGGAAGAGTTCATCGAAGAGAACACCGGAGAAGACGGGTTGCTTTACGGAGCGACTACCGATACCGGCAAGGTGACACAAGCGGCGGTGCGGGCGTGCCTGAAAGGGGTGGCCGACGATCGGGAGGGGCGTTATGAGCGTGACGCTCTGGAAGCCTGCCTCGAACTCATGAAGGCGCTTGCGACGACGAAGAGGGCGACGAAGGTCGCGCAGACGATGTTGGACGCGAAAGTGCTCGCGCGGTACGTGACGCTGACCGTTGCAGAGATCGCCAAGATCGTGGTTGACGACAAGTGGATGGCAAGCGTCGAGGGGACGATCGGGAAGGAGGTCGAGCGCTTGACGGGTGGCTTGGTGGAGCGTGTTAGGGTGCTGGAAGGGCGGTATGCCGACGCGTTGCCGGAGCTGGAGCTTCAAGTTGAGGACTACAGCGCAAGAGTCGAGGGCCACCTGAAGCGGATGGGGCTGCCGACGTGAGCCAGCAATTCGATTTCGAGCGCCTCGTCGAGCTGTGTTCGCGTACCCACGAGGAAACTCGGCACTCCGCCGCCCGCACCATCGACCGCTCGCTAGTCGTGCGGAACTGGCTGTTCGGATGGTACATCGTGGAGTTTCAAGGAGGAGGCGCGGCCTGCCGAGAGCTCTATGGCTAAGAGCTGATCGACCGTTTGTCAGACAGACTGAGGGCGAATGGGATTAGGGGCTGTTCCCCCACCAATTTGCGGAAGTTCAGGCAGTTCTACCGGGCTTTCGCCGAGATCCGACAAACGGTGTCTGTCGAATCCGGTGAGCCGTCAGAGATTCAACAGACGATGTCCGTTGATTCTCTCTCGCCAAGCCTGATCAGTGCGACACCCAGCCTCACGAAGCCTGCCAGGCGGTTCCCTCTCGGCTGGTCCCATTACGTCACCCTTGCTGTCGGTAACCAACTCCGACGCCCGCCGTTTCTACGAGATCGAGGCCGCTGGCAACGGCTGGAGCGTCCGCGAACTCAAGCGACAGCTGGGCATTTCCCTCTACGAGCGGCTCGCGCTCAGCCGCGACAAGCAGGAGATTCGTCGCCTCGCTCGAGCGGGGCAGGTGGTCGAGAAGGCGTCGGACCTGACCAAGGATCCGGTGGTGCTCGAGTTCCTCGGGCTGGAGGAGCGGCCCGCCTACTCCGAGAGCGACCTTGAAACCGCCATCATTGACCGGCTTCAACAATTCTTGCTGGAACTGGGGAAAGGCTTTCTGTTCGAGGCGCGCCAGAAGCGCTTCAGTTTCGACGACCGCCACTTCTTCGTCGATCTTGTCTTCTATCACTGCCTGCTGCGGTGCTACCTGCTGGTCGACTTGAAGCGCGGCGAGCTGACCCATCAGAACCTAGGCCAGATGCAGATATACGTGAACTACTGCAACCGGTACATGCGGACCGATGATGAACTGCTGACCATCGGGATCCTGCTCTGCGACCGCAAGAACGACGCGGTGGTCGAATTGACGTTGCCCGCAGACGCGAACATCTACGCGTCGAAATACCAGCTCTACCTGCCGTCGAGGCAGGAGCTTGTCGATCAAGTCGCGAGGGTCCGCAGGGAGATTGGGGGGAGCCATGGGTGAGGGGCGGACGACCAGGGAGGGCAGCGCGCTGGACGGTGCAGGCCACGCGCGGGACGTTCCTGCGGGGTACAGGCGTACGGACGCAGGGCTGATTCCAGAGGATTGGGGCGTAGACAGAATCGATCAACATACGTCTATCACGACTGGCTCGAAGAATACGCAAGATAAGCAAGAGGACGGAGAGTATCCGTTTTTTGTACGATCTCAGGCAATCGAGCGCATCGACACGTGTTCGTACGATGGCGAAGCCGTGTTGACGGCGGGTGACGGAGTCGGAACCGGAAAGGTATTCCACTACATCCGTGGCCGGTTTGACGTCCACCAACGGGTCTATCGGATTACCGACTTTTCCGATCGGCTCAATGGTCGCTACTTCTTTTACCAATTCAGTGAACGATTCTACGATCGCATTATGTCCATGACGGCGAAGTCCTCCGTCGATTCCGTTCGGCTGGAGATGATCGCTGGCATGCGGATTCCACTGCCGCCAGCCCCCGAACAGCGCGCCATCGCCGCAGTCTTATCCGACGTTGACGAGCTAATCGAATCGCTGGAAGCCCTGATCGCTAAGAAGCGGGCCATCAAGCAGGCCGCGATGCAGGAACTGCTGGCGGGCAGGACGCGGCTGTCGGGGTTCGGGGGGGAGTGGGAGACGAGGCAGCTCGGGGACTTGGGGACCTTCAGCAAGGGAAGGGGCATAAAGCGCGCCGATTTGCGTGAGACCGGGGTCCGCTGCGTGCGCTACGGAGAGCTTTACACCCGATACGAGAACTACATGGTCAAACCCGTATCCCGGATTCCGCAATACATGGCCGACACGGCGTTGCCGATCGGGAAGGGTGACCTGTTGTTTGCCGGTTCGGGTGAGACAGCAGACGAAATCGGTGTCTGCGTTGCGTATGTCGGTGACGAGCCTGCCTATGCCGGTGGGGACATCATTGTCCTGAGGCAATCGGGACATGATCCGGTCTACCTTGCTCATCTCTTGAACGCTCCGGTCGCCGCCAGTCAGAAGGCACGCATGGCCCAAGGTGACGCTGTCGTTCATATTCGCGGCGACCATCTGGCCGGGGTCGAGTTCCCCCTCCCTCCCTTCCCCGAACAACGCGCCATCGCCACCGTCCTCTTCGACATGGACGCCGAGATCGCCGCGCTGGAGCGCCGCCTCGACAAGACCCGGGCGATCAAGCAAGGTATGATGCAGCAGCTCCTCACCGGCTCCATCCGGCTGGCCATCCTCGACGACGACACGGAAAGCGACCCCGCACATGTCGCCTGAATCGCATAACGTCAAGTGGAAGTCGTCCTGGCGCTACGAGCACCTCGGTCCCGCAGTGGATTCTCCCAAGTCGCAGGAAACGGAACCATGAGCGCCGTCGGCGAGCTTGAGGTCCGCACTCAGCGCAGGGTTGTCGCTTACTTCCGGGACCAGCTCGGCTACAGATACCTGGGCAACTGGCACGAATGCCTGAACAACCGAAACATCGAGTCCGAGATCCTGACCCGGTTCCTCACACGTCAGGACCACTCTCCCGCCATCATCACCAAGGCGGTCGACAAGCTCGAAAAGGCCGCCGCTCTCGGCGGAAGCAAGACGCTCTACGAAGCCAACCGCGAAGTCTACAGTCTCCTTCGCTACGGAGTAAAAGTCCGCCCCGGACTCGGCGAACACACGGTCACGGTCGACCTGATCGACCGGGAGAACCCGGGGACGAACGACTTCGCCATCGCCGAAGAGGTCACGGTCGGGGGGAACCACACCAAGCGGCCCGACGTCGTGCTCTACGTCAACGGGATCGCAGTCGGCGTGCTTGAACTCAAGCGCTCGACTGTCTCCGTGGCACAGGGAATCCGCCAGAATCTGGACAATCAGAAAAAGGACTTCATCCGGCCGTTCTTCACCACGGTGCAGCTCGTCATGGCGGGCAACGAGACCGAAGGGCTGCGCTACGGTGTGATCGGGACCCGGGAGAAGTACTGGCTACGGTGGAAGGAAGCCGGCGCCCCCGACACCGACGCCCCACTCCTTCCCGAGCTCGGGCACCTCTGCGCCACCGACCGGCTGCTCGAACTCCTGCACGACTTCGTGGTTTTTGACGCGGGCGTCAAGAAGATCTGCCGCCACAACCAATACTTCGGCGCGAAGGCGGCACGGGCCTATGTGCAGCGCCGCGAAGGCGGGATCATCTGGCACACCCAGGGCAGCGGCAAGAGCCTCACGATGGTGTGGCTGGCGAAGTGGATCCGCGAACTCAGGGGCGTTGACGGCCGCGTGCTCATCGTCACCGACCGCACCGAGCTCGACGAGCAGATCGAGAAGGTCTTCAGGGGTGTGGACGAGGATATCTACCGCACGAAGAGCGGGGCGGATCTCGCGGAAGTGCTTCGCGACCCCGCCAAGTCGTTGATCTGTTCGCTCGTCCACAAGTTCGGCAGCTCCGAGGAAGGCAACGTAGACCAATACGTGAGCGACCTCCGATCCCACATGTCAGGTGGCTTCCGGCCCCCCGGTGAGATCTTCGTCTTCGTGGACGAGTGTCACCGCACCCAGTCCGGCAAGCTCCACGAGGCTATGGCGGCGATCCTCCCCGGTGCCACGCTGATCGGTTTCACCGGAACGCCCCTCCTCAAGTCCGACAAGAAGCGCAGCGTCGAGACCTTCGGCCCGTACATTCACACCTACAAGTACGACGAGGCGGTGGACGACGAAGTGGTGCTGGATCTGCGCTACGAGGCGCGGGACATCGACCAGAGCATCACCTCGGAGGCGAAGATCGACCGGTGGTTCGATGTCAAGACCAAGGGTCTCAGCGATCTGGCCCGGGCGCAGCTCAGACAGAAGTGGGGCACCATGCGCAAGGTCACGAGCTCGCTGGACCGGATTCGGAGGATCGTGGACGACATCCTGATGGACATGGAGACGCGGGACCGCCTGAAGAGCGGTCGTGGCAACGCCATGCTCGTGTCGGACAGCGTCTACGCAGCCTGCCGCTTCTTCGAGGCGTTAGATGGGACCGAACTGAAGGACAAGTGCGCCATCGTCACTTCCTACAGTCCGGCGGTAGGGGACATCAAGGGCGAAGAGACGGGCGAGGGCCTGACCGAGAAGCTGCTCAAGTACGACGTCTACCGGAAAATGCTCGCAGAACACTTCGGCGAGCCCGTGGACAAGGCCATGCACAGAGCCGAGCAGTTCGAGCAGGAAGTCAAACGGCGCTTCGTGAACGAGCCCGGCCAAATGAAGCTGCTGATCGTCGTGGACAAGCTGCTGACCGGCTTCGATGCCCCGCCGGCCACCTATCTGTACATCGACAAGAAGATGCAGGACCACGGTCTCTTCCAGGCGATCTGCCGCGTCAACCGCTTGGACGGCGACGACAAGGAATACGGCTACATCATCGACTACAAGGACCTGTTCCGGTCGCTGGAGGGCGCGATCAAGGACTACACGGGCGAAGCGTTCGAGGGCTATGACCGCGAAGACGTGGAAGGCCTGCTGAAGGACCGCCTTGAGCAGGGGCGGAAGCGCCTGGAGGAAACCCGGGAAGCGGTCAAAGCGATGTGCGAACCCGTCGAGTCACCCCGCGACACGGAGGCGTACCTGCGCTACTTCTGCCACGGCGGAGAGGGCGACACCGCCAGGCAGCTTGCCGACAACGAACGGAAGCGCCTCACGCTGTACCGGATGGTAGCGGCTTACCTACGCGCCTACGCCAATTTGGCCAACGAGATGATCGAGGCCGGCTACACGGAGGCGGAACGGCTCGTTATCAGGGACGAAGTCAGCCACTACGAGAAGGTCCGCCAGGAGGTCAAGCTGGCCAGCGGCGACTACGTCGATCTCAAGATGTTCGAGCCGGCCATGCGGCACCTCCTCGACAACTACATCCGGGCCGAGGACAGCGAGGTCGTATCCGCGTTCGACGACATGACGCTTGTGGACCTGCTCGTCAGGGACGGTTTGGGCGCCATCGATGAGCTTCCCGAGGGGATTCGCCGCAGCAGCCGCGCCGTCGCCGAGACCATCGAGAACAATGTCCGGCGCCTGATCGTCGACGAGATGGCCGTGAATCCGAAGTACTACGAGCGGATGTCGAAGCTGCTCGACGAGTTGATCAAGCGGCGGCGCGAGGGAGTGATCACGTACGGGGACTACCTGAAGCAAGTGATCGGGCTCGCCGAGCAGGTGAAGCGCGGTGAGGGCGGCGGATCATATCCCGCGAGCATCGACAGCCGACCGCTCCACGCAATTTACGACAACCTGCCGGCCGAGGTGCTGGCGGAGCGGGTGGCCGAAAAGGACACCGCGCCGAAGCCGGACACCGGGATCGATCCCCGCGAAGTCGTGGCACTGGCTGTAGATCGCGCAGTCCGCGAGGCTTTGATGGCCGACTGGCGCGGCAACCCGATCAAGGAGAGGCGGGTCGCCAGGGCCATTCGGGACGCGCTCGGCCCGTTCGAGGCCCACGCGCTCACAATCTTCGAAATCGTGAAGGCGCAAAGTGAGTGGTGACGGCGCCTGCATCGAGATCCGCGGCATCGCGGTCGAAATCGTCCGCAAGGACATCAAGCACCTGCACTTGGGCGTTTACCCTCCCCAGGGGCGGGTACGGGTCGCCGCGCCGCTGCACCTCGACGACGACGCGGTGCGGCTGGCCGTGATCTCCCGGCTGGCCTGGATACGCCGGAAGCGGGCCGAGTTCGAGCGGCAGGACCGCCAGTCCCGGCGGGACTTCGTGACCGGCGAGAGCCACTACTTCGAGGGGCGGCGGTACCGGCTCGATGTGGTCGTGTCGGGTGGTCCAAGGGGCATTCGCCTCCGCGGAAACGCCTGGATCGAGATGCGGGTGCGTCCCGAGACGGGCCGCGACGCGCGCGAGGCCATGCTGTACCGGTGGTACCGGGCGCGACTGGGGGAGTGCATCCCCGAGATGGTCGCCAAGTGGGAACCGAGGATCGGCGTGACGGTGTCCGACTGGCGTATTCGGCGGATGAAGACTCGCTGGGGTACGTGCAACCCGGAAGCCGGGCGGATCTGGTTGAACTCGGAATTGGCGAAGACGCCCGTATCATGCCTGGAATATGTGGTGGTGCACGAGATGATCCACCTCAACGAGCGGGGTCACAATGATCGGTTCCGAGGGATACTGGACCGGGTGATGCCGGGGTGGCGGATGAGGCTTGAGGAGCTGAACCGGGTGTGTCTGGCGGATGAGGAATGGGGCCGGATGTCTCCTGTTGTAGTAAAGTAGTCGCTTGTACGAGACGTTGCGGAATTGCAAGAAGGTCTGAAGCAGCACGCCGGGTTTCAAGTCAAGTACTGCACGAGAAACGAGGATACCCCCTTGTGCATGTCCGCGACGTTCGACTCCGTGTACTCGGAGAATTTTCCATGAGCCGCGTTATTTCGGACATCGGTCCACACCGCTAATTGCTTTTGGACAAGCCTCGTGTAGACGCTGGCTGTGTAGAGATGGTAACGACCTGACAGTCGGCCACCTCCGGAGCTGCATCTAGGCCGCCTTCGCCTTGGCAACCTTCCTGCCGTCTGTGAGACGAATCTTGAAGACGTGATACCGCGTGCAACCCTCCATGCCTCGGCGGTCGTCGGGCTGACGGCGGTGGTAGGTTTCGGAGTGGACATCCCGATCGGCTTGGGTCGCCTCAGCGGTCTCTTCGGAGGTGGTGCCACTCTCCGAAGAGCGGATAGTGGGCTGCTCCTGCTCGGCCACGGCTACCCGGATCGCACGAGGCTAGGCACCCATCGCGGCCCAGGATCTTGCGGCGTCAGGATAGGAGCGATTCTTGCTTAGGCTTCTCCTCCGGCGGCGGCGGGCGCGCTACGGGCAGCCCAATCAATTCACGAAGTGCGCACAGGACTGGATGTCTCCTGAGCTGCAGAATGGGGCGTTCTCCTACACCTACGCCGGAGTCAGTTACAGAGGGCGAGGAGAAGTGGATGCCACCTTCGTCGGAGTTCGGACGAGCGGCGGCAATGGCCACGTGTCAGGTCATTGTCGTCCCTGTACAGGTAGATTTAGAAATTCATCTAGGTACGAGATCGCCTTGCGGCAAAGAGTCCGCTCGTTGGACAACATAGTATTGAACTCTTTTTCGATTAGATTGGCAAGATAATGGAATAGGGCACTCGGGGTGTCACTAGGAGTGAAATGTGTGATTGCCTCGAAGACTCTTATTCGTTGTTGATCACCCAATGTTTCCACATTATTTTCGCTCAATGCACTGACAATACTAATACGCTTACGCGAATAAGGAGTGTCGGCAGTAATCGAGCCTTGCGGTACTACACGTTTACCGTCAATTCTTTCCGTCAGTCTGCTCGGCGTTGAGCTCTCCTCCATAATCATATCGCGTAGTTCATCCGTATTTAATCCGCTCAGATTGGCAAAGTAATAAATCGGCATGTAGAGTGACGACTCTCGACACGCTTGCCGGATATATTGCTCAGGTTCCTGTGGTTTCTCCTGACGCAGAAAGCTGAGCATGATCTCCTTTTCACCTATTAGAACGGGTTTTGAAACTACCTGTGTCGGTGTAATGGATTCAGGTGTGACAACCTCTACATCGCCAATGAGCCGAAGTGTCGGTGATCCGGCCTCTTTACTTTCCGCAAAACGTCCTTTTCGAATGAACTGAACTTTTTCGAGAAGATCACCACTCATCAATAGGCGCCCGCCGCGACCCGAAAGCTCTCCATCATTCATATCCAATAAACCAACATTCTCGACACCGAGTCGTGCCACCTTCGATAAGTGGTGCAACCAAGCCTTACGTTCACGCTCTTGTCGTTCGCGCAACAGTTCCTCTAGTTCTGAGTATCGAATGCGATCCGATCGTCCTCGATAGCGGTAGTAAATCTCAGCCTCCCGCAAGACATTCCCATCATTCTTAATGCACAATACGGGCCGCGTATTGGCTTGCGCGGCATACATGACACCGAGCCTAGTACCAGAGATAGTGACAGCGAAGATGTCCCATTCTAGAATAGGAACGAAGGCGGATTGCAGATATTCTGTAATTGTCGCAGGATCAATGTCGTCAAAGCGTCCTTCACCTATCCCAACTAGATCTCGTGGGGAATCTTCAACTCCAAAGACGATGAACCCGCCGTCATTATTTGCGAATGCGGCTAGCGTTTTCGCGTATCTTGCCCGGTTATTCCAATTGAAAGTTCTCTTGTACTCAAGTCTGCTGTTTTCCCTTGAAGTCAGGTGTTTGGGGTTAGTCGTATCAACGGTAAGGAGGCTGTGCACATGTGCCTTCCGCTCTGCCTGAGAGTTCATTACGTCTTGACCGTCTATGTGAATGGCAATCCGGCTATAAAAGCCAATAACCGGGACAATGTACACCTCACAGCTAAGGTCCTGAGCCTGCTCGTGGTGATTCTAATTTTCCTATTACACCTCTAGGAACCGGCGATCGACAGCCACTATGTTGCACCCGGACCGGCCGTGCGGTAGTCAGCCGTGCACTCGTTGACGAATGTAGCGCGAGCTCGCCGCATTGTCACCGCGCTTGTTGCAGGGATTCTTGGTGAAGGAGCGGACGAGCGTCACATCAGCGTTGCCGCACTTGCCCCAGAATTGGTGCACCGAAGCCTCGAAAGTCGTCACCCGTCCTGCGTTGAATGAGAGCGTGTACAAGCTTCTACCCGACTCAATGGCCTTGTACTCACCGATTCTCGATCCAATTGCTCGACCACCTAGGGTGTAGTCGCCCCTGTCAGGGCCCACCGGTTTCCCGAACACGTTACGATGGGCGCTCGTCGACTTCGGGATCGTCCCCTACCCTGAGCTGGTCCAGATAGTCGGCCCATCCCTGCATCATCTGCCGTCGTTCTGGCAGGAACGCCGTCCTGTTGTAGGCCCGTCCGTTGGGATCGCGCACGGCGTGGGCCAACTGATGCTCGATGAAGTCGGGCCGAAAGCCCAACACTTCGTCCAGGATGGTCCTCGCCATGGCCCGGAAGCCATGCATCGTCATCCGATCCTTGCGAATGTCCAGGGCCCTCAGAGCCGCCCAGAGGGTGGTCTCGGACATCGACCGATCCTGGTTGGGATATCGGGCATTGGGAAAGACGTACCGGCCGTGTCCGGTCAGAGGATACAGTTCGCGAAGGATCTCGACCGCCTGACGCGCGAGGGGCACGACGTGCGGCGTGTTCGTCTTGGTGACCGTGTAGCGCCACTCGGCCTCGTCCAGGTCGATGTCGGCCCACTCGGCCCTGCGCAGCTCCCCGGGCCGCACGAAGACTAGCGGCGCCAGACGCAAGGCACACCGCACCGGCAAAGTCCCCGGGTAGCCGTCCAGGACCCTCAGCAACGGACCGACCTCCTTCGGGTCGGTGATCGCGGCAAGGTGCTTGGTCTTGGCCGGCGGCAAGGCCCCGCGCAAGTCCCACGACACGTCCCGCTCGGCCCGTCCGGTGGCCACCGCATAGCGCAACACCCGCCCACAGATCTGAAGCGTGCCATGTGCCATCCTCAACGCGCCGCGTTCTTCGATCCGGCGCAGCACGGCCAATAGCTCCGGCGCCGTGAGCTCAGCGGTCGGCTCAAATCCAATCCAAGGAAAGACGTCGCGTTCCAGCTGGCCAAGAACCCGGTCGGCATGACGCGTGGTCCAGTTCGGCGAGTGCTTGGCCAGCCATTCCCGGGAAACAGCTTCGAGACTGTCCTGAACCCATTGGCGCTTCGCCTTCTTCTGGGCCTTCCGGTAGGCGCTCGGATCGACGTCTCGGGCGAGAAGCTTGCGGGCTTCGTCGCGCCGCTCGCGGGCAAGCTTCAGCGATACCTCGGGATAGATGCCCAGCGAGATGCGCTTCTCCCTGTCCGCGAAGCGGTACTTGAAACGCCAGGCCTTGGTGCCGCGGGGGGCGATCTCGAGATACAGGCCGCGGCTGTCGTAGAGCTTGCGGGGCTTGTCGCGGGGTTGGGCCTGACGGATGGCGACATCGGTGAGCGGCATATGGGGCAATGGTTGAGGACACGAAAGATATGCCCCGGAATATTGCCCCACAAATATCGTGGCTGTCAAGGGGTCACACTGGGAGATGCCAGACCTATGAAATAGCCTAAATCCTTATATAGAAGAGAATAAAACGACTTACGTCAATCGTAGTGGATCCTGATACAGTCTTGTCGTCGAACGCTTTATTCAGATGCTCAATGTAGGGCAGCCGTGTCTCCACAACTTCCAGTCCCTCGAGCAAGCTAGCCAGGCGATCGTCGCCTTTAACGAACGCGATAACAGCGCGTGGTTCCTCGAGTGGCATGGATGCCGTGTCCTCTCTCAAGCTTCTTTCCGTCCAAATCTGAGAGGACAGGGAGGGAGAGATGGGAAAAACGCGGTAAGGCATCGGCCAGCCGCCGTTCCTAAGCCAATTCCTCGGGTCACCGGTATCGACTAACTCCGTCTTGGGAAGCAGGGCGACGCACACTCCATCTCTCTTTCTCTGGACATTTTTCCGGGCTGCGTGCATGAAGTACTTGCTCAGATGATGTCCAGACAAATCCCACGGTGGGGGAGGGCTACGCCGAGGCCGGGCTAAGTCGGCACTGTCACGTCAGCCGGAGGTCCTAGAAAGAACGAGCGCCCGGACTCCTGTGATGTTTCGGACGATGGGAAGATCGTGGGCCCCCTTCCCCAGCGCGAGGCCGAGGACAGGGTTGCGCGTGTGGCCCACGCGGACGTCTTCGATGTTGCCGTGGTCGCTAGCAACCAGGCAAAGGGCATCGTTGGGGAGGGTGTCCCGGATGCCGGCAAGGAACCGGTCCACTCGCTCAAGCGCCGAGACGGCCCCCTGCATCCGCCCGTGGTGGCCGGCCGTGTCGGTTTGATAGTGGGCGTAGAGAGTGAGTTCGGCGTGGCGCGTCAGCGCCCCGAGCCTTCTCCCTGCATCTTCAGGAGTGATGGCCGGGATGGCGGTGTCTGCCAGTCGGCGGATCCAGCGGTCGTTCACGATCTCGGATGCGATGGCGCGGCCCTCCGCTAGCGCTTCGTGGTCCCGGGAGAGGAGATCCGCCGCGAGCGCCGCGAGCGGTATGGCGGCGATCCACCTCGGGTCGAGGACGCCGGGATAGCCCCGGGGATAGGCGTTCGCGAACGCCACATCCACTCCCGCATCCTGCGCACGGACGAGGAAGTTCTCCTTAGAGAGAGTGGCCCGTAGCCGCACCGGAGGCCACGGCCCGAAGTGCCGACCGAACACCTTCGGTGCATTCAGGCCCGTGAGGAGGGCTACCTGACCCGTACCGGATTGCGGTGTTCCGTCCACCCCCAGGCAGGCGTCCAACGGGAACGCTCTGCCCCACGGGCCCTCTGGGCTGGGGTCGGGCAGGCTCGGCAACTCCCCGCCCAACGCCCCCCTGAGCGTCGGCAGGTTGGCTCGAAAGAAGGGGTTGACCTCGGGATCGGGAACTCCGATCCCCACGCCGTCCAAGAAAAGAAAGAGAACACGCCCCACCGTGACGTTCACGGGAGTGCGAAGCGTCAGGCAGCGGCGCGAAGATCGATTGTGACACGAACCGCGACGTGGCCGAGGTCGGCTCGCTGTCGCACGGCGTCGCGAAGCCGGGGCTCCATCTTCCCGTAGGCGCTCGCGGCTCCGTTTCGAAGCTTCTCTCTCAGGATCCAGAGCGCGTTCGCGTCCGGCCGATTCGTCTTGCTGGTCTTCCGGACCTCCTCCAGTCGGCTCGGCAGGATCTCGAATGGACTGAGCCCCACGTCGTCCATGCGTTCGTGATCGAGGTAGGAGATCGTGATCGTCACGTCCCCCCGTGCGTGATGTGCCGAGATGTCCCCAACGGTCTGAAACCGCTGTGCCAGCTTGCGAATGTCGGGGCTCGACGCCGTTGCTACATAGGCCTTCTCGATGAGTCCAAAGATCCGTCGTACCCGCTCTCCGGGGGTGGCATCGGAATCCGGCAACTCCGTGCCGAGCTCCTTCGCGGTTGCGTCACGGGCGTAGTTGTCTCGACCGTCGTCGTCCCGGTTCCGCTGCCGATCGATGTTGTCGAGTATTCGGTCAGGATTCGTTCTGAAGCTCATTCCACGCTCTTGGCTAGCAGGACTTTGAAGGGTGTGCCGACGGCAACCCGAGGATAGTGGCGGAGTGGGATGGAGGCCACGGGGCGGTAGATCGCCGCGGGCCCGAAGTGCCGGCAGGAACATACGTGCGTTCCACGGGCCCCGTGTGTGGGACTGCCTCTCCGCCCGGTTCGTCCGGTGCCTGTGCACCGGAGCCCGCTCGACCCCCCGTCTTCCAGTCCGCTCACCGTCGGCCGAAGACGATCTGCGCCAGGTCGCCGACGCGGACCTCCTGCTCCGAATACCACCCCTGCGGCACTTCGAGCGCGTAGAGAGCGGCGCGTGCGGGCTCGTGAAAGTCCACGGTCTCCGGTTCCATCTGCTGGATGTCGACGACGACGAGGGATCGGTCCAGCCAGGCGATGTCGAGGGGAATGAGGGTGTTTCTCATGTAGAAGGCGTGGGGCAACTCCTGCTCGAACACGAAGAGCATCCCGCTCCCGGCGTCGAGCCGGTCGCGATCCATCAGGCCCTGCTGGCGCTCCGCCTGCGTGTCGGCCACCTCGGCGACGACGGTGTCGGCATCGAAGACCACCCACGCCATGCCGCTCGGCGGCCGGGGGGTGCTCTCCAACACCGGTGGGGATCCGCCCCCCGAGCCTTCGCACGAGGAGAGGGCGCACGCCAGCGCGGCGAGTAGTAGATGCTTCCTCATGATCCTCGTTCGGCGGTTCGACACGGTTCTTGGATCGGCCCTGAGGGGATGCTAACTTCTACGGGCATTCGCGCAACTGTAGCGTGAGGCCGGGCGCCTCTTCCGCGCTTGGCCCGCGAAGGCTCGGACAACCGGAATCGAGGCAAGTCCCATGCTGGATCCCGAGCTCCTCAGGATCCTTGTCTGTCCCGAGACGAAGGAACCGGTCCACCTGGCGGACCCGGCCCTCCTCGAGCGGGTGAATCAGGCCATTGAGGCGGGTACGCTCTCGAACCGGGGCGGGGCGCGAGTGACGGAGAAGGTGGAGGCTGGGCTCGTGCGGGAAGACGGAAGGATCCTCTATCCGGTCAAGGACGACATCCCCGTGATGCTCATCGACGAGTCCATCACCGTCGACGGCCTCGTCGCCTGACCCGCTCGAACCCCAGCTAGGCGCGTCCGCGCTTCTTCCTGAGGAAGTCCATCATCACGTACTCGCCGAGGGTGACGGTCGAGGTGAAGTATGCCTTGCCCCGAGCGATCTGGGCTACCTTCTCCACGAAGCGGACCAGGTAGGGGTCCCGGGCGAGCATGAAGGTGTTGATGAGGATTCCGGCCTTCCGGCACGCCACCACCTCCCGGTAGCTCCGCCGCAGGATCTCCGGGTCGAGTCCCCCGGAATTCGTGTAGATCCTCCCGTCGCGAAGCGTGATCGCCGAGGGCTTGCCGTCCGTGACCATGATGATCTGCCGCATCTCCTTCTTCTCGGAGAGGAGGATGCGCCGGGCCACTTCGAGTCCCTCTGCCGTGTTCGTGTGAAAGGGCCCCACCTGGGCGTGCGCGAGCTGCGACAGGGGAATCTCCTCCGCCCTGTCTCCGAAGGTCACGACGCGAAGCGTGTCCCCAGGGAACTGCGTACGAATGAGGTGGGAGAGTGCGAGCGCGACCCGCTTCGCCGGGGAGAAGCGGTCCTCACCGTAGAGCACCATCGAGTGGGAGATGTCGAGCATCAGGACCGACGCGCACGACGAGCGGTACTCCGCCTGATAGACCATCAGGTCCTCGTAGTCGAGCTCGAGCGGCACCTGCAGCCCCTCGCGCGCGATCGCGTTCGAGAGCGTTCCCGGGATATCGAGGTTCAGCGTGTCGCCGAATTCATACGTCCGGCTCGCGCTCCCCGCCTCCACGCCGGTCGACAGGTGGGGCGTGTCGTGCGATCCGAACGACGACTTGCCCATCGCTCCGAGGAGGTTTCGAAGCGCGCGGTACCCGAGGAAATCGAGTCCCTTCTGCGTCAAGTCGAAGTCGACGCCCCGCGCCGCTTCCCGGGCTTCGTCGATGTCTCCGCCCTGCCCCGTCAGATCCACCGTCGTCCCGAGGGGGCCACCTCCCTCCTCGACGGAGAGGTAGCCCTCCTCCACCATCCGTTGCACGAGATCGTCGAGGAGCCCGGCGATCCTCGCCCTGAGCTCCTCGTCCCCCTCCCCCTCGCCGCGGAGCTCCTGGACCATCTCCGGCGTCAGCTCCCCGCTTTCGACGAGGGCGCGAAGGAGCGCCTCCTTCAGGGATTCGAGCGAGGAGGTGTCCTCCGTTCCCGACCACCCCCAGTAGGGGTGATAGTGGCTCCCCCCGGCGAAGCCGCCGTTCAGGAGGAAGTCGGAGAGCCGCTCGAGGAGCGCCTGGAGGTTGAGCGCGTCGAGGAGGCCGCCCGCGAACTTCGTATAGGTGGTGTAGCGCATGGTCTGGCCGGCCTCCGGCCCGGGAGAGGTGGGCCCGGTGCTGGATTCATACCGGCGCGCTTCGAAGGGGTTCCGGCGGGCGGCGCGGAGACGGTCGGGGCTCTTTCTCCCGCTTGCCCTGCGGGCGGGGCCTCGCGAGTGTGACCGCGTGTAGGGGCGCCGCCCGGCGGTCACGGGAGAGGCGATGCGGCTGGGGAAGGGGGTCGGGGCGAATGCGTGAGACACCCGTCAGGCGGGCTTCGCCCCGGAGCGTTCGTCGGCCCCGCCCCGCGTCACCTCCGTCCCGCCGCTCCGGATCACGGCCGGTACCCCTCTCCCGCGTCCCGGAGTGGGGTACCGGCTCGCCGGCCCCGATTGACGTCGCCGGGTTCGGCGGCCGAGGCCACCCAAGCCCCGTCGTCCGATAGCCGGCTCCCTCCCGGCCTCCGTGGTGGCCCCGCTCCGGGCGGCCCTCCTCGAGTACTTCCGACGACATGCCCGCGACCTCCCCTGGCGGTCCGACCGGGACCCGTACCGCATCCTCGTCTCCGAGATGATGCTGCAGCAGACGCGGGCCGCCTCGGTCCCTCCGTACTTCGAGCGGTGGATGCGGCGGTTCCCGACGATCGCCGCCCTCGCGCAGGCGAGCGAGGAGGAGGTGCTGAAGGCGTGGGAGGGGCTCGGCTACTATTCGCGGGCGCTTCACCTCCGCCGGGCGGCCCGCGAGATCGTGCGGCGTCACGGCGGCCGCGTTCCCTCGGCGCCCGGCGCGCTCCGCGCGCTCCCGGGCGTCGGCCCCTACACGGCCGGAGCGGTGGCTTCCATCGCCTACGGCCTTCCCGTGGGCGCGGTCGACGCGAACGCAAGGCGAGTGCTGGCCCGCCTCATGGATGAACCGAGCCCGACCGCGCGCGTGCTCGAAGAGTGGGCGGGCGTCCTCGTGGACCCGGCGGATCCCGGAAGCTTCAACCAGGCGCTGATGGAGCTCGGATCCCGGATCTGCCTCCCCCGCAGTCCAAGGTGCGGGGGGTGTCCGGTCTCGCGCCACTGTGGCGCGAGGAGGTCCGGCACGCAGGAGGCGATACCGGCGCGCCGGTATCGCGGGCCCGTGCCCGCGCTCACGATGGCGTGCGCGGGGCTCGTTTGCCGGACCGCGGACCCGCCGGTGGCGCTCCTGAGGCGGCGGCCGACCGGAGGTCTCCTCGGCGGCATGTGGGAGCTGCCGGCCGAAGAAGTCGAGGTGTGCGCTCAGGCGGGTCGGGCGGCGAGCGAGCTGGCCGCCCGACTGGTGGGAGCAGCCCGGCCCGCGTGCGGTCGACACTCGCGAGAGCCCGACCGCCCGGCCACCGGCCGCGTCGGGATCGGACCGCCGGAAAAGCTCCGCCCCGTCCGGCACGAGTTCACGCATCGCCGGGTCACGTACGCCCCCTTCCGCTTCGAAATCCGGGAGGTGGAGTGGCTCCCGGATCTTCCGGGTCCATACCGGTGGGTGAGCGGCGCCCACGCGAGAGACCTCCCCATGGGGGTGGCCCAGACTAAGCTCCTGAGGCAGCTCTTCTGACGGCCTTCCGCGGCTGTGGCCTCCCGCGCTTCTTCCCGCGCCGCGTCGAGAGGGAGGGGAGGGAGGGCCGGCGCGGTCCCCCCTGCTCCGGCCGCTCCGGCGGTGTCGTGGCAGCCGGACGTGAAGCGGCGCGGCCTCCCCCGCGCGGGCCTCGCGCTACCGGGGTCTTCCCCCGGCGGTCCCTCCGGCGAGGCTCGCCCCGGGGCCGGCCTCGGGAGCGGTCCGCGGGGGATGGAGCCCCCCGGCCGCGCCGCGGCTACCGGACCACGCCGTGGATGTAGCTACGCAGGTCGCGGTTCTCGACCTCGGCGGTGGTGCGGAGCGCATTGACCACGTCCCCGATCGAGAGGATGCCGACGAGTCGTTCGTTCTCGATTACGGGGAGGTGCCGCACGCGATTCCGGGTCATGACCTCCATGACGTAAGGCAGATCGTCGTCGGGCACCGCGACGACAAGGTCCGTCGTCATCGCATCGCCGACGAGGCTCGTTTCCAGGCGGTCCGGATCGTCCGCGGCAAGGCGGAGGATATCCCGCTCGGTGAGGATGCCCTTGATCTTCTCGTCCTCCGCGACGACGACGGAGCCGATGTTGTGCTCGACGAGGATCCGCATCGCGCGAAGCACGGTGAGCTCCGGTGTGACCGTGACCACGTCCTCGCCTTTCACGGTGAGAAGATTGCGAATGTTCATAGGCTGAACCCTCCTCTCGGCGGGAGTGCTGCGTAAGGTGCCGCGGCGGCCCCCTGGCTTCATGCCGCGGTCAATCGCGTAGAGTAACCGCTCGCCGCTTCGATAACGAGGACGGCGGAGACGGCGGCGTCGGCGGCGTCCTTGTCATCGCCCGGAGGCGCGCACACCTTCTCCTCTCACTTCCCCGGAGGTCGCGCCGCCTCCCTCCACCCGAACGCCAGGAGCACGCCATGGTCCCCGTGCTGTCCCTCTCGATCCCCGTCCTCCTCTCGGCCGCCGCCGTCTTCGTCGTGAGCTCGATCATCCACATGCTCCTCCCGTATCACAAGGGCGACCTCGGGCGTGTCCCCTCCGAGGACGAGGTCCGCGCAGCGCTCCGCAGCGCCGGGATCCCGCCGGGCGACTACACGATCCCGTACGCCGGGAGCCCCCAGGAGATGCGCGATCCCGGGTGGATCGAGAAGGTCACGGAGGGGCCCGTTGCCCTCCTGACGGTTATTCCGGCCGGGGTCACGGGGATGGGCAGGAGCCTCGCGCAGTGGTTCGCCTACTCGGTCGTGGTGGGGGTCTTCGCGGGATACGTCGCCGGCCTCGCCCTCCCGCCCGGTGCCGGGTATATGGAAGTCTTTCGGTACGTCGGTACGGTGGCGTTCGCCGGGTACGCGCTTGCCCTCCCCCAGGCCTCCATATGGTATCACCGGAACTGGGGGATGACGCTCAGGACGATGTTCGACGGCTTCGTCTACGCCCTCGTCACGGCCGGTGTCTTCGGGTGGCTCTGGCCCTCCTGAGGTAGCCGGCCGGAGGGGCGTGCGGGGTCACGCGCCCGGAGGATCGAACCCCTGGCCCGGCCCGTGGCCGAGGGAGGAGGTGTGCCTCGCCCTCCCGTAGCCGCCCTCGGAGCGGGAGATCCGGCGGCTTGCCACGAGCGCCTCCAGGACGAGTTCGCACGCCGCCGCGCGCGTGCCCGCGCCGGCACCCTCCGATGCGAGCCCCGTCAGCGCGACGAGCTCGAGGAGGCCCGGCACCTGTTCGAACCCCTGGATGCATGCCCCGGCCGCGGCATCGTCGGAGACCTGGAGGGCGCCGCCGGACTCGAAGTACTCCACGATCTCCGCCACGTCCGCCCCCCCTGCACGCGCCTCGTAGGCCTCCTTCGAGGCGCCCGCGATCAGCTCGCGCGCGATCCTCGCCGCCCCCTGGAGCTCCCCGTCGTACTCGAGCTCGATCTTCCCGGTGATCATCGGGAGTGAGGCGTAGATGTCGCCGATCCGGGGGATCGCCTCATCCTCTCCCAGCCGAAGCGCCCGCCGTTCGGCGTTCGAGACCACGCCCTCGAGGACGCTGATCGGGAGGCGCTGGCTCACGCCCGAGCGCTGATCCACCCGCTTGTCCCCGCGTGCGAGGAATGCGAGGCGCTCGACCACCTCGGCGACGAAGTCGGGGACGGTGACGGCGGCGGCGTCCCGCTCGACCCACGCCTCCTGGCGGGTGATCTCGATCCCCGTCGCCACGTCGTGCGGGTAATGCGTCCGGATCTCGGCACCGATGCGGTCCTTGAGGGGGGTGATGATCTTCCCCCGCGCCGTGTAATCCTCCGGGTTCGCCGTGAACAGGAGGAAGACGTCGAGTACGAGGCGGACGGGGAAGCCCTTGATCTGGATGTCCCCCTCCTCGAGGATATTGAAGAGCCCGACCTGGATCTTTCCCGAGAGGTCCGGAAGCTCGTTCAGCGCGAAGAGCCCCCGGTTCGCTCTCGGCAGCAGCCCGAAGTGGATCGTCAGCTCGTCGGAGAGGAGGTGGCCGCCCCGCGCCGCCTTGATCGGGTCCACGTCGCCGATCAGGTCCGCCACCGTAACGTCCGGCGTGGCCAGCTTCTCCACGTAGCGGCTCTCCCGGGGGAGCCATGCGACCGGGGCATCGTCGCCCGCCTCCTCGACGAGGCGCCGTCCCTCCTTCGAGATCGGAGCCAGGGGGTTGTCGTTCACCTCCGAGTGCGCGAGAACGGGGATCTCCGGATCCAGAAAAGCGGTCATCTGCCGGAGGATCCGGCTCTTGGCCTGACCCCTGAGCCCGAGGAGGATCAGGTCCTGGCGCGCCAGGATCGCATTGATGAGCTGGGGGACGACCGTGTCGTCGTATCCCCGGATTCCGGGGAAGAGCGCGTCTCCTCTCCTGAGCTTGGCGACGAGGTTGGCGCGGACCTCCTCCTTCACGGAGCGGGTCGCATACCCGCTCTCCTTCAGCGCTCCGAGCGTGGCGGGTCTCGAGGGGGGTGTCACCTGGTCATCCCGTTGATGGTTGCCGGGGAGGGGGATCGGCGCTCGTTCGCGGGCGTCTTTCCCCGTGCCGGGGGGGGCCGGAGGCTCCGGGGGTACCATCGCCGCCTTCCCCGGGTTCCGGAAGAGCCCGGCCGGTCAGCCGGGTCGGAGCGTGCCCGGCGCGCCCCCGGCGAGCGGACTCTCCTCGAGGAGAGTCCGGTAGTCGAGCCCGAGGCACGGCTCGAAGTCCCCGCACGCGTAGAGCGCCGAGTAGATGCGCGCGTACATCTGCACGGACTTCACGTAGTTCCTCGTCTCCTCGAAGGGGATGTGCTCGACGAACACGTCCCGGTCCCGGTAGGTGGACCCTCCCTGCCAGCTCCTCATACGCCCCGGCCCCGCGTTGTACGCCGAGAGGACATCCTCCGGCCTGCCGTCGAAGCGGCGCACCATGCTCGCGAGGTAGGAGCTCCCGAGCCTGACATTCGTGGCGGGGTCCCTCAGCCCCTCGAGCGAGTAGGAGATGTCGAGATTGGCGGCGACCTCCCTCGCCGTCGGCGGCATGAGCTGCATCATCCCCCACGCTCCCGACCTGCTCGAGATCTCCGCATCGAAGCCGGACTCCTGCCGGATGAGCCCGGCGACGAAGAACGGATCGAGCCCGCGCACCCGCGCCTCGCGGAGGACGATCTCCCGGTGGGGGAAGGGGTGCACGATCCTGAGGAGGCGGAGGTTCCAGCGTCCCTCCTCCGACCGGATCCTTCGCCCGAGGGTGATCGCCTGCAGGGGGAGGCCACCCTCGATCAGCGCCTCGGCGAACTCGTAGCTTCCCCCGAACCGATCGGCGAAGTACTTGGTGAGCCGATCGAACTCGAAGGTGAGCGACCCTTCCGTGGGGACGAGCCGCTGCACCCGGAGCCGGAGGATGGCGTTCGTGAACTCGGCCTCGCCGCCTGCCGCCGTGGCCGCGGGTCCCGTGGGGAGGTCGGCCGGGAGGAGGGGCGCATCGATCTCCTCTCCCGCGAGGACGCCGTAGAAGGTGAGGGGGTCCTCCTCGTAGACGCCGAGGAGATGCCGCCTGGCCTCCTCCGGGTCGCCGGCCCGCTCGCGGCTGAGCGCGGCCCAGTATCCCGCCTGCTGCCGGGCGGAAGCGCTCCGGGTCGCCGCGCGGTACCGTTCGAAGGTCTCCGCCGCAGCGTCGTGGTCCCCGGAGAGGTAATCGGACGAGCCCAGCTCGACGACGGTCAGGCGCGTCTCCGCGCTTCTCAGGCTCACCCCGAGGAGCTCGCCAAGGAAGCGGCGCGCCCTCGGGCCGAACCCGGTCTCTAGCTCGTAGGTGAGAAGGGAGTAGAGGCCCCGCTCGGCCCACGGCGAGTCCGGGTGCGACTCGGCGAGGCCGAGGAGCGTGGATTCGGAGCCCCCCACCTCCCCCCGGCGCAGGAGGGCCCGTCCGGTCCAGTAGAGGGCGGGTGCACGGAGTTCGCCCGGAGCGTCCGCCCCGGTCAGCGGCGAGAGCACCTCTTCCGTTTCCCGGTAGCGCCCGAAGCGGAAAAGCGCTTCCCCGAGCCCTACGAGCAGCTCGTCCCGGTCGGCCGGCACGGGCGTCGCCCCTTCGACGACGTAGGGGGCGAGCCGGTTGTAGGCCGGCTCCCACGCGCGCGCGGCGAGGAGCGCCCGTCCGAGGCGAAGCTCCTCCGAAGGTTCGAGCGGCCACCCCGCCCGATCGATCAGGATGGAGGCGTCCCGGGCTCCCTCGTAGCGCGGGCCGTAGTCGAGTGCCTGGCGAAGGTCCGCCTCCGCCCGCACGGAGTCGCCCGCCTCGAGGGCGAGCGAGCCCGCCCTGTGCCAGGCCCGGGCTGCGCGTGCGGCGTCCCGCTCGCGGCCGGCCCGGTCCCGGGCGATCCGGCTCGCGCCGGAGAGATCCCCCGCCTCCTCGTGCGCGTCGGCGAGCGCGGCCCAGCTCCAGTTCGAGAGGTGGGGATCCGCCGCATGCAGCCGCTCGAGCGCGGAGCGCACCCCGGAGGTGTCGCCTGCGGGGGCGAGAAGCTCGGCCACGAGGAGGGGCCGCCAGTCCGAGAGTGTGGGGAGGAGGGCGAGGGCGGAGTCGGCCCGGTGGGCCGCGGAGGTGTGGTCACCGTCGTCCCACGCCTCGAGCGCCTCCCTCAGCCCTCGGATTGCCGTCTCCTGCACGGCCGCGCTCGGTGCGGGCTCGGAGAGGAGGGTCGCGAGTCTCTCCGCTCCCGATGCGTCGGCTTCGGATGCACCCGCGGACTGGGCAGCGAGCGGCGTCCGGAGGAGGAGCGCGGCCCCCACGGCCGGAGCGAGGAGGAGAAGGGCGCGGGAGGAGCGCCTCCGCCGCGGAACGCAGAGCCTGCTTCCCGCGCGAGCGGCGCCGGGGCGTTCCCGCGCGTCCACCGGGTGATGCACTCGACCCCTCCCGTTCCGCCTCATCCGCACCGTTCGAGCTTCCTCTGACTGGGTGACACGCGGATCGCTCGCGAGTTCCGTGCGGCGCCCCGCGCGGGCCCGGACGGGAGGATTATAATGCCTCTCCGCGGTCGCGCACCCCAGCCCGCGGGGCGGGTGCTGTCTAACCCGCCGCGGGGGGGTGCGGCGGACACGGCACTCCTGCCGCGTCCGCGCCGTCTCCCCCCCTCCGGGGAAGTCGCGGCGGCCACCGGGACGACGATCGAAGCCGCGATTCCCGGCCCGCCATAGTCTCCGGAAGCGAGGCTCCGTATCTTCCGGCACTGGCCGCCAGAATGGCAGGCCTCCCGCCGGACCGGTATACTTCGAGGGTGGCCAGGGTGGCAGGAATCTTGCAAGCTTGGAGAGGCTGCGCGCCGCGCGCATACCCCGCTCCTCCGACGGGAGGCGTGGTTCGGGACGCCGAACGCCCTTCGGGGCGCAATCTACAATTGAGGGTTGGTGATGGGTGAGGGGTTCGATCTGCCGGTCCTTCCCCTGAAGGAGACGGTGGTGTATCCGGGCGTTGCGGTTCCGATCGCTGCGGGCCGGCCGGGCACGGTGGCTGCGGTGCAGGAGGCGCTCGAGGGGGATCGCCGTCTCTTTGCCGTCTCTCAGCGGGAGCCCGCCGAAGAGCCCGCCGAGGAGGTCCTCTACTCCGTCGGCACGGTGGTCCGCGTCCTTCAGGCGCACCGGGCGCGAGGGGGTCTCCAGCTTCTCGTTCAGGGGGATGAGCGCGCCGAAGCCGTCTCGTACGAGGGCGGGGGGAAGGAGATGCTCCAAGCCCAACTCGTTTCGCTCGCCCGGGTCGCGCCGAAGAGCCCTGAGACGCCGGGGTTCCAGGCTCTGGACAAGGAGCTCCGGGATCGTGCCGCCGAGCTTGGGACTCGGCGCGGCGTCCCGGCCGAGGCGCTGAGTCAGCTGATCCAGGGCGTGGACGAGCCCGGCTCCTTCGCGGACCTCGTGGCCTTCTACCTGGATCTCCCGACGGCGGACAAGCAGAAGCTCCTCGAGGTCCTCGACGACGAGGAGCGGATGCGGAGGGCGCTCGTCGCCGTCGAGCGCGAGCTGGCGAGGATCGAGGCGCAGGAGGAGATCCAGGCGCGCGTACAGGAGGAGCTTGGGGAGCGGCAGCGCGAGATGCTTCTCCGGGAGCAGATGAAGCAGATCCGCCGCGAGCTCGGCGACGAGGATGAGAAGGAGGAGGTCGAGGAACTCCGCGCGAGGATCGAGGCGCTCGAACTGGAGGAGGAAGCGCGAACCGAGGTGGATCGGGAGCTCAGGCGCCTCGAGCGCACCCTCCCGCAGTCGGCCGAGTACCAAGTGATCCGGACCTTCCTCGAGTGGGTCACGGAGCTTCCGTGGAGTGCGAGGACCGAGGACAAGATCGACCTCGCAGCCGCGGACGAGATCCTCCACGAGGACCACTACGGACTCGATGACGTAAAGGACCGGATCGTCGAGTTCCTGGCGGTCCGGAAGCTGCAGATGGACCGGAGCGTGGCGGCGCCCGGGGGGGAGGAGGGTGGTGCGCCCGGAGAGGAGGGGGAGGCAGCGGCGGGCGACCTTGCGGAGGCGCCGGAAGGGCTCGAGCCGGGGGAGGCGGACATCCCGGCCGCGGAAGGTGGGGAGGCCGCGGACGATCGAACGCCCGCCGAGGGGGAGTCCGACGCGCGCGATCTCGTAGGAAAGGGGCCGATCCTCCTCTTCACCGGTCCCCCCGGGGTCGGGAAGACGTCGATCGCGCGTTCGATTGCCCGGGCCCTCGACCGGAAGTACGCCCGCATCTCCCTTGGCGGGGCGCGGGACGAGGCCGATATCCGCGGCCATCGGCGCACTTACGTGGGGGCGATGCCCGGGCGGATCATCCAGGGGATGCGGCGCGTCAAGTCGAAGAACCCCGTCTTCCTTCTCGACGAGGTGGACAAGCTGGGAGTCTCCTTCCAGGGGGACCCCTCGTCCGCCCTTCTCGAGGTCCTGGATCCCGCGCAGAACGTGAGCTTCACGGACCACTACATGGGGATCCCCTTCGATCTGTCGGAGGTCCTGTTCATCGCGACGGCGAACTATGCGGACCGGATCCCCTCCCCGCTCCTCGACCGGATGGAGCGAGTGGAGTTCTCCGGCTACACCGAGGGGGAGAAGCTGGAGATCGCGAAGCGGTACCTGATGCCGAGGCAGCGGGAGGAGGCGGGGCTCGAGGAGGACGAGCTCGAGATCACGGACGAAGCGGTCCTCTGCGTGACTTCCCAGCACACCCGGGAAGCGGGCGTCCGGCAACTCGAGCGGGCGCTGGGGAAGGTGGCGAGGAAGGTGGCGAGGAAGATCGCCGGCGATGAGGTTGCCCGCTTTCGGGTCACGCCCGAGGAGCTTCGCGCGCTGCTGGGCCGGCCCCGGGTCCACCCCGAGAAGATGCGCACCGAAAATGCGGTTGGTGTCGCGACCGGGATGTTCTACACCCCGGTGGGGGGTGACATCCTCTTCGTGGAGGCGAGCGTCATGCCGGGGGAGGAACGCCTCCTCCTGACCGGTCAGCTCGGGGACGTCATGCAGGAGTCGGGACGGGCGGCCTGGACGGTGGCAAAGAGCCTCGGGGAGGCGTACGGGACCGCTCCGGAGTCGCTCAAGGGGACAGACGTGCACATCCACGTCCCGCAGGGCGCGGTGCCGAAGGACGGTCCGTCGGCCGGGATCACGATGGCCGTCGCCCTCCTCTCCGCCCTCTCGCGGCGGAAGGTGCGGCGGGACGTGGCGATGACGGGAGAGCTGACCTTGACCGGTCGCGTCCTCCCGATCGGCGGAGTGAAGGAGAAGATCCTCGGCGCCGTGCGCGCGGGGATCCACGAGATCATCCTTCCCGCCGACAACGAGGCGGCCCTCGAGGACATCCCGGAGGGGGTGCTCGACATGCTCACCGTGCAGCTTGTCCGGGGGCTCGACGAGGTCCTCCCGCTCGCGCTCGAGAGTGCGTCGCCGGGCTCGGGGCCCGGGGAGGGCGCGCCTCCCCTGTAGGATCCCCGCACTCGCGGGGAGGGGCGCGGCGGGAGGGGTCCCGGCCGGAGCCGGGACCGAGTCAGCCGGTGGGGCCCGGTAGCCGCGGACCCGCCGCCACGACCTCCGGGCCGGCTTCGCCGTCGTAGCTCCGGAAGTTCTCCCGGAACATCTCCGCGAGTCGGGTGGCCGCGCTCCGGTACGCCTCCGCCGATCCCCAGGAATCTGCGGGGAGGAGGATCTCCGGGGGGACCCCGGGCACGCGGGTGGGCACCTCGACGCCGAAGTACGGATCCGCCGTGGTCTCCGCTCCGTCGAGTGCACCATCGAGCGCGGCGCGGACCATCGCGCGGGTATAGCCGAGCCGCACCCGGTCGACCTCACCCGCGCGGCCCCCAACCCACCCGGTGTTGATCATCCATACGCGGCTTCCGTGTTCGCGGATCCGCTCCCCGAGCATCCGTGCATAGACGGTCGGATACCTCGGGAGGAAGGGCGCGCCAAAGCCGGCCGAGAAGACGGCCTTCGGCTCGGTGACGCCTCGCTCTGTGCCCGCGACCTTCGCCGTGTAGCCGGAGAGGAAGTGGTACATCGCCTGGGCGGTGGTGAGGCGGGAGATGGGGGGGAGGACCCCGAAGGCGTCGCAGCTGAGGAAGATCACGTTGTCGGGGTGACCCGTCCGCCCGGGGACGATGGCGTTCGGGATGAAATCAATCGGGTAGGAGGCGCGGGTGTTCTCCGTGATCGTAGCGTCGTCGAAGTCCACCGCGCTCGTTTCAGGGTCGAGGACCACATTCTCGAGGATCGTGCCGAAGCGCCGGCACGCCCCGTAGATCTCCGGTTCGGCCTCGGCCGAGAGCCGGATCGCCTTCGCGTAGCATCCGCCCTCGAAGTTGAAGATCCCGTCGGCGCCCCACCCGTGTTCGTCATCTCCGATAAGACCGCGGTGCGGATCTGCGGAGAGGGTCGTCTTCCCCGTCCCCGAGAGTCCGAAGAAGAGGGCTGAGTCACCCGACGGGCCCACATTTGCGGAGCAGTGCATCGGGAGGATGTCCCGTTCCGGGAGGCGGAAGTTGAGGACCGAGAAGATCGACTTCTTGATCTCCCCCGCGTAGCGGGTCCCGCCGATAAGGGCGACGTGATCCGTCAGGTTCAGCACGACGAAGGTGCCCGACCGGGTCGCGTGCCTCCCGGGATTCGCCTGCATCCCCGGGGCATGGAGAACTGTGAAGTCGGGCTTCGGCGCCGGTGCGTCGGACGGCTCGCTCCGAATCAGCATGTAGTGGGCAAAGAGGGTGTGCCACGCCGAGGTGCTGACGACCCGCACCCGGATCCCAGCCGCACCCTCCCCCCCGGCCCGGGAGTTCTTGACGAACAGCTCCTTCCCGCCCAGGTGCGCGATCACGTCTTCCTTGAGACGCCGGTACGCATCCGGGGGAAGGGGCGCATTGATCGCACCCCAGTCCACGCTTCCCGCCGTTACCGCATCGCGGACGATGAAGCGGTCCGAGGGGGATCGCCCCGTGTGGGGTGCGGTCTTGGCCGAGAAGGCGCCGTCCTCGGTAGGCTCCCCTTCCCCCCGGGCGAGCGCCGCGGCGTAGAGCTCCGCCGGGGACGGGTCCCAGTGCACCGGGAAGGAGGGCTTGATGCCGTGAAGATCGAGCCCGTGCCGGCTCGGAATCGCCGTGTCTTGCATGGGAGGTTTCCCCGGTTCCTGCTTCATGGTCCGGATGCCTCGGTGTCCGATTCTAAAGTGGCGAGCAGCTCCATCGCGTTCCCGCAGTAAGGTGACGCGATGGAGGGGGTTCGTCCATGGATGCGCCGTCCCGCCCAGCCCGATCGCGGCAGAGCCGAGCGGGAGAACGTTGGCGAGGCAGCCTCAAGCGCTTGCGAAAGGGGCATTTCGGCGCCGTCCAGGGGGGGCTTTGACTCGAGATTCCTCTGTTTATAGCTTCAATCCCCTGCGTCGAGGGATCCCCGGAGGTGAATGCAATCCAAGCAAACGTTGCGCAACGTGCGGGGGTACAGGGGCTGAGTGGCCGACGGGGTCCCCTGTATCGCATTTGCCCGAGACTCTTCAGAGGGGTGATGTGGAGTTGATGTTTTCTGCCACTCGCGGACTCGATTCCTTCGACCAGTACCTGCAGGACGTAGAGAAATACCCGCTTATCCAGGATCCGGACGAGGAGCGTGCCCTCGCGCGGCGGGCTCGCGCCGGTGACAAGGAGGCCGCCGAGCGCCTCGTCACCGCGAACCTGCGTTTCGTGATCTCCTACGTGAAGAAGTACCAGGGCCGCGGGCTCGGGCTCGCCGAGCTCGTCTGTATCGGAAACGAGGGCCTCCTCAAGGCCGTGAAGAAGTTCGATCCGGACAAGGGGGTCAAGTTCATATCGTACGCGGTCTGGTGGATCCGCCAGACCGTCCTCCAAGCGCTCGCCGAGCAGACGCGCTCCGTGCGCATCCCGCTCAATCAGAATTCGAATCTGGCCCGCCTCGCGCGGACGAACACGGCGCTGACGCAGCAGCTCGGTCGTCCCCCCACGGACCAGGAGCTGTCCGAGGACATGTCGGAGCCGATTGAGACGATCCGCGCTCTTCGCCGGGTGGCCGCGAGCGAGCTCTCCCTCGACGCTCCGATCGACCGGAGCGACCGCGACAGCGCGTCGTTCGGCGAGCGGTTCGCCGGCGCCGAGTCCGCGGAGATCGAGGACGGCGTGGAGGCGATGGCCCGTCGGGAGTTCCTCGAGACGATGTTCGAGTCGTATCTGACCGAGCGCGAGCGCAAGATCCTCTACCTCTACTACGGGCTGGACGATGGGGAGGAGAGGACGCTCGAGGAGATCGGTTCCCTACTTGGCGTGACGAGGGAACGAATCCGCCAGATCCGAAACCGCGCCTTCGAGAAGCTCCGGGAGAGCCCTCACGGCGATTCTCTCTCGGGGTTCTGGGCGGCCCCCTGACCCCATTCGGGAGGCCTCCCCTCCCGCAACCTGTCCAGAGCCCAGACGTGCGCGGTCCGTGTCCCGGCCGGCTATCCCTTGCAATCGTACCACGAGCGCCCGGTCCCTACATCCACCCGGAGGGGGACGGCGAGCTCCATCGCCCCTTCCATGTTCCGGACGACGATCTCGCGGAGGCGATCGAGCTCGGGGTCCGGGACCTCGAAGACGAGCTCGTCGTGGACCTGGACGAGGAGCCGGCTCGAGAGGCCAGCCGCCCGGAGCTCGGAGCGGATCCGGATCATCGCCGCCTTGATCAGGTCGGCTGCGGAGCCTTGGACCGGGGTGTTCTGGGCGATGCGCTCCCCGAACTGGCGGACGTTCCAGTTCCGTGACTTCAGCTCGCGGACGTAGCGCCTCCGTCCGCTCAGCGTTTCGACGTACCCCTCCTCCTTCGCCATCTCGATCTGGCGATCCAGGAAGGCGCGCACCCCGGAGAATCGCTCGAAGTAGCTATGGATGAAGCGGGCTGCCTCCTTCCGGGGAATGCCGAGCTGCCGTCCGAGCGAGAAGTCGCCCTGTCCGTAGAGCGTCGCGAAATTGATCGTCTTCGCGCGCGCCCTCTCCTCGGGGATGACCTCCTCCACCGGTGTGCCGAAGATGACGGATGCGGTCTGGCGGTGGATGTCGATCCCCTCCCGGAAGGCCGTGACGAAGGCCGGATCCCCGGAGAAGTGGGCGAGGATCCGGAGCTCGATCTGCGAGTAGTCGGCGGCGAACAGGAGGTGCCCCTCGTCGGGGACGAACCCCTTGCGGATCTCCCGTCCGAGTGCGGTGCGGATCGGGATATTCTGCAGGTTCGGGTTCGACGAGGAGAGCCGGCCCGTGGCGGCGACCGCTTGGTTGAAGGAGGCATGGATCCGGCCCGTGGACGGGTTCACGAGCTTCGGGAGCGCGTCGACGTAGGTGGAGCGGAGTTTCTCGAGTTGCCGATACTCGATGAGATGGCGGGGGAGGGTGTAGCCGTGGGCCGCCAGTTCCTCCAGGGCGGATGCGTCCGTTGACGGGCCGGTCTTCGTCCGTTTGACGACGGGAAGCCCGATCTTCTCGAAGAGGATCTCCCGGAGCTGCGGGTTCGAGTTGACGTTGAATTCGCCCCCCGCCTCCTTGAAGATCTCCTGCCTGACGAGCGTGAGCTCTTCCTCGAGCCTCCGGCTCATCCCGGCGAAGAAGACGGGATCGATGCGGATCCCCGCCTCCTCCATCTCGGAGAGGAGGGGGACGAGCGGCATCTCGAGGGAGCGGAAGAGCTTCCCCATCCCCTCCTCGGCGAGCTCGGGCGAGAAGCGGGAGGCGAGTTCGAGTGAGAGCTCCGCCCTGCGGCAGAGTGCGCCGCACGCCGCCTCGGGTGTCACCTCCTCGACGGGGATCCGCTTCCTCCCCCGACCCGTGAGCTCGGCGAGCGGGGCAAGCGGGCGGCCGAGCACATCGGCGGAGACAAAGCCGATCGTGTGCTGGCGGCGCCCCGGATCGAGGATGTAGGAAGCCACCATCGTGTCGAAGTCCACGCCTCCCAGGACCACCCCTGCCCGGCGGAGGAGGAGGATATCCTCCTTCAGGTCGTGGCCCACCTTCGGAACTCCCGGATCCTCGAGAAGGGCCCGCAGGGAGGCCATCCCAGGATCGGTGAGCGGAGGCAGGTTCGGCGCGGGGCCTTCTCCCTCGAGGAGGCTGTCCGGGGGGGGCGCCTCGTGCCCGAGGGGGAGATACACGCCGGCGCCCGCCTCCCATGCGAGGGAGAGGCCGACGAGCTTCGCCCTCATCGGCTCCTCCGATGTGGCGAAGAACTTGAGTGCAACCTTCCCCGCCTGCCTTGCCTCCTCCACCGCCCGCTCCACCTCCGGGGCCGACGAGAGGACCCGGCACTCGCTCTTCTTCTCCTCCCCCTCCGGGGACGCGTCTTCCTCCTTCGAGAACCGCTCGAGGAGGGAGCGGAAGCCGAGGTCGACGCAGAGCTCCCGGAGGCGCGGGAGGTCCGGCTCCCCGAGGCGGAGGCGCTCCAGGTCAAGCTCGATCGGGAGATCCGTCTGGATCGTGACGAGTCGCTTGGAGAGGCGGATCTGCTCCCCATTCTCCTCGAGCGAGCTCCGCTTCGACTTCCAGGGGATCCGCTCCGGGTGGGCGAGGAGTTCCTCGAGGGGGCCGATCTCCGTCAGGAGGCGCCGCGCCCACCCCGCCCCGATCCCGGGCGCTCCCGGGACGTTGTCCGACGCGTCTCCCACGAGCGCGAGGAAGTCGACGACCCGGTCGGGCGCGATGCCGAGCCGCTCGGAGGCATTCGACTCGTCGACCCAGTGGGAGGCGACGCCGGAGGGTCCCCCCCGGCCCGGGTTCAGGAGGCGGACCCCGGGTCCCACGAGCTGATGGAAGTCCTTGTCTCCCGAGACGACGACCGCCTCGACCCCGGCGGCCGTCGCCTGCCGGGCCAGCGTTCCGATCACGTCATCCGCCTCGTACCCCTCGAGCTCCACGATCTCGTCGTTGAAGGCTCCGACGAGGTCCCGGATCCGGGGGAGGGAGGCGCGGAGCTCGTCCGGCATGCTCTCCCGCGTCGCCTTGTACTCGGGGAACTCCTCGTCGCGGCGGCTGAGCCCCGCATCGAAGACGACCGCGAGGTAGGCGGGATCGCAGTCGTCGCGGATTGTGAGGAGAAAGTTCAGGAATCCCCACGGCGCGGAGGTGTTCTCCCCCCGCGTGTTCGTCAGCGGCCGCTGGATGAACGCGAAGAAGGCCCGGTAGATGAGGGCGTACGCATCGATGAGGAAGAGCCTTGGCCGCTCATCCGGGGGAGGGGTCATCGCCGGGGCCCTGCCGGGGGGCAAGAGAAAGGGGCCACCCCGGCCGGGTTCGGCGAGGTGGCCCCTGCGTGTCTAGCGGAGGCGCTCGAAGGGGACTTACGCCTCCTTCGCCTGAATCGCGTGCAGGGTGTCGATCATCTTCTGCGCGGACTCCTCCATGTCGATGACCAGCGAGTCGATCGTCGAGACGAAGTAGTTGTGCGCGATGCTGACCGGGATCGCGATTGCGAGTCCGGTGGCCGTCGTGAGGAGCGCTACTTTGATCCCGCCCGCGACGAGCGTCGCCTCCACCTCGCCCGCGACCTCGATCGCCTGGAAGGCGATGATCATCCCGATCACCGTCCCGAGAAAGCCGAGGAGGGGTGCGATGTTCGTCAGCGTCGCGAGGATGACGAGACCCTTCTCGAGCTTCGAGAGCTCGAGGAGACCCTGGTTCTCGATCGCCTTCATCACCCGTTCCGTGCCCTCGTCCCGGCGCTCGAGCCCGGCGAAGAGGATGTTTGCGGCCGGCGACTTCGAATCGCGGCAAATCTCCATCGCCTCATCGACGTGGTGATCCGAGAGGAGTTCGTTCACCGAGGAGAGGATTCTCTTGGTCCGGGCGCTCTTTGCCAGCAGGTCGAAGAACTTCCAGATGATCACGAGAATGCCGATCCCGAGACAAATGCTCAGCGGCCAGCGCATGAACCCCATCTCGTCCCACGCGAACTGCAGCTGCTGCGTGAGGCCCAGGTCCGGCTGGTCCATCCCCGGGATCTGGAGAAGGGCGCTGTAGAAAAGCGTTTTGCCGACCAAGGGGAACCTCCTGACGAAGTAGTTGACGCTCTTGGCCCGAACCTGCTCAGGGCCATGAGACTCCGATTTTGAGAGAACCGAAAATGAACGCACCTTCCGTGACTGTCAAGGGTCGGATCCCGGGGCGAGCTTGATGCATGCGGCGTGGTGCTCCTGTGTCCCCGCGGGCTCGAGCGAGGGAACGATCCCCGTGCATGCCTCGTCCTTTGCGGGGTGCCAGCACCGGGGGTGGAAGGGGCACCCCGGTGGCGGGGCAATCGGGGAGGGGATGTCCCCTTGGAGGAGGATCCGCTCCTCCTGGCCCGCCCCGCGCGGCTCGGGGCGGGGAATCGCGGAGAGGAGGCAGCGGGTGTAGGGGTGGCGCGCCTCCCGGTAGAGGCGGCTGACGGCCGCGGTCTCGACGATCCGTCCGAGGTACATGACGGCGACCCGGTCGCTCACGTGCTCAACGACGGCCAGGTCGTGGCTGATGAAGAGGTAGGTGAGGCCGAACTCGCGCTGAAGGTCGCGAAGAAGGTTCAGGACCTGGGCCTGGACGGAGACGTCGAGCGCGGAGACGGGCTCGTCGCAGACGATGAAGTCTGGCTCGACGGAAAGCGCCCGTGCGATCCCGACCCGCTGGCGCTGCCCGCCGCTGAATTCGTGCGGGTAGCGGTCCGCGTGCCCGGGGAGGAGCCCGACGATGTCGAGGAGCTCCCGAACCCGCTCCCTTCGTGCCGCCCGCTCCGGGGCGAGGCCGTGGACCTTGAGGACCTCCCCGAGCATCTCCTCGACCGTCATCCTGGGGTTCAGGGAGCCGAACGGATCCTGGAAGATGATCTGGGCCCGCCGCCGGAGCCCGCGAAGCGCCTCGCCCTCCATCGAGCGGACGTCCTCGCCGCCGAAGTAGACCTCGCCCTCCGTCGGCTCGATGAGCCTCAGGATCGCCCGCCCGGCGGTCGACTTCCCGCACCCCGACTCGCCGACGAGCCCGAGCGTCTCCCCCCGGCGGATCTCGAGGGACACGCCGTCCACGGCCCGAACGACGGGCCGGTTGCGGCCGCCGCGGCCGCCACGGAGAGGGAAGTACTTCCTGAGCCCCCGGACGCGAAGGAGGGGGCGCCCCCCCTCCTCCGGAGGGTCTGGAGTGTGGGCCGCTGCCCGGCGCCGTTCCGGCGTCCTCGCGACGAGGGTGGGCGGCGGCGGTGCCCCGTTCCCCCGCCGGGGCTCGCCCGGGAGCCAGCAGCGGATGATCCGCTCCCCGTTCCCCTCCTCCCCGGGGAAGATGGGGGGCGGCTCCCCGCACTTCTCCCACGCGTGGGGGCAGCGCGGCTGGAAGCGGCAGCCTCCCGGCCATGCGGCGGCGTCGGGGACGAACCCTGGGATCGACTTGAGCCGCTTCTCCGTCGCCGAGAGCTGGGGGAGGGAGGCAAGGAGCCCCTGCGTGTACGGGTGCGCGGGGGCGCGGAAGATCTCCTCGACCGTCCCGGACTCGACGATCTGGCCCGCATACATGACGAGGACGCGGTCCGATACCTCGGCGATCACGCCGAGATCGTGCGTGATGAGGAGAACCCCCATCCTTCGCCGTTCCTTGAGCTTCGCGATGAGGGCGAGGATCTGCGCCTGGATCGTGACGTCGAGTGCGGTTGTCGGCTCGTCCGCGATGAGGAGTGCGGGCTCGAGGGCGAGTCCGATCGCGATCATGACGCGCTGGCGCATCCCGCCCGAGAGCTGGTGTGGGTACTCTGCGTAGCGCGCCTCCCCGTCCGGAATCCCGACTTCGCCGAGGAGCCGGATCGCCGCCTCCCGCGCGCTCCGCCCCTCGGCGCGGCCGTCGAGGACGAGCGCCTCCCGGATCTGGTCGCCGATGGTCAGGACAGGGTTCAGCGAGGTCATCGGCTCCTGGAAGACCATCGCGACCTCGCGTCCCCGCACCCCCCGCATCGCCCGGTCCGGGAGCTCGACAAGCTCGCGTCCCCGCAGGCGGATCGAGGAGCTGGGGAGGATCCGCCCTGGAGGGTCCGGGACGAGCCGCATGATCGAGAGGGCGGCGACCGTCTTCCCGCACCCCGATTCCCCGACGATCCCGACCGTCTCCCCCTCCTCGACGGAGAACGAGACGCCGTCGACCGCGCGCGCGGTCCCCGCATCGGTCGCGAAGTGGGTGCGAAGCTCCGTTACCTCGAGGAGCGACAACGCGCTCACCTCCTCGACCGGGGATCGAGGGCGTCTCGCAGCCCGTCGCCCGCGATGTTGAAGGAGAGGACGACGAGGACGATCGCGAGACCGGGAAAGGTGGAGATCCACCACGCGCCGAAGAGGTTGTCCCGCCCGTCCGCCACCATCGTGCCCCACGAGGGGGTGGGCGGCTGCACGCCGAGGCCGAGGAAGGAGAGCCCGGCCTCGAGCACGATCGTGTCGCCGATCCCGAGCGTCGCCGCCACGATCACCGGGGCGAGCGTGTTCGGGATCACGTGGCGGAGCACCATGCGTGAGCCCGAGAACCCGAGCGCCGTTCCCGCCTGTATGAACTCCCGCTCCCGGATGCTCAGCACCTCGCCCCGGACGAGCCTCGTCGGGTGCGGCCACTGCGTGAGCCCGAGGACCGCGACGATGAGGAAGATCGAGGGCTCGAAGAAGGCGATGATCGCGATGAGGAGGACGAGGCGTGGGAAGGAGAGGACCATGTCGACGAGCCGCATGATGACCGCGTCGACCCGTCCCCCGGCGAACCCCGATACGGCGCCCAGGAGGGTGCCTATCGTCATCGAGATGCTCATTGCCACGAAACCGATCGTCATCGAGATGCGCGCCCCGTAGAGGACCCGCGAGAGGATGTCCCTCGCGAACTGGTCCGTTCCGAGCGGGTGGAGGGGGGAGGGGGGGAGGAGCCGCTCCGTCGTGAGCGCTCCCTGCAGCGCCGGATCGAATGGGGCGAGAAGCGGGGTCAGGAGCGCGAGGAGGTACGAGAGGACGACGACGGAGGCCGCCGCGACCGCGAGGCGGTTCCTTCGGAACGCCTCCCACGCGAGCGTCCACTGGCCCCGCGTCGCCCGCACTCCCCCCCGGGTGCGCCCCCCCGCGCCCTCGCGTAGGGACCACGCGAGGAGAAGGAGCACGGCGAGCGTCCACGTTGCGAGGGCGATCCTCTCGTCCCACGCGCCGAGGAGCGCCTCGGAGAAGCGCCCCGGGCGGAAGAGCGCCGTCCCGAGGAGGGCGAGCCAGAGGAGGAGCGCCGCGCTCCCCGCTGCGTACCGGCCGTCGAGGATCGAGGGAAGCCCCGGGAGGAGGACGCCGAGGAGCCTCCGCGCTCCCCGCTGCCGCCCGGGCACCCCGCCACCGCGGCCCGGTCCGGTTGCCGCCGGCGGAGGGGTCGGATCAGTCATAGCGGATCCTCGGATCCACAAGCGCGTAGAGCATGTCCGCGATCAGATTTCCCACGACGACCATGACCGCGAAGATGAAGGTGCCCGCCATCACGACCGGATAGTCGCGCTGGAAGATCGCGTCGACGACGAGCCTGCCCATCCCCGGCCACGCGAAGACGGTCTCGATCAGGACCGCGCCGCTGAAGAAGGTGGGGAGGTAGAGTCCGAGGAGCGTCACGATCGGGATCAGGCCGTTCGGGAGCGCGTGCCTCGCGATCACCCGGAACTCGGAGAGCCCCTTCGAGCGCGCTGTCCGGACGTAGTCCTGCCGGATGACCTCGAGCATGCTCGCGCGCATGTAGCGGGCGATCCCGGCGGCAAGGACGAGAGCGAGGGAGAGGGAGGGGAGGACGAGGTGCGCGAGGCGGTCCCGGAGCTGCTCGCCCGGGCTCATGAACGGGTACTCCACCGAGGTCATCCCCGAGGCGGGGAACCAGATCGGCCACTCCCAGAGGTTCCGGGCCCCGAGGCTGAAGACGAGGATCATCATGAGGGCGAGCCAGAAGGAGGGCATCGAGTAGAAGAAGAGGCCGATCACGCTGAGCGCGCTGTCGGCGAGCCGGTTCTGCCGCACCGCCTGGAAGACCCCGATCAGGATCCCGCCCGCGAAGGCGATGACGATTGCGGAGAGGGAGAGGACGAGGGTGTTCGGGAGGATGTCGAGGATGATGTCGAGGACGGGTTCGTTGCGGGAGAGGGAGATCCCGAAGTCCCCCGTGAGCATCGAGCCCATCCAGCGGAGGTAGCGGATATGGATGGGCTGGTCGAGCCCCATGTTCCTGCGGATCTGCTCGAGCGTCTCGGGGGTGATGTTCGGCGATACGAGAAACGACACCGCGTCGCCCGGAGCGAGGCTCAGGAGGAAGAAGACGATCGTCGCAAGCCCGAGGACGAGCGGGACCGCCTGGATGAGCCGGCGGAGGAGGAAGAGCGTCACCGGGCCCTCCCCCCCGCGTGCGCGGCGAAGAGATGCCTCTCCCTCATCTCCCCGGCCGTCTCACCGGAGGTCGGCGGGGATCCACCACTCCCGGATTCCCACCCACTCTCCGCGCGCGTCCAGCCGGACGTCCTCGAGCCGCCGGTTAAGACCCGCCAGGCGTTCGAGGTGGTAGAGGTAGGTGTAGGGCTGCACCTCGAGGAGCCGGTACTGCAGCTCATGCCAGAGGGGGATTGCCTCCTCCCGGCTCGTCACGACGCGGAGCGTATCGACGAGCCGGTCGATCTCCGGATCCGCCGTCCCGGCCCACCCGTAGGGCTGGTCCGCCTCCTCGGAGTGAAGGAGGTCGCGGTCGTCCAGGCGAAACTCGGGGACCCACCCGATGACGACGCCGTCGAAGTCCCGGAGCTCGGGGGTGTTGATCTGGTTGAGCAGCGTGCCCCACTCGACGACGAGGGGCGTGACGGCGATGCCGAGGGGCGCGAGCTGCGCCTGAACGATCTGGGCGATGTCCTCGCGCTGCTGATTCCCGAGGTTGTACTTGACGGTGATCTCGAGCCGCTCCCCCTCCGGGCCCTCGCGCACGCCGTCGCCGTCCCGGTCGCTCCACCCGGCCTCCTCGAGGAGGGCGGTGGCCCGCGGCGGATCGTAGCGGAGCGAGTCCGTGGCCTCCTCGAGGTACGCCCAATGGAAGGGTGGCACGCCCGCGTTTGCGACGACGCCGTACCCGCGCCGGATCGCCTCCACGATCTCCTCGCGGTTGATCCCGAGCGTGATCGCCTGCCGCACCCGTGCATCCGCGAGCTGCGGGCGCCTGGAGTTCCACGCGACGATGTCGTATCCCCGGAAGGGGAAGACCCTGAGCTCGACGTTCCCGCCCTCCTCGATCCGGGGCGCCTGATCCGGCCCCGGCGAGACGTAGAAGTCGATGCTCTCCGTCAGGAGCTCGGTGAGGAGCGTCGTCTGCTCCGGGATGATCCGGTAGACGTACCGCTCGAGGTAGGGGGGGCCGCCGAGCCCCTCCGGGAAGGCGGGGTTACGCCGGAAGCTCCAGCTCGCATCCACCTGGTGGCTCTCGAAGACGAAGGGCCCGTTCCCGACGGGACAGCGGGTCCCGAAGGGGTGCTGGCGGAGTTCCGCCGGAGGCACGTCCTCGAGGAGGTGCTCGGGCATGATTGCCGTCGACCGCCACGAATCCAGGTACTCCGAGTGCGGCGCCACGGAGAACTCGACGGTCCGGGGGTCGATCACCCGCACCCCTGCCTCCCCCCCCTCGTAGTGCGCCCAGAAGCCGGCGTTCGGGAATCCGGTCTCCGGATCCGTGGCCCGCACGAAGGTGAAGGCGACGTCCTCGGCGGTCGTGAGCGTCCCGTCGTGCCAGTGGACGTCGTCCCGCAAACGGAAGGTGAGCGTCCCCGCCTCCTCGTTGAAGTCCCACGACTCCGCGAGGTACGGGGCGGGCTCGAGATTCTCGTCGAGCCGAACGAGCGTCATCAGGTGGACGAACGTCTGATGCTGGCTCCCGTCGTAGTCCGTGGAGACGAGGGCGTTCATCCCGTTCGGCATCTCCGCGATCGTTCCCACGACGGCCGTTCCCCCGAATCGCTCCCCTTCGGGGTGCTGAAACCCGCCGAGGAAGGCCTCGACGCGGGGGAGCACCTCCTGGCAGAAGGGGGGAAGGTTCGCGGCGGAGCGGGCAGCGAAGTCCCCATCCCCGCACCCCGCGAGGAGGGCGGCGAGCACCGCCGACGCGAAAAGCGCTTCCGTACGTGGCGTCATTTCCGGGCTCCCTCCTCGGCGGGTGGGGGTGAGGCTGCGTCCTCCCGGCGTGCTAGAGGCGCCAGGTCCACGCGGAAGATGCATAGTGGGGACGAAGCGATGCCGCCATCCTTCGCTCGGCCCCTGTCGGGGAGCCCCGGCGCCACCGGCCCCCGAGCGACCGGATCATCGCGGCCTCCACCGCATCGGCGACGCTCCGGAAGGGGAGCTCCCGGCCGAGGGCGTCCGAGAGTGAGCTCCCGGCCTCCCGGAGCGCCCTCGGCCCCGCGGTGGGGCGTGCGAGTGGGATGGACCCGTGCTCGAGGACGGCACCGCCGAGGCGCGCCTGAGCGCTCCCGACGAGCTTTCGGCCCCCCGACTCGATCTCGCTCTCGACGGAGCGTCGGAAGCACGCCCCCTCCTCCTTGGGCCTCGGGGCGGGGAGGAGGCCCGGGGCGAGCTCGGCCTCGACGCCGAGCGAGCGCACCGCCTCGAGGAGCGCTTCCCCCAGCCGGCGGCGGATTGCGCGGGGTCCGCCGAGCCCGCGGGCGGAAACGATGACCGCGTAGGTGAGCTCCCGGTCGTGGAGTACCTCGCCCCCCCCCGTCGGCCGCCGGACGGCGCTCCCGCCGAGGAGGCTGGAGGCGACCTCCGCGTAGCGTTCCCGCACCGGCTGATTCCGTCCGAAGGAGAGCGTTGGCCGGCTCCACCCGTAGATCCGTAGCACCCCCTCGCCCGGCCGGTGGCACCGGGCAAGGGCGACGTCGAGCGCCATGTTCTCGTCGCCCGGAAGCGGGGGGGTACGGATCGATCGCCACGCCTCGGGCGGCTCGGCAGCGGGTCTCTGCACGGCGCTCCCCTACGCCCCCGCCTCCCCGTACGATGCGACGGGTGGGCAGGTGCAGACGAGGTTCCGGTCGCCGAAGGCGTTGTCGACGCGCCGGACGGCGGGCCAGAACTTGTGTGCCCTCGAGGCGGCGGAAGGGAAGACAGCCTCCTCGCGCGAATAGGGATGCTCCCACTCGCTCGAGGCGAGCTCCGCCGCCGTGTGGGGGGCGTTCTTCAGCGGATTGTTCCCCCGGTCCATCTCCCCCGACTCGATCTGGCGGATCTCTTCGCGAATCGAGATCAGCGCCTCCACGAAGCGGTCGAGCTCCTCCGTCGATTCCGATTCCGTCGGCTCCACCATCATCGTGCCCGGGACCGGGAAGGACATCGTGGGCGCGTGGAATCCGTAGTCCATGAGCCGCTTCGCGATGTCCTCGTCCGTGACCCCCGCAGACCTTCGAAAGGGCCGGAGGTCGAGGATGAACTCGTGGGCGACTCGTCCCCCCGGGCCCCGGTAGAGGACATCGAAGTGATCCTCGAGCCGTTTCACCATGTAGTTCGCGTTCAGGATTGCGATCTCGCTCGCCCGGCGGACCCCCTCCCGGCCGAGGAGGGCGATGTAGGCCCACGAGATGAGGAGGATCGAGGCGCTCCCCCACGGCGCGGATGCGACGGGCCCGATCGCCTCCGCCGCCCCCGTCGGCGCGAGGGGGTGGCCAGGGAGGAAGGGGGCCAGGTGAGGGGCTGCGCAGATCGGGCCCATCCCGGGTCCGCCCCCGCCGTGCGGGATCGCGAACGTCTTGTGCAGGTTGATGTGGCACACGTCCGCGCCGTAGTCGCCGGGCCGGCAGAGTCCCACCTGGGCATTCAGGTTCGCGCCGTCGAGATAGACCTGGCCCCCGTGGCGGTGGACCGTCTCCGAGACCTCGCGGATCCCCTCCTCGAAGACCCCGTGCGTGGAGGGATAGGTGATCATGAGTGCCGCGAGTCGGTCGCTGTGCGCCTGCGCCTTCTCCCTCAGCTCCGCCAGGTCCACGTTTCCCCGCTCGTCGCAGCCGACGACGACCACCTTCATCCCGGCCATGACGGCGGAGGCGGGGTTCGTCCCGTGCGCGGAGGAGGGAATCAGGCAGACGTCCCGGTGCCCCTCGCCCCGGCTCTCGTGGTACGCCCGGATCACGAGGAGGCCCGCGTACTCCCCCTGGGCCCCGGAGTTCGGTTGGAGCGAGACGGCCTCGAGTCCGCTGATCGCGCCGAGCCACGCGCCGAGATCGCGGAGGATCTCCATGTAGCCCCCGGCCTGTGCGAGGGGAACGAAGGGGTGCATCCCCGAGAACTCGGGCCAGCTGAGCGCCGCCATCTCGCTCGTTGCGTTCAGCTTCATCGTGCACGAGCCAAGCGGGATCATGCTCGTGGCGAGGGAGAGGTCCCGGCTCTCGAGCCTCCGCATGTAACGGAGCATCTCCGTCTCGGAGCGGTGCCGGCGGAAGACCGGGTGCTCGAGGTACCCGCTCGTTCGCCGGACCGCCTCGAAGAGCGAATCCGGCTCCGCGAGGCACGCGCCGTCGCGCGCCGGGGCGCCGGGCGCCTCGAAGAGCGCCAGGAGGGCGAGAAGCTCCTCCGTCCCGACCGCCTCGTCGAGCGCGATCCCGAGCGTCCCGTCCCCGTAGTCGCGGAGGTTGATCCCCGCCTCCGCGGCGCGCGAGAGGACGGTGCTCCTGTCCGGGGCGCCGGGCCGGATCCGGAGGGTGTCGAAGAAGTGCCGGTGCAGGATCTCGTGCCCGTAGTCGCGGAGTCCGGTCGCGAGGGTGCGCGTCAGCTCGTGAATCCGCCGCGCGATCCGGCGGAGCCCTTCCGGGCCGTGATAGACGGCGTACATCGAGGCCATGACCGCGAGGAGGACCTGTGCCGTGCAGATGTTTGAGGTGGCCCGCTCCCTTCGGATGTGCTGCTCGCGCGTCTGCAGCGCCATCCGGAGCGCCGGCTGGCCCGAGGCGTCCCTCGAGATCCCGATGATCCGTCCGGGAAGCGCGCGACTCAGCTCGCGCCGCGCCGCGAAGAAGGCGGCGTGCGGCCCGCCGAAGCCCATCGGGACCCCGAAGCGCTGGCTGCTCCCCACCGCGATGTCGGCGCCGAACTCGCCGGGTGGCGTGAGGAGGGTGAGGGCGAGGAGGTCGCAGACGACGGCGACGCCGGCGCCTGCCTCGTGCGCTCCCCGGACGGTCGGCTCGAGCTCCCGGACCTCGCCGGTCGTCGTCGGATAGGCGAGGAGGACCCCAAAGGCATCCTGGCCGGTCCCCTCGCTCGCGGGGTCGAAGGTGCGCACCTCGATCCCGAGTGGGCGCGCCCTCGTCTCGACGACGGCGATCGTCTGCGGGTGGCAGCCCTCGTCGACGAGAAAGACGTTTCGGTCGTCCTCCACCAGGTTCACGAGGAGGGACATCGCCTCGGCGGCCGCACTCCCCTCGTCGAGGAGGGAGGCATTCGCGACGGGAAGCCCGGTCAGATCGACAATCATCGTCTGGAAGTTGAGAAGCGCCTCGAGGCGCCCCTGCGATATCTCGGCCTGATACGGGGTATACTGGGTGTACCAGCCGGGATTCTCGAGGATGTTCCTGAGGATGACGGGGGGGGTTACCACCTCGCTGTAGCCCATCCCGATGTAGGAGCGTGCCGTAGCGTTCCGGCCCGCGAGGGCGCGGAGTCGGCGCGCTAGCCCGACCTCGGACACCGCCTCCGGGAGGCCAGCCGGCTCTCCGCTCCGGATCGACGCGGGGACCGCGTCCGCGATCAGCGCCTCCACGGCGTCGTAGCCGAGGGCGGCGAGCATCGCCTCGATCTCGGCCTCCCTCGGCCCGAGGTGCCGTCCTTCGAAGCGTTCGGTCAGCTCTGGCCGAGGGATCATCGGGTCGGGTTCGGGGGGGCGTCGGTGCGGAGCGGGAGTCTACGCCCGCTCCCGGGGAAGGGCGGTGGCGGTCGTACGGGCACCTGGGGCGCTAGCCGATCAGCGCCTCGTAGCCGTCTGTGTCGAAGAGTTCCTCGAGGGCGGTGGGGTCGTCGAGCCTCATCTCGAGGATCCACCCGGCGCCGTACGGATCGGAGTTCACGAGCGCCGGGTCCTCGTCGAGCGCCGCGTTCACCGCGACCACCTCGCCGGCGAGCGGTGCGTAGAGGTCGCTCACCGCCTTGACGGCCTCGATCGTGCCGAAGGTGTCCCCCTTCCCGAACCGGTCGCCGACGTGGGGCAGCTCGAGGAAGACGACATCACCCAGCTCGCCCTGCGCGTAGTCGGTGATCCCGACGGAGAAGACATCCGCCTCATCGGTAGGCTTCAGGTACTCGTGCTCGTCGGTGTAGCGGAGCCCGGTCGGGACCTCTGACATTATTCGCTTCTCCGGCGGGGGTACAGGTGCTCAACGCCCCGGCAATAGATATTTTCCCGAAACTAGCGTCAACCCGAGGACGGGCGGCTTGCGGCCGACGGGTAGCCTGGCGTCGGCTCCTTCGAGAGATTCCATCCTCCCGACCGCCCCAGGCCCCGGGCCGGGCGGGAGGTTCCTGAGCGCTGCACTTCTTCCGGGGCTGGAGGAATCGCCATGTTCGGTGGGCTGGGTGCGGGCGAGATCGTCGTCATTCTACTCCTCTTGCTCCTTTTCTTCGGCGCGAAGCGGATCCCGCAGATTGCGAGAGGCCTGGGCGAGGGGATTCGCAACTTCAAGAGCGACGTGAAGGATCCGGGGACGCTCGCGAGCGGTGAGGAAGAGGACGCGGAGCCGGACGAAGGGAGGAGCTGAAGTTTCCCTCACACCCCCGTGGGTGCGGCTGTCGATCCTCTTTCTCACCGTCTTCGTGGATCTGGTGGGTTTCGGGATCGTCCTTCCCCTCCTCCCGCTCTACGCAGACCGCTTCGGGGCCTCGGGCACGGTGGTGGGTGTCCTCGTCCTCTCCTACTCGGCCGCGCAGTTCCTCTTCGCCCCCGTCTGGGGGCGGCTCTCGGATCGCTACGGGCGACGTCCGATCCTGATCGTCGGCCTCCTCGGCTCCACTCTCTCCTACCTGATTTTTGCGTACGCCGGCTCGGTCTGGGTCCTCCTCCTCTCCCGCGTCATGGCCGGGATCGGGGGCGCGAACATCCCGGTGGCTCAGGCCTACATCGCCGACGTGACGCCCCCGGAGCGCCGGGCTGCGAACATGGGGCTGATCGGGGCGGCCTTCGGTCTCGGATTCATCTTCGGCCCCGTCATCGGAGGCCTCCTCGCGCCGATCTCCCCGGAGCTCCCCGGACTCGCCGCCGCCGGCCTCTGCGGGGCAAACGTGCTCCTCGCCCTCATCTTCCTCCCCGAGTCCCTCACGATACGGGAGCGCGTGCGGCAGATCCGGGCCCGCCGGGCAGCGACCGGGCCCGAGCCGAGGCGGGGCTGGACCGCGGTCGGGCGCTCGAGGCTCGCGGAGCTCCGCCTCGTGACGAAGAATCCGGCCTTTGTCGATGCCCTCGTCCTCTTCTTCGTCTTCACGCTCGCCTTCTCGATCTTTCACCCGATCTTCCCCCTCCTGGCCTCGGGTCGCTTCGGGCTGGGTGAGCGTGCCGTGGGGTGGCTCTTCGCCTTCCTCGGAATCCTCTCCGCCGTCATACAGGGCGGGCTCGTACGCATCCTCGTCGCTCGGACGGGCGAGGTGACGCTCATACGCGTCTCGGCCGTGCCCTTCGCGGCGGGCTTCCTGATCGTCGGGCTCGCCTCGTCCGTCCCCGCCCTCCTCACGGGACTCGCGCTCCTCGCGCTCGGCTTCGGGGGCACGCTCCCCTCGCTCGTAAGCCTCCTCTCCAGATCGGCCCCGGATGCGATTCAGGGGGGCTCGCTCGGGATCGGTCAGAGCGCGGGCGCGCTCGGGCGCGTCATCGGCCCATTCGTCTCAGGGGTGCTCTGGGACCTCCTCGGCGCCTCCGCCCCCTTCTTCGTCGCGGCGGGGATCGGAGCCGTGGCGGGCCTCTGGGGACTCCGCCTCGTCCGACCCGAGTGAGGGGCCGGGCCGTGGGCGCCGTGAGCGGCCGTCCCCCGGGCGAGGTCGTCGTCGTGCTCGACTGCCCGCAGGACGTGGTGAATGTGGCGGGGGTCGTCAGGGCGATGAAGAACATGGGGCTCTCGCGGCTCCGCCTAGTCCGGCCCGACGAATTCGATCGCTGGCGGATCGAGGGGATCGCGCACCGGTCGGCGGACGTCGTCTCGTCCGCGGAGATCTTCCCCTCCCTCGCCGAGGCGGTGGCGGACTGCGTCCACGTCGTGGGAACGACGGCGAGGGCGAGGACGGCGCACCGGAACTACCTTCGCCCGCGAGCCTGCGCGGAGCGGATCATCGCCCGTACGCAGGAGGGGAGGGTGGCGGTCGTATTCGGGCGGGAGGACCGCGGACTCACGAATGAGGGGCTCGATCTCTGCGATGCGGTGGTGGTGATCCCGACGGCTCCGGAGTACTCGAGCATGAACCTGGCGCAGGCGTGCCTCGTCGTCGCGTACGAGATCTTTCTCGCGAGGGAGGGGGAGGCTCCGCTCCCTCGCGGGAAGCGCTCGACCCCCCCCGCGACGAGGGGAGAGCTGGAGGCGATGCTCTCGGCCCTCGAGGGCGGGCTCGCGAGGATCGAGTTCTTCAAGGCCCGCACGGCCGAGAGCGTGATGAGGACGTTTCGGACGCTCCTCGCCCGCGCGGAGCCGGACGGCCAGGAGGCCGGCCTCGTCCAGGCGCTCGGCTACGAGATCGGGAACTATGTCGACCGTGTGGAGGAGGGGAAGGGTCCGGGGGAGGTGCCGTGAGCGGCTGTTGCGGCCGCTGGGGTCCCGGGCGGCGCTCGCCATCCGGGCTCCGGTAAGCGCGAGCGAGCGCGTCATCCAAGGGGAAGAGGAGGGGAATGGCCAGAGAGTCAGCGGGAGGCGAGGGGAGCCGGGCTGCCTCGGCCAGCGCGTGGGGCAGGCTCGCTCCCGGCGAGCTCATGGGCTTCGCGCGCGAGCTGGCCCTAAGGGCCGGCGAGGTCACCCTGAGACATTTCGGGGAGGCACTCACGGCCGAGACGAAGGCGGACGGCACCCCCGTTACGCGGGCGGACCGGGAGGCGGAGACGCTCCTTCGGGAGGAGATCGGCCGCCGCTATCCGGATCACTCGATCCTCGGGGAGGAGTTCGGCGAGGAGGTAGGGGACGCGCCGGTCCGCTGGATCCTGGATCCCATCGACGGCACGCGCTCCTTCATGAAGGGAGTTCCGCTCTACGCAGTCCTGATCGGCGTGGAGGTGGGAGGGGATCCGGTCGCCGGGGTCGTCCACCTCCCGGCGCTCGGGGAGACCGTGGCTGCGGCCCGCGGGGAGGGGTGCCGCTGGTGGCCCTCCGGGGGAGGTCCGCCCCGGCGGGCGCGAGTCTCGGACGCCGGGACGCTCGAGGACGCGACGGCGCTCACGACGGATCCCGCGGGAATTCCGGCCTCCCCGGTCGGCAAGGGGTGGAGTTCCCTCTCCGCAGAGGTCGCTCTCGTCCGGGGGTGGGGTGATGCGTACGGGCACGTCCTCGTGGCGACGGGGCGCGCGGAGATCATGGTCGATCCCGTTCTCTCCCCGTGGGACGCGGCCCCCCTCCTTCCGATCGCGAGGGAGGCGGGGGGGCGGTTTACGGACCTCGCGGGCCGGGAGACGATCCGCGGCGGCTCCGGCCTCTCGACGAACGGGCGGCTGCACCGAACCGTCCTATCCCGCCTCGGGGCGGGGGCGGGCGGGGGGTAGCCTCGCCCCTTCCCTCCATCGTCAGCCTACCTGGATTCCAGGCTCGAGCTCCCGTTCGAACATCTCCGGATCGGGCTTCGGCTGCCAGAGCTGGATCATCGGGAAGGTGGAGAGGAACCAGTGCGCGGCGCCCCCGAAGAGACCGAGGAAGCCGAGCCCGATCAAGGGCTCCCAGAACGTGATCGTCGCGCTCCCGGTCTCGTGGAGCGAAGGCGCGATCAGGAGGTAGCGCTCGAGCCACAGCCCCGTGAGGGCGAGGAGCGCGATCCCGCCGAGCCAGCCGGGGACGGTCTTCGGCCGTTCGCCTATGAGCGAGGCGAAGGGGACGACGAAGCAGAGGACGATCACTAGGAGTCCGAGCCCCCCCCACTCCGCACCTGAGCGGTGTACGATCCATTCCTGCTCCCAGGGGAGCTTGCCGTACCAGATGACGAGGTATTGGGAGAAGAAGAGGTACGTCCAGAAGACGGAGAAGGCGAAGGTCAGCTTCCCGAGGTCGTGGAGCTGGCTGGCGGAGATATGCTCGTCCGCGAGCGCGTGCCGCCGCTTCAGGAGCACGGCGGCGAGCGCAGTGGCTGCAATGCCTCCCCAGAATGCCCCCATGAAGAACCAGGCGGGGAACATCGTCGAGAGCCAATGCGGCTCGAGCGACATGGCCCAGTCGATCGCGAAGACGCTCATGACAAGGGCGTACACGAGAACCAGCGCCGGCGAGAGCACCTTGAGCCTCGACCAGCTCGCCGCTTCCTCCGCCGCATTCCCGCTCCACCCGCCGGCGAGCCGCCTCCGCCAGCGGAGGCGAGCAGGGCGGCCGTCCTCATCCGCCTCCCGCTCCGGTCCCAGGTCCGGGCGGAGGGCGAGGTACATGAACCGGAGGCTCAGCCCGAAGAGGAGGAGCGCGCCCGCGATCTGACGCACGGTCAGGAAGGGGATGTTCAGATACGCCGCCTTCGCCTGCACGAGCTCGTCCGTGGCCATGAGATCGATCCACGGGAAGTAGCTCTCCCGGAGGGTGAGCATCGGGAGGAGGAGGAGGAAGGAGACGGGGAGGAACGCCCCGAAGGCGAGCGAGATCCGCCGAACCGACCAGTTCCACCGGGCCTTCGTGATCACGGTGGCTGCACAGAGGATGACCGCGCCCTGGGCGATGCTCGTGAAGAAGAGCCAGTTGGAGACGTAGGCCTGCCACGCCCGGTCCGGATTGATGAAGAGGTGCGCGACGAAGGCCGCGGCGCCGATCGCCGTGAGGAGGGCGGCGAGGACGACGCCTCCGCGCGACCGGTCGAGGTAGCGGGCCGGGAGCTCGGAGGGTATGGGCACGTCGTGCATCTTACTCTTCCTCCGCCGGCGCGTCGGCCGCGTCCGGTTCCTCCGTCTCGGCCGGCGGCGGAGCGATCGGCCCCTGAAGCTCCCGCAGGTAGTTGACGATGTGCCACCGGTCGAAGTGGCTGATCTGGTGCCCGTACGCGGGCATGATCCCGCGTCCGATCCGGATCAGCGTGTAGATGTACCCGTCCGTGTACGAGGCCGCCTGCGGGGTGAGGAGCGAGAATGCGGGAATCCCGAACTGGGTGACCGGGCCCGCGCCGTCTCCCGCCGTACCGTGGCACGGACTGCAGGACCGGTTGAACATGACCTCGCCCCGGGCGAGAGAGGCGGCGGTCGTGGGGACGGGGTTTGCGATCCCCGTGACCTCCGGGAGCTGCTGGAAGAGCTGTTGCTGCGTTGCGGGTGCCGGGATCTCGGCGGCCTCGGCCGCCCCGATGTTCACCGCGCCCGGCCCGGGGGGGAAGTTCCCCGCCGCAAAGGGGACGGCGCCTTCGGGGGGCTCGAGCGGGTGCTCGTACGTCTCGAATGAGGACTGCCTCCGCATGCTTCGTCCGAAGATGGACTGAAGCACGTCGTCCATCGGCGTGCACCCGGCCGAGATCAGGACGACGCCCACGGCGCCGAGGGCCCATCGGGCCCGGCGGATGCCTCCCCTCCGCTCACCCATGGGCGCTTCCCTCCGGGTCCTCCTGGAGCAGCGAGGGCTCGTTTGACCGGAGGATCGCGCGCGCCTCCTCGAGCCGTTCCTCCGAAGCCGTCACGTAGACGCCGAAGCGTCCCGCCGAGTAGTCGGGATCGTAGACCACGCGCGTCTTCAGGTCCGGGACCCGCATGTTCCACAGGACGCCGATCACCGTGGCGAAGACGCCGAAGAGGATCGTCAGCTCGAAGGCGATCACGACGTAGGCCGGGATCGAGAGGATCGGCTTGCCGCCGGTCACGAGAGGCCAGTCCATTGAGGTGAAGATCGTGAAGGCGAAGCCCGTGGCCGCGCCCGTGAGCCCGCCGATCAGGGTGAACAGCCGAACGGGGCTCGGACCGTAACCCAGTGCGTGCTCGATGTGGTGCTCCGGGAAGGGGGCGAAGGCCGTGATCTCGTCGAATCCCCCGCGCCTGAGCGCACGAATCGCCTCCACCGTGGAGTCGAGGTAGTCGAAAGAGGCCATCAGGCCCTGGCGCGCCGCATTCATCGGGCGGCCTCCCGTCTGGCCCTCGGCCGGAGCGGCGCGGGCAGGACCTCCTTGATCTCGGCGATCGCGACGGGCGGCAGGAGCCGGACGAAGAGGAGGAACCACATGCCGAACCAGGCAAAGCTCCCGACCATGATCCCCATCTCGGTCGTGCTCGGCCGGTAGGTGCCCCACGCAAACGGGAGGTACTCGTGCGAGAGCGAGGTCACGATGATCACGAAGCGCTCGAACCACATCCCGATATTCACAAAGAGTGAGATTACGAAGAGGGCGGCGATCGAGTGGCGGACCCGCTTGAACCAGAGGAGGACGGGGATCATCACGTTGCAGGTGAGCATCGTCCAACTCGCCCACCAGTAGTCGCCGAAGAGGCGGTTCCAGAAGGCCTGCCGCTCCGGATCCTCCCCCGAGTACCACGCCATGAAGAACTCGGTCAAGTACGCGTAGGAGACGATCAGTCCCGTCACGAGACAGAGCTTCGCCATCGCGTCGAAGTGTTTCGTCGTGAGGTATGCCTCGAGCCCGAAGGCCTTCCGGACCGGGACCATCAGGGTGATCACCATTGCGACCCCCGAGAAGATCGCGCCCGCGACGAAGTAGGGCGCGAAGATCGTCGCGTGCCACCCCGGGACGATGGACATCGCGAAGTCCCACGAGACGACGGAGTGCACCGAGAGGACGAGCGGGGTCGCGAGCGCGGCGAGGTAGAGGTACGCCTTCCCGAAGTGGTGCCACTGGCGGTCCGTCCCCCGCCAGCCGAAGGAAATGAGCTGGTAGATCCTGTGCCGTAGACTTCCCCGCTCCGCCTGGTCACGGGCGGCCGCGATATCGGGGATGAGCCCGAGGAGGAAGAAGAGGGAGGAGACGGTGAAGTAGGTCGTGACGGCGAAGACGTCCCAGACGAGCGGGGAGCGGAAGTTCGGCCAGAGGAGCCGCTCGTTCGGGTAGGGGAAGAGCCAGTACGCGTGCCAGGCGCGCCCCAGGTGAATGATCGGGAAGAGCCCGGCGGTCATCACGGCGAAGACGGTCATCGCCTCCGCGGCGCGGTAGATCGACTGTCTCCACTTCGCCCGGAAGAGGTAGAGGATCGCCGAGATCAGCGTCCCCGAGTGGGCGATGCCGACCCAGAAGACGAATGTCGTGATGTAGACGCCCCAGCTCACCGGGGTGTTGAGCCCGGTCAGCCCGATCCCGCTGATCAGCTGATTCGCCCACGAGTACGCGAGAAGGCCGACGCCCGCCACGGAGAGGCCGAAGAGGAACCACCAGAGTTTCCCCGGCCGGGAGAGGATCTTCAGGATGTCGACGTTCACCTTCCCGTAGGAAGGGACATCCGGGTGCGTTTGGGCCCCGCGCTCGAGGGTCGTGCTAGACATGAATCTCGTCTACGGGGTGCAGGGTGACCTTGCGCAGATAATTCACGGCGGGCTGCGTATTGATGAGCACGTCCAGGACCCGGTACGTGCGGTCATTCTCGGAGACCTGCGCCACCCGGGATCCGGGATCGCGGATGTTGCCGAAGACGATCGCCTCTGCAGGGCACCCCTGCTGGCAAGCCGGGACCACCTCGCCGTCCTCCACGGATCGGCCCTCGAGCGTGGCCCGGTTCTCCGCTTGGCGGATCCTCTGGACGCAGAAGGAGCACTTCTCCATGACGCCCCCGGAGCGCACGGTCACGTCCGGGTTGTACTGCCAGTTCAGGGGCTCGGGCACGTCGGAGAAGTTGAACCAGTTGAAGACCCGGACCTTGTACGGGCAGTTGTTCGCGCAGTAGCGCGTCCCGACACACCGGTTGTAGACCTGGGCGTTCAGCCCCCCGGGGGTGTGGTACGCGGCGTACACCGGGCAGACAGGCTCGCACGGTGCGTTCCCGCAGTGCTGGCAGAGCATCGGGAGGAAGCGGATGTCCACGGGTCCGGGCTCGTCGGCGTTGACCGTTTCGTAGAAGCGCTCGAGGCGGATCCACGCCAGGTCGCGCCCCATGCGGATCTGGTCCTCGCCGACGGTGGCCACGTTGTTCTCCGACTGGCACGCCGTGATGCAGGCGGAGCACCCCGTGCACTTGTCGAGGTCGATCGCCATTGCCCACCGGGGCGTCGCCTCCGGGTCGTACTCTCCGTAGCGCGCGCCCTCGAGCGGGTACGCCTCCGGGGTCCCTCCGTCGGCCCCGGCGGGGACGAACCCGCCGACGGCCTGCAACTCGTAGAGTTCCGCCTGTTCCTCTTCGTGGATCTCTCCCCCGAGGAGCGCTTCGAGCGCGACGGCGGGCGCGATTGGGCGGTGGCGCTGGTCGCTCGAGCCCTCGATCGAGGCGAGGCCCTGCCGCTCACCGGTGGGCTCGAGGGTGACGCGGGTCGCGAGGTGGACGAGCGCCCCGGAGGTCTGCTCGAGCGCTGCCGGGAGGAGCGCCATGGGGTTCACGCCCTTCCCGTCCGCGTAGCGGCCGAAGCTCGTGTGACCTCCGCCCATCGCGAGCGCCGCCGTGTTCCTCCGGATCCCCGGGTACGTCCAGACCGGGACCTCGACCTCCCCGTTCGGGGAGGTGACGCGGACCACGTCCCCGCTCGACACGCCGAGTTCGGCGGCGGTCTCCGGGTGCACCTCTACCCAGGAATGCCACGCGATCTTCGATACCGGATCGGCCAGCTCCTGGAGCCAGGGGCGGTTGGCCGCGCGCCCGTCCCCGAAGCGGGAGGAGGGATAGACGAGGAGCGCGAGCCCCTCGCCCTCGAGCTCCGGCACGTCGAAGCTCATCGCGCGGTCGGGGATCTGAAGCTCGGCGGCCTCCGGGGTCGCGCCGGGAAGCTCCGAGACCCCGTCCCGGAGAGCTCTCCGCCAGAACGTCTCGAAGGGCTCCTCCGACGCGAGCCCCGCGTGGAGCTCCGACCAGGCAGCGCGCAGGTAGTCGTAGAAGCTCTCGGCGCCGAGATCCTGGCCGAGCCCGGCAGCGAGTCCGAGGAGGATATCCCCGCCCGCCCGCGAGTCGAAGTGGGGAACCGGCTGCATCCCGGGCTGCTGCACCGCCCAGATGCCGGGCCTCGGGTTCGAGTCGCCCCAGCTCTCGAGGAAGTGCCGGTCCGGGAGGACGAGGTCCACCTGGATCGCCGTCTCGTCGAGGCGGTCCGTGATCGTGACGCTGAAGGGCACGGAGGCGAGCGCCTCCGAGAATCCGAAGCCGGGCGGGAGCGTATACGCGGGGTTCACGTTGTGAAGGATCAGCGCCTGAAGCTGCCCGCCCGCCATCGAGTCGATGACTCCGGCGAGATCGGCCACCGGGCTCGCGGCGGCACTCCGGTGCTCCTCCTCCGGTCGGAGCGTCTGGCCGACGGCCCCCCCGACGGCGTTGAGCAGGAGGATCGCCAGGTTCGTCGCGGTCGCATTCGCCCCCTGACCCGCGACGCCCGGTCCCACGGCGAGGCCCGGGCCCTCCTCGACGAAGCGGGCGGCGAGATCCTCGATCGTCTCGACCGGGAGGCCGACCTGGGCGGCGACGGCCTCCGGACCATACGCCTGGAGGAGGTCGGCGTACGGGCCCGCATCCCCGCCCGCCCGCGCGATGACGTTCGCGATGGCGAGTGCTACGAGCGCCTCGGTGCCCGGCTCGACCGGCACCCACTCATCCGCATTCTGCCCGGTGAGCGAGAGTCTCGGGCCGATGAACACGAAGGGGCTCTTCCCGCCTCCCTCCCCCGCCACGCTCGCCCGTGCGAAGCCGCGGGTGTGCTCGACGGGGGAGACCCACGATCCGAGGAAGTCGGCCCCGAAGGAGAAGACGATCCCCGCCGATTCGAAGTCGAAGGCGGGAACCGCGTCGGTCCCGAAGGCGATCCGGGCGGCCTCCCTGAGGGGTGCCTCTGAGGCCGCGTCGTACTCGATCCGCCGTCCCCCGACCCCCGCCATGAGGCTCTCCCCGAGGCGGGCGAGCGTCGGACCCGCCTTGGGGCTGACGAGTGCGACGTTCGCGCCCGCGCTCCGGACCCCGTCGAGGAGGAGACGCTCCGCCTCCTCCCACGAGATCGCCTCGTACCCTTCGCTCCCGCGCCGCATCGGAGAGGTGAGCCGGTCCGGGTCGTACAGGCCCTGGAGCGCGGACTGGCCGCGTGAGCAGAGTGCGCCCCCGGAAATCGGGTGGTTCGGGTTCCCCTCGAGCTTGATCGCCCGGCCCTCGCGGGTCTTGATCCAGGCCCCGCAACCGGCGGAGCACTCTCCGCAGACGGTCGAATACCACGTCGCAACGCCGGGCGTGATCCCTTCGGGCGCGGTCACGTAGGGGATCAACTTCTCCACCTGCTCGGTGGAGCAGCCCACAAGTCCGGCCCCGGCCCCGCTCACGCTGGCCACTCTCAGGAAGTCCCGGCGCTTGATCCCTTCACTCATAGGCTGTCGCTGTTTGAGGCTCCCGAACGCGGCGTCGGGGTGGCGAGGAACTCGCGTGAAGCGCGCTGGCTCGCGATCAGTAGTGACAAACCGTACAGTCTCTCGAGGCTCCCCGCTCGATGTGGCACCCCACGCAGAAGCCCATCGTGAGGGGCTGGTTGAGCTCCTCGATCACCCTGATCTCCTGGACATTCCCGTGGCAGGACGCGCACTCCACCCCGGCGGAAATGTGGCGCATGTGCGGGAACTGAACGTGGTCAGCGACCTTGTAGATCCGGTTCCACGGGATCGCCTCCTCACGCTCGGCATACCCCCTGAGAATCTCGATCTCCCCCGGATTCTCGCTCCCCGCGACGAAGGCGTGGCACCCCATGCAGGTAGCGATGGGAGGGATGCCCGCGTTCATCGAGCGTTCCGCCGCGAAGTGGCAGTATTGGCAGTCGATCTGGTTCTGCCCTGCGTGCACGTCGTGGGGGAAGTCGATCGGTTGGCCCAGGAGCTCCGGCTCGGCCTCCATCGCCCCTTCTTCGGGCACGGCTTCCTGGGCCGAGGCCGGCGTTGCGATCCCGGTGACGCCGATCGCAGCGCCCAGCAGGAAGTGCCAGCGGTTCTTCATGGCGTGGGCCCTTCGTGGTCCCGAGGGGTCCTTCGGCGGCTCCCCTCCCAGAAACGAGCGCCGGAAGTTAGAAAGCCCGCCCCGAGGCGTCAACGTGGCAGGCCCCGCAGGGAAGCCGCTCCGAGCGCCGGGAATCGGGCCCTGCGGCGCCCACGCGATCGCCTCCCCCCCGGGGAGGTGGTGGAAGGGCTCACCGGATGATACCGTAGGGGTGATGAGCGCGACCTCCGTACCCCCCGCGGGCGAGCACGCGAGCCGTGGTCAGCACTTGGCCACGATCACGCACGACGGGCGCTTCTGGGATGCGTATCTCGAGTTGGAGGAGGTCACGTTGCCCGAGTCGCATCGCGGCCGCCTGGCCTTCTCCCCCATCGACCAGGGACCGGAGGAGGCGGTGCTTCGGACGAGCACCGTGATCATCGAGCCTTCGCGCGAGGCGGCGCTCAGGAGCGCGGACCGGCTCGACACGTATCATCTCGTGGCCCTTCTTCGCTCGCTCCTTCCCTGATCGTGAACTTGCCAGCCTGCGGCGGGTTGCCGGTGTCTCCGGTGACGGGATCCTTCGTCTCGCTCCGGGGGATATTGGCTCCTGGCCCCGGAGTGCGCCCCGTTGTCCGCCAGGACCCGGCCCCAACCTGTAAGGAGAATGGATGGCGATCTATCGCACTCGCTATTACAGTGAGGTGACCGTCGGTGTTGGATTCAGAGTCACGATCCCCGCGGACATGCGCCACGACCTGGGGATCGAGGAGGGGGACGTCCTCACGGTCCGGGTGGAAGAGAGCTCCTCGGGCACCCGCCAGATGGTGGTCTGGCGCTCCGAGCAGGACACGCAGGAATAGGGTGGGCCGTCGCTGCTCAGGGGGCCGAGACCCAGCGCACGAGGGCGTGAAGGGGGCCGGTTCCGTCGTGGCGCCACCACGCGGGGGGCCAGGGCTGCTCCTCGAAGGTGGTCACCCGCGTCACGCCGCACCCGGCTAGGCGCTCGGCGAGGTCGCGGACCCGGCCCGGCGGGGCGGCGAGGGCGAATGTCTGGAGGACGCTCCGGGCGGGCACGAGCGCCTCGGGAAGCCTCGAGAGGCTCTCGATGGGCCGTACGACGACGGTGCGTCCGGCCTCGGGGAGGCGGAGTGGCCCGAGCGGGTCCGTCTCGTACAGGACGGTGGCCCCTCCGGGGGACCCCGAAAAGATCCGGTGGCCCGTCCCCGCCGCCTCCTTCAGCTCCCACCGCCCCCTCTCCTGCCGGCGCGCGGCGGCGGCGGCCAGGCTCTCCCTCCCGGGCGGGAGCGTTGGCGCCAGGAGTTCGAGCGCCTCGAGGAGCCGCTCGGCCCACGCGGGGGGCGAGACGGCTCCCCCCTCCTCGACCCAGATGATCCGCGGGGAAACGCATCCCCGCTGATCGAAGATCGCGACGGCCCGGGCCGCCGCCCGGAGGACGGACTCGGCCGCCGGCGCCGTCCCCACGCACTCGCGCGCGAGCGCCCCGCCCGAGAAGCGGTGATGATACGCCACGAGCGGCGTCGCGGGCGGGAGCCGGGCCCGGAGGAGACGGATCAGCTCCAGGCTCCCGTACGCGACGACGCGGTCGGAGGCCCGGAGGGCGAGCGCTTCGAGGGGGCCGCCCGACCCTCTCGGCCAGTAGCAGACGGCGACGCCTCCCGCGAGCTCCGGATCCGACGACGCGAGCGCCCCGGCGAAGAGGGGGGCGAGGACCGCGTCTCCCGCCCCGGGCTTCAGGAGCACGGGGCACTTGACGAGGAGGGAGCGGATCATCGACGTCGCCGAGACGCCCGGGACGCTCCCCGCCCCGATGTGGAAGGCGAGCTTTCCGCCGACGGCCCGGAGCCGTCCACCAAACTCGGCCGGGCGGAACCCGTCGAGCACGAGAGGATCGGGGAAGTCGGCGCGAACCATCCGTTCGAGTCGCTCCGGCGTCCAGTCGCGCGCCATCCCCGTGACGATTTCGCGCGCCATCGGGGTGGAGAGTCCGGTCTCCCCGGCCACCCGCTCGACCGCCTCCCGGTGGGTCGGGTCCTTCGGGTCCCGGAAGCGAAGCCCCACTCGCCCGAGTTCGCGGGCGAGCTCGAGGACAGGCCGCCGCGCGAGCGCCTCGCTCGCCCCGGCGAGCGCCCGAATGAGTGTCTCCGCCTCCTCCGTCGTCTCGAGCTGCTCCGGGATCCCGGGCGCGGAGGGGAGGAAGAGCGCCGATGCCTGGCTCAACGGCCGCCCTCCCGCCCGGCTTCGAGGAGCTCTTCCATCGCAAGCGAACAGCCCCGGGGCTCGGCCCCCTCCGCCCGCCCCAGGAGCCGGAAGCCCGTCCCGGCGGCAACGCCCACGTCCTCCGTCAGGATTGCCGCCACGGAATCTAGGTTCGCGAGATCGATGTGGTAGAGGATCCCTGCCTCCCCCGGCGCTGCGGGGGCGAGCGTTCCGGGGTTGAGGACCGCGGTGCGTGTCCACGCGGGACCGAGGTAGTGGCGCTTCATCGGCTCCGCCCCCGTGCCGCCGAGAAGGACGGGTTCGTAGAACTGGGAGAGCAGCTCCGTCATCCCGTACTCGCTCACGATCCGGGAGAGCGGGAGCCGGAAGGTGTTCCCGATCCTCAGGTAGAGCTCCTCCCGCGAGACCTGGCGAGCTCGCCCCTTGAATCCCCCGGTCTCGACGACGAAGGACCCCGCGGGAGGCTTGGGGAGGGGGTCGGCGCGGAGCTCCTGGGCCAAGTGCCAGAATCCGAAGGCCGTCCCGGCGATGACGAGGGGGTGCTCCTCTTCCCGCGCCCTCATGACCTCGCGGCGGAGCGCCGGCGCGGAGATCCGCCACTCCGCGTCCGCGAGAAAGCGTCCGCCGCCCGGGCTCCACGCATCCATCCAGACCCCGAGCATGTGGATCAGGGAGGAGTCCGGCCGCTCCCCGGGGCTCGGGGTGAGCGCCAGGACGCGCCGCGGGCCTCCCGCTTCCTCTCCTCCGCCACCGGCCCGGGCGGGGTCGAGCCCGAGAAGGTCGGTTGCGCACCGAAGGACCGACTCGTGGTAGATCGAGAGGTCGCGGACCCGGTGGACGCCCTGCGCCTCCGCTCCCCCCCGCGTCCCGCTCGTTCGAAAGACGGCTTCGACGGGGCGGACGCTCCGCCCCTCGAGGGGCAGCTCCTTGAAGGCGCTTGCCGGAACGGAGGGGATCGCCCGCCAGTCGCCGAGCCGGGCGGGGTCGATCCCCCGCCGCCGGACGAAGGAACCGTAGGTGGGATTCGCATCCATCTGGTAGGCGAGGATCCTGGTTGCCAGCCGCGTGAATGCCTCCTCGACTCTCAGCCTCTCGTCCCCGGGGCGCATTGCGTCGCGAAGCGCGGCCCGAAGGGGTGCGCGCCTCTCCTCGAGGGGGGGAGTGGCGCCCCGGTCCGTCCCGACGGCGCGCAAGGCCGGTGGTTTCTCCACGCGGATCAGCGCGCCGAGGAGCGGCGGACCCGCCCCGGTTCGAGTCCGCCCGCAGCGAGGATCTTCTCCTCTAGGCGTTCGGCCTCCTCGTTGCAGAAGGTGTGGAGGGCTTCGAGAGACCGCGCGGCCTCAGCGTAGCGCTCTTCGGGAAAGCCCCGCTCCTCCGCGTGGCGGATCGCCCCCGAGAGCGTGTCTAGCTCCCGGCTTGACTTCTCGAGCGCGCGCCGCAGTCGGGCGAGGGCGCGGCGGGTCTCCGATTCGATCGTGGTCATACGCGTCGGGTGCGGGAGTGGAGGGTGGCGTCTCGACGGGCGCGGGCCGGCGACGCAGGAGGGGCGCACGGTGAGGGGCGGCGAGGCGGCCAGCAACCGCGCTACCTCGAGCCTGCACGTTCCGTGGTGATAACTTGCACGCCTCGCGCACGGAAGATAGTTCGATGGGCCGTGGCGCGGGCCCGGGTCGATCGGGTGGCGCACACCGAGGAGAGGAACGGAAGTGAAGATGACGGATGGGCAGAAGAGGGAGATCGCGGTCGTCGGGGCGGGCCCGTGCGGCCTCGCGGTCGCGGCTGCGGCGATGCGGCGGGGGGTGGGGGCGGTCGTCTTCGACCGGGGGCCGCTCTGTTCGTCCCTCGTGGGCTATCCGCCGTACATGACCTTTTTCTCCACTCCCGAGAATCTCGAGATCGAGGGGCTCCCCTTCGTCACGTCAGCGGCGAACCCGACCCGGAAGGAGGCGCTCGCGTACTATCGCGGGGTGGCCCGCTATTTCGACCTGGACGTCCGGACCTACCACGAGGTGGAGGGGATCGTGAAGGAGGAGTCGGGCTTCGAGCTGACGACTCGGCGAAGCGGGGGCGAGTCGGAGGCCTGGCGGGTCCGGGCCGTGGTGGTCGCAACCGGGGGGTTCGAGGAGCCGAACTACCTGGGTGTCCCCGGGGAGGATCTCGGGAAGGTCTCACACTACTACCGCGAGGCACACCCCTACTGGAGGCAGGACGTGGTCGTCGTCGGAGGGGGAAACTCAGCCGTCGAGGCCGCGCTGGAGCTCTTCCGGGTCGGGGCACCCGTCACACTCGTTCACATGAAGGGGGACTTCGATTCGGGGGTGAAGGCGTGGGTCCTCCCCGATATCCGGAACCGAGTGGCGGCGGGGGAGATCGCGGTGCGGTGGTACCACCGCGTCGTGGAAATCCGCCCGCGTTCCGTCCTCCTCAGGTCGGAGGAGACGGGACGGACCGAGGAGCTGGCGAACGACTTCGTCCTTGCCCTCACGGGGTGGCGCCCGGGGCCGGTCCTCCTCCGCTCCGCGGGCGTGCCCGTGGACGGCGAGACCGGGGTTCCCGCCCACGACACGAACACGATGGAGACGCCGGTGCCGGGGCTCTTCATTGCAGGGGTCCTCGCCGCCGGGATCGACGCGAATCGCATCTTCATCGAGAACGGCCGCCTGCACGGCGAGAAGATCGTGGAGTGCTACCTCGCCGCCGACTAGCGGCGCCCCGGCTGCCGAACGGCCCCTGGAAGGTCAGGGTCCGAGCGGACCCCCGGCCCCCTCAAGGAGAGGGCCGACGATCCAGATCACCACCCGGAAGTAGATCAGCAGGCCGAGGACGTCCATCACGGTCGTGATCCCAGGGGAAGAGGTGAGGGCCGGATCGATCTTCAGCCAGCGGAAGAGGAAGGGGAGGCTCGCACCGACGAGATTCGCGGTGAACGAGATCAAGACCATCGTGATCCCGAGCGCGAGCGCGATCCGCGGCTCGGCGCGGAAGATGAGGACGTAAAGCGCCATGAAGAGCCCGAAGGCGGTGCCCAGGAGCATCCCGGTGCCGATCTCCTTGGCGAGCACTTTCAGGTAGTCGCGAAGCTCGAGCTCGCGGGTGGCGAGGGCGCGAACGACGAGGGTGGCCACCTGCGATCCCACATTCCCCCCTGTTCCGATGAGTAGCGGGATGAAAGCGGCGAGGATCACGACTTCCTCGATGATCGCTTCGTAGTGGGCGATGACGTTGAAGGTGAGCGTCATCGACACGACGAGGAGGACGAGCCACGAGGCTCGCTTCCGAAAGAGGAGCCACGGATTGGCGTGCACGTAGTCGATGTCGATCGGTGCACCACCGAGGCGGTGGATGTCCTCGGTAGCCTCCTCTTCGAGGACATCGAGCACGTCGTCGACCGTGACGATCCCCACGAGTTGACCGTCCGTGTCCACGACCGGGAGGACCGAGAGGTCGTAGTCGGCCATGAGGCGCGCCACGTCCTCCTGGTCGGTATCCGTATGGACCTTGACCACATCCGCGTCCATGAGGTCCCGGACGCGCGCGCCGGGCTCGCCGACGATCAGGTCCCGGAGGGAGAGGACGCCGGCAAGGCGGTTCGAGCCGTCCACCACATAGAGGTAGTAGATCGTTTCGGCGTCGGGGTGGGCCCGCCTGAGGAACTCGAGTACCTGGCCGCACGTCATGGTGGCCTGAACGGAGAGGAACTCGGGGGTCATGAGCCCGCCGGCCTCTTCCTCCTCGTAGCCCACAAGGGTGTCCGCGACGGCGAGCGTCTGGGTGTTGAGGAGGGACTTGACCTCTGTTACACGTTCCGGGTCGCTTGCCTCGAGCGCTTGCAGTGCGTCGGCGAGGTCATCGGGGCTCAGCTCCTCCATGACCTCCGCCAGATCGCGGGGCGAGAGGATCTCGAGGAGCTCGGGCTGCTCCCGTTCCGAGAGGTTGGATACGAGTTCGGCTGCCTTCGCGGTCGAGATCTGGGCGAGGACTGCCCCCCGCTCTTCCGGCTCGAGCTCCGGCCATAGGTCGACGAGCTGCTGAGCGCGAAGCTCCTCTACCTGCGGGGAGAGTGCGGCTAGCTCTCCCCGCGCAACGGCGCGGCGGAGATCGTGGACGAAGGCCGGCGAATCGAAGGAAGAGCTCATCCGTACCTCTCGGGGGCCGCCGCGCTCAGGACGCGAGGCCCGGGTCCCCCTCCACCGTGAGCCAACCCTCGGCCGAGAGTGCCCGAACGCGCGCGGGAGGGCCCTCGGGCGCACCGAGGAAGACCGTTGCCGGAGGCTCTACCTCGCGGCGCACGAAGGCGAGCCCGATCCCCTGGCCGAAGAGTGGTGAAGCGGCCACCGCCATCACCGTGCCGGAGGGCCTCTCCCGCCCGGCAGCGAAGAGCTCGGTCCCAGTCGGCGGGAGGTCGGCCTCTCCGAGGAGGAGGCCCCGCAGGCTCCGGTTCACGTGTCCGCGGTCCCTCAGCCGAACCACGACCTCCTGCCCCGTGAAGCAACCCTTGGAGAAGTCGATGCATCGCTCCTGGACCCCCGCCTCGGCCGGCATCGTGTCACCACCGAGTTCGAAACCGAAGGCGGGGCGCCCCTTCTCGAGGCGGAGTACGTGCCAGAGTTCGCCTCCCCCGTCGACGACCCCGTCTTCCACGAGTGCGTGCCTCGCTTCGCGCAGCCGGTCGACCGGGGCGATGACGTCGAAGGCCGGAGGGATGACGTCGCCGGATCGCACGACGCGGGCTCCGGTTCCCGGGCTCTCGCCGGTGATCCACTCTGCGCCTTCGGCCGCTTCCACGAGCTCGGATTCCCGCCCCGGGAGCCCAATGGTCCGGGCGAGGGCGCGAGGAGCCGACGGCCCCGCAACGGTGAGCGTGCCTAGCGTTGCCCCGGGAGGGGCCGCACGGGCCATTCTCGGGGGGAGGTACTTCTCGAAGTGGGATAGCGCGTCCTCAAGGCCGCCGCCCGGCAGGTCGAGCAGGAGGCTTCCCCCCTCGGCGCTCGTGAGCCGGTGGATCCGAAGGTCTGTCACGAACCGGCCCCGCGGGGTGAGGATCGCCGAGTAGGGGGCGAGGCCCGTCCAGATCCCCCCGCTCTGGGTGAGGGCGGGGGGCATCGCGCTCGTTAGGATCCCGGAGAGCATCTGGTCGGCGGCCCGCCCGGCGACCACGAGAAAGGCGCGCGGAGCGCGCTCCAGAAGCGCCCCACCCTCGTACGCCGCGCCGTATCCTCTCGTCACGGTCCCTCGTTCCCGCTCCCCGAGGCCTTCAACTCCGCGACGAGCGCACGAACACGCCTTGCATCCGGCGCGACGGGCGCGTAGTCGAGGTACCACTGAAGCTGCTCGATCGCTTCATCGGGGCGTCCCAGCCGGGCGAGGAGCGTCCCCCGGTCGCGGATCTGGCTCGCCGCCGTCGGGTGAATTATCAGGATCCGCTCAACCGCGGCGAGCGCCCGGCGGTAGTCCTGGACGTTCCCGTAGATCCCCTTCAGGTTGGCCAGTAGGCGGACCACGATATCCCTTCGACCCGCCGGCTTCAGGAACCGGGGCCTGACTCGGACCATCTCCCCGTACACCCGGTCGAGGAGCTTCTGCGCCTCATCCTCGAACCAGATCCGGCCTCCGTCGAACGGGTCGATGAGGAGGCGGATGGTCAGGCCAGGGTAGCGGATGAGGAAGTGGCCCGGGAAGTTCACGCCCTCAAGCGGCAGGCCGAGCCTCCAACCGGTCTCGAGGAGGATGATCCCGAGCGTGAGCGGGATCCCCTTCCTTCGGTCCAGCACGTCATTCAGAAAGGAGTTCCTCGGGTCGTAGTACGCTTCCCGGTTCCCCCGATAGCTCTTCTCGTCGAAGATGTCCCGAAGGAGCTCCTGAACGACCACCAACTCCGCCAGCTCGTCGCCGACTCGGTCCTTCACCTCTTCCGCCATCTGGTCCAGTCGGCTGAGATGGCCCTCGACGGAGAGCCCGGGATACTCCTCTCCTGCGATCAAAAGGGTGGCGCGGGCCAAGTCCATCTCCTGGTCGGACTGACCCACTTCTGCCGCGAAGGCGCGTCTCACGGAGGGGTCGGGAGCGCTCATCTGTCGTGCTCGTTCTTCCCGCGTACTGGGTCCAGTGGTCCGTCCGGCGATCCGGGACGGCCCGCATGAAGTTAGGGGGCCGGAGGTGTATGCGCTTCTCGGCAGGTCGTTCCCCGGAGTGAGCTGCGTCGCCGCGAGTGGTGTGAGGCGGGCAGCGGTGCCCGTCCCTTCGGGTCACCGGCAAGGGACCGGGCCGCCTGCTCCCTGGCGTGGCGCTCCCGCATCCCACCTGCGACGGCGACGCAGGGGTGAGCCCGAGGCGTGGCTCTGCGCCTGCGGCCGGGAAGCTAGTGTCGTCCGCTCCACGCAGACAGGGCGCCCCGGCAGCGTCCTGGGCACAAGCATCGATCGTGCTCGGTAACGGGAACATCGCGATATGCCTGCCGAGCCGGACGCACCCCGCCGCCGGGCGGTGCGGGGGGAGGGTTCGGGCGACCGCATCGGATTCGCGCGGTGCCTCGAACCCCCGCTCCCATCTTCTCCCGAAGCGCAGCGGGTGCCGTGCGCGGGCGACGCCGTGCTCCGCTCCCTCCGGCCCGCGCGGGCGTCCCGAGCCGGAGAAGGCTACTCCTTGTCCGGAGCGGCTGCAACCACAACCCGCGTGCCGATTTCGCCCACGAGGCGCCGGGGTGACTTCCCGCATCCCCCGGGGTCCTTCGGTTCCGGGAAGGGGCCGGCGAAGCGCCCGGTCGTTCGTTGCCCCCAGCCGGGAGGGCGCGTACACTCGGGGCCATGTCGGCTTCCGCCCGCTTCCGGATCATTCGGGATCCTCTTTGGAATGCGATCCGGCTGGACCCTGTCGCCGTCCGAATCGTCGATACCACCGCCTTTCAGCGGCAACGCTACATTCGGCAGCTGGGGCTTGCCTACCTCGTGTATCCGGGAGCCACGCACACCCGGTTCTCCCACGCCCTCGGAGTATATCACCTCGCCGGGAAGGCGCTTCGGCTCCTCCGGGAGAGGGGAGGGGGGGCAGCGGGCGTGTGGGCCCGCTCGGAGCTCATCCCCTACGCAGCGCTCCTGCACGACATCGGGCACTACGCCTTCTCGCACGCTCTCGAGGAGCTCGAGGCGGACCGCTTCCCCGGTGGTCATGAAGAGGTGAGTGCGCGCTTCTTCGCCTCGCCCGAACTGGAGGAAGCGCTCCGTCCCTTGGGTCCGGGCGCTGCGGCGGAGATCTATGCCCTGATTCGGGGCGAGAGCGAGCTCCCGCTACGGGGTCTTGTCAACGGGAGCCTGGATCTGGACAAGATGGACTACTTGAGGCGCGACGCGCGCTGCTGCGGCGTCCCGTATGGTGAGGTGGACGTCGACCGACTCTTGCAGGGTCTCGTTCTCCTCGAGGATCCGGACTCCGGCAAGACGGAGGTCGGCGTTCAGGAGAAGGCGATCAGCACGCTCGAGTCCCTCCTCTTCGCGAAGTACCAGATGTTCCGGAACGTGTACTGGCATCACGCAGTGCGGAGCGCCACCGCCCTCTACCGGCGGATCGTGGGCGACGCGGTCGGGGCGGGCCTCATCGCGAAGGACGAGCTCGTCGGCCCGACCGACGAGAACCTCCTGTACCGAATCCAGCGCAGGGCACGCTCCCACGAGGATCCGGGCGTGCACCGGATTGGAGGTTCGTGGGTTCCCGGCCTCCTGAATCGCAGGCTCCCGAAGAGGGCGTGTGAACTGACGGCGCCGGAGCTTGAGGGGGTCGCCCTCCCTCCTTGGATCTCCGTCGAGTGCACCGAGCGCCGTGCGTGCGAGGACACGCTCGCCTCCGAGCTCGGACTCCACCCGGGCGAGGTCATGCTCGATTACCCCTCGAAGCGGCGGATGCTGGACCTCGACCTTCTCGTACTTCGGAGGGGCGGTGGGGTCGAGCGCCTGGGTGCCGAGGGTCTCCCCGGCGTCATCGATCTCCTAGGCGTGGCCGAGGAGCTGTACCGGTCGAGTCGGGTCCTCAGGGTCTTCACGGCGGAGCGCCGCGAAGTGGCACCCGAGGCGGTCCTTGGGTTACTTGGGGGCAGGGGGGCCTAGCAGCCCGTGGAAAAAGTCTTCCCTGCAGCCGGTATGAGTGGATTAGATTAGAGGTGAACAGGGGTCTTTGCGATGGAGGAGGGCGATGGCGCTAGGCAAGCGGCGCAAGGGTCGGCAGCAGGAGTTGTTCGTGGCGGCGAGCGAGATTCGGGCGCTGGGCAACCCATTCTACCGTGCACTGAACAGGCTGCTTGAGGAGCACGGTTTCGACGAGTTCGCGGAGGAGGCGTGCCGGGAGTTCTATGCGCAGAAGCGCGGGCGGCCGGGTATCCCGCCGGGGGTGTATTTTCGGATGCTGATGGTGGGATATCTGGAAGGGATCGGCTCGGAGCGGGGGATTGCGTGGCGGTGTGCGGACTCGATTTCGCTGCGTGAGTTTCTCGGATACGGTCTGGAGAAGAACCCGCCGGAGCATTCGAGCCTGTCGAAGACGAGGAAGCGTCTGAGCGTGGAAGCGCACGCGGCGGTGTTCAGCCGGGTGCTGGAGGTGGTGCAGGGGTCGGGTCTGTTGAGCGGCAAGACGCTGGGCGTGGACTCGACGACGCTGGAGGCGAACGCGGCGATGCGCACGATCGTGCGGCGCGACGACGGGCGGGGCTACGAGGAGTGGCTGGAGGAGGTGGCGAGGGCGTCCGGGATCGAGACGCCGACGCGCAAAGACCTCGCGAAGCTGGACCGGAAGCGTCCGAAGAAGGGCTCGAACCAGGAGTGGGTGCATCCGCACGACCCGGAGGCGCGGGTCACGAAGATGAAGGACGGCAGGACCGGCCTGGCGCACAAGTTCGAGCAGGCGGTCGACATGGAGACCGGGGCGGTGGTCGCGGTGACGGTACAGACGATGGACGGGGGAGACACGGCGTCGCTGCCGGTGACGCTGGACGAGGCGCAGCGGCAGCTGGCGGAGGTTGAGCCGAGGGAAGTGGTGGCCGACAAGGGCTACCACTCGAACAAGACGATGACGGGCGTGCAGGACCGCGGGCTGCGGAGCTACGTGAGCGAGCCCGACCGCGGCCGCCGGAAGTGGAGGCGGAACCGGGACGCGCAGAAGCCGACCTACGCCAACCGCCGCCGGATCCGGGGCAACCGGGGGAAGCGGCTGCTGCGCCAGCGCGGGGAGAAGGTGGAGCGGGGGTTCGCCCACATGCTGGGGACCGGAGGACTCCGCCGCGTCCACGTCCGCGGGCAGGAGGAGATTCGAAAACGGATCCTGATTCAGGCTGCCGCCTTCAACCTCGGGCTTCTCATGCGCAAGCGTTTCGGCTTTGGCACCCCGCGCGGCCTGCAGGGCGCCGCACTCGCATGCCACGTCAGCACCACCGTATTGCACATTCTTCGCCGCTTTTGCCGCCAGATTGGCCTTCTCGGCCCCATTGTCGGGTCTTCAGGCTACAAGATCCGACATCGGCACAAACTCACCCCCGCCTCGGCGCTGGTCCCACTCCTTTATCCGACGCTCTGGAAACCCACTTCTGCCACGGGCTGCTAGGCCCCTCCGCGCTCGTCCCCCGAGGGATAGGGGATTCAGGGGGGAACCCAGAGGCGAGCGGGGTTTAGCAGGGGCGCGGCGGGCTGGGAACCTGGCCCGGACGGGCAGGGCAGGAGGGCAGCGGGTCGCCGGGCCGTTGAGAAGGCGTGGCACCCGGCGGGCCCACGAGCAGGATCAACGTACGAGTCTTTCTGACTCCGGGGAGATAGATCGACATGGCCACCACCGCCTCGAAAGCGCGTCCAAAGAGGAAGGGACGATCCCGGGGATCGTTGAGCGCGTTCGACACCACCCTCGACGAGCAGACGGCTCTCGACCAGTACCTGCGTGACGTGAGCCGGCACGAGTTGATCACGCCGGACAAGGAGAAGGAGCTCGGGGCTCTCGCCCAAGCTGGAGACGAGGACGCGGTCCAGGAGCTCGCGCGGGCGAATCTGAGGTTCGTCATCAGCGTCGCCAAGAAGTATCAGAATCGTGGCGTATCCCTCACGGACCTGATCCAGGAGGGGAATGTCGGGCTCGTCACGGCTGCGCGAAAATTCGATCCCGAGCAGGGGGTCAAATTCATCTCGTATGCGGTCTGGTGGATTCGCCAAGCGATCCTGGCGGCGCTCGCGAACCACGGCCGCTCCGTGCGCGTGCCGCTGAACCGCGCATCGGACCTGGCCCGCATCTTCCGTGAGAAGGAGCGGCTGAAGCAGGAACTCGGGCGCGACCCGAATCCCGAGGAGCTGAGTGCCGCGACCGATCTCACGCCTGAATTGATCGAGTCCCTCCAGACGCTGAACGCTGCGGAGATCCGGCTAGATGCGCCGATCGGCGACAGCGAGGACTCGCAACTGGTCGAGCGCTTCATCAACGAGGAGGCAGCGGAGCCGGAGCAGGACGTGGAGATGCGCCTCCTCTCCGAGGCGGTCTCGGGGGCGCTCGAGACGCTCGAGGCGCGGGATGCGAAGGTGCTCCGTCTCTACTTCGGACTCGACGGGGAGTGCGAGCATACCCTCGAGGAGATCGGGAACATGCTGGGCGTGACCCGGGAGCGGATCCGGCAGCTCAGGGACCGGGCGCTCCGCCGGCTGCGAGAGGGGAAGAAGGGATCGGCGCTGGAGTCGTTCGCCGCGTAGCCCCCGTGTGGTCCGCCGTGGACTCGCCCCGTTCGGCCGTGCCTCCAGCAGTGGGCCCGGCTGAGCGGGGCGATCTCGTTCCGCCCTCTTCAGAAGACCCTCGGGCCCTGCGGTGACGCCTCCCCGCCGGAGCTCTGAGGGCCGGGTCCTCGAGACAGCGGGCGGCGTCTACCGCGTACAGCTCGAGAATGGGCGCGACGTGGAGGCCCATCTGCGGGGACGCCTGAAGATGATCTCGCGGACGGGGGACCGGGTCGTTGCGGGCGAGAAGGTGGTGGTTCGCCGGGAGGGGGAGGGTGGCGCCTGGACGATCGAGGACGTGCGGGACCGGGAGAATGAGCTCGTCCGGGCCGGGCCCGGTGGCCGGAGACCGAAGGTGGCGGCGGCGAATGTGGACCGTCTCTTTGTCGTCCTCTCGGCGGTTGATCCGCCCCTCACCCCACAGGCCGTGGACCGCTTTCTCGTCCTCGGGGAGTCATGCGGAATCCCCCCGACCCTGGTGATCAACAAGCTGGACCTTTCCCGGGCTCCTCCAGTGGCGGCGGAGGTGGCTTCGACCTACACGAAGGTCGGGTATGATGTGCTCGCTGTCTCTGCGCGCACCGGTGCGGGGCTGGAGGCGGTCCGGACGCGCATGGGGGACGGCGTCTCCGTCCTGGCCGGACCGTCCGGGGTCGGGAAGTCGACGATCCTAAACGCTCTCTTTCCAGGCCTCGAGCTTCGAACGGCAGCGGTAAGCCGGCGGCGCGGGAGGGGACGCCACACGACGGTGAGCGCGCGGCTCCTCCCCATCACTCCCAACTCCTGGGTGGCCGATACGCCGGGGTTTTCCGACGTGACGCTCTGGGGCGTTGACGCGACGCTCCTCTCCGACGCCTTCCCCGAGTTCAGGGAAGCTTCGGCCCGGTGCCGCTTCCGGGGGTGCACGCACTCCCACGAACCGGAGTGCGCCGTGAAGGCCGAGGTGGGGGACGGGCGAATCGGGAGGGGGCGCTATGCGAGTTACCTGGCGCTTCTCAGCGGGTCCTGACCGGCAGCGGTTGCCGTGGCTGGCACCGAGGTCTCACGGCGCGCTCCATCCCGGCGGCTCCGGGCGCGCGAGCTACTTACGTCTCGGCCCCCCTGCGCGATAGGGGCGTGATGTCCGGATGCCCCGTAACGGGATTCTCCCTCACGGTGACGGGCCACCGGTAGACGCTTCCCAGGACGTCCTCGCGCAAGACGGTGTTCGGGGCTCCCTCCGCCGCGACCCTCCCCTCGTCAAGGAGGAGGAGCCGGTCCGCGAAGCGGGCGGCCAGTTCCATCTGATGGGTGACGAGAATCACCGTCAACCCCCCGTCGGCGGACGCCCGAAGCAGCTTTAGGATCCCCATTTCGTGCCGGAGGTCGAGGCTCGCGGTGGGCTCATCCAAGACGAGCGCCTCCGGCTCCTGCGCCATGGCGCGGGCGATCCGGACCCGTTGACGCTCCCCGCCGGAGAGCGTCGCGAGCCAGCGGTCCGCCAGCTCGAGCGCCTCGCACGCATCCAGCGCCGCTGCGACGGCCCTCCGGTCCTCCGCGCGCTCCCCCCGAAGGGCTCCGAGATGGGGGTACCGCCCCATCGAGACGAAGTCTCGGACCGAGATCGGAAAGGTGACGCTCTCCGTCTGAGCGACCACCCCGACCGTGCGCGCGATCGCCCGCCGGCTCCATGCGTGTACCGGCTTCCCGTCCACCAGGACGTGCCCTCCCGCGAGCGGCACGGAACCCAGGAGTGCACGAAGGAGCGTCGATTTCCCCGAGCCGTTCGGGCCGAGCACCGCGTAGAGGGAGCCAGACGGGACGTGGATCGACACGTCCCGAAGCGCCGCCGGCCGGTCCCGGCTATAGCGGACCGCGACCCCGTCGGTCTCGAAGATCATGGCCCCGGGCCCTTCTTGAGGAGGAGGAGGAAGAAGGGTACGCCGACCAGTGCCGTAACGATCCCGACCGGGATCTCTGCGGGAGCGAGCGCGGTCCGGGCCACGAGGTCCGCGATGGTGAGGAAGGCCGCCCCCGCAAGGAAGGAGAGCGGAAGGAGGAGGCGGTGATCCCCCCCCGCGACGAGACGGACCCCGTGGGGGATGACGAGCCCGACGAAGCCGATGACCCCGACGAAGGTGACACCTGCGGCGGCCACAAGAGACGCGGATCCGTAGGCGAGCCGCTTTACGCGCTCGACATCGGTGCCGAGATGCATTGCCGTCTCCTCCCCGATCGCCATCAGGTTGAGCGGTCGCGCGAGGGAGACGAGGATGAGAAGGAGCGGGATCGTATACGCGCCGACGATCGTGACGCCCCGCCAGCTCGCGCCACCGATGCTTCCCATCATCCAGAGGAGGGCCGAGCGCATCGTGTTTGCCTCGGTGAGCGTCAGGGCCAAGGCGACACACGCCTGGAAGAACGCTCCCACGACCACCCCCGCAAGGAGCAGCACCCGCACGTCCATCCGACGTGTACCGGAGAGGGCGACCCCGAAAACGAGCCCGATCGCAAGGATCGCTCCCGCGAATGCCGCGAGCGGGAGGGCGAACGAGGTGACCGAGACCCACCCCCCGGCGAGAGCCAACACCGCGCCGAGAGCAGCGCCCCCGGATATCCCCAGGATGTACGGCTCGGCGAGCGGGTTTCTGAGGAGCGCTTGGAAGGTGGCGCCCGCGACGGCGAGACCGCCGCCGACGAGGCTCGCCATCAGGGCCCGCGGAGCGCGGAGCCCAATCACGATGAATCTGTCCGACTCGGCCCCTGATCCCGACACCGCCCCAAGGAACTCGGCGCGGGTGAGGGCGACCGCCCCGAAGCGGACGGCGAGGAGGAGTCCGAGGGCTGCAGCCGCCCCGGTGCAGGCGAGAGCGAGTGGCGCTGGCACCGGCCGGAGCCTCACCTTCGACCGTCCGGACCCAGGAGGGATGAGAGGAGGCGGATGGATTCGCCGATCCGAAGGCCCGGCGTCAACACGCGGACCGGGAACTCGCGGTGCGGTATGCCGGCGAGGGGGCGCGGAACGGGGGTCGCCTCGGGTGCGAGGATGAGGTCCGGCTCCCGGATGAGGATCTCCTCGAGGCTGATCGGTGCGTAGAGTTCCTCGAGCTCAGGAAAGGCGTTCCTCCCGCCCGCGGCCTCCAGGAGTTCGCTGAGGAAGGTTTCGGGCCCGGCGAGCGTGGGGGGATCACCCCCGAGGAGGAGGGCGACCCGGGGGGAACGCCGGGAACCAGCCTCCCGGCTCGCCGCGTCCGCGTCCCGCTCCATGGCCGTGCGAAGCGAGTCCGCCCGTGCTTCTTCTCCGACCATGGACCCGAGGAGGCGAATGATCCTTCCGATATCCTCCAAGCGGTCCGGCCGAATCGCTACATGAGCGATACCGCTGGCGTCCAGCTGCCGGGGGGTCACGGGGTCGGACTCAGCCCGGAACCGGACCACGATCTCCGGATCAAGGGAAATGACGCGCTCGATCGAGGGCCGAAGTCCGCCTCCCACCGAAGGGAGGTGGGCGACAGGGGGTTCTGTGTCGTAGTCCGTCCGTCCGACGAGGCGAGCCTCCTGGCCGAGGGCAACGAGGATCTCAGTCGCGGAAGGGACGAGGGAGAGGATCCGCCGAGGGGGCTTGGAGAGCTCGATCACGGCCCCTCCATCGTCCACGAGCCGGATCGATCCGGCTCCCCGAGGCCCGTCTTCCCCTGCGCCCGCTCCGCAGCCGGCGGTCAGCGTCGCCGCGAGGGAGCAGAGGAGGGCGATCCCTGCGGTGCCTCGAATCGAGAGACGCGCCGCACGCCTCTCTAGCGGAGGGGCAAGCCGCATTCGTTCAGGGAGAGAGCGGAGCCGCCGCATTCCCCCCATGGCGCGGATGGCGGGCCCGGGCCGGAGGCTGCCGGCCCTACGGGACCAGCCAGCTACGGGCCCCCGGACCCCCGCGTCCATGCGGGGGAATGCACGAGAGAGCGGCTCCCCCGGGCGGCGGCGGGAATCACGTTGTCGCATGCGGGGGCGCCGATTAAGATCACAGGAAGTGCCAGACGGGCGAAGCACTTGGCGTGCACAGGCACTCGCCGGTGGGTGCACCTGCCGCCTGAGGGGCCGTCGTGCGGCGGCCGGGCGATGCTACGGGCCCTGGCCCACAGTTTATCCGAGCCTTGGGGTGAGCGCAAAGGCGGGAGCGGTCCCGTGGCGAGGCGTCACGCTGCGCAGGGGGGAGGTTGCAGAACGCGGAGTGGTTCAGGCGGGTGATGTCCCGGTATCCGTCCGGGGTCACGGTCGTGACGGCTCGGGATCGCACGGGGCAGCCCGTAGGATTTACCGCAAGCGCCGTCGCCTCCGTATCGCTTCATCCCCCCCTGATCCTCGTGTGCGCGGACCGGGGCTCTGCCTCCCTTCCCGTGCTCCTCGAGGGCGGCCGCTTCGCCGTCTCCTTTCTTCGGGCCGAGCACGTGGAGCTCGCCCGACGCTTCTCCGCCGACCTCCCTGAGGAACGCTTTCAGGAGCTTAAGGTGACGGAGACTCCCGGCGGACTTCCGATCCTTGAGGAGGCGCTGGCCTGGACGGGCTGCCGCGTGTGGGAGCGCGTCGAGGCCGGGGACCACGTCATACTCATCGGGGAGGTGGTCGATCACGGCCTCGGCTCCGACGGCTCCCCGCTCATCTTCTTCGGCAGCGAGTTCGGTACTTTCGCCGATCTCTCGAAGGGTTAAGAGTGCGGCTTGTACACCTCTCGGATCTCCACCTCGGGTTCCGGGCCTACTTTCACCTGGAACGCGGGTGGAACCGGAGGGAGCGAGACATCGCTTCCGCCTTCCTCGCCGCCCTCGAGGAAGCCGCCCGGCACCGCCCCGATCTCGTCCTGATCACGGGCGATATCTTCGATGGACCGAATCCGCCGAGCACGGCCTTCCTGACCGCGCATCGGGCGCTCTCCCGCCTCCAAAGGCGACTCCCGGACATTCCGGTGCTCATCATTGCAGGGGAGCGGGATTCGCCCAGGAGCCCGGCGGACCCCGGGCCGGTAGCCGTATTGGATTCCCTTCCGGGCGTCGAAGCGGCGGCCGGCGCCCCTAGGTCCGTCCACCTGCCTGGGCTCGACGCTCACGCCCTCCTCATCCCCTTCCGGGCGGCCGCCGGTCCTCCCTGGCCCGAGGTGCGCCCCGATCCCTCGGCGCGCTGGAATCTCCTTCTGATCCGGGGGCGTCCATCCGGGTCGGGGAATGGGATCCGGATCGATCCCTCCGATTGGAACTACGTCGCCGTGGGGGGCGATCACCGGCCGGTCGCGTACGGGCCGAACGTCCGGACAGCGGGAGCGCCGGAGAGGCCCGGCACCTGCCCGTGGGAGGAGGCGACCGAAGAGCGGGGTTTCTTGATCTTCGACCTGGCCTCGGGAGAGGCGGAGTTCCACCCGATCTCCGGCCGGCCCGTCGTGGACCTGGCCCCGGTGCGCGTCACCGCGGAGGATCCCGAGGCGGGCACTCGGCGCCTCCGCGAAGTACTCCACGGGGTGCCGGGCGGCGTCGAGGGAAAGATCGTGCGTGCCCGCCTGCGGGGAGAGATCGTTGCACCCGGCGACGGGCTCTCGCAGGGGCTCCTCGATGCCGTGCTCAGGCGGGCTGCGCACCTCGAAGTCCATATGGAGCCGCCCTCGAGTGCCGACGAACCTCACCCCGGAAAACCGGCGTGGACGCCTGACACCCTCTCCGTCCCCGGGATGGGGAGCCTCCCAGTCACGGAGCCGGGCGTCTCCTGGGGACTCACGCTCGTCACCTCGGACGCAGAGTCCTGGCGCGCGCGACTCGTGGAGGCGCTCACGGGAGGTGCGGGGGGATGGGGCGACGACGCTCTCTTGGGGGAGCTTCGGATCCATCCGGACCCGCCGGGCGATCCGGACCTCGCTCTCCTGTGGGCGGGAGATCCAGATCCAGCCACTCAGATCCGCTGCTACCTCCGGGACGGAGAGGGTGAGGTGGCCGGTACCGGGGGAGAGGGGGCGGCTGAGACGCGCATCCCGACCGGGGCGGCAGAGGGCACCGAGGTACTCGAGTCCGCGCTCATCGAGAGGCGGGCGGACTGGATCGAGGCCTCGGGGGACCTCGAGGCCTCGAATCTCGAGTGGGCGCAGGAGCGGCAGGAAGCGGAATCGAAGCTGCAGGCTTACCGGGACCGGGCGGGTGAGCTCCGGGAACGGATCCGGGAGTTGTTGGCGGAGGAAGGGAAGGCGAGCTGCCCCACCTGCGGGCGTACGCTGGGGGAGGGGTATACGGATCTGCTCGGCACCCTCCAGAGCGAGTGGGAGGAGGTCGTGCAGGACGGGCGCTGGTGGGCGCGGCGGCGCGAGCAGCTCGAGGAGAAGCCGGAGGAGCTTCAGCGCCTCGAGGAGCACGCCCTGCGGCTTCAGGCAGCCGCGGAGAAGGCGGCCGAAACGCTGGAGCGGGCCCGGTCGGAGCGCGCGGAGCCCGTGATCGATCCCGCCCCCGCGGACCCGGTCGTGCCGGAAGTTCCCGCGGAAGACGAAGGGGCTGGGACCGGACCCGCCGCGGAGGCGCGCCTTCGCGATCTCCTGAGAAGGGCGGGGGGCCTCCTCAGCCAGATCACGGAAGGCCGCCTGGTCGGACTCCGCGTCCGAGACGGCGTTCGGGTCGTGGGGGCGGACGGGGCCGCGCGGATTCCAAGCGGTCTCGAGGCCGTCGCCGTCCGTCTAGCGGTGCACCTCGCCGTCTGGCTAAACCGTCGTTCGAGCAGCCGGGCCGTCGGCGCCATCCTCGTCTGGGAGCTCTATGAGAGCGGTGTCGAGGAGCTTATCCGCGGTGCGATAGATCTCCTCTCCGATCGGAAGCAATTTCCCGTCCCGATCCTCGTTGTCGCCCCGCCGGCCGCGGCGGAGCACGCGCCCGCCGCCTTCTTCCAGGCCGTCGAGCTGGCTGCGACTGTTGAAGGGCGCCGGGAGTTCCGGCGAACGCGCCTTGAGAGGCCGGCGCTCTCGATCGTCGGCTGAGGTCGGTGGTAGCGGAAGGCTTCCCCTACGCCCGGGGCTCGCGGTAGAGGTGAAGCGTTCCCCAGCGGTCGCTGTCGGCCCGCCACCCGGGGGGACACCACGTCGTCGCGCTGTACTCGGCGACGATGGCAGGCCCGGAGACGGGAGCCCCGAAGGCCAGTTCGGAGCGCTCGTGGATGGGGGCGTCCAGTTCCGTGCCGTCCGCGTGGACGGTGCCCCGGTCCGCAATGGGAATCTCCCGTCCCGCCGCGCCCGGGATCTCCGAGATGCGAACCGCCTCCCCCGGTCCCTCGATCCTAGCGCGCAGCGTCACCGCCTCGACGGGCGACGCCCTCCGGTATCCGTAGCGTTCTTCGTGCGCCCGGTGAAACGATTCGGTCCACTCCCGGGCCGGCACGGTGAGCTCGAAGCTCTGTCCCCGGTAGCGCGCATCGATCCAGTGTTCGGCGGAGAGGGAGGCCGGATCGGCGCCGTCCTCGAGGATTTCCCGGAGCGCCTCCCGCTCGAGCGCTTCAAGGATCGATCGGATGCGATCCCCCGCTCCCGAGCTCTCCGAGGCGACAAGGACGGTGCGCGCCCGCTCCCGGATCACGGGAGCCACCAGCATCCCGTACGCGGAGAGGAGCCCCGGATTCGGCGGGATCAGCACCCCTCTCAGCCCGAGCGCCTCGGCGAGCTCCGCCGCGTGAAGTCCGGCGGCGCCGCCGAAGGCGACGAGGTGGTACTCGCCCGGATCCACTCCGCGCTCCACCGAGATGACGCGAAGCGCTCTCTCCATTGCGCTGTTCACGACCCGCAAGATTCCCTCCGCGAGTTCGTTCGCCGAGAGCCCGGCTCGCCTCGCGAGCGAGGCCATCGGGCCCTCGATCGCCTCCCTCTCGAGATGCGCGGCCCGGGAGAGTTTCTCGGAGACGGGGAGCCGGCCTAGCCAGACGTGGGCGTCCGTGACCGTCACCCCCTCCCCTCCCCTCCCATATGCGATGGGCCCCGGTTGCGCCCCCGCGCTCTCCGGGCCCACCCGGAGCGCCCCGGCGGGGTCTAGGTAGGCGATCGACCCGCCTCCGGCGCCTACGGTGTGGATATCGAGGAGGGGTACCGCGATCGGGACCTCGCCAACCTCTCCCTCCCGCGTGTGGAGGGGGGCGCCCGGGATGAGGCTCACGTCTGTGGACGTCCCGCCCATGTCGAAGGAGACGACTCTCGTGTAGCCGCCCCGCCTCGCCCAGTCGATCGCGCCGACGACCCCTCCCGCCGGGCCCGACAGCACCGTGTGAACCGGCTCATCACGGGATCGGCCGATCGCGAGAGCGCCGCCATTCGACCCCATGACGCGGAGGGTGTCCGCCTCACATGCCTCTTCGAGTCGACTCAGGTAACGGCCCATGCGGGGCGCGACGTACGCATTGGCGACGGTCGTCGAGGTCCGTTCAAACTCCCGAAACTCGGGGAGGACCACCGACGAGAGCGAGACGGGTACGTCGATGCCGGCGAGGGTGTCCCGTACGGCTCGCTCGTGCGAGGGGTTGGCGTAGCTGTGAAGGAGGGCGACGGCGACGGCCTCCGCCTCCCGGATCCGGGCCGGGAGCCCTGCCAGCTCCTCCGGGTCGAGTCCGGCCAGCTCCGATCCCCGGTGGTCGATCCGGCCCGCGACTCCGATCCGGTCCTCCCGTGAGACGAGGGGAGGTCGTCGATGCCCCGTGAGCGCATAGAGTTGAGGCCGGTTCTGCCGACCGATCTCGATGACGTCCTCGAATCCCTCATTCGTGACGAGGAGGACCCGGGCGCCGCTCCGCTCGAGGAGCGTATTCGTCGCGACCGTCGAGCCTAGGATCAGCCGGTAGCCCGTCGGTCTTCTGCCGCCGAAGATACGCTGGATCCCGGCGAGGACCGCGGCGGCCGGGTCGTCGGGGGTCGACGGCACCTTGAGGACAGAGACTCGACCGTCTTCGAGGAGGAGGAAGTCGGTAAACGTCCCGCCCGTGTCGACGGCGAGGACCGGCGTTGCTCCGGCTGCCTCAAGCCGGTGCATTCCGCTCCCCGGGAACGGCTGCGGGTGGCCGGCATCCAGCCGCTTCAGGACCCATGCATTCTCGCTCCCTTGCGTAGTCGTGCGAAGCGCGGCCACCCCCTGCTCCGGCGCGGGGGAGCCGTCGTTGACATTCGTTCTTGTACCCAACATATATGCTATGTCTCATCTGCGATTTGTAGGGGAAGGCTCGGGGCCGCCCGCACGGTTGCGTGGGCGGCCTTACGCCTTTCCGGGCTCGCCCCCGAAAGCCCGTGTGGCAGGTGTCGCGCGTGCGTCGGAGTTGCCCCCCGCATCGGGAGCCGGCCCCCGTCTACCGCAGAGGGGAGAAGGCCGGCGAGGACCTTGCCTTTCCGGATCGCCTCCGAGTGACCGCGGGGAAGACCCATGGATCTGATCCCCTCATTTGAGACGTTCGTCGAGTTCTCCCGAACGGCCCGGATCGTGCCGGTGCGAGCGGAGTTCCTCTTCGATACGGAAACGGCCGTCACGGCGTACCGGAAGCTCGTGCGGCCTCCCTTCGGCTTCCTCCTGGAGTCCGTGGTCGGAGGGGAGAAGTGGGCCCGGTACACCTTCCTCGGAACGGAGCCGAGCTCAGCGTGGCGCCTCCACGGAGAAGAGGTCTCTCTCTGGGAGCCTGAGCGCGGGTGGGTCGTGGCGGACGTGGGGGATCCCTTGGACGACCTCGACCGCAGGCTCCGGGAGCGGAGCTGGGCCGCGGTCGACGGGCTCCCCCGCTTCTGGGGCGGTGCGGTGGGATACTTCAGCTACGACCTCGTCCGCCGAATTGAGCGACTTCCGTCGGTCGCGGAAGAGGACGCGAAGCTCCCCCAGGCAATGGTGGTCTTCACCGACATCGTCCTCGCTATTGACAACCTCCTCGGTCGTGCGATGGCGATTCGGGCGGTGCCGGTCGAGCCGGGCCTCTCGGAGTCCGAGCTGAGGGCTCGTTACGACGGGGCCGCCGATGCAATCGCCGCGCTCGTGGACCGACTCGCCTCGGAAGAGGCGCCCCCGCCCCTTGCCCTCTTCGCGGAGCCTCAAGGTGACCCCCCCTTCGAGAGCACGATGACGAAGGCGGTGTACGAGGCGGCTGTTGAGCGGATCCGCGAGTACATCCTCGAGGGGGATGCCTTTCAGGTCGTGCTCAGCCAACGGCTGAGCATGTCGCTCCGGGCCTCCCCCTTCGATCTCTATCGAGCGCTGAGGTCGCTCAACCCGTCACCCTACCTCTACTTCATGGAGCTCGACGGCGTCGGCTTGGTTGGCTCTTCCCCCGAGGTCCTGGCCCGGCTCGAGGACGGAACGATCACGGTGCGACCGATCGCCGGGACGCGACCTCGGGGCCGGGACTCGGAGGAGGATCTCGCGTTCGAGACGGATCTCCTCGAGGACGAAAAGGAGCTGGCAGAGCACCGGATGCTCGTCGATCTGGGGCGAAACGATGTCGGGAAGGTTGCGCGCTACGGTTCGGTTCAGGTGCCCGAGTTGATGGTGGTCGAGCGCTATTCGCATGTGATGCACCTCTGCTCGCAGGTGGAGGGGAAGCTCCGTGAGGGGCTCGGAGCCCTCGACGTACTCCGGGCGACCTTCCCGGCAGGCACAGTCTCGGGAGCGCCGAAGATCCGGGCGATGGAGATCATCGAGGAGCTTGAGCCGGTTAGGCGCGGGCCGTACGCGGGTGCGGTGGGCTATCTGGGATACGGAGGGATGTCGATGGATACCGCGATCGCGATCCGAACGGTCTTGGTGCACGGGGGGCGTGCCTTCGTCCAGGCAGGTGCCGGTGTCGTGGCGGATTCGGATCCGGCCCGGGAGTACGAGGAAACGCTGAACAAGGCACGCGCACTCCTCAGGGCCGGCGTCATGGTCTCCTGAACCCGCGGGGAGCCGCCGCGCCGCAAGGGACAGCCCCCGAATATCTGAGCCCGCTCCGGGTACGGCGGGCCGGTCTGGAATGCCTCCGGTCCCGATCCCTCTGCATCCACGGAGAACCGCCATGCCGACGACCCAGGGGAGCGGCCCGCCGGAGTACGTCCTCACGCTCGAACTTCTGGTCGACGCGCCGGTCGGGAACGTCTGGCACTGCTGGACGGAGCCGGAGCTCCTTGAGGAGTGGTTCTGTCCGAAGCCGTGGTACGTGACGGATGCCCGCATCGACTTGCGGCCGGGCGGGGAGTTCTCGTCAGTGATGCACGGCCCGAATGGCGAGGAGGTCCAGAACGTCGGGGTGTTTCTGGGAGTTGAACCCGGGAGGTGTCGTGTGATGACGGATGCCTTTCGCCCCGGTTGGATTCCGGGCGGGCGTGCCTTTATGGTCGCAGAGATCCTCCTTTGCAGCCACTGGGGATGGGAGGACCTGCTACACCGTCCGCGCGAGGCACTGGGACGAGGTGGGACGGAACGAGCACGAGGCGATGGGCTTTCGCGAGGGGTGGGGGAAGGCCGCCGGCCAGCTCGAGGCGCTTGCCCGGTCGATCTAGCTCACGAGCCCGGGAGACGAACGAAGGAGAAGGCCCCGAAGGTCGGCACCTGCCGTTGGTCGGGCGATCAGGCGCTCTTGGCCGCGGAGTTCTACTGCACAATCCTCCCCGGGAGTCGGATCGGCGGGTGGGACGGAATTCGGAGGTGGCCGGAGCGAGTCGAGCCCGGGAAAGTCCTGATTGTCGAATTCACGCTTGTGGGAACGCCGTACCAGGCGCTGAACAGCGGGCCGCATTTCGAACTCGACGAGGTGGTCTCGGTCTCCGTCTAGGCGGCGGATCGGACGGAGACGGGCTGGGTCTGGGAGGCGCTCATCCCGGACGGCGGCGCGGGTGGCTGAAGGACCGCTTCGGGCTTTCCTGGCAGATCGTGCCGAAGCAGCTCGGCGGTCTCCTGGGCCGACCTGGGGTCTGGCCAGCGATGAAGACGAAGATCGAGATCGCTGCGCTTGAGGCCGCGGCGGAGTGATGGCGAGGTCCCCCCTGCGCGGCCGGGTCACCCCGCGCCGCGTACCGCGCTGGGGTAGGTGGTCTCCTCAGCACGGTGCCGACCTCCCGGTCCTGGCGAGGATCCACGCCGCCCGGGGAGCCGCGATTCCTGCCCGTTCCGATCCTCGGGGTGCAGGACTGCGGTCAGACGACGGACTTACTCCCCCAGCGGTATGTCCACGCCATGAGGATGCTCAGCGCGAGCGCGCCGATCATCCCTCCGGGGCTCAGCGCCCTCCCGTCGTCGAACTGGAACATCCCTACCCCGAGCATCCCTCCCACCACGGCGCCGAAGGCCCCGAAGATCATGGCAAGGAGCCCGTTCCCGGGCTGGGCGCCAGGGACTCGCACCACGCCGCGCATGACGGCTCCGACGACGGCTCCGAGGATGATCCAGACACCCACCCCGATCCAATTCTCCATGAGCTTTCCTTCATGAACCACCGATCCTCCTCCCGGCTGTTCCGTGAGGAGTCGACGGTCGACGTCGCTGAGGCTGTTCGTTCGCGGGGGAGTTCGCGCCCCGCGGACCGGGAATCTACGCCGCCTCTCGCCCTGTGACCACACTCGAAGCGCTACGGGCCACGGCGGGCGCTCACTCCTCGCTCACCTTCCGCTTGAGCGCTTCGAGTCGCGCGTCTGCCTCCTCCGTCCGGGTCCGGTCCCCCCGACTGTGTGTAGCCTCGTCGATCGAACCCGGTCCCACGACCTCTTCGAGTTCGCGGGAGCCTGCGCTCGAGGCTTCGAGCTCCTCGATCCTCCCCGCGATGCGGTCCATCTCCTCGAACAGGTCGTGGGCTTGCCGCATCCGCTCCCGCGATCGAGCCCGGCCCACCGCGGCGACGAGCGACTCTCTCCGGCCGCGCGCCGCCGCGTACATGTCCGTCATCTCGGCGATCGTGGCCTTCCGCTCTGCGAGCTCCTTCGAGAGAGCGGAGGCCTTTCCCAGGAGGAGCTCCCGGCGGCGCCAATGCTTTCCGGCGAACTCCCGAGCTACCGCGGCCGTTTCGTCATCGCCGATTTCGTCGGCCATCCTCCCACGTCGGAGGCACGTCTCGGCCGCCTCCCCTTCTTCCGCGGCCTCGGCCTCGACCCTCTTCAGCTCGAGCTCGAGCCGTCCCGAGTTCCGCGTCAGCTCCGCCAGCTCGTCCCTCAGTGCAAGGAGAAGACGATCAACCGCCTCCGCGGTCCGGTCCCGGTTCAGCTCCGCCCGGAAGTTCTCTCCCGCCTGGCGGAACGCCTCCTTCAGTGACTCGAACATGGGACGGCTACGCAGACGGGGAGGCGGGATCCAAGAAAAACGGCGAGCCCGGGGGCTCGCCATCGAATCGATTCATTCCTACCCGGTCGACCGACGAGCGGGCTGGACGGTCCGGAGCCGGTACGTCAGTTGAGAAGGTGCTCGATCCTCTGCGCAAAGGAGTTCCGTGCCCGGTGCAGTCGGCTCTTCACGGTCCCGAGGTTCACCCCCGTGATCTCCGAGATCTCCTCGTAGCTCTTCCCCTCGAGCTCCCGCAGCCGGAACACGAGCCGGTGGTGCTCCGGAAGCTCCTCCACCGTGTCCTCCACGAGGCGCTGCAGGAAGCGCTTCTGATAAAGGTCGTCCGGCCGCATGCTCAGGTCCTCGAACTGAAGGGGCCGGTGATCGTCGTCCCAGCCGCTCGTCAGCTTCTGGAAGAGTACCAGCGGATTGCGGGACCGATTCCGAAGCTCGTTCTTCGAGAGGTTGCTCGCGATCGTGTACACCCAGGTGGAGAACTTCTTGCTGGTATCGAAGCGATGCAGGTGGCGCGTGACACGAATGAACGCTTCCTGCACGAGGTCCTGCGCCCGGTCCGGGTCGCCGGTCTTTCGCGTGATGAAGTGGACGAGCCGGTCGCGGTAACGGTAGAAGAGCTCCTGGAAGGCACCCTCCCTCCCGCCGAGGTGCGCGGTGACGAGCTCCTCGTCACTCAACTCACCGGGTCTCCGGTCGAGGAGCTCCCGCTCGGTGGTTTCGCTCGCGCCTCCGCTGAGTTGCATCTCTGGCATCGAATCGCCGTTCCTTGCTCGGGTCGAATCCCGTTTGCGACGGAGCGGGAAACAAAAGGGGCTCCGCTCCGATTGGACACGGGCCCCTGACTCGTCCCAGCTCCCGCCTACGCGGGATTCATGCGGTCCGCGAACGCCAGTTAGTATGGCACGCGGCACCGCCACTTTCAAGGCTTGCCGCGGGGACGATCCCTTGAGGGGACGCGGATTTCGCGGGGTCGTGGGCGACTGTCGTCCCCCCGCGCCTCGCTCCGCCCCCCCTCATCGGCGCCTCGATCCCTGGCCCGTAATCCGGGGTGCCCTCGCCCCGCGCCGCTGCCTCCCGGACGCCCGCGCGGCGGGTCCGCGTCCGAAGCGGTTCCGGGTCCTCGGCTCCGGGTCCGCGGGGGGGGGGGCTCTAGGGCCGGCAGAGGGCGTGGGCCCCGAGTCGTTGCAGATTGGCGATGAGCCTATCAGGTTAACGTGTTCGTTTCACTACCCGCACAGCACTGTAGCCCTAGGCCTACTGCCGTGAACGACGTGTCTCCCGAGACGACGGGTCAAAGGAAGGTCAGGACGTCTCTCGCCCTGGCGCTCCTTGAGGCGATCCGGCACCATGACTTCCCCCCCGAGGTTCTCGAAGACGAGAACCTGAGCCTCACGCTACCACGGCGCCTCGGACTCTCCGACGTGGTCGATGAGCAGATCAGGCGATATCGGAAGGTAGGCCGACGCCGGAGCCGCATTCCGGCGAAGGAGTTCGGGGGTCTCGTAAGGCTTGTTGCGCGGAGGCCGGATGCGAAAGCCGTCTTCTTCGACGTCGGACGCGGCCTCGCCCCGGCACGGGGAATTCGGCTGTGGAGCAGGGTGATCCCTGACCGCGGGATGCAGGCGGTGCGAGGCAGGGTCGCCCGGTGCCTCAAAGGCTTCTTCGGGGAGACGTTCCTCTCGGCCCGCCGGGGCTCGCCCGCGCTCGAGTCGGTTGACGCCCTCCTCGTGGAAGCCGATCCCCGGGGAGGTGCATGCGCGCTCGTCACCGGGATCATGCAGGGGGCGATCGAGCGCGCCGGCCTCTCGGCGCGGGCGAGTCACGTGACGTGTGTGGTGCGGGGGGAGGAGGCGTGCAGCTGGGATATCGAGAGCATCGAGGTCGCGGGGGCCTCGGACGCGCCGAGCCGGCGCGGGGTGAGCGGGCGCTCGTGGAACGGGGGAAGGGGATGGCGATGACCGTACGTAAGGGGCATACGGCCCCCGCCTTTGACCTTCCATCCGACGAGGGGTCGAGGGTCCGTCTATCCGATCTCAAGGGGGAGAAGGTGGTTCTGTTCTTCTATCCGAAGGACAACACCTCTGGCTGTACGACGGAAGCCTGCGAGTTCCGCGACGAACTCCACCGTTTCGAGGCGGCAAACGCGGCCGTGCTAGGCATCTCCCCCGACCCGGTCGCATCCCACGGGAAGTTCAAGGCGAAGTACGACTTGAACTTCCCGCTCCTGGCCGACGAAGATCACGGCGTGGCCGATGCCTACGGCGTCTGGAAGGAGAAGTCGATGTACGGGCGGATGTACTGGGGGGTGGAACGGAGCACCTTTCTGGTCGACGAGGCCGGAATGGTCGCGAGGGTGTGGCGGAAGGTCCGCCCCAAGGGGCATGCGGAGGTGGTGGCCGAGGCTCTCTCGGGCTGAGGGCCGCGATCGTCGGGAGCGTCGGGAAAGAGAGGGGTGCCGATGGAGTTGACGGGGTGGATTTTGGCCGGGGTGTTCGCGTTCGTTGCCCTCTACTTCTGGCGCCGGGTGCGGGCGATAACCGGCGCGCGGGCGATGACCGCTGCCGGAGGGAACGGCGGGCGCGCGGTCCGCGAGGAGAAGGCCGCCGAGCGCGCCACCGACGCCACGCTCCGGGGAGTATCGCGGTATCTTCGCCATGCGGTCGTTGAGCCGCTCGACGCCGGTCTTCACGGCGGGGAAGCGAGCGGTGTCCGGGAGGATGCGCGGGATGCGCTCCGCGACCTGGCCTACTACGCCCGGCAGGTGCCGGAGGACACCCCGACACGGGAGAATCTTGCCACGGTGATCCAGGAGGTGGCCCGCGAGTACACGCTTGCCACGGGAGCCTCGGTCAAGTGCAGCAGCCCCGATCGACCGGTACGCGCCCCTGTCGCGCGCGAGGCGTTTAAGGACGCCCTCTTCCTCCTCCTCGACAATGCGGGTCGCTTCGGGGGTGGGAAGACGGTCGAGGTCCAGGTGACGGAGGAGGCGGAGAAGCTCCGAATCCGGATTCGGGATAGGGGTTCCGGCTTCGGACCCGAGGGGCTCCGCACGGCCTTCGATCCGTTCTGGACAACGGAACCGGATGCGCTCGGACTCGGACTCCCGCACGCCCGCCGCCTCCTTCGCTCCCAAGGTGCGTCGATTGAGGTCGGGGACCGCGAGGGCGGGGGCGGTGAGGTCACCGTGACGCTCCCGCGGGGAAGCTGACGGGCCGGAGCGGGCGCCCCTACGAGGTTCCCGCACCCGCCCCTCCGCGCCCGTCCTCCGGCGATGCGCCGTCGTCGAGGAGTGCATCCACCTCCTCCATCCGGGCTTCGCCATCCGCTTCCCCGATCTCCATCAGGAGCTGTAGGTAGTCGGGTTCGAAGAGGAGGAAGGAGAGGAGGTCCGGGCTCTTGGCCTCGTGCGTCCCGAGTCCCCGCATGAGGAATCGGAAGGCATGCGGGAGGCCGTGCTCGAAGTCGCGGGCGAGCCGGCCCAGGTCCCGGGAGGGCCAAAGCGTCATGAGGCGGACGACGCCGAACTCGTCCCGGTCGGTCGCCGAGACCCGGCGGAGGATCCGGTTCATCGCCTCCAGCTGCCAGGCGTCTTGGTCCAGAAGATCGAGGAACATCGCGTTGAGAAGCGAGCCGATCAGTCGGGCCGGCGTGGGATAGCTCTCGTGCATTCGCTCCGGGATCCCGTCCGCTGAGCGGCGGAAGCGGGTGGATATCGCGAGGATGCGCTCGGCACCGAGGTGGAGGGCCGGGGAGAGGGGCGCCGAGAAGCGGAGCCCCCCGTCCCCGAACCACTCGTTGTCGATTGGGACGGCGGGGAAGAAGAGCGGGATCGCGGCCGAGGCCATGATGTGGTCCACGCTGATGGCGGTACTGACGGCGACCCGGTGAGGCCGGGACCACTCCCACTCTCCCGCGCCCTGGATCCAGACGACGGAGCGCCCGGCCGTGTAGGAGGAGGCGGTCACGGCGAGCGCCTTGAGCTCCCCGGACTCGATCTTTCTTTCGATCCCCGGGATCGTCCCCTCCCTCTCGCCCAGCACATCGGCGAGGAATTGGCGGAGCGGCGTAGTGTCCACGAGGCTTCGGATTGTGGGTCGCCCGAGGATCCCTCCGGACGCAAGCTGCAGTCCCCACTTGACAGCATTTGTAATTAGGTGACGGGAGTCGACCCGGAAGACCTGGTCCATCGTGAGTGCCCCCCAGAGCCGGACGAGATCGTCGATGGCCTGCCGGAAGGAGCCCGGATGGGAGGCGAGGTGAACCGCATTGATCGTCCCCGCGGATACCCCGGTGATGATCGGGATCCTGAGGTCCGGGTAGGAGCGGGCGATGGCCTTGAGGAATCCTACCTGATACGCTGCTCTCGCCCCGCCGCCCCCCATCACGAGGGCGAGGGGGCGGGGCTCGGGGCGCCCCTCGGGCTCGGTTGGGGAGGGGGGCTCGGCCTCCGGCACGGAGTCTTGCGGCGGCGGCCTCAACATGAACCCACGGGCTCCGCGGCCCGGTCAGAAGGATCCGGTCAGAAGGAGTTGTCCAGGAGGCCTCGGCCGATCGAGACGATTCCTCCCCAGATGAGTGCGAGTGCGAGCGCTGTCCCGACCAGGTGCGGCATGGGGCGGCGCTCTTCGGGGGGCCTCCGCCGGAGGACCGAGAGCGGAACCTGGGCGGCGAGCGCGGCCATGAGCATCATGAAGATGTGACCGATGAGGGCTGGGTAGAAGCGTCCGGAGACGAGGAGGACGAAGCCGAGGAGGACCTGGAGGTGGAGCAGTCCCGCGAAGGCACCCGCCGTCCTTCGAATCCCGCGATCGTAGGGCCGACCGAGCACGACTGCGTAGAGCGCGTACGCGAGGGCCGCGAGGCCGGCGAGGAGCACGAGGTATCTAAGTCCGGAGTGTACGTGGAGTAGGCTGGTCAGCATTTGGTCCTCGGCTTCAGGGTCTCGGGTCCGTTCTACGGGCGGCCCGCCACAGGAACCGCGCGCGGCGACGCCGGAGTGTATCCAGCGAGGAAGAATAGGGGAGCCGGCCCGGTGCCTGCACCCCCGCCGCCGGCGCGGGAAGTTGCCGTGTTCGCCTCAACTGCCTTCGAGTGCCGCCCGGATGAGCGCGAGGACCGCCTCGTCCATGCCCTCGGCCGTGAGCATCCATTGGAGGTAGTCCGGCTCCTCCCTCGCGACCGCATCAAGGGCCCGGTCGCGGTGCTTCCCGCGTCGGAAGACCCGCACCCCGCCTTCCGTTTGCCGGAACCACCGTTCGACCTCGGTCTCGAAGGGTTGCACTTCGTCGCAGTATCGGTTGAGCCCTTCCAGGTCTCGCGGAAGGTGTGGGTAGCGGTCGAGCTGCGCGGTCAGGACAGCTGCGGTTGCCCGGATGTCTGCGAGCGCCGAGTGTGCGTCTTCGAGTTCGCGGTCGAGGTAGTGCCGGACCGCCGCCCCGAGGGTGCGGGGCTCCTCGCGGTGGTAGATCACCTGGACATCCACGATCTTCCGATCCTGCATGTCGAGGGAGAGTCCCGCCTGGCGGAACTCGGAGAGGAGCATGGGGAGGTCGAAGCGCCGGAGGTTGAATCCGGCGAGGTCGCAGGGTTCCAGGATCTCGAGGAGGCTCCGTACCCGGGAGGCGAAGGGGAGCTCGTTGGCCACGTCCTCGTTGGTGATCCCGTGCACCTGGGAGGCCTCGGGCGAGATGGGCATCTCCGGGTTGAAGCGCCGGACCTTCTCCGTCACGTCCCCGTTCGGCGAGAGCCGGATCACCGCCATCTCGATGATCCGGTCCGATCCGATCCGAAGGCCGGTCGTCTCTAGATCGAGGAAGGCGAGCGGGCGTTCGAGGGGAATCGGGAATGGGAGCGGGTCTGCCATGCCGGGTAGAATAGGGTCTCTGGGTGTGTGTCGAAACCCGTGCAACCGGCACGGGCAGCCCCCTGAGAGCGAGGAGCGCGACGGGAGAGTGGAATGAAGGTAATCGAGGTCGCAGAGTACGGAGGTCCTGAGGTCCTGAGGCTCGGAGAACGGCCGGACCCCGAGCCTTCCCGGGGGGAGCTGCGGGTGAAGGTCGGCTATTCCGGCGTGAACCGGGCCGATCTCTTGCAGAGGCGAGGTCGGTACCCGCCGCCGGAGGGATTTCCCGCCGATGTCCCCGGGCTCGAGTTCTCCGGCGTCGCGGAGTCGGTCGGGGAGGGATGCAAGCTGAGGGCGGCCGGGGATCGGGTGATGGGGGTCGTCGCGGGGGGTGGCTATGCGGAGAAGGTTGTGGTGCCCGAGCGCCAGACGATCCGGATCCCCGAGGGGATGTCCGAAAGGGAGGCCGGTGGGGTTCCTGAGGCGTTCATGACCGCGTGGGACGCGCTCTTCCTGCAGGCCGGCCTCCACGCGGGAGAGACGCTCCTCATTCACGCCGTCGGGAGCGGCGTCGGGACGGCTGCGCTCGCCCTCGCGCGGGCGGCAGGGGTCCGGACCGTGGGTACGACGCGAACGGCCGAGAAGCTGGCGCGGCTCCTCGAGATGGGGCTCGACGAGGGGGTGCTCGCGGGTTGCGGAGAGGACTGGGCTTCCGAGGTGCTGAGGCGGTCGGGACGGGGCGCCGACGTGATCCTGGATCTCGTGGGGGCGGACTATCTGGAGGGGAATCAGCGGGTCCTCGCGCCCAGGGGGCGCTGGATGGTCGTGGGCGTGCCGAGCGGGAGCGTAGGGAAGATCGACCTTCGCCGACTGATGGGACGGCGGGGATCGGTTACGGGAACGGTTCTCCGGGCCCGGGCGGTGGAGGAGAGGATCGCCCTCGCGCGGGAGTTCGAGCGGACGCTTGTGCCCCTCTTCGAGTCGCAGCGCCTGCGGGCGGTGGTGGATCGCTCGTTCCCCGCGGCCGCGGCCGCCCGGGCGCACCGGTACATGGAGGAGAACCTGAGCTTCGGAGCCGTCGTCCTCTCCTGGGAGGAGGCCGGCTCCTCCTGAGGGCGGAGGCGGATTCGCGCCGGTGGCGCTCTCGCCGCGACTCAGCCGAGTCCGAGTGCCGTGCGGACGACGCGCTCCTGCGAGGCGCGATGCGTCTTCGGTCGGCCCTCCGCGGGACTCGCCCACTCGGGCCGTGCGACCAGGGTGAAGCGGATCCCGCCTGGGATCATCTCGCGGAGGCGGGGAGCGGTGTAGGTGAGCGCACCCATGTTCCCTGGCTCCTCCTGCGCCCAGACGACCTCCTCGAGCTTTGGGTATCCCGCCATGAGCTCCATGAGCGGCGCTTCCGGGAAGCCGTACAACTGCTCGATTCTCCCGAGCGCGACGTGTGGGAGCTCCCTCCGCGCGTCTGCCTCCGCGAGGTCGTAGTACACCTTCCCGGTGCAGAGTACGAGGCGGGTGATCTCGTCGGCGGAACCGGGTAGCCTGGAGTCCGGGAGTACCGGCCGGAAGTGTCCTTGCTCGAGTTCGCTCACCCGTGACGAGGCTCGGGGACGGCGCAGGAGGCTCTTCGGCGTCATCACGACCAAGGGCCGGGCCGTGGGTACGAGCGACTGGGAGCGCAGGAGGTGGAAGTATTGGGCCGGGGTCGTCGGGTAGGCGACCCGCATATTGCCTTCGGCGCAGAGGTGGAGAAAGCGCTCGAGGCGTGCGGAGGAGTGCTCCGGGCCCTGTCCCTCGTAGCCGTGTGGCAGGAGGAGGGTGAGGCGGGACTCCTGACCCCACTTCGTCCGGCCCGATGCGATGAACTGATCGACGATCACCTGTGCGACATTCACGAAGTCTCCGAACTGCGCCTCCCAGATCACGAGATCGTCGCTGACGACGGAGTGGCCGTACTCGAAGCCGAGGACGGCCACCTCGGAGAGGGGCGAGTTATAGACCTCGAATCGACCCGTTCCCACTCCCGCGAGGGGTGTGATTTCCCTCCCGGTCTCGACATCGTGGAGCACCGCGTGCCGCTGCGAGAAGGTCCCGCGCTTCGTGTCCTGGCCGGTGATCCTGACGGCGATTCCCTCCTGCAGGATGGATCCGAGCGCGAGGCTCTCGGCATGCGACCAGTCGAGCGTCGTCTGCGGCCCGAAATCCGATCTCCGGTGCTCAAGCTGCTTCCTGAGCTTCTCATGGACGGAGAATCCCTCCGGGACCTGGAGCGCCCCCCGGTTCACCTCGGTCAGCCGGCCCACGTCGACGGCCGTTCGCCAGGGACCCTGGTCTGCCTCCTCTCCCTCCCCGCGTGACGCCTCTTCGCCTCGCTCCCCGTCGCGCCCACCGACCTCCGCCTGCACGGATTGCTGGATGGAGCGGAGTTCGCGCTGCACCTCCTCCTCAAGCCGCCTCGATTCCCCCTCGGTGAGGTCGCCTTCCTGTATGAGCCGGGCCGCCCAGAGGGCGCGTACCGTCGGGTGCGCCGAGATCCTCCGGGAGAGGAGGGGCTGCGTGTAGGACGGCTCGTCGCCCTCGTTATGCCCGTATCTCCGGTACCCCGCGAGGTCGATCAGGACATCGTCCCGGAAGCTCGCGCGGTACGCCATTGCGAGGCGGATGGCCCGGAGGCACGCCTCGGGGTCGTCCGCATTCACCCTGAGGATGGGCACATCGTACCCCTTCGCGAGATCGGAGGCGTAGCGCGTCGACCGGCCTTCCCGGGGCTCGGTCGTGAAGCCCACTTGGTTGTTGACGATGATGTGGACCGCGCCGCCGACCGAGTATCCCTCGAGGCGGGCCAGGTTCAGCGACTCGGCGACCACCCCCTGGGCGGCGAACGCGGCGTCCCCGTGTATCAGGACCGGCACCACCAACGAAGTGTCGGCCGGGTCGGACTGGCGCGGGCCGCTGTACTGGAGTGCCCGGCTCATCCCGACCGCAACCGGGTTCACGAACTCCAGGTGGCTGGGGTTCGGGGCGAGCGCGACATCGATGCTCCCGCTGCCGGGAAGCTCGTAGCTACCCTCCGCGCCCAGGTGATACTTCACATCGCCCGTGCCGGATGCCTGCCGTGCGGGCGGGGCCTGGGCCTGCGGCGCCTCTTCGAATTCCCGGAGCAAGGCCCGGTACCCGATCCCCAGGATGTGCACGAGCACGTTGAGCCGTCCGCGGTGCGCCATCCCCAGAATGACCCTGCGGGCCCCACCCGAGGCGGCCTCCTCAACGGCGAGATCCAGCATCGGCACCAACATGTCCGTGCCCTCGATCGAGAAGCGCTTTTGGCCGAGATAGGAGCGGTGCAGGAACCGCTCCATTCCTTCCACCTCCGTGAGGCGCCCGAGAAGGCGGATGCGGGCTTCGCCTGTCAGCGGTGCGCCGAAGTCGCCAGATTCGACGCGGCTCCAGAGCCACCGGACCTTCTCGGGATCCTCGAGGTGTTCGAACTGGTAGCCGATCGAGCCGCAGTAGATCTCGCGGAGGCGTCGGAGGGTCTCGTTCAGCGGCCGGTCTCCGCCCTCCGGGAGGACGAGAGAGGTCGGGATCTCCTCCAAGTCCTCGTTCGAGGTGCCGAAGAAGCCGGGGTCGAGCTGCGGGTGGCCGGGCGGGTCGCTCCCAAGGGGGTCCGTCTTGGCGAGCTGATGGCCATGGTCCCGGAAGGCCTGGATCAGAGACACGGCCCGGGCGATCCGGGGAAGCAGGCGGCTCTCGTACGCCGCCGCTCTCTCGGCGAGTGGGCGTGCCGCTGCCGCGATCGAAGCTGCGTCCGTGGCCCGGTCCGCTTCCGGTGCGGTGGCCGTCCCCTCGCCCGGCAAGGCATCGGGAACCCGAAGGCCTGCCGCGGTCAGGCGGTCGGGCGCCTGCGAGAAGATGGCCCGCCACTGCGGAGGCACCGACTCGGGGTCCTCGGCGAATCGCTCGTAGAGCGCCTGCGCGTACCCCGCGTTGTAGCCATCGAAGAGGCTCGTGACGGACATGATCCCGGGCGGGAGCGCGTTTCGCTCCCGTGTCTCTTGGGCTCCAACCGGTGGAGCCGGGTTGAACGGGTGAGGAAAGGTACCGCTTTCTTCTTGGGAAGCGAGAGGCGGATCACCGGGATTCTCGGAGTCGGCGGTGACTCGTTCTTGGGGGGTAAGGGAGCCCGGCGACCGATGAAAACGTCCTTCCCCGAGGTGTTCCGACGCTCTTGGGGTCGCCGTTCGCGACAACTGGAACCGTGGAGCGGTGGCCGTGTACCCGCGCACCCGCAGCGTCACGCCATGCCCGGACTTGCAGCGAGAGATCCGTGCCGGTACCGAAGGCGCGCTGGATCCGGAGCGCTGCCTCGCGCGATGCCGCCACGGAACCGCGCGATTCCAGCCGGGGTGTGAGATGGACTGGGGGTCGTCCTCGCGGTACGCGGGAGGCCTGCATCCGGTGGCGCTGGCGGGCGCCGTCGGGATCCAGGCCGGTTGGCGTCTAGCTCTCGTTGCAGGTGCGCCGATCCCGGGCGGGAGCGCGTGGCCAAGGGGGCGTCGCTTCCGGTCGTTGGGGGGAGCCTGTGTTCGTGGTGCGCGAAGCTCGCCGCACCCCCATCGTCCCTTCCGGCGGGACCCGGCACGGGGTCTCGAGAGCTCGATGATGCCTGACTGGCTCGCAATCGCGGTACTCACGGTAGCTTCGGGGACGCTCCTCCTCCTGGTGCCGTTCGCGCTGCATCGGATTTGGCTGGTTCTCTCATCCCGGAGAGCAAGGCCAGAGCCGGAGGAGTGGGAGGGACCTCTTCCGAGCATCACGGTTCAGCTCCCCGTCTACAACGAGGAGGGCGTCGTAGAGCGGCTGATCGATGCCGCAGCCCGGCTGCACTATCCGAGGGACCGGCTCGAGATCCAACTCCTCGACGATTCCACCGACCGGACCTCGGAGCGAGCGGCATCGTGCGTCGCTTGGTGGCGCGGGCAAGGGGTCGACATCCGCCATCTGAGGAGGGAGGAGCGGGTGGGGTTCAAGGCCGGTGCGCTCGCAAACGGTCTCGAGCAGGCGCGCGGTGACTTCCTCCTGATCCTCGATGCCGACTTCGTTCCAGATCCTGATCTCATCCATCGGCTCCTCGGGCCCTTCGTGGACGCGAAGGTCGGGATGGTGCAGGGACGCTGGGATCACCTGAACGAGGGGGAATCGCAGCTCACGCGCTGCCAGGCACAGCTACTGGATGCCCATTTCTTCTTCGAGCAGGGGGGGCGGTGGGCCGCCGGCCTCTTTCTCAACTTCAACGGCACGGCGGGGATGTGGCGCCGGGAGGCGCTTGAGGATGCAGGCGGCTGGTCGGCCGATACGCTGACGGAGGATCTGGACGTCAGCTACCGGGCGCAGATGGCGGGGTGGCGTTTCGTCTTTCGGCCCATGGTCGGCGTGCCGGCCGAGTTGCCGGGGACGGTGAGGGATCTCGAGTTGCAGCAGAAGCGGTGGGCGCAGGGCGGCATTCAGACGGCTCGAAAGTTGCTCCCGAGACTTCTCAGGGGACCGTGGTCATTCGGGATCAAGAGGGAGGCCGTTGTCCATCTCCTCGGCCACCTGGCCCATCCGCTGACGCTCGTCCTGGGGATCTTGATCGTTCCCTCCGCGCTGGCCCGGCAATCGCTCGGGCTCGATGGCTGGCTTATCGTCGATGGCCTCGTCTTTCTGGGGGCCACCGCGTCATTCCTCGTCTTCTTCTCCGTCGCGGGTCGGCGGCGCGGGCGCGCTTGGAGACATCTGATTCCCACCTCGATGGTCACGCTCGCCCTCGGGGTCGGGCTCAGCGCGACGGTATCGCGTGCCGTCATTCGGGGCGCGGTCGGCCGGGCCCGGGATCCATTCCAGCGGACACCGAAGCGGGGCGAGGGGGCGCCTCGGTACACGAGCCCGGTGATACCGACGGACTCGCTCACGAAGGGGGCCCTCCTCGCTTGGATGCTCGGTAGTGGGTGGCTTGCGATACAGCAAGAGCTTTGGGGAAGTCTCCCCTTCGTCGTCCTCTTTGGTTCGGGATACGCGTGGCTAGTTCTCCGGGAGGCCTGGCCGGGAAGGAACTTCAGTCGCACCCCCCCGGCCGAACTTCGCGCGTCCGCCGTTCCTTCCTGACGCCACTCGTGCGTGCCCGGACACCGGGGCCGGCGACCGGGCGAGTGGCCCCGGTGTCGCCAGCGGCTCAACGTCCGCGCCGTGCGATTCTCCCGGTCGACACTACTCCTGCCCCGAGTGGGGTGAGGCCGGTCCGCAACAACGTCCGTCTCGGCCGGTATGACGAGACGAAGCGTGTCCCGACTTCTACGGATCGCGAACGTACTGGACGGCGAGGGAGAGGGTGGCACCCCTGAGTTCAGTGGCCCCGATACCCGCCGGTGGATCCGCGGTCAGCGCGATCCGGTACGCCGCCTCTCCGTGAAAGCGGATCGGCCGGTCCTGGGCCACGCCCAACTGAACCCTGGGCTCGATCAGCAAGTAGTTCTCCGTGATCACCGGAGCGCCGGACAGCGGAGAACGGATTCGGGCCGCCCCCGCGCCAAGGAGGAGTCCTCCCGCCCAACGGATCCCTGGGACATCGCCGGCGGGCCTCCACCGTAGCAGGATCCCGCCGTAGCCCGTGCCGATCTCGGACCGATTCGGCGACTGGCCCGGGGTCAGCCTCACCCTCCGCAGGCCGATGATCCCCTCGCCGCCTAGCTCGAAGGTCGTGGACAGGCGGAGCGTCCCTGCCAGCGCAGCCACCGGGAGCGGCTCGCTGCTCAGCCAACTGACGCCGGCTCGGATCGTGAGGGCAGCGCCCACCCGCTCCTCCCCACCCAGCCCGGGCTCACTCTGTGCGGCGGATACGACCGGAAACACGGCGAGCACGAGGAGGATCGCTCCACAGGCGTCGACGGATCGGGGCATGGCGCAGGGGTGGGAACGACTGGGTTCGGCGCTCTCGCGCAGTGCGGCTCGCAGGGCGCTCGGCGACGCGTGCGAGGGTGATCGGGGAAGATACTACGTGCGAAGGGTGGTGTCGCGAGGGGTCGGTTGCTCCACGGAAGGGCTCGCGTCCCTCTTGGCAGGGAACGCGGGCGCTCCACCGCGTTTCGCCAGCGGTTGGACCCGGGGGGAAGCGGGCCCCGGGCAAGCTGGCCGGTCCCGTGACGACTCGTTCATTCTCTGGCGTTCGCCCTTGGTGGCACCGGCGACCCGGGTCAGGGAGAATCCGCGAGGTATGCGACGCCGCCGAGGTCGACGACGACCGCCATGATCTCGCTCATCCGGCGTCTCACGTAGTCCGAGGGGTCCTCCGCGGAGAGTCGCTTCGGGTTTGGAAGGACCGCGGCCAAGAGGGCTGCATCGCGGGGAGTGAGCTCGCCCGGGGGGCTCCCGATGAGGTGATCAGCTGCCGCTCCCGCCCCGAAGACCCCATCTGCAAATTCGGCCACATTCAGGTAGACCTCCAGGATGCGGCGTTTGGGCCACAGGAGCTCGATCCAGACGGTCAGATATGCCTCCACTCCCTTTCGGATCCAACTCTGGTTTGGCCAAAGGTAGAGGTTCTTGGCCACCTGTTGAGAGATGGTGCTGGCACCGCGAAGCCGGCCGCCTGCCTGCCTCGCCTCGATCGCACTCTGAATGGAAGCCCAGTCGAATCCGTCGTGCTGGAAGAACTTCTGGTCTTCAGAGGCTATCACCGCGACAGCGAGCTCCGGTGAAATCCCCTCCCACGCAATCCAGCGATGCCTGATGGGCTCATCGCGAAGGCTCGCCTCGCGAAGCATGAAGGCGGTTGTTGGGGGATCGATCCAGCGCCATGGGAGGACGAGCCCGACGCTGAGGCAGAGGCCCGCTAGGCAGCCGTGAACCAGCATGCGGAGGGGCCGGATCCGGCCCCTGGAGCGGCCTTTCCTCGGGCTCATCGACGGTCGTCCGTGGACTCGTTCATTCTGATGTGTACGGTCTGCATCGGAATATACGGCGTGGGGCGGCGGATGGGACCCTGGGCCGGAATGGGGGACCGCGTCGACCCCGCCGCCCTTGACCGGACCATTTCGTTGCCTTACTCAAAGGCGCGGTCCCGGGCGGGAACGGGTGCTGGCCTCCTTGAGAAGCGGGCCGCGAATCCCCATTCTTGGCCCGGCGACGCGCTTCGTGCCGGAGGTCTCCGTCGCGGACCCGACGACACGCGTCCCTGCATATGAGGTTCCCCGTCCCCGGTGATCAAGGTGGTGGTGGAAATTCCGCGTAGCAGGAAGCACGTGCGATGGCTGCTCCTTGCCGTCGGGGCCTTGTGGATGGCGGGAGTCTTCTCCGAGGCGCCAGTGATCGATGCCTTGACGGGGGAAGCCGTACCCGATGCGAGCTTCCGTCTCTCAGCAGGGTATCTCGTCCTTGCGCCGGTGATGAGCGTACTGGACCATCTCTCTCTACTGACCGACCGCCAGCACGTGGCGGTGCTCCTCGGAATCGCTCTCGCCTACCTCGCGTTTCGGGTCTTCCGCCGGTTGTCGCCAAGCTGCAAGGCGAAGGGCCCCGTCCGAGAATTCGGCCTGGCCGGGGCCGGACTGCTGTCGGTCCTTGGGGTCTATGCCTTCGGCGTGCTCGGGATGCGGCCGATGGTGGCGCTCGAGTCGCACGATCCCGACGTCGTGATCGTTGACTTCCACAGCCACACCGATTCCTCTCACGACGGCCGGCCGGGTTTCGACGCGAGTGCGCGCCGGGAGTGGCACCTGAGCGCCGGGTTCGACCTCGCGTATCTGACAGACCACTTGAACCTGGCCGCCGCCACGGCCGCAGAGAGATCGAACCCGGAGCGGGCGGGCCAGGGGCTGTCGTTTCTGCCGGGGCGGGAGGTTCGATACCGCAACCAGCACGTCATCGTACTTGGCAGGCTGGATCCAAACGAGGGCATCCCGCCCGGGGATGGGTGGCCGACCCTCATCCAGACGATCCCAAACGACCTGTCGAGGGTCCCGCTCCCGGTCCGGGGTAAACTCGGAGGCGTTCACGCGATCGAGTTGGTGGATGCCGACCCGCGTGGACTTCGGCAGGCCGTGAGGGAACGTGACCTCCTTCTCCAAATTGCAGACAGCTTGGGGCTGACCGTCGTTTCAGGCTCGAACCACCACGGCTGGGGCCGGGCCGCAGCGGCGTGGAACCTGGTGCGGGTACCGGGTTGGGAGGGGATGCGCCCCGAGGAATTGGGCGAGGAGATCGAGGCGCTTGTGAGAGACCGGCACAGTGATCGAATTCAGGTCGTGGAGCGCCGACGTCTTCCCGCCTACGCTCCGAGAGAGCCCCTGCCGGCTGAGGTCCTGACGGCTGCACGCTTGGTGCTGCACATCTTCCGGAGCCTCACCCTCCCGGAGCGGGTGGCCTGGCTCGTGTGGATTGCCGCAGCCTTCTTCGTCTCGGCCCGCCGTCGCCGGAGGGCAGCCGCCCGAGACAGTTTCTCGAGAGCGAGGGACCGCGTGGTCGCTGTGTACCCCTGACGCCCTTGGCCGTCAGGCCGGCCGCCTGCACGGTATGCGGGTGAAGAGATGCTTCTCCGGCACCCCAAGACCGGCGGTGGCGTGGAGCAGCCACGATGCCGCGTCCGTCGTCCGCCGCGTACCCATCGCGCTGACGATCACACCGAGCTGCCGGGTTTCGTCACATGCTCGATTCCGGTAGCCCACGCGGCCCCCTGGAGTGTGTGAACAGACATTCGACGCCGGTGGCGGAGTCATGCCTCGCTGATGGTGTCGAGGACCAAGAGGCCCGCGAGGAATCCGGCGGGGATCCAGGGCGCTATCAAAGGGGAAACCGAGAATGGGCTTAGAAGTTCGGATACTACGCCCCCCCCGCTCCTCAGCAACTCGCCAGTGAAGCTCCAGCTCTCCGGGGAGAAGGTGGCGAGGATGCTGCCGAGGCCCAGGACTGCCAACGTCGCTGCAGCGCGGATCGGAAGGAGCGCGTACCCGGGATCCCTCGACCGCTCGCGGATCTTGGCCCTGAGCCAGATCAGGTTGGGATCGGGTAACGGGGCCGACCGCAAGTCTCCGGCCTCGGCCCGCTCGATCAACCAGCGAGCCACGCGGCTCGACTCTCGGCAGGAGATGCACCCTTCCACGTGAGAGGCCAGCTCGCCGCTCCAGCGGCCCGTATGGGCCGCCCGAACCGCTGATTCGCCGCGAGGACACGGGTCATACTTCATGGTGCCTCCCTGGGGTGCCAGCCGTGGTCTTGGAGGATCCCGGCCAATCTCTTTCTAGCCCGGTACAGTAGCACGCGTACGCTCCTGTCCTTCATTCCCAGCGAAGCGGCGATCTCCCTGTGGCTCAGCCCCTCCACGTACGCGAGCCACAACAGGGTCTGCTGCTTCGGTGGAAGCTCTGCGAAGAGGCGCTCCATGTCGAGCGTCAGGTCGTGGTTCGGGCACTCGGGTTCTGCCGGATGCCACCTGGCCCGCCACCTCCGCTCAACGGCGATGCGCCTTCTGTGATCCGCGATCAGGGACCGCGCGGTCTTGTAGAGATAGGACCGAATCTGGTGCATGTTCGCGTCTCGCAGCGCGGCGCAGAGGAGACGGCAGAAGGCTTCCTGTAGGAGGTCGTCTGCCGCGGTGACGTCTCCCAAAGCCGCACAGAGGTAGGCCCGAAGGTTGGGTGCTGTCCGCTCATAGGCATCACGGAAGGTGGATTCGTCCATGTCGTAGGCTTCTTGTGGGGCCAGAGCGAGCGAAGCCGCGAGGGTAGGATGGCCCTACCCTCGCGCGACTAGGAGGGGGGATCAGGTGCCCACCGGATCGGCACTCCCCTTCGGCTCCTCCGTCCAATTCAACGAGAGCCGCCTCGAAGCCCAAGCCGCCAGCATGAGTCCGATTCCCAGCGACGTGGTAAGGATACCGGGATAGAGGAAATTACCGTGCCACACCGCCAGTACCAGGAACCCGAGACCCAGGAACAAGAAGACGACGCCCCCGGCGAGGGTTCCAAGGATCATCCTGTGCGGGTTGGACTCGAACTGGCGCATGAACTGCTCGCCGCTCTCGCTAGCCAGGAACGCCCCAAGCTCCTCGCCCGACTGGAACTTTGCCAGCAGCTGTTGCTGGAGCTCGCCCTGTTTGGCGATCTGAACTTGACGCAGCTGTATCCTCAGCCAGACGATCGCCACGACCGCCGCGAAGAATCCGAGGGGGACCAGTATGTCTACCATGTGCCGCCTCCTGTTCGTCGTGTGGTTCGATGTGTGGACTTGCGGAGGCATCCTTTGGTCTCGGCTCCGGCCTCCGTGTCTCACCTAGGTACAACGATCGTGCCGCCCGGTCGGTTAACACCCGCTGGCCAGAGAGTGCCACAGGTGCGCCGGTTGGGCGAGGTGTCGTCAGCCGCTCGTGTGTCCGGAGGTCGGATCTGGACGATGGGGAAGCGTTCGCCTCAACGTGTGCGTAGCGCGTGTGGCGCTTCCGCTCGGTGCCGGCTGAAGCTCCTGAGCCGGGGAACACGTCGCGAGTGGGACGGGTCCCGCCCGAACCAACGGATAGCCCGCCGGTGCCGGGGAGTCTGAGGCGGATTGCCCGTGCGCCGCCGGCATCCCCGTCCCATGTGGCACTTCCGCAACATGACATTGGCCGTGCGCACTCGGCGGACCAAGGTGGAAGCAGGGTCGCGGAGGCGTGGGCCCGCCCGCCGCTGCATTTGGCCGGTGTGCGGTGAGCCCGTTCTGCAGATCGCAGGTGGACGGGGGGCGAGTCACCCCCCCGGGCTCGCTCCGATGGCTTGCGCGTGCTGGTCCCTTACGAACCCTTCTTGATCTGGATCGCGCGCGCCTTCGACTTGGGCGCCTTCGGCATCTGCACGCAGAGGACGCCATTTTCGAGGGTAGCCGTGATCGCGTCCGCCGAGACGGTGCTCGGAAGGGTGAAGGAACGTTCGAAGCTGCCGAAGCGTCGCTCGCAGAGGTGGAAGCGCCGACCCTCGTCATTTCCATTCCGTGTCTCTGCCAGCTTTCCACGGATCGTGAGGACGCGCTTCTCGAGCCCGATCTCGATGTCCTCCTCCGTGAGCCCGGGAAGATCGGCGCTCAGGATCAACTCGTCGGTCGTCTCCGCCACGTTGACCGCTGGAATCCAGCTGTCCTCCTCCGGGCCCGATACGCTGGACGCGTTGAGTAGCCGCCCGAAGGGACGGGCGATCGGATCGAGTGTGCACCAGGGTGCGAGTCGATCCGCGATACTTGCCTGTGTGCTGGTCATCTCTCCTTCCTCCTCCCTCCAACGGGTGGAGGGCATTGACGTAAACAGGTGCTTCCCATTTGAATTCGTGGCGAGAGCACCGCGCTGCCAGCGCATCAGAGAGCAGGGATCGTGCCGCCCGTGGAGAGGGAAAACCTTGCCACGATGGCACCTGTGCAGTGGCCTGATGACGGGAGTACGGGCCCGGGCCTGCCAGATTGGCTGGGCCGGCTCTCTCAGATGCATAACGGACTCGAAAATGGACCGTTCCCCCGGACGCCCCTGGCTCGCCAGTGCCGCCCTGCGGCCCCTTCGCACCGCGTTGTAGAGGAGGTCCAATGGGTGCCAACGCCACCCCGTCCCCGCGGGTGGACGACCACATCGGCGAGACGCCTCTGGTGCGGCTCCGGAAAGTAACCGAGCCTGAGATGGGAGAGGTGTGGATCAAGCTGGAGGGGATGAACCCTGCCGGGTCCATCAAGGACCGGACTGCCCGGGCAATGGTCGATGACGCGGAGATGCGGGGCGTCCTCGAGCCAGGCGGAACAATCGTCGAGCCGACTTCGGGGAATACGGGGATCGGCCTCGCGCAGATCGCCGCCTCCCGGGGCTACCGGCTGATCCTGTGCCTCCCCGAGTCGATGAGCGACGAGCGAAAGCTCACGCTGACCTCGTACGGCGCCGAGCTGGTACTCACCGACCCGGAGCGGCGAATGCTCGCCGCGATGGAGAGGGCCGAAGAGCTTGAGCATGAACTGGGGGCGTTCTACCCGAACCAGTTTTCCAACCCCGCAAACCCTAGGGTGCACTACGAGACCACGGGCCCGGAGCTCTGGCGGGGCATGGAGGGGGCGATCGACGCCTTCGTGTACGGATCGGGGACGGGGGGCACGATCACCGGGGTGGGCCGCTACCTGAAGGAGCGGGATCCGAAGGTGCAGGTGGTAGCGGTGGAGCCTGCCCGCTCGGCGGTGATTTCCGGGGGAGAGCGGGGGCACCACGAATTTCAGGGGATGGGGCCCGGCTTTATCCCCGATAACCTTGACGTCCCGCTCCTCGACGATGTTCGGCCGCAGTGGGAGGAGGACGCCTTTCCGCTCGTTCGCCGGCTGGCCCGTGAGGAGGGTCTCTTCCTGGGGATGAGTTCGGGGGCCATCATCCTCGCCGCACTCGACGTGGCAAGAGAACTCGGCCCCGGGCATCGCATCGCCGCCATCGCGCCGGACACCGGGGCCCGCTACCTCACCACCTCGCTCTTTCGGGAGCCGGCGCAGCCTCCGGCTGGGATGGAGGAGTAGAGGCCATGTCCGGCGCTTCGCCAGCAGGTAACGGCCCGGCCCTCCCGCTCGCGGGCGAGACCGCCGGGAGTCCCTCGGTGGGCCTCGAATCCCTGGACGAGCTCTGGTTTCAGGTGAGTGGCACGGTGTGCAACCTCCGCTGCAGGCACTGCTTCATCTCCTGTTCGCCGGAGAATCATTCCTTCTGGTTCATGACCCGCCCAGAAGTTCGCGCCGTCCTACAAGACTCACGCTCCCTCGGGGTGAAGGAGTATTACTACACGGGCGGCGAGCCCTTCATGAACCGTGAGCTGGAGGGGATTCTCGAAGACACGATGGCTCTGGGACCCGCCACCGTCCTCACAAACGCGACCCTGATCCCGCCCCGCCGGGCTCGCCGGCTGGCCGAGATTGCCTCCGCCTCCATCTACTCGCTCGAACTCCGTGTTTCTCTCGACGGGGTGACTCCGGAGACGAACGACGCGATCCGGGGCGAGGGCGCTCATGCGCGCTGCGTAGAGGGGATTCAGAGGCTCGTGGAAGCGGGCTTTCTTCCCATCATCACGGCGATGAGAAGTTGGCCGGAGGAGGAGACGGACCGCGTCCTCGGCGACTTTCGGGAGGAGCTGGCCCGGATCGGGTACGACCGGGCCCGTATCAAGATCCTGCCCCCCCTTCGGATCGGTGCGGAAGCGGAGCGGACGCGCGGTTACGAAGAGACGGAACGGGTGACCCACGAGATGCTCCGCGGCTACGACCTGAGCCAACTCCTCTGCACTCGAGCCCGGCTGGTGACCGCGTCCGGGGTCTACGCCTGTCCGATCCTCCTCGACTATCCGAGTGCCCGCCTTGCCCCGACGCTTCGAAAGGCCGCCGCCCTCCCGGCGACGCTCGCCGAGTCGGCCTGCTACACCTGCTACGTGAGCGGCGCGATCTGCTCAAACGTCGGTCCGAGCGTCGGGGCGGACCGCTGATGGCGGGTCGTCCCCTTCCACCGGGACGGCCGCCTCGAGTTCCCCGCAACGCTGGTCGAGTCTCGGCCCCGGCCGCTCCCCCCAAACTGTGGCTTCCCGGCCCGTGGGCCGGCGAAGCGGAACCGAGGCTCGAGGCGGTCGCGGTATTTGGCGGCGTGTATTCCAATCACATCGCGCTTCGCGCCGCACTCGCGGATGCGAAGCGGCGGGGGGCGGGGCAGGCGATCTGCCTCGGAGATCTCGGTGCCTTCGGTCCACACCCCGATCGCACCGCCGAGATCCTGAGAGAGGAACGAGTCCCGGTCGTCAAGGGCAACTACGACGACTCGATCGCCCGGGGGCTCACCGACTGCCAGTGCGGCTACACGGACTCCGTTGACAACTACTTCGCGGCGCTCTCCTACGATTACACCCTCTCCCGCACCGCCCTCAAGCACCGGCGGTGGATGGCACGCTTCCCGCCGCAACTTCGGTTTCGGCTCGGCGAGGCTCGCGTACTCGCCTTTCACGGGAGTCCCCGCCGGATGAATGAGTTCCTGTGGGAGACGGCGACACCCACCCACCTCCTCGAGTCGATGGCAGAGCGCTACGAGGCCGATGTGCTTATCGGCGCGCACACCGGGATCCACTGGAGCCGTCGCATCCCCGGGAAGGGGTCGTACATCAATGTGGGTGCGCTGGGCCGGCCGGCGAACGACGGGAGGGCGGAGGTCTGGTATGCGATCCTCCGCTCGGCGGTCGACAAGCCGATCGAACACGAGTTTATTCCGCTTGCCTACGACTACGAGGCGCTGGCCGCCGAAATGGCCGAGGAGTCCCTCCCTCCCGAGTTTATCGAGACGATCCGTACGGGCTGGTGGACGACGTGCCTCGAGGTGCTCCCGGCGAAGGAGAGGGCCCGGGGGGCCTTCTGAGTGAACCGGATCGCGTGCGGTGGGCGACGGAGGAGCTTTCCGGCGTCCCCGCTTGAATCAGGGGAGCGGATCCCCGATCGCTACGACGGCGCGTTCCGGCACCAGATGAAGGTCGTCCTCGACGAGGTGCGAGGCTTCCGACAGGACGATGACATTCGTACCCGGGTGGAGCTCCCGGTCCTGGTCCAGGACGAGGTGCTCCTCGGCGGGAGAGTGAACGACGATCTTGCCGCGACGGAGCGAGGGATCCGCGCAGGTACCGACCAGGCGGACCGTCGCCCACCCGGGCCGTGGGGTCCAGACCACGTTGCGTGAAGTCCGGAGTCTCGTTTCTTCCACACCCATACGCTCGACTCTTCCGCCGGTACCCGGACGCCGCCTCCCGGTGAATACCCTGCGAATCGTACAGTCCTCTCCCCGCGCCGTTCCGGCGGCTAGGCGCCGGGGCGCTTCACCGCGCCGGCGGCGAGAAGCTCCACGGTGGCGCGTTGGGCCCGGGTCAGTTCAGGGGGACGGCCCACCACCAGGCACCGCGTCCTGCTGTCGTCGGGGAGGTGCAGGATCAGATCCCTCCACGACGGAGGCGGCTGGAGGGGCACGGCTCGCCCGCTCCCGTCGATCACGACGACGCGCCCGGGACTGAGCCTCTCCGCCAGACCGCACGCATAGCGGAGCCAGGTCGCGAGCGGGTCCGCCTTCTCCCCGCCGATCCGCTCGACGACCAAGTGCTCGAAGGCCGAGGCTGCCTCCTCGTACGAGCTCTCGCTATGCCCTTTTAATTCGCGGAGAAGCTCCCGGCACGGCGGCCGCGGGTCCGCGGCTCCGGTATCCCGGAGTGCCTCGGTGAGCCTCTCGTCCGCCTCTCTCTGTAGCGTACTCGTCACCCGATGCTCCTCGCCTCCGCAACACCCCCTGAGCATGCCCCCGGGTCGTGGGCGCCGTCAACCCGGGCGCGCGGGAGGGTGTCCTCAGCTCTTGCCCCCAAGAATCCCCGCCACCCTGCGTGCATCCTCCCACCGGCCGGCGATCCCGGGACGACCGGAGAAGGCCGAGCAGAGGTGGATTCCTTTCGGGAGGGAAAGGGAGTCGAGGGACCGCCAGCTCCGGTCCCACGCGGGCATCGCCGTGCGATGCACGAAGAGGGGGGTTGCCTCGGCTCCGGTGACCCTCTCGAAGTCCGAGCGTGCCACCTCGAGGAGTTCCTCGTCGGGGCGCTCGAGGCGCGCTTCTCTCCCCATCCCGCCGAGGAAGGCCGTAAAAAGCCCCGTCCGCCCGAAGAGGCGATCGTGCGAGGTCACCCCACGCGTCAGGGAACCGTCGTCGAGCGTCATTTTGAAGCCGGATCCGGCCCGCTCGAGGCACGCGCCGCCGCGCGCGATGAGCGGCACGAGGGCGAGCGGGTTGTAGCGGAGCCTCCCAAGGGCTTCCGCCGGTTCCGGCGTGCACGTCTCGAGGGTGCGCGCCGCGTCGCGGGCCGGTACGCAGAGGACGAGCGCACCCACATCCACCTCATCCCTCTCCGAGGCAACCCGGTACCCGCCGGGGCCCCGAAGACGAACCTCGACGACGGGTTCGCCCAGGCGGATCCGGTCGCGGTGCCGTTCGGCCAGCGCTTGGGGGAGCGCCCCCATTCCCTCCGCGAACGAGACCACGGGCCCCGATGCGCCCCGGGCTGCCCTCCGTAGCCCGACGAGAAGGCTCCGGCGGGCCCCGGTGCGCTTGAACGCCGGGATGAGCGTCCGGCCCGCATCCATCTCTCCGGGTTCGGAGGCGTAGAGCCCGCCGATGATCGGGCCTGCGAGCCGCGTGTAGATCTCGGGTCCGAGCTTCCGCGTGAGCGCTGCCGCGACAGACTCGCCGGGAGCGGGGGCGGCGCTCACGAGATCCGCGAGGGCGCGGAGCTTGCCCGGCCAGGAGACGACGCGGGTCCTCAAGGCGTCGCGGACCGAGAGGGGGGCCGGGTAGAGCGTGCCGTCCCTGTATATGGTGAAGGGAAGGCGAGGCGGTGCGGTGCAGAGGGCGGAAGTGAGCCCGAGCTCCTCCACGAGACGGGCGAGTGCCCCGCCGAGGCGCATCCGCTGCGGTCCGAGGTCGGCCGGTACGAGCCCGGCCGGGCCCTCGACGAGCCGGCTCTGCATCACCCCGCCGGCCGAAGGCGAGCGCTCGAAGAGGACGGCTTCGAGCCCTTCCTTCCGGAGGAGATGAAGGAGGAAGAGGCCTGAGATCCCGCCCCCTACGATTCCGACCATGGCACCCCCGGCTCGCCGCGGCTGCGGCCGCAGAGGCTCAGCGCCCCTGCATGGCGTCCATGAACTCCCGGTTCGTCTTCGTCCGTTTCATCCGCTCCATCAGGAAGCTCACGGCTTCAGCGGCAGGCATGTCCGAGAGGAAGTTCCGGAGCAGATACACGCGGTTCAGTTCGGTCGCGCTGAGGAGGAGCTCCTCCTTCCGGGTTCCCGACCGGTTCAGGTCGATCGCCGGGAAGATCCGCTTGTCGGCGATATGGCGGTCGAGGATCAGCTCCATGTTTCCTGTGCCCTTGAACTCCTCGAAGATCACTTCGTCCATCCGGCTCCCGGTCTCGACGAGCGCGGTGGCGATGATCGTGAGCGAAGCTCCGCCCTCGATATTGCGTGCAGCTCCGAAGAATCGCTTCGGCTTGTGCAGCGCGTTCGCGTCAACGCCGCCGGAGAGGATCTTCCCCGAGTGCGGGACGGTGACGTTGTATGCGCGCGCCAGCCTGGTAATGGAATCGAGGAGGATCACCACGTCCTTCCGATGTTCCACAAGCCGTTTCGCCTTCTCGAGCACCATCTCGGCCACCTGCGTATGGCGCTCGGCGGGCTCATCGAAGGTGGAGGAGATGACTTCCGCGTCCACGTGCTCCTCCATGTCCGTCACTTCTTCGGGGCGCTCGTCGATAAGGAAGACGATGAGGTAGATGTCGGGCGCGTTCTCCCGGATTGCATTCGCCACCTTCTGAAGGAGCATCGTCTTTCCGGCTTTCGGGGGGGAGACGATCAATCCTCTCTGACCCTTCCCGATCGGTGCGATCAAGTCCATGATCCGCATCGAGATATCGCCCTTCCGATTCTCGAGCCGGATCCGCTCCTCTGGGTGCCGCGGCCGCAAGTTGTCGAACGCAATGCGATGCTTCGCACCTTCAGGATCGCTTAGATTCACCTCCTCCACCTTGAGGAGCGCCAGGTAACGTTCACCGTCCTTGGGCGGGCGGACCTGGCCCAGCACGGTGTCACCTGTTCTTAGGTCGAACCTCTTGATCTGAGAGGGCGACACATAGATGTCATCCGGCCCGTAGAGATAGTTCCAGTCGGGCGAACGGAGGAAGCCGTAGCCCTCCGGCAGGACCTCGAGTACTCCTTCGCCTCGCAGGACGGTATCGGTGTCGAGGAGGTTCTGCTCGATTCGAAAGATGAGATCCTGCTTACGGAGCCCGGAGTAGTTCTGGATGCTCAGCTGCTTCGCGAGCGTGTGCAGCTCTTCTACGTTCTTCCGCTTCAGGTCGGCGATGTCCACGGGGGTCTCCAAATCGTTCTCTACTGGCGGGGTGTCAATCGCGTGCGGGCCACGCCCTGCACGCCCGGACGAAAAGTGGTGGGTTCAGTGAATGGTCGGGGGCCGAGAATCAGTTCGGAAAGAACGAATGCAAGGCGGAAGGACCGGGCGGAGAACCGCCCGGTCCCTCGATAGTCTTTATGAGGATGTGGGGCATTGTAATTGGGGATTCGAAGCCGGTCAAGGACGAGTCCGGGGTCGACCCGAGGGAAAAATCGTCCGGCCTCGGGGCACTTGGTGCCAGGCTAGAGGGCGGAAGGCGGAAGGTCGCCAGCGTCCTCGGCCATCCTGGCGATGTGCGTCCGCGGGGCGCGCGCAGCGGCGGTTCGTCGGTGTTCGCCGCCGGGCGTAGCAGGTGTGTCGGAGCTGGATGTGACCGTCGATGTCGGTGCGTGGCTTGCACAACCGGTGCACTCGTCACGGCGGGGTCGCTGATCGGCATGTACCGGAGTCAGCACGCGTGCCGGTTGCCGGAGACGTGAGCGTGGCACGGGCTCGTTCGCTCCCCGTCACGGGAAACGGCTGTCTCGGTCCGAAAGGGATGCGCTGCCAGAGTGCCGACGAATCTAGTGGCCGGCGTCGGCCCGGGTGCGGCCGCGCAGCCACTCCACCGTCCACAGTAGCAGCACGGCGAAGCCGATGAGGAATGTAGCCACGGCCAGGATCGCGGGGCTGATCTGCTCGCGTACGCCGGCCCACATCTGGCGAGGGATCGTCCGTTGCGCCTCGCTGGCCATGAATAGCACCACGACCACCTCGTCGAAGGAGGCGGCAAAGGCAAAGAGTGCGCCTGAGATGACACCGGGGGCGATCAGCGGCAGCTCGACGCGTCGGAACGTCAGCCACGGCCCGGCCCCCAGCCCCGCGGCGGCCCGGGTCAGGTTGCGGTCGAAGGCCGACAGCGTGGCGGTCACCGTGATGACGACGAACGGTGTACCCAGCGCAGCGTGGGCCAGAATCAGTCCCACGTGCGTCTGTGCCAAGCCCAGCGCGGAGTAGAAGAAGAACATCCCTGCCGCCGAGATGACGAGCGGCGCAACCATCGGCGAGATCAGCAGCCCCATCGCCAGGCGGCGGGCCGGCATGGCGGGACTTGTCAGGCCCATGGCCGCCAGCGTGCCCAGGGCGGTTGCCAGTGTGGTGGCGGCGGTGCCGATCAATAGGCTGTTGGCCAGGGCCCGCCGCCACACGGGATCGCCGGCCACCTGGCGGTACCACCGGAGTGAGAACGCCTCGGCGTCGAGGCGCAGCATTCCCTCGGTGAAGGTGAAGTAGGGCTCGGCGTTGAAGCTGAGAGGCACGATCACCAGGAGCGGCGCGAGCAGGAAAACGAAGACGAGTCCGCAGGCTGCGAGGTAGGCGCCCCGCCCCAGGCGGGACCCGGGCGACGGCACCGTCATCCCAGCCTGATGCCCTCGACCCCAACCACGCGGTCGTAGACGAGGTACAGCACCGCCACCGACGCCAGGAGAATCCCGCCCAGCGCACCCGCGAGCCCCCAGTTCAGGGACGTCTGCATGTGGTAGGCGATGAAGTTGGAGATCAACTGGCCGCTCTGGCCGCCCACCAGCGCGGGTGTGATGTAGTAGCCGATGGCCAGGATGAACACGAGCAGTGAGCCGGCGCCGACGACCGAGACGGTTTGGGGCCAGTAGACGCGCCGGAACGCCTGAACGAAGCCGGCGCCGAGCGAGGCGGCTGCGGCCATCTGCCGCGAAGGGATACCGCGCATGACCGAGTAGAGGGGCAGGACCATGAATGGGAGCAGGATGTGGGTCATGGCCACGAGCGTGCCGGTCATGTTGTGGACCAGCGCTATGCGTCCGTCGTCTGCGACCAGTCCGACCGCGACAAGCAGATCGTTGACCACGCCCTGGGTCTGCAGCAGCACGATCCACGACGTGGTGCGGACCAGCAGTGACGTCCAGAACGGCACCAGCACGAATGCGAGAAGCCACCGGGCGTTTCGCGGAGAGGCGTGCGCCATGAGGTAGGCGATGGGATAGCCCAGCAGCAGGCAGAGCGCCGTGACAGCCAAGCCGACCCCGAACGTGCGCGCGAAGAGCTGCAGGTATACGCGTTCCTCCACGGGCCTGCGGACGATTGAGCCGTCGGGCGCGCGGTCCAGATCGACCGCGTGCAGGTAGTGTCGCGCCGTCAGGGGGTCGCCGGCCGTCCGGATGGCGTGCCAGGTTCCCGGATCGCCCCATTCGGGGTCGATGCCCAGGAGCGCCTCGCGCCGGGGGCCGGTGGGCACGTCCCGCAACCGCCGTGGCGTCCGGACCAGGACGCTACGTAAGCCGCTGCGCACCCGGTTGATCCGGCTGGCCACCCGGCCCAGGGTTCCCTCCTCGGCCGCGCGCACGAGCTCGGCCGCGGCTGCGGCGTAGACGGCCTCCCCGGGCATCCCCACGCCGTCCCATTCGCCGAGCCGGGCCAGCGTTTCGGGTATCGCGTCCGCCACGATCGGGTCGTAGACGCTGCGCACGAGCATCGTCCCCACCGGGAGGGCGAAGGTGATCCCGATGAAGACAGCCAGCGGAAGTACCAGCCCCGCAGCCCGTAGCCGTGCTCGGTTCACTGCGCCAGCCACGCGCTGAACCGCTCGTTCATCGCGTCCATTTGGTCGCTCCACCACAGCCAGTCGTTGTTCAGGACGCGCGTGGTGTTCCCAGGGTACGTCGGCATGTGGGGGTTCATGTCGATGCCGGTCTCGACGTGTGTCCCCACGAGCGGGAGGCCCGACTGCCGCGCGGGGCTGTAGGCGATGTGGCCGCTGACGGCGGCCATCGACTGCGAGGAGGTAGCGAACCGGACGAACTCTAGCGCAGCTTCCAGGTTCGGCGTTCCGGCAACAATGCCCAACTGGCCCGTGTCGAGTACCTGGCCGTCCCAGACGATCACCAGGGGCTGGCTCTCGAGCACTTGGGCGTTAAAGATCCGACCGTTGTAGGCCGTCGTCATCACCACCTCGCCATCGGTCAGCATCTGCGGCGGTTGTGCCCCGGCTTCCCACCAGACCACCTGCTCCTTGATGGAGTCGAGCTTGCGGAAGGCCCGGACCACTCCTTCGGGCGTGTCGAGCACCTCGTACACCGCCTCGATGGGCACGCCATCAGCCATCAGCGCGAATTCCAGATTCACGAGGGGCGTGCGGCGCATCCCGCGGCGTCCAGGAAAACGCTCCAGGTCGAAGAAGTCCTCGAGCGTCGTCGGTTTCTCGCCCGGCGTCCGCTCGTCGTTGTAGGCGTAGATGGTCGAGTAGAGGAGTGTGCCCACACTGCATTCCAGCAGAGTCTCGGGAAGGAAGTCGTCGACGGCTGCCGTGCCGTCCGGGGCGGCCGAGAGCGCGCCGGCGTCGATCCTCTCCAGGAGTCCCTCGTCACAGCCGCTGACCGCGTCGGCAATCTCGAGGTCCACGACGTCCCAGTGCACGTTGCCCGACTCCACCACCTGCGCGCGCACCTGGGCGAGGCCGCCGTTGTAGTCCTCCAGGCGCACATCGATGCCCGTCTCGGTCATGAAGGGCTCGATGTAGCCTCGCGTGACGGCCCGGGCATAGGAGCCGCCCCAGGAAACAGCCGTCAACGACTCGCGCGGCTCGCCGCAGCCCGTAGCCAGGGCCGCCACCGTCAGAGCACCGACGGTCCATCCGTGTGCCACCCTCACGGCGTATCTCCTTCGTCGTCCGGATCGAGCACCCTGCAGTCCGTCGGGATCCAGCCGATGCGCACACGGTCCCCCTCGATGACGGCGCCGTGGCCGACCATGTTGGGGATCTTGACGATGAAGTCCGACCGGTCGCAGACGTGGACCCTCAGGCGGAGATGGTCGCCCAGGAACGTGATGTCCTCGATGCGGGCCTCGAACTCGTTGGTATAGAGACCTGGCGTGGGGGCGAGAGCGACGCGCTCGGGGCGGATCGAAAGTGTTGTGCGATCGCCAGGGCCGCATTCGGCGACGCGGAATCCCCGAACGATCCGGCCGGCGACGTCGACGTCGCAGATGTCATCGTGTACGGCCACGATGCGGCCGGCCAAGCGGTTGTTCTCACCGATGAAGCGGGCCACGAACGAGCGCTCGGGCTCTTCATAGAGGGCCTCGGGTGAAGCGGCTTGCTCGATGCGCCCCGCCCGGAAGACCGCGACCCGGTCCGACATGACCATCGCCTCGTTCTGGTCGTGCGTGACGTAGAGGACCGTCACGCCCAGATCGGCGTGGATGCGGCGGATCTCGTACTGAAGCTCCTCCCGGAGCCGCCGGTCGAGCGCGCCGAGCGGCTCGTCCATCAGCACGAGATCGGGCTCGAATACCAGTGCCCGGGCGATGGCCACGCGCTGCTGCTGGCCCCCGGAGAGCTGGCTTGGCCGCCGGTGCTCCAACCCTTCAAGCCGCACCAGCTCCAGGGCGCGACCAACGCGCTCACGGCGCACCGCGGCGTCGAGCCCCCGCACCTCGAGGGGGAACGAGGTTCCCGCCTACCGTCATGTGGGGGAAGAGCGCGTAGTTCTGGAACACCATACCGATGCCCCGCCGCCGTGGTGGCACGTCATTGACATCCCGGCCGTTGATGCGGATGGTTCCCGAGGTCGGCGCTTCGAAGCCGGCGAGCATCATCAGGCAGGTGGTCTTGCCGGACCCGGAGGGGCCGAGCAGGGTGAGGAACTCGCCCTTGGAGACGGTCAGGTCGAGGTCACGCACGACGGCCGTACGCCCGTCGTAGCTCTTGGTGACCCGTTCGAGCTCCGCGTGCGCCGGACCGGCGGGCGCCCGGCGTTTCAGCGACATCTGTATGGGTTCCCTCGTTGGGCGCGTCACAGGCTTATCCCAGAATCGCCCCGCCTTCAGACCACGGCGGGGGTTTGTGGTCTGGAGTCCCGGTCCTGGGAGCAGGCTTGGGGACGATGGGTGGCCGTCAGTTTCTCAGTTCCTCGAAGCTCAGATTCAGGACCGGTCGGACCAGGTCTGGGAGTCGAGTACACCGGACCGGTTCCGATGGAGTTGGACATCCCTCCCGACGGCATCGCAATGTGCCAAGATGGTACGGAGCACTTCTGACCATCTGAGGGAGGAGGCATCCAATGGAGGAGGCTAGCATTATCGGGATCGATCTGGCAAAGAACAGCTTTCGGGTACATGGGGTGAGGGCGGACGGTTCGGTGGCGTACCGAAAGAAGCTGAGCCGGGGCGGCAGACGGGAGCGGACCTTACGGGATCGTCGCAGCGCTCGCGCCCGCTAGCGGAGGACAGTGTTCGGTGGACGGTGCGTGCCCGTCCGGCGCCGTCACCGCGCCATCGGTTGTGGGGACCAGGACGCCCTCATACCCGGCTTCGGAGGAGAACCCGACACCCGCCCCGCCCCGCAAGGTGGCCAGCCCTCCGGCGGCAACACCAGACGCTGATGCCCCACCCCTCCCCGGTAGCCCCGAATCCGCGGCTGCGATACTCTGTCTCCGGTCCACCTGAGGCCGGGTCCTGCGATCGACTCCCTCCCGCGGCGCTATATGACGGACCGACTACTCCAACCCTTTTCGGCCATCGGTAGGCGGGGGAACGCGCTCGCCACCGGGATCGGCCGGTGGGGCATCCTGACCGGCCGAGCCGTAGCCGCCCTCCCGGAAACGGACATCTGGGGCCGGCAGCTGACCCAGCAGCTCTCCCGGATCGGGGTCGACTCTGTTCCGATCGGGCTCTTCATCGCGACCTTCACGGGGATCGTCCTCTCCCTCCAGGCCTCCTATACCTTCACCGGCGCCGTTCCCCTCTACTTCGTAGGCGTCCTTGTCGGAAAGACGATGATGCTCGAGTTGGGACCCGTCCTCACGGGGCTCGCGCTGTCGGGCCGGGTCGGCGCGAATATCGCTGCGGAGCTCGGCACGATGCGGGTCACCGAGCAGGTGGACGCCTTGGAGACGATGGCGTATCCTCCGGTCGCCTACCTCGTCCTGCCGCGCCTGCTGGCGGGGGTCATCATGTTCCCCCTCGTGACCTCGCTCGCGATCGGGATCGGGATTGCCGCTGGTTGGGTGACGGCGCTCCGCCTCCTCGACATGAGCACCCCGGAGTTCGTGAGCGGTCTCACGCTCTTCTTTCGTCCCTTCGATGTGACCTTCGCCTTGATCAAGGCGACGAGCTTTGGGCTCGTGGTCACCTCGATCGGGTGCTACTTCGGACTCTACACCCGGGGGGGCGCCGAGGGCGTGGGCCGGAATACGACGCGCGCGGTGGTGGCGAGTTGCATGGTGATCCTGGCCTTGGACGCCCTGTGGGCCGTCGTGCTCCTGTAGCGTAGGATGGCTCGCTCTCTCTTGCACGGCGGTCGAGGCCGATTCGAGTGAGCATCGAGCTCCGCGGGCTCTACAAGGCCTTCGGACCCAAGGAGGTCCTTCGCGGCTTCTCCGTCACGGCCAGAGACGGGGAGACGCTCGTGATCCTTGGCCAGTCCGGGTCAGGGAAGTCGGTGGCGCTCAAACACATCGTTGGGCTCATCGTCCCCGACCGGGGTCGCGTTGTCGTCGACGGCCGGGAAGTGAATGCGCTCGATCGCGAGGAGCTGTACGAACTCCGGCGGAGCGTAGGCTACGTCTTTCAGTTCGCCGCGCTCTTCGACTCGATGACAGTGGCCGAGAACGTAGGGATGGGTCTCCGGCGGATTCGCGGACTCGCCGTCGCCGAGATCCGCCGCCGGGTCGCCGAGTCGCTCGCTCTCGTGGAGCTCGACGGCTTCGAGGATCGCTTCCCATCCGAGCTGTCCGGCGGCCAGAAGAAACGGATCGGGATCGCGCGGGCGATCGCGACCCGCCCCAAGTATCTCCTCTACGACGAACCCACCACCGGTCTTGATCCCATCACGAAGACGGTCATCGACGGGTTGATCCTGAAGATGCGCGATGACTTGGGGGTGACGGGGGTTGTCATCACGCACGACATCGCGAGTGCATACCGCCTCGCCGACCATCTCGCCATGTTACACGAGGGACGCTGCCGTTTCCATGGCAGCGTCGAGGAGATACGGCGGAGCGAAGACCCTGTCGTCCGGGGTTTCGTCGAGGGCCGGCCCGAACTCTGGGAGGCGTCGTGAGCAGAACCAGGGAGGCGATGGTCGGCGTGGTCATCGTAGGGGCCATCGCGCTGACCGTTGCAGGAACCCTCTGGCTCCAGGGGACGCGCTTCGGGCAGTACCGGGAGACGCTCGAGGTCATCGCCGTCCAGGCTGGCCAGGTCATGCCGGGAAACAGCGTGAAGTACCGGGGCGTGGAGGTGGGGCGCGTAGGAGCGGTTGCGGTCGAGCCGGGCGGGGAGTTCGTGCGAATCGAGCTCCTCGTGGAGCAGCCGGTCGCGCTCCCCGAGGAGCCGGTCGTGATCCTCTCCCCCGAATCCCTCTTCGGCGACTGGGAGGCGGAGATCCACTCGCGCGATGACTTGCCGTACGGCGACTATCCGACTCCGCCCGCGCGCGGCGTGCTCCCGGGGTACGCGCTTCCGGACATATCGGAGCTGACCGCGATGGCGGACCGGATCTCTGCGAATCTCGCGGTCCTTACCGACCGCTTGGGGATCGCCTTCTCGGAGGAGACCGCGCAGCGGATCGCGTCGCTGATCACGAATGTCGAGGAGGTGACGACGGGCCTCTCCGAGCTCGTGAGACAGCAGGCGGTCTCCTTCACCGAGATCACGGATGGCGTCCAGGCGGCCACGGACGAGGTTGCATCGGCGGCCGATCAGATCCGGGGCACCTTCGATACGGCGGATCGGATCCTCGGCGGAGCCGCCGTCGACTCGACGCTCGCGAATCTGGCCGTCATATCGAGGAACGTGCGGACGCTGTCCACGGAGTTCGGTGAGACGAACACGGAGCTCCGATCGATGGCGGCCCGGATCGACTCGACATTCGCGCGGATCGAGTCCGTCGCGACGACGCTCGATACGGGGGACGGGATGGCAGGGCGTCTCCTGCGCGATACGACGATGGCCAGCGAGCTGGAGGTGCTCCTCGTGGAGCTGGCGACGCTCCTCGAGGACATTCGGGAGAACCCGGACCGGTATGTCCGAATCTCGATCTTCTGATCCGGCTTCCACCCGGGGCCTCCGGGCGGCGGACGATCGAGCCGGCTTGGCCCGGCCGCCCTCGGTGCGAGACGGGCTCACCGCTCCCGCGAGCGGCGGGCGCGTGGTGGAGCAGAGCGCCGGGGGCGTCGTGGTCCGCTTCCTCGGAGGTCGGCCACACGTCCTCCTGATCCGGGATCCATACGGGCGTTGGGGGCTGCCGAAGGGCCATCTGGAGGATGGAGAGGGGAGTGCGGAGGCCGCGCTTCGCGAGGTCGAGGAGGAGACAGGGCTCGCGGACCTAGAGCTGGGAGCCGATCTCGGGGAAATCGACTGGAGCTTCCGTGCGAACCAGATCCTGATCCACAAGTTCTGCCGATTCTACCTGATGCGGTCGGTGCTGAGCGAGGCGAGGCCCGAGGTATCGGAGGGGATCACGGAGTGCAGGTGGCTCCCCGCCGATGAGGCGCTGAGGATGATCTCCTACGAGAATGCGCGCGCGATTCTGGCGCTAGGGATCCGGCGTCTCTCCGCCTCGTCCGAGACGGGCGAGCGCCCGGCGCGGTAGCGCGGGCTCGCCCCCCGACTTCAACCCGCCGGGATTCGGGTGTATCGTATCCGCGACCGGTTGCACGCTGCGCGGGCGAGTGATTGCAGGCGCCCAACCACCCGCGACCCAACACGCACTGCATGACTGACGAGACAGGCGGCATCAAGGACATCACCATCGTCGGGGGCGGGCCTACCGGGCTCTTCGCCGCCTTCTACGCCGGGATGCGCGGGCTGTCCACGACGATCGTGGACTCCCTCCCCGAGCTCGGGGGGCAGCTCACCGCGCTGTATCCGGAGAAGTACATCTTCGATGTGGGCGGCTTTCCGAAGATCCTCGCGAAGGAGCTGGCGAAGGATCTCATCGAGCAGGCAATGCAGTTCGGGCCGGATCTCGTTCTCGACGAAGAGGTGAGGGACGTCGTCCGGGAGGACGAGGGGACGCTCCGCCTCGACTGCTCGGGCGGGAGCTACCGGACTCGCACACTCGTGATCGCGGGCGGGAAGGGCGCCTTCGAGCCCCAGCGCCTCGATGTGCCGGGGTACGACGAGTTCCTCGGACACGGGGTGCACTACGCGGTGAAGGATCCCGAGGCGTACGCGGGGAGGAAGGTTCTCATCGTCGGGGGAGGCGACTCGGCACTCGACTGGACGCTGATCCTCAAGGACAAGGCTGAGCACCTTGTCCTGGCCCATCGTCGAGACCGCTTTCGCGCGCACGAGCTCTCGGTGGAGCGCCTCCACCGGGCCGAGGCGGAGGGCGAGATCGAGCTCCGGCTATTTCACGAGGTCTCCGAGATCCGGGGGAATGGGAAGGTCGAGTCCGCCGTCCTCGTGAACAATCGAACGAAGGACGAGGTGACAATGGACTTCGATGCCATACTCACCTTTCTCGGCTTCAAGCCGGACCTCGGCCCCATCGCGTCGTGGGGCGTGGAGCTGAACAGGAATCGCATCATCGTAAACCAGCTCATGGAGACGAACCTCCCCGGGGTCTTCGCGGCCGGCGACATCGTGGAATACGAGGGGAAGCTCGACCTGATCGCATCCGGCTTCGCGGAGGCCGCGATCGCCGTGAACAACGCGGTCCGGCGCGTCGATCCTTCCGCCCGCGTGAACCCGGGGCATTCAACGAGCCTCAAGATCTTCAAGGACAAGTAAGGGTTCCCAACCTCCATGACCGATCGAGGCAGCGAGAACGTCGTGATCGTCGGCTCGGGTCCAGCCGCCTGGACGGCCGCCATCTACGGAGCCCGCGCGATGCTGGATCCCGTCGTCTACGAGGGCGAGCCCTCGCGGGAGATGATCCCCGGGGGGCAGCTCATGTTCACGACCGAGGTGGAGAACTATCCGGGCTTTGCTGAAGGCCTCGACGGTCAGGCGCTCATGGCCGAGATGAGGCGTCAGGCCCTCCGTTTCGACACGCGCGTCGTGACCGAGAATGTCGTCTCGATCGAGGGGCAGAGGTCCCCCTTCCTCCTTCGTACCTCGGGGGGATCCGCTGTTCGAGCCCGGTCGGCGATCATTGCCACGGGAGCGCGCGCGAACTGGCTTGGACTCGAGAACGAGCAGCGTCTTGCGCAAGTCGGGGGCGGCGTATCCGCCTGCGCCGTGTGCGACGGGGCCCTCCCCGCCTTCCGCGAGAAGGTGCTCGCGGTGGTCGGCGGCGGCGACAGCGCGATGGAGGAGGCGCTCTACCTGACGAAGTTTGCCCGCGAGGTTGTCGTCGTCCATCGCCGGGACCAGCTCCGGGCGTCGCCCATCATGGCGAGGCGCTCGCTCGCCAACGAGAAGATCCGGTTCGAGTGGAATCACGAGGTGACGGATGTCCTCGGCGACGACTTCATCACCGGGATCTCGATTCGGGACACCGGGACGGGCCGGGAGAGGGAGGTTGCAGTCGGAGGGCTCTTCGTCGCGATCGGACACACGCCGAATACCGCGTTCCTCGCGGGAACGCTCGAGCTGGACGAGGCCGGATACGTGGTGACCCGTCGCGCGTGGCGGACGGAGACGAGTGTCCCGGGAATCTTCGCCGCGGGCGACGTGATGGACGCCTACTACCGGCAGGCTGTGACGGCGGCCGGGACGGGGTGCATGGCCGCGCTCGAAGCAGAGCGCTGGCTCGCGCACGGCGGTTCCCCGGAGGGTTCCGGGTAGCGGGCTTCCCGGACGCACAGGCCCTCGGGCCGGGCAGGCGAGGAGGGGCCGGAGCGGGGGGCACGTCAGCCGGAGTGCGCGGGGGGACTCTGTTCTACCCGCCGGCGAGGCGGCCGCCGTCCACGACGATCACCTCCCCGGTGATGAAGGGCGAGCGCTCCAGGAACAGCACGGTTCGGACCACGTCCTCGGGGGATCCGAGCGTTCCGAGGGCGGCCTCCTGTCGAGAACGCTCCCGCTTTGCCTCGCCGTAGTCCTCCGGGAGGAGTACGGCGCCCGGCGCGATCGCATTCACGCGTACCTGGGGGGCAAGTGCCCGCGCCATGACCCGCGTCAGGTGGAGGAGGGCCGCCTTCGACACGGAGTGGTGGGGGTGCTCGACCCAGGGCTGGAAGGCGGAGAGGTCCACCAGGTTCACCACCCGGCCCCGCGTGCGGGTGAGGAGCTCCACAGTCGCCTGCACCATGAGAAAGGGGCCCTTCACGTTCACGGCCATGACCCGGTCCCACTCGTCCTCCCCGATCTCGAGAAGTCGGGCGCTCCGGAAGAGGGAGGCGTTGTTTACGAGGAGATCCAGCCGCCCGAGTTTTTCCCCCACGGCCGCCGCCATCCGGTTCGCATCCTCGAGCCGGGAGACGTCGCCCGGAAGGACGAGTGCCCGCTGGCCGATCTCCGCCACAGCTCGGGAGGCGTCGAGTGCCTCTGCTTCGGAGGTGTTGTAGTTGATTGCGATGTCGTACCCGGCGCAGGCCAAGCCCAACGTCAGGGCGCGGCCCACCCGGACCGCGCCGCCGGTCACGAGCGCCACCGGAGCTTCCCCTTTTCGCGGGTTCACGAGAGCTTGATCTCTTGCCGGATGGGTCAGGAAGTGCTGCGGAGGGACCGCCGTCCCGAGTCTCCGCCCGGGGCCGATCCTAATCCGGCGCGGGGAGAGAGACCAGCCCGGGTCTTCCATTTGGCCGGGGCGTGAGGATAAGGCAGACAGGCCCGAAACGCGGGGTGAAGGACCGCACGGACCCGGACGGGTGGGAGGTGGGGACCGATTGCCCATCTTTTCACCCGTGCCGGAGCGGGGGTCCCTGGGTCCGGAGCGCGCCCCGTTGGGGTGGCTCGGGGCCGGTCCAGCTGAGACGCAAGCAAGTGGGAGGAGGATCATGTCGGAGGAGTTTCGAACCGAGAGAGATTCACTCGGCGAGGTGCGCGTCCCCCGAGCCGCGCTTTACGGGGCGCAGACGCAGCGAGCCGTCGAAAACTTCCCCGTAAGCGGCCAGCGCTTCGGGAGACGGATGATCCAGGCGCTCGGGATGATCAAGGAGGCTTCGGCCCGGACCAACGGGGAGCTCGGGAACCTCGAGCCGGCGATCGCGGAGGCGATTGCAGGCGCGGCCTCGGAAGTGCGCGATGGAAGGTGGGACGGTGAGTTCGTCATCGATGTCTATCAGACGGGATCGGGCACCTCCTCGAACATGAATGCGAACGAGGTGGTGGCACACCTTGCGACGGTACGGCTGGGGGACCCGGCCGTCACGGTGCACCCGAACGACCAGGTGAACTTCGGGCAGTCCTCGAACGACGTGATCCCGACCGCGATCCACATCGCGGCCCGGCTCGCGCTCGAGGAGGAGCTGATCCCCGCGCTCGAGCTCCTGGACGCGGAGCTCACGGAGAAGGCGACCGCATTCGACGGACTCGTCAAGTCCGGTCGAACCCACCTCATGGATGCCGTCCCAGTCCGTCTCGGGCAGGAGTTCAGCGGGTACGCGATGCAGCTTCGAAAGGGCGCTTCGCGGATTCACGCGGGCTCGGAGGAGCTGGCGGAGCTGGCGCTCGGGGGAACGGCGACGGGAACCGGGATCAACACGCACACCGAGTTCGCGAGGCGCACGATCGAGCGGATTTCCGAGGCCTCCGGCCTCACCTTCCGAGAGGCGGAGGATCACTTCGAGGCGCAGGGCGCGCGAGATGCCCTTGTCTCGGCCCACGGGGCGTTGAATACCGTCGCCGTGAGCCTCATGAAGATCGCGGACGATCTCCGATGGCTCGCCTCCGGGCCCACCTCGGGGCTTGCCGAGATCCAGCTCCCGGCGATACAGCCCGGGAGCTCGATCATGCCCGGCAAGGTGAATCCCGTCCTCTCGGAGGTGCTGATGATGGTCTCGGCCCGTGTGGCGGGTAACCACACTACGATTACCATCGCCGGGGGGCGCGGGAACTTTGAGCTCAACGTGATGATGCCGGTGATGGCGCAGGCCTTCATCGAGTCCGCCACGCTCCTTGCAAACGGGGCGCGGATTTTCGCCGAGCGCTGTGTTCGCGGGATCGAGGCGGACGGCACGCGCGCGCGGGAGCTCCTCGAACAAAATCCCGCGATTGCCACGGCACTCAACCTGTACATCGGCTACGACCAGGCTGGGGAGGTGGCGAAGCGGGCCGCGCGCGAGGGGAAGTCCGTGCGCGAGATTGTTCTCGAGATGGGCCTGCTCTCCCCGGAAGAGGTCGACCAGGCGCTCGATATCCGAGACATGACGGAGTCCGGGATCGGGGTATGAACGGAGGAAGGAGAGTGGCGGACTCAAGACAGCAGCCGGATGAACTCGGCGCGCACGTCTCGACCCGGGGCGGCGTCGAGAACGCGCCGGAGCGGGCCCGGGAGATCGGCGCCGTCGTTTTCCAGATCTTTACGAAGCAACCGAACCGCTGGGCCGAATCGGAAACGGGGGCGGACGAGGCGGCGCGGTTTCGACGCGAGTGCGCCGCCGCCGGGATTCGCTCGACGGCTTCCCACGATTCGTACCTGATCAACCTGGCGAGCCCGAACCGGAGCCTCTGGGGTCGAAGCCTTCACTCGTTCAAGTGCGAGCTTCGGCGCTCGGACGTGCTCGGGCTCGACTTCGTGGTGACCCATCCGGGGAACGCTACGGACGGGGACCTCGAGAGCGGTGTCGAGCGCAACGCCGAGGGACTCGCCCGGGCACTCGAGGACATCCCCTCGGCGACCCGCGTTCTCCTTGAGCTGACGGCAGGAGCCGGAACCTCGGTCGGCGGGAGCTTCGAGCTCCTAGCGGCGATCCGCAGGGCGGTTCCCGCGAATCTGGCCGCACGCGTGGGGATCTGCTTCGATACGTGCCACGCCTACTCGGCCGGATACGATCTTGTGAAGGACTACGAGGGGGTGTGGGCCCGGTTCGACGACGTCCTGGGGCTCGATCAACTGAGTCTCTTCCACCTGAACGACTCCCAGCACCCCTTCGGTTCTCGGAAGGACCGGCACGAAAATATCGGCGAGGGGAGCCTCGGGCGTGAGCCCTTCCGGCGGATCGTGCTTGATCCGCGCTTCAGCGCGATCCCGAAGGTTCTCGAGACGCCCGGGGGCACCGATCCGGCGGTGGCCGACCGGCGGAACCTGGCGTGCCTCCGCGGATATCGGGACGAGGCGGCGTAGCGGGGGAAGGGGTGGCCTCGAGTCCTCCCTGCGTGCGGGCCGAAACCCGCGTCCTTGCGCGGCCCCCGTCATGTGCTAATATGCGGGTCCGGTGGTACCGGAGGGCTCGACAATTGAGCCAACAAATCTGAGGCCGGGACTCACTCCCGGAGCGGCCGAAATGCCCCGAAACGGGGACTTCGAAGGTTCACGGGGGAGTTGCAGGTGTTTGAACCCGGGCTTCAATTCTACCCTCCGGTACACATCCGTGGGCCGGCATCCGAAGGGTGCCGGCCTTTCTCGTGGCGCCAAGTGCCCCCTCTCCCCGGTGAATGGAGTGCGGCGGAGGTCCGATCCGTGCCCCGCGTGAGCGTTACCCGAAGGGTCTACTTCTCGGCTGCGCACCGGCTCTACCGGCCCGGGTGGAGCGAGGAGAAGAACCGGGAGGTCTTTGGGGAGTGCGCCAACCCCAATTGGCACGGGCACAACTACGAGCTCGACGTGACGGTCGAGGGGGAGCTGGACGGCGAGACAGGGTACGTGTTCGACCTCAAGCGGCTCAGGGACGTGGTCCAGGCATCCGTAGTGGAGGATGTGGACCACCGGAACCTGAATCTCGACGTGAGCTGGATGAGCGAGAACCCCACCACCGAGAATCTCGTGGTCGCGATCTGGCGGCGCATTTTCCCGCGCCTTCCGGACGGCGTCGAACTCAGGCGATTGATCCTCCGGGAGACACCGCGGAACTATGTCGAGTACGAGGGCGGCTGAGGCGACGCCGGGGTGAGCGACGCTGAGGTGACGGGGGCGGCCGACGCCGGCGCGCGGGGATCCTCGGGCGGGACCGGCGCGGTCAGCGAGCTCGCCGGCTACCCGTTCCCTGCGCTCATCCGTGAGTTGATCCGGAGGCTGGGGGACGACCCTGAGCGAGAAGGGCTCCGCCGAACGCCCGAGCGGGTCGCCGAGTCGCTCCACTTCCTAACCCGGGGCTACTCGATGTCTCCCCGAGCCGTGATCGGGGGCGCCCTCTTCGAGGAACACCACCACAACATGGTGATCGTAAAGGACATCGAGATGTACTCCCTCTGTGAGCATCACATCCTCCCCTTCTTCGGGAAGGTGCACGTCGCATACATCCCGGACGGCCACATTCTCGGGCTCTCGAAGCTGGCGCGACTCGTCGAACTCTATGCCCGGCGGCTTCAGGTCCAGGAGCGTTTAACGGAGGAGGTCGCGGAGAGCCTCTGGGAGGTCGTGAAGCCTCAGGGCGTCGGGGTCGTCGTCGAGGCCTACCACCTCTGTATGATGATGCGCGGCGTGCAGAAGCAGAACTCCTTTACGATCACCTCGGCGATGCGCGGCGCGTTCCTGAGTGACGCTCGTACAAGGGACGAGTTCCTCCGGCTCTGTGAGAGCGCCCGCACCCCGGTTGGCTGAGTCCGGTGAACTCCGAGGCAGGTGCGGGCGGATCGCTCGCAGCGACGACGGCTCTCGTCACCGGTGCGTCGAGCGGAATCGGGCTCGCGACGGCCCGCGCGCTCGCGGCCGAGGGAGCCCGCGTCGGCTTCGTTTCCTCGGGCCGTGGTGATGCGTCCGCCGCAGCCCTGGAGTGCGGGGGGTGGGCCCTTTCGTGCGACGTCTCTGATCCCCGGGGCGTCGAGGCGCTCCGGCGAGACTATATCGAAGCCGCGGGTAGCCCGCCGGACATCCTCTTCGCCTCGGCGGGGGTCTTCTCGATGGACCGCGTCGAGGATACTTCCCCGGGGACGCTCGCGAAAACCCTCTCCGTGAACCTGGCGGGGAGCTTCCTGACCGTCCGGGCCTTCCTGCCGGACTTACTCGAGCGGAGAAGCGGGCTCATCATTCAGGTCGGGTCCGTCGCGGGGCGGAGGGCTTTTCCCGGAAACGGGGCCTACGCCGCCTCCAAGTTCGGCCTCAGAGGGCTTCACGAGGTCCTTCTCGCGGAACTTCGCGGCACCGGGGTACGCGCGACGCTCCTCGAACCCGCCGCGACGGATACGCCCATCTGGGAGTCGATCGATCGGGAGGCGAACGCGGGCCTGCCACCCCGCCGGGCGATGCTTGACCCCCGGTCCGTGGCGGCGTGCGCGCTCTTCGTGGCTTCGCGGCCCGCGAATGTGCAGGTTCCGTATCTGACGGTGGAGGCGATCTAGGGATGTACACGGTCAGCGTTCAAGCCCACTACGACGCGGCGCACTTCCTCAGGCACTATCAGGGCAAGTGCGAGAGGCTTCACGGCCACCGCTACGTTGTCGAGGTCGCGGTCGAGACGGCCGAGTTGAACGGGGCGGGGATCGCGGTCGACTTCGTGGAGCTCAAGCGGCACCTTCGCGAGCTGACGGAGAGGCTGGACCACCGGAACCTGAACGATCTCCCCGAGTTCGCGGGGAAGGAGACGAGCGCCGAGATTCAGGCGCGCTTCTTCTTCGACGAGCTGCGTGCCCGCCTCCCCGCCCCGGCGCGGGAGGGGCTCCTCTACGCCCGCGTCTGGGAGACACCAACGCAGTGGGCCCAGTACGGGGAGAGGGCCCCGGCCCCGACTCCGCCGCACCGGCGGAGCGAACCTGCGGGCGGATGCACATCCTTGTAACGGACCGGTTGTCGTGCCCGCGCTGCGGCCCCGAGTTCGGCCTGATCCTGAGGGCCGATCAGCTAGTGTCGCGCCGAGTGATCGAGGGGCGCCTCGCGTGCGCGAACTGTCGGGCCCACTACCCTGTGAGGAAGGGATTCTCGGACCTCCGCCTCTCCGCAGGCGAGGCGGGCCCCGGGGAGCCGCTCGACGCCGAGGACCCCGAAGAGGCCCTCCGCTTGGGTGCTCTCCTCGGAGAGGTGCCGAAGACGGGTCCGGTTGCGTTGATCGGAGGCGTCGCGGGACAGGCCGGCCTCCTCCGCGAATGGATGGAGGGCATCGAACTCCTTGCGCTCCATGCGGATCTGTCGGATGAGGCGGAGAGGGAGGGAGTAAGCCGACTCGGGATGGAAGTCGAACGCCTCCCCTTCCTCTCCCGGAGCTTGGGTGGTGTCGTCGTCAGGGGGCCGTCCGAGCAGGGCTCCACCCGGGAGTTCGTACGCGTGCTCGCTCCGGGATCCCGGCTCGTCTGCGTGCAGCCGGGGGAGGGGGTGGGGCCCGAGATGGAGGCCTCGGGGCTCGAGCTCCGGATGACGTCGATGGAGGGAGTGGTCGGCATCCGTAAATAGCTGATTCCTCGGCCTGTTCCGCCGGTGCGTAACGTTGCGTGGGGCAGGTCTCCACTAGTACTTTTGACACTTGTAGACCGTGCGGTAGCGGTCCACTCCTTTCTCCCACGTCCCTTCTCGAAGACATGTCCTGGTGGAAGAAGATCCTCGGAGGTGACCTGGACTCGGAACGAGTCGACTACTACCACGAGGGACTCGCGCTGCTTGAGGAAGGCCGGTTTCACGAGGCGCTGACCTCGCTTCGGCTCATGCTCAAGGAGAGCCCCGGGGACGTGGCGGTCCTCCAGCAGATCGCCATTGCGTACACGCGCATAGGGATGACGGAGGAGGCGGCCAAGACGTATCGGAGCGTCCTGGAGTGGGATCCATCCGCGTCAGGCGCACATTACGGGCTCGCATTCATCTCCCTCAGGGAAGGCGAAGAGGAGGAGGCGGCTCGTCACCTCGAGGCCTTCCTCAGCAAGCCGCCGAGTGGACCCCAGGCGGCGGAGCACGTGGCGCACGCCCGCGCCACCCTCGCGGAACTCATAGGAAGAGATGCTCCATCGGACGCGAGGAACGCCGAAACATGACTCCGGAGCGCACGGTCGAGCTCCGCTGGACGGGCGGGGGAAGGGTCTACGAGGGTCGAACCGGCGACGCCGCACCGATTCGTCTCGACGGTGACTCCCTCGCCGGGCCCTCTCCGATGGAGGCGCTCCTCATGAGCCTGGCCGGGTGCATGGCGATCGACGTGGCCGTCATCCTGGAGAAGAGCCGGGTGGAGCTGGATGGCCTCCTCGTCGAGGTGTCGGGGGTTCGGGCACCTGAGCCTCCCCGGCGCTACACCTCCCTCACGGTGGAAGTGCGGGCCAAGGGACCGAAGGAGGCGGACCAGGCCAAATTGGACAGGGCCGTCGAGCTTTCGTACGAAAAGTACTGCAGCGTCTTCCACTCCCTGCGTCCCGACCTGGAGGTGGAGCTCTCGGCGGTGTGTGCCTAGCGATGCGCCCGACGTTGTACATCTCCACCCCCCCTCGGTGGTCATGACAACGCATCGGCATGGATCCACTGCCACGGTGTCTTCGGGCGAGGGCACGATCGTCGATCTCTTCCTCGGGGGGATCGGACGCTTCGTCTCCCGGCCTGCCTTCCGATCCCGGGGGGAGGAGGGCTGGTCGGACGTGACCTACGGGGAGGTAGCCGAGCGAGTCCGGCGCCTCGCGGCCGCGCTCCGCGCGGTGGGGATGGAGCGGGGCGCCCGTGCCGTGATCCTCTCCGAAAACCGGGTCGAATGGGCTCTCGCGGACTACACGTGCCTCTCGGCCGGGGTAATCGACGTACCGATCTACCCGAGCCTGACGGCCCCGCAGATCCGCTACATTCTGAACGATTCGGGAGCCCGACTCGCCTTCGCCTCAAGCGCCGAGCAGCTCGGGAAGCTCGAGGAGATCCGGGCGGAGTGTCCGGAGCTCGAGTCCGTGGTAGTGTTCGATCCGCCTCCATCCCTTCCCCCCGGCACGATGTCCTGGTCCCGGTTCATCGGGAGCGGCGCGTCCCCGGCAGCAGGGGGATCGCCGGACGAGTTGTGGACGGAGGCGGAGAGGGCGCAGCCCGGGGACGTCGCGACGATCCTCTATACCTCGGGCACGACAGGAGATCCGAAGGGGGTCATGCTGACCCACAGCAACCTTCACTCCAACGTACGCGCGTGCGCCGACGTCCTCCCGGTCGGAGGGAGCGACTCGACGCTCTCATTCCTTCCGCTCTCCCACGTCTTCCAGCGGATGGCAGACTACCTATTCTTCCACGTGGGATGTCCGGTCGCCTACGCCCGCTCCATCCAGCTCGTCACCGAGGACCTGAAGGAGGTCCGGCCGACCCTGGTCGTCTCCGTCCCCCGCCTCTATGAGAAGGTGCATGCCTCCGTCCGGGCGGCAGGCGGGCTCAAGGGAAGGCTCGTGGAGTGGTCGATCCGGGCGGGGTCGCAGTGGGCCGAGGCGCGCCTCGTGGGGAGGCGTCCTGGCCTCGGGACGCGCCTGCGGCACGGACTCGCCGACCGGATCCTCTTCAGCAAGATCCGCGCCGCGGTGGGCGGCCGGCTCCGTTTCTTCGTGAGCGGCGGGGCCCCTCTCTCGCCCGAGATCAACCGCTTCTTCTTCTCGGCGGGGCTTACGATCCTCGAGGGATACGGCCTGACCGAGACGAGCCCGGTCCTGAACGTCAACAGCATCCGGGACTTCCCCAGGAACTTCCGCGTAGGGACGGTGGGGAAGGCGATCCCAGGTACGGAAGAGCGAATCGCCGAGGACGGTGAGATCCTCGTGCGGGGACCGCAGGTCATGAAGGGCTACTACAACCTCCCCGAGCGAACGGCGGAGGCGGTCGATGCGGAGGGGTGGTTCCACACCGGGGATGTCGGGGAGATCGACGGGGACGGTTTCCTCAGGATCACGGACCGAAAGAAGGACATCATCGTGACGGCGGGCGGCAAGAACATTGCACCCCAGCCGATCGAGAACGCGCTCAGGAAGAATCGATTCGTTGACCAGCCGGTCCTGATCGGCGACCGGCGGAAGTTCATCTGTCTCCTCGTCGCCCCCGACTTCGAGGCGCTCGAGTCGTGGGCTCGAGGGCAGGGGAAAGCCGAGGCCGCCGACCGGCGTGCGCTCCTCGAACTGCCCCGGGTCCAGAAGCTCCTTAGCGACGAGGTATTCGGTGAACTCGGGCACCTCTCGAGAGTCGAGACGCCGAAGAAGCTCCTCCTTCTCGACCGGGAGTTTACGATAGAGGACGGCTCGCTCACCCCGACCCAGAAAGTGAAGCGACGCGTCGTGGAGGCACGGTACGCGCGGCAGATCGACGCTCTCTATGAGAAGGAGAGTGCGGACCGGAAGGTGTTCACGGCTTGGTAGCCCGTGGGATCCGGACCGTCCTGACGACGGTCCCTGACGCCGAGACCGGGTCGAGGTTGTGCCGGGCGCTCCTCGCCGAGGGGCTCATCGCGTGTGGCACGATCCTTCCCGGAGCGCGTTCGATCTACCGGTGGGAGGGGCGGGTGGCGGATGAGGCGGAGACGCTCGTCGTACTGAAGACGGCGAGTTCCAGGGTTCCCGAGCTGATTCGGACGATCCCCGAGGTGCATCCGTACGAGGTGCCGGAGGTGCTGGTCCTGGAGGTGGAGGCGGGTCATGAGCCGTATCTTGAGTGGGTGGTCCGCGAGACCGAGCCTCCGGGGGGCGACGACGACCGGGTGAGCGAGAACCACACGAGGGTACCCTAGGTCGGCCTGAGCGTCCGCTCTCCCCTCTCGGTGGGAGCGGACTTCGGAGGCCGCATGCCGAGTCGAGGAACAGGAGATACAGTGGTTGAGTCAGGGGACGCGAGTGCCTCGGGAGAGGCACCGGTCACGGTGGACCCGGAGGAGCATCCCGTCAATCCTGCGGCCGAGCCGTCCGACGAGGTCGAGAGGCGCTTCGAAGAGGCGAAGGCCGCCTCCTCGGAAGGGCGGTTCGACGAGGCGCTCGGCCTCTACCGCGACGTTATCGCGATGGACTGGCGCCACATTCGTGCTCGAAATAATCTGGCCATCGTGCTCGATCAGATGGGAAACTACGAGGCGGCGCTCGAGTGTCTGTACGTTACGCTCGAGATCGAGTCCAACAACGCCGAAGTCATCACGAACATCGGCGCCGTCCTAGCCTCCTGCGGCCGGTACGATGAGGCGGAAACTGCGCTCAGGAGGGCAGCGAAGCTGGATCCGGGAGGAACGGAAGTCCGGGCGAATCTAGCTTTCGTGTACTTTCGGCGTGGCCTCTACGCCGCGGCCGATGAGGAGCTCCGCATGGTCTGTCTCGAGGACCCCGAGCACGTGACCGCTCACCTGTACCGCGGCGAGGCGCTGAACCGCCTCGGGCGCGTCGACGAAGGCATCAGGGTACTCAATCGCGCAGCCGAACTCCGCCCAGAGCGGCCGCGTACCTACTACCTCCTCGGGATGCTGTACGACAAGAAGGGCGAGCGAGAGGAGGCGGTGCGCATGTATCGGAAGGCCACCGAGCTGGAGCTCGGCTAGCTAGCCCCTCCGCGTGGTGCCCGACTTCCCCGGGTCGGCTGACGCTGACTCGACACGCGCCATGGGCCGGGCCATATTCTCAACTCCCGGCGGCGTGTGCACGGCAACCGCGCTTCGTGCCGCCGCTCACTCCCATCACGGAGCCTGAGATGCTTCCAGGCGGATACGACTTCATACACCTCGTCTTCTGGCCGATCGTCGGGCTCGTTGCGGTCGGGACAAATCTTCTTCCCATCGTGCTGGTGGGGGGCATCGGCATCTATCTCCTCGAGGCGATCAAGGGGAGATGAGCTGGCTGATCGCGCTGTCCTTCGTGATCGCGCTTGGATTTGGCGTGTGGCTCGGCATGCCGCGCCGGTACGATCAGTCGCACGAAGAGATCGACCGGCGTCTGGATGAGGAGGGGGAACACCAGCAGGTCAAGCGGCACCGGATCGTATTCAACCTCCTCCAGAAGAAGATGGAGAAGGGTTCCGACGCTCGGCGTCGTCGTTCCCGAAAACCCTTCCGCATGACCTGAGTCCCCCGGTCGAGAAGCGCGCTTTCCTCGGGTCGCCCGGTCTCTTGCCTCCTCCCCCGCTCAACCCACAACGGCAGTCACCGCGACGAGAATTCCTCCGATCCCCGCGCCGAGGACGTAGCCGAGGCGGACGATCAGCCGGAGTTCACGTGCCGTGACGCGCCGGACCACCTCCTCGAGCTTCGAGGCGGGGTAGGTCCGGACCTTCTCCTCCACGCGCCGGCCGACATCGAGCGTCCGGACCACCTCGGGGATCTGCGTCTGGATCCACCTCCACAAGGGGTCCGAGAGGGCCCGCTCTGCCCGGGCGGCGGCGTCGGGTGGGAGCCACTCGGCGGGTCGCCCGATCGGGACGTCGAGAAGCCTCCGGAGGACAACGCCGAGGATGTCCCGGTACCGGGCGCGAGCCGCTTCGCTTCGCCCGAGGGAGATCGCTGCCTCGCTCACACGATCCGGGGGGACCCGTTCGAGGAGATCGCCCCATGAGCCCCCGGCCACCCTGCTCATGGCGTGACGGATTGTCTCTAAGAGGAAGGCGTGCGTCGCGGGATCCCGGGCCACGGCGACGATCCACCCGGCGAGGGTGGCGCGCACCCGTTCACGGTTCTCCTCCCCGGGCTCGCCGATAAGGGACGCCGCCGGGTGCCTCAAGAGCTCGGCGAGGATGTCGTTTACACGCCGTGCGGTTGCCTCCTGAACCCCCGGGTCCAGGAGCAACGCGGACAGGTGCTCAGTCCCCTCCTGCTCAAGTGTCTCGAAGACCCGCTCGAGTGTCTCTTCCGTGACCACCAGGCGGGCCACGATGCGCTGATGTATGCGGAGGTCCCGAAGGAATCGCTGGAAGAGGTCGCGCACGGCGGATTCGAAGCGCTGCCGGGCATCGGGGTCCTCGAGGATTCCCCCGAGCTTTCGAACCCCGACGGGAAGATACCCCGAGAGGATCCGCTCGAGGGAAGCTACGATCCCGGCCGGGAGGACCTCCTCGAGCGTACGGTCGTCTCTGAGCAGGTGTTCGAGGACCGCCTCCACCTGCCTCTCGACGGTCTCTCGGAACGCATCGCCGCTGACGTAGGCCCCTGCCCACTCCTCTGCGAGAGCGGCAAGGTGCTCCTCCCTCGCGGGCGTCAGGAACTCGCGTACCGGTTGGTCGGCGATCCGACCCCGCAGCCCCCGGAGCGCTTCGCCTGCGAGTTCCTCGAACTGGGGTGAGTCCAGCCACGCGCGGAGCCGCTCCGCCAGGAGTGCCGCCGCCTCGTTGAGGAGTTCCTCGGCTGTGCTCGCCGCCGCTTCCGGGAGGATCTCGCGCAACGAGCTCCGCCTCGTTTGCAAGAGTTCGGAGAGGAAGCGTTCAAGCCTCCCGTCGAAGGCCTCGCGAAACTCGTGGGCCGCGAGGATCGCGGTCAGGTCTTCGTTGGAGAGGAGCCGGTCTCTTACCGTACGGCCCACGGCCTCGGCGAGGAGCCCCTGGTTCTTGGGAATCGCGCCGTGGAAGCAGTGGAGACGGCGGCGGCCCCAGCGGGGTGGTTCGTACGGATGAAAGAGCATCCACACGGCGAGCGTGTTGGTGAGCCCGCCCGCCAGTGCACCAAACCCGATCGTCAGAAGCGCTCGAAGGAGCTCGGGCGGCACGGTGCTACCGCTGTGCGTGACGAATCAGACCTGCCACCGGCCACGCTTCCCCCTGTATCTCGAGTGTCCCAGCGACCTCGAACAGACCGAACAACGGGAGGATCGGGCCGTCGGATTCTTCGACGGTCAGGTGCGAGCTGACGGACTCGAGCGTGCCCGAGACTTCGCCATCCGAGCTTGTGAGCGTCCATCGAACCGGAATGTCGCGTCGGGCGCTCTCGAAGGGACGGACCTCCTCCCAGTGCATTGCCAGATTCGGTCGTCGAGCATCGGCGAGGGTGGTCCTGCTCCAGCCCTGGGAGGGGATCTGGCCTCCTGCGGTCCCGCCGGCTTCTTCTCCTGCCATGAAGAACTGGAGGTCCGCGCCTGAGTGCACGAAGACCCAGTCCCCGGGCCCGCCGTCCTGGTCCGCTTCCCACCGCCGGCTGATTTCGATCACGATCCCGTCCACGGGTCCGGCGGGAAAGGTCGTCCGGCCCTGGTACACGCGGACCGACTCGCTTCCCGGGGCCGTCCACTCCGCCACCAGCTCTCCGAGCGCCGTCTCAAGCTCTCCGGGCGGAGCCCGGAGGAGAAGGGACTCGACGCGGTCCTCCGGGCCGACGAGTAGCCGCAAGGTTGACCCGGGAACGATCCGCCACGGCGAGCGTGCGGCAGGGACTTCCGCTGTCTCTTCCGCGAGCATCTCCCACTGTCCCCCCTGCGCCCACCACGCCGTCATCTCCTGGTGGACAAGGGTGTCCCTGAGCCGCGAGCGAAAGAACCACGACAAGATGATCGGCGAGTCCACGTCGAGGGAGAGAAAGGCGAACTCGCGGTCGAACACCAGCTCGTCTCCGGCCGTCGTCGTGGTAACCCCTGCAGAAGCGGAGATGACGGTATCCGGGTTCTCTTCGACCGGAGCCTCCGCCGGTCCGCACCCGCCAAGAGCGAGGAGAAGGAGGGGTGTCCTCCGGCTCGAGACGGCGGCTCGCCAAGGGCGGGGATGGCGGCAGGCTGGGGATCCCATAGCTCGGCACAGCGATTCCGGGGAGCCCGGCCCGGTGAAGGGGCACGAAGCTCGCCGACGAATGAGATGTCACTGTCAAGGTCCGTAAGTGATTGATGTTATGGAGTGTATCGTCCCGGTTCAAGTAGCCGGCCCGGTTCGGAATCGTTCGTACTGCCCATCGCTCCCGGGGTCTCGTGAAGTTGTGCACGCCCGAGGTGCGCCAGAGATGCGGGCGGCTCGCCGGGCCCGGTGCGAGCCGCTAAGGGACCGTAGCACCGTAGCGGCCGGCCGGTGCATGATCGAACGGCGACTATGCGTCCAGCCTCCCGCGGGATCCGGCGGCGAATCTGGTTCGAGGGTCCATGATTGGCGGGCCTCCCGCTTGATGGCCTCGGCACCCCGGCGTATCCTCTGTGGGCCGAATCCTCTTCGGGTCCGGGGGCGGCGTACGGTGCGCCGTACCGGGTTCGCCTGACCCGGCGAGGTCGCATGCCGAAGCCGACAAGCCCAGGAGTTCGATGAAGGCGATCATGCCCGTGGCCGGGAAGGGGACCCGGCTCAGGCCTCACACGCTGACCCTCCCGAAACCGCTCGTTCCGGTCGGGGGGAGGCCCGTGATCAGCTACATCTTGGACGATCTCGTCGAGCTCGGCGTCGATGAGATGGTCTTCATCGTCGGATACCTCCGGGAGGTCGTCGAGGCCTACATCGAGGAGGCGTACCCGCAGATCACCTCACACTTCGTCGTCCAGCAGGTCCAGGATGGGACGGCGCGGGCGATCCATCTGGCGGAGCCGCTGATCGAGGAAGAGGTGCTCATCGTATTTGTCGACACCCTCTTCGATGCCGACCTCTCCCTCCCCCAGTCCCTCCCGGAGGAGTGGGCGGGGATCATCTGGGCGAAGGAAGTCGAGGACTACCGGCGCTTCGGGGTCATCCTCACCGACGAGGATGGCGCGATGACCCGGATCGTCGAAAAACCGGCCGAGCCGGTCTCCCGGCTCGCGAACATCGGGCTCTACTATATCAGGGACTGGCGTCTCCTCTTCGAGGGGATCCGGCACGTCTTGGCGCTCCCCCCGGGTCCCGGCGGCGAGTTCTTCCTCACCGACGCGTTCCAGTACATGGTGGATCGTGGAGCGAGGATCCGGACGGCGCCCGTAGGAGGCTGGTACGATTGCGGGAAGGTGGAGACGCTCCTTGAGACGAATCACCACCTGCTCAAGACCGCGAGAGGCGGGGTGTCACCCGCCGCCCGGCTCAAGGAGACAGCGCTCGACGGGGCCGTGCGCATTGAGGCCGGTGCCGAAGTGGTCGGGAGCCGCCTCGGGCCCAACGTGACGATCTCGAGGGGCGCCAGCGTCGAGTCCTCGACGCTCCGGGACTGCATCGTGGGGGTGGACGTCCGGATCCGGGAGTGCCGCCTGCGGGACTCGATCATCGGGGCGGCTTCACGGCTCGAGGGAGCTTCCGGCGTCGTGAATCTGGGTCCGAACTCCGACTTGTCGGGAGAGGTCTAGAGCCCGCGTTTCCCCGCGCGAGGCGCGAGGCCGAATCTTTCCGGCCGTCCCCCCTGTTATCACACCTCCCTGAACGCTTTACCTCTCCGTTACGAGCGCGCCTCCGCGAGTGTTACGTTCCTCGCCTAGCGTTCGTGCACCTATAGGACGGGGTGGCCGTTCGCGGTTGCCCGCATTGCGCCTCCACGGCCCCGGAGATGTCCGGTGGCCGTCGGCGCGATCGAGAGCATCGAGGCAGGGGAAATGTTCCAAGTCACGAAGAGGGGGGCTGCGCTCGCACTCGTCCTGAGTATGCTCTGCCTCCAGGCCGCCGAAGCGCGGGCACAGGCGCAGGAAGGGGGTGACGTCCTTACGGGGGGGATTGCTGGCCAGGTCATCAACAGCCACATCGGCACCGAGGTCATCAGCGCCCAGATCGTTGTCCAGAGCACGGAGAGCGGTGGGCTCAGCTCAGTTGGGGGCCGGTACGTCATCCGGGGCCTTACCCCCGGGACGTACGCACTTCAGATCCAGCACCTCGGACATGCACCGAAGGTCGTCACGGACATCGTTGTGACCCCTGGCCTGACGACACAGGTCGATATCTCTCTCGATCCCCAGGCGGTGGCGCTCGAGGGGATCGAGGTGACGGCGACAGTCGAGCGCGGGAACACGGCCGCGCTCATGAACCAGCGGCAGACCGCGCCCGCGGCGCTCGACGCGATCGGACGGGAGGAGATGTCCCGGACGCCGGATGGCGACGCGGCCGAGGCGCTGAAGCGCGTGCCGGGGCTCACGGTCGTCGACGGGAAGTATGCCTACATCCGTGGCCTCGGGGAGCGATACAGCAGCACCTCTCTGAACGGAGCCCCGCTCGCTTCTCCGGTTCCCGACAAGCGGGTGATTCCTCTGGACATGTTCCCGACGGACCTTCTGCAGAGCGTCGTCACCTCGAAGAGCTACACCCCAGACCGGCCCGGCGACCATGCGGGCGGCCACGTAGAACTCCGGACGAGGAGCTATCCCCTCGAGCGGGAGTTCAAGGTGAACATCTCCTCAGGGTACAACAGCGCGACCACCCTTCAGGATGGCCTGCGCTACGCGGGAGGCGCGCTCGACTTTCTCGGCTTCGACGACGGTAGCCGCGCGTTACCGAATCCGGTTCCGGTCGATCGACAGGTCCGCTTCGGCTCTAGCTTCACGCGGGCTGATCTGGCGACCGTCGGGCAGGCCTTCCAGGGGGACTGGGGCCCGAGCATTAAGACGGTGCGCCCCCCGCTCTCTGCCAGCGTTTCCCTGGGCGACGAATCCCAAATCTTCGGCCGGAGATTCGGCTACGTCGCGTCCGTCAATTGGTCGGACAGTCCTTCGACTCGGTCGGACTACGTGGAACGCCAGTTTGTGGGCTCAGGCACGGATTCCTTCGCGGCCGAATTCGACTACGACGGACGGCTGAGCACGCGCAACGTGACCCTGGGGAGCCTCCTGAATGGATCCTTGGAGTTGGCAGTCGGGCACGAACTGAGGATGAACCTCATCTACAGCCATCTCGGCGAAGATCAGGCGAGGGAGCTCCAGGGCTTCAATCTCGACTCCAACACCGACCAGCTGAACACCCGGATCCAGTTCATCGAGCAGAGCATGTTCAACGGCCAGCTCGAGGGAACCCACCTGCTCGACTGGGCCGGCGAATCTCTGCTCGATTGGCGGGCGGGCTACACGGTCGCCAACCGGGACGAGCCGAACACCCGCGAGGTCCTCTACCGCTTGGCCCCCGACGGACGCTTCCTCTTCGATACCTTCATACAGAGCGGAAGTGTCTTTCACCAGGATCTTGAGGACACTGGCGCGAGCGGCGCCGTCGACCTTGAGACCCCGTTCACCGTGAGTGGCCTCCCCGCTTCGTTCAAGGTGGGAGGCAGCCTGCAGCTGAAGGACCGGGACGTCTACACGCGGCGCTTCCGCTTCCTCCCCGTCCCGGGCGGCTTCATCAATAACGACATCCGCGCCCTTTCCCCGAATCAGCTTCTCGATCCGGGCCACATTGGTACGGATGGATTCGAGATCGCCGAGTCGACATTCCGCGCGGACAACTACGACGGCGTGGACGACCGGGTCGCGGCGTATGCCATGTTGGACATGAGCCTTGGTCCGAGGCTTCGAGTGTCGGCGGGAGCGCGGTTCGAGAGGACCGAGCAGAGCGTGGTTCCCTTCGACTTGGTGCAGACCTCGCAGGCCCCTTTGGGGGGCGCGGACTTCCAGAGCGACGATATCCTGCCCGCGCTAAACTTGACCTTCGAGCTGAGTCCCGAGATGAACCTGCGCGGGGGAGTTTCGCGCACGCTGGCTCGCGCGGAGCTGCGCGAGCTCGCGCCCTTCGGCTTCGCCGACTACGCGGGCGGTGCGAACGTCGTCGGGAACCCGAATCTCCGGCTGACGACGATCGACAATCTCGATGCTCGCTGGGAGTGGTTCTTCCGGCCCGGCGGGATCATCTCCGTGAGCGCCTTCTACAAGGAGTTCACGAATCCGATCGAGGTTGCGATCCTGCCGAGCACGGAGCTCCTCAAGACGTGGGTGAATGCGCCCGAGGCGAACAACATCGGACTCGAGTTCGAGTTCAGGAGCGATCTGGAGATCTTGGCTGAGTCGCTCGAGAACGTGTCGCTGAGCACGAACCTCACGCTGGTCGACTCCGCGGTGAAGCCGGGCGACCAGGTGCTCGTCTATCTGCCCGGTGCCGGGCCCACCGAGCTCCGCCTCAGAGAGGAGAGTCGCGCCCTCCAGGGTCAATCCGACTTCGTGCTCAACGGGGGCCTGACTTGGGAGACGGAGTGGGGTGCTACCGCGTCAGCGCTCTTCAACCGCTTCGGCCGCCGGATCGACGCCGTCGGCGGGCTCGGCCTCCCTGCAGAGTTTGAGGAGGCCCGAAGCCAGCTGGATCTCGTCGTCACGCAGCCGCTCGGGGAGCGGGTCGGCCTTAAGCTCTCGGCCACGCGCCTCCTCGGCAACATCTTGACATTCAAGCAATTCGGGGAGGTGCTCCGGGAATATGACCTCGGAAGGAACGTCTCTCTCTCCTTCTCCTGGGAGACCTGAGGCGTCGACCGGCCCGGGCGTTGGAGGCAACTGCACCCTTGGCGGATCGGACTCGCCATGCTCGGGCCGATTCTCCCTGCCGACGATGGACCGGTTCATCACAGCACCGGAGCGGATAGAAAGAAGATGCATGCTCAATGGAGGAACCGATGGCTCATCGTCGGAGCACTCGCACTGACTGGAGGCCTCGCCGGGTGTGGTGATGTTAGTCCCACTATTCCCCCTGCTGGACCCGTTCAGCTCGCGGCCCCCTCCGGAGTTGCTGTCGCTCACTCCAGTGGTGCTGCTCGGGTGACGTGGTCTTCGGTGTCGGGGGCCGACTCATATACGGTAGAGCGTTCCACAGTAGGCGGTACGGGGATGTGGGAAGAGCTGACCCCGGGGGTAGCTGATACGGTCTACACCGATTCTGACGTTGCCCTCGGTGTCACCTATCGCTATCGCGTCTCGGCACGGAGCTCGGCCGGGACTTCGCCATGGAGCGAGGAGGTCGAGTGGCAGCCGGACGTTCTCACGCGTGAGGTCAGTGGGATATGGGAGCTCGACTCTGACATTACCTATACGTTGGAGGGCGTGGTCACGGTCGAAGAAGATGGAGAGCTTCACATTCCGGCAGGCACGACGATTCTTGGCAGTATCGAGGTCGCTCCCACGGCCCTGATCGTTGCGCGGGGAGGCAAGATCTTCTCCAACGGAACCGCCGAGGCGCCGGTCGTCTTCACGAGCGGCCATCCCGTCGGGGAGCGGCGGCGCGGTGACTGGGGAGGGATCGCGATCTTCGGCTTCTCGGACTGCAACCTCGGTGACGACTGCGTTGCCGAGGGGATCGGCCGTCTGTACGGCGGTACGGACGCGATGGACAACAGCGGTGTCATGACGTACACCCGGGTCGAGTACTGCGGCTTCGAGGTCACCCTCGGGAACGAGCTCAACTGCCTCACCCTGAACGGCGTCGGGGCCGGGACGGAGCTTCACCACATCCAAACCCATTTCGGTTCGGACGACGGGTTCGAGTGGTTCGGGGGTACCGTGGATCTCAAATACGCCCTGGCCACCGGGATATCGGACGACTCCTTCGATTACTCCACGGGCTGGCAAGGCCGCGGGCAGTTCTGGATCGCGCAGCAGGACCCGGACGACGCGGATCTCGGATATGAGGTGGACGGGAGCGAGCTTGACTTCAACGCCGAGCCCTTGACGATGCCGACGATTTACAACGTGACTCTGGTGGGCGGAGGCCGGGGCGGAGGTATGGACGAGACGCGGGGGATGCTTCACCGCCGAGGCACCGGGGGGCATCTGTTCAACCACATCGTAGTCGAAATGTCCGACTTCGGGCTGGACGTGGACAACTCGGCGACCGTAGATCGGCGGGACGCCGGAGACTTCGAGATCCGAAACTCGATCATCTTTGGTAACGAGTCCAACTTCTCGGGTGACGACGACACGGACGACGGGGAGGCCATCTTCATCGACGAGGAAGCCATCTTCCTGACGCCGGGCTGGAACAATCGGGTGGAAGATCCCGACTTGGCCGATCCGCTGAACAGGATCAACCCGGACTTCCGGCCGAATGCGGGATCCCCCGCACGTGGCGCCGGCGCGGATCCGCCGGCCGACGGCTTCTTTACGACCGGAATCGACTACATCGGTGGCGTGGATCCGGACGGTGAAGAGTGGTACGAGGGCTGGACCACCTTCGCGCAGAATTAGGCGCACGGGGGGTTTGGTCAGTGCTGGGCTGCCTGAATCGAAGGGGGCCGCCTAGGCGGCCCCCTTCGGCTCTTTCCGGCGGTTCCGTTTCGATCGGACCGGGGTGGCTCGCCCTGCTGCTGGTTGGCTGGGGGATCCTGGCGGCCGGGGGGTCTCGGATACGGGGAAGCGAGGAGGCGAGCGGGATCGCGCCCTTCCCCGGGTCAGGGAGCAGCCTGGCGTACGTCGGTGAACGGGTGGTCCGCGGACTGATCGGCGACGACCGGACATCTCTCGGCGAGCTCCGCCTCTCCAGAGAAGAGTACATGGAGGTGGTCTGGCCCGAGCTGCCTGCTTCAAGTCCGGACCTAAACATGCCGATCGAATATGTTTGGGCCGATATCGAGACCAGGGATCGGAGCGCCTTGATCCGGCTGGCGCCTCAGTTCGAGGGACTCCCGGCCGAGCTCGAGGACGCGGCCTGCCGGGGCGACGTCCAGGAGTTCGAGACGTTCCGGGTACACACGGACTGTTGGGTGACCCTTCGGACCCCTTCAGGGGAGCAGCGCATTCAGCTCTTCAAGGACGTCGTGGAGCGAGGAGCGGGTTACAAGCTCTTTCGCTACTATGACGATGTGCTCCGCGCGGTTGAGGCAGATTGAAAGGGCCGGACTTGAGCGAACGCCCCGTGCCTCCGCTCTCTCACTAGCTCTCTATCCCGGGAGTGTACGCGTGCCTAACGACCCGACATCCCGGCCGCTCCTCGATTCTCTCGGGGCGTGGCCCCTGCCCGACAGCGGCAAGACGGTCGAGTTTGGCCGCAGAGCGAGCGCCTCAATGGACACAAGGTCCTCCTCCGGGTTGGCGGCTCCCCGGATCCTCGTCGTCGAAGACGAGGCGGATATCGCTGCGCTGATTGCATATCAGCTTACGCGGGAGGGGTTCAGGGTCGAGACGGCGACAAACAGCGACCAGGCCCTCTCCTCGATCGGCAGGGAGGTACCGGACCTCCTAGTGCTCGATCGGATGCTCCCCGGGGTCTCGGGAGACCAGATCCTGAGGGTGCTCCGACAGGAACCGGGCACGCGGGGCCTCCCCGTCCTCATCCTGACGGCGAAGCGGGAGCAGGAGGACCGGATCGAGGGCCTCGAGCTCGGGGCGGATGACTATCTGACGAAACCCTTCTCGCCAAGGGAGCTCGTCCTTCGCGTGCGGTCCATTCTCCGCCGGATCGCGCAGCCCACCCCGGAGACTGGGGGGCGGATCCTGAGGGCCGGTCTCCTGGCGGTGGATGTGAGCGCGCACGCGGCAACCCTCGACGGTGAGCCGCTCACCCTCACCCCGACCGAATTCCGCCTCCTTCAGGCGCTCCTCGAGCGCCGGGGGAGGACGCAGAGCCGCCAGCAGCTCCTCGAACGGGCGTGGGACGTGGAGTCGGAGGTGGCCCGGCGGATCCACACCCGTACGGTGGACATGCATATTCGGCGGCTCCGTGCGAAGTTGGGCCCCGTGGGCGCGTGGGTGGAGACGGTGCGGGGATTCGGATATCGCATTCGAGTCCCCGAGGGAGAGAGCTCCTAGCCTCGGGACGGGGCACTCGATCTGGCGAACGGCGCCGGCGCCTGGACAATCCGCCGACTCGTGCCTCCGGCACGGGCATGAACTCCGACCGCCTTGGGTGATGGTGGCATGTGAGTCTCCGAACGCTGCATCTGGTCCTTGCCGGGACGACTCTTATCCTCGCCCTCGGCACCGTCGCGGCGCTCTTCCGCGACGTAGTGGCCGTAACGGCCGCACTTATCGTGGTGGTGGGCCTCCTCCTCCTCTGGATCGGCGGTTGGCTCCTGCACTTCGGGTTCTCCCGTGCCGTGCAGGAACTCGCGGACCGGGCCCGTCGAATCTCTGCGGGTGACTTTGCTGCTGCCCGGGGTCGCCGAGCGATGCCCCCCGACCTCGCGGAGCTGAGCGCCGCACTCCAGGCCATGGCAGAGGAGATCGAGGGGCGCACCGGCGAGCTCGTGGGGGAGCAAGACGAGCTTCAGGCGATCATGGACTCGATTGCCGAGGGTGTGATCGCCCTGACGGAAGGTGCACGGGTCCTCAGGATGAACACGGCCGCCGCGGAGCTTCTCGACGTGGCGCAGCCAGCCGCGCTTGCCCCGATCGGAACACTTGTCCGGCATACCGAGCTGCGGGACCATCTCACAGAGTCGGTGGCGTTTCCCCTCGCACCCCGGGAGGTCCGGATCGGAGCGCGGCATCTGAGGATCTCCTCGCACCTGATGCAGGGGGGTGGCTCGGTCGTGACCTTCCTGGACGTGACGAAGCTGCACCTGGTCGAACGGGTACGAAGGGACTTCGTGGCGAACGCCTCTCACGAGCTCAAGACACCGCTCACGGCCGTGCGGGGCTTCGCCGAGACCCTCCTCGAGGACGATCCCCCCGAAGACTTGCGGCGGGAGTTCCTGGGGTCGATCCGGAAGAACACGATCCGTCTTCAGAACCTCGTAGACGACCTGCTCGATCTTTCCCGCCTCGAGTCGGGGGGATGGATCCCTAGCGAGGAGCCCGTCCGGCTTTCGAACTCCGCTCGGGAGGTCTGGGAGGGTCTCGCGCCGGAACAGCGTGCCCGGAAGGTACGCTTCTCCGTCCACGGGGACGGGGTGGCGCTCGCAGACCCCCAGGCCCTCCACCAGATCTTCCGGAATCTCTACGACAACGCCCTCCGCTATACCCCGGTCGGCGGGAGCATTGCCGTCACCATTACCCCGAGCGGGTCGACCGTCCGGATCGCAGTGACCGACTCCGGGACCGGGATCGCCTCGAGCGCCCTTCCACGTATCTTCGAGCGGTTCTACCGTTCGGATTCCGGACGCGATCGGGATGCCGGCGGCACGGGGCTCGGCCTCGCGATCGTCCGCCACCTCGTCCAGTCGATGGAGGGAACAGTCGGCGCCGAGAGCGAACTGGGCCGGGGAACAACGATCCGCTTCGATCTCCCCGGCATCCCGGACAGTAGGGCGGGGGAAGATCCGTAGGAGGATGCGGGGCGGCACCGTCGCATGTCCGTACCTGAGGAACCCCCCCAACGGGATCCGGTATTGATCGTGGCCCGAGGGCTGTCGTCCGTTCATCGCGGGGCCCATGCCCGGTGCTGCGGCAGCGCCGCCAAAGGGCATCGGTGGACGACGCACGAAGCGGGTAGCTCCGACTGCGGGAAGGCGGGGCGGTATCGGTGGCTGGGGTCATGATCCGGACGGGGGATGCTGCATGAGCCAGGATTCGAAGCGGAAGGAGTTCCGTGCACCCGACGATCGGCGAGCGCAACTGACTCCCGAGCAGTACCGGGTGACCCGCAAGAAGGGCACGGAGCGAGCCTTCACCGGGGCATACTGGGACGAGAAGGCAGAGGGCATGTACAGGTGCATCTGCTGCGGGACGCCCCTCTTCTCCTCGGCTACGAAGTACAATTCGGGAACTGGCTGGCCCTCTTTCTGGGACACCGTCGATCCGGATCACATCGAGGAGAGGGATGACCGCTCCCTCTTCCACCGGAGAACCGAGGTGGTCTGCTCCGCCTGCGATGCGCATCTGGGCCACGTCTTTCCGGATGGACCGCGTCCGACGGGTCTTCGCTACTGCATCAACTCAGCCGCGCTCGACTTCGACGGTGTGTCCGAGTAAGCTTCCCGGAAAGCCCGATCCGGCGGGTGCTCCGCCGAGGTTCCGCGCCGCTCTCCTTTTCCTCGGAGTCACGCAGGCTCTGCGATGACACCCGCACCTCGCTTCGGACCCTGCGCTCGCGGCTCAGTGACTGGAAGGCTCTTTCTCCTCATCGCTGCCTCGGGTACGGTGTTGCTTGGCGGCTGCCAGGTAGAAGCGCCTCCCACGGTCCGGCCGCGTGCTTCCGATGTCCGGGCTTACTACGAGTACGGGGGGAACCTCGCGGTGGAGATGAGCGGGAACGTGGCACACGTCACGGTCGAGATCGACCGGGAAGAGTACCGGATGGGCGGCCGTGTATGGGCGATGGCCTCCCCCTATATCTTCCTCCTCTCCCCCGCCACGCAGCAGGCCTTCCGGGACTACTCCGGGCTTGGCGGGGTGCGGGTCATCGTCGTCTACCAGGACGGCGGAGTTCTCGCACAAGCCCTCCTCGGACGGACGGAGTTCAACGACATCACCTGGCCCCGCGCCCTGAACGTGGCCGGGTACGCCCGGACCCAGGGCACCGAGAGTCCGGGCTACATGCGCGATCTCATCCGCTTCGGGGAAGAGCACACGGACTTTCAGTACAACCGCGAATTCATTCCGCCGCTCTGACGGCGGTCTCTCGACCGCACATGTCTACTACAGTCACAATCATCTCGGGCGACGGGATCGGGCCCGAGGTGACCGAGGCGACGCTCTCTCTCCTCGACGCGGCTGGCGCCGCTCTCGAGTACGACCATCAACTGGGGGGCATCGCCGCGATGGAGGCGGTCCGGGATCCGCTTCCCGGGGCCACCCTCGATTCCATTCAGCGAAACGGCGTTGTTCTAAAGGGGCCCATGACCACCCCGCTGGGATCAGGTTTCCGCTCCATAAACGTCGTGATCCGAAAGGAGTTCGACCTATACGCGAACGTCCGCCCGGTCGTCACGCTCGTTCCGGGTCAGCGATACGAGGACATCGACCTCGTCCTAATCCGCGAGAATACGGAAGGTCTCTACGTGGGGGTCGAGCATTATATCGGCCTAGAGGGCGATCCGAAGGCAGCAGCCGAGTCGGTCATGATCATTACGCGTTTCGGGGTGGAGCGAATCGTACGGTACGCCTTCGAGTACGCGAAAGCGCGTGGAAGGAAGAAGGTGACGCTCGCCCACAAGGCGAATATCCTTAAGTATACCCAGGGTCTCTTTCTTGAAGCCGGGGAATCGGTGGCCCAGGGCTACTCCGGGGAGGTCGAGTTCGAGGCGAGGATCATCGATGCGACTGCGATGCAGCTCGTCAAGGATCCGTACGTCCTCGACGTCCTGGTCATGGAGAATATGTTCGGAGACATCCTGAGCGATCTCATGGCCGGACTCGTCGGGGGGCTCGGACTCGCGCCCGCCGCCAACGTCGGGGCCGAGGTGTCGATGTTCGAGGCGGTCCACGGTTCCGCCCCCGATATAGCCGGGGAAGGTGTCGCGAATCCCACCGCCCTCGTCCTGGCCGCCGCGATGATGCTCGACCATCTGGGGCAGGGGGAGACGGCGAGGCGGATTCGAGGGGCGATCCGCCGGACGCTCGAAGACCCCGCCACCCGCACGCGGGATGTGGGCGGGAATGCCACGACCGCGGAGTTTCTCACTGCCGCCATCGCGAATCTGGATCGATGACTGAAAGGGAACGACCGGATCCCCGCTCCGACGACCTCACGTGCATACGCTGTCTTCAGCCGAAACCGATTAAGGAGCTGGACAGCCAGTTCTGGTGTGGGGAGTGCCTCACGCGGGCCCAGCGGCGGTCTGCCGCCCGAGGCTGGGCGGCGGGGGGTGCGCTTGCCCTCGTCCTGGCCCTCTACATCGGCCTCTGGATCCGGCCCGACTACTCGCTCATTCCCACGGGCTGGGTCCTTGTACTCGCCGTCGCCTTCTACCTCGGCGGGCGAGTCGTCCGGGAGTTTCTCTTCGGGTGGGAACGGATGCGGAACCAGCGCGCGGTCGAGGCCGACCCGCCAAGCGACGAGCCGTAGGCCGGGAAGGAAGCGTGGCCTCTCCCACCCTAGGCGAAGTCGTATCGTGCAGGCGGTATGGTGTCACCGACGAGGTACGGCAACCTCGAGTTGGACCCGGTTCGCCGACGGATCCTTGAGTTCCTCCCGAAGAGCCGCACCAACCTGAGGCGAGCTTCGCTCGCGATCGGCCGGAACCCGTCCTACCTCTACCAGACATCGCCGGGGAACGCCCCGGGTCAGGGCCGGAGAGCTCTCGCCGCACACCCCCTGTGTGGGTCCGAGGAGTTTCTCGGCGGGGGTGCACGGCGCTCCTCGAGGGCCTCTTTGGGCGAACGGGCATATCCAGCCAAGGCTTGACGCCGAGGGGCTACAGCGCGGTACCGGAGATCGACGCTCGGAGGGCGTGGGGATCGGGGAGCTGGGAAGACGAGAGGGTGGTGGTTGAGGAGGTGGGGCTTCTCGCGGAGTCCCTGCTCCGTCACGAGTTCCCCGCGAGCCGGGAGGATCTCCGAGTTATCACCCCGGATGGAGACTCGATGGAGCCGCTCCTCGCGAGTGGCGACCGCATCCTCGTCGGTATGAGCCAGCGGATTCCCGTCCCGCCGGGGAGGTTCGGATCGTAGGCCGCGTCCTATTGTTGGTGCGGCGGCATCGACACGGGGGGGAGCATCGGCCGGCGAGGTTGCCGGTGCGGGGAAGCGGCTACAGGAGTTTTCAAAGCAACGCGAGGACGATGGAGAGGATCACCATCGAGGTGACGGGGATGTAAATGCCCGTGTTCGGGCGTACCACCCGGATGTCCCCCGGCAGGTGCCCGAACCATGACGCCAGGTTGGTCCAGACGAGGAGCCCCAGGAGGATCAGAAGGCCCCCGAGTGCCACGAGCACGGGGCCTAGCAATGAACCCGGATCCTGCATGAGGGGAGTAGCATAGGGAAGAAAAACACCGTCTAAGGCCTTAGGTTGAGGGCACTTCGTCCAAGAAGGTTCCTCGCCACAAAAGGCACCCAGACGGTGCGCAACCATCGTATCTGTTCTCGGCCCCATGTACAAGGTGAGGGCTCCCCGCTACGGATTCGTCACAGCGCCCGGGATCTGACCGATGGAGGCGGGCTGATCCTGGTCCGGTATCTGTGGGACGGCATGGGCCTGGGCTCCTGGATCGACCGTCGGAGCGAAGGGCTTGCCGGCTTCTTCCGTCCCAGCCTGATGGTCGAGGTGTGGGTCGTGCTTCTGCTCTACGGTGGCCGCGTGCTCGACGATTTGCCGCTCCTGGACCGGCGCGGCATTCGACGCCTGTTCGGCTGGACTCGCCTGCCCGATCCCACCACGTTCGGACGCTGGTTGCGCCGCGCAGGTGAGCCGCTCGTGCCCCTCCTCGACGAACTCCTGTGGCACATCGTGTGCCGGCGCTGGAGACTGGGGGGCGTGCCCCGGGCGCTGACCCTGACCCTCGACTCCACCGTCAGCGTGCGCTACGGACGCAAGCAAGTGGGCGCCGAGCGGGGCTACAATCCGCACAAGCCCGGTCGACCGTCGCACCATCCGCTTCTGGCCTTCGTTCAGGAGACGGGAGACTGTATGGGCATCCGTTGGCGCCCGGGCAACGCCCCCACCGCCGCGGGGGCCGAGGCGTGGATCACCGACTTGGTGGGGCGCCTGCGCTCCGTGGGGGTCGAGACCATCACCGTGCGTCTCGACAAGGGCTTCTTCAGCCGATCCATGGTACGGACCCTCGATGACCTCGAGGTCCGTTTCCTGCTCAAGCTCCCTGCCCACCGCTGGCTTGCCGACCACCACCAGCCCTGGCGTCGCTCTCGCAAGGGTGAGCACATCTTCCCCGGTCATGAGCTCTGGACCACCTCCGGCTGTCTGTGGGGCGTCCGTCTTCTCTCGCTCCACACACGGCGTCCGCTCCAAGGCCCAGACACCCTCGCGCTCGACACCTACGAAGTCCCACTAAGCGCTCACGTACTCACCAACATCGAAGGCATCCACGTCCTCACCGCCTGGCGCCGCTACAACCAGGGCGCTGTCGTCGAACAGAGGATCAAGGAACTCGGCCAGCTCGGAGCAGGGGCCACCGCCATCGATGACCTCGATGGCAACGCGCTCCTCTGGGCCCTCAGCGCCATCGCCTACCAGCTCCTCCACACACTCAGGACCACCGCCCTCTCCGGAGCCTGGCGCACAGCTCAACCCAACCGCCTCCGGCTCCTCCGCTTGCCCGCCAAGCTCACTCGCCACAGCCGCAAGCTCTACGTCCAGTTGCTCCGTGACGATCCCGCCAGACCCCATATCCTCCTCGCTCTCAGACGCCTCGCCTCCGGACTCCCGCCTCCTCTCCCAGCCTGACTACTCCCGCCCCGCATTCCTCCAGGCCCCATCCTCCGGGCTTGCTCCCCGTCCGTCCAACACCGCCTCGCCCGCTCAAAACCACACGTCCGAGCTGCCTCATTTCCCTCCGTCAGCCCCCCTTTCCCCGCCAACTTCCCCTCCGGTCCCATCCACACCCATGATGCCCTATTTCACCTCTCCCTGCAGGATCCGAGTTGAACACATCGGGTGCCGGATCTCGCTGTCGCAGGCGCTTTGCCTTACCGCCGTTCCTCGGCCAGCTGCTCCACGTAGGCCTCTTCTAATACCTCGACAGCCGCCAGGAAACCATCGGGGTCGACGAAGGTCTCAGGGCTGTATGCCTGTCCCGGCTCGTACTTGTCGTGGAGGCCGTATTGGCCCCCGTGGGCTGAAACCCACACGTCCACATCCATTGCCTTCTGGCTGGCATAGGTGCGGGCGAAGTCCCCGGCGACACCCGGGTAGGTCGGGTCGACGACGAGTCGTTTCCCCGCATTGATCGTGCCCATGTTGGCGATCGCCACATCGTAGTCCCGACCGTTCTCGGTCACCTGCATCGTGTAGCTCGAGCTCCCCTCCGTGTGGCCCGGATGCTCGTGCACCGTTAGATGGATCTCCCCGAGCTCGATCACCTCACCGTCCGCGATGAGCTTGTCCACGCTCATGGGTCTGAACGACTGGCGGCCACCGAAGTGGGGATCGCTGAAGCCTCCATCCTCGAGCACCCTCGCGTCGCCCGCCGTCGCCCATACCTCCGCACCGGCGACCTCGCTGATCTCCGCCATCGCAGCCGTGTGATCCCAGTGTGCCTGCATGGTGAGGAGGATCTCGACATCCTCGAGGCGAAAGCCGAGCGACTCGACGTTCTCTCGAATCAGTGACGTGGAATCCTCGAGTCCCGTGTTGATGAGGATGTGCCCCTCCTCGTCAGTGATCAGGAACACGCCGAGATCGTAGGTACCGACGGCATAGAGGTTGGCGATGACACGGTGGCTTGGGAACGGCCGGGTCCAGTTCGGATTCTGTGCGAGCACCGGGGCGGAGGCGATCATCGCGAGTGTGACGGCGAGCGCCACGGCGCCGCTGCCACGGAGAGTCCAAGTTGTCATCATGTCCACCGGGGGTACGGGAATCACGACCGCAGTTCTGGTCGCCGGGATCACCCTGCGAATTCGAGGGCGGTGCGCGTCGTCGCCGAGAGAGCGCAGCCAAAGCCCGGCCCCCCGGCGGCGACACCTCGAAGATGGAGTGCCTCGGTAGGGGTAGCAAGAGAGGATCGGGGTCCATTTGCGGTCGGAGCCCTTGAGGTGCCTCCCGTCGCCATTCCAAGTGCAGCGCCTCCTGTCCGGGCACTTCGACAGTTGTGCTTCCGTACCGAGGCGAGTGACGGCCGTTTCGCCCCCCGGGCCGAGCGTCTCGCGAACCGGGACACCAGCTTCTTCGCGGCTGCCGCCGGCTCAGCGCAGGCGGCTGTCCATGTCCGTCCGTCCGGCGTACGTTTCTCACCCGCCGAGCGGAGAGAAGGCGCCTCGTTTTCCGCGGTCGAACGGGGCCCAACCGAGGAGGCAACGATGGCCAGGAGCGTGCTTGGGGCGGTAGCTCTACTGCCCGTCTGTATGCACACGTTGGTAGCGCAGGACTTTCCGCCGGGGTATGTGGACCCCGCACCGCTCCTTGCCGCTGCCGCCCAGGAGATCGGCGAATCGAATCTCCGCTGCATCACGCTCTCGGGGGACGGATACAGCGGCGCGGTCGGCCAAACCTTCGAGAATGCGGTGAATGTGGACTGGCCCCGCATCGGCGGTCTGAACAACTACACCCGGAGTATCAACTGGGAGACCGGAACGAGCGTTGAAACCTTCGACCGCGAGCCCGGGATCAGCCCCGCATCGTGGAAGTACGGGCTCGGCTGGGAGGGGGGCACGTCGACGCAGAGGGAGGTGCGCCAGACCCACATCGTGAGTGGTGGCGCGGCGTGGCACATCGATGGCGACGGGGAGCCCGTCCCGGTCCCACCGGAGCTAGCCGAGCTCTACCAGCTCGATCTCTGGCTGAATCCCCACGGCTTCATCAAGGCTGCCCGCCACCCGGGGGCGAACCCCATCGCCTTCTGGCGCTGGGAGCAGATCGAGAAGGGCCGTGACGGAAACGTGGTCCGTCCCGAGAAGATGCACGTCGTGGCGATCACGATGTTCGGCAAGTATCGTGTGGATGCGACGATCAACTCGCAGAACCAGATCCAGCGGATCAAGACGACGGTGAACGACCCGGCTCTCGGCGACTTCAACATCGAGCACGAGTCGACGGAGCAACTGAGCTTCGGCGACGTGAAGTGGCCTGTCGCGTGGCACTCCCACCACGGATGGGACGACAACTGGCAGTTCTATCGTCAGAGCACGGGGCACAACGGATACGGGGGGAGGTTCCCCGACGTTCAGCCGAATGTCTGCCTCGACCCCGGCCCCGTACCCGCGGCGGTTCAGGATGCGACTTTCGAGACGGAGGTGGTCGTCACCGAGATGGCAAGCGGGGTCTACCTCCTCGGCGGCGGGCCGTCAAACAGCTACATGGTGGAGTTTGACGACTTTGTCGCTGTGTTCGAGGCGCCGGGAGATGAGGAGCGGAGCCTCGCGGTCATCGAGGAGGTCGTGCGGCTGGCGCCCGACAAACCCATCCGCTGGTTGATCACCTCGCATCCGCACTTCGACCACATCGGCGGGCTCAGGACGTACCTGCACATCGGCTCTACGATCGTCACCCACATGAGCAACCTCGAGTTCCTGAACACCGACGTGCTCGTATACGAGCCGCGGACGGTAGTGCCGGACATCGTCTCCAAGTGGCCCCCGACGGAGTTGTCCGAAGGCTACAACTACGAGGCGGTGCAGGAGAACTACGTGATCGCCGACGACTCGCGGATCCTTCGGGTCTACTACGTGCAGCCCCTCGCGCACGTCTCCGGAATGCTGATGGCATACCTCCCGGAAGAGGGGATCGCATTCGAGGCGGACCTCTTCGATACGCACGAACCTCCCCGGAGCTCGCAGCTCCCGGCGATGCGGAGCTTCCGCAACCAAGTGGAGCGGATGGGACTCGAGGTGTCGACCGTGGCTCCCGTTCACGGGGCGCCGATCTCCTGGGCGGACTTCGAGGCGGCGCTCGCTTCCCTCGAACGAACGGATTGAGTCGGTGCGGGCGCGACCCACCCCGGCCGCGATGACACCCACTGCGCCGTTCCGCCCCAGGGCGAGGCGGAGGCCGGCCGCCGAGCAGTACGATGAAGAAGAAGGGACCCCCGGCCTTCGCCGGGGGTCCCTGGCAGGGCACCTCCCTACATGTCTCCTACCTCATACTTCGTGAAGGCTGAGCCCGCATCGGCGAGGGAGGACGGTCCTTCCGCCACGTAGACGTTACCGTCCGCGTCCACTCCCACGCCTTCTCCGGCGACGCCGTGGTTCGGACGGCTGTCAGAGTCCCATCCCGGGATAAAGCCCACGAGAACATCTTGGTCCAAGGGCCCGATCCGGACCCCGTTCCTCCAGTTGATATGGCGGAGGCGGTTGGACTCGGAGTCGATGGCGTACACCATCTGGTCTTCGGTGATGAAGAGGTCGCTGATCCGGCCGAACTGATACCGGGACTCGAGGTAGTTGCCGTTCTGGTCGTAGATCTCGAGGCGGTGATTCCCCCGGTCCGCGACCCAGAGCCGACCCTGCGCGTCGAACTCGAGGGCGTGTGGGGTGCGGAATTGACCGTGGTCTGTGCCGATCTCCCCCCACTCCATGACGTACTCGCCCTCGGGTGAGTACTTGACGATCCGGCCCGTCAGCCCGGCGGCGCGTGCCTCATCCATGTCGGCATCGGTTGTCAGGTTCTGACCCGAGTGGCCGTCCGCGACGTAGATGTTCCCGTCGGGCCCTATAATCACATCGTTGGGCTGGTTCAGCTGACCCGGGCCGTTCCCGGGCTGGCCCGCGATGCCGAGGCTCATGAGCAGCTCGCCATCTGGGGTGAATTTATGCACCTGGTGACCCTTGGTTCCGGCTTCGTTCCCCGCGAAGTCTGTTACCCAGACGTTCCCGTCCTCGTCCACCCCGATCCCGTGGGGCGTCACGAAGATACCGGCACCGAAGTTGGCCAGGATCTCCCCCGAATTCCGGTCGAACTTGAAGATCGGGTCGACGGGGTTGTTGTCGCAGTTGACCCCCGGGCCTCCGGCAGAGCCCGAGGCACATCGCTCGTAGCCCCAGACGTGGCCGTCCGTCGGGTCGATGTCGAGGCCTGCCGTCGACCCCCACTCCCGGCCCTCCGGGAGGGTGGCCCAATTCCCGATACGTGTCGGGTTCGGGTTCGCGAGCCCCTCGCCGGTGACCGGGTTCGCCCCCTCGACGACCATCGGCGCCGGCGGCCCTGACTCAGCGGCGCATCCGCTGAAGATGACCGTTCCTACAACCAAGAAACCCAGGAGTCGTAACGATGACATGGCTGCCTCCGTGCGAGTCTTATCCTCACTCTCTCCGCTACCCAACAAGTTCGGGTGTTAGCGGGGCCCACGCAACGACCCGCTAACGGGCTGGGGTGCACCTCGACGGAGCGTGCCCATCGCAGCTGCTCCCGATCACGATCGCGGCGGTCGATCGGTGTGTTGAGCATCCAGGGGCGTGTCGGCGATCAGCGGAATGTGACGACGTCGTCGAGCGCCTTCCTCCCGATATCCGGTACCATCGCGGCTTCGTCGGGATAGCCGACGGCGAGGATCAGAAATGGACGCTCATTCTCGGGCCGGCCGAGAATGTCGGCGAGAAACCCCATCGGCGAGGGCGTATGGGTGAGGGAGGCGAGACCTGCCCGGTGCACGGCCGTGATCAGTATCCCGGTGGCGATGCCCACCGACTCCGTTACGTAGTAGTTCTTCGTCTTCTTCCCACTCCCGTCCACGTCGTAGCTCCTCGCGAAGATCACGATGAGGCAAGGGGCCCTCTCTAAGAAGGGCTTCTCGGGCCCCGTACCGAGGGGCTCGAGTGCTTCGAGCCACTCGTCCGTAGCGCGCCGGCTATAGAAGGCACGTTCTTCCTCCTCGGCCGCCTCGCGAATCGCCCTCTTGATCGCCGGGCAACTTACGACGACGAAGTGCCATGGCTGCCGGTTCGCGCCGCTCGGGGCCGTACCGGCCGCGAGTAGGCAATGCTCGATGACCCTGCGGGCGACCGGCCGGTCGGAATAGTCGCGAACCGTCCGGCGCCTGCGCATCTCACCCAGGAAGCTCGTTGCACGGGCCTTCATCTCGTCTTGGGGAATTTCGACGTAGGCGGGAAGCGGAATGAAGTGTGGCTCTGGCATGGCTCTCGGTCGCGGTGGTGCTCGACGTGACACGGGGTGCGGACGCGGGTCGTACCCATGACCTAACGAATCCGACGCGTTCCGCCTCAGAGTCAATGGGGGCTGCGACACGTCGCGGGGATTCATCCGGCCTCCGGGCCCCGCCGCTCGTCACGGGCTTAGGGTTCCGCGCGCTCCAGGAAGCCGCCGGGTCGCCGGGAGGCGCCGCGCTCCCGTTCCTCGCGGCCCTCGAAGACGGGAACGTAACGTGAGCGGGCCAAGTCTTCGAGCTCGATGAGCGAAATCGGAGCGGTGCCGTCCTCTGCCGGGGCTGCAGAGCGTTGACCCGCCTGCCTGACCGGCGCGGATCTCGAACGCTGCATTGCGAATGTCCGGTGTGTCTTGCTCGGCTACCGGGTTGCGGGTCGTGGAGTCTACGGAAAGCTCCGGAGGCCGGAGGGAAGCTCGAAGAAGATCCGTTCGATCCACTGAAGCGTTCTGAGCGTCCGCAACGTAGGCGGCCGGCTTCGGACCAGGATGCTTCAGCGTCAGCCAAGGAGAGGAGATGCCACACCAGGCGAGTTGGATTTCGCGGCTGCGCTGCGCTGCCTGCGTACTGGGAGTGCTCGTCCTCGGCGGAGCGACGGCGCTGGCGATGCCTGTCGCGGCGCAGCAGCCGGCGGGGGTGTCGGAGGCGAATGCCATCGACATGACGCTCGAAAGGATGACGGCGCTGGCGCTGAGCAGCAGCTATGAGGTCCGCTTCCTCGGAATGAATATCGAGCAGTCGACGCAGAGCCTCCGAGCGGAGCGTGCCCGGCTCAGGTCGAGCGTCTCGTTGGATGTTTCCTCCCCAGTGTGGGAGGATATTTCACAGGAGCACTTCAACACGGACTTGGGCCGAAACGAGTTCTTCAGCGAGAATGAGCTACGCTTCGAGGGCCAGGTCTCCATCCGCCAGCCGGTAATCCTCTTCGGGTACCCTACGAACGGATACCTCTCGCTCAACAACCGGGTGTACCGACTCGCGCAGCGCGAGTCGGACGGGGACCGGGATGTAGAGTACTACAACCGCTACTTCATTCGATATACCCAGCCTCTCTTCCAGCCGAACGAACTGAAGAACAGCCTCGAGGAGGCCGAGCTCGATTTGGAGAGCGAGGAGATCGACTACTACGACGACCTCCTTGAGCTTATCGACGACATCTCGGACGACTACTTCCAGCTCTTCGAGACTGCGTACGAGGAAGGGGTTCGGGATGGGTACGTGGCCGACCTTCAGGAAGCCGCCGCGGCGGCTCTGGAGGTCTCCCAGAGCGACTCGACACGGACGATCGAGTGGGACCAGATCCGGGTCGAGCTGGCGAACGCGGAAGAGCAGCTTCGGCAGTCGAGGACGGAGTTCCGGCGTCGTACCGCGGATCTGAGGACGCAACTGGATCTCCAGTCGACGGACTCCATCACCATCGATCCCACGATCGATGTCCAGCCCGTCGAGATCGACATCGAGCGGGCGATCCAGTTCGCGCGCACGCTTGCGCCTAGGCTCAGGCGCATCCGGATCCAAGAGCGCGAGCGGCAGATCAACCTCGACGAGGTGCAGGGCAGAAACGCCTTCCAGGTGGACGTAGAGTTCACCTACGGGCGCGAGATGCGCCATCCATACTTCTCGAACCTCCTTGCCGATCCCGAGAACACCTACACAGTTGAGGTGAACGCCTCCGTTCCGATCTGGGACTGGGGCGAGAGAGGCGCCCGGATCGAGGCGGCTAGGGTCAACCTCAGGAGATCGGCGCTCCAGATGGAGGAGGCGGAGGTCGAGATCGTCTCGGACATCGAGAACGAGATACAGGATGTCCTTGAGCTCCAGGCGCGAGCGGTGACGATGGACGAGAACCTGGCGCTCGCAGAGGCCACTTCGGCCCAGAGCCTGGAAGGGTATCGTGATGGCTCCCTTTCGGCCCTCGACCTATTGCAAACGCTCCGGCGCGAGGTGGACACGGCGGAGAACCTGCTCGACTCCTACATCGGATGGCGTGAGTCGACCCTCCAGCTGCAGGAGCTCACCTACTACGACTTCGAGTTCGATGTCCCGGTGATGGACCGCTACGGGCTCGACATCAGCTCGGTCTCTTCCCGAATCGGAGGATGAAGCCATGAGGCGTCTCGTGCGAGTCGGTGCGCTGCTCTCTCTCCTGACAGTGGGGGCTGGATTCCTCCTGATCGCCTCGAGCTTCCCGGCCCGAAGCGCGGCACGGCCCGGACAGGCGATCTCGGCCTTGGAGCTCGGACGGCTCCTCTTCTGGGACCCGGTGCTGTCGGGAGAAATGGATGTCGCTTGCGCCGCCTGTCACCACCCCGATTTCGCGTATGCGGATGGGCGAGCCCTCGCTCTGGGAACCCGGTCCGTGGGCTTGGGGCCGGAACGTGTCGACCTCTCCGGCGGCGAGATCCCCGTCCTTGAGCGGAACACTCCCACGGTCCTGAACGTCGCCTTCAACGGCGTCGAGCGGCGCCGGCGCCGCGGCGGCCGGCGGGCAGACGAGTTCGCGCTGCTGCCTGCGAGTGTCGACGACGAGATTGCGGCGCGGGCACCGATGTTCTGGGATCGCCGTGTGCGAGGCCTCGAGTCGCAAGCGCTCCTGCCCCTGACGCTCCGAGAGGAGATGCGAGGGGACGCCTACCCCGAGGGGCTGGCCGTGGACTCGGTGGTGGCGAGGCTCCGGGCGATTCCAGAGTACGTGACCCTCTTCCAGGAGGTGTTCGGCCCCGATACTCGCATCGCGCCCGGGCAGATCGCCGATGCGATCGCAGCGTTCGAGCGCTCTTTGGTGACTCGAGGTAGTCCGTACGACCAATTTTTCGCAGGCGATGAGGATGCCCTGACCCCTCAGCAAAGGCGGGGGCTCGAGGCGTTCGACGACGCGGACTGCACGAATTGTCACGACGGTCCGATGCTGTCCGATTTCGACTTGGTCGCCGAGGGCGTTGCGGAGAATCCGCTTCTGTCGGAACCCGATGTGGGGGATGGACGGTTCCGCTTCCGGACCCCGACCCTGCGGAACGTGGCCCTGACCGCGCCCTACATGCACAATGGGATGCTGGAGACGCTGGAGGAGGTCCTCGAGTTCTACGACCGGGGGCGATCCGAGAATCCCAACGTAGCCGACCGGCGCCAGAGGCGGCGAACCGCCGGTGACGCCGTTGCCGGCACCGAGACTTCCCGGGGCACGCTCTCCGGACAGTTCAGGGGTGTGGACAACATGTCGGAGCGGGAGATGGCCGATATCGTGGCCTTTCTGGAGGCGCTGACAGACCCCGACTTCGACCGCACGATCCCGGAGACCGTCCCGAGTGGCTTCCCGCCGGGGGGGAGGATCGGGGAGGTGACGGCCCGGATTCCCTGAACCACTGGGTCGGCCGCGCCCGTGTTGCATCGGCTCTCTGCGAGACGCTAAGGTCTGCAGTGCTTAGGACGTTGCGGTTTCCCGGCCGTGGTCCTCCGCCGTGCGATGGTGGTCTTCGGCGCGCCTGCCGAGCGTCGCCGGCCCCCCGCGGGTTAAGAGGCTCTCCGGCGCCGAGGGTGAGGACCCCCGCGTTCGCATCCATCCGGGTGTACAGAGATGGTAATGATCTGACAGTCGGCCACGAGAGGTGACGGTGGCCAACCGCCCTCGCCGGAGCTAATTGAGAGATGTCGAAGTCACTCACTTAGCACGGGAGAGAAGATGACCACCGTCCAGAAGGAGAAGATAGCGCGTCGCAAGCTGAGCCTGCTACAGCTGGCCCAGGAGCTCGGCAACGTGAGCAAGGCGTGCCACATCGTGGGCTATAGCCGTCAGCAGTTCTACGAGATCCGACGCAACTTCCAGCTCTACGGGGCCGAGGGACTGATCGACCAGCTACCGGGGCCGAAGGGACCGCACCCGAACCGAGTGGGCGAGAAGGTCGAGGCGGCGATTCTGGAGCACAGTCTGGCGTGTCCGACGCAGGGAGCCCAGCGGGTCGCGGATGCGTTGCTGCTGGGAGGGATCCAGGTCAGCTCAGGGGGGGTGCGTGGGGTGTGGGGTCGTCCACGGCCTGACGACGAAGCACGAACGGCTGCTCAGGCTCGAAGAGACGGCGAGGGAACGGAAGCTGAAGCTGACCGCCGAGCAGATCGCGCTGCTGGAGCGCTTCAGCCCCGAGTTCCGGGAGCGCCACATCGAAGTCCACTACCCGGGCGACCTCGTGGCCGTGGACACGTTCTTTGTCGGAACGCTGAAGGGGGTCGGAAAGGTGTACCTGCAGACCGTGCTCGATTGCTTCAGCCGCTACGCCTGGGGCCGGTTCTACACGAGCAAGCTTCCGCTCACGGCGGTGCAGGTGATCCACAACGACGTGCTGCCCTTCTTCGAGGAGCACCGGGTCCGGGTGAAGACCGTGCTCAGTGACAACGGCCGCGAGTGCTGTGGCCGTCCGGACCGTCACCCCTACGAGCTCTTCCTTCAGCTCGAGGACATCGAGCACCGTACGACGAAGGTGGGCAGGCCCCAGTCCAACGGCTTCATCGAGCGCTTCCATCGCACGCTCCTCGACGAGCACTTGAGGGTGAAGGGCCGCACCACCTGGTACGAGACCGTCGAGGAGATGCAGACCGACCTGGAGGCCTACCTCGAGACCTACAACCGCAAGCGACCGCACCGAGGCCGAGCCATGGAGGGCCGCACGCCCTACCAGGTCTTCAAGGCCGGTCTCCCGGTCGCCAGGAAGGCCGCAAAGGCCAAGAAGGAGGACGCCAACAAGAAGGCAGCCTAGACGCAGCTCCGGCGAGGGCCGACTGTCAGGTCATTACCATCTCTGTACAATCCGGGTCCCGCCGGGGTGCTTCGAGCGGTGCACGGCAAGGCAGCGGATCACTATGTTTTCCATCGAGTCCGCCTAGCACGGTCCGATATAGGGAGTCCGGCCCGAGGTGAAGACGATCGTATCCCATCTCGTTTCTCTCACGTCGCTGGGAAAGCTGACCCAGCGCCACGCGCCCTTCGGCAGGTACCTCCTCGCGCTGGTCGCCCTCGTCGTGTTTTACGGTTGGGTCTTCCACATCCTGATGGCACGGGAAGGGCAGGAGCACTCCTGGTTCACCGGGATCTACTGGGCGCTTACGGTGATGAGCACCCTCGGATTCGGGGATATCACCTTCGCGACCGACCTGGGGCGTGCCTTCAGCACCGTCGTCCTGATTTCCGGGGTCGTCCTCCTCCTCATCATTCTTCCCTTCCTCTTCATCCGGTTCGTATATACGCCGTGGCTCGAGCAGCAGAGCTATCGTCGGTTGAAGGCGCTTCGCTCGGTGCCGGCCGATGTCTCGGGGCACGTCATCATTTGTGCAAACGACCCAATCGCGCTGGGTCTAATGGAACGGCTTCAGGCGGCCGGAATTCCCGCCTATGTCATCGAGCCCGACCCCGTCGCTGCACGGCAGATGCACGACGAGGGCCACCACGTGATCACGGGTGAGATTGATGCAATCGACACGTATGCGGCCGCGCGCGTCGAGCAGGCCCGCCTCCTTCTCGCGAACGCGTCCGATACCGTCAACAGCAACATTATTCTGACCGTACGGGCGTGCACTTCGACAGTGCCGATCCTCGCGATCGCGGAGTCCGAGGACTCTGTCGATATCCTGGAACTGAGCGGCTCGAGCCACGTCCTGCTCTTGAAGAGACGCCTCGGCGAGCACCTTGCCCGTCGAGTGAGCGCGGGGAGCGCCCGCGCGAACGTGATCGGGAAGCTCGACGACGTCGTCCTCGCCGAATTCCCCGTCCAGGAGACGCCGTTTCAGGGTCGGAGGATCCGGGAGACGAAGCTTCGCGAGGCGCTTGGCGTGACGATCGTTGGCGCCTGGGAGCGGGGTGCACTCCGCTGGGTTGGGCCCGATTACCTCTTGGAGCCGGCCTCCATGGCGATCGTGATGGGGACGCCAGCGCAGATCCGGGAGCTCGACGAAGCGCTCGCGATTTATGACGCGAACCCGAACCCGGTGATCGTGATCGGCGGCGGAAAGGTAGGGTGCGCCGCTGCGAGGGCGCTCAAGGAGCGGGGCGTCCGAGTGCACATGGTGGAGCGGGACGAAAGTGTCTCGAGGCGGATCGGAGACGTCCCGGACGGGCTCTTCGTGGGTGACGCAGCCGATCGTGTCCTTCTCGAGGAGGCTGGGATCGAGGACGCACCCTCGATCCTTCTCACCACCCACGACGACGCGATGAACGTGTACCTCACCGTGTACTGTCGGCGGCTGAACCCCAATGCCCGGATCCTTACCCGCGTCACGCATAACCGCAATATCGAGGCGATCCTGAGGGCGGGCGCGGATTTCGTCCTGAGCTATGCCGCCCTTGGTGTGGAGGCGGTGTCGTCGGCCGTTGAGGAGCGCGAGCTCGTGATGCTCGGCGAAGGTGTCGGCCTCTTCGACATTCCGCTCCCCGAGGGTCTTTCGGGTCACACCCTTGCCGACGCCGAGATCAGCGAGCGAACCGGCTTGAATGTGATTGCCGTCCGTGAGAATGGTCGCATCCGCCCCCAGCCTTTCGAGGCAGGAGTCCTGGGTCCGGGCGCGGCTCTGATCGCGCTCGGCACCCCGGAGCAGCGGCGGGCGTTCAGTGAGTCGTTCGAGTAAGCCCGGTCACGCACGGGTCAAGCCGAGCCAGCGGGAGGACCAGGAAGAGTGCGAGGGGCCCAGGGGCTGTCGTCGTCCAATGAGCGCTTTTCGCCGAGGAGATCGCCTGCCGCCGGTTGCCCTGTCATCGAGGGGGAGTGCTCCTTCCGGGCTTCGGAGGCGAGCCAGTTGACGAGGTAGAGCGTCGTGTCCAGCCGGAAGTCGACCTTGTACGTACAGGTACTCGCGGTACCCCGGCCTCCGGGATGGTGCTACTTCGTGGGACGGTCCGGGGGCACGGCAAAGGTGGATTCCAGGTAGTATCCCGGCTCGCGGCAGCATTGATGTTCGCGGGCCAGCGGGCGGGGCTCCGCCTGTCCCGGCGATGTGCTTGAGCGATACGCACTACGTAGATTCACTTGGCTCAGACATCATTCGGCGCGGGGCCGGTACGGAGAGAACGCGCCCGGCGCCTGGTGCCCTTCAGACAGGAGATGAGGACGATGAGGATGGAGCAACTCGTTGCGGTATCACTGGTCGCGTTTTTCGTCGTGGCGCTTCCCGGAGCAGCGCTGGCTCAGGACGAGCCGCTTGGCTTCTTCATCACGAGTGTCGGCCCGGGCAACGGCGGGGATCTCGGCGGCCTCGAGGGCGCCGATGCGCAGTGCCAGACGCTGGCCGAGGCCGCAGGTGCGGGCGACCGGACCTGGCGGGCCTATCTTAGCACGCAGGCCTCGAACGGGCAGGCGGCCGTGAACGCGAGGGACCGGATCGGCGAGGGGCCTTGGTTCAATGCGGCGGGTCTGCGAGTTGCGGCTGATGTGGACGACCTCCACTACAACAACGCGAATCTCAACTACGAGCACTCCCTGAATGAGCGGGGGGAGACGGTGAATTCGGGCGCAGCGGGGGATTCACCGAACATGCACGATGTCCTGACGGGGACCCAGATGGACGGGACCGCCTTCCCCCCGGGCGATGACCGGACCTGCAACAACTGGACGAGTAGCGGCGAAGGGAGCGCGATGCTCGGTCACCACGATCGCTTCACCTTTCAGACCCCGGGCTCACCCTGGAACCAGGCCCATCCAAGCCAGGGGTGCGCACAGGACCAGCTCGTGGCGACGGGCGGCGCCGGACTTTTCTACTGCTTCGCGGCCGACTGAGGGAGATTGCTTGGGCAGGAGGACTCGGCCTCCCTTCGCACGTTCGGTGGGTAGGCCGGACCGGTGGCCAGGGCACCCGGTGATTCAGTACGGATTCGTCGCGAAGACGGAAAACTCCGGGATGAAGCCGCGGTCGTCGATCCTCAGTGCGCCGACGATTGCGTCCGCGATTTCCCCGGTCGACAGCTTCTTCGGAGAGTACTCCTGATCCCAACCTACCTTTGAGGCAAAGCTCGTCAGGACCTCGCTCGGGTTGACGAGGATCACCCGCACGTCGTGACGGCGGAGCTCGTCGCGCCAGCACTCGGTCATCCCGCGAAGCGCGAATTTGGAGGAGCTGTAGGCGGTGCTCCCGCGATTTCCCCGGAGACCCGAGGTCGACGAGATGTTGATGAGGTTCCCGCTTCCCTGGGCGACGAATTGCCGCGCGGCCTCGCGTCCCATCAGGAAGGCACCGAAGACATTCGTCCGGTAGACGCTCTCGAGCTCCGACAGCTCCATCTCAACGAGAGGCTTCCACAGGCCGAAGCCGGCGTTGTTGACCAGGATATCGAGGCGTCCATGCTTTGCCACCACTCTGGCCACGGCACGGGTGGCATCGGCCTCGACGGACACGTCGCCGACGATCCAATCGACCCCAAGCTCCGAAGCCGCCTCCCTGAGGACATCCTCGCGCCGTGCCATGATCGTCACCCTGCACCCTTCTGCCTTAAGGGCTTCCGCGATTGCGCGACCAATTCCCTCGCTTCCTCCCGTCACGACCGCGACCGCGCCTGCCATCTCCATGTGTGCTCCTCCATGTACGAGTCACTTCGTGCGCCTAGCCGTGCGGCGGCGTAAAGCTCGCGGACGCGATGGATGAAGACAACGTTGGGCGCGATGCGGAGATTCCTGAGGCGGTGCCGGCCGCGGCCCCGCCCGGAGAGTGGGTTGGAGAGGAGGCACGCACGCCGGAACGAGATGAAGCCGTGGCCTTTGGGCAGAGCGGTAGCGGATACTACGGGTACCGTGCGGAGGGAGGTTCCGCTCTCTTCAGGGGAACCGGTTCCCCGGCATTCACGGCCGCCGCCCGAGTGGACGGGGAGCGCGGTCGTGCCACTTCACTAAACGGGCACGACTAGCCAAACTATAGCGGCGCGTCCGGAGAACCGCTCGTCCCACTGGGCGGACCGGAGTGCGCTCTCGGTTGCTTGGCAGGCACACATACCAGCGAGGGAGGGGCTACGTGAACAAAGGCGAGTTGACGCGGACACTGGCGAGTCAGACCGGTCTCACCAGGGCGAAGGCGGAGGAAGTCATCGATGCGCTCTTCGGAACCAAGTCGGGAGAGGGGATCATCGCGTCTGAGCTTGACGGGGACGGTGAGGTATCCATCACCGGGTTCGGCAAGTTTCACAACAAGACGCGAGCCGCGCGCTCCGGCCGAAACCCGGCTACCGGCGAGACGATCCAGATCGCTGCCGGAAGGTACCCGGCCTTCAAGGTTGGGAAGAGTCTGAAGGACCGGGTCTCCGGATAGAGCCGCACTCGGTCGGGGCCCGTGGGGCAGGCGTGGTCAGGCGCGCGATTCCGTCGCTTGGCAGCGCGCGGCGCCTCATGCGAAGCGGGATGCCGGAACGTCGAGGTTGCCCGGTGCCGGGCAACCTCACGGCATAAGGCGCCTCTGGCTCCCGCGGCGTCGGCGTGTCTTGGGCCGGCTGGACCACGCGGAGCCACGGTGCCAATTCGAGGCATTGCCCCGGCCGGCATCCGCGTCGTAGCGGATTCCGCTGATGACCGGGGACCCGCGGGAGCGTCGGCAGGGATGCCGCACCGGCGAACACCGGTGGCAAACCGATGCCGCCAGGTGCGATCCGGGTCCGTGCGTCGTGCGCCCGACGATTCTTGCCGCCCAGGGGGCGCGCGAGCATCTTGAAGAACACTCTTCGGGAATGACCGCAGCTTCTGGAGGCATCTAAGATGCACCCTCTCGACTTAAGGAACATGATTTTCAGCGGTGTCGTTGCGATTACGGTCGTGGTGGCCCTTGCGGTGCCTTCGAGTGACGCCTTTGCGCAGGCCCCTGAGGTCTACTCGTACGAGGAGACGGGTGCGCTGTGGGGGGAGCTTCCCGATGGCCGGGCGTGGGGCGCGCCGACTGGTGTCAAGATGGATCCAGACCGTCGACATCTTTGGGTTCTCGAGCGGTGCGGCGACTACAATGGCCCTGGCTGCGCGGTTTCGGATCTCCCCGCCATTCTCAAGTTCGACAGCTCCGGCAACTTGGTTCAGAGCTTCGGTAGCGGGTTGTTCGTCTTCCCTCACGGCCTCTGGGTGGACCATGAGGGCAATGTCTGGGTGGCAGATGGGCGGGGTGAGGAGGGGAAGGGTCACCAGATCTCCAAGCTCAGCCCGGACGGTGAACTGCTCTTGACTCTGGGGCAGCCGGGTGTCGTCGGCGAGGCGCCCTACACACTGAACCGTCCGTCCGATGTCGCCATCGCGGCGAATGGGGACATCTTCGTAGCCGACGGGCATTCCCCGATGGATACCAACATGCGGATCGTGAAGTACTCCGCAGACGGGACCTACATCAAGGAGTGGGGGGGCAAGGGTTCGGCTCCGGGTCAACTCGACGGTGCGCATGGGCTCGCCCTCGATTCCGAGGGACGACTCTTCGTGGCCGACCGGGGCAATAACCGGGTGCAGATCTTTGATCAGGAAGGGAACTTCATCGACGCGTGGACCCAGTTCGGCTCGCCGAGCGGGCTCTATGTTACCCCGGACGATGTTCTATACGTTGCGGACCTAGCCGAAGGGATTCGCTTCGGCAGCGCGAAGGACGGAGTCGTCACCGGCCACATCAAGCCGGCGACGCCGCCGGACGGCGGCACCGTCCGAGTGGCCGAGAGCGTGGCCGTGGACGAGAACGGCACTCTCTATGCGGGCGAGAACGCGGGGATGAAGCTGATGAGATTTGCGATTCCCAGATGAGATGGGCAGGGGCAAATTCTCGCCACAGCAATCAGGTCGAGAGCCGGGCCGCTGCAAGGGTCCGGTTCTTTTCTTTTCTGTGGTGGATGCGGTCGCCCTGAGCTGACACGCGGAGCCGGGGACGTGGTGGCGGCAATGCCTGCCGCGTTCTTGGTCCTGCCTTGCCCATCTCCTGCCGGTGGAGGTGTGGGTCGGCGAGGATCGCGACCCCGCCCGGCTCCTGATGGATCTGACTGGATCCAGGTGGGCCTGGTGACTCCGTGGCGAACCGTCGTCGCCCGCTAACGCTCTCCGCCGTCCGCTAGGTTTTCCGATGGAAGGAGGGCTGGACAAAGCGTCATCGTTGCCGTGACGCGGCCACGCTGCCCACTAACGAGGAAGTCCCTCACGCGGCGTTCGGGTCGTGGCGCGTCCGACGTCCCCTCGGCTCTGCCACGTCTCGCCGGTCGGCCCTTGCCCTACAGCAAAAGGGCCGACCGGCGGACGAACAACCTCACATACCGACCGCGTACTTGGTGAACGCGCCGCCGGCCCAGCTGAGGGAGTTCGGGCCCTCTGCGGCGAACACGTTTCCGTCTGCGTCCACGGCTACCCCCTCACCCGCAGCGCCCTGGTACGGTCTCGTGTCCGCGGGGAATGGCGGGATAAAGGCCGTGATCTGATCCTCGTTGACCGGCCCGATGCGAACGCCGTTCATCCACGGATAGTGGTTTGTGGGACTCGACTCCGAGTCGATCGCGTATACCATCTCGTCCTCGGTGATGAAGATCCCGCTGATCCGGCCGTACATGTAGCGCGACTCGAGGTAGTTGCCGTCCTGGTCGAAGAGCTCGAGCCGGTGGTTTCCTCTGTCGGCTACCCAGAGGCGTCCCTGTGAGTCGAACTCAAGGGCGTGCGGAGTCCGGAATTCCCCGTGGAGCGTCCCGATTCGCCCCCACTCCATGATGAACGTTCCGTCGGTCGCGTACTTGAGGATACGACCGGTGTTGCCTGCGGCCCGGCCTTCCTCCATCGCCTGCGCCGAGGTCATGCCCTGGCCGTTGTGCCCGTCGGCGACGAAGATGCTGCCGTCGGGAGCCACGATCACGTCGTTCGGCTGATTCAGCTGGTTGGGGCCGCTCCCGGCCTGACCCGCCGTGCCGAGTTCCAGGAGCACGTCGCCCTCGGGGCTGAGTTTGAAGACCTGATGCCCCTTCGTGCCCTCCTGATTCCCGGCGAAGTCGGTCACCCAAACGTTGCCTTCGTTGTCCGCGTGAATCCCGTGCGGGGTGACCATCAATCCTCCGCCGAAGTTGGCGAGTGCCTGGCCGGTATTCCGGTCGAACTTGAAGACCGGATCCACGGGGTTGTTGTCACAGTTGATGGGCACGCCGGCGCCAAAGCTGCCTGCACCGCAGCGTTCGTACGCCCAGACCTGACCGTCGGTCGGATCGATGTCGACCCCGGCCGTAGATCCCCACTCCCTTCCCTCCGGGAGGTCTCCCCAATTCTCCATCACCGTCGGCGCGGGGTTGGGTAGCCCATCCCCGCTGACTGCGTTGCCGGACCCCATGGACATGCCCATGGACGATCCAGGTGCCGCGGACTCGCCGGCGCATCCGGCTAGTACGAGGAGACCGCAGGCGAAGAGGGTAAGATACTGAGTTTGTGTTAATGCCATGGTATCTCCCAGCGTTTCAGCTGCTCTGATAGATGGGCTGCGCGCCCGCGCAGCCCCGCGTGCTATTATGGACGGGTTACATGTACTTTCGCAAACCGGAGCGGGCTGGTTGTACGTCCCGTGCCGGTCGGACCGGTCTGGCTTGATGGTGGTGACGGCCCGGTTCATCTTCCCTGTGAGGCCGAAATCCCTCGCTTCCCCCTCCGATGCTGCGAGAAGAGCCCGATGAGAGCATTCCTAACCTTGATTGCGATGTGTGCGGCTCTCCTGCCGGCTCCAGGCGCTTCCCAGCCGAATCCGTACCGCCGGGTCGACGCCTCTGTGCCCCCGCCTCACATGAACGGGGGCCGGTGGGGGGAGCTGATCCAGGTTCGGGTAGGGCCGGGGGGCGCAGTCTACGTCCTCCACCGCTGCTTCAAGGCAGTGATGGGAGATCCCGGCGTGGCGCCCGGTCACTCCGACGGCCTGAGCGCGGACTGTTTCGGCCGCTGGGCCGGGCACCCGCCGATCCTCAAGTTCTCCCCCGAGGGAGACTTCCTCGAAGCCTTCGGTGCGGCACTCGTGGGGAGGCCCCACGGCTTTGCCGTGGACGATGAGGGGAACATGTGGGTCACGGATGTCGGCCTCGTCCCGCGGGAGATGGGAGCGGTGGTCCTCAAGATCGGGCCGAACGGTGACGTCCTGATGACACTCGGTACGCCGGGCGTCACGGGGGAGGGGGAGGATACCTTCAATCGCCCGAGCGGGGTGGCCGTCGCTGCGAATGGCGAGATCTTCGTCACGGACGGGGAGGGCCCGAACAACCGTGTCGTTCACTTCTCCCCGGACGGGCGCTTCCTCGGGGCGTGGGGGACCACGGGGCCGGAGCCCGGCAACTTTCAGACGCCGCACGACATCGCTATCGATTCCCGGGGTCGGATCTTCGTCGGGGACCGGGGGAACAGCCGGGTGCAGATATTTTCCCCGGACGGGCGCTTTCTCGAGGAGTGGCGAGGCTTCGGGCGCCCGAGTGGGATCTTCATCAATCGAGAGACGGACACGCTCTACGTGACGGACTCGACCTCCAACTCGGCGAACAATCCCGGCGTGCGGCGGGGCGTCTACATCGGGAGCGCCGCCACGGGTGAGGTTCAATACTTCATCCCGGACCCCGACCTCGAGCTGGCGGACGACACGCGGATCTCGGGCGCCTCGGGAGTCGCGGCCGATGCCACGGACTCGGTGGTGTACGCCGCGGACGTGGCCCCGCACCGGCTCCGGATGTACGTGAGGCCGTAGCGCGGAGGGAGGGAATCCGGGCGAAGGGAGGGACGGTTGATGATCTGCGCCGATCCGCGCTGGCCTGGCCTGTTCGGGGAGGTTATGAATGGGGGCTGGAGCCTTGCACCTTGCCGCCTGCACGCGGCAATAGGGGACGGGACGGGTGAGTGCCCCCGCCTTGGCAACGGAGGAAGGATGCCGAAGATTTTGACTGTGGTCGCCCTCAGCTTCTCCCTCGCTCTTCCCCTCTTCGCGGCGGGAGAGCAGGCCCTCCCCCGCGTCTCGCCAGCGGAAGTGGGGCTCTCCCAGGCCACGCTCGAAAAGGCCACCGAACGCCTCGAGCGAGCCGTTTCGGAGCAGGAGATTGCGGGGGCGGTGGCGGCCATCGCGCGGGAGGGGAAGCTCGCCTACCTCGAGCCCGTAGGGTACCAGAACTTGGACACCCGGACGCCGATGGACGAATCCTCGATCTTCCGCATCTACTCCATGAGCAAGACGGTGACGGCCGTTGCCGTCATGATCCTGCACGAGGAGGGAGCGTTCGAGCTGGATGCGCCGGTCGCTCAATACCTCCCTGAGTTTTCCCGTGTGAGGGTTGCCTCATCGCTCGAAGACCCTGGCCGCCCCCCCTCGAGGCCGATCACGATACGGGATCTCCTTCTTCACACGTCGGGCCTCAGCCACCGGACGTCCGAACTGTACCGGGAGGCGACGGTGCGCTCGCGCGCGATCCCGCTCTCCCGGTTTATCGACAACATCGTCGAGACGCCCCTGATGGAGGATCCGGGAACCGCGTACCGGTACGGCGCCTCGCCCACCGTCCTTGGGGCGCTCGTTGAACTCTGGTCCGGGAAGCGCTTCGATGAGTTCCTCGAGGAGCGGATCTTCCGTCCGCTGGGAATGACCGACACGGGGTTCTGGGTGGACCCGGGCCGGGTTCACCGGCTCACCACCGTGTACCAGGCGGCCGAAGACGGTGGCCTTCGTCGCTATCAGATCGAAGAGGTACCCTTCACCGAGAAGCCAGAGCTCCTCGAAGGTGCAGTGGGTCTCGTCTCGACGGTCCCCGACTACCTGCGGTTCGCCCAGATGCTCCTGAATGGCGGAGAGCTGGACGGGCTCCGGCTCCTTGAGGAAGAGACCGTCGCCGACATGACCTCGAACGGGCTCCCGGACGCGATCCTGGAGCAGCTCGGGGGCGGGGTCGGATGGGGGTTTGCCAACGTGAACGTCGTCCTGGACGCCTCCGCCTCCCGGCTTCCGGCCTCCGCCGGGGAGTACTCGCGCGGCGGGAGCGCGGGGACGATGTCGTGGATGGATCCGGAAGAGGAGCTCCTGATCGTCATCATGTGGCAGAACAACCCCTCGAATCCCGGGACCATCCGGGACGACTTCAAGACGCTCGTCCGAGAATCGCTCCTCCGCTGACGGGTCCCGGCCCGGCTAGCGGTCGAAGACGGCGATCCCGTACGGATCATTCCCTACCCCCGTCACCGTCCCCGCGACCTCGTACGACTCGAGGTCGATGACGTAGACGTATCCGAGTTCCTCGGTAAAGGGCGGCACGGAGGGTCCGCCGCTGATCACGGCATATCGGCCGTTCGGGGTGACGACCGATCCCTTCGGGCGGGAGGGAAGCCCATCCTCCCGTGTGAGCGGGATCCGGCGGAATTCGGCGTTCGGATCGCCGGCGAGCGCCGCCTCGAGATCCACGATCGATACGTTCCCGGCCCGGAAATTCGGGACAACGACGTGCCTTCCGTCCGGAGTCACCGAGGGGATGAAGGGCCGGGTCGGTTCCTCGGGATTGTCCGTGCCGACGAGTACGCGGGCCGCCTCGGCGTCCGCTGCGCCGCGCCGCGCGCGGTCGACATCAATGATCGAGATCGTGTTGCCTTCGAAGGCGGCGCGCTGGCTCTCGCGGCTCGCGGCGATCACGTATCGGCCGTCCGGCGTCGCTGTGATGCCCCAAGGGCCGGTCTGCGTGGGAATGCGGTGGATCTCCGCCCGCCGGTCCCCGTCGAGGGCCCGTTCGAGATCGATGACCGAAACGTCGCCCGTCCCCCCGTTTGCGGTGAAGAGGTAGGCTCGGCCATCGCTCCCGCGCCCGAGGGCGAGGCCGTTGTTGTCCGGGAAGCACCCCCAGCTCGGATCGGGCGAGAGCACGGCTAGATTCGCGGGCGGCCCGTTCGGCGAGACGAAGGGCACGGGATAGGCTGGGCACTCGAACCCGAGAGTGCCGAGCGCCAGCTCGACGCTCCCGCGCAAGCTCCCAGTCCGGCGGTCCACGAAGGTGATCCGGTTCCCGCCGTCCTCGGTGAGGTGGCCCTCGGCGTTGGAGACGATGTACATCCCGCCGTGGAGGAGAATCCCGACGGCTCCGAAGCCTCCCGTGTCGATATGCCGGCGAAGTGCGTTTGCCGTCCGGTCGTTCTCTAGTCTCAACATCTCGGCGACCTCGAGCACCGCGATCTGTCCGCGCCCGCCGTGCTGGGTGAACTCCGCGTTGTCAACGCCTCCATGGTGGTTGACGATGTACGCCGTGCTTCCGTCCTCGCTGATCGCAAGGTTCGCGGGGTCTCCGAGTGGCCGGCCGTCCAGGCGGTCGAGGGCGACCTTGCTCCGGGTGAGGATCGCGTTCGGCGTCCGGTCGTTCGCGGGGTCGAGCGCTCGCTCGAGCGGTATCGCGTAGACGTAGGGAAGCCGGCGCCCGGTGGCGAGGATATAGCTCTCCGTCCGCCCCGAGGGGAGGGACGTGCATCCCGCCACGAGTATCGTCGCTCCGACCGTGCAGAGCCGCCGCCATGATCTCCGAGTTCCCATTTAGGCCTCCTAACTCTCGCTTGGAGTGTCGCTGCACGGGCGAGATTCGTCCTCTCCGCCCCGCCACGGAGCCCCCGGTTCCCGGGAGGCGTGAAGTCGCCGGGGAGGGTGCAAGATAACGGCGAGCCGCGCGGTTGCCCGGCCCCCCCGCCGGAGCGCATGTTGAGAAGTAGTCGCTACACTACCCGATGGCTCCACGGCTCCCCGTGCAGCACGTCGGTTGGGGGACAGGAGGACGGCCATGGAGCGATCCGGCGGTGGTGCGTGGAGTGGAGGCGGCGGCCCGATATCACGGCGCGATCTCCTCCTTTCGTTCCTCGCGGCCGCGATGTGGCGGCCTCGCTCCCTCGAGGGCTTGGCCTGGCCGCTCGACGCGGCCCTCCAGGACTACCTCCCGGTTCGGGTACTCACCCTGAACCACGTGAGCTTCGGATGCATCGATCTGGCGGAGACCGTGGCTTGGTACGAGAGGGTTCTCGGCATCCCGCGCCATGCCTTCCAGGACTACCTCGGGGGCGGACTCGGCCAGACCGTGCTCCGCGTCGGAATCGATCCCCCGGCCTACATGGCGCTGTCGCAGCGGGACCCGGCCTCACCCGGCGGTGCCCCGCCCACCCGCCGTCCCCACTTCTGCTGGGGGATCGAGGACTTCAATGTGCACCGGATTCTCGCTGCTCTCGCGGAGATGCCCACGCCTGCGCGGTCCGTCTTGCGGGAGGGGACCACGATCAACGGGGTCAACTTCGACGGCCCGGACGGCGCCCCGCTCCAGTTCAACCCCGTGATCGCCTGCGGGGGCGTGGGCTTCCTCGGTGAGGTGTGCGACACCTCGGCGGCGCCGGTTCAGCGGCCCGGCAACCCGCCACCCGTCCCGGTTCTGACCATGAACCACGTCAAGTACTACGTGTCAGATCTCGAGAGTGCTCTCGCGTGGTATCAGAGGCTGACGGACATGGAGATTGTGGCGTATCAGGAGCCCGAAGGAGGTCCGCGGACCGAGGGGTATGAGGGAGCGCCGGCTCCTGTGTTACGAGTGGGCCGGGGGCCGCAACATCTCGTGCTTGTCGCGGGATCGGGACCAGAGGCGTTCCGGCTGCACGTCGGCTTCGGGGTCGAGGACTTCGATGCGGACCGGGTGATGGAGCGGCTCCGACAGCACGGAGTCTCTGCACGGCTCAGGATGCGGGAGGGGGTGACGCCGGAGATCCTTGTGGACGCGCCGGACGGGGTACTCCTTCAGCTGCAGGACGTACGGTACTGTGGCGGCACGGGTCCTCTGGGCGACGCCTGCACCCTCCCCTGACGCGGTACACTCTGTCCTCCCGCGGGCCGCGAGTTTCGTCGGGTTGCGGGAGGGAGAACGCCGGGGGCGAAGGGCCCTTACTTCGCCCCCGAGTGTGGGGTAGTTTCCTGCGTGAGACACGCCGGGTCCCCGGGCGGGTGCCCCAGGCAGATGCCCCTTCCCCCCGCGCCGGGAGAATCGCCGGCTCCCTGGAATCGACGAGGAGAAGGACGCCTCACGCAAGCACACACCCTTCGCTTCACGCCTACCTGCGCCCGTAGCTCAATTGGATAGAGCATCGGACTTCGGATCCGAGGGTTGGGGGTTCGAGTCCTCCCGGGCGCATCGCCGGACACGCATCTTGCCCCAGTCTGCGTTGGCGGTCCGCCAACGACCCTCGCCGAGCGGGGCTCCTCCTCCGCCCTCGCCCGCCACTCACCCCGTCCCCCCGGAGTGCACCCGGAGTGGTGGCGCGACGCCCCCGGGATCCCTACTCTAAACCGAGGGCAGGGACGCACCGTAGCGGAACGCCGGATAGGAGGTGGCAAATGAGGAGGTACAGGGCAGGCCTCATCTTGTTGGTGCTGGGTCTCTCGGGGACAGCGGGGGTCGGGGCGATCGAAGAGCGGCGTGCCGTCGCTGCGATGGCCGAGGCGGCCGAGAGCTTCCTCGAGTCGCTCTCGGCGAGTCAGCGATCCCAGGCGGCATTCCCCTTCGACTCGGACGAGAGGGAGCGCCATCACTTCATCCCGCCCGAAACGTTCGAGCGACACGGAGGGCTCCTCAAGGAGATGACCTCGGACCAGAAGGTGCGGGCACTCGACTTGCTCAGTTCGGGATTGAGCATCCGGGGATATCTGATGGCCCAACAGATCATGGAGGTCGAGGGGATCCTGGGGGTGCTCGTGGAGGGCGAGGGCCGCCAGTTCGCCAGGGACCAGGAGGAGTACTACATCTCCGTCTTCGGGACGCCGTCCACGACCGGCACGTGGGGGTGGCGGTGGGAGGGGCACCATCTCTCCCTTCACTTCACCGTGGTGGAGGGGGATGCGACCGTGAGCACCCCGACCTTCCTGGGTGCGAACCCGGCGACTGTGCCAGACGGCCCGAGGAAGGGGCTTCGCGCCATGCACGAGCAGGAGGACACGGCGCGGGAGCTTCTCGCGAGTCTGGATGCCGACCAACGTCGGGTGGCGATCTTCTCCGATACTGCGCCCGGCAACATCCTCACCCAGGCCGAGATGGTCGTGGACCCGCTCGCGCCAGCAGGGGTCCGGGGTGCGGATCTCAGCCCCTCCCAACGCGACCGTCTCATGGCCATCATCGAGTCCTACATCTCCGTGATGTCCCACGACATCGCTGAACTCCGGAGAGCTGAAGTGCGCGAGGGAGGGCTCGACGAGGTGGCGTTCGCCTGGGCCGGGGGGACGGAGCGGGGCGAGGTGGCCTACTACCGGGTCCAGGGTCCGAACTTCCTGATTGAATACGACAACACTCAGGAGGATCCCAACCACATTCATGCGGCCTTCCGGGACTTCGACGGAGATTTGGGTCGAGACGTGCTTCGCGAGCACCTCGAACAGGATCACTAGGCCGCACCGTTTGGACTGTTTGTAGTAGCCCATCGCCGGATGATCCTTCAGGACGAGCGGCGCCGGCCGCCACGGGGGCGGCCGGCGCCGCTCCATTCCCGTTTCCATCGTCCCTTCCCGGGTCCTGCGGACTCGGGTTGGCTCTTTGCCGGGTACCGCCTCAGCGCGGACTCCCGCCGATCGGATCGCCCGCGGGGAGCTCGATTGCCTCCCGAGGTACCGTGTTCTCGATTCTCGACTGCCAGCGGCGGATGTCGGCCGCGACGAGCCGCTCGTGCGGCGAGGGTGCGGCGCCAGCCTCGAGTCGGGATGCCAGCCGATCGATCCGGTCTGTGAGTACGGCCCGCACGGTGGCGGGATTCTCCGCCGAATTCCCCTGGCGCATGAGGGCATCCGCGACCACGCGCTGAATGATCTCTAGGACGCGCTGCTCGTAGTCGGCCGGCCTGTCCTCGGTACCCCACGTCACCTCTATCATCCGGTCGACGACCTCTTCGAGATCCGGGTAGTCGCCCATGCTCCCGTAGACCACGAGGCGCGCCATCCGCTCGGGGTGGAGGATCTCCTCGACCGTGAAGGCGGCCGAAGCCTCGGCGACGGCGAGGGGATCGAAGAGGAGCTCCGTGTATCCCGGGAAGACCTCGCCGTCTCCGTAGCGATACGCGGGAGGGGGAATCATCCGTATCACCGACTCGGGGAGCGCGACGAAGTCGACGTCTACGGTCGAGAGCACCGTCTCGAGCGCATCCCTCTGCTCCGCGCCGTCGACGATCGTAAGGGGCACCTGGCCGTCGCCCTTCGAGGCATACCGGTAGTCTGCGCCACCCAGGCTCTGCACCGCGGACCTGAGCTGGAAGCGGTGGTGCATGTAGAGCGGGAGGAGGACGAGCTCGAGCGTCGAGTAAGGTTCCCCCACCGGGATCACGTCCGTTCCGAAGCGGGCAAGGCCGATCTCGCGCACGCGGATCTCGTGCTTGAGGTGATCTACCAGGTTCGAGCCGTTGTCCCAAACGCTCGCGTACTGGTGTCCGGCGCCGATGAAGTTGTTGTTCGTATGGCCCATGTAGATCAGGCCATTTGCGACCCCCTCCGCGGCGATCGCATCCAGAGCCGCGGCCTCGTCAGTCCCGGCCGGAAACTCACGGTAGAGCCAGTTCGTCGAGAGTTTGTCGTACTCGCCGATCCGCTGCAGGTAGGCGTTCGACAGGTCCAGGTTTCCCTCCGAGTCGATCTCGACGAGCGGGGCCGGGTAATCCATGACGCTCTCCCGGCCGTACGCGCTCGCCATGTAGTTGTGGGGAAAACCGAGCGTGTGTCCGACCTCGTGGGCCGAGAGCTGGCGAACCCGGGCGAGAGCCATCTCCACCGAGCCGGAGCCCTGCACCAGCTGGGTCAGATACTCGATGTCCGGTACGGCGGAGAGGTTGCAGCTCTCGTAGTACGGCGGCTCCGCTCCCGGCCCGCTCGAGAGCCCGAAGGGCCCCGCCCCGTCGTTCGAGAGGATCCCGCCCGGGAATGACGAGACGAGGCCCTGTCCGAGGAGGTAGTCTTGCCGGAGCCGGAGGCTTCCCAGGTTGACGACGCCGCGGATGATCTCGCCGGTCCGGGGGTCGATGACCGTGTTCCCGTACGAGTAGCCGCGCGTTCGGCGGTGGGTCCAGTGGATCAAGTTGTAGCGGATGTCCTGGGGGTCGACGCCCTCCGGGAGGACCTCGACGCGGAATGCGTCGATGAACCCGGCGGCCTCGAATGCGTCCGCCCACCAGCTCGTCCCCTCGATGAGCGCGCTCCGGATCGGCTCGGGGGTGCCCGGGTCGACGTAGTAGACGATCGGCTCCACGGCCTCGCTCGGGTCCGCCCCGGAGCCGCGCTTCTCGAGCCGGTGCCGAGCCGCCCAGCGGATCCGCATGTCCTGGTCGATCGGCGTGGCGTAGTCGTACACGGTCGGGCCGTTCACGCCGATCCTTGGGTCCGCGATACGGGTCCGGTACCCTCCGTCCGGGAGCTGGATGAAAGAGTGGTGCTCCCGCAGCGTGACCGCGTTCCCCGTCGACGCCACGCCATTCACGAGCGGACCAGGGTTCCTGCTCGTGAAGGTGAGCGTCGCCTCGACCTCCGTGTTCTCCGGGAAGGAGCGGGTATTCGGCAGGTAGAGCGCGCTCCGCGAGAGGTCGAGTTCGAAGTTGCCCTGGCCCTGCCGGGCGATCTGTTCGATGACGCCGCGGGCATCGCGAAGGAAGAATGCGGTCGCATCGACGAGGACGCGCTCGCCGCTCTCGGCGACCACATCGAATCCCCAGTGCGCGGAGGGGGCGAAGGCGTCGCGCACCGCCTGCACTTCGGTCGGGTTCTCACTCCTCGCTTGGAACTGGTAGTTGGGCTCCATGAGGAGGACGCGGGGGCCTACCCTCGTCGCCTCGAGGACGTAGGTGCCCCGGAGCTGGCCCCGGTCGATCCCCACGGGGTTGCTCCCGAGCCCTGATCCCATCGATACCTGGTAGAGGAACTCGCTGTCGAGTTCGCCGATCTCCCAGAAGAGGGAGCCGGTGGCGTCGTCCCAGTAGAGGTTGAAGAAGCCCGTGATGGCCTGGAGCCCCTCGGTTTCTTCCTCGATGGTCGGGAGCTCGCTCCCTTGCCCCTGCACACGTATCGGCCCGACGAGGACGGCGAGTGCGACAGCGAGCCCGAGAGCAAGGGTGCGAAAAGGAGTCGGGGAAGGCGCGGTCAGGTACGGCATGGTTCCCTCGCTGGGGTCAATGGAAGGTGCGGGCGGCCTGATCGATGGCTGGGAAGCTGAAGGCCGCGGAGGGTGCGCCGAGTGAGACGCGTGCATGATCCCGGTCGTGTCGTCCAGGCGGGCAGCGGCGCCTTCCGCCACGGCTCACCGCCGCTGCCTGATCCCGAGTCGGTCCGGATCGCTGGGCACGCGGGGGCGCTTCCGGGGCTGGGAGGCGCGAGCAGGTAGCGGAGGCTCGCCGTGCCCTCCCGAACGGTCATGCCAAGCTACCACGGACCGCTCGCCGATGCATCCGGTCGCTCCGTACGGGGGAGGCGATCTCGGGATTGACCTGCCGGAAGGACGTCGCTCCGTCGCCCGGCCATCGAGGTCCCTATTCGCGCCTGTCCGCCTGTGTCGGCTCCCTCGCGGCGTCCTTGCGCGCGGTCGTTCTATTGGGCACTGTAGCTTGTCTGTAGGAAGATCCGAACCCGTCCGCGGAGGTGTTCCGATGAGAGCCGTACCCCGTATCCTCTTCTCGCTCATCTGCCTCTTCGGAGCGAGTGCTGCCCTCCCGTCTTCCGCATGGGCCCAGGATGCGGAGTGGACGACGCTCTTCGACGGTTCGAGCCTGGACGGGTGGCGGATGGTCGGCGATGCAAACTGGGAGCTTGGGGACGGCGCCGTTTCGGCGAACGAGGGGAGCGGGTTTCTCCTGACGGAGGAATCGTACGGGGACTACGAGCTCAGTGTCGAGTTCTGGGTCGACGAGCCGGCCAACAGCGGGATCTACATGCGCTGCCAAGATCCCGAAACGATCCGCGATACGAACTGCTACGAGGTGAACATCTACGATACCCGGGCGGACCAGACGTACCGGACCGGCGGGATCGTGCACCTCGCCGCTCCGAGTGAAGTCATCGACGCAGGCGGTCAGTGGAACACTTACCTGATACGCGCGGAGGGATCGCGGCTCGTCGTAACGTTGAACGGCACTCAGATCGTGGACGTGAACGACGACCAGTTCTCGAGCGGGCCGGTCGCCCTCCAGTACGGGGCGGGAGTGGTCCGGTTCCGAGACGTCCGGATCCGAGCCCTCTGAGCCCGCGCTGCGAGTCCTAGTCACTCCAGACAAGTTTAAGGGCACGCTCACCGCTAGGGAGGCCGCCCGCGCGATCGCGGGCGGCTGGAGCGGAGTTCGCCCCTACGACGAGCTGGACCTCCTCCCGATGAGCGACGGCGGGGACGGGTTCGGCCGGATCGTGGGTTCGCTCATGGGGGCCCGGGCGCGCCGGGCATTGACGCAGGATGCGGCTGGCCGCCCGACCCGCGCGCTCTGGTGGTGGGCGCTCGAGAGCCAAACGGCGATCGTCGAGTCCGCAGAAGTCGTGGGGCTGGCCAAGCTGCCACCCGGGCGGTTTCATCCATTCAACCTCGATACGGAGGGGCTCGGCCGGCTTCTGTCGGCCGTGGCGAGGGAGGAGCCGCGGCACACCTTCGTCGGCGTGGGCGGGAGCGCGACGAACGACGGCGGATTCGGGCTCGCACGCGCGCTCGGGTGGCGCTTTCTCTCGCGGGGAGACTCCGAGATCCGACGCTGGGTCGAGCTCGGCGACTGCGCCCGGATCGAGCCGCCTGGGGAGCGCCTCGGGCTCGGCGATCTTTCGGTCGCACTGGACGTCAAGAATCCCCTGCTCGGGCTCGAGGGGTGCACGCGGGTATTCGGACCGCAGAAGGGGATCCGGCCCGAGGAACGCTCCGGGGCGGAGCGTCCCTTGCGGAGGCTCTCCACGGTGATGTGCCGGGAGCACGGCCGCTCGCTTGCCGGTGTCCCGGGCGCCGGCGCCGCTGGCGGTCTCGGATTCGGCTTGATGGCCTTTCTCGGCGCCGTGCCGCGGACGGGGTTCTCCGTATTCGCCCGCGCGGCGCGGCTGAGGGAGCGCATCCGCCAGGCGGATCTCGTGATCACCGGCGAGGGATGCCTCGACGATCAGTCGCTGATGGGAAAGGGGGTCGGCGAGCTTGCAGCAACCTCTCGGGAGGCGGGTGTCCCGGTGTTGGCGATAAGTGGATCGACCAAGCTCGCCGCCGCGGCACGGGAGAGCTTCACCCGCACCTATTCCCTCTCCTCGGTGACGAGCGAGGAGAATGCCTTAGGCCGGCCGAGGTATTGGTTGGCTCGCACGGCGGAGCGGGCGGCGCGCGAATTCAGCCACGCGTAGCGACTCCGAGGCTTCCCCACTGTTCGGGGAGGGGGTTCGGGTGGCTTCTCCCGGGACGCGGCTGGCTCAGCGCCGGACGAACTTCTCGACCTCTCCGCTCACCGGATCGGCGACGAAGATCTGCCCCTCCGGATCGACCGCGACATAGTGAGCCTCGCCGAAGGCGCCCCACCCGTCCCCGCTCCGTCCGGTGGCCGCGGCCACGCTGCCGTCTGCGGCAAGGCGGAGCAGCTGTCCCGAGAAGCCGCTCACCATGAAGATCTCGCCCGCATGCATGGCGAGTCCGCAGGGGAGGCCGGCATATCGTCTCTGGCGGATGAAGTTCCCATCCAGATCGAAGACCTGGATCCGCTGGTTCTCGCGGTCCGCCACGTGAACCTGGCCTTCGTCGTCGACGATGATCGAGTGGACGATATCGAACTCCCCGATTCCGCTTCCTTCCGATCCCCACGACGCCAAGAACGCCCCGCTCCGGTCCAGCTTGAGGACGCCGGGCACGCCGTTCCCATGTCCCTGCGCGATGAAGATCTCGCCCGCTGGCCCGAACGCGATGTCGTTGGGTTCGCTGAGGAAGCGTTCCTCCGGGGCCTCGCTGAAGGTCCCGGCCTCCCCCGGAACGCCGATCGTCATCAAGACCTCGCCCTCGGGGCTCAGTTTCATCACGACGTGACTCCTTACGTCGGTGACCCAGAGGTTGCCGTCCGTATCGATGCGAAGCCCGTGGGGGCGCTCGAAGCCGTGGTCGTCCCCGAAGGAGCGGAGATGCCTTCCATCCGAATCGAACTCGGCGAGCGGACTCGGCCCTCGGTGAAAGACGTACAGGTGGCCGTTCGTATCGACAGCGACGGACGAGGAGGGGCCGAGTTCGACCCCCGGGGGGAGGGTGAGCGGGTTCTCGACGGCTGCGTACTCGAGCTCCGGGACCGCCTCGTAGGCGCCCTGCGATTGGGCGGCGAGGACGGGCGCGCCAACGATAGGCGTTCCCAGGAGTGCGAGAACCCAAGCGGGCGCGAGTCTGGTGGCGTGTCGTCTCATGACGTGCTTTCCTTGTCGGGGGGGTGCCTCATCGGGTGCGACACCACGACGGAGCGGGTTCCGGCCGACCCGGGCGGGCCCTAGTCAGTACCGTGCCTCCCCGCCGTTCACGTGGAAGGTTTGCCCCGTGATGTAGCTCGACTCGTCCGAGGCGAGGAAGGCGTACATGTGAGCCAACTCTTCGCCGAGCCCGATCCTCTCGAGGGGAATCCGGGAGAGGTCGGGGTGGGCGATGTAGGCGCCAGGCACGACGTGATTCACCAGGATCCCGTAGGGGGCGAGTTCGACGGCGAGTGCACGTGTCATCCCGATGGCCCCCATCTTGGATGCGCAGATGTGCGCCCAGCCGGCGCGCCCGTGGAAGGAGTTGAGGCCCGAGACGGTGATGATGCGGCCTCCGCCATTTGCGATCATGTTGGGCACGACCGCGCGCGCGCAGAAGAACGGGCCGTCGAAGTTCACCGCCGCGGCTGCCCGCCACTCCTCCGTACTCATCTCGCTGAGCGGCACGGAACCTCGATAGCCGGCGTTGGCGATCAGGACGTCCACCCGGCCGAGCTGATCGATCGCCTCGGAGACCATCCGGTTCACCTGGTCTTCGTCACCCACGTCCGCGAGGATCGCGGCGGCCCGGACCCCGAGCGCTTCGGCTTCCTCGCGGACGGTCTCGGCCTCCTCGCGGCTCGTTCGCGCATTCACTACGACGTCCGCCCCCCTTCTCGCCAACTCGAGGACGGTGGCCCGGCCGAGGTTCCGGCTCGAACCTGTCACGAGTGCCACCTTCCCCTCGATGCTGAGCGGCAGCTCGTCCGGGGCGGCCCCGACGATTGGGAGAGCCGCGGCAGCGCCGAGCCCCTTGAGGGCGGATCGTCGGGACACCGGGGTTCCGGGGTCGGTCTTCATGGAGAAGCTCCTCCAGCCCGCGGGTCGTGGACGAGGACGGTACTTGGCGCCCATGGGGCGAGGTTTCAGCCAATTCCCGGACGGCCTGAAATCAGGATAGTGCGCCGCGGAGCTCCCCGCACCTCTCCCTGACCTGCGCTTGGCCCCGCCCGCCCGATCGGCGGGGGCGAGTCTACCGGGCGATTTCGAGGCGTGCCAGGACGGGGTAGTGGTCGGACGGGTAGCGGTCGCCCTCGCTGTAGACGATCGTCTCGGCGGTGAGGACCGATACGTCGCCCCCGACCAGGATCCAGTCGATCCGGCCCTCCCGACCTTCCGGGGGCGGCCCGAACCCGTTCGCGGTGATCGCTGGCCCCCGGCGCTCCCTGGCGAGGAGCCAGGCGTCCTTGAGGCCGCCCGCGGTCGCGGCCATCCAAGTCTCGCTCCGCTCGGCGACGGCATTGAAATCGCCCATCGCGATGATGGTGCTCGCCACCGGGAGCGCGGCGATGCGTTCGTTGATGAGCCGGGTCCCCCGCAGGTGCCCGGCTCCCTGCCGCAGGCTGAAGTGGGTGTTGTAGACGAAGAGCTGGTGCCCGGTCTCGAGGTGGTAGAATCGCGCCCAAGTCACGATCCGGGACGCCCGCCGCCCTCGCGACGGCTCCCCTGGCGTATCTGAGATCCAGAATGTGCCCGACTCGATCGGGGTAAGCTCCCGGTAGCGGTAGAAGATCGGCGTCGCCTCACTCAGGCCGTGGCCCCCGTTCAGCCCTCGATCAACGCCGATCCACCGGTACTCGGGAAGGCTGGACTCCAGGAAGTCGATCTGTTCGCCCAGTGCCTCCTGGAGGCCGACTACATCCGGGCTCGACCGGGCGATTGCCGCCACGACCAGCTCCTTCCGATTCGGCCAGACGTTCGGCCCGTCCCGTCCCGCCGCAGTTCGGATGTTGAAGGTCATCACATCGAGCTGGACCGCCTCGACGTCGACCCCATCCTGCCCCGCCGCCGGATCGGCGAGGGCGAGAGGGGCGAAAAGGAGTGCAGCTACGGCGAGGGTTTCCTTCATGATCCGATTCCGCGTGCCTTCGCGACCGGCCGGGCGAGGCCCTAGTGTTCCCAGTCGAGGCTCACGGCCTTCAAGACCTCACGGGCGAGACCCCAGCGGTCGAAGCCCTGCCGCCCGTAGTCGAGGCCCCGCCGCACGATCACGAGGTCGTGAGAGGGGATGATGGTGACGGACTGGCCGCGGTTGCCGGACATCGAGTAGGCGCTTGCCGGGACATCGCTCCGGTTGTCGGGGAGGAGCCAGAAGTGGCCTCCGTACTGGCTCCCGGTCTCGGCGGTGGCAGGGGCCGGCGTCCGAACGAATTCGATCCACTCCCGGGAGAGGAGCCTCTCGCCCTCCCAGACCCCGTCCCTGAGATAGAGGAGGCCGAGGCGCGCGAGATCGCGCGCCGTCGTGTAGGCCTGGCTGCTCAGGATGTAGTCTCCGAAGCGGTCGACGCCCAAGAACGTGCTTCGCATCCCGATGCGGTCGAGAAGCGCCTTCCGAGGAAATTCGAGGTAGCTCTGCTCGTCCCCGAGGGCGAGCTTCATCGCGTAGATTGCGAGGAGCGTGTCGTAGTTCTCGTAGTCGAAGTGGGTGCCCGGTTCGCGGATGAGCGCCTTGCTCCTCGCGCCCCCGACGGAGCTCGCGCCCGCCCAGTACGAGAGTCCAGACCCGGTAGCGTACTCGAGGCCCGCGTTGTCGATCGGGTAGAGCCCCGAGGACATGTTGAGCGCGTGGCGAAGCGTGATTGCCGAGCGGGGGTCCTTCTCCGGGGCTCGCGTCTCGGGAAGCCAGTCGAAGGGGAGGGGATCGTCGAGCGCCATCCGCCCGGCGTCCACATTCATCCCGATCAGGGTGGACGCGATGCTCTTCGCGACGGACCACGTGCGGGTCTTCGTGGTCGCGTCCACGCCCGGCGCGTAGCGCTCGTGAATGATCTCTCCCCGGTGTAGGACGACGAGCCCGATCGTCACCTGTTCCGCGGACTCGCGGTCGAAGGCCCAGTTGGATGCGGCCGCGAGCGCGGCGGCATCGACGTTCGGGGGCAGATTCCCGTCTTCCGCCAGATCGCCGTTCGGCCACGGGATCGTGGCAGGATCTCCCGTAGGCGTGGGGAGGCTCAGGCGCGGCAGGTCGTCGATGTCGTCAAACGTCTGGTCCGGCGAGAGCACGACGCAGCCGAGGCCCTCGCGAAACGCCGCGCGAATCGTCGGGACGCCGTCGTTCGCGCCGATCGCGACAGCCTTCCGGTTCTGGTCGATCACCACGTCGCCAGGTGCATTCAAGAAGACCGGGTCGGGGATGAACGCCAGCTCCTGGGCCTTCACCTGCTCGAAGGTGCGGTTCGAGGTGAAGAGGCCGTTACACGTCATGACGGCCTCCTGCCCGCGCCGGACCATCTGCCGATTGAACGACCAGTAGTCGTAGCTCTCCTCCTGCTGGGCGCGGACTCCAGCGGGGAGAAGCAGGAAAGCGGCGGCAAGAAGGAACAGTCGGTGTCGCATCAGAGCCTCCTGAAGGTCAAGAGCGAGGGCTGAGGTCTATTCTACGCGGGCCGGGAAGAGATTGCGAACGGACGGCAGCGTCGAGAGCAGCGTCCGGGCCTGCCGGGCCGGAGAGCGAGTCCGGTCCCGCGTTCTCGGCGGGGCCTGCTTGCTCGGGACCGGCCGAGTGCCCACAATGATCCAGCCTCGGCGGAGGAGCGTGGCAGGCCCCGTGCGCCTCCGCGGAGAGGGACCCGACTCGTCCCCCACCAATCCGGAGTTCGCACGCGATGACCAGCAAGAGAATGAAGGCGAGTGACTTCCCCCCTGAGGTCCTAGGGCTGTTCGACAAGTACGTGCACGGGGTGATCGGTCGTCGGGACTTCCTCGACGGCGCGGCCAAGTTCGCTACGGGCGGCCTCACGGCGGTCGCGATGCTCGAGGCCTTGCGGCCCCGCTACGCCTGGGCCCGGCAGGTGGATCCGGACGATGCGCGCATCCGCCAGGAGTACGTGGAGTACGAGTCTCCGAGCGGATCCGGGACAATGCGGGGGTACATGGCGCGTCCGGCCTCGAGCGGGGCGAAGGCGGCGATCCTCGTCATCCACGAGAATCGGGGCTTGAACCCCTATATCGAGGATGTCGTCCGCCGCTTTGCGGCGGCAGATTTCCTCGCATTCGGTCCCGACGCACTCACGCCGCTCGGTGGGTATCCCGGAAACGATGATGACGGACGGGAGATGCAGAGCCGGCTCGAGCGGGGCACGATGATCGAGGATTTCCACGCGGCGGCCGAATTTCTGATGGGTCACTCGGGGAGCACGGGCCGGGTGGGGGCCGTCGGATTCTGCTTTGGGGGCGGGGTCGTGAATACCCTGGCCACCCGTCTCCCGGACCTTGGCGCCGGTGTGCCATTCTACGGCAGTCAGCCCCCAGCCCAGGCGGTGCCGAGCATCCAGGCACCGCTCATGATCCAGTACGCCGGGCTGGATGAGCGGATCAACCAGGGGTGGCCCGCCTTCGACGCGGTGCTGGGCGCGAATGGCAAGACCTACTCGATGCACATGTACGGGGGCGTGAATCACGGCTTCCACAACGATACGACGCCGAGGTACGATCAGAATGCGGCGTCGCTTGCCCAGGCACGGACGATCGCCTTCTTTGATCACTACCTGAGGTGACTGGGACCAGCGGCTGAGGCTGTGCGCAGCAGCCGTGGAGGAGGTCGCCGGGCGACCGGCGGCAGCTCGGGGAATCGGGATCTCGTCGTCAGTGCGTCATCATCCACACCGCGACATTGACGCCTACCGCGTAGGCATCGGGCGAGAACCGATAGAAGAACTGCGGATCTTCGGCCTCACGCTCCCACCCATCGGCGATGTCAGTGTTGTGGGTGATGAGCACCATGATTCGCCCGTCCTCGTCTAGGATCGCCCGGATGTGCGGCTGACGGCTCTCGAACCCGCGCTCCGAAGTTCCGCCCCCGGATCGCCTCCAGTGTTGTATGGAGGGGATTTGCGGGAGCTCTGATACTTGGTAGACGATCTCGAAGAGCGGATGGTCGGTCGGCAGGTCCACGATCTGGCGTTCCGGGAAGACCAGCTGCATCTGCCGCTCCCACTGGCGCCAGGCGGCGTTTCCCCAGAAGTCATCGACCCAGAGGAACCCTCCCTTGTCGAAGTACTCTTTCAGCGCCCTGACCTCGTCGCCATCGAAGCCGGTGACCCCCACGTGGGACCCGAAGAGGAAGGGGCACTCGAAGAGCTCAGCGTCCGTTGCGCGGACGATCGCAAACCCCGGCTCCCCATGCTCCCACCTGCTGATGGGCGTCGGGGTCAGCTGTGAGAGGCGAGTCGTGAGGTTCCTCTCCGCATTCGGGAAGTCGGTGTTCCAGCTCGAGCCGCCGGGCTCCCGCCGTACCTCCACGAACGCGAGTCTGCAGAAGGTGAACCCCCCAGGCCGGTCCGGAAGCCCGTCTCCCAGGCGGACCCGGCTGCCCCCCCGCCGAAATCGCTGTCCTTCCACCGGCGCAGCTGTCGCGACGCCCAAGCACACCAAGGCGAGAAGCGCCAGCGCCGATTGCGCGTGGCCCTTCACGTCTGCCTACGGCCGGACCCGGATGTACTTCCTCAACTCCCGGGGCCGGGGTTCGCCCCCGTACATGTTGCCCTGGCTGTCGACGGCCACGAATTCTGCTCCGTTTCCCGCCGCGTCGCGGGGGTCGGCCCAGGGGAAGCGGATGAACTCGGTCACCCATCCCGTCTCGATCTCGCCGATCCGGATCCCCATCTCCCAGCCGGGATTCTGCACGTCATCGGACTCGGAGTCCGCAACGTAGATCCGGCCATTCGTGTCGAAGGCGATCCCGCTCGGGCGGCCAAACTGCGTCCACGTCGCGAGGTGGTTCCCCTCCGGATCGAAGATCTGGATCCGGCTGTTGCTTCGGTCGCCGACGAAGATCCTCCCGCTCGGATCGATGTCGATCGCGTGGAGGGCGCGAAACTCGCCGGGTGCATACCCGGTACGGCCCCACTCCATGAGAAAGTTGCCCTGGCTGTCGTACTTGACGACGCGGTTGTTCCCCGTGTTCCCGTGACCGTCCGCGATGAAGACGTCTCCATTGCCGGCGATCGCCACGTCGCTCGGAGCGGTGAAGTGATCGCGTCCCCCTCCCTCCACTCCGGGGGTGCCCAGGGTCATGAGCACCTCTCCGCGGGGGCTGAACTTGATGACGTGGTTGCCGCGCCCGTCACCGGACGGAATGTTTCCGGCGCCCACCGCATCGGTGACCCAGACGTTGCCGCTCGAATCGACATCGATCCCGTGCGGCCAGATGAAGAGCCCGCTGCCGAAGCTCTCGACCACGTTTCCCTCCGGATCGAACTTGATCACGGGGTCGAGGTCCGAGTCGAGACACTCGCTCCCGAATCTCTCTGGACCTGCGTCGCAGCGCACGACGCCCCAGATATGGCGGCCGTCTGGATCGACCGTGACCTTGCCGACCGCGCCCATCTCTCTCCCGCCGGGGAGCCTCGCCCAGCCATCGACGATCGCGTACGCATTGGAGGAGTTCTGCGCGGCGAGGGACGGCGCGCAGAGTAGGAGCAGGAGGGCCGCGAACGCTTGCGTCCACCTGCTCGGTCCGGGTATAGACATGATTTGACCTCCTGCGCTATGGGCGCCGTGCACCCCGGATGCCGGAGCGCGGTCTCTCGCTCTTCGTTCGGGGGGTCGGCAAGCGGAAGGGAGTGGATGTCTGCCCCCGGACACCGTACGGTCTCGATTTTCTCGGAGCAAGTGTGGTCGGTCCGCCGCGGTCCGCATGCGGGGCGACGCGGGGAGCCTCACTCTCCGGCGCGCAGGCGTCTTGCCATCGGACAGCTAGTTCCGACCGGCTCCACGGGTGAGAGGCGCAGGCATTCGGACCGGGTGAGGGTACGTCCGGCTTGGCGGTGCGATGCTTCGCGGTCGCGGGAGACGTAGCAGCTTCGAGGCCGTGAGTCGGCCGTCTACCTGAATGGAGCACACGGGCAGATGTCACAGCGTCATATCCACCCGCACCAAATACCGGTCGTGGGGGTCATGGGCTCGGGGAGCGAGCCTCACCGCGAACTCGCCTGGCCCTTGGGGGGGTGGCTGGCGAGGAGGGGAGTCCATCTCCTCACTGGAGGCGGAGGCGGAGTGATGGCATCGGTGAGCGAGGGCTTCTCCCGCGTGGAGGGGCGAAGCGGTTCGGTCCTCGGGATCCTCCCATGGGATGAGGAGCGAGGGGCCCCCGTCGGCGGCTACCCGAACCCATGGGTGGAGATTGCGATCCGGACCCATCTCCCGCAGAGGGGCGTGGAGGGGGCGGGAAGCCGATCGCGCAACCACATCAATGTGCTGACCGCCGATGTGGTGGTTCTCCTCCCTGGTGGGGCCGGGACGGCAAGCGAGGCGAGGCTGGCCGCAAGGTACGGCCGGCCGGTGGTCGCGTTTGCCCACAGCCCGGACCAACTCGCGTCGATCCGTGAGGGGATTTCGGTGCGGCGGGACCTCGAGGGCGTGGCCGCCTTTGTGGATCACGCGCTATCCCGGCAGGAAGCTCCTGCGGGATGAGCGAGCGGAACCGTCGGGCACCGAGCACTGTCCGATGCTCGCCCCCCCCGATCGCCGCCCGCTCCCCGATGGGTCGCCCCGTCAGTCGGGGAGGCTGAAGACGTAGAGCGCATTTCCGGTGCTCGGGTGCCTCACGTCCGGTGCGACGACCCTAGGGACGGCTCTAGGGCTCGTCCCCCATGTGGCGGTGGTGACCGCGACGTACTGCTTCCCGTCGATTGCGTAGGACACGGGGTGCCCCTGCACGGATGTTCCGAGCCGGCTCTCCCAGAGGATTTCCCCAGTGCTCACATCAAAGGCGCGAAACCTCCGGTCCAGGTCACCCGCGAAGACGACGTTGCCGGCCGTCGAGAGAACCCCGGTGATGAAGGACGCCCGCTGCTCGTAGCTCCACACTTCTTCGAGGGTGTCGACGTGATACGCCGCGAGCTTTCCCAGATTTCCGTCTGAGCCCGGCATCTCGAAGAAGAGCCGAGCCGATGCCGTCCCCCCGCTCCCCTCGACGAGCTCCACTTCGCGGGCCTGGTTCTCGAGACACGTCTGACTCAGGGGAGCGATCAGCACCCCGGTCGGTTCGTGGTAGCTCATGGAGTGCCAATCCTTCCCCCCCGCGCTGCTCGGGCACCCGGGCGTCCACTCCCCGATCTGGGCGTCGATGATGTCATCGCGGTACGTGATGGCTCCGGTCTCGGGATCGATGTCTGTGAAGGCGTTCTGGTAGACCGTCTCCGCGAATCCCAGGAACTCACCCGTGACGCGGTCGTTCTTCCAGAGGATCCCGTGCTTTCCGATGGAGAAGACGAGGCGCTCGTCCCCGCGATCCACGAGGACGCGCTCGAAGACCTCGTCGAGGTCGAGCGCCTCGCCGGGGACGTGCTGGAAGTACCAGTCGAGCTCGCCGGTCTCGACATCCACCGCGACGGTCGCGTTCGTGTAGAGTCCCTCATCGAAGATCGTCAGGTGGCGGCTCACGGGCACCCAGGGCTTCGCCTGCGCCGTGCCCCAGTATGTCAGGTTGAGCTCCGGGTCGTAGCTTCCCGTGATCCACGTCTCGCCCCCCTGCCGGAAGATGTTGTCGAGGTCACCCCAGGTGTCTCCACCGGTCTCGCCCGCCTGGGCGATCGTGTGGAACCGCCACACCAGCTCGCCCGTGGTCGCGTCGTGGGCGCTGATGAAGCAACGGGTCTCGCGATACCGGGAGCACTGCCCGAGCCCATTCAGGACCTTTCCGTCCGCGACGATGGGCCCGCTTGAGTTTGCGTTCCCCTCCTGGATCTGGGTCTCCCAGACCTGCTCGCCCGTCCGGGCATCCAGGGCCACGATCCGTGCGTCCGTCGTCGCCTGGATGATGTTCGAGCCGTAGATCGCGATATTGCGCATGTCCTGGCCGTCATCCGGTCCGGTTGCCGCCTCCCAGATCAGGTCGCCCGTCCGGGCGTCCAGGGCCTGGACGACGTTGCTCGGATTGATCAGGTAGATCACGCCGTCGTATACGATCGGCGCCGGCTCCGAGGCCCCGTCGTTCATCTGCCAGATCCACTCCAGGCGGAGCCCGCCCACATTCTCTCGCGTGATTTGATCGAGAGGGCTGTAGCTGTGCGCGTGGTGATTCCGGCGGATCATGAGCCAGTCAGCCGGGTCGGGGTCTTCGAGCACCTCGTCGGTGACGGGAACGAATTCGCGAAGGAGGTCTGCCACCGTCAGCGTTTCGGTCTCGATGTTCGCTGGCTCCGAACCGATCGTCTCCAGGTCGTAGAGCCACCCTCGGAGCTCGCCCTCTGGGTTCCCCTGGCTGTTGATCTGCACGTAGAGCGAGTGACCGCGGAGGAGCTCGACCTGCTCGCCCGAGAGTGTCACGGACCCGCTGACCTCCCCCGCCTGCGTCGCCGTGGCCTCGAGCGAGGCGACCACCGGCCCTCGAAGTCCGGGAAGGGCCGTCCGAAGCTCGGCCTCCGTTGCAGCCGAACTCAGTTGCCGGAAGTCTACCTCTAGGGTGAGCTCACTCCCGGCGAGCGTTGCCCGAACGCCGCCAACGCCGGTGATCGTGGAGACCGTGACCCCGTTTACCGGGAGTGGGGATAGGCGGGCACGAAAAGACTCTTGTGCTGCTTCCCCTGGTACCGGGGAAATGAGAGAGAGCATGACGAGGGACACCGCCACGGTCGCGAGGACGGAGGCCGAACCACAGCCGATCTTCTCGTTCATTGGGTCTGTTCCGGTTGTCTTGGGTCGTGTCTGACGCCTGAGGGAAGAGAATAGAGGCCTCGGCCTTTCCGGCGCAAAGGGATCGGCGCCGATCCAACTCTCCGCGCGCCGGTGGGTCCCGGCCCGGCTTCCGCGTTGCTCCGGCGCGTACCTGGCCGGGTGCCGCGGACCGCGCAGTGCGGAGCCCCGTTCAGCCTCCACGCGGGCCACCCCACCTGTATCCACCGATCTCACGCGGTTAGAATGGGACGCGAATACGTTCCTCAAGGTACTCGTTGCGAGCCGGGTGCCTCGGCAAGCCGCATATGCAGGAGGTATGATCGAGATGGCAGGGAAGACGCAGCTTACCACGGCGGCCGGGATTCCGGTCGGCGACAACCAGAACAGCCTGACCGCCGGCCCCCGGGGACCGCTCCTCGTCGGGGACTGGCAGCTCTTCGAGAAGCACGCGCACTTCAACCGCGAACGGATTCCTGAGCGGGTGGTGCACGCCAAGGGTTCCGGGGCCTATGGAACGCTCACCGTAACGAACGACATCACCCGCTACACGAAGGCCTGCCTCTTCTCCGAGATCGGCAAGGAGACCACGTGCTTCTGGCGTTTCTCGACCGTGGCGGGCGAGCGGGGCGCGGCGGATGCCGAGCGTGACGTGCGCGGCTTCGCGATGAAGTACTACACGGACGAGGGCAACTGGGACCTGGTAGGCAACAACACGCCGGTCTTCTTCGTCCGCGACCCCTACAAGTTTCCCGATTTCATCCGGACCCAGAAGCGCGATCCGAAGACGAACCTCCGGAACCCCACCGCGATGTGGGACTTCTGGTCGCTCTCGCCCGAGAGTCTCCATCAGGTCACGATTCTGTTCTCGGACCGCGGTCTGCCAAGGTCGTACCGTCACATGAACGGCTACGGCTCGCACACGTACAGCCTCATCAACGCGGCGGGCGAGCGGACTTGGTGCAAGTTTCACCTGAAGACGCTGCAGGGCCATGGCTTCCTGACCGACGCGGAGGGTGCCGAGGCTGTCGGGGCAGACCGCGAGTCACACCAGGCCGACCTCTTCCGGTCGATCGAGAACGGCGACTGCCCGAAGTGGCGCCTCTGCATCCAGGTGATGCCCGCGGCGGAGGCCGAGACGCCCTGGTTCAACCCCTTCGACCTGACGAAGGTGTGGCCGCACGGCGAGTACCCGCTGATCGAGGTGGGGACCGTCGATCTCAACCGGAATCCGGAGAACTACTTCGCCGAGGTGGAGCAGTCGAGCTTCTCGCCTGCGAACCAGGTGCCCGGGATCAGCCACAGCCCGGACAAGATGCTCCAGTTCCGCATCTTCTCCTACGCCGACGCGCACCGCTATCGCCTCGGCGTCAACTACGAGACGCTCCCGGTGAACCAGGCCCGCTGTCCGGTCCACTCGTACCACCGGGACGGTGCGATGCGCCACGACGGCAACGCGGGACGTGCCGTCAACTACGAACCGAACAGCTTTGGCGGGCCCACGGAGGACCACCACCACGTCGAGCCGCCGCTCAAGGTGGATGGGGACGCCTACCGCTACGACCACCGTGACGGAAACGACGACTACAGGCAGCCCGGTGACCTCTTCCGGCTGATGACGGCCGAAGAGCAGGATCGGCTCATCGGGAACCTGGTGCGCGCGATGAAGCCGGTGCCGAGGGAGATTCAGCTGCGGCAGGTTGGCCACTTCCTGAAGGCCGATCGCGCCTATGGGGAAGGCGTGGCACTGGGCCTCGGGATTGACGTCGCGGAACTTGGGGGCGCCGTGGCGGCGGCGTAGCCGGCCCCGATTCCAGCAGGTGGATCGCCAGCGGACCTCTACCTCCCTCACACTCTGGCACCTAGTGCGCGAGGCGGACGGCTCGGGAGGGCGCGGCTGGCGGGCCCTCATTCCAACCCGAATCGACGACATGGCATGAACGCGGTTCTTAGGATGATGGAAGAAGGATCACCGGACGGGAGGGCGCCCCGCCTCCCGAACGGCGTGATCGCGGTGATCCTTGTCGTCGTGACCGAGACGATGCTCTTCGCGGGGCTCATCTCTGCCCACGTGCAGTTCATCTCCGGCCAGGTCGGAGAGATCTGGCCGCCCCTCGATCAGCCCCGGTTGCCCGTTGCCGAGACGGCGGTGACTTCGATGGCTCTCCTCCTCAGCGGTTGCGCGCTCCTCTGGGCCCAGCTGGCATTCCGGTCGGCGTCTCGCCGGGCCGCTGTTCCTCTCGCGGTCGCGCTCCTCCTCGGCGCCTTCTTCGTGAGTTTCCAGGGGTTCGAGTGGGTGGGCCTGATCCGGGAGGGCCTCGACCTCTCGAGCGCGTACGGCGCCTTTTTCTACCTGATCGTGGGTGCCCATGCCGCGCACACGACCGCGGCCCTCGCGTGGCTGGGGGGGACGTGGGTTCGGCTTCGTCGCGGTGCGCTCACCGCGGGCCACTTCATGGCCGCCCAGGTCTTCTGGTACTTCGCTGTGCTCGCCTGGCCCGTGATCTACTTCCAGGTCTATCAGTGAGCTTCCCTCTTGGCCCGCGGCGCACGAGGGAGCTGCCTGCCTGCCGCGGGGAGCTGCCCGGGTGCGCAGGCGCGGTCGACGGGGGAAGCGGGTCGTAGGACGGAAGGTCGCGGCGGCGAGGCACCTCGCCCGTCCTGCGGTAAGCAGCGGTCCTCCTTGAGTTGAGAGTGTAGCGTATGGAGGCGTGAGGGGCGTATCCGTGTTGAGGCGAGAGCGGGGAGAAGAGGGCCGCAGGCCGAGAGGGGAGTTCGTCCTGTACTTGTGTGCCCTAGCCCCCCGTGCCTACGCTCAACGTGGCCTGCGCTGATCCTGCTGACACTACACGGAGCTGTCCGCTGACCGTGCTCGCTCCGCACGCACGGACCGGGTCCCTGGTCCTCGCCCTCGCCCTCGCACCGGCAGCTTGCCAGTCGCCCGGGGCATCTGCCGGGCGTGCCGTCCGCCCGGGCGCACCTGGGGAGCCGAGCCGAGTGGTGGACGCGGAGGAGGCCCGGCTCTCCCTCTCCCCGAGGGTGACCGAGGCCGATATCCGTTTCATGCAGGGGATGATCGCGCACCACGCTCAGGCGATTACCCTCGCCGCGCTCGTGCCGGCTCGGGCGGAGGGCGAGGGGGTGCGTCTCGTCGCTGAGCGGATTGGTCGCTCCCAAGGGGACGAGATCGCGCTGATGGAGCGGTGGTTAGGCGAGCACGGGGAGGAGATCCCCGATCCCGCGCTGGGGCATCAGCTCCCCTCGGCGGCGGGGGAGCCGGTGATGATGCCCGGGATGCTCACCCCGGAGGAGCTGGCCGAGTTGGGGGCGGCCTCGGGCGCTGAATTCGATCGCCTCTTTCTGATCTACATGATCCGTCATCATGAGGGTGCGCTCACGATGGTGAGGGAGCTCTTCGAGGGTGAGTCGGCGGCGGAGGAAGCGGTGATCTTCGAATTCGCGGTGGATGTCGACAGTGATCAACGCATCGAGATTGCACGGATGGTCAGGATGCTCTCCGAAGCCCGCTGACGGGCGGTCCCGGTGCAGAACTTCAAGGAACGAGCCATGAATGACTTGCTGTTGGTGAGGCATCGTCGTCTCCTCCCGGGTCCGGGCGTTCTGGCGGCTGCCACGCTACTCTTCGGATCCCTCGCACTCCCCGTGGCGCTCGCCGCCCAGGGGGCCGCCGCGGGAGCCGACCCGAGGGTCGGGCTCGGCGCCGGGTGGATGGATGCGGAGGAGGCGAGCTTGAACCTCGAGCTCGTGGGCCATCAGGACCGCCCGCCCGGCTTCTTCGTCGCGGACGATCCCGGCTTTCCGCCCCTCAAGAACTCCGATCTCGCCTTCCGGGACGACCTCGCATTCGTCGGGAACTACAACGGGTTCAACGTCTACAACGTCGCGGATCCGGCAAACCCCGAACTCGTGAGCTCGGTCGTCTGCCCAGGCGCGCAGGGCGACCTCTCAGTCTACGGAGACCTCCTTTTCCGCTCGGATCAGGAGCGGCGGGGCAGGCTCGACTGCGGAGTTGCGACGGAGGAGGAGATCGAGGCGGAGGTTGGTCCCGAGCGATTCCGGGGGGTCCGGATCTTCGATATCAGCGATATCGGGAACCCGCGCCAAGTGGCAGCCGTCCAGACGTGCCGGGGCTCGCACACCCACACCGTGGTAAGCGATCCGAACGATGACCAGAGCGTCTACATCTACGTCTCGGGCACGTCCGGGGTTCGGCCGCCGAGGAGCTCGAGGGGTGCCTCGACATCGCGGACCCGAACGAACCCGGGACCTCGTTCTGGCGGATTTCGGTTATCCACGTCCCCTTGGACGCACCTGAGGATGCGCGCGTCGTCTCCGAGCCGAGGGTCTTTGCGAGTCCCGAGACGGGCTCGATCGCGGGCCTCTGGCAGGGAGGGGATCACGGCCCCGCGACGCAGGAGACGAGTCAGACGACGTCGTGCCATGATATCACCGCGTACCCGGAGATCGGGCTTGCGGCGGGGGCGTGCCAGGGCAACGGCGTCCTCTTTGACATCCAGGATCCCGCGAGCCCCGTGCGGATCGATCAGGTGGTGGACCCCAACTTCGCCTACTGGCATTCGGCGACCTTCAACAACGACGGTTCGAAGGTCCTCTTCACCGACGAGTGGGGTGGGGGCGGGCAGCCGCGCTGTCTCGCGACCGACCCCCCGAACTGGGGTGCGAACGCGGTCTTCGATGTCGTCGACCGGAGGCTCCACTTCGCCGGGTACTTCAAGCTCCCCGCGGCACAGTCCGAGACCGAGAACTGTGTGGCGCACAACGGCTCACTCATCCCCGTCCCGGGCCGCGACATCATGGTGCAGGCGTGGTATCAAGGCGGGATCTCCATCTTCGACTTCACCGATTCGGAGAACCCCTACGAGATCGCGTACTTCGACCGGGGGCCGATGAGTGCGACGGAGCTCATGTCCGGCGGCTACTGGTCGGCCTACTGGTACAACGGGAATATCTACGGGTCGGAGGAGCTGCGGGGCCTCGATGTCTTCGAACTTGCGCCGAGCGAGTACCTGACGCAAAACGAGATTGATGCGGCGCGACTCGTCGAGCTCCAGACATTCAATCCCCAAGAGCAGCCGCGGATCGCCTGGCCTGCCGCCTTCGTCGTGGCCCGCGCGCTCCTGGACCAGGTGGCGCGCGCTGAGGGCCTTCCGCCCGAGAGGATCCGGGAGGTGACGGACCAGCTCGCCGCGGCCGAGGCGGTGGCGGCCGGGGCAGGGAAGCGCGCCGCGCTCGCCGAGATCGCGACGCAGCTCTGGGGCGATGCGCGGCGGATCAGCCTCGGGGAGAGCCCGGGTGACGAGGAGCGGGTGCGGGCCCTCGGGGGCGCGGTCCTCGACATCGCGGCGGCCGAGCGCTGAACGGGGCGGCGGATCTCTCGCCGCAAGGCCCCCGCCGAGAGACGGCATACGATGCGCTCCCTGGTCGTGCGTCGCCCCGCCCCGCGAGGGGGCGGAGGAAGGGGAGCGCGTAGCGCGTCTCAGGGCGTTGCGGCGCCCTCCAGGGCCCTCTCCCCTGCCTCGGTCCCCGGCTCGTCGGGGCGTACCGGCTCGTCCCTCGGTGCTGCCGGCATTGGGCGCCACCCCGCTTCCTTAACGGCGGCCTGCGCGGCGGCGAGCCGTGCCGCAGGCACCCGGAAGGGGGAGCAGCTCACGTAGTCGAGCCCGATCTCGTGGCAGAACTCGACGGATCTCGCGTCCCCCCCGTGCTCCCCGCAAATCCCGATCTCGAGATCGGGTCGAACCTTCCGTCCGAGTTCGACGGCTATCTTCATGATCCGGCCGATCCCATCCACGTCGAGCGTCGCGAACGGGTTGTCGGCAAGGATCTTCTCGCGCACGTAATGAAGCAGGAATCCGGACTCCGCGTCATCCCTCGAAATCCCGAAGACGGTCTGCGTCAGGTCGTTCGTCCCGAAGGAGAAGAACTCCGCAGTGGAGGCGATCTCGTCTGCCGTGAGCGCGGCCCTCGGGATCTCGATCATCGTTCCCACTTTGTAAGGCACCTCGACCTCCTCCTCCTCCATCACAGCCTCTGCCTCCGTCTTCACGAGCGCCCGCTGGGTGGTGAGTTCGTTCAGGTGGGAGACGAGCGGGACCATGACCTCCACCCGTACATCGACATCCTCCCGCATGCACCGGCTTGCCGCTTGGAAGAGCGCGCGGGCCTGCATGCGGGTGAGCTCGGGGAGGAGCATCGCGAGGCGAACCCCCCTCGTCCCGAGCATCGGGTTCGCCTCGAGGAGGTCCTCGGTCCGGGAGAGGAAGTCCTGCTTCTCCCGGATTTCCTCGAGCGTGTCGTCGATCTCGCGGAGGGTATCAAGGTGCTGGAGCTTTACCTTGAGCTCCGCGAGCTCCCGGAGGAGCTCCTGATGGTTCGGGAGGAACTCGTGAAGGGGCGGATCGAGGAGCCGGACGACGACGGGGAGCCCGTCCATCTCCCGGAACAGGCCCTCGAAGTCGGCCCGCTGCAGCGGGAGGAGCCGCTCAAGCGGCTCCTCCCGCTCGGTCGAGTTCCGCGCCATGATCATCTCCCGCATCACCGGGAGGCGGTCCTCCTCGAAGAACATGTGCTCCGTTCGGCAGAGCCCGATCCCCTCCGCCCCGAGCTCCCGCGCGCGCCGGGCATCCTCCGGGTAATCCGCATTCGTCCAGACCTGGAGCCTGCGGAGTTCATCCGCCCACCCGAGCAGGCGCGCGAGCGAGGGATCGGAGAGGTCCGGCACAACGGTTGGGAGCGACCCGAGGTAGACCTCGCCGAGCGCCCCATCGATCGAGATCGCATCCCCCTCCTTGAGGACGAGCTCCCCGATCCGGGCCTCCTTGTCCTCCACGTCGATTTCGAGCGCCTCGATCCCCACGACGGCAGGCTTTCCGAACTGGCGCGCAACGAGCGCCGCGTGGCTCGTCCGACCCCCGCGGGTCGTGACGATCCCCTCGGATGCAAGCATCCCGTGCACGTCGTCGGGCTTCGTCTCGGGTCGCACCATGATGACGTCCCGCCCCTTCCTTGCCCACGCCTCAGCGGTGTCCGCATCGAAGGCCACGACGCCGACCGCAGCCCCCGGCGATACGTTGAGCCCCTCGGCGATCCGCTCGGCCCGAGCGTGTACCTCGTCGGCGAACTGCGGGTGGAGGTAGAAGGCCACCTGCTCCGGACTCACGCGAAGGACCGCCTCCTCCCGGCGGAGGAGCTCCTCTTCGACCATATCCACCGCGATCCGGACCTCCGCCTGCGCGGTTCGCTTCCCGTTCCGCGCCTGGAGGAGCCAGAGCTTCCCGTTCTCGATCGTGAACTCGAGGTCCTGCATGTTCCGGTAGTGGCGCTCGAGCGTGTCGGCGATCTCCACGAGTTTGCGGTACGCCTCGGGAAACTCCTCCTCCATGACCTTGATGTCGAGGGTTGCCCGCGTCCCCGCGACGACGTCCTCCCCCTGTGCGTTGATGAGGAAGTCCCCCGCGAGCCCCGGCTCCCCGGTGGAGGGATTCCGGCTCATCACGACGCCGGTCGCCGAGCTTTCTCCCATGTTGCCGAAGACCATCGTCTGGATGTTGACGGCTGTGCCCAGGTCGTGGGGGATCCCCGACGCCTCGCGGTAGTCGAACGCCCGTTTCCCGTTCCACGACTCGAAGACGGCCTCCGTCGCCGACCTGAGTTGCTCGAGGGGGTCCTGCGGGAACGGCGCGCGGGTGTGGGCCCTCACGAGCTCCTTGAAGCGCTGGGTGAGCGCCATCCAGTCCTCCGCGCCGAGTAGGGAATCCGAGGCGACGCCTGCGGCGATCCTCCGGTGGCGAAGCGCCTCCTCGAAGATCTCGCCGTCCATCCCCCGGACGACGCTTCCGAACATCTGGATCACCCGCCGGTACGCATCGTAGACGAAGCGCGGATCCCCGGTGAGCTCGACCATCCCCTGTGCGACCTCGTCATTCATCCCGAGATTGAGGATCGTGTCCATCATCCCAGGCATCGAGAACTTCGCCCCGGAGCGGCACGAGACGAGGAGCGGTCTCTCCGGGCTCCCGAACTCCTTCCCCGTCGCCGCCTGGATCCGGTGGAGCGCCTCGATCTGCTGCTCCCAAATGTCCTTCGGGAAGCGGCCTTCCTCCGCGAGGTAGGCGATGCACGCTTCCGTCGTAACCGTGAACCCCGGTGGCACGGGGACCCCGATCCGCGTCATCTCCGCCAGGTTCGCACCCTTGCCTCCCAGGAGAGCGCGGACCTCCTCCCACTCTCCCGCGTGGGCCTCGACGGCCTCGAGTTCGGTGAACAGGTAGACCCACTTCCGTTTCATTGCTCCGTCCTTGCGAGGGTCGAGGGTCATCGGGGCACGATGCCAAGAGGATTCACCCCGCCTGGGTGCTTGCGCTCCGGTCGCATCACTTCTCCGCCAGGTACGCTCGGATGCGCCCGAGGCCCGCTTCGATCTTCTCGATGTCGAGGGCGTAGGATAGCCGCACCCGGGTCGGGCTTCCGAACCACTCTCCCAGGTAGGTGATCACCTTGTGTTCGTGGTAGAGTTGCCAGACGAAGTCCTCGGGGTCCTGCACCCGCGGCATCACGTAGAAGGCCCCCTCGGGGCGCCACACGTCGAACCCGAGATCGAGGAGCCCGCGGTAGATGAGGTCGCGCCGGGCGCGCCAGACCTCGAGCTGCCCCTCGATGTAGGCGAGCGGCGCGCGCGCGGCGGCGAGCGCCATCTCCTGCGACAGGATGTTCGTGTTCATCGACGTGTGGGTCTTCATCGTCACGACGTCCGAGACGAGATTCTCGTCGAGCGACCAGAGGTAGCCGATCCGAAACCCGCACATCGAGTACGTCTTCGAGAAGGAGTTGATCGTCACGACACGGGGACCGTTGATCAGGTAGTTCTCACGAACGTAAATGAGATCCTTGTAGACCTCGTCGGACAGGACGTAGATTCCCGCCTCGCTCGTGATCTTCTCGATTTCCTTTAGTGTCTCGACGGCCTCGACGCGCCCCGTGGGGTTCGAGGGTGAGTTGATGATCACGGCCCGGCACCCCTTCACCTTCGAGGAGAAATCCTCGAGATCGATCCGCCCCTCCACGGTCCTCACGAAGATGGGCTCGAGCCCCGCAAAGCGGGCCATCTCCGGGTAGGAGTAGTAGTACGGCCGGGCCATGAGGACCTTCGGCGCCCCCGGGCCGTCCTTTCGCGCGATGATCCGAAGCGCCAAGTCGAGCGCCTCGGAGGCCCCGTTGGTGATGATCACGCTCGCGGGGGTCGAGTCGGGGTACTGCCCGGAGAGCTCCTCGCGAAGCTCGGGAAGCCCTTGGATGAACCCGTACTTGAAGTCCCGGAATCGTCCGAGTACGTGGAAAGCTTCCGGTGGCGGAGGGAGGTCGGGCTGGCCCGAGCCAAACGAGATGATGCCCTCTCCCTCGACTCCGATGAAAGAGGACGGGGAGAGCCGCTCCCTGACGGCCGTCGACATGCGTGCTAAACGTCCTGCCTGGTCCGGGGCGATGCGTGTGGGAACGCTCGAGCGCGCGGTGGCCGGCCGGCGCTCCTCGATACGGCGCCAGGGAGCCGCAGGTGTGCTCCGCGCCAAGGACGGCCGAAAGCTAGGCAGAGTGGGCCCACGAGTCGATACCGAAGGAGCGCGATTGTTATGATCTGCTATGGACAGGCGGGAGGGGAGGCCGTAAGATGCCTCCTTGGAGGGTCCGGCAGATCGTCGACGAGTACTTGCGCGAAGCCGTGCCTGCGCATCTCTTGGATGTGGGTGGTTTCGCTTCCTACTGTGAGGGAGAGGGTACGATGAGTTCGAAACGTAAGGTGTGGATTGGAGTCGGCTTCGTCGCCGCAATCGCGGTCCTCTGGGCGTGCGAGTCCCAGCTGCAGGACAGCGCTGAGGCCCAGAGCGTGACGGCGCCGTACTTCGAGGTCGATCCATTCTGGCCTCAGCCGCTGCCCGAGAACTGGCTCCTCGGCAACGCGATCGGAGTATGGGTGGATGCCAACGAACTCATCTGGCTCGTGCACCGGAGTTCGGCTACCCTCACCGGGGGCGAGTCCGGAGCGGAGCAGGATCCGCCGACGGGTGAGTGCTGTGTGGGCGCCCCGCCGATTCTCGCCTTCGATATGGACGGGAACGTCGTGCACGCCTGGGGTGCCGGGCCCGGCGATATGTACCAGGGCGCCGAGTGGCCGACCTCGAACCACGGGATCTTCGTGGATCACGAGGGCTACGTCTGGGTCGGCGGCAATGGCGCCGGTGATGCCCACGTCCTGAAGCTGACGCAGCAAGGCGACATCGTCGCACAGTTCGGCTCCGCGGATGCGCGCGCGGACGGCTCCGGCGCCTACATGCGCGACAGCCACGACCCGGAGGGCTACGGGCGGGTCGCGAAGATCTTCGTCGACGCGGAAGCCAACGAGGTCTACCTCGCGGACGGGTACTTGAACCGCCGCGTGGCGGTGATCGATCCCGAGAGCGGGGAGATGCTCAGGTACTGGGGCGCATACGGGAACGACCCCGTTGACGACTACCCCTTCGGGCCGAGAGGCGCGGACCGGGAGCCCGCCCCGCAGTTCCGCGGCCCGGTGCACTGCGCGGACGTATCGGCGGATCGCATGGTCTATGTCTGCGACCGGCAGGAGAACCGGATCCAGGTCTTCACGACCGAGGGCGAGTTCATCATGGAGGAGTTCTACCAGAACGAGTCGCTCGGCGAGGGCTCCACATGGGATGTGGCCTTCTCCAGCGATCCCGACCAGCGCTACCTGTACATCACGGACGGGCGGAACCAGAAGGTGCGCGTCGTCGAGCGTGAGACGCTCCGTGAGCTCTATACCTTCGGGAAGGGCGGCCGGTATCCCGGGATGTTCTTCGGTGCCCACAGCTTGGCGACGGACGCCCAGGGCAACATCTACACGTCCGAGACCTACGAAGGCAAGCGCATCCAGAAGTTCGTCTACATGGGAGAGCGCTCGATGGCGTCGGGCGACCATGGCCCACCGTGGCCCGGGATGTAATCTCGGATCACACCTCAGTTTGAGGCCGTATCCGGACCGGCCCGGCGGCCCGCCCGCCGGGCCGGTCGTCTTTGCGAGGCCGGCTCTCCCGCCGAGTGGGGCGGGCTCGTCGGAGCAAGCCTCCGGATCCACTCACAGCCCCGCTTCCGCCTAGGTGCGCTACGGAGGCGCTCCCATTCCGGTCGTGGCCGCGGTGATCGAGAGGGAGGGCCTTCTCCTCCTTGGCCGGCGTCCGCGGCAGAAGCGCCACGGCGGCCTCTGGGAGTTCCCGGGTGGGAAGATGTTGGCGGGCGAGTCGTTCGGGGATGCGGTAGCGAGGGAGCTCGAGGAAGAGCTGGGACTCGAAGTCGAGGGCCTCGGCCCCGTGCTCTACCGGGCGGTCGACCCGGGCTCGCCCTTCGCGATCACCTTCGTGCAGGTATCCGTCTCGGGTGTGCCCGCCGCGGCGGAGCACGAGGAGCTGGCTTGGTGCCCGAGGGAGGCGCTCCATCGCATGGCGTTGGCCCCCGCTGACGCTCGCTTCGTCTCCGAGTGGACTCAAGTGCCCCGGGAACATACTTGACGGGTCTCAACTCGCCCGGTATATACGGTCTCTTTCCCGGCTGTAGGGGTCGGCTGAGGAGCCTCCCGCTTCGCGTTGGACGAGGGGGAGGGAGGTACGCATGAGCGGGTGCGGCTCGGCGGAGTCCTTCGTCCTCGCCGCCGAGCCGGAAGACACGCGAGCCCCGGTCTTGGGTGTGGCTCGGCGACTGCGTCCCGGGAGGAGCGCTCCGGGGCCGAGGTACCGATACGCCCGGCCCCGGCGACGGTTCCGCTGGCGACTCAACTTTCGGAGGTACGACGGATGGAGCAGCTAGTCTTGACGCAAGCGATGATCGTCTCGGCGGTCGTGTTGGCGATCACATTCATCGGAATCTTCACCGAGCAGATCCACGGGCTGGAGCGCTCGAAGGTCTCTACGGCCGGTGCCGTGGCAATGGTGATCGTGGGCCAGCTCTACGGCTTCTACGATCCGCTCGGGGCGGTCGAGGCGGTGGATTGGAACGTGATCTTCCTCCTGGCCGCAATGATGACGGTCGTCTCCATCATGATCCCGACGGGCGGCTTCGCGTGGATGGCCTACAAGCTCGCCGTCTTCAGCAAGGGGCGGCTCTACCTCATGCTGGTTCTCCTCGGAACCGCGGTAACCGTCCTCTCCCTCCTCCTCGACAACGTCACGACCGTCGTGATCTTCGGGCCGCTCATCATCCTCGTGGCCCAGGCGCAGAAGGTGAACCCGATCCCCTACCTGCTCGCGGCGGCGCTCCTCTCCGACACCGGAGGGATCGGTACGCTCGTCGGCGATCCGCCGAACCTGATGATCGGGTCCGCAGCCGACATATCCTTCAACACCTTCGCGATCCGGATGGGCCCCCCGGTCTTCGTCTGCTGGCTCGTGGTACTGGTCCTCCTTCGCTTCCTCTTCCACAAGCAGCTCTCCGAGAAGCCGGCCGAGCTCGACTTGGAAGAGGTGAAGATCAAGGATCCGAAGCTCTGGAGGGCGTCGATCATCGTCCTCGTCCTGATGACGATTCTCTTCATCCTCCACAACGCGCTCCACTGGGAGCCGTGGTTCGTCGCCGTCCTCGGGATGACAGCGCTCATCTTCGCTTCCCGAAGGCTCCTGATGGACGATGCGGTCGAGCACGTCGAGGTCCCCCTCCTGATCTTCTTCATCGGGCTCTTCGTCGTGATCGGCGGCGTCGAGCACAGCGAGTTCCTGACCTACGTCGGGCAGTTCATCCAGCCCTTCGCGGAGTCGAACCTCCTTCTCGCAACCGTCACCCTGATGTGGGTTGGGGCCTTCCTCTCGGCGGCGATCGACAACATCCCCTTCACGGCGGCGATGATCCCGATCATCCTCGGGATGGAGACGCAGGGAATTAACGTTGCCCCGATGTGGTGGGGGCTCGCGATGGGGGTCGGGCTCGGCGGGAACGGAACGCATATCGGTTCCACGGCGAACGTCTTCATCGTGACGGTCTCCGAGCGGCTTGCCCGGGAGGAGAACGACCCGAGCCTCGCGATCACCCCGGGGCTCTGGTTCAGGAAGGGGGCACCGGTGATGCTCGCGACGCTCGTCGTCGCGACGTTCCTCTTTGTCGCCTTCTTCGACTGGTTCTCGATTCCGGTGAACTAGCAGTCCCGGAGGAGGGCCCGGGCGGCCTCGGCGACGGCGTCCGGGGTGAGCCCGAAGGCCTCGTAGAGGCGCGGCGCGGGTGCGGAGGCCCCGAAGCGGTCGATCCCCACGGGTCGCCCCTTCGGGGCCGTCCACCTTTCCCACCCGAGGGTCGCCCCGGCCTCGACGGCGACCCGGGCCGCGATCTCGGGAGGGAGGACGTGGTCCCGGTAGCGCTCGTCCTGCCGGGAGAAGAGATACCAGCTCATCAGGCTCACCACCCGGGTCCGGATCCCCTCCGCCTCGAGGCGCCCGCGCGCATCGAGTGCCACCTTGAGCTCGGAGCCCGAGGCGATGAGCAGGAGATCAGGTCGCCCGCCCGTCGCCTCGCGAAAGACGTACCCGCCCCGCTTCACATCCCCCGGCGACGGCGTTTCCCCCCGGTCCAGGGGCTCAACCCCCTGCCGTGTCAGCGATAGGAAGGAGGGGCCGCTCGAGCGCTCGAGCGCGAGGCGCCACGCCGCGGCCGTCTCTCTCGCGTCGGCGGGGCGCAGATCCAGGAGGTTCGGGATCGCCCGGAGCGCCATGAGGTGCTCGACGGGCTGGTGCGTCGGCCCATCCTCGCCGAGCCCGATCGAGTCGTGCGTGAAGACGTAGCGGACCGGGAGCCCCATCAGCGCGGCGAGGCGGATTGCGGGACGCATGTAGTCCGCGAAAACGAGGAAAGTCCCGCCGTAGACGTGAAGGCCGCCGTGGAGCGCCATCCCGTTCAGGATGCCCCCCATCGCGTGTTCGCGGACCCCGAAATGGAGGTTCCGCCCCTCGGGGGCGTCGGGGAGGAGGGAAGGCGTGCCGGCGATCTCCGTCATTGTGGAGGGCGCGAGGTCTGCAGAGCCGCCGATGAGGTTCGGGACAGCGCCCGCGAGGTGCTGGATCACCCTCCCCGAGCTCTTTCGGGTCGCCTCCGGTTTCTCCGGGACGCGGAACCCGGCAAACGCAGAGTCCCAGCCGCCCGGGAGGGCGCCCGTAAGGGAGCGCTCGAACTCCTGGGCGAGCTCGGGATATGCGGACTCGTAGCGCCGCAGCGCGTCCTGCCACTCCCCCTCGAGCGCGCTCCCGCGCTCTCCGGCGAGCCCCCACTCCCGGCGCGCCTCGTCTGCCACCCAGAACGCCTCCCGGCTCGGGTAGCCGAGGGCTTCCTTCGTGGCCTCGATCTCATCCGCCCCGAGCGGGGCACCGTGTGCGTCCGCGCTCCCCGCCTTATTCGGGCTCCCCCACCCGATCATGGTCCGAAGCGCGATGAGCGAGGGCCGTTCGCTCTCCCCGCGCGCCCTCCGGAGCGCGGCGTCGAGGAGCGGCAGGTCGTTCCCGTCCGCCACCCGCTCCACATGCCACCCGTAGCTCTCGAAGCGCGCGAGCTGGTCTGTCGAGGAGGCGAGCTTCGTATCCCCCTCGATTGTGACCTCGTTGTCGTCGAAGATCCAGACGAGCTTGCCGAGCCGCTGGTGTCCCGCGAGCTCTGCGGCCTCGTGGGACACCCCTTCCATCAAGTCGCCGTCCGAGCAGATCACATAGGTGCGGTGGTCGATGACCGTGTGGCCCGGTCGGTTGTAGCGGGCGGCGAGCCAGCGTTCCGCCAGCGCCATGCCGACCGAGTTCGCGATGCCCTGTCCGAGGGGCCCCGTCGTCGTCTCGACCCCCGGCGTGCACCCGTACTCCGGGTGTCCGGGCGTCCGGCTCTCCCATTGGCGGAAGTCCTTGAGCTCCGAAAGCGGGAGATCGTAGCCGGAGAGGTGGAGGAGCGAGTAGAGGAGCATCGAGGCGTGGCCCGCCGAGAGTACGAAGCGGTCCCGGTTCGGCCAATCGGGGTTTGCCGGGTTGTGCCTCAGATGATGGCGCCAGAGGAGGTAGCCGGCGGGGGCGAGCCCCATCGGCGCGCCCGGGTGTCCGGAGGCGGCCGCTTCGACCGCGTCCATCGAAAGGACCCGCACCGCGTCGACGGCGAGTTTGAGCGTTCCCGGATCCGGGAGGTGGAGTGCCTCGCTTCGAGCCTCGGTCATGACTGCCCCTGCGATGTGGATACGACGAGGTTCAGGAGCCGGTCCTGAACGTAGATTACCCGGCGGAGCTCCGCTCCCTCTAGGTGTCGAGCCACGTTCGCCTCGCCTCGCGCGAGCGCGAGCGTCTCCGCCTCGCTCGACCCGGCCGGTATCCGGATCGTGCCGCGGACCTTTCCGTTGATCTGGATCGCGAGCGTGATCTCCTCCTCGACCGTCTTCTCGGGATCGAAGGCGGGCCAGGACGCGGTGTCGAAGATGCTCCCCTCCTCTCCGAGCCGCTCCCAAAGCTCCTCGGCGATGTGCGGGCAGAAGGGGGCCATCATGATGACGAGCGGCTTCACCTCGGAGCGGGCTGCCTCCCTCCCCCCCCGGCGCACGGTATTCAGGTACTCCATCATCGCCGCGATCGCCGTGTTGAACTGAAGCTCCGGGATCTGGCGCGAGACTTGCCGGATCGTCCGGTGAAGCTTCCGTTCCACGATGGGATCCGGGGGGCCGTCAGCGAGACCGTCTACGGGGATCACCGTTTCCCAGAGTCGCTTCAGGAACCCGAAGGGCCCCTGGATCCCGTGGTCGCGGTAGTCCCCCCCCTCCGCATACGGCCCGAGGAACATGAGGTAGAGCCGGAAGGCGTCAGCCCCGTGACGCTCGATGATCGGATCGGGAATGATCACGTTCCCCCGGCTTTTCGACATCTTCGCGCCCTCGCGGACGATGAGGCCGTGCGCCCGGAAGCGGGAGAACGGCTCTTCGAACTCCAGGTGTCCGAGGTCGTGGAGCGCCATCGTGACGAAGCGCGAGTAGAGGAGGTGGAGGACGTTGTGCTCCTGCCCCCCGATATACGTGTCGACTGGAAGCCAGCGCCGGTTGATCTCGGGGTCGAAGGGGCGCTCCGCCTCGTGACTCGAGGGGTAGCGGAGGAAGTACCAGGAGGAATCCAGGAAGGTATCCGAGACATCCGTCTCCCTCCGGGCCTCCCCCCCGCACTCGGGGCAGCGGGTCCGGTACCACGCCTCCACCCGGGCAAGGGGGCTTGTCCCCGAGTCGTCGGGGGTGAAGTCCTCCACCCGGGGGAGGAGGACGGGAAGCTCCGCCTCGGGGAGGGGGACCACCCCGCACCCCTCGCAGTAGACAATCGGGATCGGCGGGCCCCAGTACCGCTGTCTGGAGATGCACCAGTCGTGGAGCCGGTAGTTGACGCGCGGCTCGGCGAGCCCCCGCTCCCCGAGCCACGAGACGACGGCACGCCGCCCCTCGGGCGTCGGGATGCCGGTGAAGCGCCCCGAGTTCACCATCGTCCCCTCGCCCGGATACGCCTCTTCGAGCGGGGCACCCGGATCTTCCCCCTCCGGGGCGACGACGCGGCGGATCGGGAGGCCGAAGGCGCGGGCGAACTCGTAGTCCCTCTCGTCGTGGCTCGGCACGGCCATGATCGCCCCGGTCCCGTACTCCATCAGGACGTAGTCGGCGATCCAGACCGGGATCGGCCGTCCGGTCGCCGGGTTCATGCAGTGCGCGCCGGTGAAGACGCCCGTCTTCGCCTTCTCCGTCTTCTTCCGTGTCACGAGGTCCGTCCGTGAGACGGCCTTCCGGTAGCGCGCTACCTCGTCGGCGCACGCGGGGGTCGTGACCCGGTCGACGAGGGGGTGCTCGGGGGCGAGGACCATGTATGTCGCCCCGAAGAGGGTGTCGGGCCGTGTCGTAAAGACCTCGATTGCCTCCTCCCGGTGGGCGTTGGACGAGTTGCCCGATTCGCCCTCTTCGCCGAATGGGAAGCGGATCGCCGCGCCCTCGCTTCGGCCGATCCAGTTTCGCTGTGCCTTCTTTGTCGGCTCGGACCAGTCGAGCGTGTCGAGGTTGTTCAGGAGCCGCTCCGCGTAGCTCGAGATCTTGAAGAACCACTGCGTGATCCGGCGTTGCTCGACGGCGGTGTCGCAGCGTTCGCAGACCCCGGCCACCACCTGCTCATTCGCCACCACCGTCTTGCAGGAGGGGCACCAATTCACCGGGGCCTTGACGCGCTCGGCGAGGCCCGCGCGGTAGAGCGCGAGGAAGATCCACTGCGTCCAGCGGTAGTAGTCCGGCGTCGTCGTGTCGACGGCGTGGCTCCAGTCGAACATCCCCCCGATCCTCCGGAGCTGCCGCGTGAAGTTCTTGACGTTCCTCGGGATCAGGTCCATCGGGTGGATCCCGACCTTCAGCGCGAAGTTCTCCGAGTGGATCCCGAAGGCGTCGAACCCGATCGGCTCGAAGACGTCCCGCCCCGCCAGGCGGTGGAAGCGGCCGTGAACATCGGCCCCGGTGAATGCGTATATGTTCCCCACGTGAAGCCCCTCGGCGGAGGGGTAGGGAAACATCATCAGGTTGAAGAAGGGGGCCTTGGCCGAGCGGAGCTCGGAATCGGTGAAGCGGTTCGTGCCCTCGGCCTCCCACCTCTCCTGCCACTTCCGCTCCACCTCGGCCGGGACGTAGCGCTCCATGTCAGCTGGTGTCATGCTGCGGGTGCCGTCGAGTGTGCAGGACAGAGGGGCGTACTTTCAAGACGGGGAATCATAATCCCGCCGGAAACCGCGATAAAGGGGAACTCCGCGAAGGGCGGGGCCTCCCGGGGTTCGGGTTCGGGCGCGGAGGTACCCGGCTCCGCTCGGGAGGGGCGAGCGGCCGCCGGCGACGAGCGGAAGGATACGATGGTTCAAAAAGTCGGGGTTTCCTCCACCTCCCGGATGGCGGCCGAAGCCGGGGCGCGGATCGCGGACGAGGGCGGAAATGCGGTGGATGCGGCGGTCGCCGCCGTCCTGGTCTCCCTCGTGACGGAGCCCGGCGTCTGCTCGCTCGGCGGGGGCGCGTTCATCACGATTGGACCGCCGGCCGCAGACCCGGTGACGATCGACGGCTACGCAGAGATGCCGGGGCGTGGCCTCGATCCGGAGCGCTTCGGCGGGGGCGTTCGCGAGGTCCACCTCGAGTACGGCGGGGGGCTCGACACCACGGTCGGCTACGGCTCCATCGGAACCCCGGGCGCGGTCGCCGGCCTGGGACTCGCCTCCTCCTCGTACGGTCGCCTCCCCTGGGAGCTCGTCGTGGAGCCGGCGTACGAATGGGCCCGGGACGGGTTTCCCCTCTCCCGAACCTCCCGCGTGTATCTCGAGTTCTGCGGAGAGGGGATCTTCGGGTGGAACCCGGAGAGCAGCAGGGCGATCCATTCACCGGGGGGAGAGCTCGTCGAGGCGGGCGACATCGTCCGGATCGAGGGCCTTGCGGGGAGCTTGGAGCGGATCGCGAAGAAGGGTGCGAGGGAGCTCTACCGTGGAGAGCTGGCCCACGCGATCGCCCGGGAGGTGCGGGAGAACGACGGGCTCCTTGGGATCGAGGATCTCGAGGCGTACGACCCCGTCGTCCGGCGCCCGCTCGGGGTCGATATGCGGGAGTGGAGGCTCGCGATCAATCCGCCTCCCGCCATCGGCGGCACGACGCTTGCCGCGATGCTCGCGCTCAGCGGTGACCGGCTGGGTGGTGCGCCGGGGGAGTGGGACGGGGAGGCGGTGCGCCGGATCGTCGGGGTCGAGCGCGTGGTGCTCGAGTACCGGGAGAGGCATCTCGACGGGGTGGAGGACACCGAGGGGGGGGGCGGCGAACGCCTTCTCGCGGCCGACTCCCTGGGGCGGCTGGGGCGGCGGGTCCGCTCCGGCTCGACCGTGCACACCTCGGCCGTGGACTCGGCGGGCCTCGCCTGCTCGATCACCGCCTCGGCCGGTTACGGCTCCGGGGTGATGCCGAGGGGCACCGGGATCTGGATGAACAACAGCCTCGGCGAACAGGAACTCACCCGCGGAGGCCTGCACGCCCACCCGCCCGGGACGAGGCTGCCCTCGAACATGGCCCCGACCGTCGGCCGCTCGGCGGACGGAAGCGTACTCGCGCTCGGAAGCCCGGGTGCGGACCGGATCACAAGCGCCCTGTATCAGACGATCGTCAACTTCATCGACTTCCGGATGCCGCTTCCCCTCGCGGTGGGGCACCCCAGGGTTCATGTGGAGCGAAAGGACGGGGTCGTCCAGGCCGCCTACGAGCGGGGTGTCCCGGTGGACGCGCTCGAGCTCCCCGTAAGGGAGTTCGAGGAGTTGCACATGTTCTTCGGCGGGGTGGGCGCCGTCCTCTTGTCCCCCGATGAGGGGTTCACCCTGGCCTCCGATCCGAGGCGGGACGGGGGGAGTGCAGCGGCGGGCGGTGCCGAGGAGGCTCGGTAGGCGAAGCCGCGGTGCGGGGGAGGAGGCGGAAGTCGCAGCGGGGTTCCCGCCCGCGCGCTCCGGCCCCTCGCATACCGGGCGGCTCAGTCCGTGAGTGCCCCGGAGGGCGGCTCGGCGTCGAGGATCTCGAAGGGATCGTCGTACCCGGGGGCGGCTTCGCGCATCCAGCCGAGGAGGGTTGCTAGGTCCCTTCCACTCGCTTGCCATAGGGCGTCGAAGTCGGGGAGCCGGTGGTGGTAGAGGCGCCTCGAGAGGAGCGTGGCATTGTTCAGCGGCTCGGCCGAGAGATATGAGTAGCTTGTGGCCCTGAGCGCCGGCTGCACACGGGCTTCGAAGTCGTTGCGGGCCTCCGCGTAGAGTGAGTCGCGGGCGATGAGGAGCGCGGGGTCCATCTCGTCGCCCGGCGCCCCGGTGCGCCCGGGCGCGGCGGGGGTGGCGAGGAGCGCCACGACCTCCCGCTCGAGGGCGTCGATGTACAGGGATATGTCCTGCGCGTCCTCCCAGCGCGCCCGGGCGCGGCGGCACCTCAGCGTGGACGGGCCGTCCGCCTCGCCCCGGCAGAAAAAGCGGATCGCGGCCACGTGTCCGGCGAAGTTCGCGAAGGATTCGTTGAAGCGGCCTCGCCCCGGGAGGTAGAGGTGGTTGTGCGCGAGCTCGTGGAGCACGGTCTCGACGACCCCGACCTCGTCGGTGTTCAGCATCGTCGAGTAGAGCGGGTCAGCGAACCATCCGAGCGTGGAGAACGCCGCCGTGGGCCGGAGATAGGTGTCGAACCCCGCGCGCTCGAGCGCATCCCTCGCCTCCTCCGCTCCCTCCACGGAGAAGTAGGCGCGGTAGGGGATCCGCCCGGCGACGGGGAACCACCACGTGCGGAGCGCGAGCCGGTCCGGGTAGGCGGCCGTGAGGACGAGGGCGAGCGTGTCGGATTCGAGGCGCGCAAGCGAGGTGTAGGACTCGCCGGCGTTCCGAAACCCGAGCTCGGCGATCGCAAAGCGCCTGGCATCCCATGCGAGCCGGAGCTTCCCGCGCTCGCCGGGGTCGGTCGCCGGGTCCGCCATGATTTCTGTGAGGGGTACGCGGGAGCGGAGGATCTTGCTCTCCGCCCACCCCACGCGGATCACATAGACGGGGTTGCATCCAGAGAGGGTGAAAAGTGCGAGGATCGCGCCCCACACCCGTCGCCTCGGTCCCGCACCGACTCCGGGTTGTCGTTGCACTCGGCCCTGTCCCCCCCTCCATCCCCGACTTGAAGCGCCTCCCCGGCCCGATTCTATTCTCACCCATGTCGATCCGTTCGGGAAGCTACACGGCCGCACTCCGGCTCCTCCGCCGCCTCTCCCCTCTCATCTGGCATGGGAGCTCGAAGTTCGCCGTGGGCCTTCGCGGCCGAAGGAGCGCCCGGGAGACGCTCACCGGCTGGGGCCGGGGCCGGCGCGATCCGAGGTGCCCCTCGGTCTGGCTCCACGCGCCCTCGGTCGGTGAGGGCCTTCAGGCCCGCGCCGTCCTCGAGCGGCTCCGGGCCCGCCTCCCGGCCATCGAGGCTGCCTACACCTTCTTCTCCCCCTCCGCCGAAACCTTCGCCCGTGCCCTCCCCGTAGAAGTTGCCGCCTACCTCCCTTGGGACATCCGCCCCGAGATGGACGCACTCTTGGCCGATCTCTCCCCCGCCCTCCTCGGGTTCACGAAGACGGAGGTGTGGCCGGGCGTGACGATGGCGGCGCGAGGGCGGGGGATCCCCGTCGTCCTCCTCGCCGGGACGCTTGAGCCGGCCGCCGGCCGCCTCCGCCCCGGCGCGAGGCACCTCCTTCGCCCCGCCTTCGAGTCGCTTGCCCGCGTCTTCGCCGTTGCGGAGGAGGACGCCGAACGCTTCCTCCGCCTGGGTGTTCCGCCGGGGAGGATCGAGGTGACGGGGGACCCCGGGATCGACTCCGCCTGGACCCGCGCCAGGGAAGCACCGCCCGAGGCGCCCTACCTCTTCCCGTTCCGGGGAGACCCCCGCCCGACGCTCGTCGCGGGATCCACCTGGGCACGCGACGAGGAGATCCTCCTCTCTGCGGTCGCGACGCTCGCCCCGGCCACTCCGCGCCTCAGGGTGATCGTCGCGCCCCACGAACCCGGTCCGGCCCACGTGGCGAGACTCGAGGGGTGGGCGCGGCGAGCGGGGCTCGCCGCGATCCGGCTTGGGGAGGTCGAGCGCCGTGGCGGGGACGAGGGACGGGACGTGGTGATCGTCGACCGCCTCGGTGTCCTCGCCCACCTCTACACCGTCGGCACCCTCGCCTACGTCGGTGGGGGATTCGGGCGCGCGGGCCTCCACTCCGTTCTCGAACCTGCCGCGGCTGGGCTCCCTGTCCTCGTCGGACCCCGGTACCGGAGTTCGCGGGGTGCTCGGGATCTCCTCGCCCTCGGGGCGGGAGAGGCCGTTGGCGGGGTGTCCGAGCTTGTCCGTGCGCTCAGGCGCCTACTCTCGAGCGAGGCCCTTTGCAGTGAGACCGGTGCGAATGCTTCGGGGTACATCGAGAGGCATCGGGGGGCGGCGGAGCGAACGGCGAGAGCGATGGAGCAAGTCATTAGCCAATGAGTTCTGGGAAGCGGAGCCGGGAGGTGCCCGAGATATCGGCGACGGAGCTGAAGGCGCGCCTCGACGGCGGGGATGCGATCGCTCTCGTCGATGTCCGTGAGGAGTACGAGCGCGAGATCGCGGATTTGCCGGAGGTGGGCCAGAAGTGGATCCCGCTCGCCGAGCTCCTGGAACGGGCCCCCGAACTCGAACAGGAACGCCCCCTCGTACTCTACTGCCGCTCTGGCTCTCGCAGCGGGTTTGCAACCTCCGCGCTCCTCGGCATGGGGTTCACGAACGTCTGGAACCTGAAGGGTGGGCTCCTGGCTTGGAAGGAGGAGGTGGACCCCACGATCCAGGCGTATTGAGCCCGGGCGGTGGTCGCGCACGTCTCCGGCCAGGTCAGCGGTCGTACTTTGCTGGATAGCCCGAGGGCCACGTCGAGGTCGACTCGGAGTGATCTCCAAGGCCTCGGCAGCGTTTGGGTTCAGGGGCTAGCGGGCCCGGCCCGGATCCCTCGCCCAGCTTGCCTGAAGGACCAGCCCAAGCGCGATCACCCCAGAGCCGAGAGCGGCTGCGCGGCCCGGGATTTCGCCGTGGATCCCCCACGCGAGGAAGGTGCTCGCGACCGGCTCGATGAGGAGAAAGAGGGCGGCCACGAAGGCGCGCGTCCCCGCCACGCCCCGGATGAGGCATATGTATGCAAACCCGATCTGGACGACCCCGAGGTAGGCCACGATCGCCCAGTCCATCGGCGCCGCGCCGCGCAGTGGAAGGGCGAACGGGAGGCAGAAGAGGACGGCGAGCCCATTTCCAAGGATCACGGCGGAGCCAGCGCTCCCCGGAGACACCCTGCTCAGCCACCGGAGTCCCATGACGGTGAGTGCCCACGTCACCCCCGAGAGCGCGGCGATGAGATTCCCGTCGCCGGGGCTGGGGGCGGTCTCGACCGCGCTCTCTCCGGCGAGGAGGATCAGGGCCGCCCCTGCCGCGAGGATCAGGGCGACGGCGAGGTCCGACCGCCCGAGGGGCTCCCGAAGGAGGAGGGGCGCGAGGACGAGTACGTAGATCGGAGCCGTGGACTGAAGGAAGATCGCACTTGATGCGCTCGTGAGCGTGTTCGCGGCCACGAAGAGGATCATCGTTGCGCCGTAGGCGCTTCCGACGAGAAGCGCCCGCCCACCGAAGCGGCGCCAGGCCGGCATCATCGCGGCGAGAAAGAGCGCCGCGATCCCTGAGCGCATACCCGCGATCTGCCAGCTCGAGAAGGTCGAGAGCTTGATTGCGGTGCCGCCGGTGGAGAAGAGGAGAGCTGCGAGGGTCAGGTAGGCGCGCGCACGCATCAGCCGAGCTTCCTTTGGACCGGAGTGTCCCCTAGGTGCCTGCGCCGCTCCCCGCGAACTGCAACTCGTGGAGGCGGGCGTAGAGGCCGCCTTCCCGGAGGAGCTCCTCGTGCGATCCTTCCTCCGCCAGCTCTCCCCGGTGGAAGACGAGGATCCGGTCCGCCCCCTGGATCGTCGAGAGCCGGTGTGCGATCACGAGGCTCGTGCGTCCCGCCATCAGGCGTGTCGTCGCCTCCTCGATCTGTGCCTCGAGCTCGGAGTCCACCGAGCTCGTCGCCTCGTCCAGGACGAGGACCCTCGGATCGAAGGCGAGCGCGCGGGCGAAGGAGAGGAGTTGACGCTCCCCGATCGAGAGGGAGCGGCCGCGCTCCCCGAGCGGCTGCCCGAACCCCCCGGGGAGCCGCTCGATCGTCGGGGCTGCCCCGACCTCGCTCGCGGCCGCCCGGATCCGCTCGTCCGTGATCGCGGGATTCCCGAGCCCGATGTTGTAGCGGACATCCTCGCTGAAGAGGAAAACGTCCTGGAGGACGAGTCCGACCGCGCCCCTGAGCTCCCGCTGGGGGACGTTCCGGATGGGGACGCCGTCGAGGAGGATCTCCCCCTTCTGCGGGTCGTAGAAGCGCATGAGGAGGCTGATCACCGTCGTCTTCCCCGCGCCCGTGTGTCCGACGATGGCGAGTTTCTCCCCGGGCGCCGCGCGAAAGGAGAGTCCCTTGAGGACCCACTCGGGCTCGGCGTCCTCCTCCCCGGAGTATGAGAACCAGACGTTTCGGAACTCGATCTCGCCCCGGACCGGGTCCGGGAGGCTCCGCCCGCCCCCCACGGGGTCGCGGACGTACGGCTCGCGGTCGAGGAGCCCGAAGATCCGCTCCGAAGAGGCCATCGCCGCCTGGAGGAGGTTGTATTTGTCGGAGAGGTCCTGGATTGGGCGGAAGAACCTTCGGGCGTAGAGGAGGAAGGCTGCGATGACTCCCACCGTCGTTGCCCCGGCAAGGATCGAGAGCCCCCCATACCAGATGATCAGCGCGAGGGCGATTGCCGTGAAGACCTCGACGATGGGGAAGAAGAGGGCGTAGTAGGTGATCGAGCGGAGGTGCGCCTCCAGGTAGTCGTCGTTGATCTCCTCGAGCCTTCGGGCGTCCGGCTCCTCGCGGTTGAAGAGCTGTACGACGCGGATCCCCGTGATCCGCTCGTGGAGGAAGGCGTTGATTCTCGCCATCCGCACGCGGATGTCCCGGTACGCCACGCGGATCCGGGTCCGGAAGACGAAGGCGGCCCACGCCACGAAGGGGAGGATGGAGAAGGTGACGAGGGCGAGGCGCCACTCCATGATGAGCATCGCCGATACGACGAAGAGGAGGGTGACCAGGTCGCCGAAGATCGCGACCACGCCCGAGCTGAAGAGGTTGTTCAGCGTCTCGACGTCGGAGGTGATCCGCGTCATGAGCCGGCCGACGGGGTTTCTGTCGTAGAAGCGGAGATCGAGTGCCTGGAGGTGTTCGAAGATCTCGCTTCGGAGATCGCGCATCACGCTCTGGCCGAGCCATGTCGTCACGAGCATCTGACCGTACTCGAGACCGAAGGCCATGATGGCGCTCGCCATGTAGGCGCCGGCGAGGAGACCGACGAGGCGCGCATTCGATGCGGGCACCGCCTCGTCGAGTGCGAGCTGCACGAGCCAAGGGCCGACGATCTGCATCCCCGCGAGCGATACGAGGAGCGCCACCGCCCAGACCACCTGCCAGCGGTACGGCCGGAGGTAGCGCAGGAGCCGGCCCATGAGGACCCCGTCGTACGCCTTGCCGAGCGCCTCCTCCTCCTGGATCGGTCCCGCGACCTCGGTCGCCATCGGCCCCCGCGGCTCCTAGCGCTCCCGGCGGGCGAGCGCCTGCTCGACGTCCGCCCAGCCGAGCCCCGCGCCCTCGAGCGCGACGAGGAGGTGGTAGACCAAGTCCGCCGCTTCTTCGGCGGCGCCCGGATCCCCCTTTGCGAGAGCGGCGATGAGCTCTGCCGTCTCCTCCCCGAGCTTCTTGAGCCTCAGGTTCTCGTCCTCGAGGAGGCGCGTCGTATAGCTCCCCTCGGGCCGCTCGCGCCCGCGCGAGGCGACAACGCGCGCGACGCGAGGAAGCGTCGATTCCGTCCCCTCCCCGTGGGTGGCCTCACGCGCTTCATCCGTCCCGCTCCCATCACCGAAGCAGCTCACCTCCCCCGTGTGGCACGCCGGGCCCCGGGGCTTGACGAGCGCGAGGAGCGTATCCCTGTCGCAGTCTGCGTGGAGCGACACGAGCGACTGGGTGTTCCCGGAGGTCTCCCCCTTCTGCCAGAGTCGCCGCCGCGACCGCGACCAGAAGTGGAGCGTCCCCGTCTCGAACGTCCGTTCGAGCGCTGCCCGGTTCGCCCACGCCACCATGAGGACCTTCCCCGTCGCCCGGTCCTGGGAGACGACGGGGAGGAGGCCCGAGGCATCGAAGCGGAGCGAATCGAGGTCGGAGGGCCCGCGAATGCGCCGCCGGGCCCGCTCTGGATTCCCTTTCATGACCACCTTCTTCCTCCCTGATTCGGCGGCTCCCAAGGCGGTCCGGCCCTTAGGGCGTGGGGTCGGACACCCCGGCGGCCCGTACCGGAATCCCCCACTCCATGAGCTCGGCTTTGAGTTCGCCGACGGTGGTGAGCCCGTCGTGGAGGATCCCCGCGAGGAGGACCGCCGCCGCCCGCCCGCCCGTGAGTCCGTCTCTCAGGTGCGCCGTCGACCCGGCCCCGCCCGAGGCGATGACCGGCACCGTCACGGCCTCCGCGACGGCGCGCGTGAGTTCGAGGTCGTAGCCTTCCCGGACCCCGTCCCGATCGATCGAGGTGAGGAGGACCTCTCCCGCGCCCTTCTCGACGCACGCCTCGGCCCACGGGATGGCCTCAAGCGTTGTTCGGATGCGCCCGCCGTGGGTGTAGTGATACCACGTTTTCCCGTCCTGGGCCGCGTCGATTGAGATCACGACGCACTGGCTCCCAAAGCGCTCTGCCCCCTCGCGAAGGACGCCCGGGTTTCTCACCGCGCCTGAGTTCACGCTCACCTTGTCGGCCCCTGCCCGCAGGAGGGCATCCATGTCGTCCACGGTGCGCACCCCGCCCCCCACCGTCAGGGGGATGAAGAGGACCTCGGCTGTCCTCCGGACCGTATCGAGGAGGGTGCCCCGCCCTTCGTGGGAGGCCGAGATGTCGAGGAAGACGATCTCGTCCGCTCCCTCCTCCTCGTAGCGGCGGGCGAGCTCGACGGGGTTCCCCACGTCCCGAAGCCCCCGGAACCGGGTCCCCTTCACGACGCGGCCGTCCTTCACGTCCAGGCAGACGATGACTCGGGGACGAAGCACGGACGCTACTCCTTCGACCCCGCGGTCCGGATATCGACCGAGCCCTTCGTCGAGAAGATGCGGCCCGTCCGCTGAAGCGCCTGACCGAGCGCGAGCCCTGTCGCCTTGACCGCCGCCTCGACCGTGTGATGCCGGTCGCGGCCCCGGACCACCTTCACGTGGAGCGTTGCCCCTAGGTTCGTGGCGAGGGAGCGGAGGAAGTGCTCGTAGAGCGCGGAGGGGATCCGACCGACGTAGTAGGCGCGTCCCCCTACGTCCACGGCCGCCTCGACGAGCGCCTCGTCCATCGGGACTACGGCCCACCCGTACCTCGCGATCTCCTCGCCGGCCTCCTCTGCGAGCCCGAGCCCGAGGGCAATCGCCACGTCTTCGACGAGGTGGTGGCGCAAGTCGCCCGAGGCCTTCACACTCAGGCGAAGGCCCGCGTAGCGGGCGAGCGTCGTCAGCATGTGGTCGAGGAAGGCGTCGCCGGTCTCGGTCTCGATCGGGCCTTCCCCGGCCGCGACTTGGAGCGTGATCTCCGTCTCCCGCGTCCTGCGCTCGATTCGACTCATCTTCCGAATTCCTCCGCGACCTCTCCCGGGTCGAGTACGCGAGTGTATAGTGCCATGCCGAGGACGGCGCCCGCCGCCCCTGCCTCCGAGAGGAAGCGGAGCTCTTCGATCGTCGTCACCCCGCCAGAGATCCAGACGCGGTGCGCGGTCTTCGACAGGACATCTTCGGCGGTGCCCCGGTCAATCCCCAGGGCGCGACCCTCACGCCCCACGTCCGTACACAGGATACCGGCGAGTGGCAGGTGGGCGAGGTGCTCGAGAAGCGCTCCGACAGGAAGCCCGGTGGCCCTTGACCACCCGCGCTCAAGGACGATTCCGTCCCGAACGTCCGCGGCGGCGAGGATCCGCCCGGGGTAGCGCGCTGCGAGAGCCTCGAGCCATGCGGGATCCGAGATCGCCCGGGTCCCGACGATGATGCGGTCCGCGCCCGTCCCGATCACCGCCGCCGCGCTCTCGTCGCTTCGGATCCCCCCCCCCACCTGAAGGTCGCCCGGGGCCTCGGCCGCAATCCGGGCGATGATCGAGCGATTCTCGCCCGCCTCGAGGGCGCCGTCGAGATCCACCACGTGGAGTGAACGGAACCCGAGGGCGCGCCACTCGCGGGCGACGCCGACGGGGTCGGGCAGCGATACGGGCTCCTTCCCCGGGTCGCCCCCGACGAGCTGGACGCACCGGCCGCCCCGAAGGTCTACGGCAGGGAGGGCGATCATGATCCGCGCGAGCGTTCGACTTCGGCGACGAAATTCCGGAGGATCCGAAGGCCGAGCCTCGAGCTCTTCTCCGGGTGGAACTGAAGCCCCCAGGCGCGTGCCTTCCGGACGCCGGCGGCGAAGCTCTCGCCGTCGTATTCGGCCGTCGCGATCGTGACCCCGTCGGCTTCCCCCTCCCCCACCTCGCACACGAACGAGTTCGCGAAGTACCCCGGCAGGCCGGAGATCCCCGCGAAGATCCCGTCTTCTCCCACCGAGATGTCGTTCCACCCCATCTGGGGGACGATCCGCGTCCGAAGGCGGCGCACGCGCCCGTCGATGAGCCCGATCCCGCCCCCTTCCGCCTCCTCGCTCTCCGGGAAGAGGAGCTGCATCCCGAGACAGATCCCTAGGCAGGGGAGCCCCGCCTCGAGCGCGTCGCGAACCCGCGCCCCCTGACCCCTCAGCCCCCGGACGGCCGCGCCGAAGGATCCGACGCCTGGGAGAACGATGGCCTCCTTTTCGAGCGCCTCGTCCCAGCACGAGGTGATTGTGACGTCGGCGCCCCCTGCCTCGAGCCCCTTGGCGAGGGAGTGCAGATTGCCGGCGCCGTAGTCGAAGAGCGCTGCGTGGATCATCCGGTGACCTCGTCAAAGGCGGCCCGGAACCTGTCGTTCTCCGGGGGGCGTCCGACCGAGATCCGGATCGTGTCGCCGAACCCCGGGAGATCCGGGAAGGGTCGGACGGCGACGCCTCCTTCCCGAAGTGCGGCCACGACCTCGGAGGCACGCCTCCCCTGGAGGGGCAGCAGGAGGAAGTTCGCACCCGAGTCGAGGGGTGCCCACCCGCGCGCCTCGAGCCCGGCCTTGAGGCGGTCCCGCTCCTCCCGCACTCCCGCCACGACTCCCGGGATCCACCCCTCCTCGTCCTTGAGGGCCAGGGCGGCGGCCGCCTCCGCGAGGCGGTTCACCTGGTAGGGTCCGCGCGACTTCTCGACCTCGAGGATGACCTCCGGTGCTCCGACCGCGAACCCGACCCGGAGCCCGGCAAGCCCGTAAGCCTTGGAGAATGTTCGGAGCACGACGAGCCGGTTCGAGGTGGCCGCGTCCTCGAGAAAGTCGTCGTCTGCAAAGTCGGCGTACGCCTCGTCCACGACGATGACGGGACCCTCTTCGCCCCCCGCCTCGACGAGTGCCTCCACCCGGGCCCGGGGAATCACCGTGCCCGTCGGATTGTTCGGCCGGCAGAGGTAGACAAGCGCGGGCGCCGGCTCGAGAAGCGCGCGCAAGTCCCCGGACGGGGATGTCGTCGCCGGCCGCGGCTCCATCCCGTTCATCCGGGCGAAGACCTCGATCATGGAGAAGGTGGGGGTGGGGTAGGAGATCCGCTCCCCGGGCTCGCCTGCGGCCCGGAAGACGGAGTCGAGGAGGCCGTCTGAGCCGCACCCGGTCGCGACGCACTCGGGAGGAACGCCGAAGCGCTCGGAGACGGCGCTTCGGAGGGGGTCCGCATAGACGGACGGGTAGCGGGTCAAGGCCGCGGGTCCTGCCCCGTGCACGAACCGGAGGGCTGCGGGGTGGGGCCCGTAGCGGCTCGTGTTGTCCGAGAGGTCGAGGGCGATCGGCCTTCGGTCCGGTGCGTAGAGGGTGAGCAGCCCGTACGAGGGCCGCGGGAAGGGCGTCATCCGCGCCGTCCTTCCTCGGGTCCGCTCCCGGCGCCGGCGCGCGCCTCGGCGGCGGCGGCGTGTGCGTGGAGCCCCTCGGAGCGGGCGAGGCGCTCCACGTCCCGCGACATCGCGGCGGCACCCGCTGCCGTCACCTCCTGCCACGTGTAGAAGCGAAGGAAGTCGAGCGTCGAGAGCCCCGAGAAGGAGCGGGCCGTCCCGCCGGTCGGGAGCACGTGATTCGCCCCGGTCAGGTAGTCTCCGAAGGCCACGGAGGAGGCGTCGCCGAGAAAGACCGTCCCCGCCGTGGTCTGCGTCTCCATGTCCCCCTTCGGGTCGTCGGTGAAGAGCGCCAGGTGCTCGGCGGCGTACGCCTCGGAGAACGCGAGCGCCTCCTCCCGGTCCACCGCGAGGAGGAGGGCGCCGCGCGCCGCGAGCGCGGCCTCGACGATCTCCCTTCGCGCCGCGTGCTCGGTCTGATGGGCGAGCTCGCATCGGACCGAGTCGAGGACCCTTGGCTCCCACCCGAGGAGGGCGACAGCCGCCTCGGGATCGTGCTCGGCCTGCGCGACGAGCTCGCCTGCGACCCGGGCCGGATCGGCGCTCGAGTCCGCGATGACGAGGACCTCGGAGGGCCCCGCGGGCGAGTCGATCCGGATCTCCCCCGCGACTTGGCGTTTCGCCTCGGTGACCCACTGGTTCCCGGGGCCCACGACGGCGTCGACCCGCGGCACGGTCGCGGTGCCGAATGCCATCGCCCCGATCGCGCCCGCGCCGCCGAGCGCGAACAGCCGCGTGGCACCTCCGATCTCGCACGCTGCCAAGACCTCGAGGGGTGGCTCCCCCGAGGCGCCCGGCGGGGAGCACACCACGATCTCTCCCACCCCTGCGGCGCTAGCCGGTACGGTCCCCATCAGGACGGAGGAGGGATACGCGGCCCGCCCGCCGGGTGCGTACACGCCGACCGCGCCCAGCGGCACGCACCTTCGGCCGAGGCTGACGCCGGGTTCCACCTCCAGCCTCACCTCGGGCGGGGTCAGCGCCGAGTGGAAGGCGAGGATGTTCGCGGCCGCCCGCTCCCACCCCTCCCGGGCCCTCGGATCGAGCGCCGCGAGCGCTGCTTGCCACCGCTGGCGGGGGACCTCGAGTGCGTTGAGGGAGACGCCGTCGAACTCCCGCGCCATCCGGAGAAGCGCACCGTCTCCCTCCCTCCGGACCTCTCTGAGGATCTCGCCGACCCGCTCCCGCAGACGCCGCTCGTCCGTGGGACGCCGCTCGAGGAGGAGGGACCGCTCCTCTGCGGTGAGCTCGTGTACCATCCCGTCGACGGCGACTCTCATGGCATCAGGCGCTCGATCCGAGTGACCAGGATCCCTTCCGCGCCGAGCTCCTTCAGCCGCGCGATCGTACGGTAGACCGCGTCCGCATCGACGACGGCGTGGACCGCGACCCAGGTGTTCTTGTCGAGCACGTCGACGATCGTGGGGCCGGAGATCCCGGGGAGCACGTCCCGCACCTCGTCCAGGCGTTCGCGCGGGACGTTGCTCATCAGGTAGCGCTTCTCTCTCGCCCGGAGCACGGACTCGAGCGCGGCGAGGAGTTCCTCCGTCATCCGGCGCGCCGGCTCCGCCTCGAGGGCACTGCGGTTCCCGATGAGATAGGCGGTCGACTCGAGGATCGTGCCCACCTCCCGCAGCCCGTTCACATGGAGCGTCGAGCCGGTGGATACGAGGTCGACGATGACGTCGGCGACGCCCAGGTGGGGTGCAATCTCGGCCGCGCCCGATACCCCGACGATCTGGATCGGCGTCCCTTGCGACGCGAAGAATCTCGTGGCGAGACTGGGGAAAGAGGTCGCGACGCGGGTTCCCGGCTCGAGCTCCGCCGGGTCCCGGACCGGGCTCTCGTCTCGCACCGCCACGATGAGCCGGCAGCGCCCGAAGCCGAGGTCGAGGAGCTCCTCCACCTCGGGCCGGCCGGACTCCGAGATGAGGTCCCGGCCCGTGACGCCGAACTCGGCCGCCCCGTCCGCGACGAACTCCGGGATATCCTGGGCACGCACGAAGATCGCCTGAAAGTTCGGGCCAAGTCTGGCCACGAGCGCGCGCTCTGCGCGGAACTCCGCCTTGAGCCCCGCGCGCTCGAAGAGATTGAGCGCTCTCTCGGCAAGTCGTCCCTTGTTCGGAAACGCGACTCTCATCATCGGTCTCTTCTCGTCGCTAGCGTCACTAGCGTCGCCCGCCCCGCCTCATGGGCGCAAAAAAGCGGCCCGTCCGATCTTGGGAACGGGCCGCGTGGCTCGGTCAAGTCCGCTACGCCAGTAGTCAGGCGTCCACGACGACCTCCACCCGCCCCGTCCGGGACCGGTGATGATGGATTGGATGCGCCTGCCTCGGTTCGTATCGCACGGAAGGGAAGCTACCGTGCGGAAAGGGAGTGGTCAACGGCCGTGCCGGGGCGCCCCGGGAGGAGGAGAAGTTGTCCGGTTCGGTGGCATATGACGTGTCCGGTCAGGGTTGGGCGGCCGGGGAGGCGGGCGGAGCGAGACCGGCAGGGTGTGCGCGTTGCCCGCGGGTCTGGCCCCGAACGAGCGTATGCGGAGCGCGAGGCGGGGGAGGCCCGAGGAGGAGGCGCCACGCAGGACGCCGCGGGGGACGCGCACCCGGTCGGTGCGGTCGCGATGCATGCGAAACCAGCGCCGGTGCCAGGGTGTACGGCTGCTCCGGGCAGTGTCGCGCACACTGAAGTGCGGACACCCGTTGCAGGTGCCCCGCCCCGGTTCCCTCCCGGACCCTTCCTTGCCGCCCCGCGCGCTTCCTCGAGACCGATGCCGGATCACGACTCTCCCAAATCGTCCGCGGGCCGGGATTTTCTCCGCCAGATCATCGACCGGGACGTTGCCGCGGGCCGGAGCGATCTGGTGATCACTCGCTTCCCGCCGGAGCCGAACGGCTATCTCCACATCGGTCATGCCAAGTCGATCCTCCTCAATTTCGGAATCGCGGAGGAATATGGCGGCCGGTGCCACCTCCGCTTCGACGACACGAATCCCGAGACGGAGGAACCCGAGTACGTCGAGGCGATCAAGGAGGACGTCCACTGGCTTGGCTTCGAGTGGGGCGAGCACCTGTACCACGCGGCCGACTACTTCGAGCAGATGTTCGACTTCGCGGAGCGGCTGATACGAAAGGGCCGGGCGTACGTCGACTCGCAGGGCGAGGAGGCGATCCGGGAGGCGCGCGGGACGGTTACCGAGCCCGGGACCCCGAGCCCCGATCGAGAGCGCTCGGGCGAGGAGAACCTCGCCCTGTTCCGCCGAATGCGTGAAGGGGCCTTCGAGGACGGGGAGTACGTGCTTCGCGCGAAGATCGATCTCGCCGCCCCGAACATGCTGATGCGCGACCCGATCCTCTACCGGATCCGGCATGCGTCCCACCACCGGAGCGGGGACGAGTGGTGCATCTATCCGATGTACGACTACGCGCACTGCCTCGAGGACGCGATCGAAGAGGTGACGCACTCGTTCTGTACGCTCGAGTTCGAGAACAACCGGGAACTCTACGACTGGATCCTGGACGAGGTGGGCTTCGAAGAGCCTCGCCCGCACCAGTACGAGTTCGGAAAGGGGCTCATCAACTACACCGTCACGAGCAAGCGGATGCTCCTCCAGCTCGTTCGAGAGGGCCGTGTGGCGGGGTGGGACGATCCGCGGATGCCGACGCTCGCGGCGCTCCGCCGGAGGGGCGTGCCGCCCGAGGCGCTGATCGCTTTCTGGGGCCGGGTCGGGGTCGCGCGGGCGGACGCGAGGATCGATGTCGGGGCCCTCGAGTTCGCGATCCGCGACGAGTTGAACCGGAAGGCCCCGAGGGTGTTCGCGGTCCTCGATCCCCTCAAGGTGGTGCTCACGGACTGGCTGACGGGCCGGGTGCGGGAGCTGGACGCGCCGTACTTCCCTCACGATGTCCCGCTCGAGGGCTCCCGGTGCCTCCCCTTCTCCGGGGAGCTCTTCATCGAGCGCGACGACTTCTCGGAGGATCCTCCACCCGGCTTCAAGCGGCTCGTCCCGGGGGGCGAGGTCCGGCTCCGTTACGGGTGTATCGTCCGATGCGAGCGGGCGGTGCACGACGCGAAGGGAGAGGTCGTGGAGCTTCACTGCACCCACGACCCGAGTAGCTGGCACGGCGCACCGGGGAGTGGAAGGCGGGTTCCGGGGACGATCCACTGGGTACCGGCGGGAGAGGCCGTTCCGTGTGAGGTCCGGCTCTACGACCGCCTCTTCAGCGTCCCGGATCCCGATGCCGCGGCTTCGGCCCGCGGGGAGGAGAGCAGCTTTCTCGATTTCCTGAACCCCGATTCGCTCGAGGTGCAGGGGGGTGCGCTCGTCGAGCCTTCTGTTCTCGAGGATCCACCCGGAATCCGCTATCAGTTCGAGCGGGTCGGCTACTTCTGGCGGGACCCCATCGACGATTCGCCGGAGCGGCCCGTCTTCAACCGGATCGTGACCCTTCGCGACGTCTGGTCCAAGCGGAACACCCGTCCGGGGCAGGAAGACGGCGGCACAAAGCCCGTCGTGGAGAGGCCCCCGAAGGCAGCGCCGCCCACGCGTCGGCGGGGGGCAGGTCCTCGCCCCCCCCTCCCCGAGGAGCTGCAGGCGCGGGCAGACGAGCTCATCCGCCGGTTCGGATTGACGGAGGTGGACGCGGCCATCCTTGCACGGGACGATGGGCGCGGACGCTTCCTCGAGGCGGCCGTCGAGGCGTATCCGGAGGTGGGGAAGGGCCCCGCAAACGGGGTGCAGCTCGCGAATTGGATTATTCATGAGCTCCCTCGGGTCCGGGAGGGCCGCGCGCTCGAGCGCCTCCCTTTCGGGCCCGCCGAGCTGGCCAGACTCGTGGCGCTTGTTGTGGCGGGGGTGATATCGAGCAGCGCGGCGGGCGAGGTGCTCGGGCTCTTGGCCCGGGAGGGCGGGGATCCGGCGGAGATCGTGAGGCGTCTCGACCTGCGGCAGGTGAGCGATGCGGAGAGCCTGGAGCCCGTCATCGCCGAGGTCCTCGCGGCGGATCCGGCGAAGGTGCGGGAATTCCGCTTGGGGAAGGAGGGTCTGCTCGGCTACTTCATGGGACAGGTGATGGCGCGAACGGGCGGAAAGGCGGACCCGGCGCTCGCCGCGCGGACGCTCAGGGCCCGGCTCCGCGGGGATGGCGAGGAAGAGGCGGACGGCGACGGCTGATCCACGTCTTCGCACCGGGACCCGCACGTCACGCGGGTTGATGGATGGTGGTCCAGCGAAGGGGTGCCCGCGATGGAGGGGGACAACCCCGGTATACGCTGGAGTGCTGGCGACAGATGTTGAAGATGGGCCAGTCGGATCGGTCTGCGGCATCGCCGGCACGGGAGCCCGAACCGTCAGCGGTACGATACGGAACCGGGTCACGCAGGCGGCTTTGGACGCGGGGCGTCGCTCCCGGCCAAGGATCCTGCGGGAAGGCCGTCGAACGCCGATGAAGAGCTCGGCGGCTTGGCGCGGCCTCCGCTTCCCGAGTCTCGCCGGCCAAGCAGGCCATTCCAGTCCTCGATCAGCCGACGGTGTCGCTTGAACAGGCCCGTGCGCCTAGGCGCTGCCTTGACCCTGTTCTGGACCACTGTGCCAGCGTCGCGTTGATGACCTGGCGCTGATGGGTTGTTCTGTCGGCCGGCCCAGTGGCGAAAACTCGAGCGAAAGCCGTGCGGGACGGCCGCGATCTAGAGCTTCCGGAGTGGCCGGCGCAGCTGCCTGTCGTACAGCGGCTTGTCGTCCCCGTGGGCGAACGCCAGCGGACTGCCGCCCCCGAACGTCCGCGCCGCGCCGAGCCGAGCCGAGGATCTCTGCGGCGCGTCAACCAGCTGCCAACGAGTAGCCCAGTTCGGCGCCGAAGCGGGTACCGGGCCCCGATGGTCCTGAAACTTCTTGCATCCCAAATGGGTTGGGCGGAGTGATGGCATCCGACAGACGATCTCCGGACTATGACCGACGTCTCCCAGTTTGAGGCGTTTGTCCGGAAATACCAGGACGATGTGTTCGCCACTGCACTCCGCCTGTTGGGCAACCCGTCCGACGCAGAAGATGTTGCCCAAACGGTGTTCCTGAGAGCATTCGAGCGATTTGACGCGATAGGGAACCAACCGGCCGTCGGTGGATGGCTGAGAACGGTGACGACGAACCTCTGCCTCAACTATCTGACCCGCTTTCGGAGCCGCTGGCGGTTGTTCAGCGAAATGGAGACTGACGATGCGGGAACCACTTTTGCGGACACGATTCCCGCAGAAACCGTCTCCGGCGACGAACACGCGCAGCTCGAGGCTTCTCTTCAGGCGCTGCCCGAGCACCAGCGGGTCCCGCTGGTCCTGTTTCATTTCGAGGGCCGAAGCTACAAGGAGATCGCAGCTCTACTCGGTGTTTCGCTGGGAAAGGTCAAAACCGACATACACAGAGGGCGCAAGGTGCTGAGAGATCGACTGGAGAGGGACGATGCATAGTGACGGCCTCGAACAGCTTATCGGCCGGAAGCTCGTAGCGCTGCCGCGGCCCGCAGCACCCGCAACGCTCCGGCCGCGTGTCTTGGCCGCTGTCCGGTCGCATCTCGCGCGGCCTTGGTACCAACGCGCCTGGCGGACTTGGCCAGTCGCGCTCCAGGCTGCCTCGTTCGGACTGCTCGCGGCCGCCTTTCTGGGTTCAACGCTCATCGAGGCCATGGCCCCAGGACTCTGGAGTCGAGTCCCCGAACTCATCCAAAGTGTCAGCGGTTCCGTAACCACGGCCGTATGGGCGCTCCTGATCGCGACCGACGTCCTCCGCCGTACGTTCGTCGAGCCCATCGTCGTCTATTTCGTTGTCTTCGCGCTCGTGACGGGTACGGCAGCGGCTGCGCTGGGCGTCGCACTCAAACAGGTTGTCACGCAGGGAGGAATTTTGGAATCATGAGACTCATGGGATCACTCTTGGCAGGCATGCTTCTGACGGCGGGCACCGCTCTCGCACAGGATTCGAGTTCGCCTCAAGGCCGGGGTCCCGAGGTGTTTCAGACCGGCACGGACTACACGTTGGAGGCGGGAGAGAGCGTGGGTGAGCTGGTAATCCTCGGTGGCTCGGCCACGATACGTGGAGAAGTCCAGGGCGACGCCGTCGTTATTGGCGGATCAGCGGAGCTTTCCGAAACGGGAAGCGTCGCAGGCGATTTTGTCGTCCTCGGGGGCCGTGCTACGATCGCTTCGGGTGGCGCTGTCGACGGCGATCTGGTGGTGATCGGTGGGGGGCTCGAGAGCCCCCCCGGGTTTGCGCCTGGAGGTGAGCTGGTGGTCTTGTTTCAACGCATCGGGCCGTGGACGGAGGGCTTGATGCCCTTGATCACCCGAGGTCTTCTTATGGGGCGGCTGATCGTTCCAGACCTGTTGTGGGTGTGGGGTGTCGTCGGCGTCTTGCTAGCCGTCTTCCTGGGCGTCAACGTCGTTTTCGACACGCCCGCTCGGGTGTGCGTCCAGGCTCTCGCGAGCAAGCCGTTGACGGCGTTCCTCATCGGACTTCTGGTCTTGGCACTCACGGGACCGGTGTTGTTCATGCTCGTCATCTCGGTCGTGGGTCTGGCCATCGTGCCTTTCGTGTGGGCGGCGCTGGCGGTGGCGGCCGTCCTGGGAGGCATCGCGGTCTCTCGCTGGTTCGGCGACATGCTCCTGCCTGCGGCGGCCGTGGACAATCGGGTCCATGCAGCGCTCTCTCTGCTGATTGGATTTGCACTCATCTGCTTGGCTTTGATGGTCCCCGTTCTCGGATCGGTGTCCTTCGCCAGCCTCGGAGTGCTGGGGTTGGGTGCCGCCACGGTCGCCGTCGCGGCAGGCCTCCGACAGGAAAATCCGGCGCTCGCTGCGGCTTCGGCTCCGGTCCGGGAAATGCCGCCGCCGGAGGCACGATCGGAAGATTCGCCACCGGGCGATCTGGCCTCGTTGCCGAGAGCCACATTCCTCGCTCGCACTGGAGCCTTCTTTCTCGATTTCGTCTTGGTGGCGTTGATCTTCGGCCTTCTGGGGCTTGGTGCGAACCGATGGTTCTTCGCGCTGTTGGTAGCCTACCACATCGCGCTCTGGACCTGGAAGGGCGCGACCGTGGGTGGCATCATCGCGCAGCTGTGGGTCGTCCGCACCGACGGTCTGCCGCTCGCGTTTACCGATGCTCTGATTCGCGGCCTCTCGAGCATCTTCTCCGTGGCCGTGTTGGGTCTGGGTTTTTTCTGGATTCTGAAGGATCCTGAGCGGGAGTCTTGGCACGACAAGATCGCCGGAACCTGCGTCGTGGCCGTTCCAAAGGGTTGGACCCGACTCTAAGCGCTACCGGGACCACAAGCTCAGCGACGCAATGGCTCACTCTGCCGGAACAACAGCGTCGCTTTTCGGAGCTTTCACAGATCCGTCTGCCACTGTGCGGCACTCGACTCGATACGAAGAGCGCTGGGCCGACACCCTGAGCCGGGGTCCGGTACCCGCGGCGATCCAGGAGCCGCTTTCGATTCTGGTCGCCCATGAACGGCCGATATTGTATCCGGCTTAGTCGTGACTCTCGAAGGCGTCGAGGCAGATACACTCCTCCGGGCGCGTTTGAATGAAGCGTTCGACGACAAGGCCCTTTCAGGATCCAATAGGATTCAGATAGACTCTGTTATTCCATGTTATATAAGGATTTGACCTACTACTGGCGTTTCGCATCGCTCCGTCCAACCCCTTGACAGCTACGATATTTTGGGGGCAGTATTCGGGGGCATAGACTCCATACCCTCAACTATTGCCCCATATGCCGCTCACCGATGTCGCCATCCGGCAGGCCCAGCCCCGCGACAAGCCTCGCAAGCTCTACGACAGCCGCGGCTTGTATCTCGAGATCGCCCCGCGCGGTACCAAGGCCTGGCGCCTCAAGTACCGTTTCGCCGACAAGGAGAAGCGCATCTCGCTCGGTATCTATCCCGAGGTGCCGTTGAAGCTCGCCCGCGAGCGGCGCGACGAAGCCCGCAAGCTCCTGGCGCGAGACATTGACCCAAGCGCCTACCGCAAGGCCCAGAAGCAGGCGAAACGCCAGTGGGCTCGAGACAGCTTCGAGGCTGTGGCTCGGGAATGGCTGGCCAAGCACTCGCCCAACTGGACCACACGCCATGCCGACCGGGTCCTTGGCCAGCTGGAACGCGATGTTTTTCCCTGGATCGGAGCTGAGCCGATCGCCGCGCTTAAGGCGCCGGAGCTGTTGGCCGTCGTGCGCCGGATCGAAGAACGGGGTGCCCTGAGAATGGCGCACAGCACGCTTCAAATCTGTGGGCGGGTGTTCCGCTATGCGGTCGCGACCGGACGGGCCGACCGGGACGTGTCGTGGGACTTGCGTGGAGCCCTGCCGCCGGCCAAGACCAAGCACCTTGCCGCGATCACCGATCCGAAGGACGTCGGCCCGTTGCTACGGGTCCTGGACGGCTACCCGGGGACGTTGCCGGTGCGGTGTGCTTTGCGTCTGGCGCCGCTCGTTTTCGTGCGGCCCGGAGAGCTGCGCAGGGCCGGGTGGGCCGACATCGACCTGGACACGGCCGAGTGGCGCTACACGGTCACCAAGACCGACACGCCGCATGTCGTGCCCCTCGCGCGTCAGGCGGTCGAGATCCTTCGCGAACTGTATCCTCTGACCGGACACGGCCGGTACGTCTTCCCCAATGCCCGCTATCCGAGCCAGGATCGGCCGATGGCCGAAACCACTCTCTGGGCGGCGCTGAGGGCGCTGGACATTCCCCCGGATCGGATGACGATGCATGGCTTCCGGGCCATGGCGAGGACCATCCTGGACGAGGTGTTGGGCTTCCGGCCCGACATCATCGAGCACCAGCTGGCCCATGCGGTGCGCGATCCCAACGGACGCGCCTACAACCGGACGGCGTTCTTGCCCGAACGGAGGCAGATGATGCAAGCTTGGGCAGACTATCTGGACCGGCTCAGGGCAGGCGACGAACTCGAGGGCAAGGGCACCCGCCGTAGGGCACTTGGGAACGTCCGCATCCATCCGCCGGACTAATCCCACCAATCGGTCCGGGCAAGACCGAGGCGATATGTCCTGTCCGTTGGTGCCGTAGCTAGCGCTATCTACGCGCGTGCGCTGGGAGGCTGTCATTCTGTCGGTCCTCGACAGCCGTAGCGTCAGGACGCTCGTGAACAAGACAAGCGAAAGCCGGAAGCCGGCATCCAGAGCTAGCTTAGGAAGATCGGTCGGCCCGGGGTGAAGAACGGAGCGACTTGCCAGCTCGTCGACGCCGAGATGGCAAGGCTGACGGCTTACTCCAGGACCAGGACGTGCAGCCGGAGCGTAGGGGAACCAACGGCCTTGCGAATCCCGAACTGCTCGATCGTCTGCGTGATGGCATGATAACGGCCCGACAGCCAGCATGATGATCCGTGCTCCGGATGATGTTGAGCTGTTGGGAGCCACTTGTCGATGAGCACAGCGCGACTCGGTGGCCGGGTTCGGACGGCGATTGTCCAATTTCGGATAACCGTCCTATGACGGCTGGAGTTGACCGCTCGCGCACAGTTCGGATCGCAAAGGACTATTTCTGCGTCTGTCGGCGATGTCGGCGACCGGGAAAAAAAAGGAGACGGCGTTGGCGCACGAGGATTCTCACAGGCACGAAGCTGCGCGCATTCGCGAACGTCTAGCTCGGCTTGCGGCCGAGACGGCCGAGCTCAACGCTCGACTTGGCGAGCTTGAGGCGACGGGATCGGTGCCTCGGCGTAGCGAGCGGCTTGCGGGACCGGTGACCAACCGATCGGCGGCAATCGAGAAGATCGCCCTGTTCCGGGCGCTATTCTGCGGCCGCGAGGACGTGTTTCCGAGGCGCTGGGAGAACACCCGGACCGGGAAGGCCGGCTATGCGCCAGTGTGCGGTAACGAATGGAAACCGCGGATATGCGGCAAACCAAAGGTCAAGTGCGGAGCCTGCCCCCACCAGGCCTTCCTGCCCGTGACAGACGAGGTTATCGAGGGGCACTTGCGCGGCCGTTACACGATCGGCGTCTATCCTATCCGGGCGGACGGCTGCTGCTGGTTTTTCGCCGCCGATTTCGACAAGAAGACATGGCGACAGGACGCACAGGCCTTCCTCGGAACCTGCCGGTCGAAGCGGATTCCGGCGGCTCTGGAACGCTCTCGTTCGGGCAACGGTGGGCATGTCTGGGTCTTCTTTGACAACCCCGTGCCGGCCTCGCTCGCCCGCCGCCTCGGCACCCATCTACTGACAGAAGCCATGGAGTGCAGACCTGATATCGGTTTTGGGTCCTATGATCGCTTCTTTCCGAGCCAGGACACGCTGCCGGCAGGCGGTCTCGGCAACCTCATCGCTCTACCCCTCCAGGGCGGCCCCCGCAAGGACGGCAACAGCCTGTTCCTCGGCGACGATTTCGAGCCCCATGCAGACCAATGGGCGTTTCTCTCGTCGCTTCACCGCCTGTCCGTGGCAGAGGCCACGGCGATCGCCGACGAAGCTAGCCGACAGGGCCGCGTCACGGGTTTGCGCTTGCCGCTTGAAGACGAGGACGAGGAGCCCTGGACGGCGCCGCCTTCGCTGCGCCGACCACTACCCGAGATCGTCGGATCGATGCCAGAGCAGATCGACGCGGTGCTAGGCGACCAGGTCTACATCCCGCGTGCCGGACTCCCGGCCGGCCTGGTCAACCGTCTCATCCGTCTCGCGGCCTTCCAGAACCCGGCATACTTCAGCGCGCAAGCTATGCGGCGCTCCACCTTTGGCATTCCCCGGATCGTGGCCTGCGCAGAATTGCTCTCGCATCACATCGCTCTGCCGCGGGGCTGCTGTGAGGCAATGGAGTCGGCGCTGAGAGAGCTGGGGATTCGTGTGCGTCTACGCGACGTGCGCAACCCCGGCCGTCCGGTCGAGACTTCCTTTCTCGGAGAATTGACCCTTGAACAGAACGCGGCCGCCGATGCGCTGTTGCAGCACGAGATAGGCGTCCTCGCGGCGGCAACCGGGTTCGGTAAGACGGTCGTCGCCGCATCGGTTATCGCCTCACGCTCCACCAGCACACTCGTGCTGGTCCACCGTAGACAGCTCATGGATCAATGGATCGCGCAGCTCGCGGCGTTCCTCGATCTTCCCGCATCCTCCATCGGCCAGGTAGGCGGCGGCAAGCGCAAGCCGGGTGGTCTCGTCGATGTCGCGATGATCCAAAGCCTCGTGCGCAACAACGAGGTGGACGACATCGTTGCCGACTACGGGCATCTCGTGGTCGATGAATGCCACCATCTCTCAGCCGTCAGCTTCGAGGCGGTGGCGCGCCGCGCCAAAGCCAGGTATGTGTCCGGGCTATCGGCGACTGTCGTGCGCCGGGACGGCCACCATCCGATCATCTTCATGCAGTGCGGCGCGGTCCGGTACCGGGCGAGCGCCAGGGCGCAGGCCCGACAGCGTCCCTTTGAACACCGAGCGATCCTGCGCCCGACTTTGTTCCGGCTACCAGCAGGCACGGACGGCGAGCGACCGCCGATCCAACAGGTCTATGCCGCGCTGGCTGCGGACGAGGCACGTAACGCCCTGATCGTTGACGATGTGCTGGTGGCGCTTGAGGCCGGCCGCTCGCCAATCGTTCTCACTGAGCGTAGGGAACACACCCGGCATCTTGCCGAGAGGCTCGACCGCTTGGCCCGGAACGTGCTCGTTCTGCGCGGAGGCATGGGGACCAGGCAGCGTCGCGAGATTATGCAGCGCCTTGAGGAGATTCCGGAAGCGGAGGAACGGGTTCTGGTCGCGACGGGCCGCTACGTTGGTGAAGGGTTCGACGATGCCCGCCTCGACACGCTGTTCTTGACCATGCCGCTCTCTTGGAAGGGAACGCTCACGCAGTACGTCGGGCGCCTCCATCGGTTGCATCCCGAGAAGCACGAGGTGCGCGTCTACGACTATGTCGACGAAGCCGTGCAGGTGCTGCGGCGCATGAGTGAGAAACGAATCACGGGTTACCGGAGCCTCGGCTACAGCGTCGAACGCCTCAATGGTTCACAAGGGGCTGGCTTCTGAGCATCCATCCGGCACGTCGCCCTGATCGGCGAACTCACATCAGGAGTAACCGCACGCATGCGCGCTTAGAAGGCATTCTCGCGAATGCGTTGTCGCTTCTTTGCGTGAGCTGCCCGTCCGACGCGTGTGGCGCGGTCGGCGGGATGGGCCCCGCCGCTTCCGAGCTTGCCCCACCCGTCTCTTGGAACGCCGCCGCAAGGCCATCGGGCATCCCCTGGAATCGGAGGGCTCTTGGCGTCTAGCCCGGAACCTGCCGGGGCACAGCCAAGAGTACCGGTTGTGCAGGTGGGTGTTGAAACGGAGAATTGTGCGGAGGGGACAGGCGCGCTGAAGCGCTGCTGGTCACCGGCTGATCCAGCACCCGCCCCTGGCAATCGAAGTGCCTCTCTGGGAGTGCAGTGCGGGATCGCTTAGAATCGCGGGCCTATTGGCCGCATCAGACTGTGAGTACGACGCAGGGAGCCGATTCACAATTGGGCAGGGCAGGGATTCGCTGAGGCGTGGTTCGCTATCGACCGTGGTTGATGCAGGCATGGGCCGACTACTTGGACCGGCTCAGGACCGGGGAGGAACCGGGAGCCGACCAGATCGCGCCGCCAAGCCTTCGGCAATTCAGGCTTCCGAACCTGGACAACGCTAGCGGCGCGTGACGTGACGCGCTACAGTAGGTCTATGAAGATCAGGCACAAGGGACTGCGGGCGCTGCACGAGCAGGATGACTGGGCTCGGCTGCTGGCAAATCTGGTGCCACGGCTTCGACGCATTCTATTCCGGCTGCAAGAAGCGACGCATCCCGGTAGCGCTGACGCACCCGGTTTTCGGCTGCATCCGCTGAAGGGCAGCCGAGCGGGCCAGTGGAGTGTGCGCGTATCGGGCAACTGGCGCGTGGTGTTCCGCTTCGAGGACGGTGAAGCTGTGGACGTGGACTTGGTCGACTACCACTGATGGGAAGGAGGACGGAGCATGAACAACACCGACAGCGATCGCGTAGGTCCGATGCTGAACCCTCCGCACCTAGGCGAACTGATCCGTGAGAGCATGGACGAGGTCGGATGGAATGTGACCGAGACGGCGGCGCGTCTGGGATGTGAGCGGGGCACGCTATCACGTCTGTTGCACGGCAAGGCTGGCGTATCTGCGAACATGGCTCTCGCATTGGAGGCGATTGGCTGGGGGGCGGCCGATCACTGGATGCGGATGCAGGCGAGCTATGAGCTTGCGCAAGCTCGAAGGGAACGCGGTTGGCAGGAGGATGCTAGGTCGCGCGATCCGGTCTCGCGGTAACGCTATGGACCTGGAGCGCATGCGGACGCTCGCTGTCGATCAGCCTGCCGACGGGCCGCGCCTCGTGATGGGCGCGAGAGGCGGAGCGGGCTGATGCGCCTATCCTGGAACGAAGTGCGTGTACGTGCCGCATCCTTCGCCGAGGAGTGGCGAGAAGCGGCATACGAGAAGGGCGAGACGCAGAGCTTCTACAACGACTTCTTCGAGGTGTTCGACGTCCGCCGCCGAACCGTCGCACGCTACGAGGAGCATGTCGCCAAGCTGGGCAATCGCCGGGGCTTCATCGACCTGTTCTGGCCGGGCGTCCTGATCGTCGAACAGAAGAGTGCCGGATGCGATCTCGACAAAGCCTACGGACAGGCTGGGGAGTATTTTGACGCCCTCCCCGAGGCCGATCGGCCCCGCTACATCTTGGTCAGCGATTTTCAGACGTTCGAGCTTCGCGATCTTGACGAGCGGGAGACGGTCGCCTTCCCGCTCGCCGAGCTACCCAGCCATGTCGAGGCGTTCGGCTTCATCCTGGGGGTGCAGCGCCGCACGTTCCGCGACCAAGACCCCGTCAACATCAAAGCTGCCGAGCTCGTGGGGCAGCTTCACGATGCCCTCGAGGCTGCGGGTTATCGAGGCCACGATCTGGAACGCTTCCTGGTGCGGACCGTGTTCTGCCTCTTCGCCGACGACACCGGCATCTTTGAGCCACGCGACATCTTCTTCGACCTGCTTGACAACCGCACCGCTGCGGACGGATCGGACACCGGATCACGGCTGGCCGAACTGTTCCAGGTTCTCGACACTCCAGAGGAGGTACGCCAAGAGACGCTCGACGAGGATCTTGCCCGCTTCCCATACGTCAATGGCCGGTTGTTCGAGGAGTCGCTACGCATCCCAGCCTTCAACGCAGCGATGCGCACAGCGCTGCTGGACGCTTGCCGTTTCGATTGGTCCAACATCTCGCCCGCGATCTTTGGTGCACTGTTCCAGTCCGTCATGGATCCGGTGGAGCGCCGCAAGCAGGGCGCGCACTACACGACCGAGAAGAACATCCTAAAGGTGATCGAGCCGCTGTTCATGGACGATCTCCGCGATGCGTTCGAGCGCCTGAGAGCGCGAAAGGATCACGGCCGCCGCACCGCGTTGCTCAGATTTCAATCGCAACTCGGTGAGATGCAGTTCTTCGACCCGGCCTGCGGATGCGGCAATTTCCTGATCATCGCCTATCGGGAGCTTCGGTCGCTCGAAATCGAAGTATTGAAGGACCTTCACCCGAAGTTGCGAGGCGATCGGCAGCTGGACGCGCTGGCGTCCGAGCTGTCACGGGTGAATGTCGATCAGTTCTACGGGATCGAGATCGGCGAGTTTCCGGTCCGCATCGCGGAGACTGCGCTGTGGATGATGGACCATATCATGAACAACCGGCTGAGCCTCGAGTTCGGCCAGACGTACGCGCGGATTCCGCTCCAGACGTCGCCGCACATCCTCCACGGGGACGCTCTGGAAATCGACTGGACCGAACTACTGAAGCCGGAGGAATGTGCCTTCGTGTTCGGCAATCCGCCTTTCGGGGGTGCGAAGTACCAGAGCAAGACTCAGCGCGCCCAGGTGCGGAGAATCGCGGACCTCGGCGGGACCGGAGGTACGCTCGACTACGTGACCCCATGGTTTATCAAGGCGGGAGAGTATTCGCATGGGACCACGGTCCGGATCGGCTTCGTGGCCACCAATTCGATCACGCAAGGGGAGCAGGTCGCGCAGCTCTGGCCGGTCCTCTTCAACCGCTATGGGCTAGAGATTGCCTTCGCCCACCGGACATTCGCGTGGGGATCGGACGCCCGGGGGCAGGCCCATGTGCACGTAGTCATCATCGGTCTGGACGGCCGGGAGGCCGTGCGGTCGGCAAAGCGCCTGTTCAGATATCCCGATATCAAGGGCGATCCGGAGGAAACCCGACACGCCGCACTCTCGCCGTACCTGTTCGACGCCAGTGGACTCGCCGACCCACATCTGACGGTCCGTGAGGAAAGTAGGCCGATCAATGGCATGAAGAAGTTGATCACCGGAACCCAGCCTCTTGAGAATGGCAACCTGACCTTCTCAAGTGAGGGGAAGTCCGCGTTTCTGGTTCGCGAACCCGATGCTGAACCGTATTTCCGACCCTTCCCGGGATCGCGTGAGTTCATCCGCCGGCAAGACCGATGGATCCTCCATACTGCGGACATTCCGCCTCAAGAACTGCGTAAACTATCCATGGTTCGCGAAAGGCTTCGCGCCGTCCGCTCATTCCGGGCGCAAAGCAAGCGTATCGCGACAAAACGGCTGGCAGACTTTCCGCGATCCTACGGGGTAACTGTCGTGCCGGGGCATCCCTTCCTGATCATTCCTCAGGTCAGCTCTGAACGACGTGATTACGTGCCCATCGGGTGGCTGGAACCCCCGGTCATTCCCAGTGAGAAACTGCGCCTACTGCTCAACGCCACTCTGTCCGAGTTTGCGATCCTGACGTCTGCCATGCACATGGCCTGGATGCGTACCGTGACGGGGCGGATGAAGAGCGACTACATGTATTCCGTCGGTGTCGTCTACAACACCTTCCCGATGCCCCCCGCCAACGCTGACGTGGCCAAGCTCAAGTCCTTGGCAAAGGCCGTACTCGACGCTCGTGCCGCCTATCCTGACGCCACCTTGGCGGACCTTTATGACCCGGATCTGATGCCGCCTAACTTGCACCGCGCGCACCAGGCGATCGACCGCGCTGTCGACCGGCTCTATCGCCGCACGGGCTTCGCCTCAGAGCGTGAACGCGCTGAGCACTTGTTCATGCTCTACGAGAAGATGCGCACACCCCTTGGGATAGGGATCAAGAAGCCCAAGCGACGGCGGCGATAACCGGATCGCGACCGAGCCTCGCCCCCACCGCCAGCACGCACTTCCCCCTCCGCGATCGAGGCTCTCTTCAGGCTCTTCTGGAGGCGAATGAAGCGTCCGTTGCCGAAGGCCAATCCGCCTCCGGGACTTCGCTGGAACTCTTGGGACATCCCATCGCCGGCCCCATTTGACACCGCGCAGATCGGGCTCCTGAATTCAATTGGCAGGGACACCCTCACGGTCTTGAACCGGATGTCCTCCAGTCCCGAGGCCTGGGACACGGGAATGAGAAAGAGGAGCCTCTCATGCTTCACCGAACCGTTAGGGCGTGGGAGCCGGAGAAGTGATGATCGCCCATCTGAAGGAACGCGAGAAGGCGCTGGAGTCCTTCGGCTGGACGGGACGCCGGGCCGAGTGGATTGCCCTGGCCTGTCTCCACGGCGGCGTCTTCACGCGGGCGCAGTGGACGAGGTTTCTGGGTTGCCACACCGAGAAGGCGCGCCGTGCCGTCCGTGCCCTGATCGCGCAGGGCGTGGCCGCCGAGGAGAACCCGTCCGGCATCACCGGCCTCGGCCGCGTGTGCCGGATCCACGGGCGCGGCTTCTACCGGGCGCTCGGTGCCCCGAGGGACGCCGAAGGGGGCGGCCGGAAACACGCGCCGCTATTTCCCGTTCAAGCTGCTGGTCCCGCTGGAAGCCGAGCGCGCCGTGTTCGTCTACGTCGATCTCGGCCACAAGACCACCACGGCGCTCCGCTCCTGGGGAGATGTGCCTCACGGCCTCTGGAAGACGCTGAGGGAGTATGGCCGGTCCATCGAAGTCGTGGCGGTCGTCCGGACCCGCGGCAACCTGGAGCGGGCCCGCACGATCCTTGAGCACTGGGCCACGGCATCCACTGCATCCCGCCCTCACGACATGGCGCTCGAGACGGCTTCCTGGAAGGCGGACTTTGAACGCGGAGCGGCGAGGGTTGGTGCTGATCGGCGAGTGCACATCAGACATCGGGGTGCATGTGCACCGAAACGTCATTTCCATGTGCGCGCCAGCGCTTCCGTATGTCACTGGCTGTCTTGCAGTTGCGGCACGTCCGCCGGAGCGCCGCCGCCGCTCCGGAGCTCTCGGCCGTGGAAGGGAGCGACCCCCCCTTCGGGGATGCCTCTATCGGCATCGGGGAGGTTCGGCATGTGCACGCCATGCCACCCTCCGCCGGGGTCGCTCCCGTTCCATCAGTCCTTCGCAGGAAGGCCGTTCAGCGCCGCTGCGAGAGCGGCGGATCATCAGTTCACCGACCCACCGCCAATCGCTCCGTCGGGCATCGCCGAGTAGGCTGAGGCCCGATGGCAGTGGCTCAGCCCACGCCACCAGATCCGGGACGGCACGTCAAATGCTGTTCCAACGCGGTCATGGACCAGCGGGCGATCCGGTTGAGGTTGCCCGGCGATGCGCGCGACCTGGCAAGTGCGCTCGCGCACGACTGCGGCCGCGGGGGCGGTCCCACGTCCGCGTGCGTGCCATGGCCTGCCGTAGCAGCGCCGACACGCGGGCGGTGACCGTGCGGCGCTCCGCCACAAGGACGCGCCGACAAGACGGACGGGGGGCGAGCGCCCCGCCCGCGAACTCCGCCGAAGCGCGGGCCACGGGGGATCGAAGGGAGGGGCGGAGCCACCCCTCGCCAGCCCCTGCCGGGGACCCGTGAAGCGTGGCCCCAAAGGGTAGGCTGGCTCTCCCGCCGTAGCGGCCAAACTCGCTCTCCCGCCGTAGCGGCCAAACTCGCCCGCCGACGGTCGGAACCCTGGGCCGTCAAAATCTCCATGCCCGTACATTGACGAGCCCGCCTTATGCGGTGTCAACAACGGGCAAAGAGGCGATGTCCCTGGAGTTCCAGCGACGTACTAGACTAGAGGCGGACCGGGCTCCGCCAGCGGACGCCCGATCTGCTCCCGGAGAGCCTGCGGAGAACCTCAATCGCGGTCGGTCGAAGTGCGTGCTATCCGGGGCAGTTCATCCACCGCGCCCGCCCCGGATCAGGAGGGGGTTTTGTTGTGTGCGCACGCACAAGAAGGGCAGCTTATGGCCGTCCGGATTCAGCCTTTTGACACAGTACAAATAGGGCATGGAAACAATGCAATTATGCTATTGACGAGACGGTTTCAGCGGGCCCAAGGTTTCCGTTGAAATCACTGCTGGACTCCCATCTTTAGGCCATTCAGGAATCCGAATGAGCTGTCACCGAACCATCATCCGGCTGTCAGCGGTGCTAGCGGTTGTGGCCTTGGCCACGGGGTGCGGGGACGGTGACAGCGCTACCGCGCCTCCAACGCCAGAGCCCGCCCGTCCGACGACGGTCACGGTGAGCCCGGCCACGCACGAGCTGACCGCGTTGGGCGCGACGGTTCAACTGAGCGCGGAGGTGCGGGACCAGAACGCCAGGGTCATGGGTGGGGCCACCGTGACCTGGACGAGTAGCGCCAGCTCGATGGCGACGGTCGATGCGTCGGGCCTCGTTACAGCGGCGGGCAATGGGACGGCGACGATCACGGCGTCCGCCGGGTCGGCATCAGGCTCCGCGGTGGTGACGGTGATGCAGTCGGTGGCTTCGGTCGAGGTGTCGCCGTCCGTGGACGAGCTGACCGCGTTGGGTCAGACCGTTCAGCTGATGGCAGAGGCGTTCGACGAGAACGGCCATGCGGTGGCAGGAGCGGAGTTCTCGTGGGAGTCCAGTGACGTCGCGGTGGCAACGGTTGACGCTGGGGATCTGGTGACGGCGGTCGCCGAAGGAGTGGCCACGATTACGGCGAGCGCGGGCGAGGTGTCAGGCTCCGCGGTAGTGACGGTGATGCGGTCGGTGGCCTCGGTGGAAGTGTCGCCCTCTGCACAGACGATTGGGTTGGGCAGTACGCTGCAGCTGACGGCGGAGGCGTTCGACGAGAACGGGGATGCCGTGGCGGGAGCGGAGTTCTCGTGGGAGTCCAGTGACGCCGCGATAGCGACGGTGGACGCTACGGGTCTGGTGACAGGCGTCGCCGTAGGAGCGGCCACGATCACGGCGACTGCCGGCAGCGCACAGGGAACGGCAGAAGTCACGGTCGCGGACCTGGACCTGGCGGCGCTGGTGGCTCTATACGAAGCAACAGACGGGCCGAACTGGGTCAACAACGAGGGCTGGCTGACGGACGCGCCGCTCGGGGAATGGTACGGCGTGGATACGGATGCTTCCGGCCGAGTCGTCCGGCTGGATCTTGGCGCTCGCTGGGACAACGACGCGCGAGAATGGATACCCCATGGCCTGACCGGCCCGATCCCGCCTGAACTAGCCAACCTCCTGGCGCTGAAACGCCTGTGGCTCGGGGGCAACAACCTTTCGGGGCCGATCCCGGCGGAGCTCGGCAAGCTCGCCAGCCTGACCGACGTGGATATAGGTGCGAACGACCTCACGGGCTCGATCCCGCCGGAGCTCGGCAAGCTCGCCAGCCTGCGGATCCTGAAGCTCGGTTGGAACGACCTTTCGGGCCCGATCCCGCCGGAGCTCGGCAACCTGTCGAGCCTATGCGATACTCACGGGCATGATCACCGTCCTAGCTCTGTCTACGCGGTTTGGTGTGGGCGACCTACGAACTGATCTCATGCTGCTGCGTTCAGCCGGGATATTTGGCGCATTGCTATCCGTTTCCTGGTTCTTTGTACTCCGTTCTTATCGCCAACTGAACTCAGGAAAATTCAAGGCACTACATGACCTAGAGAGTAAGCTAGCGTACTCCTTTTTCACCGCCGAGTGGGAGCTGCTTTCTAGAGGTCGAGAGCGGAAACGGTATTGGAGATTGACGGTTGTAGAAACAGCGCTACCGTGCATCTATTTTACGCTGTTCCTTGCCATTGCGATCTTCTCCTGAGGACGTATCCGTAGGCCCGTGCGGGCGAACGCTCGCTTGGCCGCCTCCGAGTCAGCGACGGCAACCCTGACCTGCCCCCAAGAGCGGTACCACATCCTATGTTAGTCCCAGCACCTGTGGAGGGCGGTGAAGGACGGGCATCCTCAGGAACCAGGGCGACGGCTTAATCGCGTCAGGGGCCGGGGGAAAGCCGCCGCAGGCGCTGTGGGGTCGGACGGTATTGTACTCGCGCCTCCATTGCTCGACCAGCACGGCCGCCTCCGCCAACGAGTAGAAGATCTCCCCGTTCAACAGCTCGTCCCTGAGCTTGCCGTTGAAGCTCTCGTTGTAGCCGTTCTCCCACGGGCTGCCCGGCTCGATAAAGAGCGTCTCGACGCCCACGCGCCCCAACCACCGCCGCACGAGCTTCGCGGTGAACTCCGCTCCGTTGTCCGACCTCAGATACTCGGGAGGCCCGTGTCGGACGAACAGATCGGCCAGCACCTCGAGCACGTCGTGCGAGCGGATCTTGCGAGCCACCACGATCGCCAGGCACTCCCTCGTGTGCTCGTCCAGCACTGTCAGCAGCTTCAGCGCACGCCCGTCGTGCGTCCTCGAGGCCACGAAGTCGTACGACCAGACGTGGCCCCGATACAGCGGCCTCAGCCGGATGCACGATCCGTCGTTGAGCCACAGCCGACCTCGCTTCGGCTGCCGCTGCGGGACCTTCAGCCCCTCCTGCCTCCAGATCCGCTCCACCCGCTTGTGGTTCACCCCCCAGCCCTCGATGCGGAGCATGTCCGTGACGCGTCGGTAGCCGTAGCGGCCGCATCGACTCGCGAGTCGCACGATATCACCTCGGAGCGCCCCCTCGTCACTCGCCACTTTCCTCGCCCGGCGCTGGGTCGTGCGTGGCTGCCCGAGCACCCGGCACGCTCTCCTCTCCGACGCCCCGAGCTGCTGACGTACACGCACCACACAACGTCGTCGGCGCTCGGGGATCAGAAGTTTCCCTCGGCCGCTTCCTCCAGGATCAGCTTGTCCAGTGTCAAGTCCGCCACTGCTCGCTTCAGGCGCCCCTTCTCGCGCTCGAGCTCCTTCAGGCGCCGTGCCTGGCTCACCTTCATCCCGCCCTACTCCCGCCTCCACCGGTAGTACGTCTGCTCGGTGATGCCGAGCTCCCGGCTGATCAGCTTCACGGATTTGCCGCGGGCCAGACTCACCTCTGCCTCCCGCAGTGCAGTGATGATCTGCTCCGGACTGTGTCGCTTCCTTCCCATCCTGACCTCCTCGCTGAAAAGCTTCAGACCAGGTCGATCCTAACATTGCACCCGGTCTCGTTTCAGGGGGTCAGGTCAATCACGTAGCCCGTCTTACGATCGACGAAGGTGAGGACGCAGTGCTTGTCGGAGCTTCCGATGAGGCCGGTGGTTCCTAGCGGTTGGGACGCGTTAGCTTCCGGGAGCATTCAGCCCCGGCGTCGTCTGGACCTTGAGAACCCGCTTCGATGAACATTCCCTTCGACAACACCTACGCCCAGCTGCCAGAACGTTTTTTCGTCAAACAGGAACCCGCCCGTGTTCCGGAACCGAAGCTCATCCGCTTCAACCGCGAACTAGCGGCGAAGCTCTCGATCGACACCGACTGGCTGGAATCAGCCGACGGCGTCGCGACGCTCGCGGGCAATGCGATTCCCGAGGGTGCCGAGCCGATTGCACAAGCCTACGCTGGCCACCAGTTCGGTGGATTCTCGCCACAACTCGGCGACGGCCGCGCCATCCTTCTCGGCGAAGTCATCGAGGCGGACGGCGCGCGTCACGATCTGCAGTTGAAGGGCTCAGGGCGCACGCCATTCTCGCGCGGCGGCGATGGCAAATCTGCGCTCGGCCCGGTGATCCGCGAATACATCGTCAGCGAAGCCATGGCCGCGCTTGGGGTTCCCACAACCCGGGCGCTCGGCGCTGTTACCACCGGCGAAAGCGTCATACGCCCAGAAGGACCGCTCCTCGGCGCTGTGTTCACCCGCGTTGCCGCAAGTCACATTCGCGTCGGGACTTTCGAATATTTTCGCGCACGCAACGATATCGATGCCTTGCAACTGCTCGCCGATCATGCCATTGCCCGGCACTACTCGGAGGCCGCCGAAGCGACAGATTCTTATGTGGCTTTGCTAGAGTCGGTCGCGGATGCCCAAGCGGATCTCATCGCCCAGTGGATGTCTCTCGGCTTCATCCACGGTGTGATGAACACGGACAATACCGCCATTTCCGGGGAGACGATCGACTACGGCCCGTGCGCGTTCATGGACGTCTTCCACGCACAGTGCGTCTTCAGCTCCATCGACTCCGGTGCGCGCTATTCCTGGGGCAACCAGCCCGACATCGGGCTCTGGAACCTCACCCGTTTCGCGGAAACCCTGCTGCCATTGTTGTCTGAGGATTCTGGTAAAGCGACGAAGATCGCCGAGGCCACTCTCTCCGGATATCCGAAGCGATTCGGCGGCCAATACCTCGCCTGCTTCCGCGCCAAACTCGGCCTCCCACCTGAGGCACCAGTCGGGCTCATCAAGGAGTGTCTCGATCTACTGGGCGCCCAAGCGGTCGACTTCACCCTCTTCTTCCGTCACCTCACACGTGTCGCCGGCGGAGAGGACTCGAAAACGCTTGCGGCGATGTTTTCCAGCAGTGAGCCTTTTCAAAAATGGTTCGCCACATGGCGTAGCGAAGCCGACCCAGCCAAGCACCTCGCTCACATGCGCGCTGCCAACCCCATCCTCATCCCGCGCAATCACCGCGTCGAGCAAGCCATCCAGAGCGCCTACGATGGTGACTTCGCGCCGTTCCACCGTCTCGTCGATGCGCTAGCAGCGCCCTACGCTGACCAGGTCGAATATGCTGATCTCGAAGCAGCACCGCGACCAGAAGAAGTCGTCCACGAAACTTTTTGTGGCACGTAGCGCGCCAGCATCTCCACTGGTTCTGGAATCCAACGCGGGCCTCTCAGTCATCCTCATCCTCTCCCGGCAGGAGCTTCTCTGCCAACTGTTCAAAAGGGTCGTGCTCCCGTTTACGGCGTTGAGGCCGCCCATCGCCGCGGATCGAATTTGAGGCAAGATCAACTGTGGTCCGATCTCCAGTGCCACCTGGCCCGCATCGATCCTGCGGTTGATCGCGTTCGCAGCAAGCGGGGCATCGATCCATGACCACACCCAGAACCCGAACGGTCAAGTCCCGAGTTGTGTGTAAAAGTGAGGGGAAGCTCCTCGATGCTTCGGTTAGGCTGCCTTGGCGACCTCCTTCGGTTCGAGAAGCGTGAGATCGAGGTAGCGGCGTTCGCTCCAGACCGCAGTAGTCCTCAGAGCAACCGCGGTGATGAGGCGGAGCGCACTGGCTCGGTCGGGGAAGGCGCCGGCGCTCCGGATTCGACGCTTGATCTCGGTGTGCAGGCGCTCAAGGCTGTTCGTGGTGCGTAGCCTGGCCCAGTGGGGCTCGGGAAACGCGTAGAACTGGGTGGCGGCCGTGAAGCCCCGCTCGAGCACCCTCATTGCCTCGGGGAGTTCCTCTTGCCAACGCGTCGTGATCTCGGCCAGGCGCTTCTTCGCCTTAGCGAGCCCGGGGGCCCGGAAGACGGCGGCAACCTCGCGCGCCACACGCTTGCGCAGGCGATGCGGGACCTTGGCCAGCACGTTGCGTTGCAGGTGCACGGTGCAGCGCTGACGGCGCACCTCAGGCAGGAAGCGGCGCACCGCAGCTGCCAGGCCCGCGTGCTCGTCGGCGATCCCACCTTCGGCGACGCCATCCTCGACCGTCTGCTCAACAATGCCCACCGCATCACCCTCAAGGGCGGATCGATGAGAAGGCTGTACGACTCGACCAAGGAAGTCCACTACACTCCCGGCCACGCCTGATCCCACCGGAAAACCGGGCTGAAGCATGCCTCCGGGAGCGCGCCTCCCCCTGCGATGGGGGCGAGAAGACCCAAAGACGGCTCTGAGCGGCCCGTATGACCGCCCAGCAACCGTTGCGACCGGCCCCGATCCCTCCGAATCCCCCGAATCCGGGACAAATGACCCGGTTCCGAGCCAAACCAGCCTCCAAGGCCCCGAAAATCCCGCCGTAGAGGCCGCCCGAACCCCTTCGCCCTACCTCTACCCCTCCGGAAAACCGGCCCTCGCCTGTCCCCGCAACACACCTGAGAAGGCCCCATCACTCGACGAAGACCCACTCCAACCCCTAACTTCAACCCCGTAACCCGACCCCCCAGCGCCGCTATGGACCTCCGCTCCTCCAGGGTGATCGCCATGCTCCGGAATCACTGATCGGCTTGTCGGAACTGGTGATCGGCATCGTCGGAATACGGAGGTGTCGAAGAGCCGCACGTAGCCGAGGAGAGCGTCAGGCGGCGCGGGTCGGGATGCGGCCTACATCCACTCCGGTGAGATTAGGATAACTTGGCATGACCGTGCAGCATATTCTGTTGTGCGCGATGAGGGGCAAGCTTCAGGTAGTGTAATGCTCGTAAGGGCAACATGGGCGCACATCCATCAGATCGGCGATCGACTGCCCCCGGCATTGGAAGACTCCTCGCGGTTCCGATGGCGTTGTGACATTCTCACAATTCTTCCTTGAGTGTCTTGAATGGACAAGGTCGAGCGCAAGAAGTACGACGAAGCCGAGAGGAACGGGATACTGCCCATACTTCGTCACAGGTTGATGTCGTTCTGCGTGCCGATCTGGTGGGAAGTCAACCGTAGTCAGATTCTAGGCAACGGTTCGATGTGCGTAATCGCCACGCCTCAATCCATCTTCGGCGTTACGGCTAATCACATCTTGCAGATCTACGAGGGCCACAAAGCCCAACACGATGACACCTTCTGCCAGCTTGGAAGTGCACCGTTCGACCCAATGCTCTATGTCATTGATCGGAGCGAGCATTGGGACCTGGCCACGTTCAGAATCCCTGAATTTACGTTGAAGCACTGGGGACATAATCACAAGGTCTACAAGACAGAAGTCTGGCCACCGCCAACCATCAAGGTCGAGGACCGACTCATCTTTGGCGGCTACCCCGTGAACCGTCGTACACAATCGGAGGGCGAATATCCGTCAACGATGTCCGTCGACTTCGTGACTTTCATCGCGAGCGTCTCCGCCTGGTCCGAGAACCACATAGCACTCTGCCTGGATTCCGGAGATTGGTATTGGCCTCAGGGCGAAGAGCTGCCGCCGAATCCAGTGTTGAGCGGTGTTAGCGGCGGACCGTGTTTCTTAGTCGTTCCTGACCAGAATCGAATTGAGCTCACGGGGTTCATCTACGAGGCCAGCACTGAGTACGAGATCATTCGCGCCCGCCAAGCAAGACTCATAGACGCCAAGGGGGTCATCGCACCAAGAGGATGACCAGAACCTGCTCTACGAGCTGCGGTTACGAACGAGCTCTCAGGAGCTCAGCCCACTGCGCCACTAGGACGCCACCGGCGCTCGACAAGGTCCACACCGAACGACCGTAGGCGTCCGTGCGTTGCGTGCCTCCACATAGGCCAGAGCCTGAGCAACGCGTCGATCTCGCAGCGTCTGTAGCTGCGGGCGTCGATGTGGATGATCGGGACGCGGGGGAGCAGGCGGTAGTGAGGATCTCGTCTACGGACGGCAGCTAAGCGAGGGCAAGACCGCAGTTGGTGGGCACGGAGACCGTGCCTATGCAAGTGATCGCGGTCGCTACGTATAGCTAACATCCAGCTCCAGATCGAAGCTTAGTTGGTCCGCCATGCTTTGAGGGACTCTGGCCACCCCAGTCGAATCGGCGGTCACCACACGGGCAACCTCATCCTGACCCATCACAATGCGAAACCACTGCTCCCGCTCGGTCATGACTCGATACTGGCGTTCATCGGCGGCACCCGCGAGATAGGGGAGATAGACGTTGATGGGCTCGCGTCCCTGGGCCTTACATCCGATTCGGTCGACACGTCCAGTTCGCTGCTCGATGGTGCTCGGATTCCACGCGAGATCGTGGTGGATGACGTGACGGCAGTAGCGCTGGAGGTCAACCCCTTCACCCATGACTTGGCTGCAGATGAAGATGTCAGGGAAAAACGGAGTGTTGAACGCACGCATGAGACGTAGGCGAGTGCTGCGCTTCGTGGTGCCGGTCGCCACCTGGACGTTGGCAAGCGTGACGGTCGATTGCTTGCTACCGCCTTCACCCCTTTTCTCGTCGTTCTCTGCCACAAGATCCGCACCGACGCGGATGCCACCCGTTCTCGTCCCGGCTACGGCGTCCAGATAGTCCCCTCGCTCCGTGGCCGAACAGTGGTCGGTCAGAAAGTCGACAAACCCTTGGAACTTCTCCCGCCAAGTCACCCTTGAGGCGTCTTCGTTGTCAAGCAAGCGCTCCACAGCAGTGACCGGGTCCAGCACCTCGTATTCATCGAGAGGGAAACAGCGTATCAAGGTCGTTCTAACTCGGAGAAACCGGCGCATGACATCGATAGTTTGCGCCAAGCGGGATTCTGGTACTCCCATGGCCACGAGGTCATCCCGGCGACGATCCACAATGGTCCGGAGGGCACGGGCGAGCGCCCTTCGGCCTGGTGCTTCGGGGCGATCGAAATATCGGTTCTGGATCCGCTCCATGACGCGGTCGACGTCCACTCTTCGGAGGCGCTGCCGGGCGAGGGCCGCGGTCCGCCGCCTTATCTCCTCACTGATGTAGACCCGAAGTGCAGCACAGGTTTGCCGATAGAAAGCGAACACGAGGACCTTTTCCCCGGCTTCCCAGAGATCCACGACTCTTCGCACCGTTGCCGCGATCTTCGGGTGAATCTTGCCAGTACAGTGCTCAAGCGCGGTATCGAATTGTTCCAGGCACCAAGCCGAATGCGTCAGATCGACACTGTCGGTCTCGTCGTCATGTTCATCGCGCTCAGGCACACGATGCTCTCGTGTATTCCGAAAGGCCTCGTAGGATGAGCACAGGGCCTCGCCCAGTAGGTCATTGCCCGGGTTAACCGCGCTGCGGGCGGCAAGAAAGAAAGGCAGTAGCTGGTCTTGCGGCACTGACAACCCGGCAGTGCCAGTCCCGTTTGCTACTGCCGCTCCCTTGATGCGTCGCCGGCGCTCAACCTTGGTCCCACTCCAGTGGGTGCCTTTGTTATGCCGGACGATCCACGGGCGGAGTGCCTCTTCAGCTGTGTCTCGCCGACGGCGCGCATCTTCGAAGCCCTCGACGACTGCGCGCTGGTGGTTCGTGAGGTCGTCCCGGGGCAAGCCCCGAATCCGGGCCCACCACGCCTCCGCATCCTTTTCACAGTCCTCAGGCGGCAGCCGACTCCAGCGACGCTGCAGAGCCACCGCGGCACGTTGGCTACCGTCGAGATGTTTGCCGAGTGTCTGGAGCTTGGCGAGGAACACCTCCCGTTCTCCGAGTTGGGTGGGATCCCATCGCACGTCAGCGAATCGTTCCAATACGCGGACGAGCTCATGGTGCCCGAGTTGGAACGGAGTCGCCGTGAGGAACAGCATTCGATCGAACGCCTGAGCCATGGCGCCGTCGCCAGTTCGGAGATCGCGCGCGGAATCCGGAGACTGAAGCTGTCGGGCAAGCAACGCCCTCGAATTCTTGAGATGGTGCGCTTCGTCCATTATGAGCAGGGGTGACCTCCAGTGTGCTTGGGAGAGCACATCCCTCCAGAGGACCTCTTCGACGGACCTCAGTGCAGCGCGTGCAGCATCAAGACGTTCGGTGACCCGCTCCCGGCCGCCTCGAGCGCGGAGCGGCATCTGTTTCAATGCTTGGGCGAGCGACCGCAGGTCAACGCGATCGAGCGCGGATGCGACCGACTCGGGTACCGGATCATCATCCAGCCATCTCCGCTTGTCGCGCACGGCGTCGTTGTAGATTCGCTTCCACGCTGATGGATCTGTCTTGAGAAGGCTTTTCCACAGGTCATGGCCCCAGGCGTGCGCTTTCTCTTCACCGATTGCCCACAGAAGCTCGCCGAGGAAGCGGTGAATCTGCTTCTTCACCTTGATGAGCCGTGCCGCACGACCTCGGCCGTGCCGTCTCAGTGCCTTGGCAATCAGCGCCAGACGGACCCACTTGTCCGTCTGCTTGCGAGACATGGCGCCTTGAGCGAGCAGGACGAGATGGCACCGCTGGCGGATTGGATCGTCGAGAAGTCGCATCAGGTCGACACTGTGCCGTGCCGTAGCGTAGCGTACGGCCTCGGGAGGGGAGAAATCATCGTCGCTCGCACCGTCGCGACAAACCGGGCGGCGATTCTCGAGGTAGAGTTCACAGAAGGTCGCGAGGTCCTGCTCCCACTTGTCTATGAGGTGTGGCGGTACCATCACCACCACAGATCCGCGGGCGCTTCTGGAGGCGACGCAATACGCGATGGCAAGTGCGACGAACGTCTTCCCCATGCCGACCTCGTCGGCAAGAATCACACCGGGCTGTCGGCGTAGTCGCGCCAGTATTGCCTCGACCTCCGCGCGCTGGCGCGTTTGGTCAGCGACAGGCACGCGGTCGTTCATCTTGGTCCCGAGCACCAGCTCGGGCGGGGTGCGATAGGGATCACCTACTGTTGGCATCGGTCAAGGACTCGCCGCCAGAAATCGTCGAGCTCCGGTGATACGCCTGACGGTTGGGTGGCAACCTGCTCCTCCAGCCGCCCGGCCAGCTCGCGAAGAAACGTCCGGTAGACCGTGTTGAATTCTCGCTTTGACAAGCACCCGTTGCTTGGAGCGTAGTCCACTTCACGCAGCATGATCAGCAAGTCCGCGAGGGTAAGCAACGCCTCATCCCCCTTGCCATCGGGAGCAGCCACTTCTCCCACGACCCGCTCGGCGAGTGCCTCGATTCCGATCATCCCCCTCAACCGCCACTCGAGCGCCTGACGTCCCCACACGGGGCGCTGAAGTTTCTCACGAAGCTGCGCCAGAATGCGTGCCCGCCGCCGTATTCGATGAAGGAAGGTTGCTCGCAAGTCGTAGCGACGGAGCGGATCGAGGTCGATAGGGGTTGCCGAATCGAGGTCTGGGTCGAACCAATCTGATGGCTGCTGACCGCGCGTCCAGGCGCGGAATGCGGCACTCGGGTCGGCGGCCGCCAGGATCCGAAGCATGTCATCCGCCGACATCTGCTCAAGCTGCGCCGGAGGCGGGAGCCGCTGCTCGTCCTCCACATTCAGCGGCAAGAAGGCTTCGTTGCCATCCCACGAGATTAAGAGTCGGGCGGGCGGCTGCTCGGGCGACCACGTCAGCTTCACAACCGACTCGCGGTCGGTCTCCTCCCAAGTCGACTTGCACAGGAGTGCCCTCTCATTCCGACCGCATGCATGGATGCGCCAGTCGTCCGGCAGGCCCTCTGGATCTAGCCGCAGAACAATCTCTCGTGCGTCACCCGCTCGATAGGTGCCCGACACGAACCCGGCGGGGATCGACGTTGAAGTCTCCCGCTCCTCCTCGTCGATCTCCGGTTGGGCTCCGAGCCACTCTGCGCAATCCAGATCAACGATCGGTTCTGTACGTGGCCATATCGCTTCGAGTCTGCCCGCGTCTCGCCCATAGGCGACACGTTTGACAACCGTTAACAGATTGGCCTCGGCGTTACGGTGCGGTGCAGTCCCCATCCCTGCGGAGGTGAAGTTCGACGATCCGATCATGAGCGCCGTGTATCTGTCTCCTCGTAACGCAAGCATCTTTGCGTGCCACTGCCGACGGTTCTTGTCCTCGTCGACATCCGGGAGGACAGCGACGGTGACGTGTCCCTGGTACGTGACTGGAGCCGTCGCGATGGCCTTTGGCGCAGCCAGACGCGGGACGGCCATGTCGTCGTCATCACCCACTGCGGGGACACAAATGCGGATCTTACGGGTTCGGCCTCTTGCCATCGACTTGCAGAGCGCAGCAGCCACGCGGCCGCTGTCGTCATCCACGTCGAAAAACGGTGATGCAACCCAAGCCTCATGCGGTGAGCCACCACGTCTGCGGCACGCAGCGACAGCTTCGCTCAGGCTGCTGCGCGCGCCGCTGTGCGGCTGGACTGCGGGCAGCGTGCAGATTAGATGCTGCCGAACCACGGCTTGGCGGCTCGGGCACTTCCAGGCCTCAGCTTGTCGTGCCACATGCGACAGATAGGCAGAGGCCCTCTGTACCTCAGGCGTGCTCACCTGTGCGCCTGGGACAAAGGTGAGCAGGCCACGGAGGAAAGTGATTGCCTCACCCAGGAGATTTCGGTCAGATTCATCGGGTGACAGATCGATGGTTGCGGCAACCTCCTGGTTGGTCCGGTAGCCCGGCTCCGTGAGGTTCGCGGAGGCAACGAGTATGCGTATATGGTGGCTCCAGGCGAGGATACTCAGCTTGGCGTGCTGCTTGCCCGACCGAATCCTCACTGGCAGCACATCCCAGCGGAGCGAGTGCTCCACGCCAGCCTGCGTTTCGTCGACCAACACACCGGCGTAGACGCCGCCGAGTCGGCTTTCCCGCTCGACCAGAAACGCCAGGTCCTCTCGGTCGGGTTCGGACTCGATCTCCAGGAAGCGGCCGAGGCACTGCTCGTCGAAGAGACCAGGCGTAAACGTGTAGGTTGTCGCGAGACAGCCGATGGGGTCGCCGGCATTCGGGGGCGGCCGCCACAGCTCGAGCATGGTGCCACTCTTGGCCCTTTGCTTGCGCTTCCTCATGCCAAGTCGGCCGAAAAACGGCGGATCGGCCGGCCGCGATAGAAGTGCAGGTACCGTGCTGGAGCGATCTCGGGATGCTTGGTCCGATAAGCTTGGCGGATGTAGATGCGATCGCCGCCGATGCGGTCGAACCAGGGCCGCTTCCCCTCGGCCGACTTTGCCCGCTGAACCGCCTCGTGACGCTCGCATAGCGCCAATGCACATGTCGCAGCATCCATCGGCTCCCCCAGCTTTCCGAAGCGTTCGTCGAACAGGTCATGAAGTGAGCCGGCAGTAGTCGTGATCTCCGTCAGCGCCCGATGTGCGGCTGCGAATCGTCGGTCGAGCTGATCGACACTCGTCCGGAACGCTCTGTGGCGAGCAATGCTGGGGACGACATATCCCCGGGCATCTGGCCCCGTGGCCTCGGCGCGAAGCACGTCGAACGCGTCCTGAAGGCCTCGTGCGAATACTTCATAGGTACCGATCGCCTCGACGAGCGCGGCGTACTCCGGAGCATGTCGCTTCAGGTCGGCGTGTAGCGCCTCCTCCGGGACCGTATCGTCTGTGTAGTTGACCTGAAGCCGCCAAATCTCCGGAAGCGCACCGAGTTGCCGATCGTCCGAGGATAGCAGCAACTCGCGCACGAACCGCTTCTCGCTCTCTCTCGCCCCCTCGGGGGCGAATGCGTGAGCGAGTTCGTGCCACACCCGTGCTGACCAACGCGCATTCGTGCGTGGTGGGGAGTGGTTCAGACTGCAGCGCACTGCCGTCTGCCAGCGCTTCAAGACAGGCTTGGTGCCGGTGGCCTCTCCAAGTCCCCGAGCCCATTCGGCGGCCAGGCGCTCCGCGTTTGGCCCGGGGCCCAGGTGGACGTCCAGTAACCCGAGATGGACCGCGAGGGCCTTGTAGACCCCGTGAAAGCCGAAGATACGAGGGGTCTTGAGGTAGCTCCGGGCATCGACATATCCGTGCTGTGCGAGGGCCGTCCGGGTCACATGGGTTCCCGGAACACCCCAGATCGACGCGTCGTCCGCCATCCCGCGCGTTAGCGCCTCGACGACGAGCCACTCCCAGACGAGGTGCGGCGTGGCATCGCCATGGGGCGGGTCGCCTTCCAGATCCTGTACCAGTAGCGAGCCAACCGCCATCGCAGTCAAGAACCGGATCCGCTGCATGCGTTCGCGCACGGCCGGAACCAATTGGATGGCTAGCTGATCGGCGATCCGGTATACACCGAGAGGGTCCAGAGACCCTTCGCCGGTCCCCAGCGGTTCGTAGGTGGTAAGAAAAGGTAAAGTTGTCAATGGCCATTCAAAACTGCACACTTCTGGCCATTGAAAAGTGCACAGTTTTTTTGGAGCTGCCGCGGAGGGAGCGTAGCGACCGGAGCGGGAGCTCCAGATGGAGTCCGGACACCCATCATGCCCCGGCTTCGGCGTTTGCGGAGTGCTCCGCAGAGATGGCCCGGGAGGCGGTCGGGTGGATGGCCTTGGAGAGTTGGGTGTGGCGTCGCATGCGGTAGCTGTTGCCGCGGATGTTGACGATGTGGCTGCGGTGGAGCAGCCGGTCGAGCAGCGCGGCGGCCATGACCTCGTCGCCGAGGATCTCTCCCCACTGCTCGAAGCCCTTGTTGGAGGTGAGCACGGTCGAAGCGTGCTCGTAGCGCCGGTTGACGAGTTGGAAGAACAGGATGGCGCCGCTCCGGGTGACGGGGAGGTAGCCGATCTCATCGACGACTAGGAGCGCGGGGTGGGTGAGGGTCTTGAGCCGGTGGTTGAGCCGACCGGCCGCCTCGGCCTCTTCGAGTGAGTCGATGAGGTCCGTCAAGGTACCGTAGTAGACCCTGCGCCCGCTCTCCGCCGCCGTGATCGCCAGACTGATCGCGAGGTGCGTCTTCCCGACGCCGGGCGGGCCCCCGACACACTACTCACAAATCGACGATCCGCATCCGGTATCCGTGGCATCCGCTGGTTGATACTGAGCTTGTAGTCACCGGCTGCCGGGACCGTGGCGGGCGGGCCAGCTATGTCGTGACGCTTCCTGACGGCACGAAGACGGAGGTGCCGGTGTGGATGGCGGAAGCCGATGCGGCGCTTGACGGCACGGCTGTGGAGCGCCCGGTCTTGAGCGTGCGGGCGCTTGAGTCGCTCCGCCGTCTGTTGGACGCCTCGGACCTACTCGATGATCCTGCTGTGGTGCCTTCCCCACCCTCAGCGGGAGATTAGCAATGATGAAGCTGCAGCGATCGCTGCCGTTGGGATCTGGACCGGTTCGATGGGACACCCTGCCGCCGGAAGCAAGGGCGAAGGTGCTGGAGTTATGGGTTCGTCTGCTCGAGCTCATAGCGACCGAGACGACAGAGGAGGAAGGCCGGTCATGATGCCGGCGAAGCTAAGTCGAGCCCATCTGGAGCGGGCCGCGTATGTCTACGTTCGGCAGTCCACGCCGACCCAGGTTCTGGAGAACCTGGAGAGCCGGAGACGCCAGTATGGCCTCACGGATCGGGCGAGAACCCTGGGCTTCCGGCGGGTGGAGGTTGTGGACGAGGACCTTGGACGGTCAGGCTCGGGCCGTGTGGCTCGACCCGGGTTCGAGCGCTTGGTCTCAGCCGTGTGCCTGGAGCAGGTCGGGGGCGTGTTCGCACTCGAGGCTTCGCGCCTGGCCAGAAACAACCGCGACTGGTCGCACCTCGTGGATCTCTGTGGGTTGACGCGGACCCTGATCGTCGACGCTGAAGGCATCTACGATCCCCGAGAGTCCAACGATCGGCTACTCCTGGGGCTGAAAGGCACGATGAGCGAGTGGGAGCTCGGGATGCTTCGGCAGCGCTCTCTGGCCGCGATCCGGCAGAAGGCCGAACGGGGCGAGTTCTACACCACGGTGCCCATCGGCTACATCCGAACACGGGACAACCGCTGCGAGCGGGATCCCGATCGGCGGATCCAGGAGATGATCGGGCTCGTGTTCCGGAAGTTCGAAGAGATGGGAAGCATCCGGCAGGTGCTCCTCTGGTTCCGGAGCGAGGGCGTGGAGCTACCGGCCGTCGAGTACGGTCCCTTCGGCCGAGGGGTGATCTGGAAGCTTCCGGTCTACAACACGATACGCAACGTTCTCACGAACCCGATCTACGGAGGAGCGTACGCTTACGGGCGAACCCGGACGCGGACCGCGGTTGAGGGTGGACGGGCAGTGAGGCGCCCGGGCCTGCGTCTTCCGCAAAGTGAGTGGCGGGTGTTGATCCCTGACCATCATGAGGGCTACGTGAGCTGGGACCACTTCCAGAACACGCAGCGACAGATCGCGGAGAACACTCAAAGGAAAGGACTGATGAGCCGGGGGACACCCCGGCACGGGCCTGCCCTGGTCGCGGGGCTGCTCCGGTGCCGGCGTTGCGGACGCCGGTTGCACGTCGCCTACTCGGGAAAGGACGGCCGGGTGCCCCGCTATGCCTGCCGCGGCGCATCGGTGAACCATGGGACGGGACCGTGTCTGTCGTTCGGAGGACTCGCGGTGGACCGCGCCGTCGAGGCAGCGGTCCTCGCGATCCTGGAGCCGGGAGCGGCGGAGGCAGCCCTGGAAGCACAAAGTCAGGCAGAAGCCCAGGCGGTAGAGCGCCGGGAGCTGTTCGAACTGAAGCTGCAGCAGGCGCGGTACGAAGCCGAGCGGGCCCGCCGGCAGTACGATGTCGTCGATCCCGAGAACCGCCTGGTGGCCGCTGAGCTGGAATATCGGTGGAACGACGCACTGGCCACTGTGAGCGAGCTTGAGCGGGAGCGGGTTGGGTTGGAGGAGAAGGCTCGGCACACCCAGGCTGCGGTCGACCGAGAGGCTCTGACCCGCCTGGCGGACGAGCTGCCTCGAGTGTGGAACCATCCGAGCGCCGATCTACGGCTGAAGAAGCGGATCGTGCGCACACTCATCGAGGAGATCCTCGTCGAGGTGGACGACGAGCGTGCACAGATCGACCTCGTGATCCGATGGGCGGGAGGCCAGCACAGCCAACTCCAGCTCCGAAAGCGCCGTACCGGCGAGCATCGGTACCGGACCGCTCGCACGGTGGTCGATCTGGTAAGGGAACTTGCGCCACTTCTTCCCGATGGACAGATCACACGGGTCCTCAATCGGTTGGGACTGCGCACCGGGAGAGGCAACACCTGGATCACGAGTCGCGTGGTCTCGCTCCGCAACCGTAACGGAATCCCGGTCCATGATAGAAGCGCCCCTGAGCGGACTGGAATCGTTACGATGGAGCAAGCGGCGGCGACGTTGGGCGTTAGCCCCACCACCGTGAGGAGGTTGATCCGACTTCAGATCCTGCCTGGTCGCCAGGTGGTGCCCTATGCCCCCTGGATCATCGAGGCGGATGACCTGGAGAGCAGAGACGTGCGGAACTACGTCGACACAGTAAAGAGAGGACAAACTCGGCCGCGAACTGTGGACGTGAATCAGTTAACGGTCGACAACACAAGCACATAGCGAGGTGGTGCAGTATGTCGTTGGATCAGGCGGGCCGAGGAAGACGACGTTCTCCTTGCGCTCCAGGAACCCGAGTTCGTGGAGCGAGTCGATCTGCTCCCGCTTGATCGAGGGCTGGAAGCTGAAGTCGAAGTCCGCGAGCGTCTTGATCGCCGGGAGACGGCTGGATCGCATGGCCGTGGCGAGCCGCCGGCTGTTGCGTAGCGTGATCTGGGCGGCCAACAGCCGCTCGATGGCTTCGGCCGCGGTGCTTGCGCCGCCGTCCACGCCAGCGAGCACTTCATCAAGGGCTTCCAGGGCACCAGGCATCTTCAGATCGGCCAGCTGGGCCGAGATGCGCGCGCTCCTGGACCGGGACTTCACGAGAGCTCCCCCGTGATCGCGGCATACTCGGACAGCGGACGGCGTTGGACCTCCACGACCCGGGGTGCCGAGGGTGCGGCAGTCTGTGTCGTCCAGGACTCGGACTGCGGCACCACGGGACGGTACGGCCAAGGAGCCAAGGAACTCAGGTGGGGCCTCTCCACCTCGAACCGGTCCGCCACGCGCTCCTTCAGCGTACCGTGGACCCGAGCGTTCGCCACGCTGTCGAGCCACAGCCGGGTCCGCGCGTTGAGGTCGTCGTCGGAGACGAAGTCCCGGCCGTAGAAGAAGTTGTCCCGGATGTAGCGAACCGGCCGCTCGACCTTCCCCTTCGTCTGGGCGCGGTAGGGGCGGCATGCCCGGATCCGGAAGCGCCAGTGGCGGCTGAAGCGCAGGAACTCCGGGTTCTCGACCAGCCGTCCGCCCTCGTCCCGTCTGTCGCCGGTGATGACGGCCTTCATCTGGTCGAACAGAAGCTCCGACGGCACGCCGCCGAAGTAGGCGAACGACGCTTCCAGCCCCCGCATCACGACCGGCATCGTCTGGCGCTCGTAGAACCTCAGCCACCTCAGCCGCGAGTAGCCCAGCACCACGATCAGCGCATGCCGCCTGCCCCACGGCAGCCGGAAGTCCGCGAAGTCCACCTGCCCCTGGTGGCCCGGAGGGGTCTCGAACCTCTGGACCGGCTCCACAGGCTCCCGTGGTCGGACCTTGCGCACGTAGCGCTTCACCTGGCCGTAACCGCCCCGATAGCCCGCTGCCTGCACCTCGTTGAACAGCCGAACGGCGCTCAGCTTCGGGTACTCGGCCAGGCGAGCGTCAATGATCCCCTTGTAGGGGTCGAGCTTCGACGGCCGCCGTGGCCTGGGTCCGTATCTCACCGCCCTGCTGTCCGCTCCACGGTCGAGTTCTCCGGCCTCGATCCAGCTGTACACGGTCCTCCTGCTGACCTTCAGATGCCGGGCAATCTCCGCCTTCGCCATCCCCTGCTCGAGATAATGTCGCAACAGCACCCGCTTCTCTCTCCCGATCACTGCGCCTCCTCCGTTGCATGGAGACGCAAGAATACCGAGCCGACCTGAAAACACTCCCCGATCCCGGGCCCAACCCCCTACCGACCACCCCGCCCGGCCCACGAAGTGTGCACCTTTCAGCGGCCACGTCTGTGCAATTTTGCATGGCCGGTAACAAAAGTCGGCGACATTCTCACAGAGCGCTTTCCGCCTTGCCCCCGCTATCACGGCACAGCCAGCAACCAGGCCTCGACTCCGGCGACGGTGCGTTCCATCGGCGTCGGGGACAGGCCGAGGGGCTCGATCGACATGCTGTAGCCACCCGCGCAACGACGAACAGCCGGTGGCGGGTGCGAAGTCAAATCTAGCGTGCTTTGCGATGATCCAGTGGCTCGGATCATCGTGTGCACAAGCAGTCGGACCGAGAACGGACTCGTCAAGAGCGGTCGTCAGCGGGTCCGCTAGCCGCGTAAGGGATTCCCGCTAGTCAGCTTTTCTGTGCGAGTGCCGATACCAGCGTCTGAGAGAGAGCAGTGGCGTCGGCGTTCGCACGGGGTCACCCTTAAGAGAACCGACGAGGTGCTCGCTAGCCATGGATGATTCCCAGGGCAGAACGGCACTCGTGACCGGAGCACCTACCAGTCTAGATTGGGCCCACGAACGTGAGACGTTTGCACCACGCTAACTGTTGCCAAAGCCCTGCGGGCAGGGAACACACCGGGACAACACCGGACTGTTGAGGAACGATGAACGGATACTGGGTCGGTGCCGATCCTGGCGGAATTAGGAGCTTCGGGCTGGCCTTCCTCGACGTGGGCGGGGGATTGATCTGCGGCACGGTCTCCTCCGTGGACGAGGCTGCCGAGCGCATTCTCGCAAGAGGTGAGCCCCTCGGCTTGGGCATTGACACGCCGATGTGGTGGGCCACGCGCAGGGGCGGTGGGCGGGCGGCAGACGAATGGCTTCGGAAGGAATACGGCATGCTCCCTGGGACCGTGCAATCGGTGAACTCCCTCAGGGGCGCTGCGCTGGTCGGCGGCGCGATGCTGGCTTTCCGCGTCCGGCAGACGTTTCCTTCCACAGCGATCACGGAATCGCACCCCAAGGCCGTGCTATTCGCGCTGAAACTGAGCGGATCGGATTTCGCCCAGAGATTCGGCACTTCCACCGCCTGGAACAACGAACACGAGCGCGATGCTGCGATCGCCGCAGTATGTGCGAGGGAAGGTTTCGAAGGACGCTGGACGACCGACCTCGCGCTCCATCGCCACGACTCGGAGCAGGATCCACAGGACTATTGGCTTGCGCCGATGCGCTACTTCTGGCCAAGAGGTCCGTGACCATCACCATGCAAGGCCTGAACCGGTGATTCCGATCGGATTGGTGGGCTAAACGACTTGTGGAGTCAGCCGGGATGCGGCCAGAACTGTATGCGTTCATGAAAGCGAACCTGGCCGCGTTCACACTTGCAGCCATGTGCCGGGTGCTGGTTTGCTAATCCACCCCCTCAGCATAGTCCTCCAAAACCGAAGCCGACAGATGGTGGAGATGAGGCAGGGCCATCAATTCACGCACGGAGCCATAGGAGAGGTAAGTGCAGCATTCGGCTAGTGGCCCACGTGCAAGCAAGGAGAAGACCGGCCGACAAATCTCTGCGAACACCTTCTCCTTCCGGGCCTCAGGTGTGACGATGTGCAGTTGGATGTCCATATTGGGTTGCAGGGCCAGTAGATCCGCCATCCGCAAGATGCCAGAGTACACCGACGTGGTGTGTTCAACCTCGAATGCTCGGATTATGGACCTGCCCTTCAACCAGAGCACATCAATCTGCTCGATGGTCTTCAGGGTCGTGTCGTCATAGTTGAGCGGCAGCACATCCAAAAAGGTCACCGGTCGATCCGGACCGAGGGCCTGCTCCACCTGTCCTCGATCCGATCGGGGCACCCACAGGTGATGGCCCATCTGACTACCGACCAGGGCAAGCGAGGCCTGGATCTGAATTGACTCCCGGATGTCGTCCGGGGGCTGGATCGGTGAGTCATCATCCTCAGAAGTATCGTCCGGCACTGTCACAGAGACTACGCGGTCCAGCCTCCGGACGCGGTGACTCACGAAGCGACGGTATCGACCCTCATCGACCTCGTACTCATTGCCATTCCCCTGCTGCGTGCGGAGTAAGTCATCCAAGAACTGACCGTCGGAGCGGTCCATCTCATTCAGGCTGCTGCGAATCTTCCCGGTCCAGGTTTTGGAGCGTTTGTCTACACCTTGAGTGAACGTCAGTTGGTTCCAAACATGATCCTCGTGAATCGGCACGGCTCTTTCTTTTTCAAGCCAGATCACAGGATTGACTCTGAACCGAAGCACGAAGGGATCGTCTTCGTCATAGAAGAGTGGCGTGTCCTCGATAAACGGCCCCTGTTCGATCTCGAGAATGCCCACCCAACGAGATAGCTTGGTCATATAGCAAACGAAGCGGTCGCCCTTGCTAACCTTGTTGGCCTGCTTGTGCTGCTTGATCCGGAACCCGGTACGGGTACGGTCAGACCTCGAATAATTCTCATACGTCTCTGGAGAGAATAGATTGAGCCAGTACTTCATTCGGTCTTCCTTTTGACCTGCGCTCGCGAGAGACGGCAGGGGCGGTGGTCTAGGCTACCCCATAGGACCGTGCTGCCGAATTGCTTCCGGCAAGGCATCCGATCCCCCGTGATTCCCTAGGTGAAGGGGGCGGCCCCGACTCTCGGAGCCCGGCCTGAATGTACCCTAGCGCACGGGCCACGCCAGCCGCTGCAGCGACCGTAGGAGCACGCCCCATTTCTCTAGCTCAGGAGACATTCAGTTTCACTTGGTGAGCTGACGAGCTCGCCATCGGCATCCCCTACGGATCGAATCGCAATGCGGAGGCTAGGTAAGATGAAGCTGAGCAAGGAGCAGGTGATGGTAGCGAAGAGGATGGCGGAGCGAGGCACATCAGTATGGCAGCTGGCCGGTCAGTTGACAGAGGGCGCGCTACGTTACCAGTGAAACAAGCTGGGGGACGGACGGGAGGGCGGATCAGGCGGTGCACCACGAGCGCTTGATCCTACTGCCCCTGTCGAATTGCTACAGCGATGGGGTCGGGCTATGCGTGTTCGCGCAGGATACCAGACTGCCGCTAGCTCCGACGCCATCCTCACGGCCCCGCCGAACGGTTACCGATAATCGGCACGGCCCGGGCTGTCAGATCCCGTCACGGCTTCTGGGGCAACTCTGGGGGCATCGTCCAATATCTATAGAGCTGATGCCAAGTGACACCAACGACTTACGGTCGAGTTGGTGTGTTCGACGACGCCTATCAAGACTCGCTACCCAACCGGCTTCGTCAGAATGAGACTAGGTACGTCGCCTTGATGATGAGACGTCGATCCCGGAACTCCTCGGTGATGGGCAGCCCGTTGATGTCTCGTCGCACCTCGTCGTAGACCACGTAGAGGTCGCTTCCCGGGCGATAGATGTAGCGGAGGCGGGCGCTCGTGCTCCACTGCTCGGTCGACGAGTTGTACTGGCTCAGGGTTCTCAGGCTCAGCGTGGGTGAGAAGGTGTAGTCGACCCGCAGTGAGCCCAACTGGGTGACGAATTCGCCGGCCGCGAGGTTCGTCACGTCGTTACGCGAGTATGCGGCCTCCGCGGAGAACTTGGACGTAATCCGAGACCCGAGCGTCAGGAGCATGTCTTCCCGATGCCCGTCGTAGAATCCTTGAGGATTGTACGTGACACCGTAGCTGACCCGTCTCGCCGGGTCGCTTGTGAAGCCGATTCTCAGGTCGTAGAAGTTGAAGTCCCCTGGCTCGATCACGATCCCGGATCGCACCCGGAACGGTTCGTCGAGGCGCTCGAAGTTCCTGTTGTAGACGAGCGTGAATGCGGCGCTGTTCTCGAACGTGACGCGAATCATATGGTGCAGCTCCCGGTAGACGAGCCGCCCCGTCTGATCGGTGGTGTACACCACGTGCCACATCGGCGTCATCACCCGGATCCCCCACCGGCCGGGCCGCGGGGTCCGGTTGATGTGAAGCTTGGTGGACCGCACCCCCACCCGGGGCACGAAACCGACACCCGCGTTGAAGTCGTCGCCCAAGTCCACATGATCCAGGTAGATATCCCAGGCGGGACTCAACCAGTGGGCTCGAAAATAGCCTGCGCGCCCGGGCGTCTCTGTCTCCGCAGTCTCAGTCTGCGCCAAGAATCCGTTGATCCTGAGGCTCGGCCCGAAGGCGAGAGCGGCATCGGCCGCGTACGTACGATTGTAGCCCCCGCTGCCCGACGCCTCCCGGTTGACGACGATGCCGCCCACCGTAGATCGGCTGAGAATGTCCCGGCTGTAGCGGGCGACGAGGAAGTTCTGCCCAGGTTGGCCGAACGCATCATCGGTCTGTATGTCCATCAGGGCGATGTTGTTTTGGCCCACCTTACCCGTCAGTCGCGCGCCGGCGATGATCGGGAGCTCTTCTCCGCTCTCGCTGAGTCCGATTCGGCGGGTGAAGAACAGGTCGGCCCGCTGGCCCGAACCGGTCGTCCCGACATTGAACTGACCGGCATTCTCGAGGAAGAACTCCCGCTTCTCCGGAAAGAAGAGAGGAAACCGGGTGAGGTTGACCTGCTCGTTGTCGACCTCCGCCTGCGCGAAGTCCGTGTTGAAGGTCACGTCGAGGTTCAGGCTTGGCGTGATCCCGTACTTGAGGTCGAGGCCCACGTCCCCATGCGCGGACTCCGTTGAGACACCTCCCCTCCGCTCGGCCTCTCCCCCGGTGGCGACGAAGGGCTTGACCCGGAGGTCCCTTCCCCGGCTCAAGTCCTCAAGCCCCGTGAGCGTCCCGGCCAGACTTACCCGGGTCAGCCCGTACGCGCGCGGGACCGGAGCCCAGAAGACGACCTCGTTCCGGTGGGGGATGTTTCGCATGAAGTTGATCCCCCACGACTGTGGCGACGCACTCGGAAACCGCAGCGTAACCATCGGGATTCGAATCTCTGCTACCCATCCCTCCGCGGTTCTTCTCGCGGACGTCTCCCAGACTCCATCCCACTCCAGGTTGATGTTGGATGAGACTCCCCGGCGTGAACCCTCACCCTCCTGAAAGACCTGCTGATCGAGCATCGCACCGAGCGGGCTCACGACGAACATGTATGCGGAGCGGGAGTCCATGAACGTGTCGATGATGATCTGGAAGTTCTCCTCGTTCATGATCTGGGGGCCGTCGCGTCGCATCTCGGTTGCGACCACCCTCTCCGGGGAGGAGTCGAGGGCGAGGAGACCCAGGTAGAGGTTCTCCCGGTCGTAGAGGACCCGGACCTCGGTTCGAACCGTGCCCGGCTGACCCTCGAACGGCTCCTGCTGCACGAATTGGTCGATGAAGGGCGCCCCCCGCCACTCTTCGTCATCCAGGACCCCATCGACCACCGGCCCTCGCTCCACCTGCACGGCGGGAAGCTGGAATCGTACCCGGTTGCTCTCCGGGGCCGCATCGGCGACGACGGTGGATACTCCCTCTGCCTCGGGTGTGCCTTCGGCTTCGGGCGTGACCTGTGCCCTCGCCGGATCGGCAGCGATCACTGCGAGGACGAGAACCACGAGCAGGTGTGTATACGGGAAGGTCCGGAGTTGCCAAGCGCTCATCGACAAGATTCCCCTCTCGGTTGCAGGTGTGCCGCCTTGTATTCGCCGTACCCGTTGGTTTCCAAGCACTTCAATGTAGTGGCGCCATGCGGCACTCCGACAGTGAGTTTTCCGGGCACCTCGCCTCGAGCCGTGGACGTATTGCGGCTTTCCGGAGAGGTGGGCCGCCGAATCGTCGGGCCTTGTGGGCGAGTTCCCGGCGGACCGGGGCCAGGTAGCCATCCCCTGCAAGAGTCGCCCGTGGCTGCAGGAGTCGAAGAACTGGCCGGTCGCATGTCCGGCTTCCTCGGGGCCCTCGAGGCCGTGGAGGGAGAGACACTCCCCCTCGAGCCTGCGCGTGAAGCGCCCCGCGACGCTGTTCAATCGTGCCTCTCCAGTGTAGGCGGCGGGGGTGCCGATGGCCATCGACGATGTTGCACTGCCCGGGAGCCCCCGTGGGAGGAGCGTAGCGGCGAGGCCGCTCGGCCGCGGTCGTGGGGAGGAGTCCGGCAGTGTGCCCGCCGGTCGAGCATTCCCGAACGCGCAGCTGCGTACGGAGCAAGATGCGTGGTGGTGCCGACGTCCGGATCTAGAGGCTCGACCCTTCGCAGTTGAGGAGCATCCCGTTGACCTGTCGGCTGACTTCCTCCGCGCGTACCCGGGAGTCGAGGGCCCCCACCCGCACGCGATGCAGGCCGCGGATACCGGTGGTGACCTGAACCGGGCCGTGGCCGTCCCGCTCGAGGCTTCGGCGAACCAGATCGGCGTCCTGCATTTCAAGGTACTGGCCTGCCTGAACCATCCAGCAGGCGGCGCGTGCGGCCGGCGGGCGCGTGTTCCCGGCGAGGGTCAGTCGAATCCGGGCCGTTCCGGGACCGAGCATGTCGATTCCCTGGGCCGCGCGCCGCGAGAGATCGAGATTTCGCCCCTGGAGAAAGGGTCCCCGGTCGTTGATGCGCACCGTCGTCGTAAGACCGTTGTCGAGATTCCGGACGTTGACGACGGTCCCGAAGGGGAGCGTCCGGTGCGCGGCCGTCATTTCATCCATGTCGTAGATCTCCCCGGACGCGGTGGTCCGCCCGTGATACGGCGTGCCGTACCACGACGCGACCCCCTCCTCCTCCCACGCCGGGCCGAGCGTGCCGGCGGGCGCGCCAGGGCCGGGCCCGGGCGGGGGCGGCATGCCGCGCACGCATGCGGCGGATGCGAGCGCCAGCGCGACGACCGCTGTGCCTAGTGCCGCCGGAAGGCGGGCGAGCATTGGCGAACCGCCTGGGGGAGAGTGCATGAATGAATCTTGCGTGGAACCCGGCGACGGTTCAACCGTGCCGCCACAGGCGCCTCTCTCCGGATCCCGCCCGTAGCAGGCGGGTACCCCTCGGTTCTCCTCCCCGACCGCCGGATCGCGCGCATGAAGTGCCAGCCTCTCCCGCTCGATGTCGATGGATGACTGCATCCGGGTCCGTGGCGCCCGCCAGCACAACCTGAAGAACATCGACCTGGATATTCCCAGGGCGCGAACCACCGTCATCACGGGCCCGTCGGGTTCCGGAAAGTCGTCGCTCGCCCTCGACACCCTCTTTGCGGAGGGGCAGCGGCGCTACGTCGAGTCCCTCTCCGCCTACGCGAAACAGTTCCTCGACCGGATGGAGAAGCCGGCGGTCGACTCGGTGGAGGGGATCTCCCCGGCCGTCGCGATCGAGCAGAAGAACCCGACGAAGACGAGCCGCTCCACGGTGGGGACAGCAACGGAGGTGTACGACTATCTGCGGCTCATGTTCGCGCGGGTGGGCCGGACCTACTGCCCCGAGTGCAGCCGGCACATCCAGCCGGATACGGTAAGCAGCGTGGTGGACCGGCTCATGTCGCTTCCCGAGGGAACCCGCCTCATGGTGAGCTTCCCCCTCTCACGGGGCGCCGGGGCGACGCACCAGAATCTCGTCGGAGCTCTTCGTGCCCTCGGGTTCATGCGACTCTTCCTCGAGGGCCGACTTCTCGATCTGGGTGGCCCCGAGGCGGACGATCCGGAGCGCCTGGGAGTCGATCTGGGCGAGGCGGCGGAGGGGGCACTGGTCGTGGTCGACCGCCTCAAGGTCACGAACAGCGTACCGGAGCGGCTCGCCGATTCGGTGGGGACTGCCTTCGCCGAGGGGGAGGGCGAGGTACGGGTCCTCGTTCCGGGAGGCTCCCCGCCGCTCCTCGCATTCACCGAGCAGTTCCGGTGCCCGGATCACCCCGGGATCGATTTCCCCGAACCCACATCCCAGCTCTTCTCCTTCAACTCGCCGTTCGGATCGTGTCCGAAGTGCACGGGCTTCGGTGCGGTGCTCGAGTACGATCCGGAGCTGATCGTCCCCGTCCCCGCGAGGTCGATCGACGAGGGGGCGGTGGACCCGTGGAGCAAGCCGAGGTACAGGCGCGAGCGGGCAAGGCTGCGCGACTTCGCGGAGGTGCGCGGGGTCTCGAGAAGAGCCCCGTGGGCCGAGCTGCCGGCCGAGTTCCGGGAGGCCGTGCTCCACGGCGCGCCGGGCGGGAAGGGCCGATTGAGCGCCGGCGGCTTCGGCGGCGTGATCCCCTTCCTCCGCTCGCGGGAGCGAAAGCGCTACAAGCAGTACATCCGGGTCTTCCTCAGGAAATACCAGCGCCCGCGTGTCTGCCCCGCGTGCGGCGGCGGCCGGCTTCGGGAGGCCTCGCTTCACGTTCGGATTTCCGGCCGGAACATCGCCGAGGTGAGCGAGATTCCGCTCGAGGAGCTCGCGGTCTGGGTGGAGGGCCTCGTTCTCTCGGAGGCGGAGGCCCAGATCGCCGACGTGCTCCTTGAGGAGATCCGGGCCCGCCTGCGCTTCCTCGTCGATGTCGGCCTCGGATACTTGATGCTTGGCCGGCAGACCCGAACGCTCTCGGGGGGGGAGGCGCAGCGGATCAACCTCGCGAACTCGCTCGGCGCAAAGCTTGTGGACACCGTCTACGTCCTCGACGAGCCCTCCATTGGCCTCCATCCGAAGGACACGCGCGCGCTCCTCGATCTCCTGGCGCGGCTCCGTGACCGGGGGAATACGATCATCGTCGTCGAACACGATCCGCTGGCCATACGCGCCGCGGACCATGTGATCGAACTGGGGCCCGGGTCCGGGGAGAAGGGGGGGGAGGTCGTCTTCGAGGGCCCGCCCACCGCTCTGGCCAGCGCCGATACGGCTACGGGGAGCTACCTTGCGGGACGGTGTCCGATCGAGTTGCCGGAGCGCCGCCGACCGGCGCACGGTGCACGGCTTGCCATCCGCGGCGCCTCGCTCCACAACGTGCAGGGCGTGAATCTCGAGCTCCCGCTCGGTCTCCTCATTGCTGTCACGGGTGTGTCGGGATCGGGGAAGTCCACGCTCGTGCACGACATCCTCTACCGCGCGCTCGAGGCCGAGCTGGCGGGCGGCGAGACCTCCGCCAAGGAGCATCTGGGCGAGGTGGTCGGGAGCTTTGACGAGATCGAGGGGATCGAGGCGCTCACCTCCGTCGTTCTCGTCGATCAGTCACCGATCGGGCGCACCCCGCGCTCGAACCCCATTACCTACATCAAGGCGTGGGACGATGCGCGGCGCATTTTTGCACGGGCGCCCCTCGCTGTGGAACGGAGCTATCGGCCGCGGGACTTCTCCTTCAATGTAGCCGGCGGGCGCTGCGAGGCGTGCAAGGGTGCGGGCCAGATCCAGGTCGAGATGGTGTTCATGGCCGACGTCTACGTCCCTTGCGATATCTGTCAAGGGCGCCGCTTCCGCAGAGAGGTGCTCGACGTCCGGGTGCGGGGCCACTCGATTGCGGACGTCCTCGACATGACGGTGGATGAGGCGATGAGGTTCTTCATCCGGGAGCGCCGCCTCGGGCAGGCGCTCTGGCACCTGCAGCAGGTCGGCCTTGGGTACCTTCGGATCGGCCAGGCAGCGACGACGCTCTCGGGTGGGGAGGCGCAGCGGCTGAAGATTGCCCGGGAGCTGATCGGGTCGGCCGGCCGAGCGGGGCGGAAGCTCTATCTCCTCGACGAACCGACGACGGGTCTCTCCGGGACGGACGTGAAGCGGCTCCTCGATGTCCTCGACCGTCTCGTGCAGGCGGGGAACACCGTGGTCGTGATCGAGCACAACCTGGAGCTCATCAAGTTCGCCGACCACGTGATCGAGATGGGACCCGGCCCGGGCGTGCGGGGTGGGCGGATCGTAGCCCAGGGAACCCCCGAAGAGGTGGCGCTCCATCCGGAGGCGGCGACCGCCGCCTTCCTCCGCGACGCGCTTGAGACCCCTTCCCCGGGGGGAGGCGTCGCCTGAGGCTTGCGAGGGGTGGGCGGGCCACCGCCCTAGAGGGCGTCGCACCCCTCTTCCTGCACCCGGTCGGGCTGCCGCCCTCCCTACCCGGCGGCGGCGCTCCCCACCGAGATCCCGGAGGTCTGGAGCGTGCTCGAGCCCGTGAGGTAGAGGTCGATCGCGCGGGCGGCGCCCCGCCCCTCATTGATCCCCCATACCACGAGTGACTGGCCGCGCCGGCAGTCGCCCGCCGCGAAGACGCCCGGTACGGAGGTCTGGAAGTCCCCGTGCCCGGCGAGGAAATTCGAGCGATCATCGAATGCGAGGCCGAGCGCCTCCCCGAGGTGCGCCTCGGGGCCGAGGAACCCCATCGCGAGGAGGACGAGGTCCGCCTCGAAGATCCTCTCGCTTCCCTCGATCTCGGACATCACAAGTCGTCCGTCCTCCGTCCTCCATTCGGCGCCGACGATCCTGAGTGCGCCGACGCGGCCCCGGCCGTCGTCGATGAACTCCTTCGTGACGACGCTGTATTCGCGCGGATCGTTGCCGAACTGCGCTGCGCTTTCCTCGTGGCCGTAGTCGGTGCGGAGGGTGAGGGGCCACTCGGGCCACGGATTGTCGGCGGCCCGCTCGGCGGGTGGTTCCCCGAGGAGCTCGAGGTTCAGCATGCTCTGGCACCCGTGCCTGAGCGCCGTGGCGATGCAGTCCGTGCCGGTGTCCCCCCCGCCGATGACAATGACGCGCCTTCCGCTGGCGTTGATGTACTCCACCTCCCCCGGATTGCTCGCGAGGAGGCTCCGGGTGGTCTCGGTCAGGAATTCCATCGCGAAGTGAATGCCGGAGAGATCCCTCCCCGGAATCCGGAAATCTCTCGGGACGGTTGCGCCCGTCGCGAGGAGGAGGGCGTCGTGCTCCTCGAGGAGCGCCTTCGCTTCCACCGTGCGTCCCACGTCGGCGCCGGTGACGAAGGCGATCCCCGCATCTCTCAGGAGGTTGATCCGGCGGTCCACGATCCGCTTGCCGAGCTTCATGTTCGGGATCCCGTACATGAGAAGGCCCCCGATTCGATCCTCCCGTTCGTAGACGGTCACCCGGTGGCCCACCTTGTTCAGCTGATCGGCCGCGGCGAGCCCGGCGGGGCCGGATCCCACGATGGCGACGCTCCGGCCCGTCCGCTGCCGCGGATGCTCGGGTCGGACCCACCCCTCGGCGAAGCCCCGGTCGATGATCGCGTTCTCGATGTTCTTGATCGTGACGGGGGGAGCATTGATCCCGAGCACGCACGACCCCTCGCATGGGGCGGGGCACGTGCGGCCGGTGAACTCGGGGAAGTTGTTCGTCCGCTGAAGCCGCTCGAGTGCCTCCTCCCAGCGGTCCCGGTAGACCAGGTCGTTCCACTCGGGGATGAGGTTGTCGATCGGACAACCCGGCTCCGCCATGCAGAAAGGCACCCCACAGTCCATGCATCGGGCGCCCTGCGTCCGGAGGTGCCCGGTCTCGTGCTCGGTGTAGACTTCGGCGTAGTCGGAGATCCGCTCGGCCGCGTCCCGGTAGGGGACGGTCTCCCGGGGATACTCCATGAAGCCCTTGGTCTTGCCCACGAGCTGCCCCAACGTCAGGAGACGGGAGCGTGGAGCGATGTGCTCCGGGGTGCGGGTGCCCGCTCCGCCTCCGCCTCGCTCGGCCTCCTCTCCTCCCACACCTTCCGGTAGTCCGTGGGGATCACCCGGACGAACTCGGGGAGGCGGGCGTCCCACTGCTCGAGGATCAGGCGGCCCACCCGTGATCCGGTGAAGTGGACGTGGGCCTCGATGAGGCTCCTCATCTCGTGCTCCTCGGTCTCCATCCGTCCCGAGAAGCAGTCGAAGCGGTCGAGCTCGACGAGGTCCAAGTTGCACCGTCCGCGGAGCTGGTCGGCGCGATCCCAGACGTAGGCGATCCCCCCGCTCATCCCCGCCGCGAAGTTCCGCCCCGTGGCCCCCAGGATGACGGCCCGTCCCCCCGTCATGTACTCGCACCCGTGCGCCCCGACGCCCTCCACGACGGCGAAGGCGCCCGAGTTCCGCACGCCGAATCGTTCTCCCGCGATCCCCCGGAAGAAGGCCTCCCCGCTCGTCGCCCCGTAGAGCGCCACATTCCCGATGATCACGTTCTCCTCGGCCGCGAAGGCGGCCTCGGCGGGCGGCCGGACGATGAGGCGTCCGCCCGAGAGCCCCTTCCCGACGTAGTCGTTCGCGTCCCCCGTGAGATCGATCGTGACGCCGCGGGCGAGCCACGCGCCGAGGCTCTGCCCGGCCGAGCCGGTGAGTTTCACGTGTACCGTGCCGTCCGGGAGACCCGCCGGCCCGTGCCGGCGGACGATGTGATTGCTGAGGAGGGTGCCCGTGGTGCGGTTCACGTTCCGGATCGGGAGGTCGATCGTGACGGACCGCCGGTGTTCGAGGGCGGGGCGTGCGCGCCGGATCAGCTCCTGATCGAGGATTTCGTCGAGTTCGTGATCCTGCTCCCGGGCCTGGATCACCCGGCTCCCCGGATGCCGCGGAACCGCGCGCACCAGGATCGGGCTCAGGTCGAGAGGGGGTGGCTCCCCCTCCTCGCCGGCAGGCGCCTTGGGCACGAGCATGTCGGCTCGCCCCACCGCGTCGTTCAGCGTGCGGAAGCCGAGCTTCGCGAGGATCTCGCGCGCCTCTTCCGCAACCTGGAAGAGGTAGTTGACCACGTGCTCCGGCGTTCCCTCGAAGCGCGCACGGAGGAGCGGGTCCTGCGTGCAGATTCCGACAGGGCAGGTGTTCAGGTGGCACTTCCGCATCATGATGCACCCCATCGCGATCAGGGGTGCGGTGGAGAAGCCGAACTCCTCGGCGCCGAGGAGCGCCGCGATCACGACGTCGCGGCCCGTCTTGATCTGACCGTCCGTCTCGAGGCGCACCCGGTCGCGGAGGCCGTTCACGACGAGGGTCTGGTGCACCTCGGAGATCCCGAGCTCCCACGGGAGGCCCGCGTGCTTGATGCTCGTGAGCGGGGAGGCCCCGGTTCCCCCATCGTGGCCTGAGATGAGGATGTGGTCGGACTTTGCCTTCGCCACCCCCGCGGCGACCGTGCCGACCCCCACGGCGGAGACGAGCTTCACGCTCACGGCCGCGGCGGGGTTCGCGTTCTTCAGGTCGAAGATCAGCTGCGCGAGGTCCTCGATCGAGTAGATGTCGTGGTGGGGTGGGGGGGAGATCAACATGACGCCGGGCGTGGTGTGCCGGACCCGGGCGATCGTCCTCGAGACCTTCCGTCCCGGGAGCTCGCCTCCCTCCCCGGGCTTCGCGCCCTGGGCCATCTTGATCTGGAGCTGCTTTGCGTGGACCAGGTAGTCCATCGTCACCCCGAAGCGGCCCGAGGCGACCTGCTTGATCGCGGAGATCCGCGAGTCCCCGTTCACGAGCGGCTCGTAGCGCTCCGGGTCCTCGCCCCCCTCCCCGCTGTTCGACTTGGCGCCGATCCGGTTCATCGCGATCGCGAGCGTCTCGTGCGCCTCCTTCGAGAGGGCGCCGAAGCTCATCGCGCCCGACGTGAAGTGCTTCACGATCTCCGACGCCGGCTCCACCACCTCGAGGGGGACCGCCTCCGTGCTCCGGAAGTCGAGAAGGCTCCGGATCGTGCAGCGGCTCTGGGCGTCCTCGTTTGCGAGCTGCGAGAACGCGCGGTAGCTCGCGTAACTCCCCGTCTCCGCCACCCGCCGGGCCGCCGCGACCGTATCCGGATTCCACATCCGCCGCTCCCCCGCCGGCCGCCAGTGGTATTCGCCCGGATTCGGGAGGGAGGGGAAGCGGAGATCCGGCCGGGGTGTCCAGGCGAGATCGTGCCTTCGGATCGCCTCCTTCGCCAGGACCTCGAATCCGGCTCCCTTGAGCCTGCTCGCGCTCCCCGCGAAGCACCGCTCCATTACCTCCGGAGCGAGGCCGACCGCCTCGAAGATCTGCGCCCCCCGGTAACTCGCGAGCGCGGAGATCCCCATTTTCGCCATGACCTTGAGGATCCCCGCCCCGACTGCTGCCCGGTACCGGGCAATTCGCTCCTTGTTCGACCACTCTCCGGCGAGAAGCCCCTCGTGGGCCAGCTCGTCGAGCGCCTCGAAGGCCAGGTAGGGGTTGATCCCGTCCGCCCCGTAGCCGAGGAGCGTGCAGAAGTGATGAACGGACCTCGGCTCACCCGTCTCGACGAGGAGGCCCACCATCGTGCGCTCCTCGGAGCGGACGAGGTGCTGGTGGACGGCCCCGACCGCGAGGAGCGCGCTGAGCGGCACCCGGTCTGGGCCGGCGCGGCGGTCGGACAGGACGAGGAGGTGCACGCGTTCCTGGACCCAGCGCGAGGCCTCCTCGCAGATCCGCTCGAGCGTTCGCTCGAGCCCGTCTGGGCCGGCGTCCCTCGGGCAGGTGATGTCGATGACGGCGGATTGCCAGCTCCCGTGATCCAGGCCGGCCAGCGAGGCCATCTCCTCATCCGTCAGGATCGGGTGCGGGAGCCAGAGGCGCTCGGCCTGGTCCTCCGTCGTCTCGAGGAGGTTGCCCTCGGGCCCGACGGGGAGTCCGAGGGCCATGACGGCCGACTCCCTCGTTGAGTCGATCGGTGGGTTGGTGACCTGCGCAAAGAGCTGCTTGAAGTAGTCGTAGAGGAGTCTCGGGTGCTCCGAGAGGACGGCGAGCGGTTCGTCGTTGCCCATCGAGCCGAGCGGATCCTTCGCGTTGTCCACCATGGGCTTCAGGACAAACTTGAGGTGCTCCGAGGTGTAGCCGAACATCCGCAGCCGGGCGAGCCGCGAGGCGGGATCCCGTGTGGGAGGCGCCTTCTTCGGGAGATTGCCGAGGTCGAGTGCCCGGCGGGCGAGCCACTCCCCGTAGGGGTGCGCTCTCGCGGCGCGCTCCTTGATCTCCTCGTCCTCGACGATCCGGCCCTCTTCGAAGTCGATCAGGAACATCCGGCCCGGCTCGAGCCGCCCCTTCGCCCGGATCTTCCCGGGGGGCACGTCGAGGACCCCGACCTCGCTCGCGAGAACGACCCGGTCGTCGTGCGTCACCCAGTAGCGGCACGGCCTGAGCCCATTCCGGTCGAGGACCGCTCCCGCCCACCGGCCATCGCTGAAGAGCACGGCCGCCGGGCCGTCCCACGGCTCCATCAGCGATGCGTTGTACCGGTACATCGCCCGCCGGGCCTCCGACATGGACTCGTGATTCTCCCACGCCTCCGGGACCATCATGTTGACGGCATCGGGGAGGCTTCGGCCGGCGGACCGGAGGAGTTCGAGGACGTTGTCGAACATCCCCGAGTCCGAAGTATCGGCGTCGACGATGGGGAGGAGCTGGCCAAAGTCCGGCCCGTAGAGATCGGAATCGAGGAGGGACTGCCGCGCCCGCATCCAGTTCACATTCCCCTGGAGCGTGTTGATCTCCCCGTTGTGGCAGAGGAGCCGCATCGGCTGCGCGCGCGACCAGCTCGGGAATGTGTTCGTGCTGAAGCGGGCGTGGACGAGTGCGACGTGGCTTGCGAGCCGGGGATCGTGGAGATCCGCGTAGTATCCGGGGAGCTGCCTCGGGGTCAGCTGCCCCTTGTAGACGATGACCCTCGACGAGAAGCTGCATACGGCGTAGAGTGCCCCCTCGCCGAGGCGGAGGCGGCGGATGTGGTGGTCCGCCTGCTGGCGGATCAGGTAGAGCTGCCGCTCGAAGGCCTCCCGGGAGAGGCCGTGGGCCGCCCTGACGAAGAGCTGCTGCACGACGGGCTCCCCCTCCCGCGCCCCCGTCCCGAGTGCCCCGTTCTCCGACGGCACGGGGCGCCACCCGAGAAAGACCTGACCCTGGGCGGTGACGTAGCGTTCGATCACGGCCTTGCAGCGGGCTCGCTCCGAGCGGTCCCGCGGGAGGAAGATCATTCCGACCCCGTAGCGCCCTGCCTCGGGAAGCTGGAACCCGAGCGCCCCGGGGGCGACCTCGCGGAAGAAGTCGTGAGGGAGCCCGAGGAGGATGCCGGCCCCGTCCCCCGTGTTGGGCTCGGGCCCGCACGCGGAGCGGTGGGACATCCGGGCGAGCGCCTCGAGGCCGTCCGCCACAATCGAGTGCGACGCGGTCCCCTTCACGTGTGCGACGATCGCGATTCCGCAGCTGTCCCTCTCATGCGCGGGATCGTAGAGGCCGCGTGCGGCCGGCGGGCCCGTCGTCGGCCTCATGGCCCCTCCTCGCCCGCCTCCGCCCGTGGGGGGCGGATCGAGGCCGGCGTGTGGTAGGCGCGAAGGTACTTGACCCAAGAGGCGACGAGGGGCGGGAGCGCCCGGTCGCGCCGGTGGACGAGCGAGAGAGGCCTCATCAGCGTCGGCTCGAGCTCCGCCGTCACGAGGACCCCCCGCGCCACCTCGACCCGGACCGTCCGCTGCGGGAGAATCCCGACCCCGTCCGTCTCCGCCACGGCGGCCTTGATCGAGTCGATGTTGTCGAAGGAGCTCTCCACCGTCGGCTGCGCGTGGTGACGCCGAAGATACGAGCGGATTTCCCGCGATATCCGAAGCTCCGCATCGAAGCCGATCAGGCGCTCCCCGACCAGGTCCCGGGGCTCCACCCGCCGCCGCTCCGAGAGCCGGTGCCCCGCCCGGAAGACGGCCACCATCGTCTCGTCCCTGAGCGGGATCCTCGCCAGATCCGGCCACCGGTCCGCGTACGAGAGGATCCCGATGCCGGACCTCCCGCTCTCGACCCACTCGTGCACGGCGCGGGGCTGCAGGTAGTGGATATGGACCGAGACCTGGGGGTGCGCGGCGGTGAAGGCCTCGCGGACCTCGTTCAGGTGCGGGATGTCCGCGGAGTAGATCGAGGCAACGACCACGCGGCCGCGAAGGAAGGAGGCCTTCCGGACCACAACGTCCTCGAGCCGCTCGTAGCGGTCGAGGATCTCGCGGCAACCCTCGTAGTAGAGCTGCCCCGAGGGAGTGAGGCCGCACGGCCGGGTCGAGCGGTCGATCAGCTCGACCCCGAGCTCCTCCTCGAGGCTCCGGATCCGCTGCGACGCGGCGGACTGCGTGATCCCGTTTCGCTCCGCCCCCCGGGAGAAGTTCCCCTCCTGGACGACATCGCAAAAGAGTCGGATGGAAGCAAGCGACATGGCGGACCAAGATACGATAAAAAATCGTAATGTCAACTCACATAGACATTAGAGATAGTAATTATATTCGGGGACCGCCCCCCCCGGCCCGGGGGGGGCGGTCGCGATAGCGGGGAAAGCCCGTTTCCGCTAGATTTCCACATAGGAAATCGTGCGTTTCTTGGTGCCCGCTTCTTACTTCTCTCACGGCAGGATCGGACCTCCGGGCCCTCCTTCGGAGGTCGATCGACTCAGGCCGTCATCCCCTACAGGTTGCTCATGGAAGCGGACCACGGACAGCAGATTCTGTCCCGTCCCCTCGAAGACGAGATGCGAGAGTCGTTCATCGACTATTCGATGAGCGTGATCGTGCAAAGGGCCCTCCCGGACGTTCGCGACGGCCTGAAGCCGGTGCATCGGCGCATTCTCTACGCGATGAACGACCTGGGCCTCGCCCCGGGGCGGGCCTACAAGAAGAGTGCGACGGTGGTTGGAGAGGTGCTCGGGAAGTACCACCCCCACGGGGATGCGGCGATCTACGACTCGATGGTCCGGATGGCCCAGGACTTCTCCCTCCGCTATCCACTCGTGAACGGCCAGGGGAACTTCGGTTCCATCGACGGGGACTCGGCGGCGGCATACCGGTATACGGAAGCCCGGATGGGGGCGATCGCCACCGAGATGCTCGGGGACATCGAGAAGGAGACGGTCCACTTCGTCCCCAACTTCGATGGCCGCCTCGACGAGCCCGTCGTCCTCCCCGCGAGGTTCCCGAACCTCCTCGTGAACGGCTCGTCGGGGATCGCAGTCGGGATGGCGACGAACATCCCCCCGCACAACCTGCGCGAGGTCGTCGCTGCGGTCTCCGCGCTGATCACCGACCCCGAGCTCCCGCAGGAGGAGCTCGAGGCGCTGATCCAGGGGCCCGACTTCCCGACGGGCGGATCGATCTGCGGGCGGGACGGGATCCGGGATGCGTACCGTACGGGGCGCGGCCGGATCGTTATGCGTGCGCGGGCGGAGATCGAGGAGATGAAGCGGGGGGGGGAGCGGATCGTCATCCGGGAGATCCCCTTCATGGTGAACAAGACCCGCCTCATCGAGCAGATCGCTGGACTCGTCCGGGAGAAGCGGGTGACGGACATCCAGGCGCTCCGCGACGAATCGGACCGCGACGGGATGCGGATCGTCATCGAGCTGAAGCGGGATGCGATCGCGCAGGTGGTCTTGAACCAGCTCTACAAGCACACCCAGATGCAGTCCACCTTCGGGGCGATCCTCCTTGCCCTCGTCGATGGCGTGCCCCGGGTTCTCACCCTCCGCGCGCTCCTCGGGAAGTTCATCCAGCATCGTCACGAGGTCGTGGTCCGGCGAAGCGAGTTCGACCTTCGGAAGGCGAAGGAGCGCGAGCACATCCTGGAGGGGCTCACGGTCGCCGTCGACAATGTGGATGAGGTGATCAAGATCATCCGCGGCTCGGCCGATACGGCAGCCGCCTCGAGGGAGCTCCAGGGGGGCTTCGAGCTCTCGGAGGCTCAGGCGGAGGCGATCCTCAACATGCGCCTCGCACGGCTCACGGGCCTCGAGACGAAGAAGCTCGAGGAGGAGCTGGCCGAGGTCCGCGGGCGGATCGGCGATCTCGAGGAGCTCCTCGGGAGCCGGGAGCTCAGGATGCAGGTGATCACCGACGAGCTGGGGGAGCTGGCAGAACGCTACGGGGACGATCGTCGCACGGAGATCCTCGGCGAGTCCTTCCGCCTCGAGATGGGGGATCTCATCGTGGACGAGGAGGTCGTCCTGACGGTCAGCCATCATGGGTACGTGAAGCGGATCCCGGTCGACACCTACCGCTCCCAGCGGCGGGGCGGGCGCGGTCTTCGGGGGATGGGCACGAGGGAGGCGGACTGGGTCGAGCACCTCTTCGTGGCCTCGACCCACGACGTGCTCATGATCTTCACCCGCGACGGGAAGTGCCACTGGCTCAAGGTCTGGCAGATCCCCCAGGGGACGCGCCATTCGCGGGGCAAGCCGATCGTCAACCTCCTCAACATCGACGGAGGGTCCACGATTGCCTCGATCGTCCCGGTGCGCGAGTTCGGGGACGATCGCTGTCTCCTCTTTTGCACCCGGTCCGGCACGGTGAAGAAGACGTCCCTCTCGGCGTACGGGAACGTGCGAAGCGTCGGCCTCAGGGCGATCAATATCCGCGACGGCGACGAGCTGATCGATGTGCGGATCACGAGCGGGGAGGATGAGGTGATCCTCGCAACCGAGGCGGGCATGGCGATCCGGTTCAACGAGTCCGACTGCCGGGTGATGGGGCGGGTCGCGGGGGGTGTGAAGGGGATCCAGCTCGCGGAGGGGGACCGCGTCGTGGGGATGGTCGTGGTTCGGCCGGATGCGAGCCTTCTCGTCGTGACGGAAGGGGGGATGGGGAAGCGGACGGAGGTCGGCGAGTACCGTCTTCAGCGGCGCGCGGGGAAGGGCGTCATCAACATGAGGCTCTCGGAGCGGACGGGGAAGGTCGTCTCGATCAAGGCTGTCGCGCCGGATGAGGAGGTGATGCTCATCACCCGGCGTGGCGTGATCAATCGCCAGAGGGCCGAGGAGATCCGGGTCATCGGCCGCGCGACCCAGGGTGTCCGTCTTGTCGCACTCGACGAGGAGGACGAGATCATGGACGTGGCCCGGATCGTCGGCGAGGAGAACGGGGTGCAGGGGGTGGATGGGGACGGGGCGATGCAGCATGCCCTCCCGGAGTCCGGCGACGGGGAGGAGGGTGGGTGAGACGGCTCGTCCTCTTCGATGTGGATGGAACCGTCCTCTCGGGGGGGCCGGCGAGGGAGGCGCTCCTCGTGGCGCTCGGGGCGGTCTTCGGGACGGCCGGACCGATCGATCGGTGGGAGTTCTCGGGGAAGACGGATCCGCAGATTGCCCGGGAACTCCTGACCGAGGCGGGGATCGAGCCTGGTCGGATCGACGAGGCGCTCCCCGCCGTATGGGCACGATACCTCGCGGAGATGGAGGCCCGGCTGCCGGGCTCCCCCACGCGGGCGCTCGCGGGAGTGACGGAGCTCCTCCGCCGGCTCGGCGAGGGGTTGGGGGTGGCGATGGGGCTTCTCATGGGGAACGTAGCCGAGGGCGCGCGGCTGAAGCTCGATTCGGCGGGCCTCGGCCACTGGTTCCCGGTCGGCGCATTCGGGTCGGATCACGAGGTTCGAAACGAGCTCCCCGCCGTCGCGATCCGGCGGGCGGAGGCCCACTGGGGCGCCCGCTTCCGGGCCGAGGAGGTCGTGGTCGTGGGGGACACGCCCCGGGACGTGGCTTGCGGCCGGGCCCATGGAACCCGCACAGTAGCGGTGGCGACGGGCCGCTTCGCCGTCGGAGTGCTTGAGGAGACCGGCGCCGATGTGGTACTCGAGAGCCTTGAAGAAACGGAACCGGCACTCCAGGCGATCCTGAGCTAGGGCCGGAGGGCTCGCCGGGGGGAGCGGCGCATCCGTTGGGATCTGACACGGAGGATTACGAGTGGCGAGTCGAGCTGAGAAGAGAAGGGAGGAAAGGAGAGAGCATCGCGAGGAAGCCTCCTCGTCGAACGGGATGATGTGGACACTCGGGGGTGCCGGAGCGCTGGCGCTGGCGATTGTCGGGTGGAACGTCGTTTCTTCGATTTTCGATGAGACGGCCCGCACATCCGCCGCCGTCGAGATCGAGTTCGAGACACCGCAGGAACTCCTCGAGCTGGCACAGCCTGTCGTGCTCGGCAACCCGGACGCTCCCGTGACCCTCATGGAATTCGGGGACTATCAGTGTCCGGCATGCCAGAATTTCTTCCGGCAGGCGAAGCCGATCCTCGACGTCTCCTACATCGAACCCGGCCGGGTGAAGTTTGAGTTCTACGACTTCCCCCTGGAGGGGACGCACCCGAACGCCTTCCTGGCCGCGCGGGCCGCTCGCTGCGCGGGCGATCAGGATCGCTACTGGGACTACCACGACCGCCTCTTCCAGAACCAGATCGCGTGGTCCGTGGAAGCGGATCCGGCGGGCGTGCTCACGGGATACGCGGACGACCTCGGGCTTGACCGTGGCGAATTCCGCTCGTGCCTGAGGAGCGATCGCCATGCGGACGTCGTCGTAGCGAATCAAATGCTCGGGATCCAGTTGGGCGCGCAGTCGACGCCGACCGTGATGCTGAATACCGGAGACGGCCGGGCCACTTGGATCGACAACTGGACGACGAACCTGCGGCCCGTCCTCGAGGCTGCGCTCGCCGAGGCAGGCGAGGGCGGGGCGTCGGCGGAGACGGAGGGGGGGTGAGCGCCGAACCCTGGGCATAGTGCGCGGGGGGTAGCTGTTCGAAGAAGGCCTTGTCGTGGCTGCCGCCCGGTGGAGGGCCGGGTCGGACGGTTCGCTTGGCGGCGCCACCGGGCCGGGGGTCGAGGCCGAGCGCATCGCGCGTGGAGCGCCCCCCGCTTCCCCTGCCGACCGCGGGTGCGGTAGTCGTCTCCCGGGAGTTTACTCGGTGGGCGGGTGTCCTCGGGCTACGGGCATCTCTCCCGCTCCCCCCGAGGCGGCGAGGACGGAGGCGGCGCGTTCCCGGGTCCACTCGTGGACGGCCGGAGGTGGCCACATGCCCGCGCGGGCCCGGGAGAGGAGACGCTCCGCCTCGCGCCTGGCTCTCTCCCCGGCTTCGGGAGAGATCCACCCATTTGTTTCGGCCTCCGTGAGCTCCTCCAGATCCAGGAGCCTAGGGGCCAGAGTGCCTCCGGGGATGCCACCCCCCGCGCGCGCGGGTAACCACAGATCCAGGAAGAGATCCGTCGTGTGCCAGTCGCCCCCGGGCTCGAAGACGCACGGGCTCAGGATGTTCGCGTAGATTCCCGTCAGCGTCCCGTCCCGTCTGTGGAATCGCCCGATGTCGTGCCACTCTCCGGGGAGAGTGAACCAGACTACATCCGATCCCGCCTCCAGGACGATGCGCCCGTCGATCGAGAGCGGGTTGGTGAGTTCGATTCCCTCCGCATAGCTGATCTTGACCCACGGCTCGTCCTGGATCAGGTGTTGCACGAAGATTTCGGTCCGGTCCGGCGGCCGGTGATAGTGTATGTGAACCTCGGGGAGGCTCCCGGGTGGGGCCCCCCTCAATCCGGGAAGGCGTCGTAGAACCCGCGTCCTTCCTCTGCGAGCTCGCAAAGGAGGCGTGCGGGTGCGAATCGCGCGCCGCACGACCGCTCGAATCCTTGAAGCCGTTCGACGAGAGTCGACAGGCCCGTTCCGTCCGCGTAGCGGAGGAGTCCGCCGAGGAAGGCCGGGAATCCGGCGCCCATGATCATCGCCAGGTCGAGGTCGCGCGCCGAGGTGGTGACGCCTTCCGAGAGCGTTCGGGCGGCCTCGTTGACCATCGAGAGGATGAGACGATCTCGTGTCTCCTCCGGCGGAGGCAAGGACCCCGAGGGGCTCGGCCGCCCCATCGCCTCGTAAGCCCTCAGATCTACGTTCGGCTTTCCGTCTCCCCGGTAATGGTAGAAGCCGCTCCCGCCCTTCCTTCCCAACCGGCCCGCCGCGCGTAGTCGGAGGAGGGAGTCGGCGGGGGCCAGCCGCTCTCCAAAAGCCTGGTGCAGGCTCTCCCCCGCATGGCTGACGACATCGATTCCCACCTCGTCGATGAGCCGAAGCGGCCCCATCGGCATCCCGAAGGTGATCGCGGCGCGGTCGACCGCGTCGATGGACGCGCCCTCGCCGAGGAGGTGGCCCGCCTCATTCAGATAGGGGCCGAGGATCCGGTTCACCACGAATCCGGGGCTGTCACGTACGATGACCGGAACCTTGCCCATTGCGAGGGAGAGCGCGTAGACGGCGGCGACGGCGGGTGCTTCCGTTTGCGGGGTGCGGACGATCTCGATGAGGGGCATCCGGTGCACGGGATGGAAGAAGTGCATCCCGAGGAAGCGCGCCGGGTAACTGAGATCCCGCCCCATCTCCTTGACCGAGAGGCTCGAGGTGTTCGTTGCGAGAAGGCACGTCTCGCTCACGGCGTCCTCGAGCTCATCCAGCACCGTCTTCTTGACCTCCATTCGTTCCACGACGGCCTCGATCACGAGCTCGAGTGGCCGAAAGCCTGTGTAGTCGAGTCCTCCATGGATCCGCTCCATTCCGCGGGTCGCTTCCTGCAGGGTCACCCGCCGTCGCCGGGCGGCCGAGTCGAAGAGCTTGCGCGCGTGGGCGAGTGCGAGGGAAACAGACTCGCGCCGAACGTCCTTCAGGCGCACGTGGTGGCCGCGCGAGGCCGCAAGCCGCGCGATCCCGCCGCCCATCGTCCCAGCGCCCACCACGCCGATCCCGCCGATCCCGGGCGGCGGCTCGGGCGACAATCGGCGGAGCCCCTTTCTCGCCCGATCCCGCAGGTGGAAGACGTGAATCAGGTTCCTCGAAACGGGAGAGCCGATGAGCCCCCGGGCCGCCTTCGCCTCTGCCTCGAATCCCTCCGCGGCCGTCCGTCCGAGGGAGCTCCCGAGGATGTCGAGGATCCGAAGGGGAGCAGGGTAGTGGCCGCCCGTCCGCTCCATCACCCGCTTCCGGGCGGCCCGGAGGAGGAGCCAGCGCCCGGGAGGGGTGCCGTCGAAGAAGTGAGCCCCGGGCGTCCGCCTGGGGCGTCGCGGGGCGTCGCGGCCAGAGATCCGTTCGCGCAGGTAGCGGGCCGCCAGCTCGAGGAAGAGCTCGTGGGGGAGGACGTCGTCGACGAGCCCGATGCGCTTCGCCTCCGCGCCCCGAAGCGGTTTCCCCGTGAGGAGAGGCTCGAGCGCCTGCCCCAGTCCGACGAGCCTCGGGAGCCTCGTCGTTCCACCCCAGGCCGGAAGGATTCCGAGCTGAACCTCCGGGAGCCCGATCTGCGTCTTCGGGTGGTCCGAGGCGAGCCGGTACCGGCACGCCAGGGCAAGTTCGGCCCCGCCCCCCATGCACGCTCCGTGGACGGCGGCGACGGTGGGCACGGGAAGCCCCTCGAGCTCGAGAAAGACGCCTTGGCCGAGCCGTGCCACCGCCTCTGCGGCATCCGTGTCCCGGACCTTCGCGAGCTCGCCGATGTCCGCACCCACGATGAAGGTCGGCTTTCTGCTAGAGAAGAGGACCCCGCGGACCTCCCCGGCGTCGCATGCCTCCCGAAGCGCGGGCAGGATCTCGGCGAGACGCCCCATCGTCTCGGAGGTCAGGATGTTCGCGGAGCGGTCTGGCGCGTCGAAGATCAGGTGGGCGAGTCCGCCTTCCTCAAGGGAGAGGCGGGGGCTCCCCTCGGCCCACTCCGCTGCGGCGATCTGAGTCATAGGAAGAAGAACGCCCCGGGGATCACGAGCTTCCCCGGGGCGCTGGCGCGTCGCGAGACGCGCTCAAGGGCAAAGGCCCGGTCAGAGGATGTCCCTGACCGCGGCATTGTCACGGGTCAGCGGGACCTCGATCGGGTCGCCTCGCTCGAGATTCACCGGCTCGTTCCAGTAGAGCTCCTCGGTGGCGAGAGGATAGCGGGCGTAGATCCACCACTCTCCCGCATCCGCGGCAAAATCGGCTCGCCCGGTCGCGTCCGTCGTGTCGGCGAGGATTTCCTGCCCCGAGAGCTGGAGCTTCATCCCCACCGCCTCCCCGTAGGGTGCGAAGGCCTGTTCCTCCCAACCCATGAGAACGGCGCGAAATTCCTCGAGCTCGGAGAAGGTCGCCTGCTGAAGCCGGTCGAAGCGCTCGAACGCCTGATCTTTCGTCGCCTCGGCCGTACCGTACTCCGCCTCCAAGTCGTTGAATTCGTTGAAGAGCACGCGGTACTGCGCCTCGGCGGGATTGTACTGTTCCAGCTCGCTGGAGAGCTGCGTCAGCTGCTCCCTGAGCGCCAGCCATCGGCTCTCGAACTCCCTCCACTCCTGCTGTGCCGCCGTGATCGAGTCACGTGCGACCTGCAGCTCCGGCGGCATCTGGGGCTCGGACGAGGGGGCAGCGGTGGTGAGGGAATCGAAGATCTGATCCCGGTCGAAGGGGAGGAGCTGGATCTCCAGGTCCTCGACGGACCGAGAGATCGGATTCCCCGTCTCGGGGTCCACCACTTCGACCTCGGCGGTGATGATCAGCTCCGCGGGGCCACACCCGCCGAGGGCCAGAAGGAAGAGGGCGAGGCTAGAGCCTAGCGTACGCTTCATCGGTTCGCTCCACACGTTTCCAGTTGAACAAGAATCTCCACAAGGTACAATCTCTCACGCTGCTCCATCAAGCGGTGTTGCGGGCGCGAGTCCCGCCCTCGTCTTCCCCCCGGACGCTCGAACCGGCGCGGTCCGTCCCCTTGCGGGCTACGGGCCCATCATCGCACGTGGGCCGTAGACGATCACGCGCGCGGGACCGGCGAGCTCTGCCGTGCGCATTACGGCGCTCCGGTCGAGGCCCCAGATCTCCCCCACCAGATCGGGAGGGGGTGGGAGGCCGGCGGCGCGTCTGCGTGCCATCCACTCCACGCGTGCCTCCGGGAGCGCGAGGTCGAGGAGGGTCTGCGTACGAAACCTCCGCTTGGCCAGCTCAAAGAAGGCGCCATCGGGAGGCTCGACCGCCATTCTCCCCATCATACCGATGAGCCTCTCCTCCCACGCAAGCGTGATCTGCGGATCGACGCTCGCGGTCAGGACGAGTACGGGGGCGCCCTCGATCTGCATCGTCGAGGCGTCGGCGTGAAAGAGTCCCCTCTCCGGGGGGAGCGGGGTCAATTCCTCCCGGACCAGGTGCGCGAGAAAGTGAAGGAGCAGATCCGGGGTCTCCCCCGGAAAGGGGAATGCCGCGGATATCCAGCTGCTCGTAAGCTCGCGATCCACGAGGACCCGTTCTCCTTCCTCCCACCCCGCGGGACGTGCGCCGGGTGGCGGGATCTCGGCTTCCACGTGGGCCCCGAGGTGGAGGAGGAGCGGTGCTGGGGGGAGCTGTTCACCGCTCCCGGGGGGTGCCTCGATGCGCCTTCCGGCCCGGGAGCGTTCCGAGAGCTCCTCGATATCCGAGGAGAGAAGCGAGGCGAGTTCGGCCGCCTCCACCGGGCCGTGGGCGGCAAGCGTGGCTCCCTCCGGCCGAAGGTGCGTGGCGCGGAATGCCTCGAGATCCGCGAGCGTGATGGACGCTAGCGGGACGGGGGATCCGAGGACGGACCGCGCTCCCCATGCCTCCGGCCCCAGGAGAAGGCGGGCGCGCTCGAGTTCAAAGGCGCGCACCGGCGCACCGGTCTCGAATGCGAGCACTTCGAGGAGCTCGCTCCGTGCCCCCTCGAGCGCTGCCTGTGAGAGGGGGACCTCGTAGAGGAGCATCTCGAGGGTGATGATCGCCTCACGCCACACATCGGGTGGGGTGAGGAGCGTGACGAGGAGGTCGTTTTCGGAGAGCTCGGTCTCCACCGCGGCTCCGTGGCGGGCGAGTGCATCCCTCGCCTGGCGCCGAAGGACGCTCGCGAAGAGCGCTGCCGTGCCCTCCCGGCCCACTGGATCCCGGGCAGAACCGGCGGGAAAGAGGATGCCGACAGCGAGGATGCGGGCCTCGGGATCGGTGTCGAGGACCGATGCCGCGTACGGGGCGGGGGGACGCACGTCCTGGACGTGCCGGAGCGCCTCCCTCCCCGGGCGGAGTCTGCTCCCGTCTGCATCCGTGCCGGGGAGCGCGCCTCCGAGCACGAGCAACGCCACCGGAAGCGTGAGCCAGCTCACGGGCGAAGCTCCTCGCGGAGCGGCGTCGCCCGGGCGAGTGCTCCGAGGAGCCCGATGATCTCGACGGCCCCGATTCCGTCGAGAGCGGTGAGGAGTTGATCGGTGCCGCCGGGGCCGCGGCCGGCGTCCCACGCCTGCCCGACGATCTCCGTAAGCCCCCACGGCGTGCGGCCCGACATGAGGACGTCTGTCCGAAGCGCATCCGAGAGTCGTTCGACGTCGTCCTCTCTGATTCGGGCGGCCGCATCCTCGAACATCCCCTCGAGACGCCCCTCCATCGCCTCCCGACTCCGCCCGTAGGCAGCTCCCGTCACGACGAGTGCCGTCCGGCCTCCCGTCTCCCATATCTCGACGCCGACCTCGAAGTCGCCCCCGCCGGCCTCGTACTCTTCACCGAGAAAGCGGGCCGCGACGAGGGCGCCCGCCTCGTCCCCGTCAAGGAGGGGATACGCCTCCGCGACCCAGTGCCGAATCACCTCGGGGTCGGGGAGCGGGGATCCGGTCTCCTCCCCTGCCGCGAGCGGCGCGCTGGCGGGAGCGTCCCGGAGACCGAGATCATTCACGAGGAGGAGGACCAGCTCGGAAGGGATCCCCCCTGCAGCCACGACCCGCGCCGTTCCCCTCAGGTGGGTGCGGTCCCAGACACCCGCAAGTCGCGCCCGGTCCATGCGCTCGAGCGAGCCCGCGGTTCCGAAGACTGAGGGGGCGGCGGGTACAAGCGTCCCCCGGAGGCGTGCAGCCAGGACGCCCCGCGGCGTCTCGAGCCGTCGGTCCTGCTCTACCCGGAGGCGCTCGAGCGTTGCCTCCACCCCGTTCAACGGCGGGGGACCCATTCCCTCCCGGAGGATCCAGCCGAGAAAATCCAGCTCCGTCACCGGGCCAGAGACGCGGTAGACGATCGCCTGGGAGGTGCGCTCTGCCTCCGCTCTCGCCCCGATCCTCCTCGCCAGTTCCTGCATCCGCTCCTCCGCCTCCATTGCAAGGAGGTATCCGGCCCCGGCCTCCGCCCCCTCCTCGCGGAGCGGAACCGAAACCCGGAGGGAGACGACCTCCGAAGCGGCGGTGCGAAAGACCGTGACTTCGGGGCCTCCGGGGATCGAGAGCATCTCATTCGGCTGCAGCGGCCCGGCGCCCTGGGCGAGCGCCAAGAGGAGGGGGAGGGGATGGGGGATGAACATGGAGCCCGGACTCCTCCCGACCCCAGAGGATTCGACTTAGGGTATCGCGCTCGGGAGGAGGTAGGTCACAGGGTTCACGGGCCGGTTATTGATCCGGACCTCGTAGTGCAGGTGGGGGGCGGTGGAGATCCCGGTCGTTCCGACCTGGGCGATGACGTCGCCCCGCTCGACCTCTTGCCCCCGCGTTACGAGGAGCTGGGATGCGTGGCCGTAGAGCGTGGAGTAGCCGTACCCGTGGTTCAGCTCCACGACGAGCCCGTACCCCGCGCGCCGACCGACCCTCGTCACGCGGCCATTCGCCGCGGCGAATATCGGTGCCCCGTGTCGAGCCGCGATATCGAGGCCCTCGTGTGGGAGCTCACGGCTATGGATCGGATGGAGGCGTGAAGTCGAGAAACCGGAAGTGAGGCGGCCGCTCGTTGGAAGGATCGCGGGGGTGGCCCCGAGAAGCGCACGGTGCGCCGTGAGCGAGTCGGAGGCCTCCGTGAGGCTTGCCTTGAGGAGCTGTGCCCTGCGTTGCAGGGCGCTCAGGTCGTACGAGACGGCGAATGCCTCCTCGGCGGTTCCCTGGTCGATAGGGTAGAGCGGATTCTCTTCGAGAGTCGGGTGCCCCGGCCCTCCGATCCCCGCCTGCAGCACCTGCTCGTCGATCTCATCGAGGCCGGCGACGAGCCGGATCTCCTGGTCGCGGAGCGCGAAGAATCCCAGATCCGACTCGAGCGCCTCGATCTGCTCGCGAATCCCCGTCAGCTCCTCGGCCAGGAGCGTGTTCTCCCGCTCGAAATACACGCTGCGGAGGGCATCTCCCCCGACGACGCCGACCGCACCGAGGACTGTGAGGAGTGCGACGAAGAGGAAGGCGCCAGCGCTGACAACGATTCGCAGTAGTGCGGGGTGGAGGGTTCGTTGAATGTTGCGTTCACCGTCCTCGGAAAGGAAAAGGACGGTCCACTTCTGGCTACGCGTCTTCCCGGCTTTGGCCATTCGGTCCCGTCTCCCCGAAACCCCGGTGACTCATTGCTTTGGGCGGCAACAGCCTAGTCGCCCGCCCACGCCAGTGCGCCAAGGTACCTGAATCTGGAAGTAAGTGTCAAGAAATGAAGATAACCTTGAACCGGTATTCGCCCCGGGAGCTTCTTACGACCCCACGTCTTCGTAAATCTCCACCTTCGGAAAGAGGGGGGGGATCTTCGCGACCGTCGACCCGGTCCCCGCACCCGCCAGCGCCTCGGAGATGGAAGGGACCGCGGCGAGTCCGAATGCCCGGGCGAGCTCCGCCATCTTTCGCGGCATCGCGGGCACCATGAGGGATGCGAGAACCACGAGGACGCGAACGAGCGAGCCGAGGACCTCCTCGAGCTGTCCCCGGCGCCCTGGGTCCTTCGCGAGCGTCCACGGCTCGCTCACCTCGATGTAGCGGTTTGCCGTCCGGGCCAGCTCCATCGCGGCCTCGAGCGCCTCGTGGAGCCTCCGCTCCGCCATCGCCTCGTGATAGGACACGAGCGTCGCGTTGATCGCGCCGTCGAGCCCCGCGCCCGGCGTCCCCGGTACGGTCCCATCCGCGTAGCGTGCCACCATGGAGGTCGTACGGCTCGCAAGGTTCCCGAGGACGTTCGCAAGTTCGCCGTAACGGGCGAGGAAGCGCTCCGGCGTATATGAGGCGTCCGCGCCCGTCGGCATCTCTCGAAGGAGGTACCAGCGGACGGCGTCGGTGCCGAACTCGGTCCGGAGATCGAGGGGGTCAACCACATTCCCGAGCGACTTGGACATCTTCGCCCCTCCGGAGAGCCACCACCCGTGGACGAGGAGCTGTCGGGGGAGGGGGAGGCCGGCCGCCATCAGGATGGTCGGCCAGTAGACGGCGTGGGGGGTCAGGATGTCCTTCCCGACGATCTGCAGGTCGGCGGGCCACCACGAGCCGGATACGTCTTCGAAGCCCTCCTCTCCCTCGGGCCGTCCCGGATCGATCGCACCCGAGGCGGTCACGTAGTTCATGAGCGCGTCGACCCACACGTAGGTGACGTGCTCCTCGTCGAAGGGGAGGGGGACGCCCCAGCGAAGACGGGAGCGGGGCCGCGAGATGGAGAGGTCGGCGAGCGGCTTCTCGAGGAAGCCCAGAACCTCGTTTCGCCGGACCTCCGGAACGATCCACTTCGGGTGCTCCTCGACGTGCCGGATCAGATCGTCCTGGAGGCGGCTCATCCGGAAGAAGTAGTTCTTCTCCTCGATCCGTCGAACCGGGCGCCCGCAGTCGGGGCATGACGCGCCCGCACCGAGATCCTTCTCGGTCCAGTACCGTTCCTCGTGGACGCAGTACCACCCACTGTAGAGATCGGCGTAGATGTAGCCCCGGCGGTTCAGGTGGTCGAGGAATGCCTGTACCACGCGCTGGTGCTCGGCCTCCGTCGTCCGGATGAAGCGGTCGTAGCGGATGTCCATCTCCCGCCACGCGCTCTCGAAGCGGGCCGCCATCCGGTCGCAGAGCGCCTGGGGTTCCACGGCGCGCTTCGCCGCCTCTTCCTGGATCTTCTGACCGAACTCGTCCGTCCCGGTGAGGAAGAAGACCCGGGCACCAGATTGTCGGTAGTAGCGGGCGAGCGCATCCGCGAGGAAGGTCGAGTACGCGTGGCCGATGTGGGGCTCCCCGGAGGCGTAGTAAATCGGAGTCGTCAGGTACCGTCTCCCGTCGCTCAATTTTCGGCTCCCGGTGAGGGGGCTCCGTTCCCGGCCTCCCCGCCCCGGGGGCGGCCGAGGGGCACGGCCTGAACCTCGGCCGTGAGCTCCTCTAGGGCGAGGGTCCGGCGGTCCCCGCCCTCGCCCCTGAGGAGCACGGTCTCCCCCCAGATGTCCACCTTGAGCACGCGCTCCGTCCCCCGCGCGGTTCGAAGCGTCTTCCCTTCCCGGGGGAAGCGTCTCCTGGCCTGCACGTACGTCTGGTGTTCGTACATCAGGCAGCACATCAGCCGGCCGCAGCACCCGGAGATCTGCGCCGGATTGAGCGAGAGGCTCTGGTCCTTGGCGAGCTGGAGGGAGACGGGCTTCAGCTCCGGAAGCCAGGTGGAGCAGCAGAGCTCCCTCCCGCACCGGCCGACCCCGCCGAGGAGCGCCGCCTCGTCGCGCACGCCGATCTGGCGGAGGTCGATTCGCGTGCGGAAGCTTCGCGCCAGCTCCCGCACCAGCCCGGCGAAGTCGACCCTGCGATCCGCCGTGAAGTAGATCGTGAGCTTCCTCCGGTCGAACTGCCACTCCGCCTCGGTGACCTTCATCTTGAGGCCCAGGGAGGAGACCTTCGCGCGCGTCCTGGTCCGGACCCTCTCCTCGTCCCGGCGCAGCCGGCCGAGGGCGACAATCTCCTTCTCGGTCGCAAGCCTTACGATCTTCCGCTTGGGAAGCGGCGTCTCGCACCCGCCGGAGGTACTGCACTTCCGCTCCGCCACCCGGCCGAGGGAGAGGATTTCGCCCAGATCCTCCCCCCGGTCCGCTTCCACGACCACGTAGCGTCCGATCCCGAACTCCGTCGAGGCGGCGGTGAAGTATCCCCGCCGATTCGCCTTGAATCCGACCTCTGCAAAGGTGCCCATCGCGTCGCCTACCTGGCCGGGCCCCCTCAGGCCTCGCTCGCGTCGTGCCACGCCCCGATCGCGCGGTACTTTCCGAAGCGGAGAGGCCCTCTCTCGCCGACGCCGAGCCGGCTCAGCTCGGCGAGGTGGCGAACGAGGACCGCGCGGAGCGCCTCCGCCTGGGCGTCCCAATCGGCATGCGCCCCGCCCGCGGGCTCCGGGATGATCTCGTCGGCAACACCGAGCTCCGAGAGATTCGCGGCCGTGAGCTTCAGCGCTGCGGCCGCCCGCTCCCGCTCCTCCGCGGACCGCCAGAGGATCGCCGCGCACCCTTCCGGGGAGATGACCGAGTAGATCGAGTGCTCGAGCACGAGGATCCGGTCCGTGAGGCCGAGGGCGAGTGCCCCCCCTGAGCCGCCCTCCCCGATGACCACCGAGATGGTGGGAATGCGGAGCCTAGCCATCTCGCGAAGATTCGTCGCGATCGCCTCGGCCTGCCCCCGCTGCTCGGCTCCGACCCCTGGGTAGGCCCCGGGCGTGTCGATGAAGGTGACCACGGGCCGGCCGAACTTCTCGGCGAGGCGCATCAGCCGCAGCGCCTTCCGGTATCCCTCCGGGTGGGGCATCCCGAAATTCCGGCGGAGGTTCTCCTTCATGCTCCGGCCTTTCTGGTGGCCGATGACCATGAGCGGCGCGCCGTCGAGCCGGCCCCACCCCCCCACGATCGCCGCGTCGTCGCGGAACGAGCGGTCCCCGTGGAGTTCGATCCAGTCGGTGAAGATGCGGTCGATGTAGTCGAGCGTGTACGGCCGCCGCGGATGGCGGGCCACCTGCACCTGCTCGATTGCCGAGCGATGCCGACTGCTTTCCTCCTTGAGGCTCGCGAGCTTCGAGCGGAGCTCGCGGAGCTCTCCGGCGACGTCCGTCCCCTTCTTCTCGGCTAGATCGAGGAGGCGCTCGATCTCCGCTTGGAGCTCGGCCACGTCCCGCTCGAATCCGAGGTGAGGCTTGCTGGACAACCGGGGCTCCTTTCGAACGATTCCGGAAGGGCGGGCGCTCCCCCCCAGCCGGGAGCGCGGGGGAGCGCCCGCTCATTCTAATAGCGAGGGCGAATGGGGGAACAGGCCGGGGCGCACGCCCTCCCTCGGCGGAGGCGGGGTTTGACACGGGTGCTTGGTGACGATTCTGTTACCAAGCCGTGGCACAGTCGCCTCGGTTGCCTATCAACTTCCCTTAGTTTTCTCTTCCCAGCTTCTCGGCAGGATGTGCACCGGCGCGAGCTGCCGTTTCAACGACAGGTGGTGTGTGAAACCAGGGCCTAGCGTACGTGCCGCCGCCCTTATGATGGCGCTAGGCGCATCCGCGTGCTGGAGCATGGATGGGGGCGGGGCCGGGGGTGAGGACGGCGGGGGAGCGGGCGGTGGCCAGCTCACGTTGACGGGGGCAGGCGCCACCTTCCCGTATCCGATCTATTCCCGCTGGTTCGCCACCTATTCCGACAACAACCCGGTACGGGTGAACTATCAGTCGGTGGGTTCGGGGGGCGGGATCCGCCAGATGATCGAGGGGGTCGTCGACTTTGGAGCCACGGACGCGCCGCTGACGGAGGAAGACCTCGCCCGGATGCCGGGGACGCTCAGCATACCCATGGTGATCGGCTCCGTAGCGGTCACTTACAACCTGCCCGGGCTCCTCGAGCCTCTTCGCCTCGATGGGCCGGCGATTGCGGCGATCTTCCAGGGGGAGGTCACCCACTGGCGCGATCCCCGCCTCGCCGCGCTGAACCCGGGCATCACCTTCCCCGATCGCGACATCATCCCGGTTCACCGCTCCGACGGGTCGGGGACCACCTACGTGTTCACCGACTACTTGGCAGAGATTAGTTCGTCGTGGCGGACGGTGGTCGGCCGGGGGAACGCGGTCCGGTGGTCCACGGGCCTCGGTGCCCGGGGGAATGAGGGCGTGACGGGACAGATCAGGCATATCGAGGGGGGGGTCGGGTACGTTGAGCAGGTCTATGCGGCGCAGAACGAGCTTCCCGTGGCGCTCATACGGAACCGGAGTGGCGAGTTCGTGACGCCGTCGCCGGCGTCCGCGACGGCAGCCGCGGGCGGCTTCGAGGAGCGGATCGCCGAGAACGAGGACTTCCGTCTCTCGATCGTGAACGCGGCGTCCGGGGGCGCCTACCCGGTCTCCTCCTGGACGTACCTCCTCGTCGCCCCTCATATGGAGGATTGCCGCCGCGCCGAAGCGCTCCTCGATCTCATCGAGTGGTCGCTGATGGAGGGGGCGGAGAGCGCGGAGGCGCTGAGTTATGCGCCGCTGACGATCGAGATCCGGGTGGAGGCGCTCGGTGCGCTAAAGGTCGTGACGTGCGGGCCGGAGCGTCGCCCCGTCATCGACCCGGGCGAGGACTTCGGGGCGTATCTGCCGGCTGCCCCCCCGAACACGTAAGCCGACGTTGCCCTCCCCCATGCAGTCGCGCCGTCCTGCCCGGGAAGCGTCGGCCCCGGCAGGTGGACTCAGACGCTTGATTCCCTCGCGCTCGCGGGGCAACCTTGCCGACCAGATCTTCGGGGTCCTCCTGAAGTGCTTCGGGCTCCTCCTCCCCGCGCTGTTCGCCTTCATTGTGCTCAGGATCGGTCGGGAGGCATGGCTCGCGGTCGAGAACTTCGGGTGGGGGTTCCTCGTCAGCTCCGACTGGAACCCCGTCCTCGAGGAGTTTGGCGCGCTCCCCTTCGTCTACGGGACGATCGTCTCCTCCTTCCTCGCGCTTTGCCTCGCGGTTCCCCTCTCGGTGGGCTTAGCGATCTTCCTCACGGAACTCGCCCCCGGATGGCTGGCCCGCCCGATCGCATACGCGACCGAGCTTCTCGCCGCGATCCCCTCCGTCGTCTACGGCCTCTGGGGGATCTTCGTCATGGTCCCTTTTGTCCGCTTCGCCGTCCAAGAGCCGCTGAGCGAGCGGTTCGGAGGGGTGATCCCCCTCTTCGAGGGACCGGCCTACGGCTTCAGCATGCTCTCCGGTGCCGTGATCCTCTCGATCATGATCATCCCCTTCATCTCGGCGGTCGCGCGTGAGGTCCTGGATGCCGTGCCCCGTGCGCAGCGCGAGGCGGCGCTGGCCCTCGGCGCCACCCGGTGGGAGATGACGTGGCAGGTCGCCCTTCCCTACGCGCTGCCGGGGATCATCGGGGGGGCGATCCTCGGGCTCGGGAGGGCGCTGGGAGAGACGATGGCGATCACGATGGTCATCGGGAACCGGCCCGAGATCGCAGCCTCGCTCTTTGCTCCGAGCTACACGATGGCCTCGGTCCTCGCGAACGAATTCACGGAGGCGACCGGCGAAGTCTATCTCTCGGCGCTCATGGAGATTGCGCTGATCCTCTTCGGGATCGCGATTGTTGTGAATATCCTCGCCCAGCTCCTCGTCTGGCGGGTGGGCCGGCGAGGGAGGTCTGCATGAGGGGCGCGGATCGGTACGCCGGGCGGTACGCGCTTCGCCGGCGTCTGGTCAGTACCTCCATGCTCGCCCTGACCGGGGTCGCTTCCGTCGTCGTCCTGGTGCCGCTCCTCCTCATCTTCTATCACCTGATCTCGGCGGGGGCCGGGGCGCTCAATCTGGACTTCTTCATCCGGCTCCCGGCGCCGGTCGGAGAGACGGGCGGGGGGATGGCGAACGCCTTTCTCGGAACGATCCTCCTCGTCGCGCTGGGGGGTGCGATCGGAGTGCCGGTCGCGATCGCGGCCGGTGTCTTCCTCGCCGAGGAACGGCACACGAGGCTCGCGAAGGCGGTGCGCTTCGTCGCCGACGTGATGAACGGGATCCCCTCCGTCGTCGTCGGGATCTTCGTCTGGGCGTGGGTCGTGGTTTGGATGGGCCGCTTCTCGCTTCTTGCCGGATCTGTGGCGCTCGCCGTCATACTGATCCCGATGGTCGCTCGCACGACCGAGGAGATGGTCCGTCTCGTGCCGCGGGAGCTGAGGGAGGGGGGGCGCGCTCTCGGATTCACGCGGTGGAGAACGACGTTCGGGATCATCCTGCCCGCCGCGCGGGCCGGGATCCTGACGGGTGTCCTCGTCGCGCTCGCCCGGATCGCGGGTGAGACGGCGCCGCTTCTCTTCACCGCCTTCGGAAACCCCTTTCTCGAGTGGCGCCTGAACGAGCCCGTCTCCTCCCTCCCGCTTCTGATCTACCAGTACGCGATCTCTCCGTATGACGACTGGCACCGGCAGGCGTGGGCGGCCTCCCTCGTCCTGATCGGTCTCGTGATGGTCCTGAGTCTGGTCGCGCGCCTCGCGGTCAAGACGCCCTATCGAGGAGGGTGACGGTGGACGACCCTCGAGTGTTTCCGGGGACCGACGGCGCGACGGGCCCGGCCGCCGCAGGGGGTGAGCCGGCGGAGGAGGTTACCCAGCTCGAGGCCCGGGACTTCTCCTTCTGGTACGGGAGCGCGCAGGCGCTTCGCGGGATCAACCTGGCCGTGCCCCAGAGGAAGGTCACTGCCCTGATCGGTCCCTCCGGTTGTGGAAAGTCCACCTTCCTCCGCTCGATCAACCGGATGAATGACCTGATCCCGAATGCGCGCTACCAGGGCGATCTCATCCTGGACGGGGAATCCGTATTCCGTCCGGATCAGGACGTCGTGCTCCTTCGCCGGCGCGTCGGGATGGTCTTCCAGAAGTCGAACCCCTTCCCCAAGTCGATCTTCGACAATGTGGCGTACGGTCCGAGGGTGAACCGCTTCGTGGACGGGCGCGCGGCGCTCGAGGCGCTCGTCGAGGAATCGCTCAAGCGGGTCGCGCTCTGGGATGAGGTGAAGGATCGCCTCGCGGAGAGCGCGCTCGGGCTCTCCGGGGGGCAGCAGCAGCGGCTCTGCATCGCGCGGGCGCTTGCCGTGTCTCCCGAGGTGCTCCTCATGGACGAGCCCGCAAGCGCACTCGATCCGATCGCCACGCAGAAGATCGAGGAGCTCATCTACGAGCTCAAGTCCGAGTACACGATCGTGATCGTGACCCACAACATGCAGCAGGCGGCGCGGGTCTCGGACCGGACGGCCTTCTTCTACCTGGGCCGGCTCGTCGAGGTGGGGAACACCGAGGAACTCTTCACCGCGCCCCGGGAGGAGCAGACCGAGGCGTACATCACGGGGCGGTTCGGATGAACGTTGAGGGGGCGGGCCGGCACTTTCACCAGGAACTCGACGCGCTCCGCTCCTTGCTCCTGGAGATGTCCGGCTTCGCCGAGGACCAGGTCGCTCGCGCCTATGACGCGATGCTCCTCGGCGACCCCGAGCGGTCGGAGGAGGTCGTCGAGCTCGATCTGCGGGTGGACGAGCTGGAGCTCCAGATCGACAAGGCAGCGCACGAGCTCCTCGCGCTTCAGCAGCCGATGGCCGGAGACCTCCGTTTCATCACGATGACGATGAAGATCTCAAACGACCTCGAGCGGGTCGGAGATCATGCGGTGAACATAGCCCGCGAGGTGCTACGCTCGGGCCCGCTCCTCCCCTTCGGCCGCATCCCGGAGGTGGCCGAGATGGCGCGGATCGCCCGGCAGATGCTCTCGAACGCGCTCGACTCCTTCGTCCGCTCGGACGCCGTGAAGGCGCGGGACGTGGCACGAGCCGACGACCAGGTGGACCGTCTCTACAACTCGGTCTTCCGGATCCTCCTCACCCACATGATGGAAGATCCCCGCTGGATCGGACCCGCGATGTCCCTCCTCCTCATCTCGAGGAACCTCGAGAGGATCGGCGACCTCGCAACGAACATCGCCGAAGACGTCGTCTTCATGGTCGAGGGGGTCGTGATCAAGCACCCGCCGAAGTCGGAGAGCTGAACGGCCCTCCCGCCCCCCCCCACCTTCCACCGCCCCCCCCTCACGGGAGGAGCCGGGTCGGGAGGGGCGTCGGTTCCATGAGCTTCCAGATCGGGAACTCGGGGGGCGGGCCGTCGCCCGCCTTGAAGGCCTCGACGGCCGCCTTCGGGATCCAGGGATCCATCCGGTTCCAGTAGACGACACCGTCCCGGGTCTCGGCCTCGAGGAGGTGGGCCGCGACGTGCCCCTGCATCTGGCCCGTCCGGACGACGTATGAGCCCTGAGCGACGGCCGCCTCGCGCGTGATGGTGTCCATGACGTCGATCTTCGCCGCCGCCTCGTGGTTGTACGCCTCCTCGTAGCGGAGATCGCCGATCAGGTAGATGTCCACGACCGCGTTGACTCCCTCCTCGAGCCTCTCCACCTCGAGTCCGTGGTCCTTGAGGAGCTCGACAGCCGCCTCCGCGTCCGGGGGGAGGAGGTACGCCCAGGGACGCGGACGGCTGAGTGTCGTCACCGGTACCTTCATGAGTGAGTCACTTTGGATCTCGCGGACGGGGCCCTCGGCCCCGGGCTCCTCGGGGAGGAGGTAGGTGACCGGCTCGTCCTCCGGGATGTAGACGACCTCGATCGGGACCTCGCCTCCCGGGCGTTGGCCCGTCTCCGCGGTCTCGATCCGCGCCCGGCGCACGGTTTCGAGGAGGAGTTCCGTGTTGTCGCGTGCCCATCGGACGACCGACTCGTAGCCGATGACGCCCGCGCGGACCCCGTCGGCCATCGACTGTCCACGCGGCGACTCGAAGAGGATGCCGACCATGTTCGAGAAGCCGCCGTAGTTCCTCCCGATCCGCGGATCCGAGCCGCCCACGTCCCAGCGATTCTCATTCCCCCGCTGATAGTACCACCCCAGATACCCCTCCGCCCCGAGCGCTTCGTCCACCGCCGGAAAGATCCGCTCGTCGCAGAGCTCGGTAATCCTCGTGTCGGGCGTCGTGTGCGAGGGGCACTGGTAGTTCAGGTTGTAGGGGTACGCGCCCCCGTTGTGGCCGTCCACGAAGAGGTGCGGGGCCCAGGGGAGGAGGATGTTCTGGACGTACCCTCGGATCTCGGGTTGTTCGAGCTTCATGTAGTCCCGGTTGAGATCGAGCCCCCAGATGTTCCCCCGCTGCGGGTCGGGAGTGGAGAAGCCGTCCGGGTTCAGCTGCGGGACGACGAGGATCGTCAGCTCGTCGAGCGCGTCGTTCATCTCCGTTCCCGGGGTCGCGAGGTCCCGGAGGAGGAGGAGGACGGACTCGCGGAAGGTCCGCTCGTCCCCGTGGACGTTCGCGGCGAGCACGAGGATCGGCTTCCCGAGGACCCACGCCTCCCACGGCCGGGTGATGGAGGGCCGGGAGAAGATCGCGTAGGGGAGCTCCCGGCCGAGCCGGCTCTCCCCGTAGATCCCGAGCCGCATCTCCGTGCTCGAGGCCTGGACGGCGGCCAGGTACGCCATCATCTCCTCGTAGGAGGTGTACTCGGTGTAGCCCGAGACCTCGGGTGCGGTGCGGTGCGCCTCCTGGCCCGTCGCCGGGAGTGCGAGGAACGTGAGTGCGAGTGCGAGGGGCAAGCGGCGCGCCGTGGTCGGGTGGGTATGCACGGGGTTCCCCCTTGGTGGACGGATTTTCAGAAGCAGGCGAAGTCGAGGGATGGGGCGTCGGCGCGGGCCCATTACCCGAGATTCCTCGCGATGAGCGCCTCGGGATCCGGTTCCCGCCCCATGAAGGTGCGAAAGAGGATCTCCGGGTCCTCGCTGTCGCCCGTGGCGAGGATCGTCTCGAGGTAGCGCCGCCCCATCTCCCCGTTAAAGAGCCCTGCCCCAACGAAGCGCGTGAAGATGTCCGCCCCGAGCACCTCCGACCAGAGGTACGAGTAGTAGGAGGCGGCATACCCACCGGAGAAGAGGTGAAGGAAGGAGGGGAGGGGGTGGGCCTCCGCGAGATTCCGGCTCGGGGCGAAGGACTCCATCAGGGCGGAGACCCACTCGATGGCGTCCCCGTCGCGCGCCGTCTCGTACTCGGTGTGGAGTGCGAGGTCGAGGGTGCCGAAGGAGAGCTGCCGCATCTGCCGCCACCCGCCCATGAAGCGCCGACTTCGGAGGAGTCGCGCGAGGATCTCTCCCGGGAGGCTCTCTCCTGTCTCCCAGTGGCCCGAGAGGAGCTCTAGGGGCTCCTCCTCCCACGCCCAGTTCTGGAGGAGCTGCGAGGGGAGCTCGACCCAGTCCCACGCCACGCTCACCCCCCCCCGCCGCGGGATCGGGATGCGGGAGGTCATGTGGTGGAGGAGGTGCCCGAACTCGTGGAGGAGCGTCTCCACGTCCCGGTGCGTGAGGAGCGCGGGCCGTTCGGTCCCGGGAGGCGGGAAGTTTGCCGAGATGAGTCCCAGGTGGGGCGAGAAGGCGCCGTCCGCCCTGGGGCCCCCGTAGACGAGGTCATTCATCCACGCGCCTTGGCGCTTCTCGGGCCGAGGGAAGAGGTCGGCATAGAAGCCGCCGAGGCGTGTTCCCGACTCGTCCCAGAGCTCGTAGTAGCGGACGTCCGGGTGCCAAACCTCCTCGATCGGGGTCTCGTTGACTCGAAGGCCGAATAGGCGCTCAGTGATCCGGAAGAGGCCGCCGATGACCCGGTCGAGGGGGAAGTACTCCCTCACCTCTTCCTGGTCCACCTCGAGCTCTTCCCTTCGCATCCGCTCGATGAGGAAGGGGATGTCCCACGGCTCGAGGGTACGGATGCCGAGCTCCTCCCCGTATGCCTGGAGCGCCCTCACGTCCCGCTCCCAGAAGGGCCGCGTGCGCTGTGCCAGCTCCTCGACGAATGCGCGGGCCCGCGCCCCGCTTCCCGCCATCTGCTCCTCGAGGCGGTAGTCCGGGAAGTCGGGATACCCGAGGAGCTCCGCCATCTCCCGGCGGAGCTCGAGGATCCGGGGGATGAGGGGCCGGTTGTCCGTCGGCGCCTCCCTCCCCCTCGCCTGGTAGGCGCGGTGGAGTTCCCGGCGGAGCTCCGGGTCCTCGGCGTACTGCATGACGGCGAGGTACGAGGGCTCGTCGAGGGTGAGGACCCACCCCTCCCTCCCCTCCGCCTCCACCTTCTTCCGAAAGCGCTCGAGGGCGTCCTCGGGGATCCCGCTCAGCCTCCCGGGGTCCGTGATCCGCCGGTTGTAGCGGGCTGTAGCGTCGAGGATGTTCTCCGAGAAGGATTGGCCGAGACCGGCGAGCTCGACCTGGATGGCCTCGAGCCGCTCGCGCTCCGGGGGCGGGAGCTCCGCGCCCGCGCGCCGGAAGTCGCGCATCGTCCGCACGAGGTGGCGGGCCCGAAGGGGATCGAGGTTGAGATCCTCGGCCCGCGATTCGAGCGCCCGGAGGCGGCCGAAGAGCCCTTCGTGCAGGTGGAGCCAGGACCAGAAGCGTGTGAGCTCCGGGAGGACCACCGCCCACACCTCTCTCAGCTCGGGCGTCTCGCGGACGCTGAGGAGGTGCTGGACCGGTGTCGCGACCCGGCCCACCCGCTCCATGAGTTCATCAAGGGGTTCAAGCACATTTTTCCAGCTCGGCGGCTCCCGATCGGCAGCGAGCGCCTCCACCCCTTCCTTCGCCTCCTCGATCGCCCGCCGGATCGCGGGTACCACGTGCTCGTCCCGGATCCGGTGGAAGGGGACCGGGAAGCTCTCCTCAAGTAGCGGATTCTCGTGCACGGCTCCCTCCGCTCACCGCTCCGGGTAATGGCTCAAGAAGCGCTCCCTCGCCTTTCGGAGCTTGGGCGCGATGACGACCTGGCAGTACGGCTGCCCCGGGTTCCTCCGGAAGTAGTCGTCGTGTTCCGATTCGGCCGGGTGGAACGCACCGAGGGGCCTTAGCTCCGTCACGACCGGCTTCGAGTAGAGCCCCTCCGCCTCGACCTCGCGGATTGCCTCCCCGGCGACCCGGTGCTGTGCCTCATCCGCGTAGAGGATGATCGAGCGGTACTGCGGTCCCACGTCCGCGCCCTGGCGGTCCTTCGTCGTGGGATCGTGGATCGTGAAGAAGACGCCGAGGAGCGTCTGGTAGGAGACGAGCGCCGGGTCGAAGGTGATCCGGACGACCTCCGCGTGTCCCGTCCCTCCCCGGCAGACGAGCCGGTAGGTCGGCTTCGGGTGCGTGCCCCCCGCGTAGCCCGAAACGACCTCCGTGACTCCCCCGAATTCCTTGTAGACGGCCTCGAGGCACCAGAAGCACCCGCCTCCGAGGACGGCGACCTCGCCCTCCCGAAGATCCTTCACGTGCCCGCCTTCACGAGCCGGACCTGGGGCTCTCCGAAGATCTTTCGGAGCCCGGCGAGCGCGGCGGCGTCCGCCCGCACCCGGAAACTCCTCGAGCGGAGGCGTGGCGGGGAATCGGTGCCGTTAGCGAGGTGCACCTCGACGGGGGAGTCGCCCGGGTGCGAGGCGAAGAGCTCCCGGGCCTGGGCGAGTGCCTCGGCGGGGGGACTCTCCCCGGCCGGGAGCTCGATCACGACCGCCACGCGCCCGCTCTCTCCCACCTTCCGGAGCGCCTCCGCGTCATCGAGGAAGACCGGGGGATCCTCCTCGTCCCGCTCCCGGTCCGAGACGCTCCCCCTGAGGAGGACCGCGGCGTCCTGTTCGAGGACGCCCTTCGCGCGTTTCCAGGCCTCCCCGAAGGCGAGCACCGTGGCCGTCCCGTTGAAGTCCTCGATCGCGATCCGGCCCCACTCGGAGCTGTCTTTCCTGGAGATCTGGGGGGTGACGCCGGTGACGACGCAGGGAATCTCGACGCTCCGCCCGGCGAACTCGGCGAGATTCCCGGTGTGGGCGGGGCCGAAGATCCCGGTGAGATCCCGGTACCGGTCGAGTGGGTGGCCCGAGATGAAGAAGCCGACCGCCTCCTTCTCGCGCTTGAGCCGCTCGCCCTCGCTCCAGCGGGCTACCTCCGGGAGGGGCGGCTCGTCCTCCCTCTCCCCCGTCCCCTCCACCTCGAAGAGCGAGCCTTGGCCGCTCGCGCTCTCCTGCTCGCGGGCCTGCACTTCGGCGTACGCGGTCCCGAGCCCATCGAGGAGCTGCGCGCGGTGACCGAAGGAGTCGAGTGCCCCGGCGGCGATCAGCGCCTCGCACGCGCGCCGGTTCAGCGCACGCAGGTCGATCTGTGATAGGAAGTTGAAGAGGCTCGTAAATGCCCCCTCGCCCTCCCGCGCGTGGAGGATCGAGTTGACCGCGCCCGCGCCGACGCCCCGCACGGCGCCGAGCCCGAAGCGGACGCTTCCCGTCCCGGCCACGGTGAACTTCCACGCCGACTCGGTCACGTCGGGGGGGAGCACCTCGAGCTTGCCCTCCATCCCCGGGAGGTAGCGGTGGAGCTCCCGGCACTCGGCGATGTATTTGACGACATCGTCCGTCCGGTCGAGGACGGAGGAGAGGAGCGCCGCCATGAATTCGGCCGGACAGTGGACCTTGAGCCACGCCGTCTGATAGGAGAGGAGGGAGTAGGCGACGCTGTGGCTCCGGTTGAATCCGTACCTGCCGAAGGTCTCGATCTGGTCGGCGAGCTCCCTCGCCACCGCGCCCTCCACGCCCCGTTCGACGGCGCGGTCGACGAACCGCCCGAGTTCGTCCCGGATGAGCGCCGCGTCCTTCTTTCCCACCGCCTTCCTCAGCACGTCGGCCTCGGCAAGGGAGAAGCCGGCGAGGATGTGCGCGATCCGCATGACCTGCTCTTGGTAGACGATCACGCCGTACGTCGGCGAGAGCGTCTTCTCAAGCTCCGGGTGCAGGTACTCGACCGTCTCCTCCCCGAGCTTCCTCCGGATGTAGACGTCCGCCATCCCGGAGTCGAGGGGACCGGGGCGGATGAGGGCGTTCGTGGCCACGAGGTCCTCGAAGCGATCGCAGGACATCGCCCTCAGCTTCTCTGCCGCGAGCCGGGACTCGAACTGGAAAACGCCCGACGTGGCCCCCCGCGAGAGCATCCGGTAGACCTCGGGGTCGTCGAGCGGGACGGAGTCCATGTTCGGATAGACGGCGCCCGAGGTCGGGTGCCTGAGCGCGCCTGTCCTCTGCCTCACGAGGTCCGCCGCGTCCTCGATTACCGTCAGCGTCCTCAGCCCGAGGAAATCCATCTTGAGCATCCCCGCGTCCTCGAGGCAGCTCATGTCGTACTGCGTGACAATCACGCTCGCCGAGGCGGCCCCCCCGCTCGTCTTCAGGACGCAGAGCGGGACGTAGTCGTCGAGCGGCCCCGGGGCGATCACGACGCCTGCCGCGTGGACGGAGGCGTGGCGCGAGAGCCCCTCGAGCGTCTTCGAGTAATCGAAGAGCCGCCGGTGCCGCTCGTCCTCCCCGTAGAGCTTCCGTACCTCGGGGAGCTTCTCGAGCGCTTCCTTCACCGTGAAGCTCTGGCCGGGCTGGTTCGGAATCAGCTTTGCGATCCGGTCCGTCTCCGCGGGCGCGAAGCCGAGCACTCTCCCGACGTCCCGGATCACCGCCCTCGACTTCATCGTGCCGAACGTGATGATCTGGCCGACGGCCTCGTGCCCGTACTTCTGGCGGACGTAGTCGATCACCCGTCCCCGGTTCTCGTAGCAGAAGTCGATGTCGATGTCGGGCATCGACACGCGCTCCGGATTCAGGAACCGCTCGAAGATGAGCTCGAAGCGGAGCGGGTCGAGCTTCGTGATCCCGAGCGCGTAGCTGACGAGCGATCCCGCAGCCGAACCCCTCCCCGGGCCGACCGGGATCCCGTTCTCCACCGCCCACCGGATGAAGTCCCAGGTGATGAGGAAGTATCCGGCGTACCCCGTCTCGAGGATCACTCCCAGCTCGTAGTCGAGACGCTCCTTCACCTCCCCTGGGAGCGGATCCCCGTAGCGCTCCCTCGCTCCCGCCGTCGCGACGTGGACGAGGAGCTCGTCCTCGTCCGTGTGGCCCTCCGGGAGGGGGAAGGCGGGGACGTGGTACGACTTCTCGAAGGTGAGATCCACCTCGTCGGCGACGCGAAGCGTGTTCTCGATCACCTCCGGACGCCCGGGGAAGGCGGCCCTCATCTCTTCCGGGGACTTGAAGTAGAGCCCGCCGTCGTAGCGCATCCGGTCCGGGTCCGACTTGTCCTTCCGAAGCCCGATGCAAAGGAGCGTGTCGTGCGCCTCGTGGTCGCTTGCCTCGAGGAAGTGTGCGTCGTTCGTGGCGAGGACGGGGAGCCCGAGTTCGTCGGCGAGCTCGAAGACTTTCCCGTTCAGCTCGCTCTGGCCCTCCGACCCGTGCGCCTGGACCTCGAGGAAGTAGCGTCCGGAAAAGGTCTCGGCGTACCAGGCCGCCGCCTCCCGGGCCGCCTCCCCCTCCCCCTCCATGAGGCGGCGGGCCACCTCGCCAGCGAGGCATGCGGAGGAGACGATGAGTCCGTCCGCGTAGCGCGCGAGGAGCTCCCGGTCCACGCGGGGTCGGCTGTAGAAGCCCTCGGTGTAGGCGAGCGAGGAGAGCTTGACGAGGTTCCGGTACCCTTCCCGGTCCCGGGCTAGGAGCACGAGGTGGTAGTAGGGGCGGCGCCCCGTCCCGCCCGGACTCCGTTGCCCTCGGCTCCGCTCCCGTCGGTCCCCAGCCGCCACGTAGGCTTCCATCCCGATGATGGGTTTCAGACCGCTCCTTCGGGCCTCCCTCTGGAACTCCCACGCCCCGTAGAGGCACCCGTGGTCGGTGAGCGCGAGCGCCGGCATCTCGAACTCAAGGGCCCGGTCCACGAGGCCCCGGATCCGGTTGGCTCCGTCGAGAAGCGAGTACTCCGAGTGGGTGTGGAGGTGAACGAAGGACATGGGCCGGACGCTGGGTGCTCTCCTCGGGAAGGTGGGCGAAGATCTATTCTACACATCTGCGCGCCGTGGGCGAGGGCGGCGGCCCGTGTGCCCTCTGGGGGGAGGGGCGGTGGGGAGTGCGGGGGCGGTCCTCCCGAGGTCAGCGGCAGCGGAAGGAGTCGAGGATCGTCTGGAGCTGGATCATGTACTCGTACTTGCCCCGCCCTGGAGCGTACAGCCACGCATCGAGGAAGTACACCCGGCCCTGGGAGGGGCAGCGGAGCGCGCGGGTGATGAAGGGTCCGCCGGCGGGCCACGCGTCCGGCGGGCTCACCCACGCCGCCTGGTACTCGACGCCCGCGAGCCCGTTCGCCTCGACGGGCCGGTACGAAGTGAGCAGCGTGTCCACGACCTGCGGGTCGTTGTAGTACTCCGTCGAGAAGGCATCTCGCCAGCTCCGGAGCTCCTCGCCGGTCGGATCCTCCTCCGGGCCCGGGGATTGCCAGCTCACCGAGACCTCCCGAATCAGCTCTGCCGGGCTCGGATTGTCATTCCGGAAGCGGAAAATGGAGTCGCGAGTGGAGTACTGGTAGACCGTGGGGATGAGGAGTGAAAACCCGGTGTTCTGGGCCAGCGAGTCCTCGAGCATCACGTCCTCTCCGGAGATGAACATTCGAGTCTTCGCGTACGCGCGGAACTGCTCGTCCAGGGTATCGTGGAGTTCTTGGGCGAGTGCCCGGACCGCTGCAACCTGGCCGGTCTCGGGGAGGAGGAGGATCGAGACCTGCTGTCCTCGCGCCCAGACGTTCAGTACCTGGACGATCGCGGGGGCGGGTGGGGGCGGCTCCTCAAGCTCCTCGATCGCCTCGTCAATCCACGGGTCGCCCTCGACGCCGAGGACGAGGACCTGGCGAAACCGGCTCAGGAGACCCCACGCCGCGAGCTCCTCGGGGTCCTGATACGTGATCCGGAATGGGCGCTCGTCGCGAACCGTCTGGATCGTGGGCTCCATCGCCTGGAGGAAGACGTCCTCGACCTCGGCCCACAGCGCAGGTGTAGCGCCGACGATGAAGGCGTTCGCGTCTCCGTGCGCGGGCGGGAGCTCGCACCCCGAGGCGGAAGCGAACAGACCGAGAAGTAGTACGAATCCCCGAATGCGTCTCATGATCCCCCTGTCAGTCGACCGCTCGTCCTCGTGAGTACCTCTCCGGCCCGCCCGGCGTTCCGAACCGCCGGGTGGTCTAGGTCGCTCGAAATGTACTGCCAGCGGGCGATCCGGAAGGTCCCGCGCTCAGCCGCGGCGTGCCACCAGCACCGGTCCCCCGACTCGACCTCCGGTCGCCGGCTCAGCGTCAAGCTCGCGCCGACGCGCCGGAGTTCGTGAGCCGCCGGCCGGCCTGCGCTGGTGGTCGCCGACGGGAACGGACCCATGAGCTGCCTCCGAGCGGAGGGGCTCTCTGACAATCGGTTCGCGCCTCCCGGGGAGGAGCGCCGCGGCGAATGCGGCTCGGAGGCTCGTGCAAGGCCGAATGGGCCGACTTGGACCTGGACGTGGAAGTGGCGGCGTTGTGCTACAGAGTCACCGACGCACGTTGCGTCATGCCCCTAGCGCGTCAGTCGGTCGAGATCCATCGCGAGCTTTACCCAGTGACTGGGCACGGCCGGCATGCCTTCTCTAATGCCCACGCGCGTTCTTCTCAGTCCAGGTATTCTGACGCGGTCGAAAGCGGGGCCCCCCACGCCATCGCTGTCCGAGCCAAGAGCGGCCCGTCGCCGAAGTCACCCAGCTGGGTGGCGTAGTCAGGCCTCCCAGCGGTCGGGCGTGCAACCGGCCGGCGTTGTTACCCGAACGCGGAGCGATGATGCGGGAAAGACTACCCGGACCGATGCTGGGCCGGTGAGAAGCCCGAGGCCGACAAGACTGCGTCATGCAGACTCCGGCAAAACCCCGGGGCGGTTCAGTTCCGAGGCTTGGAGCGTTCACCCGGCGCGGCAAGTACATTTGGACCCTCGGCAAGACGATATGGAACAGGGGTTGCAAGGTCGGCTTGGCGCGGCAGCAGAAAGTCACGGAGACCGGGGGCCGCGATTACGACGGGGAGCAGCCGTGACCACCAGACCGTAGGTCTCCTCGCGCCCTCCAGTTGGTCGTCGCTCTCGGCCGCCGCATTCGGCCATGCCCCCGGGGTATGCTTCCTCCGCTGCCGACCACTTCTGCCTCGCCACTGACCCCAATGTCCACCCGGTCATTGCAGTCCCCAGCATCACAGGAGCCGTGCCCTAGGGCGTTACCCTCGACGTTGGCCTTGCCGCCGGATTGGCGGTCGGGTGGGGCCGCCCTCAAACCAACTGACGAGGTCCACGCAAACCATGAATGATTCCACATGAATGATTCCAAAGGTAGGACAGCGCTCATCACCGGGGCATCCGCCGGCCTCGGTGCCGAGTTCGCGCGCCAGCTCGCGGCGCGCGGCTACGGCCTCGTGCTGGTTGCCCGCCGCCTCGACCGGCTCGAGCGACTGGCGGCCAGATTGCGCGACCGGCACGGCGTCCGCGTCGATGCGATCGCCGCCAACTTGGCGGAGCCGAAGGCGCCGCCGTCGATCGCCGACCGTGTGTCGGCACTCGACATGAGGGTCGACTACCTGGTCAACAACGCTGGCTCTGCCGGACCGGATCTCCTCGAGAACCGCGACTGGCCCCAACAGGCGGCCTTCCTCCAGCTCATGATGGCCTCGATGGCCCATCTGTGCCATTTGTTCGTCCCGGGCATGCGCGAACGCGGCTTCGGCCGCATCCTCAACGTCGCATCCGTGGCCGGGCGGATCGCCCGTGCCCATGACCTGAACTACGGGCCGAGCAAGGCTTACGTGGTCGCGCTGTCGGAGGCGCTGGATCTGACCCTCAAGGCCCACGGCGTGCGTGCCTGCGCGCTCTGCCCGGGCTTCACCCATACCGACTTCCATGCCGTGGCGGACATGCTCGAGAGAAAGGCCGCGCTGCCGGACTTCGTCTGGTACGATGCTGAGGTCGTGGTCCGCGAGGCCCTTGCCGCCATCGAGAAAGGCAGGTGCGTCTACGTCTCAGGGCGCCTCTACCGATGGGTCGATCCGATCCTGCAGTCGGTCTGGACCCGGCCGCTGGCCCGCAGGCTGTCAGGTAGCGGTTAGCCCGGGCAGGGGCAGTACAGCTTCCGTCCGAGGTCCGCCCTGCGTTGCTGCGAATCGGGGGTTGCGCGGTCGCTCCTCTCGGAACGCACCGTGCGATTGAGAGGGAGATCTCGCCGATCCGGCGGCGATGCCGCTTGAGCCCGGGAAGCGGCCGCTCCTTCTCATCTGACTCGGTACGGGGCCGACGACTCCCAAGACTCGTGATCACATGTCGTCCACGAGCGAAGCAAGCGGGCTACCGGAGTGCTCTTGTCGCCCCCTCCACCGGCTGCGTAGCGTGTCAGCATACCCGGGGGAGGCAGTTTCGGAGGGTGTGCAGAACACTCCGGGGTCCCCGGTCGTTCTCGGAACCGACAAGTGAGGAGTCGCTCATGACGAAGGACGAGGGAAGGCCCCGCCCGCAACGTTTGGCCAGCCGCGCACTTGCTCTCGGAGCGCTGGCCCTCGCACCGCTTTCCGCCCTCGCGCAGGGTCCGGGGACCGAGAACGGTTTGTGGACATACCTCGGTGGCGACGGGTGGCACACCCGCTACACCCCTGCGGATGAGATCACGGCCGACAACTTCGAACGACTCACATCCCTGTGGCGCTTTGACGCGTCAAGCTTCGGACCCAGCACGCCCCGGGCGACACCGTCGTCACGTGATCGCGCTGGACCCTGCGTCAGGCGAGCTCCTCTGGAGCTTCACCGAGCCGAACACCTATCGCTACGAGTACTCGATGCGAAAGGGCTATGGAAAGGGTGTAGCGTACGCTGAGATTGACGGCCGAGGAGTTGTCTTCATCACCACGCCCGCCTTCTTCCTGCATGCACTCGATGCCGAAACGGGCCGCCCCCTCGAGAACTGGGGCGAGGCCATCCCGATCGAAGGTTTTCCGGAATCGGGGAGCGTGGACCTGGTGGCGGACGTGATCGATGGCTGGGGCCCGTGGGAGCGTTGGGACGAGCCGTACGATCCGTACATGGGGATTCCCAGGGATCTCGGCTACATCACGAGCTCCTCCCCGCCGATCGTGGTCAATGGGACGGTCGTGGTTGGGAACTCGGCCGAGCAAGGCTACCTCCAGACCCGTCGCGAGATGGTGCCGGGCGACATCCTGGCAATACGACGCGCGCACGGGCGCGTTCAAGTGGAAGTTTCACGTGATTCCCCGGCCCGGTGAGTTCGGGCACGAGACGTGGGAGAACGATGCCTGGGAGTGGACCGGTGACGTCTCGTCGTGGGCTCCGATGTCGGCCGATCCCGAGCTGGGGCTCGTCTACATTGTGACGAACGGCGTGACGGTCGACTTCTACGGCGGTCACCATCCGGGTGACAACCTCTTCAGCACCAGCGTTATCGCACTGGACGTGGAAACAGGTGAGCGCCGGTGGCACTACCAGATGGTGCACCACGACATCTGGAACTACGATACGCCTGCCCCGCCGGTCCTGATGGACGTGACGGTCGACGGGCGCGACATCAAGGGGCTGTTCCAGGCCACGAAACAGGCATTCCTGTACGCGCTGGACCGCGAGACCGGCGAGCCGATCTGGCCCATCGAGGAGCGGCCGGTCCCGGCCTCGACCGTTCCCGGCGAGCAGCTCTCTCCCACACAGCCGTTTCCTACCACACCGCCGCCCTTCGATCTCCAGGGCCGAACCGAGGAACATCTCATCGACTACACCCCCGAGATCTTCGAGCGGGCGCTTCAGGTCGCACGGGAGAACAACCTCTTCGTGCCGATGTTCAATCCGCCGAACACAATCGACAATCCGGCGGGCCCCGCCTGGCTCTGTCCCAGCGATGGAGGCGGCACCAACATCACGGGCAATCAGGCAGCGGACCCGCGGTCCGGCCTCATGTTCGTAACCTCGCATAGCCGGTGCGCCCGGCACGCCGTCATGCCTGCCCGTGAATCGGCACTCGATGGCCCCGAACAGACCGGAGTCACGCATGCGGATTGGTCTAGCGCGGAAGCGGTGACCGCCGGCCCCGGCAACGATGCTACGCTGGACGGGCTGGAAATCTGGAAGGGCCCGGTCGGGCGTATCGTCGCCTACGACATGAACACCGGGGGCATCAGGTGGGTCATTCCCAACGGAGACGCGCCGCAGGAAGAGCAGGACTTCATTCGCAATCACCCGTTGCTCCAGGGCGTACCCAACGTCATGTACAACCAGGGTCGGAGCGGGCATGCCGCAATGGTCGCCTCGCCGAACCTCCTGTTCGTCTCCGGACAAACGGCGGACGATGAACCCAAGCTTTTCGCTGTTGACAAGGAGACGGGAGAGCGGGTCGGGGAGATTCAGCTTCCCGGGATCACCCGCTACGGAATGTCGAGCTGGATGCACGACGGGCATCAGTACATCATCGTGCAACTTCAGGACGGTCTGGTCGCCTTCGGACTTCCCGAAGCCATGCGATCTGGGGCTGGAGCCTTCTAGGGAGAGGTCAGGCGGCGGGCCGCCTGCTCGGGTCGGTACTTTCCGCCCTCTGGCCGATCTCCGTATCAGTCGGCCGCTTGGGACCGCCGGGTCAACTCCTCCCCTCCACGACCTTCGGTCGCTTCCCTCTCCCCGCTCTCCCGGGACATATCCTCTCCCCCTCTCTCTGGACCCCAACTCTTGTTGCCAATCTACTGTCCAGACAAATCGGGGGCGGTAAAACATCGTCTTGCGTCTTGCCACGAAGCTTCCAGACCAGGAGGGATACCCTTCGAAACAAGGCAAGGAGACCGATGGCGAACTTTCGCATGGCGTACCTCTTCGGCTCTAGCTCAGCGGCGTCGAGCGTGGCGACCGTGTGGCCGAGCGTGCGCTTCTCGGTCGCAGTGCCGGTGCCCGTCACGACGATCTCGTCGACGGCGGGCGCGGCTACCGCGGCCGCGAAGTTGACGCCGGCCGTCTCGCCCGCGGTTAACGGTTACGGTTTCCGAAGCCGGGCGATATCCGACCCGCTCGACGGTGACCGCGTGCTCGCCTGCGGGCGCGTTCGGCAGAAGGCATTGCCCGCTACCGCCAGTGAGGATACCGATTCCGGAACCTCCTCCACATATACCCGGGCGGAGGCCAGCGGCCGGCCGGAGCCTTCTTCCGTGACACGACCCGTGATGACTCCGCCCTGCTGGGCGGACAGCCCGCCGCGATGGCCAGGCTGACCACCAGCAGGGCCAGCTCCAGGGCTCCCCATATCTCGGTTCTTGTACAAGTGCTGCGCGTCATCCACTGCCCCTAGTGGTAAGTGTCGAAGATTCCTGGTCCCCCCCTGTTCCCCGCATGCGGGATGAGTAGGTGCCGACGTAAGCAAGGTGGGTGGCGAAGGCTTGAGGGATCTCCTGCCCGCCTCGGGTCATTGGTCACGAGTGGGGTCTGATCCCTCAACATAGTCCGCACTGCCGTGTGGCCGTCGTCGGCGTAGGTGATCCGCCCCATAGGAGACGGTCCGAACGGATCGATCAGCGTACCATCAAGCGATCGAGAATTCGGCCCGGTCGATCGCATGTATCTCCTCCGGCGAGAGCTGAATGTCGGGCACGGTGGTCGAGCTGATCGCGTTTGCTGGCGAGCGAGCCGCCGGGATGACAATCGCCGCAGGGGATTGCGCGAGCACCCAAGCCAGCACGACCGCGTGAGGGGTTGTCCCGCGCACATCTGCGATGGCCTTTACGACTGGGTGACTCGGAAGCTTCTTGTTCAGGCGTGCCCCACCCACGGGGCTATAGGCGAGAAACGCGATTTCCTTTGCGGCACAGTGGCCGAGGACACCGTCTCGAATCGCTTCGCGAAAGAACGGACTCAGCCGGTTCTGTACGGCCTTGATGTCGGCCTTTTCGCCGGCCTGCTCGATTTGAGCGACCGTCACATTCGACAGGCCCAGCCAACGCACCTTGCCCGTGTCCTGAAGCTCCCTGAAGGCGGCAACGCTCTCTAGAAGCGGAACCTTCGGGTCCGGCGCATGGAACTGATAGAGGTCGATCCGATCCACCCCTAGGGCTTTGAGCGAGGCGTCACAGGCGGCTCGGACATGCTCCGGGCTGCCGTCCCGCTCCCATCTGCCATCGGGTCGGGTCAGCCCGGCCTTCGTGGCAATCGTGATAGAATCCCGATCACCGGACCACTGGCTCAGAGCCTTGCGAATCAGCCGTTCATTGTGGCCGATCTCGGTATGGTCCAAGCAGTACGCGTCCGCCGTATCGATCAGGGTGACGCCGTGATCGAGCGAGGCATGAACCGTCCGGATCGCTGTGGCTTCATCGGGGCGGTTGGTGATCGACAGGTGCATCGCCCCGTATCCCACACAAGAAACTTCGCGCGTGTCCGAGCCGAGCTTACGGTATTTCATGGACTCTGGGTTGCCTTTCGCTGAGTGACTGGTGGCCTACGGACGGCGTGCGCCGCCGCCAGGCACCGGAGACTGTCGCAAGAGACCGAGAGCTTCAATGACCTGCAAGAGACAGATGGCCTCCCCCCTGTGGCGGGGGCATCTGTCTTGGCTCCTGGCGGTGGAGAGCTCCCAGCGGTCGAGTCGAGTGTTTCCTAGGTGGGCTGCGTTCCGGGCGTAGAGGGAGGTGGCGCTCTTGGCAGACAGCAAGCCCCTGTAGGTGGCTCATGACCCTGGGCAAGCACACTGGAGCATGCGAGTCGAGAGACATCGAAGTGTGGGGCGGTTCTTCGACCCAGCGGGGCCGTTTGTACTCCACGCTGAAGTAGGAAGCGGCCTGATCCCGGGTTCGTCTCGTCACTTGGCTCAAGGAGGAAGCAGCTCGGACGTCTGTCTGCCTCGGCTGACGCCGCCGGTCAGGTTGCGGCGTGCACACCCGCACAACTCCGAGGAAGGCCGTGATCACCCGAGGGAATGACATCGCGCTCGCATGCCTAGCTCGGGATCTTGCGGATGCCTATACCAGTCTTCCGCAGTATTGGGATCGGCACCCACGGGTTCCCGGTTCGCTGAGCTTTGGTCAGAGCACACCCGAGTGCGGATGCATCCCGGCACGAGGCAGCGCCTATTCGAGGTACGGACCATGACGCATCCCAACGTCCCCCCTCCGGGTGCGCTCCGCGCTGCTCTGCGTGACGACTTTCTATTCGACCATTCATGGACGAGGCAGTTCCTCGAGTAGGCAGGCTCTAGGATCATCATGATCAGGAGGCGGCAACCCGGTGGGGAATTGCAGACGAGCCGCGTCTTCCTGTGCCAGGACAAGAGTCCGGTCTCGATGGCCGGTTAGGCAGGCCGCACGGACCGAGGAGTGAGCGTGCACCGTCGGCCCCGTTATGCCTCGGCGGCCGTAGCCCAACTGAGCAAGCAACTTCTCGATGATGGCCTTGCCTACCGCTCGCTGTTCACCGGCCTCCCGAAACCGGCCCCGAACGGCCATGGTGGTGCAAGAACGTACGATTGCGATCGACCGGGCGGCCTGGCTGGAAGAGGATGGCTGGGGTATGGAGGCAGAATCTCCCGATGAGTCAGGGAGAGGAACCAGGCGATATGGCGGATTTCACAGCTAGGCGGCCTTCAGACACCCATGCGCTCGGTCGCGTGGCGCGACAAGAGCGCGAGTGGTTCGGACACCCGCGTGGGTTGTCGACGCTGTTCTTCACCGAGATGTGGGAGCGGTTCAGCTACTACGGGATGCGCGCGCTGCTCGTGCTCTTCATGACCGACATGGTCGCCGACGGCGGTCTGGGCCTCAACGATGTGACCGCCACGTCGATTTACGGGCTGTATACATTTGCCGTCTACGCAGTGGCCCTGCCCGGTGGGTGGATTGCTGATCGCCTGACGGGCCAGCGGCACGCCGTGCTCTGGGGCGGCATCGCCATCGCGATCGGGCATTTCACTTTGGCGATGCCCACGCTCACGGGATTCTATGGTGGCCTGATTCTGATCGTGCTCGGCACGGGACTGCTCAAGCCGAACGTCAGCGCCATCGTGGCGGACTTGTATCCGGAAGGCGGAGCTCAGCGGGATGCGGGATTCTCCATCTTCTACATGGGCATCAACCTCGGCGCGCTGGCGGGTCCGCTCATCTGCGGGTATCTCGGCGAACACTTCGATTGGCACCTCGGGTTCCGCGCGGCCGGGGTGGGGATGCTGCTGGGCGTCGTGCAGTATGCCCTCGGATTGCGCCATCTCGGCGACGCGGGGATCCTGAGCACCGGAGCAGACGGTCGCCGCCAAGCGTGGCGGACGTTTGTCGCCGGCGTCGGGGTGACGCTCGGACTGCTGGCGGTGTTCGTGGCGGCCCAGTCGGCGGGGTGGCTCACCTTCTCGTTTCTTGGCGTCGCGCAGGCCACCGGGCTGATCATCACGATCATGGTAGTGCTGTTTTTCGCGTACGTCTTCACCTTCGGGAGATTGGATCGAGACGAGAGAAAGCACGTGGCGGTCATTTCGCTCTTGTTCGTCGCAGCTGCAGTTTTTTGGTCGGGATTCGAGCAGGCGGGCTCGTCGATGACTCTGTTCGCCGACCGCCTGACCGACCGCGCGCTGTTGGGGTGGGAGGTCCCCGTGAGTTGGCTGCAGTCGATTAACCCGCTGTTCATCATCGTCCTCGCGCCGGTCGCCGGGGGAGTATGGATTCGGCTCGGATCGCGGAACCCGTCGATTCCAGCCAAATTCGCCTTCGGCCTGGTGCAACTCGGTATGGGCTTTTTCGTGCTCGCGTGGGCAGCGACCTTCACGACGGACGGGGGGCGCATCAGCCCGATGTGGCTCGTGGCGACCTACTTCCTCCACACGACCGGCGAGCTCTGCTTGAGTCCGGTCGGCCTCAGCAGCATCACCAAGCTTTCGCCCAAGCGCTTCGTGGGCCAGATGATGGGTATCTGGTTCATGGCGGCGGCCCTGGGGAACCTGCTGGCCGGATTGGTGGCCGGATTGATCGAAAGCTTGGCCTTGCCACAGTTGTTTGGGATGGTCGGTCTGATCGTCGCGGGAATGGGACTGCTCGTCCTCATGATCAGTGGTCCGGTCAGGCGGCTCTGTGGCGGCGTCACCTGATGGCCAGTACGGCCGGCAGCAAGGTGCCCATAAACGGGGCCGCCGCAGGCAGCGCTCTTTGTCCGGCTGACCCCCGGCCCCACAACCCCCGAGCTGGTCGAGCTACCGCTACCCTCGAAACCTCACCCTCCCAGATCGGCCGGAGTGGCCGGCGTAGCGCTGTTAGGTGGCACTGCTCTGGGAGGCGGGTCACATCGTCAACGTTGGTTGCAATCGTCCCGCTGTCCTGGAAATCATCAGCCGTCGCTAACACACATCCGCGAGCTCGAGGACGACGGCATCGCTGTTGACGGGGTCTCGGCAAGGTCGCAGTGTGTGTGGAGTGGGTATCGGGTCGTCAGCGTGACCTCTCGAATGGGAGGGGACCACCGATGCCACGGACCTACCTTGTGATGGCCACTGCAGTGCTTTGGGGGTTGGCGCCTTACCTGCGCAGCAGTCGACGTCCGGGGAGATCACTCTCAGTCGGGCCGTGGCTCCGATTCTGTAGGAAAACTGTGAAGCCTGTCGCCGGCCGGGCGCGATCGCACCCACGGCTCTGACCAGTTACGAGACGGTGCGCCCGCGGGCCCCTGTGATCAGGGAGAAGGTCGTCAGCCGAGAGATGCCCGCGTGACAGTGGACGGGGCTCGGCGCGACGAACAATCACGACTGTGTGATCTGCGAGGGAACTGCCTAGTCAAATGCCGATCTACGAGTACCGCTGCGAAGCGTGTGGAGCGGAGTTCGAAGCCTTGGTTCTCGGAAAGACAGTGCCCAGGTGTCCATCCTGCGAGGGCCAAGATCTCGAACGTGTACTGTCCCTACCTACGGTCCACTCGTCGTCGACTCATGCGATGAGCATGCGGGCAGCGAAGAAGCGTGACAAAGCCCAAGGGACGGAACGGATGATTGAACAGCAGAAATACGAGCAAGCTCATAACGACTAGCGCTCGTTACACCCCCCGAAGCGCAAATGCTGCGAGCCGGCTCGGCGGCTCGATCTGGCAGGGCACGGAGCTGTGGTTGCTGATGGTACCGAGGCATTCACGCAGCGCGATCGTCCTGGAAAACGGCTGGGTGCCCTGGAGGGGGCCATCGGCCATATCCACGGTCGTCTCTCCTCTCCTGCTCACGACCATCACGTCCGCGCCTCGTTCCACGAGATAGCGGATCAACTCGTTGTCCCCTCGGGCCGCGGCATGATGCCGCGGCGTCTATCCGTTCAAGCCCGTGCGTTCACGTCCGCGCCCAACTCCTCGACTAGGCACCTCGTGGCCGGAAGCCAGCCATCCGGTACGTGTCTATGAGCGTTTCCAGCATACCTCCCCGTCGACGCGTGGATTGGTTACACATGCGGGCCCCCGACTGGAAGATCTTGCGCCGACTCGGCGTTTCCGACACACCCACGGGGATGTGGGGGGGAGGGGGCAGTGATGACCACATCCTTACAAATGCGCGAGAGCGGTGACGCCATCGTCCGATGTGCCGAGCTGACGGGCGATTGGACTTTCTCCTCGACACGGCGTGGGTGGGGGGGCGAGCTGAGCTTGTGGCCACGAAAGGTTCGCGCGTATGATTCGGCCGGTTCGTGTTCGCCCCAATCAAGTTCAGGGAGGGGTCCCGTGGAGAGATCCTGGTTGATACCACTGTTGATCCTCGTATTCGGTGTCGGATCGACCCCCGCAGCGGCACAAGAAGCCGTCATGCAAGACGTGATGAATCTGCCGCGCCCCATCGAAGCTCTTGACAACGTGTGGATCGAAGAGCTCACGATGATGGAAGTCCGCGACGCACTGGCAGACGGGAAAACGACTGCCCTGATCTTGACAGGCGGCATCGAAGAGAACGGCCCGTACCTTACAACCGGAAAGCACAATCATGTGCTGAGAGTCATGGGCGAGTCTATCGCGAGAAGGCTCGGTGACGCGTTGATCGCGCCTATCGTGACCCTTGAGCCAGGTGATCCAGACAACAGCCGCTCTCCCGGGACTATTCTGCTGTCCGGAGCGACGTACGAAGCCATGCTGACGGACATGACCACGAGCCTGAGGTCTCAGGGCTTCGAAAGCATCATACTCATGGGTGACAGTGGAGGGAATCAGAGGTCGATGGCCGCGGTGGCCGACGCGCTATCCACAAAGTGGGGCGGCTCCACCGCAGTCTACCATATCCCCGAGTACTACAATTACGACGAGGTGGTCACCTACCAACGGGATGTTCTGGGCGTCGATGAGGATCCGCGTCTCGAAGGACTCCACGACGACTACTACATCACCTCGATCATCATGAACGACGATCCGCAGCACGTCCGTCTGGAGCAGCGAATCGCTGCCGGCAACGCCTCGATCAACGGAATCAGCATCTTGCCCGCTGAGAAGACGGTCGAGCACGGCCGTCGCATCATCGAGTTCCGGACCGACGTCACGATCCGCGCGATCCGGGAGGCTATGGAGATCCGTTGACTGTCGCGCGAATCAGCGGAGAGATACGTGTGCCTCCCTATATCGGCTGTCCCTTGCCTGGTTCCCTACCGGTCTCGCGCTGTACCGGTTACCCGACGAAGGCGTGGCACAAGCCGCGGGAGGCCACATGTACACGAAGCGCAGCTATCGAGGCGGGCTCTCGCCTCGACGACGTGGCCGGTGGGTCGCTTTGCCGCGGAGAGAGAACGGCGGCGGTGTGGACGGCGCTGTTGATCGCCGGCTGAGGCAGTGCCGCAATGCGTGCCCGGACGACGACCTCCGGGGGGTGATCGCGTCTGGCGTTAGCGACTCGCGGATGCCCGCTTTCGACCGCCGGACTGCGGGCGGCGCGACCTTCCGGACTGCGCCAAAACCGGCGGGGGATACTGTGGCCAGCACACGGTCGCCGGATTCAGCAGTAGACGCAGTCGTAATTCCTCTTTGCACCCAGGCCCTCCAGAAGAGCGATGGTTTCTGGAAACGGGGCCGCGCCTAGAGACACGGGTCCGTTCGCCATATCCACGGTGCTCTGGCCCGAACGCGATATTGCCAGCGGATCAGCACCCATCTCCAACAGGTAGAGAATGAGCTCGTTGTTCCCTCGGCCGGCCGCGTGGTGCAAAGGCGTGTAGCCGAGGTAGTCCGCGACGTTGACGTCCGCCCCTTGCTCTTCAACGAGATATTTTACCGCGGGTAGCCATCCGTCGGGGACGTGGCGCTGGGAGTTACCCGCTCGAGCGACCCCGGTGCCACCGAACCCGGTCGCTGCGTGAATCGGGTAGACGCCCGATCCCCCCGGCGGAATCGGGGGCAAATTGGAGTGATCGGGAAGGCTCTCGACTTCGGGGGCCGGCATGTCGATGAAGTACTGCATCCTACCTGCGGGGCGGCGCGTGGGGATCGCGGAGTCAGCGCCATAGCGAACGAGAAGCTCCATCGCCTGTATGTCGAGAGCGTGACCCGCCCGGAAGAACGGTGTGGCACCCCACGTGTCCAGACCGAGGCGGCTGAACGTGTACTCCATGTACCAGAGGTGTTTGGCTAGGCGGACGTTCGGATCCACCCCGGCCTCCAGAAAGGCCTCCATCACCTCCAGATAGCCCACTTCCTGTTGCTGATACGCCTGCTGTTGGGCGTAACGCGCTTTCGGGGCCCAGCGAGTGTTGAGTACGGCGTAGAGCGGTGTAGCTCCAGCATCGCTCGCGAGCGCGGGGTCCGCACCCATCTGGAAAAGCTCCATCCCTAGGTCGAAATGACCGTTGATCATGGCCATCAAGAGGGGCGTCGTGAGGTCCCCGGCACTCGGCTGGTTTATGTCTGCGCCGCCCTCGAGCAGCGCCATCACGGACTCTTCGTTCCCCTCGCGGACAGCATGGAGAAGAGCAGTCAGTCCCCCCTGGTACCCGACGAGCTCCGGGAACCTCAGCGTCTTACTCTCCAGCTGGACCGCATGCCAATCGACGCGGGCCACCTCGTTGAACTCGAGCACGTCGAACCTGCTGGCTGCGGCGACTGCCGCCCGCACTTCTGCGGGTCGGGGAACCCAGGTGGTGGGATCCGAGGAGCTTTCGCGCAAGGTGTTCATCATGGCCTGGCGAGCTTCGCGCGCGAGACGGTCCTGCTCCGCGCGTAGGCTGAGCTGGAGCACCGTTGTCGTGAGCGATGGGTCGGCTCCCCTCGCCAGCAGGATCTTGACCGCTTCGACCCGGTTGCGAGAAGCCGCGAAGATGAGTGGCGTCTGTTCCCACTGCGATTCCCGGGCATCGATATCCGCTCCGAAGTCCACGAGCGCGTCGATCGAAGAGACGCTGCCCGAGGCGGCCGCGAGATGGAGCGGCGTGGTTCCGGCAAGCGCCCTTCTCGCGTCCGCGTCGGCTCCGGCCTCCAGCAACGCCCGCACGACTTCACCGTGACCTGCCTCGGCCGCGACGTGGATAGGAGTGTAATCGCCTATTCTCGTGACGGCCTCCAGGTTGGCACCGGCGATGAGCAGCATTTCTAGCATCTCGACGTCGCCGTGCTCGGCGGCCCAATGTAGTGCCGTCATGCCGTCGCCCTGAGGGCGATTCACATCGCCGCCGCCGCGGAGGAGGCTCCGCACCTCAACACCGTCTCCTCTCATCGCCGCATCCGCGACCTGCTGCGCCTCAGCTAACCCCGCCCCGAGCCACAGGAGCGACATCACGACGACCGACAGCGCCACACCTGACCGCAACTCGGGCCTCCGACTCGAATGTATCATGACCTTCCCCTCACTATACCGTTTACGCCGTTGGCAGCGTGAACTCTCCCGTGCTGTCGCCGAAGCTCTCCATGTCGTCTAGGCCCAAGTCGTGGAGAAGCGTGAGCATCACGTTCGCGAGAGGAGTTCCGTCCGGTGCCTGCACGTGCATGTTGCCCCTGAGCTTGCCATTTGCCCCGCCAAAAAGCAGGAATGGGACGCGCCGGTGGTTGTGCACGTTGGGATCACCCATTGGCGATCCGTAAATGATCATCGTCTTCTCAAGCAGCGTGCTATCGCCTTCCTGGACACCCTTCAGTCTCTCGAGCAGGTAGGGCAGCATGCTCACGTGATAGCGGTTGATCTTCGCGAACTCCAGGATCCCCTCCTCCACGGCACCGTGGTGTGACGCCGGATGGAAGCCCAGATGCGATCCGCTCTCCGGGAACACGCGGCCAGAGGAGTCACGGGACAGCTTGAAGCTGAACACCCTTGTCATATCGGACTCGAAAGCGAGAGCCTGCAAGTCGAACATCAGCTCCGTGTGCTCCCGGAACGAGTCGGGCACGCCAGCCGGTGCCTCGGGAAGCACCCGAGCCTCTCCGCTCGAGTTGCGCGCTTCCACCATTGCGATGCGGCGCTCGATCTCCCGGACGTTCGTCAGGTACTGATCGAGGCGGCGCCGGTCGGTGGGTCCGAGGCGGCCCTCGAGTTCGGCGACCCGCCCGAGTATGGCGTCCAGAACACTTCGGCTTGCCAGGCGCCGCTCACGACGCTCTTCCTGCGTCGCGCCGGCTCCGAACAGCAGTTCGAACGCGACCCGCGGATCGCGGATCAGGGGTAGAGGCTCCGTCGGTGACGCCCAACTCAACGAGTCCGTGTACACGCACGTGTACCCGTACGCGCACCCGCCCGCCTGATTGATGTTCTCGACGCACAACTGCATCGAAGGGATCGGGGTGTCCTGCCCAAACCGTTGAGCGAACAGCTGGTCCAGGGAGGTTCCGACGTAGACGTCGGATCCCTCCGTCTGCTTGGGGTGAGCCTGTGTCAGGAATGTTGCCGTCGACCGGAAGTGGTCACCGCCTACTTCCTCCGCCTGAAAGGCCTCGGCCATTCGGACATCCGTGTTGCTCACGATGGTGAGCGTGTCACGATACGGTTCGAGGGGCGTTAGGGACGTCGGCGTCAAATCGAAGTCACTCCCAACCGCAGCTGGGGCCCAGAGGTTCTGGGTTTCGCCCCAGGCGTTGCAGCCCGCCGCCCCATGGGACATCTCCATCGCGATGAGCCGCATCTTGTCCGGGTCCTGCACGTACCTTCGTCCCGAGGGCTTCATGGCGTCGAGGTACGGAAGTGCGACGGTTGCCCCCAGGCCCTTGAGGAAGGCTCGGCGATCGAGGTGTCTACCGGTCAGAAAGGTCATCATCTGTTGCTCCTGTTTCAGTCTCTCGTTCCCGTGTCCGCGGAGACCGCGTCGGGCACCTGCTGCATTTGAAAGGCCTCACTCATGATCACTCCAATGACATAGGAGGACATTCTGTGATCATTCTCTTCGGCGGCGCGTGTGATTTGCCTCAGACGGGGCATGTCGAAGTGCTCGACACGTCGGCCGAGGGCATATGCCATCAGATTCTCCGTAAAAGTCCGGACAAGAGGAATCGGTCGCTCCATGAGCGCCTCGCGCAGATCTTCGGGGCTTGCCACCGGGGTCCCGTCGTATAACTCCCCCTGTGTATCCAACGGCATCCCGTTCTCCCTGATCCGCCACCGCCCGGTAACGTCGAAGTTGTCGAGAGCCAGCCCGATGGGATCCATGAACCGATGGCAGGAGCTGCATGCCGGATCGGAACTATGCAACTCCATACGCTCGCGTGTAGTGAGCATGCGACCGCCAGCTGTATCCTCGGTCTGCTCCAGGTCAGGTATGCCGGGGGGCGGCGGTGGAGGCGGTGTACCGAGCAAGACCTCCATGACCCACTTGCCACGGAGCACTGGCGAGGTCCGGTTGGCATGCGAGGTCAGGGTGAGCACGCTCCCGTGCCCGAAAATCCCCCTGCGCGTGTCATCCGGATAGGCCACTCGTCGAAACTCCTCTCCGACCACGCCAGGAATACCGTAGTGCCTTGCGAGACGCTCGTTGGCGTACGTGTAGTCGGCGTTGAACAGGTCGAGGATGCTCAGGTCGTCGCGGATGAGCCCGTGGAAGAACATCTCCGTCTCCACCCGCATGTCATCCGCCACCTGCTCGTAGAAGTCGGGGTATAGGAGCCGGTCCGGATGCACCTTCTCGAGGTCCTCCAGCCTTAGCCACTGAGCGGCGAAGCGTGAGGCGAGAGCGAACGCCCGGGGATCGGTGAGCATCCTGTGCGCCTGGGCCTCCAGGACGTCGGCCTCCGCGAGCCGGCCGGAGCCAGCGACCTCCAGCAATTCGTCATCCGGGGGTGAGCCCCACAGGAAGAATGAGAGGCGCGACGCGAGTGCGTACTCCGATATCCGATACGTCTGTCCGGGTTCAAGGCCGGCCGGCGCCTCCTCGAACCGGAAGACGAAGTCGGGCATGGCAAGGATCGCCTGAAGCGCGGTACGAACACCCTCTTCGAAGCCCCCGCTGGCCACGCCTTGGTCGTAGAGCGCCATGAGCGTCTCCAACGCGCTCGACGTCGGAGGTCCGCGAAACGCCTTCGAGGCAAGCCGTGTCACGATCTCTCCCGCGCACGGTCGCTCCTCCTCGGCGGAGGTCGGCCTGCAGTGGAAGACGGCTCGGCGGCTCGGCGTGTCAGACAAGCCACTCGGGTTGTAGGGTCCTAGAATGACGAGGTCCTTCAGGTGAGCCAACGCCGTGATACCGTACCCATTCACACCGACCTGCCGGTCGACCAGCGACCACTCGTGGGGCGAAGTCAGATCCTCCACCGGCCCGTCGGCCAGCTTGATGAAGGCGGCGGAGACCCGGTGTGGCCCGCCGGAGACGAAGATCGGGTCGGTCTCCATGCTGGCACTGTTCGGATCGGACGTGCTCAGCCATCGATCGACGTCCATGAGGTCGACCCGCTCGCCATCGATCGATACGTCTATGCGCTCACCCGCCTTGATGCGCCCGAACATCTCACCCATCGTCGTGTGTTCGAACCACAGCCGAAGACGATACTCCCCGTTGGCCGGGAAGTTGTGAATCACCGAGATGCCGCCCCGGGTGCCGCGCGGCGTCCCTGGTACCCTGTCCCACTGCGACACGTAGCCCGAATTCGTGTAGGTGATCGAGTTCGGCGACGGGTTCGGCACGCCGACCGCGAGTCGGCTGATCTCGTCTGCGGCACGCAAGTATGCATCCAAGACAGTCGGCGAGAGCAGCTGGACGTCCGCAATATTGTCGAAGTTCGCGCTCTTCGTATCGAGGGGGAGGAAGGAGGCCGCGTCGATCTCGAGGTCCAAGAGGTCCCGGATCGAGGCCTCGTACTCGGCGCGGTTGAGACGCTGGAATGAGCGGCCGCCGGGATTCGAGTTGCGCTCCGCTGCATCGTCCATGCGGGTTTCGAGGGACTCCACGAGGGCGAGCAGCGAGTCGGCCGTGGGCCGCGGCGCACCCGGGGGTGGCATCATACCTGCACGCAGCTTTCGGATCATCATCTCAGCGACTTCACCTGTCTCGTCTGCTGAGTCCAATGTAAAGCGCTCGAGGGAAAGGTTTCCGCGGAGCATCTGGTCGCTGTGGCACAACACGCAGTATTGTTGGACGATATCGTCCAAATCCCTGCTCGTCGGCACAGGGTCCAAGCCCACATGGACGGAGATGGGGAGACGACTTTGATGCGCTCCGAAGTCACTGCCCGCACCCCTGTCGGGGGCCAGCGCTATCGTGAAGAGGCCTACAGCCAAAATCAGCGAGAAAATATATCGCATCCGGGCCTGGAATCCGCGCTGGTGTGAGTCTTCCTGTAGAACCCTGGGTGTTTCTGCCCGCGGGGTTCTACCCCCGACTGTATGTTCGCAGGGGTCGCCTGACTAGGGATAAGGATTCTCTCGTGGACTCTGTGACGTTGCCGCAAAGCCGCGACCGCCACGCAGAGTACCGATGCTCTCCCTTCTACCTCCTAATATTTAAGGGGAGGCAGGTCTCCGGTGCAACTCTGAGGCCCTGTGGCCCCGATGGGAGGGCGTGGGATATGGAGAGGCGCCTTCTTGCGGCCGAAAGCGTGCGATAGGGCATGCGGACAAGGAGAGGTAGATTACGGTGGGCTCCATGACTCCGCGCCGGCGGGCCGCACTCGGGGACCATGCTGCGCCGCGCGTGGCTCCTCAAGTGTCTCGGCCCTCAGGCTCCGAGCCACGCACAACGGCGCCTTGCCCTCAAATCGGCCGCCTGACTATGGTCGCTATGTGGCCCGTTCATGTGTCCCGGAAATCGAGAGTGGCACAGGCGGGGCTCAGACCGTCCCCTCCCGGCAACTCAACGGGAACGAAGCGGGAGCCGGCAGCGGCCCCGCCGGCTGTTACCCGGTGAGCGGGAACCCGGGCGGGCCGTATGAGGTCGCGACGGGCGTCGAGGATCGCTTGGAGGACTACAGCGGCGGCCTTGCCTAGGTGCGCGCCTTGGTGGAGTCGGGCAAGATGCACTGGGACGTCGTGGACCTGGAGATGACCGACGCCGTCAGCGGCTGCGACGAGGGCCTGCTGGATAGGGTCGGCCCCGGTGCATCTCTGCCCGCTCCGGACGTCACGCCGGTCGTCGTCGACTTCCCACGTGACGGTAGCGGGCCCGGCGCCTCGTCTTGCGGGCCACGGTCAGGCCAGCGACGGGCTCAACCGTCATCGACGACTCAGGAGGCTGGACGGTGAAATCACGGCGGCGCCGCTACCCACGACACCGTACACCTTGTTTCCTCGCCGTGGCACTGGGGGCGTCTATCGCCCTGGGTGCCCCCGACACCGCTCGAAGCCAGCTGCCGCTTTCCGGGAGCGACGGGGGCGAATGGCGCTACATCGGAGGTGACGCCGGGCACACGCGTTACACGCCGGTGGACCAGATCGATGCCGCCAACTTCGAACGACTGCGGGTCGAATGGACCTGGAGGGGCGATAGCTTCGGGACCCTTCTTGCACGGCCCACGCCCATCTACGTGGACGGTGTCCTATACACGGTCGCGGGTGAACGCCGGAATGTAGTGGCGATCGATGCGGGGACCGGAGCGATTCTCTGGAGCTTCCGTGAGCCGGACACGCTTCGGTGGCAGCACTCCATGCGAGCCAACAACGGCAAGGGTGTGGCTTACGCGGAGGTGGACGGCCGAGGCGTGATTTTCAGCATCAGCCCGGCGCGGTTCTTGTGGGCCTTGGACGCGTTGACCGGTCGTCCTATGGAGAACTGGGGAAGGCCGGTTGCGATCGACGCGTTCCCGCAAACCGGCGTCGTGGACGCGCTGGAGGATCAGGCCCGGGGATGGGGTCCTTGGGAGAACCTCGACGAGCCCTGGGATCCCGACCGGGGGATCCCGCTGGAGGTCGGCTATGCGACTGCGTCCTCTCCTCCAATCGTGGTCAACGGAGTGGTGATCGCAGGGACCTCTCACGAAAACGGCCAGAACCAAAGCCGGGTCGAGAACATCCCGGGTGATATCGTGGCCTACGACGCTCGCACCGGAGAGCACCTCTGGAAGTTTCACGTCGTTCCGCGGCCCGGCGAGTTCGGGCACGAGACCTGGGAGAGCGACGCTTGGGCATGGTCGGGCAATATCGGGTCATGGGCTCCCATGTCGGCCGATCCCGATCGAGGCCTTGTGTATGTCCCGACCAAGGGAGGTACGATCGATTACTCCGCTGGCTGGCGACCCGGCGACAACCTGTTCGGAACGAGTGTTATCGCTCTGGATGTCGAGACTGGGCGACGGGTCTGGCACTTCCAGTTCGTCCATCACGACATCTGGAACTACGACACGCCCACGGCGCCCCTGTTGATGGATGTCACAGTGGATGGGCAGAGGATTCCCGGACTGTTTCAGGCCACCAAGCAATCGTGGGTCTATGCCTTCAACCGTGAGACCGGAGAGCCCATCTGGCCGATCGAGGAACGGCCCGTGCCGCAGTCCCAGATTCCGGGAGACCAGCTCTCGTTGACTCAGCCCTTCCCCACGCGGCCCGCGCCTTACGACCTCCAGGGCATCGCGGAGGACGACCTCATCGACTTCACACCCGAGCTCAGACAGGAGGCACTGGAGATCGCGGCGAACTACCGGCTGGGCCCTCTCTTCAATCCGCCCATGCACCGGGACAACCCCGAGGGGCTACTCGGATCGATCTGGTGCCCTGGAGAGTTGGGTGGGACGAATATCAGCGGTCCTCCTGCGGCCGACCCGGTGACGGGGGTCGTTTACGTGGTTTCTCGGACCAACTGTGCCACTCGCACGGTGGGACCTGGCGCCGAGGTCGACGGTGAGCTGACGAGCTGGCAGCCCACCGGGAGCACCATCGCGGAGTATGCTCTGTGGACCGGGACCGCGACGGGCATCCCCGGACCCCGGGGCCTACCCCTTACGAAGCCGCCCTATAGCCGAATCACGGCTATCGACCTGAACTCCGGCGAACACCTGTGGTGGATTCCGAATGGGGGCACGCCCGAGTCCATCCAAGACCATCCGGCCTTGCAGGGTATTGACATCCCGCCCACGGGAAATGTAACGCATGCGGCGATGCTCGTGACACCAACGTTGCTCCTCCAGACGGCACGCGGCGACGATGGGCGCACACCCGTCCTCAACGCGATCGACAAGGGCACGGGTGAGCGTGTTGGGAGCCTCGAGATGCCGGGGTTCGGGATGTACGGCATGATGTCCTATCTGCACGAGGGCCGCCAAAGGATCGTGGTGCCGATCCCGGGCGCCTTGGTCGCGCTGAGCCTCCCCTAGGCCGCCGGCAGCTCCGCGTCTCCAAGACCGCATGAGGTGCGTCCGCGCATTTGGCCGCCCGGTCGCGAAAGCCTGAACGGACCGCGTGCCACAGCCGTCGCGTCCGAGACGGCAACACCCGCTCCTGAGGACGGCGAGCATGGCCCCGGGGCCTCCGCCGGCTCCGAACGGGAGTTCGGCCGTGGCCGCCAACGGGTCGCGCTCCGCTCAAGTTTTGACCTCTGTGTCCACGCGAGTCATCTTGCGTCCATGTGGTCTTGCCGGCGACGTCGTTCCTCAGTGGCGGCCTTCCAGGCTGCTCTCATCTTGGTCTTCGCCACGGGCGTGCCCTCTCACCACCACGAGCGCCCGGACCGGAGTCGAAGCGATGTCGTCATCGACCACAGCCACCACTCGCACGGCACGATCCTGGTCGATCAGGACGATCGCGTAACATCAGACGGACCCGACGTAGGCGTGACAGCCGGTGGGCGCGTCGAGCCGGCAACATTTCACTTCGTCTCAGTCACGGTCCCTCGCGAGACCACGATTCGCCCGCGGGAGCGCGCCCCTCCTCCCAATCGATCCCCCAGACCCCCACCCACCCACTCCTGACGAAGCAGTCGGCCCAGATCGGGGTCGGCGTGTCTCCGTATGTCTGGCAGCCTCGTGTCCGGTTCGCACGGGCTGGACCGAGGTCACAGGAGAGGGATCGTGAAGATCAACATCGCAGGCATAGCTCTGATCGGGCTGCTGCAAACAGCCCAGATGGTCGTTCCGAAGGTGGCGGCACCCCAAGTCGTGCAGGGAGGTGTCGGCGCCGAAAGGACGCCGACTCGGCGGATCACCCTGGACGAGGCGCTTGGGCTGCTGGCGTCGAATCTCGAGCTCCGAATCGCCCGCCTGGCGGCGGCAGAAGCGGAGGCGTTGGGCCGGCAGTCCAGCGCCTATCCCAATCCGGCCTTCACGGCCAGCCACGAGACTCTGAACGCGACCCGGTCGCACCTATCCGAGAGCTACTTCACGCTCTCCCAGCGGGTGGAATGGCCCGGAGCACGAGACGCGCGCCGGACGGCGGCAAGCGAGCGGGCCGCGGTGGCGCGATTCCGGGTAGCGGCCGACAGCACCATGCTGGCATTTCGGGTCAAGAGCGCGTACGTGCGAGCCGCTCGTGCCGAGCGGCAGGCATACACGCTGGAGCGTGTGGTCGAGGTCTTTCGGCGGGCGGAGGAGAGCATGGCGGCCCGCTACGAAGAGGGCGACGTGTCCCTCTACGACTTTCGGCGCATCGGAGTGGAGCGGGTACGCTACGAGGCCTCCCTGGCGGACGCTCTCCTGGAGCTCGGCACGACGCAACGGGAACTGGCGCTTCTGGTTGCTCCCGAGTCGAGCGACCTTCGGCTCGCACCGGCCGAACCACCGGTGGGAACCCCCCCCTCGATCGACCGTGGTGACCTGAGCGCGCTAGCGCTTGCGCGCCGCCCGGAGGTCGCCACTTCCGAAGCCGAAGTGAGATCGTTCGAGGCTCAACTCCGCGAGTTTCGGGCGCTCCGCCTTCCCGAGTTGACCGCAAGCGGGGGATTCAAACGCCAGTCGGACGGGTTCCGCGGGCTCTTTCTGGGGATGTCGGTCCCACTGCCCTTATGGAATCGCTCCTCGGGGCTGATCCGAGCCGCGGGTGAGCGAGTCACCGCGGAGGAGACGCGGCTTGCCCTCACGCAGAGGGAGGTCGAAGAAGACGTGCGCCGCGCCGCTGCCGAGTACCGTTCCCAGCTGCGGCGAGCAGAACTTCTCCCGGACGCAAGCGGCGGAGGGCAACCCGATCTGCTGAGCATCGCGCAGGTGGCGTACGACACGGGCGAAATGGAATTGATCGGGCTCTTGGATGCGGCGGAGGCGCTGAGTGCTGCGGAGATAGCGGTGGCACGCATACAGTCCGAGCTATGGATCAGCTACTACGATCTCGAGCGAGCCGTCGGCGGATTCGGGGATCTCGTGCGACAGGCGGAGGACGAAGAATGAGACGGCCTACGAGGCAGCTGAAGAGGAGCGCTGGTCGCCGGGGGAAGAAGACCTTCGGGGCGGTTTCCGTGGTCGTACTCCAGTTGGCGAGCGCCGGATGCGGCCGGGAGCCGGCGGCGGCGGCGGCCGAGCCCGCAATCGGGTCCGTCGTCGTGACCCAATGGAATGAGAAGACCGAGCTTTTCCTCGAATACCCGCACCCGGTGGCGGGACAGCCAACCGGGAACTGGGCTGTCCACTTGACGAGCATGGAGACCTTCGAGCCGATCCGGTCGGGAAGCCTGGAAATCCGCTTCCTCTCCGGAGAGTCCGTCGCGCAGTCCTTCATGATCGAAGGCGTCGCGCGGGACGGAATCTTCCTCTTGGATCCCGTCGTGGCCGCGCCAGGGCGGTACCGGGCGGAGCTCGTCCTGGAGAGTCCGCAGGCACGAAGTCTGCATGTGCTCGCCGATGTGGAGGTCTTCTCGAGCGAGTCGGAGGCCCCTCTTGCCGAGGAGGGCGGAGAGGCGGGCATCGCGTTCCTCAAGGAGCAGCAGTGGCTGATCCCCTGGTCCGTGATTCCTGCCGACACAGGCTCGGTCCGCGCCGCGATCAGTGTCCCGGGAGAGGTGATCGCTCCCGACGGAGCGCTGGTCCAGGTCGGCGCTCCCGTGGCGGGCATCGCGTTGGAAGAGTCCAACCGGTCCGCCCCCTCCGTGGGCCAGCGCGTGCGTCAGGGTCAGGTTCTGGCCGTGCTCGCTCCCACCGCCCAGGAGGGAGGATTCGCCCGGGCCGTGGCGACCGCACAGCGCCTCGAACGGGAGGTGGAGAGGGCCGAGCGACTGCTTGAGGCCGGGGCCATTCCCGAGCGGCGACTCGAGGAGACCCGCCGGGACCTGGAGGTGGCACGAGCGGAGGCGGAGGCGATGGGTGCGTACCCTTCGGACGACCCGTCGCGGCTCCAGCTCGTGTCTCCCATGGACGGGGTCGTGGCCACAAGGAGTTTCGTTCCCGGAGGACGGCTCGAGGCCGGTGCACTCCTCTTCACGATCGTTTCGCCGGGTGCCGCGTGGCTTCGCCTTTCTGTGCCCGTGGGTGTCGCTTCCTCCATCCCGGACGGGGCGGCCGCGCGGTACCGGTTGGAAGGCTCGCAGGAGACCCTTGCGAGCGGAAGTCTCGTCTCGGTGGGCCAGGTCATGGATCCCCAGACACGGACCGTCCCGGTCGTGTTCGAACTCTCGGAGCCGGGCACACGGTTTATCTACGGGCAGCTCGCCGAGGCCGCCGTTCCGGCCGCCTCGATTGCCAGGGGCATCGTCATTCCGAATACGGCGATCATAGACGACAACGGGACCGACGTGGCCTACATGCAGCGCGGCGGGGAAACGTTCGAGCGTCGGATCCTCTCCCTGGGTGCGACCGACGGTCTACGGACGGTGGTTCGCGCGGGAATCGCGCCCGGCGAGATGGTCGTTGCCGAGGGGGCCTATCAGGTCCGGCTCGCCTCGATGTCCGGCAGCGGGTTCGCCGGGGCGCACACCCACTAGGAGCGGACCATGATTCGAGGGGTGATCAGTTGGTCCATTCGCAATCGGCTGCTCGTCACAGCCGCCGCGGGACTCCTGCTGATCTCCGGAACCGTCACCGCGCTCCGGATGCCGGTCGACGTGTTCCCGGATCTCACGGCACCCACGGTGACGGTTCTGACCGAAGCGCATGGGATGGGTCCGGAGGAGGTCGAATCCCTCGTCACGTTCCCGATCGAGACTTCCGTGAACGGCGCCACGGGTGTCCGGAGGGTTCGTTCCTCGACGGCTCAGGGATTCAGCATCGTTTGGGTCGAGTTCGATTGGGGGACAGACATCTTCCAGGCCCGGCAGGTCGTGACCGAGAAGCTTCAGCTCGTGGGCCAGTCCCTCCCTCCCGGAGTGACGCCGCCGGTGCTCGCTCCGATCTCGTCGATCATGGGCGAAATCCAGCTCATCGCGGTGGCGGGAGACGAGTCCGTGTCGCTGATGGACGCGAGGACCTTCGCGGACTGGGTCGTCCGGCCGCGCCTTCTCGCCGTCCCGGGCGTATCGCAGGTCATACCGCTCGGCGGCGAGGTGAGGCAGTACCAAGTGCTCGTGGATCCGACCCGGCTTGCGGCTTACAACGTCACGCTTGACGAGGTACTGACCGCAGCGAGGGGATCGAGCGTCAACGCCTCGGGAGGCGTCTTCATGGACGCCGGCCAGGAGTATCTGATACGCGGGACCGGACGTGTGCGGCGGGTGGACGATATCGCGCGGACTGCCGTCGCCGTGCGAAACGGAACCCCGGTCCTGATCGGCGATGTCGCGGAGACGCGGATCGGTCCCGCCGTCCAGATCGGGCGAGGATCGGTGAACGCGCACCCGGCCGTGATCCTCTCCATCCACAAGCAGCCCGATACAAACACGCTTGCGCTTACTGGGCGAATCGACGCGACGCTCACCGAGATCGAGGCCAGCGTCCCCGCAGGCCTCCGGATCGACCGCGGCGTGTTCCAGCAGGCCACGTTCATCGAGACGGCCGTCGGCAACGTCCTGGAGGCACTCCGGGACAGCGTCGTCCTCGTCGTCCTCTTCCTCTTCCTCTTTCTCTGGAGCGGCCGCACCACCTTCATCTCAGTACTCGCAATTCCGCTCTCGCTCGTCGCGGCGATCTTCGTCCTCCGGGTGGCCGGGATCACGATCAATACCATGACGCTCGGCGGGATGGCCATCGCGATCGGGGCTCTGGTGGATGACGCGGTGATCGACGTCGAGAACGTATGGCGCCGACTGCGTGAGAACCGTGCCCTTCCTCTCCACGAACGCCGTTCTACCAACGAAGTGGTCCTCGCCGCCTCGGTGGAGATCCGAGCGAGTATCGTGACGGCCACGCTCGTCGTAAGCGTCGTCTTCGTGCCACTCTTCTTCCTGAGCGGGCTGGAGGGACGAATGCTCAGGCCGCTCGGGCTCGCCTACATCACGGCGATCATGGCTTCGCTCGTCGTGGCCCTGACCGTGATCCCGGCGCTTGCTGCCGCACTTCTCCCTGGCTCCGCCGGGCTCGATCGGGATCAGGAGAGCTGGATGGTGCGGAGTCTCAAGGCCGCCTACGCCCGAATCCTCGAGCTAGCACTGAAACATCGGTTCACTGTTCTCGCCGGGACGGCCGTTCTCGTAGCCTCCGCCCTGGCGACGGTTCCCTACATGGGGAGGGAGTTCCTGCCGGAATTCCGGGAAGGGACGCTCGTCGTGACCGCCGTTACGCTCCCGGGCACCTCGCTGGAGGAGTCCGACGCGCTCGGCCGGCGGATCGAGGAAATCCTTCTCTCCCACCCGGCGGTCGAGGCGACGGCCCGGAGAACCGGACGCGCGGAACTCGACGAGCATGCCCAGGGGGCGAACGCGGCCGAGATCGACGCGCGATTGAACCTTGCAGACTCCGATTACGATACGGTACTCGCGGAGTTGCGGGAGGCTGTCCCCGCGGTGCCCGGCACCGAAGTCACGATCGGCCAGCCGATACGGCACCGGATCGACCACATGCTCTCGGGGACGAGGGCAAGCATCGCCATCAACGTCTTCGGCCCTGACCTGCAGGTGCTTCGAGGGATCGGGCGCGAGGTCGAGGCGTTGGCCGCGGCCATCCCGGGAGCGGTGGACGTCGCGATGGAGCCGCAGGCGGACGTTCCCCAGGTCCAGGTGTCGATGGATCGCTTGGCCCTCGCGCGGTACGGGATGACTCCCGCGCACCTCGCGGATGCCATCGACGTGGCCTTTGCCGGCGAAACGGTCGCCCGAGTCCTGGAGGAGCAGCGAAGCTTCGATCTCGTCGTTCGCTTCGCGGAGCCCTACCGGGGATCCCTCGACAAGATCGGAGCCGCCCGGGTCAGTACGCCGACGGGCACCCAGGTCCCGCTTCTCTCCTTGGCGGCGATCCGGCGCGACGCGGGTCCGAACCAGATCTCGCGGGAGAACGTCCAGCGGAAGATCGTCGTGCAGTCGAACGTCGCCGGGCGGGCTGTGGGCACGGTGGTGGACCAGATCCGGCAGACGATCGAAGAAGAGCTGACGCTTCCCGAGGGGTACTACATCGAGTACGGGGGCCAGTTCGAATCTGCCGAAGCCGTGGGCCGCACGATCGGGTGGCTCTCCCTCCTGGCCGTGGCCCTCGTCTTCCTCCTCCTCTTCATGGAGTTCGGATCAGCCACCCAGGCATCGCTGGTCATGGCCAATCTCCCGTTGGCGCTCGTCGGGGGCGTCTACGCGGTCATCCTGACGGGGGGTGTACTCAACATCGCGACGATGGTCGGCTTCATCACTCTGTTCGGCATCGCCGTCCGGAACGGGGTCCTGCTGGTCTCGCGCTACAACCACCTGACCGACGAGGGCCTCCCCCTCCGTGAAGCGGTGTGGAGGGGATCGATGGACCGTGTGAGTCCCATCACCATGACGGCGCTCACGACCGGACTCGCGCTGCTCCCGCTGGCGCTCGCGGGAGGCGAGGCCGGAAACGAGATTCAGAGCCCCCTAGCGGTCGTGGTGCTGGGCGGCCTGCTGACCGCCCTGGCGCTGAACATGGTGGTGGTTCCTGTCCTCTATCTCGCGATCGGAGCCGGCCGCGGGTTGTCCGACGGATAGGTGCCACAATGCGAGGAACGTCGAGTCCCTTCGGGCGTTCGGCAGATGTGACCGCATCGACGAGCGGGGGTCGTGCCGCCGCCAAGGCGGCCGTGGCCCGCGGCTCGCTGGCCCGCGCTCGCGGCCCGGTGGCGTCGACGGTGTCGGGTGCCGTAGCCCGGCGATCTGAGACGGCATTCACCTGACAGTTCGCCACGAGGCACGACGGTGCCCCCCCCGGAGCGAATTGAGAGATGTCGAGGTCGCTCACGTGGCCCGGGGGAGAAGATGACCGTCGGGTCGGCTCCAGGCCACGGCAGCGGCGCCGACATGGCCCCGCTCACCCCGTCCGGGTGTGCGCTCCATGCTGTCTTCCGGCGTGCCTGCGTCGCAAACGGCCTCCCCGGGATCGTTCCTGCCCGTTCCGCCACGACCGCGGTCCGGACTCGTCGGCAGGGCGCCGGAGCCGTGACGAACTGCGTCTCTCCCCGGTCCTCTCGCCGGGGCTGAGATTGGTGGAGCGGGAGCGCGAAAAAACACCCTCCCGCAGAGTCCGTGGTCATCGTGAGCACCCCGGATCCCGGGCCCGGAGCGTGCTTGACTTTCCCCCCTCGGATCTAGTATTGCCCCACCGGGAGCGGCGGGTCCGGCGGCGCCCGCGCGAGCCTCATTTCTCGGATCATGGCCGAGTGACGGGAGGAAGCTTCCATGACGGATCGTTGGGCCTTGCGTTCCGGCGCGCTTGGCGCTCACGGCATGCTCTCGTGGTATGACCTGGACGAGTTCGACGAGTTCGACGAGGAGGAGCTGGACGGCGAGCTTTGGGAGGAGGGGTGGGGAGACGAGGAAGCGGGCGACGAAGACGCAGAGGACGAGGAGGAGGAAGGGTGGGACGACTGGGATTGAGGTCTGAGCCGGCGTGAGTACTCGTCCGTGGCACGTACTCCCGTTCGTCCTCCTCTCGGCGGGGTGCGCGTCCGGGCCGCCGCCGCCCGCCGGGCCGCCCGCTCCGGAACCGGAGGCGCGGGCCGTGGAGGAGGAGGAACCGGCCCCTGACATCCCGCCGGAGCTCCTGGCCGGGAGCGAGGTCGAGGACATTCAGCTTACCCAGCGTCCGATCACTCTCGAGGTCGGGGAATCCGTCGGGATGGCGGAACTACGGCCGACCCCGGTGGATGCGTCCGGGGATCCGGTGCCGGCGCCGCTGATGGCCGCCCCCCTCGGGGGCGAGGTGGCGACCCTCGATGCGGAAGGGATGATCCAGGGCCTGAGGGAGGGGGAGACGGAGCTCCTCCTCGCCGTCATGGTCGCGGGACCGGACCGGCTCGCGGAGCCCCGGTTCTTCCCGGTTCCAATCATCGTCCTCGGCGCCCCCGTCGCTTCCATCGAAGTCCTCCCGCCGGAGCTCTCGGTCTATACGGGAACGGCAGTCCGCTTCGGGGTCGCGGCCCGGACGGAGAGCGGGGAGCTCCGCACCCGGGTCGATGTGGGCTGGAGCAGCCGGAACCCGGACATCGCCTCGGTCAGCCAGAACGGATTCGTCCGGGGGCACCGGGCCGGGAGCGCTGCGCTCGCCGTCTCGGCGGAGGGTGTAGAGGTGGTCCACGTGGTGCAGGTCGAGGAGAACCCCGTGCGGTCGATCGGGCTTTCCCCGGACGACGCCGTCGTCCGCACCGGGGACGTGGTGCGCTTCGCGGCGGTCCCGAGGGACGCGGGCGGGGTGCCGGTCACCGATATCGCCCTCACCTATTCGGTGGTGGGAGAGGGGATGCGCGCCGCGCTGGGCGCCTCCGTGTACGAGGATGGGGCCTTCGTCGCCGAGCGGCCGGGCAACTACCGGGTGGTAGCGAATGCAGGTACCGTCTCCGTGGATGCGATCGCCGAGGTGCGGGCGCGCGAGGTGGGGCAGGAGCCGGTCCCGATCGGAAACGGGCTCACCTCCCATACCACGAGCTCGGATCTATGGGTCTTCCGGGGCGTCGATGGCCGCGACTACGCCTACGTCGGGACGCACGATGGCGGCCAGAAGATGTACGCGTGGGATGTGACGGACCCGGCCGCCCCGGTCCTCACCGACTCGCTGGTCGTGGACGCCCGGGTCGTGAACGACGTGAAGGTGAACGGGGACGCGACGATCGGGGTGATCACCCGTGAGGGTGCCTCCGACCGCCGGAACGGGATCATTCTCCTCGACTTGGCGGATCCTGCCCATCCGGCAGTGATCACGAGCTACACGGAAGGCCTCACGGGCGGCGTCCACAATACCTTTATCGTGGGCGACCTTGTCTATGCCGTTCACGACGGGACGCTCGACATCCACATCATCGACATCTCCGATCCCTCCGCGCCCGAGGAAGTCGGGCGGTGGGGGATCGATACGCCGGGGAAGTACCTCCACGACATCTGGGTGGTAGATGGGATCGCCTACGTCTCCTACTGGGGCGACGGTGTCTGGATCCTGGATACGGGGCACGGGGGGTGGGGCGGGACGCCGACCGAACCCGTCGTCATATCCTCCTACGCCTACCCGGAAGGGCATACCCACGTCGCGTTCCCGTACCGGAACGCGGACGGCCACACCTACCTCTTCGTCGGCGACGAGATCTTCGACTGCGCCGAATGCACGGCGCGCACCACGATGGGCGCGCGGGTCTCTCGGGGATTCATCCACATCCTCTCGATCGATGATCCCGAGAACCCGGTCGAGGTCGGCCGCTACGAGGTCCCGGAGGCGGGGGCGCACAACATCTGGGTCGAGGACGACCGCCTCTACGTGGCGTACTACCAGGGAGGACTCAGGGTCGTGGACATCTCGGGAGAGCTTCGGGGCGACCTCTACCGGCAGGGGAGGGAGATCGCGTGGTTCCCCACCGGGCACGTGGGAGGGAACCGGGCGAACGATCCGGACGCATGGGGTCCCCAGCCCTATCTCGGGAACATCTTTGTCTCAGACATGAACTCCGGTCTCTGGGTGGTACGCCTCGAACCGCCTGCGGACGCCCCGCTCTTCCCGTGACTTTCCGAGGGGGCGCCCGGTCCCACTCGGTCGCGCTCCTCGTCGGTCTCCCGGTCCTGACGCTGATCGCGGGGTGTGCCTCCCCGGGAGAATCAGAATCGGGGGTGGCGGGCGGTGCCTCCCCCTCCCCCGCGGGCCTCGAGTACCGGGCATACGTCGCGAACGAATCCTCCGACGTCGTGAGCCGGGTGGTCTTCAGCCCGGGCGGGGGCGCGCGGATCGAGCGCGAGATCCCGATTGGTATCATGCCGGCGGACACGGACGGTCCGCACGGTGTTCTCGTCTCGCCCGACGGCGAGTTCCTCTACGTGACGGTGGCTCACGGGACTCCGGATGGGTGGCTCTGGAAGTTCCGGGCCGGAGCGGACACCCTCGTCGGCCGGACGGCGCTCGGCCGCTTCCCGGCCACGCTCTCCTCGAGTCCGGACGGACGCCTCCTCATCGTGGCCAACTTCGACCTGCACGGGGATCCGGCGCCGTCCTCGGTTTCGGTCGTATTCGCCCCGGAGCTGAACGAGCTGGCCCGGATCACGACGTGCATGACGCCGCACGGGAGCCGGGTGAATGCTTCGGGGCGCTCGCACTACTCCGTCTGCATGCGCTCCGACCAGCTCGTCGAGCTGAGCCTCGCCACCTACGCCATCTCGAGGCGGATGTCCCTTCGCCCGGGACGGGAGGGTCCGCTCCCGGCGGGGGACGTGGGGGCGTCGATTCCGCCGGATCCGGCTGACCCGTCGTGTGCCCCAACGTGGGTCACGCCGGGCGTCGCCGCCCGCGCGGACCGCTTCCTCTACGTTACTTGTAGCGCCCGGTCGGAGGTGCTCGAGGTGGAGAGCGAAGGGTGGCGGATCACGAGGCGGTTCCCGACGGGCGGGGGCCCGTACAACATCGCGACGACCCCCGACGGTGCGCGTCTCATCGTCACCCTCCGCGGGGGACGCGGCGTCTCCGTCATCGATCTGGACTCAGGGGAGGAAGAGGCCCGGGTCGAGACCACCGAGTCCTTCACCCACGGGGTCGTCGTGAGTCCAGACGGCCGGTATGCATTCGTTACGAACGAGGCGATTGGGTCCACTCGGGGCACGCTCGATGTCCTGGACCTCTCGAGCCTTGAGCTCGCGGCCTCGGTCGAGCTCGAGCACCAGCCCGGCGGGATTGCCTTCTGGCGTGCCGACCGGGTAGGGGACGGGCCCGCGCCGGCGGGGGATGCCTGAGATCGGGGAGCGTGCTCGTCCCACCGAGCCCCGCGGCTACCTGGTTCCGGTCCCTTCCCTCCACCGGAGTGAGGAGACCATCCGGAAGAGCCGGTTCGTGACCTCGCTCGGCCGGGTGCGGGCTCGGGGCGAGGCCCGCGCCTTCATCGACGCGGTCCGCGCCGAGTTCCCGACCGCGACCCATCACTGCTGGGCATACAACGCGGGTCCTCCCGGTGACACGGCCCGCATCGGGCTGAGCGATGCGGGCGAGCCTCACGGAACCGCGGGGCGTCCGATCCTTGATGTGCTCTCGAACTCCGGCGTCGGCGAAATCATCGCCGTTGTCACACGCTACTTCGGTGGTGTGAAGCTTGGGAGGGGAGGGCTCGTCCGGGCGTATTCCGGCACGGTGGCGCGCGCGCTTGGGACGCTCGATACGAGCTCCCGTGTCCCGTCTTCTTCCGTGGAGATCCGGGCGCCCTTCGCGGCGTCGGACGCGCTCTTCCGCCTCCTTCGCGAGATCGGAGCGGTACGGGGCGGGGAGAGCTATGCGGCCGATCTCACGATCGAGGCGCAGGTACCCCTCCCCGAGCTCGACCGACTTCGGGCCACCGTGGCCGAGCTCACCTCGGGTTCGGGCGAGGTGAGGGTGCTGGACGGCCCGCCCTGAGGAGCTTCCGCTACGGCAGACCCAGGATCTCCCGAATCTCGCTCGCGGAGACGTCCGTCTCCCAGACCCCCGTTCCCCGATCGAACTCGATCGCTCTCTCGAGCGGCCCCACGACGACGGGGTCGAGCCCGGCGTCCCGAACCAGCGTTTCCGTGACGGCGATCGCCTCCTCGTCATCTGCGGCGATCGGTACGCCGATCCTCCCGTTCTCCCGGACCGGGTCGGCGAACGAGCGCGGGTTCACGGTGTTGAATGCCTTCACGAGCCGAACCCCCGGGAGATACTGGGCCATCGCGATCCCGGTCCCCATCTCGAGCCACTCGTTCGTGATCTCGCCGTCCCGGTCGACGCGGGGGTTGCTCAGGTCGATGACGACCTTGCCTTGCATCAGGTGGCCGAAGTCCCGGCCGATCTGCGGGATCGCACTCGGGGGCACCGCGAGGAGGATCACCTCGCCGAAGTAGGCTGCGGCGTCCGTATAACCGGCGCTCGCCCGCGGCGCGGCCTCCTGCACCAAGTCCATGAGTTGGCCGGGGTTCCGGGAGGAGAAGAGAACCTGATGGCCGGCCTCCGCCCAGAGGAGGCCGATGGGGGCGCCCATGGCGCCCGACCCGATGACCCCGATCCTCAACGCTTCCCCCGAAGCCGGATTCACCTGGGCGGAAACGGGCGGGGCGGCAAGCGCCGCGGCCAAGAGGAGCGCGGACCCGACGGCGGCTCCGAGCGTGAGTGCGGAGTTGGAGCGCGGGCGTTCGCTTCGTGGGGCAGCCGGATGCATCTGGGTCTCCTGGGTCGAGCCGATCATAGGGAGTGGAAGTTCCCCGCACCTATACCCCCCTTCCTTCGGCCTCGTCAACTCGCACGGGGGCCTCGAAGTGCCCGGCTCTCCTGCCCGGTGCGCCCAGGGTCTCCGGGCGAACGGCCTTCGGTGCCTCTCTTCCGCCCGCTGCTTGGCCTGGTCCGTGGGAAGCGAGCGTTCGGCCGGTCCGAGCCCGTCGCGCGCGGCCCGTCCGTCGGAGGGGGAGCGGAGCGGTAAGCTCTCCAAAGAACGCCTACCAACGGGTGGAAGTGGGTACTATGTTACGGGTCCCGTGACAGGCGGGTTCGCCGAGCCAGGAGTGGTGAACGCCCCTTCGGGACCCGGGGATCTTCCGTCTCCGCGAAGCGGGGATCGGGGCCTGTAGCTCAGGTGGTTAGAGCGCACGCCTGATAAGCGTGAGGTCGGTAGTTCGAGTCTACCCAGGCCCATCTACCCTTGGTTTTTCGACCGGCCCGGGCTGCGGTTTCCGCGCTCCTGCCACCTTAGTTGCGCGCAGTTGTGCTCGTAACGCGGTCAGGAGTCGACGAACCCGCCCGCCCCGCCTTCATGGTGTCGGTCGTTGGACCCATCGATCCGACTTCACCGATCGCTTCCAGCCTCACGCTCCGGCGGATGTAACCTGACGACCGCCCTCAACCGTGAGGGCTCGGTTCGCTTGGGAAAGCATGTTGACAAACCCGTGTGAGACAGCCTGACTGGACGGGTCCACGACAGGCTCCGCAACCGTAGCGGGGAAGTTTCCAACTTCTGCCTCGCGGTTCCCCTCGATCGCTACCTCCGCGATGAACTCCGGAGAAACGGAGCCGTAGACAGTTTCCTCCGATGATGAGAACGTCGCAGGTAGCAGGCTCCCTGCGAACCACTGTGGCCGTGACCAGCGAGGCCGTCGGCAGCATCCGTTGGACCACTGGGGCCTCCTCTCGAACCAATGCGCCCGCGGAGCGGGGAGCCCGCGAACCGGAGATGTAGTGAAGAACGACATCCACAGCGGGAGGGTGCCGATGGTCCGAGGAACACCTACGGTGAAGCTGAGTGCCGGCCCCGAAACCAGATCGGCGCCGGCCGCTGGGTGCAGCTCTCGTCCCCTCTAGGCAAGGAGGCCTTGATGATTCGTCGTACCGTCGGACTGTTAGTGCTGGCTCTCATCCCGCTCCCTGCAACGGGGCAAGGATTGGACGCCACGGCCGAGCTCATGAGGTCTCTCACGGAAGCACCGGGGCCTTCTGCCTTCGAGGACGCGGTGCGAGAGATCGTTGTTCAGGAGTACGAGGCCTTGGGAGCGTCCATAGACTACGACGGCCTCGGATCTGTGCTGGCGACGCTTCCGGGTTCTGCCGACGGCCCGAGGATCATGGTGACCGCCCACCTCGACGAGGTGGGGCTCATGGTCCAGTACGTGACTTCAGATGGCTTCATCCGTGTGAAGACGCTGGGTGGCTGGCTCCGGCAAGCTCTTCCCGACCAACGCTGGGTGATTCTGGGAACAGAGGGAGCTGTACCCGCGGTGAGCGGGCTCCGTACGACTCATGTCACTCCGCCCTCCCAGAGGGACCAGGTCTGGCCGGTGGAGGAGATCTTTCTTGACGTCGGGGCCAGAACGAGGGAAGAGGTCACTGCGCTGGGTGTGCGTCCAGGAGACGGCATCGCTCCGTGGAGTCCCTTCACGGTTCTCCCGAACGGGCGATACGCTGCTAAGGCATGGGACGACCGCGTGGGTCTCGCCGTCATGATCGCAGCCGCCCGCCGCATTCAAGACGAGGGCATCTCGATTCCCGCGCGGATTGTGTGGGTCGCAACGGTGCAAGAGGAGATTGGCTTGCGTGGAGCCCAGACTTCGGTGGCCCTGGCTCGGCCAGAGCTTGGAATCTCCATCGAGGCCGGGGTTTCTGCCGATTACCCGGGGATCGGGCCGACCCAGGCACAGGAGCAGCTTGGCCGGGGCCCGGGGATCTTTCTTCTCGATAGTTCCATGGTCCCGAACCGAAGGCTTCGGGATTTCTTCTTCGAAGTCGCCGGGGAGGAGGGTATTCCCCTGCAACCTGACGTTCTTACTGGTTATGGCGAGGATGGAGCTGTGATCCAGCGCTACGATACGGGTCGACCTTCGGTAAACATGACTGTGCCCACTAGGTATCTGCATGCGCACACCGGCATCATCCAGCGTTCGGATTTCGACGGAGCCGTGGAACTCCTCATCGAAGTGCTGCGTCGCCTTGATCAGGAAACGGTGCAGGAGTTAGCGAGCTTCTGAGAGCGGTGATCGCCCAGGAATCCGGGAGACTCGAATCTCCCCGGTCGCGGCCCGGATTGCACGAGCGGTTATCTAATGGTGAGGAACGACGCGCCGACGGTTGGCTATGATTCGCTCAAGGCCCGCTCCGTTGATGTTGATCCTGGACCATGCCCTGTCCATCTTCTCTCGCGCCCGAACCCGAGTCGGGTCGGTCGTCGCGATAATCGACGAGTAGCGAGAGTCGTCGTGGAACTCGTTCCGGGTCGAGCGATGGTCCGGCTGCCGCTGCGAACGCCTCTCTATCGTCCGGCCACGTCTGCCGGACATCTTCGTGAGATCATCGGCCGGCGCGGCTCCGTTGATCCCCTGGTCGAGGAGGGACTTGCCGTGGAGGTGGGATTGGCAGGTCGCGTACGCCGACGGGGAGTCTTCCACGGCCGAGCTCGCACGTCTTCTCGACTTCAGGCCCGGTTATCTCCCTCCCGCGGCAGCTGCCAGGTGCGAGCTGTCAGACCCGTGACCTCCGGGCCCATGGCCCACGTCGACGCTGCCATAGGGGGCCGCGACCCGGTTGAACGCAAGATCGCTCGAGTAAGGATGGCGACGATGTGTCTAGCGGAGGACCTACGCCATGGCTAGCTGCTGTCGATCGGCCGCAGTGGCCCTCAGCACCGCTGTACTTTGTGTTGGTTGCGGCAGCTTGGAAGTGGAGGAAGCCACGATCGCAGATATCCATTCGGCGATTGTGAGTGGCAGTCTCACCTGTAGACAGCTCATCGATCACTACCTGGCTCGTATCGAAGCCTACGACCGGCACGGTCCGGCCCTTCATGCGATCGTGGCGGTGAATCCGAATGCACAGAGCCGGGCAGATGAGCTGGATGCTCGCTTTCGAAGGGAGGGGTTGGTCGGACCGCTACACTGCGTGCCAATGATCGTGAAGGACAACTTCGATACAGGCGACATGCCAACCACCGCGGGATCACTATCCCTGCAGGAGTCGCGACCACCGGACGACGCCTTCCAGGTACGGAGAATCCGGGAAGCAGGGGCTATCGTACTCGCCAAGTCGAACATGGCCGAGTTCGCTTTCAGCGCCTATGAGACGCTGAGTTCGGTTGTGCCTGGCCACACGAGGAATCCGTACAGTCTGCATCGCGTGCCGGCGGGCTCGAGCGGAGGGACCGCGGCTGCCGTCGCTGCGGATTTCGGTCTCGTGGGTCTCGGGTCAGATACCGGAAACTCGATTCGGGGTCCCTCCTCGCACAACAGCCTCGTCGGCGTTCGCTCCACGATGGGACTAACCAGCCGGGACGGGATCGTGCCGCTTAACCTCAGTCGTGACATCGGTGGGCCGATGGGGCGAACCGTCGAAGACGCCGTGAGGGTGTTCGACGTCTTGGCCGGCTCCGATCCGAATGATCCCGTCACACGAGAGGCGGATGCCCACCGCCCGGAAAGTTACCTGGATTCACTCCGCCGAGGCAGCTTGAGAGGCGCACGCATCGGCGTCTTGCGACAGCTCATCGGTGATATGGCCGACCCTGAAGTAGTATCGCTCTTCGATCAAGCGCTGATCGACATGCAGCGCCAGGGTGCCGTGATCGTTGATCCGGTCGAGATCCGGATCCCGGACCCGGATGGCAGCACGGCACCGACCGTGACCTGCGCCTATTTCAAGTTCGATCTGGAAGCCTATCTCGCCTCTCTCGGCGAAGCGGCTCCGGTCAGCTCGCTGGCGGATATCATCGCGTCAGAAGAGTTCCATAGGTCAATCGAGAAGCGGCTGGTTGATGCACAGGCAATCGAGCTCGCACCTCCCGACAACCCCGCGTGTGCGGAACGGGCCGAGCGCTCCCGGATCCTTCAGCAAGACGTACGGGCCGCGTTCGAAGAATATGGCGTTGTGGCCATGGCGTATCCGACGTGGAACAATCCCCCGCGCTTACAGGGCGATCTGATCACTCCACATGGGAACAACAGCGCCCGCTTGTCACCGCCCACCGGCTTTCCCTCCATCACCGTTCCGATGGGCTTCTCGTACGACGAGTTCCCGGCAGGTCTACAACTACTCGGCGTACCCTGGAGCGAGGCGACGCTCTTCGCCCTAGCGTACGACTACGGGCAGGCGACCCAGCATCGGGCTCCTCCAGCCAGTACTCCCCCCCTCCGATAGTGACTGCGGAGGGGTAAACCGAGCCCAGGGGAGTCAACCTCGGTAGGATCCGGCTCCAACAGGACCACTTGGTGCGAGAGGGCATGGCGTCGCCATTCCCCGGCGGAATCTTGTCAGAGGACGAGGTGGAACCATTCGATCTGGAGCGTGAAGCCAGTGCGCGCGGGGCGTATTACGAGCGCTGTGATCTTTCCGCCGCTCGGAGATCGAATCTCTCTCCCAGGTCGTACGAGATTCCGCCGCGGTCGAGATGGCATCTGCACAGGTGCGCCAGCTGTCGGCTTACGAAAAGCGCTCCCGCTCGTTTCCTGAGGCGTCTTCCTTGCTGTCCCTCTCGGCGCGTCTCATCTTTCCGCTGTCTTCACCGTGGGGCACAGTTCCCCTGAGCCGATCGGAGGGCCGCGATGAATCTCGGCATGACTCGACGGAGCCTACTCAGGCGTACAGTCGCAGCCGGTAGCCTCGCTGGAATCGGTGGATCCTCCCCCCTCCTCGGTTGGGCTGACGTCCTGAAGCCGAGGCACACGCGAGGCGAAGACGCGGTGCAGGAGGGTAGCGGCGCGCTGGCACTCGCCCGACTCCTCAACCCTACCACATTCGAGGATCTGCCCCCTCTGGCGATCGAGTACGCGAAGATGATCATCGCGAGTACGCTGGCCAGCGCCGCGAGCGGATCGCTCATACAATCGGCCCGAATCCTCCGGGAGCTGGCGGTGGAGCACGGCGGGCGACCGGAGGCAACGATCTGGTTCGACGGCGCGAGGCTTCCCGCTCACGAGGCGGCGAGGGTGAATGCGGTTCTCAGCGATGCCTCCGCCTCCGACGACAGCGACCTCCGCAACGTGGCGCACTGCGGCACGGCGCTCACTTCGGTGGGGCTGTCCGTTGCGGAACGAACCGGGGCGACCCCCCGGGATCTGCTCCTCGCCATCGTCCTCGGATACGAAGCTGCAGGGCGGATCGGTGAAGCGCGGGTCGGGGGACGAGGAGGGGTCCATGCCTCCCAAATCGTTGCATTTGGCGGCACAGTCGCGGCATCAAAGCTCCTGAGGCTCACTGACGAGCAGATGGCCCATGCCCTCGGCATTACCGCAGTCACGCAGGGCGGGCTTTCGATCGGAACGAATAACTGGGCGCGGGAATACATGGCCGCCAACGCCGCGGCCTGCGCGGTCAACTCCGCGCTCGCAGCCGGCCGGGGATTCGCGGTCACCGGGGACCTTCTCGATCCGCCGAGAGGGTTCGCCGGAGTATACGGAGGCGGGAACGCCGAAAGTCTGACCCGCGAGCTGCGGGAGTGGGACATCGTACGCTATCTCGCAATCAAGCTCTGGCCTGGCGCCCACCCCTTCTCGGGGACGGTCGAGGCCGCCGTCAACGCTGCCCGGCAGGCGAACGCCCAGCCGGAGGGGGTCCGTCAGATCCTCGTGTCGGGCAGGAACCGCACCTCCGTCGGCGGCAGCCGGCGCCCGCGGGACCTGATCGAGGCCATCCACAGCCTACCCTACTTCGTGGCTTCCGCAGTGGCGGACAGGGACTTCTCCTGGGTCCACGCCACTCCCGAGAAGATCTTCAGCCCCGTGGCCGAGCGCCTTATGAACGTGGTCCAGCTCGACCCATCCCCGCCAGCGGTCCGGTACGAGTGGAGCTGGGGCGGCACCGTGACGATTGTCACCGACACCGGCGATAGGTTCACGAATACGGTGCATGCACCCCGAGGGTCGGCTCCGCGGGGGATCGAGTGGAGCGATGTAGAGGCCAAGTACCGCGCTCTGATGCCCGATTCCGGCCTTTCTTCGGATCGCACGGAGCAGGTCCTGAGCACGATCCGAGGTCTCGATGGGCTGGACGGGCTCTCGGAGCTGACGACCCTGCTTGTGTGACCACGGCATCGCGCCGGGGAGACCGGAGGCGCCCACCCCCAAGACTGGTGGAGGACCGATGAAGATTCCGCACACCGGATGGCTCGCTGTCGCATGGATCTCGCTCTTCACCCTGCCCCAAACCGGTCTGGGACAGCAGGGTGAGGTCACGGCCGCCGAGTACGAGCAATGGGAGCTCGAACTGTCCAACTGGGGACGGTGGGGGCTAGACGACGAGATCGGAGCGTTGAACCTGATCACGCCCGAGAAACGCTTGGAGGCCTTGGCGTTGGCGCGTGAGGGGATCTCGGTCTCGCTGGCCCGCGACATCGACACCGTCGAGGCCGTCGATAACCCCTATCCCTACGAACACACGATGCTGAGCATCAGCTCGGACCAGATCACTGCCCGGTACCATGGAATCGCGCACACTCACATGGATGCGCTTGCCCATGTCAACGATGGCGGGACGTTCTACAACGGGTATGCACCCGATCCGGAAGCCACGCTGGCCGCCGGGCACGAGAGGAGCTCGATCCACAACGTCAAGCACGGGGTCCTCACCCGGGGCGTCCTGATCGATCTGCCGAGGTTCCGGGACGTACCGTATCTGGAGCCGGGCACTGCGATCTACGTGGAGGATCTCGAGGCGTGGGAGCGGGAAACCGGCATCCGGATCTCCGCGGGTGACGCCCTCTTCATTCGCACCGGTGTGTGGGACCGACGGGAGGCCGAAGGGCCATGGCTCCGTGGGCGAAGAGAAGGGGGTCGGTCGGCGGGGCTTCACCCGTCGGTCATCCCCTGGCTGAGGGAACGCGATGTGGCCGTGCTCGGAAGCGATCATCCTGCGTACGTGGCTCCCTCGAACCTGGCTGGGGCGGTGCATGACTTCGCCATCCTCCACCTGGGAATCCACATGCTCGACAACTGCGACCTGCGAGCGCTCGGAGACACGGCCGCTGAACAGGACCGATGGGAGTTTCTCCTGATGCTCGCGCCTCTCGCCGTTCCCGGCGGCACGGGTTCGCCCCTCAATCCGATCGCCGTTTTCTGAGTGTGCCCCGTGGGCCGCGGAGGGGGTGGAGTTCCGACCGGGTCAGCGGGCGAGCGGGACGGCGGATCGAATGCTAAGAGTCTCGACCTCGACACTTGGAGGATCACAGTGGAACCGGACCGCAGGCGAGAACAGGAGATCACTACGGCCGTCAGCCGGCGGAGCGTCCTGCGGGGCGCGGTAGCCGGTGGGATCGCCTTCGGCGTTGGAGGCGCGCCTCCGCTTGCCGCTGCGGCTCGAGAGCTTGCGGGCACGGAGCACCCCCACCCGGGCGAGGAGTCGACGGCAGGGGAGCCGAGGGAGGCGAGTCTGCCCCTCCAGCAGCAGAGATCTTTGAGCCGGGAGCTCGCCGCCTGGGTGGCTGCCCTGCGGTACGAGGATCTGCCGGCCGCCGTGGTCGACCGCGCCAAAGGGCTCTCCCTCCATGCACTGTCGTCCGTGCTGATCGGATCCGAGCTCGATGGGGGCCGTCGGGCTGTCCGCCTCGTCGAAGGGGAGGAGGCCGGCGTGCCCGGCGGCGCCACCCTCATGGTGGAGGGCACTCGAGTGACCAGGGGCGGGGCAGCCTTCGCGAACGCCGCGATGCTGAACGCGGGTGGCAAGTGGGACACATTCAGAATGCTCACGCACCCGGGCACGAGCATCATTCCCTGCGCATTCGTGGCGGCGGAGAGCGCAGGCGCGTCCGGACGCGAGTACCTGACCGGTATTGCTGCGGGCTATGAGGTCATGAACCGCCTTTCCGCCGACTACGTTCCTACCGTCATGGCACGTGGATTCCACCCCGGGATCGTCTTCGGCATCTTCGGTCCCGCGGTGGCCGCCGCAAAGATCCTAGGCTTCACCGAGGACCAGATACAACGCGTGATCTCACTCAGTGTGGCCCTGGCCATCGGGGGGCGGGGCATTCGCGAGCAGGGCGCCGCGCGGAACGCGATGTTGGCCGTCGCGCTGGCGGGCCAGGATGAGGGCAATCCGGGAGACGACTACATCCTCGAGGGAGACGGGGGGTTCTACTGGGCCTACGCGGGCGACAACAGCGGCCGACTCACGTATAGCTTTGTCGGCGAGACCCGGACGAGCCTGGACAGGATCGCAGCGAACCTCGGCAACGACTGGTTCTTCCTCGAAACCCTGTACCGGATCTATTCGACGGCGGGATACAACATCGCCCACGTCGACGTTACCGCGCAGCTTTGCGAGGAAAACGACATACGGTACGAAGAGGTCGAACGGGTCGAGGCCGTCGTCAATTGGCTGGAGACCCAGTACCCAAGCCCCGCGTTCCCGGCCAGGAGGGAGGACCTGGATGTGGAGCCTGTGCCTGGGAGCACCCGGTACTACACGGCTTACGGCGTGGTCCAGCGCGGTTTTCCGCTGCTCGGCCTTCGCGGGGCGGCCGATCCGCCCGAGGTGTTGGACCTGATGCGTCGGGTCCGGATCATCCCATCGACCCAAATGCCCCTCTTCGCGCCACGAATCACGATCTTCACCCGCGACGGGAGGAGCTACACGAAACAGGCTACGGGGCGAGAGTTCATCTGGGACTTCGACGAAGAGGCTCGCCGTATTCGTGGCATCACCGGAGGCATCCCCATTTCGGCCGCGCAGTTCGAGGGAATCATCTCGTCATGCCGCAACCTGGATGAGGAGCCGCGGGCGGACCGCTTGATTCGGCTCACGCTCCGGGGGTAGGGTTCCGCCGCAGCACGTAGATGGAACAGGAGAGCGGTAGACTCTCCCGGCAGGTCGGCGGGCTTCAGTCAGCGCATCCGAGAGCCTAGGCTGCCAATTCCCGTCCGGATGCTCTTCGAGCCGGTTCTGACCGAATCGTCTCGGTCCTCGTACTCATTCTCGAGCGCAGTCGGGAATCGTTTGGGCGGCCCACGCCTAGTTCGTCAGCCGCATCTCCGGGATTCTTCATAGGCGGCGATATAGTCCGCCACGGATTTCGCCGCTACGGCGCGCCCGATCGCCTCTAGAGGGAGATCATCCAGCTTCCTGAAGCGCACGCAACTCTTTCCCATATCGAGTTTCTTACCGGCCTTCTCGAAATCCGCCCGAAGCCGCGCTTCCACGGCCGAGTCTGCGTAGGCACACATCAGGTAGATTGCGCAGTGACGCTTCTGGGCCGCCAGGGCGGCGTACATGAGCGGTCGGCCGTTGTACGTCTGCGGGTAGGTCTTCAACGGGACTTCATAGCTGATCATCCCCCAGTTCATCGCCTCGACAAAGCCGTCAGGCAGGTGCTCGAGGATCACGGCCCGTACCTTGGCCAGGACGGCTCGCCGTTCGGGCGGCAGCTCTGCCAAGTATTCTTCCGCGCTCTTCGCCTCACTGCTTGCCATGTTCGTCCTCGGGGGAGCCTTATCTGCAGCCAAAGTTGGCGGGTGGCCTAGCGCTTGGGTACCCGACAGCCGGAGCCGTTCGAGCTATGCCCGGACCGCCCGGTGAGTGTGAGGCGCCGTCATTGTGGGACTTGGACACGATCGCTCTTCTCTCCCCCAGTGGTTGATGCCTCACGTCGTCCTTCGCGGCCCGCGAGCAGCTCCGACGAGCGGCCCGCGTGGTCGACGAAGGCGGGATCGATCTCCGTCGCCACGCAGGAGTCGCGTGCCGGACGGAGCGGCACGTTGTCGACGCGGGACGGAAGGGTCCGGGCTCCTCGAAAACCGTACCTGCAAACCCGTGTGCGCGCATCTCCATCGCATCGTATCATGAGAAGCACCTACCATGCAGACTCGAGGTGATCATGTCCGATCCCAAGACCCGCGCTGACACGGCTCCCCAAGGCCGGGCCGCAACGCTCGGAACGAGGATGAACCGGCGTCGGTTCGTCTACGCGGCCGCTGCGGGCGCGGTGACTCTCGCTCGTGGCTCGAGACTGCGTGCGGCCGACCACGATCTGATCGTCAGGGGTGGGCGCGTCATTGATCCGTCCCTGCGTGTGGACGCAGTCCGCGACGTGGCGATCACCGGCGGTCGGATCGCGGCGATCGAGGCCGAGATCGCGGATGATGCGGCGGAGGTCATTGACGCGACAGGGAAGCTCGTCGTTCCTGGGCTCCTCGACATACATACGCACTATGCCCGGGAAGAAGAGGGCCCCTGGGTGGGTCTCTCCGGTGGGGTGACGGGATGGATCGACGCCGGATCAGGGGGCGCGGATCAGATCGACGACATGGTGGCCGTTGCGAGGTCTGCGCCGCAGCCGGGCGGCGTGCTGATCAACATCGGGCGCGCCGGCATTCTGCCCGACGGCGACACGATGGACCTGCGCCTTGCCGATGTCGATGCGGCGAGGGAAGCCATTGCGCGCCACCGGGATCTCGTCCTGGGCGTCAAGGCACGACTGACGAGGGGCGTTGCCGCCGACGATGTGGAAGTGTTGCGACGGGCGCAGGAGGTGGCCTCGTCCTTTGACCTGCCGGTGATGATTCACATCGGGCAAACGACATCTCCACTTCCCGGGCTGCTGGGTCAACTGAAGCGTGGCGACATCGTCACGCACATGTTTGCGCCGCCACCGAACAGCATCTTGGACGATGACGGCCGCGTCCTGCCGGAGGTGCTCGCCGCGCGCCGCCGCGGGGTGTGGTTCGACGTCGCCAACGGGCGGACGGGGCACCTGCGATGGGATACGTTCGATGACATCCTTCAGGCGGGGTTCTGGCCGGATACGATCTCCACGGATGGGAACACCACGAGCCGGACCGCGGAAAGCGTCATCGACTTTCCCAACGTTCTTTCCAAGTTCCTGAACCTCGGGATGACGTTGGAGCAAGTCGTCGCCTTAGCGACGATCAACGCCTCGCGTATCTTCCCGCTGCTCCGTGATCGTGGGACGCTCAATGTGGGCGCGCCGGCCGACATCGCCGTGCTCGAGCTCCGGGAAGGGACATTCGAATTCGTGGACAACTACGGGAACGCGCGGACCGGTCGCCAGAGGCTCTTCGCGAGCGAAACTGTACTCGGCGGCAGGCCGGTGCAGCGCGCATGACGGGGTGAAGAGGCGAGCCTCCCGTCTGCCGTCCGCGCCCGCCCGTTCCTGAAGTCCGTATGGCCCGACGCATGGGGAGGAGCTCATGGCTGGAGATTCCGGTACTCGGCCACGTGCTATGTCGGAGAGGCTTTCCGGATGCATTCTCCGATGCGCGGCGCGCCTCAAGGTTCGAGGCACTGCGGCACTCCTGGCTCTCCCCATCGCAGGCGGCCTCCTCGCGTGTGAGGGCCGAACCGCCGGGTCGAACTCCGAGGTGAGCCGCACGGACGTCCCGCTCGAGGCCACCATCCGAACGATCCACGATGCCCTGGCGTCGGGGACTCTCACCTGTGAGCGGCTGGTCGAGCACTACCTGGCCCGGATTGAGGCCTACGACGATCAGGGACCCGGACTGAACGCCATCCTGACCGTGAACCCCCGCGCGCGGGAGACCGCCCGCGAGATGGATCTCCTCTATGCCGGGGACGGAGGCGAGGGCCGACCCCTCCACTGCATCCCCGTGATCGTCAAGGACAACTTCGATACGGCCGATATGCCTACGACCGGCGGATCGGTGAGCCTGGCCCGGTCCATCCCGCCGGACGACGCCTTCGTGGTTCGTCGCCTTCGAGAGGCCGGAGCCCTCATGCTCGCCAAGTCGAACCTCACCGAGTTGGCGCGTGGCGGGACGACGATCAGCTCGCTCGGTGGGCAGACCCGAAACCCCTACGATCTCGGCCGGACGCCGGGTGGATCGAGCGGCGGCACGGGAGCCGCGATCGCCGCCAGCTTCGGGGTGTTGGGGACGGGGAGCGACACCGGACAGTCCATTCGATCGCCCGCGTCCGCTCAGAGCCTGGTGGGGATACGAGCGACCCGGGGGCTCATAAGCCGAGACGGGGTCATTCCCGTCAGTTCGACGCAGGACGAGGTGGGCCCGATCGTCCGGACGGTCGAAGATGCCGCGCGCATGCTGGACGCAATCGCAGGATACGATCCTGCGGATCCGGTCACGGCATTCAGCGCGGGCCGCCGGCCGGAGAGTTATACCGATTCGCTCGACCCGGACGGCCTTGCAGGAGCGCGTATCGGATTGGTGCTGGATCTCATGGGCGAGGAAGAGCTCCACCGAGCGGTGAACGCCGTGGTGGAGGGTGCCGTCTCGGCGATGGAGAGGGCCGGCGCGACGGTCGTACCCGTACGCATCCCGAGGTTGGCGGAGCTCACACGAGCGATCGCGCTCTCGGGGTTCGAGTTCAAGATCGCCTTCAACCGGTATCTGGAGAGCCTGGGTCCTGGCGCGCCGGTGAGGAGCCTCGCGGAGTTCGTGGAACGGGGAGAGTTTCACCCGTCATTTCGCCCTGGGCTCGAAGCGGACCAGAGCGTCCAGGACGGGCTGTCCGATCCGGAGTATCAGAGCCGGCTCTCTCGGCGCCGGCAGCTTCGGGAGGCGGTGATGGTCGTCTTCGCAGAGAATGAGCTGGACGCGCTGCTCTACCCCCATCAGCGGCGGCTCGTGGTACCGATCGGGGAAGAGCAGATCGAGCGCAACGGTGTGCTGTCGAACAGCACGGGCTTTCCTGCGATCACCCTTCCCGGAGGGTTCTCGGTGCCGAGCCCGTCCGCGCCCCTGGGGGTTCCGGTCGGCATCGAGCTGCTCGGTCCCGAATGGACGGAACCCACCCTGATCGGCCTCGCCTATTCGTTCGAGCAGGTCGCATCGGTCCGGCGGCCCCCGAGCAGCACCCCCCCGCTTCCCTAGCCTGAGACCTGCGGGCGTGGGTCCAGACCGGTGAGACGGGAACAGAGAGGGAGACAGCGAATGGCCCACGGACGGCTCGTCGATCGCCGGGAGTTTCTCGCAGGTTGCGCCGGCGCGATGGGCACGGCCTTACTCACGGGAGCGCCGCTCGACTCGCTCGCCGGCCCGCCGAAGCCCCAGGACTGGGATGCCGGCCAGGTTCGGCACCTGCTCCCCACGGTCAGCGATTCGAGGATTCTGCTGAAGGTATCGTTCGAGCAGGCCCTCTCCGCCGCCCCCGTATTAAGGGTGGGATCACGCAGCTTCCAGGGCCGGATGAATGACACGAGCGGACGGTTCTGGCAGTTCTACGGCACGGATCTCGACCCGGGCGCCACGCAGTCCCTCTCGTTGGTGGCGGCGAACGGATCCTCTCTGTGCGAGCCGTGGCCGCTCTCCACATTCCCGCCGGCGGGTGCGAGCCCGGACCGCTTCCGCCTCCTCTTCTTCACATGCGCCGGGGGGGCGGAGGGCACCTATGCGGGGATCGGGGAACGCAGCGGCAACCTCCCCACCGTGGTCCGAAACCGCCTGCTGCGCCGGGCGCTCTCCTTCAGCCCCGATGCGGCCGTCGCCAACGGAGACCACATCTATTGGGATCTCCACCGCTGGAGCGGCCAGCTCACTGGCGAGCTCAGCCCACGGGCGCAGACTTCGAATTTCGATTTTGCTGCCGCCGTCTTCGGCACGAGCAACGAGGCGGCGCTCCTGGCAGCGGCGGGGCCCCAGATCGTTCCGGTCTACGGTACGGATTTCCGGTCTACGCCCGTTTTCTTCCTGCAGGACGATCACGACCACTGGGAGAACGATGCGGCCGGCGCGTTTCCCGTCGCGTGGTTTCAGCTCCAGCTCGCCCGTGCCACGCAGCAGCTCTACTACCCGGAGTTCCTCCCGGACGCGAACCGGCCCTCCGGCCTCCCCTGGTCCTCGTCGAGCGACCGCGGCGAGCTCTCCGAGAGCTTCGGCACGATCCGCTACGGGAATCTCGCCGAGGTTCTCCTCTACGACGTTCGGCGCACGATGACGCTCGGACCCCAGGCCGTCTTCGTGGACTCGAACGTCGAGGAGTGGCTCCTTATGCGCAGCGCGGCGCCCGGCGTGCGCCACGCGATCCACGCCCCCTCGAACCCCATGGGGTGGAGCGCGGGGAAGTGGGGCGAGTGGTATCCGGACGTTCTCGATCCCGAGGCTCCCCGCCTCACCACCGCCGTCGCGAAGGCGTACTGGCAGGCGGGGTGGCTGGCGCAGCACGACCGGATCGTCCGGGCGATGGCGGGGATGCGCGCGCGCGCGCCCGTCGTCGTGAGCGGCGATCTGCACGCGATCGGTGCGGGTACGATGCTCCGTTCCGGCGCCCTGGAGCTCGCGGAAAACCCCGTGACGGCGGTTCTCAGCGGTCCGATCGGAACGGCGCCCGGGGGATTCCCCTCGGTGGTCCGGGGCCTTCCCTCCACCCCGCCCGCGCACCTCGACCTCGAGGAGACGGTGCCGCCCGTGGAGGAGCACGGATTCACCCTGGTGGATCTTCTCCCGGACCGGGCTACCGTCCGGCTCTTCCGTTGGGATGTGAACAGCCAGCCTCTCGAAGCGATCGACGACCTCGAGCCATTCCACACGATGGAGCTGGCAACGCCGTAGGGGGAGTGGCTCCGGACCAGGCGGGGTTCCGGGCGATCCAGCCTCCTCGCTTCCTACCGGAGGGTCACGCGGGTCACGCTCGGCGGATCCGCATCGGCGAAGTGCGGATGAACCACGTACAGGTCCTCACCGACGACCGCGGCCGTCGTGGCCTGCGGTGTCGGTACGTGGCCACGCCGGCGAGCTCGGCGGTGGCCCAGTCGTCGCGGCTCGTAAGGGCGACGACCCGGTCGGTGGAGTTGCTGACGATCGCCAGCCGACCGTCGGCCGTCCACACCATGCCGTCCTGGCCCGGAACCTCCTCGGGAAGGACGACGGGTGACGCCGCCGCAGGGTCGCCGAGGGGGACCCTCCAGAGCGTCGGTCCCGCGGCGACGAGGAGGTAGCCGGCCGGATGCACGACGATTCCGTTGAATCCCGGCGGCTCGGAAGCATCGGGCCGGTACAGGACCGATGCCCGGTAGTCCAGCGCCACCCGGTAGATGATTCCCGCCATCGTGTCGGTCACGTAGGCCGTGCCATCGTCCGCGACGGCCACGTCGTTGGCGAAATGGGAAAGCTCCGGGCCGGCGTCCGCGATCGAAGCCGCCAGATCAACCATGGCGATCCGGTCGCCGGTCGTAAGGTCATAGACGCCGAGCTTCGCCTGCCCGCCGCCCACGCCCTCGAAGACCGACCGATCGGAGTTTGCGACGAGCAGGCGGGTGCGGGGCTCATCCGCCTCGATGCCGACCGAGGAGATGAGCTCCGGGTCGGTCACCACCGTGCGCACCCGGCCATCCGGGTAGATCTCCAGGATCGACCCCTCGGTCAGCGATCCCGTCAGGATGCGCTGGTTCAGCTCGTCGTATTCGATTCCTTCCGGAATGAACCCGCCTCGCTCGGCCGTGATCGAGGAGGGAAGCGAAGGCTCCGTCGCCCGCGTCCCGGAGTCTGCGGACTGCGCGGAACGGCCGGAGTCCGTTCCGGCCCCGCACGAGGCGGTGGATGCGATCAAGAGGGTGGCGGGGATGAGTCGGTTCCACATCGCTTTCAGACAGCCTCACTGTACCGGTGGTTGCTCGCGCTCACTTCGGGTTCGCCCCACGGGCCGACCCGGAGAGCTTGGAACGCCGCCGCGGATCCTAACGCGGGGTCCGTTTCGGGGCCAGCGCCGCGGAGGGTTCCCGCCGCGCCGCCCACGGTCGCACGTCGCTCCGGGCCCGTGCCGCCTTGCGATGCGCCCCGCGCCTGCAGACGTTCGTGTATCATGATCCGACGCTGGCTCTCTTTCCTCCTCCCGCTCGGACTCGTATCGCGGGTCCTCGTCCTCGCCGCGTCGGTGCACGCCCAGGAACCGGCTCGACAGCTCGATCTGTCCGGCCCCCTGACCTATTTCATCGCCGACGGCTCGGCCGAGTCGGGATTCCGCCCGGGGGACCGGATCCTGGCCGAGTGGGCGCTCGAGGCCTGGATCGGCCAGAGCGGCCTCTCGGTGGAGCTGGTGCCGGCTCCGGAAGCCGCGGCGACGATCCGGATCTACTGGGTAGGGGCAGCGGCGGGACTGTACGGACAGATGCTCGGAGGGGAGCGGGACGGTCGCTTCGTGGCCGACGTCTTCGTGTGGCCGGATACGGACGGCTTGGGCCCGGGGGTCGCGCAGGCGGCCCGCGGGGACCCGCTCTTTCGCGATACGGTCGTGTACCTGACCTCCGTTCACGAGCTGGGTCACGCCTTCGGTCTCCGCCACACCAGCGCGTTCGCGGATATCATGTACTCATTCCAGTACGGAGGCGACTTCGTGGCCTATTTCATGCGCTTTCGGGAGCAGCTGCGGGTTCGGAGCGACATCAGGCAGGCCATGCCGTTTTCCGCCGCTGACCGCAGGGCGTTCCAGAGGCTCCATCCCTAGTCCCGCGCGGGGACGGTGTTTGCCATCGGGCGGATCGAGGTCCAGTATCCGGTAAGCGGTGTCAGCCGAAGGGGACGGTCTCACGGTCGGCTGCCACGGATGGGGAGTGGTGTGCCCGGATCCCAATCACAGTTCTGCAGAGGGTTTGGCGAATGGCATCCATTCATTTGAGGGCCGGGATCACCCGGGCTCTGTCGGCGATCCTCCTGAGCGTCCTTGCGATGGCGCTTCCCCGTGGCGGGGCCGCGGGACAGCAAGCCTCCTTCACCGCCGCCCAAGCCTCGGCGGGAGCCCAAGTCTACGAGAATTCCTGCGCGGTTTGTCATCTCGCGAACATGCAGGGCTCGGGCGAGGCGACTCAGCTTGCCGGAACGGATTTTCGCGGCTTTCGGGGCAACGAGCCTGCCGTCGAGCTCATCCGCTACCTGCGTGCCGCGATGCCGCCCGGCGAGGAGGGCTCGCTCTCGGACGAGGAGTACGCCGCCGTGTCGGCGTACCTCATGCAGGAGAACGGAGTCGCGCCCGCGAGCGCCCCGCTCACGCTGGATTCACGAGGGGTCCTGGTGCTCGGCGGGGGAGACGTGGTCGCCGCATCGGGGCCGATCGTCCCTCCGGTGCCCGGTCAGCCGGGAACGGGCCCCTCCCCCGAGGGGGTGAACGCCCTGCCGGACTTCGGCACACTCTCCGAGACCGCCACGGGGGCGACCCGGACATACCGGCCGATCGAGAACTTCGGGCGGGTAACCGACGACGAGCTCCGCGACCCGGAACCTGGAGACTGGCTGAGCCCGCGGGGGAATCTCGAATCCTGGGGATACAGTCCGCTCGATCAGATCCACACGGGGAATGTGGCCCAGCTCGAGCTCGCCTGGGTCTGGGGGATGGAGGACGGCACCCGCAGCCAGCCCGCACCGCTCGTCCGGGACGGCGTCATGTTCCTGCCGAATTGGGGGAATACGATCCAGGCGATCGACGCAACGGATGGGACGCTCCTGTGGGAGTACCGCCGAACCTTCGCGGATGGGATGTCCGGCGGCCGGGGCCGTGCCAGGACGATCGCCCTCTGGGAGGATCTGGTCCTCGTGTCCACGAACGACGCGTACATGCTCGCCTTGGATGCGGCGACGGGAGCGATCCGATGGGAGACGAGGGTCGCCGAGCCCGGGCTCGGGTTCGAGAACTCGAGTGGCCCGGTGATTGCCGGCGGGAAGGCGATCAACGGAATCAACGGTTGCACCCGGCTCATTATCGAGAGTTGCTTCATCACGGCACATGACGCCCGCACGGGGCAGGAGCTCTGGCGCAGGTACACGATCGCACGTCCGGGCGAGCCGGGAGGGGATACCTGGGGCGGCCTTCCCCTCGAGCTGAGGGGCGGGGGCGACGTGTGGAATACGGGAAGCTACGACCCCGATCTCGGACTCGTCTACTTCGGGATCGCCCAAGCGAAGCCGTGGGCCTCCGCGAGCCGCGGACTCACGATGGCGGACTCGGCCCTCTACACCAGCTCGACGCTGGCCCTCGACGAGGACACGGGCGAAATCGTCTGGTACCGCCAGCACGTCCCGGCGGAATCGCTCGATCTCGACGAGGGGATGGAGCAGGTGCTCGTGGATATCGAGGGCATTCCCGCGCTTCTGACCAGCGGCAAGCACGGAGTGCTCTGGAAGCTGGATCGCCGGGACGGGAGCTTCCTCGGCCTGGTGGAGATGGTGTACCAGAACGTCCTGGAGCTGGATTCGGAGATTGGGACGGTCCGGTACCGGACCGACATCCGGGATGCGCAGGTGGGAGCGTGGCTGTCGGTATGCCCCTCCACGGCGGGGGGAAAGAACTGGCATGCAAGCGGCTATCACCCGGGCACGGGGCTGATCATCGCTCCCCTGAGCCAGAGCTGCATGGACTACTCCGCCCGCAACGTGGAGATGGTGGAGGGAGGCGGAAGCAGCGGCGGCAGCCGGGCGTGGTGGGAGATGCCGGATACCGGCGGCAACCTCGGAAAGCTCGGAGCCTACCATGTGGAGACGATGGAGGAAGTCTGGAGCGTGGAACAGCGGGCGCCCTTCCTCACATCGGCGCTGACGACCGCTGGCGGACTCGTATTCATGGGCGACTACGACCGCTGGCTTCGCGCGTACGATGTGGCCACGGGTGAGCGGCTGTGGGAAACGAGGCTGGCAACGGCGGTACAGGGATATCCGATCTCCTATGAGGTGGATGGGGTACAGTATGTCGCGGTCCCGACGGGAGTCATCGGCGGGAGCCCCTGGAACGTGTCCCGATTCCTCGCACCCGAGATCCGCATTCCGCCGGGGAACCGGCACAACGCGATGTACGTCTTTCGCCTGAACCAACGGTAAGAACATGAAGAAACTGATCAGATACTTCGCCGTAGCCCTTGCCTCGCTCGCATCGGTCGAGCCTGCCCTCGCAGTGCAGGAGGTGGATCTCAGCACAGTGGGGCCCAGCCCGTACGATGTCGTGTCAGAGTGGCATGTGCCGTTTGCCCAGCCGGGGTATGCATTCGGCGGCAACTCGGGTGTGTTCGTCGAGTCGCCGGATCGGATCTTCATCCTGCAGCGTGGCGAGACGCGGCTTCCGGATCCGGTCCCCGCGGAGTTCGAGGGTTACGCCGGCTCAATCGGCATCAACGTGCTCCAGGACACGGAGCGCCGCGTCTGGCGGAACTGCATCTACACGCTGAACGGCGACGGGGAGGTCCAGGAGCGCTGGAACCAGTGGGATCACCTCTGCGCGGGGTCGGAGGGTCCGGGCCCGCACAGGCTCCGCATCAGCCCCTACGATCCGGAACGCCGGGTGTGGGTGGTCAACGAGACGTTCCATCAGATCTACGTCTTCTCGAACGACGGGAGCGAGCTCCTGATGACGCTCGGCGAGAAGGGGGTGGCGGGGGACGACGACTCGCACTTCGGGCGTCCCCAGGATGTCGCGTTCCTCCCCGACGGGAGGATCCTGGTGGCGGACGGGCTCGACAACCACCGGATCGTCATCCTCGATGAGCACGGACGCTATATCTCGGAGTTCGGCGGCTTCGGCGACGGTCCCGGCCAATTCAATGGAATCCACGCGATAGGGATCGGGCCGGACGGGCTCATCTTCGCGCTCGACCGTTCGGGGGGCCGGGTCAATGTCTTCCGGACCACCGACGACCCGGCTGAGGTCGAGTTCGTCGATGTGTGGGGAGGGCTCACCCTGACCCTTGACATCATCGTCGGCGACGACCACCTCTGGGTCACCGACCTCCGTCCGCTTCGATTCGTGAAGTTCGATTTCGAGGGGAACGTCCTCTACAGTTGGCTCGTGCCGAACGACCTCCCGGACGGGTACCTGGAGGTCCATACCTTCTCGGTGGATGCCGAAGGCAACCTGTACGGCGGGGACAATCAGTACGGCCGGACCCAGAAGTTCGTCCCGAAGCCGGACGCCGATCCGGACCTAGTCATCGGTACTCCCTGGGTGTCCCGAAGCGCCATGCGCTGAACCCGGCCCCTCGGCCACGGGCAGCCGGGATCCGGCAACGGGAATCGTGGCCGCCAGCGTGCACCGGGTACCCTGCGAGGTCAGGGGGCCGGCTGGCCCCGGAAGCGTGCCGGCCCGGTCCCCGTGCCGGGGCTAAGGAAGGCTGAACGCCACCAGGCGGCCCGGTGTCTGCAGGACGATCCGCTGCCGACCCCCGTGCACGTACGACATCATTCCGTACAAGCCGAGGCCGGGCGTCTCGATCGCGCCGATCCGCTCCCCCGTTCCCTTGTCCACGGCGAAGAGGAATGGTGTCTCGCCGTCATCGCCGATCGCGGTGTGGAGGAGCATGTCAGGGATGACCATCATCGCGGAGTGGTTGAGATTGCCCGTCGGGGGGATCCGGATTCCCGCCAGCGCCGGGTGATCCTGGATGGGGCGCGGGGTGCCCCCGTTCGGGATCGACCAGAGGTGCTCGCCCGTATTCAGGTCGATCGCGGTGATCCGGCTGTAGGGAGGCTTCTCGAGGGGGAGTCCCCGGGGCCCCGGGACCCCGCCCGGCGTTCCTAGCCCCACGGCGAAGTCGGCGATCGTGGTGCCCGTCGGCCGTTCGAGGAGCCGGTCCCGCTCGATCCCCGGTACGATCGTTCGCCACCCGCAGTTCGTGCGGGAGACCGTGAAGATGATCCCGAGTTCCGGGTCCGCCGCCGGGGGTCCCGAGATGTTCGTTCCGCCGAGCTCCCCGGGACACCAGATCGACCCTCTCAGCCCCGCCGCGTTTCCGGTGTGGAGCGGTGGGTTGTAGATCGGGCCGAGCCGGTATCCAGAGACGATCTCGAGCGCCTCGGCACGAAGCTCGGGAGTAAAGTCGATCAGGTCGTCCTCGGAGAGCCCGTGGAGGTCGTACGGGGCGGGCTTGGTGGGGAAGGGCTGCGTTGGGGAGAGCGCCTCTCCGGGGACCTCGGAGGGGGGGACGGCCCGCTCCTCGATTGGCCAGATCGGCTCCCCCGTCTCGCGGTTGAAGGAGTAGAGCATTGCTTGTTTCGTGGCCTGGAAGACGCCCGGGATCGTCTCGCCGTCGATGGCGACGTCCATGAGGACGGGTGCGGTGGGCGTATCGTTGTTCCAGACATCGTGGTGGACCATTTGGAAATGCCAGAGCCGCTCCCCGGTCTCGACATCCAGCGCGATGAGGCTCGCGCTGAAGAGGTTGTCGCCGGGCTGGAAGCCCCCGTAGAAGTCGACCGTGGCCGCGTTCGTAGGGATGTAGACGATCCCGCGCTCGGGGTCGACCGACATCGGTGCCCACGAGGACACGTCGCCCGTGTAGCTCCAGGCATCGTTTTCCCACGTCTCGTGCCCGACCTCGCCCGGCCTCGGGATGACGCGGAATTTCCACTTGTGCTCACCCGTCCGCGCGTCGTAGGCGAGGATGTCGCCGGGAACGTTCTCCTGCCGAGTCTGGTTGTAGCCCTGCTCGGCGGAATTCCCGACGATGACGACCCCGTTGACCACGATGGGGGGCGAGGAGTTCGTGATGTAGCCGAGCTCGAGCGGGATCCCGTAGTAGGGATCGTACAGCTCGTCCCGCTGAAGCCAGGGATCCCAGTCGGCGATGAGGTCGGGGAGGAGGTCCACGACGCCGGTCTCGGAGAAGCCCTCGATGGGGACCGCCCTTCCCCAGTTCTCGAGAGGCCGCCCGGTCTCCGCGTCCAGGGCGTAGAGGAAGAAGGCGGGTGTCACGACGTATACGACCCCCCGTCCGTCCAGCTCCGCGTAGGCCACCCCCTTGCCCCACGGCGCACGCATGGAGTACTCCCAGCGGAAGGTGTTCGGCTCCCGGAAACTCCAGAGCGTCTCACCCGAGGCGGGGTCGATGGCCACGACGTGCCGACGCGCGCCCGCCACGGTGAAGAGCCTCCCATCCGCATAGACCGGGGTGGAGCGCGGAGGGGTCGTGCCGAAGCTCGTGTCCTGCCAGGTCCACTCGAGCTCCAGTTCGCCGAAGTTCGAGCGGTCGATCTGGCGGAGCGGGGTCGAACGGGTGTGCCCGGCGTCGCCCCCGATGTAGCGCCACTCCCCCGGAAGCGCGCGATCGTTTACGTGCTGGGCAGCGGTGGAGGCGGGTCCCGCCGCGAGGACGCCGAACCAGGAGAGTCCTGCAACGAGCGTGCAGGTCGCTCGGGAACACCCCCTCCCGAGGAAGGCGGGCCCGGGCCGGGCGTCCATTCTCCCCATGGCTGCTGACTCCGCATCAGAAATCCCAAGCCGGAATGTGATGCGCCGCCGCGGGGTGCGCCACCCTGGCGGGCCGCCTCCGGAGGATGCCCTCGCCGCCGCCGGGCCCGGCCGCCCCCCGTCCGCGCTGTGCCCGGCAGGCCCCCTTCGCCCGGTGTTGGGCAGCGCCTTGCAGCCACGGGAGCGCCGCGCGAGACTCAGCGTGTGAAAGTATCCCTCTTCGCCACCTGCCTCGTCGACCGCTTCTTCGCCGAGGCGGCCGTGGCCGCCGTTCGGCTCCTTCGGTCCTTCGATGTGGAGGTCGTCTTCCCGGAGGGGCAGACGTGCTGCGGGCAACCCGCGTGGAATTCCGGCCACGTGGCGGAGGCCCGCCGGATGGCCGAGCACACGGAAGCGGTCTTCCGGGATGCCGAGTTCGTGGTCCTCCCCTCGGGAAGCTGCGCGGCGATGCTCCGCTCGAGCTATCCGGGGCTCCTCGCCACGAGCCGTCTCTCGGCGCGTGCCTACGAGCTGGCGGAATTCCTCGTCGAGGTGCTGAACGTCACGGAGGTCGGCCCGGGACTCGAGGGACGTCGCCTCGCGTACCATCACGGGTGCCACGCGCTTCGCGAACTCGGGCTCCGCGAGGCGCCGCTTCGGCTCCTACGCGCGGCGGGCGCCGAGGTCGCCGAGTGGGAGATGGACGAGGAGTGCTGCGGATTCGGGGGGCTCTTCTCGGTCAAGAACCCCGAGGTCTCCGTCGCGATGGCGGACCGGAAGCTGGACACGCTTCCCGGGGTGGAGACCGTGGTGTCGGCGGACGGCGGATGTATCCTTCAGCTCGAGGGCCGGGCGAGGCGGAGGGGGCTCGACCTCTCCTTCCGGTCGCTTGCCGAGCTCCTCTGGGAGGCGCGAAGTGGAGCTGCCTAGCCTCGACTACCGGGAGCGGTCCCGGCGGAGCCTGCGGGAGACCCCGGGGGTCCGGGATGCGGTGACGGCCGCCACCCGTTCCTTCGACGAGCGCCGCCGTGCGGCCTTCTCCGGGCTCGATCGGGAGGCGCTGAGAGAGTGGGCGGAGGCGGTCAAGAGCCATGCGCTTACGAGCCTGGCCGAGCACCTCGAACGCGCCGAGGCCGGGCTAGCCGCCCGCGGTGCACGGGTCCACTGGGCCGAGACGGCCGAGGACGTGCACGCGATCCTCGCCGCCGTGGTCGAGGAGGAGGGCGTCCGGCGCGCGGTGAAGGCGAAGACGATGCTGAGCGAGGAGGTCGAGGTAAACCCCTTTCTCGAGCGCCTAGGGGTCGAGGTCCTGGAGACCGACCTCGGTGAGTACATCATCCAGCTCCTGGGAGAGCCCCCGAGTCACATCGTGGGCCCGGCGATCCACAAGGGGCTCGAGGAGATGAGGGCCCTCTTTCACGAGCGGTTCGACACGCCGCCGGATGCCTCGCCGGAGGCGCTCGCGGCAAGGGCGCGCGGCGTGCTTCGGGAGGCCTTCCTCTCGGCGGAGCTGGGGATCAGCGGGGGAAACTTTCTCGTGGCAGAGACGGGATCCATCGCCCTCATCGAGAATGAGGGAAACATCCGCATGTCGACCTCGCTTCCGAGGGTTCACGTCGCGCTGGTGGGAATCGAGAAGGTGCTCCCGAGGTGGGCCGACCTCTCGACCTTCGTTCAGCTCACGGCGAAATCCGCCACGGGGCAGCCCGTGGGGACCTTCGTCTCGATCATTCAGGGGCCGGGGGGCTCCCGGGCGGGCGAGCCCGACGGGCCGGAGGCGCTCCATGTGGTCTTCGTGGACAACGGGCGAACGCGGCTTCTCGCCGACCCCGAGGCATGGGAAGCGCTCCGGTGCGTGCGCTGCGGCGCGTGCCTGAACATCTGTCCCGTCTATCGGCAGACCGGGGGGCACGCCTACGGGTACGTCTACTCGGGGCCGCTCGGAGGGATCATAGCTCCAGGCCTCATCGGCCTCGAGGAGGCGCTTCCCATCCCCTTCGCATCCTCACTCTGCGGCGCGTGCGCGGATGTCTGCCCCGTGCGGATCCCGATCCCGGAGCTCCTCCACACGTGGCGCCGGAGGGCCGTCGAGGAGGAGCTCACGAGCCGCACGACGCGAGCCGCGATGAAGGCGTGGGGTTACGCCGCCATGCGCCCCAGGCTCTTCGCGGGAGCGGAGAGGCTCATCGGGCTCCTCCCCGGGGGGCTTTTCCGCCGGCTTCCCTTCCTTCGGGAGTGGTGCTCGGGCCGGGAGGCGCCCCGTCCGGAGGGGCGCACATTTCGCGAGGTGTGGAAGGGAGGGATTGAATGACGCTCGAGAGCGCGCGGGAGCGGATCCTCGAGCGGGTGCGGGCCGCGAACCGCGGCCGCGCCGCGATCTCCCACCCGGGCCCGCTCCCTGATTCCGTCGAGCCTCCCGTGTCCGACGGCCCCCGGGGCCGGATTCACCCGGCGGATGCATTCGAAGAACGCTTCAGGGCAGCCGGGGGGGAGGTGGTTCGCCTGCGCTCCGGGGCAGCCGCCCGGAGCTGGGTCGAGGAGTTCGCGCAGGGATTTCGGAGCGTGTCCTTCTGCGCGGGGATTCCGGAGCGCCTCCGGCCGGATCTCCCCGAGCTCCCCCCGGAGGATGCGGAGCTCGGCGTCTCCATCGCCGTAGGCGCTGCCGCCCAGACGGGTTCGCTCCTCCTCTCCTCCCGCGAGGGCCGACGCTCCCAACTCCTCCCCCCGGTGCACCTGGTCTGGGTGGACGTCCGGGGCGTGCACGGCACGCTCACGCAGGCGCTGGCGGCGCAGGGGGAACGGCTTCCCGCGACCCTCGCGCTCCACTCCGGACCGAGCAAGTCGGCCGACATCGGCCAGATCATGGTGACGGGTGTCCACGGGCCGGGCCGGATCGTTGCAGCCCTCGTCGAGGAGGAGGAATCCGGGCCCGGAGAGGAGGGCTCGTGAGGAGCGCCGCGGCTACGGCTCTCCGGATGGGTAGAGGCCGGGGAGCTCGGAACGCCGCCTTGACGGATAGGGCCGGGGGCGCCGCTCCGTCGCGCGGAGAACTTTCCTCGCACTGCCTCTGCCGATGAGGGGGCGGTCGCTACGCATCTTCGTCGGGGAGCGGGCGGGGAAGGTCTCCGGCGTCCTGGTTCGGCCGGCGGAGAGTCGGCGGCTCCTCGCCCTCGTGCACGGTGCGGGCGCGGGGATGCGTCACCCCTTCATGGAGGCGCTCGCTCTCCGGCTCGCCGAGCGCGGCACTTCGACCCTCCGCTACCACTTCCCGTACATGGAAGCCGGCCGCCGCCGGGAGGGAATCGGGCCCGGGGCTGCCGCTCTTCGCCGGAGGGAAGTCGATGGGCGAGAGAATGACCTCCCAGGCCGCCGCGGCGGGCTTCTTTCTGCCGGGCAAGGGCCTCGTCTTCTTCGGCTTCCCGCCCCACCCCGCGGCCACCCCTCCCGCGCGCGCGGATCATCTGAAGGATGTGAACGTTCCCACGCTCTTTCTTCAGGGCACTCGCGACGCTCTCGCCGACCTCGACCTCCTACGGCCGATCTGCGCGGAACTCGGGCTGGGCCCATCTCCACGTCGTGGAGGGCGGAGACCACTCATTCCAGATGCTCAAGCATTCCGGACGCACGAACGAGGAGGCCCTGGACGAGGTATCGAACGTCATGGCGAGGGGGTCGGTCGGGCTGCCTCGTCTCCACCGGGAGCGCCTGACCCGGCGTCGGGGGCGTGCACCGGGGAGAACGACGCGCCGTCGATCCCGACCCCCTTCCGGCCACCTGGAGGACGCGCCTGCCGAGGATCCCCAGAGGCCTTCGGGGAGAGTCTCCCCGACTCCTCACTCACTCTACGGGGTATCCGAACCGGTGGGAAGGCTCCCGCGACTCGCACTCACGACCGAGAGGCTGAACCGGGATGCGGAGGGGACGACGAGAGCGACGAGTCCCGAGGATTTTTCCATGGTCCGGTCCTAGGACCATCGCGCCCGTTGTCTCCAGCTCCAGCTCCGCCGGACGCCTCCGGTCCGCGGCCGCACTTGCCAACGCGGGGCGGGAGGGGATTTGTTTTGCGTCGGCTTGGAACCCGCGTCGGCGGGCGCGCCTGCGAGGCACCATGGGAGGGAGAGGACGATGACGAGCGTATCGAACCCGGAGGATCTGCGCGGAGTCTTTCCCGCGCTCTTCACTCCGCTCGAGGAGAACGATCCTGCGCGGCTCCGAAACCGGGTAGACTACGCGAAGGCGAAGCGGATGATCGACGACCTGATCGCCTGCGGCGTGAGCGGCCTCGTTCCGGTCGGCACGACGGGACAGAGTCCGACGCTCAGCCATGGGGAGCACGTGGATTTCGTCCGCTTCACGGTCGACTACGTGAATGAGCGTGTCCCGGTCATCGCGGGGGCCGGCTCGAACTGCACCCGGGAGTCGGTCGAGATGATCGAGACGATTCAAGAGGTGTGCGGGGACCTCGCCTGCCTCTGTGTGACGGGATACTACAACAACCCCCCCCAGGAGGGTCTCGTCCGTCACTACGAGACGATCGTCCGCGAGACGGGTGCGAAGCTGATCATCTACAACATCCCGGGGAGAACGAGCAGCTACCTCGAGCCCGAGACGCTCATTCGGCTCGCAAGACATCCCGACATCATCGGTCTCAAGCAGGCGGTGGACTTCCGCTCCCCCGGCAGGCACCGCGAGGACACGGTTCGGATCGTCGAGGGGGCGTCGGACGATCTGGCGGTCCTGAGCGGGGAGGATGATGCGCTCGTGGACATCCTCGAGCTCGGGGGAAGCGGGATCATCACGGCGGCCGGGAACATTCCGGAGGTGGCGACCGCCTTCCTCCGAGCCCTCGAGGCGTGGGACGGGGGCGAGGCTGCGCGTGCGCGGGAGATCCAGGACGCCGTGCTCCCCCTCGTGGAGGGGGTGTTCCTGCGGAAAAACCCGATCCCGCTCGGTGCGTTCTTCAACTCGCCCGTCTACCTTCCACTCGTCGGTCTCGAGGAGACGGAGGGCGGGGAGGAGGCGGTTCTCCGCGTGATGGAATTGATCGAGAGGAAGGCGCCGAGCCTGAAGAAGTACCACCTGGAGGCTTGACCCCCGGCACCCGTCCCGGTGAGAGGCGCGCGGCCCGGCGCTGCCGCCCTTCCACCGCCAGCGGAGCCGCCCCGGCGGCCGAGTGGGATGGGTGTGTGAGAGAGGGCTTCGAGCGGCTGGTAATGTCCACGAAGGGCCCTCAGCTCATGCGGCGGCTCGTCCACGCGTGTGTGGGCGCGGGCGTGGCGTTGTTCCTGTGGGCGCTCGAGCCGCCCAAGGCCATCTCTCAGTGGCCGCCGGAGCTGGCGTCGTCCTCGGCCTTCTCGGCCTTGACCTCGCCCGGCTCGCGGCCCCTCGCCTGAACCTCCGCTTCTATCGCGTCTTTCGCTCGCTCCTCTCGCCCCGGGAGGCAGGGGGCGTCGCCTCGTCCACGTGGTACATGGTGGGGATCCTCGTGGCCGTCATCCTCTGCCCCCTCGAAGCGGTGGTGCCGGCGATCTGGGTTCTGGCCCTCGCGGATCCGGCCGCCAACTGCATCGGCCGCCGCTGGGGGAGGCGGCCGCTCGGAGCCAGGACGTGGGAGGGACTTGCGGCCTTCGTCCTCGTGGCCGGTGCGATCCTCTCTGCCGCCGCGGAGCTTCCGGTCGCACTCCTCACGGCGCTTCTCGCCGGCGTCGTCGAGATCGTCCCATGGAGGGTGGACGACAACCGGGCCATCCCCCTCGTCGTCTCGGGTGTCCTCTGGCTCGGGGCGTTGCCGGGCGTCCCCGAACCTCTTCCGCGCCGCGAAACGGGTCCCTCCCGGCCCGCGAGGCGGCTCGCGCGAGCGCTTTCCCGACTGATGTGTCATGTAACATTGTCAGAATGCAATGCATACATTACATATTATCGGATGTCCGGTCGACTCATCAACTCACTTCGGGACGAGAGGCTGACGCGGCGGTTCTCGCAGGGAAGGATGGCCGAGCTCGCCGGGATCAGCCGCCAGAGCTACGCTGCGATCGAGTCGGGCGCCTCCGTTCCCTCGACGGAGGTCTCCCTCCGCCTCGCCCGCAGCCTCAGGCTTCCCCTCGAGACGCTCTTCCGGCTCCCGGCGAGGCGGCCACGAGCGCTCGTCGCGCAGGGGGTGAGGCCCCGGGGCGGGGAGAGGGCGGGCCGCATCCGGATCGTGAGGGTGGGCCGGAGGGTGATGGCCGTCCCGCTCGGGGAGCAGCTCGGGCGATTCGGGGAGCCTGCGGACGGAGTCGGGCGCCCCCTCTCGGACGGGCGGGTCCACGTCGAGCTCTTCGACGAGGCGCCACCCGAGAGTGCGCTCCTCGTCCTCGGCTGCGACCCTGCCTTCGCCCTGATCTCGCACGCGCTCCGGCGGCGGACGGCGCTCGAAGTCACCTGGCTCGCATGCGGCGGACGGCGGGCACTCGAGGCCCTCGCGAGAGGCGATGCCCACATCGCCGGTGTTCACGGCGAGCCCGCGGTCGGGAAGGGAAGCCTCCCCTTTCCGGTCACGGTGGTTCGCTTCTCCATCTGGGAGCAGTGCCTGATCGTGGGGAGGGGAAATCCTCTCGGCGTGAGCGGGATCGGGGATCTGGCCCGTCCGGACCTCCGGTTCGTGAACCGGGAGGAGGGATCGGGAAGCCGGGCACTCGTCGAAACTCGCCTGAGTGCGGAGGGGGTTCCCCAGGACCAGGTTCGCGGATTTCGGGAGCGTGCGGCGTCGGGCCACCTGGCGGTGGCGGAGGCCGTCGCCGCCGGCCTGGCGGATGCGGGCATCGGGATTCGCGCAGCTGCCCTCGCCTACGGACTCGATGCGCTCCCCCTCGAGGCCGAGAGCTACGACCTCGTGATCCCGGATCACTTCCTCGATCTGCCCGCCGTGGGCGCCCTCCTCGCCCTCCTCCGCTCCCCCGCCGTGCGGCGGCAGGTCGATGCGCTCGGAGGCTACGATACCGAAGGGATGGGTTCGGGGCCGTGAGGCCGCCAGGGGGGTGGCTTCCCATTGTCGCTGCGGTGCTCCCCGCGTTCCTCGGGTGCGGCGCCGGGGAGGATCCCGAGGGCGGCCGCGTCATCGTGGCGGTGGCCGCGAACTTCAGCCGCACCCACGACGAGCTGGCCCGCCGCTTCGAGGCCAGGACGGGGGCCGAGGTCGAGTCGAGCGTCGGCTCGACCGGCCAGCTCTACGCCCAGATCCGAAACGGGGCGCCCTTCGACATCTTTCTCGCGGCTGACGGCCTTCGGCCCCGGCTGCTCGAGGAGGAGGGGTTGACCCTCCCGGCAACGCGCTTCACATACGCGACCGGCCGCCTCGCTCTCTTCGGCCCCGGACTCGACTCGGTTCGCTCCGGCGGCCTGGACCTGACGGACGCCCGCGTCGTGAACGTGGCGCTTGCAAGCCCGCGTACGGCGCCGTACGGCGCGGCATCGGCATCGGTCCTCGATCAACTCGGGCTCGGCGGCGGCACGCTCTCTCGTCGCCTCGTCCGGGGCGAGAACGTGGGCCAGGTGCTTCAGTTCGTCCGCTCCGGCGCGGCGGAGCTCGGGTTCGTGGCTCTCTCCCAGATCATCGACGAGCCGGGGCAGAGCTACTGGCTCGTCCCGGCCGCGTATCACGCCCCCCTCGACCAGGACGGGGTACTCCTCCCGGCCGCGGAGGAGAAGGGAGCAGCCCTCGAGTACTTCGAGTTCCTGCGGAGCGAGGAGGCGAGAGAGATGATTCGCTCCTTCGGATACGCGGCTCCGAATCCCCTCCGTTGAGCCTCTTCTCCGCGGGCGACTGGGCGGCGATCGCCCTCACGATCCGGCTGGCCACGGTGACGACGCTCATCCTTCTCCTCCTCGGAACGCCCCTCGCGTGGTGGCTCGCCCGCACGCGCTCTCCCCTTCGCACGCTTGCGGAGACCGTCATCGCGCTCCCCCTCGTACTTCCCCCGACCGTCCTCGGCTTCTACCTCCTCGTGCTCCTCGGGCCTTCGGGCCCGATCGGCGGGTGGTGGGAGGGCCTCGGGGGGGATCGTCTCGTCTTCTCCTTCCCCGGGCTCGTCGTCGGCTCCGTCCTCTTCTCCCTCCCCTTCGCGGTGCAGCCCCTCCATACGGCCTTTCGCGCCATCGAGCCCCGCGCGCTCGAGGCCGCTGCGACGCTCGGAGCCGCGCCCCTCGACCGCTTCTTCACGGTGGCGCTTCCAATGGCGCGTCACGGCATCGTCACCTCGGCGGCCCTGAGCTTCGCGCACACCGTGGGGGAGTTCGGCGTCGTCCTCATGGTCGGCGGGAACATCCCCGGCCGGACCCAGGTCGTCTCGATCGCGATCTTCAACCATGTGGAGGCGCTCGACTACGGATCCGCGCACCTCCTCTCCTTCGGGATGCTCGTCTTCTCTTTCGTGGTGCTCGGCGTTGCCTACGGGTTCAATCGCACAGGGGGCGGGAGGGCGCCGTGATGCACCTTCGGGCCCGCCTCCGCCTCGATCTGGGGAGCTTCGTCCTCGATTTCGACGGCGAGATCCCTGGCGGGGGGATTACGACCGTCTTCGGTGCCTCCGGCTCCGGGAAGACGACGCTTCTCCGTTGTCTCTCGGGTCTCGAGGCGCGCGCCCGCGGAGATCTCGTCTTCGGGGAGGAAACGTGGCAGCGTGACCGCCCTCCCGCCTTCGTTCCGCCCCACCTTCGGCGCGTGGGCTACGTCTTCCAGGAATCGAGCCTCTTCCCGCACCTCGGCGTGCGCGAGAACCTCGAGTACGCGAAGCGGAGGGCGCGTGGGCCGGGCCTCCCCCTCGCCGAGGCGGCGGAGTGGCTCGGCCTCGAGGCGCTCCTCGAGCGCGGCACGGGCGAGCTTTCGGGGGGAGAGCGCCAGCGGGTGGCGATCGCGCGAGCCCTCCTCACCGGTCCGAGGCTTCTCTTCATGGACGAGCCCGTCTCATGGCTCGACGAGGTCGGCCGGCGGGAGGTCCTCCCCTATATCGACGAGATCTCCTCCCGCCTCTCGATCCCGGTCGTCTACGTGAGTCACTCCCTCGAGGAGGTGCTCCGCCTCTCCGACCACATGATCTGGCTCGTCGCTGGCCGTGTGAGGCGGGCGGGGGAGCCCGGCGAGGTGGTCCGGGACGAGGGGTTTGCCCGGTGGCAGGGAAGCGAGGCAGCGATCGTGGTCCGGGCCACCATCGCTGCCCACGACGAGGCACACCACCTGACCCGCATGTCCTCGCCGTGGGGGATGCTCTACTCCCGCCGCTACTCGGGAGCGCGGGGAGAGAGCGTCCGGCTGCAGATCCGTGCCCGCGACGTCAGCCTCGGTTTGGAATCCGAGTCGAAGAGCAGCATCTTGAATGAGTTCGAGATGGAGGTGCGGCGCATCTCCCCCGTCGAGAAGGGGGAGGTCCTGATCGAATTGGGCCGGGGCCGGGAGGAGGAGGCGCTTCTCGCCCGGATCACGGCCCTCTCGCGCGAGCGGCTCGGGCTCGAGCCCGGGATGCGCGTCGTGGCCAGGGTGAAGTCGGTGGCCGTGATCGACTGAGGTGCTTGCCCGAGGCGTTGCGGATCGTGCCGTCCCGGGACGGCGCGGGAAGAGGACGCCGGGCCCTCGCCCGGCTCCGGGGACTCCCCGGGTGCCCGAGCACGGAAGACGGAACGTTCGCTACATTGGGCCGCCCGCCCGAGTTGGCGGGACGAACGAGTCGAGTTTACTTCCCCGCACTCTGATTGCGCGGGCGGGCCGGACGTTATAGATGAAACTCAGATTGCGCGTGACGCGGGCACTTGTCCTCCCCGCGGTGCTCTTCGCCCTCTTCACGCACCATCCCTACCGCCCGGGCGCCCTCCCGCACCTCCTCGTCGCGAGCGCTGGGTTTCTCCTCCTCCTCGCCTCCGCGGGGGGAAGGATCTGGGCGGGGGCGTATCTGGTTGGCCGGAAGAACCATTCCCTCGTTTCCGAGGGCCCGTACTCCCTCTCGAGGAACCCCCTGTACTTCTTCAGCTTCCTCGGGTTCATCGGTGCGGGGCTCTCCTTCGGCTCCTTCGCGCTCGCCGCTCTCTTCGTCCTCTGCTTCTTCGGGGCGCACTGGCCCACGATCGCTGCCGAGGAGCGCCGGCTCGCGGAGCTCTTCGGAGAGTCGTATCGCGCCTACCGCGCCGAGGTGCCCCGCTTTCTCCCCGCGCTCAGGCGGCCCCGGATGGGGAGGATCGCGGAGCTGGACGCCGCAGGCCTCCTCAAGTCCATCGCCGAGGCGCTGGCGATCCCGCTCGTCTTCCCCCTCGCGGCGCTCGCCGAGTGGGCGAAGCTGACGGGTCTAGTCCCCGTGCTCTTTCGGATGCCATGACCGCGCTCCTCTGCCTCTGCGCCTCCCCGCCCGCGTCTCACTGGGCCCGCACCTGCTGGCCCCGACCGAGGGGAGGCGGGGCATCGTGAGCCGGGAAGACGGGGAGAAGAGGCCGCTCGACCGCTCGAGGGTCTGGCGGGAGTCAAGGGCTCTCATCTGGGTGCATCGCCGCTCCCTCGCGCTCGGCCTCGGCCTCATGGTTGTGAACCGGCTTGCCGGCCTCGTCCTCCCGGCCTCCTCCGGCTTCCTGGTGGACGATGTGGTGACCGCGGGCCGCCCCGACCTCCTCCGCCCGCTCGCCCTGGCGATCGGCGGGGCGACCCTCGTCCAGGCGCTCACCTCCTTCGGGATCTCCCAGATCGTGAGCGTCGCCGGCCAGCGGGCGATCGCCGAGATGCGCCGCCGGGTTCAGGCGCACGTCCTCAGGCTTCCCGTCTCCTACTTCGACCGGACGAAGTCCGGGATCCTCATCTCGCGTATCATGACGGACGCGGAGGGGGTCCGGAATCTCGTCGGCACCGGGCTCGTCCAGCTCACCGGGGGTCTCTTCACCGCCGTGATCGCCCTCGGCGTCCTCTTCTACCTGAACGCACAGCTCACCCTCTGGGCGATCCTGATTCTCGGGACCTTCGCCGGGACGATGGCCTTCGCCTTCAGCCGGCTCCGGCCGGTCTTCCGGGCGAGGGGAGAGATTCGGGCGCAGGTCACGGGGCGGCTCGGTGAGGGTCTCGGGGGGATCCGGGTCATCAAGACGTACGTCTCGGAGCGGCGCGAGGAGCGGATCTTCACCCAGGGGGTCTACAGGCTCCTTCGGAACATCGCGACGACGATCACGGGCACCTCCGCCGTCACGGCGTTCTCGACCGTCTGCATCGGGGCCGTGGGCGTCGTCATCATCCTAGTCGGGGGCGGCGCGATCCTCGAAGGGACGATGACGCTCGGCGATCTCGTCGTCTACATCTTCTTCGTGGGGCTTATGGGCGCTCCGCTCGTCCAGATGGCGAACATCGGAACGCAGATCACCGAGGCCTTCGCGGGGCTGGACCGGATCCGGGAGATCATGGATCTCTCCGGCGAGGATGAGGGCGAGGGAGGCCGGGAGCCGGTCGGCGGGATCGAGGGCGAGGTCGAGTTCGCGGGCGTGACCTTCGCCTACGATGCAGGGGTCCCCGTGCTTCGGGAGGTGGACCTTCACGCTGCGGCGGGAACCACGACCGCTCTCGTGGGGCCCAGCGGGGCGGGGAAGAGCTCGCTCATCGGGCTCGTGATGGCCTTCCATCATCCGCAGGAGGGCCGGGTGCTCGTCGACGGGAGGGATCTCAGGGATCTCAGGCTGCCCGAGTACCGGCGCCATCTCGGGGTCGTCCTCCAGGACAACTTTCTCTTCGACGGCACGATCCGCGAGAACATCGGTTACGCGATGCCCGGAGCGAGCGGCACCGAGATCGAGGAGGCGGCGCGAACCGCGAACTGCCACGAGTTCATCGAGCGCTTCGACACCGGCTACGACACGATCGTGGGGGAGCGGGGTGTCCGGCTCTCCGGCGGTCAGAGGCAGCGGGTGGCGATCGCGCGTGCGATCTTGGCCGATCCCCGCATCCTGATCCTCGACGAGGCGACGAGCAGCCTCGACTCGGAGAGCGAGGCACTGATCCAGGAGGGGCTCCGCCGCCTCCGGAGAGGCCGCACCACCTTCGTGATCGCTCACCGCCTCTCGACGATCCGGAGCGCGGATCAGATCCTGGTGCTCGAGGACGGCCGCGTCGTCGAGCGGGGCTCCCATGAGGAGCTGCTGGCGCAGTGCGGAGTCTATCGGCGGCTCTATGAGCGGCAGCACGGGATCGCGTCGGACACCTACGTGAACCCGGGGGAAGAGCTGAACCCGGTCTCCGATGTCCCCTAGATCGCGAGTCTTCCCGGGAGGGGCGGCGCTCCGCCCGCGCGCTTCCCGTCTTCCCGGGCGCGGCTCGCCGCCGGAACGGGGGTACTGCCTCGAGCCCGAACTGCGACAGCCGAGGAAGCGAAGCCCGGTCCGCGATGCCTACGCCGCCTCTCCTCCCCTCGGGTGAACTTCCGGTGCCGGGAGCGCGCGCGGTCGATCACACGGCCGACATCGCGATCGAGGTAGTGGCCCCGGCTCTACCGACGCTCTTCGAGAGAGCCGCGCTCGCAGCCGTCTGGATGGCGCTCGAGGCCCCGGTCCCTCCCGAGGTCGGGGGCCGGGTCCGGGTGCTCCGCCTCTCGGCCGCGGATCTCCCCTCTCTCCTCCGGCGCTGGTTGCAGGAGATCCTCTACTGGCAGGAGGTCGACGGCCTCGCGCCCTCGACCTTCGATTTCGCCCGGGTCGAGGCGGCCGGCCGGGGCCGCGCCTCGGTCGAAGCGACGGTCGCCGTGGGCCGCGTGGAATCGAGACCCGTCCGCGAGATCAAGGGGGTGACGTATCACGGCCTGGTCGTCGAGCGGCGGGGCGGCGGCTGGTTCGCACGGGTCGTCTTCGACGTATGACGCGCTCGAGCGGAGAGTTCGGCGTCGAGCGGGTCGACGACTTCCGCTGGCGGGTTCCCCTCCAGGGAGCGATGCGAGTCGAGGGGCTCATCTTCGCGACGGCCGATATGATGGGCGAGATTCGGGGGAGCGGCGCCGTCGCCCAGGTGGCGAACGTCGCGAGTCTTCCCGGCATCGTCGGGAAGTCGATCGGGATGCCGGACATACACTGGGGGTACGGATTCGCGATCGGCGGGGTCGCCGCCTTCAGCCCCGAGGAGGGGGGCGTGATCTCCCCCGGCGGGGTGGGATACGACATCAACTGCGGCGTCCGGCTGCACCGCTCGGAGCTCACCGCGGAGGAGGTGCGGCCCCGGATCGGGGCGCTGATGGACGACCTCTACCGCCGGGTCCCCGCGGGAGTCGGGCGGGGGTACAGGAAGGCGGCGCTCACGACTTCGGAGGTGCGGGACGTTCTCACCCGGGGCGCGGAGTGGACGGTCTCCCGGGGGTACGGGTGGCCGGAGGATCTCGCGTACATCGAGGACCACGGCCAGCTCCTCGATGCGCACCCGGAGGCGGTGAGCGGGCGGGCGGTGGAGCGGGGGAGGGACCAGCTGGGGACCGTCGGAAGCGGGAACCACTTCATCGAGGTCGGATTCGTGGACGAGGTCTACGACGCGGCGGCGGCTGGGCACCTGGGCCTCGATCGGGGCACCGTCACGGTGCTCATTCACTCGGGCTCGCGCGGGCTCGGCTACCAGGTCTGCGACGACTATCTGGAGACCATGCTCCGGGCGGCGGAACGGTACGGGATCGAACTCCCCGACAGGCAGCTCGCGTGCGCCCCTGTCGACTCCGTGGAGGGGCGCCGCTACATCGGGGCGATGCGAGGGGCGGCGAACTATGCCTTCGCGAGCCGGCAGATGATGGGCCACCAGGTGCGCTGTAGCTTCGCCGAACTCTTCCGTGCCTCGGAGCGGGATCTCGGGATGGCTCTGGTCTACGACGTGGCGCACAACAATGCGAAGCCGGAACGCTATACGGTGGACGGGGAGGAGCGGGAACTCTGGGTCCACCGGAAGGGCGCGACCAGGGCGTTTCCGCCGGGGCATCCCCACATCGTCGAAGCGTACCGCGATCTGGGCCAGCCCGTCTTCATCCCCGGCGACATGGGCAGGTACTCCTTCGTTCTTCTCGGGACCGAGGGCGCCTTCGAGGAGACCTTCGGCTCGACGTGCCACGGGGCCGGCCGACGGAAGAGCCGGCGACAGGCGAAGCGGGACGCCCGGGGCCGGGATCTGAAGCGGGACTTCCGGGAGCGGGGGATCGAGGTGCGCGCCTCGTCGATGTCCACGGTGGCCGAAGAGCTCCCGGAGGCGTATAAGGACGTTTCGGACGTGGTCGATGTCGTGGACCGGGCGGGAATCGGCCGGAAGGTGGTTCGCCTCAGGCCGCTCGGCGTCCTGAAGGGATAGCGGCCCGCGCCGGGCGCCTATCTGAATGCGCTTCTCACCTTCCAGCGGAGCCGGGCGTACATGCGCGAGGAGCGGGGCGGGGAAGGGTTGTGCCGGACATCGAACTCCCTCAGTGCATCCTCGAGCCGGCCCTCGGCCCCGATCGCGTCCCAGAACTCCGGAAAGCGCTCTCGGGCCTCCTCGAGGCGAATCGTCAGCGTCCGGCTCTTGGCGCTCACGAAGTGCACGATGTTCGCATTCGCGGTTTGGATCATGTCCCGGCAGAGTGCCTCGGTCTGGTCCTTTCTCCGAAGGACCCCCTCCGCATACGCCCGGATGATGGAGTACCGGCTCGCCCACCGCCGGTCGAAGCTTCTTGCCGTCGCCTCCTCCTCGCGGGTCAGGTGAACGTAGAAGGCGCGGTCCCCGTACGCCTGATCGAGTCTGCCGAGGAGCCAGCTGAGACGGTTGTCCACCTCGATGTGGTCTTCAGGGTAGTCCAGACGTGCGCGCCCGACCTCGGAGGTGTTGAGCTCGTGGCCTGCCGAGTAGTTCGTGATGTGCCGGCATGCCCGGTAGAACGTTGTCGACCCGCTCCGGCCGGTGCACAGCACGAATACATTCATACGCTCAGGTGCTCGGGATCGTCTCGTCGGGAAGGAAGGATCGACGTGCCTGTGCGCTTCTTCCCCGGTCCGTCCGCACATCGTCGGGAGCCTGCAACGTACCGCCCGGAGCCCATCGCCGCCAAAGGAACCTGCCGGGCTGGGGACCCTGTGGTCTTCCCCTGTCCCGTCAGTAGACCCTCTTCTTCAACTTCCGGACATCGAACCGCGCCGTCTCAGCTACGGCCATCACGGCCATCACGCCCGCCTGGATCGGGTCCGTCACGACCAGGTCTGCAGCATCGGGGACGGAGCCGGCCATGTTCAGCGACACGACGATGAGACCCCGCTCCCGTACCTTCCGCACGGCGGCCTCGATCTCGCCCCCCATCAGCGCGCCCGCGAGCACAAGGACGCGGGCTCTCGGGAGCCGCGACGCCGAGAGAACCGCCTCGGCCAGCGCGGACTCGCCGACGAGCGGGATCGTGTCGACCGAGATGCGTTCCCCCCTGAGGTTGTGCCGATCCGCCTCCGCGACGGCGCCCACCGCGACCTGCCCGACTTGCGCTCCCCCACCCATGATAATCACGCGCTTCCCGAAGACCCGCCGGTGCGTCTGCTCCTCGGTGACGTCGATTACCGCGGAGAGCGCCTTGAGCTCCTCGATCACGGGAGTCAGCGTCCTGAGGCCCTGGATCTCGAAGAAGACGCTGTCGACGGGCCGGTCGCCGCCCAGGATCACGACCCAGGTGATATCCCCCCCGAGGCGCGCGATCACCCCGCTTAGCTGATGGAGCACGCCCGGCCTGCTCTCTGTCCGGACGAGGAGGCCGAGTGCGGAATCCCTCGATTCCGCGCGTTCAGGGGCCACGGGCCTCACTCCGCCTCATCGGCCACGAGCTCGATCCTGTCCTCGTCGTCCGGAACGATGCAGAGAAACTCGAAGGGCTCGCTCCCCTCGGTGCGGTACCAGTGAGGCGTTCCGCCGGGGATATGGACCACGTCACCCGCCTTGACGCGATGAACCTCCTCCCCGACCCCGACCTCGGCCCGGCCGCCGAGAACGTACTGCTGGTGCTCGACCAGGTTCTTGTGGCGAGGCATTCCGCCCCCCGCCCCGATCGCGAATCGTCGCATGTGGAACCCGGCTCCCTCGCCGGGTCCGGTCAGCACCTGCCGGGTGGTCGAGCTGGCGGCCCCGACGGGCTCAACGGGAATCTTACTCGTGTGGCGGACAATCCGGGACATGGCGTGTCTGGCTCGGGGTCGACGGGGTCGTCTCCATCCATGGTAGTGACTCGCCGCCCGATCGGGAATCCCGCCGCCCGGGGGAAGCCGGCGGACTGCCTGGACGGGCCTGGACGGCCCGCTCCCGGCTTCCTCCCTGCTTGACCGTGCAAAACTGGCGCCGGTATGTTCGCCGGGAAGGAGCTTGTCGGCTCTTCCCCAGGGAGGGACGGAGGAACGATGGTGTCGCTTCGGTACCCGGTGAGAAGGATCGCCTCCCTCGGGGCCTTCGGCCTCGTCGTCGGCGTTGCCGCGCTGCCGCCGGGAATGGAGGCGCAGGCGCCCGAGCTCATCGTGGTCGGAAGCCCGGTTCTCAGGACGGGGGAGCCGATCCCGCGCGACTATGCCCCCGACGGAAGGAACCTCTCGCCCCCGATCGTCTGGTCCCACCTTCCGCCCGGGACGAGGGAGCTCGCCGTCGTCTGCCAGGACCACGGGGCCGGCAATCCCCCTCCCTGGGTCCACTGGATCATCTACAACATCCCCGCGACCGCGCCCGGCCTCCCGGAGGGGATCCCCTTCGATCCGCTCGAGCCGATGCCGGCGGAGATCGCGGGAGCCGTGCAGGGAAACAACAGCTGGGGCCTCCCGATGTACCGGGGCCCGGCCCCGCCCGCGGGGAGCCTCCACCACTACCACTTCGCGGTATACGCGCTCGATGCCGAACTTGACCTCCCGCCCGGGCTCGAACGCGAGGAGCTCCTCGCCGCAATCGAGGGTCACGTGATCGGGGAGGGCGCCCTCGTGCCCGTCTATGAGCGGGTCCCGATGCCGGAGCCGTGGGAGTGGAGGGGCGGGGATCTTCCCGGGAGCCGGCCGGGCGTCGAGGACGGCTCGGATTGACGCGAAAGGAGGCGGATATGGCCGGTGACGGGACTCGTACGCCGAAGAAATTGTCCCGGCGGGAGCTGCTTCGGGGGGCCGGCCTGGCCGGCGCGGCCGCGATCCTTCCCGGACCGTTCGGCGGGGCTTCCGAGGGCGAGGGCGAGGTTCTCCCCGACGAGACGGCCGTCCCCGCGGCCCCGCTTCCGGAAGGAGGGGCCGCGCCCCGGAACCTGACGGCTGGAGAGCGGGAGATCCTCGATGCGATGATTGGGCGGCTGATCCCGAGCGACGAGTCCGGCCCGGGGGCGACGGAGGCGGGGGCGCTCGACTACATCGACCGGGAGCTGGGCGGCGCTCTCGCGGGCTCGCGCGAGCTCTACCGCGCCGGTCTTCTCGCCCTCGACCGGTACGCCGAGTACGCGCGCGGCGCCCCCTTTACAGGGCTGCCGGAGCACGAGCAGGACTCCGTCCTCTTCGATCTCCAGACGGGCGGAGCCACGGGGAGCGGAGCCGGCTTCCTCGGGAGCTCCGCCGCCTTCTTCAACACGGTCCGCGCCCACACTTGGCAGGCCACCTTCGGGGACCCGGCCTACGGGGGCAACAGGGACTTCATTGGGTGGGACCTTATCGGCTATCCGGGACCCCGGCGCGCGGTGAGCGCCGAGGATCAGGAGGGGCTCGAGGCCGGAACGCTCGAGCCGCTCCGGCGTTCCGCGTACGAGTGAGCTTGACATGCCCAGAAAGAACCCCGACGCCGACGTCGTAGTCGTAGGGATGGGAGCAGCCGGGGGCGTGGCCGTCCTGCCCCTCGCCCGTGCGGGCCTCAGAGTCGTGGGGCTCGAGGCCGGCACCTGGCTCGACCGCCGCGACTTCGTTCCGGACGAGATCCGAAACAACGTCCGCGACTGGCCCTTCATCGTGAAGAAGACCCAGGAGGAGCGGCCGACCGTCCGCGGCAACCCGTCGGAGACCGCCGTGCAGGTCGGGACGCACCCGATGATGAATGCCGTCGGCGGAACGTCGATCCACTATTGGGCGCAGAGCTGGCGGCTGAACCCGTGGGACTTCCGCGTCGTGAGCGAGACGACGCGGAGGTACGGGGCGTCCCAGATCCCGGCGGGCTCCACCGTCGAGGACTGGCCGCTCGATTACGACGAGCTCGAGCCCTTCTACGACATCGTGGAGCGGGAGGTGGGCGTCTCCGGCCAGGCGGGCAACGTCCAGGGGATGATCGATTCGCGCGGGAATCCCTTCGAGGGGCCGCGCTCGCGGGAGTACCCGATGCCCCCGCTCCGCTGGACGGCCTTCCTCGAGCGAATGGCGGGGGCGGCGAATTCGCTCGGGTGGACGCCCTTCCCGGGACCCGCGGCGATCACGACCGAGCCCTACGAGGGCCGGCCCGGGTGCGTATACCACGGGCACTGCAGCAAGGGCGGATGCCACGTCGATGCGAAGAGCGCAACGTACGTGACGACGATCCCGAAGGCGCTCAAGACGGGAAACCTCAGCGTGATCCCGAGGGCCCACGTCACGAGCGTCGAGGTGGACGGGGAGGGTAGGGCCACCGGGGTACGGTATGTGACCGGCACCGACGAGTTCTTCCAGCCGGCGAGGGTCGTCCTCCTCGCGGGCTACACCTACGAGAACGTCCGGATGCTTCTCCTCTCCCGCTCGAAGGCGTACCCGGAGGGCCTCTCGAACAACCACGGGCAGGTTGGACGCCACTACTTCAGCCATCACCAGGGTGCGGGCGTATCCGCGCTCTTCCCCTTCGAGCTGGGGGCGTGGTACGGGCTCCCCGCGCAGGGGGTGGCAGTCGACGACTTCGCCGACGACAACTTCGACCACTCCGAGGTCCCCTTCATCGGTGGCGGCAACCTCTGGGTCTACTCCGATCGCCGTCCGATCGGGGCCGCGAGCATGAGTACCTTCGGGCGCGGGCCGAACTGGGGGAGCGCCTGGAAGAGGTTCATCCGGGAGAACGCGGACCGGTCCGTGAACTCCTACATCCAGAAGACGACGCTCCCCTACGATACGAACTACCTGGACCTGGATCCCGCAGTGACGGACCCACTCGGCCGTCCCGTCATACGGATCACCGCCTCCTACCGCGACAACGAGCTCGGGATCGCCGCCTTCCTACAGGAGAAGATGATCGAGTGGTACCGGGCGGCTGGGGCCGTCGAGGTAAGTCCGTCCGGGCTCGGGAGCACGATGGGGGTGACGACCCACGCGTACGGGGGCACGCGGATGGGTGACGAGCCCCAGACGAATGTGGTGGACCGCTGGGGCTTCTCCCACGAGGCGGGGAACGTGGGTCTTCTCGGTGCGTCTGTGATGGGGACGAGCGGCGCTCGAAACCCGACGCTTACTGTCCAAGCGCTCGCGTGGCGGAGCGCAGAGCGCCTCGTCGAGGCCTGGCCCGATATCGCCAGCTGAGCCGGCGGGGAGCCGGGGCGTCTCCTAGTTCATCCCGGGCAGCGAAACGTGTCCCCCCATCTCCATCTCCATCCGGGAGCGGTTCCGCTCGGAGCGGGCCAGCTGACCCAGGGCGGGCCCGCCCTGGTTGTAGATCCCGGTCCGAAGGGCGGAGAGGAGGTAGTCCCGGTAACCCATCGACCCCATCAGGATGTTCGACCCCTTGTCTGTGAACTCGGCCGCGATCGCGTCGATCGAGCCGGCGCGATCCTCCACGTCCGGGTGGACGAGGAGGTCCGCGATCACGAGCTCGAGAATGTTCACGTTGTCGATGATCCACGCCGCCTCGGGGTGGCGGTTCAGGAGGAGGGGGGCGATCGCTGGCACCATCGGGATCTCGGTGGGCACGGGGGACATGTCGCCCATCCCGGTGACCTTCGCCTCGTAGCGCTCGATCGCCGTGTTCAGCCCCGCCGGTACGTCGCCCCCCGACATGAGAGGCTCGAGCGAAGCCAGTTGCAGCCACTGCGAGGCCCAGAAGAGCCCGCTGATCTGCGGGTGTCCGGTCCTCATCGCGCCCGCGAAGGGGTGGCCGTACATGAGGACGGGGTTCTTCGCCTCGGCGGCGACGGAATTCGGGTCGGAGAGGTACTCTTCGACCGCCTCGTCCACGGCGGCCTGCTTGTCCATGATCCCACCGTCGGCATAGATGTCGAAGAGCCGGGCCTGGAACTCCCGGCCGTGCGCGATGACGGCCGCGGCCCTCTCGGTCAGCGCCTCGCTCCCAGGCAGGGAGGTTCGGGCCTCCTCGGGGGAGGGCTCCGTCTGTATCAGGGCCCTCAGCTCCTGCGCCGCATTCGTCTCGAGCATCCCGAAGGGGCCGGCCATCATGCCCATGTCCATCATTTGGTTCATCTCGGCCATCATCTCGGCCATCGACATGCTCATCGCGCGCATGAGTGATTCGCGGAGCTCGGCCCGCCCCGCGGCTGAGTCGCTGGACTCGGTGATCGCGAGAAGCCGGTCGTACATCGCCGCCTGCGTGACGTCGAAGGCGTCAAAGAGGCCGGCGAGCTCGGGGAACTCGTCACGGAGCGTCTCACCGGCACTCTGGGCGGAGAGCGGGGCGGCGTGGCCGAGGCCCACGAGGATGAGGGCGGCGAGGGCGGTGCGCATTGAGTTCCGAGGCATGGGAGTCGGGGTTGAACGATTTTGGATGGACGAGGGCACCGGCCCGCTGAACAGCTCCAAGGCGACCCGACTCATCTAGTCTATTGCCGCGCGCCGGGCACGGCAACAAGCCGGTTCCCCCGACGCGTGGGGCGGGCAGTCCAGGCTGCTAGAGCTCGACCTGGGGACTCGAGCCCGTGGATCCGGCTCCCCCTGCGATCTCTTCGAGTTTTCCGAAGATCCCCTTCATGAGCCAGGCGAGGCCGGTGAGGATCAGGATCGCCATGGCCCAGCGGACCAGGGTGAGGAGGAAGACGATGTCGAGGGGCGGGAGGGAGATCGTATACGCCTGCAGCGTCCCCCAACGGTCCGCCATCCAGTGCCACGAGGTGTGGGCGATGAGGGCGGACATGATGATCACGCCGCTCCGCTCCGCCACCACATGCCGGAGGAGGAGGACGAGGGCGGGGACGGCCACAAGGAGTACCGCGATCTGCCCGATCTCCACGCCGACGTTGAAGGCGAGGAGCGAGGTCACGAGGTGGGAGCCGGCGAACTGCAGCGACTCGCGCAGCGCGAAAGAGAATCCGAAGCCGTGCACGAGCCCGAAGCCGAAGGCGACGAGCCAGCGCCTCTGCAGATTCGCCCCCACGATATTCTCAAGCGCCATGAAGACAATCGAGAGCGCGATCAGTGTCTCCACGAGCGGGGGAAACCAGAGCGCGGAAGGCGCATACCCGAATGCCGATGCTCCGAGCGTGATCGAGTGAGCGACCGTGAAGGAAGTCACGAGGGTGATCAGCGGCACGATGCGCCGGAAGGGGATGATGAGGCAGAGGAGGAAGAGGAGGTGGTCGATCCCGTCGAGGATGTGGAAGAAGCCGAGTTCCACGAATTGGAGGAAGGCCTGATACCACCTCGGGTCGAGATCGACAAGCCCGGGATTTCCATTGAACTGATAGAGGCGCTCCTCGCTCCCCGGGAGGTCGAAGCGAAGGATCGTCGTCGTCGTGAGGCCCAGGTGCGAGAGCTCGGACAAGATCGAGAACCGCGACTCGTCGGATTCGATCGCGTAGTCGAGCACCACGTCGAGCATTGCCTGGTTCCAGACCAGATCCGTCGTGGCCGGGAGGGGAGGCCCCAGGATTTGCGCGAGTGCGCTGTCGAAGGAGACGAAAGACCGGTCGGAGGGAAGTGAGATCCGGGTCGCCGCGACCTCGGGGCGATCAAGAAGTTCGTCGTTCTCGAAGAGCTGCAGGTAGTCGACGAGCCAGAGGACGGCGGCGTCCCGGAGGTACGGGTCCGCCTCCTCGATCATGATGTAGCCGGGACCCCGGAGCGGGAACTGGATGTCCCGCATCGATGCGAGTGGGACGCGGACCAGCATCCGGAGGACGTCGCCGTCTGCCCGGATGTAGGTCTGGACCGTGACGGTCGCCGGGATCTCGTGCGCGGAGGAGAGCCTGGTCGCTCCGAGGAGAGCGGCTACGGGAAGGACGGCGCCGAGGATCCAACGAATGCGTCGCATGGCTGAACCGGGTTCAAAAACTACCTGGCGAGGCTCCGGAAGTACTCCTCAACGAGATCCTGGTAGCCCTCGGGCACCTCCCCCGAGCCGATGACCGTGGGGCCCTCACGGCTTTCGGTGGCGAAGTGCCGGCGGATGTCGAAGTCGAGCTCCCGGAGGCTCTCGATCAGCTCCCGCTGGAGCTCGGCGAGGGCGCGCGGCTCTCCGTAGATCCCGAGCGCCTCGAGCCTCTGGAATGAGCCGATCACGCCCTCGAGGCCCTCGAGACTCTCGCGTGGTGCCCCCGCTTCCGCGAGGCGGTCCCGGAGCGACTCTGCCTGGAATCGGCGTTCCCCTGCCTCCCGGCTGAGCTGGCGCGCGATGTCCCCATCGAACCACCCCCCGGGGCCGCCCGGCCCGAGGCGGTTCCCGCCGAACTGGTTCCCGCCTCCCGCCTGCTGACCGCCTGCTTGCTGTCCCCCGGTCTGCTGACCGCCGGATTGCTGACCGTCCGAGGGTTCTCCGCCGGGCTGCCCTTCGCCTCCCTGCGCCTCGCCTCCGGCCTGCTCGCCCTCGGCTGCCTGGCGGGCTCGTTCCTCCATCGACTCCGCCGCCCGGACCAACTCGCGCGTCCTCTCGGCGAACTCGGCAGCCGGGTCGGTCGCATCCGGATCGAGCGTTCCGGCGGCGGTCTGCACCTGCGCGGAGAGCTCCTCGATCAAGTCAGTGATCTGCTCCTCGAACTCCTCGGACTGTTCCGGCCTCGAGGACGCGACCAGACTCTTCGAAAAGTCGATACGGTCGGGGAGCTGACCATCCCGAATCGCGGAGGCTGCCTCCCGGAACCCCCGCTCCGCCCGCGGATCCTCCGCCTCGTCCGCCAGCCGGTTCAGCTCGCCCTCGAGGTTCTCGAGCTCCTCGATCAACTGATCCTTCTGGTCCAGGATGGGGGGCAGCGCTTCGGCCCTCCCCGCGAGCCCGGTCGGCATATCCGCTACCGCCGCCTCGATCTCCCGTTGCCGCTCAAGCGCACGCTCCGTCTCGGCGACTGCGTCCTGGGCGTCTCGCCCGAGCCGGTTCGTCTGATCCCGTTCGAGGAGCCGGCGGGCTTCCTCGAGCGCCTCCTGCGCCGCGCTCGCCTGCCCCACGCCGCTCTGGTTCCGGGCAGTGGCGGAGCGGCGCATCGCGTTTGCGGCTTCCTCAAGCTCCCGGGCCGTCTGGGCGAGCTCGGGGGACGAGTATTCCCGCGACAGTCTCTCCAGCTCACGTGCGAGCTCTTCGGCTTCCTCCGCCAGGCGGCGCTGGCTCTCGCCCCCGGCACCCGCCGCTCCGGGCGGGAGCCGTTCGGCCACGCGCTGGAGCCGCTCCTGCTCCTGTTCCTGCCGCCGGGCGAGCTCCTTCAGCCGCTCGAGCGCCGAGTTGAGCTCTTGGTCCATCTGCTGGCGCTGGCCCCGCTGCAGCTCCTCGTACTGATTGCGGAGCCGCTCCATCTCCAGATCGAAGAAGTCCGCGAGATCCTCCCGGATCTCCGCGCCGCTCGCCCCACCCCCACCCCCGCCCTGGTTCTGCTGCTGCGCGAGCTGGATCTCGCGGAAGACGGACTCGGCTCTGAGGAGGTGCTGGAGGGCGCGCTGCTCCGGAGCGAGCGCCTCACCGGTCTCGTTCTCTTCGAGGGCCGCCAGCGCTGCTTCCATCTCTGCCGTCGCGAGGGGGAGCTCGTCGGCGACCTGGCGCATCTCCTCCGGTGCCCGTTGCAGACGGCCCTGGAGCTCCGCGAGGAAGCTTCGGACCTCCTCCATCAGGCTCCCCTGCGAGAGCGCGATCGTGGCGATGTCCTCTTCAAGGAGCTCGGGGGCGATCTGGCGCCAGTCGCGGCCCACGTTAAAGGTGGCGGTCACGATCTCCCTCTGGCGCTCGGAGAACTGCCCAGCCATCGGATCACCCCCGCCCCCTCCACCCCCGCCCCCGCCGCCTCCCTGTTCCGCCTGGCGGAAGTCCTGGGAGAACGGGCGGACCTCGATGAAGAAGAGGTCGGTACGTGCCTCCCGCTCCTCGGCCAGCGGCCCGTTGTCGAGCACGCGGACGTGATAGGAGACGAGGTCTCCGGGCTGAAGGTCGTAGTCCTCGAGGAAGAAGGTGTGGCCGGCGGAGACCTCGCTCAGACGCGACTCCGATCCAGAGAGGAGAGGGATCATGTCCTCCGGACCACCGTTCACAGAGAAGATCAGCTCCATGGTGGCGACGGCGTAGTCGTCCGAGGCCTCGGCCTCCACGTACACCTCTTCCACGGAGGTGACGCGGACATCCCTCGCGGGTCTCTCGATCGATACGATCGGGGGGAGGTCCTCCACGATGTCGATCAGGTGATCGGGGCTGCCGCGGTGCGTCGTCCCCTCGTCGTCCTCGAGATCGATCCGGTAGAATCCCGGCTCTTCCGCCACGAACTCGCCGGTGAGCCGGGCCTCTGCGTCCAGGGTCATCGCCACCTCGCCCACCTCGTCGAGGACGATGCGGGCGGCGGGGATCGGGACCGTCGGTTCCGCCCGAACCACGACCCGGGTGCCGGGGAGGACGAAGATGTCTCCGGCTGACTCGATGACCTCCGGGGGCAGGCGCGTGTAGGCGGGGTGATGGAGCTCGAGTTCGAGGCGTGCGACGTACGGGAGATCGACGACATCGATCCGGTAGGTCCCGGAGCGAACGCCGGCCGCCTCGGCGAAGTAGTCCATCGGCTCCTCCACCCGGAAGAGCACGAACTCGTGATCCCCGACCTCCTCGTCTTGGATGAGCATGGGCCAGCGCTCCCACTCGGTCCCCTCCTCCGACTGGAAGGCCACTTCGACCTCTTCGGAGTCGAACCCTTCGAGCCGTGCCGCGATATGGAGCTCGGCGCCCCTCGGGAGGACCGTATCCCCGGGGAGGAGCTGGATCGCGAGCGGCGGGGGAAGCACGACGGACGTCCACGGGCGAAGGAGGTCCGGCGCCTCCTCCTCGCGAAGCCCGAGCGGATCGGTGAGCAGGAGGAGCACGACGGCGGTCGCCACCCCCGCGCTCCACCAGGAGAGGCGCCGGATCGGCTCCTCGTCGACCCGCCGCCCCCCGGCGACGGCGCGCGCGCGAAGGACGGCGGAGCGGATGAGGCCGTCGAGGAGCTGGGCCCTCCGCGGGTCCGCTTCCGCCTCGAGCGCCTCGACCGCCGTGAGGATCTCCGACCTCAGGTTGGGCTCGTGTTCCCGCAGGTAGAGGACGACCTGGCGGTCGGAGACGCGGCGGAGGATGGGCCTGAGGAGCGTGACAGCGGTGACGAGGGCGGCGCCGATGTAGAGAACGCCGGTGGCGACCGCCGCGCTCCGGGGCCCCCAGGGCCACGCCTCGACGAGGAGCTGGACGATTACGAGCGCCGAGACGATCGATACCGTCGAGTACAGGACCCCGCGGAGGATCGTCCGGAGCCGCCACCGGCGGCGCACGGTCTGGACGACGTTCCGAAGTTCCCTTCGCTCCCCGCCCTCGAATCGCTTCCCCATGACCCCGCTCCGCGTATCGGGCCGCCGAATACCCACTCTACGGTACGCCTATCTGGCCTGCTTCGCCAGCGGCTTCTTCCGCCCGGCGAGGAGCGTCTCGCCGAGGAGGAAGAGAATCGCCCCGAGGAGAAGAAACCGCCACGCGCCCTGCCTTCGCTCGCCGTCCTCGAGCCCCGTGCGGGCATCGCTCCCCTGGGAGAGATCGCCTCCGGCCACCAGGTTCCCTCCCACGGCTGCGCTCTCCTCCGCGCTCGACGGGGCCACCGCGAGCGTCAGCTCCTCGGGGTCGATCCTCGCAAGGTCCGCCTCCCGGACGTCCGCGTTCACCGCGAGGACCCATCCCGTGTTGGCGTCCTCCTCCTCCCGAACCTCGTAGAACCCGGGGGAGGCGAGCTGGAGGAGCGCGCCCCCGGACGGAGTGAGCTCGAGGGCCGAGCCGTCGGGGCCCACGAGGAGCCCGAGGACCGGACCCGGGGCGTCCGCCCCGCCCCCCGTCTCCCCGGCCGGTGCTGCTCCCTCCTCAAGGAGCCCCGCCTCGATGAGGAGGAAGCGGGCGTCGAGGGGCTGGCCCACCGTGAAGTAGGGGACGCTCTCGCGCCGTGCCCCCGTGAACTGCACGATCTCCCTCACGACGGGGAGGAAGACCGAGTGCAGGGGGAAGTCGCTCCACTCGTTGTCGAAGGTGGAGCTCCAGACGAGGACGCGCCCTGCGCCCACCGTGCGCTGAGCGAGCGCCGGCGCGCCGTCGTCGAATCGGGCGAGGACCCGCGGATCCGGCTCCTCCCCGGCACTCTCCTCTCCGTCGGCGGTGGGCTCCGGCTCGGGTACGTTGAGGCGCCGATAGCGGAAGAATCTCGGCGCGCCGAGCCCGCTCCCGCTCTCCCCCCCGAAGACGGTGAAGATCGGGTGATCCCGGTCCACCTGCGCGAGGCTCGCTCCCCGGGCGGGGTCCCGCTCGATGATCTCGCCCGGGCGGGCGGGGAGGAACTCGTTCCATGCCGAGCTCCAGCTCTCGGGATCGCTCCCCGGCCCCGAGGTCACGAGGAGCCCGCCGCCCCTCCGTACGTGGGCCTGGAGCGCCGTCGCGGATCCCCCGGCGGGGAGGGGGACGTCGTTCAGGATGACGAGGTCGACGCCCTCGAGCTCGTTCGCCGAGAGGCTCGCCGTTCGCCGCGTCTCGACCTGCATCGGCACACCCCCCTGCACGTCGAGCGCGCTTCTGAGGTAGGGTGCCCCCCCCCCTCCGAGGACGCCCGTCTCCTCCACCAGGACCACGGAGAGGATCTCGCTCGCCGAGACAACGAAGCGGAATGGCTCGCTCTCCGTGCCTCCCTCCGGGTCCACCCGCACCATGCCCCGGATCCCCTCCTCCGGGACGGTGATCGGTGCGAAGGGGACGGAGAGCGCCCCGTCGGAGGGGATCTCGACCGTCTCCGCCTCGATCTGCTGGCCGTCCACCTCGATCACGACCTCCGCGCGGGCGGGCGTTTCCCCTCCCTGCCGGATCACCCTCGCCGCCGGGCGGACCCGTTGACGGCCCTCTTGGAAGCTGTAATCGAGGGTCACGTCCGAGACGATCATTGATCCTAGCCCGTCGTCTCCCACGTCCGCTGTCACGAACGCCGTGCCCTCCGGGATCGGGTCTCTCGGACCGTCCTCCCACCCCCGGCGCTGGAAGTCGGAGATGAGGACGATCTCCCGCCGTGATCGGTCCGAGGCCTGCAGGATCCCGCTCGCCGCCTGGAGTCCGGCCCCAATCTGCGTCCCGCCCCACCCGGGCTGAACCGTGTCGAGCACCGCCTGGACGCGGCCGGGATCGAGCGTGGGTTCGACGGCGACGCGGCCGATGGCGTCGAAGAGGACGAGCGAGGCGCGGTCGGGGCTCACGAGGCCGCCGAGCGCGTCCCGGGCCTCGTCCATCGCCCGCTCCCACCGCTCGCTTCCCGCCATGCTCCACGAACGGTCCACGACGAGCACGACCTCCCGGAGCGGATCGCCCGCGACACCGTCCTCCTCGGTGCCGAGCTGTAGCACCGGCCGGGCGAAGGCGAGCGCGATCAGTACGAGGGCCCCGATACGAAGGAGGAGGAGGGGCCAGTCGCGAAGCGTCCGCCGCTGGACCGTCTCGACGGGGAGCCGCCTGAGGAACATGAGCGAGGGGAAGGGAATCACCCGTCCCCGGTGCCGCCGGATCAGGTGGATGATGAGCGGCACCATGACGCCGATGAAGCCGGCGAGGAAGAGAGGTGTCAGGAAAGAGACGCCCACTGTCCCCTCCGCATCCGCTCCTGCCGTGACAGGAGGTAGTGAAAGAGTACCTGGTCGAGCGGCTCGCCCGTATCCACCAGGACGTGATCGGTCCCGGCGCCGACGAGGACCCGACGGACCTCGGCGATATGCGCGGCGAAAAGCTCACTGTACTCCTTCCTGAGCTCTTCCGGCGTCATCGGGAGGATCTCCTGGGTCTCCATGTCCTCGAGGGTGAACTTCCCCTCGTACGGAAGGTTCCGCTCCGCCGGGTCGAGGACGTGGAAGACCATGACATCATTTCCGACCTCCCGGAGACGGTTGAGCGGCCCCCTGAGCTTCTCCGGCTCGACGTAGAGATCCGAGATGAGCGCTACGAGCCCCTTTCTCGTCCGCCGGCTCGTCACGTCCTGGAGGGCGAGCCCGAAATCACCCCGCCGCTCGGCGCCCGCGCGACTGATCGTGAGGAGCACGAGCTCGAGGTGGCGGGCGGAGCAGGGGACGACGTCACGGACTTCGGAGTCGAAGGTCAGGATCCCCACGCGGTCGCCCTGCTTCCGCGCGAGGAACGAGAGGCACGCGGCGAGGTAGCGTGCGTAGTCGAACTTCGTGAGCTCCCCGTCCCCGAAGGCCATCGAGTGCGAGCAGTCGAGAAGGACGGTGAAGTTCGCATTCGTCTCGGCCTCGTACTCCTTCACGTAGTACCGTTCCGTCCGGGCGAAGACCTTCCAGTCGACGCGGCGCGGGTCGTCGCCGACCACGTAGGGGCGGTACTCCGCGAAGTCCATCGACTGCCCGACGAAGGGGGAGCGATGGAGGCCCTGTAGGAATCCCTCGACGACGCCGCGCGCGACGAGCTCCAGGCTCCCGATCCGTTGAAGCGTCTTCGGGTCGAGGAACTGCGCGCCCGGTCCGACCCGGCCCTGGCTCCACGCGTTCTCCGCAGGCATCGCCCCTCCCCCTACATCCCCGACTTCGGCTCGGGGACGGCCTTGAGGAGCCGGTCCACCAACTGGCCCGTCGTCACGCCCTCGGACTGCGCTTGGAAGTTGGCGAGGATCCGGTGGCGGAGAACCGGGTGCGCGAGGGCGCGGATGTCCTCGAAATCCACCGCGAAGCGTCCGCGCGTGAGCGCCCGCGCCTTCCCTCCGAGGACGAGGTACTGCGCGGCGCGCACGCTCGCTCCGTAGGCGATCCACTGCCGGACGAAGTCGAGCGATCCGTCCGCCTCCGGGCGGGTGGCCCGCACGATGCTCAGCGCGTAGCCGGCGACCGCATCCGAGACGAGGACCCGGCGGACGAGCTGCTGGAACTGGACGATCTCCTCCTTCGTGACGACGCTCTTCGGGTCGCCCTTGAGGACGCCCGTCGTCTCGCGAACGACGTCGAATTCCTCGTTTTCGGGGAGGTGCTCGATCACGATCTCGAACATGAAGCGGTCGAGCTGGGCCTCGGGGAGGGGGTAGGTGCCCTCGAGCTCGATCGGGTTCTGGGTCGCGAAGACGTAGAAGGGCTCCTCGAGCGTGTACGTCACACCCTGGACCGTCACGCGGTGCTCCTGCATCGCCTCAAGGAGCGCGGCCTGCGTCTTTGGGGGGGTACGGTTGATCTCGTCGGCGAGCACGATGTTCGCGAAGATCGGACCGGGCCGGAAGGTCATATGCCTCCGGCTGGAGGCGGGATCTTCCTGGAGGATCTCGGTGCCCGTGATGTCCGAAGGCATCAGGTCCGGTGTGAACTGGATCCGCGAGAAGTCGAGGTCGAGGACCTGCGCCATGACGTGAATGATCATCGTCTTGGCGAGCCCCGGTACCCCGATGATGAGGCTGTTCCCCCCGACGTAGAGGGAGAGGAGCACCTGGTCGAGGACGTCCCGCTGTCCCACGATCCGCTTCCCCACCTCCGCGAGGATCGCGTCCCGGCTCGACCGCATCCGGTCCGCAAGCTCGACGTCGCTCCTGCTCTCCGGCGGGGCCTCGACCGTCTCCACCGCCGTCGCATTCTCGAGATCCACACACGCCTCCTGAATCGATCCTGTTCCTCGCGTCAGGGCCTTTCCGGTAGCTCCGGAGCCGCCCGCCCGCTCTCGTTCCAGTGATTTACATCCCCCCGGGGGCCGACATGATCCTGAGGAGGAGATCCTGCGCCTCGGGGAAGCGGGGCGCCAGCTCGAGCGTCTCGAGGATCCGCGCCCTCGCCTCGTCCACCGCGCCCGCACGGTACAGCGCGCCGGCGAGTTCGTACAGCGTGCCGGTCCGGTCCGCGGGCGCGAGAGCGAGCGTCACCCGCCGCTCGCGCACCTCCGCCTCCGCCTCTCCGAGCTCCCGGTAGAGCTCCGCAAGCCGCTCGTGGAGCGGGATCTCGAAGGGGTATACCTGAAGGGCGCCCTCGAGCGCCCGCGCAGCCCGCTCGTGGTCGCCCCTCTCCTCGCGGAGGTCCGCGAGCTGGAGGTGCGCCCCGTAGTCATCGGCTACGATCGAGAGGTGGGCCTCAAGCGCCTCGATCGCCGCCCCCGCCTCGCCCCGCTCCTCGAGAAGCTCCGCGAGGAGGCGGTTTGGCCCGCGCGGATCGGGGTTCTCCGGGAACCGGGCGCGGGCCTCGAGGAGGAGCTCCTCGGCCTCGTCCGCCCGCTCCTCCTCGAGCCGGATCCGGGCGAGCGCGATCCGGCTCTCCACGTCCTCCGGCCGTTCGGAGACCCGCGCCTCGAGCCATGCCGGTTCCCGGCGCGTCTCCCCCTCGATGTCCCGCAGCTCGAGCGCTGCCTCCGCCGCGGCGAAGGCGCCCGGATAGCGCTCCCGGAGCCACTCGTCGAACGCCTCGTCGAACGCCTCGAGGCCGAGGTCGAACTCCCGTGCGAGGACGTCCCCGTGCGAGAGTCCCTCCCCGTAGCCCGTGAGCATCCCCCGGATCCCGGCGAAGCCCCACCCCGACTCGATCCACTCCGATACAAGGGATCCGAGGGTGTAAGCGAAGCCGATCTCCTCGGGGAAGCGCGGACTGACGAAGCTCTGGCTCAGTTCGCTCGGCGGGCGGAGCCGATCCTCGAGGTACGCCGCGAAGAAGGGGAGCCCGGGGCGGGAGCCCCACCCGGGGCCGGCGAGCCGCTCCTCGTGCACGGCGAGCCCCTCGCTTAGCCAGCGGGGGACGCGGTGGCCCGTCATCCCTAGGTGGACGACGTGCGCCATCTCGTGCCAGAGGGTGGAGGCCCAGTGGTAGCCTGTGGTGCCTCGCGCCGCGGGGGAGTCCATCGCGACCACGCGGCCGAAGGCCACCCCGAGCGCGCCGAGCCCAGCGAGGCCCACCGTCCGGACGGAGAAGTCGGCGCTCCGGCGGAAGGCCTCGACCCTAAGCGGCGTCGCGGGCCTGAATCCGTAGCGCGCCGAGAGCGATTCGTACGCCCGCTCACTCGCCTCGAGGAGGTAGATCGCGAGCGCCTCCCCGTCCTCCGGATCGACGAAGACCTGGATCCGGTCCGATTCGAGCATCTCGAACCCGGCCATCACGTCGAGGAGGTCGAGTGTGTTCTTGAACCAGAGGTTGTACGGGTCCCCCTCGAACGCGATCTCGAGGTTCTCGCGTCCCTCGACCATCTCCCCGACCCGGAGCTGGTTCAGGCCCTCCGTGCCGTACGCGGTCCAAGCGAGGGAATCGACCACCACGCCCCGGCCGGCGAACGCCGCCGCCTCCGCGTAGTAGCGGCGGGTCGAGGCGAGCTCGGCGACGGTGACGAAGTACGTCGCGTCTCGCGGATTCAGGGCGAGGACGCTCTCGGTGACCGCCTCGAACTCCGCCTCCCGCCCGGCGACGAAGTGCATCGCGGCGAGGACGGCCCTCGCCGCACTCGAGATGGGGTCCACCTCGAGTGCGGCCGCGAGATCCTCCTCCGCCCCTTCCAGATCCTCGCTGGCGAAGCGGATCCGCGCCCGGAGCACGCGGGCGGGGACGAGTCTCGGGTTCACCTCGAGCGCCTGGTCCACGAGGTCGCCCGCCTGGGAGGAGCCCTCGACCTGGAGTGCCTCCGCCATCCCGAGGAGTGCCCTCGGGTCCCTCGAGCGGCGGGCGAGCACCTCCTGGTAGGCCTCCCTCGCGTCGACCGTCTGGTACGTTCGAACGAAGAGGGATCCGATCCCTAGGCGCGCTTCGAGGTTGTTTGGATCGCGCGCGAGCGCCTCGTCGAAGGCGCGGAGCGCGTCTTGGAGGAGCGCCGAGTCCCTCACCTCGAGGTGGCGGACAGCGTGGGCGATGGCGACGAGCTCCCGGGCGTCGAGCGCCGCCGAGCGGTTGTAGACGTCGATGAAGGAGTCGAAGAGGTCGAGCGCCGCCTCCTGCTCCCCCGTCCGGTGGAGGAGTTCGCCCCGGTGCATCCGCGCGAGGAGGGCGTCTCCATCCGAGCCCGCCGCCTCGGCCTCGTCGAGAACGGCGATTGCCTCCTCGAGCCGCCCGGTCCCGAGGAGGAGGCGTCCCTGGGCGAGGAGGAGCCGCGGGTGTCCCGGGCTTGCCGCGAGCCCCTCCCGGAGGACGTCCTCGCTCTCCTCGAGCCGCCCGACGGTGCGGAGGAGTTCGGCGAGATCGTGGGCTGCGCCCGGCGACGCGGGACTTCCAAGCTCCCGCTCGAGGCGCTCGATCGCCTCCTCGTACTCTCCCGCCTGGAGGAGCGCCTCGAGCGCTTCCGGGCTCTGGGCGCGCGCGCCGTCGCTTCCCACGCACCCCGCGAGCGATGCGGAGAGGAGGACGAGGAGCGGTCGGAGCCGTGTCCCGGCGCGCCTCCGGCTCATGGGTCCGCCTCCAGCTCCCGGATCTCGGCCCCCGTCTCGGCGAGCGCCACGAGGATCGCCTCGAGCGCCGCCCGGTACGTCTCGGGCGTCATCGATCCCTCTCTCTGGCGGAGCCTCGCGACCTCGTCCTCGAGGCCAGCTTGCTCGCCGTAGAGCGTCCGAAGGCGCTGCGCCCGGGCGTCGTCCCCGGTGATCTCCGTCGGGACGGCGCTCTCGAGGAAGAAGCGGGCCGCGAGCTGCCCGACCCCCGACTCCCCGCCCGGTTCGGGTTCACCCGTGCCCTCGCTCCGGTCCTCGAGGAGTGGGGTCTCGGATGCGATGAGGCCCCGGTCCGCGTAGTAGCGGTCCGTCTCGATCCGCGCGTACTCGAAGGCCTCGAGGAGGGAGATCCGCCCGTCGCGGTCCGCATCCGTGTCCTCTCCCCCGTACGCCTGGATGAAGTAGCCGCCGAAGAGCGCGGCGTTGCGCTGCCGCGAGCTCCGGGTCGCGGTGACGACGATCCGCCCCTCTCCCGAGAGGACGGGAACGAAGTCGCCGCTCGCGCTTGCGAGGTTCACGAGGGCGACGGTGCGCGGAGCGAGTGCCTCGACGAGCTCCCGGTACTCGGATGCGCGAAGGCTCCGTCCCGGCATGCTCACCCGGGACTCCTCCCCGCCGCCGCCCCCGTGCCCGATCAGGAGGAGGAGGATCCGGTCCTCGGGGGCGCTCTCGGCCGCGAGTTCCGCGAAGGCCCGCTCGACCTCCTCCCTCGCCGAGCGCCCGTGAATCCGGCCCGGGGCCGCCCCCGGGTCCTCGGCGAGGAAGCGGACGTTCGCCTCGGGGACGCCCGCCTCCCGCGCGGCCTCGACCATTCCGAGCCCCCACTCGACGAAGCGCTCCGAGTACTCCGTCTCCCCGCCGAGGCCCGAGACGATCAGGACGTGCGTCTCCTGCCCGTGAAGGGGGGAGCCCAAGGCGGCAAGGAGGGGCAGCGCGAGTGCCAGGCGGCGCCGCGCAGGCGGCTTCATGCGAGTCCGAGCCGGCGGCGAACGAGCCACTCGGCGAAGAGGAGGACCATCAGGAGGAAGAAGAAGAGGGGGAGGTCCCAGAGGTCGCGCTCCTCCTGCACCACGGTGCCACGCTCGGTGTAGCGGAGTGCCTCCGGGAGTGGGTCCAGCTCCGCCACCGTGTAGAACTGCCCGTTCGTCTCGGATGCGATCCTGCGGAGGAGGTTGCCGCGCATCGCGCCGCTCTGGAGTTCCTCGTCGAGGACCCCCGCCTGGATGTGAAGGGCGGGCGCGACGAGGAGCCGCTCTCCGTCGAGCGCATCCACCTCCACCTCGTAGGGGCCATCGACGGCGGGGAGGAAGGAGCCGCGGTACTCCCCGTCACGGTCGAGGTCCCAGGTAAGCGCGAGCTCCTCCTCGGCCCCGAAGGGATCGATGATCCGGGCGGTCACCCGCGCGTCATTGACGGGGAGGTATTCCTCGCTAGAGATGCGGGCCACGAGTTCGACCGGCTGGGCGGGTGCGACGCGCGTCTCCGTCGCGCCGACCTCGATCGCCTCGGGCACCTCCTGCACCATCCACCGGAGCAACTGCTTCCAGAAGCGCTCGTGGGTCTCGTCCTCGAGTGCGATCTCGCTGTGCATCTGCCAGAGCCAGGTATCGTGGACCGCGAGGACGACGGCGAGCCCAGCCCCGTAGCGTTGGAAGGCGAAGATCGGCGAGGGGTTCTCCGCGTAGCCGGGTCCGGCGCGGGAGCCGAAGACCTCCTGGACCTCTCCCTCGAGGAGGACCGTCGCGCCCGCCCGGGCCTCGCCGACGAGGTTCACCGTCGTGAGCGCGGGAAGCTCCTCCCACGGCGTCACCCCGCGCTCCTCACCGGGCTCGGCTTCGGCCTCCGCATCCGCGTCCTCCTCCGTGAGGCGAAGCGCGGGGTGCGTGAGCCCGCTCCGGGTCGGTAGCAGTCGTACCGTGGCCCAGAAGTCCTCCGCATCCTCGACTCCCCCGAGCGGCGGGGCGATCTCAACGGGGAAGAGCGGGGCGAGCGCCGTCCCCGCAAATCCTCCCTCCGCGAGCGCGGCCGGGCCGCCGAGGGCGAGGAGGCTCCCGCCCCTCCGGTCCACGAAGTCGACGATCATCCGGAGCTGGTCGGGGGAGAAGGAACTCGCCTCGACGCTCCCTAGGATGAGCGCGCGGTACTCGAAGAGCTCCTCCCGCGTGCTCGGAAAACCGCCCGAGAGCTCGTCGCCGGAGTCCACGTCGAGCCGTACGAAGCGCTCGTCGCCCGTCCGCTGGAGGACGACCACCTGGAGGTTCTCGTCGTCCCGGACGGCCTGCCGGAGGAAGCCCACCTCGAAGCGGGGCTGGCCCTCGTAGTAGAGGATCTTCTCGCGGCCGTCCCGGACCTGGACGTGGATGCCGCGCGCGTTGTTCTCCACCACGACCTCCCCGTCCTGGATCGGGACGCGGATGCTGAGGTTCCGGACGCCGGGATCATCGAGGCTGAAGGGGATCCGGACGGTCGCGCTCCCCGTCCTCCCGCTGAACTCGACCTCCTCGGTCGCGAGGATCGTCCCGGATTCCTCGAGGTTCACCGGGACGGTGACCCCCCCAAGCCCCGTGTGGGCCACGACCACGTTGGCGATGACAGTCGAGCCCTGGATCACTGTGGGCGGGATGTCCACGCGTTCGATCTCGACCTCGGGGTCGAGACTCTCCCTGCCGACGCCGACCGCGTGGACCGGGATCCCCTCAGCACGGAGGCCGAGGAGTGCGTTCTCGAGCGCCTCGGGGTTCTGGTCGCCCCCGTCCGTCACGAGGACGATTCCCGAGAGGGGCAGCGTAGCGAGCTCTTGGCGGACGAAGTCCAGCGCGGGCCCGACGAGCGACCGGGTCCCCTTCGCGTCCAGCTCCGCCGAGTCCTGGAGCCGCTCCGCGAGGGCGGAGAAGCGGAAGTGCCGGACCATGAACCGCTCCGAGACCTCCCCAAGGAGCGCGCTCTCCTCGGAGGCGAAGAGCTCCCGGGCGATCTCACTCCTCGGCCGCTCCCCCTCGTCCGGGATCTCCATGCTCCTCGAGTCGTCGATGAGAACCGCAACGACGTTCTGCTGCGGCACCGCGGTCGACAGGACCAAGGTGGGGCGAAGGAGGCAGATGAGGAGGACCGCGAGCCCGGCGGCCCGGAGGAGGACGAGTGTCCCTGTCGCTGCGGGCGAGGTGCGCGCGCGGCCCCAGCGGTAGCTCCAGTACACGAGCGCCGCGCCCAAGACGAAGACGCTGAGGAGGAGGAGCGGTGACCACGACCCGCTCCAGACGATCTCCCCCCGCTCGTACGCGACCTGCGGGTACTTGAAGAGATATTCGAAGACGCTGTCGTACATCTCAGCCTATCGCTCGCTTCAATGCGTCCGCCTGGGTTGGGGGAGGAGGGTCCCGGAGCTCGCCCGCTAGGACGACAGGTGGCCTCGCATCGTGCAGTCTAAGCGCCCCCGGGGCAAGGCCCTCCCGACTCGCGTTCCGGAGGGACCCGACGGGCCGGAGGCGCCCCGCTGCCCCCCCGCCCCCGCCCCCGGCGGCGGAAGCGTCCGGCCTGCCCATCGTATACCCGGATGTGGAGCGGAGGTGGCCGCGTGCCTCCCGGCCGCCGGCCCCGGGGCCGGCGGCCTAATGCGTCATCATCCAGACGAGGATATTGATGCCGAGGGCATACGCATCGGGCGAGAAGCGGGCGAAGAAGGCGTAGTCCTCCCCCTCCCGCTCCCACCCGTCTGCGATGTCGGTATTGTGGCTCATCAGGACGAGGATGCGGCCAGCGCCGTTGCGGACCACCCGGAGCCTTGGGGTCGCGCTCATCGCTCCGAGCTCGGAGGTCCCGCCTCCACTCTGGCGCCAGTACTGGATCGAGGGGATCTGCGGGATGTCCTCGACTTGGTAGACGATCGAGAACAGGGGGTGGTCGAGGGGGAGGTCCTCGATCTCGAAGTCGGGAAGGATCCGCCTGAGTAGATCGGACCAGTGGGCCCACGCCGGGCCTCCCCAGAAGTCGTCCGCCCAGAGGAATCCCCCCTTGAGGAGGTATTCGCGGAGGTCGTCGACCTCCGCATCGCTCAGCCCCACCGTCCCGACGTCCGAGGAGAAGAGGAACGGGCAGCGAAAGAGCTCCGGGTCCGTGGCCCGGAGGACGGCGAAGCCCGGCCGCCCGTCCAGCCACCCGCTCACGGGGGTCGGGGTCAGCTGGGAGAGGCGGGTCGTGAGGTTGTATTCCGCGTCTGGGTAGTCCGTCCTCCACCCCTGTCCGCGCTGCTCCGCGCGGACCCTGGCGTACATCAGGCGGCAGAATGTGAACCCGCCCGGGACCTCCGGCAGGAGCGGCCGGCCCGGTGACATGACGCGCACCGCGCCGATCGTGACCTGGGAGGCTTGTGCCTGAGCCGGCTCGCCGGGCGAGACGAGGGCGAGGAGCGCGAGGCCCGACAGCGCGGGCGGAGACCAGCGTCGAGTCAACGTCTTGTACCTCCGGCGTATGCGGACCCCACGCTACCCGGCCGGCTTCGCTCGGGTCAACCGGCCGCGCCGGGGCGCGGGGAGGCAGGCACCGGGGGTGGAGCAGGCCGCCATCACTCCACCGGGTCCAGGATCTCGCCGATCCTCGCGATCACGTCCTCGACGTGGAGCCCGGAGAGCGGATCGGATGGCTCCGTGGCGACTGCTTCCGCCGCCTCGCGGATCGCGCTCAGCTCCCCGCGGAGGAGGGGGGCGATGTCGGTCGCGAGCGCGTCCTCGTTTCTAAGGAGCTCCTCCACCTCTTCGAGATATCCCCGCTGCAGGTTCCGGCGGAAGGGACCGACGGGTGCCCCGGTCTCGAGTTCCCACCAGACGGCGCGGCGCAGATCGGCGAGCATCTCCCGGAGGGAGTAGGCCTCGGCCCTACTGAGCGCGGTCTGCTCGGCGAGCCGCTTCATCCGGTTTACCGAGAGGAGCCCGCCGAGCGCGTCCACCTGGAGGCGCCGGATCCGGTCCTGGATCCCCGAGTCCTCGATCCGGTAGAGGATCTCGGGGTCGATCATCCACTCGGGCGTCCGGAAGACGTGCCGGTCGAGGTACCCCATCGCGGCTCGCTGCCGATCCCGCCGGACCGGGGAATAGGGGCGCCCGCTCTGCCCCTGCGCCCGCCGTGTCCACTCGACGCCGCCGACCGCGAGGGTGACGTGCCGGACGTAGCGCTGCCACTGCTCGAGCACCTCGCCGTAGAGCTCGCGGAGCTGCTCGTAGCTCTCCCCCGGATCGTACGTCCATTCGAGGAGGTTCGGCAGGATCCGCTTCAGGTTCGCCACGCCCAGTTCCGAGGCCCGGACGGGGTCGTTGCCGAGCGCCTCGGAGGTGGCGCCGGGGTCGCTCGCGCTCGGGTCCCCGAAGCGGTACCGGGGGTCCTCGCCCCGCTCCGTGATCCACTCCCTGAGGATCGTCCGGATGTCGTCCGGTTTCATCGTCTCCGGGAACCAGCGGTAGCCCCACTCAATGGCCCACCGGTCGTACTGGCCGACCCTCGGGATGAAGCAGGTGTCGTCCCCGGGCTGCGCCACGTAGTTGAAGCGGGCGTAGTCCATGATAGATGTCGAGGTGCCGTTGTCGCACACCCAGCGGGTGCGAAGGGAGTCCACCGGGACCGCGGAGTGTCCTTTCATGTTGTGGGGGAGCCCGAGGGCGTGGCCCACCTCGTGCGCGGTCACGTACCGAAGGAGCGCCCCCATCACCTCCGGATCGAAGTCGGTGGCGCGGGCCTCCGGGTTCGCCGCGGCTGTCTGCACGAAGTACCAGTTCCGGACGAGGTTCAGGACGTTGTGATGCCACTGTATGTGGCTTCCGAGGATCTCCCCGCTCCTCGGATCGAAGAAGGAGGGGCCCATCGCGTTCTCGACCTCGGAGGCGAGGTAGCGGATCACGGAGTAGCGGGCGTCCGCGGCGTCGTACTCGGGATCCTCCTCCGGGGTGGGGGCGTCGCGGGCCACGATCGCGTCCTTGAAGCCGGCTTCCTCGAAGGCCTCGGCCCAGTCCTCGACCCCCGCCTTGAGGTAGGGGCGCCACTCGGCCGGGGTCGCGGAGTCGATGTGGAAGACGATCGGCCGGACCGGCTCCACCAGCTCGCTCCGGAGGTAGGCGGCCGGATCGCTCGGCTCGAGCCGCCAGCGCCGGATGAACTCCCGCTCCGCGACCCGCTGTTCCCGGCTCCCGAAGTCGTTCTGCCGGACGGAGAAGTATCCGACCCGCTCGTCCCTCTCCCGCGGCGCCATCGGCTCTTGCGGGAGGATGAGAAGCGAGTGGCCGAGCTCGAAGGAGAGGGCGCCGCCGACGTCCTGGGCCGGCGTGTCCCCGGCGCCGAAGGTGACGGTGCGCCGCACCTCGACGTTGCCGGGGAAGCTCCGTATCGACTCGATGAAGCTCCGGTCCCGAACGAACGAGCGGACGCCGAACGACTCCCTCCGGCTGGGCCTGAGCCCGATCACCGGAGTGTCTGCCGCGAAGAAGTCGGTGACGTCGATCACGACGGCGCTCGAATCGGGGGGCATCGTCTCGACATCGAAGGCGAAGAGGATCGGTTCGAAGTTGGAGGCGCGGACTGCCTCGAAGATCGGGAGGGTGTCGGGGGCTACGTTCTCGTGTCCGACGAGCCGGAGGAGGAGCCGCTCCCCCCTGCGCTCCCATCGGACGGTTGCGATCGATTCGCGCGCCCCCCCGTATGCGGTACCCGTCGGCGCCTTCGTGATCCGGGTCTGGAGGAGAAACTCGCGGGGAAGGATCCCCGTCGGGATCTCGAAGAGGAAGTCGTCGTCGACCTTGTGGACGGTGAAGACACCCTCGTCGGACTCGGCGTCCTCGGGGATGACCTCGTGATACGGCCGCATCCCCTCCCCTGTGTCTTCCCTCGGGTCGGCGGTGGAGAGGGTGTCGAGGAGCACCGTGGCGGGCTCGGGTCCGGGATCCGGGGGATCGGGGACCTGACCGATGAGCGTTCCTGGCCAGAGGGCGAGGAGGAGTGCGGGCAGGGGTCTCACGTACGCTTCTCCGAGTGAGAAGTTGAGGGACGGGTTCGCGGCCGGTCGCTCGCCCCTCCCGTCAATGTACATACCGTTGCGCCGCGGTGCGCGATTCCGGACATTCGAGTGGTCCGATGCGTCCGCACCGCTTCGCCACCATGACTTCCACACCCCTGATCCATGAGACTTCTTTCGCACCACATCCAGCTTCGCCGACTCATCCTCGCGTTCGCATTCCTCCCCATGGCCGGATGCGGGGGCGGCGGCGAGCCACTCGTCGAGGAAACGATTGCGGCTGTCGAGGTCGCCGATGCGGGCCTCCAAGGTCCGCGTGCGATCATCTACGACGCGGCCGCGGATGTCTATCTCGTCTCCAACGTGAACGGAAACCCGCTCGAGGAGGACGAGAACGGGTTCGTCTCCCGTGTCTCGCCCGACGGCGAGGTGCTCGCGCTCGAGTGGATCCCGAGCGATGGCGAGCCGGCCCGGATCGATGCGCCGAAGGGGATGGCTATCCGTGGCGACACGCTCTTCGTCACGGATATCCGGTGCGTCCGGATCGCGGACCGGGAGAGCGGTGAGATCCACGAGACGCGTTGCCTCGACGACGTCACCTCGCTCACCGGGATCGACGTGGCCGAGGAAGGCTCCTTCTTCGTCTCGGACAGCGGGTACGAGCTCGCGAACGGGGCGAGCGTGCCCTCCTCCTCGGACGCGCTCTACCGGCTGACCTTCCGTGCGAATCAGGCCGGGGGGACGCTGGCCCGGGCCCCCGACGTCAACCACCCGCAGGGCGTCGCGGTGGGCTCGCGCGGGATCTTCGTGGCGACAGCGGTGGGCGAGCTCCTCAGGTTCACCCCGGCGGGGGAGCGGACGACTATCCTCTCGAGTCCGGAGCAGGTCTTCGAGGGGGTCGTCTTCCTGGCGGGTGGAGGGTTCGCGTACTCCTCCTCGGCGGACTCCGCCGTGTATCTCGTGGACGGGACCGGAGCGGTGAGCCTGCTTATCGGCGGGATCGATTCGCCGGGGGACCTCGGATACGATCCCGTGCGCAACCGCGTCCTGATCCCCCTCTTCAACGAGAACCGCCTGCTCTTCGTAGACCTGTGAGGCCCGGGCTCTCGACGGCGCTCTGCCTCGCCCTCGTCCTCGCCGGAGGCTGCGCGGCGGGTGGGCGGCGGAGCGTCGTCGACCCGCCAGGCGGGGGGAGCACCGCGCTCTACTCGGCAGGGGTCAGCGCGGGGAACCTCCTCTTCCTCTCGGGCGTGGTGGGCGGCTCGGAGACGGGGGACGCCCGGGAGGCGACGCGAAACGCGCTCGATGGGATCCGGGAGCGTGCGGCGGCGGCCCGGGTCACGATGGCCGACCTCGTGCAGTGCACGGTCTTCCTCACCGAAATCGAGGACTACGCCTCGATGAATGAGGCGTACGCCAGCTACTTCCCGGCAGAGCCTCCGGCGAGGACGGCGATCGCGGTCGACGCCGTCCCCGCGTCCGCTCTCCTGGAGATCGCGTGCATCGCCGCGGTCCCGTGACGGGGAGGGTCCGGCCGAAGGCAGGGCGGCGTGGAACCGGTGGGGTGGCGCGCCGCGCCGCGCGCCGGGGCCGGGTAGGCGTGCGGGAGCGGCCGAGCGTCATCCTGATCCGGGAGTGGGAGGAGCAGCTCTCCGGGAGCGGCTGCTGCGGGCGGGTGGAGGGGCGGTTCCTCGCCCGCGGCGGCGAGCCCGCCTTCCCGGAGCGGAGGGCGCGCATGGACGCGATGGGCCCCCTGTACCGGGCGCTTCGGGAGCGATTTGGGGACACGATCGAGCTCCAGGTGGTGGACCCCCGGAATCTCCCGAGCATGATCTTCCTCCTGGCGCGCGACTTCTGGGCATTCCGGGTCGGTCTCCGTGAGGCGTTTGGCACGCTCGGGAGGCTTCCGGTTCAGGGCGTAGTGGTCAACGGACGCCTCGTCGCGCGGGGCGAGTGGCCCGATCCCGCGGACGTACTAAGGGTGCTGGATGCTGCGGCGGGTGGAGGAGTGCCGACGACGGCATGACGTTTGCCACCGCCCGGCTTCCGTTCCATGCGGCGGGACTCCCGGCGGCGATGCACGCGAGGGAGGCCGGAAGGAAGGCGCGTTGCCGCTCCTCGCATCCGCCGCCGCCATCTTTCCGCACAGGAGACCGGCGCCCGGTGCCTCTCCGGCCGGGCCGGGTGGGGGACGGCTCCCCGCCAGGCGGTCGGGCAGGCGGCCGCTGCCCCCCGGCTAGGCTCTCACCGAATGCGGTTTCCCGAGATCCATACGCTCTCGATCTCCCGCGTGTTCGTGATGTCGGCGATCGGGTCCGCGGCCAGGACGACGAGGTCGGCGTAGGCCCCTGTCTCGAGCGTGCCGACGCTCCCGGCGAGCCCCATGCACTCGGCTGCTCCCCCGGTCGAGGCACGGATCACCTCGGCGGCCGAGAGGCCGGCGTCCGTCATCATCTCCATCTCCATGTGCTCGAAGTATCCCTGGAAGCGGGCAAAGGGGCCTGTGTCTGTCCCCATGGCGATCCCGACGCCCGCATCGTGGAGCGCCTTCATGTTCTCCAGCGCGAGCGGGAGCGCGTCCTTCCAGAAGAGCGCGGCGTCGCTCTGCTGGGACTCGCGGAACTCCGGCGTCTGGAAGGGGGCCAGGTCCGCAGGCGCCGCGCGCTCGAGGAAGAAGGGGTCGTCGAAGAAGTCCGGTCTCTCGGCGTACGTGAAGGTGGAGACCTCCCGCGTAAGCGTCGGGACCAGGCAGACATCCGCCTCGAGCATCGCATCGATCAGCGTGTCGTCGACCGGCGCGTCCCGGACGCTGTGGGCGACGAGTGCGGCGCCGCTCTCCACGACTGCGATCGCATCCTCCAGGTCCACGATGTGAATGGCCACCGGGAGGCCGTGCTCTTCGGCGGCAGCGAGGATTTCACCGGTTACCTCGGGGGGCGGCTTCGGCCGCGTATCGAGGCCGTCGTCGATTCGCGTCTTCACCCAGTCGACATTCAGCCCGACGAGCATCTCGACATCGGACCTGGCCTCTTCGGGTGTCGTGGGGGCGATGACTGGCCCGGAGACGAAGATCCGCGCGCGGTCCAAGTCCGGATCTCCCTCCTCGTCGCGCAGCTGACCCATCTCCGGCTCCTCGCCTAGGCTCACCACGGTCGTGACCCCGTAGTGGGCGTACTGCTCTAGCTGGCTCCGTGCGGCCACGAGGTCGCCGCTCACGTGCCCGTGCGCGTTGATGAATCCGGGGACGAGCCAGCGGCCCTCGAGATCGATGATCTCGGCACCCTCCGGAACCTCGACGCTCGCGCTCGGCCCGACCGCCTCGATGATCCCGTTCCTGGCGAGGAGCACGCCCCCTCCGATCGGCGCGGAGCCGGTGCCGTCGATGATCGTGGCGCCGACAAAGGCCTGGAGGCCGTCGGCCGCCTCGCCCCCTCCGGTCGAGTCCGTCTCGCCTGCGCCCGAGCAGCTGGCGAGCACGATACAGACGGCCACGGCAGCGGCGAACGCCGTCCTCCCGGCCGCTCCGTCCCCGTCCCCCTGAGTGCGTGATCTGCTTGTCATGTGGAGTGCTCCGTGTGAGTTGGGGTTCGTTCGATTCCTACCGGCGCTCGAGCGGCGTCGGCTCGCCGGCGGGTCCGCCGTCCCGGAACCACCGGCCGAGGAGCGCCTCCGCGGGCTTCCCGACGGGCATGAATCCCCTCCGGTCGCGAGCGGCGCGGCGCACGTCGGAGGGCCACTGCCACCAGAGGACCCCGGCGATCCACTCCCGTCCGTCCATCGCCTCCGTGACTGCCCGGTAGCTCCGAAGCTGGTCGGTGACGCTCGGCTCCGCGCCGAGCTGCCCTTCCCACGGCCGCACCCAGCTCCCGCGGGTGCTCGCGAATCCGATCTCGGTGAAGAGGACGCGCTTTCCCGAGCGCCGGGATACCTCCTCGACCTGGTCGAGCATTGCCCTCGCGCCCCGGAGGAGTACCTCGTCGGAGGCCTCCGGGTCCTCGGCAAGCGGATAGTAGGCGTCCACCCCGAGGTAGTCAAAGAGCTCCCACGCGCCGAACCGCTCGAACTCATCCCCCCAGTTGGCTGCGTAGACGAGCGATCCCGAGTAGACGCTCCTCACGCGGCGCACGATCGCGGCCCACTCGGCCTCGCGGCCCCGCGTGGCCTCGGAGAGCTCGACGCCGACGGAGAGGGCGGGGGGGGACCCCGTGCATCTCGGCGAGGATCGCGTAGTGCACGATCCAGCGCTCGTACGCCTCGAAGAAGCGGGCCCACTCCCGCCGGGAACGGAAGGCGATCTCCCCCGGCCAGCCCCCACGGACCCAGATATGGGGCTTGAGGAGGACGGTCAGCCCCTCCCGCTTCGCGGCCCGTATCGCCTGGACCACAGCCTCGTCCGTCTCGCTCCCGATGCGGGTCGGGGGCCGGAGCACCGCATGGCGGTTCGCGCTTGGCATGGAGGCGTAGGGGAGGACGGCGATCCCGCTCGCCCCGAGGCGTGCCATCCGCGCGATCGATGCGTCGGAGCGTTCGGAGAGGTAGCCCGCGTAGCGGCCGTAGCCCTCGTTCGCGTAGTTGAAGCCCAGAATCCCGGGAAGGTTTCGCTGCCTCGCCGTCGCCGCCTCGAGTTCCGTCCCGATCGCGGCCTCGTGCGCGGCGAGCACGCGATCCAGATAGTACTCCCAGCCGGCCTCGAGCCCCTCGATCTCGTCGGCGTTCGGCTTCCACGTGGCGTACCGGTTGAGAAACCCCGTTCTCGACCAGCGGGCGAGAAGGAACTCGACGAGGACGCCGGCGACGGGCGTGGCGAGGAGGAGGGACGCTTCCTCGGACCAGGGCGGGGAGAGGAGCTCGGAGAGCGGGGGCACGAGACCCGCCCGGTGAAAGCGCGCGGCCCAGTAGTGGATTCCGCGCCCACCCCACTCCGGGGCGTTCGAGGCCGCGAGTCCCCGTTCCAGGAGGGGGAGGGCAGGGGGGCCGAGCGCCCGGGCGAAGAGGAGGGCCCAGTCGAGCCCGAGGCGGTCGCCGCGGATCTCCTCGTTCACGACGACGTGGAGGATTCCGGCGTCCTCCTCGACGTGGGCCCACCGCCCGTCTCCGGTCGCTGCCCCCTTCCCCTCTGCCGAGGCGTAGGCATGATATTGCACCCCGCCCCCCGCCACCGCCCGGTCCCCGAGCACGGTAAGGATTCGGTCGATCGCCCGCTCCCGCTCGGCCTCGATTTCCCCCCGGCTCACCGCCGGTTCCCCTCCCGCGGGCGGCCCCGCGAAGGCGACGTGCGCCCGGTGGCTGGGCGCGGGCGGGCCCTCCTGCGCGGAGGCCCCGCCCCCGAAGTGCATGGGAGCTGCGACGACGAGGGCGAGGAGGAGGGCCTCGGGAGCCCTCATGCTCTTCTCGCCCTGAGGCCGTTCAGGATGACGGCGAGGCTCGAGCCCATGTCGGCGACGACCGCCATCCACAGGGTGGCGATCCCGACGCCTCCGAGAACGGCGAAGGCGACCTTCACCGCGAGGGCGAAGGCGATGTTCGCCCGGATGATCCGCACGGACTTCCGTCCGAGGCGAAATGCATCGGGAATCCGGTTCAGCTCGTCCTCCATGAGGGCGATGTCCGCTGTATCGAGCGCGACCGCCGTTCCCCCGGCCGCCATCGCCATCCCGACATCCGAGGCCGCGAGTGCGGGCGCGTCGTTCACCCCGTCCCCGACCATGAGGACGGGGCCGTGCTCGAGCCTGAGCTCGTGGATCCACGCCGCCTTCTCCTCGGGGAGCAGGCTCCCCCGCCAGTCATCGAAGCCCGCCGGGCCCGAACCCACGGCCCGGACCGCCGATTCGACCGCGGGCTGCCGGTCTCCGCTCAGGCAGACGACTCTCCGCACGCCGAGTTCGCGGAGCTCCGGGATCAGGCCCGGTACCTCGGGCCTCATCCGATCGGTGAGCATGGCGGCGCCCCGCACCTCGACCGCCTCCGACCCGGGCTCGCTCCACCCCACGAGCACAATCGTCGAGCCCTCGCCCTGGATCTCGGAGATCCACCTGCCAAGAGCATCAGTGAGGAGTCCCTCTTCGCCGAAGAGGCGGGGGCTTCCGAGCATCACTGTGCGTTCCCCGACGCGGCCGCGGGCCCCTCTCCCCGGGAGCGCCTCGAGCTCGATCGCAGCCGGGAGCCGGATGCCCTCCTCGCCCGCCGCATCGAGGATCGCTCTCCCGATCGGGTGCTCGCTCCGGCTCTCCGCGGCGGCCGCGTAGCGAAGGATCTCCTCCGTCCCGGCCTCGCCCCACGCGAAAATCCGCCGGACCCTCGGGCTCGCCTCGGTCACCGTCCCGGTCTTGTCGAGCGCGACCACGCGGCTCCTTGCGAGCACCTCGAGATGCACTCCGCTCTTGATGAGGATCCCCCGGCGGGCCGCGCCGGTAAGCGCGCTCACCACCGTCACCGGGGTGGAGATGACGAGCGCGCACGGACAGGCGATCACGACGAAGACGAGCGCCCGGTACCCCCACTCGGCGAAGGATCCCCCCCCGAGGAGCGGGGGCACGATCGCGGCGAAGAGCGCGCCGGCCATCACGAGCGGCGTATAGATCCGCGCGAACTGGTCCACGAACCTCTCGGTCGGGCTCTTCCGGGCGCGGGCCTGCTCGATGCTCCTGAGCACCCGGCTGAGCGCCGAGTCCTCCGCCACCTGGTCGCAGAGGATCTCGAGCGCGCCACTCCCATTCACCGATCCGCCGTAGACGCGGTCGCCCTTGAAGGTCCCCTCGGGGATCGCCTCGCCGGTGATCGCCGAGGCATCCACCTCCGACGATCCCGCCGCGACCGTGCCGTCGACGGGGATCCGCTCTCCGGGCCGGACCAGGAGGAGCTCGCCCCTGCGAACCTCCTCGACAGGAACGCTCACGCGGTGCCCGTGGCGAAGCACCGTGGCTTCCACGGGTGCTAGGTCCATGAGGGAGCGCACCTCCACGCGGGCGCGCTCGAGCGCCCGCTGCTCCAGGTGACCCGCGACCGCGAAGAGGAAGAAGACGGCGCCCGCCTCCACGTACTCGCCGATCAGGAGCGCGCCGAGTGCCGCGACCGACATGAGGACGTGCATGTCCATGATCCCGCGTCGTCCGGCGGCGAAGGCGCGTGGGAGGATGCGCCAGCCCGTGGCGATGACGGTCGCAGTGGCGAGGAGGGCGACTGTCTCCCCGGGGGCGGATCCGAGCGTGGTGGAGATCGTAAGGAGCCAGAAGACGCCGCCTAGGGCCACGTGAGGGGGAAAGCGCAGCAAGAAGGGCGCGCGCTCCGGACCCTCGGGCTCGGTCTCCTGCACCCTCGAGCCCGAGGTGTCTCCGTAGCCGAGGTCGCCGAGGCAGCGCTGCAGCTCGGCCGCCCTCGCCGTCGCCGGATCGAACGCGACGGTGACGCTCTGGGCGATGATGTCGGGATCGACGGAGTGGACCCCCTCGAACTCGAGGAGACAGCGGGTCGCCGTCCGGGCGCAACTCGGACAGTCCATCCCCTCCGCCGGGAGCGTTACGACCTCGCGTGTCTCTGCCTGGCCCAAGCGCTTCCCGGCTTCGGTTTCCCTACCTGGTCTTCCCGAGCTTCGCCCGGACCGCTAGCGCGGACGTGCCCGGCGAACGTTCTCCGAACTGCCCCCGCCCCCGGAGCTGCCCGAGGAGGAGGGCGCGGCGCGGGACGGGGAGCTTTGCCCGGACGAGCGCGGGGCTGCCCGGGAGGCGCTGCCGCTTCTCGCCGGAGAGCGCGAGAGTCCGGAGTCGTTCCCGGAGCGCGACCGCCCTCCCCCCCCGCTTCGGACCACGCCCCGGTTCCGGCTCAGCGTGGCCCGGTCCGTGACCGTCGGCGGCTGGATGAAGACGAGGCTCGGGGCGCGGTACGTGCCGGCACCGTAGCCGTACGTGTAGGGCCCGTACCCGGCTCCGTACCCACCGTAGCCGTACGACGTGTAGGGTCCGTACGACGTGTAGGGTCCGCCGTAGCCGTACGCGCCGTATCCGAACCGGTACGAGCTCGACCAGAAGGGATCCCAGTAGGGGTCGTATCCGAGGTCCCAGGGGGAGTAGCCCCGGAACCCGCGCCGGCGTGGCCAGACGTTCCCCGCGGCCGCCCCGGCGGGCCGGGTCTCCGGGGTGACCTCGCCGCCCTCCTCTCCCGCACCGGACAGCTGGAAGCGCTCCGGATAGCTTACCGCGACCATGACATCCACGACCTCACCCGGCACTCCACGCCCGGAGAGCGCGACCAGGCTTTCCCCATCAAGTCCGAAGGGTTCCCCCCGCTCGATCAGGAAGGCGTTCGTCACGTCGGTACCGGTGCGCTCGACGATCTCGACCAGGGCGTCGGGGGTGAGCGGTCCTCCGGCTTGGGAGCGTGCCGTCGCCACGGCGACCTCGATCCCGGCGGATGGATCGAGGATCGGGCCCCCGGAGAGGGCGTCCCCGGATGCGGGCACGAAAGTGCGGATCCCCACGAGGGGGGAGCCGTCGCCCGCTCGGACGGACTGCACCTCCACCCACCCCTCGCCACTTGGGAGGATCGAGAGGAGGCCTCTCGTGTGCCTCGACACCCCCGCGCCGCAGTTGAGCTCGGAGGAGAGGAAGACGCGGGCCCCGTCCCGCGACCAGTTCGCGGTCCGCTCTCCGGCGCAGCCGCCCTCCTCGACGGCGTAAGCCTCGCCGTCCGCGATCATCTGCTCGGTGGAGACGAGCTCGCCGTCCGTGTACGTGCGGATCTCGGTCCCGTTTCCCGTCGTGAGCGGCCGGAAGCAGACGACGAAGGTCGCCGCCTCATCCCCGCCGACCTCCGCCGAGCCCTCCCAGCATCCGATCCAGGCGAGCCACGACGACTCTTGGGCCGCGGGGAGCGCCCCCTCGGAGGGAAGGGGGAGCGCGAGCGGGGCCAGGATTCCAAGTAATGCGACGATTCGGCGTCCCATGATCGGCTCCATTCAGTTGGCGTAGTAAATCCCCAAGGTCAGCCGGGCCCCGGAGAGATCGAGGGGCTCGACGAAGTCCGACGCGAAATCGTTGCTGAGGCGGTGACTCCCCCAAAGGTACCGGCCCTCGAGCATGAGCGCAGTATGCGGGGTCAGGCGGAGCTCGAGTCCGGCCCCGAGGAAGGGGGCGAAGGCGTGGCCTTCAGAGAAAAACTCCTCGGTAGTGATGAGGCACCCGTCGGGATGTTCGAGGCACGGTACGTCGACCCCGGCGTCCCGGTCGTAAGCGTATTCCTGGACGAAGTCGCCCGAGAGGGTCAGTCCGTGTCCGGCGATCCCGATCCCTGCTCCCGCGAAGGCGTTCCAGCGCCTCGGGACCCAGACGAACCGCCCGATCTGCTCGCCACGGTCGCTGAAATAGTAGCGAACCCCGACCGAGAGGGCGGGCCCCTGGTCGAGCCGGGTCGTCTGGCGGATCGGGAGCCCCGCGGCGCTGCCGTCGTCCTCCGTGAAGTCCCGATACTCGGAGTTGAGGCTCACCCAGCTCCCGTCGATCCCGAGCATGATCTCGGCGCGCGCGCCGATCCAGAGGGAGGCGTCGATCCCGAGGGCCGGCCCCCGGTACGCGCAGGGGTCGACGGTCAGGAAGTTGCAGCGATCGATCGTGAAGCGCTCTTCCGTGAAGTCGAAGAGGTCGCTCCCGGCGCCGTGCAGGAAGAGCCCGCCCCGGAGCCCGATCGAGAAACTCGGTCGCCGGAAGAGGAAGTCAGGGTCGGGGTCCGGCTGGCCGAAGGCGACCGGGAACTCCTGTCCTGAGAGAGGGGGCGTGCCGCCTCCCGGGAGGAGGGGAAGGAGGAGGGACAGAAGGAGGGGTCCGGCCCCGATCCTCGCTCGTCCGCTGCGGGCCCTTCCTCGGACTCCTGCACCTGCCACGCTCGATCGTTCCATGGGAAGCCTTCCCGCCCGGAGAGTTGTGATCACGCGTCCAGCCTGCTGTGGACGGTCCCTCCCCCAGTGGAACCTCCTGCGTCTGTCTGGATGTGTGGTACGCCCCCGCACCGGGGGAAGTTCCGGCTGGGTGCGAGTCAGGGGAGCTCGAGCGCGAGTCCCGCCGTGAGCCGGAGGTCGTCCTTCTCGAGCGAGGCGGGCGGGCGGGTGTCCCTTCGCCATTCGAGGGAGAGCGTCGAACGGATCCGGTCCGTAAGCGGTGCGATGAGGGCGAGGTCGTTCAGGATCCGGACATCGCTGAATTCGGCGATGTCCGGCTGCACGTACAGGATGTTGAGAATGCGGGGACCCCGGTCGGCCTCCCACGAGAATACGAGGAGATTCGCCATTCGAAGCGCCCTCGCCCTTCGGCCCTCCTCCGCGCCGAGGCGGTCCGGGTCGAGCGCCTCCCACTCGCCCATCACCCCGCTCCCGAGCGCGAGCGTTCCGCGCCTGCTGCTCGCGACCGTGGTCCGGACCCCCCCGCCGACGAGCCATCGGCTCCGAAGGAGGAGCGTCCGGTTCTTCTGCGCCTGCAGGAAGTGGAAGGTGCGCGTGGCCGAGGAGAAGACGTAGGAGTAGCGAAGCTGCAGGAATTCCGCGTCGAGCACCGAGCTCTTCCTCGTGGAGAGGTAGCGCCCGCCGAAGATCGCTCGGGGCCAGTGCCGGCCCCGGAGCGTGCCGATCATCCCGGAGGTCGAGGCGTCGAGGACGTGGGCATTCCCGCTCTGGAAGGAGAGGGAGACCTCGGCGCTCATGTGACGGCCGTCGACCTCGTCGACCTGAAAGCGCTCCGTATTGAGGATCGTCTGGGCGGCCGCGCTCGCCGGGAGGGCGAGGAGGACGACCAACCCGTGGGCCAGGGAGCTAGCTCGCACGTTCGCTTCCGTCCTCGTGCGTGGGGGGCGTCCGCTCCAGAAGGCCTAGCCGCCCCCCGCTCCTCCCGCCTGGAGGAGCTCGCGGAGCTCCTCCAGGCGGGCTGCGAGTCCGGGTGCCTCCGGGTCGACCTCCCGGAGCTTCAGCATGAGCGCCGCCTCGAAGCTCTCGATCTCGCTCCGGACGTCCTCGCGTGCCACCGCGGCGGCCTGCGCGGCATTGAGCGCGGCGCGGATCTGGACGATTTCCCCCATCAGCGTCTGCATCGTCTCCGCATCCTGTGCGCGCTGCGCAGCCATCGCCTCTTCGCTCAGCGCCTCGAGTCTCGCGATGTGCGTTTCCGTCTCAGGATCGAACTCCATCATCGCCTCGCTCACCAGCTCGTCTATCGCTGACCGGTGTGCCTCGAGATCCGGATTCTCCCGGATCACCTGGACTTGGAGCTGCCCGAGGCGGGACTGCATCTCCTGGTACTCGCCCATGAGTGCCTCCGGCGACCCCGGTTCCGGGGCCGTTCCTCCGGTCGGGAGGGGGGGGGTCTGCGCCTCCGCGCTTCCTCCGAGTGCGGCAAGGAGCAGGAGGAGCGCGCCGGAGGAGCGGCCGGGGATCCGCGGTACGCAGCGGGACGGAGCTGCCGAAGAGCGTGTCAACTTTGTCACGGGACTGTCTCCTGTACGCACGGGTTTCGCTACGTCGCGGCCCAGGATTGGATGTGCGTACGGCACCGAGGCTCGGGACCCGGGCTCGTACAGGCAACCCCGTCGCGTGTTCCGCGAGGTGTCCTTCCGGCGGGCGGGCCGGACCCGCTCCCGGAGGTGAGGCGGGGCGTCGGCGAAACGGCTACATTACCCCCACCTCCGAACGGGAGGGATAGTATAGAGTGAACGGTCTCACGCTTCGGGTCGGCGCAGTGGACCGCCGGATCTTCCACGCGGTCGCGCACCGCCGCCGGTGGGTGACGCTCGCGCTGCGTGCCGCGACCCACCTCGGCGACCCCCCGGTCATCGCCCTCGTCGCGGTGCTCCTCCTCGCCGGGACCGTCCCGGGCGCCGGCCACGGCGCGCTCGCCCTCATCCTCTCCCACCTCCTCTCGCAGCTCCTGAAGCGTGCCGTCTCGCGGTCCCGGCCGACGCTTCCCGTGGGCGTTGCGTCCCTGATCGAGGCGCCGGACCGCTTCTCCTTCCCCTCGGCTCACGCCTCCGCGACGCTCTCGGTCGCGCTCCCCCTCTTCCTTGGCCTCCCCATCGCGGTCGGAGGCCCGGTCCTCGCCCTCGCCCTCGCCGTCGGTCTCGCCCGCTGCTACCTGGGCGTCCACTACCCCGGGGACGTCGTCGTTGGGTGGGCCCTCGGCACGGCGTCGGTGATCCTCACGGGCTCGCTCCTCTCCTGAAGCGCCGTGGGCGCCCGGTCCCGGTCGGATCCCCTGCCGGAGGAGCGACTCCCGGGGGCTCAGCGGGCCGAGTGCTGACCGATCGGCGGAGCGCGGTATATATTCCCCCCCTATGCCTCCGCCCCTCACCCCGGTCCCCGCGAGATCCGGATTCCACAAGGACGTCTTCGACGCTCCGGATGCGGATCCGATCGTTTTCCTCAAGTCGCTCGAGGGCGAGCCCCGCGGCTTCTGGGGCCGGCAGGACAGGTGGGTCGCCTGGGGGGGGGCGCTCTCCCGGGTCGAGGCCACGCCCGGCCTCGGGGGCTCCCGTTTCGATGCGGTCCGAAGCGAGGCCCGGCGAATCTTCCGCCGCATCTATACGGACTGGGGGAGCCTCCCCTTCCGCGAGCGTCCGCGCTTCTTTGGGGGTTTCTCCTTCCTGGACGAATCTGGGGGGGAGGCGGTCTGGTCGGGATTTCCCCCGGCGGGATTCATCCTGCCCCGCGTGATCCTGGAGGCCAGGGGCGGGGAGACTCGCCTCCGGGTCGCGGGGATCACTCCGTGGGGGATGCCGGGATCCGACCCGGAGACGGAGAGGCTCGCCGGACGTGCCGTGGACGCGCTCCGAGCGCCCGTGCCCGCCCGCCCGCCCGAGTGGGAGTTGGGCGGCGCGGTGCTCGAGCGGCCGCATCCCTCGGCGGGGGCGCCCCCGGCGGGGGATGCGGGTGGCGGAGTCGAGGGTACCGAGCGCGCGCACTGGAATGAGGCGGTGGAGGCGGTCCTCCGGGAGCTCGGTGAGGGCACGCTTCGAAAGGCCGTCCTCGCGAGGGTCCTCAACGCCGAATTCCCCCGCCCCGTGGACCCGCTCGCGAGCCTCGATTTTCTCCGCGCAGAGAATCGGCGGGCGCACGTCTACTTCTTCCAGCCTCACGCGGAGGACACCTTTCTCGGGGCTGCGCCCGAGATTCTCGCCGAGCTCAGGCGGGGCCGGTTCCGTGCGACGGCCGTGGCGGGCTCGATCCCCCGCGGGGGAAGCGACGACGAAGACCACGAGTTCGCGCTCGCCCTCCTCGAGAGCGAGAAGGACCGGATCGAGCACGAGCTCACCGCCGAGGAGATGGTGGTCGCGCTCACGGACCGGCTCTCGGAGATGAAAGTCGAGAAGGATCCCCGCGTCCTGGCGCTCGCCCGGATCCAGCACCTGGAGACGGGAATCACCGGCCTCGCGGCCCCGGGGGAGGATATCCTCTCCCTCGTCGAGGCGCTCCACCCGACCCCGGCCGTTTGCGGGAGTCCGCGCGACGCGGCCCACCCGCTCATCCGGGCGGCCGAGCCCTTCGATCGGGGGTGGTATGCGGGGCCTATCGGGTGGTTCGACCTCGCGGGCGAAGGGGATTTCGTCCCAGCCCTCCGGGCGGCGGTCGGCGCCGGCCGGCGCTGGCGCCTCTTCGCCGGTGCCGGGATCGTGGAGGGCTCGAGCCCCGAGGCGGAGTGGGCGGAGACGGCGCTCAAGCTCGAGCCCGCGCTGAGGGCGCTCAGGGTCGGGTGCGGGGAAAGCGCGGAGATCGCCTGAGCGCCTCCTTCCCCGGGCGGTGGTGGGGAGGCTCGCGTCTGGATTCCCCCGGCCCGGCCCGGTAGCTTCCGCCCGATGACTTTCCGGAACCGAAACGAGCTCTGGGGCCGGGTTCTGATCGACGAGCTCGCGCGTTCGGGCGTCGAGCACGTGATCGTCTCGCCGGGCTCGCGCTCGACCCCGCTCGTCCTCGCGGCTGCGACGGACTCACGCCTCAGGATCTCTACGCAAATCGACGAGCGCTCCGCCGGCTTCCTCGCCCTCGGCGCAGGGAAGGCGACGGGGCGGCCGGCCGCCGTAATCACGACCTCCGGGACGGCCGTCCCGAATCTCATGCCGGCCGTCGTGGAGGCGGCGCAGGGGGAGACGCCCCTCATCCTCCTGACCGCCGACCGCCCCCCTCGGCTCAGGGGCGCGGACGCGAATCAGACGATCGAGCAGCGGGGCATCTTCGGCGGGTACGTCCGCTTCTTCGAGGAGCTTTTCCCCGGCGAGCTCTCCGATGCGGTCCTCCGGAGCCTCAGGTCCGTCGTCTGCCGGGGCATGGCCCACGCGCTCGGAGAGCCCGCCGGGCCGGTCCACCTGAACGTTCCCTTCGACCTCCCGCTCGATCCCACCCCGGTCGAGGGCGACCTCCGCCCGGGGCTCGCCGAAGCCGCCACACCGGGAGCCGCCGGGCGGGCGGGGGGATTGCCCTGGACGCGCGTCGGGGAGCGCCGTTCGGAGCTCCCCGAGGGGGAGCTCGCGCGTCTCTTGGCGGCGCTCCGCCGCGCCCGCGCGCCCCTCCTCATCGGCGGGGTCGTCTCGCGGCCATGGGAGGTGGGCCCACTCCTCGGACGGGCGTCGGCGGTGACGGGGATCCCGCTCCTCGCCGATCCGCTATCCGGGGCCCGCTATCCGGGCCCGGGGCCGGCAGGGAGCCCGGGGCTCGTCGGGGGCTACGACCTGGCGCTCTCGAGCGCCCGCGTCCGGGGAGCGCTCGCGCCGGACCTGATCGTCCGGGTAGGCCTTGCACCCACGTCGAAGGTGCTCGCGGAGTGGCTCGAGTCCATGGAGGGAGTCCCCACCGTCGTCGTGAGCGGCGCGGGCCGCTGGCGGGACCACGCGGCGCTCGCCACCGAGTGGATCGGGGCGGATCCCGCCCGGTTCCTCACCGGTCTCGCGGAGGCCGGGCGGCGAGGCCTTGCCCCGCGCGGTGCGTGGCTCGAGGCGTGGCGCGAGCTCGAGTCCGATGTCCGGGCGGGAGTGTGCGCCCTCGCGGGAGACCCGCCCTTCGAGGCACTTGCCGTCGCGGAGATCGCAAGCCGGATCCCGGAGGAGGCGCTCCTCTTCGTGTCGAACTCCATGCCGATCCGGGACGTGGACACCTTCGTCCCCCACCGGGGCGGGGCGCTCACGGTGCTCGGAAACCGAGGGGCGAGCGGGATCGACGGCGTGGTCTCCACCGCGGCCGGAGTTGCCCTCGCGTCAGGGAGGCGGGTCGTTGCCGTGGTCGGGGACCTTGCGCTCCTCCACGATTCGAACGGCCTCGCGAGCCTCCGGGCGCCCGGAGTCCGGGTCCTCCTCGTGGTGCTGAACAACGACGGCGGGGGGATCTTCCACTTCCTCCCGATCCGCTCCTACGAACCGGCCTTCACCCCCCTCTTCGTGACCCCGCACGGCCTCGACCTGAGCCACCTGGCAGCGCTTCACGGACTCCCGCACGTGAGGGTGGACCTCCGGTCGCCCGGCGGCGGGGAGCGCCCCCCGGGGGAAGCCGGTCCCTTCACAGCGCTCGAGGACGCGTGGACGGCGGTGGCGGAGCTCGGGGGGAGCGCGATCCTTGAAGTGCGGACCGACCGCGAGGCGAACCGGGCGGGGCGGGTGGAGGCGGTCCGGAAGATCGCATCCGCACTGGGCGTTTCCGTGAGTTCGGGAAGAGGGTGAATACCGTGGCCAAGACGACGAGGAGGGGGGGATGAGCGGTCCCAGCTGGACGGAGGTCAGGGAGTACCGGGACATCACCTATCACAAGGCGGACGGGGTGGCCCGCATCGCCTTCGACCGACCGGAGGTCCGGAATGCTTTCCGCCCGGAGACGCTACTCGAGATGCAGGAGGCCTTTCGCGACGCCGGGGAAGACACCTCGATCGGCGTCGTCCTCCTGACCGGGAACGGGCCCTCGAAGGACGGGAAATACGCCTTCTCCTCCGGTGGGGACCAGCGCGTCCGGGGGGAGGCGGGGTACGTCGGCGGCGACGGGATGCCGAGGCTGAACGTCCTTGAGCTCCAGCGCTATATCCGAAGCATGCCGAAGCCGGTGATCGCCCTCGTGGCCGGGTACGCGATCGGAGGCGGCCACGTCCTCCACGTGATCTGTGACCTGACGATCGCGGCGGACAACGCGGTCTTCGGACAGACGGGGCCGAAGGTCGGAAGCTTCGACGGGGGCTTCGGGTCGGCGTACTTGGCGAGCATCGTGGGTCAGAAGAAGGCGCGCGAGATCTGGTACCTGTGCCGGCAGTATTCGGCGGCCGAGGCGCTCGAGATGGGGCTCGTGAATGCCGTCGTCCCCGTCGGGGAGCTCGAGGCGGAGGGGTGGCGCTGGGCGCAGGAGATCCTCGAGAAGAGCCCCCTCGCGATCCGGCTCCTGAAGAGCGCCTTCAACGCCGCGGTCGACGGGCAGGCCGGGCTTCAGGAGCTCGCCGGGAACGCCACGCTCCTCTTCTACATGACCGAGGAGGCGCGCGCCGCCAAGGACGCCTATCTGAGGAAGGAGGCGCCTGACTTCCGGGGCTACCCCTGGCTCCCGTGGTAGCGCCGGATCCCGGCGGCCCGCGGCGTGCGCCCTCCCGGGCGCGGGTCCCAGCCTGGATCATCGCCGTGCGGCCGGCGACGCTCCCGGCCTCGGTCGCGCCCGTCGTGGTGGGGACCGCGATGGCGGCGTATCGAGGCGTGATGGAGGTCCTCCCGGCCGCGGCGGCGCTCGTGGCCGCTCTCCTCATCCAGATCGCGACGAACCTCGCAAACGACTACTTCGACTACCGGAAGGGGAGCGATACGGAGGAACGGATCGGGCCGACGCGCGTCGTACAGGCCGGGCTCCTTTCGCCCCGCGCGGTGCTGAACGGTACGATCCTGACGCTCGTCCTCGTGACGGCAGTGGGGAGCTATCTTGTCTGGATCGGTGGGATCCCCATCCTCGTGATTGGCGTTCTCTCGCTCACCTGCGCGGTCGCCTATACGGCTGGACCCTTCCCGATCGGCTATCACGGGCTCGGGGATCTCTTCGTCCTCCTCTTCTTTGGCTTTGCCGCCGTTGGGGGCACCTACTGGGTGCAGGCCGGCACATTCGAGTCCGACCTCCTCCTCGCGGGGCTCGGCGTGGGGGCGCTCACGACCGCGATCCTGGTCGTGAACAACCTCCGGGACATCCCGACCGACCGGCGTGCGGGGAAGCGGACGCTGGCCGTTCGCCTCGGCGAGGGCGGGACCCGGGCAGAGTTCGTCCTCCTCGTCGTGGTCGCGGCGCTCGTCCCCCCCCTCGGAGCCGGGCTCTCCGGTTGGCCCGCCTGGACGCTCCTCGCCCTCCTCGGGCTCGGTCCAGCGCTTCGCGCGATGGACACGGTCTTCGGCTACGAGGAGCGTGCCGAACTGAATTCGGCGCTCGCGGAAGTGGCCCGGGCGGTGACGTGGTATGCGGCGCTCCTCGCCTTCGGCTTCGTCGTCGACCAGGCTCTCTGACCCCACGGGATGGATCCGCTCGGCGACGCAGCGCGGCGTTCACCAGGCGCGCTTGCCGTTCTGGATGGAGAAGAGGACCCGGTTACCTACGGGGAACTGGACCTCCGGGCGGGGGGGATCGCCCGGGGCCTACTTCACTCCGGGGTTCGGGCCGGCGACCTCGTCGCCGTCGCCCTTCCAAGCTCCGCCGATTCGGTGGCGCTCCTCCATGCGATCTGGCGGCTCGGTGCCGCCGTGCTTCCCCTGAATCTCGTGTGGAGCGACGCCGAACGGCGGGCGGCGATCGAGGCCGCGGGGGGCGTCTCCCGGGTCATCGGCACCCGGGGGCCGGTAGCGGAACTCGCCCGGGAATCGGCGAGGGTCGGAGGCGAGAGGATCTCCCCCGGAAGGCCCCGGGACGCGGAGTTCCTCGCCGCGAGAATGCTCACCTCGGGGAGCACGGGGGCGCCCCGTCCCGTCCCGGTGACGCATGGGAATCTGGAAGCTTCCGCCTCCGCGGTGATCGAGCGCCTCGCCCTCCGCCCGACGGACCGGTGGCTAACCTCGCTCTCGATGGGTCACATCGGGGGGCTCGCCCTCCTCCACCGGGCAGCTGTCGTCGGGTGCACACTCGTTACGGAGAACGGATTCGATGCCGCCCGGTTCGCTCGGCGGATCGACGCCGGGGGGGTTACGCACGCGGCCCTCGTCCCCGTGATGCTCTCCCGGCTCCTCGACGAACGCGGGGAACTCGCTCCCCACCCGTCCCTCCGGTGCCTCCTCGTGGGCGGCGCGCCCGTTCCCATCCCGCTCCTCCACCGCGCGCTCCGCCTCGAGTATCCTGTTGCCGTCACGTACGGGCTCACGGAGGCGACTTCCCAAGTCGCGACGGCGGAACCGGACCGCGTGCGGGCGAAGCCCGGCACGGTTGGTCCACCGCTCACCGGTGTCGAGGTGAGGATCGATCCCGGTGGCGGTGCCGGCACGGGCTCGTCGGGGGCGGTCGCCGAGGGCATCGGGGAGATCTGCGTACGGGGCCGTACGGTGTCGAGCGAGCTAGTCGGCGGCGGCTGGCTTCGGACGGGCGATCTCGGTCGGCGGGACCCGGAGGGGGACCTCTGGATCACGGGCCGCGTCTCGGAGTGGATCATCACCGGGGGTGTGAACGTCTCGCCCGCGGAGGTCGAATCCGTCCTCCTTGGCCACGCCGCCGTCCGGGAGGTGGCGGTCTTCGGTGCCCCGGACTCGGAGTGGGGCGAGCGTGTCGTAGCGGTGGTCGTGCCGGAGGATCCGGCGCGCCCTCCGCGCCTCCGCGCCCTCCTCGACTACGCGAGGCCGAGGCTTGCGCCGGCGAAGCGTCCCCGCGAGATCAGGATCGCCGCCGCGATCCCGCGGACGGCCACGGGAAAGCTCGACCGGACGCGCCTCACCGAGGCGTGATCGCGGCGGCGCAACGCGGGAGGCTCTCCCGCTCATCCCTCCAGTCGCGCCGGGGGGCGATCGTCCCTTCCCTCCCGAGAGGGGGAGCGTATGTTCCGGGGCCGCCGCACCCCGTCCACCCCGACCCTCATCCGGGCCCGATGGCGACCCTCTCCCTCATTGACGAGTACCGCTGGCGAGGGATGCTCATCGATCTGACGGAGGGTGCCGAGGCGGCGCTCGCGCGCGAGCGCCAATCATCGATGTACGTAGGGTTTGATCCGACCGCCTCTTCCCTCCATGTCGGCTCCCTAGTCCCCATCATGGGGCTCGTGCACGCCCAGCGTGCCGGGCACACGCCCATCGTCCTCGTGGGCAGCGGAACCGGCCTCATCGGCGACCCGGGGGGAAAGTCGGCCGAACGGGTCCTCCTCGGCCGAGAGGAGGCGCGAGCGAACGCGGAGGGCGTCCGCGGGCAGCTCGAGGCCTTCCTCGACTTCGGCGGAACCGCGAATCCGGCGCGGATCGTGGACAACTTCGAGTGGCTCGGGAGCACAGGCGTCCTCGACTTCCTCCGGGACGTAGGGAAACACTTCCCCGTGGGCGCGATGCTCGGCAAGGAGTCGATTCGGAGGCGGCTCGACGGGGAGGCCGGGCTCAGCTTCACCGAGTTCGCGTACCTCCTCCTCCAGTCCTACGACTTCTACCGGCTCTTCGAGGACCACGGTTGCCGGGTGCAGGCCGGGGGGAGCGACCAGTGGGGGAACATTACCGGCGGGATCGAGCTGATCCGGCGGATCACGGGTGAGCGGGCGTACGGTGTGGTCTTTACCCTCCTCGCGACGGCAACGGGTGCCAAGTTCGGGAAGACGGAGGCCGGGACCGTATGGCTCGATCCCGGCAGGACGTCGCCCTACCGCTTCTATCAGTACTGGCTGAACACCGACGACCGGGACGCGGTCCGGAACCTGAAGCTCTTCACCCTCCTCGGGCAGCAGGAGACCGAAGAGCTCGAGCGGGCGGCGGCGAGCCGTCCCCACCTCCGGGAGGTACAGCGGGCCCTCGCGGACGAGGTCACACGGCTGGTCCACGGGGAAACGGAGCTGTCGCGCGCAAGGAAGGCGTCCGACGCCCTCTTTGGAGGCGAGATCCGGGGGCTCGGGGCGGCGGAGATCGAGGAAATTTTTGCCGACGTGCCCTCGAGTGCGCTCGAGGCCGCCCGGCTCGGCGGGGAGGGTTTCGAGTTGGCAGCGCTCGTCGCTGCCGCAGGGCTCACCCCTTCCAGGGGCGCGGCGCGCCGCGCGATCGAGCAGGGCGGCGTGTACCTGAACGGGGAACGAATCGCGGAATCCGGGTTCCGGGTGCGAAGCGAACACTCGATTCACGGCAGGTTCTTGATTCTTCGGCGCGGGAAGAAGAGCTACCATCTCGTGCGGGTTGAGAGCTGACCCCTGCGGTGGCCCGGCGATGGGCTCTCTCCGTCTCTTCTAGGGGATCACCCTTTCGGTATCCGGCGGGCGACTGCCCTCTCTCGCCTCGACGAGCGATACCGGCGGTGCTGCTCCTTTGCGGCCGCGTGGCTCATTGCGTCAGCTGGGCGGCCATGAGGACCGTGAGACCGGAGGAGGGTTTGCGCTCGGACACGGGTCAGAAGAAAATAAGGCTCGGGTGTCCAGGGACGTGAGGAAGCGCACGGGCCGAGAAGTCATGCAGGAGCTGTTCTCCGGACACGTTCGATAGGGGCTCCGGGGAGTGCTGAAGGGTCCGGGCGCGAAGCTGCGAAATCCAGCTAGAGTCACATGTCAAGAATATGCGAACGATTCCGTGCACCGTGCACGCGCGGGATGACGACACTGCTTGCAATTGTAGGCGCGATCGTGGGTTTCGCTGTCGCGGTGCCGGCGGAAGCCCAGGTGGACGCGAGGACCGTTATCGATCGCGTCGACCGGATGCTCCGGGGTGAGTCCAGCCGCGGCGTCGCGACGATGGAGGTGGTAACCGAGCACTGGGAGCGGCGGATGACGATGGAGATCTGGTCACTCGGCACGGACTACTCGCTCGTCCGCTTGCGTGCGCCGCAGAGGGAAGCTGGGACGGCAACCCTCAAGGCCGACGAGAACATCTGGAACTACCTTCCGAAAGTCGATCGGACGATCAAGGTCCCGCCATCGATGATGGGCGGATCGTGGATGGGATCACACTTCACGAACGACGACCTGGTGAAGGACAGTCGGCTCATCGAGGACTACGACATCGCGATCGTGTCCGACGGGGAGGATCCGGGCGGGGTGGCGGTCTGGGACTTCCGGCTGACCCCTAGGCCGGAAGCGCCAGTCGTCTGGGGGCACATCGAGTACCGGGTTCGACAGAGCGACGACATGCCGCTCTGGGCGAAGTTCTTTGACGAGGACGGCGAACTGGCCAGGACCATAGAGTACGGCGACTACACCGAGTTCAGCGGTCGCATCGTGCCCGGGGTTATCGACATGTACCCGGCGGACAACCCGGACGAACGGACGACGATCCGCTACGAGGAACTCGAGTTCGACATCGACATCGATCCGTCTTTCTTCTCACTCCGGACCCTGCAGCGCGGAAGGTAGCGGCGGGTGACCGGCCCGTGGTCGCGAATCGGGTGGCGCAACCTCGGCCGCAACCGCAAGCGAACGGTCCTCACCGCGCTCGGCCTCGGGGTTGGCTACTTCGCCGTGGTCTTCATGGTCGGATGGGCCGAGGGGGTCTCGACGGAACTCGTCGAGAACGCCACATCGCTCGTCAGCGGGCAGGTCGAGATCCACCACATCGACTACCGACCTGAGCGTAGCCTGTACGAGACCATCGGCGGGCGCGAGGGTGCCGACGTCGACGCGATGCTGCGTACGATCCAGGCCGACCCCTCGGTGGTGGCCGCAGCCCCCCGCGTGTACGCGAGTGGGCTTGTGAGCTCCGGCGAGGCTACCTCAGCGGGCATTCTCCTGGGCGTCGATCCGGAGCGTGAGGTGGCGTTGACCCGTTTCCTCGATCCGCTCGTAGCGGGCCGCCTTCCGATGACCGGCCGAAACGAAGCGGTCGTGGGCGACGAGATGGCGCGACAGCTCGCGCTGAGCGTCGGAGACGAACTCATAGTCGTGGCCCCGGGGGCGGACGGGTCGATGGCCAACGACCTGTACACCGTCACCGGCATTTTCCGCACCGGCTTGCTCGAGTTCGACGCCAGCACCGTGGTCATGCCGGTCGTCGACCTGCAGACGCTCGTCGTCCTCGATCCCGGTCGAGTCCATGAAATCGCGGTAACCACTGAAGATCCGTCGCGCGCCGGCGTGACTGCGACGCGCCTTGCGACCGCCCTTGGAGCCCCTGAGAGGGCGGTGGTGGTTGCGCCGTGGACGGATCTCAATCCCGTGCTCGCCCAGTACGTCGCGCTGGCTGATTCGATGTACTGGATCTTCATCATCATCATTTTCTCGGTTGCCAGCTTCGGCATCGCCAACACGATGCTGATGGCCACCTTCGAACGCCGCCGCGAGTTTGCGGTCATGCTGGCGCTGGGTGCATCGCCGCGGTCTGTCGTGGGCACGGTGCTGTACGAGGCAGTCGCTATCGGTGTCATCGGGCTGGGACTCGGTACCGCCGTCACAGTGCCCCTGATGGCCTGGTTCTACGCGGCGCCCCCCGACCTGGCGTGGCTGTACGGCAATGTCACGCTGGAGGGCGTGCTGCTGACTCCCACCCTGCGTGTGGGGACGAACGTGCCGGTATGGAGCTGGGCGACGATCGGGCTGATTCTCACGGCACTCGTCTCCGCCCTCTACCCGGCGGTCCGTGCGGCGCGGGTGCCGCCCGCCGACACCCTATCGGGGCTGTAGCGGTGCTGTTTCGCGTCCTCGTCCGCCTAGCCCTGCGTAACCTCCGCCGTCATCTGCGTCGCACCGTGCTGACTGCCGGGGCGATGATCGTTGGCGGCGCAGTCCTGGTGTTGTCGATGACGCTCGGCGACGGCAGCCACGAGCAGTGGGTCGACTCCGGTGTGCGCCTGGGGAGCGGGCACGTCACCGTCGAGCGGCCTGAGTACCGGTTGCGCCGTCGGATCGACGACCGGCTGACGGCAGACGTCCGCCGTAGCGCGGAACAGGCGCTAGCGTCTCCCGAGGTCGCGCCGCACGTTGCCGCCACATCCGCCAAGCTCGGCATCAACGGTCTGGCGAGTTCGGCGGCCGGGGCGCGGCCGGCGCAGATCGTGGCGGTCGACCCGGTCGCGGAAGCGAGCTTCGGCATGATCGACGACCAGGTGATCGAGGGACGTTACCTCGAGCCTGATGATCGGCTGGCGGCCTATGTCGGCGCCGATTTAGCCCGCAGCCTGGCGCTCGAGAATGGATCACGCTTCGTGGTACAGGCGCAGGGAACCGATGGCGAGATTGCGGGGCAGCTGCTCCGCGTCGTCGGAATCTTCCGGAGCCGCGTGCCCGCCGTAGACCAGGGGACGATCCACATTCCGCTCGTCACGGCCAGCGACTGGCTCGGTTCCGGTAGCGACGTAACCAATGTTGCTGTCGTCCTGGAGAGCAGCAGCGCCACCGCACTGGTCGCCGGCCGCATGGCGCGGGCGCTGGCGGAGCCGGTGGCACGCGGCGAGGCACGCATCGTGTCGTGGCGGGAGGCGAACCCTGTCCTCGCGTCGGCTGTCGCGATCGACGAATTCGGCAACTACGTGGTACAAGGGTTCCTGTTCGTCATCATCGCATTCGGGATCGTCAACACCGTGCTGATGTCGGTGATGCATCGCCAGCGCGAGTTCGGCGTGCTTCAGGCGCAGGGGTTGACGCCGGGTCAGACGGGCATCCTCGTTCTCATCGAGGGCCTCACGCTGTCGGCTGCCAGCGGACTCGCCGGCGTGGGCCTCGGCCTCCTCGGCACCTGGTATTTCTTCGGCGACGGGCTCGACACGTCCGTGTTCATGGAGAACATCGACGAGCTGACCTTCTCGGGCGCTGCCATTGATCCGGTCATTGTCCCGCTCTTCGGGGTGAGACGAATCGTCCAGATTGTCGCGTTCATTCTGGGCGTCGGTGCTGTCGCGTCCGTCTATCCGGCGGTGCGCGCCGCCCGGGTCGACGTTACCGAGGCGATGAAGTTCGATCGGTAGCCACTCGCGGTGACACTGCCCCGTGCACGGAGACTGGGCCCGAGCGACTGGCCGCATGCCAGGGTCGGGGTCGACATGGTGTATCCAACTTGGTGCGAGGTGCTATGACAGTGCGTGACACCGCGGCCGCCCGGACCGACGGCGTCTGGAAGATCTTCCAGCAGGAAGCTGAAGCAGTGCAGGCGGTCTGCGACGTCAGCCTGACTGTAGAGCGTGGCGAATTCACCGCGCTTGCGGGGCCGTCCGGCTCCGGAAAGACGACGCTCCTGAATCTGATCGGCGGCCTGACGCGGCCCACGCGGGGCCGGGTCTGGGTGGCCGGGCGCGAGGTGAGCCGCATGCCGAACCGGGAGCTGGCGCGGCTCCGGCTCGAAGAAGTCGGTTTCGTCTTCCAGGCCTACAATCTGCTCCCCGTGCTCACGGCGTTGGAGAATGCGGAATTCCCGATGCTCCTCCAGGGCGTGGACGCCAAGGAGCGTCACGCGCGTGTCCGCGATCTCTTCGCGCGGACGGGGATCGAGGGGCTGGAAGGCCGGCGTCCGGGCAAGCTGTCGGGCGGCCAGCAGCAACGGGTGGCCGTGGTTCGCGCGGTGGCTAGCCGCCCGGCCCTGGTGCTCGCGGACGAGCCAACGGCCAACCTCGACTCAGCGGCCAGCGGAGCGCTCCTTGATATCATGGGCGAGCTGAATCGTGATCTCGGAGTGACCTTCGTCTTTGCCTCCCACGATAGCCGCGTCATGGAGCGCTGCCGGCGTCTGATCCGCATGGTAGATGGCGCCGTGCGTGAAGACGAGCGCCGACCGTAAGGGCGATGGGGCTCCGCGCGCGGACCGGTTGGGCGGTCGCGCTGCTTGCGGCCCTTTGCGATACCCCGTCCGGCCAGGCGCTGCAGCTGAACGGCTACGTGCAGGCCGTCCCCCTTGCCGGTACCGGTGACGGCCAGCTGAGCGAGTTCAATCGGATCCGCCTCTCCGGCGAGCCGGTTGCGGGGGCCTTCGGGTTCGGTGTCGCCTATGAGCACGTCCTGACGTTCCGGCGCCTCGGCACGCTGCCGGAATACACCCTCGGCGCGGTGCCGGGCGGCGGCGAGTGGCTCCGGCTCCAGTGGACGATCTCGCGACGGGACCACGTCCTCTGGCAACACCGATTCGATCGTCTGTACGTCGGATGGGAGAGCGAACGCCTCGAGATCAGCGCGGGGCGGCAGGCCGTGTCATGGGGCACCGCACTGTTTCTCACTCCGAGCGACCCATTCACTCCGTTCAACCCGGTCGACCCGTTCAGGGAGTTTCGCGCAGGGGTGGACGCCGCCCGACTCCGTTTCTACCCAACCGCGCTCAGCGAGGTTGACTTCGTCGTGCGAGCGACCCAGTCGCCGGCGGGCAGGGAGGTGACTGCGCTGATGCGTGGCCTCACGACCGCGCAGAACTGGGAACTCTCGGGGTGGGGCGGGATCGTGTACGGTGATCCGGGGGGCGCCGTCGCCGCCGCCGGATCAGTGGGAAGTTGGGCGATCCGGGGGGAGGCGGTGGTCCGCCAGCTCGGGGACCGGGTCGTGTTGCGTGGCACGCTCGGCCTCGACCGGCAAGCTCGGATCGCTGGAAGGGATCTGACGCTGGCCGTCGAGTACCAACGTGACGGTTTGGGTGCCGCCGCGCCGGAGGCGTACTCCGCCACGCTCGAATCGGTCACGTTCCTCCGCGGCGAACACCAGGTGCTCGGGCGGGACGAGACGGTCGTCCAGGCGTCGTACCGAGTACACCCGCTCTGGAGCCTCAGTGGACTCGCACTCTGGAACCTGAACGACCTGAGCACCACGATGGGAGCGAGCGTCGCCTACTCGGCTGGCGACGACACGGCTGTGACCACCGGCGCCTTCCTCGGGCTGGGTGACGACGACGCATCCGACGCTCTCCCGCTGCCCTCCGAGTACGGCTTGGCCGGACTGACCGGGTATCTCTCCCTCAGCTGGTACTTCTGAACGGCATGCGCCGGGATTGGGGTCGCACGCGGCGGTTGGGCTGACGGTGCGCATCCTGCGGTGTCGGCCGGTCTTGGACGCGGCCAGTCGGCAGCAACCCATTGCCGACCCCGGAGGCCTCGTTCTGCACGAATTCGGCATCGACCTGGCCAACAAGGTCGAGATTCAGCTCCGTCGTGGCAGGAAGAACAGCTTCCAGTTCGCCCTGTCGGCGGGCGCGGAGCTCGACGAGGAGCAGTTCCAGCAGATGTCGGGCGGTCTCTGCTGCCCGTGAGGCCGGGGTTGTCGCCGGCGCGGTCCTATCGTCCGGTTCTCGACGCGGTTCGGACACGCTGCCCCTGGCGCAGCAGTGCGACTTGCAGGCTACCCTCCGGAAGGCGGAACTGCAGGGAATTTCGGAGCTGAATCTCGATCCAGAGGCCAGGTCGCAACGATGGCGTGTGCTGAGACGGTATTGACCGGACAGTTGGCCACGAGTCCGGCAGGCGCTGTGATCCGGTCCCGGAGGAACACCGCCGGGTGCGGAGACGTAGAAGCGCAGACATGCGAGCGACCGGGGAGCGCCCGGAGAACCCAAGCCTCAGGGACTGCCATGAACCGACGAACTCCCCTTCTTCTTGCGGGCCTCCTTCTCATCGGGGCGGGAGCCGTGGGAACCGTCCTCGTCGTTTCCGCGGACGCACGGCCTCCGGCCGCCATCGCCCTGACTCCAGCGGGGATGGCTCCTGCGGACCCGATCGAGGTGGATTCGCCGGGGGCACCGATCCCGATCGACTGGGCCGAGCCGATCCCGATGACCGTCTATCTGGCGCCGACCTGCGGGTGCTGCAGCGCCTGGGTCGAGCACATCGGTGAGTACGGCTTCGAGGTGGCGCTCGAGTACCGGGTCGATCTCACCGGGGTAAAGCAGGGCCTCGGCGTGCGTCCCGAGCTGTCGTCGTGCCACACCGCCGTGGTGAACGGCTACGTCATCGAGGGGCACGTGCCGGGCGAGGACGTGCGGCGCTTCCTCGCCGAGGCCCCGCCGGTCCGGGGGCTGACCGCACCGGGGATGCCGATTGGGTCGCCAGGGATGGAGATGGGGGGGGCGGTCGATTCGTACGAGGTGCTGACATTCACGACGACGGGCCGCACCGAGGTATACTCCCGCTACGGGAGCGGCGAGTAGGCTCTCAGCCGGAATCACCGCCGAGGGCTGCCGGGGCGGCGAGGACCGCGTCCGGGATCCCGAAGCCGCGAACGAGCGCCGGCGCCTCGTCTCTCAGTTGTCGACACAAGCGGTTGACTAGGTCGCGGATCGACGTCGTCTGGGTGGCCTCCATGTAGCCCGTCTCGAGGTACCAGGCGCGGTCCCGCTCAATTCTCGATAGGGCGTAGAGGTCGCAGAGGGTGGCGAGGAGCCCGCCGACGCTCCTTCCCTCGGCCTCCCTGCACCCCTCCACCCCCGCCCGGAAGCTTTCCAGCACGGCCCGCTCGATGTGCGCGCGGGCGAGGTGAACGAGGTGGTCTTGGCACTCGTTCATCGCGTGGAAGGAATCCATCCCCTCATCGATCCGGTGCTTGAGCCTCCTCGCGACCGTGTGAAGGAGCCGGGACTCGCGAAAGAGGAGCGCCTCGAGCTGCATCTCCGGGTCTCTCAGGTACTCGTCCGCACTCCGCCGGCTCCGGATCGGATCGAATCGGGCCGCCTCCTCGCCCGCCCGCTCGCCGAGGAACTTGACCATGCTCCAGAGCCGGAGGTCGCCCACCGACTCCCGGTACTCCGACAGGAGGCTCTTCGCCACGAGCTGGAGCAGAACCACGTTCGCGCCCTCGAAGGTGGTGAAGATGTCCGTGTCCTCGCGGAGGACGCCGAGCCGGTTCGCCGCCAGATATCCCCGCCCGCCGAGTGCCTCGCGGCAGCTCTGGAGCGTCTCTTGCGCGTGACGGGAGGCGTACGCCTTGAGCCCGGCGGCGAGTACCTCCACGCGGGCGCTGTCTCCCTCCGCCGAGGAGAAGTCCGCGATCAGCGACCGGATGGCGAAGTGGAGGCCGTAGGTCGTGGCGAGCGCCGGAAGGAGCGCCCGCTGCTGCGTGAGATAGTCGAGGATCGGCACCTCCGCTTCCCCCGAGGGGCCGAACTGGCGTCTTCGCCCGCTGTAGAGAACCGCGATCGCGAGCCCCGTCTTCGCTGCCGACACCGATGCGGCGGCGATCGAGATCCTCCCCCCGACGAGCGTCCCGAGCATTGTGAAGAATCTGCGGCCGGAAGAGGCGATCGAGCTCTGGTACTCGCCCTTCGGGGTCACCTCGGCGAATCGGTCGAGGAGATTCAGGCGCGGGATCCGGACCCGGTCGAAGGAGAGGCGTCCGTTGTCCAACCCATTCAGTCCGACCTTCTCGCCGCAGTCCTCGATCCGGATCCCCGGGAGTGGCCGTCCCCTCCGGGTGCGGATCGGGACCAGGAATGCGTGAACCCCGTGTTCCTCGCCATCCACGTGGAGCTGCGCGAATACGGTCGCCATCTGGCCGTGGAGTGCGGCGTTGCCGAGCCAGTCCTTCCGGGCTCCCGGGTGCGGGGTGTGAATCACGAATTCATCCGTGTCCCGGTGGTACGCGGCGCGGGTCTCGATCGCCCGGACATTCGATCCGTGGTCTCTTTCCGTCATCGCGAAGATTCCCGGGAGGTCGAGGGAGCCGATCCGCCCGAGGAACGCCTCGTGATGCCGCCTCGTGCCGAGCTGATGAACGCTCCCCCCGAAGAGGCCGAATTGCACCCCGAACTTGATCAGGACGGCGAGATTCCCGTAGGCGAGCGTCTCGAAGAGGATCATCGACCCGGGCAGATCGTCGTCGCCGCCGTGCTCGGCGGGAAGCGCGAGCTTGCCGAGCCCCTCGGCCGCGAGCTCTCGGACCGCTACCAGGACCCGCTCTCTCGCCTCGGGCGTGGGGAGGCCGTCCGGTACCCGGACTCTGGGGTCGCCGAGGAGCTCGAAGACCCGCGACCTCAGGCGTCGCTCGCTCTCGTCCCCCGCCATGATCCGCTCGAGCGCCGCCTCCGTGTCGACCCCTCCGCTCTCCCCGGGCACGGTCGATGCGGGCCGCGGCGTGGCGAAGTCGCGTGCGGCCTCCCCGCCGAGGACCCCGAGGAGTTCCTCGACCCCTTCGAGCACGCGCATCCCCTTCGCCGTCGCCCATCCGCCCGCATCGTTCGCCTCGGCACGTGCGATCGCCACGCCCAGCGATACGAGCGACTTAAGCTCCTCCGGCGAGGCTCGGCGGGCGGCCCTGCCGATGCTCTCCCTCAGACGCGCGAGTGCCTGCGGAGAGGGGGGCGAGTCGGTCTTGAGCCAGCTCTCGAGGATGCGGACAACCCGCGCCGGAAGGCCTTCGGCCTCCCTGATGGCCTCGCGGATCCGGCCCATTTCCGTCTCCGAGAGGATACCGTCCGACCACGCGACATAGACGAGCGGAAGGAATGGGGTGAGGTGCTCGTCCCGCGGAGGCCAGGGGATCGGGGTCGCGCCTTCCTGCATGGGTCGTTCCCGGGTCGAGGGTCCTGGGCTTCGCCGCGCGCTATCTTGACTCAGCGCAAGCCCTCTATACACCATAGGAGGCTTCAGCGGCTCGGTGCCGGACGGTCTCGGCGGCCCACGTGACAAGGGAAATGATGGACGATGCGATCGTAGGCGTGATCATGGGCTCTCGCTCGGATTGGGAGACGATGGCTGGCGCCGTCGAGACGCTGTCGGCGCTCGAGATCCCGTCCGAGACGCGTGTCATCTCGGCTCACCGGACCCCCGATGTCGCCTTCGAGTACGCCGCGTCGGCCGAGAGCCGGGGGCTCCGGGTGATCATCGCCGGCGCCGGCGGGGCCGCCCACCTCGCCGGCGTCATGGCCGCGAAGACGGTGCTCCCCGTTCTCGGCGTGCCGATTCAGTCGCGGGCGCTGCAGGGCCTCGACTCGCTCCTCTCGATCGTCCAGATGCCAGGCGGCATTCCCGTCGGGACGCTTGCGATCGGGAAGGCGGGCGCTGTCAATGCCGCGCTCCTCGCGGCCGCGATCATCGGGGTCGGGGACGGAGAGGTGCTGGGTCGCCTGCGCGCATACCGGACGGAGCGGACGGAAGCGATACTCCGGGATCCGGATCCCTCGCTCCCGCCGCCCGGCTGAGCGGCGTATGCTGGACGAGATTCGAGAGAAGCTCGGAGAGGAGATCGAGATCCTCACCCGCGAGCTCAACGTCGTCCTCCCCGAGCGGATCGCGCAGGCTGTCGAACTCGGGGATCTGCGGGAGAACGCCGAGTACAAGTCGGCGCTGGAACGTCAGCAATTCGTCCAGGCCCGTATCGGACACCTCGCGCGGCGCATGTCCGATCTCTCCAAGATCGACCCGGCCGCGATGCCGATGAACCGCATTGGCTTCGGTTCTCGGGTTACGATCTACGACGTGGAGCTCAGGGAGGAGATGCATCTGACGCTCGTCGCGGGGGATTTCATGGACCTCGAGGCGGGACACGTCTCGCTCGAGTCTCCGATCGGGCGGGGGCTCCTCGGTGTACGGGAGGGGGAGGATGTCGTGATTCAGCTCCCCGCCGGGCCGCGGAGCTACCAGGTGAAAGCGGTGGAGACGTTGCCGAAGCAGCTCGGAGTGGCGGAGTAGGCCACGCACGCGCTGTCCCGCTACGGACGAGAAGCCCAAGATACGGAGTCAGACCATGGCAGAAGTACCATCCACGATGCTCCCGCTCGGGACTGCGGCGCCCGGCTTCTCCCTCCCTTCGGCGGATGGCGAGATGGTGTCGCTCGGGCGCTACGAGAACGCTCCCGCGCTTCTCGTCATGTTCCTCTGCCCGCATTGTCCCTATGTGAAGCACCTTCGTTCCGGAATCGCGGCGTTCGTCGAGGAATACCAGGAACGCGGGCTTGCGGCCGTCGCCATCAACTCCAACGACATCGAGCGCTTTCCCGACGACTCTCCGGAGAGGATGGCGGAAGAGGCGAGCCAGGCGGGTTACACCTTCCCCTACCTGCTCGACGAGAGTCAGGAGGTGGCAAAGGCGTACCAGGCCGCGTGCACGCCCGACTTCTTCCTCTTCGACCGGGATCGCCGGCTGGCCTACCGGGGACGGTTCGACGCCAGTCGCCCGGGAAGTGGGACTCCCGTGACCGGCGGAGACCTCCGCCGGGCGGCCGGTGCGGTCATCGAGGGGCGGCCCGTTGCGGCGGACCAGATCCCGAGCGTGGGGTGCAACATCAAGTGGAAGCCCGGGAAAGAACCGGCCTATTTTGGTTAGAGCTGGAGCCAGCTCCGATTCGCCGTCGAGGGTCTCGCCGCGCGAAGGAACGCTGGCGATGATCGCGGGCCGTGCACCCGGCCTCCCCGCTTCGGTCCACCTCGCGCGCCCGGCGTGGGCGGTCGTTGCCGAGCGCAGGATGCGTCTCGCCGAGGCGGTGTCCACAGGGTGACCGCACGGCCGTGCTGGCTACGCGCTGGTGCAGGAGAGTTGCCGTGAGGGCTTTGCCGGATCGTGTCACCACTTACGCGAGAAGCCCGGAGCATTCCGAGGCGTCGATACCGGAACACGTTCTCAAGCCTCACCGGACCAGAGCCGGCAACTGTGCCAAAGTCGTCGTTCTGGAAGGGAAGTCGCTGTAACGCCTTCTTGAGCCAGAGATCGAGATCGTCGAACTCTCCCGGGACACACCGGGAATCGTCGATTCCGGAATCGCTCATCACGTGGAGTGTCCGCTTCTATCTCGCGTCTTGCCGCTGACCGGGACGGACGGCGCCTGAGCACGGGCGCGTAAGCCGGCACCTCGCGACTGACTGCGCATCGCTCCCGAGTCTCGCCGGAGGGCTGGCACTCCGGCCCGCAGGAGCGGGATGGCCTAACCCCCCGCTCTGGACCCCGACTCCTCCTGCCGGTCTCCCGTCCGATGAGACCCGGGGGCGCCAGACCGAGTTGTGGGACGCACCGGAACGCTCCCGGATCCCGATGGCTTCCTTGCCTTCTGTCATGGCTCCATGCACGACGCGCTCCAGCGGTTTCGCCAGCGGTGTTGCCTGTAGCCTCGTTTCTTCGGCGTACCGGCTCTTCCGGTGCCCCCGGCCGGCGAGCGGCCGGAGGGTCCCGGCCCGGCATGCCGGGGACGTCAGTGGCTTGTGGTTTTGGCCTTAGGGAGAGGGGGGCTTCAGCTCCCCCGTAGCGGGAGCGGGGGGTCCGGGACCCTAGCCGCTGCCAACGGAAAAAGCCGCCGACGAGTCTCGTCGGCGGCTTCCCGTCACACCGTTCAGCCTGGCGCGATCGCGACGCGCGGCTTCGAACAGCGAGCGACTGGTCCGGCCCGTGCTAGGCTGAGCCGGCTAAACGGCGATGTTACCGACCGAAACGGCGATCGCTTACCCGTGCTAGGCTGAGCCGGCTACTGGGAATAGACAAGAGATCACCTCCTTTCTGGGGTCGACATCGGGCAAGGCACCGGCGGGATCGGATCCCGCAGTCCGCAGGAGTCGAGCCCCTGGCCCGACCTCATGCGACCCAGTCCCTCTCGTTCCAGGGACGCGCGTAAGTTAGCTGGTAGCGAGGCGGGTGGTAAAGGGGGAGTCTTGTCCAACGACCATCGAGCCCGACGACGAGGCGTGGGCACGGTCCCGCTCTCGATCACGAGGGAGTCTCGCAGGGCCCGCGCTGTGGACCGAGTTCACCGACCGCCGACCTCGACCGGGTAGGCGGATAGAAGCGCCGCCCCGGTCTCGAGGATCTCCTCCCGGACGATGCGCGCGGCCTGGTCCGTGCTTCCGAGCGCCGCGAGTGCCTGGCCGGCGACCGCGTCGGGCGTCATCCCTTCCCGGAAGCCGAGCGCCTGAGCCCAGCCTCCGGCGCGAAACCCCCACTCCCGGACGATACGGGCTTCGTCGGGCTCCGTGATCGAGTGACCGTGCCGGGCGGCCTCGGCCAGTAGGACTTCTCGCGCCTCCTCGCTCATCCCTCCCGGGGCACCGTCGGCGGGATCCGCACCGGTCCACTCCGCGACCCGGCTCCGCCAGGCGACCGGGTCGTCAATATCTGCGGCGAGGTCGGCAACGACGCGGGGCCTTGCCTCGGAGAAGGGGACCGGCTCCCTGGCGTCGAGTCTCAGCACGTGAAATCCGTACTCGGACTCTACCACTCCGCTGATCGCTCCGACTTCGAGGGCGCTTGCCGCCTCCCAGAACTCGTCCACCCAGCTCCCCTCCCTCCCCGGCTCGAGGAGTCCGCCCCGGGCCTCGGCGCCGGGTTCCTCCGAGATTTCCCCGGTGAGTTCGGGAAAGGGTTCCCCGGCCCGGGCTCGTTCGAGCGCTGTGGTTGCGCGGGCCCGGGCCCGCGCGCGATCGACTTCGGGCCGCCAGCGCTCGGAGAGAATGACGAGGTGCCGGACGGTCAGCTCGTGCTCCGGATTCCCGGCGTAACGGGCCTCGAGGTTCGCTTCCGTGACCCCCCGTGCCTCGAGCGCCGTCTCCTGTCTGAGCCGCTCGATGAGGAGTACCTCGCGTGCCTGGGCCAGGATCGGCTCGCCGGCCTTCGCCCAGGCACCCTCCGCGGCCGCGAGGCCGAGCGCGGCGATTGCCGCGAGGAGCGACAACTGGGAATCCGAGAGCCCCAGGAGCTCGGAGCGGACGAACGAGGCCTCACCGACCGAGAGGGCGGCTTTCTCCTGGCACGCCGCCGCGAGGAGTCCGATCAGGCACGCGGCGCGCAGGCGGGGGGAACGTCCGGTGCGCATGGGACTATCCTACCCGGGTCCCGGGCCCTTCGCCACCGCGGGAGAACGCCGCGTCGAGGCCGGAAGCGCGGGCGCGGCGCTGGCGAAACGGGTGCACCCGGCGGCGCTCCGCGTGCTCGGGAAGCACGGGGTCCCGACCCCGGGACTCAGGCCCAAGGCGACCGGGGAGTTCCTCGGTCGCGGGTGGGACGTCGTGATCACCGTCTGCGATCAGGCGAGCGAGGCGTGTTCCCTCCTCCCGGGGGCCGCGGTGTCGGCCCATTCATTGGGGATGCCGGACCCCGCCGGGGTGGACAGGGCGGCTGAGGCCTTCGATGACGCCTTCCGAACGCTCGGCCGGCGGATTGATGCCTTCCTCGCTCTCCCTCTCGAGGAACTCGATCCCCGGGCGCTCGAGGAAGCGCTCGCGAGAATCGGCTCGTAGCATTCCCGGGGCCTGGAGGTGGGCTCGGGACCCCGGGTACGCCTTCCGGCCGGGCCGCTCTCCGTCGCCCTCGCGCCAGGGGGAGGTGCGTCAGTACCGGAGCAGATACTGGAACTTCACGAAGAAGGCGCGGTTCGTCCGCTTCTTCCCGGTCGTGAAGTAGAGCTGTTCCTCGATTCCGTCCCCGTCGCGGTCGCCCTCGATCAGATCCGCCCGCGTGAGGTGATCGTCGTAGCCCGCGTAGATTACCGTCCCGGCGTTCACCCGGTAGTTGAAGAGGAGATTGAAGTCGAACGTCTCGGACTGCGAATTGATCTCGGCGATGTTCCTCAGCCCCAGCCGGTCTGTGATCTGAAGGTTCGTCGTCGCCCGGAAGATCTCGATCTCGAAGACCTCGCGGCCATTCTCGTTCGGGTTCGTGAATCGCACGCGCTCGAAGCGCAGGTTCGAGTTGAGGCGGTCGAGAGGCCGCACCGTTCCGTTCGCGTTCCACCGGGTCTGGCCTCCGAGGAAGGGTCCCGCGAAGAAGATCGCGTCCCCCACGGTGATGCCCCCGCCGAACGAATAGCTCCGGCTGCTGTTCACATTCGCCCGGATCGAGACGCTTCGCTTCCGGAAGTTGATGTCCCCGTACCGCTCCATGTCCCAGCTGAGGCCGGACGAGAGGGAGATGGAGCGGGCGAAGTTGAAGCTGACGCCGAGGGCGAGGTTCTCGTCCTGGAGGACCTCCTCGTAGTCGTAGTTCTGCCCGTAGTTGAGCGTGGGGCCCCAGTTGATGATCCAGCTCTCCGGCCAGAAGCGGTAGCCCAGCTCGCCGGTGGCCGTCCGGATATCGCGCCGCCTGACGAACCCGACCTCCGTCTCGAATTCGGGTGAGATCTGATAGGCGGAGAGCGACCAGCTCAGGTTCCGGCCATTCTGGCGAAGGCGCGTCGAGATCATGTGGCCCTCGCTCGTCTCCCCGCCGGGCGCCTTGAGGCGCGAGGCCACCGCGCGGAAGTCGCTCGAGATCGTCGGGTTCAGCCGGAAGTTGCCGTCCGCGCCGAAGGTTCGGCTGTGCCCGTCCAGGAACTCCCGGTCCGTCACGATCGCCCCCAGGTTCGATTCAGCGTAGAGCTCGTAGCGCGCCCGAGCGATGTAGGTCCGGGCGCTCTCGCCGAAGGCGGGGTCCGCCGTGTTCGTGCCCCGTCCCGGCGCACGGTCGTTCGCGCTGAGGACACCGAGCGCGAAGCGTCCGACCTGTCCGCTCAGCTTCGCTCCGTAGTCCGGGTCGACGATCGTCCGGGTATGGATGAAGGTCACCGGCGCGTCGATCCGGAAGATCTCGGCTCCCTCGAGGAAGAAGGGGCGAAGCTCGCTGTAGAAGAGGGGGAAGCGCTGGTTCACCTCGACCTGCGGCTGGTCGGACTCGATCTGCGAGAAATCAGGGTTGATCGTCAGGTCGGCCGTGAGGTCCGAGGTGATCCCGTACTTGACGTTCACCCCCGCGTCCGGGTCCACCCGGGTGCGGAAGGCGGGGACGGCAGGATCGATCGACCCGTACTGGACCGCCGTGACGGTGGGGAGGAACTCGAGGTTCCGGCTCGTGGAGATGTCCGTCATCCCCTCGAGGACTCCCATCTGCGCGAAGAAGCTCGCCTCGTCGCGCGACATGGGGGCCCAGACCTGGTTCTCCTGATCCTTCCCCTTGATCTCCCGGACGATCTGGAAGCCCCAGCGGTGAGATTCTCCCTCCGGGGGCGCCGGGTAGCGGAGGCTCTTGAAGGGGATCGCCATCTCGGCGATGTAGCCGTCCTCCACGATCCGCGCCCCGGTCTCGAAGAGGGCGTCCCACGACCGGTCCGCCGGTGGGATCGCCTGGGCGACCGTCCCGGCGCCGGCCCGAAATCCGCGCCGTCCGACCGACATGACGCCGTCCCCCTGGACCCCGTAGCCGTTGACGTCGAAGTCGTAGCCGCGCTGCTGGTCGAGGAAGGTGTCGAAGTAGACCGTCATCAGGTCGTCCGGTGAGGCGCGGTCGCGCTCCACCCGGTTCGCCCGCATCACGGAGACGTCCTCGTAGTGGACGTGGAATCCGAAGTAGATGTTGTCGGAGTCGTAGGCGATGTAGACGTCCGTCGCTTCCGTGCCCGGGGCGCCCTCGACCGGGGACTGCTGGGTGAACTCCGTCAGGTGCGCGGCGCCTTCCCACGCCTCGTCGTTGAGGACGCCGTCGAGTACGGGGGGAACGGTGGTTTGGGTCGGCGTCACCCGCGGCCGGCCCGGAACGAGGCCGAGCTCCTCGGGGGTGGGGAGTCGCCCCTCGAGTGCCTCCGCGGCGCCCTCTTGGCGCGGCCCGGGGGGCTCGGCCACCTGCCCATGCAGCTCGGAGAGGCCTCCGAGGAGGAGCGCGACGAGCAGCGGTCACGCCGGGCGGGAGAGGGGCCGGAAGATCCTTCCGCCCGGAAGACCGATACGCCGCCTCACTCTCGTCGGACCCGGATCGCGCGGTGGTGGGAAGCCGCCTAGTAGCGCAGGAGGTACTGCATCTTCAAGAAGAAGGCGCGGTTCGTCCGGCGCTGCCCGGTTGCGAAGAAGATCTGCTCCTCGATCCCGTCCCCGTCGCGGTCGTCCTCGATCAGGTCAGCCTGCTGGAAGTGGTCGTCGTAGCCGACGTAGAATACGGTGCCGGCGTTGACCCGATAGTTGAAGAGGATGTTGAAGTCGATTGTCCGGCCCTCGGAGTCGAACTCCGAGATGTTCCGCATCCCGAGTCGGTCGGTGAACTGGATATTCGTGGTGGCCCGGAATATGCGGACGTCGAAGACCTCATCGTCGTTGTTTGCCGGATCGGTGAAGCGTCGCCGCTCGAAGCTGAGAGAGCTCTGGACCGAGTCGAGCGGCCGGATCGTCGCGTCCACGCCGTAGCCGACCTGTTCCCCGAGGTACGGCCCGAGGTAGTAGATCTCCTCCCTCATCGAGAAGTCGGCACCGAAGGAGTATCGGCGGTTCGTGTTCACATTCCCGCGCACGAAGAACCCCTGCTTCTCGAAGTCGGTCCCCCCGAAGCGCTCCATGTCCCAGCTCACATTCGAGAAGACGCTGATGCTCCGGGCGAAGTTGAAGTTCATCCGGGCGCTCCGGGTCTCGTCGTGGAGGACGCCGTCGAAGTCGTAGTTCTGTCCGTAGGAGATTGAGGGGCCCCAGTTGATGATCCAGCTCTCCGGCCGGAACTGGTAGCCGAGGTTCCCGTCGAGCCGGCGGGTGTCGTTTCGGCGGACGAACCCGACGGCCGTGTCGAACTCGCGCGAGATCTCGTAGCCCGAGAGGCCAAAGCCGAGGTGGCGGCCGCTTCGCCGGAGCCCTGCGACGACGAGGTGCCCGCCGGCCTCCATCTCGCCCCGCCCCTGGTTGGAGGAGCCGATCGCGCTGAACCTGGTCGAGATGGTCGGGCTCAGGCGGAAGTTCCCGTCGAACCCGAGCGTCCGGCTATGGCTGTCGAGGAGCTCGCGGCCCGTGAAGATCACCCCCAGGTTGGATTCCGCATACAGGTCGTAGCGCGCTCTCGCGATGAACGTCTGCGCCGTCTTCCCGAAGCCTGCGTCCGCCGGATCGTCGAGGCGCCCGGCCGCCTGGTCGTTCGCTGTGAGGACCCCGACGGAGAATCGTCCGACCTGCCCGCTCAGCTTCGCGCCGTAGTCCGGATCGACGATTGTCCGGGTATGCACCACCGTCACGGGTGCCTGGATCCGGAAGATCTCGGCACCCTCGACGAAGAAGGGCCGGAGCTCGCTGTAGAAGAGGGGGAAGCGCTGGTTGACCTCGATCTGGGGCCGGTCGGACTCGATCTGCGAGAAGTCCGGGTTCACCGTGAAGTCGGCCGTGAGATCTGACGTGATCCCGTACTTTACGTTCAGTCCGGCATCGGGATCCGTGCTCTGATTCACGAATTCCGGGAGCGTCGGGTCGAGCTCGCCGTACTGGATCGCGGTCAGGGTGGGGAGGAACTCGAGGTTCCGGCTCGTCGAGATGTCCGTCATCCCCTCAAGGATCCCCATCTGTGCGAAGAAGCTCGTCTCGTCTCGTGACATCGGGGCCCAGACCTGGTTCTCCTGATCCTTCCCCTTGACCTCGCGGACGAGCTGGAACCCCCACCGGTGCGGCTCGCCCTCGGGTGGGCCTGGGTAGCGGAGGCTCTTGAAGGGGATCGCCATCTCGGCCGTAAACCCGTCCTCGACGATCCGGCTGGCCGTGTCGAAGAGGGTGTTCCACGACCGGTCGGCGCGCGGGATCGGACCGCCGCCCCACCCGCCCCCTCGGCCGCCGCCGCCCCTGCCCCCCCCGGACGCGATGACGCCGTCCCCTTGGACACCGTAGCCGTTCACATCGAAGTCGTAGCCCCGTTGCTGATCGAGGAAGGTGTCGAAGTAGACGGTCATCAGGTCGTCCTGCATCGCGCGGTCCCGTTCCACGCGATTCGCCCGCATGATCTCCGGATTCTCGTAGTGGGCGTGGAAGCCGAAGTACAGGTTCTCCGAGTCGTACGCGATGTAGACGTCCGTTGCCTCGGTCGCCGGGGCGCCGTCGACAGGAGCCTGCTGGGTGAAATCGCCCAAGCGGGCTGCGTTCGTCCAGACCTTGTCATCCAGGACCCCGTCGATCACGGGCGGGGTGTCGGTCCGCGTCGGCGTGACCCGCGGCCGGCCGGAGACGAGGCCCAGCTGTTCGGGCGTCGGAAGATCGAGGGCGGGCTCCGGCGCAGGGGACGCCGCGGGAGCCGCCCCGGGACCCTCGGCCTCGGTGGGTAGGGGCACCTGTGCGTCGAGTCGTGGCGGCGTGCCGAGGGCGACCGTTCCCGTAAGAAGGACGAGCGCGACGAGCACCCCGGCACTGACTCTCTGCACGAAGACCTGGCCTTGGATGCGTGGTCTGGCGTCGCCCCGCGGGTCGGGGGCGGGCAGGGGGCACCCTCAAGCTGTTGGAGGCTTCTACGGATCGATCCGTTAGGTAAGCTACAGCGATTCTGCAGGAATGCCACACCCGGCGTAAGTGGCCGCTCCCCCGCGGGGCTCTTTCGGCCGGAGGCCGCCGGGGCGTCTCCGGAGCTAGTCGGCTCCCGCCTTGATCCCTCTGCCTAGCCGGCCTAACCTTCGCCACGCCGGAGGGTGCGGGTCGACTCGGCCCGGGCGGAACCTAGGGGAGAGAGGACACGTGGAGGCTAGATGAAATACCGGTTACTCGCGGATACCGGCGTCTTCGTCTCGGAACTCTGCCTCGGGGCGATGACCTTCGGGGGGCGCGGCCAGATGTGGGAGGTCATCGGGGGGATGCAGCAGGACGCCGTCGACGAGATGGTGGCCTGCGCGCTCGATGCCGGAATCAACTTCATCGACACGGCGGACGTCTATTCCACCGGTGAGTCGGAGACGATGGTGGGACGGGCGCTCAAGGGCCGCCGGGGCGAGGTCGTGCTCGCCACGAAGGTGCGGGGCCGGATGGGAGAGCGGCCGAATGAGGTCGGCCTCTCCCGGCTCCATATCATCAAGGCCGCGGAGGCGAGCCTCCGGCGCCTGGGAACGGACTACATCGATCTCTACCAGATCCACCGGTCCGATCCCCTCACGCACATCGAGGAGACGCTCCGGGCCCTCGACGACCTCGTTCGTCAGGGGAAAATCCGCTACATCGGGTGCTCGAACCTCCTCGCGTGGCAGCTCATGCAGGCACTTGGGATCTCCCGCCAGGAGGGCCTCGGCCGCTTCAAGTGCACCCAGTCGTACTACTCGCTCGCCGGACGGGAGCTCGAACGCGAGATGATCCCGCTGCTGGAGGACCAGGGGGTCGGGCTTCTCGTCTGGAGCCCTCTCGCCGGCGGACTCCTCTCGGGGAAGTTCGGACCCGGGACGGACGGCGCCGAGGGACGGCGCACCACCTTCGACTTCCCGCCGGTGGAGCGGGAGAAGGCGGACGCCGTGGTGGAGGTGATGCGGCGGGTCGCGGCGGACCGCGGGGCGAGCGTGGCCCAGGTCGCGCTCGCCTGGGTGCTCGCGAATCCGGCGGTCACGAGCGTGATCATCGGGGCGCGGAGGATGTCGCAGCTCGAGGACAACCTGGGCACCGTCGAGCTGGAGCTCTCGGAGGCGGAGCTTTCCGAGCTGGACGAGGTGAGCCGCCTCCCCCTCGAGTATCCGGCGTGGATGGACGTGTTCCCCTCGGACCGACGGCCCGGGGAGGTGCGCCGGCTCGAGCGGATTCGGCATGAACTCGGGGAGGGGAAGGAGGGCTGAGCCCGCGCCGCGTCCCGCGGCCGTGCGCCCGGGCGTGCCTGCTGACCCGGGCGCCCCAATCTCCGGTGCCCCCGGCCGTTTCTTGTTTGCGGTCCCCCGCTTCCTTATCCTGCCTCTCGGTTGAAGCTCCGTGGACGAGAGATAGAGGAGGGGTTCCATGCGGTATGCGCATCGAGTGGGGCTCGTGGCCGCCGCCGTCACCCTGGGGACGGGACTGCTCCCGCGCGGCGCGACCGGGCAGCTCATGGACCAGACCCAGGTCCAGCCTACGAACGATCTCCCGAATCCGTACGTCCGCGTCCACCCCTGGGGCGAACTCCACACCGGTCCCTACGACCCCGGCGCGTACGACGAGCGCTCCTCCTTCATGGGCGCGGGGGAGGGACCGGACGGGAGCCTTTACTTTCTGAGCCGATGCATCCGGAATGCCTGCACCGGGGCGGAGGAGCCCCCGATACTTAAGATGGACGGCTCAGGGCGCCTCCTGAAGACGTGGGGGTCGGGGATGATGGACTTCCCCCACGGCTTCCATGTGGACGATGAGGGGAATGTGTGGGCCGCCGACCAGCGGGGCCACGTCGTCTACAAGTGGGATTCCGAGGGTGAGCTCCTCCTGACAATCGGCCGTCGCGGGACGCCGGGGGACGGGCCGCTCCTCTCCGAGCCGACGGGCGTCGCCGTGGCGGCGAACGGGGACATCTTCATTACCGAGGGCCACAGCTTCGCCCAGGGGGTAAACCGCGTATCCAAGTATGCGGGCGACGGGAGCTTCCTCATGTCGTGGGGGCGGACCGGCTCCGGTGTCGGCGAGTTCAACGTGCCGCACGACGTCGCGATCGACTCGGGCGGGCGCGTCTTTATCGGGGACCGCGCGAACAACCGGATTCAGATCTTCGATCAGGAAGGGAACTTCCTCGACGTGTGGTACCAGTTCGGGCGTCCGAGTGGGATTGCGATCGGCCCGGACGACCGGATCTACGTGGCCGACTCCGAGTCGTACGGGACCGACAATCCTGGGTGGAAGAAGGGGATCCGGGTCGGGGACGTGCGCGACGGCTCCGTCCTCTACCTGATCGCCGACCTCGAGTCCACCGCGATCGAGCACAGCGGGGCCGAGGCGGTCGGGGTGGACTCGGCGGGAAATGTGTACGGGGGCGTCGTCCGGCGGCGCATGCTTGAGAGACACGAGCCCAACTTCTGAGCTTCGAGAGGGGAGGGTACGCATGAGAATCCGAGACAGGGTGCCGGCGGTCCTCGCCGCGGTGCTTCCCGCCGTCCTGATTGGCGCGGACCTCGCGGCGCAGGAGGCAAGCCCAGCACACGTTCACGTCGCCCACGTGACCACCGCCTTCGGCGGAACTCCCGAGGGGCAGGGTCTCGCCGCGACGGCCTCGGCGGAGGCGGGGACCGCGCTCCTCCACGCGAATTTCTCGGCGGGGGACCTGAGCGATCTCGGCGCGATGCGGCGCCACGGCACGCACGTTGCCCGTCTCCTCGACCCCGCGGACGCCGGGGCGGGGCCCGGGCTCGGCTTCGGCGTGGTGCCCGCGGTCGAGGGCGTCCTTCGCCACATCGGCCTTGCCGCCGAGGCCGAGGGCGCTTCGGAGAACCTCCGTACCCATGCGGGACACGTGACGACGATCGGGAACGGGATCCTGGCGGTGGCGAGGCGCGCGGCCGATGTGGCCCGCCGCCTGGAATCGGCGCCCTCGATCCGGCGGGCCTCGCCCCTCGTCGCGGAGCTGAGACTCCTGGCGTACCACGTGGCAGGGGGCCGGGACGTGAACGGTGACGGGGAGATGTCCCTCGACGGGGATGCGGGGATCCAGCAGATGGAGGCGCACCTCTACCTCCTCCTCGAGGGGGAAGCTCTCCCGCGCGAGCTCCGCTGAGCCTCGCCCGTGCCGTCCGGTCCTTTGGGGGCTCGGGCGTCCGGGTCCACTGTGCTGAACCGGTCCCGATTCCCTGGACAAGAGCGAAGAGCGCGACTTAATCATGCCGCCTTACGGGTGAGCTGCTTGCGGGCCTGGACCGGGGTCCGGTAGCCGTGCCGCTCTAAGAGCCACCCGTGGTTGTAGCATTCGATGAACTGGCCGATCTCGTGTCTGGCCTCCTCAAGGCTCTCGAAGTCGTGGAGGTACAGACACTCCTCTTTGAGCGTGCGGATGAAGCGCTCCGCGACACCGTTGCACTCCGGCTCCCCCACATAGGCGGCGGTCGAACGGATCCCGAACCATCGGAGCTCGCCCTCGATAGTGTGGACGCCCCCCTACCCCCGGCGCCAGAGTCTGCCGGGTCAGAAGAACGCACACGGGGTGCGTTCAGGACACGAGAGGGGAGGATCCATGGACAAGGTGGTCGGCATCATAGGCATCGACATCTCGAAGAGCTGCTTTCATCTGCACGGAGCGACGGCAAGTGGTGAGCCCGTGCTACGCAAGAGGCTCACGCGGGGGACTCTGCTCGCGTTTCTTGCCAGGCAGCCCATTTGCCGGATCGTCATGGAAGCCTGCGGTGGAGCTCACCACTGGGGCCGCAAGCTCCAGGAGCTCGGACACGAGGTCCGCTTGATTCCCCCGGTGTACGTGAAGCCCTTCGTGAAGAGGCAGAAAAACGACGCGAACGACGCGGAAGCGATCGTCGAGGCGGCGCAGCGGCCGACGACGCGGTTCGTGGCTGTAAAGGCGGAGGAGGTCCAGGCGTGCTCGGTGATGTTTCGGAGCCGGGAACTTCTGGTGCGCCAGCGGACGCAGACCATCAATGCCTTGCGGGGTCACCTCGCGGAATTCGGGCTCGTCGCTCCGCTCGGCGTTCCCAGTGTACAGGAGCTGTGGGAGGCGCTCACCGAGAATGAGGACATTCTCCCGGCGCCGGCAGTTTCCGCTGTACACCGCCTGTTCGAGCAGATCGAGGTGCTCTCCTCGCAAGTCGAGGAGATGGACAAGGAGATCCGTCGCATCGTGAGGGAAGAGGAGGAGTTGAAGCGTTTGATGACGATCCCGGGGGTGGGAGAGCTCACGGCGATGGCGGTGCATGCCTTCGCGCCGCCGATGGAGAGCTTCCGGCGGGCACGCGACTTCTCAGCGTGGATCGGGCTGACACCGCGTGAATCATCGACGGGAGGCAGGCAACGGCTCGGACGAATCACCAAGATGGGGCAGCGCGACCTCAGAAGACTCCTGGTCCTGGGGGCGATGTCGGTCATCAGGAACGCCTCGAGACGCAGGACGATTACCGATCCCTGGCTTCGCCGGATGCTGGCGGAGAAACCGAAGAAGCTGGTCGCGGTGGAATTGGCCAACAAGATGGCGCGCATCGTCTGGGCACTGACGATGAAAGAGGAGAACTACCACGCGCCGGAACTGATGGGCACCGTTGCCGGATAGCGTTGAGACGGAGATCGGTAGAGACACGGAGCGTCGGATAGACGAGGTCGGGTCAATAAGTGTGTAAACGTGTCAGGCGGCAGCCTTCCGCTGTTGGGTTGAGACGGGCTTTCCGTCTTCGAACTTTCTTCCTTCAAACACATCGCTGAGCAGGTGGGGAGCGTCGAGCCTTCTGAAGCGCTTCTCGGCCACGGTCAGGAGCTTCCAGATCAGGGCCGTGGCGCTCTCGACCTTCTTGAACCGCTTCGCCGCGCTGGTCCTGAGCCGTACCGCGGCGAACGGGCTCTCGACCACGTTCGTCGTGCGCAGATGCTTCCAGTGGGCCTCGGGGAAGTCGTAGAAGCTGACCATCCGCTCCCAGTCGTCCTCGAGCACGTCCACCGCTTTCGGATACCACGGCCCGTAGCGCTTCTCGAACGCCTGACGGGCCTTCGCGGCCTGGGCCCGGCTCGGTGCATAGACCACAACCCTGAGCAGATCCTTCGCCTCGCTCTGCTCGCGCTGAGGGAGTCGGTCCAGCACGTTCCTCATCTTGTGGTTCCAGCACCGCTGCTCACCGGCCTCAGGCCATACCTGCCTCACCGCCCCCCAGATCGCCGCGTTGCCGTCCGCCATCAGAAGCTTCGGCGCCTCGATGCCGCGTGCCTTCAGCTCCCGTAACACCTCAGACCACGACTCGACCGACTCTCGGTAGCCCGGTCTCAGCGCCAACACCTCCTTCGTCCCGTCTCGCATCGTGCCCAGCACCACCAGCAGCGCGGCCTTGTCCCGCTCCAGCCCAGCCTTCACGTAGATCCCGTCCGCCCACACGTAGACGACCTCTCGATCGGCCAGCGAACGCTTCGACCAGGCCTCGAACTCCGCTGCCCACCCCGCCCGCAGCCGCCGGATCGATGACTTCGACAACGGTGCCCCCTCCCCCAGCAGTCCCCGCATCGCCAGCTCGAAGTCTCCCTCAGCCAGACCGTGCAGATACAGCTCCGGCAATAGAGCGCCCACCTCCTTCGTCCGCCTCGCGAACAACGGCAGCACCCGGCTCTGGAATCGCTCCTCCACTCCGCGAACCCGGGGACGCCGGAGCGTGATCGTTCCCGAGCTCATCGCCAGCCGCCTCGGCTTGCCGTATCCGTTGCGGTAGCCCTCCGGCCTATCGATCCCCGCCCGCCGCTCCGACTTCTCCCGACCCAGCAGATCCGTGACCTCCTCCTCCAGGATGCCCTGGATGAACTCCTGCGCCTTCTCCCGCACCATCCCCTCCAGCACCTCCCACATCCGCCTGCTGGACGCACACTCCCGTCCCGCCATATCCTCTCTCATGAGGCGACGTTCCTTTCCCCGGGCTGTCCACCCGGGCTCGCTGGTTTAATCCTCAGCCGAAAGGTGCGTCGCCTCTCTTTTTACACACTCTTCTATGGGGCTGGCGGTCAAGACGCACGTTCCCCCCACGCCGTCGGCTCATTTTTTGACCGCCGGCGTCCGCATGGTTTGGATTGCCCGGTCGACGACTCAGGGTGGGGAGGGGTGCGCTCGCAGGGTCCGCATCGCAGTCCGGAAGACGTTTACAGCCGTCGCGTTCTCCGCTCTGGAGCGGGAACCATCCTTCTATCTGGGACTCTGTGGCCCATCGCTTCGTTCGGCTCTCCAGGGGTGCATAGCCTTTGATTGGGGGCTTGGGCTCTCTGCCCCGGCCCACGGTGTGTATGGATGCTGTCCCCTGTAACCGGTTCGCTTCCGTTTCGTCGGACCCCATGTTGTGACCGCTTTCGACCCCACGCTCGCCGATCCCAGGCCGGTTTACTCCGTCGCTTCCAGTCTCTTGGGGTCGTACGCTTCGCCCGTGCGCCACACCGCTAGCACGATCGAGGCGAGCGGACGCGCGATCGTCAGCTTCGCCAGATTCGGCTTCGTGCCCCCCTCCAGGAGTCGCTCGTAGTGGCGGTACAAGGGCTCGTCCTCGGCCCGACCGATCACCGTCGTCGCCGCGCCCTTGAACACACGCTTCAGCGTGTGGTTGAAGTTCCGGTTCAGCCCCCGCGTCTGCTGTACCGCTTCCCTTACCCACCGCCCACCCGGACCCCGCACCCAGTCCGACGAGCTCCGCATCACCACGCCCAGTCCGCAGTACGCCCAGAACCTGCTCCGGCTCTGGAACCGGTACGGCGTCACCACCACCGGCAGGAGCTCCGCCGTCCGGATCGGACCCAGACCCGGGCACGTCTTCAGCACATGCCACTCTCGATGCTTGCGTGCTTCCGCCAGCAACGCCTTCTCGGCCCTCGCCCTCAACGCCACGAGTGCGTCGTGCTCCTCGTACAGCAACCCGGCCGTCGCCCTGCCCGCTTCCGGCAGCCTGGCCAACCACTCCTCCCGCTCGCCCTTCAAGTAGACCGAGCGCCCCGCGCCGTAGGCCACTCCTCTCGAGCGCAGCACGCTCTTGAGCCGGTTCTTCACCCGCACCGTGTCGCCGACCAGGAAGTCGTAGCTCTTCGCCCGTTCCCCCAGCCGCCTGAACTGGCCCCGGTTCTTGTAGACCCTCGTCTCCAGTGATCCGATCCGCAGCTTCTCCGCCAGGGCAAAGGCGTCCAGCTTGTCGGTCTTCGGGCCCCGGCTCTTGCCGACCCCCGCCACCGTCAGCTCCTCCACGTGCGGCTTCAGCACCTCGTACAGCCACCCCGACAGCGTCCCTTCTTCCAGGCACAAGTGCCGGTTCCTCGGAATCCCTCGCAGCACCTCGATCAGCGCCCGCGCGTTCGTCTCCACCACCTGCGAGCCCAAACGCTTGCCGCTGGGGCCTACAATCCCCAGCGTGCAGCTCGACGCGTGTGCGTCGAGTCCGATATACCTCTCCATGGGCATCCTCCTCTTGGGTAGGACGGGTTGGGTTGCTTGCTTGCGCGAATAATGATGAACGCGCACCCGCTCCCGGAGGAGAACGCCTCTTCGTCTTCGGGCTGCTTCGCTGCTGATCGGTACCGGTAGCGGTCGCCATGCCCCTATGATGCCTTTGATCCTACCTCGGATAGACCGAAACCAGGAGCAGCGAGAAGCGGAATTGCCGGGGGCTTGATGGCTCCAATGCCCGAGTGGGTGTAAGTCACGGAGGTCCCAACTGGAGAGTGCAGGCAGGACGGCGAACAAAGTAGGGGAAAACGGTCGGCAAGACGGGATTGGGAAAATCAGGATCAGTTCCAGGGCCATAGAGCCCGCGCCTTCGATTTGAAACCAATCTCACGAACACCATACGGGCCCGCGGCCAGTTGGAGCTGCATCAAGAGGCCGGACATGCGACAGTACCTGACCTCCATTCCACCGACCTGCGTTCGAAGTCAGGCTTGCCAACCGGGGGGGCGTCCACATAGGAACTGATGGGCCGTGTACTGCGGACCCCAGTCATGGCGTAGCCCGAGTCCGAGCGCGATCCTGGGCGCGTAGCCGATGGAGTGGACGCCCCCTCCCGACGGCATCGCAATGTGCCAAGATGGCGCTGAGCACTTCTGACCATCTGAGGGAGGAGGCATCCAATGGAAGAGGTTAGCATCATCGGGATCGATCTGGCAAAGCAGAGCTTTCATCTACACGGGGCGAGAGCGGACGGGTCGGTGGCGTACCGGAAGAGGCTGAGCCGGGGGAAGGTGCTGAGTTTTCTCGCCTCGCAGCCCCGTTGTGTGGTGGCGATGGAGGCCTGTGGCAGTGCGCACTACTGGGGCCGGGAGATCATGACGCTCGGCCACGAGGTGAGGCTGGTTCCGCCGATCTACGTGAAGCCGTTCGTCAAGAGGCACAAGAATGACGCGGCCGACGCGGAGGCGATCTCGGAAGCGGCGCAGCGTCCGACCATGCACTTCGTGGCGGTCAAGACAGAAGAGCAGCAGGCGCGGGGGATGCTCTTTCGCACGCGAGACCTTCTGGTGCGTCAGCGGACCCAGTCGATCAATGCGCTTCGGGGTCACCTGGCGGAGTTCGGCGTCGTGGCTCCGCAGGGCACCGCCCAGCTCAGGCGGCTGACCGGGGTGCTTGAGGATCCGGACTCCCCCCTGCCGGAGCCGGTCCTCGAGCTGGGCAGGCTACTGCTCGAGCGGATCGATGAGCTCGATGAGAAGATCGACGGACTGGACAGGAAGCTCCGGGCGTGCGCACGGCAGGACGAAGAGACGGCGCGGCTGATGACGATCCCGGGAATCGGACCGATCACCGCGCTGGCCCTCGAGGCCTTCGCGCCACCGATGGAGAGCTTCCGGCGCGGGCGCGACTTCTCGGCTTGGCTCGGCCTGGTGCCGCGGCAACACACGACCGGAGGCAAGCCAAGGCTGGGCAGGATATCGAAGATGGGCCAGCGCGATCTCAGGCGACTCTTGATCACGGGCGCCATGTCGGTCGTCAATTCCGCGGTCCGACACGGCAAGACGACCGATCCCTGGCTGGCCAGGATGTTGGCGCGCAAGCCGAGGATGCTGGTCGCGGTGGCGCTGGCCAACAGGACGGCGCGCATCGTTTGGGCGCTGACGACGCAGAAGGAGATCTACCGGGCTCACGCCGCCGCCTGACAGCGGACGGCAAACGGGTGGAGAAGCTTGTCGGGAGATGTGGGCAGGACGACGAACGGGTAGGGGCAAACGGTCAATGAGACGGGATCGGGAAAACCAGGGTATGTGTGAAGGCTTTCAAGCCTGCGAGGCCGATTTGGACCCGGTCCGCGTATCTCCATATGGGCCAGCAGCCTCGGACACCACAGGCTGCACCAACAGGCCGGATAGACGACAGCACCTGACCACATGCATCCAGCCGTTCGAAGAAATGCTTGCGTTATCGGGGGCGTCCATAGACGGCCATGTGGGTCCGCACGCCCTGGCGGACTGGCTCGAGGGCTGCCCAGCGGTCTCCCTTCCTGGCCACATGCCATCCCACGACGTCGCCGACGCAGTGATCGAGGGCCACGAAGAACCAGCACCAGCCGTCCGCCTTCGTGTAGAACCGTGTCGCATCGGTGCCCCACAGCTCGTTGGGCGCATCCGTCGTGATCCGGCCGCTGTGGCTCCGGTCTCCTCGTGGATGCCCGCGGCGCACCGGCGCCAGCAGCCCGTGCTCCCGCATCAGCCTCAGCACGCGGTTCTTGCCCACACGGATCCCTCTCGGCCTGATATGGATTGACCTGTCAAGAGGCATCATAGGGGCATGTCGTCCGGTACCGATCAGCAGCTAAGCAGCCCGAAGGCGAAGAGGCGTTCTCCTCGGGGAACGGGTGCGCGTTCATCATTGTTCGCGCTAGGAAGCAACCCACCTATCCAAGAGGAGAACGCCGATGGAGAGATATATCGGACTCGACGCACACGCGTCGAGCTGCACGCTGGGGATCGTAGGATCCAGCGGAAAGCGTTTGGGCTCGCAGGTGGTGGAGACGAACGCGCGGGCGCTGATCGAGGTGCTGCGAGGGATTCCGAGGAACCGGCACTTGTGCCTGGAAGAAGGGACGCTGTCGGGGTGGCTGTACGAGGTGCTGGAGCCGCACGTGGAGGAGCTGACGGTGGCGGGGGTCGGCAAGAGCCGGGGCCCGAAGACCGACAAGCTGGACGCCTTTGCCCTGGCGGAGAAGCTGCGGATCGGATCACTGGAGACGAGGGTCTACAAGAACCGGGGCCAGTTCAGGCAGCTGGGGGAGAACGGGCGAAGAGCTACGAGTTCCTGGTCGGCGACACGGTGCGGGTGAAGAACCGGCTCAAGAGCGTGCTGCGCTCGAGAGGATTGGCCTACGGCGCGGGACGCTCGGTCTACTCGAAGCGCGAGCGGGAGGAGTGGTTGGCCAGGCTGCCGGAAGCGGGCAGGGCGACGGCCGGGTTGCTGTACGAGGAGCACGACGCACTCGTGGCATTGAGGGCGAAGGCCGAGAAGGCGTTGCTGGCGGAAGCACGCAAGCATCGAGAGTGGCATGTGCTGAAGACGTGCCCGGGTCTGGGTCCGATCCGGACGGCGGAGCTCCTGCCGGTGGTGGTGACGCCGTACCGGTTCCAGAGCCGGAGCAGATTCTGGGCGTACTGCGGACTGGGCGTGGTGATGCGGAGCTCGTCGGACTGGGTGCGGGGTCCGGGTGGGCGATGGGTAAGGGAAGCGGTACAGCAGACGCGGGGGCTGAACCGGAACTTCAACCACACGCTGAAGCGTGTGTTCAAGGGCGCGGCGACGACGGTGATCGGTCGGGCCGAGAACGAACCCTTGTACCGCCACTACGAGCGACTCCTGGAGGGGGGCACGAAGCCGAATCTGGCGAAGCTGACGATCGCGCGTCCGCTCGCCTCGATCGTGCTAGCGGTGTGGCGCACGGGCGAAGCGTACGACCCCAAGAGACTGGAAGCACTGGAAGCGACGAAGTAAACCAGGCCGGGATCGGCGAGCGTGGGGTCGAAAGCGGTCACAACATGGGGTCCGACGAAACGGAAGCGAACCGGTTACAGGGGACAGCATCCATACACACCGTGGGCCGGGGCAGAGAGCCCAAGCCCCCAATCAAAGGCTATGCACCCCTGGAGAGCCGAACGAAGCGATGGGCCACAGAGTCCCAGATAGAAGGATGGTTCCCGCTCCAGAGCGGAGAACGCGACGGCTGTAAACGTCTTCCGGACTGCGATGCGGACCCTGCGAGCGCACCCCTCCCCACCCTGAGTCGTCGACCGGGCAATCCAAACCATGCGGACGCCGGCGGTCAAAAAATGAGCCGACGGCGTGTGGGGAACGTGCGTCTTGACCGCCAGCCCCATAGAAGGTGTGCATATGGGTTTCTTGATTTCTTTGGGTCTTCGTCCCTCATGGCTGTATCAGGCTCGGGGCGTGAGCGGCTTATAGCGACGGTGGATCACTCTGATATTCGTGGGTTGGCTACCACCTGACTTCACTTCGTCGCGGAGCTGCCTCTCTCTATTTTCGTGGGTGGATCTGCCCGCGGGGGCAGACCTCACAGGGGCAAACCGAGGGTTCTCCTCACCGGCCGCCCACACCCCGTTACCCATTACAGCCGAATCTTTGTCTCGCTGTTGTAGTCTCTGCTCAGATAGCCGCCCGGGTCGCGTGCGGCTTACCTTCCACCTCACAGGCGATCGCCCAGATGAAGCCGACCAGTTCGCGTGCGATCGCCGTCGTCACGTGGCACTTTGCTTTTCCGGCGCGATAGAGTTTCCCGTAGCGGGCGCATAGACGCTTCTGTGCCGCCCAGGCGATGGCCTGCACTCCGGGCGGGGCGGCGGCGGCGGCCTTTCGGTGCAAGTGGACCGTCTTGCGCGCCGGGAAGCGATAACTCCAGGCCGCCTCGATCAACACCCGACGGACGTGACCGTTACCGGTCTTGGTGATCTTCCCCTGGCGCCGGCGAGAGCCCGAGGAGCGTTCACTGGGGACGAGGCCAAGGAAGCCCATCAACTGGCGTGGTGAATCGAAGTGTGTCAGATCGCCGGGCTCGGCCAGGACCGTCGTGGCCGTGATCGTCGCCACCCCGCGGAGGCTCATTAGAGCCTCAGCCGTGGGACGCAGCGACCAGGTGCTGAGTGCGTTGTGCATCTGGGCTTCGAGCCCTGCCGTCCGGGCCTGAGCCTGGAGGACCATGTCCACATATTCTTGGAAGGTCACCTGCTGGAGAGGATAGTCGAATCGCTGAAGCTCGAGCCATCGAAAGTGTGCCTGCGTCCACCGGGACTTCCCGTCGTAGACCCGACCATGACGGAGAAGGAAGGCCCCGAGGCGCTGACGGGCTTTGAGCTCCATCGACTTCATGCCCTCGCGTGCACGGGTCAGATCGCGAACCGCCTCTTGGTCCGGTCCCGGCACCCACACCGGAGTCAGCTCCCCGGCACGGTGAAGACGCGCCAGGCTCAGCGAGTCGCGGCGATCCGTCTTCACCCGATCCGCCGGCTTACGCGGGATCAGGCCCGGTGCTACGACTTGGCAGTCGTGCCCGATCTCGGTGATCTCGCGATACACCCCGGAACCGCACGGGCCAGCTTCATAGCAGAAGCTCAACATCTTTCCGTGCGGGCCTTCCAGCCTACGGATCAGACGCCGCAACGAGGAGCCTCGATGGGAGATCATCCCTCGGTACTCTGGCACGTCCCGACCCGGCCATGCCACGGCTACCGCGATCGTGTCCTTGTGAACGTCCAGCCCCACATATGCTCTGTATTCGGCCATGACCTGCCCTCCTCGACTGTGGCTCTGCGCTTCAATGAGGTGGCTCTGCCTCGAGCGTAACCCACGATACTCGAGGCAGGGCAGGTCAATGATGTCTATGATGCCTTGTCGAGGCGCACGGTGATGGTCTCGACCCCCACAGAGCGCAGGCGTCCCACCACATCGGTGATCCACGCCTCGGCCCCCGCGGCGGTGTGGGCGTTGCCCGCGCGCCAACGGATGCCCATGCAGTCTCCCGTCTCCTGAACGAAGGCCAGAAGCGGATGGTGCGACGGTCGACCGGGCTTGTGCGGATTGTAGCCCCGCTCGGCGCCCGCCTGCTTGCGTCCGTAGCGTACGCTGACGGTGGAGTCGAGGGTCAGGGTCAGCGCCCGGGGCACGCCCCCCAGTCTCCAGCGCCGGCGCACGACGTGCCACAGGAGTTCGCCGAGGAGGGGCACGAGTGGCTCGACCGTGGGGCGTAGTAACCAGGTGCCGAGCACCTCGCGCATCTGGACTTCGAGTCCCATCGTCTTGGCCTGCGCCCGGAGCACCGCGTACACATACTCCTGGAAGACCACCTGCTGGACCGGACGGTCGCATCGCTGATCCTCGAGCCAGCGAAAATGCGCCTGTGTCCACCGGGACTTACCGTGGTAGACCCGACCGTGGCAGAGCAGGAAGGCTCCCAGGCGCTGCCGAGCCTTGCGCTCCATCGCCTCTATGTCCTCGCCCGCACGGGTTTCAGATCACGCACCGCCTCCTTGTCTGGTCTCGGCACCCACACCGGGGTCAGCTCCCCGGATCGGTGAAGACGCGCCAGATCCACCGCGTCGCGACGATCCGTCTTCACACGATCCCCCGGCTTGCGGGGGATCAGGCCCGGGGCTACGACTTGGCAGTCGAGCCCGGTCTCGGTGATCTCGCGATACACTCCGTAGCCGCAGGGACCAGCTTCATAGACAAAGCTCATCGCCTCTGCGTCCGGTCCTTGCAGGGTACGGATCAGGCGCTGCAGCGAGGAAGTCCGATTCGCGAGGATCCCCCGATACTGCGGATCCTCCCGACCGGGCCATGCAACTGCCGCCGCGATCGTGTCCTTATGAACGTCCAGCCCCAGATATGCCCTGTACCCGGCCATGACCTGCCCTCCTCGATTATGGCTCTGCGCTTCAATGAAGTAGCTCTGCCTCGAGCGTGATCCACGTCCTCGAGGCAGGGCAGGTCCATTCATGATGTCTTGTCGGCCTTCCCGAGGCGGGGGTAGAGGACCCGGTCGACGGTCCGGCAGATGACGGTGTAGGCCCCGTCGGGGTCGACGTGCCAGATGTCCGCCAGCTCGGTGTCTTCCACGAAGACCGGCATCCGGTCGGCAGTACAGATCTGTAGGGTCGAGAGATTCACGATCATCCTCCCATGATCGCAGCGTCCCGCCCTTCGGGCTCATTCGACGTTGGGCAGGATTTGGACTTGACCAGTGACGAGTGGGGGATCATTCTGCCAGTGGAGAATCATTTTGGGGGGCTGTCGTCCAGACTCGCCTTCAAGCGCCGCGGGAAGCCGTTGGCCCTTGATGCGTTGATGTATGAAGCGAGGTTACGTGTCTCGAAGTTGAACTAGGGGGATGCCATGTCAGGACTTCATTTCGATGCTCGCATTCGCGGGCTCGTCCGCGTCGCGTTCTTACTCTTGTTTGGTTCCGTGGTCACGGTCGGGCCACTCGAGGCGCGGCAAGACGCCACCTTGACCGGAGCGGTGACAAGCACGCAGACCGGACAGGCGTTGGCCTCGGTACAGGTATTTATCCAGGCCCTCGATTTGGGGGTGCTAACGCAGGCGAACGGCCAGTTCGCGATCCCGAACGTCCCGGCCGGGACGCATACGCTTACGGCTACCAGACTAGGATACCAAACCGCGAACGTTGACGTGACGGTTACCGCCGGTCAGTCGACGGTCGCGAACTTCCAGCTCCAGGAAGCGGCGCTCAACCTCGACGCGATCATCGTGACGGGAACCGCCGGCGGGAGCCAGCGACGAGCGATCGGCAACGCAGTGACTCAGGTGACGGTGGACGATATCACGTCGCTGAGCCCCGTCGGAACGCCCGAGGAAGCTCTCGCCGGCCGGACGCCAGGCGTCCAGCTGATGCCTTCCACAAGCGCCGGCGGCGGGGCGAAGATCCGGATTCGCGGGCACTCGAGTATCGGGCTATCAGGCGATCCGATCATCTATGTGGATGGCATTCGCCTGAACGACAACCGTACGGCAAGAGAACGCCACTTCACGCAGTCCAGACTTTCCGACTTCGACCCCGCTAACATCGAGAGCATCGAGGTCATCAAGGGCCCGGCAGCGGCGACGCTGTATGGGACCGAGGCCTCGGACGGGGTGATCCAGATCATCACGAAGCGGGGGAACGTCGGAGCGCCAGTGTTCGAGGTGAGCACGGAGCTCGGGAACAACTGGTTCCCGACCTATGAGGGATACCGACGGCTGACTTGGATTCGAGACCCGGCTCTTTGCCCTGCGGCTCCCTGCACGAGTCCCGATCAGCTGATCGGGTTCGACATGAATGAGAGGGACAAGTCGCTCGGCTTCCCAGACACGTTCCGAAAAGGGGCGGTCCAGCGCTACAACATCGGGGTGCGAGGCGGTACAGACCTGATCCGGTACTCCTTTGGCATCAACCGAAGTGATCAGCAGGGCATCGTTTTCTGGAACAAGGACAAGAGAAACTCGGTCACCACGAACCTCCAGGTTACGGCTTCCGAGAACCTGAATATTCAGCTCTCCGGAGGCTACTACCAGGGTGACCATGCTCCACCTGAGGGCATGTGGGCGGGGAACTATGGCTATGGTTCCCGGCCGGGTACCATCTTGGACCCCAATCACATTCGCAGGGGCTGGCGAAATGGAGTTCCGAATGACCGGTACGACCCCGTGCGTAAGACGCACAACAACATCACCAAGCGTACCACGTGGAGCCTGCAGACGACCCTCGAGACCTCCGACTGGCTGACGCACCGCCTGACGCTCGGCATGGATCAGGTCGCCGAACGAGACGAGGAGTTCTGGGCTGTCGAGGGGACCACCAATTTCTGGGGTACGAGCGGTCGTCTCGGCCGCAAGGTCGTCATTAACCTCGACGCGCCGGTCTACACGGTCGACCTTTCGGGAACGGCCAGTTTCCGCTTCATGGATGGCATCCTAGGGAGTGCCACCTCGTACGGAGTGCAGTATTACGAGAAGCAGGCACTTCAGACCAGGAGTGACGGTGAGGGCTTCGCCGTCGCCGCGCTCTCCACGGTCAGCGCAGCCGCGGTGACCGAGGCGGCCGAGGAGTTCGTTGAGAACGTCACCCTCGGCTGGTATTTCCAGCAGCAGTTCGATTGGGACAACCGGATTTTCGTGACGGCTGCCATCCGCTTCGACGATAACAGTGCGTTCGGGACGGATTTCGACCTCGCGAAATACCCGAAGGTGAGTGGTACCTGGGTTGTCAGCGAAGAAGACTTCTGGAATGTGGATTGGGTCGACCAGTTCCGATTCAGAGGCGCATGGGGCCAAGCAGGCAAGCAGCCGGATGCGTTCGCAGCCCAACAGCTCTACAGCCCCGAAACCGGCCCACGTTCTGCGCCGATCCTGACGCCACAGACCTTCGGGAACCCCGTCTTGGGTCCTGAGAAGGGCTCAGAGATCGAGCTCGGCTTTGAGGCTCAGACTTTCGATAGCAGACTCGCGGTCGATTTCACGTACTACAACCGCACCACGAACGACGCGATTGTCGGCAAGACGGTTCCGCCCTCGCTCTGGCCTGGAGCGGCGGGAGACTTTGCTGGCGGAATTCAGCTCGTAAACATTGGCCAGATCAAATCCTGGGGCACCGAGACGGCGCTTAACATTCAGGCGATTCGTGAGGGTCCCGTCCGCTGGGATCTCGACATTGCGTTCACGACACAGGGCAACGAGATCACGGACATGGGTGGTATCGAGCGGATCCAGGTTGGACGGACGCGAGGCCACTACGAGGGCTTCTCGATCGCCGCACAGTCGGACAAGCGGGTCGTTTCGGCAGACTTCGTGAGCGGCGACCGCGGTCCGGTGACCAACGTCATGTGTGACGGTGGTGCAGGAAAGAGGGGTCTGGAGTTCGGCGGCCCACCGGTACCATGTGCCGACGCCCCGCGAGTCGTCTGGGGTCAGAGCGATCCGGCATGGCTCGTCAACCTGAATCAGACCTTGACCTTCTTCGAGAACTGGCGCGCTTCGGTCAACATCGACGCAATGGGGGGCCACTGGATGGCGCATGACTATGCGGCGGCCAGATACACGAGCCATCCTAGCGCTCAGCTCGTGCACCTGCAGGACGACCCGATTGGCATGGGGTATATCAGCGTGACTCGGAATGGGTTTGCGTACGCCAAGGCGGGCTTCGCTAAGCTTCGTGAGGTCGCTTTGAGCTATAGCCTCCCGAGTTCCCTGGCGGAGAAGGTCGGTGCCAGTTCGGCGAGCTTCCGCGTTGGGGCTCGCAATGTTGCGCGCCTTTGGATCGCGCAGGACTGTAATGATCCAGGCGGCCCGTCGCTGGGCGAGTCGTCGTGTGAGCCGATGGGGGATCCTGAGATGACTCGAAACCAGGGCGGGGACTACGATTTCGCTGGTGAGTCCGGAGGGGGCTGGCCTCCTTTGAGTCAGTGGACGGCTCGCCTGAACCTAGTGTTCTGATGCGAAGCGCGCAGAGCATGCCGGTAGGTGTCGGGACGCCACACGGCAATGAATTCAGAGGAGGTGCAGAGATGGCGGATTCTACAAACAATCAACTGGGAGGCCCGGTGGGGAAGCGGCGGCAGATGTCGCTTGCCACTTTGCTCCTATTGCCGGCGCTCGTCGTCACCTTCGGGGCGTGTGACAGTCTGTTGGAGGTCGATCTTCCTGGGGCCGTGACGTCCGAGGCGCTCAACGATCCTCGGTTGGCCGAGACGCTTGTGCTCGGAGCGGAAGGTGACTTTGAGTGTGGAGTGGTGGACACAATGACGTGGGCAGGCCTGTGGTACGAGTTGTTCTTGAACACGAGTTCAGGCCGGCCGCAAGCACTGTCGGGGCTGCGCTCTCAGCTCCTCGACGTCTACGCGGATCCCTGTGACTCTGGAACGGGCCCTATATGGACGATTATGCAGGTGCCCCGGATCCAAGCGAAGAAAGCGATCGAGCTGATTGATGGCTTTGATCCAGCGCCGGAGAGCAAGAATGAGTTGCTCGCAAGGGCGTACCTTATCCAAGGCTATTCGATTCAGATCCTCTCGGAGAACCACTGCAACGTGACGTTCGACGCCGGCCCGCTGTTGTCGCGTGAGGAGGGTTTTGCCCTGGCGGAGGAGTCCTTCACCACCGCGATTGGGCTTGCGACCGGACAGCCTGAAGTCCTTGCCGCCGCATACATTGGGCGGGCGAGGTCTAACCTGTATCAGGACGACGCCACCGGGGTGATCGCAGATGCATCGAATCTCGCAATCGTTGAAGGGTTCGAGTGGGTGGCCACGTATGACCTGACCCCTGGCCGGCGAAACAATCGAATCGCCGAGGGCAATATTGTAGGGGACGGCTTTATTCCCCACCGCAGCTACTCGGAGCTGATGATCTCGGAGGACGGCATGTTGAACCAAAGGGGGGGTGGCGTGCCCGATCCCAGGGTCGTGGTTACCGAGCCTGGAAAAAACGAACCTCGGGGGATTTTCAAGTACCGAGAGCAAGAGAAATACCCAGCAGAGGATACCTCCATCCCTATCGCCACTTGGCGGGAAGCACTTCTCATGAGGGCTGAGGTGCAGGGTGGGGAAGAGGCGGTTAGGATCATCAACATACTGCGGACGAACCCTATGGGACTGCCTCAGGAGGTCGACGAAAGCGCGTGGCCGCTACCGATGTTCACCAGCACTGATAATGAAGAGATTAGGCTGACCGTGTTGGAGGAGAGACGCAGGGAGTTGTGGATGCAATCACATCGTGGCGGAGACAAGCTCCGCACAAGCTATCCTGCTTGGGAACAGGTCGATGAGTACGGGCAGCCAATCGGGCCGGGCCGGTGTCTGCCGGTGCCGTTCCTAGAGGTTGCATCAAACCCGAACCTCTAGGCAAGAGGGAAACAAGGCAGAAGAGAAGTCTCGAACCTCCGGGTCCTGTGCAGCCGGGCCCGGAGGTTCTTCTGTGTGCCCAGCATGGCATGTGACGTGGTGGGGGTGAGAGCTCCTCGGAGAGCAGGTCGTAGCGATCCAAGCAACCCCCAAGGTCCCGACCGCGAGGAGAGGGCGGAAAGAAGGGGCTAACCCGGGGCGCTCACCGGGGCTGCGTGTGATGGGATATCTACATGGGTTAAGGGTAGTATTTGCAGCGACTTACCCTGATTCGTGGAGCGATTTCCATGATGACACAGTGTGTACGGGATCCCATCGTGTTTCGAGGTGCGGGGCGGCGTGAGGTCATAGGCAGATTTGACGGCGGGCGGATGTCGTCGGACGGCGGAGCGCTGCTTTTGGGGGATGCGGACAAGGTTGTGGGGCTGAGCGCGCGGCTTGGGGCTTGCTTCGACGATTACCGGGATCCGACCCGAATGGATCACTTGCTCGAAGCGCTGATCAGGCAGCGGGTGTTCGGGCTCGTGCTGGGTTACGAAGATCTCAACGACGATGACGAGATTCGAAGGGACAGCATGCTGGCGCGGGCGTGCGGGCGTGGCGACCTGACGGGCGAGGAGCGGGCGCGGGCGCGGGACCGGGCGTATCCCCCCCCTGGCGGGATCGAGCACGCTGAACCGGATGGAACTGGGATGCCCCCGGATACGGCCGCGGGCGACCGTTACAAGAAGATCGTGGCCGACCGGGATGAGCTGGACGGTCTGCTTGTGGATGCGTTCCTGGACATGCATCCGGAGCGACTCGAGGAGATCGTGATCGATCTCGATGCCACGGATGACCCGGTGCACGACAAGCAGGAGGGGGGTCAGTACCACGGGTACTACCGCCACTATTGCTACCTTCCTCTGTACATCACCTGCGGCGACCATGTGCTCGGCGTGCGGGTTCGCCCATCGAGGATCGATGCCTCGGCGGGTGCGGTCGAAGAGTTGGAGCGGGTGGTCGAGCGGATCGGGGAGCGGTGGCCGGAAGTGGAGATCACGGTTCGCGGCGATTCGGGCTTCTGCCGTGAGGAGCTCATGGGGTGGTGCGAGCGACACGGCCTTTCCTACGTGTTCGGGATAGCGCGCAATCCGAGGCTCCAGGGGATGATCGAGGGGGAGATGGAGGCATCGAGGCTCGCGTGCCGGGAGAGTGGTGAGGCGTCGCGCCGGTATCGCGATGGCCGCTACCGGACGATAGAGAGCTGGAGCTGCGAGCGACGGGTGGTGGGCAAGGCAGAGTGGCTGGCCGGCAAGCGTGACTACAACCCCCGATTCGTCGTCACCGACATCCCCAAGGACAGGATCGGGGCGAGGGCCCTGTACGAGGATCTCTACTGTGCACGGGGCGATATGGACAACCGGATCAAGGAGCAGCAACTCGATCTGTTCGCCGACCGGACCTCGTGCCACACGATTCGGGCGTACTTCTCGGCCTTCGCGGGTGTTGTGATCCAGATCATCCGCACGTTCGGACTGAAAGCCACCACGCTGGCGAGGGCTCAGGCCGGGACTATCCGCACTCGGCTGCTGAAGATCGCCGGATCGGTCCGCGTGACGACGCGAAAGATCTGGGTCTCGCTCTCCTCGGTTTACCCGTGGCGCGAACTCTTCAAGCGGGTCGCTCGCAACCTCGCCGGCGCCGAGCAGCTACACGCAGCAGCCGCGTAACGCATCCGAGCCTCGCCCCCCCCTTCCGCCTCGGATGGGTTCACTCCGGGGCGGTCGCTCGGCGTCCGCTGCACTCCCGGTTCACCCACGCTTCACGGATACATGGCCCCGCACAGCACCCAAATCGCTGCTTCCCACCATCCCCGAGGACGCACCGCGCCCTGACCTCGCCCCCCGCCTCTTCCGGACGGCGAGATCCCGCACCCTCGCCCCCCTGGTGACGGATCCGGGCTAGCGAATCCGCGAACCGACGAACAGGAATCGGATGGGAGGCACTCCCGAGGAGGGCGAGCGGGCAGGAGACCGCGAAGCTCTGGAGGCAGGGACATGACCACTGACTTGCGTCTAACAGGGTCGGCGAGCGTTCGGAAACTCCAGACCGTGCTACATGCGAAAGCGAAGGAAGAACCTGACCGGCGTTTTCATGCCCTCGTCGACAAGGTATGGAGGCAGGATTTCCTGCTGGAGGCGTGGGGGATGGTCCGGCGCAACGGCGGAGCGGCTGGAGTGGATGGCGTAACGGTCGCGGACATCGATGTGTGCGGAGTGGAGCGTTGGGTCGGGGAACTGTCGCGGGATCTGAGGGATGGCACCTACGAGCCGAGTCCGGTACGCCAGGTGCTCATTCCGAAGAAGCAGCCAGGGAAGTTCCGTCCTTTGGGGATCCCATGCCTGAGGGACCGGGTTGCGCAGACGTCGGCAATGCTGGTGTTGTCGCCGATATTCGAGGCGGACCTGCAGCCGGAGCAGTACGGATACCGGCCGGGACGAAGCGCCAAGGACGCGGTCGGGCGGATACACCGATCGCTGAACAGTGGCCGCAACGAAGTGGTCGATGCGGACCTCTCCAACTACTTCGGTGAGATGCCGCATGCCGAGCTGATGAAGAGCATCGCGCGACGTGTGAGCGATGGGCGGATGCTTGGACTCATCAAGGCGTGGCTGGAAATGCCGGTGATAGAGGAGGACGGTAAGGGCGGCAGCCGCCGCACGAACCGGGCGCGGAAGGAGAGAAAGGGGACCCCGCAAGGGGCTCCGATCTCGCCGCTGCTGAGCAACATTTACATGCGGCGGTTCATCCTTGGCTGGAAGGTGCTGGGCTATGCCCGGCGCTTTGGAGCGGAGATCGTGAACTATGCGGACGACGTCGTGTGCCGTGGAAAGGCACGTATTCCTGGTAGGTGCGAATCCCACCCAGTAGCTGTTGCTCCGACAAGCAGCCAGGGCGGTTTACGGAGGTAACGACGTGGACTGAAGCACTCTGGTAGAAGGGCCGCCTCGGGCGGTTCAGCGACCATGTGGGCCGAAACGTGAAGTGAACGCTGAGCAGGCCTCGAAAACGCAAAACGCGGAAGCCGACCCTGCGAAGTCAAGGGGAAAGCCGCCGACCGGTGGGAAGAGAGCAACGAGAGCACCGCCGGTTTCCGCCGGGGCAATGGCGTCGGCACGTATGGAAGATGGAATGCGTAGCAACACGGGAAGCCCCGTCGGTGCCGTGCACGCGGCGAACCGGAACCCTGTGAGGGGAAGGCCGGGTCGGCAGGGTGGCGGAGAGGCCCGTACGACTGAAGACGCGGGGTAATGCCCGCCGAGGAAAGGGGCCTCAGGTGTGGACCGATGACGGAAGGGCGAAGGCCTGCGGGAGTGGCTCTGCCTAGAATCCCCGCGCGAAGGGCAGGGAGTCCGGAAGCATCACATGCATAAGCCAAGGAGTCGGGCGGACCGAACGGAAGGCCCGATGCTGTCAGGGCGTAAACAGGCCTGGTGACGCGTCGGAGAGGGGCATCGTGGGTGAAGCCGTGCAGCTTCTGAGAACTGGGGGCACGCGAAACCACCGGTCCCGCGCTCGTCCTCACTTCAGCGTTCCGTGTGCGAGGCGCATGATCCCAATGGAGAGCCCGGTGCGGGAAATCCGCACGCCGGGTTCGGTGAGCAGGGGGTGGAAACGACCTATGGGAGCCGGACTGAGCGCCGACGCGAAAGCAAGCGGATCACGCACCGTACCCTAAGGGCACCGCGCCACCTTCTGACTCTCCTGTGTGCTTGGGAAGGCCTCGGCGGAGGAGATGCTGGCGGTGGTCAACCGGCTCATGGAGAAACTGAAGCTACCGGTCAACGCCCAAAAGACCCGATGCCTCCGATGCCCTGAGGAACCTCTTGAGTTCCTTGGATATCGCATCGGCTGGAACTATCGCCCGACGGATACAAGCCGGTATATCGGCACTCGACCGAGCAAGGCGAGCGTTCACCTCGGATCCTGCAGGGAGAGGAGAAATAGGGCATCATGGGTGTGGATGGGACCGGAGGGGAAGTTGGCGGGGATATGGGGGGCTGACGGAGGGAAAAGAGGCGGCTCGGATCTGTGGTATTGAGTGGGCGGGGCGGTATTGGACAGACGGGGAGGACGACTGGAGGGGAGAGGGCCTGGAGGAATGCGGGGCGGGAGTAGTCAGGCTGGGAGAGGAGGCGGGAGTCCGGAGGCGAGGCGTCTGAGAGCGAGGAGGATATGGGGTCTGGCGGGATCGTCACGGAGCAACTGGACGTAGAGCTTGCGGCTGTGGCGAGTGAGCTTGGCGGGCAAGCGGAGGAGCCAGAGCCGGAGGCGGTTGGGTTGAGCTGTGCGCCAGGCTCCGGAGAGGGCGGTGGTCCTGAGTGTGTGGAGGAGCTGGTAGGCGATGGCGCCGAGGGCCCAGAGGAGCGCGTTGCCATCGAGGTCATCGATGGCGGTGGCCCCTGCTCCGAGCTGGCCGAGTTCCTTGATCCTCTGTTCGACGACAGCGCCCTGGTTGTAGCGGCGCCAGGCGGTGAGGACGTGGATGCCTTCGATGTTGGTGAGTACGTGAGCGCTTAGTGGGACTTCGTAGGTGTCGAGCGCGAGGGTGTCTGGGCCTTGGAGCGGACGCCGTGTGTGGAGCGAGAGAAGACGGACGCCCCACAGACAGCGGGAGGTGGTCCAGAGCTCATGACCGGGGAAGATGTGCTCACCCTTGCGAGAGCGACGCCAGGGCTGGTGATGGTCGGCAAGCCAGCGGTGGGCAGGGAGCTTGAGCAGGAAACGGACCTCGAGGTCATCGAGGGTCCGTACCATGGATCGGCTGAAGAAGCCCTTGTCGAGACGCACGGTGATGGTCTCGACCCCCACGGAGCGCAGGCGCCCCACCAAGTCGGTGATCCACGCCTCGGCCCCCGCGGCGGTGGGGGCGTTGCCCGGGCGCCAACGGATGCCCATACAGTCTCCCGTCTCCTGAACGAAGGCCAGAAGCGGATGGTGCGACGGTCGACCGGGCTTGTGCGGATTGTAGCCCCGCTCGGCGCCCACTTGCTTGCGTCCGTAGCGCACGCTGACGGTGGAGTCGAGGGTCAGGGTCAGCGCCCGGGGCACGCCCCCCAGTCTCCAGCGCCGGCACACGATGTGCCACAGGAGTTCGTCGAGGAGGGGCACGAGCGGCTCACCTGCGCGGCGCAACCAGCGTCCGAACGTGGTGGGATCGGGCAGGCGAGTCCAGCCGAACAGGCGTCGAATGCCGCGCCGGTCCAGGAGCGGCAAATCGTCGAGCACGCGGCCACCGTAGAGCAGAAGCACGACCCACACCTCGACCATCAGGCTGGGACGGAAGAAGCCGGCAAGCCCTTCGCTCCGACGGTCGATCCAGGAGCCCAGGCCCATGCCGTCCCACAGATACCGGACCAGAATCAGCCCGCCTCCATCGGTCAGATCCCGGGCGCTGTGACGAATCCGTAGCGGGGAGCCCTCACCTTGTACATGGGGCCGAGAACAGATACGATGGTTGCGCACCGTCTGGGTGCCTTTTGTGGCGAGGAACCTTCTTGGAGGAAGTGCCCTCAACCTAAGGCCTTAGACGGTGTTTTTCTTCCCTATGCTACTCCCCTCATGCAGGATCCGGGTTCAAAGCATATGCCGTAGGATCAGGACGCAAACGGACCCACGGTACGAGGGATGGCCAGCAGAGGAGGTCGTAGGGCGCCTCAATCGGACGATATCCGGATGGGCAAACTACTTCACGCTCGGCCAGGTCAGTCCGGCCTACGGGGCCGTGGATACGTACGCGACCCAGCGGCTGCGACAGTGGTTCTGCCGGAAGCACAAGGTGAAATCAGGAAAATACGTGCGATTTTCCAACCGACGGCTGTCGGAGAAATGCGGCCTCACGCGCCTTGCGTCGACGAAACGACACCTTCCGTGGGCGAAGGCATGATTCCAACTGAGAGCCGGATGCGGGAGATCCGCACGTCCGGTTCGATGAGCAGGGGCTGGAGACGGACCTATGGGAGACGATCTAAGCACCGACGCGAAAGCGTGCGGAGGACGCCGCGTACCCTAAGGGCACCGCGCCAGCCCCTGACTCTACCACGGTGCCGGAGGTCCTGGGTGGCAGGATTGGAGCCGTGGTGGCGCTGGACGACAGGGTAGCGAGCAGTGAAGAGGGCTCGCAGTCGCTACTGGAGAGGCCCGGCGATGGACCGCGGCCGGGTGAAGGGGTTCGATTGGTGCTGGGGCGCAGCGGTCCCACGAAGTGGCCTGGGAAGAAGTACGGAGTGGGTGGGAGATTCCCCTCGTAATCGGGCGTGGACCCGTGCGAAGGCGGCGGCAGATGGGTGCGCGGAGTCCATGGCGACCTTGACCCTTCGCACCGAGACCGTGACGCGGGCGCCGATCTTGAGGAGATTGAGCCGCAGCGTTCCGGCGGTGGCCCGGGCCAGGCGGGTGCCATGGAGCGCGCGCCTGAGGGCGGAGAAGAGGAGCCGGAGCTGGTTGGCGGCGAAGCGCGAGGCCGAGGTCCGGTCGGAGAACAGGTCCAGCTGCTGCTCCCTGATCGTGTTCTCCATGTGGCCCCGCGGGCAGGAGACGCGCTCGTAGACGGTCCGGGCCGAGAAGGTGTCGGCGGGCAGCGAGGTCACGACGAAGCGGGGGTTGGCCTTGCCCGGCAGGTGTTGCGCTTTCGCGACCATGCGGCGCTGCCGTGACCAGCTCGTCAGAGTGGCGTATCGGAACTCCGTGTACCGGCGGGCCGGGTGGCCGCGTCTCTGCGCTTCCGCCTGGGCGTCGGCGAGTTCCCAGCCGATCCTCCCGGCCAGCCGGGAGTTCTTCGCCAGGCCGATGACGTACTGTACGCCGTTGCCCTCACACCAGGCCAACAACTCCTCGCGCGCGTAGGCCGAGTCGGCACGGAGCAGGATCTTCAGCCAAGGCCACTCCTGGCGGAGCCGGGCGATGATGCGGCCGAGCGGCCCGGTCACGCCCCCGGCGGGATCCGCGTTGCCGGGCCTGAGCTGGGCGAAGAGCGGGCGTCCGCCACAGGTGATGTACAGCGGCAGGAAGCAGTAGTGGCCGTAGTAGCCGTGGAAGAACCGGCCCTCCTGGCGGCCGTGCACCTCGTCGTCGGTCGAGTCGATGTCCAGGACGAGCCGCGACGGCGGCTTGCCCTCCCACGAGTCGATGAACGACTCCACGAGCACCGCCTGCAGCGCATCCGGATCGTGGTCGATCCTGTGGTAGCGGCCGGGCTCGCCGCCGCCGGGTGCATGTTCGAGACGCTTCAGCGTGCTCTTGCCCGCCAGCGCCGCGCAGCCCTTCCGGCGTCCCTCGAGCTTGCCCGACAGCAGAGCCAGCAGGGGATCGTGCCGCAGTTCGTCAGGGTCGTTGAGGTCCTCGTATCCCAAGGCAATGCCCGTGATGCGTTGCGCCACCAGCGTCCGCACCGAGTGTTTCGTCAGGCGCGGGTCGCGGTGGTCGGTGAAGCACCCGGTCGAAGAGCCCGACGAAGCGGTCGATCTCCCGGAGCAGTAGCGCTCCGACGTTCGACGTAATCGATCCGCCATCGAACGCGGCGGTCACCCGGCGGCGCTGGCACCCTTGAAATACGAAGGAATGCGGCTTACACCGTGTCGGCATCGGTCCTCCCGGTGTGGCTGCCGGATAAGTTATTGGTCTAACTAAACTTAACAGCCCCCGAAGGCCGGTGCCGTCCTATTGGTTTGAGAAATGCGAGCTAGGCCTTCTGCGGGTCGTAGGAGGGGTAGCAAGGAGCCCCCGGGTCCGATCGGACCCGGGGGCTTCGTTCATGCTATCGCTACGGGGAAAAGTCGCCCAGGTATGGGAAGGGGGAGCCGAGGCCGCCTCGCGGTGGCGGAAGCGAAGCCTCAGGGAGCGAAGCCCAGCATCGTCACGATGCTGAAACCCAGTATGATGATGGTCCGCTTCCACGTATGAGGCTGCCCCTGCACGCCATCAGGCGTACGGCTCCAGAGCATGATGACGCCGCAGGTGGTTTCTCCCGTGTAGAGGATGGGAGCGGAGGTGCCGTGGTAGACCTCGATGCCCGCGACGTCAATGGTGGGAAGGAGGTTGTCCACGTCGACGGGACCGCTGAGGAGTAACCCGTCGAGGACGACTCGGGGAACACAGCTGCCGCGGAGGAGAACCTGGTTTGCCTGACCGATCCCCGGGAGCACTCTCACTCCTGGAACTCCTCGGAGAACATCCGAAATGTTTGTGGGAGCGTGCTCGTCGAGTTCCTCCCGGGTAATGAAGTGCCCGTCTCCGAAGCGGAGACGCTCATAGAACCCCACTTCCTCGAGGCGGGAGCGGCGAGCGGCCACGACGATAACCGGCTCCAGCGCAAAGTCGACGGGGACCATCTGCACGCGGAGGTCCACGGCCCCGGGTCCGTCGAGGTGGACGCTCCCCTCCAGCGTGGCATAACCGGTGAGCGTGATTGCAAGCTCGTACGTTCCGAGCGGGAGGAGAGGCGTGCGAAGTCGGCCGTTCTCATCGGAGGTTCCCGTCCACGACTCCTCCTCCGCGTCCTCCGGGGAGAGGACGGCGTTTGCCTCGGCGACCGGCTCTCCGGTGAGGCGATTCAGTATCGTGCCGAAGACCTCTGCCCTCAGGGCAGCGTTTTGTGCCGTCAGCAGAGTAGGGCAGGCCGCCACGGGGAGGAGTGCGAAGGCGGCGTGGAGAACGAGACGACGGGGGTGCATCGGACCAATATGGAGATCCGGACGTTCCGCCGCACACCTGGCGGTTCACCGGATCGTCGGAAAGGGCGTCGAACCTAGCGGGACAATCCCCTTGCCGTCAGGAGGACCCCGAGGAACAGGAGGAGCGCCCCCGGGGACACGAGCAGGATTCCGAGTTCGGGATCGCCGCCCCGGCTGTAGACGCCGCCGAGAAAGAAGCCGAGGGGCATGACGACAAGTGCCCCGAGGAGGCACCGTGACGCGAGCGTCCGGGCGGTCCCGTTCCACTCGGGGAGGAGTTGAATCGAGGTCGCGAAGACGAGATTCAGCACCGAGAGGAGCGTACCGTGTGCGTGTGCCAGCGTCCACATCAGCCGCCGGGTTCGGTTAGATACGTCTAGGTAGAACCCTGCCTTGAACCCGTGCAGCGTCTCGAGAGTGATCCCGACGGGGAGCATCGCGAGGAAGGGACCACCATCCCACCCGGAGGTGAATCCGCGTGAGGCGTCGCAAGTCGGGCGGGGCCTTCGAAGACGCGCCGGGCACTGGGTGCTCGGGCGTCATACCGTAATCCTGTGACGGGTGGTGGCCATGCGGGGGCCGGCGGCGAGGCCGTCAGCCGTTCGGGGGCTCTACCTCTACCTCGTCGTCTGCTTCCTCCTCCTCGTCCTCGTCAGCTTCCCCTTCCTCGTCGTCGTCCTCCGCTTCTTCCGCGTCATCCCCCCCGATTCTCCCCTCAACCCAGGCCGTCGAGAGGCTGAGTAGGTTCTGGATCGTGAAGCGGATTCGCTGGCCGGGGTACGCCAGAAGCGTCTGGCTCACGTACCCCCGATCGGTTCCGATCGGATCTGCGAAGAGCTGTATTCCGCTCAGCGTCTGGATAACCTGAGCCGGGATCACCAGGGTGCGCCTCGTTAGCCCCGTCACCATGCCGAGAGAGCGCTGCTGCCCGGCCGCATAGACGACGTAGATGTGCATGTCGAGGTAAGCGTTGTTCTCAACCCTTACCTCGACGGGCCCGTCCCGGGGGGCTCGCGAACGTGCCGACGCAAAAGGGTTCTCCCCGCTGCCACCGGCGGACGCGCACCCGATGAGCATGAGGCAGAGCCATATGCCGGAAAGTCTCATAACTTTCTTACCCGGGTGCTGGTGGAAAGTGTCGGCCCGCCCCTCGCCCACGCCTAGTCATGGGGGGTGGGCGCTTCCATCGATCACGGATCACGTCCACTCTACTCATGGTCCGTCGCCAGTACCCGTCGGATGTGTCAGGCGCGGCCCTCGGGCAATGTTCAAATGTTCAATGGAAAGGGCGCGGCGTCAAAACCGCAGGAGGGAGGTGGTCCCGCCCCCCGTCCGACGCTGCACCGACTCGCGCGGCGATTCACTGTGGCCGGGAGCATCCCGAGGGGGACGATCAACGCCGGGTGCGCTACCGGTGGAAACCGGGAGGCATAGATAGCAGATTGATGGTCTTCGGGCGGCTCGGGCCCGAGGGGGTCGCTGCAAGCCGGGACTGCGGTCTGCCCCGAAATCGGGAGCGGCGAGGCCCGGCACGCGGAGCCGCGGGGACGTTCCGCGGGTAATACTGTTCCGGGGACTGCAGCGAGTGCGGGGCCATAGCTCAGCTGGGAGAGCGCCTGCTTTGCAAGCAGGAGGTCACGGGTTCGAATCCCGTTGGCTCCATTTCAACGTGCCAGATCGGGAGACAGAGGGTCGCGGTGCGGTGTCTGTCGATCGACTCGAAGGCCCACATGGGAGTGGCGGGCAGATCTCCGAGCCGGCGGTGCACAGGATCGAGCTCCGCGTCATTGTGCCCCGCTGCCCATGTCATGTCTCGGACCACAACTACATTTAGGTTGTGTGCACAACTTAGGGGACCGGCGCGGGCGTCTACTTGCACGGGGGTGGCCGCGGGAGCTGGCCGAGGCCGGGCGATGCCGTCCCTAGTCGCCCACAGGCAGCCACGGGCGTGATACTGCGCGGAGGACGTCAGTCCCCGCTTTGATGGTGTCCCGCTGACAGTTGAAGGTGGTGGCTCCGGAGAGTCTCTTGGTTAGCCTGCCTTTCTCATTTCGGCAACCGGTTCATGGTCGTCGAGGTGGGCCCTGAGCATCCAGAGCTGGTCGTAGCCGATGATCCTCCGGTAGCTCTTCTCGGTCTCCACGAACGAGGCCGCGGCCCAGCGCAAGGCCATCGCTCCGTTCTTCCAGTTGGTCACCCTGCGGGTCTTCCGTCTTACGCCCGAGTGGGTGCTGTCGATCAGGTTGGTCGAGCCCAGGCACTTCCTCAGCCGCGGCGGGAGGCCGAGCCGGTTGATCGTGAACATCTCGCTGAGGCCTTCGCGCAGGCTGGCCGAGGCCGAGGGGTGGTCGCGCTCGAGCCATCGGGCGAGCTGCTCGAGCTTCTGCTCGCCCTGCTTCGCGTCCAGCTTCATCGCCGCCCGGAACGCCGCCTTCACCTGAGGATGCTGATCCTTCGGCAGATGACCCAGCACGTTGCGGAGCTTGTGGTTGCGGCAGCGCTGGATGGGGTGACGTTGGCCGAACACCTTCTCGATCGCCTTCCTGAGCGCTTTCGAGCCATCGATCACGAACAGCCGCCGCCTGCCCGGGTCCAGGCCGCGCTCGACCAGATCCTCTAGGAGCGCGCTGGTCACCTCGGCGTTCTCACTCGCTCCTTCCCTCACGCCCAGCACGTGCTTCTTTCCGTCTGAGTCCACGCCTACCGCAGCAAGCACGTGGTGCGAGCCCATCCGGATCCCGTCCAGGTAGATCACCAGGAGGTCCCACGCATCCAGCCGGCGCTCCATCAGCTCCTTCAGCACGCGCTCAGAGGCCTCGACCGTCTCACGGCTCACCGCCGACTTGCTCACCCCGACCGTGTCGGCCATCTCACCGATCACACGGCCGTACTTCCGCGTGCTCACCCCCGCCATCAGGACCTCGAGCATCCGATCCGCCACGGCGCCCGGTCTCCGCATCGCTGCGTACGCCGGCACCTCGACCTCGCCACCCTCCCCGGCGCCCCCTCCCCGGCGCCCCGGCGCCTGAGCCGTGGCCGCTCCACACGCACCTTCCGGTCCGACAGGTAAACCACACCACCCTGCCGGCCATACCACGCCGTGTCGTCTTCCGCTCGTGACCGACCTGCCTGCTTCACGCCTGCCACACCCTCGGCGCTCATCTCCAGCACCGCTTCGATCGTCGCTCGTCCCATCACCTGGATGACTTCGTCGATCGCGACCTCCGTCTGCTCCACGAGCTCAAGCAGCGGAAGCAGAAACTGCCCCTCCCGCTTCAGGAACTCCCTGATCGCGCGCTTGTCCGCCCGATCCCTTGCCTCGTACGTTCTCTTCATCGTGGTGGCTCCGTGTTGGGGTTTTTGCCTACCCGAGCCTATCGGCCCGGGACCCCCGGGGCCACCACTTTTCTTTCTCCCCTTTCAGGAACCTTCAACTACGGTTGGGACAGCTTCCGCTTTGAAGCGGGGTATCGGCTGACGTCCCGCCGGCCGAATTGGGTGACAAGCCGTGAGCGCAAAGGCCCGGCCGGGACGCGGTGCCGGGCGAGCCCTTGGCTTGGCCCTACGCTCAGGACTTGTGTTGCGCGCCGCGAACGGGCTCGCTATAATCTCGGGGCTATTCTATTCAAGGTGGACGCACCGCTGGCGCCTTGGCTGCGCCGCGGAGCCAGCGGGAAAGGTACAGCACGATGCACCGAACTCGGCACCTAGCTGTAACAGCGTTTCTCGGCGTCATCGTCGTGGCGGCGTCTTGGCAGCCACTCGAAGCTCAGATCGATCCGGTTCAGATTGATCCCGAGGTGTGCCAAGATCCGCGCAACGTGTGCGAAGACTTCGACCGTTTCCGTCTCCAACCCTCCAACACGCCCACGTGGTCGCCCCAGATGCTGCGGTCGTCGGGGCGTCCGATCGTTCCCGTCTTCGAGGGCTGGTACGAGAACGAGGACGGCAGCTACACCCTCCTCTTCGGGTACGCGAGCTTCAACCTTGAGGAGGCTCTCCACATCCCGGTCGGGGCGAACAACTACATCGAGCCGGCCGAGTTCGACGGGGGCCAGCCGACGTACTTCAAGGAGATCCATCCGTTCATCCGCCGGCCTTGGAACAACTTCCTGATCCGGGTGCCCGCGGACTTCGGAGATCGCCGGGTCGTCTGGACATTGACGAACCACGGCCAGACCTACTCCACCCCGGGGCACATCACCTCGCCCTCGTACATGGTCGAGAACCCGATCGCGCCGGCTCGGTACTTGCAGGGGACGGCGAGTGGGTACGCACCCCTCGTGCGCTTCGACCCGGGCGACGAGTGGGTACAGGGGATCACTGGCACGAGATTCGGTCCGCTCACCACGAGCGTCGGCGAACCACTCGAGATCCCCGTCTGGGTGAATTCCGGGGAGACGCTCTACGAGGAGCCGGAAAGCTGGCTCTACTGGATGCACTACCAAGGGCCGGGCGACGTGATCTTCAGCGAGGACGAGATCCAGGTCGCGTTGACCGACAGCGAGGGCGTCGGCACTACGAGCGTGACGTTCGGGGCGCCGGGGGAGTATATTCTGCTCGTCCAGTCGATCGAGACGCTCAGGAATAGCTTCGAGTATCACTGTTGCTGGACCAATGGTTGGGTCGAAGTCACTGTTACCAACTGACCGGAGAGTTCGGATGCGTACTGACAGGGGGAATCAGAATGTGTGGCTGGCACTCGCGGGGGTCGCGCTCGCCGGGGCGCTCGCGTTGCCAGGGGAGATGGGTGCCCAGGAGGTGACCTACGCCGGGGACGTCGCCCCTCTCTTGGCGGAGAACTGCGTGCAGTGTCACCATCCGGGCACGTCCGCCCCGATGGCGCTCGAGACGTACGATCAGGTGCGACCGTGGGCGCCGATGATCAAGGAAGCGGTCGTGAACCGCATGATGCCGCCAGGGTGGTACCTCGACCGGACGGTCGGCATCCAAGACTTCAAGAACGACCCGTCGCTCTCGGACGAGGAGATCCAGACAATCACGACGTGGGTGGACTCCGGGATGCCGATGGGCGATGAGTCGCTCCTCCCAGAGGTGGTGGACTGGCGCGGCGAGCACGAGTACTGGCAGCTCGAGGACGAGCAGGGCTGGGGCCCTCCGGACCTGATTGTCAGCTCGCCTCCCTTTACCGTCCCGGCCGCGACCGGAGACCAGTGGTGGGAGCCAGATGCTCCGATTAGCCAGGTGATGAATGAGGCGTTGACGGAGCCCCGATGGGTGCGCGGGGTGGAAACGAGGCCGGCGGACATCGAGAGCGGATACGTCTTCCATCACGCGAACACGAGCATTCGACGGCCGGAAGACAGCGGTAGCCCGGGCGGGGGTTTCTCCTCCGCCGCGGTCGGAAAGCGGACGGACATGTATCCCGCCGACGCCGGGAAGCTCCTCCTCCCCGACGACGTGATGGGCTTCTCGATGCACCTCTATCCAATCGGCCGGGAGGTTGTGGACGCGCAGATCCAGGTGGGCGTCTGGCTCTACCCGGAGGGTGAGGAGCCCAAGTACGCCACGAGGGACGAGACGTCCTTCAATTCTGGCGAGAGCCGGGACTTGAGTCTTCCGCGTTACACGGACCTTCTGATTCCGCCGAACGGCTATCAGATGCTCCGAGGCCACTTCGTGCTCGACGAGAATGTCCGGGTGCACAGCATCCGCGGCCACATGCACCTCCGTGGCGGATACCAGATGATGGAGGCGATCTATCCAGATGGCCGCCGGGAAGTCATCAACAAGGTTGACTGGAATCACCTCTGGCACACGACGCATATCTACGAGGACTGGGCGCAGCCCCTCTTCCCGAAGGGCACGGTGATCATCGCCACCTCGCTTCTCGACAATACGGCGGCGAACCCGTCGAACCCGGATCCAGACCAGTGGGTGGTCTACGGGAGGAGGAGCGTGAGCGAGATGGCTCATATTCGCTTCGGAATGACCAATATTCCGGATGTGGACTTCGAGCAGATGATCGCTGAGCGGGAGCGCGTACTCCAGGAGAGGGAGAGCCGGCCCGCAGCGGACCAGTAAGGAGCTGAACCACCCGAGCGGAGCCCGTTGGTTGACCGCTCGAAGGTGGAAGGACGGTGCTAGCGAGAGCCCGGCGCGGACGATGTCCGCGCCGGGCTCTCTGGCGCCCGGGAGCTGGGGGCCCCTTCATCGAGCGAGGCGGTGTGATGGATTCCATGGGAGTGGACGACGTGCACAGGAGAATGGGGACAATGGGGAGGGGGACTTGGACCTGGGCGAGCTTCGTCCGTCGCGCGGCGGCGCCTCTGGCTTTCGCCGCATTCACGGGGGCGGTCACCGAGGCTCACGCGCAGGCGATCGAGCCCCAGCCGAGGATCGTCGTCTCGGGCGCCTCCGGTCGGATCGGCGGGCTCGTGGTCGAGAAGCTCCTCGACCGGGGGATACGACCCGAGAACCTGATCCTGGTGAGCCGCACTCCGCTCGAGCTCGAGCGGTACGCGGCACTCGGTGCGAGCACGCGCTTCGGTGACTTCCTTCAGCCCGAGTCCCTCGATACAGCGTACGAAGGGGGCGACCGCCTCCTTCTGATCAGCCTGAACAGCAACAATCGGGATCCGCGCGTCCCGGCTCGCCGGGCCGAGCTCCATCAGGTTGCGATCGACGCGGCCGTGGAGGCGGGCGTCCAGCACATCGTCTACACTTCCTTCGTAGACGCGGATAACAACGTGTCGCCGATCGCTGTCGCACACCGGGCGACGGAGGCGGCGCTCCGGGAGAGCGGGATCGCTTGGACGTTCCTAAGGAATCAGTGGTACGCCGACCGCCTTGTGGGTGAGGCCGCCCGCATGGTGGCGGACGGGAGAGCGCTCGTCCTCCCGGCAGACCCTGGCACGGCGTATGTCACCAGGGAGGACTGCGCGGTCGCGGCGGCGGTCGCGCTCATGACCGAGGGTCATGAGAACCGGGTCTACGAGATCACGGGTCCTGCCCTGATCCGAATGAGCGAGCTCGCCTCGATTGCGAGCGAGATCAGCGATGTCGAGATCGAGGTGAGTGTGGCGGGTCCGGCGGATGAGGTGCGGGATGCGCCGCCCTCCGGGGGGACACTCTCCACGCACTTCCGCCAGATCACCGGCGAGCCGGGCACGACGGCACGCGATCTGCTGGAGGCGAACCGCGGGGCCCTTCTCGCGGCACAGGGCGGGCGGTAGCGCCCGGGGTCGGTCCCGGCCTGCTCGCCCACGGCCCTGTTCTGCTTGCTGTGCCCCGCAGCGCGGGGCATCTTGTCCCCGCGGTCTGGGGGCACCCCTCCCGAGCCCGTGTGCCTCACTGCAGCTCCGGACGGATGGGAAGACCTCTCCTCGGATTCGTTCTGACCCTCTCCTCGCTTGCCGCCGCGCTGGCTGGCTGCACGAGGTACGTGGAGAGCGACCCTGGCCCTCAGGCGTACTACCGGACGAACTTCCCCGCCCGCGATGTGTCCGGCGCCCTCGAGGACGCCGTCGCCTCGGTCGTTCGCGTCTTCGTGAGCCGCTCCTACGAGACGCACGTCTTTGCCGAGGACGAGGCCCCGACGGAGGCGGAGATGCGGGCCCCGGGAGGCGATATTCGTGGGCTCGCCCGGGACACGGTGCAGTCGCGGGAAGGGACCGAGTCCACGGGCATCGTGATCGCGTCCTATCCGAGCGTGCTCACGATCCTCACCACGGATCACGGCGTCAGCTTTGCCGACACCGTCATCAACTATTTCGCGGAAGCGGGGGAGAGCGAGCCGGAGGCCGGGGGAGAGCGGGCGATCGAGCGCATCACGATCAAGACCCGGCAGGAGAACAGCGTAACCGGCGCGTACTACGTCGATCCGTTCGAGATCTTGGCCCGCGACCCCGCCCGCGACCTGGCGCTCCTCGGCGTGCGCTTCGAGGAGGAGGTGAACACCCGGGCGACCGGCCTCCCTCCCACCTCGTCACCGGCGAACCCGGGCGGCTATCCTTCGGATCTCTCGTCTACGTCATCGGGTACCCTGCGGGATTCCAGATGGTCACGCAGGGAATCGTGAGCGACCGAGACCGGGGCTCGAACGACTCCTTCCTTCTCGACGGGCTGTGGAATCAGGGGTTGAGCGGAGCGCCGATCCTCGCCGTGAGGGGAGAGGGAGACGCGCTCGAGTGGGTGGGGATCGCGCGCGCCGCGGCAGCGCGTACGGAGGATCGGCTCGTCGCCCCGGAGGGCGCGGAGCTCGGGCAGGATCCGTTCGCGCCGTACGAAGGGCCCGTCTACCTGCAACCGGTGCAGGAGATACGCTACGGCGTGACTTTTTCCGTCCCGATGACCGAGATACGTCGCTTCCTCGCGGAACACCGCTCCCGGCTGAGCACCCTGGGCTACCCGCTTCCGGCCTTATGACCGAGCTTCCCGCGCGACGGTCACGGTCGAAAGAGTTCAGCGGGGCCGTGGATGCCGAGCCTGACGCAGGCCCGCCGCAGGGTGGCGCGCCCGGCCACCCGCCTTCCTGGGGGACTGCGGGCTTGGGACGGTCCCCGTTCCGCTCTCGCCCCGGCGGCTGGTTGATGGCCTGAGTGATCGCCTGATGTCCGTAGAGTTCGCGAGGCCGGGGTTTCTGTACCTCCTCCTCCTCCTCCCCGTCTGGTGGCTCCTCGTGTGGCCGTGGGTCCACGGCGGCGTCCTCTATGCCGGGACGGAGACCGCGAGGGGCTCCTCCCGCTGGCCGCGCGTGCGGAGTGCGACCCTCCTTCGCCCGCAGCTTCTTCGTCTGGCCGCGATGGCCTCTCTCATCGGGGCCCTCGCCGCGCCCGAGCAAGTCGAGGTTGTCGAGGAGACGACGCTCCGAGGGAGCGGGATCGCGCTCGCCGTCGACATCTCCACCTCGATGTTGACCATAGACATGGAGGACGAGAACAGCCGCCTGACGGTAGCCCGCGAGGCGGCTGTCCGCTTCACCGAGGACCGCACGCTCGATGAACTGAGTCTCGTGGCCTTCGCGGGCCAGGCGACCACGCGCGTGCCCCCGACCACCGATTCCCGCCTCATCATCTCGGGTGTCGAGTCGCTCGAGCCCCAACTCGTGTTTGACGGCACGAACATCTCGGAGGCGGTCCTCACGGCGACGGACGGACTCCTCGATTCGGGGAGGGAGCCACGTGTCATCGTCCTTCTCACCGACGGGGCGCACAACGGCCAGGGGATCGCCCCGCTCTCGACGGCACGGGCCGCCGCCGCCCTGGGCGTGCGCGTGCACTCGATCGCGCTTCTGAGTGAGCCCGACCTCACGGCGGAACCGACATCGGCCCGCGATGCGGCCCTCCTGCGGCGGAGCCAGATGGAGGCCGAGATGGAGACCGTGCTGACGGCGATCTCGCGGATCACGGGAGGCGAGTACTTTCGCGCCCCGAGCGCCGCCGCGCTCGACTCGATATACGACGAGATCAACGAGATAGAGGCGCCGGTCACGGAGATCGTCGAAGTCGAGGTGCGTCGCCCGCTCGGGAGCGTGCTCCTCCTTGCGGGGCTCTTCTTCCTGGCGCTCGACGTGGGGCTCCGAGGGAGCCGGTGGGGGCTCCTCCCGTGATCTTCCTGAACCCGGTCGTCCTCCTCGTCGGGCTTGCCGTCGTGGCGGTGACCGTGCTCGGCCTCTCGAGACAGGCCGGGCGGAGACGGAGACTCGCCCGCTTCCTCGGGGGTGAGCGCGCCGCCCGGCGCCTCTCGGGATCCGACCTCTACCGGTTGAGGATCGAGCGGATTCTTCTCCTCGCGTTCGCAGCGCTCGCCGCCGCCGCGGCTGCCTCGGAACCGCGGTGGACGGTCGATCCGGAACCCCCGCCTCCCCCCCGGAGCATCGTCCTCGCGATCGACGTCTCCGCCTCGATGCAGGCGGTCGACGCCTCCCCGACCCGGCTCGCGCGCGGCCTCGAGGTCGCCCGCGAGCTGATCGGACGCCTGGAGGGGGAGGAGTTCGGTCTCCTTCTGTTCGCGGGGACGCCGTATCCGCTTGCGCCGCCCACGAGGGACCATGCGGCGCTCCGCTACTTCCTGACCGCGCTCGGCCCGACGATGGCGAGTGCGCACGATCCAGGCTCCCTCCTCGGGGTCGGAATCCGGGAAGGAGCGGCACTCGCCGGGGAAGGGGACGAACCCGGGGCGGATCGGTTCGTGGTTCTCATCGGCGACGGGGAGACCCCGGAGGTCGAGAGCGCGCTTCTCGCGGAAGCGGAGGCGAGCCGGGCCGGGGGGACCCGCGTCCATACGATAGGCGTCGGGACCACCGAGGGGGGCGTGATGGTGATGCCGCAGGCGACGTATCAGTTCGGCGGCCCGGTGGTCGACGATAGCGGCGTGCCCGCGATATCCCGGATGAACGAGCCTCTGCTTCAAGGGATCGCGGAGGCGGCCGGCGGCCGCTATGCGGACGCTGCAGACGCGGGCGCCCTGGAAGCGCTCTATGCGTCCTTCGAGGTGGAGACGGCTGTCCCGTTCTGGGCCCGCCACGAGCCAGTGGTCCTTCTCGTCCTCGCGGCCCTCGCGGGTCTCTTGATCGAGAGCCTTCTCGACGTCCGGCTCGGGCGCAGGGCCGAGGCACCGCGCCGGGGGACGGCGTGACGGCGCCGCGCGGCGCCCGGTGGATGAAGGCCGGCCTCCTGGCGCCGCCGTTGGGGCTGATCGCGCTCCTCCTCTGGATGGACCGAGGCAGCCTCGAGTACGGGAACCGCCTCTATCGGAGCGGGCGGGATGAGCAGGCAGCCGATCTCTACCGGGCGCGCACCGAGGCGCGCTTCACCGGCCCGGAGGCCCTTTACAACCTGGGCACGGTCCTTCTCCGTCCCGAGGCGGGCGCGGAGGCGGAGGAGTATCTCCGCCTTGCGACCGAGACCGGGGATTCGGCGGCCGTTCAGCGGGGACACTACAACCTCGGGATTCACCTCCTCTTTCAGCTCGAGGCGTCGTCCGAACCGGACTCGTGGGTGCCACTTCTCGGGGCTGCGATCACGAGTAACCGGAGGGCGCTCCGGCTCGACCCGGGGCACGAGGACGCGAGGTGGAACCTCGCCTTCTCCCAGCTCATCTTCGACGAGATGACCCGTGTGGAGGCGCCGGGCGAGGTCTCCGAGTCCGCGGAGGAGGAGTCGCCGTCGGGAGCCGACGAGGGGCTGGTGATCCCGGAACCGGGCCAGGGGGACGGTCGTCCGCCCCCGATGGAAGGAAACCGGGAAGCGCTGGCGGGCGAGGATCCGGGCCCTCTGACGGAGGACGAGGCGATGGGGCTCCTCGAGTTCGTCCAAGATGATCCTGAGCAGCTTCTCTGGGGGATCTTCTGGGCCCACCGGCCGGATGTACCGTGGTGGGAAGAGGGGTATCCGGGTGGGAACTGGTAGTCCTTCGCGCCGCCCTCTCCCCGCCCCAGCGCCGGGTTTGACACGAGTGCGCCGCCCGGCGAAGAATTACCCTGAGGATACGTGTCCATGCGGGGTCCCCCGGCCATCCTTTCCCCGGCGGGAGGGGGAGGCCGCTGCGGGCCCGGGCTCCGGCAACCCGTACGACGTGGGAGAACCGGCATGAAGTTACCGACCGTCCAGAGCGGGAGTGGGCCGCGGTTCGTTCGCCATACCGGGATCACCGCGCCCCTCCTTCTTGCCGATCTCGAGTGCGGGGTCATCGCCTCTCCCGGTGCCGGATCCCAAGCCGATCACGAGCCCGGGCCGCACCCCTTCGGGGCGCTGCGCTCTCTAGCCAGCGGATCGGGACACCCCGACTTCGTGTTGAACCGGACGCCGTACCGGGGAGCCAGCATCCTCCTTGCGGGCGAGAACTTCGGCACCGGCGTGGGAGCCGCTCCGGCAGCTCGCTCCCTCGTGGACGCCGGGATTCGCGCGGTGATCGCGCCGAGTTTCGGACCCGAGTTCGAGGGAGCGGGTGCCGTCCTCGGGCTCCTCGCGGCAACGCTTCCGTCCGGCGCGATCGAGGAGATCGTCGAGTGGTCCGCCTCGAACCCCGGCACGGAGATAACGGTCGATCTAGAACGGGAGTGGATCGAGCGGGCCGACCGGGAGCCCACCCCCATCCGCGTACACCCGCGGGTGCGAAACAAACTGCGGTTCGGTCTGACCGAGTTGGACGAGATGATCGAGCATGGTGCCGAGACCACCACCTTTCGGCAGGCGGACCGGGCCCGGCGTCCCTGGCTCTACGCGTGGAGGGAGCAGGTTCAGGGAGAGTAGCGTATTTTCGAACGAACAGACGGCGAGGCGGACGCTTCGGACGTCCGGTCCCGAACCCCAACCCGGAGCAACGATGAGCGCCCGACTGACGATCCTCCTGCTTGCCCTTCCCCTCTGGACGGGCGCCCGAGCCGCTGCCCAGGCAGTCAACCACCCGCTGGATGAGCTCTCCGCAGCCGAACACTGGACGCTGTACGAGACGCTCATGGCCTACCCCGACGTCACTGGGGATGCCGAGTTCCTCTACGCGGGCCTGAATGAGCCCTCGAAGGCCGAGGTACTGGCGTGGCGCCCGGGTTCGCCCTTCGGTCGGGAGGCGCGGGTGCACTTCGTTCAGGACCACATGGGCTACGAGGCCGTGGTCGATCTCGTGGCGGAGAGCGTCGTGGAGTTCCGCGAGGTGACGGATCGCCAGTACATGATCGCGCCCTCCGACGGGGCGGCGCTCTCGGACGTGGAGGAGCACCCGGAGATCCGCGCGGCGCTCGAGGCCCGGGGGTTCACCGACTTGGACAAGGTGCGCTGCAGCGTCGGATCCGATGCCTACTTCGACACCCCGGAGGAGAGGGGCCGCCGGCTCGGCCGGCTCCGATGCACGAACCGGGTGGGCCGCGTCTCCGGGCTCGGCAGCCCGATCGCGAACCTGATCGCCGTCGTGGACCGCCAGACGGGCGAGGTCCTCCGGGTCATCGACGACGGGCCTATCGATGGCACCCCCCCGTCGATCGGCGAGCATCACGCCGAGGCCGTTGGGCCGATCCGCAAGGCCCTTCCCCCGATACTGGTCTCGCAGCCAGAGGGGCCGGGGTACGAGGTCTCCGGGCATCAGGTGAGCTGGGAAGGGTGGGGCTTCCACTTCCGGGTCGACCAGCGACGGGGGATCGTCCTCTCGCAGGTGGGGCACCAGGAAGGCGACGAATTCCGGTCGGTGCTCTACGAGGCGTCGCTCTCCGAGCTCTTCGTCCCGTATCATGATCCGGACGAGCCTTGGAGCCATCAGGCCTATTTCGACCTAGGGACGTATCCCCGGAGCTTCGGCGGCGTGGCGAGCGCGATGGAGCCGGGCCGGGACTGCCCCGCCCGCGCGCACTTCTTCGACACGTGGGTGATCCAGGCCGACGGGGCACCGAGAGAGCGCCAACGCGTGGCTTGCATCTTCGAGCGGCTTCCGGATGAGCCGGCGTGGCGGCATACCCGTGACGGAGGGGTGGTCGAGAGCCGCGCCCGCCGCGACTTGGTCCTCCGGATGGTCATGGGCGCGGGCAACTACGACTACCTCTTCGACTGGGTCTTCAGGCAGGACGGGACGATCCGGGTCAATCTCGCCGCGACGGGAATCGACCAGATGAAGGCGGTAGGCGCCCGGAGCGCCTACGAGGCGATGGCGGACAACGGGAGTGCGGACGACCGGTACGGGCGATTCGTCGCGCCGCACCTCGTGGCCGTGAACCACAGCCACATCTTCAACTTCCGCTTCGACTTCGACATCGACGGACAGGAGAACACCCTCGTCGTGGACCGGCTCGTAACGGAGATTCAGGGCGAGGAGAACCCGAGGCGGAGTGTCTGGCGTGTCGAGTCGGAGGCGGCGAGGCGGGAAGTCGACGGAATGAGGACCGCTTCCCTCGATGCCCCAGAGTTTTGGCGCATCGTGAATCCGTCCGAGGTCGGGCCGCTCGGGTATCCGAGGGGCTACCTGATCGAGGGCCACGGGATCATGTCACTCCTGAGCCCTGGCGACTACCTGCAGCAGCGGGCGGGCTTCACCGAGCATACGCTGTGGGCCACACCGATGAGGGCCGACGAGCTCTATGCGGCGGGCGACTATCCGACGAGCAGCGCGGCGGGTGACGGCCTGCCCAAGTGGACGGCGGAGAACCGCGACATCGAGAACACGGACATCGTGCTGTGGTACACGATCGGCTTCCATCACGTCGCGCGCGCGGAGGACTGGCCGATCCTCCCGCTCGAGATGCACGGCTTCAACCTCGTGCCGGCCGGGTTCTTCGACCGAAATCCGGCGATCAACCTCCCGCACTGACGCGGGTCGCCGGGGCGCCCCTCGGCTGGTGGCGTCGTTTGTGAGGGCGGGAGGCCCGCGGGGTCCGGCCCGGCCAATTGGGCCCGCCCCGGAGGCGGCCTAGGAGCTCGGGATGTCGAGGAGCTCCACCTCGAAGATGAGCGTTGCGTTCGGTCCGATGTCGGGCGCCGCGCCCCGGGGGCCGTACCCGATATCGCTCGGGATGACGAATCGGTAGTGGCTCCCGACGGACATGAGCTGAAGTCCCTCGGAGAAGCCCGGTATCACATCGGAGACCCCGAAGGTCGCCGGCTCGTCGCGCGCGTGCGAGCTGTCGAATTCGGTCCCGTCGATCAGGGTGCCGCGGTAGTGGATCCTCGCTCGATCCGTCGGGGCTAGGCGTGCCCCGTCGCCCTCGCGGAGCACCTCGTACTGGAGTCCGCTCGCGGTCGTCGTGACCCCGTCCCGCGCCTCGTTCTCGGCCAGGTACGCGGCCCCTTCTTCCAGGTTTCGGGCGGTTTCAGCCACGTTCTCCTCCTCCATCTCCGTGCGGATCGTCTCGTTGAACGCGGCCATGACGGTCTGTACCTCTTCGGCCGAGAGCCGCTGTTCGCGGTCGGCGAGCGCGTCCTCGATCCCGGCCTCGAGAGCTCCGAGATCCAAGTGGTTGCGGGCCACGACGAGATTCTGTCCGAGATCGTAGCCGATAGCGTAGCTTGCCTTCTCGTCGTCGCTCTCGAGCGCAACGGATCCGCCCTGTTGGCAACCGAAGGTGGTGCCGAGGAGGAACAGGCGCATTCCTGTGGTGGTTAGTCGCATGTCCATGTCCCGGGTTTGTCGTAAACCCGAAAGATAAACCAGCCGGGCTCTCTCGGGCCAGTGACCGTGACCGCCTACCTGCCTGCGACTCGCCTTCAGGCCTTCGGCTGCGTAGAGTGGGGGCATGCTCCATCCCCTCAAGCCCGCCGCTCTCCTCGGTGCAGCCCTCCTCGCCGTCCCGCTCCCGGGGGTGATTGCTCCCGAGGCGTCCTCCCGCACCCCGCTGCAGGACGCGCTCTACCAGGTCCCCTACAACGGCAAGTTCACCTTCACCCGTCTCCGCTACGGGCCGGCGGGTGGCGCGGGGTTCGGGTGGGGATGGAGCTCCGCGTGGAATCACGACTATCCGAATGCGGACCGGAACATGCAGTTCATCCTCGAGCGGTATACGGGGGTGGACCCGAACACCGAGGGGAGCAACGTCCTCGATCTCGAGGACCCGCGGATCTTCGAGCATCCGATCCTCTACATGTCCGAGCCGGGATTCTGGCGGGCGACGGAGGAGGGGATCGCGAACCTGAGGGCGTATCTCCTGAAGGGCGGCTTTCTCATCTTCGACGACTTCGAGCTCGAGCAGTGGGACAACATGGCGGCCGAGGTCGGCCGGGCCCTTCCCGGGCACCGCTGGATCGAGATCGACGAATCCCATCCGATCTTTCGGAGCTACTTCCGGGTGGATGACATCTACGTGCCTCACCCCTTCGTCCGCGTGATCCCGAGCTACCAGGCAATCTTCGAGGGGAACGACCCGACGAGGCGGATCATGGTCCTCGCGAACCACAATTCGGACTTGGCCGAGTACTGGGAGTGGTCGCCGGAAGGGGTCTTCCCGGTCGATCCGACGAACGACGCCTTCCGCCTGGGGGTCAACTACATCGTCTACGCGATGATGCACTGATACGTGGACCGCAGGGCGGGGCGGGGATGCCGATTCCTCCGGACCGTTCCCCGGCCCCCGGCGCGACGGAGGGACCGCGCGCGCCCGGGGCTAAGGGATCCAGCGCGGCAGGCCCGCCCCCTCAAGGAGGGTGAGCCGGACGATGTCCCTCCCGTCCGGGCTCATCGAGTAGAGGTCGTAGAGCCCGCTCCCCGAGAGGGGCCGGCTCGCGATCACCATCCACCGCCCGTCGGGGGACCAATCCGCGTCAGTCGTGCTGTAGTCGCCGTTGTCGGTCAGCTGCGTGAGGCCGCTGCCGTCCGCCCCGATCGTGAAGAGCTCGAAGTTGGTCCCGCCCGCGTCCGGGTCCAGGTAGCGTCCGAAGGCGATGTGGCCCCCGTCGGGAGACCACCGGGGGTTCACGTCGACCGGTCCCTCCGTCAGCCGGGTGAGATCACCCCCGCCCGGGGCGATCGTGTAGAGTCCCGGGGCCTCACTCCGGTCCGACTGGAAGACGATCCGGCTCCCGTCCCTCGACCACGCGGGTTCGGCCTCGCTCGAGGCGTCCGTGCCGGGGGTGAGGTTCACCGCATTCGAGCCGTCGGTGTCCATCACGTAGATGTCTGTCTCGCCCGTTCCCCCGGGGTCGGATCGCTCGAAGACGATCCGGGACCCGTCGGGGGACCAGTCGGGCCGTTCTTCCAGGATCCCGATGGTGTTCGTCACGTTCCCGTCTCCCGACCCGTCGATATTCGCCGTCCAGATGTCCTGGTACTGCCCGAAGGCCATCCGTGACCCGTCGGGTGTCGCGGCCACGCTACTCGCTTCGAAGGGGAGGATCTCAAGGCTCCCGCCGTAGGCGTTCCGGCGCCTGAGCTGGACGCCGGCGCTGGTGTAGAGGAGGCTCCCGGGGTCCTGCTGGAGGCAGAGGACCACGATCTGGTACGTCGAGTCGTCCCTCGAGAACTGCAGGATCCCCGTGGGGGAATGGGTCACGAGGCGGCAGTTGGCAGCGAGTCCCCCGATCTCGTACTCCTGGTTCGTCACGGGGGTGTTCGGAATGCTCGTCTCGCCATTCGTCGGGAGCGGGATCGGCGTGCCGCCGTTCAGCGTCAACGTGTAGCCGTCAGTGTCCGGGTTGATCCCGATCGTCTGTAGTTGGAACAGGAGCTCGATCGAGGCCGGGCGCGTGCTGTCGTCCGTTCCGCATCCCGCCACGGCGACCACGAGGTGGAGAAGGACCGTCCCGGCGAGAAGCCTCGTCGAGCGGACGGCGCCTGCCTCCCTGCCGCGGGGGGCAGGTGGCGGTTGGCGGCTCTTGTCGCGTCGGGTGGCGCCTTCCCTCGTCATCGTCCGGCTCCTCGGCCGGGGACTCCGCCCGGAGCGCGCTCCGCGACTCCGGGCAATACCCTGCACTGTAACTGTCGGGGGACCGTGATCGTTCCACCCCGCATCTCCCCGAGAGGCAGGCGCTTCACGCCTGCCCCCCCGGCGTGGGCGCGGGTTCCCTCCGCTTCGGCTATGGCCTCCTCTTCGCGAGGCGTCTACTACGCGGTGTCCCGACCCCCCCGCCGACCCCCAAGTACCGAGGAGATCAGGTGCCGAGATTTCGACGCTTCTTCGCCATCTTCGCCGTTGCCGCCACGTTTTCCGGATGCGGGGACGTGGGGAACGGGTCCGGACCGGACGCGGTCGGGACCGCTGCCGCGATGATCGCGCCGACGTTCGAGGTGGGCCCCATCTGGCCCATGATTCCGAACGACTGGGTGTTCGGTATCACCTCGGGCTCTCCATCGACGCGGACAACAACATCTGGGTGTTGCACCGTCCGCGGACCGTCCCGGAGGAGCTGGCGGACCGCGCGGCCCCTCCCGTGATGGTGTTCGATACGGAGGGCAACTTCATTCAGGGGTGGGAAGGGGAGGGCGACGGCTACGAGTGGCCGGGTACGGAGCACGGGATTTTCGTGGATCACGACGGGTTCGTCTGGATCACCGGAAGCGGGCAGGGGGACGATCAGCTCCTGAAGTTCACCACGGAAGGCGAGTTCGTGATGCAGATCGGCCGCGCGAACCAGAGCGGAGGGAACACGGACACCGGGAACGTGAATCGGCCGGCCGACGTCTACGTGTATCCTCCGACGAATGAGTTCTTCGTCGCGGACGGTTACGGGAATTGGCGAGTGATCGTCTTCGATGCGGAGACCGGGGAGTTGTGGGACGCGTTCGGGAATCCGCCGACCGACCGCGTGGAAGGGGAGGTGCCGGATGGGTCGAGCCCCGAGCACTTCGACCTCGTCCACGGCGTCAGGGTCTCGAATGACGGACAGGTCTACGTCTCCGAAAGGGCCGGGATGCGCCTGTAGGTCTTCTCCATCGAGGGCGAATACGTCACGCAGCTCATGATGGGTCGCACGGAGCCGGATCCGGGGGCGACCGCGGAGTGCGTGGGCGAGACGGCGCACGGCCGGCCCGTCGCCGAGCTGATCGAGAACGTGGCGACCGCACACCAGCCGGTGAGCCGGACGGCGTTCTCGCCCGATCCCGAGCAGCGCTACCTCTTCGTCGCGGAGCGAAGCAACCAGCAGGTCATCGTGCTCGAAAGGGAGTCGCTGCGGCCTCTCAGCCGTTTCGGGCGTGTCGGGGACCGGCCCGGGGAGTTCTACGTCCTGCACGACATGGTCTCGGACCCAGACGGCAACCTCTATACGGCCGCGTTGAATGTGGGGGCTCGCGCCCAGAAGTTCACGAATACTGAACTGCGCCCGCCGGCCCGATGTAGCGGGGCTGCCGCCGGGCGTCGGGTGCAGAGGGAGGGGAGCGGGTGGGGCACCCCCTCCCCTCGCTTACTCCCGTCCCACGCCGTCACGCCGGGAAGGTTGAGGGAGGGGGGGATCACCGACTTCTCCTGGGCCTCGTAAGCGCGGTGGGGAGCGCGATGCTTACACACTGAGCTCCCCGCCGCAGGCGAGGGCCTGGCCCGCCCGAACGAGCGTCCATTGAAGGCGCATCTGGTCCACGACGGACATGGCGGCGAGGCGGTCGGCTTCGGCGCGTTCGCCGATTGCCGATGGGTCCTCGCCCCCGTGCACCCGGGCCTTCCACCGGGCGAGCCGTTCCCTCCACGCGAGGAGGACGGGGTCCGGCGGTCCGAGCACTTCGCCCACTCCGGGTGTGATGAAGAGCGGCATCTCGGATACGAGGGTGAGCGGATCACCGCCGAGCGAGCGCATCGTTTCCATCGAGCTCGGCCGGAAGAGCGAAGCGGTCCGCGTGTCCCCGAGGGCTATGAAGTACTCGCGCATCGAGACGGAGTCCGGCCGCGTGGAGAAGCCCCGCTCGAGGCGGACGAAGCCCTTCTCTCCCTGGCGTTCCACGTCGTGGAGCGTATAGCCGAGACGGCTCACGGCATCGACGCACCGGTCCCGGAGGGGCGCGTAACGGTCCCGCCACGCGGGCTCGACGAGAAACCAGGGGCCGGCGGCAAAGGCGGTGCCGTGGAGGGAGGCGTGGAGCGCGAAGGGTCGCCCGCACGTTCTCCACCACTCGTAGACGGCACGGTTCTCCGGCCGGGCGCTATCGTCGTCGGTCCCCCGGGGAAACCCGAACTCGATGTCTTCCCCGGGCGGCTCTCTCCGCGCGTCTCTTAGGTACCGGCCGAGGTCGTACTTCTCCGCATCATCATCCGCCCACCCGGCGTTTCGCTGCTCGCCGTCGGGGTTGATGTGGGGGACGATCCACCATTCGTAGCTTCGGATCCAAGGATCGCCTGGGGGGAGGTGGCGGAGGTACGCAGCGAGGTGCCGAAGGAGGCGCGGGCCGACCGGTTCGTCCGCGTGGCACCCGCCGAGGAGGCTCACGGCCTCCCGGCCCTTCCCGAACCGAAAGCCGCAGACCGGCCGTCCTTCCCGCGAGTGGCCGAGGATCCGGCCCTCCGCGTGCGAAACCCGCGGGGTCTCGATCAGAGCCTGGAACCGCTCCGACTCGAAGGGATCGGGAGTCGGCGGGGCCATGGCCGGGTGATCAGACACGCGTAGGTTACGGGGAAGTCGAGGGTTGGAGCGGGGGCGTCGCCGTCTTGGACACTCGGAATGTGGCGCGCGGGGCGCGGTCCCGCGAGAGAGGCGGGCCGCGTGCAGGGAGCAAGTGAGGCTGTCCGGCCTGGTAGCACATCACCCGTTCGGTTCGTGTTCGGCGCCCGCGGAGGCGAGCGTACCGGCTGGAGCGGGGCGTCCGTTGGCTCGGACTCGGCGCTCTGGCCTCTCGAGGCGAGGCTACACGAACGGCGCCCTCGCCAGCGAGGCGTGAAGGCCGCAACTTCCGGTGTCAGGGCCTCACCGGTCCCTGCCTTGCGTGACCGCTGTGATCCCAGGACCGGGGCCCGGGTGCCGGAGAGTCCACGAGGTGGCGAGGGCGACCGGCGACCCGGACTCGACCTCCACGAACCCCGAACGGTCAGGAGTCACGATGACGCGAACCCGTCTCCGCCTCCCGCTCGTCTGCTCGGTCGTGATGGCACAGTTCCTCCCCGGGTGCGAGCCTGCCGGGCCGGACTTCGCCGCCATCTTCGACGGGACCGGGGGTCGGTGGGTCGACCTCACGCACCCGTTCTCGGCGTCGACGATCTACTGGCCCACGGACACGACGGGCTTTGTGCTCAACGAGCAGGCCTTTGGCCTCACGGAGGGCGGATGGTTCTACGCCTCCTACGACTTCCAGTCGGCGGAGCACGGCGGCACGCACTTGGACGCGCCGATCCACTTCGCCGAGGGCAGGTGGACGAACGACGAGATTCCGCTGTCGAGCCTGATCGGGGCGGCCGCCGTTCTGGATGTTTCCGACAGGGCGGACGAGGACTATCAGGTCACCGTCGAGGACCTGACCGTGTGGGAGGCGGAGCACGGCGAACTCCCGCGCCGGGCGATTCTCCTGATTCGAACGGGGTGGAGCACGAGGTGGAGCGACCGTGCCCGGTACCTGGGGACGGAGCGTACGGGCCCAGAGGCCGTCGCCGAGCTCCACTTCCCCGGGCTTGATCCTGAGGCGGCCCGCTGGCTCGTCGAGAACCGCGAGGTCGTCTCCGTCGGGATTGACACCCCGAGTATCGACTACGGACAGTCTGCCGACTTCCGTTCCCACGTGATTCTGTATTCCGAGGACATCGTCGGTTTCGAGAACCTCGCGAACCTCGAGTCGCTTCCCCCGACGGGAAGCTTCGTCGTCGCGCTTCCGATGAAGATCGAGGGGGGAAGCGGTGGCCCCCTCAGGATCGTGGCCGTCGTTCCCGGGTGAGGCTGCGGCGATGAACCAGCGGAGAGCGTGCCAAGCCGAGGCGGTCCTCATTGCATCCCCCGGAGAATCCCCTACCGTTCTCGCGTGAGTCTCGAATCCTTCCGTTCGGCCGCCGATAGGCTTGAGCCCGCAATCCGCGAGCGCGGGCGAGAGCTCCTCGCGGGAATCGATCCGGAGCCACTCATTGCCATGAGCCCGGCGTGGTGGCAGGAGCGGCTCATGGATTGGGCCACCCGCGACCCCGACTTTCGGGTAAAGCTGCTCCACTTCGTGGACGTGCTCCCCTCCCTCCGCTCGAACCGGGCGGTTGCCGACCACGTCCGGCAGTACTTCCGGACGGAGGCTTCCGGCGCCGTGCGGCTCGGCTCGGCGGTGGGCGAGCGCCGCCCCTTTCGGCCCGTCCTCTCCCGGGTGGTCCGGGAGGGCGTCTTCGCGATGGCCGAACGCTTCATCGTGGGCGGGACCCCGGACGAGGTGCTCCCGCGCCTCCGCAGTCTCGTGAGCGAGGGAATCGCCTACACGATCGATCTCCTCGGAGAGGCCACCCTGTCGGATGCGGAGGCCGACGGGTACCGGGACCGGTACCTCGACGTCCTCGAGACGCTTCAGGGTGCGTCCGGGTGGAAGGGTCCGGCGGAGGTCCGCAGGCCGAACCTCTCTGTCAAGCTCTCGGCGCTCACCCCCCACTTCGAGCCGGCCGCTCCCGCCCGGACTTACGAGAGCCTCCGGGGGCGCCTACTCGCCGTGGCGAAGTCGGCGCGAGAGGTCGGTGCGTTTGTGAACATCGACGTGGAGCAGTACCGGTACAAGGATCTGACGACCGGTGTCTTCGCCCGCCTCCTCCGGGAGGAGGGGATCCGGGACGGGCCCGACTTCGGGATCGTCATCCAGGCGTACCTGCGCGATTCCCTCGAGGAGGTCGAGCGGCTGAAGGAACTCGCCCGGGAGCGCAAGGCCCCGCTCACGATCCGGCTCGTGAAGGGCGCCTACTTCGACGAGGAGGTCGTCGTCGCCCGTCAGAATGGCCATCCGGTCCCCGTGTTCCGGGAGAAGGCGGCTACGGACCTCAACTTCGAACGGTGTTCCGAGGCCCTCGTCGCCGCCTATCCCCACTTGAAACCGGCCTTCGCGACGCATAATCCGCGGAGCATCGCGCAGGCGATGATCCGCTCGGAGCGCGCGGGGGTTCCGAGGGAGGACGTCGAATTCCAGGTCCTCCATGGGATGGCGAAGGGCCTTCGGCGTGCGGTGGCCGGGATGGGATACCGGACTCGGGTCTACGTACCGGCCGGGGAGATCATCCCCGGGATGGGCTACCTCGTCCGGCGGCTCCTCGAGAACACTTCGAACGAGTCCTGGCTCGTCCAGAAGCATGAGGCGACGCCGCCGGAGGAGTCGCTCGAGCGGCCGGATCCCTCGGAGGCTCCGGATCCGGCGCCTGCGGGAGCGTTTCGAAACCACCCCGCGCTCGAGTTCTACCGGGCGGAGGTCCGGCGGGAGATGGAGGGGGCGATCCGCCAGGCGCGGGCGGCCTTCGGACAGAGCTACCCGCTCTTCATCGACGGGAGGAAGGATCCCGCGCCGGCGGGCTCGCTCGAGGTCCATCCTCCGGGCGAGCCCTTGAGGGTGATGGGGCGCGTCGCCAGCGCAGGGAGAGAGGAGGTGGACGCCGCCGTTTCCGCCGGAGCGAGAGCGTTCCCCCGCTGGCGGGACACGTCGCCCTGGGAGCGGGCGCGCGTACTCAGGAGGGCGGCGGAGCTGATCGGCGACGCGCGCCTGGATCTCGCGGCCACGATGGTCTTCGAGAGCGCAAAGCCGTGGCGGGAGGCGGACGGTGACGTGACGGAGGCAATCGACTTCCTCCGCTTCTACGCGGGCGAGGCGGAACGCCTTGGGGAAGAGAGGGACCTCACGACGGTCCCAGGGGAGACGAATCGCTTGCTTCTCGAGGCGCGAGGCGTCGTTGCCGTGATCGGACCGTGGAACTTTCCTCTTGCCATCATCGGCGGGATGACAGGCGCGGCGCTCGCAGCCGGGAACGCCGTTCTGCTCAAGCCCGCGGAGGAGTCGCCGATCATCGCGAGCCGTCTCGCTTCGATACTCGACAAGGCCGGCGTTCCGACGGGCGTTTTCCATTGCCTCCCCGGCTTGGGCCCCGAGACCGGGCGGCGGATCGTCGAGCACCCCGAGATCGACATGATCGCCTTTACGGGGGGGACGGAGACGGGGTTCGCGATCGCGAGAGCGGCCGCGGAAGTCCGGCAGGGCCAGCGCGGGCCGAAGAAGCTCATCGCCGAGCTCGGTGGGAAGAATGCGATCATCGTCGACGAGGATGCGGATCTGGATCTCGCCGTGGACGGCGTGGTGCATTCAGCCTTCGGGTACGCGGGACAGAAGTGCAGTGCGGCGAGCCGCGTCATCGTGGTTGGAAGCGCATACGGGGAGTTTCGGGAACGTCTCCGGCACGCCGTCCTGAGTCTTCCGGTGGGCCCGCCCGACGATCCGTATACGGTTGTCCCGCCCGTCATCTCCCGGGAGGCGCGGGAACGCATCGAGGGGTATATCGCGCTCGGGTATGCCGAGGGGCGCATCCTGGCAAAGGGACGCCTCCCTCGAGGGGAGGGCCACTATGTGGTCCCCCACGCCTTCGAGGACGTGCATCGAGGCTCGAGGCTCGCCCGCGAGGAGGTGTTTGGCCCTCTCCTCGTCGTATTCCGAAGCCATTCGTTCGAGGAGGCCCTCGAGATCGCACTCGACTCGGAGTTCGCCCTCACGGGGGGTCTCTACTCGCGGAATCCCAGGAATATCCGGTGGGCAGGTGAAGCCTACCGTGTGGGAAACCTCTATTTGAACCGCCCGATCACCGGTGCGATGGTCCACCGCCAGCCCTTCGGCGGCTTCCGCCGCTCCGGTACGGGGAGCAAGGCGGGCGGCTCCGATTACGTGCGGGAGTTCATGGTGGCCCGGGTGATTACCGAGAATACGATGCGGCGCGGTGTCGTCCCCCCGGAGGAGAGCGGGGCTGCGGGGTAATGCCGAGACTCTCGTTCGCCGGATCCGAACTGGCGGGGGAACGTCTCCCGCCGATGACCGTGCGAAGAGGGCAGTTGTGGCGGAAGCGGCCCGCTGTGAGCCCCCGCACCACGCGGCGCCTCGGCGGCTGGCGACCTTCACGACACGTCCCGAGGGAGCGGGCACGGGTCGCTACAGCGTCCGGCCGGATCGGGCTGTCGAGCCCACCCACGAACACGGGCGCCCATGTGCGTGCGGAGAGGCTGGGTCCGCCTCCTCATGTCCGCGCTCCTCGTCGGAAGCGAAGGAGCCGGTACGTGAGCAATCCGTCCCGGAGTCCGTTCTGAAGCGCGTTCCCCCCGATCATGTTTCCGAAGAAGGGGACATCGTGCAATCCGAGCCTCCGGATGAGTGGGCAAAGGAGAGCGATGGCCCGGTCCCTCGGCCTCCCTAGGCGGATGAGCCCGGTAAGGTCGGTATTCCCGTCGAGATAGAGGCCTCGCTCCTCTGCGATTCGGGCGCACGCGCCGACCGTGCCGAGGGCCGGCAGGCCCCACCCGGCTCGAAGGTCCTCCACTTGCCACTGTGCCGGAGCGTCGAGTTCCCCCACGTCTTCCGCCAGAAAGTCGTCGGCGATTAGGAGAATGCCGTCTGCGGCCAGCTGAAGGGTGGCCGCTGCGAAGAAGTCGGGGGCTGACTTGCTGTGGGCGAAGGATTCGATCGCGACCACTACGTCCGCGATCGCACCGGTCTCTGTGCTCTCGAAGTCGCCCAGCACGAAGCGACACCGTTCGCCGAGCTTCCTGCTCGTCGCCAGTCGCTCGGCAACGCCGTGCTGCTTCGGGCTGATCGTGATGCCCACGACCCGTCCCTGCGGGAAGGCCTCCGCAAGGTGGAAGAGGGTGCCTCCCACCCCGCACCCCATATCGAGGATCACCGGCGCGTCGGTCCGGTGCCCCTCCCTCACGACTCCCTCGATGAGGCGATGGATGTAGCTCGATGCCCCTTCCGTCGAAGTGACTCCTTCCCCCCAGAGTTGACGGTGAAGGGCGTGGCTCCGCCCACTCCCTCCAACGAGGAGGAAGCGGGCAGTGTTCCTGTCGTAGTATCGAGCGATCCGGTCGCCAGGGGGCTGGCGGGGTCGCCGCATCGCCACCGCGATCCCGGATTCCCGGGCGAGCGGGACGCGGCGCTACATCGAGAGGAGGTAGGTCATCTTGATGATGAGCTGCCGGTCGCGGAACTCCTCCACCCAGGGGGAGACCCGAATCGCGTCGTCGCGGCGGACCTCGTCGTAGACGATGTAGATATCGCTGCCGGGCCTGTAGATGTAGCGGAGGCGTGCGCTTGTGCTCCACTGCTCCGTCGCGGAGTTGTACTGCGAGATACTCCGGAGCGACATGTTCGGGGAGAGCGCGTAGTCGAGCTGGAATGACCCGATGTCGGCGACGAAAGAGCCGGCGGGGAGGTCCGCGTCGTTTCGCGAGAAGCGCGCGGAGGTCGCGAGCTGGTTCGTCACCCGGAGGCCCCCGTTCACGGACCAGTCGAAGCGATCCCCATCGTAGAAGGTTTGCGGGGAGTAGTTGAACCCGTAGAAGAACCGCCTGGACGGGTTGCTGTTGAAGCTGACGGCTAGCGTCCAGAACTTGTAGTTCCCCTCGTCGATCGTGACATTGTTCGCCACCCGGAAGGGCTCGTCGAGCCGTTCGAACCAGCGGTCGTAGCGGAGGTTGAGGAACGCGCCGCTGTCGAACCTCGTTCCGACCATGTGGTGATAGCGCCGAGTCATGAGCCGGCCGGACTGGTCGGCGATGTGCTCGACGTTCCACATCGGCTCCATCATGCGGATCCCCCAGCGCTCCGGCCTGGGGTTGCCCTCGAAGTGAAACTTGCTCCTCCTGATCCCGACGCGGGGGACGAACCCGACCTCGGGATTGAAGTTACTCCCGAGATCGGTATGCTCGGTGTAGATACGCCACGACTCGTCGAGCCACCCAGCCCGGATGTGCCCGGCCATCTGGTCCTCCGACATCCCTGTCGTCTCGGTGCCCGCCACGAAGGCGTCCACGGTCAAGGCCGGGATTGGGGACCAGATCAGGTCCGCCGCGTACGTGCGGTTGTAGCGCCCCCCGCTGCTCGCCTGCTTATTGATCACGAGCCCGCCGATCCTCGAGCGCTCCATCATGTCGCGGCTGTAGCGGGCGACGAGGAAGTTCTCTCCAGATTCCCCGAAGGCATCGTCGGTCTGGAGGTCCATGATCGCGATGTTGTTCTGGCCGATCTTTCCCGTGAGCCTTGCCCCTCCGAGGATCGGCACCTGCTGCCTCGAGGCCGAGATTCCGATTCGGCGGCTGAAAAAGAGGTCAGCGATCCGTCCTGTGGAGTTCGTGCTCCCCACGGAGAACTGGCCGGAGTTCTCGAGGAAGAACTCGCGCTTCTCCGGATAGAAGAGCGCGAAGCGCGTCAGGTTGACCTGTTCGTTGTCGACTTCGGCCTGGGCGAAGTCCGTGTTTACCGTTACGTCAAGGTTGAGTCCTGCTGTGATCCCGTACTTTACGTCGAGGCCGATGTCGCTCTGCGCTGTGCGGTCCGAGATCCCGCTCTCGAGCGTGCTCCGCCCCCCACCCGTAACGAAGGGCTTGATCCGAAGGTCCCGTCCCCGGTCGAGCGTCCCGAGGTCCGTCAGGCTCCCCGCCAGGCTTACCCGCGTGAGGGTGAAGGGCTTGGGAATGGGGGCCCAGTACGCCTGCTCGTTCTTCCGGCTGATGTTGCGCATGAGGTTGATTCCCCACGACTGCGGATCCGCGTCCGGGAACCGGAGCGTGACCATGGGGATCTCGATTTCCGCAACCCAACCATCTGGAGTCCGCCTCGCCTCGAGGGACCACACCCCGTCCCAGTCCCGATTCACGGCCGAGGCGCTCGCCCTCCGGTCACGTCCGCCCTCGTCCGCGACCTGTTGGTCGAGCTGCGCCCCCGCAGGGCTCACCACGAACATGTAAGCTGAGCGCTGGTCCATGAATGTGTCGATGATGATCTGTAGGTTGTCCTCCTCGAGGATCCGGTCCCCGTCCCGCCTGAGCTCCGTGGCGAGCACCCCGCCCGGCTGCGAGTCGAAGGCGTGGACACCTAGGTAGAGACTCGCCCCGTCGTAGAGCACGCGCACCTCGGTTCGCTCTGTTGCCGGAGCGCCCTCGTCCGGCTCCTGTTGGATGAAGTCCGTGATGACGGATGCGCGCTCCCACGCGGGGTCGTCGAGCAACCCGTCGACGTCGGGCGCCTCAACCGTGCGGACGGCGCCGACCTGGTAGAGCTCCCAACTCTCCTGCGCCAAGGCAGGTGGTATCGTCCCGAGGCCGCCGAGGAAGACCAGGAGGCCGAGGACTGGGACGGTGGCACGGGAGAAGGCGCCGCCGGAGTGGCGGCCCGCGCGCTGGATTGCAGTTGGCGCGTGGCGCGGGTTCGCGATCATGAGGACTCCGTCGGGGGGTGTCGAACCGGGTGCGAGGGGAACGCCGGCCTATCTTGGCTCAGGGGTCGGTTGCGGTGCCGCGAAAGATACCGAGCAACGACTCCCGGGCCTAGCCCCGGCGGGCTACCGGAGGAGCGGGTCGGTGACCCCGATCACGTTAACGGCGATCAGGCCCAGAGTGCCGATCACGAGCAGGTAGTAGATCGTGGGCAGGATCGTCTTCCTGAGGGTCGCCCCCTCCTTCCCGAGGAGGCCCACGGTTGCCGAGGCCGCGACCACATTGTGGATCGCGACCATGTTGCCTGCCGCCGCCCCGACGGCTTGGAGGGCGACGATCATCATCGTGGAGACGGCGAGCTGCTCGGCCACGCCGTACTGGAAGGCGGAGAACATGAGATTGCTCACGGTGTTCGACCCCGCGATGAAGGCCCCGAGTGCCCCCGTCATGCCGGCGAACATCGGCCACACCGGTCCTACGCTGCTCGCGACCCACTCTGCCATCTCGAGCGGCATGCTCGCGAGCCCTGCCCCGTTCACGTCCGAGTTGATGTAGACCCGTACCATCGGAACGGTGAAGACGAGGACGAACCCCGCTCCGACGAGTACGCGGGCCGCGTCGCGGGTGGCGCTGACCAGGGCCGGCACGCGCATCCGGTGGAGGAAGAAGGTGATCCCGACCACCACGATGAGGACGAATCCCGGGAGGTAGAGGGGCGTCGTCGATCCACTGATCCCCGTTCCGAAGATGTTTGACCAGGTGATTGCGGGTGCCTGGAGGAGCCCCTGGATCGGCAGCTGCGGCAACCGCGTAAGTACGAGGAGCAGACCGAGGAGTGCGTAGGGGGCCCATGCCACCGGTCCAGAGATCTTGCTCGCATGCCCCTCCCGGCGGGCCTGCTCTTCGCTGATCTCGAGTCCGCTGACCCAGTCGGACGGCCAGCTCGAGGCCTCGGCGAACTCCCACGTATCCTCCGGAAGGAGGAATCCCCGCCTGGCTGCGAAGACCACGATGGCGAGCCCGATCGGCGCGCCGAGGAGGGAGGGGAACTCGGGTCCGAAGACGAATCCGATGAGGATATAGGGAACGACGAATGCGATCCCCCCGAAGAGGGTGAAGGGGAGGACGGAAAGTCCCTCCGTCCACGACCGGTTCCGACCGAAGAACCGGGTAAGCATCACCACCATGAAGGTCGGCATGAGGACGCCGGCGATCCCGTGAAGGACGACGATGCGTCGGGTGACGAGCCGCAGGTAGTCGATCATCTCCATCCCAGCAGCCCCGAGCGCGGCATCGAAGTCGGCTCCGCCGAGCCCCCCCGAGAGCCCGACGAGAACGGGTGTCCCCACGGCCCCGAAGGTCACGGGCGTACTCTGGATCATCATCCCGATCATCACGGCGCTCGCGGCTGGAAAGCCCATCGCCACCATCAGGGGGGCGGCCACCGCGGCGGGCGCGCCGAAACCGGCGGCTCCCTCGATGAAGGAGCCGAAGAGCCACGCGATGATTACGAGCTGTACCCGGCGGTCATCGCTCACCCCGTGAAAGCTCCGCCGAATTGCCGCGACCCCACCAGACTTCTCGAGGGTGTGAAGGAGAAGGATCGCGCCGAAGATGATGAAGAGGAGATCGAAGGAGATGAAGAGTCCCTGGATCGTGGCCGCCGCGAGGCGGACCAGCTCCACCTGCCAGGCGGCGAACGCGAGGATCACGGCGACGAGGTAGACGATCGGCATCGCCAACTTCGCGGGGACCCTGAATCCGATAAGGAGGACTGCCGCGACGAGGATCGGGAGGACGGCGAGGAGAGCAGCGGTTCCTGGAGTCATAGTGCCCCACGGTAGCCTTGGAGGTGCGCTCCGGCAACCGGGCGGCGAGGGGTGGCGGGGGGCAACTCGGGGAGACTCGCCGCCGCGTCGGTGGCGCGGGGCCTTGATCCGCCCGCCGCTGCGTTGGTAGACTCGGTCGTTGTGCGATTTGAGAGCTCCCGGCAGTTCGATTGGAGTGGGCCGTTGACCGAATCCGTCCAGGCAAGGGAAGAGGCGCTCATCCGCTCGGCCGAGCGGTGGTGCGCCCGCAACTACCAGCCCTTACCCGTGGTCCTCGACCGGGGGGAAGGGGTTTGGGTGTGGGACGTCCGGGGCGAGCGCTACCTGGACATGCTCTCCGCCTATTCGGCGCTGAACCAAGGGCATAGGCACCCGCGGATCGTATCGGCGGCGCTCGAACAGCTGGAGCGCCTGACGCTGACCTCGCGGGCCTTCCACAACGATCAGGCGGGTCCCTTCCTTGCCGAGCTCTGCCGAGCGACGGGATACGGGAAGGCGCTGCCGATGAACACGGGGGCGGAGGCGGTCGAGACGGCAATCAAGATGGTGCGAAGGTGGGGCGTCGAGGTGAAGGGGGTGCCCCAGGATGCGTCCGAGATCATCGTATGCGAGGGCAACTTCGCAGGGCGCACGACGACGATCATCTCCTTCTCCTCCGAGGAGAACTACCGGGCGGGCTTCGGGCCCTTCACCCCGGGGTTCCGAATGGTACCGTATGGGGACGTCGGGGCGCTCCGGGCGGCGATTTCCCCGAATACGGTGGGGTTCCTGGTCGAGCCGATTCAGGGGGAGGCCGGGGTCGTCGTCCCCCCGGAGGGCTATTTGGCGGCGGCGCGTGATCTCTGCGGGGAGAACCGCGTTGCGCTGATCGCCGACGAGATCCAGACGGGCCTCGGCCGCACCGGCCGGCTCTTCTGCTCAGACTGGGAGGGGGTCCGGCCCGATGTCCTGATCGTCGGGAAGGCGCTCGGCGGCGGCGTATACCCCGTCTCGGCCGCACTCGCGGCGGAAGAGTACATGGACGTCTTCCGGCCGGGCGACCACGGGTCGACCTTCGGCGGGAATCCCTTAGGGGCGGCCGTCGCCCGGGCGGCGCTCGCCGTAATCCTGGACGAGCGGCTCTCGGAGCGGGCGGACTCCGTTGGCCGGTGGTTTATCGACGAGCTCCGGGCGCTCGACTCGCCGCACGTGGCTCAGGTTCGGGGGCGGGGTCTCATGATTGGCGTGGTGATCAGGGAATCCTCCGGGCCTGCGCGGCCGTTCTGCGAGGCGCTGATGCGGAGGGGGATCCTCGCGAAGGAGACCCACCGCCAAGTGGTGCGATTCGCCCCGCCGCTCATCGTCGACCGAGAGGTCCTCGAAGCCGCGCTCGAGGAGATTGCGCCCGTCCTCGCTGGCGAAGGCGTGGCGTCCTGAAGCCGGTCGACTTCAGGATGCCGCCGAGTGGTTGCAGCCCGCTACGGGTTCGAGCCGCGCCCAGATCCGCCGGCCCGCCTACCGGCTCGCAGCTCTAGGGGCCGGGCCCCGGGTGAAGGGTGCCGGCCAGCGCGGTGGTGCACGCGCACGCTCCGGTCGCTACCACTCGATCGTTCCCTGCTTTGTCGTGTCCACCTGCTCCGCGTCTGCGTCGCCGAGGAGAACCTCGTCGATCTGCGTGTAGAGGAACTCCCTCGATTTCCGTTCGCGGGGATCCAGGCCGTAGTGGTTGATCAGGAGCGTCTGGTGCTGAAGCCACTCGGTCCAGCAGCCCTTGCAGATCTCGGCCCGGATCCTCGCTCCGCGCTCGTCCCGAAATGGGGGAGTCGCTAGCGCCTCCTTCTCCTCTGAACACCGCCGACACTCGACGACTTCCACGCTCCCTCCCGATGGTAGCTTCGCGGTGACTGAGGCAGTACTTTTCCGAGCTAGCCAGAAGTTCGGGCCGGGCCCCGCGTTGTTCGCACTACCCGGGCCCGTTCCGCGAGTTTCTCTCGGTCCAAGGCCACCCGATGCTCACGAAGTCGCAGCTGGATCACATCGAGCAGCGCCTCCTCGCCGAACGTTCGAGAGCGCTCCGGTCCCTTGGCCTCTTCGACGAGATGGCCAAGGCGGGCCGGGAGTCGGCGGATTCCGACCTGTCAGCCTACACCGACCACATGGCGGACCAGGGAACGGAGTCGATGGAGCGGGAGAAAGCGGCGCTGTTCGCCACGAAGGAAGGGCGCTACCTGTACAGGCTCGAGGAGGCGTTGCGGCGCCTGTACGACGATCCGAAGAGCTTCGGGACCTGTCATACGTGCGGGGCGGCGGTTCCGTTCGGACGCCTCGAGGCGCTCCCCCACGCGCGGTACTGCATCGATTGCAAGGTGAAGGAGGAAGAGGAATCCCTCTGACGCCTGCTGTCCTCGCGGCACATGCGTGGGTACATGACTTGCCCCGCGTGGCCTCGCCGCGGGCCCGCTCCACCCCGAGCCACGATCCGGGCTCGGGAGCGCTGTATGGAGACGAGGTAGGGTCTCGCGGCGTGTCCGGCCTACATCCGCCCGGCACGGGCTAGAGGTTTTGGCTGCAACCAAGCGACGCGAACCCGGATTCCCCCGGCTTTATCCCTGCCGCCGCCGGAGCAGAGGAAGCTCGCCGCCCGAGCCCCGGGCTGCCTACTTGAGCCGTACGACTCAGAGGCCCATGTGGGGAGGCAGCTCGTGCGCCCCGAACGCGACCTGACCGGCGCGGTGATCGTCGTGAACTCGCTGCACCATGCCGGGACCTCTGAACCGACCGAGGGAGGGCACGGCGCCTGTCCCGCAACCGCCGGCGGCGGGAACGAGGTCGAGCCGGGGATGGACAGGAGCCGCTCGAGCTGCGCCGCGTCGGCAAAGGCGTGCGGGGGTGGCTCTGCCTAGGACCCCCGCTTCAGGGTCCGGGGTCCGGAGCGATCACATGCAGAGGCGAAGGTCGGGCCAGCGGCAAGCTATCCGACCCCTTCCAACGACTCTTCCCGGTTCTCATGGAGGGGGCTCGTGTCCCTCCACAGCTCCTCGATCTCGTCCCGGACGCTTCGGATCTTCAGCTCGATGGGCTGGTCCTGCAGGTGATAGCGGGCCGCGCTGAGCGCCCGGTAGGCACGCCAGAGGGCGGATGATCCGGGCGTCTGCTCGTGGCTCCGCCGCTTCTCCCCCTTGACGCGGGCCAGAATCCATTCGGTCATCTCCTCGTCGAGGAGCATCACCTCGCCACCCGCCTTCGCTTCCCCGTCAACAAACTTGAGGAGCTTCTTCTTGAAGCTCTTCGGAACGCCGGCGACCACATATATGGAAAGGTCTTCGCGCTCAAGCATCTCCGCAGCCAATTAGGCCTCCGGGTTCAATGGTTCAGTGGGTTCGTGGGCCCCTTTCGCGGGGACCGCGAGTCGCCGAAACACGGTCTCATACCGACGCCAGTAGCTCGGCGCCGAGCACATCGGATTGCCACTGTCGAATTCCGCCCACGGTGGCGAGCTCCTCGCGCCGCGCCGGGGCGGCCTCGGCGATCACCTCGAGGATTGCATTGGAAAGGAGGGTGCCGCGATCCACGCCGAGCCGCTCGGCCGTCGCGTTGCGCACGGCCTTGAGCCTCGTCAGCCGCTCCTCGACCTGCGGGTCGAGCCGGCGGCTCGACCCATTGCCGTAGGCGGCGTTGAGCGGGTAGCCGGTAAGCGCTCCCGCCGGCTTTCCGGTCACGGAGCGGAACCGGCGGATGAGCTCGCCGCCCCGCTCGCGGGCGAGCGCGGCGTTCATCCCCCCGAGTTCGGTGAGCTCCTCGACCGTCCCGGGGTTCCTCACGGCCGCCTCCATGAGCGTCCGGTTTCCGGCGATCCGGAAGGGCGCGCGGTCGCGTTCCCGGGCGATCTCGTCCCTCCATTCGAGCGCCTCCCGGAGCCGGTCGACCTCTCGGGCCCCGAGGCTTCGAGCCTCCCGGACCTGGAGGACCCGATCCCTCGCCGGCGGGAGCTCGAAGCGGACCAACTCCAGCGCCCGGGACTCCTCCATCGCCCACTCGAGGCGTCCGGCGTCCACGAGCTCCCTGCGGAGCTCACGCGCGAGATCCTCAAGGTGCGCGGTATCGCGAGCCGCGTACTCGAGCATTGGCTCCGGGAGCGGACGCATCGCCCAGTCCGCCTGCTGGTACTTCTTCGAGAGGCGGATCCCGAAACGGTCCCTGAGGAGCGTCTGGAGCCCCACCCCGGTGACGCCGAGGAGGGAGGCGGCGATCTGCGTGTCGAAGAGAGATCGGACGCGAAGCCCCAGATCCCGGTCGAGGAGGCGGAGGTCGAAGTCCGCCCCATGCATCACGACCTCGACGGACGGGTCGCGAAGGGGCTCTTCGAGAGCCGGCGCCGGGTCCAGCACGAATGGGTCGAAGAGGTACGTCCGCTCGCCGCACGTGACCTGCAGGAGGCAGAGACGGTCCGAGTAGCGATGGAATCCGGCGGCCTCGCAGTCCACCGCGAACGCGTCCGCATCCGCGAGCGCGGCCCTTGCATCCTCGAGGCTCGTCGGATCGTCCACATACTGGATCATCATCTTCCGTGACGTCACCTGAGGGCCAACGAGATCCGATTTGCTAGTGGAGGGCACGTCCACTGCCGGGAGAGGATCGCGGAACCCGGAGCCGCGCGGCGTCCGAACCGGGATCCTCGATAATCCACCCAATACCCGAAGAAACGCCCTTGGTTCCGCCTGCTTTCGGGCCCGGCACCGCTTGCCTGCCCCCTCCCACCGGACGAACTTCGACGGGCGCGGTAGAGACTCCTCCTCTTCCCCGGAGTTTCGGCTCCGATGCTCAGAACGAAGATCATCTGTACGCTGGGCCCCGCGACGTCGGAACCGGACGACATCGCGGCGCTCGTCGCGTGCGGCATGGATGTGGCGCGGATCAACATGGCGCATGGCGCGGACGACGATCGCCGGCGGATGGTCGAGTCCGTCCGCGCTGCGGCCCGCGTCGAACGCCGTCCGGTCGCGATACTTGCGGACCTGGGCGGCCCGAAAATTCGCGTGGGGCGCCTCCCGGAACCGGTCCACGCCTTGCCCGGCGCCGAGATCGTGATGGCGTACGAGGGACAGGTCCGGGAGGGGGAGATCCCGACGACGTACGAGGGGATCGCGGCCGACATGAGGCCGGGCGTCAGGGTGGCGGTCGACGACGGGCTGATCGAGCTCGAATGCACCGGGGTGGAGGATTGCCGTGTCGCCTTCCAGGTCGTGAGGGACGGCGTGATCCGAAGCAATCAAGGAATCAACATCCCCTCCGAGGTTCTCTCGGAATCGAGCCTGACCCAGAAGGACCTGACGGATCTGGACGCCGCGCTCGAGCTCGGTGTCGAGTTCGTGGGGCTCTCCTTCGTCCGTACCGCGGCGGATGTTTCCGACCTGAAGAGGCGGGTGGCGGGCCGGGCGCACGTGGTGGCGAAGATCGAGATGGCGCGCGCCGTCGGGGCGATCGACGAGATCCTCGACGTGGCGGACATGATCATGATCGCCCGGGGGGACCTCGGTGTCGAGCTTCCCTTCGAGGAGGTGCCCCTCGCCCAGAAGCGGATCATCGAGAAGGCAAACCTGCACACGAGGCCCGTCATCACCGCCACGCAGATGCTCGAGTCGATGATCAACCACGCACGCCCCACGCGGGCCGAGGCGTCGGACGTGGCCAACGCGGTCCTCGACGGCACGGACTGCGTGATGCTTTCCGGAGAGACGGCGATCGGCCGCCACCCGCGGCTCGCCGTCGAGGCCGCGTGGCGGATCATCGCAGAGATCGAGAAGAGCGGGGTGCTGTCGTCGGGCCCGAAGTACCTGGGGAACCCGACCCCCGCGGACCGGACGGGGGCAAGCCCGACGGAGCAGGCGATTGCCTCCGGGCTCGTTGACGCGGTGCGCCAGATCAACGCACCCGCGGTCCTCGTCCTGTCGTCGAGCGGGTTTTCCGCCCGCCTCGTCTCCTCGCACCGCCCCGCGGTCCCAATCTTCGCGGTCACGACCGATCCCCGGACCTACAGCCAGCTCTCCGCCGTCTGGGGCGTCTGGCCCGTCCTCGCTACCGAGGAGAGGATCACCTACGAGGCGCTGAGTGGCCTCGGGAAGCGGGCGATCCTCGACTCAGGGTTCGCCTCGCCGGGGGAGTGCGTCGTTGTGACCGCGGGCGTCCCGTTTCACGAGAGCGGGACGACGAATACCCTTCGGGTGGAGCGCTTGTGAGGACGGAGGCGACGGTCCCGTGAACCGATGACGCTACGTCGAAGCATCCCTTGAGGCTCACGTTTCTCGGGACGGGTACTTCCCTCGGGGTTCCGGTCGTGGGGTGCCGTTGCGCCGTCTGCACCTCGGCCGATCGCAGGGACTGTCGGACTAGGCACGCGGCGCTGATCTCCTGGGATGACGGCCGCACCGTGCTCGTCGATACGCCGCCCGAGCTCCGGGTTCAGCTGATTCGCGAGGGCGTCGAGCGGGTGGACGCTGTCTGGTATACCCATCTCCATGCGGACCACCTGCACGGGATCGACGACCTGAGGATCTTCTCCCTCCGGAGTGGGCGAAGCGTGGACGCGTACGCATCTGAGGATGCGAAGGCGGTCCTCACTCGTCGCTTCGACTACATCTTCGATCCCACCGTCCAGCCCGGCGAGGGGGCCTCGAAGCCCCAGGTCTCGCTGCGAACGCTACGAGCAGGGCGGTGGGCGAAAATCGCCGAAGCCGACTTCCTGCCTCTCGAGGTCCTGCACGGGTCCCTCCGGGTCCTAGGCTTCCGGGTGGGCGCGCTCGGGTACCTGACCGATGCGAAGGAGCTCCCCGGGGAAACACTCGCGGCGCTCCGGGGCGTCGATGTTCTCGTCCTGAACGCCCTCTGGTGGGGGAATCCGCACCCGACGCACCTAAACATTGAGGAGGCGGTCGAGACGGCCGCGCGGATCGGAGCAGGGAAAACCTTCCTGACGCACCTGACCCACCGGGTCTCGCACGCGGAGTTGGACGCGCGCCTGCCGGGGGGCGTCTCTCCCGCTTATGACGGACTTCAGGTGGAGCTTCCGGACGGGGGGCGGTAGGGTGTTCTAAGGGTGCGTGGTCCCCTATGTCCCGATCGACCGGCGCACTATTTTCCCTACGATCGGGTACGGTCAGGCCCCACTCCCGACGGAATCGACGGAGGAATCGGAATGCCAGAGCGCGACAACGTGCCACACATCATCATTGAGCGCGGGGGGACGGGTGGGGGTGTTGGCCCGTTCCTCCTCGGAGCGATCCTCGGAGCAGGCGCCGCCCTCCTCCTGGCTCCCCGCACCGGGAAGGAGACGCAGAGGGAGATCAGGGAGCGCGCGTCTCGTCTCGGTGAGGGGGCCGAGCGGGTCGTTCGGGATGTCCAGCACCAGTTCGAGGAGCGGATCGATCAGGCGCGCGGCGACGTGATGGAGCGGGTGGAGGCGATTCGGGGTGCGGTCGATTCGGGGATCGAGGCGGCCCAGCACGCCAGGAGTGAGCTCGAGGAGCGGATCGACCGTTCGAAGGCTGCGTATCGGGCCTCGGTTCGCAGTTCGGAAGACGATGCGGGGGACGACACGGAAGAGGCGGAGGGCGCCTGACCTTCTCCTCTTCGGTCCGGGGCGACGAGGCCTGGAGGGCGTCGCGCGGCTCCGGGGCACCATACCCGGCGGGAGTACCCGGGCATCGTGGGTTGGCGTGCCCGGCCTGAATCTCGGATGAAGCTTCGGTGGCAGACCTTAGCGGTGCGTTCTGCCTGTGCTTCTCTCCCCCGATCCCTGCTGAGTGCTCGCGCTAGCACAGCGCTGGTCTCGGGATGACCCTCACCGCTCGCTCGGACCCCATCAAGCAGCTCCCGAACGAGCGGTGGTGTAACTGGCAGGGCGCCAGCGGGCCAGAGGCCAGGGCAACTCGGCGGGCCGTGCCGTAGGGTGTCCGCCGGCCCGCCTTCGACGAGCTCGCCACGGACGGTTCCGCGGCTCTCGTATCCCGATTCCCCTGACGGCGGCAAACTCGTGTCGGTGACCTCGCAAGAATACCCAGGCACACGAACGCACTTTGTGGCATGAACGGCATTTACGGCGGGCGCACGGGGCTGTTGGTCGAGGCCGCGAGGCTCCGCCCAGTGGATCTATTCGCGTTTCGTCGGGGTTCGTCTTGAGGTGGACGGGCGGTCCGTGCACGAGGCGAGGAGCGGCGAGCGAATGGCGGGAACGAGGGAGCGAAGGCTCGTAGGGAGCGCCTGGGCGCTCCTCCTTGGCCTTCCGGCCGCTGCCCTTGGGCAGTCCGTTGTCCCCTTCGGTGGGAGTGGTGACGCCAACGGGTTCCTGCATGCGAGAGAGGGCGTCGTCTTCGCGTCGAGTGCCCTCGAGAGGCAACTCACGCTGGATCGCCCCTTGGTCGAGCACGACGGGCCATACGTGGTCGTGCACGTTGCGGAGAGCCGCGTCCTCGTCATGGACGGCACGGAGGTGGTGTGGTCGGCCCCCGCCGGGACGGGTCACGGCTTTCAGCTTGAGGGACAGGGGAGGTCGTGGACCTTCACGACGCCGGTCGGGATGTTCCACGTCCTCCGAAAGGAGAAGGATCCGGTCTGGATCGCTCCCGAATGGTACTATATCGAGCAGAACCTCCCGGTCCCGCCCCCGTCCGAGCGTGCGCGGGTCCCCGGTACGCTCGGGACCTCCGCGCTCTTCCTGGGCGACGGGATCGCGATTCACGGGACGAACAACCCCGAACTCCTTCTCGAGCCGGATCCCGACGACCGGCGCGTCTCCCACGGGTGCATCCGGCTCACCAACGAGGCGGCCCGGGAGCTCTACTACCGTGTCGAGGTGGGGACCCCGGTACTCATCTACTGATAGGGTGGGTTGCTGAGTTCGATGCCGGAAGCGCCCAGGGGCCGGCGGGTCGTCGCCACGAACCGGAAGGCGCGTCACCTGTATCAGGTCTTCGACGAGTGGGAGGCGGGCATCGTTCTGACGGGTCCCGAGGTCAAGTCCGTTCGGGAGGGGAAGGTCTCCTTCACGGACTCCTTTGCGAAGATCGAAGGCGGGGAGGCTTGGCTCCACAACGTGCACATCGCCCCGTACGATTCGGCGAACCGGTGGAACCGGGACCCGGAGCGGCCGAGGAAGCTCCTTCTTCACAGGCACGAGATCCGGAAGCTGGTCTCGGCCGTCGAGCAGAAGGGGCTGACGCTCGTGCCGCTCAAGCTCTATCTGAGCGGATCCTACGTGAAGGCGACGCTCGCGCTCGCGAAGGGGAAGCAGCTCCACGACAAGCGGGAGACGCTTCGGCGCCGCACCCAGGAGAAGGAGGCCCAGCGGGCGATGCGGGGAGAGGACCGGTGAGTCGCCGCGCCCCCCCCCCCCGGCCGTTCGCCCCGCTCGTCCTCGTCCTCCTCTCCGCCGCCTCCCTCGCGGAGCCGGCACGGGGTCAGTCCGGCCCTCCGGTTACGGTCCTCTTCCCCGACGGCCGCGAGGTGAGCCTCCCCGTCGAGACGGGGGGCGGATACCCCGTGATCCCCGCAGAGAGCCTGGAAGAACTCGGTTGGAGGGTAGAGGCGGGCGACGGCGGGCGGACGGTTCTCCTCCGTCATCGCACGGGTCTCGAGCTCGAACTCCGGCCCGGATCGCCCTTCGTCACCTGGGATGGCCTCGTAGTGCAGATGGTCGACGCCCCGTACTCGAGCGGGGAGGCGTTCTACGTGCCGCTCCAGCTCGTCGCAGACCTCTTCCCGGGTTTCCTTCCCGAGGCGTACGCCTTCGAGGAGGAACGCGCCCTCCTCCTCGCCGAGGGAGCGGAGCTCCCGCCGCCGGAAGAGATGCCGGATCCAGGGCGACCCGTCGGCGTCGTGGACCCGGATGCCCTCTCTGCCGAGGAGCTCCCCGCCGACGCGGACGAGGAGTTCGCGACGGCGGATCAGGCGGAGGCGCCGGAGGGCGGGGAGGCCTCCGCCGAACGGCCCCTCGTCCCGTGGTCTACCGCAGACGGGGGAGCGGCCTCGGCGGTGATCATCATCGATCCCGGGCACGGGGGGGATGACACCGGCGTCGCGGGCGCCACCGGGGTCGAGGAGAAGGAGGTGGCCCTCTCCGCCGGACTTGCGCTCGCCCGGATCCTCGCGAGGAGGCCGGGTACGGAAGTCTGGCTCACCCGCGAGCGGGACGTAGCGATCTCGAGCCAGAGCCGGAGCGAGTGGGCGAACGAGTGGCGGAGCGACCGCCCCGGCGCCTTCATATCGATCCACGCGAATGCTGTCCCCGACCGAGTAGGCGTGAGGGGCTTCGAGACCTACTTCCTTGCAGATGCCCAGACGGAGCAGGAGCAGCGCGTGGTTGAGGCCGAGGGCGCCTCCTACGGGGATACGCTCCCCTACGATCCTACGGTGCTCGAGTACCGCGAGGCGTCATCCGCCCTGGCCGGTGAGGTGCAGTGGGAGCTCGGGGAGTTTCACCCTGGCCCCGACCGCGGCGTCCGGCGGGGGCCGCTCCCCTCCCTCCTCGGGGTCCGAATGGCGGCCGTGGCGGTGGAGGTGGGCTTCCTGACGAACCCGGAGGAGGAGCGCCTCCTCGTCGAGGACGACTTCCACCGCGATGTCGCGGAAGCGATCGGACGGGCCGTCGACCGCTTCCTCGAAGCGTACCCCACCTTCGGAGTCCCGTAGCGGATGGGTCTCGAGGTTCCGCTCTTTGGAGTGACCTTCAGAAACCCCGTCCTCGTCGCCGCCGGCACGTGTGGTTTCGGCCGGGAGGTCGCCGCCGTTACCCGACTCGAGGCGCTCGGGGGACTCGTGACGAAGTCGGTTACCCTCCTCCCCCGGGCCGGGAATCCCCCTCCGCGCGTCGCCGAGTTCGAGGCCGGGATGCTCAACTCGGTCGGGCTCGCGAACCCGGGCGCGGCGGCAGTTCGAGGGGAACGCCTTCCCTGGATCGAGGCGCACCTCCCCGCGCTTCACGTCTTCGTGAGCGTTGCCGGACACACGGCAGAGGAATACCTCGAGGTCGTCCGGATGCTCGATGACGGCCCGGGCTTCCTCGGCTTCGAGCTGAACCTCTCCTGCCCGAACGACTCGGAGCGGGGCGGCCTCCCCTTCGCCCTCGACCCCGAGGCGCTCGGCCGGGTTGTCACGGGGGTTCGGGCGCAGACCGCTCGTCCGCTCCTCGTGAAGCTTGCCCCGAATACGCCCGACCTTCGCCCCGTCGTTCGCGCCGCGGAGGAGGCGGGGGCCGACGGGCTCACCCTGGTAAATACGGCCCCCGGCCTCATCCTCGATCCGCGCTCGGGGCGCCCGCGCCTCGGCGCGGGGGCTGGGGGCATGAGCGGCCCAGCGCTTCGGCCTCTCGGCCTCGCCGCCGTCCGGATGGTCCGTGCCCTCACGGAGCTCCCGCTTATCGGCGTCGGGGGGATCGGACGGGGGCGGGATGCCGCCGCCTACCTCGAGGCGGGCGCATCCCTCGTGCAGGTGGGTACGGCCTCGTTTTCGGATCCCCGTGCGGCAGAGCGGGTAGCGAGCGAGCTTCGGAGTCGGGCCCGCCCCGGCCGGGGCGACCAGCCGGGCCCTCGGACGAAGGGAGGAGACGAGGTTGTGGCCGCGCACACCGGAAGCGTCGTTCGTGGCTGACGTGTCGATTGGCCTGGACGTTCCGGGGGCAAAGGCCGCTCTCGCGCTCGTCGACCGGCTTCCCCCCGAGGCGGACTTCCACGAGCTCGGGCTTGAGCTCGTCACCCGGGCGGCCCCCGGGGTGGTGCTTGACCTCAAGGGCCGCGAGCGGCGGATCTTCCTGGACCTGAAGCTGCATGACATCCCGGACACGGTGCGCGGGCGGCGACCGAGCTCGAAGTGGAGATGTTTACCGTGCGCGTGCTCGGAAGTACCCGGACGATCGAGGCAGGGCGAAGCGCCGTCGAGGGGTCGGGAACGGAGATCATCGGGGCGACGCTCTTGACCTTGCTCGGTGAGGAGGATCTCGGGCGCATGTGGGGACCGGCCGCCTCCGGCCGCTCGGACGGGGTTGCCCGTCTTGCTTGCCTCACCACGGAGAGCGGAGCCCGCGTCGTCGTCGCCTCCCCGGACCGGGGATTCCCCGAGGTCCTCTGGTCAGGCGGTGCTGCCGGCACCTCCGACACGAGTCGGTCCACCTTCTACGTCGGTCTCTCCCGGAGCGCGCGGGCGTGGAAGATCGATGAGTCTTGGGTCCTCCTGCGCTAGCCGATGGCCCTCCGTCTCTACAATACCGCGTCGCGGACGGTCGAGCCCTTCTCCCCGCTGGACCCGCAACGGGTCGGGATCTACGGGTGTGGACCCACCCTCTACGGCCCGGCCCACATCGGGAATTTCCGGACCTTCCTCTTTTACGACCTAGTGCACCGCTACCTCGAATGGCGGGGTTACGGCGTCCACTTCGTCATGAACTTCACGGACATCGACGACAAGACGATCGACGCGGCGAGAGAGCGACGGGTCACCCTTGCCGAGCACACGCTGGCGTACGAGCGGCAGATGCTCGAGGAGGCGGATGCCCTCGGGGTGCGACGCTTCGACGCGTACCCGAAGGCGACGGCGTACATCGGTCCGATGGTGGGGCTTGTTGAGCGGCTCCTCGAGCGAGGATTTGCGTACAAGGCGCCTGATGGCTCGGTCTTCTTCCGGATCGCGGCCTTTCCGGACTACGGCGCACTCTCCGGAAGGGATCCGGAAGCGGGGAGGATGGGGGAGCGCATCGCGGGCGACGACTACGGGAAGGAGGACGAGCGCGACTTCGCCCTCTGGAAGGGGGTGAAGGAGGGCGACCGGGAGGTCGGGGCGGCGTGGAACGCACCCTGGGGGGAGGGCCGGCCCGGGTGGCATCTCGAGTGCTCAGCGATGGCGCTGTCGGAGGTGGGAGGTACGCTCGACCTGCATCTCGGCGGGGAGGATCTCATCTTCCCGCACCACGAGGACGAGATCGCGCAATCCGAGGGGGCGACGGGAGAGCGCTTCGTTCAGCACTGGGTCCACGCGAAGCACCTCCGTGTGGAGGGAAGGAAGATGTCGAAGTCGCTTGGGAACATCGTGAGCGTCGGCGCGCTCCTCGGCGAAGGCATCTCCCCGGCGACGCTCCGCCTCCTCCTCCTCTCCGCCCACTACCGGACGGAGCTCAACTTCACCAGGGAGGGGCTTGAGGCCTCGGGCCGGGCAGTGGGGCGCCTCCTCGACTTCGATGCGCGCCTTCGTGCTCACCCGGTCCGTGCGGACGGGCCGCAGGCGGGGCTCCCGGCGGCTTCGGGGGAGGCGCTCGCCCGCTTCCGTGCGGCGCTCGACGATGACCTGAACGTCTCTCAGGCAATCGCCGTGCTCTTCGGGTTCGTGAACCGATGTAACGCCCGGCTCGACGCGCACGCGGTCATCAGCGAGGCCGAGCGGGACGCCGCGCTGGCCGCCCTTGAGTCCATTGACGAGGTCCTAGGCCTCGTCAATGTGGGGCGCAGGGGGCGGGCCGTCGACCGCGAACTCCGCGATTGGGTCGAGGAGCGCATCGAGGCCAGGCGCCGCGCGCGGGCCGCGCGCGACTGGGCGCTCGCGGATGCGATCCGGGACGAGCTCGCGGGGGAGGGAATCGTCGTTGAGGACGGCCCCGCCGGGACACGGTGGAAGCGCGAGCAGTGAGGATGTTGACACTGCCCGTCGGCCGCGCTACGATGGAAAGCTATTTTTCCTGCTGACGTAGCTCAATTGGTAGAGCAGCCGCCTTGTAAGCGGCAGGTTGTGGGTTCGAGTCCCTCCGTCAGCTCCTTCGCCGTGCACCGACAATGTGGGTCTGCGGCGAAGCGTTTGTGAAGGGTCGGCCATTTGCGAGGGCTTTGTCCTGCGCCGACCGTACGGTGGGGTACCGAAGCGGTCAAACGGGGCAGACTGTAAATCTGCTGGCTAATGCCTTCGTAGGTTCGAATCCTACCCCCACCATGGCGAGCCGGCACCGGGCACCTTGGAAGCTCTGAATCGGGGAACACGGATCAGGTGTGGCAGCGCGTCACGCGGGAGTAGCTCAGTTGGCTAGAGCGTCAGCCTTCCAAGCTGAGGGTCGCGGGTTCGAGTCCCGTCTCCCGCTTTCCGACTCTGGATCCTTCGGCAGCACGTGGGCGGGTCGGTGTCGAGGCTCCGGTAGCTCAGTGGTAGAGCGCTTCCTTGGTAAGGAAGAAGTCGAGGGTTCAATTCCCTCCCGGAGCTCTGTGGATCCCTCTGGCGAGGGAATGGGGAGGCGGGCCGTACGGGCGTAATCGAGCGTCGGGGCGGATGGCGGATCCGGGCGAGAGATCACGAGGGGGGAGAGGGAGACGATGGCCAAGGCGAGATTTGAGCGGACGAAGCCGCATGTGAACGTGGGTACGATTGGGCACGTGGACCATGGGAAGACGACGTTGACGGCGGCGATTACGTCGGTGCAGGCGCAGCGGGGACTGGCGGAGTATGTCTCGTTCGACAACATCGACAAGGCGCCGGAGGAACGGGAGCGGGGGATTACGATTGCGACGGCGCACGTGGAGTACGAGACGGCGAATCGGCACTATGCGCACGTGGACTGTCCGGGGCACGCGGACTACGTGAAGAACATGATTACGGGCGCGGCGCAGATGGACGGCGCGATTTTGGTGGTGAGCGCGGCGGACGGGCCGATGCCGCAGACGCGAGAGCACATCCTGCTTGCGAGGCAGGTGAATGTTCCGGACATCGTGGTGTACCTGAACAAGTGCGACATGCTGGATGACGAGGAGCTGCTGGAGCTGGTGGAGCTTGAGGTGCGGGAGCTTCTGAGCGAGTACGATTTCCCGGGCGACGACATTCCGGTTGTTCGGGGATCGGCGCTCCAGGCGCTCGAGAGCGGGGATCCGGAGGCGGAGGAGACGAGGAGCATCGGGGAGTTGATGGATGCGATCGACGAGTACATTCCGGAGCCGGAGCGGGATACGGACAAGCCCTTCCTCATGCCGGTCGAGGACGTGTTTACGATCACGGGCCGGGGGACGGTGGCGACGGGTCGGATCGAGCGGGGGGTGATCAAGGTGGGTGAGGATGTGGCGCTTGTCGGGCTGAGTGCGGAGCTGGGGACGAAGACGGTGGTGACGGGTGTGGAGATGTTTCGCAAGCTGCTCGATCAGGGCGAGGCGGGAGACAATGCGGGGGTGCTTCTTCGGGGGACGAAGAAGGACGAGGTGGAGCGTGGGATGGTGCTTGCGAAGCCGGGTTCGATTATGCCGCACACGAAGTTCAAGGCGGAGGTCTACGTGCTGACGAAGGGGGAGGGGGGCAGGCACACGCCCTTCTTCGACGGCTACCGTCCGCAGTTCTACTTTCGGACGACGGACGTGACGGGCTCGGCGCACCTGGGGGAAGGGGTGGAGATGGTGATGCCGGGGGACAATGTGCAGATGGACGTCGAGTTGATCAGCCCGATTGCGATGGAGAAGGAGCTTCGCTTTGCGATCCGGGAGGGTGGACGCACGGTCGGGGCCGGGGTAGTCACCGAGATCGTGGACTGACGAAGCGGCTCGGCGCTGATGACCGAGACCAGGAAGGAACGAGATGCCGCGTGACAGGGTTGCCCTCGCCTGCCCCAAGTGCCAGGAGAGGAACTACAACTACAAGAAGAACAAGCGGCTCCACCCCGAGCGGGTGGCGTATCGCAAGTACTGCCCGCGGTGCCGGGCACATACGGTCCACAAGGAAACGAAGTAGGGGAGATGGTCAAGCAGCTGAAAGGGATCGCCGGATTCGCCGAAGAGAGCTGGCATGAGCTTCAGCGTGTCACCTGGCCCGACTGGCCGCAGCTCAAGAGCGCGACGCTCGTCGTCATCGTCTTCTGCATCCTCGTGGCGCTCGTGATCTGGGTCATGGACATTGCATCCCGGACCGTGATCGATCTGATCATGGGGATCTTCGGGGCGTAACCGTATCGATGATGCACGAGGTACCAGAGGGGGCCGAGGCGAGGTGGTATGCCGTGCAGAGCTATTCGGGGCACGAGAAGAAGGTCCAGCGCCTCGTGCAGCTGAAGATCGACGACGAGCCGGGTGAGCTCGCCGAAGAGAAGGAGATCCAAGAGGTCCTCGTCCCGGTCCACGAGGTCACCGAGATCCGAAACGGGAAGCGGGTCAGCGTCACCCGCCGACTATACCCCGGCTACGTCCTCGTGAAGATGATCCTGAACGAGCGGACTCAGCACGCCGTTAGCACGATCCATGGGGTGATCAAGTTCGTCGGTTCGCAGGGGGCCCCGCAGCCGCTCCGGCAGGACGAGATCAACAAGATCCTAGGGGTCGAGGTCGACGGGGCCGAGGAGCAGGAGGAGGAGATCCCCTTCCACGCGGGTCAGGTCGTGGAGGTCACCGCGGGGCCCTTCACCGACTTCTCGGGGACGGTCCAGGAGGTCTATGCGGACAAGGGCAAGGTGAAGGTCGAGGTCTCGCTCTTTGGGCGGCCGACCTCGGTCGAGCTCGACTTTACGCAGCTTGAGGGATACTGAGGGGAGAATGGCGAAGAAGACCGTTGGATTCATCAAGCTCCATGTGCCGGGCGGACAGGCGAATCCCGCGCCGCCCGTCGGGCCTGCTCTCGGGCAGCACGGCGTGAACATCATGGAGTTCTGCAAGCAGTTCAACGCGAAGACGCAGGGTCAGCAGGGCCTCACGATCCCCGTCGAGATCAAGGTGTACGCCGACCGCTCCTTCACCTTCGTCACGAAGACGCCCCCCGCCTCCGTCCTGCTCAAGAGGGCCGTCGGGCTCGACAAGGGTTCCGGGGAGCCGCACCGGGAGAAAGTGGCGACGGTGACGACCGAACAGCTTAAGGAGATCGCCGAGGCGAAGATGCAGGACCTCAATGCCGCGAGCGTCGACTCCGCGATCCGGATGATCGCCGGGACCGCACGGAGCATGGGGATCACGGTAATAGGGTAGTCGCTCCCTCGCCCCAAGACGGGACGTGAACAGGCCCCGGTCTGCGTCCGCCGAACCACCCGATGCGAGCCGCCACGGGTGGGAGGACGACACGAGACGGCTCGATTTCTATGCCTAGAAAGGGAAGGAAGACGAAGGAGGCGAGGGCGCGGGTCCCGGACGGTGCGCGCCATTCCCCCGGCGGCGCGCTCGATCTCGTGAAGGAGCTCGCGTTTGCGGGCTTCGACGAGACGGTCGAGATCGCAACGCGCCTCAGCGTGGATCCGAGGCGGGCGGATCAGGTCGTCCGCGGGACGGTGGTCCTCCCGCACGGGACGGGGAAGGAGGTCCGGGTCCTCGTGATCGCCGAGGGAGAGAAGGCGCAGGAGGCCACTGATGCCGGGGCGGACTACGTCGGCCCGGACTACGTCGGAAGGATAAAGGAGGGGTGGCTCGACTTCGATGTCGCGGTCGCGACCCCGGACCAGATGGGGAAGGTGGGCCCCCTCGGCCGGATTCTCGGGCCGCGAGGCCTCATGCCGACGCCGAAGGCCGGGACCGTCACGATGGACGTGGGCCGCGCGGTCTCCGAGATCAAGGCGGGGAAGATCGAGTTCCGGGTGGATCGTACGGGGAATGTCCACGCCCCGATCGGGCGGGTCTCCTTCGAGCGCGAGAAGCTCGAGGAGAATCTGAGCGCCTTCATGGACTCGATCCTCCGGGCGCGCCCGGCCGCGGCAAAGGGGGCGTACATCCAGAGTGTCACTCTGTCGAGCACGATGGGCCCCGGCGTGCCGGTCGACGAGAACATCTTCCGTCGGAGTCGGAGAGGATAGTGAAGAGATCGGAGAAGGTAGCCTTCGTCGAGGATTTCCAGGCGCGGCTCCGGGCTACGCCCGTCTTCTACCTGACGGACTTTACGGGGCTCGACGTGCCGTCGATGACGGGGCTGAGGCGGCGCCTCAAGGAATCCGGCGCCGAGTTCCTGGTGGTCAAGAACCGGCTAGCCCGGCGGGCGCTCCGGGAGCTGGGCGAGGAACTTCCGGAGCTCAGCGAACACCTGACCGGCCCGACGGGAATCGTTTTCGGGACGGGCGGGCCCGTCGAGGCCGCGAAGGCGCTGCGCGACTTCGCGAAGGAGAACGGCTCCCGCCCTGCCTTCAAGGTCGGGATCGTGGACGGGGCGCTCGTCGATGCCGCCCACTACGAGCGGCTGGCGAAGCTCCCGCCGATGGAGCAGCTCCTCGCGATGCTCGCCGGAGCGATGGAGGGCAAGCTGCAGGAGTTCGCGGCGCTTGTCGATGCGCTTCGCGAGGAGCGGGAGTCCGGGGGCGGCGACGGTGGGCCGGCGGGTGGAGACCTGGAAGGGGAGGAGTCCGGAGACGGGGACGGGTAGCCGTGCGGCCCGACCCCACGGGAGCGAGACCGGGAAATCGCAAGGAGAAACCACGACGATGGCTGCTATGAACCAGGAAGAACTGCTCGATCAGATCGGAAAGATGACCGTCCTAGAGCTCGCCGACTTTGTCGAGGCCTTCAAGGACAAGTTCAACGTGACGGCGGCGGTGGCCGCGGCCCCGGCGGGTGCTCCGGCGGACGGCGTCGCCCAGGAGGAGGAGAAGGACGAGTTCGACGCCATCCTCGTCGCGGTCGGAGGAAAGAAGATCCAGGTCATCAAAGCCGTGCGCGAGTTCACGACCCTCGGGCTCAGGGAGGCGAAGGAGCTAGTCGAGAGCGCGCCGGTGGCCGTCCGCGAGGGCGTCACGAAGGAAGAGGCGGAGCAGGTGATGGCGAAGCTCGAGCAGCAGGGGGCGACGGTCGAGCTCAAGTAGAGGCGAGCGAGTCCGCCTGATCGATGGGGCCGGAGCGCATGCACCGTCCGCCCCGGCTCGAGCGAACCCGTACTTCATCCCACCGGAGCCGGCCCGAGGGCCGCGTCCGATCAAGGGGGTAATCCACTTGCAGACCGCGAACGCTTCCCGGCCCGTGGTAAGTTTCTCCAAACTGGCGCCGGTCATGCCGATGCCGAACCTCTTGGACGTTCAGCTCCGCTCCTTCGAGAACCTGATCGAACGGGGAGCGGAGATCGAGCACCAGTGGGACTTCAGCCTCGACCGGGTGTTCGGGGAGATCTTCCCGATCACCGACGTGAACGAGAGGTTCACGCTCGAGTACGTCTCCGCCGACCTCGGCGAGCCGAAATACGCCGTCGAGGAGTGCATCGAGCGGGACATGACGTACGCGTCCCCGCTGAAGGCCGTACTCCGCCTAATCGTCTGGGAAGACGTCGACGACGGGGAGCGCCGGCCGAAGGACATCATCGAGAAGGAGGTCTATCTCGGCGATCTCCCCCTCCTGACCGAGCTCGGGACCTTCATCATCAACGGGGCGGAGCGGGTCGTGGTGAGCCAGATGCACCGGTCCCCCGGGGTCGTGTTCGAGGAGAGCGTGCACCCGAATGGCTCCCGCCTCCACAGCGCGCGGATCATCCCCTTCCGCGGCTCCTGGGTCGAGTTCACGATTGACATCAACGATGTCTGCTATGTGCACATCGACAAGAAAAAGAAGTTCCCTGCGACCGCCCTCCTTCGCGCCTTCGGGTACGGAGAGAATGAGGAGATCTTCGGCCTCTTCTACAAGGCGGTGGCGACGAGCCTGAAGAAGGACCACTTCGGGCCGAACTCGGAGTTCCTGGGCGCGATCCTCGCCGAGGATGTTGTCGACCGGGAGACGGGTGAGGTCCTCCTCGAACTCGGGAGCGGGCTCGACGAGGACGGACTCATGCAGCTTCAGCGCCTCCGTCGAAAGCGCATCAAGTTCTACGTCTCCGAGGCGAAGACGGAGCGGGGCCAGAGCCAGGTCGTCCAGCGTACGATCCAGAAGGATCCGACGGATTCGGAGGACGACGCGCTCTACGCGATCTACTCCCTCCTGCGGCCCGGGGAGGCACCGAACGTGGAGACAGCCCGGGATGCGCTCGAGCGCGTCTTCTTCAGCCCGAAGCGTTACGACCTCGGCCGTGTCGGGCGCTACAAGATCAACCAGCGCCTCGGCCTCGACACCCCCGCGAGCACGACCGTCCTCACCCGGGAGGACTTCGTCGCCATCTTCGCCTACCTCCTCGACCTGAACGAGGGCCGGGGGTTTACCGACGATATCGATCATCTCGGTAACCGGAGGGTCCGAACCGTAGGGGAGCTCATCGCCAACCAGCTCTCCGTCGGCCTCTCCCGTATGGCCCGGCTCGTCCGCGAGCGGATGTCGATCAACACCGATCCGGAGAAGATCTCGATCGACGACCTCGTGAACGCGCGCACAGTCTCGGCGGTGATCCAGGCCTTCTTCGGTTCGTCGCAGCTCTCCCAGTTCATGGACCAGACGAACCCCCTCGGCGAGATGACGCACAAGCGGAGGGTTTCGGCGCTCGGTCCGGGTGGGCTCTCCCGGGAGCGGGCCGGCTTCGAGGTGCGCGACGTCCACTACTCGCACTACGGACGGCTCTGCCCCGTTGAGACGCCGGAGGGCCCGAACATCGGCCTCATCTCGTCTCTCACGACGAATGCGAGGGTCAACGAACTCGGCTTCATCGAGACCCCGTACCGAAGGGTCATCGACGGGAGGGTAACCGACGAGATCGAGTGGCTCTCGGCGAACGAGGAGGAGGAGGCCCGGATCGCCCAGGCGAACGCCCCGCTCGATGCGGACGGTAACTTCGTGAACGACGCGGTCCTCTGCCGGGAGCGGGGCGACTTCCCCCTCCTTCGCCCGGCAGTTATCGACTACATGGACGTTGGTACGGACCAGCTCGTATCCGTCGCTGCGGCGCTCATCCCCTTCCTCGAGCACGACGACGCGAATCGCGCGCTCATGGGCTCGAACATGCAGCGTCAGGCCGTTCCCCTCCTCTTTACGGATGCCCCGCTCGTTGGTACGGGTCTCGAGGCGAAGGTTGCCACGGACTCGGGTGCCGTCATTGCCGCGAAGCGGGGCGGCGAGGTGGCCCAGGTCACGGCCGACGAGATCGTGATCGATACGGGAGCCGTCGCGGCGAAGAGGACGGACGAGCCGCTTGCCCGACTCGCGCAGTTCGACCGCTACCGGCTGAAGAAGTTCTGGCGCACGAACCAGGACACCGCGATCAACCAACGCCCTCTGGTTCGCGCCGGCGACTCGGTCGGGCCGGGGCAGATCATCGCCGATGGTCCCTCGACGGACCATGGGGAACTCGCGCTTGGCCAGAACCTGACGGTCGCCTTCATGCCGTGGTTCGGCTACAACTTCGAGGACGCGATCATCCTTTCCGAGCGGCTCGTCAAGGGTGACGCGCTGACTTCGATCCACATCCAGGAGCTCGAGCTTCACGTCCGGGATACGAAGCGCGGGATGGAGGAGATCACGCGCGAGATACCGAACGTGGCCGACGAGGCGCTCGTCGATCTCGACGAGCGCGGGATCGTTCGGATCGGCGCGCGAGTGCGGGCGGGCGATATCCTCTGCGGGAAGATCACCCCGAAGGGGGAGACGGAACTCTCCCCCGAGGAGAAGCTCCTCACGGCGATCTTCGGCGAGAAGGCGAAGGACGTGAAGGACTCCTCCCTCCGGGTTCCACCGGGGATGGCCGGCGACGTGATCGACGTGAAGGTCTTCTCCCGGCGGATCGACGATCCGCTCCTCGAGAGGGAGCACGGGGCCCGGATCGGGGAGCTCAGGCAGTGGGAGCGCGACGAGGCGCAGCGGACCGCCGAGGCGAGGGACCTGGAGCTCCTCGAGCTCCTCCACCTGCAGACCGCAGCGCTGATCTTGAGGAAGGGGACGGTCGAGCCGCTCGTGTCTCCGGGCACGAAGCTCACGAAGCGCGTCCTGGGTGCGCTCGAGCTCAGGAGCATCGACCTGCAGACGCTCAAGGTCGAGAACAGGGGGGTCTCCGAGCGGATCCGGCGGCTCGTCGACGAGGCGCAGAGCCGGATCGACGCCGTCAAGTTCCGGACGGAGGATCAGATCGACAAGGTCTTCCAGCCGGACGATCTCCCCCCGGGCGTCGTGCAGCTCGTGAAAGTCTACATGGCGGAGAAGCGGAAGATCGCCGTTGGCGACAAGATGGCGGGTCGGCACGGGAACAAGGGGATCATCGCACGGATCGCTCCGGAGGAGGATATGCCCTTCCTCCCGGACGGCTCTCCCGTGGACATCGTCTTGAACCCCCTCGGCGTCCCCTCCCGGATGAATGTGGGGCAGATCCTTGAGACGCATCTTGGGTGGGCTTCCCGGATCCTCGGTTTTGGGGCGAAGACGCCCGTCTTCCAGGGTGCGTCGGAGGACGAGGTGGGGTTCCTCATCAAGTTGGCCGGTCTTCGCTGGGCGAAGGAATCACACGGCCTCGCGACCGGGTTTCCCCTCGAGGATCCCGGCGATATCCCGACGCTCATGCGAGCCCCCGCCGTTCCCCATTCGGGCCCCCCGGCCCGGCGGAGGGCGGCGAGCGGCACCGGGGGAAACGGCGCCGGCCCCGACGCGGGGGTCCGCGGCCTCGGCCGAAGCGTGGACGACTACCTGGTGCTCGATCTCCCGGAGGAGGTCCGGGCGCAGTTCGAAGCGCTCGCAGCGTTCGTCGTCGATGCGTCGAAGGAGTGGGCCGGGCGGCTCGGTGAGAAGTTCACCGAGGCCTTCCCGGCGGTAGCGGCGCTCGCGAGGAAGCGAAAGCTCACCGCCGGGCTCGACGCCGCGATCGTCGAGTTCATGCTCCGAGCGGGGATCCGACCGGACGGGAAGATCTGGCTTCGGGACGGGCGGAGCGGTCGGCGCTTCGATTATCCCGTGACGGTGGGCTCGATCTACATGCTGAAGCTTGCACACCTCGTCGACGACAAGATCCACGCCCGAAGCATCGGGCCGTACTCCCTCGTGACACAGCAGCCGCTCGCCGGGAAGGCGCAGTTCGGGGGCCAGCGCTTCGGGGAGATGGAGGTGTGGGCGCTCGAGGCGTACGGGGCGGGGCACACCCTTCAGGAGATCCTCACCGTCAAGTCGGACGACGTGACGGGACGCTCCAAGGTGTACGAGGCGATCGTGAAGGGGGAGAACCTCCCCGATCCCGGGATCCCTGAGTCTTTCAACGTCCTCGTGAAGGAGCTGCAGGCGCTCGGCCTCTCCGTCACGCTGGGCCGCGAGAAATAGCGCCGAGCGGCAGAGGCGGCCGGCCCGAACATCAATATTCTACTCCCATTCAGGGTGTCTAACGCATGATCGATTTTCCCCGCTCGAGAGACGCTCGCGGCTCGGACTTCGATTTCATCCAGATCAAGATCGCCTCGCCCGAGGAGATCCGGAGCTGGTCGTACGGGGAGGTGACGAAGCCCGAGACGATCAACTACCGGTCCTTCAAGCCGGAGAAGGACGGACTCTTCTGCGAGAGGATCTTCGGTCCGGTAAAGGACTGGGAGTGTCACTGCGGGAAGTTCAAGCGGATCCGCTTCCGGGGACATGTGTGCGACCGCTGCGGGGTGGAGGTGACGCTCTCCAAGGTGCGTCGCGAGCGGATGGGGCATATCGAGCTCGCGGTACCCGTCTGCCATATCTGGTTCTTCAAGACGCTCCCCTCGCAGCTCGGCTACCTGGTCGGGATGTCGCTTCGGGAGCTCGAGAAGGTGATTTACTACGCCTCGTACGTGGTGGTGAACCCGGGGATGCAGGAGCTCGAGTACCTCCACCTCCTTGACGAGGACGAGTACTACGACATGCGCGTGAAGGCCCGGGAGGACGGGGACGAGGAGTTCAAGGCCGAGATCGGTGCGGAGGCGGTCCGCACCCTCCTTCGCCTCCTCGACTCTCCCGAGCGGCCCGTTACGCAGAAGAACAAGGACGGGAAGGGGCTCGACCGGCTGGCGGCATGGCTCCGGGAGGAGATCCGGACGGAGACCTCGCAGCACAGGAAGAAGAAGAAGCTGAAGCGCCTTCGGGTTGTGGATGCGCTCAGGAACTCGGGCGGCACGCTGGACGACAGGAACCGGCCCGAGTGGATGGTCATGGACGTGATCCCCGTGATTCCCCCGGACTTGCGGCCTCTCGTTCCCCTCGACGGGGGTCGCTTTGCGACCTCGGATCTGAACGATCTCTACCGGCGTGTCATCAACCGGAACAACCGGCTCAAGAAGCTCATCGAGATGCGGGCCCCGGAGGTGATCCTCAGGAACGAGAAGAGGATGCTCCAGGAGGCAGTCGATGCGCTCTTCGACAACGGGCGTCGGTCAAAGGCGATCCGGGGTCGGGGCAAGCGGCCGCTCAAGTCCCTATCCGACATGCTGAAGGGGAAGCAGGGGCGTTTCCGGCAGAACCTCCTCGGAAAGCGCGTCGACTACTCCGGACGCTCCGTCATCGTGGTGGGCCCCGAGCTCAAGCTGCATCAGTGCGGCCTCCCGAAGGCGATGGCCGTCGAGCTCTTCAAGCCATTCATCATCCACGAACTCGAGCGGAGGGGGGAGGCGGAGACGGTCAAGCGGGCCAAGAGGATCGTCGAGGAGGACGACGCCAAGGTCTACGAGGTGCTCGAGGACATCATTCGTGATCACCCGGTCCTCCTCAACCGCGCGCCGACGCTCCATCGGCTCGGGATCCAGGCGTTCGAGCCCGTCCTCGTCGAGGGGAAGGCGATCCGGGTCCACCCTCTCGTTTGCGCCGCATTCAACGCGGACTTCGACGGGGACCAGATGGCGGTTCACCTCCCGCTCTCCTTCGAAGCTCAGCTCGAAGCCCGGGTCCTCATGCTCTCGTCGAACAACGTTCTCCTCCCCTCGAATGGCCGCCCGGTCGCGGCGCCGACGCAGGACATGGTGATGGGGTCCTTCTACCTGACGAAGGCCCCGCTCGCCGTCCAGGACTTGGAGCGCGCCGCTGCGGACCAGACGACGAACAAGAGCGTTCTCGCCGAGGTGGCCGGGAAGCTCGAGGAAGCGTACAGGGACGCGCCGCGCTACGGGATGTACGGCGAGGTTGACATGGCGCTCGTCGCAGAACATGTCGGCTTCCACGACCTCTGCTGGTACTGGTTCGTGAAGCCGGACGATAGCGGTGTGGGGAACGAGCCGTCCGGGCGGTGGATTCCTACGACCGTGGGACGGGTCCTCTTCAACTCGATCATCCCCGACGAGATCGGGTTCCTGAACCAGGCCTTCGGGAAGCGTGAACTCGGTGACCTCGTCTTCCAGTGCTTCACCGAGGTCGGGCTCGCCCGCACCACGGAGTTCCTTGATGCGCTGAAGGACTTTGGGTTCCGCTACGCTACGCTCGGGGGCGTGAGCGTGGGGATCGACGACCTGGAGGTCCCGCCCGCGAAGGTGCAGATCCTCCACGAGGCCGAGGAGCAGGTGTCGCGCTTCCAGCGCGCCTACGCCTCCGGGTTCATTTCGAATGGCGAGCGCTACAACAAGGTGATCGATACCTGGACCCATGCGAACAATGACGTCGCCGACGCGATGGTCCGGAGGCTCGAGCGCTCGAAGGACGGATACAACCCGGTCTACATGATGATGGTCTCGGGAGCACGGGGGAACCGGGACCAGATGCGCCAGCTCGCCGGAATGCGGGGACTCATGGCGAAGCCGCAGAAGAAGCTCACCGGCGGGATCGGGGAGATCATCGAGAGCCCGATCAAGTCGAACTTCCGTGAGGGGCTGAGTGTCGTCGAGTACTTCATCTCGACGCACGGGGCGAGGAAGGGACTCGCCGATACGGCGCTCAAGACGGCGGATGCGGGCTACCTGACCCGTCGCCTCGTGGACGTCTCGCAGGACGTAACGGTGAGCGAGGAGGACTGCGGCACGATCCGGGGACTCGAGATGACGGCGCTCAAGGAGGGCGAGGACATCATCGAGCCGCTGAAGGACCGGATCGTCGGGAACGTCGCGCTCGAGGATGTCGTGGATCCGCTCGACGAGGAACTCCTCGTCGAGGCGGGGGCCGTCGTGGACGAGACGGCCGCGGACGCCGTCGAGGAGGCCGGGATCCAGACGGTAAAGATCCGCTCCGTCCTGACGTGCGAGGCTCGCAGGGGGGTTTGCCGCATGTGCTACGGACGGAACCTCGCCACGATGAAACTCGTGGATATCGGGGAGGCGGTCGGGATCCTCGCAGCGCAGTCGATCGGGGAACCGGGTACGCAGCTTACCCTCAGGACCTTCCACATCGGGGGGACCGCGGCGAGGATCGCGGCCCAGACACAGCGAAAGTCGAAGATCGACGGGATCGTCGAGTTCGAGCGCGTGAGCACAGTCGAGGATGGCGAGGGGGAGCGGGTCGTGACCTCCCGGGAGGGTCAGATCATCCTCAAGACAGACGGAGGTCACGTCCGAAGCCGCCTCTCGGTGCCGTACGGCGGGACGCTCGCCGTCAAGGAGGGGCAGGCGATCGAGGCCGGGGAGTTGGTCTTCACCTGGGATCCGTACTCGGAGCCGGTAGTGGCCGACACGGTGGGAGTGGCCCGGTTCGTGGACATCGTGGACGAGCAGACGATGCGCGAGGAGCTCGACGAGTCCACGGGACGCCGGCAGATCGTGATCACCGAGGACCGTAACAAGAAGCTCCACCCGACGATCCAGCTCTGGAGCAAGGCGAAGCAGCGGCCGAGGAAGCTGCGTGAGTATATCGTTCCGGTGGGAGCGCAGCTCATGGTCAAGGACAACGAAGAGGTGCTCCCGGGCACCACGCTGGCGAAGATCAGCCGCGAGGTCTACAAGACGCGGGACATCACGGGCGGTCTCCCCCGGGTGGCCGAACTCTTCGAGGCACGCCGTCCGAAGGATCCGGCCGTCATCACCGAGATCGATGGGGACGTACGCTTCGGGGAGATCAAGCGTGGGAAGCGCGAGGTGATTGTTACCCCCGAGTCCGGCGGGCCTCGCACCTACGAAGTGCCGGTCGGGAAGCACATGCGGGTGCATGAGGGCGACCAGGTCCGGGCCGGGGACCGGCTCTCCGAGGGCCCCATCAATCCCCACGACATCCTGAGGATCAAGGGCCCGAGAGCGGTGCAGGAGTATCTTCTGAACGAGATCCAGGAGGTCTACCGCCTCCAGGGCGTAAAGATCAACGACAAGCACATCGGCGTTATCGTGCGCCAGATGCTCCAGAAGGTGCGGATCATCGATCCCGGGGATACGAACCTCCTTGAGGGAGAGCACGTGGACCGGGTCGAGTTCCGGGAGGGCAACCGGGCGGCGCTCGGCCGCGGTGAGAAGCCGGCTCGCTCGGAGCCGCTCCTTCTCGGGATCACGAAGGCGAGTCTCACGACGGAGTCGTTCATATCGGCCGCCTCCTTCCAGGAGACGACCCGCGTTCTGACGGATGCCGCCGTTCGGGGCGCGCGCGACAACCTGAAGGGGCTGAAGGAGAACATCATCATCGGCCACCTGATCCCGGCCGGGACGGGGATCCACCGCTACTCGGGGATCGAGTTCATGGTGGAGGAGACCTTCTACGACGAGGAGATCCTCCCCCTTTCCGGGCCCGGCGGACTGATCCCCGGCCTCGGCGAAGAGGTCGCGGAAGAGGCCGTCGTCGACTAGCTTCCGCCCGCCCGAGTGCGGAGGTGCTCGGGCACGTCCGGCTGCACGCATCGAAGAGCCGGGGCGACGCGTTCCCGCGCGCCCCGGCTCTTTCGCTCCCGTCGCGTTCCTACATTCTCGTAGGGATTCTGCCGCGGCCAACCTTGATGTAGCACGGCCCGTTTGCCCGGGCCCGAGCCAGTTGCGGTGCAAGTGGCCTATCCGCAATGGAATAGGGTTGTTCTCGCCCCGTGGCCGTGTAGTGGCACGGGACTGGCAAGGAGTAACAGCGTGGTTCAAGGACCGGAGGCCCGCCCCGCGGGCGACTCCATCACTACCGCCAGGAGAACGAAGGAAATGCAGAAGACCATCGGGTTGGCCACGATCATGCTTGCTCTCCTTGCCCCCCTCGGGGCGGAGGCCCAGGAGGCCGAGCTCTCCGCGAACGCGGGTTGGGTGAGTCAGTACTACTACCGCGGGCTCCTCCAGAAGAATTCTTCGGCGAGCGCCGGACTCGATCTGGCAGTCGGTCCGTTGTCTCTCGGGACATGGTCCGCAGACGTAGGCGACGGGGCCGAGATCGACCTGTACGGTGGCCTTGGGATCGACGTCGGGGCGATGAGTCTGAGCGCGGGCGGGACAGGCTATTTCTACACTGGAGACTTCGACGACACGTACCTCGAAGCCAACTTCGGGGCGGGTGTCGGCCCGCTGAGTGCCGAATTCTCCATCGGGCAGTACGCTAATTTCGATGGCGAGGAGGAGGACTACTGGTTCCTAGGAATCACGGCGGAGCAGGCCGGTTTCTACGGGACCTTCGGCACCTTCGGATCCGACTTTTCGGGGAGCTACGGGGAAGCCGGCTACGGGTTCTCGGCCGCCGATCTCGACTTTACGATATCGGGAATCCTGAGCGACAAGGACCTTTCGGGCGACGAGGACGGGGACGCGGAGTTGACCCTCGTCTTTGGCGTAGGCAAGGCCTTCGAGATCCAGTAGCCAACGCACGCGGTTGTGCCCGGTTCGGGGTGGCATACACTTCACAGTGGAAGTGGCGACGACTCCGAACCGGGCGTGTCCTGCCCTTCTGCCTTCTCGGCTCCCCTGATTTATAAGCGCCGAACGGCGCTGCTGCTGTCGGCCCCGGCGTGGATCACGTTCGCCTCCCGGAAGTAGACCATCACGTCCCCGTCCGTGTGAGCCCGCCCGAGGTGGAAGACGTCGATCGTCTGCCCGTTGAAGTGGAAGTGGACCGACTGGTCGAAGGTGATCTCCGGGAGCGCCTCGGGACTGGCGGCTGGCTTGGGGGGTCGTCCCCACGAGCTGGTCGCTCAGCATGCGGACGCGGCCCTGCTCGTGGGCGACGATCGCCGCGCCGAGTTGCCCGAAGTTCTCGTTCCCGCCCGTATGATCGTAGTGAAAGAGTCCCTGCCCGGCATCGAGACCCCGCCACCGCCGGGTCCAGTTCGTGCGTTCCACGATACTCCTGATTGCCTCGGCGCGCATCGATGTGAACGTCGCCCCGGCGTCCAGACTGGCGCGGCCGTACTCGGGTTATTCGCCGGCAGTGTCGTCGCGGCTTTGCTCAAGGCGCGGCGGGGATGAGCCGGTCTTCCTCGTGAGTGCTTCCGTGCCATCGTAGCAGGCAAGGAGGGAGTGATGGGGGAGAAGCGGCGTGAGGCGGATGCCGCCCTCCGGTCCATTCCATATTCCCGCCGAAGCCCATATTCCCGCCGAAGCGTGCAACTCCCACACGGTGTCCAGATCGGCTGACACGGGGTGCGCGGAACGGAGAGGCTGCGAATGCGATGCGGGTGTTCCGGACCTCTGCTCTTGCCATTTCGATGCGGGCATTGTGCTCCGTGTGGCGGGGCGAGTAGATAGGGAGGGAAGCGGAGTGAGCGAGGGGCAGCAATTCCCACGTCTCCTACACGGATCGGCTCGACTCATGCGGCGTCTTGGAATTACAAGACCCATCGTCCTGGTTTTCCTCCTGGCCCCCCCGGCACTCGGCGCTCAGGAGCGCGCAGTAACTGGGACCGTCATCCAGCAGGAGACCCGCCAACCATTCCCCGGCGTCGCAGTGGCCGTCAGGGGCACCATGATCGTGGCGCTCACGGACGCACAGGGCTTCTACACGCTGCGTGTGCCGGCCGGCGCCGAGATGCTGGTCTTCAGCCACCTCGGATACCGCACCCAGGAGATGCCCGTCGCAGTGCGGATCGACGTCGAGATGTTCCAGGAGGCCATCGGGATCGAAGGCCTCACACGGTCACCGCTCTCGGGGCGAGACGCGAGAGGCGGTCGCTCGGCTACTCCGTGCAGGACGTCACGGGCGCCGAGATCTCCGAAGTGCCCGAGGTCAACATCGTGAACTCCCTCAAAGGGAACGTGGCGGGTGTCCAGATCACGGACGCGGGCCCGACCGGAGGATCGGCACGGATCGTGATCCGCGGCGCGAGCTCGCTCTCGGGCAACAACCAGCCCCTCTTCGTGGTCGACGGCGTACCGATCGACAACAGCTCCGTGAGGAACTTCGGGGACGGAGGCATCGACTACGGGAACGCCGCCGCTGACATCGATCCCGCGAACATCGAGACGATCAGCCTCCTGAAGGGCCCGAACGCGGCGGCCCTCTACGGCTCGCGCGCGGCGGCAGGCGCGGTGGTCATCACCACTAAATCCGGTACGGGCACTCCGGGCGGCGGCCTGGGCGTCACAGGGTCCATGAGCCTCACCGCGGAAGAGCCTCTCCGGCTCCCGCACTACCAGAACGAGTACGGTCAGGGCCTTTTCGGCGAGTTCCAGTTCGTCGCCGGCGCCGGTGCCGGGCTCTGGGACTTCGTGGACGAGAGTTGGGGACCGAGGCTCGACGGCCGTCTCATCGACCAGTTCACCGGTCCCCAGCAACCCTGGGTCGCGCATCCGGACAACGTGCGGAGCTTCTTCCGGACGGGCACCACGTTCAACACCAACGTGGCGATCTCCCGCGTTGGCGAGCGCTCCAACGTGCGCTTGTCGATCACGGACATGGAGCTGAGCGGGATGTCGCCGGGCAACGACCAGCAGCGGATCGGTGTGGCGCTGAAGGGCGGAGCCACTCTCACCGATCGTCTCTCCGCCGAGGCGTCTCTGAACTACATCGATCAGAACACGGAGAACCGGCCCGGCACGGGGTACGATGAGGACAACCCGATGCAGTCCTTCATCTGGTTCGGCCGGCCGGTCGACACGGAGGCGCTGCGGAACTTCGAGTGCCGGGGCCACGAGCCGACGCCGTGCATCGCGGGGGGCGGCCAGTACAACTGGAACTACAACTACCATAACAACCCGTTCTGGGAGGCGTTGGTCAACACGAATGGCGACGAGCGCGACCGCCTCATGGGCCACCTGAGCGTCGACTACCGGCTCAATGACTGGGTGACCACCTCCGCGCGTGCCCGGGACCACCGGAAGCGCGTCGTCGCTCCTCACAGCTTGGACGACAGCGGCCTGGGCTCGTTCGGTGAGGAGACGCTCTACAGGTCCGAGACCAACGTCGACTTCTTCCTCCGCGCCACTCGGGAGCTTGCCGGCGACTTCACGCTCGACGTGGCGGCGGGAGCGAACAACCGGACGAACCAGCTCGAGGCCAACGGTGTGGACGTCGACCAGCTGGCGGTTCCGGGCATCTACACCGTCGACAACGCGGCCTCGACGCCCAGCCCGTGGGACCTGATCCGCAGGAAGGAAGTCCGGAGCGTGTACGGGTCCGCGAGCCTCAACTACGGCGGATACTGGAACATCGACTGGACCGGCCGCAACGACTGGTCTTCGACGCTTCCGGACGACAACAACTCGTACTTCTACCCCTCGGTCTCGACCGCGCTCGTCTTCACCGACGCCCTCCGGATGCAGAACCGCGTTCTGAGCTCCGGAAAGGTGCGCGGAAGCTGGACACGGGTCAGAAACGACGCAGCCCCTTACCAGCTCGCTGCGGTTTTCAGTGCCCAGGACCCCTGGAGCGGGATCCCGATGTTCGCGGTTCCGAACGAGCTGCCCAACACGGCCCTCAAGCCCGAGGAGACCCGGGCCTGGGAGGTCGGAGCCGACCTCGGCTTCTTCGACGAGCGCGTGGGTTTCGTGCTGACCCACTACCAGAGGGAGACGTCGGACCAGATTCTGGAGGTTGAAGTCTCGAGGGCCAGCGGTTTCCAGCGGCAGGTCCTGAACGCGGGCACGGTCGAGAACAAGGGCTGGGAGCTACTGCTCCGGGCCACGCCTGTCGAGCTCGAGAGCGGATTCACGTGGGACATGACGGTCAACTGGAGCAGGAACGACTCCGAGGTCACGGAGCTGTTCGGCGATCTGGAGACCCTCGTCTTCGGGGACTATTGGAGCATGAACATCGAGGCGCGCCTAGGTGAGCCCTATGGCGCGTTCTTCGGCAACGGTTACCTCCGGAACGAGAACGGCGATCTGCTCCTGACCGGCGGTGGCATGCCGCGGCAGGACCCGGTGCGCCGGGTGCTCGGCAACTACAACCCCGACTGGATCGCCGGTGTGCAGAACCGGTTCCGATGGGGCCCCGTGGACGTGAGCGTTCTGGTCGACGGCCAGTCGGGCGGAGACGTCTTCTCCGTCACGAACTTGTTCGGTGAGCTCTCCGGCGTGCTCGAGTCCACGCTTCTCGGCCGTGAGAACGATTTCTGCGATCCGGGAATCGTCGTGGAGGGGATCCTGCCCGACGGCTCGCGCAACGGTGACGGGACCAACGAGGTCAGCGTCTGCCCGCAGGAGTACTTCGACCGGAACTTCGGTATCCACGAGGCGTCGATCGACGACGCCAGCTACATCAAGCTGCGTGAGGTTCGCATCGGCTACGAGCTCCCGAGCGCATGGCTCGACGCCGTCGGCTTCACGAGTGGAAGCCTTAGCCTGATCGGAAGGAACCTGCTCCTGTGGTCCAGGATCGACAACATCGATCCGGAGACGGCTTTCGACGCGAGCAACGTGCAGGGCATCGAATTCGGTCAATTCCCGACGGCCAGAAGCATCGGGTTCTCCCGCTCGCTCGGCACATGACGGCTCCGGAAAGAAGGGCGAATCCGATCCCTGGAAGGCGACTCGCCCGAACGGCGGTCTTCGTCGGACTGGTTTGGGCCGCCGCTTCGTGCACAGACGGGCTGACCGATATCAACACGAACCCGAACGCGCCGACCGACGTGCCGGCCCGGTTCCTCCTCCCACAGGCGATCCAGAACCCGGTCCAGGCCGCATTCGGAACGGGGCAGATGCTGCAGCACACGGGCATCTGGCCTCAGCATTTCGTCCAAATCCAGTATCCGGACGAGGAGCAGGGAGAGGTTCGTGCTTCCAGTATGGAGTCCTACTGGACCCGCTACTACTCCGGAGGGCTCAAGGACATCCAACTGGTGATGGAGAAGGGGATCGAGGCCGGCGACGCGAATATCGAGGGCGTCGCACGGATCTGGAAGTCGTGGATCTTCCACGTCGTGACGGACCTCTGGGGCGACGTGCCCTACGGCGAGGCCCTGATTGGCGAGGAGAACACCACGCCGGTCTACGATGTGCAGCCGGAGATCTACGACGGCCTGTTTGCGGATCTGACGGCCGGCGCCTCGATGGTGGGCTCCGGGAGCGCCGACTTCGGCTCCAGCGACCTGCTATACGGCAACGACTTCACCCTCTGGTGGAAGTTCGCCAACTCCCTCCGCATGCGTCTCGCCATGCGGCTCTCGGAGGTGGAGCCGGACAGGGCGCAGTCCGAGTTCGAGGCTGCCCTCGCCTCGGGCGGCTTCACGAGCAACGCCGGCAATGCGTTCCTCGACTACCCGGGCTCTCCCTACGAGAACCCCTTCTACGAGAACTATCTCACGCGCGACGACAACGGCGTGAGCCGGACGCCCGGGCAGTCGCTGGCTTGGTTCTCCCGGATCGGCGACTTCTGGCGCGCGGACGGGGCCCAGACGCCGAGCGCGCTCATGACCTACGCCGAGGTCCTCTTCCTCCAGGCCGAAGCGGCCGCGAGGGGCTGGATCCGTGGGGACCCCGCGCAGCTCTATATGGACGCCATCGAGGCGAGCATGACCACGTACGACGCGTACGAGCCGGCCCATCGTCCATCGGACGCCGACATCGCGGCGTATCTGGCGCAGCCGGAGATCGCATACACCGGACTGGACGACATCCACCTCCAGAAGTGGATCGCGCTCTGGATGAACGGGATGGAGGCCTAGTCCAACTGGCGCCGCACGGACTCGCCCGTGCTCGTCCCGGGTCCGGACCTCCTGATCCACCGGATCCCGGTTCGATTCTCGTACCCGGACAGCGAGCAGTCTCTGAACAATGCCAACCTCCAGACGGCGATCTCACGCCAGGGCGGGGGGCTCGATTTGACGACTCCCGTTTGGTGGGACGTGAACTGACCGGTGCCTGCCAACACGCTCCGTATTTATGCTGTGGACCGGGCCACTGGCGGCACTCTGCCGGCGGCGTAGCGCCCGGTTGGGGCGAGGCACGGGCGTGAGCGTCTGAAATGCGGGACAACGTCGGTTGGCATGTTCGCTTGGATTGCGGCCGCAGCAACTCCTCGCCGACGCGTCTGAGCCGCGATCCTGAACGCATGGACGCCCTGCGCGATCGGTACACGTCCACCGGAGTCGCGGCGAAGCGGACGGAGCGCCGGACAGGGCCAAGACGGGTGGCGCCGTGCGGCGTCTGAGAACTGGGGGCATGCAGGACCACCGGTCCTGCGTACACTCCTGGACCGGCGTTCCGTGTGCGGGGCGCATGGTTCCGCTGGAGGGTCCGGGCCGGAAGCCGGCACGCCGGGTTCGGTGAGCAGGGAGTGGAGATCGGAGCCGAACTGAGCGCCGCCGCGAAAGCGAGCGGAGAACGCACCGTCTCCTGAGGGCACCGCGTCACCCCCCGACTCTGGACTCGAACTGCGCCTTGGTGAACCGGATCCTCGGACGCGGGCTACCGCTCCCCTCGGGTTCCTACGAAAATGTACCCCTGACGAAACCCGGATCGTACCTCGATCTTCCTCTTCCGTCGGAGTGCCACCTTGGCCAACTCCAGCGATCGGTCAGCCCCTCTTTCTCTCCTCCATGAGGCGAGCAATCTTCTGGATGAGACGCCGGATCTGGCTTCGTCGGTCCAGCCGATCCTCGCCGCGCTCTCGCGCCACATGGAGATCGAGTGCGCTACGCTCACCGTCTTGAACCGCCGGACCTCGGAGATTCTCGTCCACGAAGCCGTGGGTCTGACGGAGGATCAGCAGCAGCGCGCCAGGTACCGGCTAGGCGAGGGTGTCACGGGACGCGTCGTCGAGACGGGCGCGCCGGTCGTGGTCCCTTCGATCGCTACGGAGCCGCTCTTTCTTAGCCGGACCCGTCCCCTCGAGGAGCGCGACGAGACGGCCTTCATCTGCGTGCCCGTCCGGCAGGGGAACGAGACGATTGGGGCCCTAAGTGCAGAGCGTCCGTACGGCGGCGAGACGGTTTCCTTCGACGAGGACGTCCGAGTCCTCTCCGTGCTGGCGTCGCTGATCGCCCGCGCCGTCCGCCTCCGGCAGTTTGCCGAGGAGGAGAAGGCCCTCGTTGCGGAGAACCGGCGCCTTCAGCGGGAGCTCGCGGACCGGTACAAACCCGACAACATCGTTGGCAACTCGCGGGAGATGGCCCCTGTCTACGAGATGATCAGCCAGGTCGCCGCGAGTGACGCCACTGTGCTGATCCGAGGAGAGAGCGGGACGGGGAAGGAGTTAATCGCGCAGGCCGTGCACTACGCGAGCCAGCGATCCGAAGGATCGTTCGTCCGCGTCAACTGCGCAGCGCTCCCTGAGGGGCTGATCGAGAGCGAGCTGTTCGGGCACGAGAAGGGCGCCTTCACGGGTGCACTTCAGCAGCGGGCAGGCCGCTTCGAGCGGGCCTCGCGCGGTACGATCTTCCTCGACGAGATCGGGGATCTCCCCCCCAGCGTGCAAGTCCGCCTCCTTCGTGTGCTCCAGGAGCGCGAGTTTGAGCGCGTCGGGGGGAGCAAGGTGCTCAAGGCCGATGTCCGGGTCGTGGCCGCGACGAACCGGGAGCTCGAGGTCGACATGGAGGCGGGCCGATTCCGGACGGATCTGTACTACCGGCTGAATGTCTTTCCGATTCATGTCCCACCCCTTCGCGATCGCCGAACGGACATCATCCTCCTCGCGGACCACTTCGTCGAGAAGTACAACGAGCGGCACGGGCGTTCGATCGTCCGGCTCTCCACGCCCGCGATCGACCTCCTCATGGCCTACCACTGGCCGGGGAATGTCCGAGAGCTCGAGAACGCGGTCGAGCGGGCGATCCTTCTGGCCGATGGCGGGGACGTGATCCACGCTCGCCTCCTCCCACCCAGCCTCCAGATGGCCACGCCGGGAGACAAGCGTTCGGGGCCGCTCAACGTCCAGCTGGACGCGCTCGAGAAGGAGCTGATCATCGATGCCCTGAAGGTGAACCGCGGCAACCGCGCCGCCGCCGCGCGGCAACTCGGGATCACTGATCGAGTGATGGGGCTGCGGGTAGCGAAGCACGGGCTCACCGGGAGCTGACCGGTCCGGACTACAATCCTGTAGACGTGCCCCTGCATCCTACCAGTTTGTAGGAATGTCCCCGGTGCGAGGGGCTGCCTCGTGTGCTGGGAGAGTCTTGTAAGACCAATTAACTCAACATCGTAGCGATAATGAGCCGCTTGTGGCACACCACTTGCTCCTCACCCTCCCCATACCCATCGCGGAACGCGCGATCCGCACATCCACGTTGGAACGACTCTCGGGGAGATAAAAACATGCGGCTCCTACTGACGACCATAGCGCGGTTCGCCGTGCTGCTTGCCGCGCTTCCGGCCGCGGCTGCCGCCCAAGACGCCTCGGCGGCGGACGCGATGTTCACGGTCAACAACACTTGGATGATGGTGGCGACCTTCCTCGTCTTCATCATGCACCTGGGCTTTGCCACGCTCGAGTCAGGTCTAACACAGTCCAAGAACACCGTGAACATCCTCTTCAAGAACATGGGGATCATCGCCATCGGACTTCTGACCTACACGATCGCGGGGTTCAACCTGATGTATCCGGGCGAGTTCTCGATCGGCCAGGTCTTCGGCTTCGCCGGCTTCGGCATCGGGACCGATGCCGCCGGGGTGACGGCCGAATACAACCCGGGCTACACCTACTGGACGGACTTCCTCTTCCAGGGGATGTTCGCCGCTACTGCCGCGACGATCGTCTCAGGCGCGGTGGCCGAACGGGTGAAGCTCAGCTCGTTCCTCATCTTTTCGGCCATCTACGTCATGTTCGTCTATCCCGTACTCGGCTCGTGGAAGTGGGGCGGCGGGTGGCTGGATGCGATGGGGTTCTACGACTTTGCCGGCTCGACGCTCGTCCACTCTGTCGGCGGATGGGCCGCGCTCGCCGGGGTCATCTTCCTCGGCCCGCGACTCGGGAAGTACGTGAACGGGACGATCCGCCCGATCCTCGGCCACAACCTCCCGCTGGCCGTCATCGGGATGTTCCTCCTCTGGCTCGGGTGGTTCGGCTTCAACGGGGGCTCCGTGCTCAGCGCCGACCCGGGGCTGGTGTCCTTCGTCCTCGTGACCACCTCACTTGCGGCGGCAGCGGGGATCATGGGTGCGATGATCACGACCTGGGTTGTCCACAAGCACCCGGATGCCTCGATGGTCTTGAATGGCGCGCTCGCCGGACTCGTGGGAATCACCGCCGGGGCGGACGTCGTAAGCGTCACGAGCGCGATCATCATCGGTCTCATCGCGGGGCTCATCGTGGTCTTCTCGGTCGAGATCATCGACCGCGCCAAGCTCGACGACCCCGTCGGGGCGATCTCCGTGCACCTGACGTGCGGGATCTGGGGGACGCTAGCGGTCGGGATCTTCAGCTCCGACCACAGCCTACTCACGCAGTTGATCGGGGTCCTGGCGTTCGGCGCCGTCGCCTTCCCCGCCGCCTCCCTCATCTTCGTTGTCCTCAGGGGAACGATCGGACTCCGTGTGAGCGAGGAGGAGGAACGGCGAGGCCTCGACCTCTCGGAGCACAACATGGAGGCGTATCCGGACTACACGATCTTCACGGCTCGCTGAGATCGCCCAACCTAGAACGGAGTGAATGATGAAACTCGTGATTGCATACGTTCAGCCCGAGCGGCTGCACAGCGTGAAGGAAGCTCTCTCCGAGGTGGAGGTGGGCCGGATGTCGGTGACCAACGCCCTGGGGTGCGGTCAGCAGAGCGGGTTCACCGAGACGTACCGGGGGTCGGACTTCGAGGTGCAGCTCCAGAAGAAGGTGCGCTTCGAGATCGCCGTGAATGACAACTTCCTGGAGCGGACGAGGGAGGCGATCATCAAGGGCGCGCGTACCGGGAACTTCGGGGACGGGGTCATCTTCGTGATGGATCTCGCCGAGTGCTACCGGATCCGCACCGGAGAGGAGGGCACTCCCGCGATCGGCTGACGGGGATGGAGGACAGGCATGAACGGCGGGGCCCGGCCCCGGTCCCCGCTCGCGGGCGGGATCGGGGCCGAGGCGCGCGGTCCGCCGGTACTGTGTACGCACGTCTAGCCCTGAGTCGCATAGGCGGATACACTGTAGGCCCATCACGCAACCATTCATCGTAACGACGGAACGAGGAAATGACACCAGAAGACTTTTTCCGGTTTGCTAGTGAGCACAATGCGCAGATGGTGGATCTCAAGTTCACCGATTTTCTCGGGACCTGGCAGCACTGCAGCTACCCGATCGACACGTGGGACGAGAGCATCTTCGAGGACGGGGTAGGGTTCGACGGATCCTCGGTCCGAGGGTGGCAGGCGATCAACGTCTCCGACATGCTCGCAGTCCCGGATCCCTCCACTGTGAAGGTCGACCCCTTCTTTGCGGAGCCGACGGTAAGCGTGATTGCCAACATCGTGGACCCGGAGACGCGCGAGGACTACACTCGCGATCCGCGTCACGTCGCCCGGAAGGTCATCGACTACATGAAATCCTCGGGGGTGGCGGATACCTGCTATGTGGGTCCGGAGCCCGAGTTCTTCATCTTCGACCATGTGGCCTACGAGCAGAACCAGCACCGGGGCTTCTACCAGATCGACTCCGTGGAGGGTGCTTGGAACACGGGCCGTTTCGAGGAGCCGAACCTCGGATACAAGCCGAGCTACAAGGGTGGCTACTTCCCAGTGAGTCCGACGGATACCTACCACGATCTCCGCGGCCAGATGGTCTACGAGATGCAGAAGGTCGGGATCGTCGTCGAGGCGCACCACCACGAGGTCGGCAGCGGCGGGCAGGCGGAGATTGACATGCAGTACGCCCCGCTCCTGGAGATGGCCGACCAGTTCATGTGGTTCAAGTACATCATCAAGAATGTGGCGAAGAACGCCGGGAAGACGGTGACCTTTATGGCGAAACCGATCTTCCAGGACAACGGGAGCGGGATGCACACCCACATGTCGCTGTGGAAGGCCGGACAGCCGCTCTTTGCTGGCGACGGCTACGCCGGGCTGAGCGAGATGGCGCTACACGCAATCGGCGGTCTGCTCAAGCACGCGCGGGCCGTTCTCGCCTTCGCCGCTCCCACGGCAAACTCCTACCACCGGCTGGTGCCGGGCTACGAGGCCCCGGTGAACCTCGCGATGTCGAAGCGGAACCGCTCCGCCGCGGTGCGGATCCCGATGTACTCGCCGAGCCCGAAGGCGAAGCGGCTCGAGTTCCGATGCCCGGATCCGAGCAGCAACGGATACCTCATGTTCTCGGCGATGCTCATGGCTCTCCTCGACGGGATCGAGAACCAGATCGATCCGGGCGGGCCGCTCGACCGCGACATCTACGACATGAGTCAGCAGGAGCTCGACCAGACGAACAAGACGCCCGCCTCGCTCGAGGAGGCGCTCGGAGCGCTCACGGACGATCACGCCTTCCTGACGAAGGGCGGGGTCTTCACGGACGACGTGATCGAGACGTGGGTCAACTACAAGATGGAGAACGAGGTCGAGGAGCTCCGCTTGAGGCCGCATCCGCACGAGTTCCACCTCTACTACGACAGCTGACCCGAAGGCGGGGCTCGGTTGCGGGATCGGACGGGCCGTCCCGGGGTTCACTCCCGGGGCGGCCCGTCCCCTGTTATTCGCTCTCTGTCTCCTCCCTCGCCGGGAACCTCCACGGATGGAAGGAACCTAGGACCCGGATCGAGCGAGCCCGGGCCTCAAGCTCGCGTAGGGCTCGACCCACGGTGGCCTCCGAGGGGCTCCCCTCGAACTCCAGGACGAAGCGGTAGCTCCATGGGGTGGCTCCAGGGCGAGACTCGAGCTTCGAGAGATTCACCCCCTCGCGGGAGAGGGGGAGGAGGATTTCGACGAGAGAGCCGGGACGGTTCTCCGTCTCGACGAGGAGCGCGGTCTTCCACCCGTACTCCCTGCCCTGCCCCTCGGGACGGAGCGGTGCCTCCGCCTCGCGCCGGACCACGAGAAAGCGCGTCTGGTTGTCCCGGCGGTCCTGCAAATCGGCGGCGAGTACCTCGAGCCCGTAGCGTTCGGCCGCCCAGGAGGAGGCGATCGCCCCGAGCGTCGCGTCCCCCGCCTCGGCGACCTCCCGGGCCGCGCCCGCCGTATCGTATACGGCGACGGCCTCCACCCTGGGGAGGCAGGCGAGGAACTCCCCGCACTGGGCGAGTGCGACCGGGTGGGAGATGATCCGGCGGAGCCCATCCCTCGTCGAGCCCGGGAGCCCGAGGAGGAAGTGGCGGATCGGACGAATTACCTCGCCGACCACGGTGAGCCCCGGCGCGGTGAGGATGTCATAGGCGGGTTGGACGGTCCCCGCGAGGCTGTTCTCGGCTGGGAGGAGGCCCGCCCGCGCGCGTCCGGAACGGAGCGCTTCCGCGACCTCGCGGAACTCCCGGCATGGGACGGGCTCTATCTCCTCCCCGAACCAGGTGCGGGCCGCATCCTCGCTGAAAGCGCCGAGCTCGCCCTGGAATGCGACGGTGAGCCCGCTCATGCAGCCGCCCCTCTCAGCCGGAACCGAGCGGCGCATCCGGGCGCTGCCCCTTCACGCGGCGGGGCTCCGTGCCTCTTCGTACCGTTCGATCTCCCCCAAATGCCTGAGCGCGAGTCCGATGTCGTCGAGGCCGTCTAGGAGACACCTCCGGCGGAATTCGTCGATCTCAAAGGGGATCGTACCTCCGTCCCGGTCCCGGACGACCGCGGTCTCGAGATCCACCGTCACCTCGTAGCCCGGGCTGGCGAGCACTCTCTCCATGAGGCTGCGGACCGTCTCTTCGGCCAGGGGGACGGGGAGCATCCCGTTCTGGTAGCAGTTACTCTGGAAGATGTCTGCGAAGCTCGGTGCGATGATTGTCCGGATCCCGAATTCCGAGAGTGCCCACGCCGCGTGCTCTCTCGATGAGCCGCACCCGAAATTCCTGCCCGTGAGGAGGATCGGAGCCGAGGTGTAAGGTTCCCGGTTCAGGACGAAGTCCGCATCGGGCGTTCCGTCTTCCCGGTAGCGCCAGTCGTAGAAGAGAAACTCCCCGTAGCCTGTCCTCTCGGTCCTCTTCAGGAACTGCTTCGCGATGATCTGATCGGTGTCTACGTCCACCCGGTCCAGGGGGGCTACAACACCCGTTACCCTCCGAAACGCCTTCACATGCCCCCCCACTCGCGGATGTCCACGAAGTGCCCCGCGATCGCTGCGGCCGCCGCCATCGCGGGGCTCGCCAGGTGGGTGCGTCCCCCGCGTCCCTGCCGTCCCTCGAAGTTCCGGTTCGAGGTGGAGGCGCACCGCTCTCCGGCCCCGAGGATGTCCGGGTTCATCCCGAGGCACATCGAGCAGCCTGCCTCCCGCCATTCGAAGCCCGCCTCCCTAAACACCCGGTCGAGCCCTTCGCTCTCGGCCGCGCGCTTAACCTGCGTGGAGCCCGGCACGACGATCGCCTGGACACCTGAGTGCACCCTTCGCCCCGCGACCATACGGGCTGCGGCCCGCAGGTCCTCGAGGCGCGCATTCGTGCAGGAGCCGATGAAGACGCGGTCGAGCACCATGTCCTCGATCCGCGTTCCGGGCTCAAGTCCCATGTACTTGAGTGCGCGCGTGGCTGCGTCCCGATCCCCGGCTCCCTCCATCTCGTCCGGGTTGGGGACGCTCCCCGACACCGGGACCGCCATCGCGGGGTTCGTCCCCCACGTGACGGTGGGTGCGAGTTTCCCGGCGTCGATCGGAACCACACGGTCGAACTCGGCCCCGGGATCCGAGTAGAGCGTCGACCACCCCCGCACGGCGGCCTCGAAGGCCTGCCCCTCGGGTGCGTATTCACGACCTCGGACGTACTCAAATGTCGTGTCGTCCGGGGCGATCATCCCTGCTCTTGCACCCCCTTCGATCGACATGTTGCAGACCGTCATCCGCCCCTCCATCGAGAGCCTCCGGATCGCTGCCCCCGAGTACTCGATGCCGTATCCCTGCCCGCCGCTCACCCCGAGCTTCCCGATGATCCCAAGGATCAGGTCCTTCGCCGTAACGCCCGGACCGAGCGCGCCCTCGACCTCGACCTTCAGCGTCCGCGGCTTGTCCGTCCAGAGACACTGCGTGGCGAGGACCTGCTCTACCTGCGAGGTCCCGATCCCGAAGGCGAGACACCCGAACGCCCCGTGCGTCGAAGTATGGCTGTCCCCGCACACGACCGTCATCCCGGGGCGGGTATACCCGAGCTCCGGTCCGATCACATGGACAATCCCCTGGCGGGGATCATCCATCCCGAAGTAGGTGAGCCCGAACTCTGCCGCATTCTTCTCGAGTGCCTCGATCTGGCGGCGCGCCACGTCGTCACGCACCGGGAGGGACCGAGGCCACGTCGGGACGTTGTGGTCCACGGTGGCGATGGTCCGGTCCGGCCTTCGAACCGGCCGCCCGGCGAGCCTCAGACCCTCGAAGGCCTGTGGGGAGGTGACCTCGTGGATGAGATGGAGGTCGATATAAAGGAGGTCCGGCCTCCCGGCCTCCCGGTAGACGACGTGCGAGTCCCAGACCTTGTCGAAGAGTGTACTTGCCCTTCGGCCTTCCGCCTCTGCCGAGGTGGCGGAAACGGGCCCGCCTCTCCCGGCACTCCCGTTCGGGTTCATCCCGTCGCCTCCGCCGGGACGGACTCTCCCGGCGCGGGCGCGCTTCGGACCGGGCTCAGCCATTCGTACCGGTCCGGGCGGATCCCCTTCGCCACGTCCATCAGATCCCGGTGGAGCTGTCGCGCGATCGGGCCGGGCTTCCCGCGCCCGACGGGGATCCGGTCCACGCTCCGGATCGGACTCACCTCGGAGGCGGTTCCGGTGAAGAAGAGCTCGTCGGCGATGTAGAGTGCCTCCCTCGGGATCGGCTCCGTGTGGACCGGGATCTCCCGCTCCCGGCAGAGGGTGACGATGCAGTCCCGGGTGATCCCGGGGAGCATCGCCCCGTCGACCGGCGGGGTGTAGAGCACCCCGTCGCGAACTAGGAAGAGGTTCTGCCCGCTTCCCTCGCTGACCATCCCGTCGACGTTGAGGGCGATCGCCTCTGCGTACCCGTTCTGTACGGCCTCCATCTTCATGAGGCCCGCGTTCAGGTAGTTGCCTCCTGCCTTCGCGAGCGTCGGGAAGGTGTTCGGGGCGGGCCTCTGCCATGACGAGACGCAGACATCCACCCCGTCATTGATCGCCTCGGCCCCGAGGTACGCCCCCCACGGCCAGCAGGCGAGGCATACCTCTAGGGGGCTGAGAAGCGGGTTCAGCCCCACGGTCCCGTACCCCCGGAAGGCGACGGGGCGGATGTAGCACTCCTCTAGGTTGTTTCGCCGGATGAGTTCGAGGACCCGCTCCCCGAGCTCCTCCGTCGAGTAGGGGAGGTCCATCCGGTAGATCCGCGCTGAATCGGTGAAGCGCTGCATGTGGTCTGTGAGTCGCAACACGGCGGGGCCCGAGGGGGTCCGGTAGCACCTCACCCCCTCAAAGACCGAGGATCCGTAGTGGAGCGCATGCGCCATGACGTGGACTGTGGCGTCCTGCCACGGGATGAATTCTCCGTTTCGCCAGATCCAACCGGACTCCGGAAAGTTGCTGCTCATGCCTCGTTCCCTCCTTCATCTAGCCACGCCATGCGCGAGCGAAGCCGCTCGCCCACGCGCTCGACCTGATGCGTCCGGCCCTCTGCCCTAAGGCACTTGAACTCGGATGCGTCCCCTTGGGACTCCTCGATCCACCGCTTCGCGAACTCGCCGGAGCGGATCTCCGCTAAGATCTCGTGCATTGCCTCCCGGCTCTCGGCTCCGACGACTCTGGGCCCGCTGACGTAGTCGCCCCACTCCGCCGTGTCGCTGATCTCCCTTCGCATCCCGGAGAGCCCTGCCTTGTAGGCAAGGTCCACGATCAGTTTCATCTCGTGGAGGCACTCGAAGTAGGCGAGCTCGGGTTGGTAGCCGGCTTCGACGAGCGTCTCGAAACCGCTCTGGATGAGCGCCGTGAGCCCGCCGCAGAGGACCGCCTGCTCCCCGAAGAGGTCGGTCTCCGTCTCCTCGGCGAAGGTGGTCTCGAGGACACCCGCCCGCGTCGATCCGATCGCGTGTGCATATGCGAGCGCGACGCCGTGCGCATCCCCGCTTGTGTCCTGATGGACGGCGATGAGCGCCGGGACGCCGTTTCCCTCGCTGGCCTCGCGGTAGAGCATTGCCCCGGGAGACTTGGGTGCGACCATGATGACGTCCACCCCGTCCGGGGCCTCGATCTCCCCGTAGTGGACGTTGAATCCGTGCGCGAAGAGGAGCGTGTCGCCCGTCCCGAGGTGCGGCTCGATCTCTTCCTGGTAGACGTGGGCCTGCACGGTGTCGGGGAGGAGGATCGCGATCAGGTCTGCCTCTCGGGCCGCCTCGCTCACGCTCATCAGAGAGATCCCGGCCCGCTCGACGCGAGGGGCGGAGCTGCTCCCGGCCCTGAGCCCCACCCTGACGTCGAGGCCCGCCTCGTGGAGCAGCTTCGCGTGCGCACTCCCCTGGCTGCCGAATCCCATGACCGCGATCTTCCTTGGCCCGAGAAGCTCCGGGTTCGCGTCGCTTACGGTCCAGATCCGAGCCTCGCTCATTGCTGTCTCCTTCAATGAATTCCGTTGGTGGTCGTTCCCCGCCTGCGGGGACCATAGAATGTGCCGATTCTCACCCGTCCGCTCAATCAGTCGGCGAGGACTGCCTCGCTCACGCTCTCGGCGATCTCGTCCGTTCCGCTCACGCTTTCCCCGGGCCGGGCCAGATCGGCTGGCCGCATCCCCGAGGCGAGAACGCCGTGGACTGCCCTCTCGATCGCCTCCCCGACTTCGGGCCGCCTCGCGGTGTGGTGAAAGAGCATTGCGATTGAGAGGATAGCGGCGATCGGGTTCGCGATCCCCTGTCCGGCGATATCCGGTGCCGAGCCGTGCACGGGCTCGTAGAGCCCCGCCGAGGGGCCGAGGCTTGCGGAGGCGAGTAGACCGATGGAGCCGACCACCCCCGCCGCCTCGTCGCTCAGGATGTCGCCGAAGAGGTTCTCGGTGAGAATCACGTCGAATGCTGTCGGTCGCAGGACGAGCTCCATCGCCGCCCGGTCGACGAGCATGTGTTCGAGCTCGACCTCGGGGAAGTCGCTCCCCACTGCGGTGACGATCTCCCGCCAGAGGCGGCTCGTCTCCAGCACGTTCGCCTTGTCCACGGAGACGACCCGCCGGTCTCTCGACCGGGCGGCCTCGAAGGCGATTCTCGCGACCCGCCGGATCTCGAAGTCGCGGTAGCGGAGCGTGTTCACCGCCTCTGTCGCCTCACCCTTGCGGTTGATCGCGCGCGGCTCCCCGTAGTAGAGCCCGCTCGAGAGCTCCCGGACGATGAGGAAGTCCGTTCCCTGGATCCGCTCCGCCTTGAGCGGGGAGGCCTCGATAAGCGAGTCGAGGACGAGCGTCGGTCTGAGATTCGCGTAGCAATCGAGTACCTTGCGGAGCCGGAGAAGGCCAGCTTCCGGCCGAAGCTCCGGGGCGAGCTCGTCCGCCCGGGGGTCCCCAACCGCTCCGAGAAAGACCGCGTCCGCGCTTACCGCCCCCCGCTCCGTCTCGGGGGGGAGCGGCGCGCCGGCGACCCGGAAGCCCTCCCATCCGACCGGATACGTCTCGAGATCCACTGCGACGCGGAAGCGGCCAGCCGCAGCCTTGAAAACCCGGAGGGCGGCTTCCGTGACCTCGGGGCCGATCCCATCTCCCGGGAGTACGGCAAGCTTCAGTGTCATTCGTACCTTGCCTCAGACGCCCCGGACCGCGCCCGCACCCTGCGGGACCTCCTCGAGCGCCGCCGCGTAGGCCGCCTTGTTCAGCGCGTTCAGGTAGGCCCGGACCGCGGCGTCCACGACGTCCGTCGAGGCGCCCCGGCCCGTGAGCGTCTTCCCCGCCACCCGGGCCCGAAGCGTGACCTCGCCCACTGCATCGCGCCCCGGGGTCGCGGCCCGGATCGCGAAATCCTCTAGCTCGACGTCCCACCCCACGATCTCGTTCACTGCGGCGAGCGCCGCCGCGATCGGCCCGTCCCCCTTCCCGTCAGCCCGGACCTCCCCCTCCCCTTCCTTTCGGAGAGTGACGGTCGCGTACGACCACTCGCCGCCGAACTTGCCTGTCATCTTCTCGAGGGCGAAGGCCTCGGGGACGTCCTTCATCGCCCCGTGGTGCACGATCGAGATGAGGTCCTCGTCAAGGATGTCCTTCTTCTGATCGGCGAGGAGCTTGAAGAGCCGGTACGCCCGCTCCATCCCCTCCTCATCGAGATCGAAGCCGAGTTCCCGAAAGCGCGCCTTGAGGGCGTGACGGCCCGAGTGCTTCCCGAGGACGAGCTGGCTCCCGGGTACCCCCACCATCGCGGGATCCATGATCTCGTAGGTGGAGCGCTCCTTCAGCATCCCGTCCTGATGGATCCCCGCCTCGTGGGCGAATGCGTTTCGCCCGACGATTGCCTTGTTCGGTTGCGGGTGGATCCCGGTGATTTGCGTGAGTAGCCGGCTCGTCGGATGGATCCGGTTCGTATGGATCCCGGTGGTCAGGTCGAAGAGGTCCCTTCGGACCCGGATCGTCATGACGACTTCCTCGAGCGCTGCGTTCCCGGCCCGTTCGCCGATTCCGTTGATCGTGCACTCGATCTGACGCGCGCCCGCCTCGACGGCGGCGAGGGAGTTTGCGACGGCGAGGCCGAGGTCGTTATGGCAGTGGGCCGAGAGGACGACGTCTTCGAGCTCGGGGACCTCCCGGAGGAGGGTCCTGAAGATCTTTCCGATCTCCGTCGGGTGTGTGTATCCGACCGTGTCCGGGATGTTGATCGTGGTCGCCCCCGCCTCCACGGCGACCCTCGCCACCTTGCAGAGGAAGGGAATCTCCGTCCGCGTCGCATCCTCCGCGCTGAACTCCACGTCGTCGGTGTAGCGTCTCGCACGCTGCACGGCGCGGGCGGCCTGCTCGACGCACTCCTCCTCGCTGATCTTGAGCTTTCGCTCGAGATGAACCTTCGAGGTCGCGATGAATGTGTGGATCCTCGGATGCTCCGCGTCCTCGACCGCCTCCGCGGCCCGGTCAATGTCCCCCGGGCGGGTACGCGAGAGCGCGGCGATGACGGGCCGACGGACCTCCCTGGCAATGCGGCGGACAGCCTGGAAGTCGTCGGGTGAGCTGATGGGGAATCCCGCCTCCATCACGTCCACTCCGAGTTCGTCGAGCGCATGGGCCAGCTGGAGCTTCTCGGCGGTGGTCATGCTTGCGCCAGGCGACTGCTCCCCGTCGCGAAGTGTCGTGTCAAAGATGATGACTCGATTGTCCATGGCCCCTCCACGCGCTCCTTGACTTGCTGCCGTCATCGTCTACTGGTCGCAGGATCGCGGGTCTCCCTCGAACAAAAAAAGAAGCGGGCTTCCCAGCTGGGAGAGGGCCCGCTCACCTCTGGCGCGCATTCTGGATCGGACTCAGGGCGGTCCGATCTTACCGCGCACCCGCGGGCCTTCCTCCCGAGGTGCGCCTTTAAGGAGGAGAAGCGTTGCGCCGGTCACGCCGGGTAATCTCACAAAGTCGCTCCCTACTTGGTCCAATCGAACGCGCCCAGCCAATTTTGATCTTAGATTGCGCTTCGCCTTTGTCAACCTCTCGGAACACGTCGCCGCGCACCCGGCCTCCGGCCTTCGGCAGTCCGGGGGTCCCTCGGGGAGGGGGAGGGAAGTCTTTCGGAGGCGCCTCGTCTCTCGGTCGCACCCGGGCGTCTGTGACCCGTCGGGGAGATCGCTGCCTTGCGATTGGTGCGCGCGCCATTCCACTTGAGGGCGCGTTGCGATGACCTGTTCGACTCGCACGGTGTCATCGAGGAGGAGTCCGTCGCTTAACACCGCGTCGTAGTCAGCGGCCCGTGGCACCGTGGGCGGCCCCGCTCGTGATGTGTCGCAGCCTTCCCGAAACGAGTGCCTTGCAATCGATCCGGTCTCCGGTCACATCCTCCTCGCGTCAGAACCTGGCCCTGCGACGAGTGACCGAGCGGCCCGTGTCCGTCGGACATCGTGTGACCGATCCGGGAGCGGACAGGTGGGTGGCTGAACTCCTCTCGAGGGAACGGGCCTGCTCGATGAGGAACTTCGAGCATCTCGTCGCCGCGCATTGCCCTCGCCGCCTGATCATAAACGACAGGGAGGCTTACAGGCCTCCGTGACCCTGGGATCCCGGGGTCGAGGCCGGGATCGCCCTGTTCGGTCTCGGCCACTTCCTCGTTCGGCCGGTGTACGAGCCGGACCCTGAACCCGTGGCTCCCCCGACGCTGCCACCGTGTGTGCCCCCCACCTCCCCCCTTCGGGCGGGCCGACCCACGCAAGGCAGGGGTTGACGGGGAGGCGTCGCCGCAGCGGCCCGTTGGCCGCGTGGCCTCGAGACGCTTCCTTCTCCCCGAACGACAGTGTGCGTGTTGCGTTGCGCCGCCATTGACGCACCGTAGGCCCGCCCATACCTTCTTCGGTCTATCTCGGAGCGTTTTCCGGTTCGAGTCCCGCTTCGGATCCGGGGCGCGGGAGGGCTTGGCGGCCCTGGTCGTGCCACGGTGTCCGTGAGCGTCTTCTCGGGCCTCTCTGATGTGTGAGGCTTCATGCCGACGATTAGCCAGCTCGTCCGAAAGGGCCGAAAGAGCGTGGAAAAGAAGAACAAGTCTCCCGCCCTGCAGGGCAACCCGCAGAAGCGGGGCGTCTGCACGCGCGTCTATACAACGACGCCGAAGAAGCCGAACTCGGCTCTCCGGAAGGTCGCCCGCGTGCGGCTCACGAATGGCTACGAGGTCACGTCCTACATCCCAGGCGAGGGCCATAACCTCCAGGAGCATTCGATCGTGCTCATCAGGGGTGGCCGGGTGAAGGATCTCCCGGGAGTACGCTACCATACGATCCGGGGGACGCTCGACGCCTCCGGTGTCTCCAGTCGGAGGCAGGGGCGAAGCAAGTACGGAGCGAAGCGTCCCAAGGGATGACGGGCGAGGGCCCCGATACCTGAGGGAGCGTTGAATAGGGAAAGATGAGCCGCAGATCAAGAGCCGAGAACCGGGCGGAAGTCGGGGATCCGAAGTTCGACTCCCCCGTTGCGTCCAAGTTCATGAACACGTTGATGCTGGACGGCAAGAAGTCGCTGGCAGAGTCCATCTTCTACGATGCGCTCGATATCATCGAGGAGAAGTCGGGCCAATCGGGCCTTCAGGTATTCGACCAGGCGATCCAGAATGTGAAGCCGGCGCTCGAGGTGAAGAGCCGCAGGGTTGGTGGAGCTACCTATCAGGTTCCCATCGAGGTCCGCCCGGAGCGTCGGAACGCCCTCGCGATCCGGTGGCTCATCGGCTTCGCGAGGGGACGGGGCGAGAAAACCATGGCGGAGAGGCTCGCCAGCGAGTTGATGGCTGCAGCCCGAAACGAGGGTTCCACGATCAAGAGGAAGGAAGACACGCACCGGATGGCAGAAGCGAACAAGGCGTTCGCCCACTATCGCTGGTAGCCCGAGGCGTTTGACCTAGGACGCGCAGAGCGTCGAAGTGGGGAGCCCCCACCCGGGTTCTCCGTTCGGTAGCGCGCAGGGGGCTGGTGGCCGGGAGTGGGTGGTCACGACGGGAAGCCCGGGCGCGTGCGCCACTTCATCGCTCCTGCGCGTTTGTATTGATGAGCAGGGGGGAAAGACCCCGAACGATACGACTTGACTTTGGCGGCCGTAACTGGCCTCGCCGAATGAGGGCAGGAAATAGATTCGATGCCAAGGCGACACCCGCTCGAGAGATTCCGGAACATCGGGATCATGGCACACATCGATGCCGGGAAGACGACTACGACCGAGCGCATCCTGTTCTACACGGGGCGCCTGCACCGCATGGGGGAGGTCCATGACGGGGCGGCGACGATGGACTGGATGGAGCAGGAGCAGGAGCGCGGAATCACGATCACTTCGGCCGCGACGACCGCCTACTGGACGCGCTCGGGGACGGAATACCGGATCAACATCATCGACACCCCGGGGCACGTCGACTTCACCGTCGAGGTCGAGCGCTCCCTTCGGGTGCTCGACGGCGCCGTGGCCGTCTTCTGCGCAGTGGCCGGTGTGGAACCGCAGTCCGAGACCGTCTGGCGCCAGGCGGACCGCTACCGGGTGCCCCGTGTCGCCTTCGTCAACAAGATGGACCGGGTCGGGGCCGACTACGGGCGGGTCGTCGCGATGATGCGCGAGCGGCTGAAGGCGAATGCGCACCCGGTGCAGATCCCGGTCGGGGATGGGGAGGACTTCCGCGGAACCGTGGATCTCATCCTCGGGAAGGCCTTTATTTACGATGACGATCTCGGGAGCCATTACCACGAGGAGGCGATCCCGCCCGAGCTCGCAGGGGAGTGCGCGCGGCTTCGGGAGGCGCTTATCGAGGCCGTCGCCGAACACGACGACGTCCTCCTTGAGAAATACATCGGCGGGGAGGAACCGACGGACGTGGAGCTCCGTTCCGCCGTAAGGAAGGCCACGATCACCGGCCAGCTCTTCCCGGTCTACTGCGGCTCCGCTTTCAAGAACAAGGGAGTTCAGCTCCTCCTCGACGGCGTCGTAGACTATCTCCCCTCCCCCGTCGATGTCCCGCCGATCTCTGGCCGGGATCCGGATGATCCTGAGCGTACCGGGGCACGCCGAGCGGACGACGCGGAGCCCTTCTCGGCGCTCGCCTTCAAGATCATGGCGGACCCGTACGTCGGGAAGCTTACCTTCTTCCGTGTCTATTCGGGCTCGATCCCCACCGGGACGCACATCCGAAATGCGACGCGGGGGACGAAGGAGCGTGTCGGTCGCCTCCTTCAGATGCACGCGAACAAGCGGGACGAGCGCAAGGAAGTCTTCGCGGGGGACATCGCGGCCGCGATCGGGCTCAAGGGGGTTCGGACCGGGGACACGCTCTGCGATCCGGCCCACGCGATCGTCTTCGAGAGCATGGACTTCCCGGAGCCCGTGATCTCGGTCGCGATCGAGCCGAAGACGAAGGCCGATCAGGACAAGCTCGCCGGCGGTCTCGCGAAGCTCACCGAGGAGGATCCGACCTTCCGGGTCGGGACCGATCCCGAAACGAACCAGACGATCATCTCCGGGATGGGCGAACTCCACCTCGAGATCATCGTGGACCGGCTGAAGCGGGAGTTCAAGGTCGAGGCGAGCGTCGGCCGGCCGCAGGTGGCGTACCGGGAAACGGTGCGCGCTCCCGTCCAGAACGTGGAGGGTCGGTTCGTCCGCCAGACCGGGGGGCGGGGGCAGTACGGGCATGTCGTCATCAACGTCGTGCCGGGAGACGCGGGATCCGGCATCGTCTTCGAGAACCGGATCGTGGGAGGCTCGATCCCCCGGGAGTTCATCTCCTCGGTGGAGGCGGGGATCCGGGACGCGCTCGGTGCCGGCGCTCTCGCCGGCTACCCGATCATCGATCTCGCTGTCGAGTTGATCGACGGCTCGTATCACGACGTCGACTCCTCGGAGATGGCCTTCAAGATCGCGGGCTCCCTCGCGCTCAAGGAGGCCGTCCGGAAGGCGAGGCCTGTTCTCCTCGAGCCGATCATGGAGGTCGAGGTGGTCACTCCGGCCGACTACTTGGGAGACATCATCGGGGATCTCTCTTCGAGGCGAGGGAGGGTCGATGGGATGGACGACCGGGCGGGGGCACGCGTGATCTCCGCCTTCGTCCCGCTCGGCGAGATGTTCGGCTACTCGACGGTGCTCCGCTCGATGAGCCAGGGGCGCGCCGTCTACACGATGCAGTTCGGTCACTACGGTGAGGTGCCGAAGAGCGTGGCGGACCAGATTACGACGGCAAATGGAGGCAGCACTGGGGGCTGAGCAGCTGAGCTCGGCCCTCTTTTTTTCACGGGAATCCGGAAGCGAGGCGTAGGGGAGAGGGAGACGATGGCCAAGGCGAGATTTGAGCGGACGAAGCCGCATGTGAACGTGGGTACGATTGGGCACGTGGACCATGGGAAGACGACGTTGACGGCGGCGATTACGTCGGTGCAGGCGCAGCGGGGACTGGCGGAGTATGTCTCGTTCGACAACATCGACAAGGCGCCGGAGGAACGGGAGCGGGGGATTACGATTGCGACGGCGCACGTGGAGTACGAGACGGCGAATCGGCACTATGCGCACGTGGACTGTCCGGGGCACGCGGACTACGTGAAGAACATGATTACGGGCGCGGCGCAGATGGACGGCGCGATTTTGGTGGTGAGCGCGGCGGACGGGCCGATGCCGCAGACGCGAGAGCACATCCTGCTTGCGAGGCAGGTGAATGTTCCGGACATCGTGGTGTACCTGAACAAGTGCGACATGCTGGATGACGAGGAGCTGCTGGAGCTGGTGGAGCTTGAGGTGCGGGAGCTTCTGAGCGAGTACGATTTCCCGGGCGACGACATTCCGGTTGTTCGGGGATCGGCGCTCCAGGCGCTCGAGAGCGGGGATCCGGAGGCGGAGGAGACGAGGAGCATCGGGGAGTTGATGGATGCGATCGACGAGTACATTCCGGAGCCGGAGCGGGATACGGACAAGCCCTTCCTCATGCCGGTCGAGGACGTGTTTACGATCACGGGCCGGGGGACGGTGGCGACGGGTCGGATCGAGCGGGGGGTGATCAAGGTGGGTGAGGATGTGGCGCTTGTCGGGCTGAGTGCGGAGCTGGGGACGAAGACGGTGGTGACGGGTGTGGAGATGTTTCGCAAGCTGCTCGATCAGGGCGAGGCGGGAGACAATGCGGGGGTGCTTCTTCGGGGGACGAAGAAGGACGAGGTGGAGCGTGGGATGGTGCTTGCGAAGCCGGGTTCGATTATGCCGCACACGAAGTTCAAGGCGGAGGTCTACGTGCTGACGAAGGGGGAGGGGGGCAGGCACACGCCCTTCTTCGACGGCTACCGTCCGCAGTTCTACTTTCGGACGACGGACGTGACGGGCTCGGCGCACCTGGGGGAAGGGGTGGAGATGGTGATGCCGGGGGACAATGTGCAGATGGACGTCGAGTTGATCAGCCCGATTGCGATGGAGAAGGAGCTTCGCTTTGCGATCCGGGAGGGTGGACGCACGGTCGGGGCCGGGGTAGTCACCGAGATCGTGGACTGACGAAGCGGCTCGGGTCCCAATATCGAGAACCGGAGGCCCACGAGAGGATCACATGGCAGGCAGAATCCGCATACGGCTGAAGGCGTTCGACCACTGGGTCATCGACCAGACGGCCTCTGACATCGTCCGGACCGCCGAGAAGACGGGGGCGACGGTCAAGGGGCCAGTTCCCCTCCCCACCCGGCGCGAGCGGTGGACGGTGCTGAGGGGTCCGCACATCGACAAGAAGTCGAGGGAGCAGTTTGAGCTCCGTACGCACAAGCGGCTCATCGACATCACGGAGAGCCGGACGGCGACGGTGGACGCGCTGACGAAGCTCGACCTGCCCGCCGGGGTGGATGTCGAGATCAAGGTCGATTGACGGGCTCCGGCCCGGCGATGGGAGAGTAAAGGGGAAGGCGTGAGATGGCGGGACTGATCGGGCGCAAGGTAGGGATGACGCGGGTCTTCGACGACGAGGGCCGTGCTGTACCCGTTACCGTGATCGAGGCCGGTCCCTGTCCCGTCGTGCAGCTGAAGACGGAGGAGAGGGACGGGTACAGCGCCGTCCAGATCGGGTTCGGACGGAAGAAGGAGAAGCGGAGCCCGCGGGGGGAGCTCGGCCACGCGGCCCGGATCGGCCTCGACTACGCCCCGAGAGTCCTCCGCGAATTCCCGGTAGATGCGGACGCGGGGCTCGAGGCGGGCTCCGAGCTCACCGTCGGGATCTTCGATGCAGGCGAGCGGGTCAAGGTCGTCGGCACCTCGAAGGGCCGGGGGTTCCAGGGGGTCGTCAAGCGCCACGGTTTCGCCGGTTGCCCGGCCTCCCACGGCCACCCGATGTCCAGGGTTCCGGGGTCGCTCGGGCCCGGAACCGATCCGTCGCGCGTGATCAAGGGGAAGAAGCTGCCAGGGCAGATGGGGGGGCATCGCACCACGATCCGCAACATGGAGATCGTCCGGGTGGACTCGGAGAAGAACCTCCTCTTCATCAAGGGTGGGGTTCCGGGGCACCAGCACGCGTATCTCCTCATCTCGAAATAGGAATGATGGCAACGGCGAAGTACTACCAAGCGGACGGTCGAATGGGGACCGGCAGGGCGCTTCCGGACGAACTCTTCGGGGGTGCCGTGAACGAGGATGTCCTCCACATCGTCGTGACGGCACACCTGGCGAATCAGAGGCAGGGCACGGGCGCGGCGAAAAACCGGGCGAAGGTACGCGGCGGGAGCCGCAAGCCGTGGCGCCAGAAGGGGACGGGGAGAGCGAGACAGGGGACGACGCGCGCCGCACAGTGGACGGGGGGCGGGAGGGCCTTCCCCCCGCAGCCTCACTCCTGGCGCCGCCGGGTCCCGAAGAAGGTCAAGGCGCTCGCTCGCCGTTCCGCACTGAGTGCCCGCGCGGCGGAGGAGCGGGTCACCGTCATCGATCCGCTCTCCTTCGAGGCGCCCTCCACGCGGAGGCTCGTACGCTACCTCACGGAGATCGAGGCCCAGGGCAAGGTGCTCCTCCTCACCGATGGGGTGAAGGAGAACGTCGTCCTCTCTGGCCGGAACGTCCCGACAATCCTTGTCCGGCCCTTTGGCGAGGAGTCGACGTACGACATCCTGTGGTCGAGGACGGTGGTCATCGAGCGTACGGTGTTCGAGGAGGCGCAGGCCGATGAAACCGCCGCCGCGGGGGAGGCCGTGCAGGCCGATGAAGACGTGACGGAAGGGGTGGGCGGGCCCGCGGAGGGCGAGGAAGTACAGGCCGCCGCTCCGGACGGCGAGGAGGGAGCCGATGCGTGACCTCTTCGACGTGATCGTCTCTCCTGTCGTCACCGAGAAGGCGGCCCACGAGCAGTCGGAGCACAACGTCTTCACCTTCATCGTCCACCGGGACGCGAACAAGGCGCAGATCGCCGCGGCCGTCGAGGCGGCGTGGGACGTGATCGTCGAGGACGTGCGGACGGCCCGCTACCCGGGGAAGGCGAAGCGGGCACTCATGGGCCGGCTCAGCCGCAGGAATCCGGGCGGCCGGAGGCCCGGCTACAAGAAGGCGATGGTCCGCCTGGCCGAAGGGGACCACATCGAGTACTACGCGGTGGGGTGAGGGAATAGCGAATGGCTCTCAAGAGATTCAAGCCGGTCACGAGCGGGAGCCGCTTCCGCTCGATCGTGGACAGGTCCGAAATCACGCGTTCGGAGCCCGAGCGCTCGCTCACCGAGGGGCTCCGGGGAACCGGGGGCCGGAACCACCACGGTCACATGACGATGCGCCGCCGCGGCGGCGGCCACAAGCGGACGTACCGGAAGATCGATTTCCGCCGAGACAAGTACGGGATCCCCGGCCGGATCACCGAGATCGAGTACGACCCGAACCGTACGGCGAACATCGCTCTCGTGACTTACGCTGATGGCGAGAAGCGCTACATTCTACACCCCCGCGGCCTCGGGGTAGGGGACACGATCCTCTCGGGCCCGGAGGCGGACATCACGGTGGGCCACGCGATGCCGCTCTCCCGGATCCCCTTGGGAACGACAGTCCATAACGTGGAGCTGACCTTGGGGAAGGGGGGTCAGATGGCCCGTTCTGCGGGGGCGGGTGTCAACGTGGTTGCGAAGGAGGGGAAGTACGTGACGCTCCGCCTTCCCTCCACGGAGGTCCGCCGCGTGCACCGCGAGTGCATGGCGACGATCGGCCAGGTAGGTAATCAGGACCACGAGCTTCAGTCGCTCGGGAAGGCGGGTGCGAGCCGATGGCGCCGCCGCCGTCCGAAGGTCAGGGGCGTCGCGATGAACCCGGTCGACCATCCCCTCGGGGGTGGGGAGGGCCGGAGCTCCGGCGGACGCCCCCCCGTCTCCCCCTGGGGGAAATCGGAGGGCACGAAGACGCGCCGGCGAAAGAAGTACTCGGACCAGTATATCGTTCGCGGACGTCGCCGGGGCCGGGCGACCAAGTAGTCGAGGTCCGCTGGCCGGGGATCCGGTCCAGCGGCCGATACGAGGAAGGAAGGAGAGATGCCACGAAGCGTTCGGAAGGGTCCCTTCATCGACGAGAAGCTTCGGCAGCGGGTCGAGCTCATGAACTCCCGGGGCGAGAAGAAGGTTTTCAGGACGTGGTCCCGGGCATCCACGATCTCGCCGGAGTTCGTGGGGCACACGATCGCCGTCCACAACGGGAACAAGTTCATCCCAGTCTACGTGACGGAGAACATGGTGGGCCACAAGCTCGGTGAATTCTCTCCCACCCGCCTCTTTCGGGGACACGGCGGCAGGCTCGCCGACAAGCGGGTGAAGGCCCGCTAGCGGGCGAGGCGAGAGGAGAGGACGATGCCGGCGAAGGCGGTGGCAAGGTTCATCCGGATGAGCCCGAGGAAGGTGCGGCTCGTCGTGGACCAGATCCGGGGGCGCTCGGTCAACGAGGCGTATGCACTCCTTCAGTTCTCGAAGAAGGCGGCGGCCGAGCCCGTGGAGAAAACGCTTCGCTCTGCGGTGGCGAACGCGCAGTACCGTGCCGAGGACGAGGGCCAGATCGTTGACATCGACGACCTCGTCGTACGCGAGGCCTTCGTCGACGAGGGCCCGACGCTCCGGCGCTACAAAGCCGCAGCGATGGGCCGCGCGGCCCCGCGCCGTCGGCGGATGAGCCACATTACCGTAGCCGTGGAGACGAGGGAGTAGTTACGCATGGGCCAAAAGACCCACCCGATCGGATTTCGCCTCGGCGTCCTCAAGGACTGGAAGTCGCGCTGGTATGCGGAGAAGGACTTCCCGCGCTTCCTGAAGGAGGACGAGACGATCCGCCGCTACCTCGGTCGGCGTCTTGCGCACGCGGCGATCGCGGAGGTGGACATCGAGCGGAAGCCCTCGAAGATCGTTGTTACGGTGCAGACGGCGCGGCCGGGCGTCGTGATCGGGAAGCGGGGAGCGGAGGTGGACAAGCTCCGGGACGAGCTTGGCGTCCTCACAAATGCGGAAGTCTCGGTAAACGTCGAGGAGGTCAAGCGCCCGGAACTCAGCGCGAAGCTCGTGGCCGAAAACGTGGCGCATCAGATCCAGAACCGGATTTCCTTTCGACGCGCGATGAAGCGGGCGATCCAATCCTCGCAGCGCGCGGGCGCGGAGGGGATCCGCATCCAGTGCGGGGGCCGCCTGGGCGGCGCCGAGATCGCGCGCGTCGAGGGGTATAATGATGGGCGGGTCCCGCTTCACACGCTCAGGGCGGATATTGACTACGCGAGCGTAGAGGCGCACACCACCTACGGGACGGTCGGCGTCAAATGCTGGATCTTTCTGGGCGAGGTCATGGACGAGCGTCGTGGCCGCACCTATTCGACGGATAGCTGAGGAGCCGAGAGAGAAGAGATGCTCTCACCGAAGCGGGTCAAGTACCGGAAGAAGCACAAGGGCCGGATGCGGGGTGCCGCGAACCGTGGCCAGCGCGTTTCTTTCGGGGAATACGGGCTGCAGGCGAGCGAGCCGGCGTGGATCTCGAATCGCCAAATCGAGGCCGCCCGGATCGCGATGACGCGCCACATTAAGCGGGGCGGAAAGGTTTGGATCCGGATCTTCCCGGACAAGCCGACGACTCAGAAGCCCGCCGAGACCCGGATGGGTAAGGGTAAGGGGAATCCGGAAGGTTGGGTCGCCGTCGTCAAGCCGGGGCGCGTCATGTTCGAGATGGAGGGGGTGCCCCGCGACATTGCGGAGCACGCGATGAGGCTTGCGGCGGCGAAGCTGCCGATCCGCACGCGGTTCCTGGTTCGGGACGAGGAGCTCTGATGCGGGGGACAGATGGACGTTGCTGACATTCGGGAGCTCGCCGATCCCCAGATCCAGGAGCGGATCAGCGAGCTGAGGGAGGAACTCTTCCGGCTCCGGATCCGGGCGGGGATGATGCAGATCGAGAATCCGAAGCTTTCGGGGCAGATCCGGCGCGATATCGCCCGGATGAAGACCGTCATTCGCGAGCGGAGTAGAGCTGCGGCCGGGGCGAGCCGGGGCGAGGGAGTGGTGGATGCGGCATGAGTGAGAACGGGATGGAGACGCCTGGAGGTACCGGTGTGGAGGAGCGCGGACGCCGGAAGCTCCGCCAGGGCACCGTCGTCAGCGACAGCGGTGACAAGACCGTCGTGGTGAGGGTGGACCGGCGGATTCAGCACCCGCTCTACCGGAAGGCGATGATTCGCTCGAAGAAGTACCACGTGCACGACGGGGAGAACGAGTACAGGGTGGGCGACGTTGTGCAGATCCAGGAGACGCGGCCGCTCTCCAAGCTGAAGAGGTGGAGGGTCGTACGGTTGCTCGAACGGCCGGAGCGAGTCTGAGTCGGGTGGCCACGGGCAGCGATAGAGGAACCGAACGATGATCCAGGAGGAGTCCATCCTCAAGATCGCCGACAATACGGGGGCGAAACGGGCCCTCTGCATTCGCGTTCTGGGAGGGTCTAGGCGACGCTACGCCAGGGTTGGGGATGTGATCGTCGTCGCGATCAAGGATGCGCTCCCCAATTCCGCAGTGAAAAAGGGAGAGGTGGCGAGGGCCGTGATCGTTCGGACCGCGAAGGAGATGGGGCGAAAGGACGGCTCGTATATCCGCTTCGACGAGAACGCGGCGGTCCTGATCAGCGACGGTGGGGAACCGAGAGGCACGCGCATCTTCGGGCCCGTCGGACGGGAGTTGAGAGAGAAGCGCTACATGAAGATCGTCTCCCTTGCCCCGGAGGTACTCTGATGTCGAAGGCCAGGGCGGCGCGGCGCGGGAAGCGAAGAACGCGTGTCCTGCGGGGGGACCGGGTGCGGGTGATCCGGGGGAACTACCGGGACAGCGAGGGCGTGGTCCTCCGCGTGGACGCCTCTGCCGGGCACGTGGTGGTGGAGGGTGTGAACATGCGGGTGCGTCACCAGAGGCCGACGCAGGAGAATCCGGAGGGCGGGATCATCTCCTTCGAGGCGCCGGTCGACATCTCGAACGTGATGCTGATCGAGCCCGAGTCCGGGGTGGCCTCGAGGGTCCGAATCCGGCGTGGAATGGACGGATCGAAGGAGCGGATCTCGGTGAAGAGCGGCAATCCGGTTCCCCGGCCGTGAGCGAGGCGGGAGCGGGGTGTTGAGCGCGAAACGGGACGGCACGATGAAGCCGAGGCTACTGACCTACTACCAGGACAAGGTGCGCCCGAAGCTCAAAGACGAGCTCGGGCTCGGGAACGTGCACCAAGTCCCCAAGGTTGAGAAGGTCGTCGTGAACGTCGGCGTGGGCGAGGGGAGCCGAAGTCAGAAGCTCCTCGATTCGGTCGTCGAGGAGCTCTCGGTCATCACCGGGCAGAAGCCTGTCGTACGGAAGGCCCGGAAGTCAATCGCGAACTTCTCCCTCCGGGTGGGGATGCCAGTCGGGGTCTCTGTCACCCTTCGCCGGCACCGGATGTATGAGTTCCTCGACCGGCTCGTCTCCGCCACGATCCCCAGGATCCGCGATTTCCGGGGGATTCCCCCGAGATCCTTCGACGGACGGGGGAACTACACGCTCGGGATCCGCGAACAGATCATTTTCCCCGAGATCGACTACGACGCCGTTGAGCGGGTGCACGGGATGGACATCACGATCGTGACCTCCGCGGCGAGGGACGACGAGGCGTATGCCCTCCTCCGGGAGCTCGGATTCCCCTTCCGCGGCCAGACGCCCGTGGCGATCCAGGAATAGGAGAGAGAGGGCAACTTGGCGAAGAAAGCACTGGTCGAAAAGTCTAGGCGAAAGCCCAAGTTCGGGGTCCGCGGCTATCACCGGTGCAACCGGTGTGGGCGCCCGCGTGCGTACGTGCGGAAGTTCGGGATCTGCCGGATCTGTTTCCGGGAGATGGCGCTCCGGGGCGAGATCCCCGGGGTCCGAAAGGCCAGCTGGTAGAGGAGCCAGAGAGCGATGATGACCGATCCGGTGGCAGACATGCTCACCCGAATCAGGAACGGCCTCGGCGCGGGACGCCGGTGGGCGGATATCCCGGTTTCCAAGCTCAAGATCGAGGTCGCCCGGATCCTGAAGGAGAACCATTTTGTCTTCGACTACAAGGTGCTCGACGACGGCCGCCACGGTGTGCTCCGCGTCTACCTCAAGTACTTCGAGGGCCAGCCTATCATCCGCCACCTGAAGCGGGTCTCGAGGCCGGGGCTGCGCCACTACGTCTCCGTCGACGAGATCCCGAGGGTCCGAAACGGACTCGGAATGGCGATCCTATCCACCTCCCGGGGCATCGTCTCGGACCGGAGCGCGCGCGAGCTCGGGGTGGGGGGAGAGCTGATGGCGATCATCTGGTGACGAAATCGGCGTTGGATCGATCTGAGAGCTGAAGAATGTCGAGAATCGGCGGGCAGCCGATCGATCTCCCGAAGGGGGTGAAGATCGAGTCGGAGGGGGGAACCCTGAAGGTGGAGGGTCCGAAGGGGGCTCTTGAGCTCGCGCCCCACCCGGAGATCGGGGTCGAGATCTCGGATGGGGTGGTTACAGTGAGCCGTCCCTCCGAGCAGAAGCGGCACCGCGCGCTTCACGGGCTCACTCGCTCCCTCATCGCGAACATGGTGGCGGGCGTGACGGAGGGCTTCGAGCGGAGGCTCGAGATCCGGGGGGTTGGGTACCGCGCCGATCGGAAGGGCAGCGAGGTCACCTTCCACCTCGGCTTCTCCCACCCCGTCGAGTTCCCGGTCCCCGAAGGGATCGAGATCGAGACGCCGACGCCGACCGAGGTCGTCGTGCGGGGGACGGACAAGCAGCTTGTTGGACAGGTGGCGGCCGAGATCCGGTCGATCCGGCCCCCGGAGCCGTACAAGGGGAAGGGCGTGCGGTACGTGGGCGAGGTCGTCCGGAGGAAGGCCGGGAAGACGGCGGGCTAGGACCCCGCGGCAATCGTTGATGGGGAGGAGTCTCGGGTGATGAGGGTCAAGTACTCCAAGTTCAAGAAGAGTCGGCGTCTCCAGAGAGCCCGTCGGCACGCGCGCGTCCGAAAGCGCGTGGCCGGAAGTGCGGATCGCCCGAGGCTCGTCGTATTCCGTTCGCTCAGGAACATCGAGGGCCAGATCGTGGACGACGACGAGGGGAGGACGCTCCTCGGGATCTCGACGCTCTCCGAGGCGGTGAGGGAGGCGGCTGCCGCCTCCGAGTCCGAGGTGCCACCGAGGATCTGCGGGGCATTCGAGGCGGGTAGACTTCTCGCGGAACGGGCGGTCGAGCAGGGGGTCGGGGCGGTCGTCTTCGATCGTGCCGGATACCGCTACCACGGCCGCGTGAAGGCATTTGCCAACGGGGCCAGGAAGGGAGGGCTGCACTTCTGATGGCTAGGGACAAGGAGCGGGGCCGGCGGCGGGAGAGTGACCTGGTCGAGACGGTGATCCATATCAACCGGGTCGCGAAGGTGGTGAAGGGGGGGCGGCGCTTCTCCTTCAGCGCGCTCGTCGCCGTGGGCGACCGCCGGGGAAACGTCGGCGTCCAGCTCGCGAAGGCGAACGAGGTGGCCGAGGCGATCCGGAAGGGGATGGAGCACGCCTCGAAGGAACTGGTCGAGGTCCCGGTTACGGGCGGGACGATTCCCCACGAGATTGTCGGGCGTTGGGGGGCGGGGCGTGTCCTCCTCAGGCCTGCCGCCCCCGGTACGGGGGTCATCGCCGGAGGCCCCGTGCGGGCAGTTCTCGAGGCAGCAGGCGTTACGGATATCCTCACGAAGAGTCTCGGGAGCAACAATCCGGTCAACGTCGTCCGCGCGACAATGGATGCGCTGACGCACCTCGTAACCCCCGAGCAGGTCGCGAGGGAGCGCGGCATTCCCATCGAGGCGCTTGGCGCGGGGGTACGTCGTGGCTAGGAAGAAAGGGACGGGAAAGATCGCGATCACCCAGATCCGGAGCCGGATCGGCCGTCCCGAGGCACATCGGAGGACGCTTCGGGCGCTCGGATTCACCCGGCACCAACAGACACGGGTACACAACGACACGCCCGCGATCCGCGGGATGATCCACCACGTGCGCCACCTCGTTCAGGTCCGAGAGGTGGAGGAGTAGCCCACAGATGGCCGAGCTACACGACCTTCGTCCCCCGCCCGGATCGCGATCGCCGAGAAAACGGCGGGGTCGGGGCCCCGGATCGGGGCTCGGCAAGACAGCTGGGAGGGGCCAGAAGGGGCAGAAATCGCGCTCCGGAAGCTCGATTCCAGCCGGCTTCGAGGGGGGGCAGATGCCCCTCCAGCGCCGGGTCCCGAAGGGCGGCTTCAAACCCAGGCGCCGCGTCACGTACCAAGTCGTGAACGTGGGGCGGCTTGACGGCTTCGAGGGCTCCGACGTGACCCCCGAACACCTGTATGCTCATGGCTTCATCGGATCGCTCAAGGAGCCCGTGAAGCTCCTCGCCAAGGGGGGGATCGACCGGGCACTCCGCGTCTCGGTGCACGCCGCGAGCGAGGCGGCGGAGGCGAAGATCGAGGCAGCTGGGGGCTCGGTCACGCGGATCGAACGGTGATGCACCAAGCGCCCCCGGCAGGGCATCGCTCCGGCAACTACGGCTGACCTTCCTATGGCGAACCCGCTCCAGAACCTCTTCCGCTTTCCGGAGCTCAAGGACCGGATCCTCTTCACCCTCCTCGTGCTGCTCATCTACCGGGTGGGTGCGCACATCACGGCGCCCGGGATCAACCTCCCGGCGCTCCAGGCGCAGTTCGGCCAGCTCTTCGGCGGGACGCTCTTCGGGGTTTACGACATGTTCGTGGGCGGGGGGCTCTCCCGGGCGACGATCTTCGCTCTGGGGATCATGCCGTATATCTCGGCCTCGATCATGTTCCAGCTCCTCGCGGCCGTTTTTCCCACGATCGAGAAGCTCCAGAAGGAGGGGGAGGAGGGGCGAAAGAAGATCACGCAGTGGACCCGGTACGTGACGGTCGTCCTCTGCGTCCTCCAGGGCTACGGCTACTCTGTCTTCGTCGGCTCTATCGAGGGCGCAGTCGTCACCTCGGGCCTCGTCTTCACGATCAGCACGGTGGTTACCTTGACGGTGGGCGGGATCTTCGTGATGTGGCTCGGCGAGCAGATCACCGAGCACGGGATCGGGAACGGGATGTCGCTCCTCATCTTCTTCTCCATCATCGAGGGCTTGCCGAGCGCGGTTGTGCGCACCTGGGAGGCCATGATGGTTGGGGAGATCGGCGTTGTTTCCCTCCTCGTGCTCGTCGCTGTCATCGTCGGGGTGACGGGCGGCGTCGTATCGATGACAATGGGCGCCCGGCAGATCCCGGTCCAAATCCCGAGGAAGGTTGTCGGGCGCGGCCGGATCCAGGAGGGCCAGAAATCCTACGTCCCGATCCGGGTGAATGCGTCAGGGGTCATGCCGATCATCTTTGCCCAGTCCTTTATCATCATCCCGGGAACGATCGGGGCCTTCTCGAGTTCCGTCTTCTTCCAGGACCTGGCGAACATGTTTCAGCCTGGGAACTGGCTCTACTACGGGACCTACGGGCTCATGATCGTCTTCTTCACCTACTTCTACACGGCGATCATCTTCAACCCCGTGGACCTCGCGGAGAACCTCAAAAAGCAGGGCGCCTTCATCCCCGGGGTGAAGCCGGGGGCCCGGACGGCGGAGTACATCGACCGGGTCCTGACGCGCGTCCTCGTTCCGGGCTCCCTATATCTGGCGGCGATCGCGATGATCCCCTTCTGGATCTTCGACATCTTCAGCATCCAGACCTTCTTCTTCGGCGGTACGGGACTCCTGATCTGCGTGGGCGTGGGTCTCGATACCGTCCAGCGGGCGCAGCAGCACCTCCTGCTTCGCCACTACGACGGCTTCATGAAGAAGGGCCGGGTCAAGGTGCGCGGACGCCAAAGGTACATGTAGCGATGCGAGACCGGGGTCTCTTCGTGATCCTCCTCGGCCCCCCAGGGGTCGGGAAGGGGACCCAGGGGCTCCGCTTGGCCGAGGCCTTCGGGTGGGAGCGTCTCGTGACGGGCGACCTCCTCCGGGCGGCGCGCCGGGAGGGGACGGAGGTGGGACGAAGGGCTGAACGTTACATGGATGTGGGCGAGCTCGTCCCAGATGACGTGATGGTCGCGCTTGTCGAGGAACGCATCTCCGGTCTCCCGGAAGGCTCGAGCGTCCTCCTCGACGGCTTCCCGAGAACAGTGGCCCAGGCTGAGGCGCTCTCCAGTGCCGCCCGCCCGGTCGACGCGGTCGTCGTCCTCGAGGCATCCGAGGAGGTGTTGGTCAGGCGGATCAGCGGACGGCGGGGTTGCGAGGGGTGCGGGCGCATCTACAACGTCTACTTCGGTCCGTCGGCTTCGGGGGGTGTCTGTGACGCGTGCGGTGCGATGCTCGTGCACCGGCAGGACGACACTCCGGAGACGGTAAGCCGGCGTCTCCGAGTTTACCTCGAGCAGACGGAGCCGCTCGTCGACTACTACGGCGCGCGCGGGCCGGTCCTGCGGGTGGATGGGGAGGGGTCTCCCGGCGAGGTTCAGGTAGCGGTGGATACCAGCCTCACCTCCCGCTTCGGTGCGTTCGCGTAAGGTGCGGGGCGTGGTCGAGCTGAAGACGACCGAAGAGATCGAGAAGATCGCCCGCGGCGGGGCGATCATCGCCGAGCTCTTCGGCGAACTGGAATCCAGGATCATCCCTGGGGTCTCGACCGCAGCGCTCGACGCCTTTGCGGACGAGTTTATCCGCTCCCACAAGGGCGCGCTCCCCGGCTTCAAGGGGCTCTACGGGTTCCCTGCGTCGCTCTGCACCTCGATCAACGAGGAGGTCGTCCACGGGATACCCTCCGCCGAGCGCACCGTTCGGGAGGGCGACATCATCTCCATCGACGTGGGTGTCAAGCTGAACGGATGGTGCTCGGACTCGGCGCGGACCTTCCCCGTGGGGCAGGTCCCGGGGGAGATTGAACGACTCCTCTCGGTCACGAGGGAGGCGCTTGATCAGGCCATCGAGGCGGCGGCTGCCCTCGGCCACGTTGGCGACATTGGGCACGCTGTCGAACGGGTCGTCGAGGGTACGGGCTACTCGATTATCCGGGACCTAGTGGGCCACGGGGTCGGTCGGAAGCTCCACGAGGAGCCCCAGATCCCGAACTTCGGGGATCCTGGGAAGGGGCCGGCGCTCAGGGTGGGGATGGTGCTCGCCATCGAGCCGATGATCTCGATGGGGAGCCGCGAGGTTCGGACGCTCGCCGACCGGTGGACGATGATGACGGCGGACGGCTCCACCTCCGCGCACTTCGAGCACACGGTCGCGCTCACCGGGGAGGGTGCCCGCGTCCTCACGCGGGACACGGCCCAGGTGGAGTCCTCGTGAGTGTGCCCAGACGACGCCTTGAGAGGCGACACGGGACGGGTTACCTTTCCCAGCTGTGCAATGAACTGGGGGAGCGCGCCGGGTGAAGGTGAGAACGAGCGTCAGGCCGATCTGCGAGCACTGCAAGGTGATTCGCCGACGGGGCGTCGTGCGCATCATCTGCAAGAGAAACCCGAGGCACAAGCAGCGCCAGGGCTGAGCCCTTACGGCCCACGCCCGATGAACGGACGCTAGAGAACCGATGGCGAGAATTGCCGGCGTTGATCTGCCAAGAAACAAGCGTATCGAGATCGCGTTGACGTATATCTACGGGGTGGGGCGATCGAGGGCGGTCGAGATTCTTGAGGGAGCGGGTGTCGATTCGAACGCCCGGACGCACGATCTGAGCGACGAGGAGGTGAGCCGTCTTCGCCGCGAGATCGAGACGCGCTACAAGGTCGAGGGAGCGCTCCGGACGGAGACCTCGATGAACATCAAGCGGCTGATGGACATCGGATGCTACCGTGGTATCCGTCATCGCCGCGGGCTGCCCGTGCGCGGTCAGCGAACGAGCACGAACGCCCGGACGCACAAGGGGAAGAGACGGGCGATCGCCGGGAAGAAGAAGGCACCGAAGAAGTAGGGTTGGATCATCGGGCCCGCCTCTCTGGGCCCTGCTAGCGCGACGACAGGAGGTGTCCAGCGGTGCCGAGTAAAGGTTCACATGGGAAGAAGGGCTCCGGGCGGGGTCGGCGGAAGCGGATCGTCGAGGCGGACGGAGTGGCCCATATCCAGGCCACCTTCAACAACACGATCGTGACGATCACCGACGCGGCGGGAGATGTCGTGACGTGGGCGAGTGCGGGGAAGGCCGGCTTCAAGGGCTCCAAGAAGTCAACACCCTTCGCCGCGACCGTCTGCGCAGAGCAGGCGGGGCGCGATGCATACGCACTCGGGGTCCGGCGTGTGGACGTGCGCGTCCAGGGCCCCGGATCCGGGCGTGAATCCGCGATATCGGCTCTCGCGGCGGCCGGGCTCAAGGTAAAGTCCATCCAAGACGTAACCCCGCTTCCACACAACGGGTGCCGGCCTCCGAAGAAGCGCAGGGTCTGAAGGCGCGGCGGGCGGCCCGCCCGCCAGGCGGCGCGGGCGTCTCTTCGGCACCTGAAGGTTCGGGACTCTTCAATCAGGACACATTTCGATGGCGCGATACACGGGAGCGGTCTGCAAGCTCTGTCGCAGGGAGGGGCAGAAGCTCTTTCTCAAAGGGCAGAAATGCTATACCGAGAAGTGCCCGGTGGAGAGGAGGGCGTATCCCCCGGGCCAGCACGGACCTGCGCACGCGCGCCGGCGAAAGCAGTCGGAGTATGCGCTTCAGCTCCGTGAGAAGCAGAAGGTCAAGCGGATGTACGGGCTTCAGGAGAGCCAGTTCCGGAATCTTTTCCGGAAGGCCGTGAAGAGGGGGGGCGTGACGGGTGAGAACCTCCTGATCGGGCTCGAGACGCGACTCGACAACATCATCTTCAGGCTCGGCTTCGCTTGCAGCCGGAACCAGGCCAGGCAGCTCGTCCGTCACCGCCACGTGCAGGTGAACGGGCGGGTGGTGGATATTCCGAGCTACGAAGTAGAAGCCGGGGACGACGTCGCGGTCCGCGCGAAGTCGCAAAAGCTGGCCGTGGTGGAGGCGGGTCTCACCGCCCGCACCCGGCCCAAGCTCGCAGAATGGTTGGCGCTCGATGAGAAGAACCGGGTGGCGCGGGTGGTCCGGCCGCCGACACGGAAGGACATCCCGATGGATGTTCAGGAGCAGCTGATCGTGGAGCTCTACTCCAAGTGATGCACCGGGCGAGGCCCCGAGGGGAAGTTCGTCGGGCTCGCCCCCGGGCGACGGCATACGGAGGCGCATGGTGGAGATTGATCTGACGGGACTGGTCCTTCCGGAGAAGGTGGAGGCGACCCGGCTCTCCGAGGATGGACGGAGGGGTGAGTTTGTCATTGAACCGCTCGAGCGTGGATTCGGCCACACGCTCGGAAACGCGGTTCGGCGCGTCCTTCTCTCCTCGCTCCGGGGAGCGGCCGTGTGGGCGTTTCGGACGGAAGGGGTCGTCCACGAGCACCAGACGATCCACGGAGTCGTGGAGGATGTCCACCAGGTCATACAGAACCTCAAGTCGCTAATTGTGGTCCTCGATGACGACGTGGACGCGGTCACGCTTGAGGTCACCGCGAAGGGCGTCGGTCCGGTGACCGCGGGAGATATCCACGAGAAAGCGGGCGTCCGGGTCCTGAACCCAGGTCACCCCCTCCTCACCCTCCAGGAGGAACGCGCTCTCAGGCTCGAGCTCCGGGTGGACAAGGGCCGAGGCTTCGTCCTCGCCGACCAGCATGATCTCGCGAAGGGGGAGTCCGTCGACCTCGTGCGGATCGACTCGATCTACAACCCGGTTCGGAGGTGTAACTTCGAGGTCCTCGAGACCCGGGTCGGGCAGCGGACCGACTTCGATCAGCTGACCTTCTCCGTCGAGACGGACGGCTCCCTCTCCCCGGAAGAGGCACTCGCGGCGGCGGCCAACTTGGTCCGAAAGCACCTCGAGTACCTCCTCCACTTGGCCGGGGACGGCGTGCCCGCTATATCGCCCGAGGGTGCGATTCCCGTCTCCGAGGCCGTTCGGGAGCTCATTGGCCGGAGTCTCGAGGATCTCCCGGAACTCTCCGTCCGGTGCCGGAACTCGCTCCAAAAGGAGAATATCCGGACACTGGCGGAACTGATTCAGAGGTCCAAGGACGAGATGCTCGGTATCGACAACTTCGGGCGGAAGTCGCTCAAGGAGATCGAGGATTTCCTCAAGGGACACGGGCTCGGTTTCGGGACGAAAATCGCCGTGAGCGACGACGGGCAGCTCTTCCTAGTGGGTGAGGAGGCGGGTGCCGGCGTGGAGGCCGAAGGGGAGTAGACACGCGGGCGACGCGGTGGTATATCGGTAGCGGAAAGGAAGGGTGGGCGATGCGGCACAGGAAGAGGGGTAGACAGCTCTCGCGTACGGCCTCTCATCGGCGTGCGACGCTCAGGAACTTGGCCACGAGTCTGTTCGAGCATGAGAGGATCGAGACGACGGTTGCGAAGGCGAAGGAGCTTCGGCCCTATGTGGAGAGGCTGATAACGCTGGCGCGACGTGGCGATCTTCACGCCCGGCGGCTGGTGGCTCGCAGGATCCAAAACCGGGTCGTGCTCGCAAAGCTCTTCGACGACATCGGGCCCGGCTTTCGCGAGCGGCCGGGGGGCTATACCCGAGTCCTAAAGCTGGGCCACCGGCGGGGAGATGCGGCCGAGATGGCGCTGATCGAGCTCGTTGGCCGTAGTCAGACGTAGGAATTCATTAGGGACCAGCAGGAGAGGACCGAATCATGGCGCGAGCCAAGGGCGGGTTCAACATATTTGCGATGTTGGTGGCGTTCGGAACGATCGCCGGCTTCCTCTATTGGCTCGCCGTCAATGCAGTTCCAACTGAGGTGGCCGTGGCTGAGGAGGAAGTCACGGCGCAGGCCGTGTCGCTCGCGCTCTTCGCACGGAGCCCGACTATCTACGAGGGTGACCTCGTGGCCGTGGACAACGTCGAGGTTCAGAGCGTGGCTGGTGCGCAGCTGTTCTTCGTGTCCTTCCCGGACGATGCCACCTACCCCGTCCGGGTGGATGCATCGCTAGGGGCGGCGGGCGCCTCGATCTCGCCGATGGACATGGGCCGGGTTACCGGCACGGTCTACGCGCTGACGGACAGCGTACTCGACGCGTGGGCGGCCGAGTCCGCCTTCCCGGATGATGCCACCCGGGAGGCCGCCGCCGCCTCTTCCACCTTCATCCTCGCGACGGAGCTCGACTTGGTCCCCGCTGCCCCGCCGGAGGGTGACGGGGGTGGGGCCTAGGGGCCTCTCCTTCTCCGGGTTACGACGATGGCACGTGTCTGTGAGATCTGCGGGAAGCGGCCGAGGGCCGGCAACCGGGTGAGCCACGCTCACAACAAGACGAGGCGCCGGTGGCTCCCGAACCTGCAGTCCGCAAAGATCGTAGACGATCGGGGCGAGCGTCGCCGGATCCGCGTCTGCACCTCCTGTATCTCGGCCGGGAAGATCCGAAAGGCCCCGGCTCTCCGTCCGTCGCGGGGGGCATAGAGCCGGGAGCTGCGGGTCGCGTCCGCGGTCGGCCTCGAGCGCAAGTGAGAGGGCGCCCCGGGCGGAGCTTTCCCGAGGGGCGCTTCTTTGTTTCGTGTGGAGAGGGTCCGTCGTGAGGAGCGTCACGGGTGCGTCCGTCCTCGATGACTTGCGGGTGGCGGTCACGCGCTCGGGGGCGGGAGGCCCGAAGGATCCCCTTAGCCGCATCCTTCGCGAGGCGGGCGTGATCCTCCTCCCCTTTCCGCTGACCCGCACGGAGCCCCCTCGGGACGCGGGGGCACTTGAGTGCGCAGCCTTGGAGCTTTCGGGCTACGACTGGCTCGTCGTGACCTCCGCACGTGCGGTTCCTCCGCTCGTACAGGCGATTCGTCGAGCGGGGGTGTCGATCTCGGAGGCGCGCGGGGGCGGGCTCAGGATCTGCGCCGTTGGCCCACGGACCGGAGAGGTGCTTGCCCGATCCGGACTCGCGCCCGACATCTTCCCCGAGCGGTTCAACGCGGACGGGGTGGTTCGTTCAATCCTCTCCGCGTCGCAGGGGAAGTCTCTGAGGGTTCTATTCCCGAGAGCGGAGGAGGGGAGGGAGGCGATCCCGCGGAGACTCCGCGTCGCCGGTGCCGAGGTCCACGTCGTCGCGGCGTACCGGACGGTGCCGGTGCCGGGTACCGGAGCGAGCCTCGCCGCGCTAGTCGCGGCGGCGGGGGTCGACGCACTGATGTTCACCGCCCCCTCCGGCGCTAGGCTGTTTGTAGAAGCGTGGGTCGAGCACCTCGGGGAGCGGCCTCCTGGCGAACGTCCGGATCGACTCGCCATCCCGGAAGGGGTCGGCGTTCTCGCGCTCGGCCCAAGCACGGCCGGTGCCCTTCGGGCACGGGGTGTCACAGTCGATCGAGTGGCGAAGCCCCACACCTTTGATGGGCTCCTCCGTGCGCTCGCAGACTGGGCGGCCGCGTCGAGCTAGAGGCTCGAGGCCGCCCGGCTCGGAGAGCACCGGAGAGGGATACGGTACATGTCTTCATCTTCCCGGCTCGGAGGTTTCGCGAAAGGCGATCTGACCTTTGGTGTGATCGGCCTCGGTTACGTCGGACTGCCCCTCGCCGTGGAGATCGGCCGAAGCGGGAGTCCGGTCCTCGGCTTCGATGTCGACGAGGCGGTCGTCCGCGGGGTCAACGAGGGGCAAAGCCACGTCCGGGACGTGGAGGACGCCCGGGTATCTGAACTCCTTCGCGCCGGGCGCCTCGAGGCCTCGATGGAGATGGGGCGCCTTCGCGAGTGTGACGTGATCTGCCTCTGTGTCCCGACACCGCTCTCGAAGACGCGGGATCCGGACATCTCGCATATTTTGGCAGCCGGGCGGGCGGTGAGCGAGGCCCTCCGTCCGGGCCAGCTCGTCGTCCTCGAGTCGACGACGTACCCGGGCACGACACGGGACGTCCTCCTCCCGCTCGTCGCCGAGCGGGGACTCGAGGTCGGGCGCGACTTCTTCCTCTGCTTCTCGCCGGAGCGGGTGGATCCCGGAAATTCGGTATGGAAGACGGAGAACACGCCGAAGGTGATCGGCGGGATTACGGAAGGGTGCCTGAACGCCGGACTCGAGGCCTACGGGCGCTTTATCGAGCGGATGGTGCCTGTCTCCTCTCCGGAGGCGGCGGAGCTCGTCAAGCTCCTAGAGAACACCTTTCGGGCCGTGAATATCGCGCTCGTCAACGAGATCGCCCAGATCGCCGACCGGCTCGGGGTCAACGTCTGGGAAGTGGTTGAAGCGGCAGCTACAAAGCCCTTCGGGTTCATGAAATTCACGCCCGGCCCTGGGCTCGGCGGCCACTGCATCCCGGTGGATCCGCACTACCTATCCTGGAAGATGCGGAGCCTCGACTACCAGGCCCGGCTCATCGAGCTAGCGGCCGAGATCAATGCCGAGATGCCCGGCTTCGTCGTGGAGAAGGTGCGCAGCGCGCTGAATACGACCAGGAGGGCCGTGAATGGCTCCCGCATCCTCATCCTCGGCGTCGCGTACAAGCCCGATGTCGATGACGTTCGGGAGTCTCCGGCGTTGGACATTATCCGCGAGCTCGAGGAAGACGGCGCGGAGGTTCGCTTCTACGACCCCCATGTCCCGACGATCCAGTGGGAGGGGCGGAGTCGGCGGGGCGTAGAGTTTACCGACGAGGTGCTCAAGGCGGCCGACGTGGTTGTCTTGGTGACGGATCACTCGGCCTTCGACCTCGAGAGGATCGTCGGGAGCGCACGGATCCTCGTGGACTCGAGAAACGCGACCTCGCACGTCCGAAGGAGGCAGGGGATGCCGCCCGGACGGGGATGGATTGTAAAGGGCCGCGAGGCGCCCGGATCGCGGGTGGCCGGCAGCTCGGCTTCAGATCGGATCGGTGACCAGGGCGGTAGTTGACGGGACCTATACACAGGCTGGCCGAGTCGACCTTGGGCCAAACCGGCGCCTCCACACATGCCGGCGCTACGGCGATGGCCTCCCCCTCCTCGCCGGCGAGGGCTGCCACGTGGGCTGCGGGACCGCTCCGACTCTCTCTCCGTTTCGAACCTCGGAAGGTCGCCGCAGCCGGGCTCGACGCAGCCCGCGTACGTGGGACGTGCCCCGGTCCCGATGGTCGCACGCCGGGCCGCCTCCGCCCCCGTCGGGCATCGGACGCACCTGACGGTCAACGGGCCGAGCGGGTGCGGCTTGCTCGACTACCCGAGGCCCGCGATCCCGGTTAGCGTCATCGTTCTCCTCCTCGCTTCCTTCGTGATTCCGGCATCTTGGCCACTATAAGCGAACTACCCGCACGCCCCGATGATCTCCTCGGACTCGTGATGCAGGCAGGAGAGAGGATCCTCGAGTCGTACGGTGTCCCAGGACGCATCACGGTCAAGGAGGACCGCTCGCCGCTCACGCTCGCCGATCGGCGGGCGCACGCCTGCCTCGAGGACGGACTCCTCCGCCTCGCGCCCGATATCCCCATAGTCTCGGAGGAGTCGCCGGCCGCGGCCCGGTGGGTTGAGCGTGAATGGGAGCGGTACTGGCTCGTCGATCCCCTCGACGGTACGAAGGAATTCCTAAAAGGGACGGGTGAATTCACCGTGAACATCGCCCTGATCGAGCGGGGGCGGCCCGTCTACGGGATCGTTCACGCCCCCGCGCTCGGCAGGACCTACCGGGGCCATCGGGGCGGCGTCTCGGAGAAGGCGGGCACGGACGGCCGCTTTCGCGCGGTTCGCACGCGGCGCCTCGATCTGGAGCAGGCCGTCCTCGTGGGGAGCCGCGACCATTCGGGGCCAGCGCTTGAGGGGCTTGCCCGCCGCATGCGGCCTGGGGTGGAGTTCACGAGTATGGGAAGCTCCCTTAAGTTCTGTCTCGTCGCGGAGGGCGAGGCGGATCTGTATCTTCGCGACGGGCCGACGATGGGGTGGGATACGGCGGCCGCCCAGTGCGTCGTGGAGAGCGCCGGAGGGGGGGTCTTCGCACTCGACCCGCCCACGCTTGAGGTGTCTCTCCGCTACGACGCGGGCGCACTCAGAAATCCGCACTTCTGCTGCGTCGGGGATCCCACGGGTCCATGGCGGCCACTCATCCGCCTGGCGAGCCCCCAAAGGTGAGGCGTAACTCTCCGATGAAGCGAGGAACGAGGGGTCATCTTCAGGCTCTCGAGAATGAGGCGATCCACGTCCTTCGGGAAGTCGCCGCGCAGTTCGAGCGTCCCGTCCTCCTCTTTTCGGGAGGGAAGGACTCGGTCGTCATGGCGTGGCTCGCCCAAAAAGCCTTTCGCCCCGCACTGGTCCCCTTTCCGCTGCTTCACATCGATACGGGCCATAACTTTCCCGAGGCGATCGAGTTCCGGGACCGCTTCGCGGGGGAGTTGGGGCTCGAGCTCATCGTGAGGTACGTGCAGGACTCGATCGACGAAGGGCGGGTACGCGAGGAGGAGGGCCCGGAGGCGAGCCGGAACGCGCTCCAGACCGTGACGCTCCTCGACGCGATCCGCGAGCTCCGGGTGGACGCCGCGCTCGGGGGGGCACGGCGCGACGAGGAGAAGGCGCGTGCGAAGGAGCGCTTCTTCTCCCATCGGGACCGCTTTGGGCAGTGGGACCCGAGGAAGCAGCGGCCCGAGCTCTGGAACCTCTACAACGGGCGAAAGAACCCGGGCGAACATTTTCGCGTCTTCCCCCTCTCGAACTGGACGGAGATGGATGTCTGGCAGTACGTCCATCTTGAACAGGCCCCGATCCCCGCTCTCTACCTCGCTCATGAGCGGGACATCGTGGAGCGAGACGGGATCATCCTCGCAAGGACGCAGTTCATCGAGCTCCTCGAGGGGGAAGAGGTCCGCCGCGAGAGGGTCCGCTTCCGAACTGTCGGGGACGCAACATGCACGGGTGCGGTGCGCTCGACAGCCGCCTCCGTCGAGGCGGTCATCGCGGAGGTGGCGGCGGCCCGGGTGACGGAGCGGGGTGGGCGGCTGGACGACCGCCGCTCCGATACCGCGATGGAGGAGAGGAAGCGGGGAGGCTACTTCTGATGGCGTCCACCCGCCCCTACGGGGAGATGGATCTCCTCCGTTTTACGACGGCCGGGAGCGTCGACGACGGGAAGAGTACCCTCATCGGGCGCCTCCTCCACGACACCAAGTCGATCTTCGCTGACCAGCTCGACGAGATCGAGGGCGCGAGTCGGCGCCTCGGTGAGGTGGGGGTGAATCTCGCCCTCCTCACCGATGGCCTCCGGGCAGAACGCGAGCAGAAGATCACGATCGACGTCGCCTACCGCTACTTCGCGACCCCGCGGAGGAAGTTCATCATTGCCGATACACCGGGGCACGTGCAGTACACCCGGAACATGGTGACGGGTGCCTCCACGGCCGAGCTCGCCGTCGTGCTCATCGATGCCCGGCGCGGCGTTCTCACGCAATCGAAGCGGCACGCCTTCATCACCTCGCTCCTCGGGATCCCGCACCTGATCGTCGCGGTGAACAAGATGGACCTCGTGGACTATTCGGAGGAGGTTTACGACGAGATTCGCTCGGACTTCGGCGACTTCTCGACCAAGCTCACCGTGAAGGATATCTCCTATGTCCCGATCAGTGCGCTTCACGGGGACAACGTCGTCTCACGGTCGCGGCGGATGCCGTGGTACAAGGGGGGCGCGCTCCTCCACAAGCTCGAAACCGCGAGCCTGGGGGCGAGGCGGAACCAGATCGACTTCCGCTTCCCCGTGCAGCACGTGCTCCGCCCTGACCAGGGATTCCGGGGGTACGCGGGGACCATCGCCTCGGGCCGCGTCTCGCCGGGGGAGGAGGTCGTGGTTCTGCCCTCGGGGAAGGGGACGCGCATCCGTGCGATCCACACCCCGAACGGTCCCGTGGGCGAGGCGCATGCCGGAGATGCGATCGTCCTCACGACGGAGGATGAGCTCGATATCTCGCGTGGCGACATGATTGTCCGGCGGCGCAACATCCCGACGATTGCCGACCGCCTTGAGGCGTACCTCTGCTCGATGAGCGAGGTGGGGCTGGAACTCGGAAGGGCGTATCACCTGCTCCACACGACGCAGTGGGTACAGGCGTTCGTGGAGCGGATAGAATACCGCGTCGACGTGGATACCCTCCACCGCGAGCCGACCCGCATCCTCGAGCTAAATGAGATCGGCCGCGTCGAGATCACGACATCGTGTCCACTATTCTTCGACTCCTACCGGGTGAATTCGGCGACGGGAAGCTTCGTCCTCGTAGATCCGCACACGAACGCGACGGTCGCGGCCGGGATGATCCGGGGGAGGGTGCGCCGCCTCGAGGTGGAGGGTGCACCGGTGCACCCTCCCGTCCGGACGAAGTCGGCCCACGTCGTCTGGGAGGGGGTGAATATCCCCAGGGAGGAGCGGGAAGACGGGACGGGGCACAAGGCGCTCGCCCTCTGGTTCACGGGGATGTCGGGCGCGGGAAAGAGCACGATCGCGCGTGCCGTCGAGCGGACCCTCTTCGAGCGCGGGATCCGGACGATGCTCCTCGACGGCGATCAGCTTCGCCACGGCCTCTCGGGCGACCTCGGATTCTCGGACCGCGACCGGAGCGAAAACATCCGGCGGGTGGGCGAGGTCGCGAGGCTCTTCTTCGAGCAGGGCTCCGTGGTCCTTTGCACCTTCGTCTCGCCCTTTCGGGCCGACCGTGGCGGGGTCCGCGAACTTTTCCCCGCTTCCCGCTTCATCGAGATCCACGTGCACGCTCCCGTGGAAGTGCTAAGGGAACGGGACTCGAAGGGCCTCTACTCGCTCGAGGCCTCGGGAGAGCTTGAGTTGCCGGGGAGCCGCTCGGTGTACGAGATGCCTGAGGCGGCGGAGCTCGAACTCGATAGCTCGGTGGTGAGCCCTGAGGAGGCCGTGGAGCGGGTGCTCGACGCGATCGGGGCGCTCCTGTCGTGAGGTGCCTCCGGGTGTGCGTCGGTGGCCGGCCGCTCCGTCGAGGATCGCGTGGGGCTTCTCCCTCCGCGCCGACTCGATCCCGGCTGACCCGCATTCCCCCCCGGCCGGTCCAATGCAACTCACCGTCATAGGGACAGGATACGTCGGCCTCGTCGTCGGGGCCGGGTTCGCGCACTCGGGGAACGATGTGATCTGCGCGGACATTGATCAGGAGAAGATCGCCCGCCTGAACGAAGGGGCGATCCCGATCCACGAGCCCGGGCTCGGACCCCTCGTCCGCGAGAACCTCGCGCAAGGTCGGCTGCGGTTCACGACGGATATAGGGGAGGCGGTCCAGAGCTCGGAGCTCCTCTTCATAGCGGTCGGGACCCCGGCGGACGAGGACGGGTCCGCGGACGTCAAGCATGTGCTCGAAGTCGCCGCTACGATCGGCCGCGCAATGAACGGCCAGAAGGTCGTCGTAACCAAGAGCACCGTCCCTGTCGGGACGGCCGGCCGCGTCAGGGCGACGATCGAGGCGCTCAGCTCGCACCAGGTCCGCGTCTGCTCGAATCCTGAGTTTCTGAAGGAGGGTGCGGCGGTCCGGGACTTCCTGAAGCCGGACCGGGTCGTGATCGGGACGGAGGATCCGGAGGTGGCCCAGCTACTCCGGGAGCTCCACGCCCCCTTCGTCCGCACGGGCGCCGACATCCTTGTGATGGATGTGGCCTCCGCCGAGCTCACCAAGTACGCGGCAAATGCGATACTTGCGACCCGAATCTCCTTCATGAATTCGGTGGCGCGCCTCGCGGATGCGGTTGGGGCCGACGTGGAGATGGTGCGGCGTGGGGTGGGGCTCGATCGGCGGATCGGAGCCACTTTCCTCTTTCCCGGGATCGGTTACGGCGGCTCCTGCCTCCCGAAGGACGTGAAGGCGCTGATCCGAAGTGCCCGGAGCTGCGGGGTCGAGCTTTCGCTCCTAGAGGCGGTCGAGGAGACGAACGACGCGCAGAAGCGCTGGATCCTCGAGCGTGTCGTCGAGAGATTCGGGGACGAGCTTGCGGGGCACAGCTTCGCCGTCTGGGGCCTCGCGTTCAAGCCGAATACGGACGATATGCGGGAGGCCCCGAGTCTCGTCACGATCGAGGGTCTCCTTCGACGGGGCGCCCGGGTTGCGGTCCACGATCCGGCTGCGATTCCAGAGGCGCGAAGGATCCTAGGCGATTCCGTCGAGTACTTCGCCACGAACTATGCTGCCCTCGACGGGGCCTCGGCGCTCCTCATCCACACCGAGTGGCATCCGTATCGCCACCCCGACTTCGCCCGGATCGGATCGGCGCTCGGAGGTCGGGTCATCATCGACGGGCGGAACCTCTACGCCCCGGGCCAGATGCAGAGGCTCGGCTTCGAGTACGATTCGGTCGGCCGGCGGAGGGTGTTGCGGTAGCCCATGTCCGTTCCCTTCATCGGAATCGCCGGAACCATCGCCTACGACCCCTCGACCCCCATCCTTGCCGGGATGGAGTGCTTCGCCTGTGTAGGCACGGGGTCGAGGTCGCACCTTGAGGACGGAGTCGACAGATTATGAAGGGGCGGATCCTGCTCGCGGGCGCGGCCGGCTTCCTCGGCTCCCATCTCGCGAGGCGCCTCCTGCGCGAGGGCTACGAAGTCGTCGGGGTGGACAACTTCGCGACCGGGACGGAGGAGAACATCGCCTGGCTCGAGGAGGAGCCGACCTTCTCCCTGATCGCGCACGACGTTTCCCTCCCCCTCTCGGTCGAGGAAGAGCTCCACGGAGTCCTCCACTTCGCATCCCCCGCGAGCCCGGTCGACTACCTCAAGCTCCCGATCGAGACCCTCGAGGCCGGAAGCCTCGGGACCCGGAACCTCCTCGAACTCGCCCGCCAGAAGGGGGCCCGCTTCCTCTTGGCCTCGACCTCGGAGGTGTACGGGGACCCGGAGGTGCACCCGCAACCCGAGGGGTACTTCGGGAACGTGAACCCCGTGGGGCCGAGGAGCGTCTACGACGAGGCGAAGCGCTTCTCGGAAGCGCTCTCGATGGCGTATCACCGGGTGCACGGGCTCTCCCTCGGGATCGCGAGGATCTTCAATACCTACGGTCCCCGGATGCGCCCCGGAGACGGACGAATCGTCTCGAACTTCCTCGTACAGGCGCTCGGGGGCGAGCCACTCACGATCTATGGGGACGGCGCCCAGACGAGGTCGCTTTGCTACGTTGACGACTTGGTCGAGGGGCTACTGAGACTCCTGGAATCGGACCACTCCGCCGTGGTGAATCTCGGAAACCCCGCTGAGTACACTGTCTCGGAGGTCGCAAGCAGCGTCCTCGCCCTCGTCGGGGGAGGCTCGACGCTCGAGTATCGCCGCCTTCCTGAGGACGACCCGAGGGTCAGGTGTCCCGACATCGCGAGGGCCCGCCGCCTCCTCGCGTGGGAGCCGGCCGTTTCCTTTCCCGAGGGGCTCGCCCGCACGCTCCGATACTTCAGGGAAGCGCTCCGGGACGGAGGCGGTGGCTGATGCCCGCGGGCGTCTCCAAGCGGGTGATCCCGGATCCAACGCCCGTCCCGGGGGGTTCCACATCAACCGGACCGGTGGCCGGGCAGGAGTCCCGTCGGTCATGGGATCCCGTGTGTCCCAGGGAGGGACGGCACAACTCGAGGGGAGGCGCGCGAGTGCGCCAGGCAGGGGGGGATCGGGGATGAGGCTCCGGGGAACGCTCCATTTCCTCCTCTTCCTCCCCCTCGCCGCCTGCAGCGCTACGGTCCCGGAGGAGGAGGCGCTCCGGCGGGGCGACGAGGCGTTCGCGAGGGGGGATCTCGAGGAGGCGCTTGCAGAGTACCGGCTCTCTCTTGCACAGGGTGCGGCCGACGTGGACACCTTCCTTCGCGTCGCCCACGCCTACGCCGAGAGCGGGCGGGTCGACGAGGCCCGCGAGTATTACCTGGAGGCCGTGGAGGGGGATCCTGCCACGGCGGATCTCGGCGCCTCCGACCTCCTTCGGGTTGCGAGGCGCGCGATGGCACGCCAAGACGGGACGCTCGCAGCCGCGGCCGTGGAGAGTGCCATCCTCCTCAAGCCCGGAGTGAGCCTCGCGGGGATTTCCCTCCCTCTCGCCCGCCACTTCGCCCGTAACGGGAGGTACGGCCAGGCCCTGCCCTTCTTCCAGAAGGCGATCCGGGAGATGGAGACGGATCCGGAGGTCGTGTTCGAGATGGCGCTCGTGCACGCGGAGCTCGGTGACTGCCGCCGCGCCCTCGTCTTCCTTGAGCAGGTGCGCGGACAGGTGGGTTCCGCCCGAAGGCCCGAGGTGGACTGGAATATCGGGAATTGTTCGGCCAATCTCGCGATCGAGGCGAGGGCCGAGGAGGACGACGAGGAGGCGCTTCGCCTCCACCGCGTCACGATCGCGCTCGGCGAGCCCCGGAGCCGCCTTGCCCGCGCTTGGTTCGAGGTCGGGGAGATCCTCGAGTCCCAGGGCGAGTGCAGCGCGGCCGTTCAGGCGTACGAGGAGGTGGGGAGGCAGGACCTCTCCAGAGGCCTCATCGTTGGGGAGGCGGAGGGGCGCGTCGATGAGATCCGCTTCCGGCGCGGGGGAGAGGGGCCCTGCTGACCAGCCCCGGGTGGGGAGTGCCGCCCGATCACCCCGATCGCCTTTCCTGATGGCCGTTCCCTTCATCGACCTCACCGCGCAGTACGAATCGATCCGGGGCGAGGTGGATGCGGCCGTTGCCCGCGTCGTCTGCTCGCAGCGCTTCATCCTTGGCCCGGAGGTCGAGGCGCTTGAGGAGGCGGTCGCCGAGAGGGTGGGGGTGCGTCACGCGATCGGGTGCGCCTCGGGAACGGACGCTCTGTTCCTCACCCTGCGTGCGCTCCGGCCCAGGGAGGGCGATGAGGTGATCCTTCCCGCCTTCACATTCTTCGCGACGGCCGGCGCGGTCTCGAATGCGGGGTTTCGGCCCGTCTTTTCGGACATCGACCCGGTGAGCTTCAACGTCACGCGGGAGACCATCGAGGCCGTCTGGTCCGCACGCACCCGAGGGGTGATCCCCGTCCATCTCTTCGGCCAGATGGCACCCATGGGGGAGATCCTCGGGCTCGCCCGGGAGCGGGGTGCCTTCGTCGTCGAGGATGCAGCGCAAGCGATCGATGCGAGGCAGCGCGCGAGGGAGGACCTTGGTGCACCCTGGTTGAGAGCCGGTTCCGTGGGGGACGCCGGCGCCTTCTCCTTCTTCCCGACAAAGAACCTCGGGGCGTTCGGCGACGGGGGGCTCATCACGACATCGGACGCAGCGCTCGCCCTTCGCCTCCGGAAGCTCCGCGTCCACGGCGGGGCCGAGGTGTACCGCCACGAGATGGTGGGAACGAACTCGAGGCTCGATGCTTTGCAGGCGGCCGTCCTCGGCGCCAAGCTTCCGAACCTCACTTCGTGGACCCGGGCGCGCCGGGAGAATGCGGACCGCTACCGCCGCTTCCTTGGCGGAGTCGAGAAGGTGGTCCTCCCTGCGGAGACCGATTGCAACATTCACGTGTACCACCAATACACGCTTCGTGCCGAGCGGCGCGACGAGCTTCGGGCACACCTCGAGCGGCGCCAAATCGGGACCGCGGTGTACTACCCCCTCCCCCTCCACCTCCAGAGGTGCTTTTCGGAGCTTGGGGGGCGGCGGGGCCAGCTCCCCGTGGCGGAGCGGGCGAGCTGCGAGGTGCTCTCCCTCCCCGTCTTTCCCGAACTGGGGGAAGAGCGGCAGAAAGAGGTCAGTCAGGCGATCCGGGAGTTCTACGGTACATGATGCATTTGGGCGACTGTGGGAAGAGAGCTGCCACCACCCGCCGTGCCGCCGTGCCCATCCTCCTCGCCCTCGCCCTCGGGGGGTGCGCCTCGGTACCGGCGTATCTGAGCATGGAAGGTGACCAGCTCTGGGAGGCGGGCACGGAGGCCTTCGAGGCGGAGGAGTGGGACGAGGCGATCCAGATGCTCGAGCGGCTCCTTGTCCAGTTCCCCGGCTACCCGGAGAGTCCGCAGGCGAGGATCCATGTCGCACGTGCCTACGCCGGGCGTGGCGAGTTTGCGACGGCCGTCTCCGAGTACGAGCGCTTCCTCCAGGTGTACCGGACTCACAGCCTTGCCCCCGAGGCCTCCCTCGGGATCTGCGAGGCGTACGCCTCGCTGGCGCCGCACCCGCAGCGCGACCAGGACTATACGGGGCGCGCCGAGGAGGCGTGTGGGCAGACGTGGCTCGAGTTTCGGGGGCTCAACGTGGCGGAGACGGCGGACTCAATCCGCGTCGTGATGAGAAACCGCCTCGCGGAGGCTGGCTTCCAGGAGGCGGAGTTCTACCAGCGCTTCGACATGCATAACTCCGCGATCATGGTCTTCGAGGGGGTGGTGAATACCTATCCCGAAACGGAGTGGGCCCCGTGGGGGCTCCTCGGGATCTATCGCTCCTACGTCGCGCTCGGGTGGGAGCCGGAGGCGGAGGAGGCATCCGAGCGCCTTATCGCGAACTTCCCGGACTCCGACTCTGCAGGCGAACTCAGGAGCGAGGCCGGCTCGCCGGGCGCGTCGGCGGGGGACGACCGGTAGCGCGCCTTGAACGGACCGAAGGGTGAAGGTGGGCGCTCCACCCGAGGGTTCGGCGTCTTTGGGGGGAGCTTCGATCCCCCGCACATCGGACACCTCATCGCGGCCGAGGCACTCTTGGAGGAGCTCTCCCTCGAGCGGGTCGTCTTCATCCCGGCCCGGCGCTCACCCGTCAAGGCGCGCCCGCCCACCGCCTCCCCCGCCGCCCGCCTCCGGATGCTTCGAGCCGCCACCAGGCTGAACGCACGCTTCGAGGTGGACGGGATCGAGATCGAGCGGGGGGGCGTCTCCTATACGGTAGAGACGCTCCGTGCCCTCTCGGGGCGCCGCCCCGGCGGGCGGCTCGTGCTCGCCCTCGGGGCGGACCAGTGGACCTCCTTTGCCCGGTGGCGGGGGTCGGGGGAGATTGCGGCGCTTGCCGAACTCGCGGTCGTGACTCGGGGCAGCGGCTCGCCGGAGCGGGACGGCGCCGGCTGTGGCGATGCCCCCCCGCCCCCCTTCACGGAGGTCCCGATCCCCCGCGTCGAGCTCTCCTCGACCCTCGTCCGGCGGCGGATACGCGAGGGGTGTTCCGTCCGCTACCTGGTGCCGGACGGCGTCCGGCGGATCATAGAGGCGGAGGGCCTGTACCTTATGGACGGCCCCTCGGCGGAGGGTGCGATGAGGACGGAGCCTTAAGGCCGGGACAGTCGAAATATGGATATCAAGGGCGCGATCAGGAAGGTCATCGGCTCCCAGCACGAGCGGGAGGTTCGCCGGCTCCGCTCCCTGGTGGAGGAGGTAAACGAAATCTGCGGGGAGCTCGCAGAGCTCTCGGACGAGAAGCTCTCGGGAAAGACGCGAGAGTTCCGGGCGTACATCGCGGGGCGGGTCGAGGAGACGGAGAAGCGGATCCAGGAGGCGCGCTCGAGCAAGGCGCGCTCTACCTCGACAGCGGAACGGGAAGCGCTCTCCGTCCGCCTGCAGGAGCTCGAGGTTGAGCTCGGAGGCGAGCTCGAAGCGGCGTTGGACGACCTCCTCCCCGAGGCGTTCGCCGTTGTGAAGGAGGTGTGCCGGCGCCTCGTCGGCCGGGAGGTTGTAGTCACGGGCCAGCGGCTCGTCTGGGACATGATTCCTTACGACGTGCAGATCGTCGGCGCAATCGCGCTGCACCGGGGCACTGCGACCGAAATGGCGACAGGGGAGGGGAAGACGCTCGCCGCGACGATGCCCCTATATCTCAATGCCCTTGCGGGCCGCGGCGCGCACCTCGTTACGGTGAACTCTTACCTCGCCGAGCGGGACGCCGCGTGGATGGGGGCGATCTACGCCTTCCTCGGGATGGAGGTCGGTGTGATCGACCTGCACCAGCCGGGGAGCGAGGAGCGGCGGGCGGCGTATCGGGCCGACATCACCTACGGCACGAACAACGAGTTCGGTTTCGACTACCTGCGGGACAACATGGTCCACTCCCTTGACCGGCGGGTCCAGAGCGGGCACTACTACGCGATCATCGACGAGGTGGACTCGATTCTAATCGACGAGGCTCGGACGCCGCTCATCATTTCCGGGCCGGTGAGCCGCGATACCCAGACGAGCTACAAGCAGTACCGGCCCCTCGTCGACAAGCTCTACCGCGAGCAGCTGGAGATCACCTCTAGGCTCATCGCGGACGCGGAGCGGGCGTTCGAGGAGGGGGACGAGTGGACGGGGGCGCAGAGCCTCCTCGCTGTCAAGCGGGGGACGCCCAAGCACAAGCGGCTCCTCAAGATGTTTGCCGACGACCCTTCGGTACAGAAGGCGGTACAGAAGGTCGAGGCGGATTTGATGCGGGAGAAGCGGCTCCACGAGCTCGACGAAAGCCTCCTCTTCGCGATGGACGAGAAGGGGCACAACGTACACCTCTCCGACCGGGGGATCGACGAGCTGAGCCCGGGCGACCCGGACGCCTTCCTCGTCCCCGACCTCTCGGAGTTCATCGGGGAGATCGAGGATGACGGGGATCTCACCGATGAGGCGAAGAAGGCCGAAGTCGCCGCGCTCGAGGGGGAGTACGCGAGAAAGAGCGAGCGGATGCACGTGATCCACCAGCTCCTGAAAGCCTACGTCCTCTTCCAGCGGGACGAGCAGTACATCATCGGCGAGGACGGCCAGGTCGTGATCGTGGACGAGTTCACCGGGCGCCAGATGGCGGGCCGCCGCTGGAGCGATGGTCTCCACCAGGCGGTCGAGGCGAAGGAGGGGGTCAAGGTCCGGGGCGAGACACAGACGCTCGCCACGATCACGATCCAGAACTACTTCCGGATGTACGACAAGCTCTCGGGGATGACCGGGACGGCCGAGACGGAAGAGCACGAGTTCCACCAGATCTACGGGCTCGACGTGCTTGTCATCCCGACGAACCGCCCCGTCGTCCGGGGCGACCAGAACGACCTGATCTTCAAGACGAAGCGGGAGAAGTACAACGCCCTCATGGACGAGACCGAGCGGTGCCACCGGATGGAGCTGCCGGTCCTCGTCGGAACGACGAACGTCGAGGTCTCGGAGACGTTTTCCAGGATGCTCAAGCGGCGGGGGATCCGCCACAACGTCCTGAACGCAAAGCAGCACCGTCGGGAGGCGGATATCGTTGCGGAGGCGGGCCAGCCGGGGGCCGTGACGATCGCCACGAACATGGCCGGCCGGGGGACAGACATCAAGCTTGGCGATGGCGTCACCGACCCGCGCACCGTGGGTTGGGCCCGCGCGAGGGGGATCGATCTCGAGACGCTCGGGGCGGTGGACCCGAACCGATGGAAGGACTACTCGGAGGTGGCGGACGAGGAGATGATCGAGGAGGGCGGTCTCCACATCCTCGGCTCTGAGCGGCACGAATCGCGCCGGATCGACCGTCAGCTGAGGGGGCGAGCGGGGCGCCAGGGGGATCCCGGCGCGACCCAGTTCTTCCTCTCGCTGGAAGACGACCTGATGCGCCTCTTCGGCTCCGAGCGGATCGCGAACGCGATGGAGAAGTGGGGAGCCGAGGAGGGGGAGGTGATCACGCACGGTCTCGTCACGAAGTCGATCGAGCGGGCCCAGAAGCGCGTCGAGGGGAACAACTTCGAGGCGAGGAAGCGCCTCCTCGATTACGACGACGTGATGAATCAGCAGAGGGAGGTCATCTACGACCTGCGGCTCTTCGCGCTCGAGGGCGGGGAGGACCTGAGGGGCGAGGTCTGGGAGATGATCGAGACGGCCGTCACCGAGCTCGTCGAGGAATACGAACCCGGGGACCCGTACCACGAGGGACACGATCTCGGTGCGCTTCGCAGGCGGCTGCTCACGGATTTCTTCATCCAGATGGAGGGGTTTCCCGGGGCCGGGGAGGGGGAGGAAGGGCCCTTCGCCCGGGAAGAGCTCCTCGACCTCGTCCTCCCGGCGGCAAGGGCACACTTCGAGCGGAAGCTCGAGATGTTCGGGGAGCACGCCGAGAAGCTCGAGAGCTGGATCCTCCTCTCGGTGATCGACGACAAGTGGAAGGACCACCTCTACGATCTCGACTCCCTCAAGGCCTCGATCAGCTTCCGCGGCTGGGGGCAGAAGGATCCGCTGATCGAGTATAAGAAGGAGGCCTACGACATGTTCGTGGACCTCATGAGGGACATCCGGCGAAGCGTGACGGGCCTCTTCTTCCGGGCCCAGATTGGGGAGGCGAGAAGTCCGGTCGCGCGTCGTCCCGAGCGGCTGCAGTATAGCGGTCCCCTCGAGGCCGCGGGCGCGGGGGTCCAGGCTGGAGCTGCGGGGCCGCCCCGGGATCGCCTCGTCACTCCGGTGCGGGGCCGCCCCGCACTCGTCGGCGCGCGGGCGGTGCGGGGAGCGGGCGCTCCCCCTGCCTCCGAGGCAGCCGCAATGGCTACGAACCGGGGCGAAGAGCGCTCGCGGTCACCCGTGACGGTTGCCGACGCACCGGGCCGAAACGCTCCGTGCCCGTGCGGGAGCGGGAAGAAGTACAAGAAGTGCCACGGTCGGCTCTCCTGACCGGTGCGCCCTGCCCCCCGGATCCGGCGCGCGGGTCGGGGGCGGGGGCCCGGAGCCCGCTTCGGCGTACGGGGTAGAGGGGGGGAGGGGAGCGGGGTCGCTCCCCCCGGCGCCCGCTCGGGATTCAAGGCAGGTCCGCAGCATGAACCCACAACTCGAGACCGTCTCTCGCAGGAGCGCCCGCCTCGAGGGTCTCCCCCGGGAGCTCGCCCGCATCCTCGCCCCGTACGTCGCCCGGCTTGACACGGAGCAGGTCGTCGAGGCACACCGGCTCGCCGAGGAGGCGCACCGCGGTCAGAAACGCGCCTCGGGCGACACGTACGTCAGCCACGCCGTCGAGGTCGCGAAGATCGTCGGACAACTCGGCCTCGACACCGCCTCAATCGTCGCCGCCCTCATCCATGACGTCGTCGAGGACACCCTCTACTCCGCCACGGACATTGCGGAGCGCTTCGGTGACGAGGTGGCCTCGATCGTCGACGGGGTCACGAAGATCGGGAAGGTGCGCTTCCGCTCACACGAAGAGCATCAGGCAGAGAACTACCGGAAGCTCCTCCTCTCGATGGCTGACGATGCGCGGGTGATTCTGATCAAGCTCGCCGACCGGCTCCACAACATGCGAACGCTGGAGTACCTCCTCCCGGAGAAGCGTCGGCGGATTGCCCGGGAGACGAGGGAGATCTACGCCCCGCTCGCCCACCGCCTCGGGATGGCGCAGGTCAAGTGGGAGCTCGAGGATCTCTGCTTGAAGTTCCTCGAGCCGGAGGTGTACCGGAGGCTCCGGAGCCGCGTCCAGGCGGGGCGAAAGGAACGGGAGCAGCAGATCCGCGACTTCCACCGGCCCCTCGAGAAGCTTCTCGAGGAGGGCGGGATCTCCGCGAAGGTCACCGGGCGCCCCAAGCACCTCTGGTCGATCCACCAGAAGATCGAGCGGCGTGGGAAGCCCTACGAGGAGATCTACGACCTGATGGCGATGCGCGTCATCACGCAGAGCGTCCAGGACTGCTACGCAACGCTCGGGCTCATCCACTCCAGGTGGACTCCGATCCAGGAGCGCTTTCACGACTACGTGGCGACGCCCAAGTCCAACATGTACCGGTCGATCCACACGACGGTCTTTGGGCCGGGTGGACGGCGCTATGAGGTCCAGATCCGGACCGAGGAGATGCACCAGACCGCGGAGTACGGGATCGCCGCTCACTGGCGCTACAAGGAGGGTCGGAGCACCGCCACCGAGGTGGACGAAGCGCTATCCTGGTTCCGGCAGGTCCTCGAATGGCAGCAGGAGGCCTCCGAGCCTGAGGAGTTCATGGAGTTCCTGAAGATGGATCTCTTCCTCGGCGAGGTCTTCGTGTTCACCCCGAAGGGAGAGGTCAAGCAGCTCCCGATCGGCGCGACGCCGATCGACTTCGCCTTCGCCGTGCACACCGAGGTGGGGCTCCACTGCGGGGGTGCGAAGGTGAACGGGCGGATCGCACCCCTCTCGAGGGAGCTCAAGAACGGCGACTCGGTCGAGATCCTGACTTCCTCGAAGCAGACGCCATCGCGCGACTGGCTCGCCTTCGTGAAGACGGCGCGCGCGCGGCAGCGGATCCGCCACTGGATCCGCCAAGAGGAGCACGAGCAGTCCGTCAAGCTCGGCCGCGAGTTCCTCGAGCGCGAGATCAGGCGCCGCCGCCTTGCCCTCCCCGCCGAGGAGGCTCTGGAGCGGGCGGCGGGCGAACTCAACATGAAGAGCTGGGAGGCGGTCCTTGTCTCCGTCGGCCGCGGCGATATCGGACCCTCCGCCGTGATCAGGGAGCTCCACCCGGAGCATCCGCCCGCCGGGGTCGAGCCCCGCGGCGAATCACCCCTCCGCCGCCTCGCCGCCCGCCTCCGGAGGTCGCAGCCCGGGGTCAGGATCCAGGGGCTCGACAACCTGATGGTCCGCTACTCGCAGTGCTGCCAGCCCGTGCCGGGGGACGACGTGATCGGCTACATCACCGTCGGCCGGGGTGTCTCAATCCACGGGAAGGACTGCCCAAACGTACTCAACCTCTCCCGGGACCCGGAGCGGAGGATCGAGATCGAGTGGACGGCGGAGAAGGAGGAGCGGTTCCTGGTCAAGCTCTACACGCAGGGGACGGACCGCCGCGGGCTCCTCTCCGACATCGCCCGGGCGATCACGGACACGGGGACGGACATCCAGCACGCGGACATCCGGGCCGTCGACAACGGGATGCTCGGGGAGTTTGTGGTCGAGGTGCGCGACCTCGGCCACCTGAAGAAGGTCATGAGGAGGGTATCGCAGGTGAAGGGCGTCATCCACGTCGTGCGCCGCGAATCTTCGCTCGATCCGGGGCGCCTTGGCGACCGGGAAGGGTAGGGTGCGGGGAAGGACCCCGCCCGGGCGCCGTGCCTGACTACCGGATCGAGGCGCCCTACGAGCCGAAGGGTGATCAGCCCGCTGCGATCAAAGAGCTCTCGGAGGGTCTTTGCCGCGGGGACCGCTTCCAGACACTCCTCGGCGCGACGGGGACGGGGAAAACGCTCACGATCGCGCACGTCATCGCCGGCCACGGCCGCCCAGCGCTCGTCATGTCCCACAACAAGACGCTCGCCGCGCAGCTCTACGGGGAGTTCAAGCAGCTGCTCCCCGCGAACGCCGTCGAGTACTTCGTCTCCTACTACGACTACTATCAACCCGAGGCGTACGTACCCGCGACGGACACCTACATTGAGAAAGACGCCTCGATCAACGAGGACATCGACCGGCTAAGGCTCCGTGCCACCTCCTCCCTCTTCGAGCGGGAGGACGTGGTGGTCGTCGCCTCGGTCTCCGCGATCTACGGGCTCGGGAGCCCGGCCGACTACCGTTCCCTGATGGTCGAGGTGGGGGTGGGCGAGGCGGTGCACCGGGATGCGTTTCTGAGAGCGCTGGTCGGGATCCAGTACCGCCGCTCGGACATCGCCTTCGAGCGCGGCACGATGCGCGTCCGGGGGGACACGGTGGAGATCCTTCCCGCCTACGAGGAGCAGGCGATCCGTATCGAGTTCTTCGGGGATGAGGTTGAGCGGATCACGCGCTTCGACCCACTCACCGGGGAAGTCATCACGACGCTTGCCCGGACAGCGATCTACCCCGCCTCCCACTACGTCACCCGCCGCCGGACGATCGAGGCAGCCGTCCCGCTCATCCGGGAGGAGCTCTCCGAGGTGCTCCGGCGCTTCCGCGAGGGTGGCCTTCTCCTCGAGGCGCAGCGGATCGAGTCCCGGACGGAGTTCGACATCGAGATGATGCTTGAGATCGGGACGTGTCCGGGGATCGAGAACTACGCCCGCTACTTGGCCGGTCGGGAGGCGGGAGAGCGTCCCTACTGCCTCTTCGACTACTTCCCGGACGACTTTCTCGTCGTCGTGGACGAGTCGCATCAGACGCTCCCCCAGATCCGGGGGATGTACCGTGGGGACCGCGCGAGGAAGGAGACGCTCGTCGAGCACGGCTTTCGCCTCCCCTCCGCACTCGACAACCGGCCCCTCACCCACGAGGAGTGGGAGGGGATGATCCCGGGCGCGGTGTTCGTCTCCGCGACACCCGGGGACCGCGAGCTCGAGCTTTCGAACGGGGTCGTCGTCGAGCAGATCATCCGGCCGACGGGGCTCGTGGATCCGGAGGTCGTGGTGCGGCCCGTCGTGGGGCAGGTCGACGACCTCCTCGCCGAGATACGGGAACGGGAAGGGAGGGGTGAGCGGGTGCTCGTCACCACGCTCACGAAGCGGATGGCCGAGGATCTGTCGGAGTACCTGGAGGGGGTGGGTGTCAGGGTCCGCTACATGCACGCGGATATCGATACGATCGAGAGGATGGAGATCCTGAGGGGTCTGAGGCTCGGGCGCTTCGACGTCCTCGTCGGGATCAACCTCCTTCGGGAAGGGCTCGATCTCCCCGAGGTCTCCCTGGTCGCGATCCTAGATGCGGACAAGGAGGGGTTCCTAAGGGATGCCCGCTCGCTCATCCAGACGATCGGGCGGGCTGCCCGCAACGTGCGGGGGCGGGCGATCCTCTATGCGGACCGGGTGACGGACTCGATGCGGCGGTGCGTCGAGGAGACCGACAGGCGCCGGGAGGTGCAGATCGCCTTCAACGAAGCACACGGGATTACCCCGGAGACGATCCGGAAGAGCGTCGAGGAGATCGAGTTTTCGACGCGGGTGGCGGATGCCCGCACCGCCCGGGCGCCGAAGGCGAAGCGGGGTGCGGGCGGCGCAGGGGACGGCGGGACAGTGGAGGATCGGGTCCGAACGCTCGAGACGGAGATGGAGGAGGCTGCTGCTGCGCTCGACTTCGAGAGGGCGGCACTCCTTCGAGACGAGCTCTTCGAGCTCAGGGCCGCGGTCTCCTGAGAAGCCCGTCGTGATTCTCTTCGAGCGGGAGTTGACGGAGTGGGGAGGCCGGATCGGGCGGGAGATTGGGTCTCCCGTCTTCATCGGCTTGTCGGGCCCGCTCGGGGCTGGAAAATCCGTTCTCGCCCGTGCAGTCGCGAGAGGCGCCGGGGTGAGCGCTCCCCTCCCCTCCCCGACGTTCAGTCTGCTCTTTCGCTACCCGGCGCGCGACGGGGTGGAGGTGGTGCATGCGGACCTCTACCGGCTCCGCTACCCCGAGGAGCTCTGGGAGCTGGGGTGGGAGGAGATCGGAGCAGGCCGGGAGATCATCCTCGTCGAGTGGCCGGAACGGGCCGGGGCGAACCTTCCCACGGAGCGCTGGGAGATCCGGCTCTCCGCGCCGGAATCGGGCTCCCTCGTCCGGATGGTAGAGGTCTCGAGGATCGGATCGCCCTTGCCGCTTCCCGGCTATCCCTTCTCTCTCGAGGGGGGTGGGTGAGCTCGGGGCCCATGCTCCTCGCGCTCGAGACCTCCTCGCGAGTGGCTTCCGTCGCGGTGGGCGCCGGGGGTGAGCTCCGGGCGATGGGGTGGCTCACGCGGAGGGGGGAGCACGCCGCCGGGCTCCTCCCCCGGATCGAGTCGACGCTTGGGGCGGCGGGGGTCGAGCGAGAGGACATCGAAGGGGTCGTGGTCGGACGAGGCCCGGGCTCCTTTACCGGGATCCGGATCGGGGCCGCAACGGCGATGGGGTTCGCGAGAGGGCTCGGCGTCCCCCTCTACCCTTGCTCCTCGCTCAAGGCGGCCGCAGTGCCGGGTGAGCGAGCGCTCCCCGAGGCGCTCCTCGAAGCTTGGTCCCGCCCCGGCGCCTCAGGGGCAGACGCCGGAGCGCCCCGGTACGTCCTCTTCGATGCCCGTTCGGACCGTGTCTACGCGGCGTGCTACCGTGTCCTTCCGGAGCGAATCGCCACGATCGTCGAGCCCGGGGCCTCGACGATCGATGAGGTGCTTGAGGGCCCCGTCCCGAAGGGGGCCCACTTCTGCGGGGATGGGGCGCTTCGGAGTGCCACCCTCATCCTCGCGGCCGGCCATGCACTCCTCCCCCTTCCCTACGGGTTCCCGACGGCCGAGGGGCTCCTGCGCCTCCACGCCCTTTCCGGCGGGGAGCCGGTAGCGGGGCGAGCGTTCGAGCCCGAGTACCTGCGTTCGCCCGTCGCCTTCCCCTCCGTCTCCGAGCGGGGCCGGGGTCGAGGGTGAGCGGGCCGCAGGGAGGGGGCGACGAAAAGGGGGAGGGGGGGCTCCAGGTCCTCGCGGCGGCCACCTGCCGGGTGCCGTGGACGCCGGGCGCGCTTCGCCTGGACCGGAGCTTCGGGTCCGCGGTGCTCCGGGTGCGCAGGCGCTACTACCGGTGTTCCGAAGAGGGTGCGATCGTGCGTTGCTCACCCCACGCAGGACCGCGAAGAGGATCCGGCGGGTAGGAGGGACGGAGATGGCTGATCCGATATTCAGGGGACGCCGCCTCAGGCGAAGTCCGGCGCTCCGCCGGCTCCTTCGGGAGACCACCGTCTCGCCGAAGCGGCTCGTCCTCCCGCTCTTCGTCGGTCCCGGGGCCGGGCAGCGTGACCCCGTGCCCTCGATGCCCGGGGTCTACCGGACGAGTGTGGACGAGGCGCTGCGGGACGTCTCCGAAGCGGAGGCGGCCGGGCTTGGCGGGGTGATCCTCTTCGGGATCCCGGAAGGAAAGGACGTAGAGGGCTCGGCGGCGTGGGCCGAGGAGGGTGTGGTACAGCGGGCGCTGCGAGCGCTGCGGCCGGAGGTGTCGGGGCTCGCGCTCATCACTGATGTTTGCCTCTGTGCGTACACGTCGCACGGCCAGTGTGGGGTCGTGGAGGACGGGAGGGTGCTGAATGATCCCACGGTGGAGCGGCTGGCGCGGACCGCAGTGAGCCATGCGGCGGCGGGTGCGGACATCGTCGCTCCCTCGGACATGATGGACGGGCGGGTGCGGGGGATCCGGTCCGTGCTCGACGAGGCCGGATTCTCCGAGATCTCGATCATGAGCTATGCGGTCAAGTACGCCTCGGCCTTTTACGGACCGTTCCGGGATGCGTCCGACTCGGCGCCGGGCTTCGGCGACCGAAGGGGCTATCAGATGGATCCGGCGAATGGGGACGAGGCGCTGCGGGAGGCGGAGGCGGACGTGGCGGAGGGTGCGGACATCATCATAGTGAAACCCGCACAGGGTTACCTTGACATTGTCCGCCGGGTAAAGGAGCGGACGGGTGCCCCGGTGGCTGCGTATCAGGTGTCGGGGGAGTATGCCTCCGTCATGGCGGCGATTGAGCGGGGGTGGCTCGACGAGAGCGCGATGCGGGAGACCATAGTCTCGATCCGCCGGGCGGGTGCGGACGTGATTCTCACCTACTGGGCCCGTGAGTTCGCACGTCAGGGCGGGTGAGGGGGTGGGGGGCGTGATCCCTCGCGGGGAGAGTCCTCGCCCTCCGCCGCGTCGGCGCCCGGGGGCTTCCGGCGGGTGATCCACCTCTCCGCATTCGTCGCCTATGTGGGGGCCCTCGTCCCGTGGGTCTATCTCCTCCTGCGGGGACCCCGCCCCAACGCCATCGCCGTTGCCTCCGGCCTCACAGTCGTCGCTGTCCTCCTCCACGCGATGGCGACGCTCGATTTCTGGCTCACCTACGATCAGCTCCCCCTCGGGGGACTCGCCCCGGCACTCTCCTCGCTCGCTCTTGTCGGCGGCGTCGCCCTCGTCGCCGTCCTCCCCCTTCGCGAGGCCCGGCGCATCGCACTCGGGCTCCTCCCCCTCCTCGTGGCTCTAGAGGGCGGGGCGCTCCTCCTTGGGATCGAGCCCTCCGCCATGGATCTCGACTTCCGGGGCGCGGGCTTCGTCCTCCACGTCGCGCTCGCATTCCTCGGCCTTCAGGGTCTTGCCGTCGCCTTCGCGGCGGGGCTCCTGTACCTCATTCAGCACCACGAACTCAAGATGAAGCGGCTCGGGCGCCTCTCCCGCTTCACTCCCCCCCTCGCGACGCTTGAGAAGGTGGGCCGCGTCGGACTCTCCATCGGATTCGTCTCCCTGAGCCTCGCGCTCGTCCTCGGGTGGGCGTGGACCGTGCAGAACCTGGGATCGCTCGAGATCGACGACCCGAAGGTGATCTGGGCCATCCTCAGCTGGGTCGTCTTCCTCGCCATCTTCGTGGCCCGCCGGGGGCGGGGGCGCAATGAGTACCGGAGCGCTCTCGCGGCCGTCATCGGCTTCGCGATCGTCGTCGGCACGTACCTCGCGCTCCGCCTCACGGCGGACGGGACGGGGCTCTTCCTGTGAGGACCGGGGGCGGTCCGGGCGCATGAGCATCTCCCTTGCCGTGGTGGGGGTGAGCCACGAGACGGCGCCCGTCGAGATACGCGAACAGGTCGCCTACGGCGTCGGCGAGGCCACCGGCGCGCTTCTGGCGCTGAGGAGCGAGTTTGCCGCCGAGGAGGCGGTTCTACTCTCCACCTGCAACCGGACCGAGGCCTACCTCTTCCCCGCGACGCGGGAGCGGACGAGGGGGGCGCTCCGCCGCCTCTTTCGGGAGCGGATCCGGGGGATGGACGGGGATCCGGCCGTCTACGCCTTCGAGAAGTGGGGCGCAGACGCAGTAAACCACCTCCTCTCCGTCACATCCGGCCTCGATGCGATGGTCACCGGGGAAGCCGAGATCCAGGGCCAGGTGAAGGATGCCTTCGAGCTCGCACAGTCCATCCCTACCTCACCGTCCCTCGTGGGTCCGGTACTGAGCCGCCTCTTCCAGACGGCGCTCGCGGCGGGGGGACAGGTCAGGTCCGAGACCCGGATCGGGGAGGGTACGGCCTCGGTTGCCTCGGTCGCCGTCGAGCTCGCCGGCAAGATCTTCGGCTCCCTTCAGGGGAAGCGCGTCCTCATCCTCGGCGCGGGGATGACGGGGGAGCTCATCCTCGCGGCGCTCGCACGGGAAGGGGTCCGGAGCGTCGCCGTCGCGAACCGGACGTACGACCGCGCCGTCCGCCTCGCCCGAAAGCACCACGGGCAGGCGGTGCCCTTCGACCGGATCTCGGACATTCTTTCCACTGTCGATATCGTGCTGAGCAGCACGGCGGCCCCGCACCCCGTCCTCACGCGGGCGATCCTGAGCGAGTCGTTTACGGAGCCGCGCCGCCGCCCGCTCCTCGTCATCGACATCGCGATCCCGCGAGACGTGGACCCTGCGGTGGGTGACGAGCCGGGGGTCTTTCTCTACAATGTGGACGATCTCAGGACGATCGTGGAGGAGCATGTTCAGCTGAGGGAGGAGGCGCTCCCGGAGGCCCGCAGTGTCCTTCGGGAGCACCGCCGGGCCTTTCTCGCCTGGCATGCCTCGCTCGAGGTGGTGCCGGTGATCCAGAAGATGAGGGAGCGCGCGGCGAGAGTGAGGGAGTCCGAGCTCGGGCGGCTCTTTCGCGGACTCGCCGACCTCGCCCCCGAGGAGCGTGCCCAGGTGGAGGAGTTCGCTCGCCGCTTCCAGAACAAGCTCCTCCACGCGCCTACGGCCCGGCTGAGGCAGGGGATGGCGGAAGGGGCGGGTCCCGAGCTCGTCGAGGCGGTCCGTTTCCTCTACGGGATCGAGGAGGAGGAAGCCCCCCGGGGCCAGGACGGGCTGCAAGCTCCGTCACGCAGGTCGGATGGGGATGGGGAGGCGCCGTGAGTTGTGCGGGAAGGGGACGTGGGGCGCGAGCGCGAAGCGACCCGCGTCTCGTGTTCCGACAGGGGAGAACCATGAAATGGAGTACTCTGCATTGAACCGCGTACAGCACGGATCCCGGCCCGGCCCGAACCGGGCGGCAGCGCCCGCCCGCCCGCCCCGCGAGGGTCGAGGGCGCTGCCGGTGAGTCTCTTCCTCTTGCAGGCCGGCCGCGCCGTTCCCGAGAGCACGTGGGACCTCGTCTGGGGGGGGACCCTTCCGACGAAGATCGTTCTCCTCGTTCTCGCCTCGTTCTCGATCACCTCGTGGGTCATCATCTCCTGGAAGTGGCGGGAATTTCGGAGCGTGCGCCAGCACGGGGACCAGTTCCTCGAGGCGGTCGAGCGCTCGCGCGGGCTCGAGGACGCGTACCGTGCGATCCTTACCCTCCCGGACTCTCCGTACGGCCGGGTGTTCCGTCAGGGGATGAACTTCTTCAGCGAGCTCAGACCGGGTGGCCTCAAGGCGAGCGCGGACGAGGAGGGGCTCTCCCTCACGCAGCTCGAGGTCCTCCGCATGGTGATGGAGAAGGAGGAGGCCGAGGAGCGCGACGATCTGGCCGTCGGACTCACCTGGCTCGCCGTCATCGGGTCGGTGAGTCCGCTCCTCGGCCTCATGGGGACGGTGATCGGGGTGATGAACGCCTTCCTCGGGATCGTCGTGACTGGTTCGACGAATATCGGCGCTGTGGCGCCCGGCGTGGCAGAGGCGCTCATCACGACGGTGGCGGGGCTCGCAGTCGCGATCCCGGCCGTCATCTTCTACAACTTTTTCGTCGCCCGGCTGAACCTTGTCCTTGGCGAGCTCGAGGGTTTCTCCTCCGAATTCATCGGCGATCTCGCCCGGGAGGGGCAGGTATGAGCCTCGGGGGCGGGCGCCGGCGCGGGATCAGGCGGGGCGACCTCGGGGTGACTGCGGAGATCAACGTCACCTCTCTCATCGACGTGGCGTTTACGCTCCTCGTGATCTTCATCATCACGGCGCCGATCCTCCAAGGCGGGATCGAGGTGCGGATCCCGGAAGCGGAGGTCGAGCCGCTCGAGTCGGCCGAGAACCCCTTCATCCTGAACATCGTCGAGGACGGGACCGTCGTCGTCGGTGAGACACCGATCGATGCGGGTGAGTTTGCAGAGGTCTTCCCCCAGCTCTTCGCGGCGGCGGGCCCGTCCGAGATCTTCATCCGCGGGGACTCTCTCGCGATCTACGGAAGGGTCCTCCCCGTGATCGGGATCGTCGCCGAGGTTACCCGGGAGGCGGGTGTTCCGTGGCGCCTGGTCGCCAGAGAGCTTCCCCCCCCGTGAATCGCCTGGAAGGAAGCGATGGGCCGGGGGTGGCTCTCCACCGGCACGCCGGAGTACCCCGGGGCGGAGCGGGCGTCGCCCGATGACGACGACCGAGCTGGGTCGTGACCCCAGACGCCCGGGCCGGCAACCCGTCCTCCTCTCTCTCGGCCTCCACCTCATCCTCGTCGTGGCGGCGTGGCTCACGAGCCGTGGGGGCGGGGAAGAGATCGAGTACGTAACCTATCAGATGCAGCTCATCACCGAGGCGGAACTCGAGGCCCTCGAGTCTCCGCCCCTCGTCGAGACGCCGAACCTCGCCCCGCCCGAGCCTGAGCCCGAGATTGAGCCTGAGCCGGAAGTCGCGCCCGAACCGGAACCGGAACCCGAACCCGTGCCTGAGCCGGAGCCCGCCACAGCGGCCACGACGGACGAGCCCACCGCGGAGGCCGAGACCGCCTCCGCAGAGGCGATGGCCGTCCGGATGGAGGGGCTGCGCCGGGACTACCCGGCCTATTACAATGAGATTGTGCGCGAGATCAACCGCTGCTTCCGTTGGATGGGTGGCGGTGACTGGAGAGCCGTGCTCCGCTTCGAAATCCAGAGCGACGGCCGGATCCCCGAGTCCTCGGTCGAGATCTACACCCCTTCGGGGAGCGGGGCATTCAACATCGAGGCCTTCGGAGCCGTGGCGTGTGCGGGGGCTGGGCGGCTCGGACCCCTTCCCCCGGATCTTCCCCTGGAGGCGCTGGCTGTTCAGTTTACCTTCCAGCCCGCGTGATGAGCGGGGGAGCGGGCGCTCGGATACGGCAGAAGTGCGCAGGCACTCCAACTCAGGAGGTGCGGCCCCACGCGGCGCGGCGTGATCCAGCCAGGGAGTTGCAGATGAGCTCTACAGTCGTGAGGTCGCTCCGTTACCGGCCCTTTCTTGCACTCCTGGCGACGCTCGTGTGTGTGGCGTCGCCGGCCGCCTCGCCGGCAGGCGCCCAAGAGGTGGAAGAGCGTTTTCCCGGCGTCAGCCTCGGGCTCACGTACGAGACCCGCGGGCTGCCGGCGCTCGCGATCCAGCCATTTACGGCAAGGGGGGGCGGGGAAGCCCAAGCCGCCCAGGTGGAGAACCTGGTCGTCCGGGACCTCCGCTACTCGGACCGCTTCATCGTGATCGATGCGCTCCCTGCAGCGCTTGTCTCCGACGAGGTCGACTACACGCTGTGGGACGAGATCGGTGCCACGTGGCTCGTCACGGGCCGGGTCGAGGGGGGTGGCGCCTCGGCCGTCCTGATCCTCGAGCTTCACGACGTGGTCTACCGCGAGGTCGCGGAGCGGGCGCGCTTTCGGATCCCGGAGACGGACGCGCCCGAGTTCCGGATGTCGGGCCACGTCGTCTCGGACTCGGTCGTGCGCTGGGTCTTCGATGAGCCGGGGATCGCGGCGACCCGGATCGTCTTCTCGAGGCGGATGGAGGATGGGAGCCAGGATCTCTGGGTCGTGGACTCGGACGGGGAGAACCTCCGCCGGCTGACGAGTCACCGCGGGGGCGAGCTCGGCGTGCCGATCTCCCTCACCCCCTCCTGGTCGCCGGATGGGACCCGGGTCGCCTATACCTCGTACAAGGACGAGGGGCTTCCCCGGATCTACGAGTTGGATCTGTTCACGGGTGAAGAGAAGACGGTACCGACCCCGCGTCCCGGCGACTACATTTCTCCCGCCTACCACCCGGACGGGGACTTCGTCTACTTCGCGATCAACGGCGGGGGCTCGAGCGGGCTTTTTCGCTACAACGTTGCCCAAGAGTGCTGCTTCGGGAGCTTGACGCAGGGCGGAAGCGAGGACATCTCCCCCACCTTCTCTCCGGACGGGACGATGCTGGCCTTCAACTCGAACCGGCTCGGGTCCGGGGCCCCTCAGATCTACCTGATGCCGACGGATGCGTCGCGGCGCCCGGAGATCGTCTCGCCCTACATATACGGAACGCCGGGCTACTACACCTCCCCGGACTGGTCCCCGGTCGGGAACCGGATCGCCTATCACGGCCGCGTCGAGCGCCGTGGGGTCCACCAGATCCTGGTCGCCGAGCTGGATGGGGAGAACCGCGTCCGGCAGACCTCGCAGATCACCTTCCGGGGGGTGAACGAGGATCCGAGCTGGGCGCCGGACGGTCGGCACCTCGTCCACGTCGGGGCGCGTAACTACGGGTACGGACTCTTTATCACGGACCTCTTCACGGGCAACTCCCGCACGTTGGTCTCGGGGATCCGACCGAACCCGCCGGCGTGGTCGCCCCCGCTTTCCCCTTGAGGAGCAGGGGCTGGAGGGGCTCGGCGCACCCGGAGGGCATTGCGCCGGGAGGCGATATTAGGTATATGGCAACGTGGCTCTGTCCCGGATGAGCGTTCGTCGCGTCGATGGGACCAAGGTTCGCCGGAGCAGTGCCGGGGTGGTGTATCCGGGCGTTCGGCGCGCTAGGTGTCAACCATATTTCTACCAGGAGTATCGATGATGTATCGCAGACTTCTTCTCGTGTCTGTGGTTCTTGGGGGGCTGACGTTGGCTGCCTGCGGCAGCGAGCCTCCGCCGGAGCCTCCCGCACCTGAGCCGCAAGCGGCAGGACCGGACCTGGACTCCCTGCGGGCCTACGAGGACTCGGTGCGGGCCGCTCAAGAGGCGGCGGCGAGGGCGGCGGCCGACAGAGAGCGTGCGATTGCCGAGGCCAGGGAGATCCTGGAGCAGCGCGTCCACTTCGACTACGACGAGTCGGCGATCCGTGCCGATGCCGAGTCGGTCCTCCGTCGGAAGGTCGCGATCCTGCGCGCGAGCCCCGCGGTGCGGATCCGCCTTGAGGGTCATGCGGACGAGCGGGGATCGGTCGAGTACAACCAAGCGCTCGGGAACGGAAGGGCCCAGAGCGTCCTCGACTTCTTCACGCAGCAGGGGCTCATGGCGAGCGGATTCCAGGCGACCTCGTTCGGGGAGGAACGGCCGCTCGCGAGCGGGAGCAATGAGACCGCGTGGGCGCAGAACCGGCGCGTCGAGTTTGTGATCACCGCCGGGGGCGGCTCGATCAATCCTATGTAGTAAGCCGCTACCCGGGCGCGGCGGGAGCCGAAGGGCGGCTTCCCGCTGATCTTCCACACCTCGCCGGCCGGGGGACCCTCCTCCCCCCGGCCGGTGTAGCGTATCCCGGTCGCCGAGGACCCGCTCTTCCCACCGTCGAGCCGCTTGCCAGAGGAGAGATCCCGGTCCATGAACGAAGCGTCATCCCCCCCCCCTGCGGGACGTCGCGCCCCGGGTGTCAGGTGGGCTCTCCTCGCTCTCGTTCCGTGCGTCCTTGCCGCGGGGTGCGCGACGAAGGGCGACGTGAGAGGGCTGCAGGAGGAGATCCGCGAGCTATATTCGCAGCAACACCTCCTCCTCGAGGAGCTCCGGGCGGCGCAGACGGACCAGGAGGGCCGCATCACGGAGCTCGCCGTGAGCCTCCGGGATGAGCGGGGGGACATCGCGCGCCAGCTCGCGGGGCTCGAGGACCAGCTCCTAACGGTCCAAGAGCTGAGCGGTCTCTCCCAGCAGCAGCTTGCAGGCCTCAGGGACCAACTCGAACGTGACCGGGCGCAGATGAGGTTCGGCTCCGCCGACGCGCTCCTCCCGGGGGTCGCCCCTGCGGGGGGGGACCAGGCGGGAGAGCTCTACACCGCGGCACTGACGCAGCTTCAAAGGGGAAGCCTCGGGGCGGCGCGCCTCGGGTTTCAGCAGGTCGTCGATCAGTTCGGATCGCACGAGCTGGCCCCGGATGCGAGGTACTACCTGGCGGAGATCCTAGAGCGCGAGGGGAACGCCGAGGAAGCGGTCGAGGCGTTCCTCGAGGTACAGGAATTCCATCCGACGGCGGACCGGGTTCCCGACGCGCTTTATCGGATCGGACTCATTCACCTGGAGCTCGGCAACCCGGACGATGCAGAGCAGTTCTTCGAACGAGTCGTTAACACCTGGCCGGACTCGGACGCCGCGGAGCTGGCCCGCAGCGAGCTCAGGGATCTCTAGCCGCACCTCTCCGGCGCGCCCCGCCCCCCACGCCCCGGGCCCGGCCGCCCCCGCTTCCCCTCTCTTTCCCGGTCATGAGGGGTGCGGCCTTGCCCGCGTGGCGCTGGCCCCGCCCCTCGGGTAGCCGTCATGCCGCCACCCCGCTCGAACCATCTCGGCGAGATGCCCTTCCTCGATCACCTCGAGGAGCTCCGGTGGCGGATCTTCTACATACTGATCGCGGTGGGGGTCGGCACGGTCGTAGGGTTCCTCCTCGTTCAGTACCTCGGCGTTCTCGAGATCCTGATTCGGCCGATCCGCCCGATGCTCCAGACGGGCGAGCTCGCGTACTTCAGCCCGGCGACCCCGTTCTTCGTCACCCTCAAGCTCGCGGTCGTCGTGGGGCTCCTCCTCGCCCTCCCGATCGTCGTCTATCAACTCTGGGCCTTCCTCTCGCCGGGTCTCAGGCACGAGGAGAAACGGGTGATCATCCCGAGCCTCTACTTCAGCCTCGTCCTCTTCTGCCTGGGCGTCGCGATGGCGTACTTCTTCGTGCTGCCTCTCGCGCTCATCTTTCTCGCGGGCTTTCAGCAGCAGTTCCTCGTGCCCACGATCGAGGTTGGGGAATACCTGAGCTTCGTGACCAGGATCCTTGTCGCCTTCGGGGCCGCCTTCCAGCTCCCCGTCGTCGTAATGATCCTCTCCGCGATGGAGATCGTGACGCCCGCCTTCATGCGAACAAAGCGCCGCCACGCGATCGTCGCGATCACCGTTCTCGCCTCGCTACTCACCCCGGGTGACATCGTCTCGACGTTTCTCATGATGGCCCCGATGATCCTCCTCTACGAGGTCAGCATCCTGATCTCGCAGATGATCTACCGGCGGAAGGCGGCGCGGGAGGGGCACCTCGCCGCATCGGATGAGCCGCCAGAAGGCGCGGTAGAGGCGCCCGGGCCGTGACGCTGTACGCGGTCCGGGTGTGGCTCCTCCGCGAGATCGTTCTCGCGGGAGGTTTTCTGTTCCTCTCCGCCTTTCACCCGCTTTTCGGACAGGTGCCTGAGGGAGAGGCGGTGAGCGGTCCGGACTCGATTCGCGCATTTGTCCTCGAGCGCCTCCGCCAGGCGGACGGGGATCCGGAGGCGGGGCCGGACTCGATCTCGGTCGCGGGGGCGCCTGGGGAGGGTGGTGCCCCCGCCCCCCCGGCGGAAGGGGCCGGGAGGGTGCCCCCGCCGGAGCTCCCCGCTGGCGCGGACGAGACAATGCAGGCGCTCGCCGGGCTCGAGGGATTCAGCGCCGCGAGCTACCAGGGCGACCGGGCGGAGTTCGATGCAGGGACCCGGCGCCTTGTCCTCTCCGGGACGGAGGAGTCGCGCGCCTTCTTCTCGGGCCAGGGCGTTCGCCTCGAGGCCGATACCTCGATCACCTACGAGGACCGGGAGGGGATGGTACGGACGCGGGGCACGTCGGAGCTCACGTCGGATACGAACGAGCCTCTTCGAAGCGAGCTCCTGATCTACGACCTTCGGGCCGAGAGGGGGACGGCCGTCGGGGCCGAGACCACCTACTCCGAGGGGGCGCAGTGGATCGTTCAGGGCGACCTGGACTCCGTGGAGCAGGGCCGCCTCTTCGGTAGCTCCGCACGCTTCACAACGTGCGAGCTCGAGGATCCTCACTCCTACTTCCAGGCGCGCGAACTGAAGGTGATCGGGGGGCAGATCCTCGTGGCCCGTTCCGTCCGCATGTACGTTGACGACGTGCCGGTCTTCTGGATCCCCTTCATGGCGCAGAACCTCGGGAGTGGGAGGGCGAGCGGGATCCTGACGCCGACCTTCTCGATCAACGACATCGTTCGGACTTCCTCTGGTTACAGCCGGAGGGTCTCGAACCTCGGCTACTACTGGGCCATGAGCGACTACTCCGACGCGATGCTCGCCACGGACTGGTTCTCCGAGAACTACACGGCGCTCCAAGGGGGGCTCCGCTACCGCTGGGCCCGGCAGTTCCTCGACGGGAACGTGAACGTCAAGCGGTACTGGCGAACCTCGGGGAGCGCGGAGTTGGCGCTCGACACGAACCACCGGTGGGAGGCCTCCGAACAGATGCAGCTCCGCGCCTCCGGGCGCTTTGTTACCAGTGCGGGCTTCGTCCGGCAGCACTCCTATAACCCGAGGGAGGCGGTCTCGACGGTGGACTCGGATGCGAGCCTGAATCGCCGCTTCGGTTGGGGGCAGCTCACCGCCGGATCAAGCCGTAAGCAGTACCTGAACGAGGAGAACCGGACCGAGGCAACGCTCCCCTCGGCGCGGCTCTCTCTTTCCACGCTGACGCTCTTCGGGGCGCCGACGCAGACCGCGCGCTGGTACAACAATGTTTCGGTGAGCGGATCGATGAGCTGGGACCGCCGCCTCGCGGGGCGCCCGGCACAGCCCGACACCGCGTTCGCCCTGAGGCAGGCCTCCGAGGTGCGGACCGAGGGGTCGGCGAGCGGGAGCATGAGCCTCGGCGATCTCTCGATCCGCGGCGCACTCCGGACGCGGGAGACGATCTTCGAGGACGTACCGGCCCCGTTCTTCTCGCCGGGTGAAGATCCCCTTGTCGAGGGCCTCCCCTCCCTCCCCGGCGGGCGCGGGGACTTTCGCACCGGATCGGTCAACTGGTCTGCAGGGCTCTCCTACCAGCAGCGGCTGATCGGATCGACGACACTGACCCCGAACGTCGCCGTCGAGAGCTCGATGATGAGGGTGGATTCGATCCTCGAGGCGAAGGAGTTCGTGGCGGGTCCGAGGCGGATTCGAGCCGGCGTCAGCCTCCAGACCGACATCTACGGGTTCTATCCGGGAATCGGGAACTTCGAGGCGATCCGCCACAAGATCACCCCCTCGCTCGGCTGGTCGTATGCCCCGCAAGTCGTCTCGACCGATCTCCAGGGCCGCGTCTTCGGGGCCACGGTGGCCCGGACCCAGAACGTCGTCGTCTTCGGGTTCAACCAGACGTGGGAGGCGAAGGTGAGCGAGCCCGAGCCGGAACCTGTCCCTCCGGAGGCGGATGTAACGGCCGGGGAAGGCCCCGCCCCCCCGCCTATCGGAGCGGACACGACGGCGGGCACCGTCGGCGATCCGCAGGACGCTCCGCCGGATCCGTCGCTCGATCTGCCGGGGGACGGGGAGCCACCCGCCGGAGCGGGAGAGCCGGATCCGGAGGGGTTGGGGGACGACGGGCTCCGCCGCCTTCCGCCCTCCCGCAACGTCGTTCTCCTCGGTCTACAGACGAATGCGGTGTCGTACGACCTGATTGAGGCGGACTCGACGGGGCACTTCGTCGATGGGTTTACGACGATGAGCGTGACGAACCGGGTGACTTCCGACTACCTGAGAGAGCTCAACCTCTCGTTCACCCACGAACTTTTCGATGACTCCGAACGGCGGGAGGGTGGAGTGCGGCAGTTCAGTCCACACCTCTCTCAGCTCTCCCTCGGGTTCTCGCTCGATGGCGAGTCGGAGTTCCTGCGGTCGATCGGGAGGTTGTTCGGGATCGAGCCTGGTCCCGAGCCCGAAGCCGAGCCGGAACCCGACCCCGAGGAGGTGGATCTGGAGCTGGAGGCTGCCGAGCCGCCGCTCGACCAGTTCGCCGGGTTCGATGCGGACCGGGTGATCCCGCGCGAGGATCCCTTCGATTCGGGGGGCCGGGGCGAGGGGTGGCGCGCAGACATAAGCTATTCGCTGAACCGGCCCCGGGGCTTGGCGCGAGGGAGCCGTCTTCGGGCGCAGATGGTGCAGGGCCGCCTCACGTTCGCGCCTTCGGCGAGCTGGACTGTTGATTGGTCCACCTCCTACGACGTGGAGGCGCGCCGCTTCAACGACCACGTCGTGAGTCTCGTCCGCGACCTGCATGAATGGGAGGCGCGCTTCGGATTCGTGCAGACTGCGACCGGAAACTGGTCCTTTCAGTTCGAGGTTGCCCTGCGGGCGAATCAGGATCTGAAGTTCGACTACCGGCAAAGGAGCACGGATACAGGCGTTCCGGGCGGGAACCGGTTCCCCGCCTTCTGACTGCCGCCCGTCGCTGGCTGTCGCGACGTGTGGCGAGCGGAAGTGGAAGCGGGGCTGAGCCCGGGCAAGGGCCCGAGAGAATGAACCCGTGATGCATCCCGAGGAACGAGAGAGCTGGATTGTCCTCACTACCTGCGTGGGTTAGGCGGTCCGGGGAGCGACTTCGCAGGGAAGGGCGCGGGTCGGCGCGTGCCGCTCGGCGAGGTGCAAGGATCGAGCGTCAGGAAACGCCCGGTCGTGGGATGAGCGAGTATAGTATCCGGCTCGGTGGAGAGATCGGGCGGCGGCCGGGAGGAGGATCCGCCTGATCAGTTGAGATCCACCCTCGCGGAGTGTCCTGCAGTCGCCCCCCCCGCCTCTCCCAACCGGCCCAGCCGTGACCCTCTGAGTGTCGCGCAGCGCATACGCATTCACGATTGGGCCGCCCGGGCGTCGTCGCAGCACCGCGTCCGCTGGCCCGTATTCAGCGTCCTTTCCGTCGGCTCGGGACCGTGTCTGCCGCCCGCGCGCCGCGTGGGAGATCCGGTGACTCTTGCTTGTTTCGGGATGGGGGCCGGGTTAGCTTCGCGCTATGGTACCCGTTCTGGAGGCGGTGCCGAACCTCAGCGCGGGAGGGGACCCGGAGCTCCTTGATCGCGTGGTCCACGCCGTCTCGGACGTGGGCGCGGAAGTCTTGGATGCATCGGCGGACGCGGACCACAACCGGGCGGTCGTCACGTACGTCGGGACTCCGGACGCGGTGGAGGACGCGGCCGTGGCGACCGCACAGATCGCGACGGAAGCGATCGATCTCCGGGGTCATAAGGGCGTCCACCCCAGGGTCGGCGCCCTTGATGTCCTTCCCTTCGTGCCCCTTCTCGGCCTGACCATCGAGGACGCACGCGCTTCGGCGCGCAGGGTGGGGGCACGCATCGGACGCGAGGTAGGCGTACCCGTCTACTTCTACGCCGAAGCCGCGGAGCCTAGGGGGCGAAGCCTCTCGGAGCTCAGGCGAGGTGGGTTCGAAGCTCTCGTTCGGGGGTTTCCCGAGGACCGGTACCCGGACATCCTCCCGGAGGGCTGGGCCGAGCCGGGCGCCCATCCCACGGCAGGCGTCACCTGTGTCGGCGCTCGCTCGCTTCTCCTCGCGTGGAACGTTGTGGTCGATGGCGTTCCGATGGAGGAGGTCCGCCGGATTGCCGGTGAGCTGAGAGAGACGGGCGGCGGGTTTCAGGGACTCCGCGCCCTGGCTCTCCTCCTGCCCTCGAGGGGACAGCTTCAGCTCTCGATGAATCTCGAGGATGCGTGGAACCGGAGGCCGTTTTCCGTGTTTCGAGAGATCGAGAGTCGCGTCCGTTCCGCGGGAGGGAGCGTTGTTGGCACGGAGGTCGTGGGGATGTTACCCGGAGGGTTGGTCTTCGATGCCGGCGCGGACCGGTTCTCCCTCGTGCGCCCAGATCCCTCTCGGGTTCTGATCCCCCGTCTGGTCCGCCACGTGCTCGGACAGCTCTCCGGCGAGGCCGAGGCGCTGGCCTCCGCCCTCGGGCGTCCGGAGGGCCAGTTGCCTCGAGAGACCTGCGAGGCGGCTGAGCGTCTAGCGTCCGATCTCGCCGAACTCGGGCGATGGGTCGAGGAGTGTTGAGCGTTGAAGCGCGATCGGCGGGGGAAGATGCTGCCACGAGTCGGGCGGGGGTCCTCTCTGTCCCTTCGCGTGTGCAGGGTGTCGCGAGGTCGAGGGTGGAAGTTGGCAGCTCCGTCCGGCCCGCGGCTCCTCGGGCGAGTGGGTTGCCGGAGTGCACCTCTGCTGGATGTAGCCGAGCGGCCGACGCCGCCGAAGTGATCTAGAGCCAGAGCTACGCCCCCGACCCACATGTCCCGGCCCCGACTCACCCCCCTTCCCGCGGCTCCATCGCTCTCGGTGCTTCAGGAGCCCGTACGGGAAGGACTCGACCGGGTCGCAGGCGAGATCCGGCGCATCATCTACTCTGACTTCGATTTGCACGAGGAGGTGAACGACCATCTGCTGACCGTGCGTGGGAAACTCTTTCGTCCGACTCTCCTCCTCCTCGTGAGCGAAGTGGGGGAGCGCCCGCATCCCGATGCCCTCCCACTCGCAGCGGTCATCGAGCTGGTGCACCTTGCGACGCTCGTCCACGACGACGCGGTCGATCACTCAGTCCTCCGGCGAGGTCTTCCAACGGTCAACCACCTCTGGAACCACCAGGTCGCGATCATCACCGGCGACTTCCTCTATTCCCGTTCCGTGATGGAGCTCTCACGGATCGCGCGGCTGGAGGCCGTACGTGCAATTGCCAGGGCGTCGAACGAGATGAGCGTCGGGGAGCTTCGGCAGCTCGTCTCGTACGACGCCCTCGATTTCAGCGAAGAGGACTACCACCGCCTCATAGCGTGCAAGACGGCCTCTCTCATGTCGGCGGCGTGCGATATGGGGGCGCTTGTCGGCATTGAGGAGCACCGAGAGGAATTCCGCACCTTCGGCCACGCGCTCGGCATGGCCTTTCAGATTGCCGATGACCTGCTAGACTATGAGGGGAGCGAGGAACGCACCGGGAAGCCGGTGGGCCACGACCTGCGGGAGCGGAAGGTCACCCTCCCGCTCATCGAGGCGATGCGGCGCGCGAATCCGACTGAGCGTGAAGCGGTCCGGGACTTCTTTACTAGGCTGGATCCCTCGGACGAGGAAATCGAGGCCGTCGTGAGTCTGGTCCGAAGCCTTGGCGGGCTCGGGTACGCTAGGTCGCGTGCGGAGGAGTACGCGGCCCGCGCGGACGCCGCCCTCGAGCGGATCCCCGAAGATGGCGAGGCAATCGAGTCCCTGCGGGGTGCGGTCCGCTACGCGGTCGAGCGGACGCGATGACGCGCGCGTTTCCGGCTGCCCGGAGGGGATCGTCCCTGCCAGGAGCTCTGACTATGTTGGGAAGTGCGCGGAGTGCCCGGATCCGGGCACGAAGGACGAGTAACGCGTGAGCGCGCTCCTCGAGGGCAGCCGGCCGAGGTCGGTGCAGCGCTTGGTCTGGACGATCGTTCTGGGCTTCTTGTTCGGCGGTCTGATGACCGAGTTGTCTGAGGCGTTCCTCCCGGAAAGCGCGGCCCGGGACTTCTTGGTGACGTCGGTCGCGGCCTCCATCGGTCCCGTGCACCTGGATCTGGTCGCCGTGGGCATTTCGCTCGGCCCGATCGTGCTGAGTTTGAACGCACTTACGCTGGCGGGGATCGGTGCGGTCGCCCTCGTGGCCCGCACGTGGATGTGATATGATGATGGTGCTGATGCCAAGGGTGAAGCTTCATTCGCCCAGGGAGGGATAATCGAATGTTCGGTGGCCTAGGGATGTGGGAGATCATGCTGATCTTCCTGGTAGTGCTTCTCCTCTTCGGAGCGAAGAGGCTTCCTGAGATCGGCTCCTCACTCGGGAAGGGTATTCGGGAATTCAAGAGTTCGATCCGCGAGATCGAGGGGGAACTAAAGGTCCCGGCCGATCCCCCGCGTGTCGCGAGGGCTCCGGCTCCGGAGCAACCGAAGCAGGAGGAGGAGGGCGAGGGTTCGGATGGAGAGCCGAGGCGCCTTACGACGAGCCAGTGAGGAGGGAGGAGGGCCGACCTCTCCCGACGCGTCGGACTTGGGGCGAGCCGGCCGCGGCCGGCTCCGTGAGCTCTAGAAGAACATCGGCGGCTGGATCCCCTGCTCGGCCTGTTCCTCCGCCGCCTCGAAGTACGCGTCGCGGTTGTCGACGATCCGCGTCGAAGCGCGGAGCCCTTCGAGCCACTCGTCGAGGCGTGCCTGCTGTATGACCGCCGTGACCTGCGCGCGCTGCGCCTCTTTCTGCTCTTCCCAGGCGGTTTCGTCTGCCTCGGTCTTGTCCTCGATCCTCAGGAGCAGGACGCGGCCGAGCGCGGCCACGGGGCCCGCCACCTCGCCCACCGGCGTTCCGAAGACGGCCCCGACCGCGGGGCTGGACTGACCGAGACCGGGAACGAACTCCTCCCGCGTGAAGGGTCCGGCCGTCTGGACTTCGAGGCCGACCCGCTCCGCGAGGCTGTCTAGTGTGCCGGAACCGCTCACGAGCTCCTCCCGCCAGGTGCGCGCCTCGTCGAGCGTCAACTGGATCTTCTTCTCCCTCCGCAGGTTCTCCCGGATCTCTTCGGTGACTTGCTCCAAGGTGAGCGTGCCCGCCGGCGACTCGTCGACGAGCTCGATCACGTAGAAGGCCGTCTCCGTCTCGAAGACGGGACTCACCACCCCCGCGTCATCGTCTTCGACAAAGACCCAGTCCACGGCCTCCGAGGCGTTGCCCACACCCGGAAGGACGGCAAACTCCTCCTCGATCTCTCCTTCCAGCACCGTGAGACCAAACGCCGCCGCCGCCTCCATGAGCGGTTGATTCTCGGCAACCGTCTCGAGAGAGTCGGCCCGGGTCAGGAGTCGGACTTCCGCCTCATCCGTCAATTCGATCGGGAGGAGGATATGGCGTGCCTCGACCTCCTCCGCCTCCTCGTCGCGAGACAGGACCTCGATCAGGTGGATGCCGAACGCCGTGCGGACCGGTTCGCCCAACTCGCCGACCGGGAGGGCGAAGGCCGCGGAGTCGAAGGGTGGCATCATCATCCCCCTCCCGAAGACGCCGAGCGATCCGCCCGCGTCGCGCGAGCCCGGATCAGTGCTCTCGCGAAGCGCAACCTCGCCGAAGTCGGCCCCGTCGAGGATCTCCCCCCGGATCTCCCGGGCGCGCTCGAAGGCAGCTGCCGTGTCGGCAGCCGAGGGTGCCTTCTCGAAGTACGCATAGAGCACTTGGGCACGACCCGGTACCTCGAATTCCTCCGGGTTCTCGCCGTAGTAGCGCTCGACCTCCTCATCCGAGACGGTCACGGAAGCGTCATCGACCCGATCGTCGGGCGTGATCGAGAGGAAGGAGGCGCTCGCCTCCTCGGTCTGGGCCCGCCACCGCTCCCAAAGCTCGCTGTCCGGCACAAAGATGCTCGACGTGACCTGCCGGATCAGCTTGTTTTGGGGGAGGAGACTCCGGTAGTAGAGCTCCAGCTGCTGGAGGAAGATCGGGTCCTGGCCGGCCTGGTCCAGGAATCTTTGATACAGGACGAGGTCGAACTGGCCCTGTTCGTTGTGGAATGCGGGATCGAGTTGGAACTCGGGCGGAGGAGAGAGCCGGGCGGCTTGCCGGACTTCGTCGTCGCTTACCCGGATTCCCCGCCGAGACAACTCGCGCTGGATCAGGATCTGGTCGACCACCTGCGCCCACGCGTCGTCCTCGATCTCCCGGTTCTGCTGAGTCGTGATCGGCTGTTCCTGCAACTGCGAGCGCTGGTCGTAGAGGGTGCGGTAGGCGTTTTGCCACTCGAGAACGGTGACGGTCCGACCGCCGACGCGTCCGAGCGTTCCGGAGGCCGTGCGGCCCGTCACGTCCATCCCCCACTGAAAGACCATGAGCGCCACAAAGGCGAGCGCCGTCACGAGCATGATGATCTTCGTATTCTGCCGCATCTGCCGCATCAACATACGGCGTGCTCCTTTAGGATAGGTGCCCTGCCGAAAGCGGTCGGGTGATTCCCGACCTTCTACAGTCACGAAAAGCCGCCCGGGCCTCGCTGAACTCCGAGGGGGAGCGGAAGCGGGAAGCTAACCCGAGTGCCGGGGCGCTTCAACTATTTCCTGGACCATCCACCCGGGCCCGGCCCCCCTTGTTTGACACTCCCTCGCGACTCTCCGATATTCTTCCACTTCTCTCGCCTGAGCTGCCCGTCTGCCTCCTGTTGCCTCCGGCTGGGGAGGGCCCCGCTTGCCAGAATCACTGCAGGAAGAAATCCGGAGCCTGTCCGAGAGCTTCTGGTCCGAGCGCGATCCCGAGGGCCGCGCTTTCGCGCCGCTCGCGGATGCCTACCTCCGGAGCGGGGAGGTGGAGAAGGCCGAGCAGATCGTCCGGGAAGGGCTCGGACGGCACCCGGACTTCGCAACCGGACACCTCGTGGCGGCCCGGATCGCCCGGGCGCGCGGAGACGTGGCGCAGGCGCGTGAGCACGCCGAGCGGGTCCTCGCGCTCGATGCGGGCAACGCGCTCGCCCGAATCGAGCGTGCAGCGGCCTCGGTCCGGGAGGGGGACGACTCGGCGGCGGTTGCCGATCTGAGGAGCGCAATCAGGGTTGCCCCGGGAGGCGTCGAAGCGTTCGCCGGCCTCGTGGCCTCGGCGCTGGCGCCGGAGCTCGATGAGTTGACCGGCACCGCGGTGGCCCAGCACACGGGAGAGACGGGCGGCGAGGCGCGTTCGCTCGAGGATGCTACGGGCGGGGCCCGCCCCACTGGGGCCGATGAGGATCCGGCGGAGGTCTCCCCAGGTGACGGGTCGTTCGTCACCCGGACGATGGGGGATCTCTATGCGAGCCAAGGCTTGACGGAGCGAGCCGTGGAGGTCTACGAGCAGCTGGTCCGGGCCGATCCCGAGAATGCCGAGCTCGCTGCGAGGCTCGATGCGCTCGAGGCCGCGCCGCCGTCGGGACCGCCCGCGGGCCGTTCCGGATCGCCGGATGAGGCGCCGGTTGACGTCGAGCCTCTTCCAGGCGAAGTCCCAGGCGAGGCGGCGGCCGCGGGTGAGCTGGCGGGGGTCGCCGAGCCAGATCTCCCGATCGCCGATCACGTCGAGGAGCTCCTCGCCTGGGTGCCGAGCGCCGCGTCGGCCGAGGATACCGGGCCCGGTGCGGGCACGCGTCCCGCGACCATCGAGGACCCCGGTGGCGAAGCCGGAGCCGCTCGGGTGCACACGGGCGATGGTGCCCTGGGGGCTTCACCAGAGCCGCTAACTCCGTCCGGTCAGCAGGACACGGAAGCGGAGGAAGAGGAGGGGATGGACGAGTTCACCCGTTGGCTCAAGGGCCTTCAGTCATGAGAATCGGAGTGATCCACGGACCGAACCTTCAACTCCTCGGAAAGCGGGAGCCGGAGGTTTACGGACACGACTCGCTCGAGGACGTGGATCGGGCGCTCGCCGGCCGGGCGCGAGAGCTCGGAGTGACGCTTGAGACGATCCAGTCGAACCATGAGGGGGAGATCATCGACTTCATCTCCGATGCAGCCGCGCGGGTCGCCGGTTTCGTGATCAACCCTGGGGGTCTCACCCACACCTCGGTCGTTCTCCGGGACGCCTTGGTCGGCGTCGAGCGCCCGTTCGTAGAGGTGCATCTCTCCAACACCCAGGGCCGCGAGCGCTTCCGGCGGCAGTCGTACCTGTCTCCGGTCGCGAGTGGGGTGGTGTTGGGCTTCGGGCTCGGCAGCTATCTTCTTGGGCTCGAGGGCCTCGTACGACGCCTCTCCGACGACTAGAAGCGCAGCTCCCTTCGCGTACCACAAGATCCCTTCAATCACGCATCCACGGCATGGCATCGACCGCGGACTTCAGAAATGGCATGGTCCTCGAGACCGACTCGGGGCTATGGTCGATCACGTACTTCCAGCATGTGAAGCCCGGGAAGGGTGGAGCCTTCGTCCGGACCAAGCTCAAGAACGTGCTGACCGGGCAGGTGGTGGAGAAGACGTTCCGTGCGGGCGAGAAGGTCACGAGCGTCCGGCTCCTGCGCCGGCCCGTCAACTACAGCTACACGGATGGTCAGCTCTACTACTTCATGGACCAGGAGAGCTTTGAGATGATCCCGATCTCGGGGGATCTGATCGGCGAGGATCAGCTCAAGTATCTCAAGGAGAACATGCAGTGCGAGGGGCTCGTCCACGACGGAACTGTGATTGCCGTCGAGCTCCCCGACTTCGTGGAGCTCGCCGTGACGCAAACGGACCCGGGTCTAAGGGGGGATACCGCGCAGGGCGGGAGCAAGCCAGCCACCCTCGAGACGGGAGCCGAAATCCAGGTGCCGCTCTTCATCGAGACGGGGAACGTCGTCAAGGTGGACCGGCGTGAGCACAAGTACCTCGAGAGGGTGCAATGATCGAACTCGAGTTCATCGAGCGGCTGATCCGCACCTTGGACGAGAGTGGCCTCGATCACGTTGAGATCGAACAGGACGGCGCGCGCGTGCGCGTCTCCCGGAGCCCGCCCGCGATGTGGAGCCGCGGCTCCGTCGAGTCTCCCGACCCCTCCCCTGCCGGGGCGGGGGAGGATCCCGGTTCGGATCCCGGGTGGGTCGAGATCACCTCGCCGATGGTCGGGACCTTCTACTCCGCCCCTTCCCCGGATGTGGCTCCGTTCGTGCGGGTCGGCAGCGAGGTCTCCCCCGGAGAGGTCCTTTGCATCATCGAGGCGATGAAGCTCATGAACGAGCTGGAGGCCGAGATCGGGGGGCGGGTCGAGGAGGTCTGCGCGGGAGACGGGGAGCCGGTGGAGTTCGGGCAGGTACTCTTTCGCCTAGAGCCTCGCTAACGCCCCGTTCCCCCAGGAACCTCGAATGTTCAAGAAAGTCCTGATCGCAAACCGGGGAGAGATTGCCCTCCGCGTGATCCGCGCGTGCCAGGAGCTCGGGGTATCGACGGTCGCTGTCTACTCCGAGGCGGATGCGGAATCGCTTCACGTCCGCTTTGCGGATGAGGATGTCTGCATCGGTCCGGCACGTTCCTCGGAGTCGTATCTGAACTTCCCGCAGATCCTTGCTGCGGCGGAAATCACGGGCGCCGAGGCGATCCATCCTGGGTACGGGTTCCTCGCGGAGAACGCAGAGTTTGCGGAGATCTGCGCCCGCACGGGGTTTGTCTTCATCGGTCCTACCGCCGGGCAGATCCGGGCGATGGGAGACAAGGCCGTGGCCCGGCGCACGATGATCGAGGCGAACGTGCCTGTCGTCCTCGGCTCCGAGGGCGAGGTGGTGGGGGTGGAGGACGCGGCGCGGCTCGCGGACTCGATCGGATACCCCGTGATGATCAAGGCGTCCGCGGGGGGCGGGGGGAAGGGAATGCGGGTAGCTGGGGCGCCCGACTCGTTTTCCCGCCTCTTCGAGGCGGCCAAGAACGAGGCCGCCGCCGCCTTCGGTGACCCGGCGGTCTACCTCGAGCGCTACATCGACCGGCCCAGGCATGTGGAGATCCAGGTCTTCGGCGACGCCCAGGGCCGGATCATGCACCTCGGGGAGAGGGATTGCTCCATCCAGCGCAAGCACCAGAAGCTCATCGAGGAGGCTCCTTCCCCCGCGGTGACGCCGGAGCTCAGGGAAGAGATGGGGGAGGTAGCGGTTCGGGCCGCCGCAGCGATTGGGTACGTCGGGGCGGGTACCGTCGAGTTCCTTCTCGACTCGGAGGGGTCGTTCTTTTTTATCGAGATGAACACGCGAATTCAGGTGGAGCACCCTGTGACGGAGGTGACGACGGGATTCGATCTGGTGAAGGAGCAGATCCGGGTTGCCGCGGGGGAGCCCCTCTCCTTCCCGGAGGAGCCGGCGGTACTTCGCGGTCACGCATTCGAGTTTCGCGTCAATGCGGAGGACCCAAGACGGGGATTCCAGCCCTCGCCGGGCCAGGTGACGACCTTCCATCCTCCTGGCGGGCCCGGGATAAGGCTCGACACCCACGTCTACACCGGATACCATGTGCCAACCTACTACGATTCTCTCCTCGCGAAGCTGATCGTGAGCGGGGAGACCCGCGAGGAGGCGCTCGTCCGCGCGGAGTACGCGCTCCGTTCCTTCGTTGTCGAGGGGATCTCCACCACAATCGGGTTCCTCGGAGAACTCATTCGCCATCCGGACTTTCGACGGGGCGCGATCGACACCCACTTCGTACAACGTTTCGTGGAAGAATGAAGATCGAGAGCTATTTTACCGTCGGGAAATTCGACCCCGCCTGCGTCGCCGGCGCGACCGCGGTCGTGATCGATGTGATCCGCGCGACCTCCACGATCCTGGAAGCGCTCGCGGCGGGGGCGAGCGCCGTGTATCCCGCAACCTCGAGCGAAGAGGCGGTTCGCCTCGCCAAGTCGCTCGGTCGGGACGACTCCCTCCTCTGCGGCGAGCGCCACGGGCTCAAGATCGAGGGATTCGACCTAGGGAACTCGCCTCTCGAGTTCACCCGGGAGAGCGTCGGGGGAACGAGGCTCGTGATGACCACGACGAACGGGACGCGGGCGCTCATGGCGGCCGAGCATGCAGATCGGGTCCTGATTGCCTCCCTGACGAACCTCTCCGCCGTGAGCCGCGCCGCGGGCGACTCCGGCCGCGTCGTCCTCATCTGTGCCGGGAAGGAGGATCGATTCGCGTTCGATGACACGCTCTGCGCGGGGATGATCATCAAGCGGCTGACCGAGACCCTCGGGGAGGAGGCCACTCTCGATGATGCATCCCGGGCGGCTTCGACACTCGCCGGGTGCCAGGAGGTGACGCCCGCACTCCTCCAGCGGACGGCGTCGGGGGCGGCGCTGGCCAACGTTGGCCTTGAGGCCGATCTTGACCTGTGTGCCGAGATCGACCGCCATGCCATTGTCCCCGAGATGAACCACCGGGCGATCTGCATTCCCAGGTAGGGGGCGTGGCTGTATCCACCGCTCTCACTCCGGTGATCTGAGATGCTTAAGCCCGAGCAGAGGCGAGAAATCACCGGGGTAGGGCTCCTCGGCCTCGGACTCCTAGTACTCCTCGCGCTCATGCCGGCCGCTTCGCTCGGTCCCACCGCCTCCGAGTGGTTCCCGTCCGGCAACGTGATGGGTCCCATGGGGGAGCTGATACGGAGGGGGACGACCTTCGTGCTGGGGTTCGCCGCGTGGCTCCTCCCTGTCCTCATCGGGCTGACCGGGGTTTACCTCGGGGGCTGGTTCGAGCGGGAGCGCTGGGCGCGCGTCGCCGCCTTCGCGGGTGGTCTCGTCTTCTTGGTCCCGGTCCTCACCCACATCACACTTGCGGACGGGACGGGCGCCGGCTGGATCGGGGGAATGCTTGGCCGGCCCCTCGTGCGGGCGGCGGGCTCCTTCGGGGCGTTCTTCATCCTCCTCATCCTCTTCGTTCTCCTCTGGCTCGCCACTGCCGGGATCGCGCCCGTGCGGCGCCTCGCGAGTGCGCTCGGGCGATGCGCTGCCGCTGGCTGGGGGCGGCTCGCCGCGCGCGCGGCCGAGCTGCCCGAAAGCGGGGACGACGATGCCGCCCCTCCCCGGGAGCCACCCTTGGACGAGCTCCCGTCCCCGCTTCCGCCGCCACTCCCCCCGGTCCCTGACCCGGTGTCCGGCCGCGATCTCTCCGCAGCACCGGCGGAGGAAGCTCGGGACGCGAGGAGTGCTGCCACTCCGGGCGACGGCGACGCGGGGGTGCCTGAGGGATCATCTGTGCTACCCCCGATCGAGCTTCTGACGCCGGGGAAGGGCAAGCACCTGGCGGAGATGGAGCGCGAGCTCGATGCCCTGGGCCAGGTTCTCGTCGAGAAGCTCCGGACCTTCAACGTGGAGGGCGAGCTCGTTGGCCGCACGACGGGCCCGGTGGTTACGCAGTTCGAAGTGGTTCCCGCGCCTGGCGTCAAGGTGAATCGCATCGTCAACCTCGACCGGGACCTGGCGCTCGCGATGCGGGCCCGGACGGTCAGGATCGTGGCGCCGATTCCCGGGAAGGGGGCCGTCGGGGTGGAGATCCCGAATCCGGTCCCTACGACGGTCCAGGTCAGGGAGATAATCGAGAGCGGTACCTTTCGCGACTCACGTGCAGAGCTCCCGCTTGCGCTTGGAAAGGACCTGCACGGGGCATCGTACGTTGCGGATCTCGCGAAGATGCCGCACTGCCTGATCGCGGGGGCCACCGGCTCGGGCAAGTCCGTGTGTCTGAATACCATCATCACGTCACTCGTCTACCGGCACACCCCGGAGACGCTCCGGCTCCTCCTCGTCGACCCGAAGATGGTGGAGCTCAGCACGTACGGGGATCTCCCTCACCTCCGTCACCCCGTGGTCACGGAGCCGAAGGAGGCCGCGGGGATCCTCAAGTGGGCAATGATCGAGATGGAGCGGCGCTACGCCCTCCTCTCCGAGAACGGCGTCCGCTCGATCGGGGAGTTCAATCTCCGTGTGCGTGAAGCCCAGCCGCTCCGCCGCGTCGAACCGGGGGGCCCGGAGGGCGATCCGGACCGTTGGCTCTACCGTGAGGGGATCCTCCCCTCCGTCGTGCTCGTGGTGGACGAGCTCGCGGACCTCATGATGAGTGTCCAGAGCGAGGTTGAGAAACCGCTGACCCAACTCGCCCAGAAGGCCCGGGCGATCGGGCTTCACCTCCTCGTCGCCACGCAGCGTCCCTCCGTGAACGTGATCACCGGACTCATCAAGGCGAACTTCCCCTGCCGGATCGCGTTTCGCGTTGCGTCGAAGACGGACTCGAGGACTATCCTGGACCAGAACGGGGCCGACGCGCTCCTCGGAAACGGCGACATGCTCTTCCTCCCACCGGGCCAGAGCGTGCCGATCCGGATGCAGGGAGCCTTTATCTCGACCGAGGAGACCAGCCGGCTCATCGACTGGTACCGGGAGGCGAGGGAAGGGCGAGTCCTCGATGGAGAGTCACTCCCCGTGTCCGGGCCGGAAGACGATATCCTCGAGCTCGTGCGGGCCCGGGAAGAGGAAGAATCCGGGGAGGAGGACAGCTTCGAGGGGGACTGGGACGAGCTCTTCCGGGAGGCTGCCGAGGTCTGTATCCAGACTGGCCAGGGCTCGACTTCCCTCCTCCAGCGGCGGCTCAGGATCGGGTATGGGAGGGCGGCGAGAATCGTGGATCAACTCCACGATGCCGGCGTTCTCGGTCCGCCGGACGGCTCAAAGCCGCGGGAGGTGACGATGGGCCTGGCTCAGCTTGACCGGATGATGTCAGGCTCCCAGGCGGATGGGTGAGCCGGGAGAGGGGCCGTGGGGAGCCCCCCCGCCTCCCCTCCGAAGAGGCTCCCGGGGCCCGTAGCGTCCGTGTCCGTGACAGCGAGGCGGGGGAGACCGGAGCTCCTGGGTCGACGTTGCCCCTCGCGGCTGCCCTGTCGTTGGCCTGATGCAGGCTCTGGGAGCGCGATCTCCCAGGCTCGCGACCTAGTCCATCTCCACAAGCTCGACGTCGAAAACGAGAACGGCGCTCGGGGGGATCACTCCGCCGGCCCCCTGGTTCCCGTACGCGAGATGGGGCGGGATCACGAGTTGCCGCCGCCCCCCGACCCGCATCCCGACGAGGCCAAGCTCCCACCCCGGGATTACCTGTCCGGCTCCCAGGAGTACATCGAACGGGTCCCTCTCCCGGCTCGTGTCGAAGATCGTGCCGTCCGCCATGTAGCCGGTGTAGTGGACGGTGAGGGTGGCCCCGGGGGCTGCTTCCTCCCCGTGCCCGGTTGCCTCGTCTAGGCAGTAGAGGCCTTCGAGGAGGACCGAGCTCCGGTCTAGATCCACGTCAAGTTCGGGTGCGAATTCGACGCCCCTGGGGTCCACGGAGCCCGCAGGGACGCCTACGCCGCGCCCGTCCGATGCGTCGATCGGCGGGCAGGGTGTGGGGCTGCCGCACGCGGAGATCGATAGAGCGATGAGGGCGGGCCAGCGCCTCAGGCGTCGAGACATGCCCGCGCCTACCCCGGGGCGCAGGGGAGAGTTCTCTGTCGCCCGCCTCCCTGAACGTTTCCTGGGGCGAGCGGGTAGAGCGAGGCATCATGGACGAAGTGGCGCGCTACGTGTGGCTCACGGCCGGCCTCTTCCTCGCACTCACTGGGAAGCCGGAGGCGGTCTTGGGCCAAGATGCCGTCTCCCTCATGGAGAGGGCGGCCGGTCGATTTGCCGCCCTCTCGGGCCTTTGTGCGAACTTCGAGCAGGCGATCGATGTGACGCTCCTCCGCCAGGTCAAGGAGAGCCGCGGCGAGCTCTGCCAGGAAGGCCCCGACCGCTTCGAGATGCGCTTCCTCGACCCGGCCGGGGACCGGGTCGTCGCAGACGGGGTCGATCTTTGGGTCTACTTCCCGAGCACGGATCCGGGTCAGGTCTTCCGGACGCCGCTCGCGGGAGCGGACGGGAGGTTCGACCTGCACCGGGAGTTTCTCTCGGAGCCCGGAGAGCGCTACGCCGCGACCCTCGAGGGAGGGGACGAGATCGACGGCCAGTCGATGCATATCCTGAGCCTCCGCCCCATGGTCCCCTCCCCCTACCTGCATGCGCGCCTCTGGATCGGGGCGCAGGACGACTTGGTTCGGCGGCTCGTGGTCCTCGAGGAGTCCGAGTCCATCCGGACGCTTCGTCTCTCGAACCTGCGGCCGGACCCGGTGCTTGGCGCGGAGTGGTTCCGCTTTGAGCCGTCCCCCGGGGTGCAGGTGATCACCCGATGAGCGGTCGCGGGCGGACCCGTGAGCTCCCGGTCTTCCCCGTCTCGGCCACTTCCGGTGCGTCGGGCGTGGGGCTCGCTTCTTCCCCGGCGGGCGAGGAGCGCAGGTGGGTGGGGCCCCGGGAGCCGCCGAGGATCGGTGTCCTCACGCTCGGGTGTGACAAGAATACCGTGGATTCCGAGCGGATCATGGCGGTGCTCGCCGCCCAGGGCGCCCGTATCTCGCGAGAACTCGAAGGGGTGGATCTCGTCGTCATCAACACCTGTGGCTTCATCCAAGCGGCGAAGGAGGAGTCGATCGAGACGATCCTCGAGGCGTGCGCGATGAAGGAAGAGGGCCGCGTCGCGGCGGTCGCGGCGGTGGGGTGCATGATTGAGCGGTACGAGCGGGAGCTCGCGAGCGAGATCCCCGAGGTGGACATCTTCCTCGGGCTCACGGAGATGCACACCCTCATCCCGAGGCTCCGGGAGCGGGGCCTCCTCCCGGGAGAGCCGCCCGCGACCCCGAACATGGAGCGGCCGCTACGCCTCCTCTCGACCGACACGCCGCACACCGCGCACTTGAAGATCTCCGAAGGATGCGACCATACCTGCGCATTCTGCTCGATCCCCGACATGCGCGGACTCCACCGCTCGGCGTCCGTCGACGAGCTCGTACGGGAGGCCTGCGAGCTCGAGCGGCAAGGGGTTCGGGAGCTGAACATCGTCTCGCAGGACACGACCTGGTACGGCCGTGACCTTCGCCGGAACGCCGTTCGGGAGGCCGGGCCCGGTGGGGTGCCTGCCCACACGCCCCTCCTCCCCGATCTCCTGCGTGCGCTCCTCGAAGATACGGCGATCCCGTGGTTCCGCCTCTTCTACATGTACCCCTCGGGGATCACGCCCGAGATCGTGGCGCTCCTCGCCCGGGAGGAACGGATCCTCCCCTACCTCGACATGCCGATCCAGCACGGTGCGGACACGATGCTCCGGCGGATGCGACGCCCGGAGCGGCAGGAGACGATTCGGGAACGTGTGAGTCGGCTCCGCTCGGCGATCCCCCACTTGGTCCTTCGCACCACGGTGATCGTCGGATTTCCCGGCGAGACGGAGGAGGAATTCGAGGAGATGCTCGGGCTCATCGAAGAGATCCGCTTCGAACGGCTCGGCGCCTTTGCGTACTCCCTCGAGGAGGGAACGCCCGCCGCCGGGATGCCGGGACACCTCCCGGAGGACGAGAAGCGCGAACGGCTCGAGAGGCTGATGGAGCTCCAGCGAACGATCTCCTTCGAGTCGAACGAGGCGCTCGTGGGCCGGAGGGAGACCCTTCTCGTAGACCGGCGTAGCCCGGGCGAGGGCGAGTGGACGCTTGAGGGACGGACCCGCGCGCAGGCGGTCGAGGTGGACGGGTTCACCCGTGTGTCGGGCGAAAGCCCGGCCGAGTCGGGTGACTTCGTTGAGGTGGAGATCGTCGACGCGCTCGACTACGACCTGATCGCGCGGCTTGCCGCCCCCGGTGCCGGTTGAGCGCGGCCGAGGGGAGGGGTCCCGTGCGAGGCGGCCCGGCGTGGGAGGAGATCTGGAGGCGTGCGCGGTCCGCGATCCCCGGGGGCGTCAATTCTCCCGTCCGCTCCTTTCGCTCCGTCGACGGTGAACCCTTCTTCGTCGAGCGCGGGGAGGGAGCGTACCTCGTCGACACCGAGGGACGGCGCTACCTCGACTACGTCCTCTCGTGGGGTCCCCTGATCCTCGGTCACGCGCACCCCGTCGTGACCCGGGCGCTCGAGGAGCAGCTGCGGAAGGGAACGAGCTACGGCGTGCCTACCGAGGCGGAGGTGGAGCTCGCCGAGCGGCTTGTGCGACTTGTTCCCGGGATCGAGATGGTGCGGCTCGTGAACTCGGGGACGGAGGCGACGATGAGCGCGCTCCGGGTGGCCCGGGCCTTCACCGGCCGGACGCGATTCATCAAGTTCACCGGGTGCTATCATGGCCACGCGGATCCCTTTCTCGTCGCTGCCGGGAGCGGCGTCGCGACGCTCGGACTCCCGAACTCTCCGGGGGTGCCGAGGGAGTCGGTGGAGACAACGATCCTCCTCCGCTTCAACGATCTGGAGGCCGCCGAGGAGGTATTCCGGGGCCAGGGTGACTCGCTCGCTGCCGTGTTCCTCGAACCGGTCATGGGGAACGCCGGGCTTATCCCCCCGGTCCCCGGGTTCCTCGAGGGGCTGAGGGCGCTCACGACCCGGCACGGGGCGCTCCTCGTCTTCGACGAGGTGATGACGGGATTTCGCGTGGGGCTGGGCGGCGCACAGGGCCGGTACGGGGTGACACCGGACCTAACGGTCCTGGGCAAGGTTATCGGGGGCGGTCTTCCTGTCGGCGCCTTCGGGGGCCGGGCCGGGATCATGTCCGAGGTTGCTCCCGCTGGGCCCGTGTACCAGGCAGGGACGCTCTCGGGGAACCCGCTGGCCACGGCCGCGGGGAATGCACAGCTCGCCTGGCTCGAGGAGAACGACCCCTTCCATCGCCTGGAGGGCTACGGGAAGCGCCTGGTCGATGGGATCACGGAGGCGCTCGGCGTGGCCGGGATCGCCGCCTCGGGAGTCGCAGTGGGGTCGATGTGGGGGATCTTCTTCCACCCGGGGCCTGTCTCGTCCTTCGAGGCCGCGGGAGAGGCGGCGACGGGTCGCTTCGCCCGCTTTCACCGGGAGATGCTCGCCCGCGGGGTGTTCCTCGCGCCCTCCGCCTTCGAGGCCGGATTCCTCTCGGTCCTCCACGGGGAAGACGAGCTCGATCTCACACTCGAGGCCGCCCTGCAGGCGGCGGGAGTGGTCTGATGCCTACGAGTCGAGGTCGATGCCGCGGCATCCGCAGGGGATGGCCGGCGCAGGGCGCCTTGTTCCTCGGTGCCGCACTCGCTCTCCTCTCGCTTGCCCCCGTCCCGGCCACCTCGCAGGAGCTCGCCGACTACGACTACGAGAACCTCTCCTTCGAAGGGCTCATGGTCGATGGGGGCTACATCGACTCCTCCGCGTCAATTCCGCGCGCTCGATCGGGGGCCGGGTGAATCTCGGGCTCCTGGGGCCGAGCGTACGCGGTACACTCGGCGCGACGCACTGGTCATCCGAGCTCGTGCGAAGCGAGGTCAGCGAGCTCGAGGGGCGGCTCGAGGAGCTGATTGCGGCCGAGACCGGCACGCGGTCGGACGTGGCGCTTGGCGAGATCACGTGGTCGGATGTGGCATTGCACGGGGACCTTCACTACCTCTGGCAGGGGCCGGTCGGGATCCTCGGCTACGCCGGGACGGGTGTGAGCGCACACGTACTCCGGGGGAGCGGGGCCGCGGTCGACGACACCATCCTCGACGACCTCCTCGACTCCGTTCGGGCGGGCGTGAACCTCCATACCGGGATCGAGCTTCCACTCCACCGGCTCCTTAGAATCGTTGGGGAGGCGCGCTACGAGATCCTGGAGGACCTGACCTACCTGCAGCTGCGCCTGGGTGCGGAGTTCCTCTTCGGACCGTAGAGGGCGAGGGTGAGCGCTCGAGGTTCCGGGGCCCTCTCCGGGGCTCTCGCCGCCCTCGCCCTCCCCCCCTCCGACCTCTGGCCCCTGGCGTTCGTAGCCGTCGTCCCCCTCGGCGTGTACCTCTCCGGGCCTCTCCGGACGCAAGGGGAGCTCACCCGCTCCGGTCTCTGGTTCGCCGGCGTCTTCTACGGGCTCACCCTCCACTGGGTGCCCTTCACCCTCCACGGGATGACGCCGTTCGGGGCGCTCCTCGGCCTCCTCGGCCTCGCGGTCCTCACGCTGACGGGGGGGCTTCAAAGCCTCGCCCTGGGCCGTCTCCTCGCCGCGGGTCGCTCCCCCATGCTCGCGCTCCCCGCCGTGTGGGTGGCTGCCGAGGGCCTACTCGCGCGCGCCGGGCCGCTCGCGATCCCGTGGACGCCACTCGGGCTCTCCCTCGCCGCCGCTCCCGCGCTCGCTACCGCCGCCGAGTGGGGGGGCGTCAGCATGCTCACCCTCTGGCTCGGGTTCGTGAATGGCGCGCTCGTGGGGTGCTTTCTCGAGCCGCCCGGCCGTCGGCGGCACCTTCGCTACCTCCTTGCCGCGCTCCTGTTCTTCGGGCCCGCCTTCGCCGGTGCTCTCCGGATGCGGAGCCTCCCGATGGAAGATGGACCGCCCGTCTGGGTCGCCGCCTTCCCGATGGACCGCGCCGAACTCCTGGACCCCGGGCGGCGGGAGCTACATGCCGCCGAATCTCTTTCCCGGATCTCCTCCGTGCTCCGCTCGGGCTCAACGGGGCAAGCGTCCGGTGCCTCGGCCGAGCCGGAGGCGCTCTTTCTTCCCGAGGCCCCCTTCCCGGCGAGTTGGGGCGAGGGGACGGGGGCGAGGATCCTTGCGCTGGCGGAGGAGGCTCGTGTTCCGGTCCTGGCCGGCGCCCTGGTGCGGGCGGGGCTCGCACCGGGGGGGAGCGGGACGCCGCTTCGAAACGGAGTGATCCTCGTCGATACGGACGGCTCGGCGGAGCTGATTCACGCGAAGATGCGACTCGTGCCGGGTGTCGAGAGTTCCGGCCTCACGGCCGGCCCGCGCGGGGGCATCCTCCGCCTGCGAAGGGGAATCTCGGCGGGCTTCATCATCTGCTTTGAGTCGGCTTTCGGCCGGGACGTGCGAGAGCTGAGGCGAGCGGGGGCCAACCTCCTCGTGAATCCCTCGAACGAAGGATGGTTTGCCCCCGGGCTCCCCGTCCTGGGACCCGCGGCCCGCGCGCAGCACCGGGCCCACCTCGTCCTTCGCGCTGTCGAGACTCGGATGGCCGTGCTGAAGCCATCCGTCGGGGGAGAACTCCTCGCCGTCCAGCCCGACGGCCGGGTGCTCGCTGGGCGGCAACCCGAGGATGCCGTCCTGGAACGGTTCATACCCTCGACTTCGTCGGTGATGACTCTCTACGTCCGCTACGGGGACCTTGGCGGGCTCTTTGCCCTCGTCCTTCTCCTCGCGGCCGGGGTTTCCCCGCGCCTCCGGAAGCCGTCTCGCCGAAGCCCGAAGTAGCCTGGTGCTCGACCCGCGCGCCGCGCACTCCCGACGATCCGTCCTTGGCGGGGCTCCCCGGACCCGTACGAGCCGCCAGCGAAGGCTGTTCCCGTGGCGAGCCCGTTCCTCCGCTCTCCGGGCTGCCCCGGGCTCGCTCCTCCGGTGGAGGTCACATCCCCTCCCTCAAGCGGCGGCACTCCTGCGGAGCTTCGGATAGAAGAGACCGAGGGTAAGGGCTCTCGTTATCACGTAGAGGAGGAAGGCGAGCCAGAGGCCCTCATTCCCGAGGTGGGGAGTGAGGACTCGCGAAGCGGCGTAGAAGGCGCCGAAGGAGAGGATGCTCGCATTCCGCATCTCTTTCGTCGCCGTCGCACCGATGAAGATCCCGTCGAGCTGAAAGGCCGCAAACGAGGCCGCGACGTAGGCGGCCGTCCACGGGAGGTAGTGCCCCGCGAGTTCCCGCACCGGCGTCAGGTCCGTCAGGAGGGAGACGGCGGTGGGGCCAAGGAGCAGGACAGCGAGGCCGAGAACCGCTGCCGTGGCCGCGGCGAGCTCCGTCGCGGCCCGCGTGGCCCGGTCGAATGCGGCCCGCTTCCTCGTGCCGACCGCGCGACCGACGAGGATTTCCGTCGCATTCGCGTACCCGTCGAGGAGGTAGGCGCTAAGCGAGACGAGTTGAAGGAGGATATGGTTCGCCGCCAAGACCTCCGCCCCGAGCCGCGCACCCTGATTCGTGAACCAGGCGAAACCCATGATGAGAAATAGGGTCCGGACCATGATGTCCCCGTTTGCGGCGAGCGTCCGGACTATGCGGCGCGCATCACGAATCCGGGCCCATGGCCAGAACTCCTCACCCTCCCGCGTGCGGTTCCGCATGATCGAGTTTGCGAGTAGGAGGCAGAGGCCGAAGGTCGCCCACTCCGCGATGACCGTCCCGAGGGCGATCCCCCGGACCCCCATCCCGAGAACGCCCGCGAAGAGGAGGTCGAGCGCCGCGTTCAGGCCGTTCAGGAACAGCTGCGTCCGGAGGAGATGATCGGTACGGCCTACGCCGAGGAAGCTCCCGAGCACCGCGAAGATGCCCAGGCTCGCCGGAGCGCCCCAGATCCGGAGTAAGAAGTAGGACGCGGTGAAGGCCTCCGTCGCCGGATCCGCCCCGAGCAGCCTGAGCGCGACCGCTCCAACAGGGTTCTTGAGAAGGATGAGTCCAACTCCGAGGCAACTCGAGAGGAGGAGCGCCCGGCCGAGCGTCGCCCGGACCTCGAGCTCGTCCCCGGCACCCGATGCCTGGGCCGTGAACCCGGTCGTCCCCATGCGGAGGAAGCCGAAGCCCCAGTAGAGGAAGTTGAAGATGAGCACGCCCAGCGCGATTGCACCGAGTTCCTCGGTGGTTCCGGCATTTCCGATGACGGCCGTGTCCACGAGCCCGAGGAGGGGGACCGATGCATTCGCCAGGACGATCGGCCACGCGAGGGCGACGATCTTCCTTCGTGTCGAGGAGAGGCGCCGGGGGCCCTGGCAGCGCGGCGGGCCCGAGTGTCGTTCGGGAGGCATGGGGAAAAGGATCGCCTAGGTGCCTCCCTGCGTCATCTCTGCGGCGTCCCGCGTCCGCAATTGCCGTCCCCCGCATCGGGCGGGCGGCGCCCTCCTCCCCAGCGACCCGACGCAACCTACCCGGTTGAAGCGGGTTGGCCCCTTTCCTATATTTGCCTGCTCGTCACGACGAGCGGCGCGGGGCCGGCCGGCCCCCGCCTCAGCATCGGGGGTCGGAGAGGTTGCCATGAAGCAGGGAATCCATCCCGAGTATCAGCCCGCTCAGATCGTCTGTTCGTGCGGCAACGTAATCAAGACGCGCTCGACGAGGTCGAAGCTGAGCGTCGAGATCTGCGCGGTCTGTCATCCTTTCTACACCGGGAAGCAGAAGCTCGTCGATACGGCTGGCCGAGTCGAGCGCTTCAACCGGAAGTACGCGAAGAACCAGGATTCGTGACGCGGAAGGCCCGAGGGACGACGCCTTCGACGCCTCCCCCGTCCTCGTCCCCCCTGGGGGCGTCCCCGCATCTTCCCCCTGGACATCCTAACCGTGGACGAGCGACTCGCCCGGCGCCTTGAGGACGTGGTGGCCCGCTATGAGGCGCTGAACGTTCGGTTGACCGAGCCCGAGGTGAGCTCGGATCCAAAACTCCTCAAGGAGTTCGGCCGGGAGCACGCCCGCCTCCAACCCGTCGTCCGGCTGGCCAGCATGCTCGCCGACGCTGTCCGGGAGCTCGAGGGCGCCCGGGAGCTCGCCGAGGCCGGCGCGGAGGAGGAAGAGCTCCGCGCGCTCGCCAGGGAGGAGAGCGAGTGCCTCCGGGGCAGGATCGAGGCGCTCTCCGAGGAGGCCCGCTGCCTCCTCGTACCCGAGGATCCCTTCGCAGGCCGCGATGCGGTTGTCGAGGTCCGGGCCGGTACGGGCGGGAGCGAAGCCGGGCTCTTCGCTGCTGAGCTCGTCCGCATGTACCGGAGGTTCGCCGAGCGGGAGGGCTTCAAGGTGGAGATACTCGATCTCTCCGAGGGGGCGCTCGGTGCGGTGAAGGAGGCGGTCATGGTCGTCCGGGGGGAGGGGGCGTACGGGATGCTCCGCTTCGAGTCCGGTGTACACCGCGTCCAGCGCGTCCCGGAGACCGAGAGCCAGGGCCGGATCCATACATCGGCCGCCACCGTGGCCGTCCTCCCGGAGGCAGAGGAGGTCGACGTGGCGATCGACCCGGCGGAGCTTCGGATCGATGTCTTTCGCTCCTCCGGTCCCGGCGGGCAATCGGTGAACACGACGGATTCGGCGGTCCGGGTCACGCACCTTCCCACCGGACTCGTCGTCAGCTGCCAGGATGAGAAGTCGCAGCACAAGAACAAGGCGAAGGCGATGAAGGTGCTTCGAGGCCGCCTCCTTGACCGGAAGATGGCCGAGAGCGAGGCGGCGCGGGCCCAGGAGCGGAGGGCGCAGATCGGGTCGGGCGACCGCTCGGCGAAGATCCGGACCTACAACTTCCCCCAGGACCGGATCACCGACCACCGGATCGCGCTCAGCTTGCACCACTTGGAGAGCGTCCTCGATGGCGATCTGAAAGAGCTCCTCGAGGGCCTTCGCCTCGCCGATGCAGACGAGCGTTTCGGGTAGAAAGGGGTGACTGCACCCCGAAGCCTCGCCCGCTCCGGGTGGCGCGAGCCCCCGCCGGAGGGCGGAGTGTGGACCGTCCTCCACCTCGTCGAGTGGAGCTCCGCCTACCTGGCGGGAAAGGGGGTCGCGGAGTCCAGGCTCGACGCCGAGCACCTATTGGCCGAGACGCTCGGGACGGAGCGGCTGAGCCTCTACCTCGACTTCGATCGGCCCGTCACCCCCGGGGAGCTCGCCCGCTTCAAGCCCCGGCTTCTGGAGCGGGCGCGACGGCGCCCGCTTCAGTACATTCTTGGCCGCGTCCCCTTCCGGGCCCTCGAGCTCACGGTGAACGAGAGCGTGCTCATCCCGAGGCCTGAGACGGAGGAGCTCGTCGGCGCAGTGCTGGCGTGGCTGGAAGGGAGCGGACCGGTGCGTCCGCGTGCCCTCGATATCGGTACGGGGAGCGGAGCGATTGCGCTCTCGCTCGCAAGGGAGGGGAACTTCGGGCGGATCATTGCGACGGACATATCGGATGCCGCCCTCGGTGTGGCCCGGCGGAACGCGGGGCGGAACGCGCTTGAGTCCCGGGTAGAATTTCGCCTGGGCGATCTCTTTGCTCCGGTGGCGAGGGGGGAGCGCTTCGATGTCGTGGTCTCGAACCCACCCTACGTCTCCGGGGAACAGTTCGACGAGCTCTCGCCCGAGGTGTGCCTCTTCGAGCCGCGCGAGGGGCTCGTTGCTGGGGATGGCGGGCTTGCCGTGCTGACGCGGCTCGTCGCGGGCTCGGGTGCCGTCTTGGCACCCCGGGGGCTCCTCGCGCTCGAGGTCGGCGCCGGTCAGGCGCACGCGGTTGCGGAGCGGATCCGGCGCGCGCGCGGATTTGCCCCGCCAACGGTGATTCTGGACCTTGCGGGCATCGAGCGGATCGTCCTCGCGCGATGGCACGGGGACGCCGGTGGGCCGAGCCGCCCGGAGGGGCGGGTGGAGGGCGTCGAGAGAAGAAGGGGAACCTGACGGCGAGTGGGGGCGCAATGCGAAAGATCGAAGAGGTGGCGAAGGAGCTCGGGGAGGAGCTTGGGCGTACGGACGAGTATCAGGCCGTGAGGCGGGCCGCCCGCGCGGTAGACGATGATCGCGAGCTGGCCGAGCGCAGGAGGGCGCTCGAGGAGCTGGAGGCGGAAGTCATGGCTCAATTGAGGCGCGGGAAGGAGGTGGACGACGTGACCCGGTCTCGCTACGAGAAGGCAGCCGAGGAACTTCAGGTTCGCCCGGAGTTTCAGCGCCTCATCGCCGCGCAGGCGAACTTTGACAAGGTGCTCGCGCGCGTGAACGACACGATCGCCAGGGGAATCGAGACGGGGGCGGCCGGGCGGATCATCCTTGCGACCTGACTGGAGCCAGACGATGCAGTCCCTCAAGGCCTTCAAGGATCCCTTCTACCGCCTCATCCACCCCGTCGTGGGCGCGCTCGTCCGGCGGAGGGCGCACCCGAATCTGATCACCACGCTGGGCTTTCTCGTGACGGTCGCCGCCGGCGTGCTCTTTCACCTCGACCACGTCCGCTGGGCGGGGCTCCTGATACTGACCGGGGGGGTTCTCGACATCTTCGACGGGCAAGTCGCGCGCGCGAGCGCGCTCGCCTCCAAGTTCGGGTCCTTCTATGACTCGACGCTCGACCGGGTGAGCGAGATCGTCGTCTTCCTCGGGCTCCTGTCGCTCTACAACCAGTACGGGCGCGAGCTGGCCGACGTCTGGATGGTCTACGTGATCGTCCTCGCCATGGGCGGCTCCCTGATGGTCAGCTATACTCGGGCCCGTGCGGAGGCGCTCGGCCTCGATTGCTCCGTGGGACTCATGCAGCGGGCCGAGCGCGTACTCCTCCTCGGGGGCGGATGCCTCCTTTTCGGCCTCATGTGGCAGGGGCTGGTCCTTATGGTGATCCTCGTCGTACTCGCGGCAACGACGATCGTGACCGTAATCCAGAGGATGATCTGGGTCTACCGGAACGCTTCCGGGGTTCCGCTCGACTCCTGACGGGAGGGCGGGAGGGGATGCAGCCCAAATGAACCGTGACTGAGAGGACTCTTGTGAGTGACACACCCCAGATCCAGGACGCGAGCGGACGGCTCGGCGTCCTACTCCCGGGCTTCGGGGCCGTCGCGACGACCTTCGTCGCGGGAGTGGAAGCGGTACGCCGCGGTCTCTCCCGACCCCTGGGCTCTCTGACCCAGCTGAACACAATCCGGTTGGGGAAGCGGACCGCGTCTCGCGTGCCGAAGATCCGCGACTTCCTCCCGCTCGTTCCGCTCGAGGATCTCACCTTCGGTGCGTGGGATCCGATCCCCGATGATGGATACCAGAGTGCACTCAAGGCCGGGGTCCTGAATGCCTGGCACTTGGAACCCCTTCGCGACTTCCTCGAGGGGATCCGGCCGATGTCCGCCGTCTTCGACCGGGAGTACGTGCGCAGGCTCGCCGGCACGAACGTGAAGCAAGGCGCGAACAAGATGGAGCTCGCAATCGCGCTGCGCGAGGACATCCGCCGCTTCAAGCGGGAGCACGGATGCGACCGGCTCGTCATGATCTGGTGCGGCTCGACGGAGATCTTTCTCAGGCCCGGCCCCGCGCACGAGTCGCTCGAAGCCTTCGAAGCCGCAATGGAGTCGAATGACCCGGCCATCGCACCGAGCATGATCTACGCCTACGCGGCGATCATGGAGGGGGTACCCTACGCGAACGGCGCCCCGAACCTCTCGGCCGACATGCCGGCGCTCGAGGAGGAGGCGGCGGCGCGCGGCATCCCCCTCGCCGGGAAGGACTTCAAGACCGGCCAGACGCTCATGAAGACGATCCTTGCCCCCGGGCTCAAGGCCCGGATGCTCGGGATCGACGGCTGGTTCTCCACGAACATTCTCGGGAACCGGGATGGCGCGGTGCTCGACGACCCGGACTCCTTCAAGACGAAGGAGGAGTCGAAGCTCGGCGTGCTGGAGCACATCCTGCAGCCGGAGATGTATCCGGAGCTCTACGGGAGACTCTACCACAAGGTCCGGATCAACTACTATCCCCCGCGCGGCGACAACAAGGAGGGGTGGGACAACATCGACATCGTTGGGTGGATGGGGTATCCGATGCAGATCAAGGTCGACTTCCTCTGCCGCGACTCGATCCTCGCGGCGCCGATCGTCCTTGATCTCGCCCTCTTCCTCGATCTCGCGGCCAGGGCCGGGCTCTCCGGGATCCAGGAGTGGCTCTCCTTCTACTTCAAGAGCCCGCAGACCGCCGAGGGCCTCTATCCGGAGCACGATCTCTTCATCCAGCACAGGAAGCTCAAGAACACGCTCCGCTGGCTCGGCGGGGAGAAGCCGCTCACCCACCTCGGGATGGACTACTATCCAGATGACTAGCCTCCCTTCCGAGTTCGGGACCGCTCCCGTGGAGGGGTGAGGAGCCGCGGCTTCTTCCTCGTCCTCGAGGGCGTCGAGGGTGCGGGGAAGACGACTCAGGCCAGACTCCTCTCCCGGTGGATGGAGGAGCGGGGGATCGCCCACCGCCTCGGCCGGGAACCCGGCGGCACCCGGGTGGGGGAGGCGATCCGGAGCCTCCTCCTCGACACCCCTGACGTGGAGATTCCCGCCGAGACCGAGCTCCTCCTCCTCCTGGCAGCGAGGGTCGCCTTCGTCCGGGATGTCGTTCGGCCGACGCTTGAGCGGGGCGCCGTCATGGTTGCGGACCGCTTCGAGCTTTCCACGATGGCGTATCAGGGGCTCGGCCGCGGACTCGGCCTCGAGGCCGTGCGCGCGTTCAATGCCTTCGCGACGGGAGGCGTCCGGCCCGACCTGACGCTGGTCTTCGACCTGCCCGTCTCGGCGGGGCTCCAACGCCAGGCCGAGTCGGGGAAGGCGCGGGACCGGATCGAGGGGGAGGGGGAGGGGTGGTTGGGGCTGGTGCGGGAGGCGTACCGGACGCTTGCGGCCGGGGACGACACGGTCAGGGTGATCGATGCCTCCGGCACGGAAGCTCATGTCGAGCGGGCGGTGCAGGAGATCCTGGAGGGCACGCTCCCTGAATCATTCTTGCGGCGCCGGGGTTAAAAACGATCCCGTTCCGTGAGGCTTGCTTCCCTTCTGGCGTCGTGATGGAACCGAAACGCACCCCGGCTGCGCCGGGCATCGTCCTGATGCTCGCACTGGTGATCGGGGGGTGGCTCATCCAGCGGGGGCTGGCGCAGGATGAGACGACCCTTGTCCAGGCCCGGCTCCTCGACCAAGTCGTGGACTATATCGCGAACCTCTATGTCGAAGAGGTGGACCGGGATCAACTCTACGAATATGCGATCGACGGGATCCTGGACGAGCTCGGCGATCCGAACACCTCGCTGCTCACCACGAGCGCGTACGAGGACTTTCGGATCCAGACGGAAGGGGACTACGGGGGCGTGGGGCTGGAGATCGTGGATCGCGACGAGCACATCACGGTCGTAGCACCGCTCCCCGGTACGCCTGCGTCCAGGGTAGGGATTCGGGCCGGCGACCGGATCATCGAGGTCGAGGGAGAGGCGGCGAGGGGCTGGTCCGTGCAGCAGGCCGTCCAAGTGCTCCGCGGAAGCCCGGGGAGTTCCGTCGAGGTGCTCATGGAGCGACCGGGGGTTGAGGCTCTGATCCCCTTCACCATCGAGCGGGAGAGGGTCCGGCTCCGTGCCGTACCCTTCGGTCTCCTCCTCGAGGGCTCGGTCGGGTACGTGCCCCTTCGCGTCTTCAGCGAGACCGCGACTCGCGAGGTCCGTGCCGCGGCGGATTCCCTTCTCAGCGAGGGCGCGACGTCGCTCATCCTGGATCTCCGCGGGAATCCGGGAGGGGTCCTCGATCAGGGCGTCGGCGTCGCCGATCTCTTTCTCGACGAGGGGATCGATGTCGTCGAGACGCGCGGGGACGATCGCGGGATCAATGGGATGCTCCGGGCGTCAACGGAGGATCGCTACGCGGGCGTGCCCCTCGTCGTGCTCGTCGATCGAGGCAGTGCCTCGGCATCCGAGATCGTGGCGGGGGCGCTTCAGGATTACGACAGGGCGCTCCTCGTGGGGACGAGCACCTTCGGCAAGGGATCCGTCCAGAGCCTCCTCTATCTCCCCGGGGGGAACATGCTCAAGCTCACGACCGCGCGGTGGTACACGCCGCTCGGGCGGTCTATCGACAGGCTGGGAAGTCGCTCGGCCAATGCGGACCCTGTCGAGGAGCATGTCGCGATCAACCTGATAGGAGGCGTCGCTCTCCCCTCGGATACCGCAGGCCGGTCCACCGTCACCTCCGAGGGGGGGCGTGCTCTCTTCGGCGGGGGCGGGATCGTCCCCGACGTACTTGCCCAGATGGATACGCTCTCCTCTGGCGAACAGGCGGGGGTCCGTCTCCTGTTCGAGGAGGCTGCCGGGTACAGCGCAGCGCGATTCGACTACGCAGTTCGGTATCTTCAGGAGAGTCCCGGGGATGGTGCCGCGCCGGACTTTGAACTCGAAAGAGCGGAGGTGGACGAGCTTCTCGGGCTCCTGGAAGATGACGAGGGGGTCGGTCTGGACCGAGAGGTGCTTGCGGATGCGGAGCGCTTCGTGCGGATCGATCTGGAGCTCGAGATCGCGCTGCAGGGGTGGGGCGAGATGGGCGAATTCCAGAGGGGCGTCCCCTACGACGCTCCCCTTCAAGCCGCCCTCGGAGCGCTTCGAGAGGCAGAGTCTCCGGCGGATCTCTTCTAGAGGGCCCCGAGCGGGAATTACGGCTGCCCGATGCCGGGCAGCGCGTCTGACGACCGCGCCGTGGGTCCCGTCGGGCCAGGGTGAATGGGCGGCGCCCTCTCACGTTCGATCGGCCGGGAGAGAGGTGGACCGGCACGGCGCCGTGCCTAGGGTGCCGAGCCGCCGTTTGCGACCCGTGGGTAGGTCTTTCGTCCTCCGGGTCTGCGTTCGCGCGGTCTGAACCCCGAACTCCCTCCCGCACGAGCGGAGCTTCATCCTGCCGCGTGAGATCTGGGATCCGCTGAACTGATCTGGCTGTGCAAGGCGTGTGCCCGGGGTTCCGGCACTCGCCAACCGCAAGCTCAGCCCGGTGGAGATGGACATCACGGCTCGCGTGACCCGGCCGGAGGCGGGGAGACTGCCCATGGCCATCGAGCAGGCAGCACTTCCCGGCCTCCTCGGTGAATGTCGCGCCGAGGCAGGCTGAGGTTGTTCTCGAATGAGGTGCGCGCCCCCGTGCCCTCGCCGTTACCTTTCTCGATCGTATCGACCCTTGCACGGGTAGCGCGCGTCGGCCTTGTCCCGGACGCCGAGGAGGATCCCGGGTCCCTCGCGAGGGCAGGACCAAGCGGATGTCAGGGCGAACGAGGGGCGGCGTCACTCTCTGACACCGCCTCTGCGAGCCATCCGGCCAAGGGGCCGTCTTGGGGTAGCGGGATGTTCATCGACAGCGTCACGATCGAGGTGGAAGGCGGGACGGGTGGCTCCGGGTCCGATGCGTTTCGCCGCGAGTGGGGTCGCCCGCGGGGCGGACCCGCAGGCGGGGACGGCGGGGACGGGGGCGACGTGGTTCTCGTTTGCGATCCCCAGCTTACGACGCTCCTGGATTTCCGCTATCACGCCCGGTACCGGGCGGGACGGGGCGCGCACGGCGAGGGGAACGACCGGACCGGCCGGAGGGGGGAGGACCAGGAGCTGCGAATCCCCCCCGGCACGGTCGTGACGGATGTCGAGACCCGGGAGGTGATCGGCGAAATCCTTGAGGGGGAGGAGAGGCTCGTCGTAGCGCAGGGCGGACGCGGGGGTCTCGGAAACACCCGCTTCGTAACGGCGACGCGGCAGGCGCCGAGGCAGTGGCAGCCGGGCGAGGAGGGGGCGAGGAGGAGCATCGAACTGACCCTCAAGCTGATCGCGGATGTGGGGCTCGTAGGCGAACCGAATGCCGGGAAGTCGACGTTGCTCTCCGTGGTGTCTCGGGCGCGCCCGAAGATCGCGGAGTATCCATTCACCACCCTGACACCGAAACTCGGGGTGGTGGAGCTTTCCGGTTATCGATCGTTCGCGGTCGCCGACATTCCCGGGATTATCGAGGGGGCGCACGAGGGAAGGGGCCTGGGCCTACAGTTCCTGAGGCACATCGAGCGGACGCGGACGCTCGCGATCCTCGTCCCCGTGGACGATCCTGATCCGTCGCAGAGCTACGAGCAGCTGCGCGGCGAGCTCGCCAGCTACTCCCCCGAGCTGGCCGCACGTCCGCACTGCGTCGTCATGACGAAGGCCGACGTGCGGGCCCCCGAAGAAGCGGTTCCCACCATCGAGGCGCCGGGGGCGTGGGGCCACTTCGTCGTCTCTTCCGTTACGCGCCAGGGTCTCGATGCACTGCTCGAGGCGCTCTGGCGACGGGTCCGGATGACCGGGAGCAAACCCGATCGGCCGGATTTGGTTGTCGAAAGGACCGATTCCGGGGAGAGCCCTCCGCCGGCTCGCGGTGAAGACCCCTCACGGGGTGATGAGGTCTGGTGGCGTTCGGTCGACGAGGAGTTCTGAGCTTCAGCTGATGCGCATCGGGGAGGGCCGGGAAAGACGTCTCTGCACGCGGGAACGCGGGCGGTGGGCTCGATTCGAGACCCGTTTCGGGGTGTCGGGTAGCGCCGGAAGTGGAGTGCACGGTCCCTTTGCGAAGACGGCGCGCGCGCTGGAGCCCGGTAGGAGCGGGCCGTGACGGGCGTCCGGCACCTGTACCTCCATGTGCCCTTCTGCCGGCACCACTGTCCGTACTGCGACTACGCCGTCGTCGCTGCCGTTTCCCCCAATGCGTCCCGCTGGGCGTCCGCCTTGGCCTCCGAACTCCGCCTGCAGGAGGCGGCGGGAGTCGATCTCTCCCACCTCGAGACACTCCTCGTGGGGGGAGGGACGCCCTCGTACCTGGGCGCGGAGCTCGTCGAGGCGGTTGAGGCGATCGTGGGTGCGAAGCGGCTCGCCAGGCTCTCCGAATGGACGGTCGAAGTGAACCCGGAGGATGTGGCGGGCGAGCTTCTGGATCGCTGGTTCCTAGCGGGGGTGACTCGGATCCACATCGGCGTTCAGAGTCTGCGGGTCCGGGCGCTCGAGTGGCTCGGTCGAGGGCACACTCCCCAGGGGGCCCTCGCTGCTATGTCAGCGGCTCGACGCTCCGGGGTCCGCAGCTGGGGTGTCGATCTCCTCTTCGGGCTCCCCCCGGAGATCGACCCCGATCCGACGTTCACCCTCAGCGGAGCGATCGAAGCCGGCGCTCCTCACGTCTCCCTCTACGAACTCGCGCTCGAACCCGGGACGCCGCTTGCGGCGGAGCGTCGGGAGGGGCGCTTCATACCCGCCGACGAAGACCTTGCCGCCGACCAATACCTTGCCTGCCACTCGATCCTGGAAGGCGCCGGATACGAGGCGTACGACATGACCTCCTTCGCACGCCCCTCGCACCGGCCGCTCCACATGTCGGCAACGCTCCGCGGGGACCCGTGGCTTGGTCTCGGTCCCGGTGCGCACAGCAGCGTCGGGGGCCGACGCCTCCGGAACCTCAGGGAATGGCGGGGATATCTAGGTGCAGTGGAGGGGAGGGAGCTCCCCCTGGCGGAAGCGGTGACCGTGGATCCCCGGTCGCCCGAGGCGTTGTGGTTTCGCCTCCGGCGGGCGGAGGGGATCCGTCGGGCCGAGCTTGGGCCGGGCGGGAAGGGCCTTGCGGACGCCTGGATTGAACGCGGGCTCGCACTCGACGACCGATCCAGGCTTCGCCTCGCTCCGGCGGGATGGCTCCGGTTGGATGAGCTGTCGGATGCGCTTGCCCGGGCGGAGCGCGATCCCCCTTCCCGGACCTCGCTTCGCCCGCTTCCTCAAGTCGGGAACGAGAACGGAACAGGGTATGACCGACCAAGCCGGCTCTGAGCTCTCGGATCGGGAGCGACAGGTTCTCGAGGCGGTCGTCCGGACGTACGTGGCGACAGCGGAGCCCGCAGGGAGTCGAAGCGTGACGCGCCGCTACGACCTCGGCGTCTCGCCGGCCACCGTCCGGAACACGATGAGCGACCTCGAGGAGAAGGGATACCTCTTCCATCCCCACACCTCTGCCGGGCGGGTGCCCACGGATCGCGCGTACCGCACCTTCGTAGAGCAGTTCATGCAGCCGGCTCCCCTGACGCGGGAAGAGAAGTCGCGGCTGGCGTCCGAGCTCGAGTTCGGCGGAGCCTCGGCCGTCGAGCGGCTCGTCCGCCGGGCCACGCGGGCACTCGGCCTCCTCTCCCAGGAGCTCGGGGTGGCGGCCGCTCCCGGCCTCGCAGGCGCAGTGCTTGAGCGGCTCGAGCTCGTCAAGGTCTCCTCCACCAAGGTCCTACTTGTCGCGAGGGTCCGAAGCGGGCTCGTCCGGACAGTATTCGTGGACATCTCGTGCGAGGTGCCCGAGGACACGCTCGTCACACTCACGCTCCTTCTTAACGAGAGGCTCGCCGGGCTCACCTTGAGGGAGATCCGGGAAACCGCGGCCTTGCGGATCCGAGACGCTGCGCCCGACGACGATCCGGCGGCCGGGGAGATCCTGAACATCTTCATGCACTCGGGCGGGGAGTTCTTCGATTGGCCGGAGACGAGGAGGTCGAGGATCCACCTGGGCCAGGCGAGCGTACTTGCGACGCAGCCCGAGTTCACGAGCGGGGCAAGGCTGAAGGAATTGATGCAGCTCACCGAGCAGACGGATCTCCTCGCGAGCGCCCTCGGGAGCCGGTCGCACGGTCGGGGCATCCAGGTCACGATCGGGGGCGAGAACGAGGATGAGGCGCTCTCCGAGTTCACCCTGGTCACGGCGGCGTACCGCGTCGGCAACCTCAAGGGTGTGATCGGCGTCATTGGCCCGACTCGCATGCCCTACGAGAAGGTCTGCGCCATCGTCGAGTACACCTCTACCGTCGTCACCAAGATCCTAGAGTGACGGGATCGGTGCTTCGCGCGTAGACCGGGCTCCGAGCTTCCACACTTAGGCGAACGTCAAGAGAATGGCCGATTACTACGATATCCTCGGGATCTCGAGGGACGCGGATTCCGGGGAGATCAAGAAGGCGTACCGGAAGCTCGCGATGGAGCACCACCCGGACCGGAACCAGGGTTCCCCCGAGGCCGAGGCCAAGTTCAAGGAGCTCTCCGAGGCGTACGAGGTCCTCAAGGATCCGAGCCGCCGGGCCGCATACGACCGATTCGGGAAGGAGGGTCTCAGGGGAGGTGGGGCCGGCGATCCCTTCCCCGGGGGGGTCGATCTGCACGACGCGATCAACATCTTCATGCGCGACTTCGGCGGCGGTGGGGGATTCGAGGAGATCTTCGGCCGCCGCCGGAGCGGGGGAAGGAGGAGATCGAGCGCCGGGGAGACGCTTCGCGTGCGTCTCAGGCTCTCCCTCAAGGAAGTGGTGGCGGGGGCGACGAAGCGCATCCGGATCGCGCTCCTCGAGCCGTGCGGTGGGTGCGGCGGGTCGGGATCGAGCGATCGTAGCGGTCCCGAGACGTGTTCCGCCTGCCAGGGGCGGGGAGAGGAGAGGGTCGTCCAGCGGTCTGTCTTCGGCGAGTTCGTGTCGGTCGCGACATGCCGCACCTGTGCCGGGGAGGGCTCGGTCGTCTCGACGCCGTGCCGCGCGTGCCACGGGGAGGGGCGGGCCCGCCACGAGCGGGAGGTCGAGGTCGCGGTGCCGGCGGGCGTTACGTCCGAGAACTACATCACGCTCCGCGGGAAGGGGAATGTGGGCCCGAGGGGGGGGGAGCGCGGGGACGTCATGGTCCTTCTCGAACCGGAGGAGGACGAGCGCTTCCGGCGCGAGGGGCGTCACCTGATCTCGGAGGCGGTCGTCACCTTCAGCCAAGCTGCCCTCGGTGCCGAGATCGAGGTGCCCACGGTTGACGGCTCCGTTCTCCTCGACTTGCCGGCGGGGATCCAGAGTGGCCAAGCGGTCAGGGTGAAGGGGCAGGGGGTCCCGGATCTCGACGGGGGCCGGCGCGGCGACCTGATCGTCGGGATCCGCGTATGGACGCCGACCACGCTCTCGCCCGAGCAGAGAATCTTCCTTGACCAGCTCGCCGGGGTGGAGGACGCCGCACCCGACCGCTTGGATGAGCGGGAAGGAGAGACGGGCGGCTTTTGGTCCAGGGTGAAGGAGGCCTTCAGCTCCGCCTGATGTGTATCTCGGGTGCACCTACCGCCCGGGCACCCGCCCGCTGGTTCGTGCTCGAGGTCGAGCGGCCTTCCGACGAGGGCTCCGCGGGTCTCTTCATCGATGCGTTGATTGGCCTCTCGGGGCGTGGGGTGGAGGAACGGGACGGAGTGCTCCTCGCGTACTTCGACCGGGTAGGGGGCAACGTCGAGGACTTCGTCGCGCTCGTTCGAGGCCGGTTAGCGGAGGTGGGGGGGAACGCCCCGGTCCGCCTGGGCGTCCGCTGGCAGCTCCACGAGGACTGGGTGGAGCTCTGGAGACGCGGCCTCGGAGCGCGGCGCGTCACCGACCGGCTCGTGGTGAGCCCGACGTGGGAGGAGCCCGTTCTCCGGCCCGGGGACCTTCTCATCTCTCTCGACCCGGGGATCGCATTCGGCTCGGCGGAGCACCCGACGACGCGTGGGTGTCTCCGGCTCCTCGGGGAGACGGTGAGGCTCGGTCACAGGGTTGCCGACGTGGGGACCGGCTCGGGGATCCTCGGCATCGCCGCCGCACTCTTCGGCGCCAGTCACGTTCTCGCCCTCGACATCGACCCGTGGGCGTGCGCCGCAGCCGACGAAAACGCCCGACGAAACGGTGTTCTCAAGCGGGTGAGCGTTGTGGAAGCGTCGGTCGGGGCGGACTTCTTCCCGGGGGAGGGACCTTTCGACGGGATCGTCGCCAACATCGAGGCGCCGACGCTTATCCGGCGGCTCCACGGCTTTCGGAGGGGGATTCGCCCAGGCGGGTGGATGATCCTCGGTGGGATCCTCGAAGACGAGTCCGGACGCGTGGAAGATGCCGCCGTTCGGGAGGGATTCAGGCTGGAGGCGACGGACACCGAGGGCGGCTGGTGGAGCGGAGCTTTTCTGGGCTAGGGGTGGCTCGAGAAGCGCTCCGTCCGGTATCCTCCTCCGGCGCGTCTCGGCTCCCGACGCTCGAGATCATGCATGCCAGCCAGGAGCGTACGCGTATCGGAACGGAGCTCGGGTTGGACCGAGGCTCCTCACCCGGGACTCGGGTGGACGTAGGCCGGTGCCGCTCTCCGGGTGGGCGGGAGATGCCGATGGCATCCTCTTCGGATGGGCTCCCCGGCCGGGCGTTGGCGGAAATGGGATCGGACCCGGCGCTCGGGTTGGACGCTTGGCACACGGAGATGACGGGGGACGGTGATGGCGAAGCGAGAATCCGATAGTTGCATTTTCTGCAGGATCGTCCGGGGTGAGATCCCCGCGGAGGTCCTTCACGAGGAGGAACGCCTCCTCGCCTTTCGGGACGTAAGCCCGCAGGCCCCCGAGCACATCCTCCTCATACCCAGGGAGCACATCGCATCCGTCGATCACCTCGCCGACGAGGACGCGCTTCTCGCCGGTGAGCTACTGATCGCAGCGCGCGACCTGGCGAGGCGGGTCGGTCTCTCGGAGGACGGGTACAGGCTCGTGACGAACATCGGCGCCGATGGGGGTCAGAGCGTGGGTCACCTCCACGTGCACCTCCTCGGCGGGCGGGCGCTCTCCTGGCCTCCCGGATAGCCGGTGGGCCGGGATTACCTGGGTATGGGAGGTGGTCGGTCTTGATCTCGGGGAGGTCGTCTTCGGGCGTGATCCTCGAGCGCACGCGCAGTGGGAGCCGGCCGGGAGTTGCGTCCCGGACGGATCGTGGTCGAGCTTGAGTCGTGGAACCCCCGGAGGAGGGGGCGTAACGGAGCCGGAGCCGAAAGGTTGCCCAAGTGATTTCTGACGAGGCCGTCGAGGAAGTCCGCCTTCGGGCCGATCTCGTGGAGATCGTGGGGGAGAGCGTCAAGCTCACCCGGTCCGGGAAGGACTGGAAGGGGAAGTGTCCCTTTCACGACGACCGGACCCCGTCCTTCTACGTGGTGCCGGACAAGGGCTTCTACAAGTGCTTCGGCTGTGGCGAGTCGGGGGACGTCTTCTCCTTCGTCATGAAGCAGAGCGGGATGGATTTCCTCGACGCCGTCCGGGCTCTCGGGGCGAGGTACGGCGTAGAGTTGAGGGAGAAAGCAGCGTCCCGTGAGGACGATCCCCACCGGGCTCTCTACGAGGTGAACGCCTTCGCGAAGGTGTGGTTCCGCAAGAACCTCGAGGACGCGGAGACCGGAGCGGCCGCGCGGGAGTACCTCGAGGCGCGCGCGGTCGATGGCGCGACGGCCGAACGGTTCACTCTCGGCTGGGCGCCGGAGGAGTGGACGGGTCTCAGGGAAGCCGCGAAGGAGCACGGGCTCCCGGCAGAGCACCTCCTGGAGCTGGGCCTCCTCAAGGACTCCGAGCGCTCGACGGAGCCGTACGACCGTTTTCGGGGCCGGATCGTCTTTCCCATCGAGTCCGTCGACGGCCGCGTCGTCGGCTTCGGGGGCCGCATCCTCGATGGGGGCGGGAAGGGCGTGCCGAAGTACATGAACTCCCCCGAGTCCCCCGTCTACCGGAAGGGCTCCGTGCTCTACGGGCTCGGCTGGAACCGGAATGCGATCCGGAGGGCGGGCGCTGCCCTCGTCGTAGAGGGGTACATGGACGTCGTCGCCCTGGCCGCAGGCGGCGTCGAGGGCGCCGTCGCCACCCTCGGCACCTCGCTGACGGACGAACACGCCCGGCTACTCGCCCGGTACACGAAGAAGGCAATCCTCCTGTTCGATTCGGATGCGGCCGGCGTTCGCGCCACCTTCCGGGCAGGCGATGCACTCCTCGCCCATGGCGTCCATCCTTCGGTCGCGACCCTCCCCTCGGGTGAGGATCCCGACACGATCGTCCGCGCGGAAGGGAAGGAGGGACTTGGCGGCTACCTCGACTCGGCCGTCGATCTCCTCGACCGGAAGCTTCAGCTCCTCGACGAAAAGGGGTATCTGGGCAGGGTGGATGGGATCCGGATCGCCGTTGACAAGCTCCTCCCGACGCTTCGGGCCACGAGCGATCCGGCGCTTCGGGACATCTACACGGCGCGAGTCGCCGGGCGGACCGGTGTCAGGAGGGAGACGCTCGAGGCCGAGCTGGCGAAGGCTGCCGCCCCCCCCGGGCGAGTCGCCGGCGACACGCCCCTCCCCTCGGTACCGGGCCGGGAGGCGCGGATTGGGAGGCGCGCGGGTCTCAGGGAGCACGAGGCCGAGCGGCAGCTCCTCGTCATCCTCCTTCGGTCCCGCGAGTGGATCGACCGGGCCCTTGAGCGCGTCGGGCCGGGGGAGTTCCGAAAGCCCGCATATCGCGCGATCTTCGAGGCGCTGACGGGGAACCCCGAGCTGAAGCCGCCCCTCGAGGGGGCTTCGCCCGAGCTCCAGGCGGAGCTCGAGCGCCTCCTCGGCGATCCGCGCGAGGTGGAGCATCCGGAGCAGGCGTTCCGGGACTGCCTCCTGGATCTCGAGGATCGAGCGCTCCAGGATGAACACGACGGACTCGAGGAAGTGCTTCGTGCCGCGACCACGGAGGACGAGAAACGGGCGGTCCTGGAACGGGTGGGCGAGGTGAGGCGATCGCGCAGGGGACGCTGGAATGTGGTCGGCGGGACGGTCCCGCGGCCGGCAAGTCCCAAACCAGGTGACTGAATGGAACGCACGATGATGGGCTCCCTGAGGGAGGTCCAGGCGTTGGACGATCGGATTCGCGAGGCGGACGAGGCACTCACCACCTTCGATGAGCGATTGGCCGAGGTCGAGGAGCCGGCTCTGGCACTCGAGTCGGAGCTGGCGAAGCTGAAGACGCGCCTGACCCAGATGCGGCAGGATGAACGACGCCTCGAACGCGCCGCCGAGGACAAGCGGGCGCGGGCAGAGAGGCTCGCCCTCAGGCTGAACCGCGTCACGAACCTGCGGGAGGAGGCGGCCGTCCAGACGGAGCTCGATCTGATTCGAAGGGCGATCGAGGGGGATGAACACGAGGCGCTCCATCTCCTCGACCAGATTCACCGCTCGGAGTCCACTCTCGAGGAGCTCGAGGCCTCCGCCGAGGCTGCCCGGGCGGAAGTGGCGCCGCGGCAGGCCTCCCTGCGGGCCCAGCGCGAGGGTCTCGAGGAGCGTAAGGTCGCCTTCCAGCGGCGTCGGGACGCACTCCTCGAGGACGTGGGCGCCGCGGAGCGGAGGGTCTACGACGCCTTCTTCCAATCCGGCCAGCACGTGATCGTGGCCCCGCTCCTCGACGACGGTGCGTGCGGGAACTGCTTCGGGCTCATCCCCCTCCAGCTCCAAAACGACATCCGGCGAAGCAACAGGCTGATCCGCTGCGAGAGCTGCGGCGTGATCCTGACGACGGAATCCGAGCCCTTACTCGATGAAGAGATCCGGATCCCCCTCGAGATTCCCGGTCCGGTGGAGTTCGAGGAGGAGGCCGGCGATGGGGAGGCCGGAGTCGAAGAGGAGCCGCCGGACGGAGGGGACCCGTGACCCTGGGCGCTCGTCCGTGACCGCTCCCCTGCGTCAACGCCCTGCCTATCGCGCGGCCTCAGGGATCTGCATCCATCGCAGGGACTCGGCGAGCTGGCAGCCGCATCCGAACAGGTTCCGCAGCGCGTGAGAATCATCGCGGGAGAGTGGCGGGGAAGGCGCATTCAGGCTCCCCCGGGAGATCGGGTCCGCCCGACGACGGACCGGATCCGGGAGGCGTGGATGGGCGCGATCGGGGGCCGGATCGAGGGGGCGAAGGTCCTAGATCTCTTTGCGGGAACCGGGGCCCTCGGCCTCGAGGCGCTCTCGAGGGGGGCGCTGGAGGCCGTCTTCGTCGAGCGTGCCCGGAGCGCGCTCGGGCTCCTCGAGAAGAACATTGAGGAGCTCGGGGCGGGAGAGTGCTCCCGGATCGTGCGCTCCGACGCGATCCACTACCTGGAGCGGGCAGGCGAGGAGGGATTCGACCTCGCTCTCGCGGATCCCCCGTACGGGAAGGGATACGCGGCCGCGCTCCTGCGCCGCGCCGCGGAGCGGCCATTTGCGCGGGAGCTCTGGGTGGAGCATCGTTCCCGCGAGTCCCTGCCGGAGCTTCCCGGCCTGCGGCAGAGAAGCTACGGAGATACCACGCTTACGATCTGGGAGAAGGGCGAGTGAGGCGTCCAAGGGAGTCGGTTGTCCTCTATCCGGGCTCCTTCGATCCCGTGACGCTGGGCCACGAGGACATCGCGCGTCGGACTCTGAAGGTGGCGGATCGCGTGATCGTCGCGGTCGCGGAGAGTTCGTCCGGGGAGAAGCGGTTCGCCTTCCCCCTGGAGGAGCGGCTCGAGATGTTGCGCGAGGTCTTCGCCGGCGAGGCCGCGATCGAGTGCGTATCCTTTCGCGGGCTCCTCGTGGAGTTCGCGAGGGAGTTGGGCGTCGGTGTCGTCGTACGCGGTCTTCGGGCGGTCTCCGACTTCGAGTACGAGTTCCAGATGGCCCAGATGAACAGGGAGCTCCACCCGGAGCTCGAGTTCATCTTCCTGACCCCGGACGCGAGGCTGTCCTTCCTCTCGGCCTCCCTCGTCCGAGAGGTCGCGCGCCTCGGCGGCGACGTCTCCGCCTTCGTATCGGCCCCCGTCCTGAGGCGGCTTGCGGGCCGGTTCCGCCCCGGCGCCGCGGGGTGACCCGAGGGTCCTCCGCGCGGCCGCGCAGCGCCCGCCCGCCTCCCGGCCCGGGGGGCGCCTTGCGGCCCCTTCGCAACCTGCGAGATTTCTCGGGGTTCAGTAAATGTCCGCCTGCCTTCGGGCAGGCGATTTCATCTCGGGAGAAGTGCGGAGAAGCGATGGCCTTCAATTTGAGCCGGGAAGGCGAGTTCACGGTTGTCGATGTGGTGGGCCAACTCATCGTGGGAAACCGGCAGGAGCTCAAGCAGAAGGTGCTCGACGAGCTCGAGGGCGGTGCGCGTCGCTTCCTCGTCGACTTCACCGGGGCGGCATACATCGACTCCTCGGGCCTCGGCATTCTCGTGAGCCTCTCCAAGAAGATTCGCGAGGCCGGGGGCGAGCTCCGCCTCTCTAGTCTGAATGAGGACCTGAGGACGCTCTTCGAGCTTACCAAGCTCGATACCCTCTTTCGCATCGCCGACTCGAGACAGGAGGGACTTGAGGCCGACTGAGGCCCGACGCACCATGGAACGGCAGCTGGTCTTCGAGCTCCCGAACGATCTGACCTGCATCGACGACACGGTCGACTTCGTCGTCTCCCGGTGCATCGTCTGTCGGGAGGTCGCCCGAAAGCTCCAGCTGAACTTCCGTGTGAGCCTGACCGAGGCGCTCTCGAACGCGATGATCTGCGGGAACCGCCGAGATCCCGAGAAGCGCGTTCGGGTCGAGGTCTACGTGCGCGCCGGCTCGGTCACCGCCCAGGTGAGCGACGAGGGTTCGGGCTTCGACCCCGGAGAGGTGCCCGACCCGACGCTCGCAGACAACCGGGACCGCAGCCACGGTCGCGGGCTCTTCCTCATGCGTGAGCTCATGGACGAGGTGCGCTTCAACGACTCGGGAAACAGCGTCACTCTCGTCCTCCACCTACCCCCAACGGACGAACCTGCGGACGAGGCTTGTGCATGAGCCCCGAGGGGGCTCCGGACACGGCCATACCCGAGGCGGTCGCCCACGTCCTGGATGAGTTTGCCAGGGCCTTCTCGCTTGAGCCCCGCCTCTGGGCCGAGGGGAAGGGGGGCCAGATCGTCGGCCTCTACCCTCCCGGGCCGGCGGATGCCGTCCCCGGCCCCGACGCCTACCGGATTGCGGTCTCGACCCGGGCCGGCCCCGAGCTGACGCTCGAGATCCCGGGCCTCGCCGACGAATCAGCGCGCGCCGCCGCGTCCGTCGTCCGAAACGCCCTCGGGCGCCTCTACGACTACTCCGAGGCGGTCCGTTTCTTCTCCGGCGAGATTGCCGAGCGCTACGAAGAGATCGACCTCCTCTACTCCGTCTCGGAGACGCTTGGCTCCTTCCTCTCGCTCGAGGACGCTGCCCGGCTGATCCTCACTGAGGTCTGCGAGGTGATGGCGGCCCGCCGCGGATCCCTCTGGGTCCTCGATGAGCGGGAGCAGTGCCTTCACCTCGTGGCCTCGGTGGGGGGCGAGGGGCGGGAGACCCCGATCACCACCGACGATCCCCACGCCGTCACGGCCCGCGTCTTCCGCGAGGGCACCCCGCTTATCCTCGGGGAGGGGGCCGGGGTGGAGGACGCCTCCCGAAGCGACGAGCTCCCGAAGGGCACCGAGCCCGTTCTTTCCGTTCCGATCCGTTTCACGCCCTCGGCCGGGGGCCCGCGCCCGGTGGGGGTCCTGAACCTGATCGGGCGGCGCCACGGAGGCCGGTTCGCGTCCTCCGACCGGAAGCTCCTCGCGGCGATCGCGAGTCAGGTGGGAGCGGCGCTCGAGAACAACCGGCTCGTCAGGGAGAGGCTCGAGAGGGAGCGGGTGACGAGGGAGCTCGAGTTGGCCCACGACCTCCAGATGAAGCTCCTCCCAAGCTCGGAAACCTTCGATCCGGGGCGCGTGGCGGCACGCGTCGAGTCCGCCGAATCCGTCGCGGGCGACCTCTATCAGTTCTTCCGGATGCCGGAGGACCGGCTCGGCGTGATGATCGGAGACGTGTCGAGCCACGGGTTCCCGGCCGCGCTCATCATGGCCCGGACAATGAGCGCGGCGACGATCTACGCCGCGGAGGTGCAGACGCCCGCCCGGGTCTTTCAGGAGATGGGACGAGCGCTCGTGGATGAGCTCGAAAGCACGGAGATGTATCTGACGCTCTTCTACGCGCTCGTGGACCCCGAACGCAGAGAGCTCTGCTATGCAAACGCCGGCCATCCGCACGCCTTCCTCGTGCGGGGAGATGGGGAGACCGAGCGGCTCGGGGCGCTCGATCCCCCCATGGGGATGGCGGGGGCCCAGGATTACCACCAGCGCTCCGTCTCGTGGAGCACGGGGACGGACCTCCTCCTCCTCTTCACCGACGGGCTCTCGGACGATCTCGTTCGCGAGTCGAGGGTCGCGGGGGAGTGCCGCGTCGTGGAGGAGGTCGCGCGGCTACGGGACCGCCCCGTCTCGGAGATCGTCGACGCGCTCTTCGGTCTGGAGGGGGAGGGCGTCGTCGCTGCCGATGACCGGAGCGCGCTTGTGCTCCGGATCTGAGGCCGGCGCGTGAGGGCGGCAAAGCGCTCTCTCGGCCAGTGCTTCCTCGTGGACCCGGGCGTGGCGGCCCGGATCGTCGCAGCGGCCCGCGTCGCCCCCGGGGAGACCGTCCTCGAGATCGGTCCCGGGCGAGGGGCGCTCACCGAGGGGCTCGCGCTCGCGGTCCGCGCCCGGGGGGAGCGTCTCCTCCTCGTCGAGCTCGACGACGAGCTGGCCGCCTCCCTCGAACGCCGCTTCGAGGGAGAAGCTGGGGTGAAGGTGATCCATGAGGACATACTCGCCGTCGATCTCCACACCCTCGCCGAGCTCCGCAGCCTCAAGGTCGTCGGGAATATCCCCTACAACCTGACCTCTCCGATCCTCTTTCACCTCCTCCGGCCGCCCCGCCCCGTCGAGGTCCTGCTGACGCTCCAGCGGGAGGTCGCCGACCGCATCCTCGCGGCTCCGGGCACCCGGGCCTACGGGGCGCTCACCGTCGGCGTTCGGAGCGTGGCGGACGTGGAGCCCGTCCTTCGGGTCTCCGCCGAGGCCTTTCGGCCGCGCCCGAAGGTGGACTCTTCGGTGATCCGGATCCGGCCCCTCGACCCGCCCCCGCTCACGCCCGTGGAGGAGCGCCGGCTCCGGGGGCTGACCCGGGCTCTCTTCCAGTGGCGCCGGAAGCAGCTCGGGAGGATCATGCGGGATCATCCCGAGCTCCGCCTTCCGGGTGACCTCGCCTCGGAGCTCCTCTCGGCGGCGGGCGTCGGGGCTTCGGACCGGCCGGAAGTCATTTCCCCCGAAGCTTTCCGCGAGATGGCGAGGCGGCTCGCCGTTTGACGGGGGTTGACGCCCCGCCGTATCTTTCTTGTGAAGCTTTTCACAAGGCGCCGCGACGCTGCCGGTCCCGCACTGGGCCGCCCCTCCCCGGGTGGAGGGTGGGCGGCGGGCGACAAACTTCGCCACCGCCTGGGGAAGGCTGCGCTTCAACACCGCGTGATCCACGCCGAGGCCGTTTTTGCCCGCTTCGCTTCACAAGGTCTCCGAGTCCGCGATCCGGCGCCTCTCGATCTACCTGAGGGTGCTCGGGGGGCTCGAGCGCGAGGGAGAGGAGACCGTATCGAGCCAGATCCTTGCCGACCGGGCGGGCACGACCGCGGCCCAGGTGCGCAAGGACCTCTCCCTCTTCGGCTCGTTCGGGAAGCGGGGCCTCGGCTACCTCGTCTCGACCCTCAAACATGAACTTCGGGAGATTCTCGGGGTCTCTCGCACCTGGCGGGTGGCGCTCGTCGGGATCGGGCGCATGGGTGCGGCGCTCCTCGAGTACCCCCACTTCCGGGCGCGAGGCTTCGAGTTCGTCGTCGTCTACGACTCGGATCCGGCGAAGGTCGGAAGACACTGGGGCGCTCTGACGGTCGAGAGCGCGTGCAGGCTCGAGGAGTCGCTCCGTGAGAACCGGGTCGACATCGTCGTCCTCACCGTGCCGGCGGGCGCCGCACAGGAGATTGCGGACGCGGTCGTTCGGGCCGGGGTCAGGGGGATCATGAACTTCGCGCCGGTCGCGCTCAAGGCTCCGCCGGGGGTGCGCGTGAATGCCGTCCGCCTCACCGTCGAGCTCGAGGTCCTGAGCTTTGCCCTGGGCTCCGTCACGGGTCGGGGATAGGGAGGGGTGCGTCGTCTTGGCGGGAGAGAGGGATCGGGAGCGCGGGTGCCGGATCCGCTCCATACGCGCGTCTCGACTCGGAGCCGCCGCATCGTTCACCATCTCGGCCGGTCGCCCCAGGTGAGCGAGCAGTCCCCCGGCGCGGTCCCCTCCCCCCCGGCCTGCCGCCGGGTCGGGGGGATCCGCATCCATGCGCTCGACGGGGGCGTCGTCGGGCTCGACGGGGGTGCGATGTTCGGCGTGGTGCCGAAGCCGCTTTGGGAGCGGAAGATCCCGCCCGACGACCGCAACCGGATCCCCTTGGCGCTCCGGTGTCTCCTCGTGGAGGCGCCCGAGGGGCTCGTCCTCGTGGATACGGGCGTGGGGGGGAAGGAGGACGCCAAGTTCCACGACATCTACGCGATCCGAAACGAGGGGAATCCCACCCGGCTCGAGGACAGCATCCGCGCTGCGGGCTTCGGGCCGGAGGAGATCGATCTCGTGGTTCTGACCCACCTCCACTTTGATCACGCGGGTGGCTCGACCCGGATCGGGGCGGGGGGGCGGGTCGAGCCCTCCTTTCCGAACGCCGAGTACGTCGTGCAGAGGGGCGAGCTCGACTTCTCGCGGCTTCCTAACGAGAGGATCCGCGCGAGCTACTTTCGCCGGAACGTCGAGGCCGTGACGGAGGCGGGGCTCTGGCGCCTCGCCGAGGGGGACGAGGTGGCGACGCGCGGCGTCCGCCTCCTTCGGACCCCGGGGCACACCCCTTATCACCAGAGCGTGCTGATCGAGTCAGGGGGGGAGACCGCGTGCTTCCTCGCCGACGCGTGTCCGACGCGCGCGCACGTACCCCTCCCCTGGATCATGGGGTACGACGTGGAACCCCTCGTCAGCCTGGAGACGAAGCGGCGGCTCTGGCGGAGGGCGATCGACGAGGAGTGGCTCCTCGTCTTCGAACACGACACAGAGTTCGTCTGGGGATGGCTCAGGGAGGACGGGCGGAGCGTGCGCCCGGCGGAGGACGAGGGATAGGCCGTGGAAGTCTTTCGGGAGATCGAGGCGAGGGGCGTCGAGCAGGTGGTCTTCTGGTCGGAGCCGGCCGTGGGCTACCGCGGGATCATCGCGGTCCACGACACGACGCTCGGTCCCGGGATGGGGGGGACGCGCTTCTGGGACTACGCGACCGACGAGGACGCGCTTCGCGACGTGGTCCTTCTCGCCCGGGCCATGACGTACAAGGCGGCGCTGGCGGGGCTCGATTCGGGGGGCGGGAAGTCGGTGATCCTCGGCAACAACCGCCGGTCGGACCGGGAAGCGCTCTTTCTGGCCCACGGCCGGGCCGTCGCCTCGCTCGGGGGTCGCTACATCGCAGCGGAGGACGTCGGCACCTCTGCCGACGACATGGAGTTTGTCCGCCGCGAAACGGAGTTCGTAGCCGGGCTCCACGGGCGTTCGGGGGACCCTTCGCCCCTTACGGCCTACGGTGTCGCCCAGGCGATCCGGGCAGCCGCTTCCGAGCGGTACGGCAACGGGTCGCTTGAAGGCATCCGTGTCTCGGTCCAGGGGCTCGGGAACGTCGGGGCGCACCTGTGCGAGATCCTTGCGGAGGAGGGAGCGCGGCTCACCGTCACGGACATCGATGCCGGGAGGGTCGACCGCGTCGTCCAGCGCCTTCGTGCGGAAGCGGCGGCTCCCGAGGACATCTACGATGTGGAGGCCGACGTCTTCGCCCCATGTGCGCTTGGCGGTGTGATCAACGACGAGACGATCCCCCGGCTCCGGGTGGACATCGTGGCGGGGGGCGCGAACAACCAGCTCCGGGAACGGCGCCACGAAGGGGAGCTGAGGGAGCGGGGGATCCTCTACGCTCCCGACTACGTGGGTAACGCCGGCGGGCTCATCAGCATCTACGGTGAGCGCCGTGGCTGGAGCCGGGAGCGGGCACGGGGAAAGGTGGCGGAGATCTTCGACACTCTTTGCCGCGTCTTCGGCCTCGCCCGAAGCGAGGGAACGACGCCCGCGGACGCGGCGGACCGCCTCGCGGAAGAACGCCTCTCCGCGGCCCGGAGCGCCGCTTCGTCGGAGGGGAGCCGGGTGTAGGCGGCGGCGCCCCGGGAGGGACCCTCACCGGGTGCGCTTCCCTCCGGTGCCCTCCATTTGCATCTTCACTCCGGAGCGTTCACGATTCGTCCCGGCACCGCCCACCGCCCACAGCAGGGCGGGGGATGGAGGGGGCACCCGGAGCGATCACTACCCAGGACCAGGAGCTACCCAGGCGCATGTCGGAGCACTACCCGCACCTAAAGCAGACGGACCCCGAAGTCTACCAGGCCGTGGCCGGAGAGCTTCGCCGCCAGGGTGATCAACTCGAGCTCATCGCATCCGAGAACTTTGTCTCCCGCGCCGTTCTGGATGCGGCGGGAACCGTCCTCACGAACAAGTACGCCGAGGGTCTCCCGGGACGGCGCTACTACGGGGGATGCGAGTTCGTGGACCAGGTGGAGGAGCTCGCCCGCGCGCGGGCGAGGGAGCTCTACCTGGCGGAGCACGCCAACGTGCAGCCCCACTCCGGCGCGCAGGCGAACATGGCGGTGTACCTCGCCTTCCTTCGCCCCGGGGAGCGGATCCTCGGGATGAAGCTGAGCCACGGGGGCCACCTCACGCACGGATCGCCCGTGAATGCGTCGGGGATCCTCTACGAGGTGAGCGCCTACGGCGTGCGGGAGGAGGACGGGCGCGTCGACTACGATCTCCTTCGGGACCAGGCCCGAAGGGAGCGTCCCAAGTTGATCGTCGCGGGGGCGAGCGCGTATCCCCGCATCCTCGACTTCGAGGCATTCGGGGAGATCGCCCGCGAGGTCGGGGCGCTCCTCATGGTGGACATGGCCCATATCGCGGGGCTCGTGGCCGCAGAGCTTCACCCGAGCCCGGTCCCCCACTCCGACATCGTCACGACGACGACCCACAAGACGCTTCGAGGCCCGCGCTCCGGGTTGATCCTCTGCAAGGAGGAGCACGCGAAGGCGATCGACAAGGCGGTCTTCCCCGGGATGCAGGGTGGGCCGCTCATGCACATCATCGCGGCGAAGGCCGTCGCGCTGAAGGAGGCGCTCACGCCGGAGTTTCGGGCGTATCAGCGCCAGATTGTCCGGAATGCCGCCGCCCTCGGGGCCGAGTTGGTCGATCGAGGGTTCCGGCTCGTCTCCGGGGGGACGGACAACCACCTCATCCTCGTGGATCTCAGGGACCGGGGCGAGTTGACGGGAAGGGACGCGGAGCACGCGCTCGAGGAGGCGGGGATCACCGTGAACATGAACACCGTCCCCGGCGAGACTCGTTCTCCCTTCGTCACCTCGGGCCTTCGGATCGGGACCCCGGCGTTGACGACGAGGGGGATGGAGGAGGAGGAGATGCGTCTCATCGGGAGCTGGATCGCGGACATCCTCGAAGATGCGGGCAACGAGACCCTTCGCCGGAGGGTCCGGGAGAGCGTGCAGGAGCTGTGCGGGAGGTTCCCCCTCTACCCGGAGCTCCGCGAGGAGCGCTGAAGCACCTCGGCGAGGGTGGGCGCTTCATCTGCGGCGAAGCCCCCGTCCCCGCGCCGGCCGGGCCTCTCCGCCTCCCCTCCCGCCGGGCGCGTCCCCTAGCGCTCCGGCCGGAAGGGGACCAACTTTGGGCATGACCGACGTACAGTTCGCCGAAGAGATCCTGGACCGCCTGAAGGGGCGAAACCCGCGCTTTCAGGGGAAGGCGTACCTCTTCGTCCTCTCCTCGCTCCACCATGTACTCAACCGGCTCGACGAGCCGCGGCATATCACCGGCGCCGAGCTCGCCCACGGTGTCCGCTCCCTCGCCATCGAGCGTTTCGGCCCCCTTGCCCGCACGGTGCTCGAGCATTGGGGTGTGCACAGCACCGACGATGTCGGGGAGATCGTCTTCGCCCTGGTCGAGGCGGGTGTGCTCATTACGCAGGATGAGGACCGCCCCGAGGATTTCCACGGCATCTTCGACTTCGAGGATGCATTCGACCGGAACTACCCCTGGGGAGCGGCAGGCTAACACGCCGCGTCGCGGATCGAGGCTTCGGGACCGGAGCCGACAGGAACCGACCATGGAAAAAGGGCCACCTTTTCCCCGTTGCCAGAAGTGCGATGTGGGGCGCCTCCTCCCGCTCTCGGACTTCGGGCGCGAGGGCGCGCCCATCCGTTACAAGGCGTGGGTCTGTTCGAGTCCCGAGTGCGGCTTCAACATCCGGATCGACAATGGGGAGATCACCTTCGGAAGGGCGATCGGTCAGAGCTACAAGTAGACGGTGACTTCTTCACTTCGGAGGCTCTCCGCCCGGGCGAAGCCCCGCCCGCGCCCCCGGGAATGACTCACTCAGCGCGTCCTCGTCCGAGGCGGAAGCGTGCGCCTCGCTCCTTCGGGTGGCCGGAGGTGTATGCGCCGACCGGCCGGGAGGCAGCCGCCTTCGACCGGCGGGCGATCGACGAGGCGGGGGTCCCCGCCTCGGTCCTCATGGAGAACGCCGGCCGGGCCGGGGCGCTCGTCGTGGACCGGCTCTACCCAGAAGGGCACGTCCTCGTCCTCGCCGGGACGGGGAACAACGGGGGGGACGGCCTCGTCCTCGCTCGCTCGCTCGCCGCGCAGGGGAGAGGAGTTCGTGTCCTTCAGGTGGGGCGGCGGGCCGCCCCGGATCCGCTCCTTCACGGGTGGCCCCTCCCCGTGGCACCCGCGCCGGAGGTTGAAGAGGCGCTTCGGGCCGCTCTCGGAGAGGCTCGCCTTCTCGTCGACGCGCTCCTCGGAACGGGGGTTCGGGGGCCGCCGAGGGAGCCATGCGCCCGCGTGATTCGTGCGATCAACGCATCGGAGCGTCCCGTCGTCTCGCTCGACGTGCCCTCGGGAGTCGACACGGAGCTGGGGGAGGTCCCCGGGGAGGCGGTCCGGGCGGAGCTCACGATCGCCTTCGGCGCCCCGAAGCTCGGAACGCTCCTCTTTCCGGGGCGTGAGCGGGCGGGGCGGATCGTGGCGGTCGAGATCGGCTTTCCCCCTGTGGGAGAGGGGGAGATCCCGGGGCGCGTCATCACCCCGGGGTGGGCCGAGCGCCACCGGCCGAGGCGGCGGCGGGTCACGCACAAGAAGGCGGAGGGGCAGCTTCTCCTCGTGGCGGGTTCGCCGGGCCTCGCCGGGGCCGCGGTCCTTTCGGGCCGCGGGGCGCTTCGCGCCGGTGTCGGCTACCTGCGGGTCGCCTCGCACCCGGAGAACCGGGAGCTCCTTCAGGCGAGCCTTCCCGAAGCCGTCTTCGTGAACGTGCTCGACGGTGAGGCCCTGAAGACGGCGGCGGAGGCCTCCGACGCGGTGGTCGCGGGGCCGGGAATCGGCGTGGACGAGGCGGCGGGGAGCCGGCTCGATGCGCTCCTCGAGCTCCCGGGCCCCCGCGGCCTCCTTCTCGACGCCGATGCCCTGACGCTCCTCGGAGCGGGCGCTCTCCCCGCATTCACGCGCGCGTCCAGCCCCCCGCGCCGCCTCATCACTCCCCATCCGGGGGAGATGGCGAGGCTCGGCGAGGCCCCGGGCGAGATCCGGGCCCGCCCGGTAGAGGCCTCCCGACGGGGCGCCGAGCGCTACCGTTCAGCCCTCCTCCTCAAGGGCCAGCCCTCCCTTGTCGCGAGCGGGACGGACGGGAGCGTCTGGGTCAGCTCGAGCGGCTCGTCGAATCTGGCGCGGGGGGGGACCGGAGACGTGCTGGCCGGAGTGGCCGGCGTCTTCCTCGCCCGTGGAACAGACGCCCTCGAGGCGGGTGCGCTCGCGCTCCACTACACGGGCCGGGCGGCCGCGCTCGCCGGACGAGGGGAGGCGCTCCTCCCCTCGGACATCGCGGAATCGATGAGTGCGGCCCTCGGCGAAGGCCCTCCCCGTGCCTCCGATCTGGAGCTTCCTTTCGTCCTCCTCGATCTGGATCCCCCCTGTTGAGGACGCTTCGGGCGGGCCGTCCCGCATTCGGTCCCGGGAAGGAGTTCGACCGGATCCTCGCGATCCTCCGGGACGGAGGTGCGGGGAGGGACGCGGGCGCGCCAGGGCCCGGCGCCCTCCTCGGCCCCGGGGACGACGCGGCGGTTCTTTCCGGTGGGGTGGTGATCTCGACGGACCTCGGGATCGAGGGCGTTCACTTCCGCCTCGAGTGGATCTCCGGCGAAGAGGCGGGATACCGGATCGCGGCGGCCGGTCTCAGCGACCTCGCGGCGATGGGAGCCGTGCCGGTCGGGATCCTGGCCTCGGCGGGAGCCCCGGGGGATGGCCGGCAGGCGGAGGAGCTCATGGCAGGGGTGAGCGCCCTCCTCCGCGAGGTGGGTATCGAGCTTCTCGGGGGAGATCTCGCGCGGTCTCCGGGACCCCTGATCCTCGATATCGTCTCCGTGGGTTGGACCGAGGATCCGGTCCTTCGCTCCGGGGCGGGGGTCGGGGACGAACTCTGGGTGACCGGCGTTCTCGGTGGCGCGGCGGGCGCGGTCGCGCTCTGGGAGTCGGGGGAGAGCGTGCCCGCCGGGCTCCGCGGGGCCTTCGCCTCACCCCGGCCGAGGGTGGCGGAGGCGCGCTGGCTCGCCCGTGCGGGCGTGACGGCGGGGATCGACCTCTCGGACGGGCTCGCGGGCGATGCGACGCACTTGGCGGCGGCCTCCGGCGTGGGTATCCTCCTCGAGGCCGGTGCGGTCCCACTCGATCCGGGGCTCGCCGCGGTCGCGCTCCCGGGCGGGGCGAAGCCGCTCGATCTGGCCCTCGCGGGGGGGGACGACTACGAGCTCCTCGTGGCCTCGCCTCCCGGGCGACTCGGGGAGCGCCGGGGGGAGTTCGAAGCGCGGTTCGGCACCCCGCTGACCCGCGTGGGGCGGGTGACCGAGGGGCCGGGCGTCCGCCTCGACGCGGGCGGGGCCGGGGGAGCGAGGCCGCTCCGCCGGGGAGGGTTCGACCACTTCGGGAGCGGTGCCACGTGATCCGGTCCATCTGGGTGTTTGTCGCGAGTGCGGCGATGACCGCCTTCTTCGCGAGCTGCGTCGTCGTGGGCGGGTGGCTTCCCCTGGTCGGGAGCGCCACCCGCTGCGACTGCATCCCCCGTCTCTGGGTAAGGCTCGTTCTCCGGTGCGCGGGCGTCCGGCTCGACGTCTCCGGCGCCGAGGCGGTGGACTGGTCGAAGCCTGCGGTCGTGGTGGCGAACCATCAGTCGTGGTTCGATGTGTTCGCCCTCATCGCCGCCCTGCCCGGAAGGGTCCGGTTCGTGGCGAAGCAGGAGCTCGGCCGGATCCCGATTTTCGGCCGGGCGTGGAGGGGGTGCGGCCACATAGGGCTCGACCGAAGCGATCGGCGTCAGGCGATCGAGTCGCTCAACCGTGCGGGCGAGAAGATGCACGAGGAGTCCCTCGCCGTCACCATGTTCCCGGAGGGCACCCGCTCCCTGGACGGACGGCTCTACCCCTTCAAGAAGGGGGCCTTCGTCCTGGCGATTCGTGCGGGGGTACCGATCGTGCCCGTCGGGATGAGTGGAAGCGGCGCGGTGATGCCGAAGGGGTCCTTCCGGGTCCGGAGCGGCGAGATCCGCATTCGGGTCGGGAGCCCGATCGAGGTTGCGGGGCGTGAGCACGCGGACCGGGACGCCCTCGCGGGCGAGAGCCGCCGGGCCGTCGCCGCCCTCGCGGATGCGGCCCTGGCGGAACGGCGCCCCGGCCGCGGCCCCGGTCCCGGGGAGTCGGGCGGCGGAGGGTAGGCGGGTAAGGGAAAGGGGCACGGAACCGTAGACACCGAGGGAGGCACGCGGGTGAGCACGACGAGAGTAGAGGAGGTGCGGGGGCGCCAGATCCTGGATTCGCGGGGGAATCCCACCGTGGAGGCGGAGGTGCGCCTGGCGGGCGGCGCGCTCGGCCGCGCGGCTGTTCCGAGCGGCGCCTCCACGGGCGACCACGAGGCCGTGGAGCTTCGGGACGGGGACGCGTCCAGCTACCTGGGCCGCGGGGTCGAAGGCGCGGTGGCCAACGTTCGGGGCGAGATCCGCGACCGGGTGGCCGGGATGGACGCGATGGACCAGGAGGGCCTCGACCGCGCGCTGATCGAGCTCGACGGGACGTCGAGCAAGGAGCGCCTCGGCGCGAACGCGATCCTCGCCGTATCGCTCGCGAACGCGCGGGCGCGGGCCGCCGCCCTCGGGCTCCCGCTCTTTCGGGCGATCGGGGGCGAAGGAGCCCGGGTCCTTCCCGTCCCGATGATGAACATCCTGAACGGGGGTGCCCACGCATCGAACAGCGTGGATCTCCAGGAGTTCATGGTGATGCCGATCGGGGCGGAAAGCTTCCGCGAGGGGCTCCGGATGGGCGTCGAGGTATTTCACCGGCTGAAGGAAGTTCTCTCGGAGCGGGGCGGAAGCACCGCCGTCGGCGACGAGGGGGGATTTGCGCCCGACCTCAAGGACAACGACGAAGCGGTCGAAGTCGTCCTCCAAGCGGTGGAGCGCGCCGGGTATCGTCCGGGCGAAGACATGGTGCTCGCGCTGGACGCAGCCGCCTCGGAGCTCCACGAGGAGGGGGAGTACCACTTCGCGTGGTCGTCGGGGGAACGCCGGGATGCCGCCGGGATGGTCGATTTCTGGAAGGATTGGGTGTCCCGCTACCCGATCGGCTCCCTCGAAGACGCGCTCGACGAGAACGACTGGGGCGGGTGGCGGGAGCTCACCGGGGCGATCGGGGACCAGCTCCAGCTCGTGGGGGACGACATCTTCGTGACGGATCCCGAACGCCTTCGCCGGGGGATCGACTTGGGGGTTGCAAACGCGATCCTGATCAAGGTGAACCAGATCGGGACGCTGACCGAGACGCTCACGGCGATCCGTGTCGCAAGGGAGGCGGGATACCGGTCGGTCATCTCCCACCGGTCGGGGGAGACGGAGGATGTATTCATCGCCGATCTGGCCGTCGCGACCGGCGTGGGCCAGATTAAGGCCGGGAGTGCCTCGCGCACGGACCGCGTGGCGAAGTACAATCAGCTCCTGAGGATCGAGGAGATGCTCGGCGACGGTGCCGTCTATCCGGGCCGTTCCCTCTGGTAGGTGGACCGGCGCCGGGCCGTCTTGAGGTGGGGGAGGTGGGGGGATGAAGAGGCTGATCTTTCCGGCGGTGCTGGGGCTTGCGGTGTACTACGCGGCCTTCGGGGGGGAGTACTCCCTCCTCGAGGTTCGCGGGATCCGGCTCGAGAGGGAGAGCACGAGCGCCGATCTCATCCGCCTCCGCGCCGAGGTGGACTCGCTCAGGGGGCGCGTCGAGGCGCTCGAGAACGATCCGCAGACGATCGAGACGCTGGCCCGCGAGCGTTTCGGGATGATTCGGGACGGCGAGGTTCTTTACCGCTTCGCAGAAGAGAGCGAAGGCCGGGGCTCGGGCGAGGAGGATCCGGCGGCGGGCGCGCGGTAGCCCCGGTTCGACTGCAGGCGTACCCGCGAGCGCTCGGCGAGCGCTCGCGTCGGGTTGACACCCGATCCGCGCGGGAATAGCGTTTTCTCCCCCATGCCGGAGTAGCTCAGCTGGTTAGAGCAGCGGAATCATAATCCGCGTGTCGGGGGTTCGAGTCCCTCCTCCGGCATTTTCCATCGCATCCTGCCATTCCTGCCGCCTACCGCTTGCTCGATCGCGGGCACAAGGAGGCCGGAGAGCGGCGCGAGCCAACGCGGCTGACCACCAGGCGGCCCGGCGTGTTGCGACGGAGGGTTCTTGGTGCGTGTCCGACGTTGGTGGCGGGCGGCGCCTCTGGAAAAGCGACGTCCCAAGCTGAACGTACGCCCCTCGGTTGCTCCGGCTTGGTCGCCCTGCCGGCCCCGCTCCGGGAGCACCCGATCCTTCTCCCCGCTTCGCCGTAGGTGCGTGGGATCGTGTGTGGCCGCTACACCGTCGCGGAAGACCCGGAGTCGCTTCGCCTCTTCTACGGGGCCGAGTTCCGGGAGGTGCCCCGGCCGATCTTCAACGCGAGCCCGGGACAACGCCTCCCCGTCATCCTCGGCGCGGAGCCAAGGGTGATCCAGCCCGCACTCTGGGGGCTCACCGTGGAATTCCACGGCCGTCCCCGCCGCATGCTGATCAATGTGCGGGCTGAGACTGCGCACCGGCTGCCGACCTTCCGGGATGCATTCCGCCGCCGTCGCTGTCTCGTGCTTGCGGATGGATTCTATGAGTGGAAGCCCACCGAAGGGGGCAAGCAGCCGTATCGGATCGTCCTCAAGACGGAGGAACCGTGCACCTTCGCCGGGATTTGGGAGGAGGTGGAAGGCGAGCCGGCCTACGTCATCCTCACGACGGAGGCGAATCGCGAACTTCGCCCGATTCACCATCGGATGCCGGTGATACTGACGCGAGATGAGGCGGCCGAGTGGCTCGACCCGGATCGTGAAGTCGGAGAGCTGAAACGCCTCCTCAGGCCTTTCCCCGGCGACGCGATGTGGGCCTACTCCGTCTCGAGAGCCGTGAACGACTCGAAGAACCAGGGACGGGAGCTCATCGATCCGGTAGCCCAGGGCCCGGAGTGAGCTTGCTCGTGTCCCGGTCCGCCGTCCCGCACCGGCTGGGAAGAACGGCTTTCATCCGCGGCCCGGGGTGCGGGCGCCGGAAGACATTGCGACGACGCCAGCGGGAAGGTCGAGCCTGCGGCAGCCTTGAGGAACGCGGGGCCACGGCGACGCACTTCTTCCCGTCCACTCTCTGACCCTCCCGGCCGAATGTTCCCCATACGAGACGACAATCCGCAGATCCTGAGGCCGGTTGCCACCTGGCTGATTGTCGCGTGCAATCTGGCCGCGTGGTTCTACGTCCAGGGTGCGGGCGCGGAGCCCGCGCTCTCCTCTTCGGTGTGTCGCCTTGGGCTCATTCCGGGCGCCTTCCTTCAGAGCGTCCCGGCGGGGACTCCGCTCTCTCTGGGTCCGGGGGCGGTGTGCGTGACGGGCGAGTTTCCAGCCTGGCAGACGGCCGTGTCTTCGATGTTCCTGCATGGAGGGTGGTTCCATCTCCTAGGCAACCTCTGGTTCCTCTTGATCTTCGGGAATAATGTAGAGGATGCGATGGGGCATGTTCGCTTCGCAGTCTTCTACCTCCTCTGCGGGTTGGTGGCGGCCGGTACGCAGATCACGACGAACCCGGAGTCGGCAGTCCCGATGGTCGGGGCCTCCGGAGCGATCGGTGGGGTGATGGGCGCATACGTCCTTCTCTACCCGAGGGTCCACGTGCATCTCCTCGTCGTTCTGGGGTTCTACGTCACAAGGATCGCGGTGCCTGCAGCGCTGATGCTCGGTTACTGGTTCCTGATGCAGTTCATGAGCGGGCTCGCCGACTTGGGTGGGAGCGGGGGCGGGGTTGCCTTCTGGGCCCACGTCGGGGGGTTCGCGGCGGGCGCCATCCTGATCCCGTTCTTTCGGAACGCTGCGCTCGTTGCGAAGCATCCCTACTACGGGTGGCGCCCGAAGCGGCTTCCGACGCGCAGCTGGCGGCGCATCCGGCGCTTCTAGACCCGTCGATGAGGCCGACCCCGCACCCTTCCGGCGCTGCTGGATGGTAGGAATTGCGATTTCCACAGCTCCACCGAGCGGGCGTAGGTCGGACGGCATTCTTGCCCGAGTGACGACGGATGATGCAAGAATGGTCTGACTATCTGGATCGATGTTCAGCGTCATCCTGTGACGTCCACAATTGACCGACCTATCAACCCGGATCCTGCATGAGGGGAGTAGCATAGGGAAGAAAAACACCGTCTAAGGCCTTAGGTTGAGGGCACTTCGTCCAAGAAGGTTCCTCGCCACAAAAGGCACCCAGACGGTGCGCAACCATCGTATCTGTTCTCGGCCCCATGTACAAGGTGAGGGCTCCCCGCTACGGATTCGTCACAGCGCCCGGGATCTGACCGATGGAGGCGGGCTGATCCTGGTCCGGTATCTGTGGGACGGCATGGGCCTGGGCTCCTGGATCGACCGTCGGAGCGAAGGGCTTGCCGGCTTCTTCCGTCCCAGCCTGATGGTCGAGGTGTGGGTCGTGCTTCTGCTCTACGGTGGCCGCGTGCTCGACGATTTGCCGCTCCTGGACCGGCGCGGCATTCGACGCCTGTTCGGCTGGACTCGCCTGCCCGATCCCACCACGTTCGGACGCTGGTTGCGCCGCGCAGGTGAGCCGCTCGTGCCCCTCCTCGACGAACTCCTGTGGCACATCGTGTGCCGGCGCTGGAGACTGGGGGGCGTGCCCCGGGCGCTGACCCTGACCCTCGACTCCACCGTCAGCGTGCGCTACGGACGCAAGCAAGTGGGCGCCGAGCGGGGCTACAATCCGCACAAGCCCGGTCGACCGTCGCACCATCCGCTTCTGGCCTTCGTTCAGGAGACGGGAGACTGTATGGGCATCCGTTGGCGCCCGGGCAACGCCCCCACCGCCGCGGGGGCCGAGGCGTGGATCACCGACTTGGTGGGGCGCCTGCGCTCCGTGGGGGTCGAGACCATCACCGTGCGTCTCGACAAGGGCTTCTTCAGCCGATCCATGGTACGGACCCTCGATGACCTCGAGGTCCGTTTCCTGCTCAAGCTCCCTGCCCACCGCTGGCTTGCCGACCACCACCAGCCCTGGCGTCGCTCTCGCAAGGGTGAGCACATCTTCCCCGGTCATGAGCTCTGGACCACCTCCGGCTGTCTGTGGGGCGTCCGTCTTCTCTCGCTCCACACACGGCGTCCGCTCCAAGGCCCAGACACCCTCGCGCTCGACACCTACGAAGTCCCACTAAGCGCTCACGTACTCACCAACATCGAAGGCATCCACGTCCTCACCGCCTGGCGCCGCTACAACCAGGGCGCTGTCGTCGAACAGAGGATCAAGGAACTCGGCCAGCTCGGAGCAGGGGCCACCGCCATCGATGACCTCGATGGCAACGCGCTCCTCTGGGCCCTCAGCGCCATCGCCTACCAGCTCCTCCACACACTCAGGACCACCGCCCTCTCCGGAGCCTGGCGCACAGCTCAACCCAACCGCCTCCGGCTCTGGCTCCTCCGCTTGCCCGCCAAGCTCACTCGCCACAGCCGCAAGCTCTACGTCCAGTTGCTCCGTGACGATCCCGCCAGACCCCATATCCTCCTCGCTCTCAGACGCCTCGCCTCCGGACTCCCGCCTCCTCTCCCAGCCTGACTACTCCCGCCCCGCATTCCTCCAGGCCCCATCCTCCGGGCTTGCTCCCCGTCCGTCCAACACCGCCTCGCCCGCTCAAAACCACACGTCCGAGCTGCCTCATTTCCCTCCGTCAGCCCCCCATATCCCCGCCAACTTCCCCTCCGGTCCCATCCACACCCCTCAGTCCCCTATTTCTCCTCTCCCTGCAGGATCCGAGATCAATGCTATACGCACAAATGGCCGAGAAGACGGGTTATCTGCGCGAGGTCATCGAGGCGGCTCTTGCTCATGGGGTCCAGAACAGGGTCGAGGCGGCGTATCGGCGCACCGACCTGTTCGAGCACCGGCGCCAGCTCATGGACGACTGGGCATTCTACCTCGCTGGGGGAAGTTGCAAGCCATAGGGTTGTATCGACCCGTTGCTCGTCTTGAGGCGTGCGGGGCTTCGGGTCGCCCACTCCAGCGTGGGCGGCATGCGTCGGATGTGGACGCCCCCTGGTGGGCAAGTCCGGCTTCAGAACCCGGATACCCGGTCGCCCAGACCTCCTGAAACACACGTTCTGCGCTGAGCTCGGGATGCTCTGCCAGACGCCCCCCGGTGATTCTCTTAGGGCCTGTTAACACTACCTAAGCGCTTCGACGATGAGCGCGAAGTGGATGAAGGCGGTGAACATCACATCGAGTTTGTCGAAGCGAGAGAAGATTCTTCGAAAGCCTTTGAGTCGCCGAAATAATCGCTCTATTTCATTGCGACGGCGATATATGACACGGTCGTATTGCCATGGGTTGACACGGGTCTGCTTGGGTGGCACGACCGGCGTGAGTCCCAACTCCAAGGCCAATTGCCGTGTCTCATTGCCTTCATACGCCCGGTCCATGACCATGCACACTCGCGACTCTACCGGTTCCCATGTGCGTAGCAGCTCCCGCCCCTCTGGGCCGTCGTGCCTGTGGCCTGGCGACAGAGCCGAGAAGGCTATGGCAGTTCGAGCATCTGCGGCAACCATATGAATCTTGGTGGTCCAGCCTCCACGTGACTTGCCGATGGCCTGTGCGACGTTTTTTTTTAGCGCGCCGGTGCCGTCAGGGTGCACCTCGACGACCGTACTGTCCAGCGACATCGCTTCGATCTTAATCCGGATGATTTGCTCCTCTTGCAGCGCCGCAAAGACGCGGTCGAGCACACCTGCCTTTGCCCAGCGATTCATTCGCGTGTAGATCGTATGCCAGTTACCAAAGCGCCCGGGCAACCCTCGCCACTTGCAGCCGTACTCAGCCACATACAGGATCGCGTTAAGCACTTGAAGATTGGAGATGCTCACGTTGCCGCGCTGCCGCGGAAAGCAAGCCTCGACCCGACGATATTGGGCCTCTGTGATTCTCATGACCCAATATACAACAATTTATCCGATAGTGTTAACAGGCCCTAGGAGTCTGCGCCGCAGAAGCACAGCTGACTGAGCCGAATGGTCATGGAGCCGTCCGCGGCGAGGCGGATCCGGGTGATTGGGAGGTTGAGGACTTGTGTCTGCGACGGATCGGGAGAGCGGAATGGATGCGTTGGGGGGGCAAGAGAGCTACGAGAGCCCTCGCGCCGGCAGATGCGGGGGTGAACCCTCGTGCAGTCATGCCGCCTGAAGGGTGTGCAGCCGCTTCACATTGAGTGCCAGGCACACGAGGGTCCACTCCGGCCCGGACCTTCTCGAGGCCCCGGAAGCTGAATCGTCGAAAGCCCATCACCTCCTTGATCCAGCCGATGGGCGCTTCGGCCTGCCACTTTCGCCGTGCGTAGCGTCTTCGACCATCTTCGCTCGCCAGCTTCTCGGCCATGCGGGCTTTCGCCGGATATTCCTCCTTGTCAACCGTGGGGGCGGCCTTGCCCTCCCGGGCCAGCGCCACATACCCATCGATGTCTCGCTCTTCCAGTTCCTCGAGATCCCGCTCGTTGCAATAGCCCGTGTCCGCCAGCACCTGCGCCGGCGTCTCGCCGTACGCTTGCGCCACCGCGTCGACCATGGGCACCAGCTGGCCCTGGTCGCTCGCGTTGTCCGTCACCTCGGCCCCGACCACCAGCTGGTTCTCCCCCTCCACGACCGCCTGTGCGTTGTAGCACTGCTGGAACCCCTCCGAACTCGTTTTCATGATCCGGCTCTCAGGGTCCGTGAAGTTGCTCTGCGCCGCCTCGTCCGGCTCTCCGTACTCCCGCTTGTAGGGCCTGCCGCCCTTCGGGTTGCGCGTCTGCCCCGGCTTGCGGCCCCGTGCGTCGTCCGCCGCTCTCTGCTCGGCTTCCAGGCGCGCCTTCGCCTCCCGGATCGCCGCCAGCCGGTCCTCGCGCCGCCTGAGCTCCTCCGGCACCTCGTCTCCGCAAGCTTCCTCCCCGTAGCGCTCGTCTTCCGCTTCGTCCACCGCCTCGGCTTTCTCCAGCAACCCCTTGATCTCCCCTCTCAGCCCCCGGATCTCCGCCTCCAGCCCAGCCTCCTCCTTGACCATCCGGCCGTAGCTCATCGCCTTGCGCTTGCTCGCCTTCGCCCGAACCTTCGTCCCGTCCACCGACACCCTGCCAAGCCCCGCCAGCCCCAAGGCCCGCGCGAGCATCACCACCTCCACGAACACCGCCCGGAAATCCCCGAGATGGCGCCTGCGGAACTCGCACAGCGTCCGGTGCTTCGGGAAGTTCCCCGCCGCCAGCATCCGAAACGCAACATCCTCCTCCAGCTTCCTCGCCATCTTGCGCGACGAGAAGGTGCCCGTCGCATACCCATAGATCAGCACCTTCACCATCGTCCGCGGGTCGTACGGCGAGTTGCGCCGCCCGTCCCCCCGGTACCCCGCCCGTAGAACGCGCCCAGATCCACCGCGTCCGCCAGGTCGCTCACATGGTGCGCCAAATGACCCTCCGGCACCCACTCCCGAAGATCCGGAGGCAGCAGCAACATCTGCTCCGGATCGTACGGTCGAAACGTCGTTCCCATTGACCCCCCTCCGTGTGCCGCAAACCTCCCCAATGCCCTGCCACCAAAGATAGCCGCAGGGTTCTGCGGCGCAGACTCCTAGTTGGCTGCCGGAGCTCAGGGTGGCTATGCGCCACCCTCTACGATCCGGTCGGCAACGGCCTGATCGGCTTCGGTGGCCTGGCCGTGCACCAACCCCTCCACCACGACGGCACATGCGACGTGTCCCGTGATGTTGGTCGCGCTCCTGAACATGTCCGGGATCCGATCGATCCCGAGGAGAATCCCGAGCCCGGTGAGCGGCACGCCCGCCGCCTCGAGGATGGGAGCCAGCGTCACGATGCTCGCCGAGGGAACCGGGGCCACGGACATCGCCACCAGGAAGCCGACCATGCCGGCGCTCGCGAGGGCCGTGGCGGAGAGCGAGACGCCTGAGAGGGCAGCCAGGAGGACCAGCGCGGCCCCCTGGAAGAGCGCACTCCCGGCTCGGTTGATCGCCGCTCCCAGGGAAAGCACCAGAGACGCGACAGGCGGCGATACGTCGAGGTTATCGGCGTCTTCAAGCATGACGGGGAGGGAGGCCACGGAGCTCGTCGTCGAGAAGCCGATCGTGTACGTCCCCACCACGCCTCGAATGAATTCGCCGACTCCCTTCCTGCCCACGAAGCGCACCAGCGGCAGATAGAAGAGGGCCATGAACACGAAGAGGCCGATCACGACCGTGGCCACGAAGACCAACAGGCTTGCCAGCAGGCCGAGCCCCAGTCGTGCGATGACGGGCGCCGTGAGCCCGAAGACCCCGACCGGGGCCGTCCACAGGATCCAGTCGATCAGCTTCACGAACATGGCGCTGATGTCCTTCGCCAACCTGATCAGTCGTTCGCGGCGCTCCTCGGCGAGCGCGCCGGCCGCTGCGGCGACGAGGATCGTGAACACGATGAGGGGAAGCAGAGCGCCCTCGGAGGCGGCTGCAAAGGGGTTAGGCGGGATCAGACCCAGGAAGAAGTCCAACAGGCCTGGAATCTCGGGCGGTGCCTCTCCTGCGGCGCTGGCCTGGACCGTGGCCGGCCAGAGGCCGAGCACGATCTGCATGAAGGCGATGCCGATGATGATGGCAGGGATTGTGGTGCCCCAGAAGAACCCGAGAGCCGAACCCCCGAGCTTGCCAACCGTCCTCGGATTTCCCAGGCTGGCCACGCCGACGAAGATCGTGGTGACCACGAGGGGAATCACGACCATCCGAATCGCGTTGATGAAGAGCGTGCCCAAGGGAGCGACGCCCTCGATGAAGCTGTCCAGCGGCGGGATGTCGGTGGCTGCCGCCAAGAGCCCCACCACAAGGCCGAGGACAAGACCGATGGCCGTTGCAAGATGGTTCAAGTGTCCGGCTCCTCCCATGTATCCGCGATTCGTTCATCGTCCGCCGCCCCCCCGAAGCCGTCCCGATCGATGCGGCCGCCCGTGGGGAGGCCCGTGCCCCCGTCCTCTAGGAGCGCTCGCCGGATCCGAGCCGCGGGGCGGATGGAGGACGTCGAGATGCACCCCACGCTGCTCACGACCCGCCGCCACGGGACCTCCGGGTCACCCGGGAGGTTGGAGAGAGTGCCGCCGATGGTTCGGGGCGCCCTGAGACGCCCGGCCATGGCCGTGGCGTCGCGGCAGGACAGGGCGCGGCGCGGGGGGATCGCCGACACGACGGCGTAGACGTGTCGGGAAAAGGGTGTCACGCGTTCCGGCCCGGAGGCAGAAGGGGTGATGGCCGTGCTCCTGTGTGCCCGTTACCGCGAGATGGCTGCACTCTCGCGGGCTCCGCTGTAAGTTGACGCACACGAGAGGGCGAGCGGTGTGCGCGCGCAAGTCCCCGAGGCGGGAGCGCACCTTCGGCGACGTCCGCCCGGAGATCCTCGGTGCCTGGATCCACTGCGGTGCCGCTTGGGATCAGCGGTCGGATCGTTGGGAAGGCGCAAGGCGGCGGGCGAGTGAGAGGATGCGGAGCAACCTAGCGACCGCCGTCCGCGACCTCTACTGTATCGAGCTCATGGCTTCGCCCGGCGTCGCGGGTGTCGTGGAGCTCGCCTTGGAGCCCTCTCCGTTCAGCCCTGCCGTAACCCAGGATGGGCATCTCCACTTCCGGCCGCGCATCGGCCCTCTCAGGCCTACCCGATCCCTCCAGCCTCGGAGACTTCACGACCTACGTCGCGTGGGCGATGGACCCGACGATGTTCCTTTTTGTGAAGCTGGGCGAGGCCGGAATTGGCCGGCAAGGCGACCGAAATCACGGAGTGAACCCAGTCTTTCGTTCCTGGCATCGGACCCTTGCTCTCGACCGATGGACCACGTTCGTTCACTGCCTACCCTCTCGGAGAGGCAAGAGCACATCGAGCTCACTTGGTAGACACCATCCGCAACACGGTGACCAATGCCAGCTGATCGCTGAATGCTTTTGACCGGTTCCTCAAGATGTTACAGGAAGTTTTTCCGTATAGCCCTGTAACTGTAGCTTGCCCAACACTTGAATGGCCTTGTCGGTCTTCGGAACCGGCGGGCCGTGTACTGCGGGGTCCAGTCGTATCGAAGTCGGGTGGTGTGCACTGGATCAGGGGACGAATTCCGCCTCGATGAGGTAGGATCAAATGGTGTGTAAAAAGAGAGGCGACGCACCTTTCGGCTGAGGATTAAACCAGCGAGCCCGGGTGACAGCCCGGGGAAAGGAACGTCGCCTCATGAGAGAGGATATCGCGGGACGGGAGTGTGCGTCCAGCAGGCGGATGTGGGAGGTGCTGGAGGGGATGGTGCGGGAGAAGGCGCAGGAGTTCATCCAGGGCATCCTGGAGGAGGAGGTCACGGATCTGCTGGGTCGGGAGAAGTCGGAGCGGCGGGCGGGGATCGATAGGCCGGAGGGCTACCGCAACGGATACGGCAAGCCGAGGCGGCTGGCGATGAGCTCGGGAACGATCACGCTCCGGCGTCCCCGGGTTCGCGGAGTGGAGGAGCGATTCGAGAGCCGGGTGCTGCCGTTGTTCGCGAGGCGGACGAAGGAGGTGGGCGCTCTTTTGCCGGAGCTGTATCTGCACGGTCTGGCTGAGGGAGACTTCGAGCTGGCGATGCGGGGACTGCTGGGGGAGGGGGCACCGTTGTCGAAGTCATCGATCCGGCGGCTGCGGGCGGGGTGGGCAGCGGAGTTCGAGGCCTGGTCGAAGCGTTCGCTGGCCGATCGAGAGGTCGTCTACGTGTGGGCGGACGGGATCTACGTGAAGGCTGGGCTGGAGCGGGACAAGGCAGCGCTGCTGGTGGTGCTGGGCGCGATGCGAGACGGGACGAAGGAGGTGTTGGCCGTGAGACCGGGCTACCGAGAGTCGGTCGAGTCGTGGTCTGAGGTGTTACGGGAGCTGAAGGCACGCGGCATCGAGGCGCCGAAGCTTCTGATGGCGGACGGCAACGCGGCGATCTGGGGGGCGGTGAGGCAGGTATGGCCTGAGGCCGGTGAGCAGCGGTGCTGGAACCACAAGATGAGGAACGTGCTGGACCGACTCCCTCAGCGAGAGCAGAGCGAGGCGAAGGATCTGCTCAGGGTTGTGGTCTACGCACCGAGCCGGGCCGAGGCCGTGAAGGCTCGTGAGGCGTTCGAGAAGCGCTACGGGCCGTGGTATCCGAAAGCGGTGGACGTGCTCGAGGACGACTGGGACCGGATGGTCAGCTTCTACGATTTTCCCGAGGCACACTGGAAGCATCTGCGCACGACGAACGTGGTCGAGAGCCCGTTCGCCGCGGTACGGCTCAGGACCAGCGCGGCGAAGCGGTTCAAGAAGGTCGAGAGCGCCACGGCCCTGATCTGGAAGCTCCTGACGGTGGCCGAAAAGCGCTTCAGAAGGCTCGACGCTCCCCACCTGCTCAGCGACGTATTTGAAGGAAGAACGTTCGAAGACGGAAAGCCCGTCTCAACTCAACAGCGGAAGGCTGCCGCCTGACACGTTTACACACTTATTGACCCGACCTCGCCTCGATACGCCGTCGTGTTAATTGACCGGGTGCTTGAAATGAAAGGAGGCGAGGCCCATCCCTTCCCGCTCGTAGAATCGGTGTGCGTCCTCGCGATGGGCCGCGGAGTCCAGCTCGAGGCTCTGGCACCCTTCTCGTCTCGCCTCTTCGAGGAGCCACCTGAGCAATCGGGCGCCGAGTCCCGAGGAGCGCAGCGTCTCGTCCGTGACCAAGTCGTCGACGTAGAGGACCTTGCCGACCACCAGCTGATGGAGGAAGCGGTATCCCGCCACCGCGACCGGCCGACCATCCATCTCGATGAAGGTGAGGTGGTACCCCTCTGCCTCTTGCCCACGAACGCGGTCAAGGAACTCGTCGGGGGCGAGGTGGGCGCGGAGCTGCGACATGACCGAGTAACAGGCGCGGACCTCTGCGTCCGATCTGGCGAGTCGAATCTCGGTCATGGGATGTCGCCTCGGTTGAAGAGATAGGGACCGGCGCGGGAGCTCGAAGTTACACGCTTGGAGCGGCGGTCCCAATCGCGACCCCCACGTGGGTCCGCCACGCCGTGCCCGGCACCTCCTTCGGTTGGGGTTGCTGCGCCCCCCGGGTCCGATTATCCTCCGCGCGCAAATCGTAAGCGAGTGGGTCGTTACGGAAGCCGGTGCAACTCCGGCGCGGCCCCGCCACTGTGAGAGGACCGGGCGCGATCCCGGAACGCCGGTTCGATTTGATCCACTGGAGCCTCGGCTCTGGGAAGGAGAACCGCGCGGCCTCGAGCCAGGAGACGTGGCCCACCCGCCCTCAAGCTCACGGCCTCCGAGGGGAGCCGAGTTGGGGGGCGTCCGGGCGAGCCACCGCTCTTCCGCGTCCCGATTCCATCTCGTTGCCCCGGGAGGTCCCGAAGTCCCGCGTGGGTGGGACAGGAGGATCGTCATGCGACGAGCAGCAGTCAGCCAATTCACCGCCCTTCTCCTCGCCGTCTTTTCCGCGCCGCTCTCGCTGTCATTCCCCGAACCTATCCTTGCCCAGCAGGGGGCGGAGCCCTCTCCCGACTCGGCCATCGTCCTCGATCCGGTGGTCGCGACCGCGACGCCCGTTCCCGTCTCGGCGAGTGCGCTCGGAAGGCACGCATCGCTCCTCGACGGCGAACAGCTCCGCGCGGAGGGAGTCGTCGATGTGGTCGACGCGCTCCGAAGCGTGAGCGGAGTCACGATCGTCAGGACCGGCTCCTTTGGAGCCGTTTCGTCGATATTCCTGAGGGGCGGCGAGAGCGATTACGTGAGGGTGCTTCTGGACGGAGTGGCGCTCAATCAGCCCGGCGGTGCCATCGACCTCTCCGGGCTGACAATGGAGAACGTGGACCGGATCGAGATCGTCAAGGGACCCGCCAGCGGCCTCTATGGTTCGGACGCCGTGGCCGGGGTGATCCAGATCTTCACCCGGGGCGGGGAGGGCGAGCTGGAGGGCTCGGCTTCCGCTTACGGCGGGAGTTACGGGAGAGCCGACGGTACGCTCGCGCTCCGCGGGGGAAACGAGTCCGCATCGTTCGGGGTCTCCGTGGCCCGCTACGACACTGAAGGGATCCTCGACTTCAACAACCGCCACCTGAATACCGTCTTCTCCGCAAGGGCGGAGGCGCGGATCGGGAACGCCTCGACGGCGAGGGTTACCGCGAGGCTCCAGGATCGGGTGTACCGCTTCCCCACCGATGGAAGCGGCGCGGTCGTCGACATCAACCAGTCGAGCTTCTCCGAGCTGGCCACGCTCGGGATCGAGCTCGAACAGAGCCTCGGAGATCGTTTCGAGCTGCGGGGTCTCGTCTCGCTCCACGATGCCGACACGGGGACGGACGATCCGTCCGACGGCCCGGACGACCTGGTCGGGTTCTACGGGTACCACAGCCTGGATGCGATGCGCCGGGTGGCGGGCGACGTGAGGGTGAACTGGCGCCGGTCGGATCGCACCCTCCTCACGCTCGGTACGGAGCTCGAGGAGCAGAGTGTCCGCTCATTCAACGAGAGCCTCTCCGAGTTCGGACCGAGCGCGGGGCGCTCCGAGAATTCTCGGTCGAACGCCGCGGGATACGCCCACGCGCTAAGCTCCATCGGCCCCGTCTCGGTGAGCGGCGGGGCGCGTATCGAGCGGAATGAGCACTTCGGGGGATTCTTAAGCTATCAGGCGGGTCTCGCGCTCCCCCTTCGAGCCGGGACGCGCCTCACGGCCTCGGTGGGGCGGGCGATCAAGGAGCCTACATTCTTCGAGATCTTCGCGAGCGGCTTCGCAACGGGGAACCCGGATCTGGATCCCGAGCGCTCCCTCTCGTGGGAGGCGGGGATCGAGCACGCGCTCGGCGGGAAGCTTCGGGTCGCGGCGGTCTGGTTCGACCAGTCCTTCGAGGACCTGATCCAGTACACGTTCTCACCCCCCGGGCCTGGCGATCCCAACTTCTTCAATGTGGCGGCGGCCGATGCGCGGGGACTCGAGGTCGAGGCGGAAGCGGAGCTCGGCGCGCTGGATCTCACGGCCGGCTGGACGTGGCTCGCGACGGAGGTCGTGGACTCGGGATTCGATGAGGGGCCCTCGGCCACCTTTGTCGAGGGGCAGGCGCTCATTCGGCGGCCCGAGAATCACGCCACCCTGGGCGCACGGGGCCGGGTCGGCAGCCGAATACGATGGAATGCGGATTTCCGCCTGGTGGGCGAGCGCTCCGACCGCGACTTCGGCGTATTCCCGGCGGAGGCGGTGACGCTCGGCAGCTACACGGTGCTGAACCTCGGACTCGGCGCGACGCTCCTCTCCGCGGAGAACGGACGGCCGGGCCTCGATCTCCTCGTCCGCGCGGAGAACGTGGGTGACACCGAGTACGAGGAAGCCTTCGGTTTCCGCTCGCCGGGAAGGGCGCTCTATCTCGGGGGCCGGCTGAGCTGGGAAGCCCGGTGAGGCGCTGTGGTGCGTAGGGGCTCCCCCCGGGGTGGGGGAGAGGGGGGGTGGAGAGGCTCCGAGTTGGATCGCTCGCGCGACGACCGGGATGATCTAGAGCGCGTTCAGGTGGCACAGTGGACCCGCAGCCGCGAGACTGCGCGGATCCACTCCGGCGCGCCCACCCGTCGCGCTCCGAGTCGCTCGATCACCTCCCGCCGTCCCGGGAGCGGGCTCTACTCGATCAGGGCGAAGACCCAGATCACGCCACCCTGGGGGACGAAGGTGCTCGTGCCGCGATCCGCGTCGATCCGGCGGGTCATCGAGGCCGCGTCCACGCCCCACCCCGATTGGACGGCGACGTATTGTACGCCGTCCACCGCGAAGCTCACCGGCACGCCGATCACCCCCGAGTTCGTTCGATGCTCCCAGAGAAGTTCGCCGGTGCGGGCATGAAATGCGCGGAAGTAGCGGTCATGCGTGCCGCCCGCGAAGACCAGCTCCCCCGCGGTCGTGAGGACGGGTCCCCAGTTGTGAGACTCGAACTCCTGCGTCCAGACCCTCTCTCCACGGTCCAGGTCCCACGCCTGAAGCTCGCCGATGTGGTCCGCTCCCTCGCGGACCATCATCTCCGAAGAGGCGCCCGTGAATGAGCGGCCCGGTACGTACACGGGCTCGGTCCCCGTGATCGCTCCGCAGTGGTTGTTGTTGGCGGGAATGTAGAGGAGCCGCGTACCCGGGTTGTAGGCGGCAGGGGGCCAGTCCTTTCCTCCCCAGAGGGAGGGACAGAACTCTGCCCGCCTCCCCGTTCCGGGCTTCCGGGTCTCGTCGTAGGTTGGGCGGCCCGTCTCGGTATCGATGCCCGTAAAGACGTTCTGGTACACGAACGGATCCGCATCGACGAAGCGAATCCCGTCGCGCTGGCGCTCAAGGATCCAGAGATACCCGTTTCGGCCCGGATGGACGAGCGCCGGGATCAGGCGGCCCTCCCGCTCCACATCGATCAGGAGGGGGGTCGAGACCTCGTCCCAGTCCCACGATCCGTTCCAGTGATACTGGTGATAGCCGCGGATCTCGCCCGTATCCACGTCAAGCGCCAGCACCGAGTTCGTGTACAGGTTGTCGCCCGGCCTCTGGTCCCCGATCCACGGGCCCGGATTTCCCGTGCCCCAGTACGTCAGGCCGAGCGCGGAGTCGTAGTGGCCGGTGAGCCACACCGCCGCGCCGCCCGTGCGCCACGCCTCACCCGGCCAGGAATCGTTGCCGGGCTCGCCCGGCGCGGGGACTGTGTGGGTTCGCCAGACCTCACTCCCCGTCTCCGTATCCAGCGCGACCACGAAGCCGCGGATTCCCAGCTCTCCGCCCGACACCCCCACCATGACCTTACCCTGCGCGGCGAGGGGCGCCATCGTCATGTAGTAGCCCGACGAATTGTCGGCGACGGCCGTATCCCATTCGATCTCCCCGGAGAGGGCGTCGAAGGCGAGGACCCGGGCGTCCAGCGTGGCCATGAAGACGCGGTCGTCGTAGAGCGCCACGCCTCGATTCGTGTTGTGGAAGGCGACCAGGTCCTCGGGGAGCTCATGCTGGTAAAGCCAGACCAGCTCGCCGCTCGCCGCATCGAGCGCGAAGAGCTGATTCTCTGGGGTAGTGACGAACATCATCCCGCCATTGATGATCGGCGGTGCCTCGTGGCCGCTCCCTACACCCGTCGAGAAGGACCAGACGGGAACCAGATCGGCGACGTTCGAGACGTCGATCTGGTCGAGCGGGCTGTAGCCCCATCCGAGATAGTTGCCCCGGTACGAGAGCCAGCTCTCCGCATCCGGTTCCTCGAGACGCTCGTCGGTCACCGCCTCGTAGGACTGGGCCCGGACGGTAGCCGGCACGGCGACCGCGAGCGTGGCCAGGAGGGACGTGACTGCACAGCGTCGCCGAGAGATCACCGGAGCCTCCGTGAGTACCGAGGGGGAAGCGAGAAGGGCGAGGGGGGAAAGCTACTGCGGGTTCGGCGGGTGTGGAAAGTGGGACGTTGCGGCGTTCCCCGGGGATCGCGGGCGCCGTGCTCCCTTCCTGGCGAGGCGTCGGCAGGCTCTCGAGATCGTTCGGGAAGCGGGGGCTCGCGGACCGGCCCGCAAAGTCGATGACACGTGGCGACGCGCGGTGGAGCGGTCCCCGGTGGGGCGAGCCGTGCGTGGCCACCGAGACCGGAATCCTTCCCGGGGCGCCCCCGGGGCAGGAGTGCGGCGAGTCGGGAGGCGGGGGTCGGGACGGCCCCGCCGGCCGCCGGGCTGCCAACCGCTTGAGGCCGCGGCCTTCCTCCACCGGTCCCCGGCGCTCACCCCCGGGACCTTGCCGCCCGGCAGGCATGAGCGGAAGATTACGGAGGCTGGTGGTGGCTCCTTTACGCAGCTCCTGCACGAGGTTGAGGCCGATGGATCCCTCGCGACGAGATTTTCTGAGGAGTGCGGGCGCTGCCGGTGTCTCCGCTCTCGTCGGGAGCGCCCCGGTGGTGAGGGGGCTCGGAGCGGCGCCCAGCCGGCCTCAGGATCTTCGCACCGTCGAGACCGGCGTGCTCGAGATCGGCTACGAGGAGTGGGGCGAGCCGGGGGGGTTCCCCGTCATCCTCCTCCACGGCTTCCCCTACGACGTCCGGGCATGGGACGAGGTTGCCCCCCCGCTCGCTGCCCGCGGATACCGCGTTCTCATCCCCTATCTCCGAGGCTACGGTCCCACGCGATTCCTCGATCCGGCCGCGCCGCGCATGGCCGAGCAGGCGGCGATCGCCCAGGATGTGTCCGACTTCGCCGACGCCCTCGGCCTCGACGACTTCGCGCTGGCGGGATTCGACTGGGGGAACCGGGCGGCGTGCATCACCTCGATCCTTCACCCGGACCGGGTGCGGGTGCAGGTGGCGATCGGCGGCTACTCGGTGCAGAACACGGTGGACGCCTCGTCCCCCTCTCCTTCCCCCGCCTCCGAGGCACGCCTCTGGTACCAGTGGTACTTCAATACCGACCGGGGACGGCGGGGACTCGAGGACAATCGTTGGGCCATCTGCCGGTACCTCTGGAGTACCTGGTCGCCGGGGTGGCAGTTCACCGACGAGACGTACGACCGAACGGCCGTATCCTTCGAGAATCCGGACTTCGTGGACGTCGTCATCCACTCGTACCGGCACCGTCACCGGAACGCCCCCGGCGAGGAACGGTTCGCGGCGGTCGAGCGGCGCCTGGCGGAGCGACCCGTGGTTCCCGTCCGCGCGCTCGTCCTCCGCGGCGCGGAGAACGGATTCGGGACGCCCTCTCCCGATCCGTCTGCCGACCAGGCGCGGTTCCCCTCCCTCGTGGACCGGCGCATCGTCTCCGGTGCGGGCCACGATCTCCCCGCGCAGCGCCCCGATGCCGTAGCGGATGCGCTCCTCGAGCTCCTCGCCTAGACCCGCCCCGGACCCGTGGCGACCCGGAGAGACTTCCTCCTCGGCTCACTCGGGGCCCTCGCCTGCGTGACCCATTCGGCCCAGCCTCTCGAGGGCGTGCAGGGGGGGCGGACGGCGTACCTCTACGACCCCCTCTACCTCCGCCACGACACGGGGGCCGGGCACCCGGAGCGGCCGGGCCGGCTCCTCGCCGTGGAGGACCGGCTCGGCGAGGAGGCGTGGTCTTCCTCCCTCCTCCGCCTGAGCCCCAGGGAGGTGGACGTGGAGACGCTCTCCCTCGTCCACGACCCGGAGTACATCGAACTCGTTCGACGGGAGGTCGAGGGAGGGAGGCGGCAGCTCTCCACCGGGGACACGGTCATCTCGGGGGAGAGCTACGCCGTGGCGCTCGGGATGGTGGGCGGGGTCCTCGAGGCGGTCGACGCGGTGATGTCGGGGCGGGCCCGGAATGCGTTCTGCGCGGTGCGTCCCCCCGGCCACCACGCCACGGGGGTGCGCGGCATGGGATTCTGCCTATTTAACGGCGTCGCGGTCGCGGCCCGGTATGCCCAGCGGGTCCACGGCGTGGAGCGCGTCCTGATCGCGGACTGGGACGTCCACCACGGCAACGGCACCCAGGACATCTTCTACTCGGACGGGAGCGTCTTCTTCATGAGCACGCACCAGTACCCCTTCTACCCGGGGACCGGGCCCAGGGACGAGACGGGCGCGGGTCCGGGGGCCGGGCTCACGATGAACCGTCCGTTCCCTGCCGGTGCCGGAGATGCGGAGGTCGTCGGCGCGTTCAGGAACGATCTCTTGCCTGCGGCGAGGGCGTTTCGTCCGGATCTCGTCCTGGTCTCGGCCGGCTTCGACTCGCGGGTCGGCGATCTCCTCGGCGGCTTCCGCGTGACGGACGACGGCTTCCGGGCGCTGACCCGGGTGATGCTCGAGATTGCGGAGATCGCCGCGGAGGGCAGGCTGGTCTCGGTCCTCGAGGGCGGATACAGCCTCGCGGGCCTCGCCGCGGCCGCGCACGCCCACGCGGAGGAACTCGTCAACGCGTGACCGGGCCCGCGGCCCGACACGAAGGAGGAACGATGGAGCGCTACACCCGGCGTGACTTCCTGCAGACTTCTCTCCTCGGATCGGTCCTCGCGGGGAGGGTGGACGCCGCCTCCCTCGGGTGGCCGGCTCCCCCCGCCCGCGTGCAGGGCCAGGTTCGCACGGTTGCCGGAACCGGCGTCGCCGGGTACGAGTCGGAGGGCGCGGCGGGGCTCCCGGCGACCGGGACCCCGGTCAACAACCCCTACGGCGTCGTGCCGGGGCCGGACGGCGCCCTCTACTTCTGCGAGGTCGATACGGGCCGGACGCGCCGGCTCGCGATCGACACCTCCCGCCTCACGACGATCGCCGGGAGCGGCGTCAAGGCGTACGCCGGGGACGGGGGGCCCGCGCTCGAGGCCTCCTTCTCCGCGCCCCACGAGATCCGCTTCGACGGGGAGGGGAACCTCTTCGTGGTGGAGCGGGACGCGCACGTCGTCCGCCGGATCGACGCGGGGACGGGGGTCGTCTCCACGGTGGCCGGGACGGGTGAGCCCGGCTTTTCCGGCGACGGCGGCCCCGCGACCGCCGCCGAGCTCGACCGGCCGCACAGCATCGCCCTCGATTCGTCCGGGGGCCTCCTCGTCTGCGACATCGGGAACCACCGGGTGCGCCGCGTCGATCTCGCGAGCGGGATCATCTCGACGATCTCCGGGACGGGCGAGCCGGAGGCGACGCCGGATGAAGCACCGCTCGAGGGCACGCCGCTCCGCGGTCCCCGTTCCCTCGACACCGACCCGGAGGGGAACGCCTACCTCGTTCTCCGGGAGGGGAATGCCGTCTTCCGGATGGACTTGCAGGGGGGGCGGCTCGAGCGGATCGCGGGCACCGGAGAGACGGGCTACGGGGGGGACGGGGGCCCCGCGCTCGAGGCCACCTTCAACGGACCGAAGGGGATCGCCTATTCCGACGGGGACGAGAGCCTCTACATCGTGGATACGGAGAACCACGTGATCCGCCGGATGCGCCTTCGGACGGAAAGAATCGAGACCGTGCTCGGGACGGGGGAGCGGGGGGACGGGCCGGACGGGGATCCCCTGCAGTGCAGGACGGCAAGGCCCCACGGCGTCTGCGTGCACGCCGGGGCCGTGTACGTGACGGACAGCGAGAGTCACCGCGTCCGTGCGATCGACGGGCTCCTCTGAGCCGCGCCGGGCGGGGCAGGGGGGAGCTCGGCCTCAGGGGCTCGGGGGAGGAGCCGGCGTCCGCCCGTCCCTGAAGAGTCTGTACTCGACGCTGTCCACGAGTGCCAGCCAGCTCGCCTCGATGATGTTCTCGCTGACGCCCACGGTGCTCCAGAAGTCGTCCTCGTCCGCGCTGTCGATCACGACCCGGACCCGCGCCGCGGTGCCCTCCGTCGAGTTGATCACCCGGACCCGGTAGTCGACCAAGTGCACCCGGGAGAGGACGGGATAGGTGGGATGGAGCGCCCGCCGTAGCGCGGTGTCGAGTGCATTGACGGGTCCGTCCCCTTCGGCGACGACGTGCTCGGTCCTTCCCCCGACCTCGAGCTTCAGCGTGGCCTCGGTGGAGGTCTCCCCCGTCCCGCTCGTGACGACGCTCACGCGCGAGTGGATCCTCCGGAAGGCCGGCTTGTACGTGCCGGCCACCTTTCGTACGAGGAGATCGAAGGAGGCATCCGCAGCGTCGAACTGATAGCCCTCATTCTCCAGGTCCTGAACGCGTTCGAGGATGCGCGTGAGGAGTTCGGGGTCGTTCTCAAGCTGGTGCTGCGGGGTCTTCGCGAGGATGTTCGAGCGGCCCGAGAGCTCGCTCACGAGGATCCGACGCTTATTCCCCACGCTCTCCGGCGCGATGTGCTCGTAGCTCTCGGTCACCCGGTTCACGGCGTGGACGTGCATCCCGCCCTTGTGCGCGAATGCACTGGAACCGACGAAGGGCTGCGTCGGCCTGAAGTTCACGTTCCCGAGTTCGTAGACGTACCTCGAAAGTTCGGCGAGCCGCTCGATCCCCCCGGGGCAGAGGACCTCGAAGCCAGCCACCTTGAGCGCCAGATTCGCTCCGATGCTGACGAGGTTCGCGTTCCCGCATCGCTCGCCGATCCCGTTCACCGTCCCCTGTACCTGGCTCGCGCCCGCCGCGACGGCGGTCAGCGAGTTCGCGACCGCCACGTCGCAGTCGTTGTGACAGTGGATTCCGAGGGGGACGTCCGTGGTTTCGCGCGCCGCCCGGATCCCCTCGCCGATCCATTCGGGGAGGCTCCCGCCATTCGTGTCGCAGAGGACGATCGTTTCGGCTCCGGCCGACCCGGCCGCCTGGATCGTGCGGAGCGCGAATTCCGGATCCTCCCGAAGGCCGTCGAAGTAGTGCTCCGCGTCGTAGATCACCCGCCGTCCCTCCGCCTTCAGGTAGCCGACCGAGTCTCCGATCATGGCGAGGTTCTCCGCCTCGTCCACGCAGAGGATCTCGCCCACGTGAAGGTTCGAGCTCTTCCCCACGATCGTCACGACGGACGCTCCCGAGTCCCTGAGCGCGAGCATGCCGGTGTCGTCCTCGGCGGCCGTCCCCTTCCGCCGCGTCATCCCGAAGGCGGTGACCTTTGCGTGCTTCCAGTCGCGGTCGGCCGCCCGCTGGAAGAACTCCGTATCCTTGGGGTTCGAGAGCGGATAGCCCCCCTCGATGTAATCAAAACCCAGCTCGTCGAGCTTTTCGGCGATCTGCAGCTTGTCGTGAAGGGAGAAGTTGATGCCTTCGCCCTGCGTCCCGTCGCGAAGGGTCGTGTCGTACATTTCGATACGACGCATCCTGCTACCTCATTCCTGGCGAGGCCGGATCGGTCCGGCGCCGGATCCGTGTCCGGTCGGGGGATCTGTGAGGAGATAAGGTACAGGGAGAGGCGGAGGGCGCCTACGGGTCCCGCTTCGGCAGTGGCGGCCGCGGAGGCCGACGGGTCCCGAGCCTGCCCCGAGCGAGGTGCGGCCGGGCGGAGTCCTCTGATTCGCTCCGGGTATCTCCCCCTCCCGCCCCGGACGGGAGCCGGGGCTCAGTCGCGCTTCGTGTATTCGACCACGAACCTGTCGTCGAAGAGGTCCCACTCCTCCGTGACGTCGAACCCGGCCTCTGCCATCCAGCCGGCAACCTCCGCGGGAGAGATGAGCATCTCGGGTTGATCGGAGTGGGGGACGCCGTCTACGTTCCGATCGTAGTCGACGACGAAAACGCGGCTCCCCGGCCCCATGTACGGCGCCAGCGCCTGCAGGTAGATCGCCCGCTCCTGCACGTGATGCAGGACGTCGTGGAAGAAGAGGCTACGTCGATGTCGTTACGCGGGAGCTTCGGATCCTCGAACTCGCCGAGCACCGCACGCACGTTGGAGACGTCGGCCCGACGGGCATGGTCCAGGATGATGGGGAGGAATCCCGGATCCACCTCGACGGTGATCACGAGTCCCCCGGGCCCCACCCTCTCGGCGATGGGGGCCGAGAAGACGCCCGTGCCGGCCTCGATGTCCGCCACGACCTCTCCCGCCTCGAGCCCGATCATATCGACGACCCGCTGACCGCTCTCGAGGGTCATGGCCCACTCGTCGGCCGGGCGCGCGCCGAGCTGACCGGCGACGGGGTGCGCCGACGCGAGGCCGATCAGCGTGACGACGAGCACGGCCAGCCGGCATCCATTGGAGCCCCGCATCACCTTACCTCCCCGCACTGGATCGCCTTGACACGAAGAGCGCGAAGATGACTCCGTCGAGAAGGACAGTCAACAACGAGAGGATCGACTCGGCGGGCCGCCCCTGGACGATGAGGAAGACGCCGGGTGCGCCCGTCTCGCGCGTCCTCGCGAGGACGGAGAAGGGCGTGAAGTCCTTGTCGAGCCCGTATGAGTAGACGCGCGGGCCCGCGAGCGTCATCGCGGAGGCGGAGGCGAGGATCGAGGCGCAAAGCACCACCGTCACGAGGCTCACCCCCAGGCCCCCGAAGAGCGCTCTCGAGGCGACGAGTCCGACTTCGACCTCGCCCGCGAGGTCGTCCACGCTCGCTCCGTAGAAGTACACGGCGTTGAGCCCGAGGTAGAGGACAAGCACCACCAGCGTACCGAGCAGGAGGGCCTTCGGGAGGTCGCGCTGCGGTTCCTCCAACTCGCCCGCGACTATAGGCGGCCGCGTTCCACCCGGAGTAGCAGAACATCACGAAGATGAGCGATGTGGCCACGGCGGAGAGGAGCTCGCCTCCGGAGAGCTCCTCAAAGGAGGCCAAGACCGTCACCAGGTTCGCCGGGCTCCCGTTGCCGATCGATGCGGCCGCGAGGAGGATCATGACGATCCCCGCGACCTTGAACACCGTCATGAAGTCGTTGAAGCCGGTCCCGGAGCGGACGGCCCGGAGGTGGATCGCCACGAGGAGCCAGACGACCCCGACGGCCACGAGGTCGACGACCGCGACCGCTCCCCCGAGCGTCCGGTCTTCTGCGAGCACCGGGAGGAACTCGCCCAGGTAGATGACGAAGCTCTTCGTGGCCGCCGCGATCGCGGCCGAGAACCCGGCCACCAGGGAGATGAAGGCGCTCATGAACCCGACCGCCGGCCCGTACGTCTCCCGCAGGTAGACGTACTCGGCGCCGGCGTGCGGCATCATGGCCCCCAGCTCGGCGTAGCAGAGAGCGCCGAGGAGGGCCAGGATTCCACCCACCACCCAGAGAACGAAGATCAACATGGGGTGGCCTAGGTCCGCGGCCTGGAATCCGGTCGTCGTGAAGATGCCGGCCCCGATCATGTTCGCGATGACGAGGGCCATTGCGGACCTCATCCCCGTGTGCCGCGTCAGGACGCTATGGCTCTCCGTGTGGCGCCTGATCTTGCTCCCCCTCACCGTGGTCCGGGTGCTGTGAACTTCCACTCTACAGGGCTGCCCCGGGCGCGTCCACACCTTCCCACGCGAGGTCCCGGAGTCGATCCGCCGGTCTCACGCGGGCGACGCGAACGCCGCGGGAATCATCGACTCGCCGCCAGCGTGGGCGATGCGTCCGGGGGACGCGCATGTAAGGCCGTAGAGGAGCCGCCGCCTCGGGAACGGTCAGCGGATCAGAGCCGGCCGGCCGCGACGCCGGGTAGTAGCCCTGGCGACCGGATGCACCGTGAATCCGGTACAGCGGCTGGGGTCACTCTCTCACCGTTCCCGTCCGGGTAGGGTGTCCGCGGAGAGGTTCGCGACGCTCCGAGGCGGCGCCGGGCTTCCGGTTTCCCGCCAGGGAAGGGGGCCTCCCCGGACCCGGGGAGGTGAGCGGGTCGCCGGGTGAGCCACCCGGCGACCCGGCCCCCGCCATACGCCGGACACAGCGCGTTGACAGCGCTCCGCGCTCCGGTGAAGCTTCTAGCAACTCGCCCTCCCCGGCCGAATCGAAGCGGCCGGACCTGCTCTTCCACCAGAGGTCAGGCGCGCATGTCCGTCTCTCTTCCGAGAGAGCTGATGGTGGGTGTTTCTGGCTTTCGAGGAAGGGTGGGGTCGTGCCTCACGCCTGAGCTGGTCGCCTCGATCTCGGCAGCCTTCGGGGCCTTTCTTCGCCGTGAGGGAAGCGACGGGCCCGTCTATCTCGGCCGGGATTCGCGTACCTCGGGGCGGATGCTCTCGGATGCGGCGCGAGCCGGGCTCGTGAGCGTGGGGACGGATGTGGTCGAGGTGGGGCTTGCTCCAACCCCGACGATTCTCCTCGCGGCCCGAGATGCCGGGGCGGCCGGGGCCCTTGCCGTCACGGCGAGCCACAACCCGGCCGAGTGGAACGCCCTCAAGCTCGGCGGCACCGGGGGGTGCTTCCTCGACGCGGGGGAGATGACCCGATTCCGGCGCTTCCTCGGCCGGACGACGACGCCCAGGGCCGGGTGGGACGAACTCGGCTCGGTCAAGGAGGACGGCGCGGCGATCGAGCGCCACGTCCGGCGGATCCTCGAGCTCCCCTACCTGGACGTGGAGCGCCTCCGTGCCCGGCGATTCCGGGTGGCGCTTGACTGTGTCCGGGGGGCAGGGGGGCTCATCATGCCCGAGCTCCTCACCGCGCTCGGCTGCGTCGTGAGTGGGATGGACACGGCGGCGGACGGACGCTTTCCCCGGGACCCGGAGCCGGCGGCGGCGAACCTGGGTGGACTCGGGAGGCTCGTTCGGGAATCGGGAAGCGAGCTCGGCCTCGCCGTCGATCCCGACGTCGACCGGCTCTCGCTCGTGGCCGAGGACGGGGAAGCGCTCGGCGAGGATCTGACGCTCGCCCTCTGCACCGCTCTCGTCCTGGGTCGAAGAAAGGGCCCGGTGGTCGCGAATCTCTCGACCTCGAGGGTCGTAGAGGACGTGGCCGAGGCGCTCGGGGGGAGCGTGATCCGGGCACCGGTCGGAGAGGTGAACGTCTCGCGGCGGATGGAGCACGTCGGCGCCGTCGTAGGGGGCGAGGGGAACGGGGGGGTGATCCTTCCGGAGCTGCACCTGACGAGAGATGCGGCGCTCGCCTCGGCGCTCCTCCTGGAGCACCTCGCCGAGGAGGGCGCGGGGCTCCGGGCGTTGGCCGAGCGCTGGCCGAGCTATGCGATCGTCAAGGAGAAGCAGGCGTTCCCGCTGGAGCGGATCGGGGCGGGCTACCGCGCCCTCTCCGCCGCCCTCCCCGGGGGGGAGGAGGACACTGAGGACGGTCTTCGCCTGGACTGGTCTTCCCGGGGCGAGTGGATCCACGTCCGGCCGTCGGGGACCGAGCCCGTCGTTCGGGTGATCGGAGAGGCCAGGAGCGGGGCACGTGCACGGGAGCTCGTAGCGCGGGCCGGCGAACTCCTGGCAGCAGTCGGGACGGGTTGAGCGGCGTCAGCAGCCGTTCCTCTGGAGGCGGGGAGGAGGAGACCGCGTATGTGCGGGATCGTCGGGTACGTAGGATCTGATCAGGCCGCGCCGGTCCTCATAGAGGGCCTCCGGCGGCTCGAGTACCGAGGCTACGACTCGGCGGGGGTGAGCATCCTCGACGAAGGGCGGCGGCTATCGACCGTCAAGGCCCCGGGGAAGCTGAAGGCGCTCGAGGCGAAGCTCGAGGAGCGCCCCCTTCGCGGGAGGTGCGGCATCGGGCATACGCGGTGGGCGACCCACGGGGCACCCACCACGGCGAACGCGCATCCGCATACGTCGGCGGACGGCGGGATCGCGGTTGTCCACAACGGAATCATCGAGAACGCCAACCGGCTGAGGCAGGGTCTCGAGGCCGAGGGCGTCGTCTTCCGGAGCGAGACGGATACGGAGGTGATTGCGCACCTCATCGATCGCCTCTGGTCCGAGGAGGGGGAGCTCGAGGGCGCGGTCGCGGGGGCCCTCGAGCAGATCATCGGAGCGTACGGGATCGCGGTCGTGAGCTCGCGCGACCCGGACAAAATCGTGGTGGCACGACACGGTTCACCCCTCATCATCGGGGTCGGGGAGGGGGAGATGATGGTGGCCTCGGATGCCTCGGCCGTGATCGGGCATACGCGGAATGTGGTCTACCTGGATGACGGAGACTACGTCGTCGTGCAGCCCGGCGGGTACCGGGCGCGCCACCTGCACCTCGGCTCGGTGCAGCGCCCCGTCCACACGGTCACGTGGGATGTGCGGGCAGCGGAGAAGGGCGGCTACGAGCACTTCATGCTCAAGGAGATCTTCGAGCAGCCGAACACACTCGAGGATGTGATGCGCGGGAGGCTCCTCGAGGAGTCCGGGGATGCGAGGCTCGGCGGGATCGCGACTTCCGAGGCAGTGCTCCAAGGGGTGGAGAAGGTGATCCTCACGGCGTGCGGCACCTCGTGGCATGCGGCCATGATCGGGGAATACATGCTCGAGGAGCTCGCCCGGATCCCGACGAAGGTCGAGTATGCCTCTGAGTTCCGCTACAAGAACCCCGTCGTCGACGCAAAGACGCTGGTGGTCGCCATCAGCCAGTCGGGTGAGACGGCGGATACGCTTGCCGCAATTCGCGAGGCGAAGCGCCGGGGGGCGCCGCTCATGGGAATCGTGAATGTCGTGGGCTCGTCGATCGCGAGGGAGACCGACTTCGGGATGTACCTGCACGCGGGTCCCGAGATCGGAGTGGCGTCGACGAAGGCGTTCACGAGCCAGGTCGCGGCGCTCGCCATGTTCACACTGCACCTCGCCCGCTGCCGGAGTCTCCCGCTCGTCGCGGGGCGGGAGCTCGTCCGGTCCCTACAGGCGCTCCCGGCGCAGGTGTCGGAGATCCTCCGGCAGAATGATGCGATCCGCGCCCTCGCCGAGGAGTACAAGGATGCGCCGAACTTCCTGTATCTCGGCCGGGGTGTCCATTTCCCGGTGGCCCTTGAGGGCGCGCTGAAGCTGAAGGAGGTGAGCTACATTCACGCGGAGGGGTATCCCGCGGCCGAGATGAAGCACGGCCCGATCGCGCTCATCGATGCGCAGATGCCCGTCGTCTTCCTCGCCCCCCGCGATGCCGTGTATCACAAGATGGTATCCAACGTCGAGGAGGTGAAGGCGAGGTCGGGCCGGATCGTGGCCGTCGTGAACAACGGCGCGGCCGAGCTCCTGGACAAGGTCGACCACTTCATAGCGGTCCCGACGACCCACCCCATGCTCCTCCCGATCCTGACCGTCGTTCCCCTGCAGCTTCTCGCCTACCACATCTCCGTCCTCCGGGGCTGCGATGTGGATCAGCCGAGGAACCTGGCCAAGTCCGTGACGGTCGAATGAGGGTCGTCCTCCAGCGCGTCTCCGAGGCTTCGGTGAGCGTGGCAGGGCGGAGGGTGGCTTCGATCGGCGGCGGCCTCCTCCTCCTCACCGCCTTTACGGCCGGGGACGGGCGGCCGGAGCTCGACTGGATGGCGAGGAAGATCCTCGGGCTTCGCATCTTCTCCGACGGTGCGGGGAAGATGAACCGCTCGATCGAGGAGGCCGGGGGGGAGATCCTCGTCGTCAGCCAGTTCACCCTGTACGGGGATACACGAAAGGGCCGGCGTCCCTCCTTCGTGCGCGCGGCGCACCCCGAGACGGCGAGAAGGCTGTACGACACCTTCGTGGCGGCGCTCCGGGAGCGCTCGGTGGGGCGTGTGGCGGAGGGCGAGTTCGGTGCAATGATGGATGTCTCACTCGTCAATGCGGGGCCGGTGACGCTCATCATCGACAGGGGGCCCGAAGGGGCCCTCCCCCCCGGGGAAGCCGTGCGGGATCTTCCTCCGAGTGAGCCCGGGGGCCTCGGCGCGGGATGATCCTCGCCTCGGCCTCTCCCCGCCGGGCGTCGATTCTCGAGGTCCTCGGGATCCCCTTCGAGGTGGATCCCCCCTCCGTCCCCGAGGTCGCCAAGCCCGGGGAGGCGCCGATGGAGCACGCGCTCAGGCTTTCGAGGGAGAAGGTCGGAGAGGTGGCGGCCCGCCACCCCGCGCGTTGGGTGCTCGGGGGGGACACGCTCGTGAGCCTCGACGGAGAGATCCTCGGGAAGCCGCGGGACGCCGAGCACGCTCTCGAGATGCTTCTTCGCCTGCAGGGTCGCACCCACCACGTGATCTCGGCGCTCTCCCTCGCCCCGCCCGGTGTCTCCGCCGACCCGGGGTCCGGCGAAGCGGTGGTGCTCACCGGTGCCGAAGAGACGGCCGTGACGTTTCGCGCTTTCGGCCGGGAGACGGCCCTCGCGTACGTGCAGACGGGGGAGCCGAGCGACAAGGCGGGTGCCTACGGGATCCAGGGAGTGGGCGCCGCTCTCGTCCGGCGGATCGAGGGGGACTACGGCGGGGTCGTCGGGCTTCCCGTGCCCCTCCTCCTCGATCTCCTCGAGGAGGCGGGCCGGCCCTACCGCTTCGGCGCGCGCCCGGGAGCGTGCTGATGCCGACACGCGCGATCCTGGCGCTGGACCAGGGGACGACGGGGAGCACGGCGCTCATCCTCTCGGAAGACGGGCGCATCCTCGGGCGCGGCTACGCCGAGTTCACGCAGCGCTTCCCGCGGCCCGGCTGGGTGGAGCACGATCCGGGCGAGATCCTGGATGTGACGATCCGGGTCGCAAGGGAGGCGCTCTCGGCCGCCGCGGAGGAGGTGGCGATCGAGGGGGTCGGGATCGCGAACCAGCGGGAGACGGTCGTAGTCTGGGACCGGGCCTCGGGGGAGGCCGTGCACCCGGCGATCGTCTGGCAGGATCGCCGGAGCAGCGAGCTCTGCTCTCGCATGAAGGAGGCGGGTCACGAGCCGATGATCCGGGAACGGACGGGACTGGTCCTCGATCCCTACTTCTCGGCGACGAAGATCACCTGGCTCTTCGAGAACCGTCCGGAGCTCCGGAAGCGGGCGGAGGCCGGGGAGCTCGCCGTGGGGACGATCGACACCTGGCTTGTCCACTCGCTCACCCGGGGCCGGGTCCACGCCACCGACCCCACGAACGCCTCTCGCACCCTCCTGTACGACCTCGATCGCGGCGTCTGGGACGAAGGGCTCCTCGCGCTCTTCGGCGTGCCGGCGAGCCTCCTCCCGGAGATCCGGCCGAGCGCCGGAGACTTCGGCGTCATCGACGGCGACCTCCTCGGGGTCGAGGGGCCGATCGCCGGGGTGGCCGGGGACCAGCAGGCCGCGCTCTTCGGGCAGGGGTGCTGGGAGGCCGGACTTGCGAAGAACACCTACGGTACGGGGGCCTTTCTCCTCCTCCATACGGGGAGCCAGAGAGCGCGACCGGCGCACGGGCTCCTCGCGACGGCCGCCTGCGCCCCGACGGGGGAGCGGGCCTTCGCGCTCGAAGGCTCGATCTTCATCGCAGGCGCGGCGCTCCAGTGGCTTCGTGACGGGCTCGGGATCCTCCCCTCAGCGGGGGCGTCCGAGGCGATGGCCCGCTCCCTTGCCGCGAACGAGGGGGTCTACTTCGTTCCTGCCTTCGTGGGGCTGGGGGCCCCGCACTGGGATCCGGAGGCTCGCGGTGCGGTTCTCGGCCTTACCCGGGGGACGACCCGGGCGCACATTGTCCGCGCTGCTCTCGAGGCGATGGCCTACGGTACGGCCGAAGTCCTCGAGGCGATGCATGCGGACTCCGGCCACGAGACAACGGAGCTCCGCGTGGACGGGGGCGCGGCGGAGAACGACTGGGTGATGGCCTTCCAGGCGGACATCCTCGGGATCCCGGTGCGCCGGGCCGCGACGGCGGAGATCACCGGGCTCGGCGCCGCCGGACTCGCGGGGCTTCACGCTGGACTCTGGCGGCGCCCCGGGGACTTCCTCGCGCTCCAGGGGGAGAGGCGGACCTTTCTCCCCGGAATGGGGGAGAATGAGAGGTCGAGGCTTGTCTCCGGGTGGCGGCGGGCGGTTCGCGCGGCGAGGAGCTTCACGGAGTCGCCCATCGCCCCCGGCGGCCCGCCTGAATCGGGCTCCCCGAAGCTGGCTTGAGCACAGGTGCGAGTTCGCGTATTGTTCGATGCTGGAGCCCGGTGCAGCGCAGATCTTCCCTAGGAGTGTCCCATGCGTAGAGATCGCAGATTCTTCGCCGGTTTGGTGGGTGTGGCCGCGGTCGTCAGCTACCTCATCTACACCGGGGTCTCGGACACGATGGTCTATTACCTGACCCCGGCCGAGCTCTTGGCGCGTGTCGAGGCGAGTCCGGAGACGAGAGACCAGGGGGTCAAGGTCAGTGGGATGCTGGTTCCGGGAAGCTATGGGAACTCGACCGATGAGCTCCTGCATACCTTCATCGTCGAGGATCCGGAGGACACGTCCGTCCGCATGACTGTCGAATTCCGCCATCCGCTCCCCGATACCTTCAACGATTCGGGTGAGGTCGAGGTCGAGGTCGTGATGCAGGGCCGCTACCGTCCGGACGGAGTCTTCGAGGCGACCGAGGTGCTGACGAAGTGCGGTTCGCGCTATGAGGCGATGCCCGAGATGCCGCAGCAGGCCGAGGCTGCTCCCGGAGCTGGAGGGATGATCGGGTGATCCCCGCGCTGGGCGAGTTTGCACTCTGGATCGCCCTTCCCATCTCGATCTGGGGATGCGTTCTCGCTTTCCTGGGGGGGCGGTGGAGCCGGGGCGACCTCGTCCTCTCGGCCGAGAGGAGCACGTACGTGGTCTCGCTCCTCTTCATCATCGCATCGATCGGGATCATCACCGCCTTCATGCGTGACCAGTTCCAGTACTGGTACGTATACAACTACTCGAGCACGAACCTCCATCCCTTCTTCAAGTTCGCCGGACTCTGGGCCGGCCAGCGGGGCTCGCTCCTCTTCTGGGGGCTGAACCTGAGCCTCTTCTCGTCGCTCGCGCTGTGGATGAACCGCTCCCGGAACCGGGACCTGATGCCGTATGTGAATGGGGTGCTCCTCGCATTCATCGGCTTCTTCGTCTCTATCTGCCTCTTCGTCACCCCGCCCTTCGAGCAACTCGGCTTCACCCCCGCCGACGGGCGGGGACTGAACCCGCAACTCCAGAACTACTGGATGACGATCCACCCGCCGACGATGTACGTCGGCTTCACCTCCTTCAATGTGCCCTTCGCCTTCGCGATCAGCGCGCTCATGGTCGGACGGCTGGACGCCCGCTGGATTCAGGCGACCCGGAAGTGGATCCTCGCGAGCTGGTTCTTCCTCACCCTCGCGGTCATCTTCGGAATGCGGTGGGCCTACGAGGAACTCGGGTGGGGTGGTTTCTGGTTCTGGGATCCGGTCGAGAACGCCTCCCTCCTCCCCTGGCTCGTGGCCACCGCCTTCCTGCACTCGGTGATGATCCAGGAGAGCAGGGGGATGCTGAAGGTCTGGAACATGGGGCTCGTGCTCCTCACCTTCCTCATGACGATCTTCGCGACCTTCCTGACCCGGTCGGGGTTGATCGAGTCCGTCCACTCCTTCGCCCAGAACTTGACGATTGCCTGGATCTTCCTCGGGTGCATGGGCGTCACGGCCGCCGTCTCCCTCGTCCTCGTCGTGTGGCGCTATCCCGTGCTCGCGAGCGAGCGCCAGTTCGAGTCGGTCCTCTCGAGGGAGTCGGCGTTCCTCCTGAACAACCTCGTTCTCCTGGGCATCGCCTTCGCGGTGATCTGGGGCACGATGTTCCCCCTCCTCACCGAGGGGCTTACGGGCTCGAAGGTGGCCGTCGGGCCGCCCTTCTTCAATCAGGTCAATATCCCGATCGGACTCATGCTCCTCGCCCTCATGGGGATCGGGCCCGTCATCGCCTGGCGGAAGGCCAGCCCGCGGAACCTGAGGAAGAACTTCCTCTTCCCTGTCGCGGTCTTCGTCTCCGTGGCAGCCGTCCTGTTCTCCGCCGGGGTACGCCACCCCTACGCCCTCCTCACCTTCTCGATCGGCGCCTTCGTGCTCACCGTCATCGTGGTCGAGTTCTGGAAGGGGACCCGGGCGAGGGCGCGAATCGAGGAGGAGAATGCGCTAACCGCCTTGGTGCACCTTGTACGACGGAATCGCCGCCGTTGGGGTGGCTACATTGTGCATGTGGGTGTGGTCGTCATGTTCATGGGCTTCGCCGGGACTGCCTTCAACCGCGAGGTCCGCCAGAGCATGATCCCCGGGGATACCGTCTCGATCGGCTCTCCCTTCGGACACGAGTACCTCCTCACCTACCAGGGGCTCTCGACGACGCTCGTTCCGAGCATGCGGCAGGTGATCGCGCTCTTTTCCGTCGAGAAGGACGGGGTCCCCGTGGGGTCGATCACGACACAGCGGCAGTTGAACCTCGCCGTCTCGCCCCCGCAGCCGATCAGCGAGGTCGGGATCCGCTCGACCTTCGTGGAAGACCTGTATCTGATCCTGGCCACGGTCGACGACGAGGTCCTCCTCGGGAGCAATGAGCCGGAGTTCCAGCGGGCCACCTTCCAGGTCCAGATCAATCCGCTCGTTCCTTGGATCTGGTACGGCGGGCTTGTCATCGCCGCGGGGGCGCTGATCGGGCTCTGGCCCGGCGCCGGTGTGCCCACCCGGACGCAGCGGATCGTCTCCGGGAGCCGGGCGCGTGAATCCTCCACTCCCACTCCCACCCCTGAACCGCAATCGGACGCTGCCGCGACGGTGGGATGAGCGCTCTCGTTCCGGGCGTACTTCTCGCTGTCGCGGCGGTCTTTTTCGTCCTCTATCCCATCGTGTCCGGGCGTGAGGCCCATATGGAGTGGGATGAGGAGGAATTGACGGAGGCGCAGCACCGGCGAAACGTCGCACTCCTCGCGTTGAGGGATGTCGAGTACGACTTCCACGCCGGGAAGCTCGACTCGGCGGACTATCAGAGGCTCAAGCAGGAGATCTCGGCGGAGGCGCTCGAGGCGATCGATGATGAGGAGGCGGAGTGGGTCGCGAGGGAGGCGGCGGGTGAGGCCCCGGTTCCGGGGGAAGGAGCAGCCCCCTCGGAGGCGCGCGCCGCGCTCGAGGCGGAGATCGCCGCTCTAAGGGACTCGATTCGAGAGGGTGTCATCTGCCCCCAGTGCGGGCACCCGAACCCCAAGGGGAGCCGCTACTGCGGGGACTGCGGCTCGGGGCTCCCCGCCTCGGGAGCGCCGGCGAGCCGGGCCGTTCGCGGGTCGACCGAGAGTGGCTGAGGGGTGGAGCCGCACCTCGAGGCCCGCGATCTCGTTCGTACCTACGGTCCGATCCGGGCCGTCGACGGGATCTCCTTCGCTCTCGCCGAGGGTCGGCTCCTTACCGTGCTCGGCCCGAACGGGGCGGGGAAGAGCACGCTCCTCGGCCTCCTCGGGGGATCGCTTCGGCCGCAGGCAGGGGAAATCTGGTTTCGCGGCGAGCTCCGCGACCCCGCGGTAACGGACTGGCGGCGCGAGATCGGGGTTCTCTCGCATCGAACCTCGCTCTACGGTGCCCTTTCGGCCCGGGAGAATCTCGCCTTCTACGGCCGGCTCTACGGCCTTACCGGGCTCAGGGAGCGGATCGAGACACGGCTCGCCGAAGTGGGGCTCGGCGGCGCGGCGGACCGCTGGGTGCGGGAGTTCTCACGGGGCATGCGCCAGCGTCTCGCGCTCGCGAGAACGCTTCTCCACGACCCGTCGCTTGTCTTCCTGGATGAGCCCTTCACCGGACTCGACGTTCACGCGTCCGCGCTCCTCAGGGATGTGCTGGCCCGGCTGAAGGACGGCCGGCGGACGGTGATCCTCGTGACCCACAACCTTTCCGAGGGCCTCGCGCTCGCGGACCAGGTGGCGATCCAGAACGAAGGACGCTTCGCCTTTCTCGGGGATCCGTCGGAGATCCCCCGGGGGGGCGAGGAGAGGTTCTACCGGCGCACCGTGGAGCGTCCTCCCGGCCGCTCCACGAGATCGGATGCCAAGCCGGCGGGCCCTCGCGTGGGCCATGTCCCATGAGGAGGTACCTTGCGGAGGTCCGGGTCGTCGCGGCGAAAGACTTGAGGATCGAATTCCGCACCCGGGAGCGTTTCGCGTCGATGACGGCCTTCGTCGTCTTGAGCGCGCTTCTCTTCAATTACGCCGTGGACTGGACGATCCTGAGCCCGCAGGACCTCGCCTCGGCGCAGATCTGGATGATCATCGTGCTCAGCGGGCTCCTCGGGCTCGGCCGCACCTTCGAGCTCGAGAAGGAGGACGGGGCGATGGAAGGGCTTCTCGTAGCCCCGGTCCGGAGGGATGCACTCTTTCTCGGGAAGGTGGTGGCCAACTGCGTCCTTCTTGCGGCGGTCGAGGTGATCGCCCTCTTCACGGTTGCGCTCTTCTACCAGGTCAACTTCATCCGCAACGGCCTCCCTATCGCAGCGGTGCTGAGCATCGGCACGGTAGGATTCGTCGCACTCGGAACGCTCTTCAGCGGGATCACCGCGGGGACGCGGATGGGTGAGACTCTCCTCCCCGTCCTCCTCTTCCCCCTCCTCGTCCCGCTCGTGGTCTTCGGTTCATCCGCGACGTCGACGCTCCTCGCGGGCTTTCCTGCCGCAACGGTTTATGGCAATTTGAGGCTCTTGGCTGCCTTCGCGCTCCTCGCCCTGGCGTGCGGGATGGGGCTCTTCCGTTACATCGTGGAGGAATGATGACGCTCCGGTCGATTCGGCAGAGTGCGCTCGTCCTCGGCCTCCTCGGCGTAGGGCTCACCCTCGTATTCCACTGGATGGTCTTCTTCTGGGTCTCCACCGAGGCGGCGCTCGGGATCAGCCAGAGGATCTTCTACATTCACGTGGCGGGGATGTGGAGCGGCCTCCTCGCCTTCATCGTCGTGGCCCTCTGCAGCGCGATGTACCTCTGGCTGCGCGACGACCGGCTGGACAAGGTGGGCCAAGCGGCGGCCGAGGGGGGCATCGTCTTCTTCGCGATCGGACTCACGACCGGGCCCCTCTGGGCCCGGTTGGCGTGGGGGACGTGGTGGACGTGGGAGCCCCGGCTGACGCTGAGCCTCCTCGCCTTCTTCATCTACATCGGGTACCTCCTCGTCCGAAACGCGACGGACAACCCCGACAAGGGGAAGGTGTACGCGGCCGTGATCGGAGTCGTGGCCGCGGTGAATATCCCGCTCATCCATGTGAGCGTCTTCTGGCTCCGTTCCCTGCATCCGGAGCCGGTGGTGGCGCGCCAGGACGGGCCGCCCGCGCTCCCCCCCGACATGCTCCTCACATTGATGACGGCCCTCCTAGCCTGGACGATCCTCCTGGCAGCCCTGATCCTCCTTCGCTACGGGGCGGCGCGGTTCGAATCGAAGGTGGAGGACTTCGCACTGGAGGGAGGCTGACGCGGGGTGTCGGCCCCATCGACCCAAGGAGCGTATGGACGTGTTGAAGCTAAGTTTCGGAGGGTGGGCATTCGGGCGATCGATCGGATGCGGGCGTCTCTTGGCCGCCTTGGCCATGGCCGTGCTCCTCTGCTCCGTGCCGATCGATCTCATCGCTCAGGCGCCCGAGGCGACCCGGCTCGAGATGCGCCACTTCTGGCACGTCTTCATCGCCTATGCCGTCGCGTGGGTCATCCTCTTTGCCTGGATCGTCTCCATCCTGAGGCGGTTTCGGCGACTCGAGGAGAAGCTGGACTGACAACTCGTCGGGGAGGTCCTCGGCCCGGTCGATGTCGGCGAGAGGGTCGAGAAGCCCGACGGTGAGACCGAGCGCGCCGGCCCTCCGGATACTCTCGTCGAGGACGGCCTCCGTACTCCAGGGAATCCCCTCGAAGAGTCCGGGCGCCTGGCGCCGGAGCGCCAACAGGTAATACCCGCCGTCGAGTGCGGGACCGAAGACTGCATCCGGGCCCCCGCTTCCCGAGACGAGTTCGAAGGCGAGCTCCACGGCCTCCGCGTTCAGATCCGGGACGTCCGTTCCGACGACCGAGACGCAGTCCGCCTCCTCGAATCCCCGGGCGAAGGCTTGACGGAGCCTCTCCCCCAGATCGCCCTCGGGCTGGGGACGGTAGTCCCGCTCCGCTCCCAGCCACGCGCGGACGTCTGCCTCGGCGCTCGGAGGGTCGAAGTACACGACCGTTCGGTAGCCTCCCGCTCCCACCCGCTTGACGATCCGGTGCGCGAGCGACCGGTAGAGCCGGGCCGCCTCGACGTTGCCGAGCGACGCAGCCAGCCGCGTCTTGACGCGGCCGGGGACGGGCGCCTTTACGAAGACGAATGCGATGAGGCGGCTTCCCATCGCAGGCCCGCTAGCCTCTCCGGGGCCGATACCAGCGAGAGAGCCGGTCGGGCGGCACGGAGAGTGCGTAGAGGAGGATCAGTCCCAGATTCCGGAGGCAGGTGCGAAGCGGTCCCTCACTCTCGTAGCGCCGCGCACTCGTGATCACGGGAGCATCGATTCGGTCGAGGCCCCCGTCTCGCCGCAGACGCTGGACGACCTCGACGTCCTCCATCACCGGGATCTCGGGGATCCCGTCGATCGCCTCGTAGAGCGCCCGGGAGATGAGGAGCCCCTGGTCTCCGTAGGTGAGCCCCGTGAGCTGCTCCCGAATCCGCTGGCCGCGCTCGATCAGCTTCCACCACACTCCGTCCCGGTCCAACTGGAACTCGAAGTGCGCGGCTTCGCAGGGGGCGGGGTCGCGGAGCCAGCCGACGAGCGCCTCCCGGGTTTCCCGCGGGAGGCGGGAGTCCGCGTGCAGGAAGAGGATCCAGGGGGAGGCGAGCGTCCTCGCCCCGGCGTTCATCTGCCTTCCCCGGCCCGCGGTCGTCCGGATCGTCCGGGCGCCCCACGCCCGGGCCACCTCGAGCGTTCGGTCCCGGGAGCCCCCGTCCGCGACGATGACGTCCAGGGGAAGCGTGAGCGCATCGAGATCCGGGAGGAGGAGAGCGAGCGCCTCCTCCTCTTCGAGCGTCGGGACTACGACCCCGAGCTCGGGGGCTACCCCTTCCGGTCGCCGGATCACCGAAGGAGGTCGTCTCCCGGCCGTTCGGGCAGGAGGAAGGTGGCCCCCCCTTGGCCGCCCGGAGCGCCGCTCGACCGCCCGGGCTCTCCCGGGAGCTCCGCCGCGCGCCTGTCGTCTGCGAGGGCGGGCGCCTGCACCTGGCCCGACACCGGCTCCCGCTCCCGGGGACCGGGAAGGGCCTCGGCGTCCTCCGGCGCCGCGAGAGTTCCACAGAGGACGAGCGCGCCCGCGGCTCCGGGGAGGGAGATCTTCAGCTTCTTCAGGATGACGGGGATGAGCGAGAGGACGACGAGGAGCACGCCTGCGAGGAGCACGCGCCCGAATGCTTCCCGCGAAGCCTCCTGGGAGCCCTGCAGGAGTGCGTCCGCGAAGAGGGTGTAGACGGCCGTTCCCGGGATGATTCCCACCACGGTCGCGCCCGCATAGGCTTTCCACGGCATCGCCGTGAGCCCTGGGCCGAAGTTGAGGACATTGAAGGGGACCGCGGGAATCAGGCGGAGGATCAGGAGCCCCTGAAAGCCATGACGCTCGGTGACCGTGTCGAGGCGGCGCATATGCCGCTGGAGGTTGTCGCCCCGCAGGAGGCGGCGGATCCCGCCCCGCCCCAAGCTCCGCGAGAGGAGGAAGGCGAGATTCGCTCCAAGGTTGGCGCCGATCGAATTCAGGAGGAAGCCCCCCCAGAATCCGAAGACGGCCCCGCCGGTGAGCGTGAGGATCGTGCCCGGCATGGCGAGTGCCACGGCCGCGGCGTAGAGGATCACAAAGAGGACGGGCGCCCACGAGGAGGAGCGGAGGTAGTCGATCACGCCGAGGGCGCCCTCGCGGGAGAAGAGGTCGCCGGCGGGCGTGAGCCGAAGGAGGAGGATGCCCCCGATGAGGAGGAGCGCGAGGCCTCCGAGCCGGAGCCCCGCCCGGGACTCGGTCACTTCAGCCATCGAATCACCCCCCGAAGCATCTTTCCCGCCGCGCCCTGGAGGCGGGCGCGCTGATACGCGTCCGCCGCCCGCTTCACACCTTCGGCCATCGTAGGGTAGGGGAAGATCGTGGAAGAAATGTCGGCTAGGCGGAGGCCGTGGCGCCGGGCGAAGACGACGGGCACGAGCAACTCGCCGGCGCCCCGCCCCACGATCGTCGCTCCCAGGATCTTCCCGCGCCGATCCGCCGAGATCTTTGTGAAGCCGGCGGTGGTGCCGTCTGTGATCGCACGGTCGAGCTCTCCGAACTCGTACCGGTAGACGCGCCCCCCCCGGGCCTGGGCCTCCGTGTGCGAGAGTCCCACGTGGGCGATCTCGGGGTCCGTATACGTGACCCGCGGTACGTTGGTGAGGTCGGCCTTCGAAGAGAGGGGCAAGAGCGCGTTTCGCACGACGGTCTTCGCCATCGCATCCGCTGCGTGCGTGAACTGGAGGCCTCCCGTGACGTCTCCGGCGGCCCAGACGCCGGGTGCGGTCGTCCGAAGGCCGCCGTCCACTCGAATGGCGCCGCGCACTACCTCGACGCCCGCCCGCTCGAGGTCGAGACCCTCGACCGTGGGTCTCCGGCCCGTAGCCACGAAGAGCGACTCCGCCTCGAACCTCCGGCCGTCGGTCGTGAGCACCCGCCGCATCGTCCCCTCCGCCTCGATCGCCGAGGCCGTCGTGCGAAGCGCGAAACGCACCCCTTCCCCCTCGAGCGCGCGGCGAACGAGGCTCGCTGCCTCGGCGTCATCCAGCGGCAAGGCCTCCTCGAGGCGCTCGATCACCGTTACCTTCGCGCCGAGCCGCCGGTAGATCTGCGCGAACTCGAGCCCGATGGGGCCGGCCCCCAGGATCACGATGGACGCGGGGAGGCTTTCCTCGTCGAACGCGCCTTCATGGGTCAGGTATCCCCCCTCCTCAAGCCCCGGGATGGGGGGAATCGCCGGTCGGGCGCCGGTCGCGAGGACGATCCTCTTCGAGCGTAGCGTGCCGACCCCCTCGACCTCGATCATTCCCGGGCCGGTGAAGCGCGCCGCGCCGAAGCGCACGTCGATCCCACGCGACCGGATCCGCGCCGGATCGTCGTGCTTTGCCACCGCTGCACGGGCGGCCCGGACCCGGTTGATTACCTTGCGAAATGCCGGAGTGACTTCGAGGGAAGGGAGGCCGAGCAGCTCTCCCTTTCGAGCCCGCTCCGCTGCGTGGGCGGCGGCGAGCATCGCCTTCGAGGGAACGCACCCCGTCCAGAGACAGTCGCCGCCGAGCGCGTCCTTCTCGATCAGCGCTACATCGGCGCCCAGGTATGCGCCCCCCGAAGCCGAGACGAGCCCTGCTGTCCCGCCCCCCACCGCAATCAGGTCAAATTCCTTCGTCGGCATGGTCTCTCGCTTCCGATGTGGGGGGATGCCCCCGGCGGCGTTCCCCCCTCCCGCGACCGCGCGGTCTCTCGCGCCTGAGCGCTCCGTGCCCGCCTCTCCCCGCCGGAGCCGTTTCGGCGACCTCGACCATAGAGTAGAGTGTAAACCGGAAAACCGGGCCCTTTCGCTTTATCTTCGGTTTCAGTACATTCGATCCGAACGCGGTGAATGGTCCGGCGTCTGGTATCCCGCGTCTTTGCCCCGGAGGTCTACTTGGTCGGGGGATCCGCGCGACACCGGGCCGGAGGGGAAGCCCTGCGAACGGGGCGTCGATACGCCCAATCGGAGAGAATATGCCAAGGGCAGCGGCGGAGTTGAATGGCGAAGGGAAGCGTGAGCAGCGGAAGAAGGACCTCGCGACGGCGCTGACCCAGATCGAGCGCGCATACGGGAAGGGAGCGATCATGCGGCTGGGGGTCGAGGGGGCCGGAGTCCAGCTGGAGGCGATTCCTACCGGCGCGCTCAACCTCGATGCCGCAATCGGGATCGGCGGGATCCCGCGGGGCCGGATTGCCGAGATCTACGGGCCCGAGTCCTCCGGCAAGACGACGCTCTGCCTCCATGTGATCGCGAACGCCCAGAAGGCGGACGGGGTCGCCGCCTTCATCGATGCCGAGCACGCCCTCGACATCCAGTACGCCCGCAAGCTGGGCGTGGACGTCGACGGGCTCCTCGTATCCCAGCCCGATACGGGCGAGCAGGCGCTCGAGATCGCCGAGATGCTCATCCGCTCGAATGCGGTCGACGTCGTCGTGATCGACTCCGTCGCGGCGCTGGTCCCCCGTGCCGAGATCGAGGGCGAGATGGGAGACACGCACGTCGGCCTACAGGCCAGGTTGATGAGCCAAGCGCTTCGCAAGCTTACCGGGGCCGTCAACCGCTCGCACACTTCGGTCATCTTCACGAACCAGATCCGTGAGAAGGTCGGTGTCATGTTCGGAAACCCCGAGACGACGTCCGGCGGGAGGGCGCTCAAGTTCTACGCCTCGGTCCGCTTGGACATCCGCCGGATCGGCGCCGTGAAGGACGGTCCGGATCTCGTCGGGAACCGGACGCGCGTGAAGGTGGTGAAGAACAAGTGCTCGCCCCCATTCAAGCAGGCCGAGTTCGACATCCTGTACGATGAAGGAATCTCGCACACGGCCCTCCTCGTCGATCTCGGCGCGGAGATGGACATTCTCAAGAAGTCGGGTGCCTGGTACTCGTACGGGCATCTCCGTTTGGGGCAGGGAAAGGAGAACGCCCGCCACTTCCTTATCGAGAATCCGGATGTGATGGAGGAGGTCGAGGGGCGGCTCCGGGAAATGCTCGGACTCTCGACGGAGTCGGCTGCGAGCGGCGCGACTGCAGAGAGCGGGGAGCTCGCCACGGCGGCGGCCAACACGAAGTGAGGGGAGCCCTATCGCAAGCTCCGTCCGCACCGGCCCGTCTGCCTCATGTCCGGAGCGGGGTCAGCGGACGCGAAGGACGGGGAGGACCCCGGTCGAGGTCGTGCCGCCGCGACGACGAATATCCGCGTCCGCGATCGCTTGAAGTCCCCGCGGCGGCCACGTTATACTCCTCTCCCTGGCACCCTAGGCACACTTCCCGACATTCGCCCCCCCTGCGAGAGCGAAGAGTACCCGGCGGGGGGACCGATCCCGCACGGTGGTACGATCCCATATGAAGGCTTCGTCGATCAGACAGGGGTTCCTCGATTACTTCGAGGCGCGGGGTCACGAGCCGGTGCCGAGCGCATCGCTCGTCCCGTCCGATGATCCGACACTCCTCTTCACGAACGCGGGGATGGTGCAGTTCAAGCAGGTCTTTCAGGGGGCAGAGGAGACGGCCTACCCGAGGGCCGTGACGGCGCAGAAATGCGTGCGGGCGGGCGGGAAACACAACGATCTGGAAGAGGTGGGGGCCTCGGCCAGGCACCACACATTCTTCGAGATGCTCGGGAACTTCTCCTTCGGCGACTACTTCAAGCGCGAGGCGATCGGGTACGCGTGGGAGCTCTTGACCGGAGATTTCGGCCTCGAGTCTGACCGCATGTTCGCGACGGTCCACCACACTGACGACGAGGCCCACGAGCTCTGGCAGGAGGTGGCCGGGCTGGATCCCGGTCGCATCTTCAGGCTCGGCGACGAGGAGAATTTCTGGCAGATGGCCGACACGGGACCTTGTGGGCCGTGCTCGGAATTGCACTACGACCGTCGTGCGGGCGGGGAGCGCGGCGTGCCCACGGCGGAGGCCTTCTGCGCCCTCGGCGACGCCGGGGAGATCGTCGAGCTCTGGAATCTGGTCTTCATGCAATTTGACCGGGACGCGGAAGGGGTCCAAAGACCCCTCCCCGCCCCCTCGATCGACACGGGTCTGGGGCTGGAACGGATTGCCGCGGTCCTGCAGGGGGTGAGCTCCAACTATCACACCGACCTCTTCTTGCCGCTTCTCGAGCGGGTTGCACACGTCGTCGGCCGCGGGTATGACGCCGAGAAGCCGGAGAGCGTCAGCTATCGGGTGCTGGCGGATCACGCGCGTACCGTGGCCTTCCTCCTTGCCGACGGCGTACTCCCGTCAAATGAGGGCCGGGGCTACGTGCTCCGCCGCATACTCCGCCGCGCGGTGCGTCACTCCTGGCTCCTCGGCCTCCGGGAGCCGGCGCTGGTCGAGGTCGTGCTCGAGGTCGTCCGGCGCATGTCCGCTGCCTACCCGGAGCTCGCGGAGCGCGAGGAGTTCATCGTCAGGACGACGCGCATCGAGGAGGAGCGCTTCCTGGTCACGATCGAGGAGGGGATGGCGCGCTTCGACCAGATCGCGCCTCCGCGCCGTGCGGGGCGAGGCGGAGCAGGAGGTGGGGGAAGGCCTCCACCGGCTACGATCCGTGGCGAGGAGGCCTTCCGCCTGCACGACACGTACGGTTTCCCTCTCGACTTGACGCAGGTGATCGCCCGGGAGCGGGGGTATGAGGTCGATGAGGAGGGATTCCGGGCCGCCCTCGAGGAGCAGCGGGCCCGAAGCCGTGCGGATCGTCACGGGGAGGAGGGAGCGTCGACGCTCGCGACCGATCTCGACACGTGGACGGTTCTCGATCCCTCCCTGGATCAGGAGTGGGTGGGATGGGAGGCGACTCGTGCCGAGACGCGGGTCCGCGCGCTGAGCGAGGGGAACGGTCGCCTGGGGCTGATCCTCGCGGAGAATCCGTTCTACGCTGAAGGGGGTGGGCAGGTCTCGGACACCGGTCGCGTGTCGGGCGAGGGGTGGAGGCTCGAGGTCGACGAGGTCGGGCGCGTGGCGGGCAGGACGGCCCTCGCCGGGAGCCTCGAGGGAGTGCTCCCGGCCTCGGGCCGGGAGTCCGGAGCCGGCCTTCGCGTCACGGCAGAGGTCGCCCGCGCGGCCCGTCACGACACGGAACGGAACCACACGGCGACCCACCTCCTTCACGCCGCGCTCAGGCGGATCCTCGGTGACCACGTCGCGCAGCGCGGTTCCCTTGTGCTCCCCGAGCGCCTCCGCTTCGACTTCTCGCACCCGCGCCCGCTCACGAAGGGCGAGATCGAGGCGGTGGAAGGAGAGGTGAACGAGGGGATCTGGGCAGACCATCCCGTGCGTTGGGAGATCACGAGCAGGGACGATGCGGTCGACCGGGGCGCGATGGCGCTCTTCGGGGAGAAGTACGGGGCCGAGGTTCGGGTCGTTGAGATTCCGGGGGTGAGCCTCGAGCTCTGCGGGGGCACCCACCTCAGGCATACGGGTGAGGCGGGGCTCTTCGTGGTGGCGCGGGAGAGCGGGGTCGCGGCAGGGGTCCGGAGGATCGAGGCGCTCACGGGGCCCGCCGCCTACGCGCACCTGAGACGGGCGGACCGGGAGCTAGACCGGATCTCGGAGCGGATGAAGGCGCCTCGGGAGCGGATCGATCGGCGGATCGACGAACTCCTCGGCGAACGCGCGGAGCTCGAAGCGCTCCTTGGCGAGGTTCGGCGCGCGGGCGCGGGTGCAGGAACACCCGTCCACCAGGCCGAGGTCGCGCTTCCCGACGGCAGCCGGGCCACCTACCGCGCGCTCCGGTTGAGGGTGAAGGATGCGGACGACGCGAGGGCCTTCGGGGACGCATTCCGCGAGCGGGAATCGGCCTCTCTCCTCGCGCTCGCCAGCGAAACGCCGACCGGGCGGCTCACCCTCTTCGTCTTCGTCACCGACGACCTGATCGGCCGCGGCGTGAGGGCGGGGAGCGTTGTGAGCGAGATCGCGGCTGCGGCCGGGGGCCGGGGCGGGGGTCGGCCGCACATGGCACAGGGCGGGGTCGAGGATCCGGACCGGCTCGAGGCGGCGCTCCGGAGCGGGGAGGCCGTGCTCAGCCGAGCTCTTGAGGCGCGGCCGGCGTGAGCAGAGAGGCTTCGCGCGGTGCGGGCGTTCCCCCCGAGCTCATCGGCTGGATAAGGCGTTACGGCGGGGTCGAGCTCGATGCCGAGGGGGATGCACTCGCCGAGGGGGCGTTTCGTGCCCTCGACCATGCAGCTGCGAGGCCGGGACGCATGCGGGAAACCGCCTTCGCCCTTCTCGCCGCAGACGCGCTCATGACCGAGGCCGTCGACCGTCTGATCGCAGGCGAGGATCCCGGGGCCCGGATGCGGGAGCTGGTCGAGCGGCTCGCCCGCGGGGGAAGCTCGGGGGAGCGTTGAGCGCCCACTCGGCCGAGTTCCCCATAGTCGACCTGCACTCTCACCTCGTGCCGGGCGTCGATGACGGCGCGCGGTCGGTCGACGCCGTCCTCGAGGGGGTCGGCCGAATGGCGGAGCGGGGTGTGCGGACGATTGTCACCACCCCGCACCTCGACGGGAGCCTGACTCGCGACTCGTCTCTTCTCGAGGACTTCCTCAGCCAGGTGGACGAGGCCTTCGAGGAGGCGCGGCGCGCGGTGGGCGAACGCTACCCCGAGATCGGCTTCTTCCGGGGGCACGAGGTCGCCCTGGACGTGACGAGACCCGACCTCTCGGACGCGAGGATTCGGCTGGGTGACTCCGACGCTGTCCTCGTCGAGTGGCCGTGGCTCCGGATCCCGCCCCGGACTCCCTCGATCGTCCGCGGCCTGCGATCGCAGGGTGTGCGGCCCCTCATCGCGCACCCGGAGCGCTACCGGGGCTACCGCTCCGATCTCGAGCTCCCCGGAGAGTGGCGAGCGGAGGGCGCCTTTCTTCAGGTGACCTTCGGTTCCCTCGCCGGGCGTTACGGCCCGGTCGCGTGCTCGATCGCGGCGCACCTCCTGCGGCGGGGCTGGGCGGACTGCCTCGCCACGGATTTCCACGCTCGTCCCCAGCTTCGGCTGTACGTCCGCGCTGCTCGTGAGGAGTTCCGCCGGCTTGGGGCGGAAGAGGCGTGGAAGCTCCTCACGAGTACGAACCCGAGGAGGATCTCCGAGGGAGAGGAGCCGCTCCCGGTGCCTCCGGTCGAGTGGGATGGGGGTCGTCATCGCCCGCCCCATCCCCCGGACGAGCCCTGATCCGTGAAGGTAGAGCTGCCGGCTCCCGGGGCGGTTCGGTGGATTGCCCGAACCCTGGAGGAAGCCGGGTTCGAGACCTGGACGGTGGGGGGGGCGGTACGCGACGCCCTCCGGGGTGCGCCATCCGAGGACTGGGACCTGGCCACGCGTGCCACGCCGACGGAGGTGCAGGCGCTCTTTCCCCGGACGGTTCCCGTGGGCGTGGCCCACGGGACCGTCGGCGTTCTGGCCCGAAGCGGCGTGCTCTACGAGGTCACGACCTTTCGAAGGGATGTCGAGACGAGCGGCCGCCACGCCGTCGTGGCATTCTCGGACTCACTCGATGAGGACCTGGCGCGCCGCGACTTCACGATCAACGCCGTCGCCTGGCACCCTCTGCAGTGGTCCCTCCGTGATCCTCACGGCGGAAGGGCCGATCTGCGGCGCGGCGTCCTCCGGACCGTCGGAGACCCCGACGCACGGTTCCGGGAAGACTACCTGAGGATCCTGAGGGCGCTTCGCTTTGCGGGTCGATTCCGTCTGCGGATCGAGGCCACGACGTGGCGCTCCCTTACCCGGGTGGTCGAACGGACCCGTGATCTCTCCCCCGAGCGGATCCGCGACGAGATGGAGCGGATCCTCGGGGGCGAAGGTCCGCCCTCGGGGGCGCTTGGCCTGTATGCGGCCGCCGGGGTGCTCCGGGTCCTCTATCCGGAGCTGGCTTCGCTCGTCGGCCTCCCTCGGGGGACGACGGGGGACTGGTTCTCGCACTCCCTTCGCATGGTGGACCTTCTGCCGCTGCCCCGGACGGGGCACACGGGGCGTAGGTGGGCAGCCCTCCTGCAAGCCGTCGGGGAGGCCGAGAAGCTCCGCGACCAGGACGGCGAAGAGCGAGATCCCGGGGAACGGACCCGGCGCCGATGCACGGCCCTCCTCGAACGCCTCCGCGCCTCGAACGCGATGATTCGCGACACGGCGCACCGGAGCGCATGGATCCTCCGACCGCCCGCCGGAGGGACAGCCGGCGAGGAGCTCAGGCGCTGGCTTGCGACGGTGGGCCGTGACGCCCTCCCCGACCTGCTTCGGCTCTGGATCGCGTCCGCTCGGGCCGATGAGGCCCGAGGGGAGGGGGGCCGGGAAGCCGGTGGGAGGTGGCCAGCTCGGGGGGAGCTGGCGATGCTCATTCCGCGTCTCCGCTCCACGGCGCGTTCCGGGGTTCCGCTCACGGTTCGCGAGTTGGCGCTTTCGGGCCGCGACTTCATCCGAATGGGACTCACGCCGGGGCCACGCTTCGGAGAGCTCCTCGAATACCTCCTCGAGAGGACCCTTGGCGACCCGTCGCTGAATGAGCCCGTTACGCTTGAGAGGGAGGCTCGCCTCTGGGTCGCGGGGCACGAGCTCGACGCCCCGGGAGGCGTGCCCGCCGGAGGGCGGGCCGCGTCCCGGCGGCGCTCTGGAGCCGACGCGTGAAGGATAGCGCCGATCTCTTCGCGAGGGCCGCGGACGACTCGCACCTGCCGCTTGCGGCGCGCATGAGACCGCAGAGCCTTGGCGATGTTCGCGGCCAGCCTCACCTCCTCGGCCCGGACCGGGCGCTCGGACGGATGTTCGAAGGCGGTGTGCTATCGAGTTGTATCTTCTGGGGACCGCCGGGAAGCGGGAAGACGACCCTTGCCCGGCTCCTCGCGGAGCGGAGCGACGCCGCCTTTGTGTCGTTCTCCGCAGTGACGGAGGGCGTCGCCCGGGTTCGCGTGGTCATCGGGGAGGCGCGGGAGCGGCTGGCCGCGAGCGGGCGGCGGACGATCCTCTTCTGCGACGAGATCCACCGCTTCAACAAGAGCCAGCAGGACGCCTTTCTTCCCCACGTCGAGGACGGCACGATCGTTCTGATCGGGGCGACGACCGAGAACCCGTCCTTCGAGGTAAACCGGCCGCTCCTCTCTCGGGCGCCCGTCTTCATCGTGGAGCCCCTCTCCGTCGAGGATCTGCGGGAGATCCTGCTGGGCGCACTCGCGGACGTGGAGCGCGGGCTCGGAGGGGCAGCGCTGGTCTGGGAGGAGGAGGCGCTCGAGATCCTCGCCCGCGGGGCGGACGGGGACGCCCGCCGGGTGCTCGGTGCGCTCGAGGTGGCCGCCGATCTCGTCGGCCGCGGGGGAATGATCGACGCGGAGGCCGCCGGCGAGGCGCTTCAGCACAGGTTCGCGCTCTACGACAAGTCGGGCGAGGAGCACTACAACCTGATCTCCGCGCTCCACAAGGCGGTTCGCGGGAGCGATCCCCAGGGGGCCCTCTACTGGCTTGCCCGGATGATCCGAGGAGGGGAGGATCCGAGGTATGTGGCCCGGCGGCTCGTCCGAATGGCCGTCGAGGACATCGGCCTCGCGGATCCGCTCGCGATCCGGATCTCGGTGGCCGCATGGCAGGCATACGACTATCTCGGCTCACCCGAGGGCGATCTGGCGCTCGCGGAAGCTGCGGTCTTCCTTGCGACCGCACCCAAGTCAAATCGCCTGTACCGGGCGTGGCTGGGAGCGCTCGAGGCCGCAGCGGGCTCTGCATCCGAGCCTGTTCCCCTGCGAATCCGGAATGCGCCGACGCCCGAGATGAAGGACTGGGGTTACGGTCAGGGCTACCGCTACGACCCCGAGGAACCGGGTGGTCTCGCCCGGCAGCACTATCTCCCGGACTCGCTCCTCGGGACCCGTTTCTACGAGCCGGGTCCGATGGGGTACGAGGCGAAGATTGCCGAGCGGATCGCGCGGTGGGAGCGGCGGCGCGCGGAGGCCGAGTCGGCGAGGCCGGACCCGGAGGTGGCGGACGCGGCCGAATCCGGACACGAACCGGAGTGAACGGGGTAGGGCACCGAGAGGGAAGGGCAGATCCGGCGCGTGTCACGGGGCGGCTTCGGGGCGCGGCGCGGGTACGAGGGCGACTACGATCCCGACGCAGCTGCTAGAGAATCGAACACCGGTCGAGCGGACCATCCTCGTGGGCGCGCCGCCCCGCGGCGTCGAGGCGCGGGTCGTGGACGAGCACATGGAGGAACTCCGTCAACTCACCCTGACGGCCGGGGGCGAGATCGTTGCCACGGTGGTGCAGCGACTTGAGTCCCCGGACCGGCGGACCTACATCGGGGGCGGGAAGGTCGAGGAGATCGCGGGTTTGGTCTCGGTTGCGGAGGCCGACCTGGTCATCTTCGACGAGGAGCTCAAGCCGGGCCAGGCGAAGAATCTCGAGACCGCACTCGGCGTGCGCGTGATGGATCGCTCCGAGCTGATCCTCGACATCTTCGCCTCGAGGGCCCGGACGCGGGAAGCCAAGATCCAGGTCGAACTCGCGCAGCTCGAGTATCTCCTTCCCCGCCTCGCCCGAATGTGGACCCACCTCTCCCGCATCCGCGGCGGCATCGGTCTCCGGGGACCGGGCGAGACGCAGATCGAGACGGACCGCCGGCTCATCGGCCAGCGGATCTCCGAACTCAGAAAGAAGCTCGCGCGGGTGGCGGAGGCCCGGCAGACGCAGCGGAGGGGTCGACGGGGGCAGTACCGGGTGGCGCTCGTCGGGTACACGAACGCCGGGAAGTCGTCCGTGCTCAAGGCGCTCTCCGGGGAGGATCTCCTCGTGGAGGACCGGCTCTTCGCGACCCTCGACTCGGCCACCCGCAAGGTCGAGCTGGGCTCCGGCTACGAGACACTTGTGACCGACACGGTCGGATTCATCCGGAAGCTGCCGCACCACCTGGTGGCATCCTTCCGGTCCACGCTGGAAGAAGCGCGCGAAGCGGACCTCCTGGTGCACGCCGTCGACGTCTCGCATCCGGAGTGGGAGGAGCAGCAGCGCGTTGTCGATGAGGTGCTGACGGATCTCGATCTCGCGCAACGCCCGCAGTTGCTCCTCTTCAACAAGGTCGATCGGGTCACCCACGAGGAGGAAGAGGTGGTTCGGAGCCGGATGCACGCGCTGAGCGTGACCCCGTGCGTCTTCGGCTCCGCGATCCAGCCCGGGGGGCTCGACGCCCTGAGGGATGCACTTCGTGCCCGTGTTCGAGCGTGTCATCCCCGGGTGACGGTGGAGATTCCTGCCGGGGACGGGGCTCTGCTCGCTCGGGTCCACCGCGAGGGAGAGGTCCTGGAGCAGAAGGAGAACGGCTCGTGCATCCGGCTTACGGTCCGCCTCCCCGAGCCGCTGCTCGGCCGGCTCAGGCGGGAGCCGCTCGTCCGAGTGTCCGGGCGCTAGGAGCGCGGATGAGACTCTATGTGAACGTCGACCACGTCGCGACGGTGCGGGAGGCCCGTGGCACGAACGAACCGGACCCCGTACACACCGCGTTCTCCGCCGAGCTGGGAGGCGCGGACGGGATCACCGTGCATCTTCGCGAGGACCGCCGCCACATCTCGGACCGGGACGTGCGCCTCCTCGCCGAGACGGTGAGGACCGGTGTGAATCTCGAATTGGCAGCCGCGGAAGATGTGGTGTCGATCGCGGAAGAAATTCGTCCCATGCAGGCCACCCTGGTCCCCGAGCGGAGGGAGGAGTTGACGACGGAGGGCGGGTTGAATCTGGGCGCTGCGAATACGCGACGAGCGACCGGCGAAGCCGTCTCCCGCCTCTCGGCAGCGGGGATCCGCGTCTCGCTCTTCATCGATCCCACCGAGGACTCGCTCGCCGCCTCCAAGGCGCTCGGTGTGGAGGCCGTCGAGCTTCACACGGGCGAGTATGCGAACGCCGGGGGAGATCGGAGCCGGGCGAGAGAGCTTGAGCGACTCCGGAGCGCGGCGGAGTTGGCCCGTGGGATGGGGCTCTCGGTCCACGCGGGGCACGGGCTCACTTACGCGAACGTGACCCCGGTGGCCGCGCTCGAGCCGATCGAGGAGCTGAATATCGGACACTCGATCGTGGCCCGCGCCCTCATCACGGGGATGACGGATGCGGTGCGGGAGATGCGGCGCCTCGTCCACGAGGCGCCCGCCCGCGTCAGGGAGCCCGGAAGCTGGATCCCCCCGATCGGCCACTGAACCCGTGAGGGGCGACTGGAGGGCGGTCTTCGGACTCGCCGTCAGCGTTTTCTTGATCTGGTGGGTCCTCAGGGATGTGGATCCTGCGGCGCTCGTCGACCAGGTGCGGGGGGCGAATGGCTGGCTCTTGGTGGCAGCCGTAGCTGTCGCGACCTCGGGCTTCTTGACGCGCTCCTTCCGGTGGAGGGTGATCCTTCACCCGGTCCGGCCCGAGACCGGTCTCAGGAGTCGTTTCGCGGCGGTCTGCATCGGATTTTCGCTGAATAACCTCCTCCCCGCTCGTATCGGCGAGTTCGCCCGCGCCTGGTCCATCTCCAAGTTCGAGCCCGTGACCGTCAGCGGCGCGATCGGGTCGCTCGTGGTCGAACGCTTCCTGGACGGTGTGGCCATCATCCTCCTCCTCGGCGTCGCCATCCTCCACCCCGGCTTCCCGGCGGACGCGACGATCGGGGGCCAGCCCCTCGAGGGTGTGCTCCTCGTGATTCTCGCGGCTGCGGGCGCGGGAATCCTCCTCCTCGTGCTCCTTCTCGCCTTCCCGGCGCCCTTTTTCCGGATCTTGGAGCGGGGTTCGCATCTCGTCCCCGGTGGCCGGGGGCCCCGCCTCCGCGCTCTCGTCGAGTCCTTCCTCGAGGGACTTGGAGCTCTCAGAGATCCGCGACTCCTCGGCGCGGCCTTTGCCTGGTCCATCGCCATCTGGGCGTGGAACGGCGTCTCCTTCTGGCTCGCGTTCGTGGCCTTCGGGATCGACCAGGGGTACGCCGCGGCGCTCTTTGTGCAGGGCGCGATTGCCCTCGGCGTGGCGGTGCCCTCCGCGCCGGGTTACTTCGGTACGTTTCACGCCGCTGCACTCGTCGCGCTCCACGAGGTCTACGGCGTCGCCGAAGAGGCCACCCTGGCCTTCGCGTTCGGATATCATCTGGGGGGGTTCTTCCCGGTGACATTCCTCGGCCTCTGGTACGCGGGACGGCTCGGCCTCTCGCTCTCGGAATTGGGGCGCGCAAGGGAGGAGGCCGAAGGGAAGCCCCCTGTTTCGGCAGCCGCGGAGCCGTGAGGCTGCGGCGGTGGGTGGGGGCCGCACCCGCGAAGGTCAATCTCCGGCTCATGATCCTCGGGAGAGAGGCGTCGGGCTACCACCGGATCTCGACCGTCTTTCAGCTCCTTGAACTCTCCGACCGTCTCGAGTTGGAGGCGGCGAGGGCCGAGGAAGTCGAACTCGAACTCACGGGTCTCCCCCCCGGGGTGCTAGGCCCCGCCGAGGACAACCTCGCCGTGCGTGCCGCCCGTGCCTTCAGCGAGGCGCTGTCCTCTCGGGGTCGCCGGCCGCCGGGAATACGGATCGCCCTACACAAGAACGTTCCGCACGGCGCGGGGCTTGGAGGCGGATCTTCCGACGCAGCCGCGGTTCTCCGGGGAATGAGTGAGCTCTTCGGAAACCCCCTCCCCGAAGCGGAATTGATGCGGATCGGGGCCACGCTCGGGTCGGATGTCCCCTTCTTCGTCGCGGGCGCCTCCCGAGCGCTCGGCACGGGCCGGGGCGAGCGCATCCTTCCTCTCGAGCCTCTGCCCATGCGGGAGGTCGTATTGGCCCTCCCCAAAGAGCCTGTCTCCACCCGGTGGGCCTACCACCGTCTTGCCGAAGCGCGGGTGGCCTCCGGGGGCGATTCTCCCGAGGAGACTCTCTCGCCACCCTCGAGTCGGTGGAGGGAGGCCGAGGCGGAAGCGGTGAATGACTTCGAAGCGGTACTCTTTCCCCTTCGGCGAGACCTCGAGGAAATCCGACAAGCCTTGTCGGTCGCCGGGGCTCGTCCCACCCTCCTGGCCGGCAGCGGGTCGGCCCTCTTTGGGATCTTCGATTCGGAAGTCGAGGCGGCCTCGGCCGAACGCGACCTCGCGGAGACCCGTGCCGTGCATCGGGTGATCCGTACTCGCACGCGGGGCTGAGCGGGCGCCACTGATTAGGTGGGACCGTACTCGCTCCGCGGCACGGGCCGTATCGCCGGTTACGTACCGCCCCGCCACGTAGCGCCTAGACTCCGGACGGTAGTTGCGATACCGACTCGTCGTCCCGCCCCACCGCCCAGCAGCAATACTGTCAGCATCTCACCGTGACAGTGTCCAACCGGTGGAGGCCACGAGGCATCTGTGCTATGTTCGATAGTCATTGACAGCCGACCGGTACGAACGTCTCGTGGGTAGGGAAGATATCGTCCGGGGGCCGTCGGCACGGTGCGGTCACAGCGGTCCGGGCTTCGCACCCGAGTCTGCCGACCCGCGTGTCGCTCGACTTGGGTGGCGAGAGGTGGGGGAACGCACGGCATTGGGAGGGCAATTCATCCCGTTCGGTGGGTTCCCGGCGTACAGGCGTAGCATAGGTGATGTGATTCACGGCATGAAATCGTCTAAGTTCAATCAGGACTGCACGATCTGCCATCCTTGCCGTCAGCCTGCGTCGAACTTTACAGTACCAACATAGCGGGAAAACAGCATCAAATTGCGGGAACTCACGGGGATCATCCAGAGACCTCGACCCGCCGAATCCGGCCGTTCGGCCTGATGTGGCCGCTCCGGCGACGCTGGTTGCCGATACCATCGATTTGTGCCCGGGAGAGGCCCGTAGCCTTCTGCAGGAAGCGCAGAACCGTCCCCCGTTGTCAGCCTTCCCGAGGCGTGGGTAGAGGGCCCGCTCCAGCGCTGGGCGACTAGGGCGTAGGCACCATCGCGGTCGAAGTGGGTGATCTCGGCCCGATCAGCGCCCTCCACGCAGGCCCGTATCTAGTCGACGGTCCAAATCTGGTCGAGCAAGAGGTTCACGATCATATCCCCATGATCGCTGCGCCCCGCCCTTCAGCCTCACCTCTCGTTGGAAACCAACCTCCCCTTCAGCCTCACTTGTTATTGGAATGCTCATGATCCGGCGCGAGGGCGCGGCAAAGGTGTTCCCCGAGGACCTCACCTCAGGGTCGGCATCCGGGAAGAAGCCGATCTACCCGGCCTCCACATCCACGACTGACGGCACACATGGGCCTCGCAGAGCGTCACGAAGGGCATCGGGCTGACGGACTGCTGACTCTGTACAATTGACCGATTGTTGATCAGAGGCACTTCCCTCATTGGGTCCCTCCTTCTGAACGGAAATCCCTCGGGCAACCGAAGATGCCTGCGGACGTAACCGTTCGGTCGTGCCGACGAATTACCCTGCCGACGGGTGAGGCTGGGCACGCCCGGTCGCCCGGTCTCCTTTAATGGCAGCCACTTCCAACCTCCACCCATCCGGGGCCATCACGGCATGCCCGGACACTTACCTGCGGACTGCGGATTCCGTGGACCCGCGGATAGCCTGTCGAGCAATCAACACTGGAGGTCGTCGACCCACCAACTGGACATGGCGTTACGCTTCGAGAACGCTGCCACGCTAAGTGGCGATCGCCCGATGACGACGAATGCCTGTGGCCCTCTTAACGGATCCCTAGAGGTCGGCGCAGCTTAGTGTGATCCAAATCGACCCTGCCAGTTACCGTATGGGGGGACCCTTGTGTCGGGTCACCTGCCGAATAGAACAGCCCTGTTCATGCTGGGCGGGTAGCTCCCGACCGGTGGGAGAACAGGTACGACGTCCGTCCGCATATTCCCATGCGGTGACTGGCATAACGGCCCGGAACCACGTCCGGTCGCCGTGTTCTTTCCCTACCGAACAGGAACGAGACGGATGAGATCTTTCTGGATCGCAATAGTACTATTCGCGGCGCCGCTTTCGGCGCAAACGGTTACCAGGTTGCCCGATCAACAGCCCTTCGCCCTTGAAGTTCGCGAGGGCCGTGTTGAAGAACGCACGGCCAATCAGAGACAAGCCTATTTCCAGAGGCAGAATGGAATCTTCAGGGAACAGACCGAGGAGGTAGTCGTTCCTCCGGACAGTGCCAATGCCGGGTCTTCACTTCAACGCGTCACCTTCATGATCAACTTTGACGACAGCCCGGTGCAGATCATCGATGCATCAGCAAACTTCACCAGTCTGTCTGAGATCGGGTATAACTGCATAAGAGACGGTGAGCTAGACAACGCTGGGTTTTTTGAACGTCTCTTTAACACCCTGCCAGATTGTGATGTGTATGCAGACACGTTCATTCAGATGTTTATGTCCGATATCTCCACAACCTCCACGGTAGCAGCCATAGAGATACGGTATCTTACCTTTGATCTCTTTGGCGATCGATTGCGTGACGTGCGTGCGGTGATCCGCGAAGATTTTTCTGGAAATCGGCTCATGTCAACGGTCCTAGGAAACAGTGATGATATCCACTCGCACCTGACTACCGTCGCATTTATAAACCGCGTGACGCTGCTTGATGGAAGCGTGTGGAAGGTGGATGAGTACCGTTTGACTGATACTATCAACAACGTGCTATCTTTCGATGGCGAGCTAGATTCACAGACCGATCCTGATATCTCAGTGCCACTTGAACGTGACACGGCGGTGATAGGATAAGGCCCGTACGCGGCCCTCAGATGAGCATTACGGGTAAGGTGCCTTGATCCGTATCCCGTAAGTTCAATGGGCTTGGGTAGACTCGAACTACCGACCTCACGCTTATCAGGCGCTCAAGGGGGGGCCGGATCACGGCAGGATGACTGAAAAACCTAGATGGATCGCGCGATTTGCCGCTTTTGCGATTCTTCGATGTCGTGATCTGCCGGGTTTAATCGACAGGACAACCGACAGGATCGACGGCCCCGCTTTCTCTCGCCCCCTTTTGACCGGGCATCCGGTCATTCGGTCAGCTTTTCTTGCCTGTCTGCACGTGCACAGAGCCGATCACGCGCTCCACGCTCGAGCTCTTGCACTCAGGACAGTTGGGTTCAGCCCCTCGTGGTCCTTCAGGGACTCGATGATGGTGAAGTCATGCTCACAGTCCTTGCAGCGGTACTCATAAATTGGCATCTTGCCCCCTCCGGCCTGCCACCGATCTAACAGATCGTGGAGTAGGAAATGTGCCAGTCTTAGGGCCGCGCGCCAAGCAAGACTGACTCCACCTATTTGGGAATCTATCGGCCGAGGTGATCGGGACCTGTCGTGCAATCGCCCGTGTTCCTTGTAGGGACTTTCTCCTCGGTCGTTCTCACGGGGCTTCCCATCCTCGAGGGGGCGTAGGGCCTGGTGCCAAAATGACCCGTCAGGCGCTCAAGTAGGGGTCGGAATCACGGCAGCGTGACCGAACAACCTAGATGGATCGCGCGATTTGCCGCCTTCGCGATTCGGGGATGTGGTGATCTGCCGAGGTCAATCGACAGGAGAACCGCCAGGTGCCGTTGCGGCAGGGTGTAATAATATCTAACATTGTTGGCGTGCATCCGCCGCTGTGTTAGATATCCTCCCCCCCTCCGAGAAGGACGGATTGACTAGGTATGGCTGAGAAACTGAAGGATGTCAGTAGCATTCTCCGGCAAGCGCGGACGTCACGTGGTCTCACCCAGGCTGACATCGCACCTCAGCTTGGTGTATCGCGAGCCACCATCGCCCTTATCGAGACAGGACGGCGATCCGTGAAGGCCGAAGATCTGCGCCGGCTAGCTGCCTTCTATGGCTGTAGCCTCAGCGAGCTCCTTCCCTCGGCTACCGACGACCAGGAAGTGGATGACCTTGCCGAGCTGTTCCGCGCCCATCCTGACCTCGCGGAAGATCAGGGTCCGAGTTCCTTCGCCGGTGTGTGCGCGACCGCGAGAGCTCTCACCGATCTGGAAGCAAGACTTGAGATCAACGCCACTGTACACTCGCTTCCTTCGTACCGGGTTGAGCACGGAAATATGCCGTGGCAAGCGGCGCGGGAAGGATATCGCATTGCGGAGGATGAGCGGCAACGCCTAGCACTTGGAGAGGGGCCCATCCGTTTCGTTGACGAACTGCTCATGACGTCGGGCGTTCGTTCGGCAAAGGCGACTCTGCCGACAGGAATCCTCTCGATTTCGATCGGTGAACCGGACCACGGCCTTCTTGTTGTGGTCGAGAAGAACCTTGGTCTCGAACACCGCCGCTTCAGATACGCACACGGACTTGCCCATTTCTTGTTCGATACCGAAGCCCCGTGGCGCGTGTGCAAATCTGGCGCAGCGCCTGAGTTTCCGGAGGTGAGGGCCGACGCTTTCGCCAGCGCCCTTCTGATTCCCCAGTATGGCTTGCGTCGATACGTCGAGACCCTCGGCAAAGAGACCCTGGGACGTGCTGGGCCCACGGTGCTCTCCGTGTTTTCAGAGGGCGACGGTCGCGACAAGGCGGGCGAGAGCCGTCGCGTGGATGGTCGCCAGCGCAGGGGTCGTCATCCGATCACGTTGTCGGACGTCCTACGGACGGCTCACTACTACGGCACGAGCCCCAGCGTGGCTGCGCATCGTTTGAGAAACCTCCGACTTTTGACAGACCGTGAACTCGATCAACTAAAGACGATGTTGCGAAGTGAAAAGCATACGCCGATCGAAGGGGAACTTGCGCTGCAGGCCCATGAGATGGACTCCCTCTGTTCTCGTCTGGCGGCGCTCGCGGCCAGTGCACTCCATCGGGGGAATATCGATACCCCCAGATTCAACGAACTAGCGGATCTCGCGGGAGTTCGCGTGGCAGACCGAAAGGGTCTCTTGGCCGCTGCGGCCACGCCTCCACAACAAGAGCGTGGGAGTTCTAGCCAAACTCCGACCCGTGCTGCGTCGGCGACTTCCCCATGAACCTCGACGCGCGGCTTTCCGTCATGACCAGCGCTCCGCTCCACGACACATCGACGGACTCTCAGGAGATGCTGGCGTTGCTCGGACAGCTTCATATGGATTCGCTACCGCTTCTCGACCAAGTAAGACCTGGGTTGGACCACAGCCAGGCCGTCGGTGTGAATGCCAAGGGCGACGACCAGAAGCCCTTTGACATCGCTGCTGACGAATGGATTCGACAGTGGCTTTCAGAACACTTCGAAAGCGGTGTCGTGGAGTCTGAGGAGCAGACGGGTGCGTTCGAGTTGGGGAGCGGCGAGCAAGGCTACCGATTCATCGTCGACCCGGTCGATGGTTCCGACAACTTCGCGCGTGGCCTGCCGCTGTCCGCCATCTCGCTGGCCATGCTTCCACGACAGACATCGCTCTCCGCGGACGGAGTCATCTTCGCGTCGGTTGGTGCCACATCGGGCCCTGGAGCCGTCGTCGCGGCGCGCGGAAACGGAGCCTACTCATCAGACGGCCGACGCTTGCACACGTCGGAGACGCGCCGTCTTCGCGACGCGTTTATCTCCTGCGAACTGAACCATTGGGCGCCGGACGCCTCTCTCGCCGACCTGATGCGGACCTGCGCCGGTATACGCGTCTACGGCTGTGCTTCACGTGCTCTGTGCCTGGTGGCAGACGGAGCTCTGGATGCCCATATCGACGTCAGGAGTCGATTGACGCCGGAGAGTTTTCTCGCGGCCTCGTTAATCGTCACCGAGGCCGATGGCCACATCTGTCGTCTCGACGGCGGGGCGCTCGGTCCATTTGAATCGCTGCAGGATCGCACGACCCTCGTCGCCGCATCGACCAAAGAGCTTACGGAGGAGATCATCAATGCCCTCGCTAGATAGAGTTCCACGCCGAAAAACGGTCGCTCCGCTGGCCGTGATTCTCGCGGCCGGCAATGGGAGCCGCTTGCGGAGCGATCGTTCGACCGTGCCCAAACCGCTCGTCCACTTGCGAGGTCTGTCGATCGCCGAGAGATCGATAGCACAACTGCTCACGGCGGGTGTGAAGCGATTTGTCGTCGTTCTCGGGTATGACGCAGCGCTTGTCCAGCACGAATTCGAGCGGGTTGCAAGACGACGTCGCTGCCATATCACTTTTGTTGAGGCTGAGAACTGGGAAAGAGGCAACGGCTGTTCCGCGGTCGCCGCCGCTCCGTTGGTCGGCGACAGCCCGTTTCTCTTGGCCATGGTCGATCACCTGCTACCCCCGGAAATGATCCGGGATGTGCTGGCTAATCCACCGGCACAGGACGAAATCGCGCTCGCCGTCGATCATGATACAGAAAACGTGTTCGACCTTCCCGATCTCACCAAGGTCGAGGTGTCAGGAGGGTGCATCGCAGCGATTGGAAAAGACCTCGCGAGTTGGAATGCGGGCGACACGGGCCTGTTTTACTGTTCGTCAAGGCTGTTCGAGGGGCTGGCGAGAGCGAACGAGCAGGGCAAGTTTTCGTTGACGGACGGGATCCGAGAATGCGTTGCACAGGGTGGAGTTCGAGCGATCGATGTGACCCGAGCGCGTTGGCTCGATGTGGACACGCCGGAAGCATCTCAGGAGGCGGTGCGCCGGATCGACGCGGCCATGGGGAAAGGTGGAGAAGATGGCTTCATCTCCCAATACATAAACCGTCCGCTCTCCCGTCGCCTTTCGGTGGCTCTATCGAGAACGCCCCTGACGCCCAATCACATCACACTCCTATCATTCTTCATGGGGCTGCTTGGCGCCGTCGGTTTGGCCACCACGGACCCGTGGTTTTGGATCGCCGGAGGGATACTCATTCAGATCGCCTCTATCGTGGATGGGTGCGACGGTGAGATCGCGCGGATCAAGTTGCTTCAAAGTCCACAAGGTGCCTGGCTTGATACGGTGTTGGATCGGTATTCTGACCTGGCAGTCGGGCTCGCCGTGACATTCGCCGCGTCACAGCTGTACGACGCGGCCTGGGTTTGGCCAGCCGGCTTCGCTGCAACGGCCAGCTTCCTCATGGCGAGCTATGTCACCAAGGAATTCCAGATTCGGTTTCAACGTCCGTATCCCAATAATCTCGTAAACAAGCTCAAGCGTCGTGATCTTCGAATTCTTGCCATCGCGGTCGGGGCTGCGCTGGGACACCCGCTTGCGGCGCTCCTGGCCATCGGGTCACTCACTCACCTTGCCGTGTTCCAAATACTGGTGTCTGGCTGGCATACCACTCTCGCGCTCCATCCATCACACGAGGTCGGGTCAATAAGTGTGTAAACGTGTCAGGCGGCAGCCTTCCGCTGTTGGGTTGAGACGGGCTTTCCGTCTTCGAACTTTCTTCCTTCAAACACATCGCTGAGCAGGTGGGGAGCGTCGAGCCTTCTGAAGCGCTTCTCGGCCACGGTCAGGAGCTTCCAGATCAGGGCCGTGGCGCTCTCGACCTTCTTGAACCGCTTCGCCGCGCTGGTCCTGAGCCGTACCGAAGCAAACGGGCTCTCGACCACGTTCGTCGTGCGCAGATGCTTCCAGTGGGCCTCGGGGAAGTCGTAGAAGCTGACCATCCGCTCCCAGTCGTCCTCGAGCACGTCCACCGCTTTCGGATACCACGGCCCGTAGCGCTTCTCGAACGCCTGACGGGCCTTCGCGGCCTGGGCCCGGCTTGGTGCATAGACCACAACCCTGAGCAGATCCTTCGCCTCGCTCTGCTCGCGCTGAGGGAGTCGGTCCAGCACGTTCCTCATCTTGTGGTTCCAGCACCGCTGCTCACCGGCCTCAGGCCATACCTGCCTCACCGCCCCCCAGATCGCCGCGTTGCCGTCCGCCATCAGAAGCTTCGGCGCCTCGATGCCGCGTGCCTTCAGCTCCCGTAACACCTCAGACCACGACTCGACCGACTCTCGGTAGCCCGGTCTCAGCGCCAACACCTCCTTCGTCCCGTCTCGCATCGTGCCCAGCACCACCAGCAGCGCGGCCTTGTCCCGCTCCAGCCCAGCCTTCACGTAGATCCCGTCCGCCCACACGTAGACGACCTCTCGATCGGCCAGCGAGCGCTTCGACCAGGCCTCGAACTCCGCTGCCCACCCCGCTCGCAGCCGCCGGATCGATGACTTCGACAACGGTGCCCCCTCCCCCAGCAGTCCCCGCATCGCCAGCTCGAAGTCTCCCTCAGCAGCCCGTGCAGATACAGCTCCGGCAATAGAGCGCCCACCTCCTTCGTCCGCCTCGCGAACAACGGCAGCACCCGGCTCTCGAATCGCTCCTCCACTCCGCGAACCCGGGGACGCCGGAGCGTGATCGTTCCCGAGCTCATCGCCAGCCGCCTCGGCTTGCCGTATCCGTTGCGGTAGCCCTCCGGCCTATCGATCCCCGCCCGCCGCTCCGACTTCTCCCGACCCAGCAGATCCGTGACCTCCTCCTCCAGGATGCCCTGGATGAACTCCTGCGCCTTCTCCCGCACCATCCCCTCCAGCACCTCCCACATCGGCCTGCTGGACGCACACTCCCGTCCCGCCATATCCTCTCTCATGAGGCGACGTTCCTTTCCCCGGGCTGTCACCCGGGCTCGCTGGTTTAACCTTCAGCCGAAAGGTGCGTCGCCTCTCTTTTTACACACTTATTGATCCTACCTCAGATGCACGGCAAGGTTGATGTCCGATCCCTTCTCCTCTGTCTTGATCACCTCTACCGTGCGCTGGTTGCCGGCTGGCTGAGCCAGCGGCATTCGGATCCGAGCCGTTGCGGCTTCGAGGGATCTCGGGTGGTCGCCGAAACCGTTGCCGTGAAGTACTTGACCCCAAGGATTCGGTGATGCGGCTGGAGTACCTTCTCGAACAGGCCGACCAGGTCCAGCCACTTGAACGACGTTCTCTTGAGGGCTCCGTAGTACAGATTGAACCCGTCTACATAGACATACGTGCACCCTCTCTGCCAATATCAGTGAGACACCTGGCACCTTTGGAATTACTGAAGGGGGTGGAGGTGGATGGCGATGGTAGAGGGGAGAGATACGATGATTGGTATGGGTGTGGGTGCTCGGGCCCTGGGGGGCGAGGAGCGTAGCGGCGAGGCCGCCGGGGCCCGAGTCGCCGAGCGGAATCGGGCTCGGGATCCGGAGGTGGTGGCCAAGCCGACCCGCCGGCAGTTCACCGCGGAGTACAAGCTCAGGATCCGGGAAGAGACCGACCGGTGCTCGGAGCCCGGCGAGGTTGGGCGGATCGTGCGTCGGGAGGGTCTGTACAGCTCTCATCTCACGGCATGGCGAAGGGCACGGCGCGAGGGCTCTCTGAAGGGCCTGACGCCGAAGCGGCGGGGCCGCAAGCCGGCCCGCCGCAACTCCCTCCAGAAGAGGGTGGATGAGCTCGAGGCCGAAGTGGCCCGGCTCGAGAAGCAGCTTGCCACGGCGGAAACGATCCTGGAAGTCCAGGGAAAAGTTGCCGGGCTGCCGGGGTTGAGCTTCGACAGCGGAAAGAACTCCTGATGGCCGCTGCCTCCCTGGCTCGGGAGGTCGGCGCCGCGCCGGCGTGCCGAGCACTGGGTGTGGCGCGTGCCACGTTCTACCGGCGCCGTAAGCCCACGACCGGGCACCAGCAGCCCAGGCAGCGCCCCGCCCGGGCTCTCGATGAATCCGAGCGCGAGAAGGTGCGTGAGACCCTCGCTTGCCCGCGCTTCGTCGACCGATCTCCCGCAGAGGTTGTGGCCACCCTCCTCGACGAGGGCGAGTACCTCTGCTCAGAACGCACGATGTACAGGATCCTCCAGGAGGATCACCCCGTGCGCGAGCGGCGCAGTCAGCTCACGCATCCCGCCTACACGAAGCCCCAGCTCGTGGCCACGGCACCGAACCAGACCTGGTCGTGGGACATCACCCGGCTTCTCGGACCCGAGAAGTGGTCGTACTTCTACCTCTACGTCCTCATCGACATCTTCAGCCGGTACGTGGTCGGATGGATGGTCGCCGGCCGCGAGAACTCCGCGCTCGCCAGCCGGCTCATCCAGGAGAGCTGCCTCAAGCAGGATGTCCAGCCCGAGACGCTGACCCTGCACTCCGACCGCGGGGCCCCGATGACCAGCAAGTGCACGGCCCAGCTGCTCGCCGACCTCGGGATCACCCGCTCGCTCGGCCGTCCCCGGGTCAGCGACGACAACCCCTTCTCGGAGGCGCACTTCAAGACCGTCAAATACTACCCCGACTTCCCCGGACGCTTCGCCGACATCGGCGCGGCGATCGACTTCTGCCGATCCTTCTTCCCTTGGTACAACCATGAGCATCGCCACGGCGGAATCGCGATGCTCACCCCGGATGTACAGAGATGGTAATGACCTGACAGTCGGCCACGAGAGGTGACGGTGGCCAACCGCCCTCGCCGGAGCTAATTGAGAGATGTCGAAGTCACTCACTTAGCACGGGAGAGAAGATGACCACCGTCCAGAAGGAGAAGATAGCGCGTCGCAAGCTGAGCCTGCTACAGCTGGCCCAGGAGCTCGGCAACGTGAGCAAGGCGTGCCACATCGTGGGCTATAGCCGTCAGCAGTTCTACGAGATCCGACGCAACTTCCAGCTCTACGGGGCCGAGGGACTGATCGACCAGCTACCGGGGCCGAAGGGACCGCACCCGAACCGAGTGGGCGAGAAGGTCGAGGCGGCGATTCTGGAGCACAGTCTGGCGTGTCCGACGCAGGGAGCCCAGCGGGTCGCGGATGCGTTGCTGCTGGGAGGGATCCAGGTCAGCTCAGGGGGGGTGCGTGGGGTGTGGGGTCGTCCACGGCCTGACGACGAAGCACGAACGGCTGCTCAGGCTCGAAGAGACGGCGAGGGAACGGAAGCTGAAGCTGACCGCCGAGCAGATCGCGCTGCTGGAGCGCTTCAGCCCCGAGTTCCGGGAGCGCCACATCGAAGTCCACTACCCGGGCGACCTCGTGGCCGTGGACACGTTCTTTGTCGGAACGCTGAAGGGGGTCGGAAAGGTGTACCTGCAGACCGTGCTCGATTGCTTCAGCCGCTACGCCTGGGGCCGGTTCTACACGAGCAAGCTTCCGCTCACGGCGGTGCAGGTGATCCACAACGACGTGCTGCCCTTCTTCGAGGAGCACCGGGTCCGGGTGAAGACCGTGCTCAGTGACAACGGCCGCGAGTTCTGTGGCCGTCCGGACCGTCACCCCTACGAGCTCTTCCTTCAGCTCGAGGACATCGAGCACCGTACGACGAAGGTGGGCAGGCCCCAGTCCAACGGCTTCATCGAGCGCTTCCACCGCACGCTCCTCGACGAGCACTTGAGGGTGAAGGGCCGCACCACCTGGTACGAGACCGTCGAGGAGATGCAGACCGACCTGGAGGCCTACCTCGAGACCTACAACCGCAAGCGACCGCACCGAGGCCGAGCCATGGAGGGCCGCACGCCCTACCAGGTCTTCAAGGCCGGTCTCACCCACGCCAGGAAGGCCGCAAAGGCCAAGAAGGAGGACGCCAACAAGAAGGCAGCCTAGACGCAGCTCCGGCGAGGCCGACTGTCAGGTCATTACCATCTCTGTACAATCCGGCTGATGTCCATCACGACCGAGCCCGTGACGTGCTCGCCCAGCGTGAGCGCACTCTCCAGCAGGCGTGGTCCGAACACCCTGAACGCTTCGTGCAGGGGATCCCCACGCCCCAGCCTCTCCCAACAGAGGTCTGGATCAATCCACCAGCTGCGGCTCCGACACCGCAGCCTGCTCACTAATCTATGACTCCCCGTGTCTCATTGCTGTTGACAGGTTCCGGATCGTGTAGACCCTAAAGACGCTCTTAGCATTTGGTCTACACTCCAGACATTCCTGCAGGATCGTGGCACCGTTCTTGAAGATTGGTTCAAGAAGACTTGGATAATTGTACCATACGACAAAGTAGGTTTAAGCCGCCTCTGGACCACTCAACATACAAGCCGTGCTCAGGGACATAACCACTCTCCCGATGGGATCACTCAATCATTCATTGATAAGTGTTTTCAGATTCGGTTTGAGGTGTCGCCACCTGTTCTGTCCAACTGGCGGCTCTATCTCTCGCAGCTCGTCAAGGAGGCGCTACCAGAGCACGTAGATGACGCGCATGACTTTTACTTCATCTTTAACCACTGTCTAGCCAAGGAGAACGGCCCACCGACTCCCCGGGAGCTTAAACTCTACGTTAATCACATTGCGGCCCTGCACCTCCAGTGGGGACATGAATTCCCAGTGAGCCATCTTGCCTATTATTCGGCTCTACGACGAAAGTACGGGACAAACGAGGCAATGCGTTCTATCCTGGTTAGTGGTCAGGTGCCGGATCACGCCCTCGCAGCGATTCTCCCGTCAGACCTCCGTGCGAACCTTGCAAGTATTCTCTTCAACGTGACAGCGGACCTCGGAGCGCAGCTTTTGCTTGGCGAACCCATTTATGAATCTCTGTCTGAGAATAGTGTCCCCATCCTAGACAGACTGAAAAAGATTCATCAAGGCGGTTTTTGGGCAGCACTTGAGAACCTAATTAGGTCGCGTATTAGGCAAGAAGGTCCAAGAAGTATATGCCGTGTATCCCGATGTTTGACAGATTCTGAATTGCTCGAAGATAGCAGAAATCCAGATGTGCGGCACATCATAAGTACAGTCGCCGAAACGGTGAAGGAAGTTAAATCGTGGGTTCCGCTAGACGAGCAAATTGTCGATGGAATCTCGGCTGCATGTAGCATCGTTAGGAACCCTGACTTCTCAGACAGAGTTCTCGGATCAGTCCGAAGCACGTTAGGAGAGTTGGTAGATCCTAGTAGAGCGCCCACGCCAAGAAGTGACCACCTCATCATACCCCTGATTCGTCTCGCTATGCAGATCCGACATCTGGACCACGAAGACGCGCTTGCCACTCCATTTGTTCTGCCTATGGAGGTGGACGGTTGGGTAGATAATTGTACGGTAATCGCAGAACAAGACGAGTGGTCATGGTCCCTGTTTCAGCCTTATACACCGGTTTCTAAGACCGTATCACTCTTGAGTAATAAGGTTGCCCGTGGGGAAATATCCAGCGCCGTGCCTTCCACTGTCAAGGTCACCAGCAGTAGTGGTATTGAGGTAGACTGGACTGAATTGGTCACAACAGTGACACAGAGGCTCGACGCGGGCCAAGGTATTGACGCGGAAGAAGGGGCTCTACTGATTTGCGTGCTATCCCTGCTCAAGCGATACCGATCTACTGAGGCACTGACGGCCTCTAAGAGACTGTCGTACGAAGGGCATATCCTTCATCTTTTCGACACCGCGGCGCGGCAGAAGTATAACGCTTGCAAAGCGTGGTGCCTTGTTGCCTTTCTAAGTGAGCAACCTGACGCGAAGATGACGAGATCTGTGAGGTATTCGGAGATGGGACGCACCCGTGTGGAACAAACACTCTCCAGTGAAATCCCAGATCTAGCAGAGAACCTGGTCAAGATACTTACCGATGATCTTGATAATACTGGACTACTGTTTTCGGTGGCAGATGCCCGCGGTAAATACGATCCGTTCGTAGTTGGTTGCCTTCGCGAGGTAGCCGAATCGGCGAACCCTCAACGTCTCTACTCGTCGGACGAGACAATCAACAGATGGAGGCAACTACGCCAGCACTTGCCGGATAGAATCGCACCCCACCGGTTCTCGAGGCTAATTCAAAGGCTCAGTGCAAATACAAAGCTAGTTGCCAGATTACAAAAACGTGAATTTCAAGTGGAAGATGCTGGCCTCTATCTGGAAATCCTTCAGACGGAGCCGAGACATGAGGAATTCTTTATATTCTGCAGGACCGGTGTTGTGGAACTGTACAGTGATTTATGGGCCTCAGAACCACACGAGGGGACGGACATTGGGCGCTTGATGACGGTGTTGCAGGAACGGGAAGGGGAGGTCTAGTTGATGTCACTGGATCAGCATGGGCTTGTCAAAGTCGGCGGATCAGTTTCCCGAGACGGCGGCCGAGGGGACTCCTCAACTCCGGAAGGTCGTCTCTCCGCTCATCGCCATTCTGTCCTCCCCAAGAGCGCGCACACGGGGCTCTGAGGACATCTTACAGCCGCCGGGCGACCCAGAGGGCACGTCCGACGAGACGGACCTCCTCGGCGAGGCGTTCATAGCTGGCGTAGTCCGGGTTCACTGACGTGATCACGACCTTCGGTGGCTCGGAGTGGGGTACATGCTCGATCCGCTTGGCGACGAGCCCCATCCCGTCCCAAATCACGAATAGGCCCGGCGGGGCGGAACCCGCTGACTCACATCGATCAGGATGCGGTCGCCGCTCGAGAGGAGCGGCTCCATGGAGTCCCCATCGACGGTGATCATCCGCAGATCCTCCGGCCTAGCGCGGAGTTCGTGCCGGATGAGGGGATCGGAGAACATCCAGCTCCCCTTGGTCTCCTCCACCTCTTCGTTCCAGGCTTCCGCTTCCGCCGCCGCACGGACGTCGATCTCAGGCACCGCGACGTAGCCTTTCGGCGGCCCGGTTCGTGGCCTGCCGGCAAGCTTCGCTTTGCGTGGAGCCGGCTGTGAGCTCGGCCTTCGGCGCGGGATCCGGTCGTGCTTGAGCTCTTCGGGCCTACAGCCCAGATGCTCCGCCAAGGCTTCGCGGTCGGGCTCGGCGAGGATCCGGGGCGTGCCGCGGTGGATGAACTGGTGCAGATAGGCCGCGTTTCGGCCGATCGCGAGGGAGGCCACCCGCAGGTTCGAGCGGCTCTCGGAGAGCAGCTCGAGGATCCGGCGACGGACCGGATCCGTGCCGTCGTATTTCGTTGATCGCGCCGTGTTATAGGATGGTACCTATTTCTCATAGTTGAGACAATGGGAAATCGATCTGCCCTCCGGGAACGAGACCGAGTCCAGCGTTGGAACCTGGACAGGTCGCGGGGGAGGACAGAATGGCGGCACCGAAGCACCTGAGCGCAGGCACGGAAAACGAGGTATTCCGCAGGTTCGAACGACCCTCCGGCACCCGCTCGCCGCCCCTCTGCCAGAGCTGCCGGACGACCCGCCGTCGTAATTCTTTGTCAATCAAACAGTTAAGGATATAGCCTATATCCTATATTTTGACATCCTTGCCATTCCTATTTCAGCGTATCTGTCATGGAGACGCTGACGCAGCTGTTCCAATCGCGAGTGGCCGGGTTTCTCGAGCGCACGGGCTTGAAGCCGTCGACGTTCGGCCTGCTGGCGACGGGCGATCCGAACCTGATACGCCAGCTGCACCGTGGCCGCTCCCCGACGCTGGCGCTGGCCGACCGGATCCTGGCCTTCATGGAAGCCTTCGACCAAGCCCAACTGGAACCTGATTCCTCCGAGAGCGATCGGCTCCGGGATTCTTCGTCGAGAGAACGGAGCGGCAGAGCGATGACGAGAGCCATCGCACAGCAAGCGGATGCGTCCACCCGCATCGTGCGGCTGCCGAGCGTGGAAGCCCGCACGGGGCTGTCGCGGAGCACCATCTATGCGCGAGTGGCCGAGGGGAGCTTCCCCGCGCCGATCCAACTGGGCGCGCGCGCCGTGGGCTGGATCGAGGCGGAGGTGGATGCGTGGATCGACCGACAGATCGCGGCGAGCCGCGGCGAGGCTGAGTGACCGGTGCATTCAACGGAGACCAAGGAGAAGACGATGCAACCTTTCTTAAGGACGGTACGAGCGGCGGCCTGGGCCGTAGCGCTCTGGTGTCTGCAGCCGGGCCTGCTTTGGGCGCAAGGGACGAGCCCGTGGGTGGATGCGGTCAACGAGCTGCAGACGCAGTTCACGGGCCCGATCGCGCGCGGGCTGTCGCTGATTGCGATCGTGGTGGGGGGGCTGATGTTCGCGTTCGGCGAGGGCGGGAGCAAGCGGACGCTGGCCGGGATCATCTTCGGTCTCGGGATGGCGATGGGCGCGGCGAACTTCCTGGCCTGGCTCTTCTGATGCGGGGTCTCAGGCGCTGGGCGGGCTATCCGGCGCTGAACCGTCCGCTGACGATCCTGGGCGTGGAGCGCAGGGGGTTCCTGCTGAGCGCGACGCTCGGGCTCGCGATGTGGAACGCGATGGACTCGCTCGTGACGGGCGGCGTGGTGTTCGCCGTCGGCTACGGGGCGGGTTGGCTGGCTGGCAGCGAGGACCCGGACATGCTTGGCGTGCTCCGCGTCGGCACGCGCTGTCCGGCGCGCTACGATCCGGGCAAATGGGCCGAACAGCCCTGGCATCTCGTGATCCGGGGCGGGCGATGAAGGTCTCCGCGGAGCTACGGGACTACGAGGCGGCCGGCTCGCTGGCGGAGGAGCTGCCCTATTGGGGCTGGCTCGAGGATGGACGCACCTGCTGACCCGCTCCGGCGAGCTGGTCGCGGCCGGACGGCTCCGGCCCGCGGTGGTCGACGGGCGTTCGCCCGAACAGATCGACCGGGTGCTGGGCCGCTGGCAGCGTCTCCTCTCGGGGCTCGACGCCGACACACGCCTCTACTTCTATCTGCTCCGCCGGCCGACCCCTCCCGGGGCGGAGGACGACGAGGGCTCCGGCATCGTAGCGGTCTCGCAGCGGAAGCGCCGCGCGTTTCTCTCGGGCCGCGTGCAGCAGCTCGAGGCCTACCTGGTCTGGTCCCACGATCCCCGGCTACGGACCGTCGCGGACGGGTCCACATCGGGACGAACCTCCCGGCTCACGCAGTGGTGGAAGCGCCACCGGGCGAGCGCGCCGACCTACTTGGGTTCCGAGATCGAGGCAGCCGCCGCCGGCTTTCGCGCGACGGTGGACGCGGGGAGGGCGCTCGTAGCGGAGCACACGCCGATCGACATCCTCCGGCCCTCCGAGGCTTCCCGCCTTCTCTCCAAGCTGATCAACCGTCCGGGAACGGTGTGGGACGGCGCGACGGGGAGCGGGATGAACTGGCGGCTCGCCCTCTCGGAGCTCGAGGCGGAGCGCTCTCACCTGCGCCTCGACGGCGAGCCGGTGGTCCTCTACTCGCTCCTCTCTCCGCCCGGCCAGGCCCGGGCGAACCTGCTCCAGGAACTCTACTGCCTGGACGCGGTGATGACGGTGTCGCTCGAGTGGCGGCCGTGGGCGATGGAAGCGGCGAGGCGCCGGATCCGTGGCGCGCAACGGCACTACTTCGCCAAGCGCTACTCGATGATGGCGCACGTGCAGGAGACCGAAGGCACGGCGGCGGCGATGGTGGACTCGGCCGCGGCGACCGAGTCGGATCGTCTGGGCGAGGCGCTGGTGGAGCTCGAGGCGGACGGGGTGAGCTATGGGGAGGCCTCGCTCACCGTCGCGCTCCACGGCGAACTCGGGAGGATCGAGCGTTTGGACGGAGACCTCCGGCGTCTCTTCGCAGCGCACGACGCGAAAGTGATCCGGGAGGGCTATGGCCAGCTCCCGGCCTGGTTCTCCCGGCTCCCGGCCCAGCCCCGCGGCCGGCAGGTGCGGAAGGTCTTCGTCTCGGCCGGTGTGGCGGCATGCCTGGCGCCCCTCTTCGGGCCGCCACGGGGAACGCCGAAGAGCAAACACGTGGGCCGTGAAGCGCTCGCGGTACTCGAGACCCCGTGGCGGACGGCGTACCACTACGACCTCTTCGCTGGCGACGTGGGCCACACGCTGATGCTTGGCGCGACCGGCTCGGGGAAGAGCTTCACGCTGAACTTCCTCCTGGTCGAGGCCCTCAAGTACGGCCCGCGGGTCCTGATCCTGGACCTGGGCGGCTCCTACCGCTGGCTGACCCGCTTCCTCGGGGGCCGCTACGTGGAGCTCTCGCCCGGCGAGGACAAGCCCACGCTCCCGCTGCAGCCGTTCTCCCTCCCTGCGACCACGCGGAGCTTCCAGTTCCTGACGGGCTGGGTGCTGCGGCTGCTTAAGCTCGGCGGTTGGGAGGCGAGCGGGGCGGACACGAGCGAGATCCGGGCCCGGATCGAGGACCTCTACGCGTTCGAGCCGGAGCGGCGGACGCTCAGCGTCCTGGCCGCCTCCCTTCCCTCCGAGATGTGGCCGGCGTGGAGCCGCTGGATCGGAACCGGCGCCTGGGGCGCCTACTTCGACAACCCGGCGAGCGGGGGCCCGGACCTAGAGTTCGTGGACTGGCAGGTGATCGATCTGGCCGGCGCGGTCGAGCATCCGGATCTTTGCGACGCAGCGCTCTCGTATCTCCTCGAGCGGATGCGCCTCCAGGTGGAGGATCCGACGGAAGCGGCCCGGCTGAAGCTGATGGTGGTCGACGAGGCCTGGCGTTACCTGCAGGACCCCGCAGTGCTCAACTACCTGGCCGAGGCGGCGAAGACGTGGCGGAAGAAGAACGCTGCGCTGATCCTCGCCACGCAGTCCGCGGTGGACGTAACGGCGACGGCGGGTGCGGCGGCGCTCCTCGAGTCGATCCCGACGAAGCTCTTCCTCGCGAACCCGGAGCTCCCCGACGAGGTCGGAGCGCTCTTCCGGCTGAACAGCTCGGAGCTTGCCCAGGTCCGCGGCCTGATCCCCAAACGCGAGATCTACCTCCGCCGCCCCGACGGGGCCGCGGTGGCCCGGCTCGAGGTCGACCCGGAGAGCTACTGGCTCTACACCTCTTCGGCGCTCGACGCCGAGGAGCGCGCCCGGGCAGTCGAACGCCACGGACTCAGCCGGGCCATCGAGGTTCTCGCGAGCCGAGAACATCCCACCCCCAACACGAGGACGTGACACGCCATGCGACCCCCAACCACACCCATCGTTCTCATGACGCTTCTCTTGGCGGCGCTCCCTCCCGGGGCCGCCGCGCAACAACAGGACGACGATGCCTTCCTCCGGGTGACGGTCCCGGAGGAGGGCGAGGACCGGATCCACCGGCTCCGCGCCCGGGTCCGCCACACGACCGTCATCGTGCTCCCCCTCGGGGAGAACATCCTGGACTTCGTCGTCGGCGACTCGGAGTACTGGCACCTGACCGGCGCCGCGAATGTGGCATTCCTAAAACCCCTCTCTCAAGACGCGGCCACGAACATCGCGCTCGTATGCGAGTCCGGCAGGATCTACTCGTTCCTCGTGGCCGAGCAGAGCGACGGGCCGCCTCATCTGGTCGTCCGTGTCGAGTCCGGCGCGGAGGAGGCAGGGCTCTCCGGCGGCGGGAGCGGCCAGCCCGCGTTCGTCGGGCGAAGTCAGGTCGCCGCCTACCAGCAGATGGCCGCTGAAGCGGCGGCGACAGCCCGCAGTGCCCGCGAGGCGGCCGAGGCCGGCATCCTGGAGGCCCGAGCGCAGGCCGAAGCGGAGATCGAGGCGTTCCGGGCTGCCTATCCGGGCCGCCTCGCCTTCGAGTACCGCCTGGACGGGGACGCGACCGACCGGCCGTTCCTGGTCGAAGCGATGTGGCACGACGGGCAGTTCACCTACCTCCGCTCCCATGCCCAGGAGTCGCCGGCCCTCTACGAGCTCCGGGACGGCGAACCGGCGCTCGTCGCCTACGACCTCTCAGAGGACGGCCTCTACATCGCCCGCCACGTGCTGGACGACGGGTGGCTGCAGGTCGGCGACGAACGGGCCAGCTGGCGGTTCGCGCCGCGGGAAGACTTCCGATGAGCCGCTGGAAGCAGTGGGTCTCGCCGCCGGAAGGCGCGCTCCCGGGCGGGATCGTGACGAAGGCCGGTGTCGTGCTGATCGCCGTGCTCGTCGGCGGGCTCCTCTTCTCCTGGGCGGTGACGGGTCCCGAGGAGACCGGCCACTCCCGGACTCCTGCCCGAGGCCCAAGCCGTCGACGACGGGATGGGACGATCGCTCCAGGGCCGCATCCGCGCCGAGGCCGAGCGTCAGGCCCAGCAGGCCGCCGCCCAGGCACGTGCCGAACTCGAACGCCGGCAGGCCACGGCCGCCGAAGAGGCTGCCCGGCTCCAGGCCGAGGCGCCGAACACCGCAGCCGTTGGCCCCGGCATCGGCTCGGCCGAGTCGGAGCTTCGGGAGTCACTCCGGCTGGAGGAGCTGGAGCGCAGGACCCGCTCGCTCCGCTCTCTTGCCGTGTCCCAGTCCTACAGAAGTCCGGACGCGACCGTGGAGTTGTCCGAGGCCGACGGCCCGCGTACCGACGATGCGGAGTCGGAGTTCCTCGAGAACACGCTCCAGGCGGCGCTCGCCTCTTTCGAGCAGTCCGTCGGGGCGCTCGAGGACGACTTGGCAGCCGAAGAACTGCTGCTCGGGGCTCTGGGAGTGGGTGCCGCTGCACGCCCTCCCGAGCCGGGAACCGCCATCCCGCGGCAAGCCTTCCGTCGGGCACCGAGCCCACTTGAGCCCGGCCGGAGCGTCCAACCCGTGGACCCGCCGGGTTGGGAGCGGATCTACGAGGGGTCGTTCCTCGAGGCGGTGCTCCTCACGCAGATCTCGGGTGAGTTTCCCGGGCCGGTGCTCGCCACCGTTTCGGTCCCGTTCTATTCGGCCGATCGGCAGCGGATCCTGATCCCGCGCGGCACCCGGGTCGTCGGCATGGCCCAGGCCGTCGAGGAGCGGGACCAGAGCCGGCTGGCCGTCGCTTTCCACCGGCTGCTCCTCCCCGACGGAAGCTGGATCGACCTCGAGTTCACGGGCCTGAACCAAGCGGGCGAGGGTGCCCTCCGGGACGAGGTCGACCGCCACTACTTCAGCACGTTCGCGGCCGCCGGCACCATCGGCGTCCTGAGCGGACTCGCCTTGGCCGGAGGTTCGCCCTACGGACTTCGCTCGGGCGTCGGCCAGGGGCTCGGCCAGAGCGCCACCTCGATCCTCGACCGGTTCCTGAACCGGCTGCCCACGATCACGATCCGCGCAGGCCATCGCCTGCGCATCTGGTTCACCTCCGATGTCCGGGTCCCCAGGCCCGGCACAACCCAATGAAACGAAAGGAGCCTCCCATGCGTCACCGAACCCTTACCGCCGTCCTCCTGGTCCCGATCCTGACGAGCGCGGCGCCGGCCGAAGGGATCTTCGGCACCATCAGCGGCGCGATCCAGCGGGCCCAGATGATCATAAATCAGGTGACCCAGATCTCGAACCAGGTCCGCCAGATGCGGACGATGACCCGCCAGCTCACCGAGCTCGAGGAGCAGCTCGACTACATGAAGGAGGTTGCGCGCGGCGACGTGGACGCGCTGATCGAGCCGTTCTCCGAGCTCGCGGCCGGATCCCTCGGGCTCGTCGGCGAGGGACTTGGATGGGGCTCCGAGTTCAGCGGAGCGGCCGGCGAGCTGGTCGACGCGGTCCGGGACATGGGGAGTGGAAGCTCGTTTACCAGCCACTGGCGGAACGTGCAGAACGCGGCCGACCAGGTCGGCGAAGTGGACATCCTCGAGCTCTTCGCGAACCAGCCGCCCGAGGTGTCGTCCCGCGCCGTGGAGGGCTACCGCCAGGCCCAGGAGGCCGCGGACCGGCAGCGCGTGCTCGACTACGCGATGCTCGACGCCGCGGCTGCCCTCACCGCGACCATCGAGAACGCGCAGGGCTCCTTCGACGCGCTGACCACGAACGGCAACCTCTCGAACACGGCGCTCCAGCAGGCGCAGGTGGCGGCCGCCCTGACCCAGGGCCAGATCAACGCCGCCGTGGGTCAGGTGCTCGCCTACCAAGCCGTCGAGCAGGCGAATCGGATGCAGGAGGCCGAGCTCGCCCGCCTCGACCGGCTCGCCGCCTGGAGGGACGCACAGCTCCGCACCAACGCGATGTACGAGGAGATGCGGACGGCCGCCTTCCAGAACCGCGACGCGCTCCGGGAAGGGCTCCTTCTCAAGATCCCTTCGTTCTACATGGGCGGCCAAGCCTAGGCCCCGGGAGCGTTCGCCATGCAGCTCGTGCCGCCCCAGTCCATCGATCCGAACGTCCCGGCCCAGATCCCGGCCGATCAGCTCCAGGACTTCAAGGGGTTCCTGGATGTCGTGCTCGATACCGTGGTCGGGGGCGCCGCACCCGACGTGCTGACGCTCGGCCACCAGCTCTGGGGCGGCCTCGCCGCCGTCGTCGTCGCATGGACCGGCCTCAAGATCGCCTTCAGCGGCACCTTCGAGCCGTGGGCGCTCGTGCGGGTCGTCCTCGGGATCGCCATCCCGCGGACGCTCCTCCACTACTACAGCATCCCGATCCCGGGCGTGGGATTCACCTTCCCGGCCATGGTGGCGGCCGGGGGGATCTGGCTCCAAAACCTGTTCATCTCCGACGTGGTGTCGGTCGGCTACACGGAGATGACCGCGCTCGTCCAGGCGTTCGCCGCCCGGCTCGGCGCGGCATGGTCTGGCGGGAGCCTTGTGACCCTCGTGACCGAGGGCGTGAGCGTGTTCTTCTCCTCCCTCGCTTCGCTCGTGATGGGCGTTCCGCTCGTGCTCGGCCTCGTCGCCCTCTTCTGCCTCACCTACGCGCAGGTGATCTGGGCGCAGGTGGCGATCGCGATCGTGATCCTCCTCGGCCCGGTCTTCATCCCCTGGCTCCTCTTCGAGCCGCTCGCGTTCCTCTTCTGGGGATGGTTCCGGACCCTCATGGTCTACACGCTCTACGGCGTCGTCGCAGGTGCAGTGCTCCGCGTCTTCATGGGCGTGGGCATGGGCTACGTCACCACCTACACCGGGGCCCTCATGGGCACCGGCTCCGCCGACCCGGCCGAACTCGGGCTCTGGGTCGTTGTCCTCCTTCCGCTCGTCGTCTCCGGCCTGATGGCCGGCATGAAGGTGGGCGAGCTCGCCGCGATGCTCGTCTCCGGCTCCGGCTCCGTCGGATCGGGCGTCATGGCGCTCGTGGTGCGCGGGGGCGGGCGGGCCGCCGCTCCGAGCACCGCACGGGCCGCCGTCACCGGAGGCTGACTCCAAGGAGAGATGCCATGAAACGAGCGAACGACGCCGGCCGCGAGTACGCGGAGATCTGGGGCGAGACCGTGCAGGCGAACCGGAGACTCCGGACCCTGTCCACCGTCCTCGCGGGAGCGTGCCTCACGCTCGGGGTGCTCCTCCTCCGCATCGCGAGCGTCGAGCCGCCCGGCCCATCGTGGTTCGCGTCGATGAAGTCGGCCGCGCCGAGGCCGTGGCCTATGAGGCTGCCACGGCCCAGGCGGATCCGCTCGACCCGACGACGAAGTACTTCCTGAACCGGTTCGTTGACGACTTCCATTCGCGGCGCCGGGCCACGGTCGAGGAGCAGTGGACCAGGAGCCTACGGTTCCTCTCGACCGAACTCGCGAACGCGGCCTTCGCCAGGGACGGCTCCGAGGTCGCCGCCATGGCAGCCGGCACCGCCGACACCGAGCTCCAGGTCGAGCAGGTCGTCCTCCGCATCCACCCGGCTCCCGAGGCGCCCCACGGCGCGACGGCCGACTTCGACGTGGTGCACCTGAGCGCGGGTCAGGAGACGCTGCGCGAGCGGTGGTCGCTCACGCTTCGGTTCGAGTTCCTCCCCGCGATCCCCGCCGAACTCGTCGTCTACAACCCGATGGGCATCCTGATCACCTACCTGCAGGCCGACCGGGCCTTGGTCACCGGGCAGCCGTGATGATCTCCCATCTCCGGGGACGGGAAGAGGCGCTCGAGCCCTTCGGGTGGACGGGGCGCCAGGCCGAATGGATCGCGCTGGCCTGTCTTCACAGCGGGGTCTTCACCCGAGCCCAATGGTCCCGGTATCTGGATGCGCATCCCGAACAGGTGCGCCGCGGCGTCCACGCTCTGATCAACCAGCGCGTGGCCACCGAGGAGACCGTGCCCGGCATCGCCGGCATCGGACGCGTGTGCCGGATCTTCAGCCGGCGGATCTACCGCACGCTCGGCGCGGAGGACATCCGCCACCGCCGGCACGCTTCCGAGGAAGTGCTCCTGCGGCGCCTCCTCTCGCTCGACTACGTGCTCGAGCATCCCGGCCTGCCGTGGCTGCCGACCGAGCCGGAGAAGATCGGCGCCTTCGAGGCGCTCGGGATCGAGCGCCGGCTCCTGCCCGTCAGGGTGTACCGGGGGGCTGCCGGGAACACACGGCGCTACTTCCCGCTCAAGCTGCCGGTCGCTCTGGAGGCCGGGCGCGCGGTGTTCGTCTACGCCGATCCGGGACACGCGACCACGACGGCGCTCCGCTCCTGGGCCGCGGCGCATCGCGGCCTCTGGAAGGCTCTCGGGGAACGGTGCCGCTCCGTCGAGGTCGTCGCCGTCGTCCGGACCCGGAAGGAAGTGGAGCGGGCGCGGACAATCCTCGACAGCTGGGCCGGGGCGTCCGCCCCGGCCGCACCCGACCCTGCGGTCCGCCGCGAGATCGCCCGGATCGAGAACGCCATCCTCGAAGGGGACGACCATGTGCTCGGGGAGTACGGGGATCTCCAGGCCGGACTCAAGCGGATCGTCGCGCTCAAGGAGAAGACGCGCGTGGAGGCCGGCCGGAAGCTCATCCGCTGCGGCACGACCTGGCAGACCGTCCGGCTCGCACGGGTCCGATTCCGATGAGAACCCGGCGCCCGGCGCCTGGACCGCCGCGTGAAATCCGGTCGGGCGGTCGATTCACAAATAGTCCCGCCAGGGATCCGTACGGGCATGGCCCGTCATCTGTTGCGGTTGCTGCAGTTGCGCCTCGCGCTGCCCGGCCGGCCGGAGGCCGCCGGGCGGTATCGAGGGATACGAGAGTATCCATGTCAAGAGGTACCGTCAGGAGTGGGGCCGGGGAGACACGGCGGACCGACGGTAGCGGTGAACGCGGGATGCGGTCGCTGAGTCAGGCGAGAGCTCGCATATAGAGCTGTTCGACCTTGCTTTGAGGTTGGGTGCATGGCGCTCATGCGTGGTGTTCGGGTGCGTACGCCGTCCAGATCCGGTCCTGCTGGATGAGCGCGTTGGCGAGGACCAGGAGTTTTCGCATCACCGCTGTAAGGGCGACCTTCGGCGGTTTCCCCTTGGCCACGAGAGCCTCGTACGTCCGTTTGAGGTCGGGATTGCACCGGATCGCAACCACCGCGGGCATGTAGAGCAATCGGCGCACCGGGTGCCTGCCTCCCTGAATGAAGCTGCGTCCCTTCCAGGAGCCGGACTCCCGGGTCACCGGGGCGAGCCCGGCGAGGCTGGCGGCACGGGACCCGGTGAGGGTGCCGAGTTCAGGCATGTGGACGATCAGTCCTGCGGCAGTGACGTCAGAGATGCCGGGGATGGAGGTCAGGATCTCGGACTGGCGCTCGAGAGCCTCCTCTGCCTGGAGCCGTTTACGGATCTCGGCGTCGATGCGCTTCAGCTGGCGCTCGATCTGCTTCAGCCGCTGCTTGTTGAGCTGCTTGGCCACGGGGGTGCGCAAGTGTTTGCCGCGGTTGGTGGTGGCGACCCGGTCCTTGACCAGCGCATCGCGGACCAGCTGGAGTTCGGCCAGGTCGCGCTGCCCTTCGGACTTCGAATGAGTCGGGCGCAGATCCTCGATGGCCGCCGCCATGGTGGCCAGCATCCGGGCGTCCACGGCATCGGTCTTGGCGCGCCGGCCGAGCGAGCGGGCGAAGGACCGGACCTGGAAGGGGTTGATCGCGTAGAGGAAGAGTCCGGCCTTCAGGAGGGCATCCTCGAAGTCGCGGTGGAAGGGTCCGGTGGGTTCGTAGGCAATCCGGTCGACCTCGGAGCCGATCCAGGCGATCAGCTTCCGGAAGCCAGTCGGGTCATTGGAGAACCGGGATGCTCTCCCCTCGGGCGCGGCGAAGACGTCGAGCCAGTCCTTGGAGATGTCGATCCCGATGGTGCGAAGGATGCTCATCTTCCCTTCTCCTGTGCTTGTCATGCGAGCCATTATGCTCATGTATCCATTCAGGACGTAGGGAAGGACGGTGGCGACCAAACTACCAGACGGCCCCTCACGGCCAAGCAGCCAGCGGTCCGACCACCGTCCCTGTTCGGTGCCCGCTCCGGCTCGCTAGGCTCGCCTCCGCGGGAACCGAACAGCCAGGCCTTCCCCGTGACCTGGACCTGCAGAGCAACGGACATACCGAAAAATGGAAAAGACAAGCGACCCCCCAAGCCGAGGGCTTGGTACGGGCGCGGTGCCAGGCGTGTTTTCACACGCCTGGCACCTACCCCTGGGGGGTCGCTCCCGTCCATGGATCCCTGCGGGAAGGCGGTCACTGCGATGAGGCGGCCCGCGGCGCTCATCCTCCTGGGCATCGCCTCGGCCGCCGCCCTCGCCCACGCCTTCCGGGCGCCGTTTCCCGGCGTGGGCGGGAACCCCGTGCTGGACCTCATCGCCTACCACGATCCGGGCCTCCACGCCGCGATCCGCATCTGGCACTACGCTGCGCCCGCCGTCGCCGTGCTCCTCGCCGGCAGCCTGGCCCTCTCCGTCTGGAGAGTCTGGCTCCAGCCCCGGGTGGGAGTCGGCGGTCGGGGCACGCTGCCCCCGTGGCCGGCCTCTCCGACCGATGCGGCGCCCTCGGTCGTGGTTGGCGAGCTGCACCATCCCACCGCTCCGTGCGAGAGCGAGCGGCCTTCCTGGCTCGCCATCCCGGAGACGGGCCTCTACACCGGTGTGCTCATCGTCGGGGCCGTCGGCTCCGGCAAGACCTCGGCCTGCATGTACCCCTTCGCCCAGCAGATCCTCTCCTGGCAGGCCGACCGGCCCGGGCGCCGGGCCAGTGCCCTCGTCCTCGAGGTCAAGGGGGACTTCTGCCACAGCGTGCGCCGGATCCTCGGGGAGGCCGGACGCGGGGAGGACTACATCGAGATCGGCCTCGGCGGGGCCTGGCAGTGGAACCCGCTCGACGATCCTCTGCTCGACACGTACTCGCTCGCCTACAGCGTCTCCACCCTGATCAACCAGCTCTTCGGCAAGAGCCGGGAGCCATTCTGGCAGCAAGCCTACACGAACCTCGTGCGCTGGATCATCGAGCTCCACCAGCTCCTTCCGGGAGGCTGGGTCACGCTGCAGGACATCTACCGCTGCACGATCGATGCGGAGCTCTTCGCCGAGAAGATCCGCGAGGCCCAGTACCTGGTGGCCGCGGCCTGCCCGGCATACGCCGTGATCTCCCGCAAGGATCTGATCGACCGGAACGAAGCGCTGAACGACTGGGTCTGGAGGCGCGCCTCGGGGGAAGGCAGGGTGATGTGCCGGCTCGATCCGGTGCTCCGGGATCGGCTCGCCGAACTCGAGATCGCGTTCGAGACCGAGGAAGGGGAGGGCGGTGCTGGGAGCGAGCTCAAGGAGCAGGTGGAGGCGATCGAGCGCTGGTACCGGAACGACTGGATGGCGCTCGATGCCAAGGTCCGCACGTCCATCGTCGAGGGCATCTCCGTCTTCCTCTCCCTCTTCGACCAGCCGCAGGTCGCGAGCGTCTTCTGTCCGCCGCCTCCGGAATCGGATGAGTCCCTATCTATACATATAGGTGACGATGCTTCGGACGAGGACGCCGAGGCCGTTCGGCCCATGCCGGGTCTTCGGCGCCGCCTCCCGGCGCTCGGACGCGCCATCGGCGTGCTCCTCAAGAACGCCTGGATGCAGGCGCTCCTCCGCCGGCCCGCCGAAGCCGCCCGTCGGCCCGAACGCTACCTCCGCCCGGCCGTCTTCATCTGCGACGAGTATCAGGCGTTCGCCACCGTGGGGCAGGACGATCCCTTGGGCGACGAGAAGGCGTTCGCCCTGACCCGCCAGTGCCGCTGCATCCCGATCGTCGCGACGCAGTCGATCTCCTCGCTCCGCTCCGTGCTGTCCGGCACGGAGGCCTGGCGCACGCTGATCCAGACGCTCCGCACCCGGATCTTCCTCTCGCTCTCCGACGAGTCCTCGGCCCGGATCGCCTCGGAGATGTGCGGGAGCGTCATGAAGACGCAGCCCTCCTACACGTTCACCGAGACCACGGGCAGGCCGGAGTTCTCCCTCCTCTCGGGACGCGCCGGAGGCGGGCGCGGCACGATCGGTGCGAGCAAGTCGTTCCGGCATGCGAGGGAGCCGGTGTTCACGCCGCGGGACTTCACCCTCCTCGCCAACTATCAGGCGATCTGCCTCCCCTACGACGGCACGAAGTCCCTCCCGGCGCGGCGCGTCTACCTGAAGCCCTACTACCTGCCGCGGGACACCGGGTACTGGCGCCTCCGCGAGGAGGGCCGGCTGTGAAGCGGGCGAGCGGGATCGGGCACCTGAAGCCGTTCCTTCCGGGCCTCGAGGCCCTGGTCGAGGATCCGGAGGTCTCCGAGCTCATGATCAACGGCCCCGGAAACGTCTGGGTCGAATGCGGCGGGGAGCTCAAGCCCTACGAGGCGCCGGACCTCACCGCCGCCGCGCTCTACCGGGCGGCCATCCACATCGCCCGCCCGCTCGGGCTCGATCCCGCCGCTCGCCCCATCCTCGACGCGCGGCTCGAGGACGGCTCCCGGGTCGCCATCTGCACTCCGCCGGCGAGCCCCCACGTGGCGATGACGATCCGGCGGTTCGGGGGCCGGGCGTTCTCGCCCGAGGACCTCGTGCGCCTGGGCTCCCTCCCCGAGAGCGTGCTGCGCGCCGCTCGCGGCGCGCTCCGTTCCCGGCGGAACATCCTGGTCTCCGGAGGTACCGGCTCGGGGAAGACCACGCTGCTGAACGCCCTGATCGAGCTCCTCCCCGAGGAGGAGCGGATCGTCGCCATCGAGGACACGCTCGAGCTCAGGATCGAGCGCGCCAACTGCCTCCGCTTCGAGGCCGGAGCGGCAGGCTCCGAGGCACCTGTATCGATCCGCGACCTGGTCGGGCACGCGCTCCGCCACCGGCCCGACCACATCGTCGTGGGCGAGGTCCGGGGCGGCGAGGCCGCCGATCTCCTCCAGGCGCTCAACACCGGCCACGGCGGCTCGCTCACCACCGTGCACGCGAACAACGCCCGCTCGGCGCTCTCGCGCCTGGCCAGCTGCGCCATGCAGGCCGGCGGGGCGCTCCCCTGGGAGGTCACCTGCCGCGGCGTGGTCGACGGCATCCATCTGGTCGTCCACATGGCCCGGCGCCGGGGCCGGCGCTTCGTCGAGGAGGCGCTCCGGGTCCAGGGCTACGACGCGGCCGCCAACCGGTGGCTCACCGAACCCATCCGGAGGAAGCACGATGAAGAACAAACACCCAAGGAGTGAGGCCATGGGAAGCGACGAGAAGACCGTCCGGGTCGAGACGCTCGACGACTTCGACCGGGAACTCGCGCGGGATGGGGGCGAAGCCCTCGAGGTGCCGGCCTCGTTGGCCGAAGAGTACGGCCTCTTTCCCGAGGACGTGGGGAGCGAGGAGGAGATCCGGGATGCCGGCGAGGATCCGCACGGTCCCGAGGAGGGCGACCGATGAAACACGACGAATACCACCGCCAGTTCGCCGACGCGATCATCGAGCAGATCCGCCAGGGCACCGCGCCGTGGCAGAAGCCCTGGGGGCCGGGCGAGCGCGTTCTGCCCGCGAACGTCGATACCGGCCGCTCCTACGCGGGCGGCAATACCCTGCATCTGGCTGCCGTTGCCCAAGCGCGGGGCTACTCCGACGTCCGCTGGGGCACCTACCGGCAGATACAGGCCCGGGGCGGGCAGGTCCGGAAGGGCGAGCGGGGCACCCGCATCCTCTCCTTCCAGGACCATCGGAAGATCGCCGTCACCGACGAGCGCGGGAGGCCCGTCAGGGACAACGAAGGCACGCGCGTCTACCGCCACGAGCGCCTACCCAAGCCCTTCGTCCGGCAGTACAACGTCTTCAATGCCGAGCAGGCAGACGGCCTCCCATCCCGCCCCGCACCCACGGCCGAGCCGCTCTGGAAGGTCCACCAGAGCGCCGAGAGGGTGTTCCAGGACAGCGGGGTCCCCATCCGTCACATGGCGGGCGACCGCGCCTTCTACAACCTGAACCGCGACGAGATCGTCCTGCCCGACCGGGTGCAGTTCCCCTCCGCCAACCACTACTACCAGACCGCGCTCCACGAGCTGGGGCACAGCACCGGCCACCCGGAGCGGATGAACCGCGCCACGCTCGTCGAGGGAATGAGCGACGGGTTCGGCTCGCCGGCCTATGCGAAGGAGGAGCTCCGCGCCGAGATCAGCGCCATGATGACCGGTGAGCGGGTGGGCGTCGGCCACGACCCGAGCCGGGGGGCCGCCTACGTCGAGGGCTGGGTCGCCGCCCTCGAGGAGGACCCCCGCGAGATCCGCCGCGCCGCGGCCGACGCGCAGAAGATCTCCGACTTCGTGCTCGCGCGGAGCCGTGAGCGCGAGGCCGAGCGGGAGCCGGCGGCGGTGGCCGCCACCCGGGCTCCCACCCCTCGGCCCGCCGGCCGGCCGGAACCTCCGCTCCCGCTCCCGAGCCGAAGCTTCGGCCCGAGCCGCTGAGGCCAAGGAGATGTTCGATCGAACGATCGAATTGGACCCGCGTGCCACGCCGGAGACCCGTGCTCCCGGCCGCATGCGGGACGGCCACCGGCGGGAGCACGATGCGCGCGATAGCCGTGAGGCGATCTCCTTTCCGGAGCGGTGCGGCCGCGCTCTCGCCGATGTGGGCCTCTACGGCTGCGTCTCCTTCCGCGACCTGGCCGAAGCCCACTTCGGCGGCCATCCCTACACCACCCGGCAGGCCGTGAACGCCTGGATCCGGGAGGGGCTCGTCAAGGAACGCGCAGCCAGGGGACCGAAGGGAAAGCCGTTCAAGGTCCTGACGCTCACACGGAGTGGGGCGGCGGCCGCACGCGAGCTGGCCGTCGAGCACGGCCTGGACCCCGGACAGTACGTCGGCTCCGCCGCGCGCCTCCAGCGCTCCCAACTCGCCCACGACACGGCGATCTACCGGGCCTGCCGCCAGGAGCACGAGTGCCTGCTCCGGCAGGACGCCGCCATCCGGCGCGTGCGCCTCGACCGCGAGCTCAAGGGCACCGTCGCGCGCCGGAGCGAATCCGCCCGCGCTCGGGACGGCCGGCGGGCCGCCGACGCCGAACGGCTCCGCGCCGCCCGGGAGCTCGGCCTCCCCATCGACGAGCAGGGCCGCGTGCTCTACCCCGACGCGCAGATCGAGTACGTCGACGCCGACGGGCGGACCGGCCGCGTCAATATCGAGGTCGCTTCCGGTCACTACACCGCCGCATCCGTCCGGGCCAAGGCCGCCGCCGGGTTCCGGATGCACGCCAACGGACCGGCCGCGAGACGGGTGCTCCGGATCCTGGGCTCGGGCGACGGCCGCACCTCCCTGCGGGGGCCGGCCGAGCGGGACCCGGCCGCGCTCGAGCTCTAGGGTCCCGCGATGCAACCCTGGAAGATCAGCACGGGGCTGACCGCCGCCCTCGCGGGGTCGGCCATCCTTCTCGCCGGACCGCGGTTCGAGTATCTCGCGCCGTTCTGGCTCGTGATCCTCGCCGACCACGGCGCCTTCATGGCCATGCACCTCGCCCTGGCGCTCACGGCCGTTGCCGCCGCCATCTACGCGATCGCGCGTGCCGCCGGGCTCGCCGATCTCGGACGCCGCGTCGGCCTCGCCGAGCGCTCCGTCCGGCGCGGCCAGGGCGATCCCGACCTCGCCGACGCGCTCAAGAGAGATGCCGAGGGCGACTGGGAGTGAACACGGAGATGCAGTCGGCTGCGCACCCTCGGGAGGAAGCGCGCGCATGACCGGGCGGATCGAGATCCTGCCCGCCGCCTGGCGGACTCAGGCCAAGGCGCTCCGCCAATACGGGGGGAATACACCGGCGGTGGCCCTGGAGTCCTGCGCGGCGCAACTCGAGGCCGCGCTCCGCCACAGGGACGAGGCGACACTCACGCTGACGGACGCCGCCAGGGAGACCGGCTACTCCACGGGCCATCTCGGCCGCCTCGTGCGCGACGGCAAGGATCCCGAACGCCGGAAGGCCCGGCGCGCCCAGGATCGCCCTGAAGCACCTTCCCCGTAAGGCCCGGGGACCCGCCAAGTCGCGTCTGGCCGGGAAGGCTCCTCTGCGCGAAGTTTCCACCGCGCAGATCGTGCAGTCCATCATCGAGAAAGGAGCATGATGATGGCACGCACGAAACGACGGCGGCGGAGCTACAGCTCCGGCGAACGGGGCCGGAACCGGGTACGGGTCTTTCCTGATCCGAAGACCGGCCTGATCCAGGTCGAGTGGCGGGAGGACGCGCGTAGGCTAAGCAGGTCGCTCAAGCATCGCGACTGGACGCGGGCAAAGAGGCAGGCGGATGAAATCGCCGCAGGCCGAGCCCAGCCCGAACTCCAGACCAGGGCGGCAGCCGAGCCCGAGCCACTTACCCTGGAAACGCTTTTTGACATCTACGGTGATGAGGTGACGCCCACCAAGGGCGAGCGGTCCCGGAACTACGGCAGGGCCGCGATGAAGATGTTCCTCGGGTACTTCGGCAGGGCCCGGAAACCCGCTACGCTCTCCCAGCGCGACTGGGACCGGTTCATCCGGGAACGGCGGTCGGGCAAGGTCGGCCCGAGCGGAAAGCCGGTGTCCAATCGAACGATCGAATGCGACTTGAAGTTACTGCTCGCGGTCCTCAACTGGGCCGCGAAGTCGAGGGACGAGCAGGGCCGCCTGCTCCTCGACTCGAACCCGCTGAAGGGCCTGAAGACACCCACGGAGAAGAACCCGACCCGGGTCGTCCTAGCCGAGGACGAATACCAGGCGCTTCTGCAGGTATCCCGGGAGGTTGACTGGCGCTTTCACGTCGCTCTCGTGCTCGCGCACGAGACCGGACACCGCATCGGCGCCATTCGTCAGCTTCGATGGTCGGATGTCGACCTTGAAGGCAGAGTGGTGCGGTGGCGCGCAGAGCACGAGAAGTCGGGCTACGAACACCGGACTCCGGTGACCGCCGAGGCGATCGCCGGCCTGCATGAAGCGCGGAGGAGGACCCGTGGGGTCGGGGACGTACCTCTGCTGCCCGCGCACAAGGACCCGTCGAAGTGGCGTGAGCCGTACGCCGGCGCGTCTCTGGTGGAAGAAAGCCCGGGAACTCGCGGGACTGGAGCCGAAGCACGGTAGAGGCTGGCACTCCCTGAGGCGGAAGTTTGCCTCGGATCTCATGGACCAGCCGCTCAAGGTGCTGTGCGAACTCGGCGGCTGGAAGACGGCCAAGACGGTGCTCCAATGCTACCAGCGGGCGGACGAGGCACAGCTCAGGAGGGCCCTCGAGAGCCGCCGGAGAGCCCGTTTCTGACCCCGAACAGCGGGAACCCAACAGCGGGAATTCGGACACATAATCTCGTAAGTTCAATGATTACAACATATACAAACCTGCAAGATCCCGGCGTACAGGCAGGGCCCGGCGGCCCTGGGGTGAGGTTGGGTCGACCCGCCTCCGGTTCCATCTTGTCCCTGCCGGCGTCGTTGAGCTCCCGGCGCGCGCTGGCTGACGCGAGAAGAGGATGGCCCGTCGTCTAATGGCAGGACACCGGTCTTTGGAACCGGCGGTGGTGGTTCGAATCCACCCGGGCCAACTGAGGAAATGCCAGGGATCCATCCCGGTTCAGGAGGGCCGAGGACAGCCGTCCTTCTCCGGCCCTCCGGCCACCGCCTCGTAGCGACGCTCGTTCCCGCCGGGCCTCAGGCGAAGTCCTGGTTCTTCGTCTCGTCGTCGGTCGCAACCCACGCCGCGAGCGTCACCAGAGCCGCGAGCGTCAGGTAGTAGCCGACAAATCGGAGCCCATGGTTCTGGGCCAGCCATGTTGCGGCATACGGCGCGAGCGAGGCGCCGAAGATCCCCGCCAGACTGAAGGTGAGCGAGCTTCCGGTATAGCGGACCGGGGTCGGGAACAGCTCCGAGAGCGCGGTGCCGAGAGGTCCGTAGGTGAGTCCCATGAGCGCCAGCCCGAGCGCGCTCACGATGATGGCACCGGAGGCGCCGGCTTCCAGGAGCGGTGCGTAGATGAAGCCGAAGAGGGCGATGACAACCGTTGCCCAGATCTGCGTGCGGCGCCAGCCGCAACGGCCGGCGAGGCTCGCCGCAAGTGGGATCGTCGCCGCGAAGAAGAGAATGCCGAAGAGCTGGATAAGCAGGAAGGAGTTCCGGCTGAACCCCAACGCCGTCGTTCCCCACGAGAGTGTGAAGACCGTCATCAGGTAGAAGAGGACGAAGTTGGCGAGCGCCGCCGCAGTTCCTATGAGGAGCCTCCGGCCGTGGTCTCGGAAGACGACCCACATCGGGACCTTCACGCGCTCCTCGCGTTCTAGAGCACGCGCAAAGACAGGCGTTTCCGTGATGGCCAGCCGTACATAGAGCCCTACGACCACGAGTGCCGCGCTCGCGAGGAATGGGATTCGCCACCCGAAGCGGTAGAACTGTTCCTCATTCAGCCAGGTGGAGAGCGCGAGGAAGACGCCGCCCGAGAAGAAGAACCCGAGGGGTGCGCCGAGCTGGGGAAACATACCGTACCACGCCCGCTTCCCGGGCGGTGCATTCTCCACCGCGAGGAGGACGGCGCCTCCCCATTCCCCGCCTAGTCCCAGTCCTTGGCCGAAACGAAACAAAGCCAGGAGGGCCGGCGCCGCTACGCCGATGGTCGAATAGGTCGGAAGCAGGCCGATCGCCACAGTCGATAGCCCCATCGTGAGGAGTGCTGCAACGAGCGTGACCTTCCGCCCGGCACGGTCGCCGAAGTGGCCGAAGAGCGCCGAGCCGAACGGCCGTGCCAGGAAGGCGATCCCGAAGGTGGCGAGCGAGGCCAGCGTTGCGGTGACGGGGTCAGACGGCGGGAAGAAGAGCGCTGGGAAGACCAGTACCGCCGCAGTGGCGTAGATATAGAAGTCGAAGAACTCGATCGTCGTGCCGACGAGACTCGCAAAGAGAACCTGCGCCGGGGTGTTGACGGCCCTGTGAGCCGTTGTCGAGGGATGGGCCATGGGTGGGGGTCTTCTCAACCGAGGGAGGATTCGGTCCCGGCCATCCCGCTCCGGCTCCTGCGTGTGGGAGCCGGCAGCTGACAGACTTCATCGCGGCGTCTCACTGGCCACCTCCGAAGGCCGCCTGCCGACGCGGGCGAGGAGGAGGTGTCCAATACCGGGGAGGCCCCTCGCGGCGCCCCGGACGTAGACGGCGGAGAGCCCCACGTGGCTTCGGCTCGGCTCGCGGGCCGAGTCACGGAAACTTGTTCGCCGAGGCCATCGATCCGCACCCCAGAGCGTTGATCTCGTCCTTACCCCTTCCACGTGGCCCGCGAAATGAGTCGTCTCATCGACCCGCTCCGGCACTATGACCGCACCCGGGATCGCGCGAGTCAGACCGCGGATGGTCGGTGCCGTCCCAAGCTTCCGTGTCAAGACTAACAGCTTTGGTGGCGCTGCGTGTTCGCCTGGAGAGGTCGGGTCAATAAGTGTGTAAACGTGTCAGGCGGCAGCCTTCCGCTGTTGGGTTGAGACGGGCTTTCCGTCTTCGAACTTTCTTCCTTCAAACACATCGCTGAGCAGGTGGGGAGCGTCGAGCCTTCTGAAGCGCTTCTCGGCCACTGTCAGGAGCTTCCAGATCAGGGCCGTGGCGCTCTCGACCTTCTTGAACCGCTTCGCCGCGCTGGTCCTGAGCCGTACCGAAGCGAACGGGCTCTCGACCACGTTCGTCGTGCGCAGATGCTTCCAGTGGGCCTCGGGGAAGTCGTAGAAGCTGACCATCCGCTCCCAGTCGTCCTCGAGCACGTCCACCGCTTTCGGATACCACGGCCCGTAGCGCTTCTCGAACGCCTGACGGGCCTTCGCGGCCTGGGCCCGGCTCGGTGCATAGACCACAACCCTGAGCAGATCCTTCGCCTCGCTCTGCTCGCGCTGAGGGAGTCGGTCCAGCACGTTCCTCATCTTGTGGTTCCAGCACCGCTGCTCACCGGCCTCAGGCCATACCTGCCTCACCGCCCCCCAGATCGCCGCGTTGCCGTCCGCCATCAGAAGCTTCGGCGCCTCGATGCCGCGTGCCTTCAGCTCCCGTAACACCTCAGACCACGACTCGACCGACTCTCGGTAGCCCGGTCTCAGCGCCAACACCTCCTTCGTCCCGTCTCGCATCGTGCCCAGCACCACCAGCAGCGCGGCCTTGTCCCGCTCCAGCCCAGCCTTCACGTAGATCCCGTCCGCCCACACGTAGACGACCTCTCGATCGGCCAGCGAGCGCTTCGACCAGGCCTCGAACTCCGCTGCCCACCCCGCCCGCAGCCGCCGGATCGATGACTTCGACAACGGTGCCCCCTCCCCCAGCAGTCCCCGCATCGCCAGCTCGAAGTCTCCCTCAGCCAGACCGTGCAGATACAGCTCCGGCAATAGAGCGCCCACCTCCTTCGTCCGCCTCGCGAACAACGGCAGCACCCGGCTCTCGAATCGCTCCTCCACGCCGCGAACCCGGGGACGCCGGAGCGTGATCGTTCCCGAGCTCATCGCCAGCCGCCTCGGCTTGCCGTATCCGTTGCGGTAGCCCTCCGGCCTATCGATCCCCGCCCGCCGCTCCGACTTCTCCCGACCCAGCAGATCCGTGACCTCCTCCTCCAGGATGCCCTGGATGAACTCCTGCGCCTTCTCCCGCACCATCCCCTCCAGCACCTCCCACATCCGCCTGCTGGACGCACACTCCCGTCCCGCGATATCCTCTCTCATGAGGCGACGTTCCTTTCCCCGGGCTGTCACCCGGGCTCGCTGGTTTAATCCTCAGCCGAAAGGTGCGTCGCCTCTCTTTTTACACACTCTTCTATGGGGCTGGCGGTCAAGACGCACGTTCCCCCCACGCCGTCGGCTTATTTTTTGACCGCCGGCGTCCGCATGGTTTGGATTGCCCGGTCGACGACTCAGGGTGGGGAGGGGTGCGCTCGCAGGGTCCGCATCGCAGTCCGGAAGACGTTTACAGCCGTCGCGTTCTCCGCTCTGGAGCGGGAACCATCCTTCTATCTGGGACTCTGTGGCCCATCGCTTCGTTCGGCTCTCCAGGGGTGCATAGCCTTTGATTGGGGGCTTGGGCTCTCTGCCCCGGCCCACGGTGTGTATGGATGCTGTCCCCTGTAACCGGTTCGCTTCCGTTTCGTCGGACCCCATGTTGTGACCGCTTTCGACCCCACGCTCGCCGATCCCGGCCTGGTTTACTTCGTCGCTTCCAGTGCTTCCAGTCTCTTGGGGTCGTACGCTTCGCCCGTGCGCCACACCGCTAGCACGATCGAGGCGAGCGGACGCGCGATCGTCAGCTTCGCCAGATTCGGCTTCGTGCCCCCCTCCAGGAGTCGCTCGTAGTGGCGGTACAAGGGCTCGTCCTCGGCCCGACCGATCACCGTCGTCGCCGCGCCCTTGAACACACGCTTCAGCGTGTGGTTGAAGTTCCGGTTCAGCCCCCGCGTCTGCTGTACCGCTTCCCTTACCCACCGCCCACCCGGACCCCGCACCCAGTCCGACGAGCTCCGCATCACCACGCCCAGTCCGCAGTACGCCCAGAACCTGCTCCGGCTCTGGAACCGGTACGGCGTCACCACCACCGGCAGGAGCTCCGCCGTCCGGATCGGACCCAGACCCGGGCACGTCTTCAGCACATGCCACTCTCGATGCTTGCGTGCTTCCGCCAGCAACGCCTTCTCGGCCCTCGCCCTCAACGCCACGAGTGCGTCGTGCTCCTCGTACAGCAACCCGGCCGTCGCCCTGCCCGCTTCCGGCAGCCTGGCCAACCACTCCTCCCGCTCGCCCTTCAAGTAGACCGAGCGCCCCGCGCCGTAGGCCACTCCTCTCGAGCGCAGCACGCTCTTGAGCCGGTTCTTCACCCGCACCGTGTCGCCGACCAGGAAGTCGTAGCTCTTCGCCCGTTCCCCCAGCCGCCTGAACTGGCCCCGGTTCTTGTAGACCCTCGTCTCCAGTGATCCGATCCGCAGCTTCTCCGCCAGGGCAAAGGCGTCCAGCTTGTCGGTCTTCGGGCCCCGGCTCTTGCCGACCCCCGCCACCGTCAGCTCCTCCACGTGCGGCTCCAGCACCTCGTACAGCCACCCCGACAGCGTCCCTTCTTCCAGGCACAAGTGCCGGTTCCTCGGAATCCCTCGCAGCACCTCGATCAGCGCCCGCGCGTTCGTCTCCACCACCTGCGAGCCCAAACGCTTGCCGCTGGGGCCTACAATCCCCAGCGTGCAGCTCGACGCGTGTGCGTCGAGTCCGATATACCTCTCCATGGGCATCCTCCTCTTGGGTAGGACGGGTTGGGTTGCTTGCTTGCGCGAATAATGATGAACGCGCACCCGCTCCCGGAGGAGAACGCCTCTTCGTCTTCGGGCTGCTTCGCTGCTGATCGGTACCGGTAGCGGTCGCCATGCCCCTATGATGCCTTTGATCCTACCTCCGCCTGGCCGGTCGCGCGATGTGGTCCCGATGACACCGGAGTCCGTCTTGCGGTGTCTCGGATGGGACCCCCACAGGCGCTGGCCGTGGGACCGGCGATCTCTCGCCCGGGCACGAGCGCGGCGATATACTTCGGTCCCGAGCGGGGGAGGACGGCCGCACGGGAGGCCCCCCGGGAGCCGCGGGCGTTGCCTGCTCCGGAGGCGGAGAGTTAACGGCGATGCGGGGTTCGGCGTCCATTCATCAGCAGTCGGTCCACGCATGAACTAGGGAGTGTGCGGATGATATCGCGACGAGAGTGGCTTCGAACCACCGCAGGCGCAGGCGCGGCATTGACCGTATCGGGTTGGCGCTTCGGGGAAGGTGGGGCGCTCCGGGGGGGAGGCCCGGGCGTCAGCGGTCAGGGGATGATCATGAGGGCCATTCCCTCGAGCGGTGAGCAGATTCCCGTGATCGGCTTGGGTGGCCGGTGGATCTCCACCAGGGCGAGCGCGGAGGAGCTTGCGGGGCACCGCGCCGTTCTTCAGGCGCTCGCGAGCGGGGCCGCAGGCCCCGGGAGGGTGTTCGACACCGCCGCCGGCTATGGCGGTGGGGGATCCGAGGAGTATGCGGGCCGGTGGGCGGCGGCGGATGGATTCCGGGAAGACATCTTCTGGGCGACGAAGGTAAACGTGGCGGGGCGCGGTGGCGGCGCGGTGGACCCCCTCGACGTGTGGGGTCAGATCGAGCGGTCCTTCGAGCGTCTCAGGGTCCCGGTGATCGACCTCAACCAAGTGCACAACATGGGAGATCCCCCCACGCAGCTCGGCGTCCTGCAGGAGTACAAGGAGTCGGGACGGATCCGCTATATCGGGATCACGACCACAAGCGAGCGGCAATACCCGGAGCTGGTTCAGGTCATGCGCGACTACCCCATCGATTTCATCGGCGTCGACTATGCGATCGACAACAGGGCCGCCGAGGAAACGGTCTTTCCGGCTGCCCTGGACCGAGGGACCGCAGTCATGGTCTACCTGCCCTTTGGCCGGAGCCGGATGTGGGCGAGGATCGCGGACCGGAGGCTCCCGGAGTGGGCTGCCGAATTCGATGCAACGACGTGGGCCCAGTTCATGCTCAAGTTCGTTGTCGGACACCCCGCAGTCACGGTCGCCGTGCCGGGCACGGGTGACGCCGAGCATATGGTCGATAATCTCGGCGGCGGCCGGGGCCGGCTCCCGACGGAGGATCACCTGCGGCGAATGACAGAGTTCGTGGACGGACTGCCCGAGGCGTGAGCCGAGAGAGGTCCGTAGTCGGTTCGCTTCCGTGTCGCTGATCCCGGTGCGTTTGTCTTGTCACTCAGATTGTCACTCATCAGGAGGTTCAGATGTACGCCACACGTCGATCCGTCCGAGGTAGCGCGGTCGTTCTCGCGCTGTCGCTCGCCCTTCCGGCATCGGCCCAGACGACGAGCTACGAGTCGGAGAGCGGACCGTACAACGTCGTGACGGTAGTGGATGGTCTCAAGGACCCGTGGTCCATTGCCTTCCTCCCCGGAGGCGAGATGCTCGTCACGGAAAGACCCGGACGGCTCCGGGTCGTCCGGAACGGGGTCCTCGATCCGGAGCCGGTCGCCGGGACACCGGAGGTCCGGTACGAGGGGCAGGGGGGCCTTCTCGACGTCGTCCTTCATCCGGACTTCGAGTCCAATCGGCTCATCTACCTGAGCTTTGCCAAGCCCAACGACGACGGGAGCGAGGCTACGACGGCCGTCGCGCGGAGCCGCTGGGAGGATGGGAGCCTCATCGAGTTCGAAGAGATCTTCGAGGCGGTTGCCTGGAGTAGCGGCGGAGCCCACTTCGGATCGCGTCTGGCCTTTGGCGCCGACGGACATCTGTTCATCACGATCGGGGATCGAGGCGCTCCTCCCGCGATGGAGACGGCGTACCTTCACCCGGCCCAGGACTTGACGAACCATCAGGGGACGATTGTTCGCTTGCACGATGACGGGAGTGTCCCCGCGGACAATCCTTTCGTAGGGCGGGGAGACGCGCTGCCTGAGATCTGGAGCTACGGGCACCGCAGCCCCCAGGGGCTCGCGATCCACCCCGAGACCGGGGACATCTACATGAGCGAGCACGGACCGCAGGGCGGGGATGAGTTGAATCTGGTCCTCCGCGGGCGTAACTACGGCTGGCCTGTCGCCGGGTACGGAACGCAGTACGGCGGGACCCGCCTCGTCTCGACGAGGGAAGTACTGGGGATGGAGGAGCCGCTACAGCACTTTACCCCATCGATCGCTCCCTCCGGGTTGATGGTCTATACTGGCGGCCGCTTCCCCGAGTGGAGGAACAGCGTTTTCATGGGCGGGTTGGCCCACCCGCAGATCGCGCGGCTCCCCCTGGTCGGTGAAGGCGAGGACGTCCACGTCGGTGAGCTGGAACGCCCCCCCCTGATGGTGGGCTTCGGTCGGATCCGAGCGATCACCCAGGGTCCGGACGACCTGATCTACGTCGCAATCGATGACCGGCGGGGCGGTGGTCTTACTCCGATCGTTCGGCTGGAGCCGGGCGAGGGTCGGTCGGTCGGCCTCTGATCGGAGCTCGGATTCGGGCGGGATTGGGGTTCTCCGGCGGCCCGCTCGGCAGTTGCTCGCCGGACCGAGGGACCTGCGGCGCGTCGGCGTGTGCCGGGTGCGCGTCCCGATGCCTCTGGAGCAACGCTCGCCTCGGGAAGGGCGGGCAGGGCTGCCCGCTGCCGAGCGCTAGTTGGCGTTGCCGCACGTCACCTCACGGCTCGGATCCGCGTTGAGCATCGACTGCACGGCGTCGCTCTCGGAGCGGTTCACCGAGAGGCCGTATTTCTGCTTGACGGCTACGACGCGGGCTGCGAACCAGCCCTGATTGCGGATCGGGCGCCACTCGCCTGCGTCTCGGTCGCCCTTCTGGTCCCGATTTACGTCCGGCCGGGCAATCGTGAGATTTGCGAGGTCGCGAGCAAATTCTCGGAATCGCGACTCCGGGAGTCCCGAGTCGTACGACTCGGCGAGTGCCACGATGTGTTCGATGTCTGTGGCCGCCGTGCCGTCGGGGCGGATGTCGAAGAGGGTGCAGGTATAAGGTGTAGTGTGCCGTGGAAAGGCACGTATTCCTGGTGGGTGCGAATCCCACCCAGTAGCTGTTGCTCCGACTGGTAGTAGCCAGGGCGGTTTACGGAGGTAACGACGTGGACTGAAGCACTCTGGCAGAAGGGCCGCCTTGGGCGGCTCAGCGACCATGCGGGCCGAAACGTGAGTGAACGCTGAGCAGGCCTCGAAACATCCAATGCGGGAGCCGACCCTCCCACACCTAGGGGAAGGCCGCCGACCGGCGGGAAGAGAGCACCGAGAGCACCGCCGGTTTCCGCCGGGGCAATGGCGTCGGCACGTATGGAAGATGGAATGCGTAGCAACACGGGAAGCGCTGTCGGTGCCGTGCACGCGGCAACCGGAACCCCGTGAGGGGAAGGCCGGGCCGGCAGGGTGGCGGAGAGGCCCGTAGTACTGAAGACGCGGGGCAATGCCCGCCGAGGAAAGGGGCCTCAGGTGCGGACCGATGACGGAAGGGCGAAGGCCTGCGGGAGTGGCTCTGCCTAGAATCCCCGCGTGAAGGGCAGGGAGTCCGGAAGCATCACATGCATAAGCGAAGGAGTCGGGCCAGCCGCGCATTTTGGGAAGGCCTGATGTCGTCAGGGCGTAAACAGGCCTGGCGACGCGCCGGACAGGGTTCAATGCGGGTAAAGCCGTGCAGCTTCTGAGAGCTGGTGGCACGCAAACCACCGGTCCTGCGTAGGTTCCTGGTTCGGCGTTCCGTGTGCGAGGCGCATGGTCCCACTGGAGAGCCCGGTGCGGGAAATCCGCACGCCGGGTTCGGTGAGCAGGGGGTGGAAACGGACCTATGGGAGCCGGACTGAGCGCCGCCGCGAAAGCGTGCGGATATCGCACCGTACCCTACGGGCACCGCGCCACCTCCTGACTCTCCTACACCTGCGTAGAGCCGACCCGGGGGAGGCCTGGCGACGATCTCATCCTCGAGCGACGAGTAATCCTGGCCGAAGGCGTCGCGGTCGTAGCCTCTCCTCGCGCCCTCCTCGCACACCGGCAGCGTCATCCACCTCGGTGAGCCGGCCGGGCACCCCCGGCTCGACACTGTGTTCACGGTAAGACGGGAAGTCGCGCTCGCCACCTCGCTGCCCTTGGCAACCGTCGCTCTGATCGTGGTGTTGCCGGCGGTGAGAGCGGTGGCACGGCACCCCGTTTCGATCACCGCCACGCCTGCGATCGCCGGATTCGACGTGGCGCAGCTCCAGGTGGCGCTCGCTCCCACCGCGCCGCCGGCGATGGTCACGACGAAGTCGGTGCTCTCGCCCGGCGGCAGGGTTGCTTCCCCCGGTGTCATCGTGGCCTGGAGCGGGTGTTCGAAGAGGATTTGTGCAGGATTCCTGGAGCACCCGCACGCCGTGAGTAGGAGTACCAGCGCGCAGAGGAGCCGTCTCGCCGGCTTCTCCTCATACATGAGTGAAAGTCTCCCTGGGTCGGTGGCGCGCGCGGCGGATCATGTTAGCTCGCCGCTCTGATGCCGCGCCAGCATTCGTCGTGGCCGGTGATGACGGCCACGCGTGCGCGCCTTTGCCACCGCCGGGGGAGGTGCTCCCCGCAACGGATGAGCGTGAAATCGGAGGAGAGGGAGCCTGCCCGCGATGCGGGCCCCGGAGCGGCAAGGCGGCCCGGCCGAGAGTGCCCGACCCTGACCGTCGCCACGAGCGTGGTTACGGGACTCCCCGTCGTGTCAAGGGTAGTGGAGCCCGCGAGTTACTCGTACCACTTTGTAAGCTGGCTGTCGTGCAGGGCGGCGTGGTCAGGAGTCCAGACTCATCCATGCTCCGGCGTTTCCACTCCTCAAGGTAGCGGGAACCCCGGCGGGAGGGGCGCGAAATGAAGGACGGTGTTACCACCTCTGCTCATCCGGTCGCCGTACTCGGGGCCGGCAACTTGGGATCGGCCATCGCCCGGGGGATCGTGCGCTCCCGGCTCCGCCGACCGGAGGAGGTTCACCTCACCTCCCTTGAGCTGCCCGCCTTGGCCGAGTTCGCGGCCCGCGGCCACCCGACCGGGCGCGACAACGTGGCGGCGGCCGGGGCGGCAAGGATCGTGATCGTGAGCGTGCAGCCGCAGGACATTGGGGCACTTCTCACTGAGCTCGCGCCGACACTTGATCCGGCGCGCCACACCGTCGTCTCGACCGCTGCCGGCATCTCCTTGGGCAGACTGCGCCAGTACGTCGGGCCGGGGGTTCCGATCGTGCGAGCGATGCCGAACCTGGGAATCCAGACGCTCAACTCCATGACGTGCCTTGCCGCTGAGCCTGGCTCCGAGGCTGCGCTTCCCGAAGTCGAGACGCTGTTCGGTGGGATGGGCGAGACGGTTCGCATCCGGGACGATCAGATGAACGCGGGGGTCGCGCTCTGTGCTTCGGGCATCGCTTTCTTTCTCCGAGCGATCCGGGGCGCCGCGCAGGGGGGGGTTGAGATCGGCTTCCACGCCGACGAGGCGACGCGGATGACGGCGCAGGTTGCCAAGGGTGCGGCCGAGCTCCTCCTCGTGAATCGGAGCCACCCGGAGGTGGAGATCGATCAGGTCACGACCCCGCGAGGGTGCACGATCGTCGGCCTGAACGAGATGGAGAGCCACGGCTTCACCACCGCTCTGGTGAGGGGCGTGGTGGCCGCCGCCGCGCGGGTTAGCACGCTCGCGCCTCCGGATGAGGGAGGCACGGGCGAGTGAGGAAGCTCTCCAGCCGGGGCAGATGGAGTCGCTATCCGAAGTCTCCCACGAAGGTGATCTCGGGGATGAGTTCGTACCCCGTCTTGCGCCGGACCGCCTCGGCGGCGAGCTCGATTAGATGGCGTACCTCGGAGGCACTCGCGCCCCCGAAGTTGACGATGATATTGGCGTGCTTGTGAAAGAAGCCCGCTCGCCCCTCCACGTGTCCCTTTAGGCCGCACTCGTCGATCAGGCGTCCTGCGCCGATCCCGTCGACCTTCCGGAAGACCGACCCCACGCAGGGGTACAGGGAAAGGTCGGGGTGGCGCTCGTCCCGCCACCCCAAGTTCTCGCGGACCACCCGGCGGAGCTCTTCTTCCCGGGCGGGCTCAAGGCGGAAGGTTGCCGACAGTACGATGTCGCCACGACGGTGAAGAACGGAGTCGTCGTAGCCGAACTCGAAGTACTCTACGCCGACCGTGGTGAGCTCTCCCTCCTCCGTCAGCAGCTTCGCGGATTCTACAACCTCCTCGATGAACACGGTCCGCTCGCGCGCGGGCGCGGGGGAGAGGAAGTGAAGATTCTGCCAGAGGGCGCCGCCGACCGTGCTCGGGATCCCGGCGTAGTGATGAAGCCCCCCCAGGCCGCGGGACACGGTCGCTTCAATGAGATCGTGGAAGGTGTTCACGCCGGCACCGGCTTCGACGCGAACCGGGTCAAGGAAACGGATCCCCCCGACCGCACTGTGCACGACAAGGCCCCGGAACCCCCCGTCCGAGACGAGAATGTTCGCACCTCTCCCGAGAAGGAAGTGGGGGATCTCGAGTTCGCGCGCCGCCGAGACCGCGGCAGCGAGCTGCTCCGCCGTCGTGGCACGCACAAAGAGGTCGGCTCGGCCGCCGATGAGGAAGGTGGTCAGCGGTGCGAGCGGAACGTCGAACTCGAGCGTGGCGCCCTCGAGCCGGTCTTCCAGGGCCGTCGCCGGATAGCGTCGTGGGGAAGTCATCCGGACAGAAGGTATCGTGTGGCCTCTTTGGCGAACACTCGCCGGCCGGCCGGAAGCGCCCGTGTCCGGGTCATCATCCCCCTTCTCGATCCGACGGGCACCGGGTCCGCCTCTTACCAAGGATGCGAGCCGGTCCCGGGTCGCTCGAACGCCGCCACTGCCTTGACGTGCGTTTGGCGAGGGAGATATTTAGACAAGCCTAAATTTGAATTTAGGCTCGCCTAATTCATGGCCATGCCGGTGGACGGACCCGTCTAGCGCTACGGCCCCTCTTCTCCGTCCATGACTCGATACTCTCCGTTTCTCCTCGCCCTCCTCTCGGCCCTGCTCATCATTGTGCCCGCGTGTGCCCCCGCCACCGAGGACCATGAGGGGCGGCTCCATGTTGTCACCACGATCGGCATGATCACCGACATCGTCGAGAGGGTGGGAGGCGAGCGGGTCCGGGTGTCGGGACTCATGGGTCCCGGCATTGACCCCCATCTGTACAAGGCGAGCGCCGGAGACGTGCGCACGCTCTCCTCGGCGGAGTTGATCTTTTACAACGGGCTGCACCTGGAAGCTGCGATGGGGGAGGTGCTCGAAGAGATGGACGGGCGCGTGCGTGCGCAGGCGGTCACGGACGGGATTTCTCCCAAGCGGCTGCTCTCGCCGCCGGAGTTCTCCGGGCAATTCGATCCGCACGTCTGGTTCGATGTATCGCTCTGGATGCACGCGGTGGACACGGTAGCCAAGACCTTGGCAGAGGTCGATTCGGAGGGTGAGGCCCTGTACCGCGAGAACGCTGCGACGCTGATCGGGGAGCTTGAGGTCCTGGACTCGTGGGTCAGGGAGCGCGTCGGGGAAGTCCCTGAAGAGTTCCGCGTTCTCATCACTGCGCACGACGCATTCAACTACTTCGGCGAGGCCTACGGCTTTCAGGTGGAGGGACTCCTCGGACTCTCCACCGCCGCCGAGGCCGGGGCCGGGGACGTAAATCGCCTCGTCAGCCTCATCTTGGAAACCGGGGTTCCGGCGATCTTCGTGGAGTCCTCGATTCCCGTGCGGACGATCGAGGCGGTGCAGGCGGCCGTGCGTCACCGCGGAAGGAATGTCGAGATCGGCGGGACGCTCTTCTCCGATGCGATGGGTGGTCCTGGAACGGCGGAGGGCACCTATCCCGGTATGGTTCGCCACAATGTGGACACGATCGTCGGGGCGCTTCTTCGGTCGCCTGCGCTGACGGAGGGCAGTTGAGCGCATCCGCCGCCATCGAGATCGACGATCTCACGGTTGCCTACCATGAGCGCCCGGTTCTCTGGGACATCGATCTGACCGTACGCGAGGGTGCTCTCACCGCCGTTGTGGGTCCGAATGGGGCGGGGAAGACGACGCTCATCAAGTCCGTCATCGATCTCGTCCCGGTCGCCGCGGGCCGGATCCGGGTTCTCGGCCGCGCATACGGCGAGGCGAGGAGGGAGGTGGCCTACGTACCTCAGCGGGGTTCGGTCGACTGGGACTTCCCGACATCGGTGATTGACGTGGTCTTGATGGGGAGCTATGGAGCCCTGGGTTGGATCCGGCGGCCCGGTGCGAAGGAGCGGGCGCAGGCTCTGCAGGCCTTGGAGCAGGTCGGCATGGAGGCCTTTCAGGACCGGCAGATCAGCCAGCTCTCCGGGGGTCAACAGCAGCGGGTCTTTCTTGCGCGGGCCCTGATCCAGAACGCCCGGCTGTACCTGATGGACGAGCCGTTTCAGGGCGTGGATGCCCGAACGGAACGGGCGATCGTGGATGTCCTCAAGGAACTCAGGACACGGGGGAGGACCGTGGTGGCGGTGCACCATGCGCTCCAGAGCGTTCCCGAGTACTTCGACGACGTCGTGCTCCTGAACGTCCGGAAGATCGCCTCCGGAGAGGTGAGCGAAGTCTTCACCGAAGAGAACCTGAAAGCGACGTACGGGGGCCGGGTCCCATTCCTCCAGGCGGCGGTCGGGCATTGAGCCTCGGCCAACTGTTCGACCTCCTCCTCGCCAACTATACGGTTCGGACGGTCTCGGTCGGATCTGCGGCGCTCGGAGCCGCCGCCGGAGCACTGGGGTGCTTTGCGCTCCTCCGGCGCCAGAGTCTTCTCGGCGACGCGATCTCCCACGCGGCGCTTCCCGGGATCGGCCTGGCCTTCCTCCTGACGGGGAGCCGTGCGATGCCCGTCCTCGTCTTCGGCGCGGCCATCGCGAGTTGGCTCGGGACGCTCCTCGTCTTAGGGATCGTGAGGAATTCGAGGGTCTCCGAGGACGCTGCACTGGGAATCGTCCTTTCCGTTTTTTTCGGGTTTGGACTCGTCGTTCTCACAATCGCCCAGCGGGAGCCCACGGCCGCCCAAGCGGGCCTCGAGACCTTCCTCTTCGGCCAGGCCGCCACGCTCCTCGAACGGGACGTAGCCCTGATCCTGGCAGTAGGGGCTTCGGCGCTCCTCGTCCTCGCCCTCTTCTGGAAGGAGTTCAAGCTCCTGACCTTCGACCGGGAGTTCGGGGTCTCGATGGGCCTTCCCGCGACCGCGCTGGACATGCTCCTGACGGCGCTACTCGTTGCGGCCATCGTCATCGGCCTCCAGGCCGTGGGCGTAGTCCTGATGAGCGCGCTGATCGTGGCTCCTGCGGCGGCGGCCCGCCAGTGGACAAACTCGCTGGCCACCATGGTCATCCTTGCCGGTATTCTGGGGGCGGTCTCAGGTACCGGCGGGGCCCTCCTCAGCTCCGCGGGGAGCGGGATTCCGACGGGGCCGACGATCGTCCTCATCGCGACAGGTGCGGTGGGCATCTCTCTCCTCGCGGCTCCGGAGCGGGGACTCGGCTCCCGTCTCTTTCGTGACCTCCGTACCCGCCGGAGCGTGCGCGCCGAGGGTGTGCTCGGGGATCTCTACGCGCTGGCTGCCCAGCACCCCGAGAGGATCGAGCACCCGCATCCCATCGCTGTGCTTGAGGCCATGCAGCCAAACTTGGGGGGCGTGGAGCGGAGCTTGAGGCTACTCGAGTCGAGTGGGTGGGCCCGCGAGGCGCGGCCGGGCGATTGGTCTCTCACCCCTGCGGGGGCGGAGCGTGCCCGGGAGCGATTCCAACCGGAGTCCGAGGGTGGCGAGGCAGGAGTCCCCGAGGTGGAGCGGTGACGGGCACGGACATCGAGATCCAGCTCCTGGCCGTCGTGGTGGCGGTGAGCTGTGCCGTGCCGGGAGTCTTTCTCGTCCTTCGCCGAATGGCGCTCGTGAGCGATGCGATCTCGCACTCGATCCTCCTGGGAATCGTGCTTGGGTTCTTCATAGTGGAGGACATCACCTCGCCGCTTCTCGTCGCCGCGGCTACCGCTACCGGAACCCTGACGGTAGCGCTCGTCGAACTCCTGCACCGGACCCGGCTGGTCAAGGAGGACGCGGCCATCGCGCTTGTCTTTCCGGCGCTTTTCTCGATCGCCGTAATCCTAATCTCGCGCTTCGCCGAAGACGTTCACCTCGACTTGGATGCCGTCCTTCTGGGCGAGATCGCATTCGCCCCCTTCCGCCGCTTCGAGGTCGGGGGGCTAGATCTGGGCCCGAGGAGCCTCTGGCTGATGGGCGCGCTCCTGGCCGCGAACCTCGCCGTGGTCGCGGTCTTCTACAAGGAGCTCAAGCTGGCGACCTTCGACGCCGGCCTTGCTCACGCGCTGGGGTTTTCGCCGGTACTCCTCCACTACGGCTTCATGACCCTCGTGTCGGCGACGGCGGTGGGGGCTTTCGATGCCGTAGGCTCGATCCTCGTAGTGGCTCTGATGATCGCTCCCCCCGCTGCCGCGTACCTCCTCACGAATCGCCTGCCGAGCCTGATCGTACTGAGCGGAGTCCTGGGGACGCTTGCCGCCATCTCCGGCTACTGGGTGGCCCGAGCCGCTGATGTATCGATTGCGGGGTCCATGGCGAGCATGTCGGGCGTCTTCTTCTTCGTCGTCCTCCTCTTCGCCCCCGATCGCGGGATCGTGGCCGGGATTCGGCGGAGGGCCCGCCAGAAGCTGGAGTTCGCGAGCCTCATGCTCACGACGCACCTGCTCCACCATGAGGCGGGGCCCTCCGCGGAGCGGGAGAGCCGGGAAGCACACCTTCAGGAGCATTTCCGGTGGTCCGCCGACTTCGCGCCCAAGGCGATATGGGAGGCCGAGCGGGAGGGGTTGATCGCTCGGGAGGAGGGCGGCGTTCTGCGGCTCACGCCCCTCGGGCGAGAGGCTGCCCGTCACCAGATGAGCCAATGAGCAGCGCTGTACACGGTGGGCTGGCGCGGGAGGGCGGGCCCGAACCGAGCCGAGTTGCCTAACCTGTCCCGTGCGGCCAGCTCTACAGGTGCTAGTCAATCTTGACGCGGAAAAAGGCTTCAGCCGTTCTGCTCACGCGCCGTTCTGAGGCTCGAATATTTCGATCCCCGTATCCTCGAAGTCCCGGATGTCGCGGGTCGCCACCGCCACAACCGCGCGCACGAGCCGCCGCTGCTATTTGACAGTCCGTTTGTGCGGCCGGCCCAGGCCGGCCCCGTGCGCCGGCGATCCCGGCATAGGTGCCCGCCACACCGCTGTCGAACGGCAGCACGCGGTTCGCCAAGCCCGTTCCCAGTCGAGGATCCTAGCAAAGACGGCCTCGCCGCCTCGAGCCGCTGTACGCGGCCGCCAGCAATGCGACGCGCCTCTCCGGTCACAGGGCGGCGATGCCCGTGCTCTGCTCGTCCACGGCTGCGGGAGGGGCCGGGGCCAGCGAAGCAGTTAGAAGTAGAGCCGCGTATGGGCATTCAGATCCGAGAGGAGGAGGCCGCCGATGCTCGCCCGGGCCACCTGTCGCACGGTCCATCGGAACGGATCGATCCCCGATCTCGTCCCTGTCATGCCGGGTGAACAGGCACAGGCCTCCAAACCAAGAGCGAAATCCTCCTCTCGCCACGGCTTCGAGGATCTCCGTCACGCCTGCGCGGCGGATCCACGGGCGACCCCCTGTGGAGCGGAGGCAGGGCGAACGCGGTGCAGGCCGCGAGTGAGGTGCCTAGGCGGCGGAGTTCGGAGCCACGCCACGGGAGGACGCCGACGGCCAACCACATGGAGGCTTCGCGACTCAGGGGGGGATCCGCCGCTTCGGAGCACGATCTGGACCGAAGCGGCGAGCCCCACGAAGACAAGGGGGAAGTTGAGCCCGGGGGCTCCCAGGGCTCTGAGCAGGTGGTCTCCGGCCACCCCCATCCCGACGCCCGCGGCGAGAATCGCGGGGACCGGCAGTTTGCGTTCCCTCATCTAGGCGCCCTCCGTTCATGTGCCGAGGGAGCCGACCCGCAGGGGATCGGTGAAGACGAGCTCCGCGTCGGCCGACTCCCGGAGAAGGAGGTCGCTCAACCGCTTCTCTCCTGCCGTGCGGACGAGGAGGTCTACGCTACGGGTTCCGGGCGGCGCATCATGCGCGCGCACGCCTGACGGATCCACGAGAAGGGAGGGTGTCCCGGCCAAGAGTGCAGCAGCCCCGAGGAGCGCCTCCCGAGCCGAGTAGTCGACCGCGAGACGCAGGTGCGACGTGGAGCCTGATCACGCGTGGCCCTCGGCGGCTCGGATCTCCTTCCTCACGGGATCGGGCAGGCGATCCCGATGCCCGGTGACGGTTGCTTGGTCGAGAACCCGGAGTTCGGATGCTTCGCTCTTCACTGAGGCTTCAAGCCCGGAGCCTGCCCCCCTGCGGTGCGAAGCTCGAAGGGGACGCTCTGAGCGGCCGGTCCGTTCGCGAGAACTTCTTCTGCGGACGGATCTTCCTGGCCGACTCGGACTTTGAACCACCCGCCCGGGCACTGGCTCGATAGGGTGGCCAACACCCGTGTCCACGGCACGACCGGAGAGCGACCTCTCGAGCGAGAGCGCATCTTGTATAGGCCTCTTAGCCCCTGGGGCCTATCGCTCCCTTGTGCCCCGGATCCACGTTGAATATGTGTATCGCACCGTGTTATTGTATGTAGCGTACGTGCTGGTAGATTCGGAGGCTACTCCGAGCGAGCTTATCGCAACCAACCCGAAGGGAGGTACTGAGCATGGCCGACGTTCAGTGGAGAGGGACTGCGCGAGTTGCTGTTGCAGCGGCGGTGCTCGGTATCCTGATGCCGGTGCCGGGGGTCAGGGGCATGCAGGAGCAGGAGGAGGATCCATTCTTCATCCTCGATCCGATTGTGGCGGTCGGAAGCCGGGCCGAGCCGCGCTCCGTCACGGTATCCGCTGTACCGATCGACGTCGTTCCGGTCGCGGATTTTCTGCGCCAGGGCGAGTCCGACCTGACGAACCAGCTCCGCGCACTCGTCCCATCGTTCAACGTGAACACGCAGCCGATCAGCGACGCGGCCTCGATCGTGCGACCCGTGAATCTGCGGAGCCTTGCGCCGGATCACACCCTGATCCTCATCAACGGGAAGCGGCGCCATCGGGCGGCGGTCATCGCATGGCTCGGTAACGGCATCGCGGACGGTTCGCAGGGACCGGATATTTCGGTCATTCCCGCCGTCGCGCTCGATCAGGTCGAGGTGTTGAGGGACGGGGCGTCGGCGCAGTACGGCTCCGATGCCATCGCGGGTGTGCTCAACTTTCAGCTCAAGAACGCCCGTTCCGGCGGAAGCATCGAGGTGCGCGGCGGCACATTCGCGAACGAGAACACCGGGAGTGCGGCTACCTGCGGCTCGATTGGAACCTCCTGCAACGGGATCGGCGGCCGGGCGAACTCCTACGCCATTGCCGCCAATGTGGGGCTCCCCTTCGGTGAGACCGGGTTCGCGAATCTGAGCCTCGAGTACGGCGGAACCGATCCGACGAACCGAGCGATCCAGCGCAACGACGCCGCAGGCATCCGCTCGGCCGGGAACACGAACGTTCGGAACACGGCGCAGGTGTGGGGTTCGCCACTCATCGAGGACGATCTCAAGCTGTTCGGCAACTTCGGGCATGTGTTCGAGAACCAGCTGCAGTGGTACGGACACACGAACTACGCCACGAAGAAGGTGACGGGCGGATTCTACTTCCGGAATCCCAATACGCGCGGGTCCGTCTTCAGCGGCGACGGCGGCGGGACGCTCCTGGTGGGCGACGTGCTCCAGGCAAATGGGACGGGATCGGCGAACTGCCCGACGGTCGCGATCACGAATAGCCAGCCGAACCCGGCCGCGTACCAGCAGGTCCAGAGTAACCCCAACTGCTTCACCTTCCACGAGTCCTTCGTTGGGGCGGCGAACGGTATGCCGGGCGGTTTCACCCCGCAGTTCGGCGGTGACGTCTTCGACGCCTCCGTGGTGACGGGGATCCGCGGCCTCATGTTCGCGGATCTGAACTGGGATGCGAGCGTGACCTGGGGCCGAAACACCGTTGACACCTTCATCTTCGACACGGTCAACGCATCCATGGGGCCCCAGAGCCCGACGAGTTTCCGGCCGAACCTCCTTCGGCAGAGCGCCCTCGGCTTCAACCTGGACACCTCGTATGCGCTGAGCGAGATGGTCAACATCGCGGCCGGAGCCGAGTGGCGGGAGGAGGAGTACCACCTCGGCGCCGGGGACGCGGCTTCCTGGGAGATCGGTCCGTACGCCTTACAGGGCTTCAGCTCGGGGTCGAACGGGTACAACGGCACGCGGCCCGAGAACTCCGGCACCTGGGCGCGCGCGAACGTCGCGCTCTACGGCGACGTCGAGCTCTACGGGATGGACGATGCGTGGAACCTGGGCGGCGCTCTCCGCTTCGAGAACTTCGACGGGTTCGGGACGACGCTGAACGGGAAGCTCTCGGCCCGGGTATCGTTGTCTCAGGCGGTGGCCCTCCGCGGCGCGGCCAGCACCGGATTCCGCGCCCCGACCCCGGGCCAGCAGAATGCCTTCAACGTCACGACCGAGTACGATTTCGATCTCGGCGATCTGGTCAACAACGGCACGATTCCCTCGACGTCCCCGGCCGCGGCACTGAGGGGCGGAACGGATCTCGAGCCCGAGGCCTCGACAAACCTCTCGATCGGTTCCGTGATCAACACCGGCCCGTTCGTGTTCACGGCTGACTACTTCCGGATCAACGTGTCCGACCGGCTCACGATCACGAAGAACTTCTCGCTCACGCCGGCCGAGACGACGGATCTCATCGCCGCCGGGTTCGCCGAGGCGGCGAACCTGCAGATTTTCCGCTTCTTCGTGAACGACTTCGCAACCCTGACGCAGGGTATCGACCTCGTGTCGACGTACGCCACGGAGCTGCTCGGCGGGCAGACGCTCTTCACCGCCGTCTTCAATTACACGACGACCGAGCTCACGGACTTCACGTCGGAAACGATCGACGAGGATCGCCGAAGCTCGCTTGAGCGCGGGGTGCCGGAGGCGCGATGGAACATTGGCGTGAGCCACGCAGCCGATCGTTGGACCGTGAGTTCGCGCCTGAGCTACTACGGTGGATACTGGGACCGGGAGGACGCGCGAAACTGGGCTGCGGTGACGCTCGGTGATGCGAACCTGTCGCCCAGGTACGAGCTGTACTCGGGCAAGACGCTCCTCGATCTCGAGGTCGGCGTTCCGCTAGACATGGGGGTTACGTTCTCAGTCGGTGCACGGAACCTGCTGAACACGTACCCGGAAAAGCACCCGTTGGCCGCCGGGGGCACCGGGAACGACTACGGACAGTTCGGGCCGTTCGGGTTCAACGGGGCCTACTACTACGCGCGCATCAACTACCGGTGGGGCTCTGGTGACTGACGGCTGAAGTGACGAGTGCCGCCGGCACTCCGCCGTAGCGTGTGAGGGATGGGAAGCACCGGAGGTCGGTCAGGGCCTCCGGTGCTCTTCTCTTGTGCGGCAGGCCCGGGGCACGCCAATACGCCCGGGCTGGCTCGAAAGGACCAGCCTCGGGGCAGTCGGCGGCGCTGTGCTCCACCGCTTCGTTGTGGGCGTGGGGTGCGCTGGGTCCAGCTTCGAAGTCGACCCCGACACGAGCGCCGGCCCTTTCCCTCCATGGCGCAAGAGCGATGCGGTCGTGCTGCCGTATACCGCAAGCCCTACTGTCAACATATGGTCGTGGCTGCCGCTCGGGAGGATCTTCGATGGCAGGGTAGCGCCCGACCACTCAATCGCCCGGGAACACCGTGAGGATCGGGAGGGGCTCCACCCCGGTGGCCCGCGCCTCGTTCTCGAGGAGCGCTACGGGACGCAGCGAGCTACATCCGCGTTCTCGTGCAGGCCGCGGCCCATGAAGTCGAGCGCCGACTCCTCCTCCCAAACGCCGCAGACGCACTCCTCGCCCGCGCGTACGCAACGGAGGTCGGCCAGCCAACGATCAGGCCGGCGAGGTGGCGGAAGCCCACTGTCGTTGGCCGCGTTCCGGCGCACCTGTCGATCCACCCTCCCCACGTGTCGGCCGATCGCTCGCGGGACAGCGGCTCGGGGATGGTACCGCGGGCGAGGTCCCGGCCGGTCGAAGCGTCCTCATCCGGCGCGGTGCTTCAGCTCGAACGGCCGATCAGGCGGCTTGCCGTACAAGCTCTTCCAACGCTGCATCCCGACCCGCGAGAGGGGCTAGAGCCCATGGTGGATCGTCGCTACGAAGCTCTCCTCGGCAGATTGGTCCTGGCCCCACGCTTCTGCGTGATCCCGGATCGGGCGTCGCGCCTGGATCTCCTCCAGCGTGAGTCCCTCCTCCTTCAGCGCCGCGACGGCGTTTCGCATCGTCCTCAGCGCATCTCGGTATTCCATCAGGTCCTGTCTCGAAGAGAGCGGGCCGTGCCCGGGGATGACCTGCGTCTCAGCGTCCATCAGGGCGAGCGCTACGCCTGCCGCAGCAATCATTCCATCGATCGAACCTCCGGTTGCAGTGTCGATGAACGGGAAGCGGTCCCGGAAGAAGGTGTCTCCCATGTGGACAACGTTTGCCTGCCCGAAGTGCACGATCGCGTCTCCGTCGGTATGCGCGTCTTCGACGTGAAAGGCGTGCAGCAAGTCGTCATTGATAAAGAATGTGACGTCCGTGGTGAAGGTGACGACCGGCAGCGCGCCCTCGGGCGCAGCCGGCTCGGAGGTCATCGGCCGGCCGATGCGTTCGAGCACCTGCTCGACGCCCATGCGCTCGCGGACGTTGTCGTGGGCAACGATCAGGGCGCCGCTTTCGCCGAGGTTCTCGTTTCCGCCCGTGTGGTCCCCGTGCCAGTGTGTATTGAAGACGAAGCGTACCGGCTCCGAGGTGAGATCGCGGATCGCCGAGAGGATCCGCTCGGTGAGCGGCGCGTACTGGTCGTCGATGATGAAGACGCCGTCGTCGCCGATCGAGACGCCAATGTTTCCGCCCTGGCCGGTTAGCATGTAGACACCGTCGGTGAGGCGTTGGGCACCGATTTCAACGTCGGCGAAGTCCTGAGCACGACCTAGCGCCGGGCCGGCAGAGATGAGGAGGCCCAGCAGGAGCAGGCGAGTAGTGAGGTGCATGATCTAGCTTCTCTTGTTGGGTGGACGGTGGTGGGACCAAGGCAAAAAGGTAAATCGGAATCGGGGATCTTGCATCCGCCAACCATGCTCCAGGTCCCGTTCCCGCGCGCCATCCGAAGACGACGGTCGGGTGGAGTTCTGCCGGGGATCGTCGGGCATCTCGCCGGCCCTGCACCCCCGGCGCACGGAAGTGCGCCTTCGCGTGATCGAGCGCGCCCGAGGCAGCTCACCACCGGGTCGGAGTGCTGGCACCGCCTGCGGGGATCGTTGGCCTCGCTCGTGACACACGGGGGACGAATGGTCGGGGGGGCGTGTGACGGAGACTTTCTCGCCCAGTGGCGGAGCAAGGGAGACAGGGGGGGCGACGTGCCCCTATAATGAGTGCGTTCGATTCGGAGGCCAGCGGCATCCTGATAAGGAGAATCGCCCATGCCGAACATCCTCGGAGCCCTGCTCCTAATCGCACAGGTAACTCCGGGTTCGATCGCTGCGGTCGACATCACGGCTGCTGAGATCCGAAACACCCTGGAGACCACCCCCGAGATCGCGCCCGGGATCATCGACACTCCGATACGGACCCTGGACGCGGGTGACTACGATGTGAGTATCGCGGTCGTTTCTCGAGGACCGGCCTCGGGCGTTGTGGCCGGAACGATCCATACCGAGGTCACGGAGGTCTATACGATCCTGGGGGGCTCCGGTACCATGGTTACCGGTGGCCGGCTGATCGATGCGAGACCGCGTGGGAGCGGAGATACACCTCGCCGGCCGGGGACATCGGGGCCTAGTCTGGCGGGAAATGGGATAGAAGGAGCGGTGAGCCGTGAGCTGGTGGAGGGGGACATGGTCATCATCCCGGCAGGGACGCCGCACTACTTCTCCGAGATTCCGGACTCGCTCGTCTATACAATCGTCCGGATCGACCCGGGCGGGGGCTGACGCCCGCTGCTTGTCGCCCTGTCGGACCGAGTCGCGCCCGGACGGAGGAGAGCACCAGGGCCATGGCCGCCGTGGCTGCAGGAGGACCAGGCGGAACCCCTTGGGAGCGGGGGTGACCTCGGCTGCCGGAGAGGGAGAAACAACACGAGCGGAGAGAGCGGGGAAAGGCATGGAATCGAAACGGACCGGAAAACCCGTCCACTCTCGGAGCGCTGGTCTCGCAAGCTCCTGCGGCGCCGAGCAGGGCTCTCAACTTCCCGCGCTGGGTCGACGTGCCTTCCTCCGCCGGACAATGTGGGGGTTCACGCTCGGCGGAGGTCTACTTCCCCACACCCTCCGGGGCCGGTCCGGGGCCGCGCGGCCGGAGGTCCCGAGTACCGTGAGGCGCCTGCAGTTGCCAGGCACGCTCCAGGCCCTGGCGTTCCGCTCCGCGTCCGGCGAGGATGCGGGCTACCACGCGCTGGTCTACGAAGGAGGAGGCGCGGCAGCGAAGGCTCTCCTTACGACCCCGGTGCCGGATCTGGAAGTTGCCGAGAGGCTGCGGGAACTGGGAGCCCAGGATGGGGGTGGGGTCCCGATGGCAGCGTGGAACCTCAGGCACCTGCCCCTTGTCCGTCCTCCCGGCGCCCGGGTGGCCGGGACCGCACTTCGCGTCCTGGTTGAGTGGGAAGGGTGGGAATCTCCCCGTGACTTCTCCACGCTCCTTCAAGATCCCGGCGGTCAGGGCGTTGCCTTCCGCTTCGGCGGAAACGAGGAACAGGATCCCCTTTGGGATTCGGGTTGCATCGCGTGTCTGTTCAGCTGCCCGGGCGGCGTGATCTCAAACGAGCGGTATACCATCCGGGATCACGTCCGGGGCGTCACGCACTTCTCGCCCGCGGTGGATCTGCCCGAGGCGGACACGTCGGTGGCGGTAACGATCGAGCTTCTCGACTGACGGATCGATGGCCAAGCGCTACCGAGCGATCGCGGGTGTCCGGGAGTGCCGACGTCTGGATCCGGCGCCCGGGTGCTGGGCTCGGGTGCCTCAGGACGCGAGGCACGCTCTCCTGCACCGGTGCACTTCGGGGCCGACGCCGTGAAGGTAGGGGGGCGGCGCTACCGGACCATTTGGACCGCGCCCGACGGGTGGTCGGTGGAGGTCATCGACCAGACCCGTCTCCCTCACGAGTTCGTGGTCCGTCGGCTGACCTCTCTCGAGGAGGCGGCAGACGCGATCCGGACGATGGTGGTGCGCGGGGCCCCCTTGATTGGGGCGACGGCCGCGTACGGACTCTGCCTTCAGGCCCGGGAGGACCCCTCCGACAGATCTCTGGCCAGCGGCAGGGAGGAGCTCCTTGCCGCGCGTCCCACGGCGATCAACCTCCGCTGGGCGGTGGACAAGCTCTTGGACGTGGCTCGGCGAGTCGGTCTGGGGGAGAGAGTGAGGAGCCTGTACGCTGCTGCGGTCGAGATCTGTGATGCGGATGTCCGAACGTGCGAGGCGATCGGCCGACACGGGGTGGAGCTCATTCGGGCGGCACAGGAGAATAAACGCGCCCAGGAGCCCGTGCAGATCCTCCGCACTGCAACGCGGGATGGCTCGCCACCGTCGACTGGGGCACTGCTCTTGCACCCATCTACGCCGCACATGATGAGGGAATCGATCTGCACGTCTGGGTCGACGAGACTCGGCCCCGGAACCAGGGTGCCAGTCTGACGGCGTGGGAACTGGCTCAGCACGGCGTGCCGCATTCCGTGATCCCCGACAACGCAGGCGGACACCTGATGCAGCGCGGAGAGGTGGATCTCTGCATCACCGGGACGGACCGCACCCTGATCTCCGGCGACGTCTGCAACAAAATCGGGACGTACCTGAAGGCGCTTGCCGCGAAGGACACTGGGGTGCCCTTCTTCGTGGCTCTTCCCTACTCCAGCGTCGATTGGGAGCAGACCGATGGGTCGGCGATCCCGATCGAGGAGCGCTCGCAGCGTGAGGTCACGCACATCGAGGGCCGGGCGGCGGACGGCTCTACGATCGTCGTTCGACTGACCCCGGACGGGAGCCGTGCCGCGAACTATGCCTTCGACGTTACCCCCGCACGCCTGATCACGGGCCTCATCACGGATCGCGGTCTCTGCGATGCCTCCCCCGAAGGACTCCTCCGACTCTTTCCCGAACATCGGGACGAGGGGGTGGGTCCGCCGCCGAGCGGTGGGGCGGCAAGCGGCCCGGCCCGGCCGTAGGTGGCGGCGGCTGAAGGCCTGTTACGCGAGTCGAGCGAGCGGGATCTATTTGGGACGGGAAGGCGGGTCGCATGGCCCGTCGCGGGTGCGTGCCACGGGCGTAGAGCAGACGTTCGGCCCGCCGGGGGGGAGTGGCGGGGAGTGCGGTCGTCCCGCGCCTTGCCCGTGTATCTCTGCCCCCGTGAGGGAGTCATGGCGACTCGGGCGCCGGCGACTTCTCGCTCTCTCGAACCCGGCCCTACCCCGGTCCCGCCTGGGTAGAATCCAGTGGGCGGGATCGCTCAGGTGCTCCTATTCGTCCGAACGCCACCGGGGGAGCTCCTCCGAGGCCCTTATTCCCGCCCGCCATCCGTCGTCCCCCCCGCTTCCATCGCTTCCTGGTAGCGGGCACCGCTCAACACGCCTTCCAGACTGTAGTTTCCCTCGTGGCATGCATACTCGTAGACCTGGGCGTGTAGCCGGTTGATCGGGATCTCGCCGCCCCACGGTTCGACGAACGTCTTCGGGTCGTCGACCGTGAACTCATAGACGATCGTCTCTTCGTCGACCAGAGTGAAACGCTCGGTGACCCTGGCGTCCTCCGAGAGAGGCCCGCCCCCGACCAGCTGACTCGGGCTGATGTTCGTGGTTTCCACCACCAGTGTGTCACCCTCCCACCGCCCCCAGGAGTTGCCGAAGTACGGACGGATGTGCTTCGGGAGCGGGTTCGGATCTCCCAGCCGAATGATCCGCACATCGTGGACCATTTCCGACATGATCATCACATGATCGGCTGTCTGTACGATGACGTAGTTCGAGTTGTAGGCCCCGACGGGGATCATCGGGGGGCCGGATGGGGAGCCGAACAGGATGCACCGCTCGGCGAAGGGTCTCAACTCGACATGGTCGTACGGCTCGAATTGGCTCCGGAAGTCTTGACGCTCTCTCCGCAGCTGCTGGGCCTCCGGAGTGCGGGCCGGAATGCGACCATCTCGCGGCCGGGTCACGAGGGAGGTGCGGGGTTCACCGTTCACGGTGGCAATCCGCGTACCCCGCTCCCAGTAGACTTCGTTGTATTCTGCGCCACGCAATCGAATCTCGTTGGTAAGGGACGCGTCGTCCTGATTGTCGTCCCGCCCACACTCAACCGTCCCCGGATTGGGGGGACACCCCTCGAGTCCCTGCTCGAGCACCGCAACCTCCTCCCATGTGAAGACCGCTCCCCGGCCCTCCTCGCGCTCGAAGGGAGTGAGCGTAGAGTTCGTCCAGTTTCCCTGCAGATCCGGATGGCCGTCGGGCGTCCTCGGGACTTCCCAGTCTGCGGTGCCGGAAGCCGGAGCCTGCCCCGCTGCGGGAGCTATCGCACCTTGAAGGACCAATGTGGGGATTGCTGCGAGCAATGAAGCGGCGAAGCCCGGTCTCATCGTTCCACCTCGTTTGGTCTGGGCGACGTAGACGCCCTTGAGACGAAGACGGCGACTGCTTTCCTTCCAAGAACCTACAGAACCCAGCACCCGGTTTCGCAGATCCGAAACCGGGCTCCGGGGACGTGGCGGCCGATGCAGACGCCGCAGGATCCAGCCAACTGGTGCCGGAGTCCACCCTCGGGGCAACGGGCGGGGAATTCCTACCTGTCTGGGCCTAGCACCCCGCCCGGGCCTTCAATCGTCGGCGGCCGGCCGGCTCTCCCGCGCTCTCAGGATCCGCTCCCGCTCGGCGACCATCTGCTCGAAGTCCTCGTCCGGGATGTACGTCATCCCGAAGCGGACATGCGCCATCTCGCTCGCGCTCCTCCTCCCGTAGACCACCCACTGCTCTGGGTCGGGATTCGACGGGTTCGCCGCCGTATTGTCCAGGAGTGAGGTGGCAATGACGAGCGTCCCTTTCGGAAGGAGGGGCTGGGCCCAATCCTCATAGACGTGCGTTGTGTGCCAGAGGTGATTCCAGTCAATCTTGTTGATCACCTCGCGGCGACCGTCCGGGTAGATGACCTCCATCATCTGATACCCGCCGCGCAGGTGCATGTGACCGCGAATCGAGTGTACCCGGGCATTCTCCTCGAGGACAAAGTGCCCGCGCATGAGTTGATACCCATTCGGCGGAATCAGGAGATCCGTATACCGGGGTAGCCCCAAGTCGCGACTCTCCCCCGAGTTGAAGGAGATCTCGTCGGGGGTGACGTACTCCGGCTCTTCGCCCTCGGGATAGAGCCAGATACCGACCTGGATCCGGGCGTCCGGGACCTCCCGTCCGATCGGATAGAGGTGGAGTGCGAAGTGGACGACGTCGCCGGGGAGGAGGATCTTGCCCGAGTCCGCCGGATACATGTCCATCCTCTTGCCCACAGCCGCACCGGAGAGCCTGCCGCCGCCTTCCCATGTGTCTCCGTCCCGGGTGATGAAGGTGTTTGCGTGATGGAAGACGTATCCGCTCTCGCTGTCGGCCGGCCGCGTTTCTACGGCTCTGACCCACCTGCCTTCCGTCAGCGGCTCGTCCAGCACGTTGTTGATCGATACGTCTGGTTCCCACCACTGGTCTCCACTGGCGGCTGGAACCGTATACGGCGGCGAGGTGAGGATCAGGTCCGGCGCGCCCCAACCCTGATCGTCCTCGAGCTCCCAATACTCGTGCTCGGCCCGCCACTCGACCGATTCCGGGAGGAGCGACGGATCGCCCATCGGCATCCCGGAATCCACCCACGCCGCAATCGTCTGGATTTCCTCCTCCGAGAGCGAGGGATCGTTCTTGAAGTCCTGGACGCCGACCGTCCGGTCGAGGTACCACCCCGGCGGCATCATGCGGTTCACGACCGCTTCCTTGATCATCGGCGCCCAGGGCCTCACCTGCTCGTACGTCTCGAGCGACATCGGTGCGGCCGTGCCCGGATGGTGACACTGCAAGCAATTCTCCTGCAGGATGTGCGCGACATCTCCCGCGTAGGTCACCTCCTGCGCCCCTGTGGCTCCGGGGAACCCCAGCATCCCGGCGAGCCCGAGGCCAGCGAGTGCCAGCCAGAAATCCTGGAGACCCTTCATCGTGTGCATCCGAACCCTCCGGTCCGTTGGTGAGGACTACGCCGCCGCCGCTCCCGCGAGTCGCCGACCGTGGGCTCTCCTCCCCGTATTCCCCGGATCGTGTCGAACCCCCGGCGCTCTCTTGCAACGTAATGCCGCGCGGCAGGGAGCGAAATATCGATCCGGACGGATCGATCGAGCTGGGCGAGGCCCTTCCCGCGCCAGCTCTTCGTTCCCGGTCGTATCGAACCGGAACAGCAGCCTAGGCGGCGACAGGGGGAGACGGCTAGGGGACGGGGTTGCCTTCCGGTTTCCGGAGTTCGTTACGAACGCGGAAGCGAAGGCATGAGCATGCCCCCGAGGCGGCGGGGAGGGGGTGGGAGCGACGCATGCCCCTCCTCCTCGAGCCGCTCCCGTGCGGCCGGGGAGGTGGCTACGGATTCAGCCAGTAACTTGCCTTGAGGACGAAGATGTTGTCCGGGCGGGTAGAGAACATGTCGTCCACGTCCCGGCCGAGATCAAGGCCGCCTACCCACGGGTCCACCCCGTCCGTGCCGTGCCCTGTGCGGGCGTCAATTCGGCGCTGCTGCCAGACGAGAAAAAGGGTCGAGCCCTGACGCCACTCCCACCGGAGAACGAGATTTCCGAGGAGGCTCCGGTAGCTGAAGTCTTCATCCGGGACGTGAAACGGGACCGCATCATCCGTCCCCGCCGCGGCGGTACCATCCGGATCGATGGTGAATCCGCCGTCCCGGGCCTCCCTGATCGTCCCGGTGTCCGTCCCGTACTCGAGGAAATGAAATGCACGCGGCCGCTCGAATTCCTTCAGGCGATCGTAGTCCCCCGTCGAGATGAACGGCTCGAGGTAGAGCTGAAGCGAGAGATCCGGCGTGAAGGTCACGTTGACCCTCGCCTCCAGCGAGATCGTTGTCTGGTCGAGCGCGCCGAAGATATATCGGCGGCCGAAGGTCTGGGTCGCGAGCGGATCTTCGACCGCAGTGACGTACTGGGCCGACTCGTGCCGCCGGTGGAGAGATGGTCCGAGGCGAAATTCGAGCGCCTCGCTCGCGCTCACCAAGATGTTGGCGTTAACCCTGTGGCTCCGCGAACCTGTCGTGTCCGTCTCCCAATCCCAGCTTGTCTCACCGATGACGGATCGTCTCGTGTCGGAGTTCAGGTTCACGATTCCGCCGTACGTTGTCGGTGTCCGGGCCAGGGGTCCCCCTCGGGTCAGGCGGTCATCGTCGTGGGGTGGGGTGTATACGAGTCGTACCTGCCCGCCCCAATAGTTTAGGAACTGCCAGCCGAAGTTGCCGTTGACCTGCATGAAGATCCGGTCGCCCCCGTAGTTCCACATCGCGTCCGGGCTCCCCCTGGCGTTCCACTGCCTCAGGAATCGGCCGGGATTCGGCTGGTTGTAGCTCAGGTTCGTGTCGATGACGAGCCGGTCCGCGGCTGGCTGGAAACCCAGATCGTTCACGTCGTAGCCTGGGCTGATGGCGGCCGCAGCGATCCGCGCCCCGAAGGCGCCGGCCTGCTTGGCGGCCGTGGCGCCCGCGTAGTAGCCGGAGAGGGAGCTCCGGGTCGCGTCCAGCTCGAGGTGATCAGCGTCCGGACGCTGATAGTACCGCGCGGAGGACTGCTGGGTACGACGGATGGCTCCCGCGTCCCCCTCGAGGTGGCTTACCTGGACGGTTCCCGTTACCTGGTACGTTCGGTTTGACCATTCATGTCCGAAGTCCACACCGCCCGCGTAGGCTGCCGAGCGGAGGTGGCCCGCGAGCGCAGTCCCCGCGAGGTCGCGGTGCACGGCCGTGGCCATGAACCCGAGCCTCGTATCGCCACCCCGCATCTGCCTGCGAAGCCGGCCCGCGAGGTAGTTTGCCCGCGGCTCGACCACCGCCTCGTCCACCCGCCGGCCTGAGTCGATGTAGGGGGCGCTCTCCTGGGCGGTCACGGCCTCGAGGATCCCAAGGGACCATCCGTCACCCACTCGCCCGGTGACCTTCGCCGCCCCGAGGATGGTCGTCCACGGCGCCGCGTCCGAATACACGGCGTCCGACGGTACGGCGACGGAAGGCGGTCTCCCGATCCGGCGAGAATAGAGGAGCTGGGGCGCCGGAACCGTTCCGCCACCACCGGGCCCCCCTTCGCCGAAGCGGAAAACATCGGCTCCCTCGACGAAGAACGGGCGGCGCTCCTGATACCGGGTCTCGTAGGCCGTCAGGTTGATCACGGATGGATCGAGTTCGACCTGTCCGAAGTCCGGATTCACGGTGGCGTCTACGGTGACGTTCGACATCAGCCGATACTTGAAATCGGCGCCCAGCTGTGCGAGATGGTCTGAGCCGCTCCCGAAGGGATTGTCGAAGGTGATCCCAGGGGGATCGGCCTGCTCAAGGTATTCGGCGCGCCCTGCCAGGTACGGCAAGACCTCGAGCCTGCGTCCCGGCTCGATGCCGGCGATTCCGTCAAGGTGGGCGAAGCGTGAGGCCCCTCCCTGCTCGAGTGTGGGTACGAACGGGAAGGTCACGCGCTCCTGGTTTCGGTGAATGTTCCTCTGGAATTCGATCCCCCAGACCTGCTCTTCGTCCGGCCGGAAGCGCAGTTGGCTGAAGGGGATCCTCATCTCGGCCGACCACCCGGAGTCGTGGATCAGGGTGGCGGCGTCCCAGACCGGATCCCAGGAATCATCCCCGCCCCCCCCGCCTCCCGGGCCCCCCGGGCCGCCGCCGCGCCCCCGCCCGGAGACGGCATCACGCTTCGTGCCCGACGGGTTCACCCCGAATCGATAGACGGTCTCGTGGTCGTGGTAGCTGTCGAGCCCCACCTGAATGAAGTCGTAATCGCTTCGCTGGGGATCGCGCCGGGTCCGCCGGGAGGTAACCTCCTCCGTGTCGTAGAGCATCGCGCCGATGTAGATCGCGACATCGTCGTAGGCGACCCGGAATTCGGTCCGCTGCGTTGCTGGCTCGCCTTCGGCCGGGTCCTGCTGGATGAAATCCGTGATGGCCGAAGCCTCGCTCCAGACGGCTTCACTCAGGCGGCCGTCAAGGCTGATCTCGCTGGACGTGCGGAGCGCTCGTGCTCTCGGCGCAAGCTCATGACGGTAGACAGGTGAACCGGCAAGTGCTTCCGAAGCCCGGGCCCGCGCGCCGGCTTGTGCCTCGGTCGGAATCTGACCGAACGCACGCGGCGGCGTGACGATGAACAGGACGGCGAGGATGGAGTGGACGGCGACGCCTCTCGCCCTGCACGCGTGCACCGGCACGCATGCAGCGGAGGCAGTCCACTTCACTCGCCGTGTGCTCCGTTGGATCGCGCTTGGCGCGCAGCCTGACGGCTCCCGCGGAGGAGTCCGATTAGCTGCGAGGCGCGCGCGATCGGTCCCTCGGCCTCGAGGAGCTCCTGCCGGCTCGCCGGTGCAAGCGGGAGGATGAGAGCGAGCTCGTCGATGACCTCCTCGTCCGAGAGATCCGAGGGCGGGAGCTCAGCCCCGGGGAAGCGGGCCGCGAGAGCCGCCTCGAGCTGTCGCCGCCGCTCCTGAAGGATGGGCCGGTCGCTTGGGTCGACGGTCTCGTCGAGAAACTCGACGGCGGCAAGGCGGTAGGGGCGGCTCTCGTCCTCGCTCACGATACGGAATTTGGAGAGCCCTTCGAGGACGATGCTATAGCGTCCGTCGGGCAACTCCTCGGAGGCCACGATGACGCCCGCGCAGCCCACGGCGAAGACAGGTGGGCGCCCCTCGTACTCGGCCTCGTATCCCGGCTCGAGGAGGACCATCCCGATGATCCTGTTTCCCGCTAGGGCGTCGGCGACCATCGCGCGATACCGCGGCTCGAAGATATGGAACGGCCGCTGGGTGTGGGGGAAGAGGGTGACGTCCGGGAGGGGGAAGATAGGGATCATCTGGGGGAGATCGGCATCGGTCGTCGGGCCGGCCTGGGCGAATGCATCGGAGGGGGCCGGGAGGACGGGGGAGCAGGCGATGGCCACGATCCACATCCATCGCCCGTGCCACGGAGTGCGGTCTCTTCTCATTTCCTCTCCTGGGCCATCTTGGCGACGGAAGTGACTCGCGCTCGAGCCCCTCCCCCGCCGTTCTCGTTACTCAACGATGACGACCCCCGTCATCGACTCGTGTCCCCCGATGCAATAGATATGGCAGAGGAAAGCGTATGCGCCAGCTTCGGTGAAGGTATGGGTCGCTTCCGCGAACCCGAAGCCCTCGGCGGCCTCCAGTGCGACATCCGTGCCCTCGATGAGGAGTCCGTGGCCGACATCCGCCGACCGGATCCGGAAGCGCACCTCGGCGCCCAGCGGAACCCTGATCTCCGTGGGGTCGAAGCCACCCTCGAAGGCGATGACTACGGCTTCGTACTGGTTCGGGCCGGTCTGCCTGACGCCCGGAGCATCCGGATTCGCCAACTGGGCGTCGCTGCCGGTCGCATCCTCCAGGAACGCCGAGCCGAGGTCTTCTCGAGCCTCGGAAGCTTGGCACCCCACCCATAGGAGCGAGGTCACGAGAGCCATCGCCATCGTGCGGACACCGGTCGGTTCACCTCTGGGGTCGGAGAGTCTCATGGAACTCAGTTCGGTTTGGGCGTGACTCGGGCCGGCGGGGCCGAGGGGGGAATGTGGAGCGAGTCCCATTGGCCAGGATCGCGGCACCTCGCCCGGTACCTGCACAAAGAGAGCGTCACGTTCCTCAGGTGGCGCCGCTCAGGTGCTCGAGTCCAGCGTTACCGAAGGACGTGACAGCCAAGAAATCTACCACGAGGCGCCCTCATTCTCAAAGGATTGCGGCGCGGGTCTGGAAGTCCGACGCATCCCGTGCCCCGTGGCGATGCCCAAGCCGTGCAAGGTCCTCGGAACGGGGGGCGACCGGTGCATCAGGACGTGTTGCTGCCGGAACGGCTCGTCCCCCGGTGTTCCTCCGGAGATCCCGTTGCAGCGGGGACTTCGCGTGTCTAAGATTCGGATGGCCGTCCGGTCACAAGCGGTGCACACCCCGCGGCCCGGTGCCTTATGGATGAGGAAGGCGGAATGACCAAGACCACAATGACGAGGACCACGACATCTCAGCTCCGATGCGCCTTCAGGATCCTCACGCTCTCCCTCACCCTCGGCCTCGCGCTCTTGCCCGGGGTCGGGGCGCCTCTCTCTGCCCAGAGGTTACCCGGGACGGAGAATGGGGAGTGGCGTTACTTGGGCGGTGACGCGGGGCACACGCGATCTTCCCCGCTCGACCAGATCAATGCCGCCAACTTCGAGGAGCTGGAGGTGGCGTGGATCTGGCGAAGCGACAACTTCGGCCCCAACGTCGACTACTTCTTCCGGTCCACCCCGGTCTACGCCGATGGGATGCTCTACACGGTGGTCACCCCGCGCAGGCAGGTCGCGGCGATCGATCCCGCCACGGGCGAGACGCTTTGGACCTTCCGGGAGCCCGAGACGATCCGGTACCTGCGCTCGCCTCGGCAGGCGTACGGAAAGGGGGTTGCCTACGGGGAGGTGGACGGTCGGGGGGTGATCTACATCACGACGCCCGGCTTCTTTCTCTGGGCGCTGGATGCCAGGACTGGCCGGCCCCTTGAGGGCTGGGGTGAACCCGTCCCTCTCCCGGGCTTCTCTCAGACCGGGGTCGTGGATCTGATCCCGGACCTCCTGGGGGATTGGGGCCGCTGGCAGGACCACCTGGCCGCCGGGGGAAGCTACGATCCGGACTACGGGATCCCGAGGGAGCTGGGAATGGTGACGAGTTCTTCGCCCCCGATCGTGGTGAACGGGGTCGTGGTTGTGCTCGTCGGGCACGAGCCCAGTTACGAGCAGACCCGGATCGAGAACGTTCCGGGCGATATCATGGGGTTCGATGCCCGGACCGGCGAGTTCCTTTGGAAGTTCCATGTGATCCCGCGGCCCGGCGAGTTCGGCCACGACACGTGGGAGAATGACGCGTGGCAGTTCTCCGGTGACATGTCGTCGTGGGCTCCGGCTTCGGCTGATCCCGAGCTGGGGCTCGTCTACATTGTGACCAACGCCTCGACCGTCCAGTCCTACGCGGGTCATCGGCCGGGCGACAACCTCTTCGGAGGGAGCGTGCTCGCGCTCGACGTGGAGACGGGCGAGCGCCGCTGGCACTTCCAGATCCACCACAGCGACCAGTGGAATTACGACATCGGGGCCGCACCGATCCTGATGGATCTCACGGTGGAACGGGAGAGTGTCCCCGCCCTCGTTCAGAGCACGAAGCAGGGCTTGGTCTTTGCATTCAACCGGGAGACGGGGGAGCCGCTCTGGCCCATCGAAGAACGGCCGGTGATCCAGACAGAAGTTCCGGGGAACTACACTTCTCCCACCCAGCCGTATCCGACGTTGCCGGAGCCGGTGGACCCGATCCTTCTGAGCGGACTCACCGAGGAATTCGTGATCGACTACACTCCGGAGCTCAGGGAGCAGGCGCTCGAGATCCTGAGCAACTACCGGGTTGGGGGGCTCTATGTCCCGCCGCTTCCCCACGACCACACGAACGACTTCCTGAACAACGTGGGCTGCCAAGGCGGCGGGAACGTTATCCCGCATCCTCCGACCGCGGATCCCACGACGGGTATGCTCTATTCCTCGCACACCCGAAACTGCAATGCGCCCGCGTTCATGGAGCCCACGGGCGGAGTCGACGACCCGAGAGAGGAATACGCCGCGCCCGGAGCCGGCTACGCGACGCCGAACTACACCCCGACGACGGGAACGACGGTGGCCGCTTGGTTGCCGGGAGGTGGCGGTGGGCTCGAGACCATCGATGGTCTGCGGCTCTGGAAGCCCCTGGACAACGCGCTCTCCGCGCTCCAGATGAGCACGGGTCGGCGGATCTGGACAGTCCCCATCGGCGAGACACCGGATCGAATCAGGAACCATCCGCTGCTCGCTGGCGTGGAGGTTCCCAATTCCGGAGGAAATGGCTGGTCGCTCCAGATTGTGACGGGCAGCCTGTTGGTGCAGACCCGGGCGCTCAGCCAGGGTACCGCTCAGATCATGCCCGATGCTCCCTTGGAGCTCCACGCCCGTGACAAGGCCACGGGCGAGATCCTGGCGAGCGTACCTCTCCCGGCTCCCGGGCAGTACGGGATGATGACGTACATGCACGAGGGGAAGCAGTACATCGTCGTACAGAGCGGCAGCGTCCACATGGACTTTCCCGGTTCGCTGGTTGCCCTGACGCTGCCGTAACGCGCCGGATCAGGCTCTGAGAGGGCCCCTTGATGATCGGGACCGGCCCCGGTATCGCCGGCGCGGGACCCTCGCTTGGCCCCGTGCTGCGGTCACCCGTCCAAAGCAGATCTCGCTGATCCCTACGGCCCGGTCCTGATCGTGCCGAGAGCCGTACCGGGTGCCGCCTCGGAGGTCGTAGGGGCGCCCCGGCTACTGAGTAACCGTGACCCTAACGAACGCATTGGTCCAGCAGCATTGGGATCCCCACGGCTGTCTACCCTCGTACGCCTGTAGGCGGAGCATGTAATTGCCGGGCTCGCCAAACGTAGCCGTCGTGGTGGCTTCCACTCCGTCCGAGATGGGCATCTGATTCGTTGAGCTGAAGGTCACGTCCCCAGGCCCTTGGTGCTTCGACCAAAGGACCGTGACTTGCTCGAATCCAGAGTTGGGATTCTCCGTGACTGGCTCGCTTACCGAGACCTCGATCGAGAACGGATCGCCCACCCCAGTCGTAAACGGTCCTGCCACTAGATCGCCGTCGCGACCTCTTCCCGCCGGCCCGGCCGGTTCGAGGAACCGGACCAACGGTGACACACTGCTCCGCCCTGGCTGATCCGGCTCCTCGATCGTGTAGTCGTCCGCCCCGATGTGACCGGGAACCGAATAGCTTTCGCCGTCCCAACGAAGCGTCCACACAACGCGCTCGCTCTCGGATCCTGGCGGCAGGTTCACGCCGAGGACGCAATAGTACCTCCTGGCGTAGCCACCGGCCTGGCTCGGCACGGGCCTGAAGTGGGTCGGCTGACTCCCGTCATAGCGGGCCGGTTCAATGAAGTTGTCCGGTCCCAATGGGATGTCCAACACCTCCTCAAAGTTCAAGTTGAAGTATCCAAAGCACAGCCCGTGTGAGCCGTCCGGATTCGAATACCAACCGTCGAAGAGCGGGATCACCGGCTGGCCGGAGGGCCGGAGGTTTCGAACCATCTCCGTTCCGGCAGCACCTGGTATGTTGGTCTGAGCCTCAAGGGGCATCGGGCTCTCCGCGAAAATACCCGCTGCGAAGACTCCCACTGTGAGCAAATACGCCGGTTTCATGACTTTCTCCAGCAGAGCAAAGCAATAAGGAGAGGGGCCGGAGCCCCTCTCCTTATTGCACTAGCAACCCACCTAATTACGGACTATTCCGATTCCTACTGCCCTCCATCACCATCTCCTCCGTCCTCCGCCAGCTTTTCCTCACGGAGAAGCATCTCTCTCTCCTGCACGATCCTTTCGAACTCCGCCTCGTCATCAAAATAGGTCAGGCCCATCCTGAAGTGGCACATCGAGTCGACGGTTCGGTCGCCTCGCACAGCCCACTGGTCGGGATCGGGGTTGTCAGGGTTACCCGAGGTGTTGTCGAAGACGCCCGTAATGATGAGCACGGTCCCCTTCGGAAATAGAGGCATTGCATCGTCCTCGTATAGGAACCCGGTCTGCCAGTCGTGGTCGAAGTGGAACTTGTTGATGACCTCCCAGCGACCGTCCGGATAGACCGCCTCGAGGATCTGATATCGACCCCGAACGTGCATATGCGCCCGTGCCACCTCGAGACGCGCCGGCCGGTCCATCACATACACGCCGCGGTAGGTCGCCCAGCTGTTCGGTGGGATGAGGAGATCGCCCTGCCGCGCGATCTGAGGATCGCTAGTTATTCCGCGGGGTCCTCCCCTTAGATTCGGTCCGAAGCGTCCCGGGAGCGGGTCCGACACGAAACCGTGCCCCGTCCACTGGCTGCAGCTAAACCCATCGGCGCCCGCCGCCCTATACGTCGGAGGCTCCTCTTCCGGGTAGAGCCAGAGACCGAGCTGCAGGACGGCATCCACGTCGCGGTCGATCGCATACATATGCATATTCCACCGAACGATGTCTCCCGGCCCGACCGGCGTGCCGGAATCCTCGGCGTAGATGGTTCCCTCGTTCCCGCGCACTTGCCTCAGCGAGCCGTCCTGCGTCCCGTCTGGCTTGACGATACCAGGGTTGGCGTGGTGGAAGACGTTCCAAGTGTCCGCGGACCCAGGCCTGAACTCGCCCGCCCTGATCCACCGCTCTCCCGTCAGCCCCTCGATCGGTGACTCTAGCCAGGGCCAGTCGTCCGCGCTGTTCGCGAGCACCTTGTAAGACGGTGTGGATACGACGATATCCGGTGGCCGGCCGAGCTCGTCTTCGAACCGCCACGAGTCGGACCAATCCGGCCACTCGAGCGGAGCGGGCAGATCCGCTACGTCCCCCAGGGGTGCACCGGAGTCCACCCAGCTCACGATGGTTTCGATCTGCTCATCACTCAGAGACCGGTCGTTCTTGAATCGCTGGATACCAATCGTCTTGTCGAGGGGCCACGGAGGCATCTCTCGGGTCGTCACCTTCTCTTTGATGAGGGGGGCCCAGGGCCGGATCTCTTCGTAGTTCGTCATGGAATGCGGGCCGATCGAGCCGTCTCGATGGCAGGTCTCGCACTTCTCTTGAATGATCGGCGCGACGTCCCGCGCGAAGGTGACGGGGTCGTCTTGCGCCTGCGCAGACGTCTCCCCTGGGAACGACAGGAGCGCTGCCAGGGCGAGCGTCGCCATGCAAATTGAGACGCCCAATCCCATCTGGAAGCGTGAACTCGTGTCCTTCCTCATGATTGGCCTCCCTCTGAGTTGATCGAGTCGCGGCGACCCGTCCGCACCTTCAAGATTTGACGTTCAACCGTCTAGCCCAAAGCACTAATCGAATTTGGACTATTGGACTAAACGTACAGCCTCCCAGACCCGAAACGCAAGGAACATTCAATGAGGTCGGGTCAATAAGTGTGTAAACGTGTCAGGCGGCAGCCTTCCGCTGTTGGGTTGAGACGGGCTTTCCGTCTTCGAACTTTCTTCCTTCAAACACATCGCTGAGCAGGTGGGGAGCGTCGAGCCTTCTGAAGCGCTTCTCGGCCACGGTCAGGAGCTTCCAGATCAGGGCCGTGGCGCTCTCGACCTTCTTGAACCGCTTCGCCGCGCTGGTCCTGAGCCGTACCGCGGCGAACGGGCTCTCGACCACGTTCGTCGTGCGCAGATGCTTCCAGTGGGCCTCGGGGAAGTCGTAGAAGCTGACCATCCGCTCCCAGTCGTCCTCGAGCACGTCCACCGCTTTCGGATACCACGGCCCGTAGCGCTTCTCGAACGCCTGACGGGCCTTCGCGGCCTGGGCCCGGCTCGGTGCATAGACCACAACCCTGAGCAGATCCTTCGCCTCGCTCTGCTCGCGCTGAGGGAGTCGGTCCAGCACGTTCCTCATCTTGTGGTTCCAGCACCGCTGCTCACCGGCCTCAGGCCATACCTGCCTCACCGCCCCCCAGATCGCCGCGTTGCCGTCCGCCATCAGAAGCTTCGGCGCCTCGATGCCGCGTGCCTTCAGCTCCCGTAACACCTCAGACCACGACTCGACCGACTCTCGGTAGCCCGGTCTCAGCGCCAACACCTCCTTCGTCCCGTCTCGCATCGTGCCCAGCACCACCAGCAGCGCGGCCTTGTCCCGCTCCAGCCCAGCCTTCACGTAGATCCCGTCCGCCCACACGTAGACGACCTCTCGATCGGCCAGCGAGCGCTTCGACCAGGCCTCGAACTCCGCTGCCCACCCCGCCCGCAGCCGCCGGATCGATGACTTCGACAACGGTGCCCCCTCCCCCAGCAGTCCCCGCATCGCCAGCTCGAAGTCTCCCTCAGCCAGACCGTGCAGATACAGCTCCGGCAATAGAGCGCCCACCTCCTTCGTCCGCCTCGCGAACAACGGCAGCACCCGGCTCTGGAATCGCTCCTCCACTCCGCGAACCCGGGGACGCCGGAGCGTGATCGTTCCCGAGCTCATCGCCAGCCGCCTCGGCTTGCCGTATCCGTTGCGGTAGCCCTCCGGCCTATCGATCCCCGCCCGCCGCTCCGACTTCTCCCGACCCAGCAGATCCGTGACCTCCTCCTCCAGGATGCCCTGGATGAACTCCTGCGCCTTCTCCCGCACCATCCCCTCCAGCACCTCCCACATCCGCCTGCTGGACGCACACTCCCGTCCCGCGATATCCTCTCTCATGAGGCGACGTTCCTTTCCCCGGGCTGTCACCCGGGCTCGCTGGTTTAATCCTCAGCCGAAAGGTGCGTCGCCTCTCTTTTTACACACCATTTGATCCTACCTCATTCAAGAGGCATCTTGCACACCCGGACTGTAAGATGATTCCGGCAAGAGCTCGTTCTCACCGGATCGAAGAGATCGCCTTCTCAGACACCCGCCAGCCCCAGCGCCACAGCCTTTCTGGCTTCCAAGGCACCAGCATGCCGTCGGCAATGCCCCCTGAGCTCCAAGATCGCCGACTGGCAACCACATCTTCAGGGGCTCCCTCACCGGCCGGGAAGGCCCGGTCACGTCTCATGCCCGGTCAGGCCGCTTCGGCGCTGTCGGCTCCGGTCCGCGATCGGGCGTCCAACTGCCACAAGCAGCGAGGCCGAGTCCCCCGGTGATTGTCCTCAACGGAGCCATCGGCTATCCGGACGGGCAGATCCGGAACGTTGCAGGGTCCGGGACGGTAATTGATCGCCGACGCCGTCAAGTACAAGAGAAGAACACAATGACCCGTAGCGGAGGCGAGCCTTCTGACGGGCCTTCGGATGTTCCATAGATGACTTGCAGTCCGACGCAACATTGATCCGCCCACCGGACAAGTTGGGTGGGCTGCGTGTCCCATTCTCCATCCTGCTCCTAGTCAGTTCAGTCCAGACAACTGGGCTTGCGGAGGGGTTCGCACAAACACCTCCGACGGGACTGCCCAAGGCGGCTGATGCCATCCGCGTGCCTCAGGGAGAGATCCAGGTGGATGGGCGCCTCCTTGAGGCCGCCTGGAGCCGCGCCATACCCATCACCGACTTCGTTCAGAAGGAGCCGATGGAAGGTGCGCCTCCCAGTGAGCGAACCGAGGTCCGTTTCGTCTATGACGACGGGGGGCTGTATGTAGGTGCTCGGATGAGTAGCAGCCAGGGTCGCGGAGCAATTCAGGCTCCGCTCGGGCGGCGGGACAGCCCATACAACCCTAGCCGGGCCAGCCCGGCGGGCGGCTTCCGGGGAGGCGGCTTTCCGGCCGGTGGTCTTGGGGGCGGCGGCTTCCAGAGTCGCGGGGGCGGGAGCGGCGGACCCGAATTGGCCGAATACATCCTGGTGTCCCTTGACACTTTCTTGGACCGGCGGACTGCCTACACCTATGGGGTGACAGCCTCGGGAGTTCGCATCGACCACCAGCACCTCTCCGACAGCGAGTCCGACATCGACCCCCGCTACGATCCTGTGTGGGAGGCGCGAGTCACCATAGACGACACGGGATGGACGGCAGAGATGTGGATCCCCTTTGCTCAGCTCCGGTTCAACGAAGGGTCGCCGCTGGTCTGGGGGCTAAACGTGCACCGGTGGATCCCGCTCAAGAATGAGGACGACTACTGGGTTTCAGTCCCCCGGACCGAGGATGCGTGGTCGTCTCGCTTCGGAACACTCCGGGGAATTGAGTCCGTCGATCAGGCCAGCAGGCTCGAGCTGCTCCCCTACGCGGCCGGCGCCTCGACACTCCTGGAGGACCGGGATCCCCAGAACCCGTTCGTTGACGACCTCAATCTGAAAGGAAATGTCGGTGCGGATCTTAAGATGGGGTTGGGTTCCAACCTGACGCTGGACGCCACCTTCTTCCCCGACTTCGGCCAAGTGGAGGTGGATCCAGCGGTCATCAACCTGACCGATACGGAGACGACCTTTCCGGAGCGGCGACCCTTTTTCACCGAGGGCAGCAACCTCCTCAATGGGATCCAAACCAATTATTTCTACTCCCGTCGCATCGGAAATCCTCCACTGGGATCGGCTTCGGGAGAGTTCGTGGACGTCCCCGAAGAGACCACGATCCTAGGGGCCGCGAAGCTGACCGGTCGGCTTCCCTCGGGAACCTCCCTCGGGATCCTGAGCGCCGTGACCGGCGAGGAGCACGCTCGGACATTCGACCTCGACCCCGGGGGATCAGATGGAGGAGTTCTGGATGAGGTGCAGGTCGCCCCTCGAACGGCCTGGGGCATGGCGCGGATTCTGCAGGAGTTCGGAGAGGCCGGCTCTACGGCGTCCGTCATGCTCAACGGCGTCCATAGAGACCTCGAGGACGGCAATCCTCTCGCGATTCAGCTACGCCGCAACGCATGGATGGTTGGCGGCCATGTCCTGTGGCGTATCGCCGGGGGTGCATACGAAGTGTCCCTTGAAGGAGGGCTTACCGGAATCTCCGGCAGCAAAGAGTCCATCCTGCGAGCGCAGCAGGGCAGTGAGCGCTACCTGCAGCGACCGGACGCGGATTACGTACAGGTTGACTCAACCCGGACTTCCCTGTCTGGAGCCAAGGCCACCTTCTTTGCCCGCAAGATCAACGGTATCCACTGGCTCTGGGACGTCCGTGTCGACCTGGAGTCGCCCGAGGTCACATTCAACGACATCGGGCGACTGGGCGCCGGGGATGGAATCACGCCGGGTGGGTCGCTTACATACCGAGAGACCGTGCCGAGTGAGCTGCTTCGGAGCTACAGCTTCACTGTGAGCCAGAACAACGAGTTCAACTTTGGCGGCGACAGACAGAGCACCCGTATGGGCGGCAGCACAGAACTGACGTGGAATAACTTCTGGACCACTCGAGCCACAGTCGACTACAGCCTGCGATCCCAAAACCAGCGGCTCACCCGCGGAGGCCCCTCGATGGAGGGCCCCCAGGACTGGCGAGCCTCGCTGAGCCTCCAGAGCAATCCGTCGGCGGAGACTCGATGGAGGGCCGGCGGGTCCTATGGACAAGATGAACTCGGAGGTTGGAGCGGTAGCGTCGACGCCGAAGTCTCCCTGGTCCCCGCGCCTCGATGGCAAGTGTCCTTCACGCCCTCGTTCGAGCGACGATCGGACTCCCGCCAGTACGTGACTTTCAGGTACGGAGGTTCTCCGGCCACCTTTGGAGACCGCTACATCCTGGCCTTCACAGACCGAACGACTCTCGCCATCGAGACCCGGCTGAACTTTACCCTTCAGCCTGACCTCAACCTCGAGCTGTTCGCCCAGCCGTTCGCGGCGAGCGGCCGCTTCTTCGACTTCGGCGAGCTAGAGGCAGCCGGAAGCCGATTCCTTCGCACCTACGGGTCGGATGGAACCACGACCGATCGCCAGGGGGACGGGAGCCTCGAGGTTCTTGATGGGGAGGATGCCTTCGTCATCCCCAATCAGGACTTCAACATCCGTTCGTTCCGAAGCACCGCCGTGCTGAGTTGGGAGTGGCGCCCGGGAAGCACGGTCTTTCTGGTCTGGCAGCAGGCACGTTCTCGACGCCTGGACATGGGGGTTGGTGCCGGGCTAGGTGACCTGTTCGGATCCCTTGCCGCGCCCGGCGAAAACCTATTCGCAATCAAAGTAAGCTACTGGATCGGGCTCTGAAGCTGGTGGGACCCGATCCGTCCACCGCAACGAAATGTTGTTGTTGCGCCGAGGGGCTGTCCTCCCCGCGGCTCCGATCTCGGAAGGCTCCATCGAGCACAATGGCCGGCCGACCCGCGCCCGTCGGCCCTCAGATCAGAGCTCCGCTTCCATCGGCTGGCCGACCATCTTCACTGGGTCAGCGCCACTCTTCGGGCTCATCTTCTGATCGGCGTGAGCGGGGAGGTCGACTTCCCTGAGTGGGCGGCGCGTGCAGCGCGGCATCCGCAGCCTGTCGTCCGTCTCTGACTCTTGCGGACCCGGTAGAGTCTAGAACTCTCTCCTTGAAGTGCGGCGTGTCGACCCCACGGATTGATTGGTTGCCGATCGCTGAGGTCCTGCCGAGTCTCGTGGCGACTAGGGGCCTGCCGCTGACAGCCTCTCGGACGGTCAGTTGGTCAACAATGCGTAAATCCTCCGAATTGCTCTGGGATCAACTCCTGGGCCTTGAATCTGTCCGTAGTTGTCGGCGTGATCCGTCATGTCGATCAGTTCGGCGGCTTCCTCCGGACTCACACCACGGCGATACATTTCTGTCGCCTTCTCCCACAGATCAGTCAGGTAAGCCTGGAAATGAGAAATGCGATCCTTATTTCGAACGGGGTCCCCGTGACCTGGCAACAAGACGTCGAAATCCAGAGCCTTGAGCCCCTCCAACGCAGCCGGCCACTCGTCCACATGACCATCGCCCATATAGGACAACCCAGGCCCCATCAGATCGCCTGTAAACACTACGCGCTCCTGGGGAAGGTAGATCACAACATCACCGCCTGTATGTGCCCTTCCAAAGTGTAATATCCGAATTTCGCGACTCCCGCGTTCGGCCAGTTGAAAGAGCGTCATTTCCCTTTCTAGCGTGATATTCGGAGGTGTCGGGACCACGGTCTCGATGGCGTCCATATAGTTGCGCTGCACCCGATGGCGTTCCTGCAGAGCTGCCCTGCGATTCGGGTCAGTCTCTGCCGCAGCCTCTCGCTCCAAGTTAGCGACCAAGGTGGGTACGCCGTCGGAAAAACTCCTGAATGTTGCTTCTTCCAACACATTGCCGATCTCACCGCCTAGCTTGGCCCGCGTGAAACGATGGCCGATGATCTCCACGCCGTCGGCAAATGCCTGATTCCCATGAGCGTGATCGAAGTGGTAGTGGGTGTTGACGAGATAGCGAACGGGCTTGTCGGTGATGACCGGAAGTGAAGCAAGTAGCGCTTCGGCGGCAGCCGGCGTCACATGAGAATCCACAACCACGACGTCAAAGGCTCCAACCAGCACCATTGAATTGCTCATGGTGAACACCGTGCCGGTTCCAACCACATGCCAGACGTCTTCGGCGATCTCGGTGAAGCGATGGCTGTCCGACTCGACCACTCTGCTCTGGGCGATAGCCATCCCGGGCAGCAAAGTCATTGTCGAAATTATCAGGCAGGTTGATGCAGTGACCCCTCTGAGGACTTTCATAGATCAGATCCTGTGTTTGGTTTGTGGCGGTAACGGCCTTCCAAGACAGTGTTCAGGCGGGTGATCGGGTCGGTCAAGGGAGAGAAGCCATCTTCGCCGCCAAGCAGGGACGCGCATGACGGGCTATCGGACCCTGTCCGCCGTGCTCGCGCGCAGGCCCTTCCAAGTGCTGTAGCACATGACGACCAATACCAGCGCGAAGGGGAGGCCGGCGGAGAGGGTGGCTGCCTCCGCGGCCACGAGGCCCCCTCCGAGCAACAACGCAATGGCGACCAGCCCCTCGAAGACGCACCAGAACACCCGTTGGGCAATTGGCGGATCCAGCGTGCCACCAGCCGTGATCGTGTCGATGACCAGCGATCCAGAGTCGGAGGAGGTGACGAAGAACACCACCAATAGCACGATGCCGATGAACGACGTGACACTCGCAAGCGGCAGAGTCTCCAGCAACGCGAACAGGGCGATCTCCGGCTGCTGCGCCTGTACCGCCGCAATCACATCGGGATAACCGCCGTCGACATACTGCAACAACGCAGTCCCACTAAAGGCGTTCATCCAGATCGCGACAACAAGGGTCGGGATGATCAGCATGCAGGCAACCAGCTCACGCACGGTTCGGCCACGCGAGACCCGGGCGATAAACAAACCGACGAAGGGAGACCATGAGATCCACCAAGCCCAGAAGAAGACGGTCCAGTCGTGCATGAAGCCGACGTCCTCGCGGCCCACCCAGTTGCTGAGGGGGCCGATCACCACGAGATATTGGCCGAGACTGGTAATAGCACCGGTGACGATGTGGAGCGTCGGCCCGAGGATCATCACGAACGCCAGCAGCAGCAGCGCGAGCAGCAAGTTGGCCTGGCTCAGCCGCTTGATGCCCTTCTCCATTCCGCTCACAACCGACGCCAGCGCCATACTGGTGACCCCCGCGATCACCAGCACCTGGGTGGTGACGGTCACCGGTACGTCCACCAGGAGGCCGAGCCCTGCCGCCGCCTGCCGCGCACCCAGGCCGAGGGACGTGGCCAGCCCGAAGAGCGTGGCGAAGACGGCCAGGATGTCGATGCAGTGGCCGAACGGGCCCCACACAGCTTTTCCCATGAGCGGATAGAACCCCGACCGAAGCGTCAGCGGCAGGCCGAGGTTGTACGACGCGAAGGCGACCGACACCGCCACCACCGCGTATATGGCCCACGCATGGATTCCCCAGTGGTGGATGGCGCTCGCCATGCCGAGACGCACCGCCGCTTCCGTGCCGGTCGGCTCGAGGCCGAGGGGCGATTCCAGGAAATGTTCCACAGGCTGCGACACCCCGAAGAACATCAGGCCGATCCCCATGCCAGCGGCGAACAGCATGGCAAGCCAAGTCAGTATCGAGTAGTCTGGCCGAGCATCCGCGCCGCCTAGGCGGACGCGGCCGAGCGGTGTCACGACCAAGAACAGGCAGAAGAGCACAAAGAGGTTGCCCGCGGAAGCTGTCCCAACCGTAGTTGAAGGTTCCTGAAAGGGGAGAAAGAAAAGTGGTGGCCCCGGGGGTCCCGGGCCGATAGGCTCGGGTAGGCAAAAACCCCAACACGGAGCCACCACGATGAAGAGAACGTACGAGGCAAGGGATCGGGCGGACAAGCGCGCGATCAGGGAGTTCCTGAAGCGGGAGGGGCAGTTTCTGCTTCCGCTGCTTGAGCTCGTGGAGCAGACGGAGGTCGCGATCGACGAAGTCATCCAGGTGATGGGACGAGCGACGATCGAAGCGGTGCTGGAGATGAGCGCCGAGGGTGTGGCAGGCGTGAAGCAGGCAGGTCGGTCACGAGCGGAAGACGACACGGCGTGGTATGGCCGGCAGGGTGGTGTGGTTTACCTGTCGGACCGGAAGGTGCGTGTGGAGCGGCCACGGCTCAGGCGCCGGGGCGCCGGGGAGGGTGGCGAGGTCGAGGTGCCGGCGTACGCAGCGATGCGGAGACCGGGCGCCGTGGCGGATCGGATGCTCGAGGTCCTGATGGCGGGGGTGAGCACGCGGAAGTACGGCCGTGTGATCGGTGAGATGGCCGACACGGTCGGGGTGAGCAAGTCGGCGGTGAGCCGTGAGACGGTCGAGGCCTCTGAGCGCGTGCTGAAGGAGCTGATGGAGCGCCGGCTGGATGCGTGGGTCCTGGTGATCTACCTGGACGGGATCCGGATGGGCTCGCACCACGTGCTTGCTGCGGTAGGCGTGGACTCAGACGGAAAGAAGCACGTGCTGGGCGTGAGGGAAGGAGCGAGTGAGAACGCCGAGGTGACCAGCGCGCTCCTAGAGGATCTGGTCGAGCGCGGCCTGGACCCGGGCAGGCGGCGGCTGTTCGTGATCGATGGCTCGAAAGCGCTCAGGAAGGCGATCGAGAAGGTGTTCGGCCAACGTCACCCCATCCAGCGCTGCCGCAACCACAAGCTCCGCAACGTGCTGGGTCATCTGCCGAAGGATCAGCATCCTCAGGTGAAGGCGGCGTTCCGGGCGGCGATGAAGCTGGACGCGAAGCAGGGCGAGCAGAAGCTCGAGCAGCTCGCCCGATGGCTCGAGCGCGACCACCCCTCGGCCTCGGCCAGCCTGCGCGAAGGCCTCAGCGAGATGTTCACGATCAACCGGCTCGGCCTCCCGCCGCGGCTGAGGAAGTGCCTGGGCTCGACCAACCTGATCGACAGCACCCACTCGGGCGTAAGACGGAAGACCCGCAGGGTGACCAACTGGAAGAACGGAGCGATGGCCTTGCGCTGGGCCGCGGCCTCGTTCGTGGAGACCGAGAAGAGCTACCGGAGGATCATCGGCTACGACCAGCTCTGGATGCTCAGGGCCCACCTCGACGACCATGAACCGGTTGCCGAAATGAGAAAGGCAGGCTAACCAAGAGACTCTCCGGAGCCACCACCTTCAACTGTCAGCGGGACACCATCTTGCCCGCGCCCATGAACACCCAGTCGAAGGTGGGCATGAGCCATGCGCGCAACCCCCCGAAGGCAACCGTCGCCCGGGCCGGGAATGCCAGCACCGCGGCGACGAATCCGATGATGGTGAGGCTGGCTACGATGATCCTCATGATTTCAACACGGCTGACAGCGTCCGAAGCTGTAGCCAGGCAAAGTTCCTCTGGGTCAAGCCCGATCGCTCGAAGCTTCATCATCGCCGTTTCCTTCCAGCCTCCCGTCGCAATTGCCACTGAAGCCTGAGGATGCGATGTGAGCTTGTCGACAAATGCCCTGGCCCCGGAAATCTCCCGCAGTAGACCGCCCCGATCGTCTATATAATCGGCGACCATACGAACAAAGGCCTCCTTGACCTCTGCGTGGACGGGGAAGCGGTCTGTTTTCACCTTGGCGTTGTCGACTATCTCTTCCAGGATTCCGCTATCAGTCACGTGTCGATATCCGGACCAGTTGTCATCGATTTCGATCCCCAGCACCGTTCGGACGGCCTGCACGTACAGCCGCGCATTGAACTCGGCTGAATCGACAAGCGTTCCATCCAGGTCAAGGACGATTAGGTGCATGGGTTCCTGCATGGCCTGCGGCGAGTCACTGCGATGCCGTCCGGGGGAGATTCGTTTTGGTCCCTCACAGCTCCAAGCCCAGTTCTCGCAGAATCGCCTCGGCATCGCCAAAATCAGGGTGTCTGGCAGGATGCCCGACGTTCTCTCCAATCGCGATGAAATCGTACCCCAATTCCTGACTGGCCTCCTGGTCCCAAGGTCCGTCGCCAAAGTAGGTTCGTCGTCCCGCTCGTCCGCCGCATAAAGCCCGCCGTTCAGCAATCCTCATGATTTCAACACGGCTGACAGCGTCCGAAGCTGTAGCCAGGCAAAGTTCCTCCGGGTCAAGCCCGATCGCTCGAAGCTTCATCATCGCCGTTTCCTTCCAGCCTCCCGTCGCAAACGCCACTGAAGCCTGAGGATGCGATTTAAGCTGTTCGACAAATGCCCTGGCCCCGGAAATCTCCCGCAGTAGACCGCCCCGATCGTCTATATAATCGGCGACCATACGCATAAAGGCCTCCTTGACCTCCGTGTGGACGAGGAAGCGGTCTGTTTTCACCTTGGCGTTGTCGATTATCTCTTCCAGGATTCCGCTATCGGTCCCGTGTCGATATCCGGACCAGTCATCATCGATTTCGGTCCCCAGCACGGTTCGGACGGCCTGGGCATACAGCCGCGCGTCGAACTCGACTGAATCGACAAGCGTTCCATCCAGGTCAAGAACGACTAGGTGCATGGAGCCCTGCATGGCCTGCGGCGAGTCACTGCGATGCCGTCCGGGTCGTAGCCGCCGTGAGTCCGGGCACGCGTGGCCGGCGCCCGACGAACATCTCGTGGCGGCCCTGCTCTACCTCGGGGTGCATGAACGGTACACTGCGGACCTCGAAGCCGGCCTCGGAGGTCGGGTCAATAAGTGTGTAAACGTGTCAGGCGGCAGCCTTCCGCTGTTGGGTTGAGACGGGCTTTCCGTCTTCGAACTTTCTTCCTTCAAACACATCGCTGAGCAGGTGGGGAGCGTCGAGCCTTCTGAAGCGCTTCTCGGCCACTGTCAGGAGCTTCCAGATCAGGGCCGTGGCGCTCTCGACCTTCTTGAACCGCTTCGCCGCGCTGGTCCTGAGCCGTACCGAAGCAAACGGGCTCTCGACCACGTTCGTCGTGCGCAGATGCTTCCAGTGGGCCTCGGGGAAGTCGTAGAAGCTGACCATCCGCTCCCAGTCGTCCTCGAGCACGTCCACCGCTTTCGGATACCACGGCCCGTAGCGCTTCTCGAACGCCTGACGGGCCTTCGCGGCCTGGGCCCGGCTCGGTGCATAGACCACAACCCTGAGCAGATCCTTCGCCTCGCTCTGCTCGCGCTGAGGGAGTCGGTCCAGCACGTTCCTCATCTTGTGGTTCCAGCACCGCTGCTCACCGGCCTCAGGCCATACCTGCCTCACCGCCCCCCAGATCGCCGCGTTGCCGTCCGCCATCAGAAGCTTCGGCGCCTCGATGCCGCGTGCCTTCAGCTCCCGTAACACCTCAGACCACGACTCGACCGACTCTCGGTAGCCCGGTCTCAGCGCCAACACCTCCTTCGTCCCGTCTCGCATCGTGCCCAGCACCACCAGCAGCGCGGCCTTGTCCCGCTCCAGCCCAGCCTTCACGTAGATCCCGTCCGCCCACACGTAGACGACCTCTCGATCGGCCAGCGAGCGCTTCGACCAGGCCTCGAACTCCGCTGCCCACCCCGCTCGCAGCCGCCGGATCGATGACTTCGACAACGGTGCCCCCTCCCCCAGCAGTCCCCGCATCGCCAGCTCGAAGTCTCCCTCAGCCAGACCGTGCAGATACAGCTCCGGCAATAGAGCGCCCACCTCCTTCGTCCGCCTCGCGAACAACGGCAGCACCCGGCTCTGGAATCGCTCCTCCACTCCGCGAACCCGGGGACGCCGGAGCGTGATCGTTCCCGAGCTCATCGCCAGCCGCCTCGGCTTGCCGTATCCGTTGCGGTAGCCCTCCGGCCTATCGATCCCCGCACGCCGCTCAGACTTCTCCCGACCCAGCAGATCCGTGACCTCCTCCTCCAGGATGCCCTGGATGAACTCCTGCGCCTTCTCCCGCACCATCCCCTCCAGCACCTCCCACATCGGCCTGCTGGACGCACACTCCCGTCCCGCCATATCCTCTCTCATGAGGCGACGTTCCTTTCCCCGGGCTGTCCACCCGGGCTCGCTGGTTTAATCCTCAGCCGAAAGGTGCGTCGCCTCTCTTTTTACACACCATTTGATCCTACCTCCCGGCCTCGGTCGGTAGATTCAGCCAGCGCTGGCGGTCGAGCAGCCCTCTGACGTGGCGGTCATGCTCGACGCACGCTGAGCCGTCACGGTCACGCAGCAGGAAAGCGCAATCGGGGGGGTAGTGCGTGTCTCCAGGGGTGTCTCCAGGGTCAGGACCCCAAACCCGCTCGACAAGGCGGAGACCGCGTGCGCACATGCCGGCGGTGGACCCACATTGTCTCCATGGCGCGCCGCAGATCGGCCTTCGTCGTCATGTGGCAGACGGCGTCGGGGACGAACACCGCATCGAAGGTCCGACCGAAACGTCGCGTGCGCATGCCGCCAAGCCGGTGCTCGCACTCGGAGTTGACGGCGCGGCTCACGGCGAGCACGCCACTGGAGACGTCGGTGAGCAACGGGCGGGCAGACACCGGCGTTTCATGTGCAGCGCAGCGCTACGCGGGAAGCGACCCGCTCAACCGCACTCGCTGTACCCGCAGATGTGACACTTCACGCAGCCCTCCTCGTAGGCGAGCTGCCCGGTCCCGCAATCTGGGCACGATCCCAAGAACGACTGGTCGACCGGCGCGGGGTAGCGGTGGTCCTGCGCCTGGGTGGCGGTGCTGCCGAAGCCGGCGGGGGCGGGGATCGGCAGCTCCTGCTGGACCCCTTCCCGCCCGGCCAGGTAGCGCTCAATCGCCTGCGCCACTGCGTCGGGGGCCGAGAGGACCTTGTTCTGCCCGACGCCCACTGCCCGGTCGCACGAGATGCCCCGAAGCTGATCCCGCACCGCCGTGATCGGGATCCCGGAACGGAGTCCGAGAGACGCGAGGCGGCCGAGCGCCTCGGCGTCCGCCATCGCGGCCCCTCCCGCCTTGCCCACCGTTGTGAAGACCTCGAACGGACGACCCTCCTCGTCTTCGTTGATCGTCACGTACAGGTCACCGAGCGGCGAGTGCATCTTTATCGTACGGCCCGTTAGGACCGACGGCCGTTTTCTCTTGTGGCGTGTAGCCCGGGCATTCTGGTCCTGCTCCTCCAGTCGCAACCGGAGTTCGTCCGCCTCGATCCGACGGCGGTGGACCTCTTCCCGCGAATCCGCGAGCTGCTGTTCAAGTGCCCGGCGTTCGACGTCCGACGCTCCGTCCTTCTTTTCGGTCTTCCCGGTCGACAGCACCTGCATCGGCCGGGAACCATCCCTGTAGACCGTTACGCCCTTGCACCCGAGCTGGTAGGCCAACTCGTAGATCTCCCGCACGTCATCCGGCGTCGCCTCATTCGCGAAGTTCGTGGTCTTCGAGATCGCGCTGTCCGTGTGCTCCTGGAATCCTGCCTGCATCCGGACGTGCCACTCGGGGGAGATGTCGTGCGACGTCACGAAGACCCGCTGCACGTCCTCCGGCACCTCGTCGAAGTGGATGTGCCCTTCCGAGGCAATCCGCTCCATCAGCTCCTCGGAGTGCCAGCCCCCCTCCCGAGCGATGCGGACAAAGTCCCCATTCACGTCCGGCATCAGCGCCCCGGCCTGATTCCGCATGAAGGCTACCGCAAAGAGCGGCTCGATCCCGCCGGAACAGCCAGCGAAGATCGAGATCGTCCCCGTCGGGGCCACGGTGGTGAGATTACAGTTCCGGAGCCGTCGCTCCGGCCGGATCCGGGTCCCGTCCGGCCTGCGGGCACAGCTCCCGTCGGGGCCCCAGATCGAGGCCTCCCACGCCGGGAACACCCCTCGGGCCGCCGCCAGAGCCTCGGAGGCGACCCGCGACTCCTCGTTCACGAACTCCATCACGCGGCGACCGAGCCGAACACCCTCCTCCGAGTCGTAGGGAACGCCGACGCGGACCAGGAGATCCGCCCACCCCATGATGCCGAGCCCGATCCTTCGGATCGCCTGTGCCAACTCCGTGATCGCGACCAGCGGATAGCGGTTCGCGTCAATGACGTTTTCCAGGAAGTGGGCCGAGAGGTGCACCACGCGCCGAAGGCCCTCCCAGTCGATTCTCTCCTCCGGCGGGCCGCCCCGGGCTACATCCTGCCTCGCGAAGGCACCGACGTTCACGCTTCCGAGATTGCAGACGTCGTACGCGAGGAGGGGCTGCTCCCCGCACGGGTTCGTTGCCTCGTAGTTCCCGAGCGCGGGCACGGGATTGTACTCGTTCGCCCGGTCCACGAAGAAGACGCCGGGCTCGCCCGTCTTCCAAGCACCGTCGACGATCAGGTCGAAGATCTCCCGGGCGCTGTCGCTTCCCACGACTTCACCCGTGCGTGGACTCACCAAGTCATATTCCGCGCCTGCCTTGACGGCTTCCATGAAGGCATCTGTAATGGCAACGGAGATGTTGAAGTTCGTGATCTGCGAGGTGTCATCCTTGCAGGTGATGAACTTCCGGATGTCCGGGTGGTCGACCCGGAGGATCCCCATGTTCGCGCCTCGACGCGTGCCGCCCTGCTTCACCACCTCGGTCGACGCGTCGTACAGGCGCATGAAGGAGACGGGGCCCGAAGCGACGCCCATCGTGGAGCGTACCGGGTCTCCCGTCGGCCGGATCCGGGAGAAGGAGAAGCCCGTCCCGCCACCGGACTGATGCACGAGCGCCATGGACTTGAGCGTATCGTAGATTCCGCTCTGCCCTCCGTTCGAGAGCGCATCGTCGACGGGAAGGACGAAGCAGGCCGACAGCTGACCGAGCGGCCGGCCGGCATTCATGAGCGTCGGCGAGTTGGGCTCGAACTGCCCCGTCGTCATCAGGTCGTAGAACTGCCGGGCGAGCTCCTCGACCGCGGACTCTGACGCACCGTGGGCCCGCTCTTCCTCCGCGATGACGCGAGCCACGCGCCAGAACATCGTCTCCGGCTCCTCGACCGGGTTCCCGTCCTCATCCTTCTTGAGATACCGCCTGGCCAAGACGAGACGTGCGTTCTCGGTCATGGACGCCGGAGGAAGATCGTCGGGTGGCAAAGCGTCGAGAGTGTGAGCGCCTCGGACGTTCGATCGTTCCTCTGCAGTCGGCATCTGGCGGTACTCCGGACCGTGGGTCGAGCGAGCCTCCGGGATCGTCTGACGAGGGGTGATGGCGGGCCAGCGAACACCGCCATCTGAAGGTCGTGATCTCACCCCGTAGGCGTGGCCGGGTACACGATAGTGGCGACGCGTGGAGGGAGCAAATCGCGTGGGCCGGGTGCGTGGCACATGACGGCTCGGCGGGCGCGGAGGAGAGCCGTAGCGCGCCGGAGCGGGGGCCGAATGCCACGTCACGGCGCCTCCCGCGTTCCGCTCAGGGGATAGCTGCGAACTCCGAGACGCAGGGGCTCCTTCCGCTCGGCAAACCGCCTGTGGTGCCGTCCGGCCCCTTTCGAGCCCCCCCGCCACGGGGCGATTATCAGCACGTCAGGGATCAAGTGGAGAAGCGCATGAGCAACGTCGGGAACTCGTTCTGGGAGGGGTTCAGCCGCAGCCTTGGGGCCTTCCTCGCTGGGGGCACCTCCGCACGCGAACGCACTTCGCTGGCCGATACCGTCCGCGTTGAACCCGGGGCCGCGCACTCGAAGCCGGACGCCGGCCTCTCCGGGAAGGCCGCGTCGAGTCTCGTGGCCGGTACGCTCGCAGCCCTCACGCTCCCACTCATCCGCCGCTCGGCGAGCCGGCGCAAATCCGCCACGACTCGGAGCTTGGCGAGAGGGGCGGTGGCAGGCGCCGGCGCGGCGGGGGCACTCCTGATCCTTCGCCTACTGACCACCCGAAGTACGGAACGCCCGTCCCCAGAAGGAGCCGAGCCCGGCACGCTGGAGGGGCTCGGCACGGAAGGAGATCCGGGAGAGCTCATCGATGAGCTCCTGGCGGGAGCGGGGCGCGGCCTCATCTACGCGGCGCTCCTCGATCCCTACCTCCCGGGACCCCCACCGCTCCGGGGAGCCCTCGTCGGTACGGCAGACTTCCTGGCCGCTCCCCTCGGGGGGCTCTTCGTCCGCATGCAGGAGTCCTCTCCTATCCGGCGCGTCCCCGTGATCTCCGCCCTGCTCGACGTAGGAAGCGTTCGAGACGATCCCTTCGCGTACTTCCTCCTGGAGGGCATCCTGCTCGGCCTCATCTACGGGCACGGATCGGACTGAGGCGGGCGACGACGACGCGAGGGAGCGTTCTCAGTCCTCGTGCCCAGCCGTGGGATCGACCCCCCGTCCGGCTGGCGCGCAGTACCGGGCCTGGCCCGATTCTCCACCGGACACGCCAGAAGTCCGTCGGCGCTCCGCCCTGGAAGCCGTTCCTCCGGCGGGAGGATCCGGAGGAGCACCGTGCCGAACTCCCGACCACCCGTCCTCCCCCACGTCCGGACGTAGCAGAACGCACCGGGCTCGGCCACGATGACCCGAGGGATGTAGACGAGCGCGACGAGATCCACCTCGTCCAGGAGGAGGTAATCCGCACTGACGCTGTCCGCCCCCGCGAGGAACCGATCCGGGTCCTGCGTGAAGGGGAAGGTTCTGCCGGCCGGCCCGCCGAAGAGATAGAAGAGGCGCGGCTTCCGCGTGAGGACGACCGTCCCCTCCGGGAGGTTGGAGCCGGACCACACCGCCGCATCGCGGAACTCCACGAATCCGGATCCGTGGCACTGAACCGGGTCGCCGCCTTCCGCGATCGTCCGGCACTCATCCGCGCTTCGGGCGAGGCCAAGCCAACCAGGGAGGGCGGGGAGCAGGAGAAGAAGACAAGCCGCGGAGAGAACCGCTGCCCCGCCCGCCGCTCCGAGCCTCCTAGAGCTCCGTGCAACCGTCTCGCCTGCATATAGGAGGAAGAGCGGGTAGAGCGGGAGGATGAAGCGGTCGCCCGACCAGACCTCGGGCCAGACCAGGATCAGCCCCAGATAAAGTGGCACGAAGAGCTCGGCGGTCCGGGGGCGCCGCCGCACGTTCACGAACCAGCCCCACGCCGCGAGCCCAACAAGGGCGATCCCGAGTAGGATCGAGAGCCCTGCCCCGGCGCCCGGCCACCACTCTCCGGGGAGCACGCTCCCCACGTAGAGGCGAAGGTTGGCCCATGCCCGCGCGGGAAGGTGGAGCCAGCCCACGGTTCCGAGATCGGGCTGATACGGATCCGCCATCCAGAACTCGGACTGATACGCCCCCGTTCCCCCGCTCCGTGCCCGGAGGAACCAGAGGATGCCCGGGACCGCGAGGCAGGCGGCGAAGGCCGCCGCCGCCGCGCGGCGCCGAGCGAGGAGGAGGCTCCCGCCAAGAGCAAGCACGAGGGGGAGCCCGGCGGAGCGGGTGAAGAACGCGAGGACCGCCGCGAGGCCGGCGATCCACACCCAGTGGCGCCCTCCGCCTTCCCCGGGGGGCCGCCAGCGCTCGGCCGCCCAGAGCGCAAGGAAGGTGAAGACGAGAAACGGCGGTTCCGAGAGCACCCAGCGACTCGCCTCCAGCCACCCGCTCGAGAAGAGTGTCAAGATCGCCACGACCGCTCCCCCCATCGGCCCCACCCGCCCCGAGGCCCAAGCGAAGACGAGGAGCACCGCGATGGAGAGCGTCATCGCCATGAGCAGCTTGAAGGCCATCCAGCTGGAGGCGCCCGCAAGGATCCCCGCACCGAGGAGGAGTGGAAATGCGGGTGGATACTTGGTGTGCGGAGGAGTTTCGGGCTCCCAGAGCTCCGTGTACCCCTCGCCCGAGACGAGCGCGTGGGCGAGGGAAAGGTAGCCGGCGTTGTCGCCCCCGTTGTGGGGAGCTGGAATCGCGACCGCCGCGAGGCTCACGGCCGTCGCGACCGCGAGGAGCCCGCCAAAGAGCGCGAGGGCACGGCGCTCAGCCGGCACGGTTCTCCTGCCTCGGGTAGAGGGCCCCGAGCACCCTCGGACCCCGCGCACCGGTGACCGCCGGCAGGTTCCCCGGGATCCCGTTCAGCCGCGCCCAGGCAAGGAGCGCGAAGGCGGCCGCCTCCCTCGCGTCGGGGTCCAGGCCGAGCGCGCGGGATCCGGTCCTCACGGGGAGCGGAGCGAGATGGCGCCTGATCGCCGCGACCAGCGTGGGATTCCGGGCGCCACCGCCCGTCAGGACGACCTCATCCACCGCCCCCGCCGGGAGGAAGCGCTCGTAAGAGAGCGCGACGGAACGGGCCGTGAGCTCGGTGAGCGTCGCGAGGAGGTCGTTCCACCCCGCATCCGATTCGAGAGGGGAGGCCGCCACGAGCTCTCTCAACCGCGCGTCGCCGAAGCGTTCGCGACCCGTCGACTTGGGCGGAGGCTCATCGAAGAACGGATCGGAGAGGAGCTCCTCGAGGAGCGGCTCCATGACGCATCCCGCCGCCGCCCGCCGCCCGTCCCGGTCCATCGACGCCCCCCCCCCGGAGGCAACCTCCGCCGCCCGGTCGATGAGGGCGACGCCGGGACCCGTGTCGAAGCCCCGAACCCCGTCCGGACCCCCGTCCGCGGGGAGCCAGGTAAGGTTCCCCATGCCTCCGAGGTTCTGGAGGGCGCGGCCCTCCCCGGGGCGGCGGAGGAGGACCCAGTCCGGCCACGGGACGAGGGGAGCCCCCTGGCCGCCCGCCGCCATGTCCGCGCTCCGGAAGTCGGACACGACGGGACACCCCAGCTCCTCGGCAAGGGCGGCCGCGTCGCCAAGCTGCAGCGTCACGCCCCGGCCCTCCCCGCCCGGGGGCTCATGCCAGACCGTCTGCCCGTGGAAACCCGCCGCGGCGAGCGCCGGCCCGTCGACTGAGGCCTCGCGGAGGAGGGTGCGGAGCGTACTCGAGGAGGATCGAGCGAGCTCCGCGTGGCACCATGCAAGCTCGGCCGCGCCCCCCGAATCGATCGCCGCCCGGAGCCGTCCCCGCACCGCGGGGTCGTAGGGCCGAGAGAGGAATCCGGCGACCTCCCACTCGACCTCGGCCGGATCGCTCCCCCTGAGCGAGAGGAGGATCGCATCCACCCCGTCGAGAGAGGTGCCCGACATGAGCCCCCCGAAGAGTCCCTCCAACGAGCCAACTCCTCCCTCGATTCCAGAAGCCGCGCCGCCGGGGCCGGAGCGGGGAGCGCCCCGGCGCCTCGCGGGAGAGAACCGCAGGCCCCTTCCCCGCGCTCGCCGCGGGTGTCGGAGCCCCTATCCCGCTAGTATCTTCGGCAGGCGGCCTTGAGCACGAGCCGGTCCCTCGGCAAGCTAACGGAGCGCCAAGGGCGGCGGCAACGAAGGCTCCGGGCCGGCGCCGACGCTCCTCCACACCTTCTTCTACCCCTCCTCCATGGACCTACTACGTCGCGCGAAAGAGCTCGGGCCTCGCCTCATCGAGATCCGACGGGAACTTCACCAGCACCCGGAACTCAGCTTCCAGGAGCGCCGGACAGCCGCGCTCGCGGCGAGCGAAGTGGCCGGGGCCGGGTTTTCCGTCCGAACGGGGATCGCGAAGACCGGGGTGGTCGCGGAGCTGACGAATGGCCCGGGGCCGACGGTCGCGATCCGCGCCGATATGGACGCGCTCCCGATCCAGGAGACGAGCGACGTGCCGTACGCCTCCCGCGTGGAGGGCGTCATGCACGCCTGCGGGCACGACTGCCATACGGCCGGGCTGATCGGGGTCGCGAAGCTCCTCTCCGAGATGGATGCCTCGGGAAGCCTCCCCCCGGGCTCCGTGCGCCTGCTCTTCCAGCCCTCCGAGGAGGGTGCGGACTCGGAGGGGAAGAGCGGCGCGATGCGGATGGTCGAGGAGGGTGCGATGGAGGGCGTGGACGCCGTCGTGGGCCTGCACGTCGGGGCCCATCTACCCGCCGGGTGCGTCTACCTGAAGGAAGGACCCTTCTTCGCCGGCTCGGACGAGATCCACGTCCGCGTGCGCGGCAGGAGCGCGCACGCCGGCCGGCCGCAGGACGGGGTGGACGCGCTCGCCCTCTCGTGCCTCGGCGTGGTCACCGCCCAGCAGATCGTCTCCCGGCGCCTCTCGCCGAACGACCAGGGGGTACTCACCTTCGGGACCATGCACGGAGGGAGCGCGCCGAACATCATCGCCGACGAGGTCGCCATTCGGGGCACGCTCCGCTACTTCGAGCCTGAGGTTCGCCTCCAGATCCAGGAGGGCGTGCGGCAAGCATTCGGCTCCCTCGAACCGATGGGGGCCGAGAGCGAGGTGCACTTCCTCGCGGGCTATCCCCCCGTCGTGAACGACCCGCTCGTCACCTCGTGGGTCCGGGAGGCGGTGGTGGGGGTCGTCGACGACGAGGAGCTGCGCGAGGGGGACCCGAATCTGGAGGCCGAGGACTTCGCCTTCTTCGCAAACTCCTCACCGGGCGCATTCTTCTGGCTCGGCGCCGCCTTGCCGGAGCCCCGCGCCCATCACCGCTCCGACTTCGACGTGGACGAGGGCGTCCTCCCTCTCGGGGCCGCGCTCCTCGCCGAATCGGCCGCGCACCTCATGCGCCGGCTGCAGGGGTAGGGGCATGCGTAGCGGCGGCCCCCGGAGCGTCAGCGCACGCTGGAGAAGGCGCCTCGGCGCGCTCGTCACCGTCCTCCTCGCAGGCGCCGCCGGGTGCGAGCGGCTTCCGGATGCCGACGCCGACTTCCCCGCGGCGTGGCCCTTCTCTTCGCGGGCGAACGCCGTTGTCGCGGACTCGGCGATGGTAGCCTCGGTGGACGCCCACGCCACCCGGGTCGGCGTCGAGATCCTGAGACGCGGGGGGAATGCGATCGATGCCGCGATCGCCTCTTCCCTCACGCTCGCCGTCGTGAACCCGGAGGCCGGAAACCTCGGGGGGGGCGGTTTCATGGTCATCCGCCTCGCGGACCGCTCAACCTACTCCCTCGACTTCCGCGAGCGGGCACCACTCGCGGCCACGCGGGAGATGTACCTCGACGGGCAGGGCGAACTCACGGACGCCTCGCGCCGCGGACATCTCGCCGCCGGGGTGCCGGGCACGGTGATGGGGCTCTGGGAGGCCCACCGGCGCTTCGGAACGATCGAGTGGGAGGAGCTCGTCTCGCCCGCGATCGAGCTCGCGAGCGGGTTCGTCGTGGGAGGCGGGCTCGCCCGCTCCCTCGAGCGGGCCGCATCGAGCCTCTCGGGCTTCCCGGCGAGCCGGGAGACCTTCCTCCCCGGCGGTGCCGCGCCCGCGGAGGGAGAGATCTTCCGCCAGGCAGATCTCACGAAGGCGCTCGCGCGTATCCGGAGCCGCGGGCCGGACGGCTTCTACCGGGGCGAGACGGCGAGGCTCATCGTGCGGGAGATGCGCCGGGGAGGAGGAATCATCACCTCCGAGGACCTCGCCTCGTACACGGCCCGCTGGAGGGAGCCGGTCCGCGTGGACTACCGGGGGTATACCCTCCACTCGATGCCGCCCCCATCCTCCGGAGGGCCAACGCTCGCGCTCATCGGGAACATCCTCGAACGTTACGAGCTCTCCGAGCTCGGCTTCCATTCGGCGACGATGGTCCACCTCCTCGCCGAGACGCTGAGGCGGGCCTATTCGGACAGGAACGAGTACCTGGCGGACCCGGATTACGTCGCGCTCCCGCTCGAGCGATTTGTCTCGGAGGCGTACGCGCGGGAGCGCGGATCGGACATCTCCCTCGCGCAGGCCACCCCCTCCTCCCGGGTCGGGCCCGGGGGCCTCCTCTCCGAGGGGGCGGAGACGACGCACCTCTCCGTCGTCGACCCGGAGGGGAACGCCGTCTCGCTCACGACCACACTCAACTCCCTCTACGGGAGCCGGGTGACGGTGGAGGGCGGTGGATTCCTTCTCAACAACGAGATGGACGATTTCGCCGCGAAGCCCGGCTCCCCGAATCTCTACGGGCTCGTCCAGGGGGAGAGGAACGCGATCGAACCGGGGAAGCGGATGCTCTCGGCGATGACCCCCACCGTGGTCGAGGATCCGGCGGGCAACCTCCTCATGGTCGTGGGAACGCCGGGCGGGAGCACGATCATCACGACGGTCTTCCAGGTCATCTCGAATGTGCTGGACTTCGGCATGAGCCTTCCCCAGGCAGTGAACGCGCCGAGGGTTCACCACCAGCACCTCCCGGACAGGATCCAGTACGAACGGGGTGGACTCCCGGCTCCCGTCGTGGACTCGCTTCGCACGATGGGCCACGAGGTAGATGAACGGGGCGGACATTCGGGAGACGTGAAGGCGATCCTCGTCCTCCCGGGCGGCGCTCTGGCCGGTTACGCGGATCCCAGGCGAGGGGGACTCGCTGCGGGGTACTGATGCATCGGCTGCGCCGATATCGTTATAAATGATTGTTTGCAATATACTTACGACTGTTAAACCCACCCTGGTCTGCCTTTTCCGAACGGGAACCCATCTTGGATAAGGGAGGCTACGGCTGATGCCCTTCGCGATCGATCGAGTGGTGCCATGGGGACGGAGCGCGGCGGAGTATCAGGCAATGTTCGAGCTTGACGAGTAGGACCTTGGTGGCCGCATCCTGGGCTGCGGCGACGGTCCCGCGAGCTTCAATGCTGAGATGTCCGCGCGAGGACACGCCATCGTCTCGGTCGATCCGCCCTATGCTGCGTCCGTGGCTGCCATTGAACTACGAGTTCAAGAAACGTTCGATGAGGTGATGGACCAAGTACGCCAACATCCGGAGGAGTTCGTCTGGACGCACATACCGTCGATTGCGGAGCTGGGCCGGCGGCGGATGGCCGCGATGCGCCAGTTCATCGCGGACTACCCGCGCGGTACGGCCGAGGGTCGCTATGTAGAGGCATCATTGCCGGAGTTGCCCTTCGACGACGGTGCGTTCGATCTGGCGCTCTCGTCCCATCTGCTCTTCCTGTACAGTGAGCAGCTCGACTTGGCCTTTCACATCCGTGCCCTGGAGGAGATGCTGCGGGTAGCGACGGAGGTGCGGGCCTTTCCGCTGCTGCAACTTGGCGGGACGCCGTCTCCGCACGTTGAGAGCGTCGTGGACGTCCTCAGATCGCGGAATGCAGACGTGACCGTCGAGCCAGTGGGGTACGAGTTTCAGCGGGGTGGGAATCGAATGCTACGGCTACGACGGAAGCTGACAGCGTCACTCTCCCGAACCCGGAAGAGTGATCGCGAAGAGCCGCCCGCGTCCGCGAGGCTGCGCTACTACCGGTCGACGGACGCGACGATCACGACATCGGGTACGGCGGTGGGCACGGACGCGGTACCGGGGCTCGCGGCTTCGGGACCCGGCACCGGGGGGCTGGATGCGACGGCGCCGTCGACCACCGTACAGAGTACGGTACGCGCGTGGACCCGATAACGGGGGAGAGTCAAAGACGACCAACAATCGGATCATCGGCTACGGCCAGCTCTGGATGCTCCAAGCGTACGGAGATGACCATGAGCCGGTTACCCAGTTGAGGAAGGCGAGTTAGTCAGCAGACACCACGGAGCCACCACCTTCAACTACGAATGGGACACTTTTCCGATGATCCCGCCCGCACGCTAGATCTGGGTGGAACTGGAGTTTCGGCGACCTGCCCTGATGAAGCTCGTACAGCCGCTGACCTCGCAGCAGATCCTGTGGCGTCCAGCGAAAGGTCGAAATTCAGTGGCCTGGCAGCTGTGGCACATCGCCGAAGTAGAGGACAACTGGGTGCTCGACATGGTGCTTGGGCGTGGGAAGCGATACCCCTTCAGCGTCTCTGTGCGAGACGCGGCACCACAGCTTTATCCGGAAAAGGACCAGCTGATCAACTATTTCGAGGAGGTTCGAAACCTGTCCCGCGAGCGGCTCGAGACACTTGTGGAGGCTGATTTCGAACGTCAAGTCACGGACGAGGATTTCGGACAGCTGGCCGTGCGTGATGTGTGGGCCGGGGTGGTGACGAGCTTTGCGTGGCATTGTGGGCAGATTGCCCTCACCAAGCGCTTGATGGAGATCAGTACGGCCGACGTCGGCGTAGAGCGCCCCGACCTACCGGAAGTGATCGAAACCGCTCGCCTTGGGTTGCGCCCGTGGGAACCAACGGACGTCGAGGACGTGCTTGCGTACGGGCAGGATGAGGAATGGGCAAAGTATTGCCGGTTCATCCCCTCGCCCTTCACTCGGAGTGACGCCGAGGAGTTTGTTGCCGGCCAGCGACTGCTGAACCGCACCACTCATCCTGCATGGGCGATCACTCTCGAAGGAGCCGTGATCGGAGGCATCAACCTTCGGTTCGACTTTACAAACGGCAAAGGCGAGCTGGGCTACGCGGTGGCTCGAAAGCATTGGAGCCGAGGGATCGGTACTGAAGCGGCACAGGCAATGATGGATGCGGCTTTCTCGACCCATGTTGATCTCAACCGGATCTACGCGATGGCGGATGCGGAAAACGTGGCATCGCAGAAGGTTATGGAGAAAGTGGGAATGGCGAAGGAGGGTGTGCTCCGTATGAACCGGATCGAGCGCGGGCAGGCGTTTGACGAGGCTTGGTTCGGGATCCTTCGATCCGACTGGCTCCAAAGAAGGGAAGGATCGCATCCGACCTCAGTCTCTGATCGGTTTGACATCGGTCACGCATGAGAGTCGATGAGCGACGCTGAGCTGATCCAGATTGCAACGAGTTTGGCGGGGGAGTTCCGACCGGCTCCCAGCTGCGCGGCAGGGCATGTCGCGGCCGCGCTTGTCACCGCTGGGGGTAACGTCTACACGGGGATCTGTATCGACACCTCCTGCAGCCTCGGATTTTGTGCTGAACACGCTGCCGTTGCCGAGATGCTGAAGGCGAGAGAGTCGCAGGTCGCGGTGATCGTGGCAGTGGATGATGACGGCAAGATTCTGGCTCCGTGCGGTCGGTGCAGAGAGCTCCTGTGGCAGGTGGACGCGCGCAACGCCCGCACCCGCGTCCTCATCGCAGGAGATAGAAGCGTCCCGCTCGACGAGCTGCTCCCGCATCAATACCGAGACTCAGGAAGGACGACCTAAGTGACACGTAATTGAGGGGCGCGGAGGTACCCGCGCTCCTCCGCGAGCACCACCACCCGGGCACCGGGCCTCCTCCGCTCTCTTACCGATGAGGGACGCCGGCGGAGGGACCCCGCGTGTCGCGAGAGGGGAGGCGCGCCCCTCTGGGGCGCGAGGGGCTCCTTCGGAACAATCCACCGGGCGGGCGCACTATACTACTCTCTCTCGCCCTCCCCTCCCCCGACGGGGCGCCCGCGCTCCACTCAACGGCACGCCGCTCGATTGACGCACCTCCGGACGGTCCTCCCGTACTTTCGGCCCTACCGCCGCGGCCTCGCGGCCGGGATCGTCCTCGTCGTGATCTCGAACGCCTTCTCGGTAGCGGGCCCCTGGGTCCTCCGCCTCGCGATCGACGCGCTCGAGTCCCCCGGGGTCACCCAAGGGCGCATCCTGGCATACGCGGGGCTGGTCGTGGGCTTCGCCCTCGCCGGGGGCGTGGGCCGCTTCGGGATGCGCCACCTCCTCAACGGGATCAGCCGCCGGGTCGAGTGCGACCTCAGGGCGGACTTCTTTCGCCACCTCCTCCGGCTGGACGCGGTCTTCTACGGGCGCGAGCGGACGGGCGACATCATGAGCCGCGCCACGAACGACACACTCGCGGTTCGGCAGGCCGTCGGGCCCGCCGTGATGTACGCTGTGAACACGACCGTCATGTCGGCCTTCACGCTGACGCTGATGGCGCTCACCTCGTCCCGCCTTACGGCCCTCGTCCTCCTCCCGATGCTCCTTCTCCCCCCCGTCGTTCTCGGGTTCGGGAGGATCATCCACCGGCGCTTCGAGCGGATCCAGGAGCAGTTTTCGACGATGTCCACCCAGGTGCAGGAGAACCTGACCGGGGTCCGCGTGGTCAGGGCCTACGCACAGGAGGAGGATCAGGCGCGCCGCTTCGACGCGATCAACCGCGAGTACATGGACCGGAACATCTTCCTCGTGAAGGTGCAGGGGCTCTTCCACCCCGTCCTCGGCCTCCTCACGGGGGCCGCGATGGCGCTCGTCGTCTGGATCGGCGGGGGGCAGGTCATGGCGGGCGCGATCTCCGTCGGGGACCTCGTCGCCTTCATCTTCTGGCTGAACCAACTCGCCTGGCCGATGATCGCGCTCGGGTGGGTCGTGAACCTCTTTCAGCGGGGCGAGGCCTCAATGGGGCGGATAAATGAGATCCTTCGCTCCGACCCCGCGGTGGAGCCGGGGCTCGGCCGCCGCGTGCGCGCGCCGCTCGGACGGATCGAGTTCCGGGACGTATGGTTCCGGTATCCGGATACCGGGAGGGACGTCCTCCGAGGCCTCTCCTTCACGATCCGGGAGGGCGAGGCCGTCGCCATCGTCGGCCCCACGGGTTCGGGGAAGAGCACGCTCGTCTCGCTGATCCCCCGGACCTACGACCCGACGCACGGCCAGATCCTCTTCGACGGGACCCCGCTCCGGGAATACGACCCCGAGCGCCTAAGGCGGGGGATCGGTATGGTCCCTCAGGACACCTTCCTCTTCTCCGAGACGATCGCATCGAATCTGGGCATGGGGCTTGACGGGGAGGCGGGAGCCGCCCCCGGGGAGGGGCTGGACCCGAGGGTCCGGGAGGCCTCCGAGACGGCGCAGCTCCACGGGAGCGTGCTCGAGTTCCCGCGCGGCTACGACACGCGGCTCGGCGAGAGGGGGATCAACCTCTCCGGCGGACAGAAGCAGCGGGCCGCCCTCGCCCGCGCCCTCGCCCGGGACCCGGTCGTCCTCATCCTCGACGACGCGCTGAGCGCCGTCGACACGCAGACCGAGTCCCGGATCCTCTCCCGGCTCCGGGACACCCTCCGCGACCGGACATCGCTCCTCATCTCCCACCGCGTGACGGCCGTCATGCGGGCGGACCGGATCCTCGTCATGGACGACGGGGAGATCGTGGAAGAGGGCACGCACGCCGAACTCCTCGCGCGAGACGGGATCTACCGGGCGCTCCTCGAGCGGCAGATCCTCGAGCAGTCGTTCGAGGAAGAGGGCCAGGGCGTCGGCGCCGAGGCGGAGCCCGCGGGCGTTCCCCTCGCCAGGTAGCGAGCACCGGCACGAAGCCGGGGGAAGCAGCCGGCGTCAGATCCGCTCGAGGAGGAATTCCGGGGTGAAGGGGACGAGCCAGCTCGTGAGCGCGGTGAAGCTCCCCGTCAGGAGGAGGATCCCGAGGGCGACGAGGAGGAGCCCGGACGCCCGCTGGAGGAGGGGGAGCACACGCTGGAACTTCTTGAAGGCGGAGAGGAAGCGGTCCACCGCGAGCGCCATCAAGAGAAAGGGGACCGCGAGTCCGGCCGAGTAGACGGCGAGGAGGCCCACGCCCTGCCAGAGGGTTTCCTGGACGCTCGCGAAGGTCAGGATCGCGCCGAGAACGGGCCCGATACATGGGGTCCACCCCGCCCCGAAGGCCATCCCGACGCCGACGGCGCCGATGTGGCCGGAGGGCCGGTCCGAGACGTGGAACCGGAGCTCGCGAAAGAGGGGCGCGATGCGGAGGATCCCTGCGAGGTGGAGTCCGAGGACGAGGATCACGACCCCCCCGATCCTCGCGATCCAGAGCTCGTAGAGGCGGAAGAGCTGGCCGAGGAAGGAGGCGGAGGCGCCGAGGAGGAGGAAGATCGCGGAGAATCCCGCGACGAAGAGGAGTGCGAAGCGGAGCGTCCGGCCGCGGTCCGCACCCTCCTCGAGCTCCTCAAGGCTCATCCCGGTCACGAAGGAGAGATAAGAGGGCGCGAGGGGGAGAACGCAGGGGGAGAGGAAGGAGAGGACTCCCGCGGTGAAGGCGATCACGATTCCGACGGACTCGATCATCGCTCTCCCCCGTCGGCCCGCCCCGGATCCTCGGGAGGACTGCGCCTCGCGCGCACGGCATGGATCGCGCTCCGGACGGCGAGGACGAGCCCGACCCACCCCGCCCCGAGGGCAACGCCCCACCCGACAAACTGCGGGATGAGGAGCCCGAGCGAGGCGAGGGCGAGGAGGAGGAGGGCCACGGTCCAGAGGGCGACGCGGTCCTCCCTCCCCACGACGCGCTGACCCGCGATCGCGTCACCGAACGCCGAGCCGGCCCGGGCGAAGTCGGCGATCGTGAGCGACTGCCCGCGCGCCTTCCTCCAGCCCCGCTCCCGCCCCGCCTCGGCGAACCTCGACTCCGGCTCCAGGCGCGCGTTCGCGACCCCGGGGATCGCCCGCGCCCCGGGGCTCCGCCCGGGGAGGACGATCTCGACCGAGGAGGCGAGATCCGCGAGAAAGAGCCCCTCCACCTGCATGGCCAGATCAGGGTCGAGGACGCCGAGATCGAGCTCCCAGTTTCCGAGGAGCGAGGCTGCGTTCAGGTTCGACGATCCGATCCGGCACCACCGCCCGTCGACGACCGAGGTCTTCGCGTGGATCATCCCCCCCTCCCACTCGAAGATCCTGGCGCCCGCCTCGAGGAGGGCGCGGTAGCCCCCCCGCGAGAGGCTCCCCACCCACGGCCAGTTGTTGTGGGCGGGCACGAGGACCCGGACGTCGACCCCATCCCTCGCCGCCGCCATGAGCGCGGCCGAGACAGGGCGCGGGGCGAGAAAATAGGGATCGGTGATCCAGAGGCGTCTCTCCGCGACGGAGGCCATGAGCTGCGTGGCCCGGTATACGCGCGACCGCTGCGGGATCCCCTCGATGAGCCAGACGCCGGAGGAACCGGCGGGGGGAACGTCCTCGGGATCTGGGCGGAGCTCGACGGGCACCGGCCCGCCCCGCTCCGCCCAGATCCGCTCGAAGGTCCGCGCGGCAGCGGCGGCGGCCGGACCCCGGACCTCGACCCCCGTGTCCCGCCACGGGGCCACCGTCGGGGTCCCCTCCCACTCCTCCCCGATGCAGAAGCCCCCGAGGAAGGCGGTCCGGCCGTCCACCACGACGAGCTTCCGGTGATCGCGCTGGAGGAGACCGAGGGGATCGCCGATCGAGGGGGGGTTGAAGGCCCGGACTTCGACCCCCGCCTCCCGGAAGGGCCTCCAGTAGCTCCTCGCCGTCGCCCAACATCCCATCCAGTCGTAGAGGACGCGCACCGCCACCCCCGCGCGCGCACGCTCCGTCAGCGCGTCGCGGAAGCGGCGTCCGACGGGATCGTCCCGGAGGATGTAGTTCTCGAAGTGAATGAACGACTCTGCCCCCTCGATCGCCGAGAGCCAGCTGTCGAATGCGGCGGGGCCGTCGAATTGAAGCGCGATGGCGTTCCCCTCGATTTTCGACGAGGCCGTGGCCCGGCTCATCGCCCGTTCGGGGAAGGCGCCGTCTTCGGAGAGGGGGGAGGGGGGAGGGTGCAGCGCGGGGGCGGGGGCGCGGAGGGGGCGCGGCTGCGGGGAGGGCTCCACGCCCTGCTTCGCGCGCACCTTCAGACGCTTTCGATCGGGCAGGTCAGGCCGTCACGCGGGGGGACGGCGCCGGCGTCCTGGCAGGCTGTGCAGAGCCCGTAGATGTCGAGCCGGTGCCGGACGGGACGAAACCCCCGCTCCGCCGCGATCCGGTCCTTGATCTGGCGGATCTCCCCGCTTTTGAACTCCGTCACCTGGCCGCACTCGAGGCAGATGAGGTGGTCGTGCTCGGGCTGCCGGGAGAGGCGGTGCTCGTACCGCTTGAAGCCCTCGTTAAAGTCGTGCTCCTCGACGAGGTCGCTCTTCACGAGGAGGTCGAGCGTCCGGTAGATCGTCGCCTTCCCGATCCGCTCGCCCGCGCCCCGGAGGCGATCCTCGATCTCCTCGACCGAGAGGTGGGCCTCGGAGGAGAAGACGACCTCGGCAACCGCCTCGCGCTGCTGCGTCACCGGGAGATTCTGCTCGCGAAGGTACCGGCCGAAGAGGCGGACGAACAGCGGTACGGGGGAGGCCGCCGGCTCCCTCATCCCCTCCCCTCCCCTGCAGACGAACCCCCGGCCAGGCCGAAGGCCGCCGCCCCGGTGCGGTGCGGGAGGTCGTCCGGGGTCCACTCCCCGACCAGCCTGTCGAACGCCTCGGCGTCGCCCCCGAGACGCGTCGAGCGCGGGGCACCGAAGCCTTCCCCTGCGCGCCGCGCTACTCCCGCCATGACCCGCGGGAGACTCTCCCTCGGGGCCGTCCCCTGCTCCTCAAAGGAGGGGATGAAGCGTACCCCCCGGCCCGTCTCGCGCGCGTGGTACGAGACAGTAACCAGGAGGCGGCGATCGCCCTCCCCGAAGCAGCCGGCCGCCACAACCCCGCTCTCGCTCCGACCATCGACGAGGGGGGGAAAGATCCACACCCGATCGAGCCGCTCGGCGGGGATCCGCTCCCGAAGGACCCCCAGCGCCTCCGCGAGCGCCCCGGGCACCCCGATCTCTCGCTCTGCCATGACGCTACGCCTTCCTCTCCCTCACGTTTCCGGATCCCCCGTCCCGCGCCGGGCACCCGCCGCCGAGGCGCGAACCGCCTCCGCCGTCAGCGCCACCACCCGTTCCCGCACGGCCTCGAGCTCGCCGGAGGCGAGGACGCCCGAGGCCTTCACATGCCCGCCGCCGCCGAGCAAACTCGCCACCCGATTCACGTCCACCTCTCCCGTCGAGCGGAGGGAGACCTTGACCCCCCCACGGTCGAGCTCCCGGAAGAGGAGCGCCACCTCGACGCCTTCGAGCTCCCGGGGATAGTCCACGAGCCCCTCCAAATCGTCCGTCGTACACCCAAGCCCGCGAAAAGCCTCTCCCGGGACCGTCATCCACGCGACGCTTCCGTCCGGGGAGAGCTCGAGCGTGGGGAGGACCGCCTCGAGGAGGCGGATCCGGCGGAGCGGCACCCTCCCGTATACGTTCTGGTGGAGCCGCTCCGGGGCGGCTCCCCGCTCGATCAGCTCGGCGGCGATCCTGTGGACGCGCGCGCTCGTGTTCGAGAAGCGGAAGGATCCGGTGTCTGTCATGAGTGCGACGTAGAGGCCGTCGACGACCGCGGGACTCCACGGCCCCCCGGCGTGGGTGAGGAGATCGAAGACGAGCTCCCCCGTCGCGGCGGCCGCGGTGTCCGTCAGGTGGTGGCCCTCGAAGCCCTCCCGCCCCGCGGGGTGGTGGTCGATCACGAGGACGGGGAGGTGACGGACGAGCTTCTCGACCCTCCCGATCCTCGACCTCTCGCCCGTGTCCACGACGAGGAGGAGATCCGCCCCGCGGCACTGCTCCCTCGCCTCCCGGCCCCCCGCATCGAGTACCCTGGAGGCGTCCGGCATGAGGAAGTCGAGGTGCGCCGGGGGCCGGTTCGGGTTCACGATCACCCCCCTCCCGCCGGCCGCCTCCACGAGCTCGAGGAGCGCCACCTCGGAGCCGATCCCGTCCCCGTCCGGGTTCACGTGGGTGGTGAGGATCACGCCGCGGGCCTCCGAAAGCCGCTCCCACGCGGCTCGCACCCCCTCGCGGCGGGGTCCGGGGATGGGCTCCACGCTCAAGGGGCGCCCCTCCCCGCCCCCCACCTCTTCCTCAGCTTGGCCCAGTTCGAGTGGAAGAAGACGTGCGGACCGGCTCGCCTCCCGTGGACCGTGGACCGGCGGAGGGCTTCGAGGAATGCCGCCGGCTCGCTCGGATGCCGCGGGAGGCGGACCCACGCGTTCCCGACCTCTCCGACGGAATGCGCGTCGGAGCCCGCGCCCCGGAGGAGCCCGCGGCGCCTCGCGAGCTCGAGCGCGGAGGCGTTCCTCCCCTCCGAGCGAAGCCTCGCGTTGAAAATCTCCACCACGTCGACGTGGGGTGCGAGCGCCTCGGCGAGCCGGCCGGATCCCCCCTTCCCCGGAGCGTAGGGGTGAGGGAGGTAGACGACGCCCCCCTGCGCCCGGATCCGCCGGCACGTCTCCTCCGCCGGCGTCCCCTTCGGGATCTCCTCGGTCAAGTACAGGCCGATCACGTCGACCCCCTCCCCGGTCTTCACCTCCTCGCCCGCGATCACTCGGTCAGGATACCGCCGGGCCATCTCGCGGGCCACGCCGAGGCGGTTGTGGTCCGTGATCGCGATCCGCTCGATCCCCTGGCGGCGAGCCCTCTCGAGGACAGCCTCCGGGTCCGAGAGGGAGTCCCACGAGCCCCACGTGTGGAGGTGCAGGTCCATCCGGATCCACTCACTCACCACGGCTCTCCTCCAGAGGCAGCACCCCGAGCCGGTGAAGGAGGGCGAGCGCCACCTCCTCGAGTTCCTCAAGCCCCCCGTCGTTCACGATCACGTGCTCCGTCCTCCCGAGCTTGGCCTCGGCATCCCCCCCCTCCGCCATCATCCGCCTCGCCTCCCCGCGGGAGAGCCCGCGCCGTTCGACGAGGCGGCGCTCCCGCGCCCGCTCCGGGGCGTGGATGAGGACGACGACATCGAAGTCGTCCTCGAGCCCGGCCTCGAAGAGGAGGGGCACCTCGCTCGCGACGGCAGGGCTGCCCCGCGCCCGCTCCTCCTCGACCCGCGCTTCCCGGAGCGCCCGGATCTTCGGGTGGAGGACCTCCTCGAGCCGCCTCTTCGCCAGCTGATCCTCGAGGATCAGCCGCCGCATCGCGTCCCGGTCGAGGGAGCCGTCCGGGTGAAAGGGCCCAGCCCCGAAGATCTCCCGGAGCCGGGCGTTCTCCACCCCTCCGGGGTGCACGGCCTCCCGCGCCAGCTCGTCGGCGCTCACGACGGGAATCCCCGCCCCGGCCCAGATCTTCGCGACCGTCGACTTCCCGGAACCGATGTTCCCGGTGAGGCCGATCTGGATCATCCCCCAGCCCCCGGGACCCCGGCGCGCCCGCCACCCACCGGGGTCAGCGCCGTCGCCGCATGCGGCTCGCCCACCTGAGGAACCGCGCCAGCTCCTCGGGAGGCGGCTCGGCGTCCGGATCCCCGTACGCGGTCTCCATCCGCCACCTGAGGTAGCTGTCCGGGGGGAGGGGGAGGAAGGGGGGGCGGCGGTACCACCCCCTCGCGCGGCTCGCCCAGGCGAGCCCGACGGCATCGGGGAGGAGCCAGGGACGGCGGAGGATCAGGCGGACCATCGCGCGCCTTAGTCCCATCCCGACCTCCGCGGCAGTGAAGGAGAGTGAAGCCGACCGCCCGGGACCCAGCCATCCTGTCAGGGGTAGCTCCCGGCGGAGAAGTTAGCATCGCGACCCCTCCCGTCAGAAGTCTCTTCAGGGTCCGCCGCCTCATGAGGGAACAGAGTGCCTTCGTAAGCCCCGAGTACCCGGTCCTCCACTCGGTGGCGGACCCCCGGCCCGCGTCCGCCCCGGGGGAGGGGCATGCGGCGCTCTCCCTCGGGCTCCTCGTAGGCGGGATCCCCTCCTTTCTCGCCACGATCCCGGTCGCCGAATCCGAGCTCGGGGAGATGACGCGCTCCCTCGAGAATGGAGACGTGCGTGTGGCCGTGGTCGGGATCTCGGTGGACGGCTCGGAGTTCGAGGAGGGGGCGCCGGCTGAGACCGAGCTGGATTTCGCGGGCACCGGCGGCGGACCCGGCGACCCCCCCGGGGAAGCGGCGGCCCGCCTCCCGGCCGCACTCCTCAGCCTCGTCTGCTCGGACAACCGCCAGATCCGGGTCGTGCGGATCGTCGCCCGCGAGGGATCGGCCGCCCCGGACGACGTGGCCCGCTTCGTCCTGGGCCAGATCACACGGGGGGTTCAGATCCCCGACCTCGCCTCGGCTTCCTGAGCCGAGCCCTCATCCCGCCACCCCGGGTTCTCCTTCCATGGTCAGGATCCAGCGCTACCGCGAGGGCGCGCGTGTCACCGTCACCCGGGGGCCCTTCCCCCTCGACCCCGAGCTCCCGGGACGGGACGGGACGGTGCTGTCGCGCGACCGCCGGGCTCCCACCCGCTACGCCGTCCGGCTCGACGGGGAACGGGACGTCCGAATATTCGACGAGGCGGAGCTCCTCGAGGCCGACGACGGAGCGGGGGGGAGACGCCGGTGAACCGGTTGGCGAACGCCTCGAGCCCGTACCTCCGCCAGCACGCGAAAAACCCGGTCGACTGGTATCCGTGGGGTGAGACGGCGCTTCGGCTTGCGCGCGAGCGCGACTGCCCGGTCCTCCTCTCGATCGGCTACTCCGCCTGCCACTGGTGCCACGTGATGGAGCGCGAGTCCTTCGCGGACCCGGAGACAGCGCGGCTCATGAACGAGGGCTTCGTGAGCGTGAAGGTGGACCGCGAGGAACGCCCCGACCTGGACGCGATCTACATGCGCGCCGTCCAGGCGCTGACGGGCCACGGGGGGTGGCCGCTCACCGTCTTCCTGACCCCGGAGGGAGAGCCCTTCTTCGGGGGAACGTACTACCCGCCCCAGCCGAGGCACGGAATGCCGTCCTTCCGGGAGGTCCTCCGCGGAGCCGAGGCGGCGTGGAGCCATCGCCGGGGGGACGTCCGCGAGGCGGCGGAGCGGATCCGGGAGCTCCTCCTCCGGTCGAACGTGAGTGCCGACGGGGAGGCGCCTCTGGAGGGAGCGACGCTCGACCCCGCCCTTCCGGCGCGGGCCGTCCGGAAGCTCCTTTCCCTCCTCGATCCGGTGCACGGGGGGATCGGGCGAGCCCCCAAGTTCCCGCAGCCGGAGGTCCTCGCCTTCCTCCTCGACCGCTACGCCCTCACGGGGGAGGGCGAGGCGCTCGACGCGGCGCTCCTGACGCTCAGGAGCATGGCGGCGGGCGGGATCCGGGATCAGCTCGGGGGCGGCTTCCACCGCTACGCGGTCGACGAGCGGTGGCTCGTGCCCCACTTCGAGAAGATGCTCTACGACAACGCGCTCCTGGCCCACGTCTATCTCCGGGCCCACCAGCTCACGGGGGAGGGATGGCCCGAGGAAGTCTGCCGCGAGATCCTCGAGGACCTCCTGGACGACTTCCGCTCCCCCGAGGGTGGGTTCTACACCGCGAGGGACGCGGACTCGGAGGGAGAGGAGGGACGCTTCTACCTCTGGACGCCGGAGGAGGTGGAGGCCCACCTCCCCGCGGAGGAGGCCCGCCTCTTCTCCCGCTGCTACGACGTCTCGGAGGGCGGGAACTACGAGGGGCGGAGCATCCTCCACCTCCCCCACGACCTGGCCGGCGTGGCGCGAAGCGAGGGGATCCCCCGGGAGGCGCTCGAGGAGCGGCTTCGCGCCTCGAGGGCCATCCTGAGGCGGGCGAGGCGGGAGCGCGAGGCGCCCTTTCGGGATGAGAAGATCCTCGCGTCGTGGAACGGGCTCGCGATCCGCGCCCTCGCGGACGCGGGCGCGGCGCTCGGCGAGCGGAGGTACGTGGACGAGGCGGCGCGGGGGGCGGAGTGGCTCCTGGCCGCCCTCTCCGCGGACGGGCCGCTCCGCCACCAGCTCTCCCGCGGGAAGGCAGAGATCCCCGGGTTCCTCGACGACGTCGCCGGACTCGGGAACGCGCTCCTCACGCTTCACGAGGCGACGCTCGAGGGCCGCTGGCTCGAGGCGGCGATCCGCCTCGATCTGGAGGTCGAGGCGCGCTTCCGGGACGAGGCAAGCGGCCTCCTCCACGACACCCCCTCCGACGGGGAGGCACTCCTCATCCGGCCGCGCGAGGTCACCGACAACCCCATCCCCTCCGGGACGGCACTCGCCGCCGAGCTCCGGATGCGGCTCGGCCGGCTCCTCGGAGACGAGGAGCGGCTCCGCGCCGCAGGGGGAATCGTCGCACGGGAGGCGCGCGTGATGGAGGCGATCCCCGCCGCCTTCGGCCGCCTCCTCTCCGTCGCCGGCCACCTCGTGGCCGCACCCGTCGAGATCGCCGTCATCGGGAGGCGGGGCGATCCGGTGGCCGACGCCCTCCTCCGCGAGGCGCACCGGCCCTACCTCCCGACCCGCGTCGTCACCGGCACCGACCCGGAAGGAGCGCCGGGGGCAGGGGGTTCCGCCCCCGCCACCCCCCTTCTCGAGGGGCGTGGCCTCGTCGACGGGCGACCCGCCGCCTTCGTCTGCCGCAGCTTCGCCTGCGAGCTCCCGGCGACGGACCCGGGGACGCTCCGTGGGCAGCTCGGCCGGCTGCGCCCGGGCGCATAACGGGGGTCCCGGAGCGCGGGGCGGAGCCTCGGCGCCCCTCGGGTTGGCCCGATCCCCGGGCCGCCGTATCTTGTCTGGGCCTACTTCCCGGGAAGGAGATCGGGAGCACCCGGTCGCCCCCCGCCCTCTGCCTCTAGGGACAGAGCACCAGCACGCGGAACCGGAGCGGAAGTCACCAGGATGCCGCAACCTGAGACCACCTCGGTTCGAGACCTTCGCGGGCTCGAGCCCAGCGAGTACCTCGAGATGTACCGGCTCATGCTCACCTCCCGGCTCACCGACGAGCGGGAGATGAGCCTGAAGCGGCAGAGCAAGGTCTTCTTCCAACTCTCCGCGGCCGGGCACGAGGCGATCCAGGTGGCGATCACCCGGCACCTCCGCCCCGGATCCGACTGGGTCTACCTCTACTACCGGGACCGCCCCTTCGCGGTCGCGATGGGCCAGACGCCCTACGAACACTTCCTCCAGGGGGCGGGGGCGGCCGACGACCGCGCCTCGGCCGGACGCCAGATGCCTGTCCACTTCAGCGAGCCGGCGCTTCGCATGGTCAGCGTCTCCTCGCCGACGGGCACGCAGTTCGTGCAGGCGGTGGGTTCCGCGGAGGCCGCGTACCGGGCGAAGCGTCTCCCCGAGATGAGGAAGTGGATCGAGGAGTTCGACGACGACGAGGTGGTGATCGTCTGCGGGGGGGACGGCACGACGTCGGAGGGCGAGTTCTGGGAGGCGCTGAACACGGCGTCGAACCTGCGTCTGCCCGTCGTCTTCGTCATCGAGGACAACGAGTACGCGATCTCGGTTCCGGTCGAGGTACAGACCACCGGCGGGAGCATCTCCAAGCTCGTCAAGGGCTTCCCGAATCTCGAGGTCTTCCAGTGCGACGGAACGGACCTGATCGACTCCTGGGTCGTGAGCGGGAAGGCGATCGAGCACGCCCGCTCCGGGGGAGGGCCCGCCCTCCTTCACGCGCATACGGTGCGCCTCAGCTCGCACTCGGAGTCGGACGACGATCGCGTCTACTGTCCCCCACTCGAACGCGTGGAGCGGGAGACGCGCGATCCGATCCTGAGGGCGCGGACGCTGATCATCGAGGCGGGGTTCGCGGAGGAGGAGGAGCTCGACCAGCTCGCGGAGACGCTCGCCGAGGAGGTGTCCCAGGACGCGGACCGGGCGGTCGAGCGCCCTCAGCCAGAGCCGGATACGGCGCTCCGGTGGCTCTACTCGGAGGAGGTGGACCCGACCTCGCCCCGCTTCGACACGGAGGGAGAGGAGAAGCGCGAGGCCGGGGGGGGCGAGCACACGATGGTGGACCTCCTGAGGGTCTGCCTCCGGGACGAGATGGAGAGGGATCCGAGGATCGTCTGCTTCGGCCAGGACGTGGCGGACGCCTCCCGGGAGGAAGTGCTCGGCGAGGTCCCGGGGAAGGGCGGCGTCTTCAAGGTCACGCACGGGCTTCAGCGCACCTTCGGGGGGGAGCGGGTCTTCAACGCCCCCCTCGCGGAGGCGAACATCGTCGGTCGTGCCTACGGGATGGCGGTTCGCGGGCTCAAGCCCATCGTCGAGATCCAGTTCTTCGACTACATCTGGCCGGCGATGCAGCAGATCCGAAACGAGGTCGCCACCCTCCGGTACCGCTCTGGCGGGGCCTGGTCGGCCCCGATGGTCATCCGCGTCCCGTACGGGGGGTATCTCAAGGGGGGCTCGCTCTACCACTCGCAGACGGGCGCGGGCATCTTCGCCCATACGCCCGGGGTGCGGGTGGTCCTCCCCTCGACGGCCCGCGACGCGAACGGGCTCCTCCGAACCGCGATCCGCTGCGACGACCCGGTCCTCTTCCTCGAGCACAAGCACCTCTACCGGCAGGTGCACAACAAGGGGAGCTATCCGGGCAACGACTTCATGATCCCCTTCGGGAAGGCGAAGGTGGTGCGTCCCGGGGCGGACGTGACAGTCGTCGCCTGCGGGGCGCTCGTGAAACGCTCCCTCGATGCCGCGCGGATCGCGTGGGAGGCGGACGAGATCGACGTGGAGGTCATCGACCTCCGCACGATCAGCCCCCTCGACATGGAGCGCGTCGGCGAGTCCGTGCAGAAGACGAACCGGGTGATCATCGCGCACGAGGACGCACGCTCGTTCGGGATGGGCGCCGAAGTCGCCTCCAGGATCGCGGACGAGCTCTTCCCCTGGCTCGAGGCTCCGGTACGGCGGGTCGCGGCGCTCGATGTGTGGGTCGCCTACGCTCCGAGGCTCGAGGCAGCGATCCTTCCCCAGGTCGCGGACGTCCTCGGGGCGATCCGGGAGCTGGCCGACTACTAGGAAGCGCGGGGCGGGAGGGGGCCTACACCTCGGGCCCGGCGGAGTGGTCGGGCCGGACGATTCCCCACTCCGGTGCGCGCTCGTCGAAGTGATCCCACCCCCGCCCGTCGAGGGCGCCGTGCCAGGAGATGGCGGGGTTGAGCGCCCTCCCCGGTTCGGCGCCCGGGGGAACGCCGGACTCCGGCTTCGGCCAGAGCACCTCGATCCAGCTCCCCGCGACGTTGCGGCGCTAGGTCCGGTGACCCTCGGGGATCTCGGCCCCGGGGAGCCCCGGCCCCTTCGGAAGCGCCTCCACGGCCTCGTCCTTCACCGTTCGGCAAGCTCGATAGATCGCCGTGCCGTGGGCGAGTTGGGCACGTTGGAGGCGATCGCATCCGATTTCTCTGCTCGGGGTCCATCCGTGCTCGTCGGCCAAGTCGCGGATGGCGTCCGCCGCGAGGCCCGTTAGCGGTCCCGCGATCTTGAATGATCATGCGAACAGCTTCAGAGAAGAGAAGGTCGCCCCAGGGGCTGGTTCAGGGACACGCGTCGAGGTCGATGAAGACGACGTTCTTCGCGTATCGACCCTCCGCGATCCCGCGAATCGATCGTGGTAGCATGACCGGAAGGACGGTCTCGCCCATCTCCCCAAGCTCCCCCAGGTCCCACCATCGCATCTCGGCAATCACATCCCGCTCGCCCGCCGTCCAGCCCTCGCGTCCGATGGACGCCTGCCGGGTCCGGGCGACAACGAAGGTCTCGTCTAATTCCACGATCTCTCCGTCGATCTCCAGGGACTGCTGGCCGCGCCAGACCGCGGGACCGACGGCGACATTCTCGAGGCCGGTCTCCTCGGCAATCTCCCTCCTAGCCGTCGAGAACACATCCTCGCCTTCCTGCATCTTGCCGCCGAGGGTCACCCAGAACGGCGACCTCAGCCACGGTTTGCCTGGATCCCGGACGGTGTCGGGGAGCTCGAGCTTCATGAGCAGCAACCGGTTCTCCCCGTCGAACAGCAGAACCCGTGCGGTCTTCTCCCTCGCCATCGTCACCTCCCCGCATGCAGCGGCGAACCCACCCTGCCAAGATCCCGCAGCCGTTCAGTCGTTCGCGGCAGCGTCCACAGAGTCAATGGTCGAGCGTGGCGCCTGATAGAAGGAGCGAGGTCAACGGCGGACGCACGCAGTCCCAGCCCTCAGGCGTGTGGGTCTACCGGATTCCAGTCTCGGTGCGCACGCGTGTCCTGCCGCTGCTAGATAGAGGTGAGCGAGCGGTTGGTAGCGATTGGAACCGGGCCAATCAGCGACCGAATTGTGCCGGAAATAGGGGGGCGGACCGCCCTGCGTTCCTGACCATCCACTCGCGAGTGTAAATCCGCGCCTAGGAGTCTGCGCCGCAGAACCCTGCGGCTATCTTTGGTGGCAGGGCATTGGGGAGGTTTGCGGCACACGGAGGGGGGTGAATGGGAACGACGTTTCGACCGTACGATCCGGAGCAGATGTTGCTGCTGCCTCCGGATCTTCGGGAGTGGGTGTCGGAGGGTCATTTGGCGCACCATGTGAGCGACCTGGCGGACGCGGTGGATCTGGGTGCGTTCTACGGGCGGGGTACCGGGGGGACGGGCGGCGCAACTCGCCGTACGACCCGCGGACGATGGTGAAGGTGCTGATCTACGCGTATGCGACGGGCACCTTCTCGTCGCGCAAGATGGCGAGGAAGCTGGAGGAGGATGTTGCGTTTCGGATGCTGGCGGCGGGGAACTTCCCGAAGCACCGGACGCTGTGCGAGTTCCGCAGGCGCCATCTCGGGGATTTCCGGGCGGTGTTCGTGGAGGTGGTGATGCTCGCGCGGGCCTTGGGGCTGGCGGGGCTTGGCAGGGTGTCGGTGGACGGGACGAAGGTTCGGGCGAAGGCGAGCAAGCGCAAGGCGATGAGCTACGGCCGGATGGTCAAGGAGGAGGCTGGGCTGGAGGCGGAGATCCGGGGGCTGAGAGGGGAGATCAAGGGGTTGCTGGAGAAAGCCGAGGCGGTGGACGAAGCGGAAGACGAGCGCTACGGGGAGGAAGCTTGCGGAGACGAGGTGCCGGAGGAGCTCAGGCGGCGCGAGGACCGGCTGGCGGCGATCCGGGAGGCGAAGGCGCGCCTGGAAGCCGAGCAGAGAGCGGCGGACGACGCACGGGGCCGCAAGCCGGGGCAGACGCGCAACCCGAAGGGCGGCAGGCCCTACAAGCGGGAGTACGGAGAGCCGGACGAGGCGGCGCAGAGCAACTTCACGGACCCTGAGAGCCGGATCATGAAGACGAGTTCGGAGGGGTTCCAGCAGTGCTACAACGCACAGGCGGTCGTGGAGGGGGAGAACCAGCTGGTGGTCGGGGCCGAGGTGACGGACAACGCGAGCGACCAGGGCCAGCTGGTGCCCATGGTCGACGCGGTGGCGCAAGCGTACGGCGAGACGCCGGCGCAGGTGCTGGCGGACACGGGCTATTGCAACGAGCGGGATCTCGAGGAACTGGAAGAGCGAGACATCGATGGGTATGTGGCGCTGGCCCGGGAGGGCAAGGCCGCCCCCACGGTTGACAAGGAGGAATATCCGGCGAAAGCCCGCATGGCCGAGAAGCTGGCGAGCGAAGATGGTCGAAGACGCTACGCACGGCGAAAGTGGCAGGCCGAAGCGCCCATCGGCTGGATCAAGGAGGTGATGGGCTTTCGACGATTCAGCTTCCGGGGCCTCGAGAAGGTCCGGGCCGAGTGGACCCTCGTGTGCCTGGCACTCAATGTGAAGCGGCTGCACACCCTTCAGGCGGCATGACTGCACGAGGGTTCACCCCCGCATCTGCCGGCGCGAGGGCTCTCGTAGCTCTCTTGCCCCCCCAACGCATCCATTCCGCTCTCCCGATCCGTCGCAGACACAAGTCCTCAACCTCCCAATCACCCGGATCCGCCTCGCCGCGGACGGCTCCATGACCATTCGGCTCAGTCAGCTGTGCTTCTGCGGCGCAGACTCCTAGATTCCTCAGCGAGGCCCCGCCCGTCAAGGCCGTCCGGATCGTCATCAAGCGTCGGGCCTCCGCCGGCCTCGAGGGACGGATCTCCGGATCCTCGTTACAGGTCGGCCCGTCCCAAAACGATGGCGGAAGAAACTCCTTCGACCAGGTTGGTCGCACGACCGCGCATATTGTATACCACTGAACAGCCAGTGGGCAGGAACCACGAATGCAACGACCAGGAAGAAGGCAATGGCCAAGGTTTCCGCCACCAAACTGCGTAGCGCGTTCTCTGACACCCTCAACCGCGTGGTCCATCAGGGCGAGCGCATTGCGGTTGAGCGGTACGGAAAGACCGTTGCCGCCCTTGTCAGCGCGGATGACCTCGAGCTGCTCGAAGCCCTCGAGAACCGGACGGACCTCAAGGCGGCCCAGAAGGCGCTGAAGGAACCAGGTCACCGGAGTTGGGACGAGATAAGGGCCGAGCTCGCCCTGTAGGCTGACACCGCGTGACCGAGATACCGAGACACACCGTCTACCTCAAGCCCGCGGCAGAACGGGCACTCAAGAAGATCCTCGATCGGACCGCCCGGTGCCGCACCGCAGAGGCGAGCGACGGGCTCACCACGACCTCGCGGCCGGCCGGCGCCGTGACAATTCAGGGGTCCGGATCGGCAGATGACGGATCGCATGCTCATCGTCAGTGCCCTCGATGAACAGCTCGGACTGCCTCGCGGATCGAATCGTCAACGGAGTTCGATGCTCAGATCGGCCGCGGTGATGATTTCATCCGCACCAAAGCTCACACTGCGATCCAGTTGCCGTTCGATCTTCTGAATCGAGACGGCATCCGCCAAATCCGGTCGCTTCCTGAGTAGCGCCGCAAGGCCGATGATGCAGTCCAAGCTGTGGGTCGTCGCAAAAACCTGAATGGACGACGTCATCGCCGCATCAACCACGAGATTCCACATTTCCTCCATGACCGCCCAATGCAGGCCAGTATCGATCTCGTCAACCAGGAGGACTCCCTCTGCCGCCCGCACCAGCGAAAGGGAAAGCGCGAGGAGGCGGCGCATGCCGTCCCCATAGCTGTCGATCGGCACCCGGGGAGTCCCGGGTTTGAACCCCAACAGGATCCCACCCGACCCTCCGCTTCCCGTTGGTTCACCGGCGAGAAACTGTATTGACTGCAGCTCCTCCTGAAGGATTCTCATCGCTTCAACAACTTCAGATTCCCGCCCATGACGGATGACGTGGTTCCATGCGCCAGCCATCTCGCGAGCGTGTAGCGACTCGGCCGTCACGAACTGGATCGGTGGCAACATCGCTCGCTCGGCCGCCGCACGCCGCATCGCCGGAGAACGCCAATCGAGGGAGCCATCCTCGGCCAGCGGGAACTTGGTGCCGTCGTCGTGGTTTCCGGCCTGAATCAGGAGTGCCAGAGGCCGAACGGTCCCCGAGATAACCTCAAAGAGATCCTCGGGCTCGCCGGGCTCACCCTCCTACTATGTGCATTCGCACCCGATCAACACCGCTGGCGGGAATTCGAGGCCGTCTTCCTCTACGCCGACCCAAGATTTGGCCAAAAATGCACTGGGCACGCGGACGGCAGGCGGCTTGACGCTTAGACCAGCCAGTGTACAGAAAACGACATCGGTAGAAACCCTTTGGCCCCAGCGGGAAGCGCTGTAGACCCATAGCAGGATCCAGACTAGAGAATCAGACCAGAACGGAGCGACTCGTGTCGAGGTTGAGCAACCTGCTTCGGCAGGTGGAGACGCAGGACCCGCAGCTAGTGACCTAGGGAAGTGCTCCCATGCGGCGTCTGCTCTCTCTCGCTGGAACTCCTAGCGCCGCCGCCGATTGTCTGATAGCGTCAATGGACCATGAGCATCAAGGCCGAATACAAGGATGGGGTGTTTGCGCCCCTGCAGGAGGTGGAAGAACCCACGCCCGGCGAGGTCTATCAAGTCTTCTCCGAGAGCGAGCTGAAACGGCTTGCGGCCGACGTTCCGTGGTTGAAGGCTTCGGGGCGCAGCTTCGAGTTCTGGGAGAACGAGGAGGATGCCGTCTACGATGGCCTATAGGCAGGGCGACATCGTTCTCGTCTCCTTCCCCTTCACCGATCTCACATCATCCAAGAGACGCCCCGAGCTGGTCCTTTCCCCGGATTCCTTCAATGCCGCCGGAGAGGATCTCGTGCTGGCGGCCGTCACCTCACACATCACGGATGACCCGAACGCGGTGCGTCTTTGGCGCGGCGACTTGGCGACAGGTGGGCTTCCCAAGCCATCGATGGTGAAGGCAACCAAGCTGTTTACGATGCACTCTTCGCTCATCGCCAAGCGGATCGGTGCCCTCAGGACCGAGAAGATGGAGGAAGTGCTACGGTCATTGCGCGGCTTCTTCTCCTGAGGCCGGATAGATTCCCGAAGGGCCTACCGCTCTAACGGCGGGGTTCGCGGAGGAGGTCGAGGGTGGGGTGTCTGAGCATGGTCGTCAGTTCTCCCTTCCGTTCCGGGGGGGTGGCGTAGTAGTCTGGCCCACGGCTTCCACCTTCGCCCTGTCCATTGTTTCCAAAGGGGGGCGGTTGGGCTCCGGCGGGTGATTCCCGGCAGATTCTGATCATGCACCCGTTTCACCCGATTTTCTAGCAGAGAGGCTGTTATGTAAGGATCCCGCGCGCGTGGCCTCGGGATCCCGAGCCGTCGGCTGCGGTGAACGGCCGGCATGTGCGCCGGCTTGTGTGGAAGATCTTGACGGTGTGGGCGCGATGGCCCAGCTGCGCCTCCGGGACTTGCGCGACGATATGGTGCGCACCGTTCCCCCTGTTTCCGCGAGAAGCGCGGGAAGGAGCGGGAGATCCAGATTCCGATCGACCGGGATCGTCGGTCGCGGAGTACATCGAGGCTGCCGAGATCGCCGAGGATCCCAACGAGTTCCCGCTCTTCCGCACGGCAGATGTCCACACCTCGTCCGGTCTCCGGCGCTGGGGGCGTGACCACTCGCGGTCTCCTCAAGCGTCGCCTGAAGGACGCTGGGCTCCCCCGGGCCTTCACGCCTCACACGCAACATTCGGTGGGCTCCCCGGTCGACGCCCGGAGGCCCGCGCGAAACCGTGGTGGGCCTGGCTCGAGGTCGGCCGAGACGGGGCCGGTCCGCACCGGGTCATCCACCGCGGTGCCGCCGGGATCCCGGCGCGCTTTGCGCGTTGCCAAGGACGAAAGCGTCGTGCGAAACCTGCGCCTAGCGTCCTACGCGCAAAAGTTACGGGCTATACGCAGTATAAATTGCGTATAGTCTTGGTAATTGCGGACAGCCGATATAAATTGCGTGTAGAGTCTTACACGCAATTTGGAGAGACAAGGTGGCGCGGCGCATTCGGGAAGAGGACTTGCGGGCGATCGAGGAGGCTGTGCGGCAGCATCCGGAAGCCGTGACTGCGCAAGAGATCAACGATGCATTGGAGCCCGCGCCACCGCGCCGGACGGTGCAATACCGTCTCAAATCCCTCGTCGATCGCAAACGTCTGATCATGGAGAGTTCGGGCCGCTGGGCGCGCTACCGCGTGCCGAAAGTGGTCCCGCTGGCGCTCCGGGCGGCTGCAGGAACCCCCACGGTCCGTATGCGGCTCACAGTCCCGGTGCCACTCTCCGAGGCGGGCGCCGAGATTCGGCGGCATGTCCTTCGGCCGCCGGAGGCACGCGAGCCGGTTGGCTATGACCGGGCGTTCCTCGATTCGTACCGGCCCAACGAGACCTTCTATCTCTGCCAGGCGGAGCGGGTGCTCCTCCAGGAGGTTGGCAGGCCGAAGATCGCCGAACAGGCCGCCGGCACCTATGCGAAGCGGATTCTCGACAGGCTGCTGATCGATCTGTCCTGGAACTCAAGCCGCCTCGAGGGCAACACCTATTCGCTGCTCGAAACCACGCGTCTGCTCGATGTCGGCGAAGAAGCGGAAGGCAGGCCGCGGGCCGAAGCGCAGATGATCCTCAACCACAAGGACGCGATCGAGTTTCTCGTCGAGGCGGCGGAGGAGATCGGCTTCAACCGCTACAGCATTCTCAACCTTCATGCGCTCTTGGCGGGCAACCTGCTTCCGGACTCACGCGCGGCGGGCCGGCTCCGCCGTATCGGCATCGGTATCGCAGGCTCGGTCTTTCATCCGCTGGAAGTGCCAGAGCTCATCGAAGAGTGCTTCGACCGGACGCTCGCCACCGCGTCGGCGATCGTCGATCCTTTCGAGCAGGCCTTTTTCACGATGGTGCAGCTTCCCTACCTGCAGCCGTTCGACGATGTGAACAAGCGGGTGTCGCGGCTCTCCGCGAACATTCCGCTGATCAAGGCGAATCTATCGCCGCTGTCCTTCGAGGATGTGCCGCGGGACATCTATACCGAAGCCATGCTCGGCGTATACGAGCTGAACCGCGTCGAACTGTTTCGCGACGTCTTCGTCTGGGCCTATCGGCGATCCGCCGCCCGCTACGCCGCGGTCCGGCAGTCGCTCGGCGAGCCCGATCCGTTTCGGATGCGGCACCGGACGGCGCTCCGCGAGGTTGTCGGCGGAGTCGTTCTCGGGCGAATGGACAAGAAGCAGGCCGTGGCCCACGTCGGCCGATGGACAGGGGAACACATTCATCCAGAGGAGGGCGAGCGGTTTCGCGAGATCGCCGAGAGAGAGCTTCTGAGCCTGCACGAAGGAAATTTCGCGCGCCACCGGATCAGGCCGTCCGAGTTCACGGCCTGGCAGGAGGCCTGGATCGAGTGACAGGCAGAGAGACAATCAGCCCGTAAACGACAGCCAGCGGAGATGCGGCGAAGCCGGGACTCCCGCTCCCGCCGGTCCCCGGGACCTCTCGGCGCGCCCGGTCAGCGGCCGATCGGCTCCTCGCTCAGGCGCCGCAGCCGGGCCCGCGCCTCTTCGTCGTACGCCTGACCGTCGGCCCGGGACGGCCTGAGTCCGTTGAAGTACCGGCCGCTGCCGACGTTCTCGGAGACGATGAGGTGCATCACCGCCTCTCGTCCCTCTACGACCGAGCTCCGGGGCCGCCCGCCGGCCGACACGACCATGTCCGTGTCCATCAGCGTCGCGGGGTGGAGTGCGTTCACCTGGATTCCCGTGTCCTCGAGCTCTCCCGCGAAATCGAAGGTGAAGAGGATCTGGGCCAGCTTGCTCTGTGCGTAGCTCCGCCTGCTGGAATACCCCTCCTCGATCATCGGATCGTCGAAGTTGAACGATCCCAAGCGCGTGGTCTCGGGACCCCAGGCCGGTCCCGCCAGGACGGGGGAGCTCCGGGAATCCGCCGTCGAGGCCAATTCCCCGGCAAGCCTCGGGAGGGACGGTCCTTCCGGCGGGCCTCTCCGGGTGAGCGCATCGCAGTCCCGCTTCGTGCCCCCGGCGCCACTGCTATCGTACGTTGAAGCCAGTTGCCGCCGGCCATCGGCCGCTTTCGTGCGCGTATCTGGCTCAACCCGGTGGTCTTCACCCGAAGGGAGGTAGCCATGCGCCGATCCGTGCTTGGATCCCCGTCCGGATCGAGGTGGGGCAGGAGGCTTGCATCCCCATCTGCGCTCCTCGCGTTCGCGCTGCTGCCCGCCTTCCTTGCCGCCCAGCAGCCGACGATGATCACCGGCCAGGTGGCGGCCGAAGGCGGACTCCCCATCGCATTCGTCGCCGTTTCGATCGAGAGCATGAACCTCGGCACTCTCACCGATCAGGAGGGCCGTTACGAACTGATCATCCCGGCCTCGCGGGCCACCGGCCAGGAAGTCACGGTCGGCGCGCGTCTGGTCGGGCGGACTTCGGCGAGCCGGACGGCCACACTCTCCCCGGGGGCCCAGATCATCGACTTCGTGCTCGCTTCCGATCCTCTCCAGCTCGAGGAGATCGTGGTGACCGGCGTCGGTATCGAGGTGGAGCGCGCCAAGCTGGGCGTGACGATCAACGAGGTCGAGGCCACCGAGATCGTCCGGAGCAACGAGAGCAACATCGTCGCGGCGCTGGCCGGGAAGGCTCCCAACGTCGAGGTGACGAGCTCGTCCGGCGACCCGGGCGCCGGCGCCTACATCCGCATCCGGGGCGCGAACTCGCTCCTCGGTTCGAACCAGCCGCTCTTCGTGATCGACGGGGTGCCCATCGACAACTCGACGACCCGGATCGAGGCCTCGTCGACGGGGACGGCTGTCGCGAACCGCGCCCAGGACCTGAACCCTGCGGACATCGAGGATCTTCAGATCCTGAAGGGTCCCGCCGCCGCCGCGGTGTACGGCTCGCGAGCCGCCAACGGCGTGATCCTGATCACGACCAAGTCGGGACGGCCCGGCACGAGCAACGTCTCGTATTCGGGCAGCTACTCGAACGACCAGGTCAGCCACCTCCAGCCCCTGAATACGGCGTATGGCCAGGGCGTGAGCGGCGAGCCGTCGGCGACCAGCCCGCTGTCCTGGGGACCCCTGCTCGGCCCGGGCGCGACGGTCTACGACCACGCCGGCGAGCTCTACAAGACGGCGAACACCTACGACCAGCATCTCACGATGTCCGGCGGGAGCGACCGCACCACGTACTACCTTTCGCTCGGCCGGCTGGACCAGGCGGGCGTGGTCCGCGGCAACTCGCAGTACGAGAGGACGACCGTCCGGCTTCGCGGAAGCCATGCCTTCCGCGACGACCTCCGCCTGGACGGGAACTTCGCCTACAGCAATTCCGCTTCGGAGCTGGTCCAGGCGGGCTCCAACATCAGCGGGATCCACCTGGCCGCGCTCCGCACGCCCCCGGACTTTGACAACCTCCCCTACCTGGATCCGGACAACGGACTGCACCGCTCCTACCGGAACGCCTTCCCGGAGACGGTGACGGAGCGGCGCGGATACGACAACCCGTTCTGGATCGCCAACGAGCTGCTGAACACGGCGTCGGTGGGGCGAACGTTCGGGAACGTCGGGGTGAACTACACGCCGACGGCGGACATCACGGTGCGCTACACGCTCGGAGCCGACTATTCGGCCGACGAGCGGACCGCCCTCTTCCCGAAGAGCTCGTCGGACTTCCCGAACGGCCGGCTGATCCGCGCGGACCTGGTCAACCTCCAGGTGGACCACAACCTGACGGCGACGATCGACCACAGCTTCAGCAACGATGCGATCGGAAGCCTCACGGTCGGCCAGAACCTGAATCACCGCGAGTACCGCCGCTACCAGGTCAACGGCCAGACGCTCTTCCTCGGCACCGACCAGCTCGACTTCACGGTTGACCAGAGCCCGGACGAGTACACCGAGACGATCCGCACCAGCGGATACTTCGCCCAGGGGCAGCTCGACCTCTGGGACGAGCTCTTCTTCACGGGCGGTGTGCGCTACGACGGCTCGAACACCTTCGGCGCGGGGGACTCCCACTTCGCGTATCCGAAATTCAGCACGGCGTGGGAATTCACCGACTACGTCGGCGACCTTCCGGTCAGCTTCGGGAAGCTCCGCGCCGCCTACGGGATCGCGGGCAAGCAGCCCCCGGTCTTCTCGAATGTCAATGCGTTCCAGAAGGGGCTGATCTCGGACGGTTGGCTCAGTCCGAACGGGCTGGAGACGATCTACGGGGGGGCCGAGGGCGTGGTCTCGCAGGGAACTCTCGGCAACCAGGACATCGAGCCCGAGCGCACCACCGAGTACGAGGCGGGGGCGGAGCTGGCGCTGCTCGACAACCGGCTCTCGCTCGGCGTCACGTACTACCGGCAGAAGACCACCGACGCGATCCTCGAGGTCGACGTCCCGCCGAGCACGGGGTTCTTCAGCAAGTATGCGAACGCCGCGGAGTTCGAGAACGAGGGATGGGAGCTGATGGCCGGCTTCGAGGCGATCGACCGGCCGGGGCTGCGCTGGTCGATCGAAGGCCAGTGGGCCACCAACAAGAGCTGCGTCCTGGATCTGGCCGGGACCGAGGAAATCGCACTCACCGGCTTCACGGGGGCGACCAGCTCGGTCGTGGCGCCCGAGAGGGACGCCAGCGGGAATATCACCGAATGCTACCCCATCGGTGCGCTCTTCGGCGACGACTTCATCCGCTTCGGAGCCGGGAACAAGAGTGACGAGGGCTACGACATCGACGCCATGTTCGGCGGCTGGAACGAAGGTGACATCTACATCGGCGATGACGGCTATCCGCAGTACGATCCGCGCGAGCGGGTTGCGGGGGACCCGAACCCGGACTGGACCGCCAGCATCCTCAATACCATCCGGGTGGGCGACAACCTCATCATCAGCAGCCTGATCGACATCAAGTACGGCGGCGACATGTGGAACGGCACCAAGGGTGCGCTCTACTACTTCGGCGCCCACAAGGACACGGAGCCGTATCACGGCGACGGGACCACGGTCGTGTTCGGCCAGAGCAACACCGGCGCGGACAGCAACTCCACGCTGGCCGGCGAAAACGTGGCCGGCCCCGGTGCCGGAATGCCGGTGCTCGTCGACCAGCTCTACTTCCTCAGCAACATCGGGAGCGGGTTCACGGGGCCGTTCACGCAGTTCGTCGAGGATGCCGGCTTCGTGAAGCTCCGCGGCATCTCGGTCTCCTACCTCCTCGAGGACCTGGACTTCCTCGGCCGCATCGGCCTCTCCGACGCGGTCCTCACGGTGAGCGCCCGGAATCTGAAGACGTGGACCGACTACACGGGGATCGATCCCGAAAGCAATCTCAACGGCCAGACGCTCGGCCGCGGGCTCGAGTACTTCAACAACCCGCAGACGCGTTCCTTCGTCTTCGGGCTGACCCTCAATCGCTGACCCTGAACGCGGAGCGAGACCGATGCGAAGGAATGGATCCATGCAGCTCCGCCGCGTTCTCGCGGGGGCGCTCCTCGCGGGCGCGCTCGGCGCGTGCGATTTCGTCGAGCCCGTCACCCTCGATCCGAACGCGGTCCCCGACGCCGCGCTCGACCAGCTCTTCACCGGGATCCAGGTCAACACGTGGTTCTTCGGAGAGGGCCAGATCTCCCGGCTCACCGCCCTCTGGACCCAGCAGATGACCGGGACCGACCGGCAGTTCACGGCGCTCGACGCCTACATCTTCAACGAACAGGACACGGACGGGGAGTTCCAGTCGATCTACACGGGCGGGGGTCTCGTGGACCTGAAGGCGGCCCGGGCGCTCGCCGAGGAGCAGGGCCGCGGCGACTACGGGGCCGTCCTCAAGATCCACGGAGCCTATCTGTTCGGGATGGCGGCCAGCTTCTGGGGAGACATTCCGTACTCGGAGGCCGCCGATCCCGCGATCGAGAAACCGGCGCTGGACACCCAGGCCACGGTGTACGCCGCCGCGCAGGACCTCCTGTCGGAGGCCATCGGCGGGCTGGGCGACGGCAACGGACCGGGAGGCGCCGACTTCAACTTCGCGGGAGACGCGGCGGCGTGGAGGGCGGTGGCGCGCACGCTCAAGGCCCGTCTCCACATGCACTGGGCGGAGACGGACCCCTCGCGCTACGCCCTGGCCATCGCGGAAGCGCAGCAGGGCATCCAGGCCACCGCGGGCAACTGGGAGGCCGTCCACGGCACGGCGGCCTTCGAGAACAACGTCTGGCACCAGTTCGCACGCGACCGGTCGGGGTACATCTCCTCCGGCGACCACCTCCTCCCGATCATGCGCGAGGGGGGCGACCCACGGATCGGCGCGTATTTCCACGAGGTGGCGGACGGCGGCTACCTGGCCCCCTTCGAGTCGGGGGCTTCGACAGCATCCCAGATCAGCGAAACGGGCCGCGCCGCGCCGGACGCGAACTTCCCGCTCGTGACCTGCGCCGAGAACGGCTACATCCTGGCCGAGGCGCACTACATGAGCGGGAGCGAGGCGGATGCCCGGTCGGGCGCCCAGGCCGCGCTGGCGTGCCAGGAGGACTATTTCGGCGTGGATCTGTCCGGCGTCAAGAGCACGATCGGCGGTCTCGCGGGGCAGGCGCTCCTGGACGCCATCATGGAGCAGAAGTACATCGCCCAGTTCCTGAACTTCGACGTCTGGAACGACTACAAGCGCACCTGCCTGCCGGACCTCGAGCCCCGGTCGGGCGGAGTGCCCGGGCGGTTCTTCTACGGGCTGACCGAGCGGCAGACGAACCCCGACAACATTCCGGAGCCGGCCCAGCAGCGAGACCGGAACGACAACGACCCCTCGGGCTGCGGCTAGCCTGGAGGGGCGGGGGGGGAGCGGGAGCGTGCAGGGCCGGGCGGCCCCGCACACTCCGTTCGTCGGACGGGATCGCCGCGGGCGCCGTGCGGGCGTGGCCGGTGCGCGAGGGCTCACAGGGAGGAGGTTCGGAGTGCGGACACTCCTTTTCGTGCCGCTGCTTCTCCTGGGCGGCTGCTACAAGTACGTGCCGGTCGATGCCGGAGGGCCGGGGCTCGCGAGAGGCGATCCGCTTCGGGCTCATCTCGACGGCGCGAGCGTAGATCTCGAGGAGGTCACGGTCCGCAACATCAGGAGCGTGGACGCCGAGGTCGTGCGGGCGAGCGGCTCGGAGCTGGTCCTCTCGGCGCTCTGGCTCGAATCCGAAACGCCGGGAGTCGGATATCCGGGCGAGGGCTGGACGGTAGAGCTGCCGCGCACCTCCGTCACCTCGATCCAGAGGAAGGTGTTCGACGTGTGGAGGACGACCGTGGTGGTCGGGGGCGCCGTGCTCGCGACGTACCTCGGGTGGGACTCCCTCGCGGGGACGTCGTCCGGAACGGGTCCGCCGCCAACGGGGCTTCGGCACCGCGCGGGTAGCTTCCCCAACCGCGAGGGGTCACCCTGGCTCGGGCGCCACGCCGCCCCTGAATCCTTCCCTGGTCGCTGGCCGGCCCCCGCGTCCTGTACAGGTCCCGCGGTGCCCGGCAGCTCGGGGTTCGCTCCCGCTCCCCCTTCGGGTCCCTCCCTCGAGCGCGTCGGCGAGAAGGGCCGCCGTGGCCGCTTTGCCTCCCGCTCCCGCCCGGTCCCCGGGACCTCCCGGCGCGCCCGGTCAGCGGCCGACGAGCTCCTCGCTCAGCCGCCGCAGCCGGGCCCGCGCCCCTCCGTCGTACGCCTGGGCGTCGGCTCGGGACGGCCTGAGTCCGTTGAAGTACCGGCCGCTCCCGACGTTCTCGGAGACGATGAGGTGCATCACCGCCTCTCGTCCCTCTACCACCGAGCTCCGGGGCCGCACGCCGGCCGAGAGGACCATGTTCGTGTCCATCAGCGTCGCGGGATGCAGTGCGTTCACCTGGATTCCCGTACCCTCGAGCTCTCCCGCCAGGTCGAAGGTGAAGAGGATCTGGGCCAGCTTGCTCTGCGCGTAGCTCCGCCTGCTGGAATACCCCTCCTCGATCATCGGATCATCGAAGTCGATCGGCTTCTGGGCACCCGACGATACGTTCACGATGCGGGACGCCGGCGACGCCGGAATGATCGGGAGGAGCATCCATGTCAGGAGGAAGTGGGAGAGGTAGTTGACCGCGAACGAGAGCTCGTGGCCGTCCGCGCTGACCCGCCGGGTGTTGTCGCCCGAGAGCCAGATCCCGGCGTTGTTGACGAGGACGTCGAGGCGGCGGTAGTCGCGGAGGATGGCTTTGCCGAGCGCTCGCACCTGGGCCATCGAATCCATATCCGCCGCGTAGAAGCTTGCTGATCCCGCGCCCGCCGCGGCGATCCGCTCCACGACCTCGAGCCCGCGCTCCCGGCTCCGGCCGTGTACGATGACGTGGGCTCCCCTCCCGGCCATCGTGAGCGCGATTTCTCGCCCGAGGCCGTTCGTCGAGCCCGTGACGAGGACGACCGGACGGCCCTCGAGCGACTTCGGCGGAGGGGCCGCGGGCTCTGCCGCGACGGCTTGTTCGCTCGTCCCGGAGGGCACGGCGGGGGGGAGGAAGGCGAAGCGGCCCGCTCTCCGGCTTTCGGGACGGGGTGCCATGGGTGTCCCCCGGAACTCGAGTGGGCGGATGCCGGGACCCGGGGCCGCCGTACGATCGGGCATGCGTCCGGCGGCGGAGGGCGGCGGACGATCCGCGGGGACGGGGTCTCCGAGCGGGTTCAGCTGGAATGCCGCCGCCGGGGCCCTCCGGACGGTCCACGATCTTACTTAAGCCTCGCGGACTCCGGCCGGGTGATCTTGCTGAAGACCCTGCGCGGGAGGGAGAAGAGCGGAGCCGTGAGCGCCGGGAGGACGATTTGCCCCGTCTCCGGGAGGATGTGCCGGCGCCCGAACGGGTCCGGGGGCGGGCGGGGGCCGCACGCGTCGTGTTCCGCTCCGCCCGGGCCGGCCGGGCCAAATCCGGATCCACGACATCGTGCGAAGCACCGGTTCGCCCGGACGCCCCAACGGAACGGTGAAGCGAACCCCGCGGCGCGCGGCTCCGGCGGCCCGCTTCCCGTGGAACTGGGGTCGCATCGGTGGCGGGAACGCCCGCCTCCCGGTCATGCGACGGAGAGGTTCCCGTCCTTCCGCCTCTCTCCGCGTGCCCGGGTCGGCTCGCGAAGTGCCTCATCCTCCACTCCCGGTCACCTCGCTTACCGGCGAAGACGCGCCGGGCACGGTAGGTCGCGGCGGTCCCCCTTCGCCATCCCCGGCCTCCGCAGAATCGGGCTCGGCGCCAGAGCGGCGCGGCGGTGCCCCGTCCGGGTGATTTCCCCGCGGCCCGGCCGGTCCTGCCGGGAGGGGGAACGCGGGGAGTCTCCCGTCTTGCGGATTAGGTCGATGGATGGCAGGTTACGTGCCAATTGCAGGGCTAGGTGCGGACCCTGTGGCCGAATGAGTTATCGAAGGTCGTGCTCAGAAAACTGAGGCCGGGAATCCGGGATCCGGGAGGAAAGACCAGCGGCGAATGTGGAAAAAACACCCGTGGCTGGTGGAAAACCCGCGGAAATTGTGGAATATCTCCGATTCGGGCGAGGCCAGGGCATGAAACAACGCGGGATTCGGCTGGAACGGTGCCCAGATTCTGGTCCGAGCGAAATGGAATCGATGGGGGCGCGCAGTGGCATTGGTCTTGCAGTACGCGTGGGGCGAGTGTGAGAAGTTTTTGTCAGGCCCGACATGTCTACAGGGGGCATGACAGCAGGCGGCCGTTCGGGGCCGAACGTTCACGGGACACCTAAGAGGGGTGTCCGGACAACACCAGAGGGAGCAATGTCTGCGTGCTCGGACCCGCGACCGTGTGATCGCCCGCGGGCAAGACGACCGGTTTGGGTGTGTCGATCCTCCTGTTGGCCACCGGCAGGTTGACGAGCGGCCGCCAGACCGTCTTGGCGAGAAAGCTGCCGAAATACACCTCGACCTCCGAAAGCGTGCGAAGCGCATTCAGGTAGACCTGCTGACGAGCCGGGACGTTGCGGTCTGAGCTCCCGGACACGCGGGCGGTGAAGTAACGAACCTTTTCCACCACGCATGCCGAGGGAAGCAAGAGCGCACTCAGCCTGACCGGGTCGAGCCACCTGAACGGTGTTCCCTTAAGTGCTCCGTAGTACAGGTTGAATCCGTCGACGTAGACCTCGTTCTCATGCCGTCTCCCAAAAAAAGCAAGGGCTGCTCCGCAGAGCAGCCCTTGAGCCGACAGCACGCTGCCAGCGGGTATCTGACCGCAATTTACGGCCGAGCCAGAGGCCATGCAAGCGGGAGTCTTGTCCAACGGCAGATGAGCCTGAACGGGGAGCCGGTTTCCAGCGGGGGATGAGGCTGAAGTGCGGGGCGAAGAGATCATTGGAGGATGATCGTGACACTTCGCACCGAACGGATACGCACCCTCGACCAGATCCGGGCCTTCATGGACGGCATTGAGCCGGCGGACTTCGAGCTCACCGGCCGCGGCTGTGCCTACGCCTTCGCGTGCCGGACGCTGGTGCGCTTCAAGTACCCCGCCTCCGCAAGCCCGACAAGGGCCTGGTGAAGCGGTTCCTAGCGATAGATGACGAGCTATTCCCGGGCCCAGACCACCCGACTCATCCAACAGTCAGGCACGATCCGTCGTGCTTGACAGTGTGGACCTGAGCAGGGAGCCAGTCGTGAACCGCAGGTTGCCGGGCGGTCGCCCGCTACCACAGTGCGTGGTGCGACATGGCTGGCCGTGGATTAGATTGGGTGATTTCAGAGATACCAGATCCTTCGCCTGACCATGCGCAAGCACACCTTACTGGCAATTCGGTACTCAGATGGAGTCGACGCTGCCTGCTCGGCTGGCGAGAGGGAAACGGGATGCCGACGAGCAAACAGAGCGTGACATGTCGGTGCCCGCTGATCCGAAGATCTACCACATCATTCACGTGGACCGATTGCCCTTCGTCATCACGGACGGTGGCCTTCTGTGCGATGCGGCGATTGCTCGACGTGAGCCGATCGGAACCACGATCGGCATGAACGACATCAAGCAGCGGCGGTTGGCAGAGCTGCGCCTTGACAGCCACCCTGATCTCCATGTGGGCGAATTCGTCCCGTTCTACTTTTGCCCGCGCTCCGTCATGCTCTACGTAATCAGTCGAGCAAACCATCCGCAACTGTCCTACCAGGGCGGACAAGCTCCCATCGTTCATTTGGAAATGGAGATCTGCGGCCGACCGTTGCTTGGGCTGAAGAGCACGATCTACGCTGGGCGTTCACGCTTTCGAATGCCGGTGCCCGCTACTTCGAAGACCGGTCTGATCTGGAGAAATTGGATGAGATCGACTGGGACGCCGTGGAAGCCAGGAATTGGCAGGACTGCAAGGAGGGCAAACAGGCGGAGTTCCTGATCGAACAGCGATTCTCGTGGCAACTCGTCTCGCGTATTGGCGTATACTCACGGGGGACGTATTCCCAGGTCATGGCAGCTCTTGGCAATGCGGCGCATCAACCGGCTGTTGAAATCTGTCGAGAGTGGTACCACTAAGAGTGGTCCTACCAAAGGAGGAGCCGTGATCACGTACAAGACCGGCGACATCCTCACAGAAACAGCAGAAGCCCTGGTCAACACCGTCAACTGCGTCGGGGTCATGGGGCGTGGGGTCGCGCTTCAATTCAAGCGCGCGTTTCCCGACAACTTCAAGGCGTACGCTGCCCGCTGTAAGCGTGATCAGATACGGCCCGGCCATGTGTTCGTTGTGGAGACAGGCACGATTGTTCCGCCGCGCTATGTCATCAACTTCCCGACCAAGCGGCACTGGCGTGGCAAGAGCCGCATCGAAGACATCGAATCCGGGTTGGAGTCACTCGTGCGGGAAATCCGATCGCGCCGTATCCGATCGATCGCCATCCCGCCGCTCGGCAGCGGGCTGGGTGGGTTGCACTGGCCGAGTGTGCGTGCGCGCATGGAGGCGGTTCTGGGCGCACTCGATGATGTCGAGATCGTCATCTTCGAACCAGGCGGCGGGCCGGCGGACGGACGGGTCAACCGGTCACGCGATGTCCCGAAGATGACAGCGGGAAGAGCGGCGCTAGTCGGGCTTCTAGACCGGTACCTGCTCGGCTTGCTGGATCCGTTCGTCACGCTGCTGGAAGCACACAAACTCATGTACTTCATGCAGGCTACAGGCGAGCCGCTGATGCTGAGGTTCACGAAAGGTCGCTACGGGCCGTACGCTGAAAACCTCCGGCACGTGCTGTACGCCATCGAGGGCCATCTCGTGTCCGGCTATGCCGATGGCGGCGATGCTCCCAGCAGGCGATTGCAAATCGTGCCGGGCGCACTGGAGGAGGCTCGCACATTTCTCGATGACAAGGCCGACACGCAGGCTCATTTGTTGGCGGTGTCCGATCTGGTTGACGGGTTCGAGTCGCCGTTCGGTCTGGAGCTACTGGCTACGGTTCATTGGATCGCCGACAACGAAACGCATGCCCGAGATCTGGACGAAATCGTAGGGCGTACTTACGAGTGGAATGAGGGCAAGAAACAGTTCTCGCCACGGCAGATTGGGCTTGCATTCCACGTCCTGTCGAGGAAGGGCTGGCTTACTGAAGTGTAAAAGCTAGGACTTTATCTGACAGACAGCGTGGGTCGTGGTTCACGAACCGTCCGATTGCTATGCTACGCTGAGCATCTTCTCCTTGGCCAGGGGGAGAGTGTCCAGGAAGGTGTGCATCGGGGTCTTGCCGAAGCACCACCTGCCCGTGTGGGTCCTCATCGTGTTGTACTCCTCGATGTAGCGGTCGAGGTCCTGCTGGAGCGCCTCGAGGCTTGTGTAGATCTTCTTCCTGAAGGCCACCCTGTAGAACTCGTTGAGCATGGTCTTGTGGAAGCGCTCACAGATGCCGTTGGTCTGTGGGCTCTTGGTCTTCGTGCGCGTGTGGTCGATGTCTTCGATGGCCAGGTAGAGCTCGTACTCGTGGCGCTCCGGGTTGCCGCAGTATTCCGTGCCCCGGTCGGTGAGCACGCGCTGTAGCGGGATCTCATGCTCGTCGAAGAACGGGATCACCCGGTCGTTCAGGAGCTCCGCCGCGGTGATCGGGGTCTTGCGATCATAGAGCTTCGCGAAGCCCACCTTCGCGTACGTGTCGATGAACGTCTGCTGGTAGTGCTGATTCCACGGGATGGTCGAACCGCGGTCTCGTCCAGGCTTGCGGGGGACCGTTTCAGCGGAAACTCCGGAGGTGTAAAGATATCCGATGTTGTGGTTCAGGGCGCAGGGGCTCGTCAGCCTCACCGCAAGGTATCTTGCACTACAACACTGAGGAGAACCGCCGGATACGGACCCGTACGTCCGGTGGTGTGGGAGGATGGGGGGCGTGAGCCCCTCTCCTACCCGATTGGAGGGCATACGAGAACCAACAACAGCTGTTGAATTCCAGGGTTGCCCCTGGAGTGAACCTCCGAGGATGGACAGTAGGGGACGGCTGGATTGACGGAGGTTCCAGCAATCGATGAACAGGAGGATTCGCGGAATACCTCCGCGTTCTGTGCCGGACACGTTTGGGGTTCCCAAAATGATGCGGATTCGGCCTTTAGAATCACACATAAAGGGGGGCAGCCTCGTACCGGAGGACTGCCCCCCTGGGGCCACAATAAACCGAGAGGCAGCTTATTCCCTTTGCCAAGGGGCACCGCCTGTGGGCATCAATTGTAGGCTATCCTGAGAACTTATCTCACCGGCGTCATGAGAACACGGACCCCGATCCATTCGGAACAAGAAAAGCTGTCCTCACGCCCGTGACTCCGCAACGAGCATATGGTGGTGCCGGTCCCTTCGCGAACCTCGGGTATCTCCGCCTCCGTCGGGTTGCCCGTTGAGTACAGCTCCGTTTTGGGAATGAAATGCAACTCGTCGGGATGCAAGCTGGGGAAGCGGGGACGATTCGCTCAAGCCAGGACCTCGACGATGGCCACCGATTTCGTACAGGCCTGCATGTCAAACGCGAACACCAGATTCACGTCGTGCCTTGCGAGCCCCAGCCGACGGCATTGGATCAATGACCGGTCCACGTGACTGGCAGTGTCATCTGCGGCGAGGCCGAAGTAAGCTAGCTTGACGCAACGGCCGAGCAAGTCATAATCTGACTCACTACACATCATTTTATGAGTCACATGGGAGGCAAGGTGTGAAGCAGCTTACCGTTCGTGGCCTGGGGGACGAGTTGGCCCGGGCGATTCGGCAGCTTGCCAACCGTGACGGGACGTCGCTCAACCGGGCTGCCGTCAGGTTGCTGCGCCGAGGTGCCGGGCTGGCGGACGGAGAGGGAGCGTGTACGGTCGGCTCGTCGCTGGACCACCTCATCGGAACTTGGAGCTGCGCGGAAGCGGACGAGATGGAGCAGGCATTGCGGCATTTCGAGACCATCGACGAGGCCGTGTGGGAATGAAGGTGCTGCTCGACTCAAACGCGTATTCCCAGCTCATGCTCGGACGCGAGCAGGTGCGCCAGATCGTGCGTGGTGCCAAGGAGGTTCTACTGTCGGCGGTTGTGCTCGGGGAGCTTCTGTATGGATTCCGACACGGCTCGCGCTACGAGCGCAACGCCCGGGGGATGCGCGCTTTCATCGACAACCCGTACGTCTCGGTCGTGCCGGTCGGAGAAACCACTGCCGACCGCTACTCGAGGATCGCGGCATTGCTCCGCGCGAAGGGCCGTCCCATCCCCACAAACGATGTCTGGATCGCTGCCCACGCCATGGAGACGGGGGCCGATCTAGTGTCGGCCGACCGCCACTTCGAGCATGTGGACGGGATCGCGTGGGTTTGGCTGAGGGCCGACCGCGGGCTGGCGCGGCCACCGCTATGAACCACTTTGCCTGGAAGATACGCTGACACCGTAGGTTCTCCAGCGTCGCTACTCGCTCACTCCAGGGTGATCGTCATCATCGGAATCGGTGATCACCATCAGTCGGAATCCGCAGGAGCCTCGGAGATCGTGGAGGATGTCAGGGGGCCACTCTCGTTCCCCCTTATACGGGGCTGGGGGCCAGGACACATGTTCCCCACACGCCGCCGGCTCATTTTTTTACCGCCGGCCTCCGCAGGGTTTGGACTGCCGGTTGGACGACTCAGGGTGGGGAGGGGATCACGCGCCAAGTGCCCTCGCAATCAGCGGTCCTTCGCCCGAGTCTCTACCTGCGGAAGATATCCCCGCGACTTCCAGAACGATCGGAAGGGTTGGCTCCCCGCCGCCGCGAGTCGGACGCTGGGGCCATGTCGGTCATGAACCCCTGCCTCTCCCCGCGCCTCCGGATCGGGACTCGTGACTGCTCGTGCCCATGGCATCGCCTAAGGCTTCCGTGCCGCCCGTGGCCACGTTCATGCAGATCGAGTCCGAGGAGAGCGGCTTTTTCGGAAAACGCGCCGCAAACAAAGTCCATTCGTTCCTTCCAGAGCGTGACGATCTCGCCCGCATCTGCAGGCGCAGCGTCTCGGACTGAAACGTCCGCCGCGATCCATGCACCACCAATCCGGGTGAGACCCTACATGGGTGACACCCCGGTCAGCTCCCACTTCTGAGTTCGCTTCCTGGTTCCTCCGATATTGTTGACTTCGACGGTATAGAGGTTGCCCTCCGAATCTGCCGTCATGTCATGAAGAATGTACATCTCCCCCACTTCGTCACCATGCGTCCCGAAGCGAGTCAGCTCCTGCAGCGTCGTGCGATCCAACACGACGATCTGGTGGTTGCTCCTCTCAGCCACATACAACCACCTCTGCTCCGGATCGGACGAGAATGCCGTTCTGCTGACCGACTGGTGCGCCCCTGCGGTCGCTTCGATGAGTTCCATCGTCGGAACCCCGAACGACGTGTCGTTGGCGCGCGCGGCAACCAGGGCCGGATCCGGATCGGGGAATCGGCCCATCGGCTTCTCATAGAGGAACTCCCCGTCGGTCGTGAACACCTGCAGGCGCATGCCCGCGCGGTCTGAGACGTAGACGAGACCGTCCGCCGAGATCCTGACGCCGTGCACAAGGCGGAAGTGGTTCGGGTCGAACTCCGCTTCGCCCGGGGCCGGATCCGTGGGAGGATTGCCGTAGGCGCCCCACATCCGTTTGAACTCCCCCGTGTCGGCGTCGAATACGATGATCCGTCTGTTTCCGTATCCATCGGCGACGAACACCTCATTCGTCGCGGCATGAACGTAGATGTCGGCTGCCCGGTTCACGTTCTGCGTGTCCGCGTTGCCGGTGCTGGCTCCTGCGCTTCCGATCTGCAGGAGGAACTGCCCGTCCCTGGTGAACTTGAGGATCTGATCGTCCCCGCCCCCACTACCCGAAATCCACACGTTGCCCTGGCTGTCCACATTGATCCCGTGCTCCGTGACGGGCCAATCGAACTCCGGCGACTCCACATACTCCGGCCCTCCCCAACCCTGGATGTAGTTTCCCGCTACATCGAACTCGAGGACGGCCGGCGCAGCGCGGTCCCGATCCGCTTCCGCCGCGGTGCGTGGGCGGTGGATCACCCAAATGTGATCTTGTGAGTCGATTGCGAGGCCGGATGCGAGGCCGAGAACCCAGTCGTTCGGCAACTGCGGCCATGCCACCGCTTCGTACGTCGGGATCCCTACCACCTCCGCACTTGCCATCTCGCCTTGGCCGGCCGACGCTGCCGCAGGCCCCGAAGTTCCCCCACACCCGACGGCAGCGGCCACGAGGGGTGCAGCAACCATCCACATCCAAGTCGTTCGCCTCATCTCCGCTCTCCTGTCGTGAAGTTCGATCCGCCGTTCCCCAGATCGGGGTTGGGACCCGCCTTCGTCATCGCCGTATCCCCTCGGAACACCCAGTGCAATCTGCGGGATCTCATCCGACTTTCCTGGAAATGTCAACGTACCGTTTCCGAACGGCCTCGTCGAGTTGAAACACTTCGGCGAGCCAGCGGGCTCGGTGGCCCTTGGCCTCGCACTGGTTTTTCCGACCCCGTCTTGCCGACCGCTGGCCCCTACCTTTGTCCGCCGTCCTGCCTGCCCTCTTCAGTCGGGACCTTCCCAGCTCACGCCCATGCGGGTGATCGAGCCATCAAGCCCCGACGATCTCCTCTCTCTCCTCCTCTGGGGTTCGGGTCTCGCCGACGCTTCTTCGCTCCACTGACCCGACTCGAAACCCTACGCTGCAGCCGCAACGGCCTTTGTCACTCCCCGTGCCCTGTAACTCTCTCCCTTCACCGTCACGGCCCAGATGATGCGCGCCATCCTGTTGGCCAGAGCCACCGCAACCACCTTCCTCGGCTTCTCGTTCAGCATCCGGCCAAGCCAGGGATCGGTGACCTCCCCCCGCCGAAGGGCACTCGAGATGACCGCCGTCGCCCCCAGGTACAGGAGCCTCCTGATATCGCGTTGTCCCATCTTGGTGATCCGGCCCAGCCGCTGGCGGCCACCCGTCGACGATTCGCGCGGTGTAAGCCCGACCCATGCCGCGAAGTCGCGCCCCGTGCGAAAGCTCTCCATCGGTGGTGCAAAGGCGTGGATCGCCATCGCCGTGAGCTCTCCCACCCCCGGGATCGTCATCAGGCGCTTGAGCGCCTCATCTTTCCTCACGATCCTACGGATCTCCTTGTTCAGCTTCTCGATCTCCACGTCCAGCTCATGGATCCGCTCGATGAGGAGGCGTATGACAGGGGGCGCCAACGCCGGGAAGAACTGCTCACACTCGTGGAACGCCTCTTCGAGCTTCCCGACATTGTGCATCCCCAGCGGAGCGACGAGTCCGAACTCCGCGAGGTGACCCCGCAACGCATTGATCGTCTGGGTCCGCTGGTGCACCAGGAGCTCCCGGGCCCGAAACACCACCGAGCGCGCCTGCTCCGCCTCGGTCTTCACGGCCACGAACCGCATCGTCGGCCGCTGAGCCGCCTCGACCCCTCTCCCGCGCCGTTGGCGTCGTTCTTCTGCCTCTTCACATAAGGCTTCACATACACCGGGGGAATCAGGCGGACCTCGTGGCCGAGCTCCTGGATCATCCGCCCCCAATGGTGGGCGCTGGCGCACACTTCCATCACAACCCGGCAGACAGGCTGCTTGGCGAGGAACCCGAGCAGCTTCGAGCGCGTGAGCTTCTTGCGCAGCACAGGCTCACCGTCCGCCGTAGCCCCGTGCAGCTGGAAGTACCTCTTCGAGATGTCGATGACGATGACGCTGACCACCTTGCCCATGGATCCTCCCTCTCGTTGCCCGAACGCACCCCTTTGCGTTCTCCTCACCCGGCGCAAGCTGGCGCCCGGGGTAGGGGGGCGTCCACTCCATCGATGCCGTCGGGCGGGGGCGTCCACTCCATCGGAATCGATGATCGACATCGTGGAACAGGTGATCGACATGCGTGGAATGCGGATCCCCCCGCATGCATTGAGAAGCCTGACTTGCGCGGTGTCAAGTCAAGAAAGCGAACGCTTATCCCAGGGACTCCAGCTAAGTGCCAGAAGCAAGACCGCCCTCGCCGACGGACGCTCAAGCTGCTTCCAGAGAACCCGATGAGGGCTTAATCGCGCTCGGGGCAAAGTGGATTTTGTCTGGGGCAGTTCATGCACGGAGGCACGCCTCGGATGACTCGCCGAGTGGGACTCCTACGAAGCCGGCGGTGGAGTAGCCAGCGTCATCATCGCGCCCTAACCCACTCGGGGGTGAAGGCATTGGAGTCAAAGTCGTCGTCGGCATCCGGGCCGCCCGTCGGACTGACGTTAGCGGACTGTTCCTGGTATGCCACGTTTGTCCACCTTTCACTCTTCGCTCGAAGCCAGATAACGAGCGAATCAGGCGGGCGCCCACGCGCTCAAGGCCCGGAGCCGAGGCGTCCGAAGACGGAGAATGCCGACCCGAGACTGGGAAACGTACCGGTACTTCCACAAACGCTTGAGCGTGGCGCAGTACCACTACTCCTCAGACCCCATTCCCACCTGCGACCATCACGGTGACGGCGACAGATCCCGGGGAATCCTCAATGGAGCCTGCCAGGCGACTGACTTTCGTGGACTGGGCTAAGCCCAAATAGCAGGAGGGCCCGGCCTTGCGGCCGGACCCTCCTAGTTGGGGCCGTACAGTCAGTTAGAGATCAGTTTTCAATCTCGACTGGAACTGCCGGAGCGGACAGGGCTGCGCCCTTGTTGTCCTTCACTCCGAAGGCAACGATATGCCCACGATGGTGTCCCGCTGACAGTTGAAGGTGGTGGCTCCGGAGAGTCTCTTGGTTAGCCTGCCTTTCTCATTTCGGCAACCGGTTCATGGTCGTCGAGGTGGGCCCTGAGCATCCAGAGCTGGTCGTAGCCGATGATCCTCCGGTAGCTCTTCTCGGTCTCCACGAACGAGGCCGCGGCCCAGCGCAAGGCCATCGCTCCGTTCTTCCAGTTGGTCACCCTGCGGGTCTTCCGTCTTACGCCCGAGTGGGTGCTGTCGATCAGGTTGGTCGAGCCCAGGCACTTCCTCAGCCGCGGCGGGAGGCCGAGCCGGTTGATCGTGAACATCTCGCTGAGGCCTTCGCGCAGGCTGGCCGAGGCCGAGGGGTGGTCGCGCTCGAGCCATCGGGCGAGCTGCTCGAGCTTCTGCTCGCCCTGCTTCGCGTCCAGCTTCATCGCCGCCCGGAACGCCGCCTTCACCTGAGGATGCTGATCCTTCGGCAGATGACCCAGCACGTTGCGGAGCTTGTGGTTGCGGCAGCGCTGGATGGGGTGACGTTGGCCGAACACCTTCTCGATCGCCTTCCTGAGCGCTTTCGAGCCATCGATCACGAACAGCCGCCGCCTGCCCGGGTCCAGGCCGCGCTCGACCAGATCCTCTAGGAGCGCGCTGGTCACCTCGGCGTTCTCACTCGCTCCTTCCCTCACGCCCAGCACGTGCTTCTTTCCGTCTGAGTCCACGCCTACCGCAGCAAGCACGTGGTGCGAGCCCATCCGGATCCCGTCCAGGTAGATCACCAGGAGGTCCCACGCATCCAGCCGGCGCTCCATCAGCTCCTTCAGCACGCGCTCAGAGGCCTCGACCGTCTCACGGCTCACCGCCGACTTGCTCACCCCGACCGTGTCGGCCATCTCACCGATCACACGGCCGTACTTCCGCGTGCTCACCCCCGCCATCAGGACCTCGAGCATCCGATCCGCCACGGCGCCCGGTCTCCGCATCGCTGCGTACGCCGGCACCTCGACCTCGCCACCCTCCCCGGCGCCCCGGCGCCTGAGCCGTGGCCGCTCCACACGCACCTTCCGGTCCGACAGGTAAACCACACCACCCTGCCGGCCATACCACGCCGTGTCGTCTTCCGCTCGTGACCGACCTGCCTGCTTCACGCCTGCCACACCCTCGGCGCTCATCTCCAGCACCGCTTCGATCGTCGCTCGTCCCATCACCTGGATGACTTCGTCGATCGCGACCTCCGTCTGCTCCACGAGCTCAAGCAGCGGAAGCAGAAACTGCCCCTCCCGCTTCAGGAACTCCCTGATCGCGCGCTTGTCCGCCCGATCCCTTGCCTCGTACGTTCTCTTCATCGTGGTGGCTCCGTGTTGGGGTTTTTGCCTACCCGAGCCTATCGGCCCGGGACCCCCGGGGCCACCACTTTTCTTTCTCCCCTTTCAGGAACCTTCAACTACGGTTGGGACAGCTTCATGCCCACTGTAATCACCCTTGCTACCCACCGCGTCGGCGAGCGCGGACTCGCTGATGGTCATCGTGTAGATGTACTTGCGCGAGTCGTTATCGGTGGTTGCATCATCGTCATCGAGATCGCCGTCGTAGTCTTGCGCACCGGCCGCAGAGCCACCCACTGAGCCGATGTACTTGAGCACTGTCTCGTCCGTGTCGTCATCACCATCGATGTCGAACGTCCCGGTGCTAGCGTAGAAGTCGATACGCGTTAGAGGGTTATCCCTGAGGCCCTCGCGGCCAACCACTTCATCGACTCCTTCGACCGTTTCGTCAACATCCGCGGTGCCGGCGTCGTCCTCTACTGCGGCCACCTCCACAACCGGCATCACAAAGAAGCGACCTGATGCTTCTACTGTGACCTCTACGTCTCCGCCGCTCTGATCAACCTCGGCCGTAAACTCTGTGAAGGTCTCACGGTCGCTGTCGTCTACGCCTGTGAGGTCGGCGGCTGCGACAGAGCCCGATGATCCTATCTCGCTCGCGGTAAGGTCGAAGTGAATCGAGCCAGTGTTATCGATGGCGAGGCCTGTGCCTGCGCCGGGGGTGTCACTCTTCCGACCAGCATGATCACTGGCGACGACCCCTAGAGAATTGAGGCCGCCCGACGTCGCGAGATCACTGCCGTCGTCGTCATCGGATGCCTGTAGGCCCCGATAGGACTTCGCCGTCAAAGCCGATGCGAGGTGCGCTTGCGTGAGGCTGGCTGCGTTATAGGCATCCACAGCGGTTTCACCTTCCTGGGACAAGAGCAACCCCTGGGTGATCGCAATGGCCGTCGCATCGTCCCCGTCAGCGTCCACCGCGTCAAGACTGAGGTTCGCGTTCGGTTCTGCGAACCTTGCCTCTGACCAGTACGCCTTGATCGAGAGGTTGTCCGTCACCGTCGCTACCATGGAGAACCCCTTCTTATCGTCGTAGTCGCCTACGATCGTGCTCGCAGCAGGATCAGACGTGTCGTGAAGCGCCGTCCTTGTGGCCTCTTCGGAGACGTTGCCGGCCTTGTCCGTCACCGAGCCGGTGAAGCTGTAGTAGCCTACGCCGGTAGGAATTCCCACCGTGGTTGCCAAGGGCAACGAGACGGTGATTACCAGGTCCTCTATCTCCTCGTCGTCATCTTTATCTCGGAGGTTGACTGCGGCCTTCAGAGGACTGGCATCACGGATGCCGGAGCCTTCGTCCGCCAACTGCACCTGGAAGTTCCTCATGGTGGCAGCATCCGCCTTCGGGCTGGCGGGCGAGAACGCGATGGTCGGATCCTGTAGGTCCACGCCAGCCAGGAGACCGGCCGAGCCGGCAGCGTAGTCTTCGGCCGACACGCAGTCGTCATCGGCATCGGGCAGCTTCGATTCGTTGCCCAGCAGGTCGACGGCCGAGACCACGACGCAGAACGCATCCGCCTTCGAAGACTGACCTGCCAGGGCCGGCGGCAACACAAGCTGTGTCAGGGGAGACGCTGCAAGCGCTCCGCCCACTTCCTCATCGTCACCGGCCTCGGCGAAACGGATCTGCGGAGTGTACCCGCCGACACCATCATCCGCGTCGTTGTCCTCACTGCCATCATTGTAGAGGAGCCATCCGTCTCTCTTGCCCTTCTTGTCCTCGTACTTGGCCGTGAAGCCGACAGCAGCGTTGACCCATCCACCCTCACGGCTGTTGGGGTACGGCTGAAAGTCCGGCGCATCCGGGGCGTTGAAGTCCAGGTAGACTTTGCCGCCCTTCGAGGTGATCTCGCTTCCACCAGCGTTGAAACTGGGAGTATCGCTGCCCTGGTAACCGCCACAATCGACCTCGAACGAGAACGGAGCCTCTGCGTCAGTAGCCGCGTCGTCACCGCAGAACGTCAGAAGCGTCAGGGAGGATACAGCGCCGCTCGAGTACAGAACGGGCAGAGCGCTGATCTCAACCGAGGCGTCGGGACCACCGTACCATACTTGGCCCGTGGTCGAGTTCATGGCGCCATCGCCGAGACCGCTCACGGAAGTTGCGACGAAGTTGCTGTTATTGAACTCGACAGTGGCTGCATTCGACGAGACGGTCTCGTGGCCCATCATGCCATCGGCCATCATGCCACCCGCGATCTGGAGCTCCGCCGCGATCGTGTGCTCGCCGTTCGTGTACCCCGGGGCACCAGTCTCCCCATCGTAGTCGTCCGAGTCGAACGCGAGGGTGAAGGCGTGTACGGCCTGTTCAGCCGCCTCGTCCTCAGGGGACATCATCCCCATGCTGGTCCCGAAGGACTGGGACGCGACCGCTGCACCGTCGACGAACAGTGACAGCATCTCGAGCGTCTGGTCGCCACGCTCGACGTTCAGCGTGACGCTCACTCTGCCCTTCAGGCCACTGGTGTCAGTCTCATCCTCACCCTCGATCCCGGCAACAACCAGGAATGCCGGATCGCCCGGCTGCTGTACCACCGGACCTTCGTCGGACGTCACGGTGAGCTGTGCACCCACGTTCACCGTCTCGCCACTCTTGGCCACGGATGCGGTAATCGTTACCCCGCCAGCCGCGACACCCGTCGCCGAACAGCCGGTCGACGTCGTGCTCACCGTCGCGATACCCGTGTTGGACGATGCACAGGTCCAGCTTGCCGCCTCGCCGGCAACCCCACCGGAGGCGGTCACTGCGAAAGTGACGCTGTTTCCCACTGCGACCGTAGCCGAAGCAGGAGCCATCGAGGCCTCGACCGGCGGCGGTGGCGGCGCGACGGGCGGTGTGGGCGAGACGACCTCCACGTCGTCACCGCACGCAGCCACTCCCAACGCCAGAAGCCCGGCCATTAGAACAGAACGATGCAGCTTCATGATTTGAACTCGGATCCTGCAGGGAGAGGAGAAATAGGGCATCATGGGTGTGGATGGGACCGGAGGGGAAGTTGGCGGGGATATGGGGGGCTGACGGAGGGAAATGAGGCGGCTCGGATCTGTGGTATTGAGTGGGCGGGGCGGTATTGGACAGACGGGGAGGACGACTGGAGGGGAGAGGGCCTGGAGGAATGCGGGGCGGGAGTAGTCAGGCTGGGAGAGGAGGCGGGAGTCCGGAGGCGAGGCGTCTGAGAGCGAGGAGGATATGGGGTCTGGCGGGATCGTCACGGAGCAACTGGACGTAGAGCTTGCGGCTGTGGCGAGTGAGCTTGGCGGGCAAGCGGAGGAGCCAGAGCCGGAGGCGGTTGGGTTGAGCTGTGCGCCAGGCTCCGGAGAGGGCGGTGGTCCTGAGTGTGTGGAGGAGCTGGTAGGCGATGGCGCCGAGGGCCCAGAGGAGCGCGTTGCCATCGAGGTCATCGATGGCGGTGGCCCCTGCTCCGAGCTGGCCGAGTTCCTTGATCCTCTGTTCGACGACAGCGCCCTGGTTGTAGCGGCGCCAGGCGGTGAGGACGTGGATGCCTTCGATGTTGGTGAGTACGTGAGCGCTTAGTGGGACTTCGTAGGTGTCGAGCGCGAGGGTGTCTGGGCCTTGGAGCGGACGCCGTGTGTGGAGCGAGAGAAGACGGACGCCCCACAGACAGCCGGAGGTGGTCCAGAGCTCATGACCGGGGAAGATGTGCTCACCCTTGCGAGAGCGACGCCAGGGCTGGTGGTGGTCGGCAAGCCAGCGGTGGGCAGGGAGCTTGAGCAGGAAACGGACCTCGAGGTCATCGAGGGTCCGTACCATGGATCGGCTGAAGAAGCCCTTGTCGAGACGCACGGTGATGGTCTCGACCCCCACGGAGCGCAGGCGCCCCACCAAGTCGGTGATCCACGCCTCGGCCCCCGCGGCGGTGGGGGCGTTGCCCGGGCGCCAACGGATGCCCATACAGTCTCCCGTCTCCTGAACGAAGGCCAGAAGCGGATGGTGCGACGGTCGACCGGGCTTGTGCGGATTGTAGCCCCGCTCGGCGCCCACTTGCTTGCGTCCGTAGCGCACGCTGACGGTGGAGTCGAGGGTCAGGGTCAGCGCCCGGGGCACGCCCCCCAGTCTCCAGCGCCGGCACACGATGTGCCACAGGAGTTCGTCGAGGAGGGGCACGAGCGGCTCACCTGCGCGGCGCAACCAGCGTCCGAACGTGGTGGGATCGGGCAGGCGAGTCCAGCCGAACAGGCGTCGAATGCCGCGCCGGTCCAGGAGCGGCAAATCGTCGAGCACGCGTCCACCGTAGAGCAGAAGCACGACCCACACCTCGACCATCAGGCTGGGACGGAAGAAGCCGGCAAGCCCTTCGCTCCGACGGTCGATCCAGGAGCCCAGGCCCATGCCGTCCCACAGATACCGGACCAGAATCAGCCCGCCTCCATCGGTCAGATCCCGGGCGCTGTGACGAATCCGTAGCGGGGAGCCCTCACCTTGTACATGGGGCCGAGAACAGATACGATGGTTGCGCACCGTCTGGGTGCCTTTTGTGGCGAGGAACCTTCTTGGACGAAGTGCCCTCAACCTAAGGCCTTAGACGGTGTTTTTCTTCCCTATGCTACTCCCCTCATGCAGGATCCGGGTTGATCTCCTTACAGATTGTTCTGGACATCCCTCTAGATGTCCGAGTGACGTTCGGCCCCTAACGGCCGCCTACACAAAAACTCCCTCTCATGCCTGCCATTTGATGCGGTTTTCCCGCTGTTTTCGGACTTGCGAGTCCGGCATCGCCTGACGGCAAGTTGCGCGGATCGTGCAGTCCTGATTGAACTTGGACGATTCCTTGCCGTGATTCCCATCTTCTGGACGGGTCTCCCTCTGGTGTTGTCCGGACACCCCTCTTAGGTGTCCCGTGAACGTTCGGCCCCGAACGGCCGCCTGCTGTCATGCCCTCTGTAGGCATGAGCTTACAGGATCGGATCCTCCTCTCTATATTGACTTTACGAGGATTTACGGACTGATGTCCGCTAAATGATGTCCGCTAAATGGGCTCAGGGTGAGCCCCTCAGCGGTGCCCCGGAGCCTCTCTGAGCCGTGCTGGCCTGGTGAGCGCAGTGAAGTCCCGCGTGGAGCGTCCTCCGGCCGGACTCTTGGAGGACCTCCATCGGCTGCTTCACAAGGGCCGAACCGCCCGGCCCGGCGCGTCCGGGATCGTCCTTCGGGGACCTCCCTCGTACGGCACACGGGGGGTTCGCCCAGTCGGAGCTGACGGCGGAGCCTCGTGTGCGCGGAGGTCTCGAGTGCGCGGACCGGCAGGGCATCATCGAGGGAGGAACGAACCTGAAAGTGGCGAGCGCGAAACGAAGCCGGAGAAGCTACAGCGCCGGCGAATGGGGCCGGAACCGGGTGCGGGTCTTCCCCGATCCCAGAACCGGGGTGATCCAGATCGAGTGGCGTGAGGACGGACGCAGGCTCACCCGGTCGCTAAAGCATCGGGACTGGGCCAAAGCCAAGCGGCAGGCCGACGAATTCGCCGCCAGCTACGTCCGGCTACACCTCCCCGACGAGGCGGCAGGCGAGCCGGGGCCGATCACCCTGGAGACGCTCTTCGGCATCTACGGCGAAGAGGTGACACCGGCGAAGGGTGCGCAGTCCCGGACGTACGACGGGGCTGCGATGAAGATGTTCTTAAGTCTCCTCGGGAAGGATCGGGACCCGGCCACGCTCTCCAAGAGAGACTGGGATCGTTTCATCCGGGAGCGTCGATCCGGTGGAGTCGGCCCCGGCGGCAAACCCGTCTCCGATCGAACGGTCGAGCGGGACCTCAAGTTCCTCCTCGCGGTCCTCAACTGGGCTCAGCAGTCGAGGGACGACCAGGGCAAGCTGCTCCTCGAGTCGAATCCGCTGAAAGGCCTGAAGCCGCCCACGGAGAAGAACCCGACCCGGGTGCTGCTCACCGGACCGGAATACGAGGCCCTCCTCCACGTATCTCGGGATCTGGACTGGCGCTTTCACGTGGCGCTGGTGCTCGCCCACGAGACCGGTCACCGCATCGGTGCCATCCGCCAGCTCCGGTGGTCGGACCTCGACCTGGAAGGCGGAGTCATCCGCTGGCGCGCGGAGCATGAGAAGACAGGCTACGAGCACCGGACTCCCGTGACCGGCGAGGCGCTCGCCGTCCTGGAGGAGGCGCGAAGGAGAAGCACCGGGGCCGGGGACGCTCCCGTGCTGCCCGCGCCGAGGGACCCGTCGAGGAGCATCAGCCATCCGCTGGCTGGCGCGTGGTGGAAGAAGGCGGAGAGGCTCGCGGGACTGGAACCGAAGCGCGGCAGGGGCTGGCACTCCCTGAGGCGGAAGTTCGCCTCGGACCTCATGGACCAGCCGATGAAGGTGCTCTGCGAACTCGGCGGCTGGAAGACGTCACGCACGATATTCGAGTGCTACCAGCAGGCGGATCAGGGGCGGCTCAGGGAGGCTCTGGAGCACCGCCCGGGCGCCCGGTCCTGAGCCGGACAGATGGACTCCCGTCCCGGATCACGTGAGTGGAATCCTGCACCGGGTCCGTCAGCGGCGCCCACCGGGACGGCTGGGCCGGTTCCCGCTTCGTCCGCCGCTCTCCGCACCACCGTCAATGATCGGCATGAACCCATCCGCGCATGACCGGGCTCGCTGCAGTTGACAGCAGGCGCCTGATTCACGGCCACAGGTGAGAGGGCATCGATCGGGGAGATGAGCTCCGCCGCCGCCGCACGCGCCAGGTGTGGATGATCATCACGGTGGCCCTGGTGCGGTCGGAAGACCCGACGAAAGATCCGCCGGAGCCTTTCGGATCACCGAGACTTCAACTCGATCCTGAATCGCGAGCGCCCCCGCCGAGAGGCCGGGCGCTTCCACGATCTCGACGCCCTGGCGTCACCCCGGGCGGAACCGTACGGAGTCGCCTGATTGAGCCCGGCCCCGTTCGTCCGACGCGCCCAGCTTGGATACGACACGGGGATCTACCGCGCCTGCGGGTGGGGACGCCAACGCTCGCCCCGGCAGGTCGCTACCACCCGGCGCGGCGGCGAACCCAAGAGCACGGTCACATACGCAGGAGCAAGTCCGCTCCGGTACAGCTCGGCCAGCGGGCCACCACTGTCAACGGCCGTTGAAAATGTCCCACTTTTGGCCATGGAAAATGTCTCACTTTCCGCGCCGCCCCGAAGGGGAGCTCCCCGTCGATGCCCGCGAACCCGCTTCGCCGGCCTCGCGTGCTCTCCGCCCGATCCTCGGCTCCAGGAGACGCGCCGGCCGCGCCGGCCAGTTCTCCTCCAAAACCCCTCAATGTTGATGGCGCGACGCCGCGCTCGATGCCCCATAATACTGAGGGGTGAGTGTGCCGCCTCGGCGGTGACGGGGACCCGGTTCCCGCATGGCCCGTGACCGGCTGGCCTTCGCCTCGTGTTGGCGGGGAGGAGCGCACCAACGATAGCCATGTTCGGATCCCGCACTGCACTGCCCGACTGCCGGATCGCGATGCGGCAGTGCTCCCGCCCGACCGGATGTCTCCGGTGGGCGGTCGAGCCCATGGGCGGGCCCGTGGGATCGGCAGCGGTTCGGCAGGACCTTCCACCTCGTTCCGAACAAGATGGCACAACGCCACCGCCATGACCGCAGGGTGCGCCCATGTGGCAGGGGCCAGGACGCGCCCGATTCTCCAGGGTTCGAGGGGGCCGGGGGACGCATTCGCTACGGGGCGCCCGGCGTTTCCGGGGAGTCGCTGCGCGGCCCTGTCCAGGAATGGAAGCGGGGACTCCGCAGCGGGCTGGTGGGCAAATGAGTCATCGAGGATCCCTCGAGTTCCTCTCCGACGTCTGGCGCACGCGGGCCAAGTCGCTGCGCCGGTATGGGAGCGAGGCACCTGCCCTGGCCTTGGAGGCCTGTGCGGCGGAGCTCGAGGCAGCGTGGCGCGAGAGCGACAGCACAGTCCTCACCCTGACGGCGGCAGCCAGGGAGAGCGGCTACTCCGCCGATCATCTCGGTCGCCTGGTGCGTGAGGGCAAGATTCCGAACGCCGGAAGGCGCGGCGCGCCAAAAATCGCCCTGAAGGATCTCCCCCGTAAGGCCCGGAGAGCCGCCACCGGGTCGGACCGGGTGGAGGAGCCTCCTCCGCGCGAGGCTTCCGGCGCCGAGATCGTGCAGTCCATCATCGACAACCGTGCCTGACGATGGCGAGCACGAAGCGAAGCCGGCCGGGCTACAGTGCCGGCGAATGGGGCCGAAACCGGGTCCGTGCCTTCGCCGACCCCAGGACCGGCATCATCCAGGTCGAGTGGCGTGAGAAGGGTCGGAGGCGGACGCGGTCACTGCAGCACCGCGACTGGGCCGGCGCCAAGAGACAGGCGGACGAGCTCGCCGCCAGCCACGCCCGGCAACAGCCTCGGGCTCAGGCGGAAGCCAACGCCACGCCCCTCACCCTGGAGGCGCCTCCGGATGCCTGCGCTGAAGACGCGGCACCCGCGGAGGGCGAGCAGTCCCGGGGCTACCGTGGGGCCGCGGTCAGGATGTTCCTCAGCCTCTTCGGCGGCGAGCGGGACCCCGGCACCCTCTCCGGGCGGGACTGGGATCGTTTCGTCCGGGGCGTAGCCTCGGGAGAAGTCGGCCCTGGCCGTGAGCCCCTGTCGAGTCCGACGACCGGGCAGGAGGTGAAATTCCTGTTCGCGGTCCTGTCCGAAGCCTGGCGCACGCGGGCGAACATCCTGCGCCGATATGGGAGCGAGACGGTGGCCATGACGCTCGAGGCCTGTGCGGCGGAGCTCGAAGTAGGCTGGCGCCGGAGAGACGACACGACCCTCACCCTGACGGAGGCCGCCAGGGAAAGCGGCTATTCCGCCGATCATCTCGGTCGCCTGGTGCGTAAGGGCAAGATTCCGAACGCCGGAAGGCCCGGTGCGCCCAGGGTTGCCCTCACGGACCTCCCGGCAAAGGCGCGGCGACCCGCCGCCGAGCCGGATGGGGTAGGGGAGTCTCACCTGCCCGAGATTTCGAACGCGCGGATCCTGCAATCCATCATCGATACAGGATCCGGCTGATGGCGGGCACCAGGGCGCGGTTGTCCGAAGTCCTGGGGCCACAGCCCGAATGTGGGTTGAGCGGGAGTGTCGGCGATGCCGTGTGCGGCATGGCCGCCGAGGGGTTTCAGGCGCCGGCTGCGGGGGAGCGGTGATGTTTTCGGTTAGGGACGCCATACGATCCGCGGTCGTCCACGGGGTGCTCGCGAGAGAGCGCTGGGAGAGCGGAGTGGCGTACAACCCGCTGTCGGCCCGGGCAACCGAGGATCCGTATCCCGTCTATGCGGCGCTGCGAGACCGGGCTCCGGTGCACCGCAGCCGGTTGCTGAACGCCTGGGTGTTCACGCGCCACGCGGAGGTGGACGCCATCCTGCGCGACCATCGGCGCTTCGGCAACGACCCCCGCAGGGGCACGCTGTCGTCTCGGCAGCGGGCCATGCTGCCCCCGCCGCACGAATTCACGATGCTGCTCCTGGATCCGCCGGACCACACGCGGCTTCGGGCGCTCGTCAGGGAGGCCTTCACCCCGAGAGCTGTCAACGCGCTTGAGTCCCGCATCCGCGGCATTCTGGGGGGGCTTCTGGACGAGATCGACGACCCGACCGGGTTCGATCTCATGCAGGCGGTGGCCCGGCCCCTTCCGGTGGTCGTCATGGCCGAGATGCTGGGCGTTCCGGCCGAAGACAGGGCCCGGTTCAGTATCTGGTCGGCGCAGCGCGCGCGTTTGCTGGAACCGACGGTCGGTCCGCGCGAACGCAAGGCCGGCGACGCGGCCTCGCGGGCGTTCGACGCCTATTTCCGGCCGATCATCGAGGAGCGGCGGGTCGGGTCGCGCGACGATATCGTGAGCGCCCTGGTGCGGGCGCAGGACGAAGGCGCGCAGCTGAGCGAGCGAGAGACGCTGAACATGCTTCGGCTGCTCCTCGCCGCCGGCACCGCGACCACCGCGAACCTGATCGGAAACGGCACCCTGGCCCTGCTTCGGCATCCCGGTCAGCTCGAACGGCTCAGGGAGGACCCGAGCCTGATCCCGGCGGCCGTGGAGGAGCTCGGCCGCTTCGACGCTCCGGTGCAGGCGGATTTGCGGCGTGCGCTGGCGGACTGCGAGGTGAACGGCGCTGCGTTGCGGAAACGCGACAACGTCGTGCTTCTACTGGGCGCGGCGAACCGGGATCCGGACGTGTTCGAGAATCCGGACCGACTCGATTTCGGTCGCCGACAGGGCTCACACCTCTCGTTCGGGGGCGGGATCCACCACTGCCTCGGCGCCCCGCTCGCGCGTCTGGAAGGCCGGATCGTTCTCGAGATGCTGCTCGACCGGTTCAGGTCGATGAGCCTGCTCGGGGGCCGCCCGCGGTTTCGGAGGGGCATCGTATTCCGGGGCCTTCAGTCGCTGCCGGTGCGCTGCGTCGGGGCCTGAGGCCTGGAGGCCATGCAGCGGCGGCACCTGGTGCGCCCCGGCTCCGGCGACGGTATGGCCGGCGTCGGCGCCGGCCAAAGTGGATAGCGAGCTCATGACACTCGCCGCTCGCCACGACACGGCTCCGTTTGGCGGCGCCGGGGCGGCCAGGATAAGATGGCGGCGGGCCACACGGCGGAGAAACGAGAGCCCTCACCGCCGGAGATGACCGGGGCGGGCTCTGATCCGAAGGAGAATCCGGAGGTGAAGGCGCTGCCATGAGCGAACGAGACGCGTTCGATCGCATCCTGGGATCGTTGCACGAAGCCGCGCTCGACGACGCCCACTGGCCGGCAACCTCCGCCCTCATCGATGACGCGTTCCGCGCGAACGGCAATAGCCTGGTGTTCGGGGAAGGACGACCCGAAGAGGGCATCCAGATCTTCCACGCGGGGTTCTTCTACCGCGGGCAACGGCACAGGGAGCTGGAACGCGAATACTTCGACGGCTACTACCCCCGGGATGAACGTGTCCCGCGCCTCCGGGAACTTCCCGACAGCCGGCTGGTCCCCGTCAGGGACCTCTACACCGAGAAGGAGCTGAAGACCTCACCGGCCTACAACTTCCTGTCCCGCGGCCATGCACAGAAGGGTCTCAACGTGCGTCTGGACGGCCCGAGCGGCACGCGCATCGTCTGGGTCGTCAACGACCCGGTTGACGCGGACGGCTGGTCGTCCGCACAGATCGAATCGATCCGGCGCCTGCTGCCTCATATCCGCCAGTATGTGAGCGTCCGGCAGGCGCTGGCCGGCACCGAAGCCCTGGGCGCGTCGCTCGACGAGCTGCTGGCCAGCACCGGGACGGGAGTCGTGCAGCTGGACTGGCGCGGGCGCATCGTGGCGGCGAACGACCTTGCCCGGGAGCTGCTTCGAACCGGCGACGGCCTGTTCGACGAACGCGGGTTCCTGCTTGCGCGTTCGTCGGCGGAGGACGCCGGTCTTCAGCGCCTGTTGGCGCGTGCGCTGCCGTCATTCGGGGGTCAGGGCGCCGCCGGCTCGATGACGGTGAGGCGCTCGGCAGCTGTTGCGCCGCTGGTGCTGCACGTCAACCCGGTGGACCGGCGGGAGGGGGAGTTCCGCGCTGGGCCGGTCGCGGCGCTGGTGTTGGTCACGGACCCGGGAGGCGCGACGCGCATCGATCCGCGTTCCGTGGCGGCGACTCTCGGCCTCACGCCGATGCAGAGCCGGGTGGCGGCGTTGCTGGCAGAAGGCAAGACGGTTCGTGAGGTTGCAGCGGCGACGGGCCGCAGGGTAAGCACCATCCGGTGGCACGTGCAGCACATCTTCACGAAGCACGGCATCAGGCGGCAAGCGGAGCTGGTGCGGCTGGTGCTGTCCCTGGCGGGTGCTCCCGACGCTCGGCGTTGAAGGCGACACGAGCGCGCCGTCAGCAGCGACCGGGGCCGTGCTCCTGTAATTTCCGCGGATTCCCCAGCAATTCTCGCCAGCATGTTGAACATTGCGCGGGCTGGCTTACACATCTTACGTGCGCCCGACGGACTCGCTTGCCGATGTCGCGGAGCGGCCCCGGGCTCGGGCGTCGTAAGTTGTCGATTGACAGGCGACAGGCCTAGGTTGCGTCATGATCGCATCGTTCCGCCACCGGGGCCTGAAGGCGCTCTACGAGGGCAGGACGGCGCGGCGGGTCGCGCCGGAGCATGTGGCGAAGCTGCGGGACATCCTGGCGGCGCTCGATTTGAGCCTGGGGCCGGAGGGCATGGACCTGCCGGGCTTCCGGATGCATGCGCTCAAGGGACCGCTGAAGGGGCATTACGCGGTTGCGGTGTCCGGTAACTGGCGCGTGACCTTTCGGTTCGAGGACGGCGCGGCGGTCGATGTGGACTACGTGGACTATCACTGAGGAGAGGGGCCGATCATGGGCATGCACAACCCGCCGCATCCGGGCGGCATCGTGAGACGGCAGTGCCTCGAACCCCTGGGTCTGACCGTAACCCGGGCGGCCGAGGGTTTGGGCGTCACCCGACAGGCGCTGTCGGAGTTGTTGAACGGGCGCACGGGGATCTCGGTCGAGATGGCGATCCGGCTGTCGAAGGCCTTCGGCTCGACGCCGGAGACCTGGCTGGGGATGCAGATGGCCTACGATCTCTGGCAGGCCCGCGGCCGCGCCGGGGAGATCGCGGTGGAGCGCTTCGTGGCGGCGTGACGCGGCCCGCCCGCGGCACCGTCCGCTCTCGAAGCGTTCCCCTTCCCGCTCCGGCGAGCGGACCTCGACGACTTCGTCGCCTGCTACCGGCCGGGCGAGCGCCGCAGGAGGAAGCAGACGTGGAGCCCGGAGAACGAAGGGGGTCGCTGGAGAGCGTTCGAGTACGCCGAATGGGCCGAGCGTGACAAGCTGAACCTGGACTTCCTGTGGCTCAGGGACAGTGCTCTGGAGGACAGCGAGAACCTGCCCGAGCCCGAGGTGCTGGCGGCCGAGATCGTGGAAGACCCGCACGCTGCGTTGGAAGCGTTCCAAGCCATCGCCCAAGAGCTTGAGCCATCGGGAGACGGCACGGCATAAGGCGAGACGCCACGGGACAACCGAACCGCATCGGCGAAACAGGGCTGGACCATGGGATTCCGCTACCCCGTGCGCAAAGGGTGATCACGGGGGGTGACAACAAGGGAGTGGACATACACATAACCCATTGTCCTACATGCTTTTGGAATCCACACGGCAGCTGATTGCCGCACCGTCACCGCCGCCGCCCGTGTCACGCCGGCGGAGCATGCCGCCTGGCAAGACAGGGCGGAAGCGGCGGGCGTGTCGCCGTCCGCGCTGCTGCGGTACGCGATGGCCCGGACGCGGACGTGGACCTCGCCGGCACTGGCGGTCGAGCGCGAGCGCACCCGCCAGATCGCGCGCAGCAGCAGCAACCTGAACCAGATTGCCCGCTGGGCCAACACCTTCGCCTCGACGGCCGAGGCCGTCGCCCACTTGGTCGCGTTCGAGCGGGCGATCACGGCGCTGGCCTCCGTCCGGCACCCCGAACGCGATGCACCTCAAGTTTCTGGCGCGCGGTACCGGCTCGGCCCGGGCGGCGGCCGACTACCTCCTCGGGGCGCGGGATGCGGCGGGACAGCCGCGCGCGGGAATTGCGTGGGCTGGCTGGCTCGGAGCCGTAGAATCGCTTCCGGGGGCCTTCGGCCCTCTCCCCCTCCCCCCGTTGGGGGGCCTTAGATGCCCTTGCCCCCGTTCACCCGCAGGTGCTCCTTGATGAAGAAGTCCAGAAGGAAGAAGAACTCGTGCGTGATGGAGTCCGCCGTGTCGCCAATGTCTCTGCCCATTCTGTGGTCCACCCATGCGGTGGCCATGAACGAAGTTTCGCTTACAGGGTCGTGGAACTCCTTCCAAAAGCTGAGCATGACATGGAACGCGAAGCGCCTCTTCTTCCAGGCGGACGACGGGACGGACGTAAGCACGAAGATTTCCACCTCCAGAACGGGGGGACCGGGATATCGGCCCTCTCCCCCCTCCCCTAGCGGGGGGCTGCCGGGCCGCCGTACAGCTGGGAGAGCTGGAGGAGGCTTTCCGCCACCGTTCGGAGGCGCTCCCCGGTGAGCCCGATTTCCTCCGCCGTGTCGCCCCCCACAAACACGTAGAGCTCCACCGGGCGACCCGCGCGTGACAGCCAGGCCACGGTAGTCGTATACCTCGTAGGGTCCTCGCCGATCAGGACGCCCCTTCGTCCTGGAATATGTCTTCAATCGAGACTCCGAAGAGTCGAGCAGCTCGAAACGCGAGGGGCAGGCTAGGATCGAATTTGCCCTTCTCGATCGCGTTAACCGTCTGCCTGGAAACCTCCAGCGCCGTGGCCAGGTCAGCTTGGGTCCAGTCCCTCTCTGCACGAAACACCTTCAGACGATTCTTCATCGGTATCGGAACTGGCCGACGATCAGAGAGGCCATGTACGTGCCGGCCATGAGCAGGATGATGCCGGAGACCTCCGGATCGGCTACGAAGCCGGTGGTCACGAGCAGCGTGTAGCTGAAACTGCCGACGAATCCGATCCCCATAGAGAGGGCCAGGGAGTCCAGCTGGATCTTCCGCTGCATCTCGTCAATCTCTCTCAGGAACCGCAGGAAGGTCACGATCACTCCCAGACCCATTCCTGCGTTGATGACGATTCCCAGCACCGAGATGAAGTCAGAGGTGTACCAGCCGTACAGAACGGCCTTGTCGACTAGGATCAGGGTTCCGGCCCACACGAGTACCCAGCAGATGAGACGGATCGTGCTCCTGGTGGGGTGCGCAGCGGGGTCGCTCGACGTAAGCATCAGTTCCTCCGGAAAAGTCAAGGTAACTTGACACACACTGAAATAACCCGGGGGGGGGACAGAAAGTCAAGTACCTTTTATAAAAAGTCTTTACTTGACGACTTAAAGTCGTAGATTAGCGACTTGAAGCGGGGCACTCCCCCCGAATGCAGCCACCTCGGACTCGTCGGCCTTCACGTCGACCGTCGGCCTTCGCACGAGGATTTCCAGCGCGCCACGGGATGACTGGACAAGGTGCGGCACGGCCAGCTCAGGCCGGGCTCTATCGCCTAGAGGGCGTCGGGAGCGGCCGTCAGGTTGAGCTTTCCCTGCTGTTCTCGCCGGGGCAGGATCAGTTCGGCAACAAATACTTCTTCTTCACCGTCCCGATCGAGGCGGAATGGGCCGAGTCGTTGGACCATCTCACGCTGACGGGTCCGGAAGGGACACTCACCGTGAATACGGCAGACGAACGTGCGCTGCTGGATTCCACGCGACGCTGACGGACCTTCGCGGACTCGCGGACGGGATGGATCGAACCGATCGACGCACCTCGCCGACAACGGACGGGAGCCCCAACGAGAACAGTGCCCACCCCTTCGCTCAGGCCATCACGAGGTAGATTCGGCGCTCGAGATCGCCAGAGAGAACAGCGATCACTTCCGCGACGAGGGGTCTCAATTCCCGCAATCGCGTGCGCCGCGCGATCATGACAACCACCGGGATCGGCAGGTCGGCGACATTCTGCTGGTACTCGAACCCCTGATCGACCGTGATGATGGAGTCGAATCCATCATCGGCCGCGAGGCGCAGCAACTCTCCGTTTCCGCAACCGGCCCAACCCATCTGCTGCACGGTGTGAATCTCGAACGAACCCGGAAACGACGACGCGAGCCGCCTCGGCGTGGATTCGTCAAGCAACACTTTCATTTCCATCGCCCACCAGTGCCGTCGTGGCGCGCTCAAGCAGTTTGACGGCCTGGTCTCTCGTGACTGTCGGGTAGTCGTCGAGGAACTCGTCAAGCCGGTCGCCCGCTTCGAGATGCTCCATCAGTATCCTCACCGGGACCCGCGTGCCGCTGAACACGGGAGTTCCGCCCAAAATGTCTGAGTTCCTGTCGATCAGCTTGTCCGTCATGATTGTTTCCGTCCGGGATCGTTGGCCTCGGGAGTCAGCGATCTCTCGTTCCCCGTCCACTGCCGGTCCGACACTCCGTCCAGCCTGTCGCCGGCTGCCCAGTCTAACGATAGCTCTAGTCCGCGTGTCTCCGCATCTCCGGCCGGCGTTTGAGGCATGGCGCGACGCCCACTCTGAGACAACGGTCGGGGCGGACGGCGGGGTAGCGAGCGTTGGGTGGTCGGGGCCGGGGAAAGTGGCCTGCGGCCCGTGGCAGGTGCATGGACGGCTCGTCTATGGACGTCCCCGTTGATGCAAGCATTCTGTCGAACGGTTCGGTACATGGTGGTCAGGTGCTGTCGTCTATCCGGCCTGTTGGTGCAGCCCTTGTTGGCCACTCCATCAATGCCATCGGGAGGGGGCGTCCACTCCATCGGAATAGGGAGCTACGAGCTTCCCCGGGTCCTGACCTACGTGGCGGCAGCCTACCGCAAGCGGTTCGGAGCCTTCTCGGACAACGAGGTATTCGTCGCCCTTCAGTGGATCCTTGACGTCAAGAATCCGCGACGGAACCAGCTTGCCCGGTACCCTTATGGCCCGGCCAACGGCGCTGGACGGCTTCCCAGATTCGCTTCGGTAATCCCCGCGCCGGTGGGGCGAGTAGGGCGAGACTGACAAACCACCTACTAACGACCTGCGCCAGAAACCCACCGGAACCGGGGGGGTCGGGGTAAAGTGGGGCGGCGAGCCGATCAAAATTGTCGTGCATAGGATAGGTAGGCTTCCTCAAGCTCGCTGACCGATTTCCCAGTCAGATCAAGTAGCGCCGCGATGAGTTCGTCGTTGGAGAAGATCTCACCTGAGTTGATTCGGTAGATTAGGGCATACAGAACGCCTGGCTCACGTTTCTCCAAGTAGTTGAACAGCATGCACGACTGCGAGTATGTTCGTTCGTTGTCAGCAAGAAAATCATCGCTCCCGAGACGGAGCAGCTGCGCGAGGGGCATGAGACGGGCTTGCTGATCATACCGCTGGAAGAGAATGGTGCAGTAAGGGAGTGGCGTTGGGACTCTGAGCGAACCGTTGAACACCCCAGCCTCGAAGTACATCGCAGTACCTTCTATAAACCATCGGGAGGTGCTCCAGGCGGAAGGCCATCTTGTCGCGTAGAGGAAATCGTGGCCTATCTCATGCAACTGAGTGCCGAAGTCCGGAATCTGGTACGGCAGGATGAACCAGCGCGGGTAGTCGTCAAGATAACAGGCCGTTAAGTTTCTGGCTCCGGGGATAAAGATCGTAGGACAGTGTGGCACTACCTTCTGAAAGACTGCCGGGTCTGATGTGTAGTAGACATCAATGTGGGCACCGCGGTTTCTGACGTAGAGGGCATTAAAGAAATCCCAGACGCGCTTCAGATGCTCTGCGTGTTCTCTGCTGAAGGTTGGGCTGATGTCAGAGAATACGCGAACGTTGGCCACTTGATGGACGTATGGATAGTCGGAAGCCAAGGCCCGGAGCCATGCCGGGTCTGTGTCAGGGAAGGGGGACGGAGGCTGCGGTGTCGGTGGCTCATGGGAGATCGCAAGATCGAGCACCATGTCTGAGGTTAGATCCACCACGCCAGCGACTGACACGAACCCTTCCGCCATTGCTCGAATGGTGAACTGCTGTTGCTGCAGGACCTCCAGCACGTAGCGCCCGCTATCGTCGGTGGTCGCCTGACGCCCAGCATCAGGGCCATCGACGACCTCAACGACGGCACCAATGACGCGACCGGTGGGTGTAGTGACCGCGGGCGCTGCCGTCCCAAGACCTAGGCGACCCGATTCGCCCGCGCTGCTCACCCGCAGCCGGTCGCTCGCTCCGTCGCCAAACCCGTTCGTCTGAGGGTCGGCCCACCCATGACTCAAGGTGCCTGATAATGTCCAGCGGGCGGGTACAGTCACCTCGAAGCTCTGCTGGGCTGACAGACCTTCGGGGTCGGTGGCCGTCACCGTCACCGTCGCCATGCCCGCCGCCACTCCGGTCACCGTCACCGTGCTCCCGGATATCGAGGCCGTGGCCGCCGCCTCGTCCGAGCTCGTGGCCGCGTAGCTCAGCGCATCGCCGTCCGGGTCGTTGAAGAACGCGGACACGTCCACCGTTACCGTCTGGCCTGCGGTCACCACTTGGGCCGGAATCGTACCTGTCGCCTGCGGTGCTCGGTTGGGGACCGTCACCGGCGGCCGGTTGGACGGCTCAGTGGCTCCGTCGCCGCAAGCGGCGGCCAAGGCAACCGCCGCCAACGCCGCTGATACGCGAATGACGCTCGACTTATGGTATGCTAGGGTTTCTCTCGCAACCTGAGATTGATGGGTTCCCAAGCCTACGGGATCCTCTCAGCCCCACGCAAACGGCGTGCGGATCGCCGTGGAGGGTCTGCCGTGAGGTCTCCGCTCATTCGCAATGAAGAGAAGGTAGGAGAGGAGGTCCCGGATCGAGCGGACAAAATAAGCCGGAGCGCCCGCAGGATGCGCTCCCTGGCCGGGACAAATCCCTCGATGCCCTTCCCGCCCTGGCCAAGCCTCTGGAATGCCTGGGTGATCGGAGGCCCAAAGGGATCGGGATCGGAAGTCAGTCGGGAGCTCTAGCCTCCGCGCAAGCCCCTCTCCCATCCGTTGGGAGAGGGGCTCGACAGCACCCAATCACGAACCGCCGCCACGCTTTCCGCTGGGAAGTCCCATCGCGGCCGCCGGGGTGAGTCCACGTCCGCGCACTCCGTCGGAGCGCGGGCCTCTGGGGGTTCGAAGGGGGGGCGGAGCGCCCCCTCGCCAAGCTCCCAATGTATTACATAGGGTATGCTGGCTTAGCCACCGTAAGGTGCGCTGAGCCAGCCCTACGGACACCTCCGAAACTGCTCTCCGAGCACCGCCCGAAGGGGGCGGCCCGAGGGTCTACCTCTCGCCAACGACGTAGCGCGCCCAGTCGTTCATGAGCCGACGGCGGCGCTCGAACAGGTCCGAGCGCATGTAGGCGGCCTCGACCGGGTTCCGCACCACATGGGCCAGAGCCGCCTCGACGACCTCGCGGGGGTGGTCCGTCTCTTCGGCGGCCCAGTCCCTGAACGACGACCGGAACCCATGCGGCACCGCCGCGGTCCCGTGCTTCCTGAGCAGCCGGCCCATCTGCTCGCCGCCCATCTCTTTGCCGCGCTTGCCGACGAACACGATCGGACTCCCGCCGCCGCCTAGCTTCCGGGCCTCGTCGAGAATCTCCAGCGCCCGGCCGCACAGCGGCACCCGGTGCGGCCGGGCGCTCTTCATCCGGATCGCGGGCACCGTCCAGACGCGCCCCTCCCGGTCGATCTCGCTCCACACCGCCCCGCGGACCTCGACGCCCCTCACAGCCGTCAGCACCATGAACTCGAAGGCCAGCGCGTCCACCTTGCCCGCCTTCGCCGCCCGCACCTTCTCGATGGCCGCCCCGACCTCGCGGTGGGGCAAAGCCTTCCGGTGCCGGACCAAATGGTGCTGGGAGCCGAGCACCGGCAGGAGCCGGTCGCACGGGTTGTCCGTTCTCCAGTCCATGGCGACGGCCCATTCCAGCACCGCGCGGATGCGGTGTCGAACGATCCGGGCCGTCGGTGGCTTCGCGTGCCAGATGGGGGTGAGGATCTCCAGCACGTCGGCACTCGTCACCTCCGAGACCGGCACCCTCCCGATCCTCGGGAAGGCGTGGATCTCGAAGCTGCGAAGCCAGTTCCTGGTCACGGTCGGACTGCGCCCGCCCGCCCGCTTCTGCTCGATCACGCGTTTGGCAGCCTCGGCGAAGGTGGGGATGCCCACCGAGCGGCGCTTCTCGGCCAGCGGATCGCCGCCCGCGCGGGCGAGCTTGCGGTTGGCCAAGGCCTGCTCGCGGGCCTCGGCCAGCGAGACCAGTTGGGCACTGCCGAGCCCGAGCTCGCGCTTGTGGCCCCGGATCACGAGCCGCTGGATCCAGCTCCGCGTTCCGGTCTTCTGCACATAGAGGTAGAGCCCGTTGCCATCGCAGTGCCGACCGGCCGTTGCCGAGCGCACGAAGGCGGTCCAGAGCCGCTTGTGGGGATGGCGGCCCCTGGGCTTGCCTCTCGGGCGGATGCGGGGCGAAACAGTCACATTATCCATCCCCCAATCGTAGAGGGGATGAAACTGGATCACAAGGGGTGCTGCTGGCGGGATGAAGACAGAGAACACGCCTGTAACTTGTTGCTATTAGATGCTGTTATGGACTTGTCAAGAACTCTTTGGATGCTAGTGGATTCGAGTCAACTGTTTTACGGCAGGAAATCGTCTAAGTTCAACCGGGACTAGCGCTTATCTCCGTAACTTGCGGTTATACAACGTTTTATCGTTCATCGCAGTGATCCCTGTACCACTTCGGATATACAAATGTGAGCGGGAGTTTGTTGGATCGAATGGGATGGCCGCGGACGAGATGGAGGCCGGGCTTGGCGGTTCGTGGCCTCCTGGCCAGCGCCCCGGACCATCCACGGCGTCCGTATCCCAAGCGGCTACTGAGAGAGCTCCGTGGCCGTCAGCTTCACGAACGGGAACCCGGGTCGCCGGGACCATGGTCCAGTTGCCGTCACGTCCGGATCGAGCATCAAACGGGGGTCGGTACCCGCTCGACATGGATCCGGCCGGCGTTCTTCATGGCCTGCGCAAGCTCATAGACCGATTGAAGGCGATACCAGGTCTCCGCGCCGCCTCCAAACGCCTTGTCCAAGCGGATCGCCATTTCGGGAGAGATGCCCGAACGGCCGTTTACAAGTTCCGAAAGCTGCTTTCGGCTAACCCCGAGCCTCCGCGCCGCCTCCGTCACGGTGAGCCCCAGCGGCTCCAGACAATCATGGCGCACGGACAGGCCCGGATGCGGCGGGTTCCTCATCGGCACGTCGCGGACCTCCTAGTGGTAGTCGATCAAGTCCACATCCCTGACATCGCGCCCGTCGAAGCGGAAGACCACGCGCCAGTTGGCGGACACCTTCACCGCCCAATAACCGGCGCGGTCGCCCTTCAGCGGGTGGAGCCCGAAACCCGGCAGGTTCATGTTCTCCGGCTTGGCCGCCACGTCCAAGCGGGCAAGGACCCGCTCGACCTTGGCGATCAGGCCCGGGGAAATCCGCCTCCGGTCTCCCTTCTCGAACAAACGCTCGAGGCCTCGGTGGCGAAAGCCAAGAATCATTGCATGAGAACTGTAACGTATCACTGGTCAGGCGGCAACGTGCCTCGCGGCAACCGGCCTCGCCACCCATTTCGACCGCTTGCTTCGAGCGGCGCTCCGCCCCCCCTTCGATCCCCCGGAGGCCCGCGCTCCGGCGGAGTTCGCGGGCGGCGGGGCTCGCCTCCCGGAACCCCCTTGCCGGTGCGCTGATCGCTGATCGCCGCACGGCATACGTTGTCGGCGGCACGCACGATTCGGTAACGGCTCTTCTAGAGGAGATTGAGCGGGGCTGGTGGTAGGAAGCTTCCGTTGTTGACCAGCCTCGGGTCCCGGCCAACAAGACCGAGCCCGTCTACCCCCGCGGTCCGTGGTACCGGCTCGAAGACGTCGAGCTCGCCACCCTCGAATGGGTCTCCTGGTTCAAAGTTTTTCGCTAAACCCCTCAATTTTGATGATGTCACGATACGCTTGATCCAACTACGGTGTTGTGGAGAGAGGCCGTCCTCACGCAACACGGGATCGCCCCCTTGGAACCCATCAACATCGAGCTGAAAGAGGGACACGTTGGCACACCGCAAGCGGAACGTCATTCGCGTATCAGCGGCACTAGCGGCAGCGACAACGCCGGTCAGTTTATTGACAGTCCGATTGACCGTATCCAGGTGAGGCTGCGGAACGTAGATCGCTGGGAGCGAGCGGTGTCCCAACAATAGCGGCATCGTAGCGGTGGGACCTCTGGAACCGAGAATCGGCATCTCGGATCGAAATGACCCCATCGATGTCATCAGGAAAATTCTCGCTCCTGGCCGTCCGCATGATCGCACGCGGGGCGAGTACGAGAAGACCGGGGACGAGCACCGGATGCCGATGACTGCCGAGGTGCAAGCCGTGCTTGAGGAGGCCCGGCGGCAAAATCCCGGGATCGGGGATGTCCCCCTGTTGCCCGCGCCGAAAAAACCCTCGAAGTGCGCGAGCCGTTCGCTGGTCCGTGACTGGTGGAACAAAGCCGTCGCGCAGGCCGACCTGAAGCCCAAGTGCAGTCGGGGCTGGCACTCGCTCCGGCGGAAGTTCGCCTCGGACTTGATGGATCAGCCACTGAAGGTGCTCCCTGGCTCGGCGGTTGGAAGACGTCACGCACGATATTCGAGTGCTATGAGCAGGCCGACGAAGGGTGGCTCAGGAAGGCTCCGGAGCACCGAGGAAGGGTTCACTTCTGAGCCCGGCCGGCGAACATCGGTCCTCGGGGCCCGGTGACGTCAGCGGACTCCTACGCAGACTAGCCCGTTTCTGACCGCCGAAAGAACTCCAGGCATTTTTGCGCGACGGGATTTCTTCGGCCCTTTTCGGTGAGCGCGCCGCAGTAGTGGTTGTCGAATTCGACGAAGCGGTCGGCGAGCTCGACCAGCGCCCCGCTGCCGATGTGCCGCTCGATGAAATGCCGCCAGCCCAGTATGATGCCGTGCCCGGCGGCGGCCGCTTCCAGCATGTAGGTGTAGCTGTCGAAACCGATATAGCGGGGTGCGGGCTCCGGACGTCCGACGGTCGCGAACCAGTCTTCCCACGACGCCCAGCCCTCGTTGGGCCGTGTGAAATCGAGGAAGGTGAGCCCGCTCCAGCCGCTGACAGGTCCGCTGAGGACTTCCGCGTGGGTCTGGGCATAGCCGGGCGAGCAGAGCGGCCTCACCGCTTCGCCAGAAACCACCACGCGGTCTTCGGCCCCGATCGTCGCCTCCCAGCCCAGCACCACGTCCGCGGCCGGCTCGGGCGGCAGGTTCTTCGTTTCGTAGTGGTACGTCAGGATCCGGATCCCGACCTGCTCGCCGAGCGCGGCGCGCAGTGCGTCGTACTGCGGCAACAGCAGGAAGTGTGATGACTCGTGCGAGCAGGCGATCACTACCTGTTCTCCGCTCTGCCATGCCGTGAGCTCGGCGACCGCCCCCTGGATGATGCCGAGACCGGTGCTGACGCCGCCATAGAAGCGTTCGCCGGCATCGGTCAGGGTCACCCCGGTCCGGGACCGTTCGAACAGCCGGGTCGAAAGATGCTTTTCGAGGTTCGCCACCCTGAAGCTGATGGCGGGCTGCGAGGTCCGCAGTTCCTTGGCGGCGCGGGACAGGCTGCCTAGCCGGGCGGCGCTTTCGAAGGCGAGCAGGCCGCCGGTCACTGGAATTCCGGGAGGCTTGTGTTTGTCCATATCGATTACGACATACTGTTAGGCCAACACTATTACGTCCCTAATACATTAGTTGTCAATGCGATACATTAGTTGTCAATGCGCTAGTAAGTATTCTGAGTCTGTAGAGTATATATCTGAATCTGGAGAGTGTGTATACATAACTATTATGGACATATATCAGATATGGGTGGCCGATGCAATGCGACCCTGGCTGTGGTGGCGATGGAAGCGTGCGGCAGCGCCCACTACTGGGGCCGGGAGGTCATGACGCTCGGCCACGAGGTGAGGCTGATTCCACCGATCCATGTGAAGCCATTCGTGAAGACGCACAAGAACGATGGAGTGGACGCGGAGGCGATCTCGGAAGCGGCACAGCGTCCGATCATGCGCTTCGTGGCGGTCAGGACAGAAGCGCAGCAGGCGCAGGGGATGCTCTTTCGCACACGTGATCTGCTGGTGCGTCAACGCACGCAGACCATCTCTGTACAATCAATGCGCTTCGGGGACGCATTCGTCGCGAAGCGCCCAGCGTTTCCGGGAAATCGCACGACGGCCCTGTCCAGGAATGGAAGCGGGGACTCAGTCGCAGGCGGGTGGGCAAATGAGTGATCGCGGAAGCTGTCCCAACCGTAGTTGAAGGTTCCTGAAAGGGGAGAAAGAAAAGTGGTGGCCCCGGGGGTCCCGGGCCGATAGGCTCGGGTAGGCAAAAACCCCAACACGGAGCCACCACGATGAAGAGAACGTACGAGGCAAGGGATCGGGCGGACAAGCGCGCGATCAGGGAGTTCCTGAAGCGGGAGGGGCAGTTTCTGCTTCCGCTGCTTGAGCTCGTGGAGCAGACGGAGGTCGCGATCGACGAAGTCATCCAGGTGATGGGACGAGCGACGATCGAAGCGGTGCTGGAGATGAGCGCCGAGGGTGTGGCAGGCGTGAAGCAGGCAGGTCGGTCACGAGCGGAAGACGACACGGCGTGGTATGGCCGGCAGGGTGGTGTGGTTTACCTGTCGGACCGGAAGGTGCGTGTGGAGCGGCCACGGCTCAGGCGCCGGGGCGCCGGGGAGGGTGGCGAGGTCGAGGTGCCGGCGTACGCAGCGATGCGGAGACCGGGCGCCGTGGCGGATCGGATGCTCGAGGTCCTGATGGCGGGGGTGAGCACGCGGAAGTACGGCCGTGTGATCGGTGAGATGGCCGACACGGTCGGGGTGAGCAAGTCGGCGGTGAGCCGTGAGACGGTCGAGGCCTCTGAGCGCGTGCTGAAGGAGCTGATGGAGCGCCGGCTGGATGCGTGGGACCTCCTGGTGATCTACCTGGACGGGATCCGGATGGGCTCGCACCACGTGCTTGCTGCGGTAGGCGTGGACTCAGACGGAAAGAAGCACGTGCTGGGCGTGAGGGAAGGAGCGAGTGAGAACGCCGAGGTGACCAGCGCGCTCCTAGAGGATCTGGTCGAGCGCGGCCTGGACCCGGGCAGGCGGCGGCTGTTCGTGATCGATGGCTCGAAAGCGCTCAGGAAGGCGATCGAGAAGGTGTTCGGCCAACGTCACCCCATCCAGCGCTGCCGCAACCACAAGCTCCGCAACGTGCTGGGTCATCTGCCGAAGGATCAGCATCCTCAGGTGAAGGCGGCGTTCCGGGCGGCGATGAAGCTGGACGCGAAGCAGGGCGAGCAGAAGCTCGAGCAGCTCGCCCGATGGCTCGAGCGCGACCACCCCTCGGCCTCGGCCAGCCTGCGCGAAGGCCTCAGCGAGATGTTCACGATCAACCGGCTCGGCCTCCCGCCGCGGCTGAGGAAGTGCCTGGGCTCGACCAACCTGATCGACAGCACCCACTCGGGCGTAAGACGGAAGACCCGCAGGGTGACCAACTGGAAGAACGGAGCGATGGCCTTGCGCTGGGCCGCGGCCTCGTTCGTGGAGACCGAGAAGAGCTACCGGAGGATCATCGGCTACGACCAGCTCTGGATGCTCAGGGCCCACCTCGACGACCATGAACCGGTTGCCGAAATGAGAAAGGCAGGCTAACCAAGAGACTCTCCGGAGCCACCACCTTCAACTGTCAGCGGGACACCATCGATCGAGATTCGGTTCTGGCCCTGGTGAAAGCTTGGCGCAGGCGAGCCGAGACCATGCGACGATACGGGGGCGATCGACATGCCATCGCGCTGGAGGCCTGTGCGGTGGAGCTCGAAGCAGCACTGGGCCACACCGTCCTGACCCTGACGGAGGCCGCCGCGACAAGCGGCTACTCCGCAGATCACCTCGGTCACTTGGTGCGTGAGGGCAAGATCCCGAACGCCGGAAGGCCCGGTGCACCGAGGATCGCACTGAGAGACCTCCCCCGGAAGGCACCGGAATCCGCCGCCGACCCGGAGCCGGAAGAGGAGCCTCTTCCGGGCAAGGTCTCGAGTACGCAGGGCGTGCTATCCCTCCCCGAAGAGGGAGCCTGATGGTGGCGAGCACGAAACGAACCCGGCGGAGCCACAGCGCCGGCAACTGGGGCCGAAACAGGGTTCGTGCCTTTTCCGACCCCAGGACTGGGATCATCCAGATCGAGTGGCGCGAGGAGGGTCGGAGACGGACCCGGTCACTGGGGCATCGCGACTGGGCCAGAGCAAAGGGGCAGGCCGATCAATTCGCCGCCGGCTTCTTCCGGGCACAGCTCCTGGACGGGGCCGATACCCACGCCGGCCCGCTCGCCGCAGAGGCGCTCGTTGACACCTCCGGTGAAGAGGTGAAGCCCACCGCGGGCGAGCTGTCCCGGAGGGATGATGGGGATGCCGTGACGAGGTTCCTTCGTGCGTTCGGCAGGAGTCGAGACGCGGGCACATCGGCCACGCCGTCCCTGGCCCTACGCCCACTTGGAATCCAACGGTCGAAGACGACCTGAGAACCTGGCTCACGATCCTGCCCGAAGCATGGCGCACGCGGGCTGGGATCGTGCGCCGATTCCGGGCGAGACACCGGTCGTGGCGCTCGAGGCCTGTGCGGCGGAGCTCGAATCAGCCTTGCGCCGGAGAGACGATGCCGCCCTGACGCTGACGGAGGCCGCCGCGACAAGCGGCTACTCCGCTTCTCGTCTCGGTCGCTTGGTGCGCGAGGGGAGGATCCCGAACGCCGGACGGCCCGGTGCGCCAAGGATCACCCTAGGCAATCTTCCCCGTAAGCCCCGGGGATCCGCCGTCGAGCCGGTCCCGGCGGAGGAGTCTCCAGCACGCGAGGGCTTGAACCCGCAGGTCAGTCACCCGTCATCGAGAAGGGAGTTCGATGACGGCGAGCACTAGGGAGCGCCGGGCGGCGACAGCCCCGGCCGGTGGGACCGAGACCCGCTCCATCTCTTCCCCGGCCCCACGACACGCCTACGCCATGACCCGTGCCGAGATCAAGGCCGCCTCTAGCCGCGTTGTCCCACCGCATCCTCTACGCCTGGGACACCCTCCCATCGATGTGATCAGCCCAGCTCATCCCGCCGGTCGGGGTCAATGTGCGCCTGGTTGAGGATGCTACGCAGTGTACCCGCAGGGGTTTCGCGTTTCATGGGCACGATCACCGTGTCCCTGGTTTCGCCGAGCGTACGGATGAACTTCTGATGGGAGCAGCGAATTGAGAGCAGGCCATCTTGGCCCCGGGGAGGTTGCCGCGATGTCGGAGGGACTCGGGGGGTCGGCCAGCTCAAGCCCGACAGATCTACGAGCTCCTGATCCGAGACCACGGGTACGGGGACAACTGCCAAACGGTGGCGCGTCACCTGAGGCGCAAGCACGGGAGGCCGCGGCCGCGGGCGCTCAGGTGTGGGGAGGCGCCCCCGGGCGTGCAGGCCCACCGTGAGTGGTGCGAGGTGTGGGTGCCGCTTTGGGCTCGGGAGCGGCGCGTCCAGGCGCTGATCGGCACGCTGTCGCATTGCCGGGCGAAGTTCTGCTGGGTGAGCTAGGATCAGAGTCAGTCGGCGTCGCACACGGGGCATCTTGAGTGATTTGCTCGCTACGGAGGCGCGCCGCTGCTGATTCCGATGGAGTGGAATCGGCAGCTGGACCCTGAAGACGGAGGCTTCTCCTGAAACGTTCTCTCGTCCTTCTCCTGATTGTCCTCGGCTGTGAAGGCCCTGTCGGCCCACAAGGCCCACAGGGAATTCAGGGGTCGACCGGAGAGACAGGCCAGCGAGGACCCGAGGGTCCGCAAGGCCCGCATGGCCCGCAAGGTCCACAGGGTGAGACCCTGAGCTGGGCCAATGTCATCGTCCAGTCACGCATCCCGGAAGCCGTATACTCGGTCGTGGTTCGCTACGTCAGAGAAGGCACGAGATTCTACTCCCGGGTCGGCACCGGATTTGCCGCCTATTCTCCGGACGCGATCTGGACCAATGCCCATGTTGTCGAGGCGTTGAGGGAGCGCCTCGACGCCAAGGCGGAATATGACCCGGTGCCGGCTGTCGTCCGAGCAGGCACTGCAATAGGCGGAAGCGGCACCTACGAAATCCTGGGTGATGGCTTGGTCCACCCCGACTACGACGGGACGACCAGATCTGAGGATATTGGGCTCCTGACGATCGATGGGACGTGGGAAGTCGGGCTCAACCTCCTGCCTCGAGAACTGGCCAACGGCCTCCAGATCGGGCAACCCGTGGGCACGCTGGGCTTTCCGGGCGAGCTGGGGCTGACAAAGGGGGAAGCCGAGCGGCTGGCGACTCCCACCTTCAAGGATGGAGTGATCAGTGCCCTTCGGGCGATCGGTTCGGGGGAGGCCCCGCACGTCGAGGTTCAGTACAACTTCGATATCTCGGGAGGAACGAGCGGGAGCCCGGTCATCGATCACGACGGTTGGGTCATTGCCGTGAGTCATGCGGCCACCGAGACCCGCGTCACGGACACGGACGGCGACGAGGTACGTGTGGGGATCGGGAGCCTGAACTTCGGCATTCGGATCGACGAGGTCTGGGACCTTGTCGATCACCTGGACGCGAGTGGGGAACAGCCTCTCCGTGCCCAGGCGCCGCCGAGACCGCATCCCGGTAGCTATCAGCCCTTCCCGGAGAACTGGAACGGGGAGACGGCCTACGAGCCGTGAGCCACTGGGCCGACCCGTGCGACTCCTCCGAGGCAGGCCCGTTCCCCCTTGTCGCACGTTACCTCTCCCGGCCCAACTGCCTCGGGTGTGTATTCGCTGCATAGGACCCCGCGCCGTCGCCGGATCATAGTCGTTCCCCGCGGGGGCACCACTCCCAGGCCCAGACCGACCTCAAGACAGCGCGCCGGCGCCGATCTCTCGTCATTGCCGGGCGAATGTCTTAGGCGTACGGTTGAACCAGGCGAGGGGCCGATCGGGCCTTCCTCCCACTAACCCCCCGGATCGGACCGAGCGTTCCTGCTTCTATAGAGACCGCCTCGGCCGGTCGAACGAGGTGCAATCATGTTGATTCTCACTCGAAGTGCCCGTCCAGCAGCCTGGGTCGTCGCAGTGCTGGGCATTGCGTTGTTCTTCCCGACCGAGCAGGCGATCGCTCAGGTGAACTCGACGAATAAATACGCCATAGAGGACGGCTGGGCCAAGTTGCCGGGTGGACGGGAGATGGGCGCCGTAGGCAAGACCAGCGTGGATCGGGATGGGAGGCACATTTGGGCGGTCATTCGCTGTGATGCGGGACCCGAACGGTTTGGTAACGAGTGCTTCGACTCCGATCTGGACCCGGTCATCCAGTTCGATCCGAACGGCAACGTCACCGAGAGCTTTGGCGGCGGGATGTTCATCTGGCCCCACGGAATCGACGTGGACTCCGACGGAAACGTGTATGTGACGGACGGAGCAGGCTCGGGGGCCGTTCCGGCAGGCGACACACGAGGCCACCAGGTCATCAAGTTTAGCCCGCGCGGCGACGTACTGATGGTGCTGGGCACCCCGGGCATGGCAGGACCGGGCCCCGATCACCTCACCTCCCCCTCCGACGTGGTGATCGCGGACAATGGGGACATCTTCATCGCCGACGGACACGGGGTCGGCGGAAACAACCGCGTGATTAAGTACAACAGCCGCGGCGAATACCTCATGGAGTGGGGCGGGACCGGGTATGGCCCAGGCGAATTCCGTACGCTCCACGCCATCGACATCGATGCGGACGGTCGGGTCTACGTAGGAGATCGCAGCAACAGCCGGATTCAGATCTTCGACCAGCAGGGGAACCACATCACGACTTGGACCCAATTCGGGCGCCCAAGCGGAATCGCTTTCGATGACAACGGGCTGATCTACGTGGCGGATTCCGAATCCGACGACCTGCAGAACCCTGGCTACGAGATGGGGATTCGCATCGGGGAGATTGAGACGGGTTGGGTAACTGAGTTCATCCGGTTCCCGTGGGCAGATCCGCGCGACCCGTCAGGAAACGGTGCGGAGTTCGTGACCGTGGATGCGGAGGGCAATATGTACGGTGGGGAGCCTCGGCCTCGGCAATTGCGCAAGTACATCAGGGTGAGACCCTAGGGAAGGAGCCTGACCCCACGGTCAGGCACCGGATCAGGGGCGGTCCTGATGCTCCTGATGTGTGCGGCCACCTCGGCCCTGCCCCTCGGCCTCGAGGGGCAGGGCTATCGCCGTTGTGGGACCCGGGTCCGCCTGGGTGACGGTCTCCCTGACCGGCGCGGGGGGCTTCACCTTTTGTCGACTCGCCTTCGCGGAGGTACGGCGAGAGCCCGGAGGATCGAGTTGGGACACCGGCTTCCCCAACGCGGAGCGGAACCTCACCACGCGACTCTCTCCATTGACTCCCACCCCGATCAGCGAATGGGAACACGGTGAGCCCGCGTTTGCGATCGTACGGGCCACCGACCCGGAGTTGTTCCGGCGTCCCTTCCTTTTCGCATCCCATGTAGGGGTTACCGGATTCGAGGAGGAGGAAGCCGAAGCGCTCAACAGATACTTGAGGAAGGGCGGATTCCTCTGGGTCGACGATTTCTCGGGCAACACCGCGTGGACTCAGTGGGAGCGCCAGACGGAGCCCGTCTTCCCGGATCGGGAGATCGTGAACTTGCCGATGGAGCACCCGCTCTTCGACATCGTCTATGATGTGCCGAAACTGCCGCAGATTCCCTCGATTCAGCATTGGAGGCGCAGCGGAGGGGGGGACCTCTGAGCGTGGCTTTGAGAGCCGCCAGCCGCACATCCGCACCATACTCGACGATGATGGACGCATCATGGTCCTGATCACCCACAATACCGACATCGCGGACGGTTGGGAACGCGAGGGCGAAGACCCCCGTTTCTTCTACGAGCTCTCACCTGACGCCTACGCGGTCGGCGTGAACGTCGTCGTGTGGATGATGACTCACTGATCCGTGTCTTGACGCTCGTGATCGGTGGCACGTCTAATGCATAATCTGCTCAATGTATGGCGTGGACAGCGACACGCTGATCCACACCGATTCAGCGCCGGTGGCCGCTGGCACCTCGGATTCTGCTCAACGCCGGTCACCGCGGGCGCGTCGGATTCACAAAAGGCTTGCGCCTCGGATTCACAAAAACGAGGATGACTCGTCGGTCGTCGCGCCAACGGGGCGCCACCGTTCTGAGGTGGAGCTTGCCCCTTCGGCGCGCTGAGAAACAGGGAGGTCCCAGATGGCTAACCGGACAATCAGTCGGGGACCGTACGGATTCGTGTTGATAGCCTTGGCGGCGTGCGACGGCTCGGAGCCGATGGCTCCCCACGAATCGGACTCCTCGAGTCTATCCGTCGCTCGAGGCGAGACTGCCTTTCTGGACGAATGTGCACACTGCCACGCGGCGCGGGACGGGTTTGATCTCGCCTTCTTCCGGTTCTCCGATACGACCATCGTCGGACGGGCCGTGGCTCACGTTACCGAACCCACGGCGTTGGACATCGTCCCGAGCCCGATTCCGCTCGGCGACTCGGGCCCTGGCGGCCTCGTCGCTACGCTCCTCGACGGCGGGCCGGCTTGCGGCCCCGCCGCTTCGGCGTCACCCACACCCATACATCCGGTCCCTGGATACCCCCCTGTCGTCCCGGCATGTGCGTCCGTTCCAGCCAGGTTACGCGCTGCTCTCTAGTGACCGGCAGTTCGCGATCGAGCTCTTTGGCATGGATGGGATCCCTAGCGATTGGGATGCCGAGACTCTGGTGGGGATAGATCCGTTGGCGGTGGCTGCAGCGGTTCGGCTTCCCGAGTGGTCCATCGAAGAAAGCAACCTCGACTGGATGCCGGACCAGCAGCTCCCCGAATCGATCCTCGACGATCGAGGCTCGCTGGTACGCAGGCGTCTAGCCGGATACTACGCCGCGCCCACCATAGAGAACCTGAGCTCCGCGGTGACCGCTCTCCGCAGAGCAGATCGGCGCAGAGATAGCGCAGGAGCTCCCTGTGTGTTCGATGCTCCAACTCAGGTCGACCATCAGGCGTGCTTCGAGATACGCAGATGGACTGCGACTCTTGTCGCCCAACACATGCTGCGCCGGGGTATGACCGAACCGATCCACTCGGTCCTTCACAACACTTGGTGGGATGTGGGTAACGCGGCCAGGAAGGCCCGCCAATCAGACGTGCACCTCGAAAACGATAAGATGAACTGGGCGTCTTGGATGTATCTTGGCTGGATCTTCGATCCGGGCCGGCACGCCAGCATCTACACCGGTTCCGGCCTCAGCCGAGTCGGACTTCCTAGGCACGCGACGTTTGTAGCCCTCAAGAGCCTGGTCAGCCGTCGGGAAGGTAGCATGGCTGTGTGGCCAGACGCGCGGAGCGCGGCGCAATTCGCACCGGACGGGTGGGCGTTCTCTGCGACGCGGATCGCATACGTGCACCTTCTAGACCGCCTCGCCACTGGAGAGAAACCTGAGGGAGCGGAGGCGCTCGAAGAGGCTCGCTCGTTCGTCGACCGAGCCTTCGGCCGCGCGGCCCGAAAAGTGACGGCTGACGAGCGTGTCGAGTTGGGAGAGCTGCGCGACGAGATCGTCCTGCAGCTCCAGTAGGCAGGCCTTGGAGGGGGATCGGACCTCGCTCGCCTACCCTCCGAAGATTGCTTGCCGCACCTCTGCATCCTTGGGCTCGTCATGCACTCCTTCGAATCCCGGGTACACGGCTATCCAGACCAGGTCCGTGGCCCGGGATGTGACCGCCTCCCTCAAGGCATCGAACGCGGCGTCGTACTCGGAGAGCGCCAGGTACAGCAGCGAGACCCGTACGGGGGATACGTAGCGCTCCTGGCCCTCTCTGATCAGTCGATCCAATACTTCTCGCCCAGCCTCTTCGCGGCCTTCCGCAACCAGGGCGTATCCGAGGGCGGCAGCTACCTCCGGGCTCCAGCCTCCAATATCTAGAGCCTTCTCGAGCGATTTCACCGCGCGGGCGCCGTCACCCCCAAACTGGGCACTCAGTCCACCGAAGAAGTGCGCAAACTGGAAGCCGGGATCCTGTTGCACGAGATGACCGAACCTCTCCTCGGCGCGGCCGTAATCCCCTCGCATGAAGTCGAAAACCCCGAAGCTAGCCCTCAGAGATGGGCGCAGCGGGTCGAGTTGTCGGCCCCGCTCGAACTGCGTTACGGCCTCGTCGAAATGGGCCTGGGAGTGCGCCCTTCACCCCAGGGTGCCGGAGCCCGGCCTGCGCGTGACTCGTCCGAGGCGAATGCGGGGGTGTGGACATGCGAAGGTTCGTGATCCTCGGGCTCGGCAGTGTGCTCTTCTGAGGGTGCGGGATCTTGGGGCTTGACACCAAGATTCGCATCGGCGTGCTGTTCCCCCACGATCCCGGCGCTTTAGAGCGTGTCTTCGTGGTACAAGACTCCGTCATGGTGGGCGAGTCATTCACGGTTGCCGTGTACACTGTGGGCTCCGGCAGGTGCACCAGGGTCGTTCGCCACCAGGGTAGACATTGCGGGCAACGTGGCGACGATCACGCCCCACGACACCTGCACAGTCCGTGGTAGCTGCACTGCAGATGAGAGAACCTTCAGGCATGAGGCCGCTCTTCGGTTCGGGCACAAAGGGGAGGCGACGATCTTCCTCCGGGTCCGCAGGTCTGATTCGGTTAGGGAGCCGTCCAGACTGAGTCGGACTGTTCGAGTGTACCGAACGAGGCTGTGACTTGGCTGCAAACACCACCGGCACCTGCGGCGTCCGTTCGGCAGCTTTGGATCAGGCCGGATGGCGTGCAGGGACGGGAAACCGGGACCTTCGTGACGGATTGTCGACGGAGGTAGGATCAAATGGTGTGTAAAAAGAGAGGCGACGCACCTTTCGGCTGAGGATTAAACCAGCGAGCCCGGGTGACAGCCCGGGGAAAGGAACGTCGCCTCATGAGAGAGGATATCGCGGGACGGGAGTGTGCGTCCAGCAGGCGGATGTGGGAGGTGCTGGAGGGGATGGTGCGGGAGAAGGCGCAGGAGTTCATCCAGGGCATCCTGGAGGAGGAGGTCACGGATCTGCTGGGTCGGGAGAAGTCGGAGCGGCGGGCGGGGATCGATAGGCCGGAGGGCTACCGCAACGGATACGGCAAGCCGAGGCGGCTGGCGATGAGCTCGGGAACGATCACGCTCCGGCGTCCCCGGGTTCGCGGCGTGGAGGAGCGATTCGAGAGCCGGGTGCTGCCGTTGTTCGCGAGGCGGACGAAGGAGGTGGGCGCTCTATTGCCGGAGCTGTATCTGCACGGTCTGGCTGAGGGAGACTTCGAGCTGGCGATGCGGGGACTGCTGGGGGAGGGGGCACCGTTGTCGAAGTCATCGATCCGGCGGCTGCGGGCGGGGTGGGCAGCGGAGTTCGAGGCCTGGTCGAAGCGCTCGCTGGCCGATCGAGAGGTCGTCTACGTGTGGGCGGACGGGATCTACGTGAAGGCTGGGCTGGAGCGGGACAAGGCCGCGCTGCTGGTGGTGCTGGGCACGATGCGAGACGGGACGAAGGAGGTGTTGGCGCTGAGACCGGGCTACCGAGAGTCGGTCGAGTCGTGGTCTGAGGTGTTACGGGAGCTGAAGGCACGCGGCATCGAGGCGCCGAAGCTTCTGATGGCGGACGGCAACGCGGCGATCTGGGGGGCGGTGAGGCAGGTATGGCCTGAGGCCGGTGAGCAGCGGTGCTGGAACCACAAGATGAGGAACGTGCTGGACCGACTCCCTCAGCGCGAGCAGAGCGAGGCGAAGGATCTGCTCAGGGTTGTGGTCTATGCACCGAGCCGGGCCCAGGCCGCGAAGGCCCGTCAGGCGTTCGAGAAGCGCTACGGGCCGTGGTATCCGAAAGCGGTGGACGTGCTCGAGGACGACTGGGAGCGGATGGTCAGCTTCTACGACTTCCCCGAGGCCCACTGGAAGCATCTGCGCACGACGAACGTGGTCGAGAGCCCGTTCGCCGCGGTACGGCTCAGGACCAGCGCGGCGAAGCGGTTCAAGAAGGTCGAGAGCGCCACGGCCCTGATCTGGAAGCTCCTGACCGTGGCCGAGAAGCGCTTCAGAAGGCTCGACGCTCCCCACCTGCTCAGCGATGTGTTTGAAGGAAGAAAGTTCGAAGACGGAAAGCCCGTCTCAACCCAACAGCGGAAGGCTGCCGCCTGACACGTTTACACACTTATTGACCCGACCTCTCGACGGGAGCCGTAGCAGACTAGGCGAGGTGTAGCGGCACAGTCAGTGAGCGGGCATCGTCGGAACCGGTCCCGATGGAGTGGACGTCCCCTCCCAACCGCAACTCGCTGGCTTTCTTGCATGTTCTCGCGGTGGCAAGTGCAGCCGAGCGGAATCGTGCACTGTTCGACCGCGAGTTGCCTTACGGCGAACTCCCGGCTCCCGACGCGGGCTGCCTCGCGGAACCCCACTTCACCTCTTGCCACGGACGCCCTCCCGGTCCTATCGGTACTCGATGAGGTAGCAGATGGAGCTGGGCATCGCCCCGCCCGAAAGATGGCCCCGCGCCCCTTCACCTGGGAGATCCGCATGAAGGTCTCTGTCCGCATTGCCATGCTTCTGTTACCTGGCTTACTCGCGGCTGGCTGCGCCCAGGGGCAATCGACGATCGGAGTACCGGTGCCACCGTTGGGCACCGGCCCGTGGGTGTTGGATACGGCCGAGCAACACGAGATCCAGGTCAGCGTGGTTACTAGAGGCCTCTCGCACCCATGGGCCATCGCGTTCCTTCCCGACGGAGGTATGCTCATCACCGAGCGGCCCGGCCGCCTTCGCGTCGTCCGCGACGGCGTGCTCGACCCGCACCCCATCTCGGGCGTGCCGGAGGCCAGAACTGACGGTAACGGAGGGCTGATGGACGTCGCCCTCCATCCCAGCTTCGCTGAGAACGGCCTCGTCTACCTGACCTGTACCAAGCCGGTAGGAAGCGGGTGGGGTGCACCAGCGCTCGCGCGGGGTCGGCTCGAGGGCGGAGCGCTTGTCGACGTCAGAGATCTCGTCGTGACCGATGCGTTCGAGGGCAACTCGGGTCTCAACGGTCGTGTCGCCTTCGGCCGCGACGGGAAGGTCTACATGTCGACAGGCGGCCGAGTCGGGACGGCTGCACAAGACCCGATGAGCCTGCGTGGGAAGGTCCTCCGGATCAACGACGACGGTACGGTGCCACGAGACAACCCGTTCGCGGACCGCGAAGGCTATCGGCCGGAAATCTACACCTTGGGACACCGCAATACCCTCGGTCTCATCCAGCACCCGGAGACCGGCGAGTTTTGGCAGCACGAGAACGGACCCAATGGTGGCGACGAGATTAACATCCTGTCGCCGGGCCGTAACTACGGATGGCCACTCGTCAGCTTTGGACGTAACTATTCGGGCGAAAGGATCACAGACCATCCGACACGCGATGGGATGGAATCGCCCCTGGTGGTCTGGTTACCCGCCATCGCCGCGGCAGGGATGGCCGTCTACACGGGCGACCAGTTCCCGGCGTGGAGAGGGAATGTCTTCGTGGGATCGCTTCGCCAGGGTGGCATACCGGGCACGGGCCATCTCCAGCGCATTGTCTTCAATGAGCGGACCGAAGAGCTGCGCCGCGAGTCGATCTTAACCGAGTTGAGGCGACGCATCCGAGAAGTGCGCGGAGGCCCCGATGGATTCTTGTACCTGCTGACGGACGAAGAAGACGACGGCGCACTCCTGCGTATCGAGCCTGCCCCTTGAGTCAGTCGCGGACTGCTGACGGTCGCAAGTGCGAAAAGCGGAATAATCCTCTTCAGGACCTGACGTGTGCGACCAACGCATCGAAGGCTGGAAAAGATCGAGTCTTGTCCTCGTCTGGTGTGTCTAACCTAGCCATGGTGGTCTCGAAGTGCTTGACGACCTCATAGCGGCGAACCGCCCGGCCGGTGCGCACGGCGACCTGGTCTTTGCCCTGTAGCCGGCGCTGCTCGCGCCGGGTTGCCGCCCCCCAGATCGCCGCGTTGCCGTCCGCCATCAGAAGCTTCGGCGCCTCGATGCCGCGTGCCTTCAGCTCCCGTAACACCTCAGACCACGACTCGACCGACTCTCGGTAGCCCGGTCTCAGCGCCAACACCTCCTTCGTCCCGTCTCGCATCGTGCCCAGCACCACCAGCAGCGCGGCCTTGTCCCGCTCCAGCCCAGCCTTCACGTAGATCCCGTCCGCCCACACGTAGACGACCTCTCGATCGGCCAGCGAGCGCTTCGACCAGGCCTCGAACTCCGCTGCCCACCCCGCTCGCAGCCGCCGGATCGATGACTTCGACAACGGTGCCCCCTCCCCCAGCAGTCCCCGCATCGCCAGCTCGAAGTCTCCCTCAGCCAGACCGTGCAGATACAGCTCCGGCAATAGAGCGCCCACCTCCTTCGTCCGCCTCGCGAACAACGGCAGCACCCGGCTCTGGAATCGCTCCTCCACTCCGCGAACCCGGGGACGCCGGAGCGTGATCGTTCCCGAGCTCATCGCCAGCCGCCTCGGCTTGCCGTATCCGTTGCGGTAGCCCTCCGGCCTATCGATCCCCGCCCGCCGCTCCGACTTCTCCCGACCCAGCAGATCCGTGACCTCCTCCTCCAGGATGCCCTGGATGAACTCCTGCGCCTTCTCCCGCACCATCCCCTCCAGCACCTCCCACATCGGCCTGCTGGACGCACACTCCCGTCCCGCCATATCCTCTCTCATGAGGCGACGTTCCTTTCCCCGGGCTGTCACCCGGGCTCGCTGGTTTAATCCTCAGCCGAAAGGTGCGTCGCCTCTCTTTTTACACACCATTTGATCCTACCTCTTGGAAATAGAGAAGTCACTCTATCTCGACGGAGCTACGGACCGGGCCGATCTGGCATTGCAGAAGGCGCATTACAGACAGGCCCACGCACACTGTCAATGCTTCCCGTCCAAATGGCAAAGTCGGGGGTGCTGGGTACGCACAAGTCGTCGTTCCGCTCAAAGTGGAAACGATTCAGGCTATTGAGCTGAAGAAATCTCTCGGGGATCATGCCGGTCAATCGGTTGCGGTCTAGAAACAAGTCCCTCAGGCCTAGCAAATTTCCGATTTCTGGCGGGACAGGGCCAACAAGATTGTTTTCCCAGAGACTAAGCGTCAACAAGTTGGTGAGCTTTCCAAGTTCAGGCGGAATCGGACCGCTCAATTGGTTCCACCTAAGGCTTAGCGACTTCAAGTTGGTGAGATTTCCCAGCTCAATCGGAATTGGGCCGTACAAGTTATTGCTGGCTAGAGACAGCGCCTGCAGACGAGATAGGTTACCAAGTTCAGGTGGAATCGGACCTGTAATTTTTTGGTTCCCGCCAAGGATCAGCGATATCAAGTTAGTGAGATTTCCCAGCTCAATCGGAATTGTACCCTCTAGTTCATTGCCGTATAGACTCAGATCCTCCAAACGAGATAGGTTACCAATTTCAGGCGGAATTCCACCAGTCAATTGGTTGTTCGAGAGACTCAGTGTCACCAAGTTGGCGAGGTTGCCGAGCTCAGGAGGGATCGGACCCGAGAGTCGGTTATCGTAGAGAACCAAGCTCGTCAAGTTGATGAGCGTGCCGAGTTCGGACGGGATCGAGCTCCCAAGGTCATTATACTCTAGGTCTAGCGTCTGCAGGCTGGTTAGGTTGCCGAGTTCCGGTGGGATCCGTCCCGAGAGCCGATTGTTGTTTAGTTTCAGCGTGATGACTCGGCCCGAACCGTCTGTCTCCACGCCGTACCAATGTCTGAGCGCCACATCGGTACGCCAACCATGGTCGCTGGACCAGTTCGGCCCGTCCGTTTGGTTGTAGAGGGCCACCAACGCCACTCGCTCCGGGTTGGCGGGCTCTGCTGGCGTCGTTGGACTGTCACTGTCCCCGCACGCCGTGAGCAAGGCCACAGCCGCCAGCGCGGCCGGCAACCGGATGACAGCTCGGCGACGACTCATCTGATTCTCCTAATGGGAAATCGGGGTCTGGACCTGCCCTCGGACATTCCCCGGCGCCAGACTACTAGCGACGGTCGCAAGTGCGAACGCTCGATCAGCTGTCTACACAGTAGTCCCCACCGGCACTCGATGCAGCTGCCTACTCAACTGGACCGACCCCAGCCCGCGAGCCGATCTACACAGCCAAGGGTGCCGGAACGACGACGCCCCGCCGCCCCAGGATGGCTCCATTTGACAACCAAGTGGAGTAAGTGCACTTTCCGTTAGGATGCCTAATAGAGACCAGTCCAGGACAGAGGTTCTTCGAGGAACGCTCGACCTAATGGTGCTACAGGCATTGGTTTCACTTGGACCGTCGCACGGCTACACGGTGGCCTCTAGGCTGGAGCAGGTTTCCGAGGGTGCCCTCCTGCTCAACATGGGCACGCTCTATCCCGGCCTGATGCGGCTGGAGCAACGCGGCCTCATCGAGGCAGAATGGGGCCTGACAGCAAAGAACCGGCGGGCGCGGTTCTACTCGATCACCGCTGCTGGGCGAAGTCACCTCGTCACCGAGAAGCGCAGCCTGGACCGGATGGTGTCGATCATCGACGCACTCTTCCAGCAGCCAGAGTGGTCGCCGAAGGGATGTCGCTGGAGACGCGACGCGAATCGCCCGCGCTGACTGGCAGGTCACGATGACTTTCCTGCGTGGGCAGTTGCGTCGCCTGTGGGGCGCACTCCGGCGCACCCCAGCCGACGACGATCTCGCATCCGAGCTGCGCTTCCATATAGAACACGCCGAGGAGGAGCTTCGTGGGCAGGGCTACTTCCGGGCAGACGCCACACGGATGGTGCGCGTTCGCTTTGGCGGTTTCTTCCAGGCGATGGAAGCGTTGCGTGCCCAGCGCGGCTTGGCGTGGTTCATGGACCTCTGGGAGGATGTGCGCTACGGTGCCCGTGTGCTCGTGAAGGCGCGGTGGTTCACTGTGGTGGCCGCCACCGCTCTCTCGCTGGGCATAGGCGCCAACACCACGGTGTTCACTGTGGTGAACGCGATCCTGATCCGTGGACTGCCCTTCGATGATCCGGACCGGATCGTGGCCGTCTGGACCGGGAACCCGCAGGGGCAGCGTCTGCCGGTTTCCTACCCCGACTACGAGGATTGGCGGGACCAGTCGAGCACCCTTGTCAGCCTCTCGGTCTATCGCTACAGCAACGTCAATGTCAGTGACGACGAGCAGGTGCCCGAACGCGTCTTGGGCGCGTACGTCTCGGGCAACTTCTTCCAGATGCTGGGGGAACAGCCCGTTCTGGGTCGGGATTTCCGTCCCGGCGACGATCGAGACGGCGCCCAACCCGTCGTACTTCTGGGTCACAGCCTCTGGGAGAATCGTTACGCTCGGGACCCAGGGGTCATTGGGCGAACGATTCGGGTAAACAGCCTCGTCGCGACCGTCGTTGGCGTAATGGCTCCCGGAATGCGTTTCCCCACCAACACGGACATATGGATTCCGCGGGTGACCCTCCTCCTGGAGTCGAATGTGCCGGACCGGGGGACGAGGAACTTCCTGGGGATCGGACGATTGGGTCCTGAGGGGTCCATCGGACAGGCCCGTCAGGAGCTTCAGGCGATCGGCCGGCGACTCGCAGAAGCCTATCCCGACTCGAACCGGGAGCTGGCACCCAATCTGCTGGGCTACTCCGATTTCGTTAACGGAGGAGAGGTCCGGCTCCTGACCCTGACCCTGATGGGGGCGGTCGCCTTCGTTCTGCTGATCGCGTGCGCGAATGTGGCCAATCTGCTTCTGGCTCGTTCCGCGGGGCGGCGGCGCGAGATCGCCGTCCGAGTGGCCATGGGGGCGACACGTCTTCGAATCGTACGCCGGCTACTGGTTGAGAGTCTCTTGCTGGCTCTCGTGGCCGGGACGTTCGGCTTCCTGTTCTCGATCTTGGGGATCCGGTGGTTAGACGGTGTGACCCGGAATCCAGCTATGGGAATGCCGTATTGGTCGGACTTCACACTCGACGGAGCCGTCTTCGCATTCATCGCGGCGCTCTGTCTCGGGACGACCGTCACGTTTGGCCTGGTGCCGGCGCTACAGGTATCCAAGACAGATGTCACCGGGGTGCTGAAGGAGGATACTCTTGGGAGCCTGGGGGGCATCCGCGCGCGCCGTTGGGCAGGTGCACTGATCGTGGGGCAGCTCGTCCTCAGCCTCGTCCTCCTCTCGGGGGCCGGCTTCATGATTCGGAGCTTCCTGTCCCTCTACAGCATGGAGGCAGGGTTCGAGACGTCTGAACTGATCACGATGCGGCTCTACCTGCCGCCTGCACAGTATCCCGAAGCTCCGGGGCGGGCCGACCTCTACCAGAACTTCGGGGACCGACTCGCTTCGGTCCCGACGCTCCGTCGCCACGCGATTGCCACGGCGCCACCCTTGGCCGGAGGCGCGACACGACCCCTGGAGACCGACGGCAGGGTGGCTGAGGAAGGGGAGACCCGGCCCCTGACCACGGTCGTGTCGGTCAGCGACGGGTACTTCGACGCCCTGGGGATCGAGCTCACGAGGGGGAGGCCCTTCCGACGGGGCGATGGTATCGAGGGCTCGGAGGTCGCGATCGTAAACCAGCGGTTCGTCGAGATGCATTTGGAGGGGGAGCCGCTGGGACGGAGTATTCGACTCCCGGTCGACGGCAACGAGGCCGAAGTTCCGTGGCTCACCGTGATCGGGGTCTCACCCACGATTCGGCAGACTGAGCTCGAGGAGCCAGAGCCGGATCCAGTCGTCTACCTTCCGCTGCGCTCCGCTCCTCAGCGATTCTCTGTCGTCATGGTGCAGACACCAAGCGATGCAGCCAGCGTCATCCCGCAGGTTCAGGATGCGATGAGGGCCGTCGATCCCGACCTCCCCCTCTACAGCACGATGACCATGGACCAGCTCATGGCCCTCTCCCGCTTGCCGGTCCGCGTGTTTGGGCTGATGCTCTCCCTCTTCGCGGGGATCGCCCTCGTCCTAGCCGCGGTCGGGCTCTATTCCGTCGCCGCATTCTCGGTTGCCCACAGAACCCGGGAGATCGGAATCCGGGTCGCGCTCGGAGCCGAGCCAGATGTCTTGGCTCTCCCTCAGAAGATCCATGGGCTATCTGGCCATCGGGCTCCCGGCCGGGATCCTCGGAGCCCTGGGCGTCGGTCGGCTGCTACAGAGCACCCTCGTCCAGATCAGCCCGACGGATCCGCTGACGCTCGTCGGTATCGTCCTGCTCCTCGCGGTCGTGAGTCTCGTGGCTTGTCTGATCCCCGCCCAGCGAGCGGCGCACCTCGATCCGATGGTTGCCCTTCGAGTCGAGTAGAGCCTCTTCCTGAACGTCTCTGGATCCCGCTTCCGAAGATGAGAAGCTGGGTGCTACCGCATGTCCAAGGGGAATGTTGAACCGACGTGGACGGTCGATTCCAAAATTTTCCCGCCGTTGCCGTGCTGCACGCGCGGCAGCTGGCAGGTTGGTTTGGGGTGACGGAGGGCGTGCTGCGCTACCGGCTGAAGAAGCCGGACGAGGGGCCGCGGAGGGACGGAAGATGTGGATCAGCCCACGGTGCTGGACGTGTACGGGGAGGCGGTCGAGGCGATCTAGCGGGCGTTGGACGACGGTCGGCCGACGGGTGGGGGTCGACCGGCTCAAGCCCGACAGATCTACGAGCTCCTGATTCGAGACCACGGGTACGGGGGCAGCTACTAAACGGGGGTGCGCCACCTGAGGCGCAAGCACGGGAGGCCGCAGCTGCAGGCGCCCGTGCTTGTGGAGACGCCGCCGGGGCGTGCAGGCCCAGCACGACGGGTTCGAGGTGCGGGTGCCGCTTGGGGCTCGAGAGCGGCGCGTCCAGGCGCTGGTCGGCACGCTGTCGCATTGCCGGGCGAAGTTCTGCCGGGTGAGCGAGGATCAGTGTCAGTTGGCGTGCCACACGGGGCATCTCGAGCGATTTGCTTGCTACGGAGGTATGCCGCTGCTGATTCCGATGGAGTGGAATCGGCAGCCGGACCCTGAAGACGGAGGTTTCCCCGTACCCTCCGATCGGCCATGGAAGACAAGCCTTGTAAATGCAATCTACATCCTTACCCTGGCCGGAGTCGGAGGTCTCGCTGAGCAGCCCAGCTACCTTCGCGGTCGCCTCTGGACCGAATTTCCTGCGTGCCTGGCAGGACAGTATCTCGGCCTGCCCTTGGCGGACTCGTCTCCTCCCCCACTCCTCAAGGCCTGGCTGTACAGAGATGGTAATGACCTGACAGTCGGCCACGAGAGAGGACGGTGGCCAACGGCCCTCGCCGGAGCTAATTGAGAGATGTCGCGGCCATGGATCACCTCAAGCCAAGCCCTGCGAGCCAAGCGTTGACCTGTCCGAAGGCATCCTGTTGCCATTGATCGCCGGTGCGTTCACCGAGCATGTCAGACCCTTCCACGAACTGCCGCACGCTGGTCGGCCCGAAATCATCCATGTCGCGGAATTTTTCCGAGATCAGACAGTAGCCGTTCCTCGCCGTTTCGACGTCAAGGAACGGCACCGTCGCCGCGACGAGAGCATCGACGCCACCTGGGAAGTTCCGGACGCAGTAGTAGATGTCGTACGCATCCTTACGTTTCAACCGATTGCTGATGGCGTAGCCTTTCATGGCCAGCAGTGCGGGAATTGACGCCACAGCAATGCGAACGCGGTTTCTCCCGCCATCGGGCATATCGCCGTCGATGGCGACCATCTGATAGAACCTGAGCGCAAGGTCGGCACCATCGGCCCGCTGTACGGCAAAATTGCTGATGAGCGGCACGGTATTGGCCACGAGCTCTGTATCGCGCGGCATCAGAAAATCGACGACGACGTCGATGTCGGGCCCACCGTCTCGGGCCGGCACGGTTCGTACGAGTTGAAATCGGCGCAAATTTTCCCTCTGATTGTAGCCTTGCTTCCGAAGCGACTCGACAAGCTGGGCGTATTCGCCATCGCCCAAGGCTTCGGCATCGAGACTGAGATCCACGTCCCCGGTGCCGATATGGGGCATGTCGGATTCGCTCAGGAGCAGCCAGGGAACCGCGCCGCCGACCACCGCGAACTTTCCTACAAAGCTGCCGAGGATTTGGCCGATCTCGAGCAGTACCGCTTTGACCGCCGCGGTGGTGCGGTCATCGTAGTCAGCGGCGTATTGCGGTTCTATCGGAGCCATGGGAAGAACTCCCTCCCCAGATGTTCCGCAGCCTCACGGTCGCGGTCATTGCCGCTCCACAGATCGAGATAGGTGATGATCGGGCTGGTACAGAATACGCCTGGCCTTGGTTCGAGAGCGTCGTCGAACAGACTCTCATCTGTTGGGATACGCAGGACCACATTCGCTCCTTTTGCGGCAGGCGCCAGCTTCAACGTCCCTTTCAACAATTGAGCGCCAGCTTCGTCGGCATAGAAGGTATATGTGCCGTCCCGGCCAAAGGGCGCGAACCATTGGGCGGCGGAATTCAACGAGTAGATTGTGCGAGGATGCTCTGGATACGGGTTAAGCTTTCCCCGCAACCGCTCGTCAAGCTGCTTTCCGTGGAGATGCGTGTATCCGCTGATACGATCGCCGGTCGGCCGGCGATACTTCTCACGCCAGGTTTTCAGAAGCGCGTCTGGCTGGATGAGGACGACGCCGTCATCCTGTTTCGCGATCCATTCCCGTTCCAGCAGGGCTTTGCGAACATTGCTCACATGACCAACGCTCGCATTGGCCTTTTCGGCCAGGTCGGTGACGCGATATGCGCGGTCCGGCTCGCGCAGCATGACGCGCAAGATGGCGGCCGCCTTCGGGGTGAAAATAGACCGGAGAGCACGGGTTTCAGACTTTGGCTTGTCTGCGACGGCTCGCTCGATATAGACACTGTCGAAGGCGATATGCGCGTTCCCGACAAGATCGAGATACGCGACATTGTGGTCGTCGCAGATCGCCCGCGACTGTGGAGACAGGTACGGGCTGACAAGCATCGGAATCAAACGCCGGCCGTCATCCGAGTGACGCAAATGCGCCACATAGCTTTCGAGCTGATAGACCCCCGAACGGACAAAGCGCGGCGCCCCGTTCGATTCCGCCTCGATGATGAGCAAATAGCTGACACCGCCATGCCTCAAGCCGATCTGCCCATCGATACGGTAGGCGTGCCCGACCTCCTGTTCACGGTCAACCGAACCGATCTCCACGTTCGGTACATGGCCGAGCAAGTCGCGGACAGCCTCCACGGCTTCTAGTGATTTCAGTGTATATGCATGTTTCATCATTCTATGAAATTATAGTATTTGGTGAAAATTAGCAAGGCCTTTCACTGTATAGCGATTTTCACAGGATGGTGAAAGTATTTTTTCAAGTGAACCACAATGCCGAATAGACCTCTCGTTGCGGGTTCAGAAAGCATGCCACGGGAGTTCGCGGACAAATATCTACGACGCTCGGCGGTTGGAAGACGTCACGCACGATATTCGAGTGCTATCGGCAGGCCGACGAGGGGCGGCTCAGGAAGGCGCTAGAGCACCGCCGAAGGGTTCACTTCCGAGCCCGGTCGGCGGACATCGGTCCTCGAGTCCCGGTTACGTCAGTGGACTCCTACATGGAGGAGGTCAACGGTGCCTCTTGGATGACCGGATCGGTCCCAGCTTCGTCCGCGGATCTCCGCACCCCTGTAAGTGAGTGGACGACATTGCCGTCGGCGACGACGGCTCGGGCCGTGTCACCGTAGCCTTGCCTAGGAACTTGCCCCTCAGGTGAGCCATGCCGGGGTACGCGGGACGCTGAGTACGACTGGATACGCCCTCACCCATGGAGTTGGCTCACGACCACCGGATGTAGGAGACCGCCCTATTCGCTTGCTACGGAGGTATGCCGTTGCTGATTCCGATGGAGTGGAATCGGCAGCTGGACCCTGAAGACGGAGGTTTCCCCGTACACTCCGATCGGCCATGGAAGACAAGCCTCGTAAATGCAATCCACATCCTTCAAATTGCAAGGATGATACCTCGCCGCTCGCACCAGACCGTGCTAGATGCACTCGGCCGCCAAGCCGCTGTCGCCCTTATCGGACCACGCCAGGTCGGCAAGACAATGCTGGCTCTTGAGATAGCCAAAGGCTCCGGCGCCCTCTATCTCGACTTGGAATCCCGCGCGGACCGCTCCAGGCTCGCCGATCCCGCGCTGTATCTCAGAGAATACGAGGATCGCCTCGTGATCCTCGATGAGATCCACCGCGTGCCGGAGCTATTTCAGGAATTGCGCGGCCTGATCGATCAGGGCCGAAGGCGGGGAAAACGGACCGGACGCTTCCTGACCCTGGGATCGGCGTCGATGGAGCTGCTCAGGCAGTCGGGAGAAAGCCTCGCCGGGCGGATCGAATATGTCGAGCTGAATCCGCTCGATGTACGAGAAGCCGTGCCTGATCCAGAGACCATGACGACACTCTGGGTGCGCGGCGGTTTCCCGGACAGCTTTCTGGCTGGAAGCGACGCCGACAGCCTGACATTCCGCGAGAATTTCATCCGAACCTATCTGGAGCGCGACGTGGTGCAATTGGGCCGGCGCATCCCTGCGGGAAGGCTGTAGATCCGATGAGGGGACCGGTGACGCTGAGATCGGATCGGCGCTTCTCCTCGATTGAAGACGCTCCGTGAGTCGAGCTCCGGGAAGTGCCTACCCCGCCGTGTCCTGGTCTTTCTTGCCAACTCGAAGACAGTCCGCCCGCACGCGCGTTCGACCACATAACAGCCACTCGCTTGGCACGGGTGCTACCGAATCTTGCCGACTGGAGGTACGCTAACGCCGGTGAGTACTGGTGCCCCCCATTCGACACTCCAGAGAGGCTCGCGGACTCACGGAAGGAAGCAACATGCCTGAACAGCCGCTCCGCAACCAAGTGGCCGTCGTCGCCGGCGCGACGCGCGGCGCCGGCCGAGGCATCGCCCGCATGCTGGGAGCGGCCGGCGCCACCGTCTACTGCACCGGGCGCAGCGTGCGGGGGCGGCCCGCTACGCCCGGGCGACCGGAGACGATCGAAGAGACCGCGGAGCTGGTCACCGCGGAGGGCGGCCGGGGCATCGCCGTCCGCGCCGACCACACGGTCGAGTCCGAAGTGGAGCAGCTCTTCGCGCGGGTCCGTGCCGAAACGGGCCGGCTCGACGTGCTGGTCAACGACATCTGGGACGGTGACGCGCTGACGGAGTGGGGACGGCCGTTCTGGGAACTCTCGGTCGCCCAGGGGCAACAGATGCTCGAGCGGGCGGTCCACAGCCACCTCATCACAAGCCGGCACGGCGCGCCGCTGATGATCGAGCGGGACGCCGGACTCATCGTCGAGGTCACGGACGGCGACACGTTCGGCTATCGCGGCAACCTCTTTTACGATCTGGCGAAGAACGCGGTCATCCGGCTCGCCTACGCGATGGCCGCCGACCTCCATGCCCACCATGTGACGGCACTGGCGGTCACGCCTGGATTCCTGCGATCCGAGGCCGTACTCGACACCTTCGGGGTCACCGGGGCGAACTGGCGTGACGCCATCGAGAAGGACCCCTACTTCGCGGAGTCCGAGACGCCCTGCCTGGTCGGTCGGGCCGTGGCAGCGCTGGCCACCGACCCGAACGTCGGCGCGAAGAGCGGGGGCTTGTTCTCTACCTGGACGCTCTCGAAGGAGTACGGCCTGACCGATGTGGACGGCCGGCGGCCGGACTGGGGCACCTTCTTCCCGCGGAAGGTGAAAGAGATCGTCGGTCGGGACGAACCCACGGAGATGGACCTCTTCATCGTCCGCACTCGACTCTACCAAGCGGAGTTCGATCCGGCTGCAGCCGAAGAAGTCGGACGCCTTCGCACCTGGCTCGCCCGTCACGACTGACAAGGGAGCCCTGCGTGCGAGCCGCTGGCCAGGACGTTGCCCGCCACTCCGACCGCACGCATCTTGGGGACCGTCGGACATACTGGCCTGACGGCGTCCGGGACGCGCCTGTCGACTGACGGTCGGAGCGCGCGAGGAGACAGACTCACGAGGGCTGCAGGCTGGCGCGTCGTTCACAGCGATCGCCAGCCGGCTGAACCGGGTGCCCTCAACCATCTCGCGCGAGGCGTTCGCCAACGGCTTCCGGAACCAATATCGAGCCTGGCGAGCCGAGCGGTGGGCGACGAGAAGGTCCCCAGCACCACCCTGCACGTTCTGCCGGCACGCCCGGGAGATCATTGTGACATCTACACGCTGGGCGGCGAACCGAGAATGCCGATAACGGTCATGCGAAGGTTCGCGAGCTGGGCCTTCGCACTGGCCCTGCTCCTTTCTTCCCCCGGTCTTCGGGCCCAGGCCTCCGGCGGACCGGAGCCTGTAGCTTCCCTTCTCCCTCATTCGGAGGCGCCGGAGGTTCGTGCGGTGCGGGTGGGAAGCGACATCCAGCTCGACGGGCGCCCAGATGAGGCCGCGTGGGCCAGCGCCGTGCCGATCACACGCTTGAGCCAGATTGATCCCGCGGAAGGCGACCCCGTTACGGAGCGAACAGAGGTTCGCTTTCTCTACGATGACGATGCCCTCTATGTGGGTGGGGCACTCTTCGACTCGCGGCCTGTGACCACGCGACTGGCTCGTCGTGACTCGGACATCCCCGACTCGGACTTCTTCGTTGTGCTGATCGACAGCTACCACGACCACCAGACCTCCTATCGGTTCGCGACCAACCCGTCAGGAATGAAGGAGGACGGCATCGTCGCAGATCAGCGCATCGGACGGGGGGGTGGGGGTGGGCAGAGAGCCGGAGGTGACCAAGGTGACACCTCTTGGGACCCCGTGTGGGATGTGGCGGCCGTCGTCACAGACGAGGGGTGGTTCGTGGAGATGCGGATCCCGTTCAGCCAGCTCCGATTCAGCCCTGACGCAGATCAGATCTGGGGGGTTCAAGTCGAACGGTGGATCAGCCGGAACCAGGAGCAGGCGGTCTTCTCGTTCACGCCGAAGCTCGAGCGGGGCGGCGTGCCCCGCTTCGGGCACCTCTCGGGGATCCGTGCCATCGGGTCCGGACGGAGACTCGAAGTCCTCCCATACGCGGGGGTTAGCGCCGAATACATCCAGCAGGGATCCGGCTCGGACGTTGACTTCTCCAACCCCTTCCGCTCGGGCTCGGACTACTTCGGGCGCGTGGGCCTCGACCTCAAGTACCGCCTCGGCTCAAACCTCACCCTGGATGCCACAATCAACCCGGATTTCGGTCAGGTGGAGGTGGATCCCGCGGTGATCAACCTCACTGCGTTCGAGACTCGCTTCGAGGAGCGGCGCCCCTTCTTCGTGGAGGGAGCCGACATCTTCCAGTTCGCCAGAGGTGGCAGCTCCGGGACCACAGGCCCCCCTCCCCAGGTCCTCTACTCCCGAAGGATCGGGCGTGGCCCACAGGGCAGCGTGTCCTCGGGAGCCGTGTTCTCTGATGTTCCTACTTCCACGACGATCCTCGGAGCTGCGAAGGTCACAGGCAGGGTGGGCAACGGGTGGTCCCTCGGTGTCCTCGAGGCCGTGACGGGGCGCGAGTCTGCACCGTGGGTCGACGAGGCGGGCGCCGAAGGTGAAACGGTCGTCGAACCGTCGAGCAACTACTTCGTGGGCCGCCTCCGTCGGGACCTCCGCTCAGGACAGACTCAGATCGGGGCGATGGCGACGGCCGTGAACCGTGACGTGGGCGGCTCCATCCTCGCCGAGCGCCTGCCGGCCTCTGCCTACGTGGGAGGGGTGGACGTGGTTCACGAGTGGTCCAACCGGAGCTGGCGTGTGAATGCCGCTCTCGTGTCGAGCTACATAGAGGGCAACGAGGAGGCCATGATCCGGAGGCAGCGTTCCTCAGCCCGTTACTTCCAGCGGCCCGACGCGACGCACGTCAGCGTAGACTCGGCTGCCACCTCGCTGTCCGGTCACTACGCAATGGTGGACCTCGGCAAGCAGGCGGGGTCGGTGCAGGGGAAGCTCGCCCTCGTATCGGAGGGGCCGGGCTACGAGGTGAACGACATCGGTTTCCACCCGCAAGCCGACCGTCTCATCGTCTCCACGGATCTGGCCTATGTCCAGCCCCGTCCCGGCGAAAATCTGCGGCGGTGGCGTGTGGGAGCCAGCCCCGACGCCGTATGGAACTCTGCGGGAGAGCGGCTCCTGACCAGCTTCAACGCTACCTACAGTTGGCAGTGGCTCAGCTACTGGGGAGGTTCGGTCCGGTTCCAGTATCACTTCCCGGCCTTGGACGATCGTCTCACGCGCGGCGGCCCACTGGCGCGCGCGCCCGGCTTCTCCTCCGGGAACGCCAGTTTGAACTCGGATACACAGCGGGACCTGAGTGCGAGAGCGCGGTACAGCTGGCAGGCTGGCGAGGACGGGTCCCGGCGGAATGCGGCATCGATCGACTTCACCTATGGCTCCGGGGAGATTCTCCAGCTGGGCTTCGCGCCCTCTGTCGGCTGGAGCTATTCGGAGGCGCAGTACGTGACCACTGTCCGCGATGAGTACGCGGTAGACACATACGGTCATCGTTACATCTTCGCGCCGATCAACCAGACGACCGTGACTCTGGAAACCCGCCTGAACCTGACGGTCTCTCCCACTCTGACGTTCGAGCTCTACCTGCAGCCGCTCATCTCGAGTGGGCAGTACGGCGGGCTGAAGGAACTCCGCGCACCCCGCAGCTTCGAGTTCCTCCGGTACGGAGAGGACACCGGCACGATGCTCCGTCAGGACGACGGCACGTATCTCGTGGACCCCGGCGGTACCGCGTCGGCGGGCCCCTTTTCGGTGAATGATCTGGACTTCAACGTGCGGAGCCTTCTCGGGAATGCCGTGATTCGATGGGAATGGAGCCCCGGGTCTACCGTGTTCCTGGTCTGGCAGCAAACCCGATCTCTGCAGCTGGAGGGTTCCCAGTTCGACGCCGCGGGCGTCGGCAGAGTGGGAGACTTCGACTTCGCACACGACTCGGCCGAGCTGTTCAGGCTCGCCCCAAACAATGTTTTTCTGATCAAGGTGAACTTCTGGCTGAACCTCTGAGCGGGGGCAGGACTGCGGTCCGGGGAGGCTCCTCAGCCTACCGTACGCTCGACGCCCAGGCGTAGGCGTCCGGGGGGTTGCTGAGAACGAGCGGCATCAGGAGGGAGTTTCTCTTCCCGGAATCGGGAGGGAACCCTGCTGCGGGAGACCGAGGCCGAGCACGACTTGATTCCCGGCGTCTTTCGCGGGAATGCCGTACTACGCCGACCTGACCCCTCCGCCGTGGCGGTTTGCACGCTCTGTCGACCGACCGCACTTTGAGTGCCGCAGCGTCCCCGGGACCGGAGAAACCCATGTATCGAGCCGCCCTCAGCCTCCTCGCGCTGTCCGCGTTCCTTTCCCCCGGCCCTCAAGTCCTCGCCCAGCAGGTCGCACCACCGAATGGTTCCCTTGTGATCGTCGGCGGCGCCATGAGCGATCGGGCGATCATGGAACGATTCGTGGATCTGGCTGGGGGTCCGGACGCTCCGATCGTCGTCATCCCGACGGCAGGCGGCGCGGAAGAGTACGACCAGTTCTATCAAGGCCTCGGTGCATGGCGGGAGGTGGGAGCGAGCAACCTCACGGTCCTTCACACGATAGACCGCGACGAGGCGGATTCCGATGCGTTCGTGACACCGATCCGCGAGGCGAACGGCGTGTGGTTCCCCGGGGGCCGGCAGTGGCGACTCGCAGACTCCTATCTCGATACGAAGACCGAAGAGGAGCTCTGGAACGTCCTAGAGCGGGGAGGCGTCGTCGGAGGCTCCTCGGCGGGCGCCACCATCCTGGGATCCTATCTGGCCCGCGGGGACACCCGCTCCAACACCATCATGATGGGAGACCACGAGGAGGGGTTCGGCTTTCTCCGCGATACAGCCATCGATCAACACGTCCTGAGGCGCAATCGCCAATTCGATCTCATCGAGATCATTCGGGCTCGGCCCGAGCTGTTGGGCATCGGCATCGACGAGAACACGGCTGTCGTCGTGCAGGGTGACGAATTCGAGGTCATCGGACAGAGCTACGTACTCATCTACGACAACGGGCGCGTGGTCGGCGACTCAGGCTTCTTCTACTTCCTCTCCCCGGGAGACCGCTTCGATCTTCGCACGAGAGAGGCTCGCCGTCCGTCGCTGTCGCTCCAGCCCATCGGCGTGACGCAGCCGAGGTGATGGCCCGGGGGATGACCCGAAACGCCAGGACAAGGAGGGGGGTGGCCCGGGTGGGTCCACACACACGCGACCGGCCGACCCCCGTGTTCCGTCAGCCCTCTACGAATCCCCGCTCAAGAGCCCCCCTTGGAAACGACTTTCCTCGCGGCGGGCAGCTTCGGTCAGCCTTCTCGGACCGGCTCCTAGGTGGATCTGGCGGGGCGAGCCGGCCACGGCGCTCCCACGCCCCGACAGGCTCGGATTGGCCATAAAGTAGCTTTGAGCACGGGACGGAATGTCCACCGCCCCCATGCAAGCGCAGCTCCGATCGGGCGGGAGCTGCCGGCTCTGCAGAGTGTCCCTCACGTTGGCCTCCACGATCTGGCCGGGGATTTGCCTGTGGACCGCGGGGTTGTCGACGGGGACGAGGTGCTAAGTGCACCGGTAGAGGTTGCCGGGCGAAGGAGTCCGACATGTTGCTTCCGGAGCCCACCTCTGTGGCTGCGGCCAGCCCGGAAGGCGTGCCGTCGTCGCGCATGGTCCTGCCGGAACCGGTCAGCGCCGACGGCTTTGTCTTCCACACCAAATGCGGTAGCCGCAAGATGTCGCGTTCGGGAAGAACCGGCTCCAGCCTTGAATCGCTGCGGCACGCAAAGGGCGTTTTTTTTCTTCTTGAGCCTGGGGTTCTTGCGGCTCATGGAACGGCAAGGCGACGGCGGCTTCGTCGCGGCCGGTCTCGTAAGACCGTTCTCCGTGTCACGCTCTGTCTGATCGACTACTGCTCCTGCCCCTCGTCCTCATCGTAGCCTGGCCTGAACAGTCCCGTTACGGACGTCCCGGCGCTCTTCACCATTCCACCGACTCCACGGGCTGCCCCCTTGGCCGCGCCCGTGACGCTTCGCTTGGAGGCGACGACGAACGCGCCCGCCACCTGCTTCGCACCGTCAACCACGACGGCACCGAGCATGAGCGCTGCCCCCGCCATTGCCGACCTCTTCGCGAGACGCCGATCGGGACGCACCAATGCTCCGCAGTACTGCTTGGCGATCAGTCCGACCCGGAGCGTCATGTACGCGTTGGCAGCTCCGTTGAATATCGAGTTCGTGGCGACGGTGCTGACGACCTGAACCCCGGGGACGGCACCCGCTAAGGATCCGAGCACGCTGGACATCACGGGCTGGAGTTGCCCCGCCAGGTCGATGTCCTCGATTTCCGCAGTCACGAATGCTGTCGCAGCCACGTTCCCGTACAGGTAGGCAAGCTCCCGAATGCGGGGGCGTTGGTAGTAGAGACGCGCCAGAGTCCAGGTCATCTTGGACTGAGCAGCTAGCACGACCACGGAATCTAGGCTCCCGTTCTGCGAAACGGCCGTGGTGATGAACACCTCTCCCGCCGTCTTCTTGACCACCGCATCGGCACGGTCGGCAAGGACCTTGAGCGCCGCCTCGATGTCCTCCCGGGTGTCGAGGGGCTCGGCGGACACGTGGCCGTTCCGGTGCAGCCGTTTCTTCAGCTCGTGGAGATGGTGATCGAACTCAGCACCGGAATCGTCAGCTGGGACCTTGAGCGACTGAGGAAGCCTGAGTAGGAGAACCGCTGGGACTGCAAGGCACATCACGTAGAGTACGAGGAGGCTCCAGAACGCCACGTCACCAGCCAGTGGATGAAGGCGAGCCGCAAGGTCGACCAGTTGAGCCGTCTGATTGATGACAAGTACTACGAGGGACACGACGAGAAAGAAGGACAGCAGCAGGAGAATTCTACGGACGGCTCGTCTCATGATGGCTCCAGACTAGCAGATGGTACTTGTGGCCGCAGACTCACAAGCCTCGCGCTGCTCGATTTCCGAGCGAGTCAAGAACTGTCCGCTGTGGCTTTCCCGTCGCTCGTAGAACGGTTGCAGTCGCCTCGGCACATCCGGTGGAGCCTCGACAACCACGGGACCGGGTTCGGTCGGATCGCCCAGGACCACGGCAAAGCTCCACATCTCATCGGGATTCACGATCCAGAACTCGCCGCCGTTATCGGCCTCAGGAGTCGTGGGATCACGAACCTGGATCCGGTTGCTGCCCCACGCGATCAGCCATCCAGGACAGCCGGCAATTCGCGCAGATCATGGAGAATCGCACGGGGCTCATAGTCTCTGAAGGCCGCTTCCGGCGTCACCCCTGACAGGACAGCCATGAAAGCGACGGCAGCGCGCCTGGCGGTCTCCGCATCAACCACGCTGTCTCCCACATAGAGCACCTCCGCGGGCAGACGCCCCAACTTCCCGAGGGCCGAGCGCAATCCCGCGGGGTCAGGCTTGTGTTCCTCCACGTCCTCGCCGCCGATTACCACCTCGAATGGGTCGGCAATCCCGTCACGCTGGAGAACGGTGCGGATGCGATAGCGAAACTTCGTGGATACGATCGCAAGGCTCAGCCCTCTCGAACACAGTGCCTGGACTACCTCCGGAACCGACTCATACAAGGTCGTCTTGGCGGCCGCGACCTGGTCGGCACGACACTTGAAATGGTGGACGAACATCTCAGCGTGAAGCCAGTGGTCGGGATCCACCAGCCGACGAAAAGCAACCCGCAATGTCAAGCCGATGGTTTCGCAGATCTCGCTGTCAGATGCCGCCGGCAGGCCCAAGCGGCGAAACGCATACTGGAAACAATCGATCACACCCCTGGAAGAATCTGCCAGGGTGTAGTCAAAATCGAAGACGACGGCCTTCACCGGCTCGTTCATCCTACTCATGCTCCGATTCTCACTGCCACGACGATGCCGCGCCCGCAAGCTCCCCGTACGCGAGCTGCACGGGACGCTTGAGCTCGATGGACAGGCATTCCGCTATGCCGGTGGCCAGCCGGTGGCCCGAGCAAGAAATTTCGCGGGACCCAAGCGGCACCGTTGTCACCGTCAACTCACCAGGTGCGCGAAACTGGATGCCTCTAAAGCTGCAGAATGGGGCGTTCTCCCATAAGTCCATCCGGAAAGCCGCCATCCCTGCGAGGGCCCTAGGGCTCCGGAGAGCCTGCGCGAAGGACCCTCTCTCGCCAAGCGGTGAGCACGCCTTCCCACGGCATTCCGAGGGCCTCCGACAGCGCCAGCCGGAGCCGCCCATTGGACCGCCCCACCCCGAACAGCCCCCGGACGGCTTCCATGCCTCCACGTTCGTACACGAGCTCGACGATGACCGCGCCGGCCACGCTCCAGCCCTTATCCGGAGAGTTGTCCTCGAGGATCGTGTCCAACGTAATCTCCGGGCGGGCGGCCACGTAGCCGGCGTATTCCGGCAACAGCTCGAGGAACGTCCGACCGACTGATCCGCCGTACCAAGTCGCCCCCCCCTCGGTGACGAGCCCGTGCGTGCGGCCCTCGGCGGTCAGGGGCGAGAGCAGGATGTGCACCAGCTCGTGGCGGTTCTCCTCCGCGGCCGCGGGATCGCCGCTCAGGATCAGGCCGTTGGCTGGCACGGCGTACCCATAGCCAGAACCGCCGAAGGTCCAATCTATGCCCATGACTCGATTCAGCTCCTCAGGGCCCGAGGCCACGTAGTACGTGAGTGCCTCGAGCTTCGGAACATCGAACGAGGCGGCGATCGAGTCTGCGAATGTAAGAAGGCGCTCGGCTCGGCTGCGGTTCAACGGCCGCCCCGGCTCCACCACGTATTCGATGGGACCCACCCGGGTCCGCTCCCAATCCGCGGTCAAACGGGGCAACGCGTTGCCGAAGACCCAGCGGCCTTCTTCCCGGGTGGCGTACACCCGGGTAAGGGCGAGCGGCCGGACATCTTGGGTCTCGGAAGTCCGCGCGAACAGGGTCTTGACGATGAACTCGTCTCCTCCCGGTACAGGGCGGATGTCGACAACTGTGGCGGGGGCGCCGTGGTAGGCCGCTCCCCGGGTGAGATCGTACGCAATCCAAGTTTCCTGTTCCGCCGCAGACCACCTGGGATTGGGCCTGAGCATGCTGGGCTGGTTCGAGAGGTATTCGGACCAGGCCCGGAAGATCTCGGGAACATGCGAGTGCCAAGCGGCTTCGGACCAAGCGGCTGAGAGCGTATCGACGCCGAATCCCAACGCTACGCGGGGAACGGACTGCGCGATCACCGATCCGGGAAGGCAGAGAGCGAGACAAAGGACGAAGGCCATCATGCCCATCCACCTCAGCTTCCCCTTCACGTCGAGGTCACTCCCTTGAGTTATCGGGTTGCGATTCCCCACCCTGACATCGAGGTAGGATCCAAGGATGTATGAGAAGAGTCGCCTGATGAAGTAAGGATATCGTCGGACCCGGGACCGAGTTCCACAACGCCGAAATGGGAGAGCCTGGACGGGCCGGTGCAGAGTCCAGGATGCGCTGCTCACGCGTGGCGGACCGAACGAGGGGGGATTCGTCCAGCCTGGCCTGCCGCCCGCTCGACACACGCTAGCCTTGTTGGAACGCTGGAGCAGCTCCACTCGTCGTCATGGCCTCTCTCCTCCTTTGACTCCCCCACCTCAGTAAGGGTAGAGAAGGTCACGACGTTGAGGAGTGGAGCTTCGAGGAGTTTCTACAAGCGGGTTCGAACGGTGGATATCCAAACGCGAATGTCTGTACAGCCAGGCGTCCTCGATGACCTCGCGCGGATGACCCGTCTCCCCAGCCGTCCAGTCGCGGGAGCGGAGACGGCCTACTGTCGGACGGGTGTCCCTGCACCCTGGCAAGAGCACCCGGCTTACCGATGCTCATCGCGGGATCGTCCTCCTGTCCGAAGCATCCCGCTGCAGCGGCGCGAAGTTTGTGGTCACGGTGTGGTCTTGAATTGGAGCGTGCCCTACGGCATACTACGTCAGCACCACAGCAACTAGGAGCGATCCGCCATGGAACTTGCCCTTCGCGAGGCGAAAGCTCGCCTCTCCGAACTGGTCGCCGCCGCCCGCAACGGCGAGCGCGTGATCATTACGAAGCATGGCCGCCCCGCGGTCGAACTCGTGCGCTGCGACCAGGGCGGCGGGATCGACTTCGACAAACTGAAGGCGGCGCGCCGAAGGCTCGGAATCGAGGGTGACGGGGAAAGGTGGCCGGAAGAATTCGACGATCCGGCCTTCAGCCGCCGTGTGCTCGGTCTCGACAACGAATAGTCGGACCGACGATGCGCGTTCTGCTGGACACGTCCTACCTCTACGACTTCATGGAGGCGCCGGGAAAGCTCCGGGAGCCCGAGCGCCGGTTCTTGGCCGCACGCGAAGTCCGGATCTATGTGAGCGCAGTGTCCATCTGGGAGATGCGGCTCAAGCACAGTGCCCGCCACCTGTCGGGCGCGCGCAAGAGCCGTTTCGCTCCGAATGACGTGGTCGTCGCCCTCGAAGATCAGGACGTGACGTTCCTGCCGATGACGATCATCCATGCCATGCAGGCACTTGAGCCGCCGCTCGATCACAAGGACCCGTTCGACGAACTGCTGCTCGTACAGGCTCAGGAGGAGGGTCTCAAACTGCTCACCGCCGACCGGCGTCTTGTCGGCCATCCGCTTGTCGTCGCCTCGCATGGTCTCGGCTAGAGCAATTCTTCTTGTCGCACCACTGTGGCGTCATGGCTTTCGGGGCAACTCTGGAGGCATCGTCAGATACCCATAAGCCGCCGGCCCAGCTTGAGGCTGCATGAGGCTCTCTCGGCGAGACCCGTCGGGAAGAGAGCACACGGCAAAGCATCTGAACCGCGGCATAGCGCAGAAGGAAGTCGAACGGGCATCGAAAGAGTCCGGGAGATCGTCAGGGCCATTCTGGCAGAACTCGACAGCCGCGGAATATAGCGATCCGAGATCTTTCGCAGCGTGACCCCCGGGAGCATTGTGGGCCATCGCCTGCTCGGGCGAAACCAGGGGCCTTCCCTTCGGCGAGCTGTGTCGTGACTCGGTGGCCCTGAGGTCGCCCTGTCGCAGGCCACGAGGAAGTCCAGTGCGCCTCAGCGCGCTGACGAGAGCCCGTTAGAGGGTCGGAAGCCGATTCCCCGCAGCGAGCTGCCGACCCCGTACAGAGAGTACCGTTTGACGGCACTCAACCCAGCTGGAGGAGCTAGCGATGACACGAGGACCGGCCGCCGAGACAGGCGCGACGCCGTCGCCAACCCCGCAAGAACCGGATCTGACAGCTGTTCAGAGGTTCGGTGAAGTGATCGCAGACAGAGTGGAGCGATGGATGCCGAATCCGTTCCTCTTCGCAATCATCCTCACATACGTCGCCGCCGCCGCGCTGATCTGGGAAGGTTCTGCGCCAACAGAGATCGCGCTGTCTTGGTACGGGGGGGTTCTGGAACCTGCTCCAATTCGCGATGCAGATGGTCATCATCCTAGTGACCGCGACTGTAGTCGCCTATCATCCGCGCGTAAAGGGGATGATCCTGCGTCTCGTTCGGCTCCCCAAGAATGGCCGGCAGGCGGTGGTTTTGGTGGGTGTCGGGTCAATGCTTACTGGGTGGATATCGTGGGGTCTCGGTCTGGTCTTCGGCGCCATCCTAGCCCGGGAAATGGGAAGACAGAGTGCCAGGAGTGGGATGGCTACTCACTACCCGCTGCTTGCCGTAGCAGGGTACATGGGGATGAGTCTTACCTGGGGATGGGGTCTATCGAGCTCAGCCGGCCTTCTGCAGGCCACAGACGGAAACATCTTCATGTTGCAGGGGATCGTCGACAGAGTGATCCCCTCGACGGAGTGGGTCTTCCACCCGTTCCCGCTGACGCTAACCGCGCTGGCGCTCGTCTACGCGTCCGTAGTTCTCTTTCTTCTCTGTCCGCCCGAACAGAACTGCCGCGGGATCGGGCAGTACGTCGAACTGGGTGAGGATGACACCCCCGGAGGTACCGAAGCCGAGCCGATCGCCGCGGCGATCGAAGACCCGAACGCCTCGAATGCCACGCTGGCGGACAAGATTGACAACAGCAAGCTTCTCGGCGGCACCATCGCGCTGACCGGTGTCGCCCTGACACTGAGAGCGTTCCTGACGCAGGGCCTAGGGGCACTCGACCTCAACGTCTTCAACTTCGGGTTCCTCATGATCGGCCTCGCCCTCTATGTGAGTCCGTCCACCTACCGGAAGGAATTCTATGAGGTTGTCGGCGGAAGTGCGGGGATCATTCTTCTTTTCCCGTTCTATGCCGGAATCATTGGGATCATGACGGGGACCGGACTGGTTGACACCATGACCGAGTCCCTGCTCTCCATCGCCACCGAAGAAACGTTCCCCGTGGTTGCCTGGATCACGGGTGCGGTCCTGAACGTCTTCGTCCCGTCCGCTGGTGGCGAGTGGGCGATCATAGGCGGACCGATGATGACCGCTGGCGCGGAGTTGGGGATCCCTCACGGCCAGACAATAGCGGCCTACGCCGTCGGTGACGCACACACGAATCTGCTCAACCCGTTCTGGGCCATCCCGCTACTGGCAATTACCGGTCTGCGCGCACGTGAGATGTTCGGCTACGGGATCACGATGATGCTCCTGTTGATACCATTCCTGGCTCCTGTGCTTTACCTCCTTCCGTATTGATCCCGATCTGCTGTATCCCCGCACCGAAGTCCTACTGCGAGAATTCGGATTCTACGATGCGCTGCGAGCAATCTGAGGCTGCCTGTGAAAGAGACCGACGACTCTTGCCGGGCCGCCTCGATTGGCCGCCGGTGGCTACCTACTCCAAGAGAAAGCGGACGTCCGCGAGGCGCAGGAGCGTTGCTGAAGTAGGGAAGTGCGACGTCGCCATTCTTCGATGGTTGACGTGCACCGTGCGGACGCAGCGCTCCAACCTGCTGGCTCGTTGACGGTGACAAGGGTGCCGCTCGCGTCCGGCGAAAACGGTTGCCTGGGCCATCGGTTGACCACCGGCATGGCGGAATGCCTCGCCACAGAGCTCAAACGCACCATGCAGCTCGTCTACGGGAGGCTTCCGGGTATGGCATCGTCGTGGCAGGGAGCATGAGCAGCACGAACGCACGCGGTGAAGGAGAGCGACGCCAGTTCGCCTCACCGAAGCAAGCGCTCTGCCAACTCCGGCGCATCCACCGGCCAAAAGCACTCCGGGCGAGGATGGCTGACATCCTGCTGTCCGGCCGCAGGGCGGCAACTGAGCAAGCATTCGGTCCATTGGGCGGGAATCGCGTCCCGACCATAGACAGCGCCAAGAAGAGCCCCACAGATAGCCGCGTTGGTGTCGGTGTCTCCGCCGCGCATGACCGTGTCCACGACGGCTTCCTCCAGGCTTGGCGCATGGGAGAGCTGCCAGAGGACGTTGTGGAACGCCGTCAGAACCCAACCCCGCTGGTAGACGTAGTCGTAGTTGCGAGGGGGTGCGGTAGCGGCGCCCTGGATGGCACGAAGTAGGCTCCCGTCCACCGTCATGTCTTCGGCCCAGCCTGCGATGCGGCGATAGAGTTCCCTGGCGTCGCACTCCGCGCGAACGGCCTGGGAAATCGCCATTGTGAAGAGCGCGTTGGCCTCCCGACAAATCGGATGAGGATGAGTGAGCGCCGCGTCTTCGCGCGCCCAGTCGGCCACGCGGGCCAAATGATGGTTGGCACCAAAGATGCCCAGCGGGCTGATCCTCATCATCGCGCCGTTGGCCTGGCTGGCCGGATTGGGCTGTCCCCGCAGTCCGCTGGAGATCGTCATGCCGCAATCGAAGGGCCCCGAGTTCAACCAGGAGACATAGGCCTTCCTGGCTCTCTCGGAATCGTACCTTCTGTGCTCTGCCAGCATACGGGCCAGTGACAAGGCCAACTCGGAATCATCCGTCGGTTGTCCGGCAATCGTGTTCCAGGTCCCTCCGGCGGCGAGTTCCCGGACACCATCGGGATATTCCTGTCGAATCTGCTCCGGTGCCTGGAATTCTACCAAGCTGCCCAGTGCATCCCCGGCGAGCTGGCCGAGGAGGCATCCTTGGGCCCGGGTGAGGACACCGGTGTCTACGGAATCATGCGTGGTTCCAGTCATATGGCTTGTGTCACACCCGCGTAGTCCATCGCTTCGCGAGAGAACGAAGGCACCATGATGAAGATGCCCTTCGGCGCTCGTTTTACCCGCAAGCCACCGTCACCCTCTCTCGAGCCTACACGAACCCTTACTTGACGAGCGTGCTGCCCTTCGACGTGATGACATGCTTCCAACTAGAGAAGTCCTTCCGACTCGAGGTCACCCATTCCCGCTCGGCTTCGACACCAACGCGCTCGAGGCGAAGGTAATACCCGCCATACATTCCCGGCACCGGAAAGCGCAGGTCGGGGTTGTCCAATTCCGTCAACGGTTCCAGGACCGGGCGTCGGAGCCGCCTCTGATCTACCAGCCTTCCCCTCGCTCACGAATGACCTCATGGACATGAGCTTGGATTGTGAGAAGCACTTCGATCGGGACGTATCGTTGATACTGCGGCTCGAGATTGGGCAGAAGAGGTTGGTGGCCCTGCTCCCTCGCGACATCGACGGTCGTTCACCGCGCGCGTTCTGAAAAGCGTGCGCCCAGCACGCGACTAAATCAGACGATCGATGACGCCCAGCGGATTCTGATCGCTGCCGGACCGACTACAATCACTCCCGCATCCGCGTGACCAGCTCCGGATGCCGCCCCCTGTACAACGTTTGACGCGGGTGACCGGGACCGCATACACTCCCATCCCACCACCATGGCCCCCTTGCCTCAGAAGCTCACGGGGGCCCTCCCCTGGACGTTCTGTCGCGGCGCAATCCGGAGGACCTGATGCGAACGTGGTTTTCCTTTGCGCTCTGCGGGTTGATCGTTGGACTCTTTCCCCCCTCCGCGGATGGGCAAGGCCCCCTCGGGGCATCAATAAATGTGGGCACGTTGGGTGTGGGAGGCCGAGTGACGCTGGCAATACCGGGCCCGATAGACCTGAGGGGCGGGCTGGACCTGCAACCGTTCTCGATCAAGAGGGGGATCTCGGGAGTCAACTATGATGTGAAACTGCCGACTCCGAGCATTTCGGTACTGCTGGACTGGCACCCCGTGGTTGGCGGGTTCCGGTTGAGCGGAGGCCTCGTCTACTTCAAGAACACCCTGGAACTAGAGGCGTCGCCTCTGGAAGATGTCGACATCGGGGGCGTCGAGTACGCCCCAAGTGAGGTCGGCACTCTGATTGGAAGCCTCGGCACGAACCGTAGTGCGCCGTATGTGGGCATCGGGTGGGGCAACTCGCTCGGTACGATCAGCTTCTCCTTGGACCTCGGAGTGGCGTTTCATGGACCTCCAAACGTGGCCCTCAGGGCGACAGGGCCCATCGGGAATGTTTCCACCTTCCTCTCGAGGCTCGACCGCGAGATTGAGGAGGTGACTGAGGACTTCGAGTGGGTGAAAGGCTACCCGGTGCTCACCGTCGGCCTCGGGTTCTGATCGTCTCTCCCGTCACAGGAGCCATCCGGGAACGACGATCAGGAACACGTGTTTGAGGCCGCATGGCCTCAGTGTGACCCGCGGCCGCCGAGCATCGCGGAGTCGCCCGTCAGACGCTCGCGCGCGTGCTCAAACGGTGCGGCCGGAAGTTCCCCGAACATGGCGATCCGCCTCGAAAAGGCCGGCTGGTCCAACGCCGACATGTGGATTCGCCTGCAGCCAGGGCCCGTGAGGGGGCTGATCTCATCGAGGTTGAGCGCTACGAGCCCGCCTGAAAAGGCGAGGGGGGGGTCCGTGAGGCCCCCTGCCCTCCTCTAGTCGGCTGCCCGGCACCCGCCTTCCTCATCGGCTTCGTTGCCTTCCCGCATGGACGGGATCGACCCCGAGGGGCAGGTCAACCTCGACCGACATTGTGACCTGATGAGAGCTTGGCCCTGGGCGTCCGTTCACTGTCGTGTCCGACAGCGGCTGAGTTCGGAGGGTATGAACGAGCCTATCCGGCTTGCACGACACCACGGAATTGTGTCAATGTGAGTGGTATATTTCTGACAGAACGTCGGCGATCGGAGACTGCGATGCCAAGCCTGTCGAAACGCATCATGGAGCACGCCTGCTCGCTTCCAGAGGCCGCGCCGATCTGCGCGGGCGCGCTGCTTCATATGGGCAACCGCGCGGCGGTCGATCAGGCGCTCTCGCGCCTTGCCCGTTCCGGCAGGCTCATGAGGATCTGCCAAGGGATCTACATGCGGCCCGTCGAGACGCGGTTCGGGCCTTGCGCACCGAGCGTCGACAAAGCACTCGGTGCACTCGCAGCCCTATGGGGTGAGACGATCATGCCCTGTGGCGGCGCCGCGGCGCACGTGCTCGGCCTCACCACCCAGATCCCGGTGCGGTCGGTCTATCTAACCTCCGGCCCCGGTCGCCGTTTGCGCTTCGGAAATCTGGAGATCGAACTGCGCCATGCGCCGCGCTGGCAGCTCGCGGCCCGCGGCCGCAGGGCCGGCGAGATCATCCGGGCGCTGGCCTGGCTCGGCCCGGACGAGGTCCGAGAGGGGCTCCAAACCGTTCTGCCTGACCTCTCCCCTGAGGATATGGACGAACTAACCGACGCACGTGCAACCATGCCGCATTGGATGGCGGAGCCCGTGAGCACGCTGGTCGCGCATGGCTGAGGTGCTGTTCCAGTCGTTGCCGGCCGGGCACAGGCTCGAGGCGCTCAGAGCCGCGCAGGAAGCGAGCGGTCGGCGGGCGTTCCTCCTGGAGAAGGATATCTGGCTCGTCCAGACGCTGCGTGTCCTGTTCGCCGCACCGTTCGGCACCAACATCGTGTTCAAGGGCGGTACGTCGCTCGCCAAGGCCTACCACGCCGTCCGCCGGTTCTCGGAGGATATCGACGTCACTTACGACATCCGCGCCTTCGCACCCGATCTCGTGACCGCAGCCGATGCCGAGGCGCTGCCGACGACGCGAAGCCAGGAGCAGCGCTGGAGCAAGACCATCCGCACACGCCTCGCCGAGTGGATCCGGGGCGAAACCCTCGCGGCGGTCGGCGAGGGCCTCGGCGAGGCGGGCTTTTCCGCCGAGGTGAGCGCTTCAGGCGAACGTCTGCTCGTTCGCTACGAGCCGTTGCTCGACGATCGTGGATTTGTTAGGCCCGAAGTCATTGTCGAGTTCGGCGCGCGCGCGACCGGAGAGCCCCACGAGAAGCGCCCCGTCGCGTGCGACGCGGCGTCCCATCTCCCCGGCATCGTTTTTCCAACGGCTTCTCCGTCGGTCATGCTGGCTGAACGGACGTTCTGGGAAAAGGCGACTGCCATGCATGTGTTCTGCCGCCAGCAACGCCGCCGAGGCGAGCGACAGTCCCGCCACTGGCACGACGTCGCGCGGTTGGACGAAGCCGGATACGCTGGCAAGGCGCTCGCCGATCGCGCACTCGCCCTGTCCGTGGCCCGCCACAAGGCAGCGTTCTTTCGCGAGAAGGACGCCGGGGGCCGGTGGATCGACTATGGGGCCGCCGTTTCGGGTGAGCTGCAACTGGTACCGGACGGTTTCACTCGGAACGCGCTCGCAGAGGACTACGACAGGATGGTTTCCGACGGCATGCTGCTCGACGATGCCGAATCGTTCGATACGCTCATCGAGCGCTGCGCCGATCTCGAGGCGAGGGCCAATGTCGCGTGAGCCCACGCAATCCGTGCCGGGCTCGTGCCTGGGTTCGGCACCGCGCACGATGTCCCGAGCATGACCAGGATTGTCTTGGACATTTCCGACCGCCGACCCAGGTCGAGGATATTTTCGAACCGGGATCACGGTGATATGACGAATACGCCCGAACAACGCACCCGCCAGTGATCGACGCGAATCTCGATGCCGCGGGCTGGCTCGTGTTCAGGACCTCGACGATCTCGATCTCACGGCCGGTCGCTGCGACGCCGCGCGGCGTCGCGGAGTTCGCGCGCCAATCGGCGTCGAATCCGGCCGTGCTGAGACGGTATTGACCCCGGATCCTGCATGAGGGGAGTAGCATAGGGAAGAAAAACACCGTCTAAGGCCTTAGGTTGAGGGCACTTCGTCCAAGAAGGTTCCTCGCCACAAAAGGCACCCAGACGGTGCGCAACCATCGTATCTGTTCTCGGCCCCATGTACAAGGTGAGGGCTCCCCGCTACGGATTCGTCACAGCGCCCGGGATCTGACCGATGGAGGCGGGCTGATTCTGGTCCGGTATCTGTGGGACGGCATGGGCCTGGGCTCCTGGATCGACCGTCGGAGCGAAGGGCTTGCCGGCTTCTTCCGTCCCAGCCTGATGGTCGAGGTGTGGGTCGTGCTTCTGCTCTACGGTGGACGCGTGCTCGACGATTTGCCGCTCCTGGACCGGCGCGGCATTCGACGCCTGTTCGGCTGGACTCGCCTGCCCGATCCCACCACGTTCGGACGCTGGTTGCGCCGCGCAGGTGAGCCGCTCGTGCCCCTCCTCGACGAACTCCTGTGGCACATCGTGTGCCGGCGCTGGAGACTGGGGGGCGTGCCCCGGGCGCTGACCCTGACCCTCGACTCCACCGTCAGCGTGCGCTACGGACGCAAGCAAGTGGGCGCCGAGCGGGGCTACAATCCGCACAAGCCCGGTCGACCGTCGCACCATCCGCTTCTGGCCTTCGTTCAGGAGACGGGAGACTGTATGGGCATCCGTTGGCGCCCGGGCAACGCCCCCACCGCCGCGGGGGCCGAGGCGTGGATCACCGACTTGGTGGGGCGCCTGCGCTCCGTGGGGGTCGAGACCATCACCGTGCGTCTCGACAAGGGCTTCTTCAGCCGATCCATGGTACGGACCCTCGATGACCTCGAGGTCCGTTTCCTGCTCAAGCTCCCTGCCCACCGCTGGCTTGCCGACCACCACCAGCCCTGGCGTCGCTCTCGCAAGGGTGAGCACATCTTCCCCGGTCATGAGCTCTGGACCACCTCCGGCTGTCTGTGGGGCGTCCGTCTTCTCTCGCTCCACACACGGCGTCCGCTCCAAGGCCCAGACACCCTCGCGCTCGACACCTACGAAGTCCCACTAAGCGCTCACGTACTCACCAACATCGAAGGCATCCACGTCCTCACCGCCTGGCGCCGCTACAACCAGGGCGCTGTCGTCGAACAGAGGATCAAGGAACTCGGCCAGCTCGGAGCAGGGGCCACCGCCATCGATGACCTCGATGGCAACGCGCTCCTCTGGGCCCTCGGCGCCATCGCCTACCAGCTCCTCCACACACTCAGGACCACCGCCCTCTCCGGAGCCTGGCGCACAGCTCAACCCAACCGCCTCCGGCTCTGGCTCCTCCGCTTGCCCGCCAAGCTCACTCGCCACAGCCGCAAGCTCTACGTCCAGTTGCTCCGTGACGATCCCGCCAGACCCCATATCCTCCTCGCTCTCAGACGCCTCGCCTCCGGACTCCCGCCTCCTCTCCCAGCCTGACTACTCCCGCCCCGCATTCCTCCAGGCCCTCTCCCCTCCAGTCGTCCTCCCCGTCTGTCCAATACCGCCCCGCCCACTCAATACCACAGATCCGAGCCGCCTCTTTTCCCTCCGTCAGCCCCCCATATCCCCGCCAACTTCCCCTCCGGTCCCATCCACACCCATGATGCCCTATTTCTCCTCTCCCTGCAGGATCCGAGTTCAAACGATCCGATCGAGAGGCACGTGAAGCCTGCCGGTCGAGGAAACGAAAACTCGTGCGCAGGACTACGCCGATGCAAAGTCTAGCGTCGTTGAGAGCCTCCTCAGTGGCCGCACTCCTCCGACGATCCCGCGAGGCGTCCCTACTCGCATCGACAAAGGTGCCCCAAAGCGCATGATCAGTTACAATGCCAGCCCAACGAACAGGATGGGAGGCTCCGAAGAGCCTCTCAAAGACCGCTGTGTTGTCTTTCGTCACGGAAGAGGAGCGAAAAATGAAGCTGCTACTGACTGCCGTTGCTCTGCTGTTACTGGTGTCGCCAGCCCACGGCCAGCTCGCGGTGCCCAACGAAGCTGGTCTGACCTACGGCCATGTGCACCTGAACGTCTCCGACGTGGAGCTGCACAAGCAGCTGTGGGTGGATCATTTCGGTGGCGTCGTGACGCAGAAGGGTTCGCTCGTCGCGGTGCGGTTGCCCGGGCTCCTCGTGGCGCTCAGCGGCCGTGAGCCGACCGGCGGATCGGCGGGCTCGGTCATGGATCACTTCGGCTTCAAGGTCCGGAACATGGCGGACTTCTTGGCCAAGTGGCGCGCCGCCGGCCGTTCGGTCGGTCGGGAGTTTGTGGGCTCCGAGGGTCAGCTGAACGCCTACGTGACGATGCCGGGCGGCGCCCTGGTCGAGCTACAGGAAGACCAGATGCTGCCCTCGGAAGTCGTCGGCTATCACGTCCACTTCCGCACACCGGATTTCGAGGAGCTGCTCGACTGGTATCTCGACGTCTTCGATCTCGAGTTGCGGCCGCGCGGCACCATCCTGACGACCACCAACGTGCCGGGCATGAACCTGAGCTTCGGTACTGCGGACGAGGCGCTGGCCCCCACGCAGGGGCGGGCGATCGACCACATCGGGTTCGAGGTCGACAACCTCCAGGCGTACATTGAGCAGCTCAAGGCGAAGGGAATCGAGTTCGACACGGACTTCCGCGAGATCGACACCCTCCAGCTCAACATCGCCTACCTCACCGACCCGTCGGGAGTCCGGATCGAGCTGACGGAGGGCTACCACAACTATTGAGCCCGTGGGCGTCCCCGCCCCAGCGGGACCTACGGCCCGCATCTGTGCGCTCGAATTGCGGCGGGTCTCGATTACCCTTGGGGGTTTGAGTCCCCCCGCCTCTGTCCCGCAGCGACGGGTTTTCTGGCCTGTGAAGCCCCCGGCGATGCCGGGGGCTTTTGCATGGGGTGTTGGGACGGCTGACAGGGTTCTGAGACACGGGGTGCAGGGTCGGGAAGGCATTCAGCGACCCGATATGCGAGGTGCTGGAAACCGAGAACCCCGATCACGGTGAGTTCGAGGGACATCGGACCGCGGTCGACCGAACCGTCGAGAAAATCGAGGGGCTCGTTCGCAGCGCGATCCTAGCCCAAGACATCCGCTTCCCGGCGGGGGGAATCGAATACGGCTTGCTCGATTTTCCGACGACGTCGGGGGCCGCGTGGTATGCCTGTGCTGGAAGCGGGGCAAGCCGCAGGTCACTCATTGGCACGACATCCATGGCGGGTTCGCTGGCCCGCGGCACCGAACGGCAGAGCACTCCGCCCGGATGAGGGTGAACCGGCGGGGAAGTGAAACCCGGTGGTGCCGGAGCGAGGTTGGCAGCTTGCCGTCTACTGGCGATCGGAGTGATGGGACTCAGACACAGAGAGGCTCGAGGGACCCAGCCGTGATGCGGCGTCTCGGGAAGTGTGCGTTGGCGATCTGTTTGGTTGCCGTGTCGGCGAGGGTGTCGGCAATGATCCCGGGAACCTCAGTGCCCCAGAGTGCGCAGACGCTAGCCGTAGTCTTGGTCGGCGCCTTCCTTGGCGCTCGCGACGGGGCGTTGGCGTTGGTGCTCTATCTGTTGGCTGGCGGAGCCGGAGTGCCAGTTTTTGCCGATGGTGCATCTGGCTGGCCGCATCTCGCAGGAGCTACGGGCGGCTATCTCGTCGGGTTCGTACTCGCTGCGGGGATTGTGGGCTGGTTCGCCGACCGAGGGCATGTGGCCCGCTTGAGGGCGGCCCTGGTCGTGATGGTCGTGGGCCATGTCGTCATCCTGAGTCTGGGCTGGCTCCGGCTTGCGTGGTCGCTTGGACCCGGGGAGGCATTCGCTTCTGGGGTGGCTCCCTTCCTCTCGGGCGGCCTCGCAAAGTCCGTCGTCGCGGCCGCGATAACGTCGGTCTGGACCCGTGGTGGATTCGGTAGCCCGGCCCAACCGACGTAGCGCATGGTCATCGTGATGGTCGCATGACCGAGCCGTTGCTGGAGTCCGCCGAGAGCCATGCCGGCCTTGGCGCAGCGAACGGCATGCCGCAGATCATGAAATCGGACGCCCTCCAGCCCACGAGCATCCCGGATCCGATCCCACGAGTTTGGTCCGACCGACCTGCTTCATGCTAAGGGCTCCACACCATTCCGATCCAAGGCAACCAATCTTGGCTATTGTTGTTCCAGGTGGCACTCAGGGAAACTGCGAGGTCGTCCCGAAAGGGCCATGAGTAACTTACTCCGGGCAACTCATTCCAGGGATCGTCCAAGAAGTTCAGCATATAGTAGCTGAGTTGCACCCGCCCGATCGCAAGACGCATTCCCCCGAACTGACCGTGGAAGACGCTTTCCGGGTTTTTCACCCCATCGTTTTCCGTCTTCCAGTCGTTGGGCTCCTCCGATACCACGCCCGGCCAGTAAAGAGCATCCAGGCGAACCCGTTCGGTTAGCCGAATGCTGGCGTCAAGTCGCAGCCCCATCAGGGGTGCGGTCTGGAAATGACCCACCGCACCTGCGGCCACAAACGTAAGATCACCCTTCTCGAAATACTGGCCGTAGGCGAACCATGCCTGTTCGCTCTGAACGGCGATCTCCGCAAAGCGTCCGCTGCTCTGCCTGAATCTTGCAATGCCGGCGACTCCGCTGGTGATCGGATCCGAGCCAGAGCTCACGAGAAGCGATTCCAATTGATATCCGTCCTGTGCTCGGATGAACCCGGGCACGAGCGTGGCAGTCAAGGTGACGAGAGCTAGAACGATTTTCCTCACTTTCCCTCCTGATTGCGATAAGAGCGGAGCCGGGATTAGCTGCGGAGTCTGGACTTGGGCCTGCGTTGCGCCAGTTCGCGCAGCGCCCTTACCCCGAAGTCCCGTAGCGGTAGCAAGCGAACGGATGCGGTAAACTCGCAGGCGGCGTAGCGGCCCGGAAGCCGAGAATCGGCCAGACGACCACCCCGCTCCATGGCCACGAGCGAAGCGCCAGCCTCCGTGCAGCCTGGACGTCCCGCGACGGTCCGCACCGTGAGGACCGCCAGCCGGTCAAGCTGCGCTAGTTCAAGCATCAGGGCCCGGGGCAGGTGAGCTTCAACCCCTCAGAGTACGAAGTGGACGTCGCCGATGAAGGACGGGTGGAGACCGATATCTCCTCTCGATCGGCCGGGAAGTATGTGCTCCGGGTTGTCGCCTTCAACGCCATCTCCGGCCTCGAGTTCTTCTGTCGGTGCGCGACCGACTACACTACTATGGTCAGGATGAGCCTAGAGCAGGAGGGAGGATCGGCGTGGGAAGCGATCCCCACATGAGCCAGCCAGCGTCGCTCGATCCTGGCGGCTGGCTCGGCACGCGGGAGGGGAAGCGGACCGATCTACTTCCACCTGCCGAATCGCCTCAGCGGGACGAGTGGCAGCTGGAGGCACGGTACGGTACGGTGTGTATGCCCTGGCCACCTAGACAATGCGTGATCGATGAGCAATACGACCGGCTCAGAGACGAGCGAGAGACACGCGGGCGTGGGTAACGTCTCCGGTGGGGGTGGCTGAAGTGGCTGAAGCGCCGCGCCGGGGCTGGAACGCACGCCACCTCGTGGTCGCGGCATCGCTCCTTTGGTCCGTGCCGGGAGTGGGCGCTCAGGAGCCAACGCAGCGAGTTCCGGCCGATTGGCCACAGTTCCGGCCCACCACGGTGCTGCCTTTCGGCGAGCCCGTCATCCCCATCTTCGAGGGATGGATCCCCAACCCGGATGGGACGATCACGCTTAGCTTCGGTTACTTCAATCTGAACACCGAGGAGACCCTTCATATCCCGCTCGGCCCGGACAACTACATCGAGCCAAGTGAGTTCCACGGCCTTCAGCCGACGTTCTTCGAGGTGGCTCCTCTCGAGCCAGGCCGGCAGCTCCGACACGAGAGCACCTTCGCTGTCACAGTGCCCGGTGATTTTCGTGATGGGCTCGTCTGGACTCTACGCATTCGTGGAGAGGAGTATTCCGCTCCGGCAAGGGCGGACCACGACGAGTTCGACATGGAGGACTTCGAGAGCCTTACTTTCGCTCCCGAAGCGCCAGTGCTGAGCTTCGGAGACAGCGGACCGTCGGGCAGGGGTCGCCGGGGTCCAACGACGGGTCCACTGACGGCGAGGGTAGGCGAGCCCTTCAGCCTTGGCATCGGGGTGGATCTCCTGTCCCGTCCGAGCACGACTCTGACGTGGTACCACCATCAGGGACCGGCTGAGGCGAGCTTCTCTCAGAAGACGATCGACGTAGGGTCGAGCGGGGAGGTCACGACGACGGTAACCTTCAGCGAACCCGGGGACTACGTGTTCCGTGCCACCGCGCTGGAACACCTGGGTGCGCTGATGCAGCACTGTTGCTGGACGAATGCGTACGCTCGAGTGACGGTGACACGATAGACGATCGATAGTCCGAGATGCAGGCATCATGTGTGGGGGCAGGATGACAGCCACCCCGGCTAAACGGAGGGACCGAATGAACGTCGAGACCGAGCGGGATCGGATGAACGTGCAAGTACGCCCGGTACGCGGTTTGAGGGGACTGTTGGCCTTGGCTGCGTTGGGGCTTCTCTCGAATCCCGCCGTGGGGGCGGCCCAGGATGCCGGCCCGACCTTCGCCGAGGATGTCGCGCCGATCTTGCAGCAGTCTTGTCAGCAGTGCCACCAGGAAGGCGGCATGGCTCCGATGGCGCTGACGACGTATGACGAGGTCCGGCCCTGGGCACCCGTGATCAAAGCCAAGGTGGAATCACGCATGATGCCACCTTGGCACGTGGACAAGCGGGTGGGGATTCAGGAGTTCAAGAATGATATCTCCTTGGAGAATGAGGAGATTCGCACGATCGTCGCCTGGGTGGATGGCGGGGCACCCTTGGGAGACCCCGCCAAGCTGCCTCCTCCAGTGGAGTGGCCGGATTGGACCGCCTGGGAACTCGAGGAGATGATGGGCCGACCCCCGGACATGGTCATCGGCTCCGATCCCTACACGATCAACCCGAACGGCTTGGACCAGTGGTGGGAGCCGGAAGTCCCGATCGAGGGCCTCACCGAGACACGGTGGGCGATGGCCGTCGAAACGAAACCCACCGAAGCGGGCCGGCCTGCTACCCACCACGCCAATTCCTACAAGATCCCTCTCGGAGCCGACAACTCTTCATCGGCCATTTCGCGGTTCGTAGTGGGCAAGCGGTGGGAGATCTTCCCGGCGGACACCGGGATGCGGTTCGAACCCGGAGATCGTGTGCTTTGGAACATCCACTACTTTCCGATCGGGCAGCCCGTGGTTGACGACGTGGTGCAGGTGGGCGTGTGGTTCTATCCCGAGGGTTACGAGCCTGAACAGGTGACGGTGGGCGAGAGCGGCTTCAGCTCGCTCCGGGCTGGGCAGACCATCCTGATTCCGCCCCACGGCACCCAGGTCACGCAGGGCGTTCACGTATTGGAACAGCCGGCGCGCATCTATAGCCTCCGGGCGCATCAGCACTTGCTCGGAAAAAGCATGACTTTCGAGGCTATCTATCCGGATGGCCGGGTGGAGTCGCTGAATCGGTTGGGTTGGGACTTCCGTTGGCACATCACGTACCTCTACGAGGACCACGCCATGCCGCTGCTTCCGCGGGGCACCGTTCTCGTGATTACCTCCGAGTACGACAACACAGCCAACAACTTGAACAATCCCAACCCCGACCGCTGGGTGGTCTACGGACGCCGCACGGTCGACGAGATGTCCCACGCCCAGGTGGGCATCACCTACTTCGATAGCGACAGGGCGTTCGAGCGAGCGGTAGCGGAGCGTGAGGAGGCCCTTCGCCGCCTAGCCGCGGGACAACAGGACGGAGGCGAATAAGGCCGAGGCGGCAAGCCGCTCCGTGGAGGGGCACGGGCAAGGCAATGAGAGCGGGTCATCGGGAGGGGGCGTAGTAGACCCGGTGCCCGCTCTGGTCCCTCCGACGGAAGGGGGTGGCGCTGGCTTCGCTCGTCTTGGCCGTGCTGACCGGCCAACTGGAGCAGGCTCAGCTTGCGACGCGCATCTTCCTCCTTCTGGACGGTGATCGTCTTCTCTCCCGCGCTAAGTGAGTGACTTTGACATCTCTCAACTAGCTCCGACGAGGGCGGTTGGCCACCGTCCTCTCTCGTGGTCAGCTGTCCGGTCAATACCGTCTCAGCACACTCCGTATGAACCGGATCAGGTGCGGGCAGGCGTTTGACGAGGCTTGGTTGGGGATCCTTTTCGGCGCTAAAGGAAGTGTTCTCGGGGCTCACCCGGGCGATGCGATTCCGTATCGATTGGCGCGGAGGCGAGTCTGGCGGGCTTATTCGTCGAAAAGGTCGGAATGAGCGCCGGTACGGACCAAGTGTAGCTCGTCACCCTGAACGCGGCAGATGACGAGCCAGTCCGGTTCGAGATGCGCCTCGCGGTAGCCTTTCCAGATCCCCCGCAGCAGATGGTCGCGATAGCGGGCGGGCAATGGTTCCTGCTCGATCAGCGCCGCCAGTAGCGACCGCAGCTTCGTTAGGTCCCTGCCTCGTACCTTGGCTCTTCGCTCGTCGCGCTTGAACCGCGACGAGCGAACAGGGATCAGCATGTCAGATGTCGAGATCCCGGAACAGTTTTTCGGCGGAGTCGAAGCGCTGGCCCTTGCCCTCGTCCAATTCCTTCATGGCCTTGACAGTCGCCGGGTTGGGGACTTGGACGGCGAAGGGCAGTCTCTTCTCGTCGGCCACCCGCAGCAGCAGCAGGCGGATCGCATCGGAGACTGACAAGCCCATGGCCTGGAGAGCCTCCGTGGCTCGCCCCTTGGTGTCGCTATCGATCCTGGCGCGCACGACCGTATCCTTCCTCAACGTGGTCCTCCTCTTAATTTTGTTAGTATCTTTGTAGCTACAATAGCCCCTGCTTAGCAAGCGTCTACCTAGCTGTAGTGGGATGCTTGGAGCCACCAGGGTGGTGGGCTGGTCGATGGAGACGCATCTGAGGACTGAATTGGAGCTGGAAGCCAATTGATGGCCGAATCTTGCTGCCACCGGCCTTGCCGGACCCCTGCCCACTCATCGCAGGAGATGGAGGCGTCCGATTCGACGAGTTGCTCCCGCATCAATACCGAGATTCGGAAAAGACGACCTAAGTGACACCTCATTGAGGGGCGGGGCAAAGGCCATCGCCGTGGATCGCCAGGACTGATCGACCTGGAAGCCGCTTCTGATGATCAAGTGTCTCCCTTGGGACTTCGGCGACACCCGCTGCGATGAGCCATCCCTATGGCACCTCAGTCCCGAGTGGATGGAGGTATACCACTCCTTCGGCAGGAACACCGGGCTCGGTGCCGCACTGAGTCTCGGTGAACTCGACGCAAACGACGTAACTGGATTCCTCGCTCAGACAAGAACGAGATGGTTACTACACCGATCTGTATCCAACGTCCGATGGTCCGCACCGAGGTCAAGGGCCCCGGTCACACAACCGCAGACCACCCAATCAATAGGGCCCATCAACGACGACGCTCCACCGAAACCTCAGGCCGGAAGCCCGAATCCTCCAGAACGCTCATCGTAGTAACGATGTGACCGGCGCATCTACGCGACGGCTGCCTCGACGATCTCAAACGCCCGCCTATCCGAATCGATCCGGGCACGGCACCCCAGGGGGAGCAGCGCCGTATGCCCGAAGTCCATCTCCATGATGATCGGGAAGCTGAAGCGGCGGGTCCGTTCAAGCACCACATCGCGAAGCTGTTGCCGCTGCTCGGTGGAGTATCTCATCGGACGTCCTACCAGCAGTCCGCTCAACTGTGAGAAAACGCCCATGTTCTCGTAGTCCATCAGCGTGCCGTCTACCCAGGCTGGAGGCGGTGCCTGTCCCGAGGTTTCGATAAAGAGAATGGAGTCCTTGAGGCTCGGCCAGAAGCGGGTTCCCCTAAGATGCTGAAGGGACTCTAGGCACCCTCCAACCAACACACCCTCTGCAATACCATTCTTCAACCAGGTCCAACCTGCCGACGGCTCTCCCTCACGAGGCCGCTCCAGATCTCTCTTCTCGTTCCAGTCCAGAACCTCCTCGGTCCACCAGGGAGAAGGCATGACCTGACCAATCGGACGGGGCTGGCAAACCGCTCGGAGAAATGCAGAGCGGGTGTACTCTAGCATCTCCGGATATTCGGCGAAGTCGGGAAGGAGGGAAGGCCCGTTGAGGGTCACAAGTCCCGTTTCGCGCCAGACGGCGACGTTGAGGACGGTGATGTCCGAGTAACCCATAAGGATCTTGGGATTCTCCGCAATGAGGTCGAAGTCGAGTAGTGGCAGCAGATGGCAAGAGTGATCACCACCGATCGCAGCCAGAATCAGGCGTACGTCGGGGTCTCTGAACATCTCATGGAGATCGCTCACCCGGTTCTCGGCAGAATCCGAGACGATACCTCTCGAATTCAGAGCATGGCGCCCCAGCTTCACCTGGAATCCCAGGTGTTCCAGCTGCTTGATACCGTTTTCTACCCGGTGCGGAAAGAGCCCGGCACTGCCCCATGACGGGCTCACAATGCCGATGTGATCCCCAGGTTTCAGGGTGGGTGCCTTCACCTCGAATACATAGAAAAGACAACGAGGTCATCACGCCGCGCCCAGCCTTGTGGCTCCCAGAGCAACTCACCACAGGGATTCGCGTGGAAGACGAAGGCGTGGCATTTCTGAACACCGGCCTCTCGCAGGGCGTTCAGGCACTTCTCCAGGAGCTTGCACCCGAAACAACTCCTACGATGAGAGCGAGCGACCCACAGGTGATGGATGTACCCGCGACGTCCGTCGTGCCCGCAGGGGCACGCGCCGACGAGCTCCCTGTCCTCCGCCGCAACAAAGCTGAAACCGGGGTTGCGAGCCGGGAAAGCCGCCAAGTGAACCGGGTCATCAGGAGGGCTGACACCGATGTGTTCGGTGTCATTCCCGAGCCGAACCGCCGGCTCGATGTGGCCCTCCGAAAAGGGTTGGATACCCGGCATGAGGCTCTTACTCAGTCCTCGTCCGAACCGGCCACCCCGATCTCTCAGCTAGGCGCGAACTGTAGGAAGCAGCTCCCTGCTGCTGACTCCTCGCTAGCCAACGGCAGCGAGAGCCGCAGCACAATCGGCCTCGGGGAGCTCTCCGGCACCGTGACTTCTACACGGGTCGGATAGTAGCAGTTGTGACGGAACAGGAGCTGGTACTGTCCCGCCGGCACTCCTTCCAAGACGAAGCCGCCATTCGCATCCGTAAGGCCGGCCAGTGCGGTCCCTTCGACTCGAACCTCCACGTGCGATAGCGGATCACCCGAGCTACCGTCCAGGATCTGGCCCAGCACGGTTACCTCCTGCAGTGGGTCAGCACTCTCGGACGGGGCGACCCAGAGCAGAGTGGTCAGGCCGAAAACCAGGCTAACACCGAGGGACTTGCGGGGCATGGGAATGGCCTCCTTAGCCGACACTCGAAGCCTACGCCATCGTACCACGGGGATGAAGGTTCCTACGCGATCCTTCACAGATGGGTCCCGTCCGACCACTCCGGGACTCTGTCACATCCGAAAGAGCTTCTGGAAGTACTCGTCTCCATAGTCGAAGAACTCACCGTCTCGTACCATGCTTCGGATCTCATCCTCCGTCGCCCACGTCGTCTCAGCCACCTCATCGGGATCGGGAGAGAGCTCCTCCAGAGGGACATCGCGCTCCAGCAGCCAGGCACTGCCGACGGTGGTGCCGACCGCCCTCTTCAGGACCACTCTCACTCAGTTCGTTCGGGCTTGCCCGGATTCCCAGTTCTTCCTCGAGCTCGCGAACGGCACCCTCCAAGGAGTCCTCTCCCGCGGCAACCCAACCTGCGGTCGCCGCCCAGAGGCCGGGAGCCTCGTCCAGACCCAATCGACGCTTCTGGATGAGAAACTCGCCTCGGGAGTTCCGGACCCAAACCTGCACGACCAGGTGATACTCGCCCGGAGCCAAGGGCTCTCCGCGGCGGACCGTCCTGCCCAGAGGGTTTGATCCCGCGTCGTAGAGGTCGATACGCTCAGGCTGGCTCGGTGCCATCATCGCTCACCTAGGCCGTGCTTCCACGGGGTCTTGGCCGCATCCAACTACACCTTCCTGGACAGTCTCCCCCTAGCCAAGGAGAAGATGCTCAGCGTAGCATAGCAACCGGACGGTTCGTGAACCACGACGAACGCCGCCTGTCAGCTCAAGTCATGTCTTTTACACGCTACGCCAGTACCACTCCTTCGTTCAATTGCCCGATGTCGGGTACCGGGCACGGATCGCGGACACAAGGAGCGGCACGAGAGACCCACCCGTATATGACTACGTTTCGCCGATCGACGAGGACATGCGGATCCGCTGGGCGGCGCGACATCGGCTGCGGAAACGCAATCTCGGAGCAGACCCCAGCGAGGCGATCGAGCCGGAGGTCGTCTACGTGTGTTCGCATCCCACGTTCAGAGGACCGGACGCCGGGGGCGCAGTCGTGAGCCCGGAAAGTATGATTGCCACGTGACCGACCTTCCGACGCTGCTAGCGGTAGCGCGAGGGGATCGTCCCGCGGACATCCGACTGACGAACGGACGGGTCGTGAACGTCCTGACGGAAGAGGTGGAGGAGACGGACGTCGTCCTCTCCGGTGCCTGGATCGCGGGCGTCGGCCCGGGCTACGACGCCCAGGAGACTCTCGACCTAGGCGGGCAGTTCGTGCTCCCCGGCCTCATTGACGCTCACGTACACATCGAGTCCAGCCTGGCCACACCGCCAGAGTTCGCCCGGGCGGTCGTGCCGCGCGGCACGACAACGGTAGTCTCCGATCCCCACGAGATCGCCAACGTCCACGGTCTCGAAGGCATCCGCTACATGCTTGCGGCCAGCGAGGGGCTGCCGCTCACGACCTTCGTGATGGCGAGCTCGTGCGTGCCGGCGACCCACATGGGAACGGCGGGAGCGGTTCTGGGGGCGGAGGATCTCGCCTCGCTCGACCACCCGCGGGTGCTCGGCCTCGCAGAGCTCATGAACTATCCCGGCGCGATCCAGGGGGCCCCCGAGGTACTCGAGAAGCTCGCCGCATTCAGCGGCCGCGTAGTCCGACGGGCACGCGCCGGGCGTCAGTGGAAAGGCGCTGAACGCCTACGTGGCATCCGGCCCGCGGTCAGACCACGAGTGCACGACCGCCCAAGAAGCCGAGGAGAAGCTGCGTCGCGGACTCTGGGTCTTCTTCCGCGAGGCCACCAACGCCAGCAACCTGCTGGCGCTCCTTCCCGCACTGTCCCCGGGCTCGCGACGCCGGATCGCTCTCTGCACGGACGATCGACACGCTGCCGACCTGCTAGACAAGGGCGGTATCGACGACATGCTCAGGACGCTCGTCGCGGAGGGGGTTGATCCGGTCGAAGCCATCGGACTCGCCACGCTGAACCCGGCGGAGTACTTCGGGCTTCACGACCGAGGGGCCATCGCGCCCGGGCGTCGTGCCGATCTGGTCGTCGTCTCGTCACTCGACGATCTGTGGGCTGGAATCGTGTTCTCAGGCGGGAAGCTGGTGGCGAAGGGGGGCAGAGCCTTGTGGCAGGCGGCGACCCACTGCCCTCCCCCGCCGACGCCCTCCATGGCGGTCCGGGACGACGCCCTCGACTTCTCCATTTCGAAGCGGACGGGGCAGGTGCGCGTCATCCGGGCGGTTCCCGACCAGCTCGTTACGGGCGCCGAGGCCGTAACGCCCGCGACCGCCGGGGACGAGGTGGCGACCGACACAGACCGGGATCTTCTCAAGATCGCGGTCGTGGAGCGTCACAGTGGAAGTGGGCGCGTGGGCCTCGGCCTGGTCACCGGGATCGGGCTTCGGAGGGGAGCCATCGCGGGCACGGTGGCCCATGATCATCACAACATCATCGTGATCGGGGTGGACGACACCTCCATGCGTAGCGCCGTACGGGCCGTCGCGGAGCTCCGAGGTGGCCTGGTCGTCGCCGACGGCGATCGCATACTGGCATCGCTGGCCTTGCCGGTCGGAGGGCTCATGTCGGAGGCGTCCATCGAGGCGATCAAGGCTTCGCTCGACAACGTTGTGGAGTCGGCCCGGACGCTCGGATCACCCCTACACGACCCGTTTGCGGCCATGTCTTTCCTGGGTCTCGAGGTCATCCCGGCGCTAAAGATCACGGACCTGGGGCTGGTGGACGTCGATGCTTTCGAGCCCGTGGATCTGTGGGTGGATCAGCTTTGCGCGCCGGCCGGTTCCTCAGACGATGTCAACGTCGGCTGAAAACCCCCACGTGGTCGGGGGTCTCCTCCCGCCGGAGGCTACGCGCTGGAACGAGTGGGGCGGGTGGTTCGCCCTCGGGGGTGCAGCGTTTTTCAGAGTTGGGAGCGGGCCCGCATCCGGTAGCCGTTGCCGCGGATGTTGACGAAATCGTCGCGTCCACCGACCGGTCGGGACTTCCTCTCCGCGTATAGGCCTCTTCTGCATAGACGTAACCGGGATCCAGGGTGGTCCCGTCCTCCGACATGATTCGCGGGATGTTGTCCCGGGCCACTTTCTTGGCAGCGCCAGTGGTGAGTCTCGATAGGAGCCGATCGTACCGGCGGACGGTACCCTCGGACCCCTCGTAGCGCCCAACCGCATCTGATCCGGCCACGAAGTTGTCGGGGTATTGCTCGATCAAGCCCGTCCACGTGCTCAGGTCCTCCAGCACCTAGTCCTCGTAGACCACCCAGGATCGGTCGATGTAGACGTGGTTTCTGTGAGTCGCGAGTACCGACGCCAGAACCACTGGGATAGCGGACCGTCACTTCCCTAATCCACTACGCGAGTTAGCGCTTATTGGAGGGGACGCTAGCCGTTAGCCGTATCTCTCGGGCGCGCGCGCTTCCGATGACCGTCCTGCGTCTCATGCCGGCACCGGAATGTGCCTGGGACACCGGGTCGCGGGGACCAATATTCGGCCAGCCTGAGGTGGAGCTGGTAGCTCGCGGCGCGCCGGAGACCATTCGGTAGAGGTGGGGGCACTCAGGGGTTCAGCCAGTAGGTAACCTTCAGCATGAAGAGGTTGTCCGGCCTTAGGCCGAACAGGGCACGCGTGTCGGGACCGAGCCGGAAGGAACCGACCTGTCCAGCCGCTTCCGGGGATGCGGTATCCAGTAGCTCCTCGGAGCGGGTCTGCTGCCACACTAGGAATAGAGTGCTACCGGGACGCCATTCCCATCTGAGCACCGCGTTTCCGAGCAGTGCGCGGAAGTTGAAGTCGAGGGGGTCGATCTGAAAGCTTCGGTTGCCCGTGCCGTCGGGATGGACGGTATGACGCCCGTCGCTTTCCCGCCTCACCGAGCCTACGTCCCGCCCATAGATCCGGAAATCGAAAGTTCTCGGGGACTGCAACTCCATCAAATCCCCATACTCTCCACCCGAAACGAACGGCTGGGCATATAGCTCGAAGGTGAGGTTCGGCGTGAAGGTGACGTTGAGGCGTGTCTCCACGGCCACCGTCGTCTGCTCCAGCGGGGCGAAGACGTAGCGCTCTCCGAAAGTCGGAACCGCGGCAGGATCCGAAACGGTCGTCACGTACTGCGCGGCCGCTCGAGTTCGGGTCACGCTCGGGCCAGCCTGGACTTCGACAATCTCCAGGAAGCGCACGCCGAGGCCCACCTCGCCTCGGCGGCTCCATCCGTCCGCCGAGTCTTCCTGGAAATCGAAGGCGGCGCTCACCTGCCAGGGTTTGCGCCGATCCGTTTCGACCCCGACCCTACCCGAATACCCTGCCGGCTGGCGGGTCAGGGCACCGCCCCTGGTCAGCCGATCGTTCCATACCCGGAACTGGCGAGCGAGCCTGAGGTTGAAGGTGTTGAAGCTCACGTGCTGCGCGCGAAACGCCAGGCTAGCAGCCTGTCGGACTTGGGCCCGATACCAGGGGTTCAGAAGGGGCCCCGGCGTTTTTTACCGTCGGCGACGGCGAGAGCCCGGCTCAGGTGTCAGATTCCGCGGGCATTGCCGGGCGGGCGGATCGTGGGGCGTTGTCGCACCCCAGCCTTCCTTGACGTGTATTGGGGGCGGGTAGCGGTCGTAATCACCTCCCTGCAGGATCCGGTCACGCCCATTTCAGGTTGTTCATGCGCCGGCAGTTGTAAGCCAGCGTGACCAAGGCCCACTCGCCCTCCACCTTCTTGAGACCGCGCAGCAGAAACTGCCGGAATCCCATCGCCTGCTTCACAATCCCGAACACCGGCTCCACGGTCTGCTTGCGCAACCGGTAATGCGCCCGCTGCTCCGGCAGTGCCATCGTCTCGCGCATCGACCGGATCCACTCCGCCGACGGTTCCTTCGCCTTCGCCGGCTCCGGCTCCGGCCGGAAATCGTGCTTGCGCCGCGTGCCTTGCGCCGTGGTCGCCACCAGCACCTCCGCACCGCGCCCCTGCAGTCGCGCCACCTCGCTGCCCGTCGCGTAACCGTTGTCCGCCAACACCCGGCCCGGCGTTCCCAACGCCGCCGGGACCGCGTCCACGTCCGCCACCAACTCCCCCCGGTCGCTCGCACACGAACTCACCCTGCTCCCCAGCACCAACTGGCTGCCGTCCGCGTCCACCACCGCCTGCGCGTTGTACGCCTGGCGGTACTCATGGCGCCTGCTCCTGCGCATCAGCGCACTGTCGACATCCGTCAAATTGATCTGCTCCTCCGCCCGCGGCTCCTCCACTGGCCGCTTGATCCTCCGACCCTTGCGGTTCCCCGGGCGAGCCTCCCGTGCCGCCACCTTGCGCTCGTACTCCGCCCGCTCCGACGCAGCCCGCGCCTTGGCACGCCGCTCCAACTCCGCGCACGCCTTGTCCAGCTTCACACTCAGCTTCTCGCGCCGAGACAGCGCCTCCGGCAACCGCTGCGCCTCCGGCGCGTCCCGCCTGTCCGCTCGTTCCGCCTGCGCCAGCAGCTCCCCGATCTCCCCGCGCAGCTGCTCCCGCAACTCCCGTGCCCGGTCATAGCGGATGCTCCTGTGCCTGTTCGCGTTCGCGTCCACCTTCGTCCCGTCCACGCTCACCGTCCCCACCCGCAGCAGCTTCAGCTCCCTGGCCATCAAAAGAACCTCCAGGAACGCCTCCCCGACCGCCTCGAAGTTCCTGCGCCGAAACCTGCAGATCGTATCGTGGTCCGGATGGCAGTTCGCCGCCACATAGCGAACCCCCACATCCCGGTACGTCGCCCGCTCGATCCGCCTCGATCCGAAAATCCCGTTCGCGTAGCAGTACACCAGCAATGCCAGCATCCTCCGCGGGTGGTACTGCGCCGAACCCGTCCCCCGCTCGTTTACCTGGAACGCCGACATCGCAACCCGCTCCACCGCCTCCAGCACGAAATGCGCCATATCGTCCGCCGGCACCCAGTCCCGTATATCCACCGGCAGTAGATACAGCTGGGAGGTGTCTCCCTCCACAAACTTCGCCATCCCCATCACCTCAGTCGTCTCGTAAGACCGCACACCACCACACCCGAACTATAGAACATCCAGACGCTAAGTCCGACAGGCTGCTAGCCTCGGCGAAGACCGCTTCCCCGCCGAAATTGAAGGTGCCCGTGGATCCCCCCGTGACGCTCAGAGTCCGAAAGTGCTCTCCAGCGGTCGGCTGTTCATACCCGAAAGCCGACGTCAGGTCGATTCGGTCGGCCCAAGTCTGAAAACCGAGGTCATTGACCTCGTATCCCGGGCTGATTGCCGTCATCCCCACGCCACCCTGCCAGGCCCCGGACTGCTTCAACAGGTCGAGCTTCCCATAGACGCCGGTGAGCGATGTGGCAGCTGGGTCGAACTCCAGGTGATCGGCATCGGGCCGGTCCATGTAGCGAGCCGAGCTCTTTTGCCCCCGCACGATCGCGTCTGGGCTCCCCCCCACTCGACTGCCCGAGAGCTTACCGGCCAACATCCACTCCTGGCTATCCCACTCGATCCGTCCGTCTACGCCAAGAGAATACGCAGAGGATCGCAGCCGTCCTGCCAGGGCACCGGCCCCGAGATCGCGGTGGACACTCGTCGCCAGGACTCCGAAGGATCCGGTGCCTTGCCGTACGTCGCGCCTCAGCCTTGCCGCGAGATAATTCGTTCCGGGCTCCACCTCCGCGGTCTGACCGCGGCCCTCCGCATCCATCCAGTGAGCTCGAACCCGATCGGTGACCGCGTCCAGGACCCCTACCGACCACCCGCCGGCGATCTTCCCCGAGAGCTTCATCGCCCCGAGTATCGTGGTCGAACCCGGGATGTCCGAGTATTCGGCCTCATCAGGTACCGACCCTTGGGGCGTCCGCCCGATCCTTCTGGAGTAGACGAGCTGAGCCTCGGTTCCGCCGGGCCGCCCCCCGAGGTCTCCGAACCTGAATATCTCGGCGCCCTCCACGAAGAAGGGACGCTTTTCTTCGAATCGCGTCTCGAACGCCGTTAGGTTGATTACGGCGGGGTCCACCTCTACTTGGCCAAAGTCGGGGTTCACCGTCCCGTCGAGGGTGAGGTTGGTACCCACACGATACTTGAGGTCAAGTCCCGTATTGCCGAAATATTCCGACCCGCTCCGGAACGGATTGGCGAAGGGCGCCACTTCGCTGCGAGGCACCTGAAGGTACTCTGCGCGTGCGGTGACGAAGGGGAGGAGCTCCAGTCGCCTCCCCTGCGCAATCCCTTCGATTCCTTCGAGATGGCCGTAACGAGCGACGCCACGGGGCTCGCTGCGGGGAGTGAAGGCCCACGCTACATCCTCCCCCTTTCGCCGGAGGCGACGCTCCGCCTGGAACCCCCAGCTCTGCACGTCCCCCGCCCCGTAACGGAGCTGGCTGAAGGGTATCTGCATCTCGACGAACCATCCCTCGCCGGTGATGGTGGTCTCGAGATCCCAGACCGGATCCCAGGAAGTGTCCTGCAGGCCTCCTCCCGCGATGATGATCTGGTCCTTCTTGACTCCCGAAGGCCAGGTTCCGAATCGGAAGGCGGTGCGGTGATCATGATAGCTGTCAAAGAGGACCACGAAGAAATCGGCGTCCGGAACGGTTCCGTCCTTCCGCGACATCCGGTCTTGCACCTCTCCCTCATCCCAGAGCCAGGCGCCGACATAGATGTACTCATCGTCGTACAGGAGCCGGACCTCTGTCTCCTCGCTGACTCTCTGACCCTCGTTGGGGATGCTCTGCAGGAACTCGGTGATGGCGGGAGCGGTCCCCCACACGGGTTCGTCTAGTCTGCCGTCCAGCGTAATCGGCTCCGACGTGCGAACGGCTCGGGCCCGCGGAGCCATCGCGTCGTGGCTATAAGGCGCAGACGAAGATCGCGCAGGCGCGGAAAGCTGGGCTTCCGTCGCCTCAGTCGACTGGGGGAGCACCTCGTGCGGCTGCGCCAAGAATTGGAAGCCGAGGGTTAGGAGTGACGCGCGCAGGCCCCTCCGCAGGCATGGAGTCATCCGCTGCCGGAGCCAATGTCCGCTACCATCTCCCCTAGCTTGAGCCCTAGTGCCTCGACGACCTCATCCACCATGAGATTCGCTACCCGCTCCGGTCGGTCCATTCTTTCGATGTACTCGTCCACCGGAGGCTGCCGCAGCTGCAGGGCCGACAACTCCCCGCCCCCGACCGTGGACAGCCAAAGCGCGGAAACGCGAGCCAACAGCGCCTTCCTGGGCCCGGTCATTCTTTCCTCCCTGTCCATCGAGTGCCCTATTGGCTCGCTTCGTACCGAACGCCGAATGTTACCCATCCGGAAGCCACGCCGACAAGTGACGGAGACCGATGAGCCGTGAGTCTCCGATTGTGCGCCAGACAGCGCCGACGCGCGGCGGTCCTGGGTCCATGCCGAATGTACGGGCGTGGGATCTACGGGAGCGCCCCCCCTCTTGAATGCATCGATCGGCATCGTGGAGGACTGGCATGTGCGCCCATACCACCCTCCGCAGTGGGCACTCCCGACCATCCGTCCCTGCGGAGACGCTGGAGCGACTCTGGATCATGCTGGCTCACAGCCAGGGCACGCTGCTCAACGCGTCAAAGCTAGCCGCCAGCCTTTCGGTCAGCGCCCCAACGGTGACCAGCTATATCAACCTGCTGGTGGATCTGCTTCTTGTGCGTCGGCTCAGGCCGTTCCACGCAAACGTAAAAAAGCGTTTGGTGAAATCCCCGAAGGTTTATGTGCGGGACAGCGGGCTCGTCCAAGCCTTGCTCGGCATTGAGGACCACAATGCGCTCGCTGGTCATCCGGTCGTCGGCACAAGCTGGGAAGGTTTCGTGATCGAAAACCTACTGGCGGTGGCCCCGCCTCGGACCATGGCAAGCTTCTACCGCACATCGGCTGGCGCGGAGATCGATCTCCTTCTCGAATTGCCGGGAAGGCGCGGACTCTGGGCCATCGAGATCAAGCGCGGACTTTCCGCCACCCCCAGCAGGGGATTTCACAACGCCCGCGAAGACCTGAATCCGAAGCGCTCCTTCATCGTCTACTCAGGCGAAGAACGCTATCCCGTCACAAAGGATGTTGATGTGATCGGCCTCTCGGGGATGGCGGCGCTCCTGGGGGCGGAGTGATCTGGCAATAGAGGGCTTCGGGAGTCCGGCCTGCATCTCATCGGACGAGCGTCAGCGGCGGGATCGTCTGGCCGTTCCACTCTCGGGGGAAGGCCTGGTACGCCGGGGACGGATAGGGTCTTCGCGGAATGACCCCGCCTCGGGCCGCCGTAACGCCAGCGCCGAAGGGTAGGACCGCCACACTCTCGTCAGCCTCTATGTGGTCCATGAGCTCCCACACCGCATCCACACGGATGCCGAACCCCAGGCTGCCGACGCCAATGCTGACCGGCCTGCCGGTAGCGGCGCTGGGAACCACCGCCACGAGTGCTGCATAACTCACCGCGATCATCCACCCCTGGTGGTCGAAGATCGCGCTGCCGCTCGTGCCCCTCGACGTATCGAAGTTGTGCTGAACCTCGAGGAGGCGGGTGTCGTCGCTCCCGCGAAGGGGCCGCAGTGCGCTGAGGACGCCATCCTTGAAGGTGGGCGTGGCGATCGTGCCAAACCCTAGCGTCGTCGGGAAGCCCAGGGTGGCGATGGGCTGCCCCACGCGAAGCTCGTCCACCCTGTCACGCGGCAAGAGGGATGCACCGCCGGCGAACGCCGCATCGACGAAGATGATCCCGACGTCTGGAGATGACCCGACCTCCCCTTCATCATCGTACTCGGGATGCAGTGCATAGCCCGTCGGAGCGTACGTCTCGCTTTCGCCGACGACGGTGCCGGCCTTCACGACGAGGGCGACGGGGTTCATGTTCGCCAGTTCATCGAGATTGTCCAACAGGCCTTTCACAACGTGGGCAGCCGTCCAGATCCCGTTGTCGTAGTGGGATGCGAACCCGCTGCCTATCACGTGGTATTCTCCGTCCACTTCAATTCCGATGCCGTAGTGGGCGTCGTCGATCCCGGCGTCCTCCATTACGTCGGCCCAATTGAGGAATGGGCCTGGAGGTCCCTGTGGTCCCTGAGGCCCCTGGTCGCCCTGCGGCCCCTGAGGTCCTTGCTCTCCTTGCACTCCCTGGGGTCCTTGTTCTCCCTGCAGCCCCTCGGGTCCTCTGGGGCCAAAAGGCCCGGTTGGTCCGGGATCTCCCGTGCAGCCGACGAGTAGCGCCACCACAAGCGGTATCACGATACGATTCATCTAAGGTCACCGCGCCAGTCTCTGGCTCTACTACTTCGAGTGAGATTTTGCATGAGGCCATTCAGGATTTTGATGGCGTAGGATGACGAAATTCGTTATTATACGCATATGAAGTCTGAGAATCGCCCGCCCCACGCCCGGGAATACATCGACAGTCTGGCTGCGGCCGGCCGCCACCACTTCAACTCAACGGAGGCGAGGGCCGCACTCGGCGTCTCCGCTACGGCAACGAACGCTGCATTGCACCGGTTGGCCAAGCACGGGCTTATCGCCTCTCCTGCGCGCGGCTTCTACGTCACTGTACGGCCCGAGTACCGCTCGCTAGGCTGCCTGCCTGCCGAGCAGTTCATTCCCGCGCTCATGAAAAGAGAAGGCCGTGCCTACTATGCAGCTTTGTTGACGGCCGCGCAGTACCACGGAGCAGCACACCAGCGCCCGCAGGCTTTCCAGGTGCTCGTCGGCCGGCAACGCCGGGCACTCGTCTGCGGCCACGTGCGAGTCACCTTCATGCTCCGAAGGGGTCTCCAGGAAGTGCCCGTCCAGGCCCTCAACACCCCACGGGGGACGTTGTGCATGTCGACCCCGGAAGCCACCGCAATCGACCTGATCGGTTACCAGGAGAAAGTAGGCGGACTCGATCAGGTCTCAACCGTGCTCGCCGAGCTGGCTGAACGCCTACAAGCCGACAAACTCCCCGTGGCAGCAGCAGCAGCACCGATTTCCTGGGCACAACGACTGGGTTACTTGCTGGAGCGGGTCGGCGCGCCCCCAAAGGCCATCCCTCTTCAGGAGTACGTGCGAACCCATGCGCGCGAATCGACCCCCTTGATGCCGGGATTGCCGCAGGAGGATAGCCACCGGGACAACCGCTGGAAGCTCTGGGTCAACGCGCAGGTGGAGCCGGAGTTGTGATCCCGTACGACTACATCACCGAGTGGCGCGCGGAGGCACCGTGGGTGCAGGACTTCCAGGTCGAGCAAGACCTCGTCATCAGCCGCGCCGTCGTCGAGATCTTCTCGCATCCGGTGTTGAAGGACGCGCTGGCGTTCCGCGGGGGGACAGCGCTCTACAAGCTCCATCTCAGACCTGCTGCCCGCTACTCGGAGGACATCGACCTCGTACAGATCGAGGCTGGCCGGGCCGGGCCGATGATGGGAGCCCTCCGGGAGGTCCTCGATCCCTGGCTAGGAGAGCCGACCTGGAAGCAGACCGAGGGCCGGGTCACATTCAGATATCGCTTCGATTCCGAAGACAGCCCCTCGATCCCTCTCGCGCTAAAGGTCGAGATCAGCACGCGAGAGCATTTCGCCGTCTACGGCCTTCAGGAGATGCCGTTCAGTGTGCATGGTCGCTGGTTCGATGGCGAATGCGAGATCCAGACCTATGCGTTGGATGAGCTTCTCGGTACCAAGCTCCGCGCGCTATACCAGCGAAAGCAAGGACGAGATCTCTTCGATTTGGCGACGGCACTCGAAAGATTCGAAGTCGAGCCGCAGCGCGTCGTGGAGACGTTTTCTGAGTACATGGAGCATGAGGGGCACCGGGTGACGCGCGCTCAGTTCGAACGGAATCTGTCGGGCAAGCTTGAGGACCGGAAATTCATCGGAGACATCAGCCCGTTGTTGGCTGCCGGGTTCGAGTGGGACGTCGAGAAAGCGGGGACCGTCGTGTCGTCGAGGCTGATTGCACGCTTGCCCGGCGTACCCTGGAAGGGTGGAGGTTAGTCTAGCTAAATGGCAACGCGTTTCGGACGCTACACTCACGACCGGTCGCCTACGACCCAGACAAGAGGTAGCACCTGGGAGTGGCTCGGAATCGCCAGCGTAGTCTCAAAGAGTCCAACAAGGTGGCGTTGCCCATCCCTGAACCAGATATCGAAGCTCGTCAAGATAGGAGCTGGTTCTGAGCATGGGGAACCGGGCCTCCCCGCGTTACGGTACGAGGTCCAACCGGAACAGGGTGCCGACGAATGTCGTTGGGTGGCACAGGTGGCTATGGCAGCGTAAGACTTCAGTAGTAGAGAGATAGCCAGGAGGTTGGATCGTACAGCATTTACTATACGGACGATACCCGGGAGGAGGATTTCTCGCTCTCAATGACCGTGACGGACCTGACAGGTAGTAGTTCGGATAGTATATCCATCACGGTCGACTCCGGGGCTCCGAGCTCCGAATGATGTGTGAGTCAAAGGCCCGATTCACGCCGTTGGCCATCGGCCCATGGTCTTGTTTGATGCAACTCCGCTCACGAGTCTTACGTGTCACGGGTATCTCTCTGCTTCTCCTGCTCTGTTTCGTGGCGGAAGCGGATGCCCAGTACATTCCTCTGATTTTATCGGAGGATCCCAAATGGGCCGCGTCGGCCATTTATCAAGTAGTAGAAAACTACCGACCAGGCTCTTTCGATCTCATGGGGTTTCGTCTCCAGCGTAGCCTGACTGACTGGCTAGGTGTGGAGGCTGTTGCTGCCCGGTTCGTCAGCTCGGGGCGTGACCATGGGAGCGGCTTCGGACACTATGGGTTGTCGCTTTACCATACGCTGGTGCCGACGAACGAGGACCACCGGTTCGCAGCCGGATACGAAATCGGCGTGACTAAGGCCCAGATTGGGGATATTGCCCGTAGCTTGCACGGTCAGCTGTGGGGGACCATGAGGGTGTTTGGAGGCCTCGATCGAAGTATCAGCGTGGGTGCACGAGAGGGATGGTTTCAGAACTCACAGAAGAAAAAGAGGTCGTACCCCGGTCTCATCGAGGTTGGGAGCAACTACTCAGGCTTCGGCCGTGCGTTCGGATTAATGGTAATCTTTGACTCGTACCACCTCCGGGTGGAATACGAAGGCAGAACCAACGCGGTCATCGACAATCGACGTGTCGTCACTTCCGAGGTGGGTCTCAGGGGTAAGGGGAGTAGATGGGGATGGAGTCAGCTCCTCGGTGACCCCCGGCAGCACATAGCCCGGGGTGTACAGAGATGGTAATGACCTGACAGTCGGCCCTCGCCGGAGCTCTCTCTAGGCTGCCTTCCTGTTGGCGTCCTCCTTCCTGGCTATTGCGGCCTTCCTGGCGTCGGTAAGACCTGGTAGGGCGTGCGGCTCTCGATGCCTCTCCCGAAGGGAGGCCCGTCCCCCACGCGGGTCCTGAAGGTTGTCCGGAGCTTCGCTTCGGCTCGGGCACAGGAGACGCCGGGCGTCGGATTGGGTGTCGAGCGCCGTGTGGCCAACAGGCGGCTTACCGGCACTGCAATCCCGCAATGCGCGAAGTCCTCAACATTCCTGGTCGCCAGCGCTGCTTCGCTAGCACGGGCTATGGCGGCGATCTGGCAATCGGCGTCTAGGATGGGCCGGCCCAAAGACCTGCGGGACGCGGCGATAGCAGCATAAGCCCTGGCGGCGGCGCTGTCGAAGGGCCGTGCGCAGCTCCGCCTCGCTGACGGCGGTAAGATAGAGCCCGGCGGAGTCCTGCCCAGAGAACCATGCCATGGCCGTAGGCGAGGGCGTCAGCCGCATCAGCTCGGAGACCACGTTCGTATCAATGACGATCATGGCCAGCCGCTCATCTGGACTCGGGCGGCGACCGCATTGGGCTGCGTTCGGGAAGCTCGAGATCGACGCCGCCGAGGGCCGCGAAGCGGGCATGGATGGCCCGGCCGAGATCCTCGGGGGGCAGAGCTTCGCCGACGGTGCAGCGCAGGATGTCGCGGGCTTCCTCCTCCATTGAGCGGTCGTTCTCGGCGGCGCGCACGCGCAGGCGGTGCTTCAGCCCGTCGTCCAGGTTCCTGATGGTGATGCTTGCCATGGATCGCTCCTCCCGTATAGGCACCTCGTGCGAGGTTAAGCATCGATTGCATTGCAGTCAAAAGAGGTTGCTGTCCACCCGGTTGGCGCCCTCCCTCAGGCCACCTTAGCGCGGCGATCCTCGACCGGGGATCCGGGCTGTTCGGCTGTTTTCGAGTCTTCGAGGCCCTCAAGCGGCCGATCCGGCCGCACAATCGCCTAGTCCTTCTCGTCCTCTTCCCCTCTCCGGGCAGCCTGCTCCCGAGCGGGGCGGGCGGTGGATGGGGTATCGGCCACGATTCCCTCCGCTCGACTTCGTTTCGCGAGCGGGCGCCGTAGTGGTGGTCCGGCGGGCTGGTCTTCACGAACGATCGACGAATTGAACGCCCACAGCGCTGCCGGGCGCCCGCGTTGGGGCCGGTCCGCGGGCGCCTCCCCGGCGCGTTTCTCGAAAGCGCCGCTCCCCTGGACGCTCCGCTGAAAGTTGCCCGGATCGAGGTCTTCGCTCCAGACCGTTTCGTAGACGCGGCGAAGCTGGCTGATCGTGAACTCCGGCGGGCAGAATTTCGCCGCGAGGGCGGTGTACTCGAGCTTCGATCGCGCCCGCTCGACCGCATCCCTCACGATCCGTTCGTGGTCGAACGCCAGGCGAACACGGCCGCGCTCCATCCTCCTGACCGGCATCAGGGTCGCGGCCGCGGCGTCCCCTCCACCCCGGAGCGCCGGCAGTTCGGCGCAGACCGCCCAATAGGCAACGGTCACAACCCGCATGCGCGGGTCCCTTTCAGGATCCCCGTAGCTGCCGAGCTGCTCCAGGTGCCAGGATCCCGGCCGCAGTCCCGTCTCCTCGGCGAGCTCCCGGGCCGCGGCCTGATCGAGGTCCTCGTCGGGTCGCACGAAGCCGCCCGGCAGCGCCAGGGCCCCCAGGAACGGCTCCTGGCCGCGTTCGACCAGGAGCACCTGCAGCGCATCGTCCCGGATGGTGAACACGGCGATGTCGACGGTGACGGCGAAGGGCGGATACAGGGCGGCGTCGTAGTTGTATGTCACACTGGCCACGGCAAGAGAATAAAATTGTACCATTGACAAAAGCCGGAGCAGGCCTTACTTATTGTATATTACACAATCACCAACCGTCAATAGAGGTGACCATGACCGTTCCGAATCTCGACGCCGCTGCAATCGGCTGGCCCATCACCCGGCTGGGCGTGTTCTTCTTTCCCGTGTACCTGGGGGCCAACGGCCTGCCTGCGATTGTGACCGGCGACAAGTCGGGGCTCGTAGTGGAGGAGCTCGAAGAGCCGTCCGTGTCGGTGTTGCGGGTGCGGAATCCGGGCGACAAGCCCGCGCTCGTCGTGGAGGGCGAGCACTTCCTCGGCGGCAAGCAGAACCGCACCGTGAACGTAACGGTCCTGGTCCCCGCGTTGGCCGACCTGGAGATCCCGGTCTCCTGCCTCGAGCAAGGTCGCTGGGGCCGCTCCCGGCCCTGGAAGCGCGACGAGGCGTATGAGGCAGCCCCCGTTCGCGCCGCCAAGAACGTCGGCATCAACGAGTCCATGCGGAGCCACGGCTCGCGTCACGGCGATCAGGCTGCGGTGTGGGACGAAGTCGATGACATGCTCGGCAGCGCGAACGTGCGTTCGGACACCGCCGCCGCCGCGGACGCGAGCCGGGCGCCGCACCTTCGTGAACCATCTCGCGGTCCGGTTATCGAGGAGCTCGTCGCCCTCGGGCCGCTTCCTGGCCAGTGCGGTATCGTCGTCGCCCACGGGCAGCGGGTGGGGGCGATGGATCTGTTCGGTGCGCCGCGCCTGCTGGCCGCTCACTGGGGCGCGCTCATCCGGTCACATCTTCTCGGATCACATGTCCCGAAGGGAGGCCCGTCCCCCACGCGGGTCCTGAAGGTTGTCCGGAGCTTCGCTTCGGCTCGGGCGCAGGAGACGCCGGGCGTCGGATTGGGTGTCGAGCGCCGTGTGGCCAACAGGCGGCTTACCGGACACGCCCTGACGCTCAACGGAGCGGTCGTGCATGCGGCGTTCTTCACCCATCGCGCGGGCTGAGGGCGAGGCCCCTACCGAGGTGGCCAGGTGTAGAGCGACCCCCGGACCTGCGCAGCGGGGAGACGCTCGAGTCGCCCCGACTTGGCCGGACCTCCTGGAATCCCGCCTCGCCTTCTGCGGGGACACCGCATGGCACGCCCTGCTCTCCGGTATTCGGGACCGGCCGATCATGGCCAAACGGTTTCGGAGAGCCCGGGTCCACGCGCTCGACGTCGTCCCGGGCCGACTCCTCCGGCCCGGTGGCGGACGTCCTGCCTTGCGCCTGCTCCGGGAGATCGAGCAGGGGACCGCTTAGCGGGTAGCGGCGCCCGGAGAGGGGCGTGACGCCGGCGTGGTGATCCGGTGGGTCCGCGTGGTTGGCGGGTTACTGCGAGCCGAGTCTTCGGAGCAGCTCCGCCACCCCGGGCCGGGTGCCGAGGAGCCCGTTCGAGCCGGGGATGACCTGCGGCGTCTCCGCCAGATCCAACGGGGTCCGCTCCTGTTCGTTGGCCAGTTCGAGGTCTGCGCCGTGCGCGGCCAGGAATTCGACCACGGAGGGGAAGTCCTTGAGCACCGCGTGGTGGAGGGCCGTGTTTCCCCGCTCGTCGGCCGCGTTGACGTCGACACCCGCCTCGAGGATGATCTCGGCCAGCTCGAGGGTCATCGCCTCCTCGGCGGCCGGATCGGGATATGCATCCGGGACACGGTCCCGCCTGCTCTCGAAGGTGGTGGCACCCCTCAGTCCCATCCCCGGCATTCCCATCGCGGCCAGAAGCGCGGTGGTGCCGCTCGCAGGCGCGACGAACGGATCCGATCCGTGCTCGATGAGCATGCGCAGGATTTCCGGCTCTCCGTACCTCGCGGCCAGCCAGTATGCATTGGTCCCGATCACCTGGGCGCGGATGCTGTAGTCGGCGCTGAACCGCCGGCCGGGCGACCCGTGCGTGACCAGGGCATCCGGATCGGCACCGCGGTCGAGGAGCGCCCCGGCCAGCTCGACTTCGCTCCGGAGGATGGCGGCGTGAAGCGCCGTGTATCCGGCCTCTGCCGCGTTCGGGTCGGCGCCCTCCTCCAGGAGATAGATGCCGAGGGGTCCGTGGCCGCTGTGCGCGGCGACGACCAGGGCGCTCGTGCCGGCGGCCGAGGCGTCGTTCACATCGGCACCCGCCTCCACCAGCGCCCGCGCGGTGGGCACGTCCCCGTTTCGCGCGGCGAAGAGGAGGGCCGTCGACCCGCCGTGGGCCATCCGGAAGTTGGCGCTCTCGTTCGTGTTGCCGGCCGTGTTCTCCAGCTGGAAGCGAATCTCGCTTCGCCGATGGAGGTCGGCACCGTGCTCGACGAGCAGCTGCACGACTTCGGGGTGACCCTGGGCGGCCCCCCACATCAGCGCCGTCTGGCCGCTGTCCCTCTCGCTCGAATTGACGTCTGCCCCGTGTTCCAGGAGGAGCCGTGCAGAGCGGGCGTCACCCGACCGGGCGGCGGCCATGAGGGGGGTCTCCCCCATCTTGAGGGCGACGTTGGGCTCGGCGCCCGCCTCGAGCAGCCGCTCGACCATGGGGCCACTCCCGTTGACGGCGGCGAGCCAGAGGGGTGTTGCTCCGAGCGCGTTGGCTGCGTTGACCCCGGCGCCCGCGCCGAGGAGGAGGCCCGCCGACTCGGGGTCGTTTCGGTGAGCGGCCCAGTGGAGCGCCGTCGCGCCGTCGCCCTGCGGCTCGTTCGCGTCCTCACCGGCCCCGAGGTGGTTCCTGAGCGCCTCGTGGTCGCCGGCCCTCACGGCCTCGATGACCGGGGGCACGGCCTGCGGCGTCGCTCCGGCCGGAGCGACGAGAGGCAGGCACCAGATGGCCACCGCCATCACACCGGTCCCCCGAGTCCTCGCAGACATATGCCCGGCCCCGTTGCGCGTGTGCCTCATCGTGGCGCGTACCGCATTCCATACGCGTTTGACACCGCTTTCACCCTCGGCCCATACTGAATCCGATCCCCCTACCGCCGCAAGAAGAGCCGCAGGCTACACGGGCGAGGCCTCCGATCTGGCGATTGGGAGACGCTTCCGTTGAAGAAGCTGCCGTCCTATGCCACCTAGCCGATCCGTGTCCGGCCGCACGGCCGGCATAGCGGGAGCTGCCGCACTTGCGGTCGTGTTGCCCTCGTGCGCCCCCCGTGCCACGACGGTCGAGGCGCCTCCGGCCGCCGAGGCCGAGTCCCATCAGGCCACGCTCGACCAGTACTGCTCGGCCTGCCACAACGACCAGCTCCGCACTGCGGACGTCTCCTTCCCGTCGCTCAACCTCCTGCGGGCGGCGGAAGACGCCGAGGTCTGGGAACGTGTCGTCACGAAGCTCCGGACCAGGACGATGCCCCCGGTCGGATCGCCCCGCCCCGGGGAGGAGGCGTACGACCGGATGGCCGAGTGGCTCGAGGGGGCCATCGACGCCTCTGCGTCCGCCGCGCCGAATCCCGGGCGCACGGAAACGTTCCACCGTCTCAACCGCTCCGAATACGCGAACGCGGTACGCGATCTCCTGGCCGTGGACGTCGACGTCAACGAGCTCCTGCCGCCGGACAACTTCGACGAGAACGGCTTCGACAACATGGCGGAGGTGCTGACCGTATCCCCGGCCCTGATGGACCGGTACCTGGGCGCGGCGCGGAAGATCGCGCGCCTGGCGGTCGGCGAGGCTCCCCTGGGACCGGCGGCGCAGACGTACAGCGTGAACATCCTGCACACGCAGGACGACCGGATGGGAGACGACCTCCCCTTCGGCTCGCGAGGCGGAATCGGCGTTCGCCACCACTTCCCCGTGGACGGAGACTACGACCTCGAGATCCGCCTGCACAGGAACTACGTCAACTATGTCCGCGGGATGGGCACGCGGCACGAGCTCGAGGTCCGTCTGGACGGCGCTCTCGTTCGCACCTTCGGCTTCGGCGGTGAGGAGCCGGACGTGCTGCAGGCCCCGGCCAGCTACGGCGGAAACCAGTTCGGCGACCCCGCCTGGGAAGAGTACATGCTGTTTGCGGACTCCAACCTGCGCGTCCGTTTCCCGGCCGAGGCGGGGCCGCGCGTCGTCAGCGTTTCCTTCGTGCGAAAGCACACGGAACCGGAGGGTGTCCTCCAGCCGAGGCCGAGCGTGTTCGCTGTCGCCGTGGACGAGATGCGCGACGGTTACGCAGCCGTCGATCAGGTCACGGTCACGGGGCCCTACGGGAGCGGCGGCCCGGGAGACACGCCGAGCCGAAGGGCCATCTTCACCTGCCGGCCCGCCAGCGACGCACCCGACGGCGAAGAGATCTGTGCACGTGAAATCCTGGGGCCGCTGGCCCGGCGGGCGTACCGGAGACCGGTCGAGGCCGGGGATCTGAGCACGCTCGTGGACTTCTTCCGCTCCGGCCGGGGCGAGGGCACCTTCGAAGCCGGCATCCAGTCGGCCCTCGAGCGGATCCTCCTGTCACCCGATTTCCTCTTCCGGGTGGAACGCGACCCCGCCGACGTCGCGCCGGGTGCGGTCTATCCCGTGAGCGATCTGGAGCTGGCATCCCGGCTGTCGTTTTTCTTGTGGAGCAGCCTTCCGGACGAAGAGCTCCTGGCACTCGCCGAAAGCGGCGGCCTCCAGGATCCGGACGTACTGGAAGAGCAGACCCGGCGGATGCTGGCAGACGCCCGGTCGGGCGCCCTCGTCCGGAACTTCGCCGGGCAGTGGCTCATCCTGAGGAACCTCCAGGGCATCGTGCCGGACCCGGTCGTCTTCCCGGAGTTTGATGAGAACCTGCGCGAGGCATTCGAGCAGGAGACCGAGCTCTTCGTGGAGAGCCTCATCCGGGACGACGCGGGTGTGCTGGATCTCCTGGCGGCCGACTACACGTATGCGAACGAGCGGCTGGCCGAGCACTACGGGATTTCCGGCGTCTACGGCAGCCACTTCCGCCGGGTCCCGCTCACGGGAGAGCTGGCGGAGCGGAGGCATCCTGGGGCAGGGCAGCCTGCTCACGGCCACCTCGTACCCGAATCGGACCTCGCCCGTGCTGCGGGGCAAGTGGCTGCTCGCGAGCGTCCTCGGCACGCCGCCGCCGCCGCCTCCGGCCGATGTTCCGGATCTCCCGGATCGCGGAGAGGGCGGCGTTGCTGCCACGGTGCGGGACCGGCTCGAGATGCACCGCGAGAATCCCGCCTGTGCGGCGTGCCACGCGCCGATGGACCCGCTGGGGCTGGCACTCGAGAACTACGACGCGACGGGCCGGTGGCGCTCGGAGGATGTCCGCGGTCTTCCCATCGACGCCTCGGGAGTCCTCCCGGACGGCACCCGGTTCGAGGGGCCGTCCGGCCTCCGGGAACTGCTTCTCCAGCGCCGTGAGCAGTTCGTCGGCACCGTGACGGAGAAGCTGCTCGGCTACGCACTCGGGAGGGGCCCGGAGCACTACGACCGCCCGGCCGTTCGCGAGATTCGCCGTAACGCCTCATTCGACAGCTACCGCTGGTCGTCTATTATTGTAGGTATCGTGCAGAGCACGCCCTTCCGCATGCGGAGGTCGAGGTCATGATCGTCACCAAGAAGGCCATCTCACGCCGGACGATGCTCCAGGGACTCGGAGCGTCGCTCGCGCTCCCGCTGCTCGACGGGATGGTTCCGGCGCTGACCCCGCTTCGGCAGACGCCCGCCAGAGGTGTCCGCCGAATGGGGGTCATCTACGTGCCGAACGGGATGAGAATGGATCATTGGACCCCGGAGGCCGAGGGGACCGGCTGGGAATTCACTTCGGTCCTCGAGCCGCTCGAGCCGTTTCGGAGCTCGCTGCAGCTGCTGAGCGGCATGCGCGGCGTGGATGCGGAGGGACCCCACGCGCGAGCTTCGACCCGCTTCCTGACCGGCATCGCTTCCAAGCGGGACAACGGATCCAACCTCAAGGCCGGCATTTCGATGGACCAGGTGGCCGGTCGCGTCCTCGGGCGCGAGACCCAGCTCGCGACGCTGGAGCTCGCACTCGACGGGCGCGACTTCGCAGGCTCCTGCGACGAAGGCTTCAGCTGTGCCTATACGAACACGATCTCCTGGGCCAATGACACCACTCCGCTCCCGATGGAGATCAATCCTCGCGTCGTCTTCGAGCGCCTCTTCGGCGACAGCGGAAGCACCGACCCCGCCGTGCGCAAGGCACGCCTGGCCCGGGACGCGAGCCTGCTCGATTCCGTCACGGAGCGTGCGCGCGCCCTCTCCCGGGAGGTCGGGCCGGACGATCAGGTCAAGTTGAACCAGTACCTGGAATCCGTTCGCGACATCGAGCGGCGCATTCAGATGGCCGAGGCGCAGAGCGACCGCGAGCTGCCCGTTGTGAGCCAGCCTGCCGGCGTCCCGACCACCTTCGGGGAACACGCGAAGCTGATGTTCGACATGCTCGCGCTCGCCTACGAGACCGATCTCACGCGAGTGGCCACCTTCATGCTCGGGCGGGAGATCACGGGCCGGACGTATGCGGAGATCGGCGTCCCGGATGCGCACCACCCCATCTCGCACCATGCGCGGGATCCGGAGAAGCTCGAGAAGCTGCGGAAGATCAACCGGTACCACGTGGAGCTCTTCTCGGAGTTCATCGAGCGGCTGGCATCAACGCCGGACGGAGACGGATCGCTGCTGGATCACTCGATGATCGTCTACGGCGCCGGGATGTCCGAGAGCCATTCGCACGGCTCCACGAACCTGCCCATCCTCCTGGCCGGCGGTCCCGGCCGGGGCGGCCGTCACGTGAAGTACGATGCCACGACACCCCTGGCGAACCTGCACATGAGCCTGCTTGACCAGATGGGCGTGCCGATCGAGTCGCTCGGGGATGCCACGGGCCGGCTGGATCTGGAGCCGCTCAGCGACGTGTAGGGCGCCCGGGCCGCCGGGACTCGGCCGGAGCGGACGTTCCGCTGGAGCGCGATCCCGCCCGGTCGGTTCGCCGCGCATGGACCAAGGCGCTCGGCACCTCACCTGGGCGGCGGGCCCGTCCACATGGCCAGGCGCGGCCGCTTTTGTCCGGCCGGCAGGGTAGCGGGCCATGTCCTCACTTCGTCTCCGGGGCGGGGGGGACCGCAATGGTCGTCACGAGTCGGTTGCCATGCATCACGCTGATCCTGGCGCTCGGCGCACCATTCACCCTCGCAGCGCAATCCGACCTCGCTGACCCGGACGCCCGGGCTCTTCGGGCGCTCGACGGATTCGAGTTGGCGGGAGACAGCCCGGAGGGAGTGGCCAACGAGATCCTCCCCTGTGGCCGCGGGAACGCTTACGGCAGCTGGTTCATGAGCGGACTCGTGGAACGGGAGTGGACCGAAGGGCGCGAAGAAGTCATCGCCGAGGCGTTCGGGAGGATCCCCTGGGCCCTCTGCCGGGACCGGCGTATGGACGGCTGGCTCTCGGCGCATCTGCTGAGCCGACTGCGCGCCGGGGAACGCTACGAGGTCTTCTGGCAGGCCGTCATCGACCGCAGGGCCCCCGACAGCTACCGGGTCTGGGAGGAGATTTCCGAAGACCCGGGGCTGCCCGCCGAGATCCTCTTCCGGGCCAGTCGGCAGCTCCGCGGGCGACCGTAGGCGGGCCGGTCCTCGGGGGAGCGGAGCGCTGCCAGGGCCGAGGCCGTCACGGAAGGCCGATGGTTTCGGGGTTGGACGTGAGATCCAGATCAAGCCCCTCCCCGGACGGCCCCGGAGACTTGCCAAAGTGGCATTTCCGGGACTCGGAGCCGGTTGTGGCGTCACTCGTACCGGTCAATCTGGCCAGCTTTCCCCTCCTCCGGTCTGGCACGGTCCCTGCCACTTCATCTGACCGTCCGTCGGACGCTTTCGGCGCCATTCGGGCGCGAAGCAGGTGTTCACCTCAGTGCCTTCCACTCGTTGGAGGCAGGAGAGAGGGATTATGGCCATCACGCACTTCCGAACCGGGAATCGACTCGCACCCCGGTGGACTTTCGATCCGATCGCCCGGCTCGTCGGCGAGTCCGGGCTCTTCGAGTCGGCCGTACGCTGGATGCCCGCAGTCAACGTGGAGGAGACGAGTGACGAGCTGGTCCTCGCGGCCGATCTGCCCGGCTTCAGCGAGGAATCGATCGAGATCGGATTCGAGAACGGCGTCCTCACGCTCCGGGGGGAGATCGAGGAGCGGACCGGGACCGAGGACCGGCGCTATCTTCTGCGGGAGCGGCGCGTCAGCCGCTTCCAGCGCTCCTTCACCCTGCCGCGCACCGTCTCGGCGGATGCGATCACGGCAACCTTCGAGAACGGTGTCCTCCACGTTCACATGCCAAAGGCGCCCGAGTCGAAGGGCCGGACGATCCAGATCCGAAGGCCGTCCTGAGGCGCGCCTGCAGGGCGCAGTCCAGCCGCAGGATCAGGCCCCCGGGCGGCGGGTGCACCGCTCTCCGGGGGCCGCCGCTTCATCCTGAGGGGACCGGCACGATGACAGGGAACGGCAGCCGCGAAACCACCGGCCCACTCCCCTCTCGGACGTACAGCGGGCGGGTCCGCACCTGATTCGACGCTGCCCCCCGTTCTCCGTGCTCCTCGCCGGCGGTCTCGGGGGGGTGGCCGGTCTCCACGGCCGCCCGGTGCCGGCCGCGGGGTAGCGCGTCGACCTACATCCCGTCCATCCAGCGGTAGATCGCCCGGACGTTCATCGGGAACCAGGCTTCGTACTGGCCCCAGTCGCTGAACTCGGGAAGACGGATCTCCGCCGCCGCCCGATCCTCCGACCACCCGGCGGCCAAGGCGTCCCTCACGGCGGAACGGATCTCGTCGTAGTAGCGGATCTGGCGGTGGATGGACTCCCGGTCGCCCGGCGGCCCGTGGCCGAAGACGATGGTCTCGAAGAAGTCGGGGAAGACCGCGCCCTGCAGGTCCTGGAAGCCGGCACGATCGTTTGCCACGAAGTCCACGGCGAACGCAACCGCGACATCAGGCACGAACACGACGGTGGAGTTGTCGGTGTGGTTCGCACCCACGTAGTGAAGCTCGATCTGACGGCCGCCGGCCGCGATCGACATGAATTCCTGGTAGGTGCTCGTAGGCACCGGGAGGTCCGCCTCGGCCGCCGCCGCGAGTGGGGCTACAGCGTTCCGGTGCGCCAGGATCGGGACCTCCTGGCCCACTAGTGTCGCCGGATATATTTTGTAATTACGTATCCCTCAAGCTGGAAACCCGAGAATGAAAACCCGACTCATCCGGATTGGAAACTCCCGCGGTATCCGCATCCCTAAAGCGTTGATCGAGGAAGCCAACCTCGATGTCGCACTGCGGATGCGGGTCGTAGAAACGGGTCTGCTGGTTGAGCGAGCAGGCGACGCGAGGGCTGGATGGGCTGAGGCGGCGCGGCAGTTGCAAGACCGGGGTGATGGCGGCCTGCTCGACGATCCGGTTCCGACACTCTTCGACGAGTCGGAATGGGAGTGGAAATAGACCGGCCCCGGCGGGGAGAAGTCTATCTGATTTCACTGGATCCGGCGCGTGGCTCCGAGATCAGGAAAACCCGGCCATGCGTCGTCGTGTCGCCGGACGACCTCAACGACCACTTGGCAACCTTCCTCGTAGCCCCGATGACCACGGGGGGGCACCCCTACCCGTTCCGGATCGCTTGCCGATTCCATGACAGGGTCGGCTACGTGGTTGCCGATCAGTTGCGGACCGTCGACCGGGTGCGCTTGGTCCGGCGCCTCGGACAATTGTCCACCGAAACGCCGATGCATCAGGTTCTCACCGCGCTGCAACGCATGTTCGCCAACTGAGATTCCCCCACCGCCGAGAAGTCGCTGGGCGGACACCGACGCTTCCCGGCTGCACGTGGGCGGGCGTATCTGCGGGTCACGGGCAAGATCTTCTTGATGCGTGATCCAGTGGCTCCAACTGCCGCCGAAGTCGTACTCGCAGTCGATCCAGACACATCTCCCCCCCCCCCCCCCCCCCGCAGTGCTGACGCAGCACCACGTCCAGGCGGCCTCGCCACTCCTTGTGGTGCTTGCAGAACCAGCTGGACGCGTAACCGTTCGGATGGGCGTTGCCGTAGTCCAGCCACGGGAGCTGCAGCGCCGTCCCCGATGCCGCTGAAGCTCCCGGTGAACCTCCGCCCGGTCGGGCTCGGGCCGGACATCCCGCGACGGCGGCCGGGGCGGGAAGAGCGCCGCGTCGTCCAGTCCCTCCGGCGATTTACCAATGGCCAGGAGAAGCCCGCCTCGGCTGCCCGGCCCACGTACAGGCTTGCCGTGCTGGTGGCAACCCCCAGCTGCCGGTGGCTGCGCCCGGGCTCATACTTCAGTCGCGGCACTTCTCGAATGCTTCGCATGGACGACCTCTTCTGCGTCGCCATCTTCCTCCTCTCCTCGAGGGACCTCTGCGAGGATGCAAGAACGGGTCGCTACCTCAGGTCATTCGGCACCGCTACTCGCTCACTTCAGGGTGATCGACATCGTGGAACAGGTGTTCGACATCCGTGGAATCGGCAGGGGGGAACCGCGATGGTCGCCAGGAGCCGGCTACGATGCATCGCGCTGATCCTGGCGCTCGGCGCACCATTCACCCTCGCAGCGCAGTCCGACCTCGCTGACCCGGACGCCCGGGCCCTTCGGGCGCTCGACGGATTCGAGTTGGCGGGAGACAGCCCGGAGGGAGTGGCCAACGAGATCCTCCCCTGTGGTCGCGGGAACGCCTACGGCAGCTGGTTCATGAGCGGACTCGTGGAACGGGAGTGGACCGAAGGGCGCGAAGAAGTCATCGCCGAGGCGTTCGGGAGGATTCCCTGGGCACTCTGCAGGGACCGGCGTATCGACGGCTGGCTCTCGGCGCATCTGCTGAGCCGACTGCGCGCCGGGGAACGCTACGAGCTCTTCTGGCAGGCCGTCATCGACCGCAGAGCCCCCGACAGCTACCGGGTCTGGGAGGAGATTTCCGAAGACCCGGGGCTGCCCGCCGAGATCCTCTTCCGGGCCAGCCGGCAGCTCCGCGGGCGACCGTAGGCGGGTCGGTCCTCCTGCCCCTTACCCGAAGAATCGCCTCCGCCACCCACCGTCAGCGGGGGCGGGGGGAGCTTGCTGGAGCGTAGGGGTCGTCCACGCGGGAAGCTCCGGGACCCCGAAGCCAGAAACGAACCCCTCCCGGTCGGCTGGCCCGGGACCGCCGCCCAGTCACGCCGGGTCGATATCAGTTTGGGCGAAGTCGCCGCCCTTGAACAACAGCGGCTCGCCGGTCGTCTTGGCGAGCGCGTAGGCGAAGCAGTCGCCGAAGTTCAGTGCGGCCGGGTGATTGCCCTTGCCGAAGCGCCGCCATGCCTGCCGCGCTGCTTCGAATTGCTCCACCGTGACGGGCACCAACTCAATGTCCGCGTTCTCCACGAGCGCGTCGAGATCATGGCCCGCCGTGTCGCCGCCTCGACGCTCCGCCGCAATGGAAGCCTCGAGCACGTTGGCAACCGACATACGGCATGGGTAAGCAGCCATGATCGCGGTGGCATGACGCCTCGCATCCGGCTCGGCAAACAGGATTGGCGAGCACCGCCGAGCTGTCGACGATCACCTGGGCAGGCCCTGATCGTCATAGAGCAGGTTGCCATGCTCAATGGCCGATGGCCCAGGCTCCAGCGCCTCGGCACAGCGCTGGCCGATGGCAAGCAGCTCCTCGATTCGGGCATTCAGGTCGCGTCGGCGCTTCTCGCGCGCGAGGCGTTCGTGCAGCGCGACGGTGATGGCGCGGGTCATGGTCTCGCCGGTGAGCCGGGCCAAGTCGCGCGCGAGCTGACAGGTCTCGTCGTTCTTGATGTTGAGGCCCATGGCGATCTCCAAGGTAGAATGTACAACTCCGTGTCTACCCTATGCCGCATCGCAGGTGCAGGCAACGGCCAGAGGCGGACGTCTCGTGATGAACGCCATCGGCCCTCCGAGTCGTCCGCGGCCCCTCGGCGGCCGCGATCGCCCACGCCTTGTTGGTCCCGTTGCCGGGCACCGGCGGCAACCGTGCCGGACCTCGTCGCAAGCCACGATCCGGCCTCCCGCAGGCCGGGCCGCGTCTGGTTCCACGCGGCGCCCGCCGTCTCCGTGCCCCTCGCCGGCCGTCTCCCGGCATTGGCGGTTCTCCACGGCCGCCCGGTGCCGGCCACGGGGTAGCGCGTCGACCTACATCCCGTCCATCCAGCGGTAGATCGCCCGGACGTTCATCGGGAACCAGGCTTCGTACTGGCCCCAGTCGCTGAACTCGGGAAGACGGATCTCCGCCGCCGCCCGATCCTCCGACCACCCGGCGGCCAAGGCGTCCCTCACGGCGGAACGGATCTCGTCGTAGTAGCGGATCTGGCGGTGGATGGACTCCCGGTCGCCCGGCGGCCCGTGGCCGAAGACGATGGTCTCGAAGGGGATCTCGAGCAGGGCCGGGATGGACTCGAAGAAGTCGGGGAAGACCGCGCCCTGCAGGTCCTGGAAGCCGGCACGATCGTTTGCCACGAAGTCCACGGCGAACGCAACCGCGACATCAGGCACGAACACGACGGTGGAGTTGTCGGTGTGGTTCGCACCCACGTAGTGAAGCTCGATCTGACGGCCGCCGGGCGCGATCGACATGAATTCCTGGTAGGTGCTCGTAGGCACCGGGAGGTCCGCCTCGGCCGCCGCCGCGAGTGGGGCTACCGCATTCCGGTGCGCCAGAATCGGGACCTCCTGGCCCATTTCGCGCATGAGCGCCGGCGCGCCGGTGGCGTGGTCGGCGTCCTGGTGGCTGTAGACGATGGCGACGAGGGGAGCGCCGGGTGCCACTCGCTGGATCTCCCGGGCGTACTGGATCGCGGCCTCCGGGGAGATCGGGTCCACGGCGACGACGCCGGACGGGGTCACGACGATGAAGCCGTTGTGTCCGACCCACCGGAACTGGTAGACGCCATCGGCGATTCGGGTCGTCTCGTAGTCCGTCTGCGCCCGGGCCGGGGTCGGTGGAGCAACTAGGACCGCGACCGTGAGGGCGGCCACGGCGAAGGGAAAGCGTCGGGGTTGCGGCATGGGATCCTCCTGGTCGGCGGATGGGGGGTGTGGGCGAGCACGGGCGCCTGCGCCGCATACTGGCCGGGACCGCTCCCAACAGTTCCCGGGAGCAGCGGCACGTGTCACTCGGCCTTCCTAGCCCCCACGCTTGAGAAAGCAGTCGGGGACGCTCCGCCGCTCCGGGCAGACGAAGGTGTCTATACCCGCTTGGACGACGACGGTAACGCGGCGCACTTCGTGGCGGCCAACACTCCGGTGACCTGCCGGGCCAGCTCCAACGGAGCGGACGCGTCCGGCCGGGACGACTTCCACTGGCGGAGCTCATCGAACCGGACACCACGGACATGCTCTACGAAGCCCGCGTAGCTGATGCCCGCCGCTTTGCCTGCATTCGCGCTCCGCACGAGTTCCCGAAACAGGCGGACACCGCGGTCGATGCACCCTTTGATCCCGAGGTCGCGCTCTTCGACGCGAACCGCGCGCCTGGCCGGTGCGGGATCGGTTGGAGGGGCGGACTCCAGAGCCCGGGAGGACGCAGGAGGGAAGGTCCACCGGTGCGGTCTCCGTATCTGGTGCAGCGCCGCTCGGCCGACCGGCGGGGCAGGGGTGCCGTGGCCCGCCTCGCGGGGAAGATTTGCGGTTCAGAATGCGAGTCCGCAACAAATGTATATTACAGAATACATATTATAGCGATATGAATATAGTAATATACAAAACCTGACCGGAGACAGTTGACGTCACGGACCCATGGCACGAGCGTATTGCATGAGCTGAAGCCAACGTCACATGCGTCAACATCGCGGGGAATGCCATGCCAAGGCCAACGAAAATCGCCGATTCTCCCCCGGCCGCGGTTGAGGAAGCGCTGGAGCGGCTGGGCCGGAACATCCGCACGGCGCGGTTGCGTCGCAGGCTTCCGCAGGCCGAGCTGGCCCAGCGCATGGGCGTGTCGCGGTCGGTGGTGGCCGGCATCGAGAGAGGCAAGCCGACGACTGGCGTGGCGCTCTATCTGGGCGCGCTTTGGGTCCTGGGCCTCCTCGGCCACATGCGCGAGGTGGCGCATCCGGACCGCGACGACGAAGGCAAGACGCTGGAACGCGCCCGCAGCCCCAGGATCGCCCGCACCCCCAGGTCGTTGAGCGATGACTTCTGAGCGTGAGTGCTTCGTCTACATCGTGCTCCCGGGCGCGACGGAGTTCGTGACGGCGGGCCGCTTCCGCTGGTCCGACGAGGGAGCCGGAGGGGTGGGTCGGTTCGTGTACGGCCGCTCGTACCGCGAGCGTGACGACGCCGTCGAACTCGATCCGGTCGAGCTGCGTCTCTCCAGCCGCGTGTACGAGACAGCCCGCATGGAGGGATTTTTCGGCGCAATCCGGGATGCGATGCCGGATTTCTGGGGACGGTGCGTGATGGACCGCAACGCCGGCTTCGGGGAGCTCGCCGAGTTCGACTACCTTCTGCCGGGCTCCGACGATCGCGCCGGCGCGCTAGGCTTCGGCCCCGGTGTCGAGCCCCCTGTCGCGCGGCACCGGTTCAACCGGACGCTGGATCTTGCCAAGCTCCAGCGGGCGGCCGATGCGATCGTCGCCGGCGACCGGGACCGGGCCGGACCGTTAGGAGTTCGGGCAGAGGAGCTCCTTCTCGTAGGTACATCGATGGGCGGAGCACGCCCGAAGACGGTCGTCGAGGACGGGACCGCGCTCTGGGTTGCCAAGTTCGGCCGCACCGACGACCGCTGGAACCATCCGCGTATCGAACATGGCATGCTCGCCCTGGCCCGGGCATGCGGCCTGAATGTCCCCGACAGCCGCATCGAGACCGTGGGCGGAGGTGACGTGTTGCTCGTGCGCCGGTTCGACCGTGACCGGTCAGATGGCGTCTATCGCCGGCACCGGATGGTGAGCGCACTGACGCTCCTCCGCTCCGACGACAGTCCGAGCGGACGCGGCGATCGGTCGTATCTGCTGTTTGCCGATGAAGTCCGCCGCGCGAGCGCGGGAGCGGAAGATGATCTGCGCGAACTGTTCGGTCGGATCTGCTTTAACGCGGCCGTCTCCAATCTGGACGATCATCCGCGAAATCACGCGATCCTCGCTGAAGGGCCGCACTGGCGCTTGAGCCCGGCCTTCGACCTGACACCCACGCCGGCGATCGCCTTGGAGCGGCGAGATCTCGCGATGGCGTGCGGCCGCCTGGGGCGCTACGCGAACCGGATCAACCTCTTGAGCGGTCACGGGCGTTTTCTTCTCGATCGGGAGGAGGCAGAGGCGATATTCGACCGGGTCGCCGACACCGTGCGCGATGGTTGGTATGTCGAGATGCGGCGTGCCGGAGCAAGCGGGCACGACTGTGAGGTGGTCGCACCTGCGTTTCTGTATGACGGCCTGTTCTACGAGAACGTGGTTTAGCCGGTCGGCGGGGCTGCGGCGGCATCCCGGCGTGAGCGGGCGCCCGTAGTGATCGAGGAGCGTCATGGTCCCGAGGAGACATTGGTCCGGGCGCCGCCGCTACAACCGGTCGCGGAGCCGGTCCCCGAACCGATGGCGCTCGGGTCGCTAGCGATTCTGTCAGTTGAGGTGGACTCTGGAAACCGCAGATTTGTCTGTAGAGTAGAGACTAGGGGAGTAGGGTTGTTGGGAGGAAGGGTCATACAGTCCTCGTGGGAGTGATCGCTCTTCACTCACCGAGTGTCGGGCGGGAGGAAGACACCACAGATATGCGAAGACTTCTGATACCTGTCCTCGTGGGACTCGGAGCCTGCGGGATTTTGGGGCTCGATGAGAAACGTGTCATTGGCCGGATTCTCAATTCTGGTATTGTCCCGGACTCAGTCTTGGTTGGGGAACCCTTCACGGTCAGGGTGCAAACATCAGGGGGTGGCCGCGACCGCAAGGGTGAAACCGAGGTGCGGATCCAAGCAACGTCGCAACCATTACCCCGTATGATTACCAATACACGGGCGGGGGAGACGTACAGACTATTCAGAGAATCTTCGTACACCTAGCAATCGTGCAGTTTGAAGAGGTAGGCGAGGCGCAGGTGATCCTTCGCAACCGTCGCGGGCGTTCCACGGGTGATCTAAGGCGGACCTTACACGTGTATTCCAATTGAGTGTACAGGCTGTGGTCCGCGTTTGCCTGACCCAGGCTCTGGCGACGCAGGGCATCGAGGCCGAACTCGCTATACCGGCACTCGCGCGGTGACGGTCGCGTTCCGGCACGGAGGCGGACAGTGGCGCCCGTTCGGATAGGTCTCCACGTAATCGACGTCCGGGAATTCTGTAACTAGCGAACCGGTGACCATCGCCACACCTCCCTGGGGTGTTGCGATGACCGCTTGAATCCACCCTTGGGGCCGTGGACGAAATTGAACTCGCGCACATGTGGCTTAACATCTCCGTAACAAATGGAATCGAAGAATCCCAAGAGGCCCGGGAGGCTCTAGCTGCGCTTGAGCGTGAAATGACCTCTGATGAGATCAGCCGCGCTGTCGAGTCGGCCCGTGCGTGCATGGCCTCGGATTATAAGAACTGTAAGCGGTGAGGCGGAGTAGCTACACCAATCTGCCCCGGTGAGCCGGATCAGAGGATTCTAATCTTGTAAGACGTGCTGGCGTGAATGGCCTAATGCGAATCAACCCTGGAGTTCGGGAGGCTCTTCAGGAGAGTGTCGTCGTTACGGAAGGGTTTTCCTACCGACGTGCGTCGGTAGGGTGCTCAAATGGATTTACAAGACTTACACCGAGCTGGTCAAAATCCCGTACGTTACGGGTCACGACCGTCAGCCGATGCGCCACGGCGGTCGCGGCGATCATGGCGTCCTCTATCAGCGTGTCCGAACGGCGATGCTTGAGCCGCGCCCATTCCCGGAATGTGGCTGCATCCATCGGGAGGATGTTGCAGGAGCTCATCACCGCGCTGAGCCACGTATCCAGTTCCTCGGCCTTGGCGATATCCTGCTCGCGCGTGAGTTCGATGCCTGCCTGGATCTCGCCGACCGTCACTGCGGACAGAAATAGTTCGTCGGCAACCGTCTGCTCAATCCAGCGGACGACGGGTGGATGCGGATGAACACGGCGCAATTCCGATACGACATTGGTGTCGAGCAGATACACGACGCTACTCGAAGCGCGGCGGCGTGCGGCGGCGATGCTTCGCCCGTGGCGGTGTCAGCGCATCCGTACGGGCCTCCGGAGCAAGCAGCAGTTCTTTGAGATCCGGCCTGGCCCGCCTCTCCAGTCGCCGCCACTCGTCGATCGGCACCAGCACGGCTGTCTCCACTCCCCGCTTGGTCACGATCTGGGGGCCTTCGGCCAAGCTCGTCTCAAGTAACTCGCTGAAACGCGCCTTGGCATCCTGCACCTGCCATTTCTTGCTCATGTAGCGTTTGCCTCCATCTCGAGAATGACTAGATAGAAATCTAGTCCGACCCCCTCGGAATGCAAGAAGAAACCGGCTCATGGACGACTGGGCAGCCTACCTGGCCCGCGAGACTCTAGCCCGGATAAATCACCACGGGGCCAGGGAGCGCTGATTTTGTGGACAACAGACGCGGCGCAGGGCGTGGACGCCGGATCCGGCTCAGTTGGCTGTGCGTGGTGCTTTGCGGAGGCGTATCAGCGTTGGACGAACCATGAACTACTACCTTGCGGTGAAGCCTCCTGGCGACGCGGCGCAGGTCGTGGACGCACGTCTCCCGTGGCTGCCCGGCCCGGCGTATCGATCAGCACGTCGAACGGCAGCGTGATCCGGGCGAGGCCCGGGCCGCGGCCTGCAGTCTGGCGACGATGCGCGCGAAGAGCTCCTGGCAGGGGTAGACGGAGGAGAAGGACAGCCAGACCTTGCGCGCCGTCACCTTGACGACGTCGGCGATCTTCAGCAGCCTGACGCGGATGGTCGCGCACTGAGCCGCCGCCATGTCGGTGCCGGCGAGGCCGAACTGTTTGATGATCCCCATCAGGATGCCGGCGAAAGCCGAGAAGTACAGGCGCAGCTGGTTGGCCCGCAGGGTCGCCGTCGAGGTGCGGTCGGCGAAGAGGTCGAGCTGCTGCTCCTTGATTCGGTTCTCCATGTCGCCGCGCGCGCAGTACAGCTGCTCGACCTCGTTCTTCCCATGCTGGACTCCTTTCTCCCAACAGACTAGGCGTCCACCGCCGGGGCAGCTTCACTATACCGGCCCGAGCGAGGACGTCGATCCCGACCTCGATCTGGAACTCGTGTCCGCCGCGGGTGGGCGCGCCATCCTCCCGGGCAGCCCGGCACGGATCCTGCTTTAGGACTCCATGTGCCCGGTCAGCACAGATGGCCGTGTTGCCCTACCAAATGGTTGCGTCCGCCGGGGGTCGTGTGTCCGAACCACTGATCGACATGGGTGCAGTGTGCTGATAGCGATTCACTCCGCCGCCGTTTCCCGCCGGAAGCGTGATGCCGCGTCACACCGGCTCGGACATCTCCACCGGCTGGGCGCGTTGGGCGGGAGAGAGGTGGCTGTGAGAGAGAACCAGACCACAGCGGGTCCACGTCCGGCGGCCGACCGGGAGGAGCCGTCGACCCCGTTCGGAGCGCTGTGAGCTGCCGCCGCACCGTCTTGCGGGCGTTGGCCGTGGCGGTTCTCGCATGGCTGTCGGCGTGCGACAGCTACGGTCCTATGGGGCCAGGGCCGGATCCACCGCCTCCCCCGGTGGTTGCGGTGACCCCCTCTGCGGCCGAGCTGGCGGCGCTGGGAATGACCGTTCAGCTGACGGCACAGGTGTTTGACCAGAACGGCGCAGTGATGACTGGCGCGACCGTCGTGTGGAGGAGCTTCGACACGTCGATCGCGGCGGTGGACGCATCCGGCCTCGCGACAGCGGTCGGTGATGGGATGGCGACGATCACGGCGAGTGCGGGCTACGCATCCGGATCGGCCGTGGTGACGGTGAAGCGACGGGTCGTCTCGGTGGAGCTCTCGCCGTCCGCAGACACGATTGCGCCGGGCGGTTCGGCGCAACTGAGGGCGGAGGCGTTCGACGCGAACGGGTACGCCGTGACCGATGCCGTGCTCTCGTGGGAATCCGGTGACCCGGCGATAGCGACCGTAGATGCGTCCGGTCTGGTGACCGGCGTCGGCGCGGGAGTGGCGACCGTCACGGCGAAGGCCGGCAGCGGGCAGGGGACGGCCGAGATCACCGTCAGGGACCCACAGCGGGATGTGCTCGCGGCGCTCTACGAAGCCACGGACGGACCCAACTGGGCGCGTGCCGACAACTGGATGACCGACGCGCCGCTCTGGGAGTGGTACGGCGTGTATACGGACGGGTCCGGCCGCGTCGGAAATCTGTGGCTCCACGACAACAACCTGAGGGGCCGGATCCCGCGCGAGCTCGGAAACCTCACCAGCCTTGTGTCACTGGACCTCCACGGGAACGACCTGAGGGGCCGGATCCCGCCAGAGCTCAGCGGTCTGGCCAACCTGGAAGCCCTCTATCTCCACGAAAACGACTTGGGCGGCCGGATCCCGTCAGAGCTCGGTGACCTGGCCAACCTCAAGAGCCTCTACCTCCACGACAACGACCTGCGTGGCCGGATCCCGCGGGAGCTCGGCGAGCTGGCCAACCTGGGATGGCTCTACCTCAACGACAACGACCTGCGTGGCCGGATCCCGCCGGAGCTCGGTGACCTGGCGAACCTGGAGAAAGCCTACTTCAACGGGAACGACCTTTCGGGTCCGATCCCGCGTGAATTCGGCGAGCTGGCCAACCTGGAATCGTTGTACCTGAACGATAACGATCTGACGGGCTCCCTTCCGCCGGAGCTGGGCCGGATGTCAAGCCTGCTGATCCTGGATGTGGCGAACAATGCCGGGCTGTCGGGGCCGCTGCCGACCGAACTGACGATGCTCCGGCTCTGGTCGCTCGCGGTGGGGGGCACGGGTCTCTGCGCACCTTCCGGCCCGCACGTCCAGACTTGGCTTAACACGATCACGGTCGGCGGACAGGAGATCCCCGCGTGTACAGACAGGTAGTGCGACGGCCGGGGGTGTGGATGCGAAGGAGCTCGGTCTCACCAGTGCCGTGCCGGCCAGGGCCTCTTACGTGACGGATGGCCACTCCAGGACGATCAGGGTCGACGGTCCAACCGTCGACCTCGTCGTTTCCCGGGGTGGCTTGGGCTTGGCCGGAGAACGCGATTCGGCCGGGAGGAGTCGGAGGGCATACAAGAAGACCTCGGCTAGTTCGTCGAATGCTACAATCACGGGTGGCTCTTAGAGCGGCACGGCTACCGGACCCCGGTCCAGCCCCTGGCTCAACTTTACAGCAGGGCGTCATCCGACTTCGATGACCACCCGGCAGTGGTCACTCGAGCCCCATTCGGCCGGCTCGTTGAGGGCGCTTACGTGCACGGCGTCAGCCATGTGCTTCGACGCGAAGACGTAGTCGAGCTGGGCCTCAGCGTCCGCCGGCGATGTCCCGATCCGGCGGAAGGTCGGCACGTTCTTGCTTTCACTTGGCAACCACTCGGGCCAGGGGTCCGCCTGTCGGCCGTAGGGCGCCTCCGGTCCGACGCACTGCAGGCCGAGGGCATCCATCCTGTCGAAGATTGAGTGTACAGGCTGTGGTCCGCGTTGGCCTGACCCAGGCTCTGGCGGCGCTGAACTCGCTATAGTGGCACTTCCGCGGTGACGGTCGCGTTAAGGCACGGCGGCGGGCAGCCGCGCCCGTTCGCCAGTTCGATCCCTCGAAGGACGGGAGTCCCAGGAAGGGTGTGATCATCGACTTCTCCGGCGGTGTCGGCCTCTGGGCGCAGTATTCCGAGGCAGTCATGCTCTGGAGGAGTGGGAAATCGCCGCCAGCGACGATCGCATCGAGCAGAGTGGCGATGGTTCGGTCATCAGGATCCGTTTCACGTCGCCGCGTTCGCAGCGTACCCTTCCGGCTGCCTGCAGCGACTGCGTCGAATCGTCCGGGTTCTCGGTTTCGGTCCGGGATGTGTTCGACGCCGGCAGGATCAGGTTCCGCGTGGACGACCCGCGGGGCAGCCTGCCCTCCCCATTCCCTGTGTTCGGATCCTGGACCCGGTTCGAGGAAGACGTCTACTACGACTGACTCGTATTGCCGGCCAGCTCGCGCGAGGCCAAGCTGCAGTGGTAAGGTCCGGCACCGGGTCGCCGAACGCAACCCGGATGGCGGGGGTGCCGCGGCCATCCGACCCGTAGCAGTGCGCCCGGCCCGCCTTGAGAGGGCTCTCCCGTCCGGGACGGGCCGCACCGAGGAGGCCACATGAGGTCCACTCGCCTGTCCGCCGCGTTCGCCCTCGCCGTGTCCACCGTGGCTCCGTTGACCGCCGCCTGCCAGGAGGCGCCGTCGGTCGGGGTCACGGCCTTCGTCGGCGTCACCATCGTCCCGATGGATTCCGAGCGGATCCTGCCCGGCCACACGGTGCTCGTACGGGGTGACCGGATCGTCGAGGTCGGACCGGCGGCGTCGGTACAGGTGCCGGCCGGTGCCGAACGGATCGATGGCTCCGGGAAGTACCTCCTGCCGGGGATGTCGGAGATGCATGGCCACACGCCCGGCGGGAACGCGACCGAGGAGTTCCGCGAGCAGGTGATGTTCCTCTACGCCGCGAACGGGGTGACGACGGTCCGCGGGATGCTGGGCCTCCCCGGCGACCTCGACCTGAAGGCGCGGACGAACACCGGGGAGATCTGGGGCCCGACGCTCTACCTTGCGGGCCCGAGCTTCAGCGGGAATACGGTGACCTCCCCCGAGCAGGCCGCCGAGCGCGTCTGGACGCAGAAGCGGGAGGGGTGGGACCACCTCAAGATCCATCCCGGACTCAGCGTGCCGGCGTACGATGCGGTAGCCGCCGCGGCCGCCCAGGCCGGGCTCCGCTTTGGCGGCCACGTCCCGGTGGCTGTCGGAATCCGGCACGCCGTCCTCATGGGACAGGAGACCTTCGACCACCTCGACGGCTATATGGAGGACGCCGGCGGCCTCAGCGGCCCCATGGACCAGGCGAGGATCGAGGAACTCCTCGCCCTCACGATCGCGGCACGGGCGTGGGTCGTCCCCACGATGGTCCTATGGGAGGTGGGCGTGATCGGGCTCGGGGACTCCGGGACGCTCGCGGCCTATCCCGAAATGCGCTACTGGCCGCCCGACGGCGTCGAGGGCTGGAAGGATCGCCTTTCGGCCATCCAGGCGGGGGACGGCTGGGACGCGGAGCGCGCGCGCCTGCACGCGCGCAACCGGACGCGCCTCCTCGGGATGATGAACGAGGCGGGCGTGGGGATCCTCATGGGTACCGATTCTCCGCAGATGTTCAGCGTCCCGGGCTTCTCGCTCCACCGCGAGCTCGCGGCGATGGCCGAGGCCGGGATGTCGCCGTACGAGATCCTCGTCACAGGTACCCGCAACGTCGGGGAGTACTTTCAGCGCTACGACTCCTTCGGCACCGTGGCGGCCGGCCGGCGGGCGGACCTGATCCTCACGAACTCCGACCCCCTCGACGACGTGGCGAACATCGCCGACCGTGCGGGCGTGATGGTGCGCGGCGTGTGGAAGTCCGAGGCCGAGATCCGGGAAGGCTTGGCCGCGATCGCCGCCAGCTTCGGCAACTGACTCCCCCGGTCATGGACGTTCGATCGAAGCGGCAACCGTGTCGCGTTCGACTTGGGCGAGTGGGTTGCCGTCTCACCGCGCATCGTCATGATGCGGGACGGGATCGGCGTCGCGTGGGGCGGATTGGCCCACTGACCCACGCTGAGCCACCGAAGGCGTGCCGCCGCTGATCGCAGCGGAAGATGTCGGTTGGGGTGTCGTCGAGGCGGTCGGTGCCGTGGGTCGCAGCTCCGTTGTCACACGTCCTCGCTCCCACGCAACGCCGTTGCGGGAGCGACCGGCTGGCCGGGGCCACGGCAACCCCATCCACACTCAGCCCACCGTCAGCGACCAGCCCCATGAATACGAACTTCCGGGCTCTTCTCTGTCCGGTCTCTGCGGTGTGGAGGTTTCCTTTAATGACCCGACCCATGCCGTCTGTCAGATAAAGTTCTGTCTTTTACACATCATGGGTCGTGGCGCGGCCGTATGCGGACCAACGGTGAGCGTTGGCATGGCCTCCCGTGCCGTAGCACTACCGCGAAACTGGATCAGGTGATCTCATATCCTCCTGCCATCCGCGTTCCCGCCGCGCTTGCGCGAGTTCATAGCTTGCCTGCATCCGCATCCAGTGATCGGCGGCACCCCAACCAATAGCCTCTAACGCCAAAGCCATGTTCGCGGACACCCCTGCCTTGCCGTGCAGCAGACGCGATAGCGTCCCGCGCTCACACCCCAGACGCGCCGCCGTCTCGGTGACATTCCATCCGACCTCTCCCATGCTCTCACGGATCAGTTCGCCCAGGTGCGGTGGGTTCAGCATCGGACCTACACGCTTGCTGTCGGTGTCGTTCATGCTCCGTCCTCCTTCCGATCAGTGGTAGTCGACCAGGTCCACATCCACGGCCTCCCCGTCCTCGAAGCGGTCGGGATGAGCGGCCCAGGCCTTGCGTAGCACGGCCTTCCTTCGGGCGATGACTTGATCGGCGTGACCGAAGTGGACCTGTTCGGAGGTGAGCATCGAGATGCCGTCATGCCGGTGCTCGGCATTGTACCAACGGAAGAACGAGCGACAGAAGTTCTTGGCCTGGTCCTGATCCTGGAACTGCCCGGGAAAGGAGGGATGGTACTTCAGGGGTGTCAAGCGCGTTGGCGCCAATCGGGTCCAAGTGGCCCCAGTCTTCCGGCAGAGCGAACACGAACACGGCTGTTCCAGCCAGCGGCCATACGATTTCGGGCTGCAGAAGTCGCGCGACCCTGGCAATCCAACCGTGCGCCTGCACCAAGCTGCCAGGCATAGACAGATACATGACGCCGTCGTGGACGATCGGCCCGACCTGATCGTCTACGCGCGTTCGCCATTCGTAAGCGTCAGGACCCCGCTCGCGCGTTTGCCTCCGTGTCTCCCTGCCGTCTCTCTCGCTCCTTCTCGAACGCTGCCCGGTCGAGAAACGACGTCTGCGCGCCGACCCGCGTCGTGGAGAGTGCAGCATACAGGCTCGCCCACTCGAGCGCATCTCCCTCTGATCGGCCTTCGGCGAGGAACGTCGCGAAGCTGCCGATGAACGCATCTCCGGCACCGGTGGTGTCGATGGCTTCGACCGCAAAGGGCGGCACGACTCGCGTGCCGTCGCTTCCCGCAACCAGGGCGCCCTGCGCACCGAGGGTGATGACGACCCGCTGAAGGCCCCGATCAAGAAGCCCTGCTGCGCAAGCTGCTGCGTCCTCGCTGCTCTGCACGGCCATGCCACCGATCGCTTCTGCCTCGCTCTCGTTCGGGATCAGATAGTCGACCGATGCGATGCGCGCCAGGTCCAGACGCTGCCCCGGAGCAGGGTTCAGGATGCAACGAATGCCATGTGACCGTGCCAGCTCGATCGTGTGGTACACGGTTTCCAGTGGAATTTCGAGCTGTAAAACGATGCAGTCGGCCTGCGAGAGGGCCCCGGCTGCGCGGTCGACGGCGGCGGGCGTGAGCAGGTCGTTCGCACCCTTGACCACCAGAATAGAGTTCTGTCCCGTCTCGTCCACCAGGATCGGCGCGACGCCGGTCGACGTGTTCGCGATCGCTTCAACGTGCGTGGTGTCGATCCCTTCTGCATCGATGTGCTCGATGGTCGCGGGCCCGAAGAGGTCATCCCCCACCCGAGCCACCATCTGGACGTCCGCACCGCACCGGCGCGCCGCTACAGCCTGGTTGGCTCCTTTCCCGCCGAACCCGAGATGAAACTCCCTTCCAAAGACGGTCTCGCCCGGTTTCGGAAAGCGATGAACCAACGTCGTAAGATCGACGTTCGCGCTCCCGACGACAGCGATACGTGGCGAACGGCTCATCCGCTCCTGGCACCAACGCTACGGGACGGGGCGCGTGACACGCTCGACGAACATGGTGATGAAGCGCTCCCAGTCGAGGTCGTATTGTACGCTCATGCGTTGCGCCCCTTCTGCTCCGGGCCAGATCTGATCGCCGCCGACCGACACGCCGTAGTTGAGGCCCGGCGTATCGTCGACGTCCACGTAGAGCTCGCGGGTCGTGACGAGGGACGGGTCGATCAAACTGGCCACCGCGACCTGGTCGTACATGAGTTCACTCGCGTCCGGACGGCTCTCGAACCGCGGGCCCATCGTCGCTCGGATGAGGCGCGTGATCGGCGTATCCGCGGCGGCCATCCGCTCATACCACTCTTTCGTCAGGCCCGTCTTCCGCGAGACGTTGAGTGGCGAGAGGACGATCGGAATGCCGGACCTGAGCACCGCGCGAGCGGCCTCCGGGTCTACCCAGAAGTTGAACTCGGCGTTTGGCGTGACGTTGCCGTGCCCGTCCGGCAGCCGGGCGATGGCGCCACCCATGATCACGATCTGCTTCACGTTGGGTGCGATATCCGGCGCCTGCCTGATCGCCATCGCGACGTTCGTGAGCGGCCCGATCGCGAGGATCGTGATCTCACCTGGATGCGCCTTCACCGCCTGCACGATGAACTCGGCAGCTCCGATCGCCTCGGCCTCCTTCGTAGCAAACCCACCTGGCGGCGGCGGCGGCGGTTCGTCGGACCACCACTCGCCCCAAACGAGCGCGGCGTAGTCCGATTTCTCGTGAACGAGCGGCATGTCGGCCCCGCGATACACGGGGATGTCCGTCCGCTGAGCAATCTCGAGCACCCGAAGCACATCGCTGGTGGCGCGCTCCATGCTGAAGTTCCCCGCGACCGTCGTGAGGCCAAGGATCTCGATCTCGGGGGAGTGGAGCGCCAAGATCAACGCCATCCCATCGTCCTGCGGAGGGACCGCAAAGTCGGTGTCGAAGATCACCCTGTGCTGCTGAGCAACCGCGCCTCCAGTACCCATGGACACCACCAGCGCCGTCAAGGAGAGCACACGCCCAAGTTTCATCGTCACATCATGCCCTCGTTCTCGACATCCGTTCATCCGGCCAGGTACGCCCGCGAGATGACAACGATGGCCAGAAGGTACAGGGTGAACATCGCACCCAGATACAGCCAGGAGCTGCGCGGAGCCCCCCGAAACTCGCTCCATACGAAGACGCCCCATGCCGCGGCGACCATCGGAGCCGCCTGGCCGATCGCATACGCGATCGCCACTCCGACCAGGCTCGCCGCGACGAAATTGAAGACGGTTCCGACGCCCCAGACGACCCCACCCAGAATCCCGAGGCCGTGGTCGACGGGCCGAGCCGACACGTAGTCACCGAACGTCACCGGTTGGCCGGCAATCGGATGCCTCATGAAGTACACGTTCACGATGAAGCACGAGAGCAAGGCACCGAGCGTGAAGAACACTGCAATGCTGTACGGACCCAACGGGTCCCCGGCCGTGAGCGCCCTCGTTACAAAGGGCGCGAACAATCCCATCAGAAGCCCCGACACGAGACATACCATGATGCCCTTCCGCGGAACGGCCCGACGGTGGGCGCTCAGCTTGGCGTACGCCTGGCCGTCCATGATGACGGCCACGATGGCGAGGAAGACTCCCAGTCCGAGCAGCCACGGATCGCCGGTCTGCTGAACGGCGTAGCTGAGGACGACGCCGACTGCGAGCGCGGTGCCGATCGCCACGGGAAACGCCACCGCTAGCCCGACGAGCTCGATTCCCGCGACGAGCAGGAGATTGGCCACGTTGAAGATCACCCCGCCGACCATCGCGTACGCGACGTTGGACGGGTCCGCCAGACGCACGTTGAGGAAGAAACCCTCGGGCGTCGACCCCATCGAGCCGAGCGTCAACGCCAGGACCACAGAGATCAGAAAGATCCCGATCGCATAGTCCCAGTAGAACAGCTCGAACCGATAGCCCTTGGTCAGCTTGTAGGTGTTTGCCCACGATCCCCAGCAAATCATGCTGATGACCATCATGAGCAGTGCGATCGGAAAGGCCTCAGGCACAAACATGGTGACTCAAGGTGAACGCCCGCGAGGTTTTGGGTCAATAAGGTGTGTGAACGTATCAGGCGGCGTGTAAACGTATCAGGCTGCAGCCTTCCGCTGTTGGGTTGAGACGGGTTTTCCGTCTTCGAACTTTCTTCCTTCAAACACGTCCTTGAGGAGGTGAGGAGCGTCGAGCCTTCGGAACCGCTTCTCGGCCACCAAGAGCAACTTCCAGATCAGCGCCGTAGCGCTCTCGACCCGCTTGAATCGCTTCGCCGCCGTCGTCCTGAGCCGTACCGCAGCGAACGGACTCTCGACCACGTTCGTCGTGCGTAGATGCTTCCAGTGATCCTCGGGGAAGTCGTAGAACGCCACCATCCGCTCCCAGTCGTCCTCGAGTACGTCCACCGCCTTCGGATACCACGGCCTGTAGCGCCTGGCGAACACTTCGCGGGCCTTCAGCGCCTCGGCCCGGCTCGGTGCGTAGACCACGGCCCTTCCCACCCAGGCGAACGGTACGCTGTAGCGTCGGTCCTCGAACGAGATCAGGCAGTCCCGGCTGACCCGACGGGGCACCACCACACGTCGAACGGCTCGGCCATCGTGGGCAGCGGCTGCAGCGCCCGCTGCTCCACACCGAACGCCTCGGCCACCGTGCTGCCCGTCACCGGACAGGTGAGCCGATCCATCAGCGCCCTGGCTCGATCGTCGAGCAGCCGGCCGAGCTCCTCGAGCGAGCCCGCCCCACCAGAGGCGAGCCGCCATTGACCGCCGCGTAAGATGCCGGTTCGGGTGTCGCCGAGGAGGTGGGTGCCGTAGGTCGCACGTCCGTTGTCGCACGTCGTCTTGACCCACTCGCTGGCCTTGCGGGAGCGCTCGGTCGGCCAGGGCCACGGAGGACTCAGCCCGCCGTCAGCGACTCTCCCCCGAAAGCCCTACGAACACGAACTTCCGGGCTCTTCTCTGTCCGGTCTCTGCGGTGTAGAGGTTTCCTTCGGCGTCCGTGGCGATGTGATGCCCGGACCCCGCGAACGAATAGAGAACCTCGAGCGAGCGGCGCTCCAGCACGACCGTCCGGCTCCCGGCCGCAACATACATGAACGCCTGCGAGGGGTCCGGGGAGAAGGCCACGTCGCCTGCTCCCGCGTTGTCGGGCATGAACACCTGGTCCACGAACCCGCCGTCGACGTCGAAGACCTGCACCCGACCGAACTCCCGATCTGCCACGTAGACCAGCCCGTCGTCGGAAATCGAAACGGCGTGCACGATGTGGAATTGGGGAGGACCCTCGTCGCCTCCCGGAACGGGCGGATCGAGGGTGGGAGGACACTCATAGGAATCGACGGGCTCGTTCCCGAAGGCGCCCCACATCCGCTTGAATTCACCGCTTTCCGCATCGAAGACGACGATACGCCGATTCCCGTACCCATCCGCGACGAAAACCTCATTGGTCGGGGGATAGACGGCCTGATCCCCGGGCTGGCGCACGTTTCTCGTATCACCGCTTCCGAGGCTCTCGTTGCTCCGGCCGATCTGCAGCAGGAACTGCCCGGCTGGGCTGAACTTGAGGAGCTGGTCATCGGACACGGGCGCGAGTCCCGGCAACTCCCGCTCCGCGCAGTAGTTGCCTCCGATCCACACAGCGCCTTCGTGATCGACGTAGATGCCGTGTTCGCGTTCCGGCCATTCGTACCCTGCGCCGGCGCCTCCCCACGCGCCGAGGAAGTTCCCTGCGATGTCGAACTCGAGAACGGGGGGAGCGGACCGGGACCGCTCCTCGGCAGGGGCGCTGCGGGGGCGATGCAGGAGGAGGATACGCCCCTGACCGTCGGTCCCGATGCTGGAAACCGCTCCGAGGACCCACGTGTCGGGCACCGTCGGCCATGATGGATCCAGCTCGAAGACCGGAGCGCCCAACGGGATGTCCTGGACCCCGGGACCGGGGCCCGTGGCGGAACCGGTCGACGCCCCGGAGAAGATCGGGATCAGCCCGATTCCAATTGCGGCGAGTCCTGCCGAGGACGCGAACTTCATCGTCTCCCCCCTTTTGCGAACGACCCACTGGACGACCGGTGCCCCAGCTCGCCGCCAATCATTTGGGAACAACGTACGGAGGCCGTCGGCGCGAGGATACAGAGAAAGCTGAGGGGAAGCCCGGAGACAACCTTCGGTTGAGTCCGGTGGCACCGATGCGAGGCGCGTTTCGGGGTCGTGAGGATCTCGTCGCCGGCGAAGGTCTCGGGCCAGTCGCGGACGTGCTTGTTCAAGGCGAGGATGATGGAGCCCTTCTCGTGGCGAGCGCTGACGAGGCGGAAGAAGAGGTTCGCCTCCTGGCGCTCGAGGAGCCTGAAGCCTGGAGTTACCCTTAACCACCTGTCCGCTTTTCCGGGTGCTCCTCAAGGCATAAACACTCGGCCCTAGACAGGCGCTCGCTCGAGATCAATCGGATAGCCAGTTCTCGACTATCAAGCCAGGTACGCGGGCGAACTCCTCAACGTTCACCGTCACGACCGTGAGGCCCAGTGCGAGAGCCTGGGCTGCGATCAACAAGTCATTGGGGCCGATGACTGTGCCTTTGCGTGCCAACTGCTGGCGGACCTCTCCGTAGTGACGGTCGGCGGGCACCTCGAGCGGCAAGATATCCAACGCCGAGAGAATTAGGTCAATCCGGTCGGCGAGTTTCGAGGAACCTGACTTCTTGGCGCCGAAGCGAAGCTCCGCGGCGACGACAATGCTGGTGCAGATCGTGCTTTCACCTGCCGAGGAGATACGCCGAGCCACCGGTCCCTGTGGGTGACGGATCAGATCCGGCAGGATATTGGTGTCCAGCAGATAGCGTGGCGGCACCTTCAGAGAGCTGGATCGTCCAGCGGCGCCAGATCTTCGTCCACATCCGCAAACGGCTCGTCTACAGGTTCGAGGGTGCTGAGCAACGCAAGTAGCCGCCCTTTGCGAACCGGTTCCACAATCAGGCGGTCACCTTCTTTTCGCAGGATCGCTTCATTCCCTTCGAGTTCAAACTCTCGGGGAATGCGTAACGCCTGGTTTCGACCATTGCGAAATAAGCGGACATGACGTTCGAGCCCGGTCATCTTGGCATCCTCATTCTTGGCATAGGCTTTAGCATATGCCTTGGGTTGACGACAATCAATGCCCGACACTAGGAGAAGGAGTACCTTTGGGCGCGTTGTGGAGTTGCCCCGGTGGGCGGACACCTGATCCATTTGGGCCGACCCCAAGGAGGTGTGCGATGGCGAGAAGCAGGAGGGGGCGGTATCCGCCCGAGTACACGGAGCGGATGGTCGGCCTTGTGCGGGCCGGGCGTCGTCCCGGGTCTCTCGAGCGCAAGTTCGAGCCTTCGGAGCAGACGATCCGGAATTGGGTCAAGCAGGCGGACTTGGACGAGGGCTGGCGGAGCGACGGGCTGACGACCGAAGCCCGGCGCGAAGGCTTCTACAACACCTGCCGGCTCCACTCGGCGCTCGGCTACGAGTCACCGACGAACTACGGAAAGAACAACCGTGCGGCCTGACGCGAACCTGCAGCGCCGGGGTGGACGACGCGTTCCAGGTTTCTCCCGGCTCCTCGCTTCCTCAGCGTCGTTCGTTGCCCCTCGCCACCGCTGGAGGGGGGGTAGAGGAAACCACATCAGACACCGTCAACTCCAAGAACCAATCGTCCGTGAAAGCGGGGCAGGTCCACGGGTTGGTTGCTCCGTCGTTGCGGTGGGCCTCTGCCTACTTGGCGGAGCAGGCACCGCTGGCGCGCAGGAGGGTGGGTCCGGGTTCTACGCCAGCCTGGAAGTGGGCGCTGCGAACCCATCGACCGTGACGTCGAGCAGAAGCGGTCTCACCCACCCGTCCCGCTGCGACCGGCTGCTCTATCCGGGATTCGTGGTCCCGGCCGCGACCGCCCTGGACCCGGCCTGTCTCGACAACACCCCGGGGTCGTCGCTCCGCTTCAACGAGTTCAACACAGGTGCCGGCTTCATCGGCGGTCTCGGCGTCGGATATGCGGCCGGTCCGCTCCGCTTCGAAGTGGAGTACGTGAACCGGCACCACGGAAGCGACAAGGCGCCGGTCGGCGCGATCAACGCGGTGCAGCAGGGCAAGAACACCGAGTGGAGCAACGAGGAGCCGCCGTACGAGGAGATCTGGAGCTACAACGCTCACCAGCTCTTCGCCAACGCGTACTACGACCTCGCGAACGACTCGCGCTGGACACCGTACGCGGGCGGCGGAATCGGCTTGGCCAGCACGAACCTGGTGTATGGGAGCATGTTCGTCCGCAAGCCGGAGGCGGAGTACCTCCAGATCGTCTTCGACCCCGACTGGCCCGACGAGGCGAAACGGGCCGCCGCCGGCACGGTCTCCTTCATCGATCTGCCGGTGCGCCAGAACGTCTTCGGCGTCCAGTTGATGACCGGGGTCGATTACGCCTTGAGAGACCGCGTCTCGGTCGGTGTGAAGGCACGCTGGACCAAGTTCGACAGCCTGAGCGAGCAAGGAACCTTCAACCTCGTTCGGAGCCACATTCCGGTCCAGGCGAACGGCGTCGATCCATTCACCTCAGCCTTTGAGTTCGAGGGCCTCGCATACTACGCGGTGACCGTCAACCTCAAATACCGCTTCTGAGGGGCCGCACGGCGCGGTCCGAGACCGCCGGTTCAAGCCTACACCCGATGCCCCTCAATTTTGGTGGCAGCCTTCTGGGCGAGAGAGACGAGCTGCCGCCTGGTACGCCCGAACGGCCCAGCGCCGGTAGAGTCTGGGTTGAATGTCTCGACGTGACGGAGTGCTTCCAACGCTCGCGCCTCTCTGAATTCGCCCAATTGCCACGCCACGATCTCATCAGCGTAGAATCCGAGCGGATACTCGAATCCTGGCCGCTCCTCCGTCTGGTTGAGCAGGCCAAGCAGGTGCTGGCAAGTCTCTTCAGTATCCAGAGACGGTTTCCAGATCTCACCGGTTCCCTTCGTGATCCCCTGTGAACACAGGGCCGATTGGGGTTGGATCGTGCTCCGGGTTTCGGTGCGGATGGTTTCCGCAATACGTGTAGAAAGGGTCCTTGATAGGAAGGCTCCGGATGGCGCAGAAGGGCGGCTCAGTATCGCCGCCGTGACGGGAGCCTGCGTGGCCCTTGGTTGTAGCGTTGAACCGGCACGTGCCGGTTCACTCGAGCCATAGCGTGCGTTCCCTAGGGTCCGATGGCCACGCCGCTCTCGCCCGTCACGACGAGTATCGCGAACAGATGCAAACGGCCGAGCGCGCGGTTGCAACTACCGGTTAGAAGTCATTTGAGGGGCCTCCCCACCCCATCACATTCCATTGATCGCAGCTTCCGCACGTTGAAGCTGCTCCATAACCCAACCGAAACCCAACCGAATTCCAGAGCCTCGCCAAGGATCATGCCTATCAAGGCCATTGAAAACTGCACACTCCAATATCTGTGCAATTTTGCATGGTCGGTAACAATGCCCTCCATGGCTCTGTAATCCCGTTCAACCACTGCACGTAGTTCAGGCTGTGGAACCAATCTGACCGATCCGGGGACGGCTTCCTCGAATCGCTTCCAAGCTTGCCGGAACATAGTGAGGTTGTGACTCCGGACCGCATCCAGCAGGTCGGCGTTGGATAGAGCGGCTCTCCCGGTATCGGTCGTGGTGATCATTGCCACATCGTAGTAGCGGCGCGAGACCCGGCCCTTTTCGGCGGGCCGCCGTTCTGCGTCACGGTATCCGCAGTGGACACCGTGGAGGATGAGCAGCTTCTCCAAATAGGTTCGCTCCGGGGTGATCACCCGAATGCCATCCACGGAAAACGACCAGTCCCGTAAGTCTTTGCCGACGTAAGCGGTGACAGTGCAAGTCAAGCTTGGGTCCAGCGCAGACCTCGCTCCCGCCTCCACCTTGACGCGTCGAGCCACATAGGGGACGTCATCACTCGGATACAGAGTGGGATACTCGATCAACAGCGTTTGCCCGTCGGCATCGTCTTCATCCGGACCGACGTCACACCCCTGGTCGCCCTGGCTGAATAGCTCGGCAATCTCTGTCGCCAGGTCTCCGAGAACGTAGTTGCTGCACGCAACTCTCAGTTCCTCGGAGAGAGCGTTCCGTTGGTTGTTCGATAGGGCAGTGGCGACGGTCGGGTCGCGCTCCCCATCGAAGCCCAGGTCATCACGGTGAACGATGAGATCGATATCTTCGGAAAACCGTTCAATGAGACCAGTCCCTTGGACAACGAGGTCCCACCCCTGAAGGTCAGCCTCGGATGCCTGTCGGGCAGCCGGTTGTAGAGTGCATCGAGAACGAAACAGACCCAGAAGTCCTTTTCTGCGTAACTGGGCAACGTATCGAGTCGGCCTGCCGCCGCATCGAACACGTGTCCTGCTTGGGTAGGGCGAGAAAGGCCTCGGAGGCTCTACTCATGCGGAAATAGTCTGATCAGCCGTGATTCGGCGTGCCAGCGGTAACGCCCAGCCGGGCAGATCTCGGCTGTTCTCGAACAAGTCGCGCTTCACCGGGTCGGGGAGCAACCGGCGCAGCGTTGATACGACTTGCGCATCGGCAGCGGCGTCCCGGCCAAGCCACCGCAGCGCCTGCGCCACGGGAGCCGACGGTCTCCCTGCCCACCTCATGACGCTTGGCCCCGCGTGTCGGAAGCGGACGGTCCGACCGTCGATCCTTAGCGTCCTGGAGTGGCCATCCGTCAGGTAAGAGGCCTTGGCCGGTACGGCATTGGTGAGACCAAGCTGGTTCGCGGCCACCAAGCCGTCGGGCATAATCCGGACATCGTCACGCCTTGCGAGCGCTGCGATAGTGGCATCGAGGTCGACCGGGGCCGGGCGCTGCAGTACGTCGCTCATCCTAAGCATGTCGTAGAATCCGTGTCCGGCACGGCGCAGCCGACCTGCTTTGACGAGGCGCGACAGCGCCTGGTCGACGGCCTCTCGGCTGCCGAGGTCCAGGAAGTCCTTGGGGGTGCACACCCACTTTCCTCTCTCGTGCCCCGCCACCCGCTCCATGATCTTGTCGGCGATGCGTGTCATTTATCACAGCCTGCCCGAATTTTCGCGGTTGCCGACTGGTCAGAAATTTATGCGACTTTTCTGACTCTTTGAATACTATGCTGCGGGAAGCTCCACTGCAAGACATTGAGGCAATTGCGGTTTATGAGCATTCTGGCCGTGAGTCGCGTCGCCGGACCCGGGAGCTTCCCGCCCTCATGGTGGCAGGCCCGCGGTAACCCTCTAGGATGCCTGCACGCTTCGCTCGCGGCGAACCATCCGGTGCCCGAGCACATGGGGCTGGACTCTCCAGTGTCGGGATCGCGGGGCAGATGTTCGGCCACTGGAGCGGGGCCGAAGTCGAAGAACACCTCTTCATGAGCTCGCTCGCCCCGACGATCGGGCCCGCAACCGACCTGAGCTGGTCGAACGGATCGTGCACCTTCTGACTACGCCCTGAGGCGTCTCTATCGCCGGATCACTCCGCTCGCAGGAGCGCCGCCATCCCCGAGAGGCCGATCACATCAACGTCCTTTGTGATGGGACAGCGTTCTTCGCCTGAGTCGACAATGCAGGAGCACGTTGGATTCAGGTCTTCGCGGGCGGTGTGAAATCCCTTGCTTGGGATGGCGGAAAGTCCGCGCCTGATCTCGATGGCCCGGAGTCCGCGCCTTCCCGGCAGTTCGAGAAGGAGATCGAATCGTGAGTCTGGACAGCCACGGAGCGGCGGCTAGGCGCGAGCTGCCCGGGCCCGCTTCGCCAATGTGGCTGTGGGTGTCAGGCCGAATTGCGCCCGCAGGGTCCCTAGCTGGCCGAGATGGTATGCCTCGTGCCACGCGAAGAACACGACCATGTCGAGGACCCGCCGCTTCCCCTCGCCCCGGGATCTCGTGAGCGCCTCGTCCGTGGCGGCCTCCACAACGGGCAGGAGCCTTTCCGATACCTCTCTCCAGCTCTGGACCAGCTCTCCGATGGTCGGGTAGCCGGCTCCGTCCGTTGCCTCCGCGACGGCGAACTGCTCAGCGAACGGGCTTTCGGCATCCTCGCCGAGGAGCTTCATGATCTCGTACCTGTAGTGACAGAGATGGCCCAGAATCCAGGCAATTGAGGCCCCTTCCGTCCCTCTTGCCCGACGATTCGCGATCTCGTCGGTCAGGTCAGCGGTCACCATCGGTACGATGAAATCGGAGCGCTTGAGGCTTCCGGCGATGGGGGCGGACATCTGGCTCATCTACTTCTCCCGTTGGAAGGAAAGCGGTCTCGTACGGGCCGCTCAAAGTACCGAATCGACATGCAGCTCCGCACGCCTGCCTGCCGGAGCCCTGCGCGCCCGCGCCAGATCGTGCCTCACTAGACCAACCACAATCGAGAGGCCGGCACCCATAGAGAGGAGCCCATCGTCGAAATCGAGGCCGAAGCTCTCTCCGGCCCATCCCCGATCGGAGAACACTGCCAGCCACGCAACCCCGAGTTCCCGAGCCAACTCCACCCTCTCACGAGCGTAGCCCGCGCCAACCGCCGAGGCGCCGGCATAGCCACGGAGCGTCCGGGTCCCCTGAGGAACCAGCTCCTCAGGGGTGGGGCGTCTCCCCAGACCCTGCCTCCACCGAACTCGAGTCCTGCACGCACGCCGCTGGCACGGGGCACCCGCCACACCGGAGGGGTGGGCGCTTTGGGGGGGATGGGGCGATTCCTACGGCTTCGGGACGCAGCGTTTCCCAGAGCTCGGGGTGAGTTCGCATGCGGTAGCTGTTGCCGTAGATGTTCGCGATGCGGCAACGCACCAACGTTGGGCCTCCGGCGGTTTCCTCGCTCCGGTCTCAGATGTCAGGCGCGTCCCCCCCGTGCGTCGGCCAGCAGAGCTTTCCACCCGTCGTCCAGCCCTTGCCGAACCAGCTGGTCTCGTTCGGAGGCGAGCTTCACCAGGGACAGCATCCGCCTCGCAAGGGTCTCGAATTGGGCGAGGTTGATCGCCAGCGGGTTCCAGCCGTAGAGCGCTGTCTTCAGGATGTTGGCGGATGCCAGCAGTCCATGGGTCAGGGCCAGCATCTGCTCCCGCTTCAGTCTGTCCGGGAACCCGGCCTCCTCGGGCTCCGGGCCGGCTGCGCAGGCCCGCGCCCCGTGGTAGGCCCATAGGATGACCTCGGCGATTGCGGGCGAGATCGTCGTGGTGACGAAGTGCCGGAGGTCGTATCCGTTGCTGTACATGTGCCGCACGACATCTCTGACCGCCACCGGATCGCCCCCCTCCCTCAGAGTGAATCCGGACTTCGCGCTAACGAGCTGAAACGGCGCCAGGAAGGGTGGTGGGAGGCCCTGCGTGGTGAAGACGTCCGAGAATCCGTGGACGACCACTCTGACAATCGGCTCGAGGAGGTTGGACGTGCCTTCATGACCGGGCCCGTCGATGATGCCCCACGCGCTCGACTTATCGATGAAGGTGCAGCGTCCGGAGATGATGTCATGTACCCCGAACACGAGGCCGAGCAGAGGATCGTGGCCAAGAGTGGCGAGGCGGTGGACGTTCGGCGTGAGCCCGAGCTTCGGACTCACAACATCGTAGGGCACCTTTGCCCAGGCTTCCGCAGCGGTGGTCAGCCCGGCGACCCACTGTTGAAACGCGTTGCGCTCGACCTCGTCAGGGCCGGCCATCGGAGCCAGCTTCTTCGATTGTTCCGTCATCCATGCTGTCAGCGGGCTCCCCCGCTGGGGCTGTCCCTTGAAGCTCCCCCGGGGCGTCGCGACGAGCAGGTAGTCCGTAACCGCGCCGACGAGCACGGCCAGCGCGACGACGCCGTAGTCCCAGCGATCCCACGGTGCGGGGCCGAACTCCGTGTCGAAGCGGCGTTGGATTTCGGCCGCCAGTTGCGGAGGCACGAGTTGCTCGAGGGGGTCTCGCGCCACCTCGATCCCGTGACGGGCGATATACCGCTCCACATTGCGGAGATACGCCGCCCAGTCCTCTCCCACATCCGGCGGCGCGAAGTCCCTTGACGGATCGGTCGGTCGTGGACTAGCTGGCCTCGTCTCCCGATCCGAAGGCCCTGGCCGGTCCTCTACATCGGCGGCGGCCAGCTCTCGGGCGCCGGGACGCGCCAGGCCGGCTTCGGCGTAGAGCTGCGCGACCATCTCGTCCAGACGTGAAAGCTCGGCGGACTGCCGGGTGGACTCCGATTCCAGGGCGACTACTGGGCATTCCAGCATTCGCAGGGCGCCGTGCAGGGCCTCCAGCTGGGCCCGCTGAGCGAGAGCTGCCCGCTCGGCTTCCCTCCGCAAGCTCTCGTTCATCGTGCCGCGTGGCTGGCCGCCTCTTCCTGCAGGTCGCGCTCGAAACCGCTCGCTCGCCAAGCCGGTTGAGCGCGCCGGCCGATCGTGACATCAGGGTCACTTCCCGGAACAGCGTGTCGATGGCGTCACGATTTCTCTCCGTCTCCCTGGACAGGTCCACGATGCGTTCGCCAAAGAACGACATGTCCTCGCCAAGGTTGATGATGGCCCCCTGGTGGATGCGCAGGACCTCCTGCAGCATCAGCTCCCGGCGAGACACCCGGTGCCGCTCGGACCCCCCACCCAGAACCCACCGCAGGCCCTGATACGCGGCCCCGCCGGCAACGATGGCCACGCCGATCCCGGTGACCATGGCGGACAAACCCAGTATGCCCCCCACTCCAAGGGTCGCGAGTCCCGAGGCGATGCCGGCCGCGCTGAGGCCGGTCACACTGCCGCTCAGGTAGACGGCGGCAACCGGAACGCCGACCGCTGTCGCTTGCGCCGCCATCGACTTCGCCGCATTCGCGATCTGTGAGTCCGACACGTCGCCGGCGAGGATCGCTTCCTCCTTCACGCCTGTGTCCTCGAGGAACGCGACCTTCGCCGCGTCCAGCTCAAGCAGTCCGGCCAGCTGGCGGATTTCGGGCTGCTCGCGGGCGGAGCCTCCGGAGGTGGCGCGCAACACCCGTATCGCGTCCTTGAGAAGTGAGCACCTCAGGACCAGTGTGGTGTCGGCCGCTTCCGAGGGAGCAAGTTCCAGCATACGTGCGATCTGCGCTTCGGCCTCTAGGCTCTGCGGGTCCTCGAGGTGCGATCGAACGGCCCGACGCACGTCGGCGTTGCATCGCAGCTGCGTCATCAGCACCTGCATTTCGCACAGCTCCCGTTCGTCGATCTGGCCGTCGTCGAAGTGCACGAGCCAGACGAGCACGCTCAAGTAGCACTCCTTGAGTGCGTCCGGCAGGTCTTCGACGATGATGTACTCCGACGGCGGCGGGTTCTTCCCGGTTCCGTCCCGGCCGGAAGCCTCGCGGCCGACACCGGGGAGTTCCCCGGCTGCCGTGGTGACGGCGTTCCACCCGGCCCGAGCCGAACGGATCACAGGGTTCCTGATTCCTTCCGATGAGGTCATTGATCTCCCCGATTGGCGATCGTGGGTGTCGAGGCACGCAACGGCCGCTCTTCCAGCGACAGTCAACATGAGAACGTTGCGATCCCACGCTCCGCCTACAGCGGAGCGGAAGTTCTCAGCCTCACAGAGTTGGACTCGGTAAACAAGACCCCGTTTGAACCGTCCGCCAATAGGGGGCGGTCTAGCGGGCGCCGCGCACCAAGCGATCCGCCCCAACCCGATCGTAGCCTGAAGCGCTTAACCGGTGGTGAGCCGGCGCCCAACTCAGCCCGAGCCTGGCAGCGGGAACCCAGGTCCCGATTCCTAGCCAGCCCGATGCCTCTAGTTCGACGGGACCGATCCCGCTGGCGGTAGTCCGAACGGCGCGTGTGCCCACGGAAGGGCCTTCTTAGGGTCCTACCAGCCGGAACCGCCGACGATGAGCGCGACGGCGACAAGCGCACAGATCACGCCGGCGGTCTGCCAGCGACTCAGATGCTCACCAAGCGCCAGTCGCGCGAGGATCACGGTACTCGCCGGGTAGAGCGATGACAGGGTTACGGCAACGCTGAGTGACCCGTAGCGGGTGGCCAGCAAGTACAGGGCGTTGGCACCCATGTCGATCGCTCCCGCCGCCACGGCGATCGTGGCGACGGGAGCCGCCATTCGTAACGGCCGCGCGCCAAGCACGGCAACCATACCAAAGAAGGGCACCGAGACGGCACGAGCCGCGAGCAGTGGCCACATCCCCGCACGGGCGTCCGTTTCGGCGAGGGCAAGAAAGAACAGGCCGATCGCCACCCCCGACGCGAGGGCGATCCCGACGCCGGGCGGCAGCCTCCCCGGGTGCGGAGCCGCGGATGCAGCCGCATCCTCCTGGCTGACGAGCACGATGGCCCCGATCGCCAGCACGATACCGAGTATCGTCAGCGGCGCGAGCCGTTCGCCAAGAAATGCGCCGGTCACGACGGGGATCACCACGGCACACACCGCCGTCGTCGGAGCAACGACCGCCATCCTCCCCACCGCGAGCGCCCGATACAGCAGCGCCACGCCGATACCACCGGCCAGCCCGGCCACGCCGCCCCAAACCAGATCCCTCGTCGAGGGCGCGGCCTCGGGCAACAGCGGCAGCATGAGGGCCACCACCAACAATCCGACACCCTGCGACGTCGTGACGACCGCAAGGGCGCTCGTTCGCCGAGACCCGAGGCCGCCAAGGAAATCGGCCGTGCCGTAGAGCGCCGCCGAACCGAGAGCGAGTAGGTAGATCATGGGTAGCGGCGTGAGGCTTCAACACTTCGTCACTGGCCGCGGACGGGCCATGTCGTCTCTTCTCCTCTGCCTCTCGCGGAACCAGAGACTAGAGCCGGAAGATGAGACGCGTTTCGCGACCTCGTTGCGCCGTCAGGACCTCCTTGCGGTTGTGAAACCACTTCTGGGCGCTGAGGCTTCCGGGGCAGCGGGCCGCAGGGTAGCCTGTTCGGGGATACGGACCTCAAGGCGGTCCGGAAAGCGCTGAAGGAATCCGGTCGCCGGGTTTGGATGAGACAAGGGCCGAGCTCGCCGTGCAACTATTCCACGTGCTTAGCTCAGGTTACCTGGGGTTCGTTGAGCTTGCCGTCAAGGGTCCGGACGATCCAGGAATTCAGGCTCACACCCTCTTCTGCAGCCGACATCGCGATGCGCTGGTGCAGATCGGGCCCCAGCCGGACATTCAATTTGCCCGAGAACGGCCGGCGTGGCTCGACGCCGTCCTCGGCGCAGGACTCGAGATACAGATCGATGGACCGCTCGAACTCGCGTCGGATGCCCGTTACGTCCGTCGCTTCAAATGTCGCGATAGGATAGGATCCGCTGTTGACGACCCGCCCGGGATGCCCTCGAGCAGCGCCATGAACCACCCGGCCGGCGAGACAGGGGTGCTTGCGCACCTTGTCGTAGAAGCGAGTGTCCGCTGCTACGACCGGGTAGTTCTCGTGAATTGCCAGCGCGAGGTAGAAGCAGTCGTGGACGGAGTGGGACGCTGCTGCGCGGTGGCGGCAGTCGTGGTGAGGAGCAGGGCTCCGAGGACCGAGCGTTGTCCTGTAGAGCTATAATAGCTACTATGGCTCTTATGCGAGAGATGACCGCCAGAGAGGCCAAGAACCGCTTCGGACGCTTGCTCGACTCCGCCCAAAGCGCGCCTGTGCGCGTAACTCGAAACGGCAGAGCGGTTGGCGTGATGATGTCCATGCGCCAATTCGACGCGCTTCGCGGTGCCGCGTGGGAGAGACTCACAGCCACGATGGATGCCCTGGGCCAGGAGGCCTCCGCCATGGGCCTCACCGACGCGGACCTCGAGTCGCTTCTCGATGAGGGCTGATCGACTCGTCCTCGATACCAATGTTCTGATCAGCGCGGCACTGAGACCAAACAGTCCACCACGCACAGTGGTTGACGCCGTGCGGATGGAAAGCGGAGTTCTGCTGTTCTCCGATGAATCATTCGGCGAGCTTCGAAGCCGTCTCTTGCGGCCCCAGTTCGACGCCTACGTCGCGTGGGAGGGCAGAGTCGTATTCCTCGCGCAGCTCAGGGCCGTGTCGGGTTGGGTCTCGATAGCCCGCGCCAAGTTGGGATGTCGCGATCCGGATGACGACAAGATCCTCGAGACGGCGTTGCTGGGCGATGCAACCTGCCTGGTCACTGGTGACCGCGACCTTCTGGAAATGTCCCCTTTTTGCGGAATTCCCATCCTGAAACCGGCGAGATTCCTCGAACTCCTGGAACACCGATAACCGACACTGCCCCGGTGCGATCGCGCCAGAGACCCACGATGCGAATGTTCAACCCCCCTCGCCCCGGTGCGTTTGTCCGGACCGAGGTGATCGAACCCCACGGTCTGACTGTAGCCGCCGCGGCGAAAGTGCTCGGAGTGTCCCGGCCTGCGCTGTCCACATTTCTGAACGGCCGGTCGGATCTGCCCGGCATCATGGCGCTGCGGATCGAATAGGCATTCGGAGTGACGATGGACACCCTCATGCGGATGCAGTCATCCTGCGAGATCGCCCGCACCCGGCACCGGGAGGCAGAACTCACGGTCAAGCCGTATCGTCCACCGGTCGATGCCGGCTTGAGTCCGACGGGAGTGGGCGGTCCGACGAGTGCCAGGAGCTAGACTAGACCCCCTCCCACCCCTCCCTCCCACGCCTCAGCAACAACTCCCTCTGGGCCCCGGCCTCGCTTCGGCACGTCGTGGCAACGGCGGCAGCGCGCCTCGTAGGACTCGGCGCCTCCCACCTGGATCGTCGGGTCCTCTACGGGCGCCGGCTCTGATCGCGATCTTTTCCAGGAGCGATTCGATCCGCGAGGGTGAGAAGGCCAAGAACCACTAGGTGTCCGAACCGGTCGGAATCGCCACGGGCATGCGGATCGCGGCCCCGCACCGAGCGGGATCGGCTACGCTGACGCCCACGCCCAGTCCCATGGGGTTTTCGAACGAGATCCTCGCGCGGCCCTCGAGCGAGCGCCCGTTCCTGCTCCTCGCTGCAGGCTATCCCGGAGAGAGGGGGCGGTGGTGCCCGATATCGCGAGGAAGCCGCTCGAAGAGATCGTTTCGTTCCGTTGAGCGGAGAACGTCGTGCCCAATGCCGGGCGCAGTCTCTAGGGAGCGTCCGAGATGGCGATTTCGAGCTGGAATGATCATGATGGATCGAGCGTCCCCGGTTTCACTGGACCGGAGACTCGAAGGGAAGACGGGTCCGGAGAAATGGGGGGTAGGGGGTTGGTGCTGACCGACGAGGGCCGATGCCCGCTCCCCCTCACCGGCAGTTCTGATTCGGTCCTGCCGAAGACGCCCATCGTTTGATGTACCGGTTGCTCAAGGGGAGGACGACGGTGAATAGAGTCAGACCGTGTAGCCTGTGGCCGAAGGCGATGATTGTGGTCGCAGCCCTGGGGATGCTCAGCGCCTGCTCACGCGCGGGAAGCCTCGGTGCCAGAGCCGAAGGATCGGATGTGCCCGGCGGCTCAGAGCTCAGGATCGAGAGCGTCTCGACAAAGCCTCACCTCGCTACCGGTGGGGACGTGCTCCTCAGAATTGTCGGGATGAACGACCCCGACGTCTCCCGCGTGGAGGTCACGGCAAACGGGGAGGACGTGACCGGACAGTTCCACCCGGACGAATATGGCAGATTTCTGATCGGCCTCGTTGGGGAGCTCCGGCCTGGTGAGAACGAGATCGAGGCTCGGGCCGCGGGTATGGGGGCCGCGGCTACGCTACAGGTCACGAACTACCCGATCTCGGGCCCGATCATCTCGGGGCCCCATGAGGCCCCCTTCCTTTGCCAGACCGAGGAGTTCGAGATGGCGAGCGGAGAGACGCTCGGCCCTCCACTCGACAGCGACTGCTCGGTTGAGACCCGGATCGACTACGTGTACCTGTCGACGCTGGACGACGAGTTCAGGCCCTACCCCGACTCCCCTGCAGGCGGGATGCCGCGAGACCTGGCCGAGGCGACCACTCTGGATGGAGAGACCGTGCCGTTCATCGTCCGGGTCCAGACGGGGACGGTGAACCGCGCCATCTATGAGAGTGCCGTCCTCCATGACCCGGCCGATCCCGAGCCCAACCCCTGGACCACGAGCCGCGGATGGAACGGGAAGCTCGTATACACCCACGGCGGCGGCTGTCGCAGCGGTTGGTTCCAGCAGGGCAACGCGACGGGCGGAGTGCTGAATGAGGGGTTGCTCGAGATGGGGTACGCAGTCACCTCCGCATCCCTGAACGTCTTCGGCAACAACTGTAACGACCTGCTCGCGTCGGAGACGCACATCATGGTGAAGGAGCGGTTCGTCGAAAGCTACGGAGACCCGATCTACACGATCGCCACCGGCAGCTCAGGCGGCTCATATCAGAGCCATCAGACCACAGACAACTACCCCGGCGTATTCGATGGAATCATCGTCGCATCGAGCTTCCCGGACGTGACCTCTGCTACACTCTTCACCCTCGCGGACGCCCGGCTGCTCCACCACTACTTCACCGACGTGTCACCACACGATTTCTCTCAGGAACAGGAGCGGCTGATTTCGGGATTTGGCGCGTGGGGAAGCATCGCGAACCTCAGCCGGGGCGCAGCGCGTCTCGATGCCACCTACTCAAAAACTGCATCCGAGGAGGAGCAGGGGGCGGAGGTCAGCCTTCCGCAGCTGGAGCCTCTCCGCTACAGCGCATCGAATCCGGATGGAATTCGAGCCACCGTCTACGACCACACGGTGAACGTCTACGGGGTCGACCCTTCGACCGGGTTCGCTTCGAGACCCCTGGACAACCGCGGAGTGCAGTACGGCCTCGAGGTGCTGAACACAGGGGGGATCACAAAGGCGCAATTCCTGGCCCTCAATCGAGATATCGGAGGGTTTGACGCCGACCTCAATTTCGTGCCTGAACGGCACCGGGCGAACCCGACGGCCGCCCGGCGAGCGCTCGACACCGGACGAGTCCTCTACGGCGGCGCCGGTCTGGCCACGACCCCCGTGATTGACTACCGGAGCTACAGGGATCAGCTGGAGGGCGGAGACATCCACATGATCGTCCACCAGTTCACGACTCGGGCTCGCATGCAGGCTCGGAATGGTCATGCGGACAATCACGTGATGAATGTGGGCGGTCTCTGGGGCTTCACGGAGGACGCACCGGATCTGGGCGGGCTATTTCGACAGATGGATCGCTGGTTGATGACCATCGAGGCCGACAACCGTCCGGTCCCGAGCTCGGAGCAGGTGGCGCGGGCCAAGCCGACCGACCTGGTGGACAATTGCTGGGATACGCGGGGAGAGGGACGGTCGAACGTGAAGGAGCCCCTCGCATACGATGGCGCCGGTGTATGCGGTGAGATCTATCCTGCCTACGCGAGCCCTCGGCATGTGGCCGGTGCGCCGCTCACGAACGACATCGTGAGCTGCCGGTTGAAAGCCCCCGATCGAGCTGACTACGACGTCGACTTCACGGATGAGGAATGGGCAGCCCTCGAGGTGGTCTTCTCGGATGGAGTCTGTGATTGGAGCGAAGGCGATGCCCACAGAGAGGGCTACCAAGGGACGTGGCTGTCCTTCGGTCCATCTGACGTGAATCGGGCCCGGTAGCTTAGGAGCTATCCCTCCGAGTCCGCGCTCCGCCTGTCCCGATCTCGAGCTTCATCCGTAGAACGGCTCAGTCGGCCAGCTCGTTCTCCGGCCTCAGCGGCGCTGCCCGAGGGGAACCCTGCATGACCTGGCAGTAGCGCTCTACCCATTCCCTGCCGAGCTCACAGGGGTGGGGGCCGTCACCTCGTCCGGCGAGCACCTGAGTTCGGCTGAAGGCGTTGCCGGACTCCGAGTGGTTTGAGCCCGGATCCTGCATGAGGGGAGTAGCATAGGGAAGAAAAACACCGTCTAAGGCCTTAGGTTGAGGGCACTTCGTCCAAGAAGGTTCCTCGCCACAAAAGGCACCCAGACGGTGCGCAACCATCGTATCTGTTCTCGGCCCCATGTACAAGGTGAGGGCTCCCCGCTACGGATTCGTCACAGCGCCCGGGATCTGACCGATGGAGGCGGGCTGATTCTGGTCCGGTATCTGTGGGACGGCATGGGCCTGGGCTCCTGGATCGACCGTCGGAGCGAAGGGCTTGCCGGCTTCTTCCGTCCCAGCCTGATGGTCGAGGTGTGGGTCGTGCTTCTGCTCTACGGTGGCCGCGTGCTCGACGATTTGCCGCTCCTGGACCGGCGCGGCATTCGACGCCTGTTCGGCTGGACTCGCCTGCCCGATCCCACCACGTTCGGACGCTGGTTGCGCCGCGCAGGTGAGCCGCTCGTGCCCCTCCTCGACGAACTCCTGTGGCACATCGTGTGCCGGCGCTGGAGACTGGGGGGCGTGCCCCGGGCGCTGACCCTGACCCTCGACTCCACCGTCAGCGTGCGCTACGGACGCAAGCAAGTGGGCGCCGAGCGGGGCTACAATCCGCACAAGCCCGGTCGACCGTCGCACCATCCGCTTCTGGCCTTCGTTCAGGAGACGGGAGACTGTATGGGCATCCGTTGGCGCCCGGGCAACGCCCCCACCGCCGCGGGGGCCGAGGCGTGGATCACCGACTTGGTGGGGCGCCTGCGCTCCGTGGGGGTCGAGACCATCACCGTGCGTCTCGACAAGGGCTTCTTCAGCCGATCCATGGTACGGACCCTCGATGACCTCGAGGTCCGTTTCCTGCTCAAGCTCCCTGCCCACCGCTGGCTTGCCGACCACCACCAGCCCTGGCGTCGCTCTCGCAAGGGTGAGCACATCTTCCCCGGTCATGAGCTCTGGACCACCTCCGGCTGTCTGTGGGGCGTCCGTCTTCTCTCGCTCCACACACGGCGTCCGCTCCAAGGCCCAGACACCCTCGCGCTCGACACCTACGAAGTCCCACTAAGCGCTCACGTACTCACCAACATCGAAGGCATCCACGTCCTCACCGCCTGGCGCCGCTACAACCAGGGCGCTGTCGTCGAACAGAGGATCAAGGAACTCGGCCAGCTCGGAGCAGGGGCCACCGCCATCGATGACCTCGATGGCAACGCGCTCCTCTGGGCCCTCGGCGCCATCGCCTACCAGCTCCTCCACACACTCAGGACCACCGCCCTCTCCGGAGCCTGGCGCACAGCTCAACCCAACCGCCTCCGGCTCTGGCTCCTCCGCTTGCCCGCCAAGCTCACTCGCCACAGCCGCAAGCTCTACGTCCAGTTGCTCCGTGACGATCCCGCCAGACCCCATATCCTCCTCGCTCTCAGACGCCTCGCCTCCGGACTCCCGCCTCCTCTCCCAGCCTGACTACTCCCGCCCCGCATTCCTCCAGGCCCTCTCCCCTCCAGTCGTCCTCCCCGTCCGTCCAATACCGCCCCGCCCGCTCAAAACCACACGTCCGAGCTGCCTCATTTCCCTCCGTCAGCCCCCCTTTCCCCGCCAACTTCCCCTCCCCTCCCAGCCACACCCCTCAGTCCCCTATTTCTCCTCTCCCTGCAGGATCCGAGGTGAGAGGCACGCATGTGCCCGAGTGGCTTCCGCTCGCTCGGCGATGTGCTTCTGTGGTTCGATATAGGTCTGGAGAGAGGAAATAGCAGGGCATCGAGCGCTTCCTCGCCCAAGTCGGGCGGCAGCGGCCAACCCGGCCCTGCCGATTCGGCCCGGCTGAAGTTGCCTCGGCGGTCTAGCCGTGGACCGGGATGTGCTCCAAGGCATCGACACCTACTGACGCCTGAACGGCGCTCGGCTCTAGATACGGGCCGGATAGACGTTAGCACCTGACCACCATGCACGGATCCAGCCATGGCGCCGCCGCCTTCGCTTGCAGATGACCAACCGCGTTGTACATTGATTCGGCAACTGGCGGGGCACCGGCCTCGCCCGTTGTACCAACAGAAATACCGGGATCCCACCATGCCGCCTGCCAGCTACAAGATCGCGGAAGCCCGCGCCCACTTCTCGGAACTGCTGGCACGGGCGCGCTCCGGCGAGGAGATCTTGATCACCAAGGGCCGGGAGCCCCACGCCCGGCTCCTGCCGCCAGCCGGGCGCGGCGCGCGGGAAGCCGCGCCGCTCGGACATCTGCGTCTGCCGGACGACCTGTTCGACGGCGACGATCCGGAGCAGGCTGCGATTGACGCCGGCGACCGCACCGACGCCCTCGGCATCTGGTGGGCCTGCCCGCCCATCGAGTGAGACTGCTTCTCGATAGCCACGCCGTCTACTGGTGGATGACCGGCAGCGCCAGACTGTCCGCAACCGCCCGCAACTTGGTCCTCGACAGCACGAACGCCGTGCTGGTCAGCGCGGTTTCGATCTACGAGATCGAGCTCAAGGCAGGTCGCCGACGCGTGAGCCTGCCGCCGCAGGAACTGCGGGCAGCGCTCCGGCGCAACGCCGCCGAGGAATTGGCCATCACCCACGACCACGCGGAGTACGCCGCCCATCTCGACTGGGCGCACCGCGATCCCTGGGACCGTCTGCTGGCCGCCCAGGCGCTGCTAGAGAACTGCGTCCTCGTTTCGGTCGACAAGGTCTTCGACGCCACCCCCATCGACCGCCGCTGGTGACTCCAATCGCGATCGCCGGCCCGGTTCGGGCGGTAACCCGCGGCGGCGCAACAGGACAAACCGAACCGCGAACGGCCCGGCCGGAAACGCACCGTGCCGCCGAAGCGGAAGAACGCCGGCCCTTCGCCTGTCCCCCTGTAGCGGTTGAGGGTGCGCGGTGACAAGCCGGTCAGCTCCGCCCCAGCGAAGATGGGCGACGAAGGACGAGTTGCCCGTCGCTGCGCTGCCGAACACCGAGCGCTTGATGCCGGTGACCGCGAGAAACGCCTCGACTTCGGCCCGCAGCGCCCGCGCGCTCGTGCCGCGCGACGCCACGCCACTCAAGGGTGGTCGGGATTTAGGGCGAGTCTAGAGCGCACATATGCGCGAGGTATGGACGCCGCGAACGGCCCCGGAAATCGCTTTCGATATACGGACTGGGTGCTGGCCTGCTGGTCTGGAGAAATCGACGTAGGCGAGCCTCTACTTGTCCCGACGGCACTTGTCCGAACCCGTCGAGTCCCCAACACTGGACCTGCGGCGCGCACGTGCCTGCCAACGGGAGGGAGAGAGTCGATGAGCGTGAGGTTGATGATGTCGGCGATGTTCGGAGCGGTGGTGGCGCTCGGCCCCGGCGAGGCAGTGGCAGCGCAGGACCCACGGGCCCCGCGCAACCTCGAAGAGTTCGACGCGATGTTTCGCGAGCACTCGAATTGGGGGCGCTGGGGTCCGGATGACGAGCGAGGGACGCTGAACCTGATCACTCCGGCCAAGAGCCGCGAGGCGGCCGCGCTGGTCCGAAGCGGGGTCACGGTCTCCCTCTCGCACAATCCGATGCCGGAAGAAGCGCCGGACAACCCGGACGCTGCGTTCGATCACGTCATGGGCGAGAGTCTCCGGAGCGATACCTACCGTTTCACGTATCACGGCTACGGAGTCAGCCATATCGACGCGCTTTGCCACTTCGCCCACGACGGCCGGCTCTACAACGACACTCCGATGTCGGCAAGCACGCCGGAGGGGTGCGGCAGGCTCGGGATCCAGAACCTGAAGAGTGGCATCATCACCCGTGGAATCCTGCTCGACTTCCCCCGACTCAAGGGGGTGCCCTATCTGGAGCCGATGACACCGATCTACATCGAGGATATCGAGGCCTGGGAGCGAGAGGCGGGAGTGACCGTGTCGGCCGGCGACGTCATCTTCATCCGCACGGGCCGCTGGGCGCGGCGGGAAGCTCTCGGACCCTGGCAAGTGTCGGGCAACAGCGCGGGGTTGCACGCCTCCGTCCTTCCGTGGATCAAGGAGCGGGACGTCGCGTTCGTAGGGAGCGATGCGGCAACCGACGTGATGCCGTCGATGGTCGAGGGCATTGGACAGCCGGTCCATACGTTTCTGATTGCCGGACTCGGCTCGAATATCTTCGACAATATGGATCTTGAGGCGCTCGCGGAGACGGCGGCACGCGAGAACCGCTGGGAGTTCATGCTGACGGCGGCGCCGATTCCCGTAACCGGCGGCACCGGGTCCCCACTCAACCCCATCGCGGTGTTTTAATGGAGCCGGAGACCAGGCGGTGGAAGAGGTTCGTCACTCCACCTGTCAGGGATGGGACTGCACCCGAATCGTTTCCAGTATTGGCGAGGCTCTGATGCGACCTGCGAGACCTGTCCGCGTATCCCTCCTCTTCGTTCTATGTGCGCTACTCGTGGCGTCGTGTGCCCGGCAGGGCGAAAGCGGGGCCGGCGTGACGGTGTTCGAGGGAGCCCGGCTGATCCCGGGCGACGGAAGCGCGGCCATAGAGAACTCGGTGTTCGCGGTGGAGAACGGCCTGTTCATTCTGGCCGGTCCGCAGGGTGAAGTGGAGCTCCCGGAGGGAGCGACGCACGTGGACCTTACGGGCAGGACGGTGATGCCGGCGAAGGTCGATCTTCACGCACACCTGTGTTATGAGGATGTCGTCGCGGGGACGACCAGCAAGGCGAACGTCACGCGCGAGAACTGCATCGAGCAGCTGGAGCGGTTCGCGTATATGGGTTTCAGCACGGTGGTGAGCATAGCCGATCTGATGGAGCGCGAAGTGTTCCCCGGAGATCATCTCGAGGTATACCAGACTCCGCGCTCGGAAATCGACGTGCCACCCGTGGGAGGGCGCTATCCGTGGGGGGATGTACCGCTGCAGCTGCAGGGAGATACGATCCCCAATGCGGTGCAGTTCTTCACGACGGGTCCGGCGATCGCCTTTCCGGGTGGGGGAGCCGGCGGCCACCCCTCCCGAAACGACGTCATGTATCCCGTAGCGACGGAGGACGAGGCTCGAAGGGCAGTGCTTGACCTTGTCAGCACGTTTGCGTCCAGGGATCTGGAGCTTCCCTTCGTCAAGATGTGGGTGGACGACAGGGGCGGAGGTGTGGAGACGCTGACGCCGCCCCTCTACCGGGCAGTGATCGACGAAGCAACTCGGCTGGGGGTTCCTGTTGCCGCCCATACCGTCACCCTGGCGGATGCGAAGGAGCTGTATCGGGCGGGGATGGTGGGAGCAGTTCATATTCCGGTTCGAGGTGGAGATGTGCCGGACGAAGAGCTCCTCGCGGTCGTGGGGGACCTGGTGGCCGGGAGCGACCGGCCGATCTGGTTCTCCGATCACGGTAATATTGCCGCCTTGGGCGACGAGGCGTGGGAGGATCCTCTTCTCTACGAGATGCTTTCTCCGGACCAAGTTCGCGCGTTGCAGGAGCGGCCGGGGTTCGGCGGGGGACCGAGGACCCCGGAGGCCGTCAGGGATGCCCGTGAGAGCTCCATGACGACGGGGGACGATGCCAGGCAGCTGATCGATGCGGGCATGATCATGGTGTATGGGAGCGACAACGGATCGGCCGGACGCGGGTTCGGGTGGTACGAACAGCTGCGGTTCGAGAACTGGATCACGATGGGTTTCACACCCGACGAGGCGATTGTCTTTGCGACAAGTAACGGGGCCATTGCCTTGGGGCGCGATGACATCGGGATGATTGAAGTCGGTCGGAGCGGGGATTTCGTCGTTCTGGACGCGAATCCTCTCGACGACATCGCAAACACGCGGCGGATCGATTCGGTCTACCTGCGTGGAGAGAGGGTCGACCGCGATGGAATCAGGGAGCGGTGGCAGGCAAGGTGGCCGGGCGATGCGTCGTCGCCGTAGCCTCTGCCTTCTGCTGCACATCCATTTCGTCCGCCCGGTGCAGGTTGCGCCGCGGGAGAGCGAGTGGTCGCACATCGGACGGTCTCACTGGTGGAGAGGAGGGGCCTTATGCGTCGTCTAGATCGGGTCGGCACATTCGTTGTTGCCGCCGTCTTGGGGTGGGGAGTCTCCGCTTGTGCGCGGCCGGCGACGTCCGACGTTCCGCAGGCCGGGGGTGGGGCCGGGGCGGCCACGAGCCACCTCTTGGGGGGCGCGCGAGGCGTTGTGAAGATGAGCGTCCGGGGCATCATGGATCAGCCCGTGGAGGGCCTCATGGTGCAGCTGATCTCGCACGAGACGTCGATTCGGACGACGGTGTACACGAGCGGGCTCGGTGAATTCGAGTTTCCCGTGCTCCCGAGCGGCGACTATGTCCTGCGCATCCCCCGGCCGCTCCACTTTCACCAGTATCAGGAAGACTCGGTCCGCATCGACGGTGCGACGCGGCTGGCTGACATCTACGTGGAGCGGAGGTCGGACAACGAATTCCTGCCTCCCGATGAAGACCTCCTGGATCAGCTCACCGGAGCGGAGTGGCTGTTCAACATCGAGGGCAGCCATCACATGAAGCGGACGCTCGTCAACAGCTGCTCGACGGGTTGTCATGGGAGTGAACGTGTGTTCCGCCGCAAGTTCGACGAACGAAGCTGGCGTCTGATCCTCCACCGGATGAGCAACTACAGCCAGCGGATTCTCGTGAACTCGTCCGGGCGGGATCACACGCAGCTCACCGAAGACGCGGAGATGCTGGCGGAGTGGTTGGCGAGGGTCCGGGGACTCGATTCGGAGGTGCCGCCGATCGTGCCCTTCGATCGCCCGAAAGGGCTGGCGACCCGTGCCGTCGTCACGGAGTATGAGCTGCCGTGGGCGCTGGTCAACATACATGACGTCTCCGGTGACACGGACGGAAACATCTGGTTCAACATCAACCGGAGCCCGTTTATCGGGAAGCTGGATCCGAACACCGGCGAGGTGACGCAGTACCGCCTCCCGGAGCCCCGTTACCCGGCATACGACGATCCGCAGGACAGATTCTATCAGGCGTTTCTGAATCGCGATCCCTCGGAGCCGCTCCAGCAGCCGAGAGATCCGGACCACCCCTTGGGGGTCCATCCCGGAACGCATTGGCTCGAGTTCGACGAAAACACCGGCCGCGTCTGGTTTACGCAGGCCTGGTCGCGGAACGTCGGCGTGTTGGATCCGAGCACCGGTGAGGTGCGACACGTGTTCACGGGCGGACAGGGCAATCACACGCTCTCTCCCGACGGCCTCTCGATCTGGAGGACCCACCAGGGGAAGATCCTGCGGTGGGACACGAGGACCATGATGGACAGCGACGACGGCATTGCCAGGCCCGCCGACGAGTACGAACTCGAGCACGTGGACAACACCTACGGCAATTTCGTGAGTCCGGATGGGAACTTCTTCGGCGGATCGAGCGGCGGCTGGGTGGTGTGGCTCGACATCCGGAGCGGTGAGGTGCGGGAGCTCCCGGTCGAGGTTCCCGGAAGTCGAGGGCGCGGATCCTTCGGCCCAGACGGGAGCGTCTGGGGGGGAATGCGGAAGCTGACGAGGTACAATCCGACGACGAACGTCGTAACGCAGTATGACCCCCCGACCCCGTACTTTCACGCCTACTCGACGAAGGTGGACAAGAACGGCGACGTGTGGTCGGGCGAACAGTCGAACGGACGAGTCTACCGGTTCAGTCCGGACACGAATCGGTGGATCGAATACGTGCTGCCATCGATCTGGAGCCATGACTTCAACTCCTGGATCGACAATTCCACCGATCCCCCGACCTTCTGGTATGGAGACCAGCACGGCTACCTCGTGCGTATCCAGCCGTTGGAGTAAGGGGGCACTCTTTCGTCCGGCGAGATCCCGATAGAACGAGGGGAAAGGACCGACAAATGAGCTTACCCAAGTACATCAGTCCGGTCGCCGGAGTGTCGCTGATTCTCGGGCTGGGATTCCTGCTTGGCACCGGAGGTGACCAGAGCGACGCGGTGGCGTTCACCGGGTCGCTGGGCGCGCAGTCTCGGGCGGCCGACGACGGGCAAATGGCGCGGGTTGGAGCTCCCGGCCAGGAATACGACCGTCAGACCCTGCTCGTGGGCAGCTTGAGGGCGGGAGCGACGAGTGGCGCGGCGCGGGGCGAGGAGATCTTCTATATGCGCTGCTGGATCTGCCATAGCGAGTACGTCATCGTGGCGGACCATTTTCCCGCGCCCTCACTCCGGAATCTCTACGAGCGCTACGACGACGAGACGGTGAGAACGATCATTCGGAGCGGCTCTCCCGGGATGCCGACATATGGCCCGCAGGTGCTCAGCGACGCGGACCTCGATGACCTGGTGAGCTTCCTGAGGCAGAACTGCGGAGTCCCCGAGACCGGCGGCGGCTGTTTCGACGAGCACAATCCTCCACCGAATCCCTTCTATCGATACGAGGTCACTGGCCTCTCGCGGGGCCAGTACTGAAGCCGCGGACGAAGCTTCCCTTCGACGGGGCCGGATGCGTCTCTTGAAGAATCGCGCCACAAAGAAAGGCGGAGGACCCATGAACAGGCTGCTCGCCGGATCGTTTCTGGCACCCCTCGTTTTGGCCGTCGCCTCAGCGCTGCCAGCCTCCGGCCAGCTGCCGGACGGTGGTGACGCTCGGGATGTCAGCCCGGCCCAGTATGAACAGTGGAAGGTGGAGCTGTCGAACTGGGGACGTTGGGGGGAAGACGACGAGATCGGGGCGTTGAACCTGATTACGCCGGAGAAGCGGCTGGAGGCAGTGGCTCTCGTTCGGGAGGGGTACTCGCTGTCGCTCGCCGTGGACGCGAACACCGTCCAGGCCGTCGACAACCCCGACCCGTATGAGTTCGAGATGCTCGGTCTCGGCGCGGACCGGATCAGCGTCAACTACCACGGCATGGCCCACACGCACGTGGACGCCATGGCGCATTGGGAGGAGGACGGAACCTTCTACAACGGCTACACGCCCGACCCCGATGCCGTCCTGGAGCGTGGACACGAGAGGAACTCGGTCCACAACCTCAAGGACGGGGTCCTGACCCGTGGCGTTCTGATCGACATTCCAAGGCTCAGGGGCGTGCCGTATTTGGGACCGAGCAGTCCGGTCTACGTGGAAGATCTGGAGGCGTGGGAGGAGCGAACCGGGGTGCGGGTGGCCGCTGGGGACGCTCTGTTCATCCGTACAGGCGTCTGGGCCCGCCGCGAGGCCGAGGGACCATGGCTTCGCGGCCGACGCGGTCAGTCGCCCGGTCTCCATCCGTCCGTGATTCCGTGGTTGAGAGAACGCGATGTTGCGCTGCTGGGAACCGATCGGTCGTATGTCGCACCTTCGAACATTCCCGGAGCTGCGCACGACTTCGCGCTGCTCTATCTCGGGGTGCACATGCTCGACAACTGTGACCTGGAGGCGCTCTCCGAGGCAGCGGCCGAGAGAGACCGGTGGGAGTTCCTCCTCGTGGCCGCGCCGCTTCCTATCCAGGGGGGCACCGGTTCGCCGCTGAACCCGATCGCCGTGTTTTGAGACGTGGGAAGAGGACCGTACACCACCTGCCTGCGTTCATCGAGAGAGTTCTGGAAGACCGTGTGCCGTGCGGTAAGGATTCCCACCGGCTTCTTGCCCAGGAAGGTGATTCCCGCTGTTCACGCTTGACGGGAGGGATGACATGTCGAACGCGAGTCGCTCACGCTTCACGGCGGCGGTGGCCGTCATCGCGAGTATCGCCGCTGCGGCCCCGGAGCTACACGCCCAGGCTGCACCGAATCCCTACCGCCCCGTAGAGTGGGGAGACCTTCCGGAGGGGAGGGAGTGGGGGCCGCTGAACGGGATCTATGCCGATCCCGACGGTCGGCACATCTGGTTCGCAGACAGGTGCGGCCGCACCCCACTGCCGTTCAGCACGCAGGAGAGCTGTCTTTTCAAGCCCGATGTGGCGCCGATCCTGAAGCTGGATCTGGAAGGCAACTTGGTGGAGAGCTTCGGCGAGAGTTTGTTTGTCCGGCCACACGGCATCCACGTGGACCGGGAGGGAAATGTGTGGGTGACGGATTACTCCCCGAGCCAGGCGTACGGGCACACGGAGGATGAGGTGCTGGCCGAAATGGCAAGGAGAGGGATCGGGCACCAGGTACACAAATTCAGCCCGGACGGAGAGCTCCTGATGAGCCTCGGTACCGGGGGAGTCCCCGGGGACGGTACCGATCACCTCCGGCAGCCGAGTAACGTCCTGGTGACCCCCAGCGGAGAGATCCTGGTTGCGGATGGTCACGGTGATGGCGGGAACAACCGCATCGCCAGGTTCTCGAGCGAGGGCAGCTACATCGGGGAATGGGGGGAAACCGGAACGGCACGCGGGCAGTTTCTGGACCCCCACGACCTCGCGATGGATTCCGAGGGGCGGCTGTTCGTCGCGGACCGGGGCAACTACCGGATCCAGATCTTCGATCAGGGGGGAAACCTTCTGGACGTGTGGACGCAGTTCGGGAAACCCGACGGGCTTTTTATCGACGCGAATGACGTCCTCTACGTGACGGACGCGCTCTCGCGAGCCGGGGCCAATACGGGGTGGGAACAGGGCATCCGTATCGGAGACGCGAGAACGGGTTGGGTGGAGGCCTTCATCGTGAGCCCGTCACCCGCCGAGGGAGCCGGGGGGTGGGAGGGCGTCACGGCCGACGTTCACGGCAATATCTACGCGACGGAGCCCCGGCCGTCGATGGACGTCCGGCGCTCACAGCACGTTCAGAAGTTCGTGAATGTCAGGGCCAGACCCGTGGAGCGGAGGGCCCGGTAGGGGGGTCGTGCGGGGCCCGGTCCCCGAGCTCGCCAGGCGACCGACCTCTTGCCGCTAGGCCGAGCCGGGCCGATCCGAAGTTCCTGAACCTGCCCTCAGGGTTCGGCGGTGACCCGAGGAAGCGGGGGGCGGTGGCGCGATCACTGGAAGTGGCATCGCTCTTGGAGACAAGTCAGAATGGCCACGTCATACCTGGCCGATGATCTCCGGCACTACGGTAAGCTTCGCCGCCAGCTGCCACACAGAGAATGCTGAAGCCTCCCTCGCGGCTCGGGCGCCACAGCTAGCGGTATTCGGCTCAGAAGCGGTACTTCTCCTCACGCTCACACCTAGGAGCTTTTACGACTGGTCGACCAAGTAGTCGTGATCGAAGGAAATGATGTCGAGGTGGTCTGGCCATACTACGTGAAGCTGATTCCCAACCCCACGTGAGGGCGCATGGTGGGTATCCGAGCCATCGTACCGATCACCGGACCGCCTGCACCTTCAGGTGCAGGCCCGCGCGTTCCTGAAGGCAGCCGATGATCTCGAGCAGATTGCGGGCCTGGGGGTTGCCGTGTGGACCGAGCATCCGCATCAGGCTCTTCGGCGACTTGTCGGTCAATTTGCCGAGCTCCCTGAACCCGATGGTGGCGTTTACGTAGTCGCGGAGCACCGACTTGCCGGTCTCCACATCGCCGGCAAGCAAGCACTCCACCCCTTGTTCGAGAAGTGCCTCGCGAAAGCCGGGGTCGCGCTCGATCCGCGCTTGGATCGTCTCCTTGAAGTCACGTGTCAATGGCATGGTCTCAATCCTCTTCCCGTTTGCGCCGCCGATATTCCCGCCAGAGGTTCCCGGCCATCTCGATGTCGCGTTGCTGGCGTGCCTTCGTGCCGCCCCCGAGGAGAACGATCAGTGTATCGCCGTCCTTGCCGAAGTAGATCCGGTAGCCGGGACCGAAGTCGATGCGATACTCGAAAACACCCGCACCGACGCCCTTGGCATTCGAGAGGTTGCCCTGTTCCATGCGGAACAGCGCCGTCACCACCTTGGCCGCTGCGCGGGCGTCGAGGCGATCAAACCATCTCGCGTAAGGACTACGGCCTTGAGTATCGACGTACTCCTTAACTTCGAACATGGGGATATAATAGTAACTAATACGTTACCATAATAGCAAGATTTGATCTCGGAGAGCCTGTCCAATCTGCTTGTTGTGGTCGAGCGAGCCGCGAGTGGGTGCATCTTAAGGGTTTACTGTGTCAAGTAGCAGGCTCTTGGGCTCTCTTGTTTATCATAGTCCCATTCCCCCTCAATCCCCGGAAGATCGTGTGGCCATTCCGTCCTCCCCGAGAGCGCGCAGACGGGGCTCTGAGGCATCTCACAGCCGCAGGGCGACCCAGAGGGCGCTGCCGGCGAGACGGACGTCCTCGGCAAGGCGTTCATAGCTGGCGTACTTCGGGCTCACTGACCTGATCACGACCTTCGGCGGCTCGGAGTGGGGCACATGCTCGATTCGCTTGGCGACCAACCCCATCCCGTATCACGAAGAGGCCCGGAGGGACCGAAACCCGCTGGCTCACATCGATCAGAATGCGGTCGCCGCTCGAGAAAAGCGGCTCCGTCGAGTCCCCATCGAGCGTGATGATCTGCACGTCCTCCGGCCTAGCGCGGAATTTGTGGCGGGCGAGGGGATCAGCGAAAATCCAGTTCTCCTTCGTCTCCTCCACTTCTTCGTTCCGGGCTCCAGCTTCCGCCCCGCACGGACGTGATGTAGGAGTCCGGCGAGGGCAGTCCCGTCTCGTGGACCGGCAGTTTGGCGAAGCCTCCGTACCAGCTCGAGTCTCCAAGGTTCTATGCTTTTCGACACCTTCTTCGGGACACCGGGTGGTCCTGCCTTCCTACCTGACTGCCGGGCTGCCGATTCGTGCCGGTCGCGCACGTGTCGGCGCCAACAAACGGAAATTGTGAAACGGACACCTCCCTAGTATTATCGCCCCGAGTGCCGACCCCGCAGGCGATCCAGCCACCGCGGGTTTGTCGAACTGGCATCGTCGGAAAACCCCTGTTCTGCCAGCCGGGTGTCGTAGGCAGGCGGGACGGATCGGCTAACGGAAGGAGCAGCTCATGGATCGCAGGCAATTTTTTAGAGGAGCGGCGGGCGCCGCGGCAGGAATGCTGGTCACGGACGCCGGTATGCGAAATAGAGCGGCTGCCGCGGTGCAGACTGCTCCCGTAATCGACTTTCATGCGCACTGCGCGATCCCAGGTGTCAACGAGATGATGGGGGGAACGACGCAGATGGATAGTCCGACCATCATCGGTCCGGACCGTCTGGCAGCGATGGAAGAACTGGGAATCGATATCGAGGTTCTCAGTATCAATCCGAACCTGTACAGTCTCGATGAGGGCCTGGCCGAAAGGGTGGGCAGGGTGCAGAACGAGGGGATTGCCGAAATCTGCGCCGGCTACGACGGCCGATTTGTGGGCCTTGCCACCCTCGCTCTCCAGCACCCGGAGCTCGCGGTGGAGCAGCTGGAGGAAGGCGTCAACGAACTGGGGCTCCGAGGCGGTTCTATCGGGTCGAGTGTCGGGAGCGAGCAACTGGGCGACCCGAAGTTCGACCCATTCTGGGCCAAGGCCGAGGAGTTGGATGTCCCCCTCTGGCTCCATCCGGTCCTGATTCCGGAGTTGCAGCCCCGGCTGCAGGGGAACGGCATGCTGGGCAACGCGATTGGCAATGAGGTTGCGACAGCGATTGGGCTTGGACACCTGATCTTCGAGGGAGTCCTGGACCGGTTTCCGGGACTGAACATTGTTTCGGCGCATGGTGGGGGCTATCTCCCGGCGTATGCGCCCCGGACGGACTACGGGTGCGGCACCCGGCCGTGCGGCGATACGCCCGAAAGGCTTCCCTCAGACTACATAAGGGACCGGCTCTTCTACGATTCTTGCGTCTTCACAGGCGAGGCGTTGCGCCACCTCGTCGCCGTGTCGGGCTCGAGCCAGATCGTGATTGGGACGGACTATCCGTTTTCGTGGACGTTTCCCACGCGTGATCCCAGGCTGCCCCGCTTCACCCCGGTGGAGCACATCCTCGGAACGCCGGGTCTGAGCGATGCCGACCGCGCAGCCATGCTCGGTGGCAACGCAGCCAGACTGCTCAAACTCGGTGCGTAGGGCGCCGAAGGGTCGTCTCGCCTGACAACGTCCGGTGGCACGGCCGACATGAAGGCCGCGAGGGTCCATGGGAAGGCGGGGGAGCAGCCAGAAGCGTGGCGCTGACACCGCGAAGCTGGCCGGCCGGCCGGTGAGAGTGAACGACGTCGGCAGCGGAGTCTGGGCGGCGGCACGACGGCGTCTCAACCGCCCTTAACGGCTGCCTGAGGTGCTGCCTGAGGGACGGGAAGAGCCGGCCACGAGGGACATCCGGTTCGATATGGGCGAGGCAGACGGTACGAATAGGGAGAGCGGCAATATGCGTGCACAACCACCCACGGGTCTCCTGCTGACGGCCTTGCTGGCAGCTGCGGCCCTCTTGGGTTGTACCTCGCAGACGAGCGGTGGCGCCGAGGACAGCCTCGATGCAGAAGCCGCTTCGTCCTACGAGAAGGGCGGGGAGGAGGAGTTCGGTCCCTACGAACCGGTGGGGAACTGGCCCCAGCAGCTAGCGGACCACGACGGATGGACCTGGGGGTCGACCTCGGGCGTGTATGCCGAGACCCCGGACAGAATCTGGATCGCACAGCGTGGCGAGCTGCCACTGCCTCCCGACGCGGCGCCCTTCACGCCGTACGGCATGCTCACCCCCCCGCGAGTGGCAGCGACGGGGACGCCGCGATGGGAACACAGCATCATCGTGGTGGATGGTGACGGAGTCCTGATCCAGAGCTGGCCGCACGTCGACGAGATCTTCGCGCAGGAGGGCGGACGGGGGCCGCACCAGATCAAGATGAGCCCGTATGATCCCGAGAAGCACGTCTGGGTGGTCGATGACAACCTGCACCAGATCTTCAAGTTCACCTATGACGGCGAGCTGGTGCTGACGCTCGGTGAGACCGGCGTACCGGGAGACGACGAGACGCACTTCGGCCGGCCGAGCGACCTCGCCTGGCTGCCCGACGGGACGTTCTTCGTCGCCGACGGATACATCAACAGCCGGGTCGTGAAGTTCGATGCAGAAGGGAATTACCTGATGGAGTGGGGCACGCCGGGTTCCGGTCCCGGGCAGTTCAGCATACTCCACGGGGTCGCCACCGACGATCAGCGCCGGGTCTACGTGGCCGACCGGTCGAACTCGCGGATCCAGGTCTTCGATGAAAACGGCGAGTACCTGGACGAGTGGCCGAACCTCCGATCACCCGACGCTCTGCTCGTGAGTGCGGACCAGCACCTCTGGGTCGCCGACGGCGAGACCAACAAGATCCTGAAATACGATCTGAACGGCAGGTTCCTGTATGGCTGGGGCACAGCTGGCAGCTATCCCGGGGCACTCGACGGCGTGCACCAGATCAGCGTGGATCAGGACGGGAATCTCTATCTCGCCGAAATCTACAATGGAAGGGCACAGAAGCTGAGCCCGAAGAGTGGCGCTGACCCGGCGAAGGTGGTCGGCCGCGAAGGCGGGCGGCTCTGATCTGAGGGCCGAGCGTCAGCTCATGCCATTCCTGTACCTCCCTCTCGTACTCTGACACGGTTGATACTGTCCGCGCCCACTACCTGCAGCACTTTCCCCTCGCGGGTCCCGGCATGGTTGAACCGTGGCTCCGGTCCGCGGGCTACCGCGCAGCGGGGCCTTCGGCGTGAGATGTGATCCTGATCGCCTAACAACTGACCACAAAATGGGATGGCGGCCGATCGCTGGTTTATGCACTCGGTGAGTTGACGGGGCCGCCTGTGGCGGCCCTCCCTCCGGATCGACAACCTGAAGACGGGTGTGGCGAGGGGAGCGGGTCGGACGGCCACTTCTGCGCAATTTTGTATGGCCGCCAATAGCCTGCCCAATGTCATACATCGGAGCCTGGCGAGGGGGTCCGTCCGCCTATCTAAAGAGATCGTAAATGGTTGTGGCTATTAGCGCATTGGTCTTGGCGCACCTGATGGTGCCCCCAGAATTGCCCCATAACCGCACTCGCATCCAGAGACCGCCGTCGGCATCCATAGCCGTTCCGCATGGCGGAGCCATCGTCTCGCCCCCTCCGGCTGTAAGCAAGCAGCTCGCGACGGAGACCGGTCACGCCTCCTCTATACCACCGCATGCCGGGGCGTCACCTGCTCGGCGATCTCACGACCCGTCGCGACCTCCGCCCGGCGAAGCTCCCAGGTCTTCTGCAGGTTCAACCAGAGCTGCGGCGTCGTTCCGAAGTATCGGGCCAGCCGGAGTGCCGTGTCCGCGCTTACGCCCCGCTGGCCGTTCAGGATCATCGTCACCCGGTTGACCGGTACGCCGAGTGCCTTCGACAGCGCGTTGGCCGACAGTCCGAGCTCGTCGAGTTCCTGGCGCAGGATCTCGCCGGGATGCACCGGCCTCATGCCGTTCTTCGCATTCATCTCACACGCCTTTAGTGGTAATCCACGATCTCGACCTCGCACGGCCCGTCGTCGGTCCAACGGAAGCAGACTCGCCACTGCGCGTTGATCCGAATGCTGTGCTGACCGGCGCGGTCGCCCCGCAGCGCTTCCAGCCGGTTGCTCGGCAGGGCGGCCAGGTCGCCGAGCGCTTCCGCAGCGTCCAGCAGGGTCAGGCGGCGCACCGCCTGATCCAAGAAACCGTGAAACGCCGCGACGCGCTTCCCCTCGAAGAAACGCCGCGTTCTCCGGTCCTTGAAGCTTCGTATCATGTGCTCCGATTGTAAGACCTGTTACGGAGTCCGTAAAGATATCCCGACGCGTGAGCGCAGGCTCACGGACGACTTGCCCCCCCTGACAGACAAGCGGCAAGACCTGGCCGCCGGACGTGGGGGGTCGCTCCGCTCCCTCTGCGGCAGCTCCAGAAAACTGTGCAGTTTTCAATGGCCATTGACACACACAGCACGACCTACTCGACCTAGAGGCAAGACTAGCTGCCTACTTCACTTTCTCATTTTGGCAGCCGCCTTGTGCTCATAGATGTGGGCCCTGAGCATCTGGAGCTAGCCGTAGTCGCGGTGAAGTTGACGCACCATGGCAAGTCAATCGCGGGTGCGCTTGGATCGGATGATATTGTGTCCGAGCGTGTAGCAGTACACGCTCGCCGGGATAAATTTGATGGAGAGATCGCCCGCGGATACCGTTCGCTGTATCGTTCGTGACGTTGCTAATACGTCTTCTATACTGTTTGTATTGCAGAATCTGAGGAGAGATTTTAGTTGAAGTGGATTGTCAGGGTAGCGATCAGACCACTTCACCTCCACTGCCCATTGAGGACGCTGTGCAGCGCCTAGGCTAACGATGTCCACCTCTCCACCCTGCCAACGGCTGTAGTAGATGGACGCTTCTTCTTGATGGAACCATTGGGAGAAAATTGCGGTTTCAGCTAAGTGTCCCAAATCCTGGGAGCTGTCGTCCACCGGTGCAAACAAAGCGGAGCGCATCGACGGGTTGGTGAGGTACACCTTGAACGACCATGCTCGCTTGAACCTCTTAGCCGACCGGTCAATGCGGTGAACCACCTTGATCAAGAACGCTGCCTCAAGGTATTCGATGTACTTCTTCAGCGTGTTCTTCGCCACACCCGAGTTTCTGGAAAGCTCTTGGAGTGAGACCTCACCCGCTGTGTTGAAAGCCAAGGTCGTGAACAGCTGGTTGAGCTCCTGAATGTCTGAGATTCCATAGAGATTCGGCAGGTCTCGCAGGAGGACCTTGTCGATGATGTCGCTCTTGATGAAGCGGCCGGGGTCCGATTGAATCGCAGCGGAAAAAATAGCCTCTGGATACCCGCCAAAGTTCAGATAGCGAAGAAACTGTTCGTTTAGTCTCTCGATGTCAGTCGGAATGAAGTCCCAGGACTGGTCGCGGGGCTGGTAAGTAACCAAGTCGACTTCATCGAGTAGATCCAAATACTCGTAGAAAGTCAGTGGCGGGAGCAGGAAGTCCGTAAAACGTCCGGCGCCAGACTCCTGGCTCCTCAGTCTGAGTGCGGCAGCAGCTGAACCCGAAACCGTCACCTTGGTAAGCGGGTGATCGTCCATCAGGACCTTGAGATGCACTTCCCAGTCCCTTAAGTACTGGATCTCGTCGAAGAACACATATCGTAGTTCCCCTGCTCTGGAGTCGGCCGCATCACCCGACCATGCCAAGAGCTGCTCGAGGCTCAATCCGTTGTAAAGAGGGTGGTCTACCGAAACATACGTTATCTGGGAACCCCGTACTCCTTTACGTGGTCGAACGCGTGCGGGCGAACTGTCTTCGAGCTGGCGAGGAAGACTTGGACACGGCGAGGTAGGCACTTCCCGGAGCTCAACTCACGGAGCGTCTTCAATCGACGAGAAGCGCCGATCCGACCTCAGGGCCACCGGCCCCCTCATCGACGCGACAGCCTTCCCGCAGGGCTGCCATGCCTAGAACAGCCATCTCGTCCAGTCAAGTCCCGTAATGTATATAAGTGACTTGTTTATATTGACTTATAATGATACATGAGGATATTTCCTGTCCCATGCCGATCCGCTCTGTCCCCTGGCATCCGCTATATGGTGGAGGATATATTGGTAGGTATGATACTCCCGAAACGACCCCCGCAACGCAAGCCTAGCGGCCGGCATCCCAACAACGCCCTGACGCCTGCCTTCGTGCGCAACGTGAGCCAGGCCGGGCGCTATTGTGACGGCCAGGGCCTCTATCTCGATGTCCGGCCCTCGGGCAGCCGGGGCTGGATCCAGCGCCTCACGATCCGGGGCCGCCGAACCGAGCTCGGGCTCGGCGGATTCCCCCTGGTCTCGCTGAAGGAAGCCAGAGAGAAGGCGTTCGCCAACCGGAAGCTGGCCCGCGAGGAGGGCGATCCCCTGTCGGAGAAGCGGCGGGCCGAGTCGATGCCCACCTTCGCGGACGCGACCGGGCAGGTCTGGAACCAGCTGCGGCCGGGCTGGCGCTCCTCCCAGCATGCCGAGCTCTGGCTGAAGAGCCTGGAGCGCTACGCCTTCCCTCGCATCGGTGGGATGCCGATTTCGGAGGTTACGAGCGCCGACGTGATCGGGATTCTCGCACCGATCTGGCACGAGAAGGCGGCCACAGCCCGGAAGTTGCGCCAGCGCATCCGCGCTGTGTTGGAGTGGGCCGTGGCGATGGAGCTTCGGGCCGACAACCCCTGCGACCGGATCGGGCCCGTGCTCGGAGTGCAGGGGGGGCTTGTTCGGCACATGCGGGCGTTGCCGCACAGCGAGGTGGCGTCCGCGATCGAGAAGGTGCGGGCGTCGAATACGCGGCCGGTCGTGCAGCTGGCCTTCGAGTTCCTGGTGCTGACGGCGGTACGCTCCGGCGAGGTCCGCGGGGCGGTCTGGACGGAGATCGACCGGGACGAGGGCGTGTGGACCATCCCGGCCCCACGCACGAAGGGGAACCGCGAGCACCGGGTCCCGCTGTGCCGGCGTGCTTCGGAGATCCTCGAGGAAGCGCGGATGCTCGGTCGCGGCAGCCCGCTCGTGTTTCCGGGCGTGCGCGGAAAGCCATTCGCGAGCACGGCGCTGTCGGAACTGCTCGGGGAGTTGAAGATAGCGGCCGTGCCGCACGGATTCCGTTCGAGCTTTCGCGACTGGGCGGCCGAAGAGACGGATCATCCGCGCGAGGTGGCGGAGGCTGCCCTGGCACACAAGGTCCGCAACCAGATCGAGGCAGCGTACCGGCGCTCGGACCTGTTCGAGCGCCGGCGCCGACTGATGGACGATTGGGCTGCGTACCTCGCCGGTCGAGGTCGCAAGCCATAGGCTGCAGCCCGCCGTCACGGCACCGCAGACACGGACTAAGGTGCGTAAGCCAGCTTACCCAATGTGCAACATTGGAGACTGGCGAGGGGGTGCTCCGCCCCCCCTTCGAACCCCCGGCTTCCCGCGCCGCGAGGGCGTGCGTATCGGCCGCCGCCGGTCCGGTCGTCCGATGCGCCTGATGGGGCTTCGGGCGGTCTACCGGGAGCCGCGCACCAGCGATCCGCACCCTGAGCACCGGGTCTACCCCTATCTGCTCAAGGACTTGGTGATCGAGCGCGCGAACCATGTCTGGTACGCCGACATCACCTACATCCCGGTGCGCCGCGGCTTGCTTTACCTGGTGGCGGTCATGGACTGGGCGAGCCGGCATGTGCTGGCCTGGCGTCTGTCGAACACCCTGGATGCTGGCTTCTGCGTCGAGGCGCTCGACGAGGCGCTGACCCGCCACGGCACGCCGGAGATCTTCAATACCGACCAGGGCAGCCAGTTCACCGGCTTCGCCTTCACCGGGCGCTTGCGGGAGGCCGGTGTCCGGATCTCGATGGACGGCAGGGGCCGGTTGCCTGGACAACGTCTTCATCGAGCGGCTGTGGCGTTCGCTCAAATACGAGGCCGTCTATCTGCGCGAGCTCACCGACGGCTTCGAAGCCCCACGCGTCATCGGCGAATGGATCGGCTTCTACAACACCGAGAGGCCGCACTCGGCGCTCGGCGCAAGAACGCCAGCCGAAGCCTACCGTGGCAAGCCGCCTGTGGATATGGTGGACAAGCCGCTAAGCGCCTTGCCTTTGAACGCATGCGTTCAAACCCCACAGGCACAACATCAGCGACAGCAAGATCGATTCACAGGGATTCTGGCGGCATGAACGACAACCGGGAATGCACCTTTAAATCAGCCGTCAGGCTGTCCGCCAAATCCGGACCACCTTACACCTCAATAATCCGCGCCTGGGAGGCAGTTTACGACGCTCGCAGTCCTTTTCGGCCTGGGGCGCGTGACGGCGGAATCAAAAAGCGTACTTCATGACCAGAGTGACTCCGAACGCACTCAGGTCTTCCGTTTCGATCGTATACACGACGACATCCGTTCCCGCACCATTGTCTGAGCCATGACTCCGCAGCTGATCCCATTCGTTGCTGTCACTGAACTCGGCGTACTTGACCCAGCGTCCCTTGAGGCCGATGGAGGCGTGATCGGACAGCATATAGTCCACTCCCACAACCGCTTGGTAACCCGATATCGTATCCTGAAGCGTGTGACTCGCCGTCGTCGTCGTACCGGCGATTCTCTCGTGCAGAGCCTGGCGGTCGGCGGCTTCGGTTCCGCTGCCGTTATAGGCGGCGTCGTCCGCGGTCGTAATGACATCGGGGTTTAGATTTCTGGCAAAAACGCCGGCATAGTCCAGTCCGGCCATTCCGAAACTCAGGCCGCCTCCGATATAGGGGCGGAGCTGTCCAGAAACCGGAAGATCATAATATAGGTTCACGGCCAGGTTACTTATGTTGACACTTCCTATACGTTCGTCCAAGCGGCGCAGTTCTTGGTCCGACTTGTCCTGAACGTCCGCTCCTCCTCCGCCAAGTGCGGAGGTCGCATTGTACTGGATGCCGGAACGGAAATATTCCGCTTCAATCCTCGCCCCGATCTCGGTGCTCACACCCACGGCGAAGCCGGTGATGATCCCAGTCGCGCCGCCGAAGCTGTTACTCCAGGTGGACGCCGCGGACGAGCATCCTGCGGGCTCGGTAATGCCCGGTGGAGAAAAGAGATTGAGGGGATCCAAGTGCTTGTCGCAGAGGGTCGGAAAATCCGTGTCCCCGGCTTCTGTGCCCAGAGAATTTCCGATGCCAAGTCCCGACTCAGTGCTCACATACAGCCGCTGCGCCGCCAATGCATAAGGAACCAGAATGAAGACCGCTAGATAAGAGACTGCGGATATGATTCGATTCACGTTACACCTCCTTTGGTTCGTGACTGCATACGCACACTCCAGGGCAGGCCGTGCGGCTGCGGGGAGCGGGCGGGGCGCGAAGGCTCGGAATGGGCACGGCTAGCGTTCCCACCCATGTGAGGCGCTGCATTGAACGACCCGGGCATGCGGGCGCTTTCCCTCCAAACAGAGGCTCGTCAGTCCACTGTGTCACACCCAGTACAATGGAAATGCGTCCGCCAATATAGGACGGATCGGGTGACCTTACTGCGCCCTTTCGGGGCTATTTCCCTGACTTTCTTGTGAGTGATCCTCCTTCGGACCGGTGGAGTTGGTCCTAGTCCCGAACCAAGCGAGTGTGGGATCCGGTGGCCGCATCCGGCCGGCGAGCGGCCACGCTGAACGTCCGATCGCGGTGCGAAATTGCCGAAAGCCTAAGAACCAGGCGAAGAAATCCACGACCTTCGGTTGCTCCCCTCTCCCCCTCTCTCTGGACCCCAACTCCTGTTGCCAATCTAATTGACGTGACCATGTATGCCAGATGCTTGACGGGTTCCGGGCGTCTTGGCATGAGCCCCACCTTCGAGTTCCCTACGGATGTGAACGCACATTGGCCTTGATCGCATGCTCTCCCGGGGAGGGAGTGGGTGACGGGGCCACCTTTCTTGACCCGACCCCGCGCATCGAAGCGGCCCGGACACCCGCGATTACCGGGTCCGGCGGGCACGGTACGGATCGGAGCACCACCGACCCCACGCTCCAGCCGCTCGGCCTCGGGCGCGGGGGCAAGGACGATCCGGGACCGACGCGTCCGTTCACGGCCACCAAGGGCCAAGGAAATCCGTTTCGTCCCGGTGGATATAATGGGGGGTATGGCACCGTAGCCAGATAAGTAACTCATTTATATTAAATGAGTTATGCGCCTTCCCGAGGCAGTCCGCAGGGACTGATCGGACGGGAGCCCAGGAGCGCCGCCGCCGCTCCGGCAGCCGTGCCGCAACTGCAAGACAGCCAGCCACATGCGGAAGCGCTGGCGCGTACATAGAAATGGCATGTCGGCGCACATGCACCCCGTTGTCTGATGTGCACTCGCCGATCAGCACTGTCCCTCGCCGATCCGCGTTCAAGATCCGCCTCCAGAGGCCGTCTTGAGCGCCATGTCGTGACGCCGTCGATCATCGCTCCGGGACTCGAGGATCGGTGGAGGTCCTTCAGCACGCCGATCCGCCTGAGGCAGGCCTGCAGGTCGCCATATTCTTTGAGCACCCGGTCATCCTTGTCGCGGATGGCCTGCTCGATCCGGGCGATTCGCCACATACGGAAGAAGCGGCGCGAGGCGCGGAGCACTATCCTGCGGGCTCACACCAGCGAGTGACGACACATTTGCGGCGAAGGTCAGAGATGCAGAATAGGGCCTACGCGATCATTACGACGCTGCTCACACTGCTAGGCCTCGTTTGTCTCGTCTCTCTCCGCTTCGTCGGCTTGTACAGTCACCAGGCACTAGGGGTCGTGCTGCTCCTCGGCCTCGGCTGGGCGGTGGTCAGCCGCGTCTGGCTGGCGTGGAAGGGCCGGCTGCACCGGGGGCTCCTGCGCGAATTTCGCGAGACAGGGAGTCGGCCCCACCTCCTCCAGGCGGTGGGTCGTGCGAGCTTCTGGGCGGTAGCTGCCGTTGCGTGCCTGACGGTGTTCCCCCGGTCGGCGGAATTGACGCCCCTGATCGCCGTTCTGGCGGGGGTTTCCCTGCTTCGAGTCGGGGCATCGTTCCTCACGCCGAGCCGGACCAATGCCGGGCCCACTCTCGTCATGGCGGCGGGCGCACTACTGCTGGCCTTCGATCTCGGGCGCGCCTTCCTGGGGGAGCCGGCCGCCGCGGTGCAAATCGCCCCGCCGTTCGAGGGAGAGTGGCTCGTGCTGCAGGGCGGGTGGAGTCTACTGCAGAACCATCATCTTATGGCCTACAACCAGCGGTTTGCCCTGGATCTCGTCCGGCTGGACGACGGCCGGATCTTCGCTGGCGAGACGGGCAATGAGGCTGTGCATAGCTGGGAGCAGCCGCTACTGTCGCCCGGGGACGGTACCATCGTCGTCGCACGCGACGAGATGGAGGATTCTGAGGGCGCCAACCTCGTAACCGACCCCGCGGACGCGGCGGGCAACGTCATCGTCGTCGAACTCGAGACAGGCCATTTCGTCGTGCTTGCGCACCTCCGGCACGGAACATTGCGAGTCAGCGAAGGCGATCGGGTTCGGAAGGGCGATCCGCTGGCCCTGGTCGGAAACTCCGGTAACACCACGATGCCGCACCTTCACCTGCAGGTGCAGACCCGCGCGGATCTCTGGGATCCCGACAATCGCTCAGTGCCTTTTGGCTTCGAGCCCGACAGCCACGTCCTGGCCCGCAACGATCGCGTTGGGACGGTTGCCCGATAGGAGCTGAGCGTGAAGTGGAGTCGCACCGGGGGTCTCACGCGGTGGACGCGTAGATTTCACCCGGATCGCCATATGAACCCGATGTCGCGGCCAGGAGCAACCGAGCCCGCATCGAGCCCGCCACCCTTCAAGCGGATGAACGAGTGCTCGGAGAGTATGGCGATACGAGCCAGGCAGATGAGGCCAGAATACGGTTGTTCCAAGGGCGAGCGCGGCAGGAGGGCATCCAGGTCGGGCACCAGGCCGAGGTCGTCTTCGATCCGCCCGGTGTGAGGAGGACGAACTATACCGCTGCTCTCAGCGCCTCGATGAGAACTCCGACGTCGTTCTCGTCGTTGTAGAGGTGGGGCGAGACTCGCAGCGCGCTCCCCCGCAGTGACACGAAGATCTTCGGGCGCTCCAGCTCGGCCTTGAGAGCTGTCAGCTCTAGGCCTTCCGGCATGCGCAGTCCGAAGAGGTGAGCGGCCCTCGACTCATCCGGCTCTACCGAGAAGCCGACGGCGGCCGCCTCGCGAATCAGGGGCTCCGAGAGCCTTCGGCAGTAGGCCTCCACCCCCTTGGGCGTCCACTCGAGCACGAGACCGAGCGCAGCGGAGAGCATGGGGACGAGGATGAAGTTCGATCTCTCTCCCACGTCGAAGCGGATCGCGCCGGGCTGGTACGCAGACTGGTAGTCCACGAGATGCTGGAAGTCCTCGCTCCGTCACTATGGGGATTATACGCTTGACTAGATTGCTGCGTAGGAATCAAGCACCCCGACTAGCCTCGAGCGTCTCCAGCCAGCGATAGCCGTAGGCCGGAACATTGGGTGACCCGGTCACACCATCGGGAAACATGGCGAATTTCTCGACGCGCAGGCGGTAGCCGTAGTCGTGCCGGGGCTGGAAGCCCACGATCTCGCCACGGAAGGGGGCGCCGTTGAGGACCTTGCAGTATCCCGGATGGCCGTCGTCGCACTCGACCCTGTAGGGATCGACGGTGATCTCCTCTTCCGTGCCCGCTGCCCGGGTTCCCGAGACGATTCCACTCAGCACGTACCGGCCATCACGATACCTGTTGGCCTCGAGGAGGTAGTGGTAGCCGGCCTCGTATTCGAAGCGGGTAATGATGTCGTCGTACGGCGCGCCGTCCACCACTATGCAGAAGTCGTCACTCCGCGTGCATATGACCCGTGCCGGACCTACCGACAACGTTGCGGGAGTGGATGGTGCCGGGGTTTTCTCCAGTTGCTCCAGCAGACGGTACGCATACCGGCCGGCATCCTGTGGCGGTTCCCTCCCGCCCCAAGGATCGTACTTGCCGATCCGCAGCCGATAGTCGAAGCCGGCCTCATAGTCGAATCCTTCGATGCCGTCGTAGAACAACTCGCTGTTGACCACCATGCATGACTGCAGGCCCACACCGTAGCACTTGGCGAGGGTGGGGCCGACGGTCACGTCCGATACCTCCAGGTATACGGGCTCGGTCGGTCCCACGGAACGGCCACAACTGGTAAAGACCAGAGCCAGGAGGAAGAAGAAAGCGGACCTTCTGATATGACTTGGAGTTCTCATTTGTGTAGGCTGCAAGGCTGGGCTCTGGGTCGCCCCGGGTGTTCTAGTACGGTAATCGCCTGGCACCCGGCCTCGCCGAGGTCAGCGTTTCAGGCTGCCTTCTTCACCTCCTTTTGGGTTGACTTCTTGCGCCTCCTGGGCTTGCGGATCCCTGCCTTGAAGACCTGATACGGCGTTCTCCCCTCCATGACGCGGCCGCGGTGGGGACGCTTCCGGTTGTAGGTCTCGAGATAGCTGTCCAGATCCGCCTGCATCTCTGACACCGACTCGTACCAAGTGGTCCTTCCCTTCACACGCAGGTGTTCGTCCAAGAGCGTGCGATGGAAGGGCTCGATGAACCCGTTCGACTGCGGACGACCGACCTGCGTCGTCCGGTGCTCGATCCCCTCGAGCTGTAGAAACAGCTCGTAGGGGTGCTGGTCCTCGCGGCCGCAGAACTCACAGAAGAAAAACGAGGTCGTACCCCGGTCTTATCGAGGTTGGGAGCATCTACTCAGGCTTCGGCCGTGCGTTCGGATTGATGGTGATCTTTGACTCGTACCACCTCAGGGTGGAATACGAAGGCACAACCGACGCGGTCATCGACAATCGACTGTCGTCACTTCGGAGGTGGGTCTCAGGTGGTAAGGGGGAGTAGAGGCTCCTAGAGGCCTTCTGGGCCGTTTTCTCGGGGTCACTCTTGCCCATCCTGCGCCGCACATGGGCCTAGAGACCGAGTTCGGCATGTGACCCGATCCGCACCAGGCGCAGGATGTCGGACCCGGACTTCTGGTAGATCAGCAACAGGTCCGGCTTCACATGGCAGTCCCGGTGATCTCCCCACTCGCCGCTCAGGGCGTGGTCGTGGTGCCGAGGCTCCAGCGACCGATCGTTGGCCAGGGCCTCCACGACGGGAGCCAGGATGGCGTCGAGGTATGCCCGGTGCCGATCCCGGGACTCACGCCTGTAGTCGCGCTTGAACTGGCTCGTCCGCTCAATCGTCCGCGTGCAGATCGTTGAACAGCTCCTCGACGCTGTCGAACTGCGGGAGGTTGCCCCGGCGGGCCTCCCTCATCGCTTCGATGGTGGCGGCGTTGGGAACCAGCGGCGCAAATGGCAGCGCCTTCTCGTGCGCGACCTTGGTCAGCAGCAGCCGCAACGCGCCGGAAACGGTCAGGCCCATGGCCGCCAGCACTGCGGCCGCCTCCTCCTTCACGGCTCTGTCGACGCGGGCCTGAACGAGGTGGTTTGGCATGTCTGGTGCCCCTTTTCCCGGGTTGTATTACACCATCATGCACAGTGGAGGGCCGTCCGGTCAAGACGTAGCGGCCCCCCCGACCCACTGCCGGCAGCCGTCGCAGCGCCCGGCGTCCAGGACCATCGACCGGAGCTCGTCCCTCCGGGGTGGCTCCTTCATCGAAATCGAAAAATCGCTGCTCGTGCGCGGAAATTTTTTCCACACCTCCTTCGGCCGCGCCCTACCCTCCTGGTAAGTAGACGTGGCAGGTCGAAGCGGTTGGTCTGGCCGCGTTGCCAGCCAGCACACGACCACCGGCTCGCCGTCGATCATCGCAAGTGTCGTCACCTCGCCTCCTGTCTTGGTTTCCTGGGGGATCTCACGCCGACACTCCAAGGAGACCGAATCCCCCCTTTTCGGATGGCCTAGAACCCTCCCGGTACCGAGAAGTCGGCTCTGGCGGCCTCTTAGGGATTCGCCTCGAGGGCGGCCAGTGATAAGGCGGCCGGCCTAGAAATGCCGCTTCGGTGTACGTACCGGACGCCCCCCGGCGGATGAGCCGACCACCACGCCACGGCATGACCTAACACTCGGGACAATGCTGCAGGCAGGGCCGCCAAAGCACGACCCGACCGAGCAGGCAGGCTCCGCCAACCGCATTGGCGTACGGCAGGGCACCTCGGGCAGGCCTATAAGGGGGAGGCTCTTCCCGCCTATAGCCGCACTTCGTTCACCTCGGATCCTGCAGGGAGAGGAGAAATAGGGGACTGAGGGGTGTGGCTGGGAGGGGAGGGGAAGTTGGCGGGGAAAGGGGGGCTGACGGAGGGAAATGAGGCAGCTCGGACGTGTGGTTTTGAGCGGGCGGGGCGGTATTGGACGGACGGGGAGGACGACTGGAGGGGAGAGGGCCTGGAGGAATGCGGGGCGGGAGTAGTCAGGCTGGGAGAGGAGGCGGGAGTCCGGAGGCGAGGCGTCTGAGAGCGAGGAGGATATGGGGTCTGGCGGGATCGTCACGGAGCAACTGGACGTAGAGCTTGCGGCTGTGGCGAGTGAGCTTGGCGGGCAAGCGGAGGAGCCAGAGCCGGAGGCGGTTGGGTTGAGCTGTGCGCCAGGCTCCGGAGAGGGCGGTGGTCCTGAGTGTGTGGAGGAGCTGGTAGGCGATGGCGCCGAGGGCCCAGAGGAGCGCGTTGCCATCGAGGTCATCGATGGCGGTGGCCCCTGCTCCGAGCTGGCCGAGTTCCTTGATCCTCTGTTCGACGACAGCGCCCTGGTTGTAGCGGCGCCAGGCGGTGAGGACGTGGATGCCTTCGATGTTGGTGAGTACGTGAGCGCTTAGTGGGACTTCGTAGGTGTCGAGCGCGAGGGTGTCTGGGCCTTGGAGCGGACGCCGTGTGTGGAGCGAGAGAAGACGGACGCCCCACAGACAGCCGGAGGTGGTCCAGAGCTCATGACCGGGGAAGATGTGCTCACCCTTGCGAGAGCGACGCCAGGGCTGGTGGTGGTCGGCAAGCCAGCGGTGGGCAGGGAGCTTGAGCAGGAAACGGACCTCGAGGTCATCGAGGGTCCGTACCATGGATCGGCTGAAGAAGCCCTTGTCGAGACGCACGGTGATGGTCTCGACCCCCACGGAGCGCAGGCGCCCCACCAAGTCGGTGATCCACGCCTCGGCCCCCGCGGCGGTGGGGGCGTTGCCCGGGCGCCAACGGATGCCCATACAGTCTCCCGTCTCCTGAACGAAGGCCAGAAGCGGATGGTGCGACGGTCGACCGGGCTTGTGCGGATTGTAGCCCCGCTCGGCGCCCACTTGCTTGCGTCCGTAGCGCACGCTGACGGTGGAGTCGAGGGTCAGGGTCAGCGCCCGGGGCACGCCCCCCAGTCTCCAGCGCCGGCACACGATGTGCCACAGGAGTTCGTCGAGGAGGGGCACGAGCGGCTCACCTGCGCGGCGCAACCAGCGTCCGAACGTGGTGGGATCGGGCAGGCGAGTCCAGCCGAACAGGCGTCGAATGCCGCGCCGGTCCAGGAGCGGCAAATCGTCGAGCACGCGGCCACCGTAGAGCAGAAGCACGACCCACACCTCGACCATCAGGCTGGGACGGAAGAAGCCGGCAAGCCCTTCGCTCCGACGGTCGATCCAGGAGCCCAGGCCCATGCCGTCCCACAGATACCGGACCAGAATCAGCCCGCCTCCATCGGTCAGATCCCGGGCGCTGTGACGAATCCGTAGCGGGGAGCCCTCACCTTGTACATGGGGCCGAGAACAGATACGATGGTTGCGCACCGTCTGGGTGCCTTTTGTGGCGAGGAACCTTCTTGGAGGAAGTGCCCTCAACCTAAGGCCTTAGACGGTGTTTTTCTTCCCTATGCTACTCCCCTCATGCAGGATCCGGGTTGATCGGATGCCAGTACGCTGCCACGACCACCGCCGAGCCGAGCCGGATGCGGGACGTGTGGGCGGCCCACCAGGTCAGGATCTGGAATGGATTGGGCGCAATGGTCATCTCCAGCGCATGGTGCTCGGCAGCCCATGCGATCGCGAACCCGCCCTCATCGGCCATCTGCACCATCTCCAGCGTATGGCGCTCGACAGCGGTCATTTCCAGGTCGGGTGTCATTCGCTCCATGTTGATGGCCAGCTGAAACTTCATGGTGTCCAGCCTCCCGAGTGTTTCATGGAGTGTCGAGCGAAGGTGCATTCTACACGACCACTTCGACGACTTTCACTCGCGTCGCTCTCTTTGAGATGGCCTCCCTGGCGTCTGCTGTTGTGGTGGTAGATCACGGCGGTTCGTCCCTCCGCTAGCGCGATCGCTTCAGCTAGTGGATGGAGTTGCCCCCCCACGGTGGACGCCTAGTCTCTTGGGAGAAAGGAGTCCATCATGGGAGGAACGAGACCGGCATACCCACCGGAGTGTCGGGAGCCGGAGGAGCTCGCTCGGCCTAGGGTCGCTGAGCAGCTGTGGACTGGCCGCGCATTGGAGGAGATAACGTCCGGGCCCGTCGAAAGGATCACACCCGGAGTCCCCGCTCTCCTCAATGGCGCTCGTGAAGATCGGAGCCATGTGCTGCTGGACCTTGGCGCAGCCGCCGACTCCGGTCTGCGCGCCTGCAGCCGTTTCGCCCGACGAGTTCGATTCGCGGACCTTCTCGGTGAAGGCAGGTCGCATGGGACCGCACGACCCAGCAGCACCCTACCACCCTAGCCGGTGCATCCCTACGATCTGGCGTTCGCATGGAACATCCTGGACCGACTCTTCCCAGAGGAGCGCCCAGGCCTCATGCGGTGGTTCGCCGAGATAGTGCTCCGAGCGCACGCCTCAAGGTCTTTAGCGCTGCCGCCCTGACCTCCTTTCCCATGTCCCGACCTGTCCAGAATTCAAAATTCTGGACAGGGTCTCCCTCTTGGGGGTGAGGATCATCGCCGTGACGCGACCCGGGTCGAATCGCTCGCTACCGTTGCCCTGTGGCCTCGAGGAAACGACGTGCCTCCTGATACCCGTCGAACGACTCACGGCCAGCCCACACCTCGGTCAGCTGCCTATACGCGTTGGCGGCACCCGCGTGGTCACCGGTCTCGGCATACGCCCGTGCGAGGCCGAGCAGAGATCGCGGTCGGTTCGGCATCCGCAGGAGCGACGTCTCGAACTTCTCGATCGCGTCGGCGGGCCGGTCCAGATCGAGCAGGATCTCACCGTACAGCTCGTGCACGGGCTTCACCGGTGAGGCCGCGCCTCGCGGGTCGGCCCCAGCTTCGACGATTGCCTGCGCCTCGTCCATGAGGCCGATTGCCACGCTCGCATGTCCCAACCCCGCGTGGCGTAGCGCGCCGACCTGCTTGGCCATGATGTTGGCGTTCGTGTCTCCGTTGGGTCCGTCGCCGGCCATCTTCACGAGCGCCGCCTCGGCTTGAGCCAGTGTTTCCTGATCACCCGTGTGGGCTGCACTCATCCCGGTCGCGAGAAGCTCGTGCATCGATGACTCGTCCGTGATCGGCCGAACCTCCCACTCCTCCGTTTCGACGATGTAACGGGCCTTCATCAGCGGGACCGTATTCGTAGCCCTGGCCTGGCCCGGCGCGCCCTGCGGGCTGCCCTCGAGAAAACGGCCCTCGAAGGCCATACTCTCGAGCCGCTCGATCCACAATCTCGCCCTGGCGTAGTCCCCGAGCTGGAGGTCACCGTACTGACCCCAATCCAGGGGGTGGACTGCAGCCCCCATGGGTTCGTCCGGTCGCCACAACTCTCTCGCGGCCGTGTAGGCGGACTGGTTGTTCCCCGAAACCCGGTCCCACATGCCGTGTTGAATGAAGATGTGCGTCGGCATGTGCCTCGCGTGGGCCACCGCAGGAGCAATCTCGGAAAAACGGTACGCCGCCTCCAATGAGAGTGGAGCGAGTATGGGATTGTCGAACGCGTGGATCGTATAGTGGGCGGCACCGGGATGGTTCGGATTGTGCTCGAATAGATTGAGAGCGATGGTGCCCGCCCGTATGTTGAGCCGCTGCGTCAAATCGCGCGTGGCGGTGGAGGCGCTCAACACCGATAGCGCGTAGAACGCCGCTACTTCGGTATCGTCGGGGTACTGCTCGTAAAGCCGGCTCATCGCCTCCATGTAGGCGAGCCTGCGGTCCACGTGATCCCCCTCTCCCCAAAGGATCTCGACCGCGCTCAGAAAGCCCTTTTCGCGCTCGGTGGGAGCCTTGGCCAGTCGCTCTGCCGGCGTCGAGCCCAGCCGCATGAGTGTCTGGTGCGGAAGGGTCACGTCCATTTGTGAAGTCAGGGGGTGGTTGTATGCGAGCGACTCTCCCCAGTACGCCATGGCGAAGTCGGGGTCGATCTCCTGAGCGGCATGGAACTCCTCGCGGGCCTGTATCCAACCGAAGCTGTGCAGAAAAGCTGCCCCGCGCAGGAAGTGGTTCTGCGCTTCGGGCGATGCTGACGTGGCAAATTCGAAAGAGCCCACGTTCTCGAACTGAGCCTGGGCGGGACTCGCGTTCAGAACGAGCAGGACTGCGACGAGAAAAACGGCTGGTGCACGGATCATTGCTCTCTCCTCATCGAAACGGCCACAAACGGGCGCGGAGCCTCGGTGACGTGATGGTTGAAGAATAGTGCTAACGCGCCAAGGAAGCGAAACGCGGTATGGTGGCTCGACCGCGACGCTGCGCTCGAAATCCCTCTAATGAAGTGTGGCTACCCGCCCGCGAGGGCCGAGTGTCAGGTCAACTCGGATCCTGCAGGGAGAGGAGAAATAGGGGACTGAGGGGTGTGGCTGGGAGGGGAGGGGAAGTTGGCGGGGAAAGGGGGGCTGACGGAGGGAAATGAGGCAGCTCGGACGTGTGGTTTTGAGCGGGCGGGGCGGTATTGGACGGACGGGGAGGACGACTGGAGGGGAGAGGGCCTGGAGGAATGCGGGGCGGGAGTAGTCAGGCTGGGAGAGGAGGCGGGAGTCCGGAGGCGAGGCGTCTGAGAGCGAGGAGGATATGGGGTCTGGCGGGATCGTCACGGAGCAACTGGACGTAGAGCTTGCGGCTGTGGCGAGTGAGCTTGGCGGGCAAGCGGAGGAGCCAGAGCCGGAGGCGGTTGGGTTGAGCTGTGCGCCAGGCTCCGGAGAGGGCGGTGGTCCTGAGTGTGTGGAGGAGCTGGTAGGCGATGGCGCCGAGGGCCCAGAGGAGCGCGTTGCCATCGAGGTCATCGATGGCGGTGGCCCCTGCTCCGAGCTGGCCGAGTTCCTTGATCCTCTGTTCGACGACAGCGCCCTGGTTGTAGCGGCGCCAGGCGGTGAGGACGTGGATGCCTTCGATGTTGGTGAGTACGTGAGCGCTTAGTGGGACTTCGTAGGTGTCGAGCGCGAGGGTGTCTGGGCCTTGGAGCGGACGCCGTGTGTGGAGCGAGAGAAGACGGACGCCCCACAGACAGCCGGAGGTGGTCCAGAGCTCATGACCGGGGAAGATGTGCTCACCCTTGCGAGAGCGACGCCAGGGCTGGTGGTGGTCGGCAAGCCAGCGGTGGGCAGGGAGCTTGAGCAGGAAACGGACCTCGAGGTCATCGAGGGTCCGTACCATGGATCGGCTGAAGAAGCCCTTGTCGAGACGCACGGTGATGGTCTCGACCCCCACGGAGCGCAGGCGCCCCACCAAGTCGGTGATCCACGCCTCGGCCCCCGCGGCGGTGGGGGCGTTGCCCGGGCGCCAACGGATGCCCATACAGTCTCCCGTCTCCTGAACGAAGGCCAGAAGCGGATGGTGCGACGGTCGACCGGGCTTGTGCGGATTGTAGCCCCGCTCGGCGCCCACTTGCTTGCGTCCGTAGCGCACGCTGACGGTGGAGTCGAGGGTCAGGGTCAGCGCCCGGGGCACGCCCCCCAGTCTCCAGCGCCGGCACACGATGTGCCACAGGAGTTCGTCGAGGAGGGGCACGAGCGGCTCACCTGCGCGGCGCAACCAGCGTCCGAACGTGGTGGGATCGGGCAGGCGAGTCCAGCCGAACAGGCGTCGAATGCCGCGCCGGTCCAGGAGCGGCAAATCGTCGAGCACGCGGCCACCGTAGAGCAGAAGCACGACCCACACCTCGACCATCAGGCTGGGACGGAAGAAGCCGGCAAGCCCTTCGCTCCGACGGTCGATCCAGGAGCCCAGGCCCATGCCGTCCCACAGATACCGGACCAGAATCAGCCCGCCTCCATCGGTCAGATCCCGGGCGCTGTGACGAATCCGTAGCGGGGAGCCCTCACCTTGTACATGGGGCCGAGAACAGATACGATGGTTGCGCACCGTCTGGGTGCCTTTTGTGGCGAGGAACCTTCTTGGAGGAAGTGCCCTCAACCTAAGGCCTTAGACGGTGTTTTTCTTCCCTATGCTACTCCCCTCATGCAGGATCCGGGTTGAATGGATCGTGCCTGTGCCAACGTGATTGAGGGGTCGGGTCGTGTCTCTCCATGACCGCTGTCTTATGCTATCGACTATTTCTCTAACGCCGGCTTCGGCACAGCGAGAACATCTGAGTCCCAGAGCCTGGATCACTCTGGGATTGGACTCGAACCCCCAAGGGTGGTGAACTCGCGGCATGTCCAGTGCACGTGGATTGTAGGAGCAGGTCTGCGTCAGCGAGGCCCGCAAGGACGGGGGGGCCTCCCGGGCTTTCCCGCCATCTCGACCTGAGTCAGTCCTGCCTCGAGCCGAGCCGCTTGCAGCTGGGCCAGGACTTCCCGGTAACGAGGGTCTCGCGTGGGGCGGGCCATCGAACACTACCGCTGTTCAGAAGGGGATCGGGCTGCTCGGATGGCGCTGCACAGAGGCGCGGCTGTGCAAATCGTCCAGCATTTGCCTAAGCTCTTGAAGCTGTCCCAACCGTAGTTGAAGGTTCCTGAAAGGGGAGAAAGAAAAGTGGTGGCCCCGGGGGTCCCGGGCCGATAGGCTCGGGTAGGCAAAAACCCCAACACGGAGCCACCACGATGAAGAGAACGTACGAGGCAAGGGATCGGGCGGACAAGCGCGCGATCAGGGAGTTCCTGAAGCGGGAGGGGCAGTTTCTGCTTCCGCTGCTTGAGCTCGTGGAGCAGACGGAGGTCGCGATCGACGAAGTCATCCAGGTGATGGGACGAGCGACGATCGAAGCGGTGCTGGAGATGAGCGCCGAGGGTGTGGCAGGCGTGAAGCAGGCAGGTCGGTCACGAGCGGAAGACGACACGGCGTGGTATGGCCGGCAGGGTGGTGTGGTTTACCTGTCGGACCGGAAGGTGCGTGTGGAGCGGCCACGGCTCAGGCGCCGGGGCGCCGGGGAGGGTGGCGAGGTCGAGGTGCCGGCGTACGCAGCGATGCGGAGACCGGGCGCCGTGGCGGATCGGATGCTCGAGGTCCTGATGGCGGGGGTGAGCACGCGGAAGTACGGCCGTGTGATCGGTGAGATGGCCGACACGGTCGGGGTGAGCAAGTCGGCGGTGAGCCGTGAGACGGTCGAGGCCTCTGAGCGCGTGCTGAAGGAGCTGATGGAGCGCCGGCTGGATGCGTGGGTCCTGGTGATCTACCTGGACGGGATCCGGATGGGCTCGCACCACGTGCTTGCTGCGGTAGGCGTGGACTCAGACGGAAAGAAGCACGTGCTGGGCGTGAGGGAAGGAGCGAGTGAGAACGCCGAGGTGACCAGCGCGCTCCTAGAGGATCTGGTCGAGCGCGGCCTGGACCCGGGCAGGCGGCGGCTGTTCGTGATCGATGGCTCGAAAGCGCTCAGGAAGGCGATCGAGAAGGTGTTCGGCCAACGTCACCCCATCCAGCGCTGCCGCAACCACAAGCTCCGCAACGTGCTGGGTCATCTGCCGAAGGATCAGCATCCTCAGGTGAAGGCGGCGTTCCGGGCGGCGATGAAGCTGGACGCGAAGCAGGGCGAGCAGAAGCTCGAGCAGCTCGCCCGATGGCTCGAGCGCGACCACCCCTCGGCCTCGGCCAGCCTGCGCGAAGGCCTCAGCGAGATGTTCACGATCAACCGGCTCGGCCTCCCGCCGCGGCTGAGGAAGTGCCTGGGCTCGACCAACCTGATCGACAGCACCCACTCGGGCGTAAGACGGAAGACCCGCAGGGTGACCAACTGGAAGAACGGAGCGATGGCCTTGCGCTGGGCCGCGGCCTCGTTCGTGGAGACCGAGAAGAGCTACCGGAGGATCATCGGCTACGACCAGCTCTGGATGCTCAGGGCCCACCTCGACGACCATGAACCGGTTGCCGAAATGAGAAAGGCAGGCTAACCAAGAGACTCTCCGGAGCCACCACCTTCAACTGTCAGCGGGACACCATCGTCACGAGCGTCGTCCGCCGCTCTCTGCTCGGCTTCCAGGCGCGCCTTCGCCTCCCGGATCGCCGCCAGCCGGTCCTCGCGCCGCCTGAGCTCCTCCGGCACCTCGTCTCCGCAAGCTTCCTCCCCGTAGCGCTCGTCTTCCGCTTCGTCCACCGCCTCGGCTTTCTCCAGCAACCCCTTGATCTCCCCTCTCAGCCCCCGGATCTCCGCCTCCAGCCCAGCCTCCTCCTTGACCATCCGGCCGTAGCTCATCGCCTTGCGCTTGCTCGCCTTCGCCCGAACCTTCGTCCCGTCCACCGACACCCTGCCAAGCCCCGCCAGCCCCAAGGCCCGCGCGAGCATCACCACCTCCACGAACACCGCCCGGAAATCCCCGAGATGGCGCCTGCGGAACTCGCACAGCGTCCGGTGCTTCGGGAAGTTCCCCGCCGCCAGCATCCGAAACGCAACATCCTCCTCCAGCTTCCTCGCCATCTTGCGCGACGAGAAGGTGCCCGTCGCATACGCGTAGATCAGCACCTTCACCATCGTCCGCGGGTCGTACGGCGAGTTGCGCCGCCCGTCCCCCCGGTACCGCCCGTAGAACGCACCCAGATCCACCGCGTCCGCCAGGTCGCTCACATGCTGCGCCAAATGACCCTCCGACACCCACTCCCGAAGATCCGGAGGCAGCAGCAACATCTGCTCCGGATCGTACGGTCGAAACGTCGTTCCCATTCACCCCCCTCCGTGTGCCGCAAACCTCCCCAATGCCCTGCCACCAAAGATAGCCGCAGGGTTCTGCGGCGCAGACTCCTAGCCCTACACGCGTTCTTCGGCCTGCCGCCCGGGCCCGATCTGTGCAAGCCGCCGGAGGGTTGGCGATGGACCATTGCGCCGGTTATCGGCCGGTGAAGGCTTGCGGCGCCTTCCGATGACCGACGAGTTCAACTGCACGCAATAGGTTAAGTGACAGGCACGCCGGCAGAGCAGAAAAATGCTCGTCGCTCTCGTCTTGTTCCGAGGTCCCTTTGGGTCAGAGGAGACTCGTTTTGGTCCCTCACAGCCCTAAGCCCAGTTCTCGCAGAATCGCCTCGGCATCGCCAAAATCAGGGTGTCTGGCAGGATGCCCGACGTTCTCTCCAATCGCGATGAAATCGTACCCCAATTCCTGACTGGCCTCCTTGTCCCAAGGTCCGTCTCCAAAGCAGGTTCGTCGTCCCGCTCGTCCGCCGCGTAAAGCCCGCCGTCCGGCGATCCGATGGTGTCCCGCTGACAGTTGAAGGTGGTGGCTCCGGAGAGTCTCTTGGTTAGCCTGCCTTTCTCATTTCGGCAACCGGTTCATGGTCGTCGAGGTGGGCCCTGAGCATCCAGAGCTGGTCGTAGCCGATGATCCTCCGGTAGCTCTTCTCGGTCTCCACGAACGAGGCCGCGGCCCAGCGCAAGGCCATCGCTCCGTTCTTCCAGTTGGTCACCCTGCGGGTCTTCCGTCTTACGCCCGAGTGGGTGCTGTCGATCAGGTTGGTCGAGCCCAGGCACTTCCTCAGCCGCGGCGGGAGGCCGAGCCGGTTGATCGTGAACATCTCGCTGAGGCCTTCGCGCAGGCTGGCCGAGGCCGAGGGGTGGTCGCGCTCGAGCCATCGGGCGAGCTGCTCGAGCTTCTGCTCGCCCTGCTTCGCGTCCAGCTTCATCGCCGCCCGGAACGCCGCCTTCACCTGAGGATGCTGATCCTTCGGCAGATGACCCAGCACGTTGCGGAGCTTGTGGTTGCGGCAGCGCTGGATGGGGTGACGTTGGCCGAACACCTTCTCGATCGCCTTCCTGAGCGCTTTCGAGCCATCGATCACGAACAGCCGCCGCCTGCCCGGGTCCAGGCCGCGCTCGACCAGATCCTCTAGGAGCGCGCTGGTCACCTCGGCGTTCTCACTCGCTCCTTCCCTCACGCCCAGCACGTGCTTCTTTCCGTCTGAGTCCACGCCTACCGCAGCAAGCACGTGGTGCGAGCCCATCCGGATCCCGTCCAGGTAGATCACCAGGACCCACGCATCCAGCCGGCGCTCCATCAGCTCCTTCAGCACGCGCTCAGAGGCCTCGACCGTCTCACGGCTCACCGCCGACTTGCTCACCCCGACCGTGTCGGCCATCTCACCGATCACACGGCCGTACTTCCGCGTGCTCACCCCCGCCATCAGGACCTCGAGCATCCGATCCGCCACGGCGCCCGGTCTCCGCATCGCTGCGTACGCCGGCACCTCGACCTCGCCACCCTCCCCGGCGCCCCGGCGCCTGAGCCGTGGCCGCTCCACACGCACCTTCCGGTCCGACAGGTAAACCACACCACCCTGCCGGCCATACCACGCCGTGTCGTCTTCCGCTCGTGACCGACCTGCCTGCTTCACGCCTGCCACACCCTCGGCGCTCATCTCCAGCACCGCTTCGATCGTCGCTCGTCCCATCACCTGGATGACTTCGTCGATCGCGACCTCCGTCTGCTCCACGAGCTCAAGCAGCGGAAGCAGAAACTGCCCCTCCCGCTTCAGGAACTCCCTGATCGCGCGCTTGTCCGCCCGATCCCTTGCCTCGTACGTTCTCTTCATCGTGGTGGCTCCGTGTTGGGGTTTTTGCCTACCCGAGCCTATCGGCCCGGGACCCCCGGGGCCACCACTTTTCTTTCTCCCCTTTCAGGAACCTTCAACTACGGTTGGGACAGCTTCCACGGGGCCGCAAGCCGGGGCAGACGCGCAACCCGAAGGGCGGCAGGCCCTACAAGCGGGAGTACGGAGAGCCGGACGAGGCGGCGCAGAGCAACTTCACGGACCCTGAGAGCCGGATCATGAAAACGAGTTCGGAGGGGTTCCAGCAGTGCTACAACGCACAGGCGGTCGTGGAGGGGGAGAACCAGCTGGTGGTCGGGGCCGAGGTGACGGACAACGCGAGCGACCAGGGCCAGCTGGTGCCCATGGTCGACGCGGTGGCGCAAGCGTACGGCGAGACGCCGGCGCAGGTGCTGGCGGACACGGGCTATTGCAACGAGCGGGATCTCGAGGAACTGGAAGAGCGAGACATCGATGGGTATGTGGCGCTGGCCCGGGAGGGCAAGGCCGCCCCCACGGTTGACAAGGAGGAATATCCGGCGAAAGCCCGCATGGCCGAGAAGCTGGCGAGCGAAGATGGTCGAAGACGCTACGCACGGCGAAAGTGGCAGGCCGAAGCGCCCATCGGCTGCACACCCTTCAGGCGGCATGACTGCACGAGGGTTCACCCCCGCATCTGCCGGCGCGAGGGCTCTCGTAGCTCTCTTGCCCCCCCAACGCATCCATTCCGCTCTCCCGATCCGTCGCAGACACAAGTCCTCAACCTCCCAATCACCCGGATCCGCCTCGCCGCGGACGGCTCCATGACCATTCGGCTCAGTCAGCTGTGCTTCTGCGGCGCAGACTCCTAGGGCCCCTGTGGCACCGGAGCATTCGGAATCGCTTTCGCTCCCCTACGGCACGAGCATCCGAATCGTACCGTCGAACTTGTTGAGGAGGAGGACCCGGCCGTCGGGGCCGGTTCCGATGCGTAGGTCGACGTTGTCCGCTGGCTCGCGCCCCTGGGCCTGATTCTTCTCACGGACGAGCTGGAGCAAGGTCTTGGCCTGGCCGTCATCGTTAAGGAGGACGCGGCGGATACCTTCCTCTCCCCCGTTGGGAAGGTTGTCGGCGTCGATGCAGAAGACCTCGCCGCTGGGGTTGTCCCCCAACAGGACGCACCCTTCTAGCTGGGGAATCGCGTCGTCCCGATAGACGTGTACGCCGCTGGCAGCAGCGTCTCCCTCCACGAGTACGGGATCGGTATGTCCGTATTCGGCCACCGGGTAGGTCACCGACGCATCGCTGCGGTAGTCTCCACCGTCCACGCCCTCACGGCCGATGAATCGGTAGCTCCCCTCCCAGTCATTCCAGCCGAGATTGGCACCGAGGGTCACGATGCTTAGCTCCTCGATGGTGTTCTGGCCGATGTCTGCGAGGAAGAGGTTGCCGTTGGCCGGGTCCCACTCGAACCGCTGGGGGTTGCGCAGGCCATAGGCGTAGATCTCACCCAACGTCCCCGGGTCTTCGTCGTCGGCGAAGGGATTGTCCGACGGAATGCCATACTCCTCGTTGGCACCGCTCGAGCCCAAGGGATCGATGCGGAAGATCTTCCCGAAGGCGGAGCTCAGGTTCTGCGCAAGGTCCATAGGATCCCCGCCGCTCCCACCGTCGGCTACCCCCATGTAGAGCAAGCCAAAGTCAGAATCGCCGGGCGACACCAAAGGGTTGAAGCCAAGCTGTCCGGCGTTGTGATTAGCGAAAGGCTGTACGAGGCGTATGACCTCCCGGGGCGCGCGCCCGTCGTAGGCGTCGGCCTCGGGGTTGCTGGTGGTCCACTCCAAGAGGAGGGTGTGGTGCGATACCCGGTCGTTGGGCGTGTTGAAGTCCCCCAGCGGCGAGGTGTCCACTACGTCGAGGTAGGTGTAGAACTTCCCGTAGCCTGGCGCGCCCGCTTCGTTGAACTGAGGGTGGAAAGCGAAGCTCTGGAAGCCTCGCTCGCCGCCCCTGGTATCCACGCCGACCCCCCAGTCGGTGAGGCTGAGATACTCCGTGACGGCCTCTCCATCATAGCTAACCCAGTAGAGGACACCCCACATGTCGTTGACGAACATCCGATCAGTGCCCGACTCATCGACGAGATGCATCATGCGGGGCAATCTACCCTCGAAGTCCGGGACCTGGGCGAACTCGACGTAATCGACCCGGATCACACCATCGGATTGGGGGATGGAGTCTGGGTAGGGGTCGCTGGTGAGCTGCCCGGCGGCGGGAACCGCCAGAATCGACGCTAGGGTTGCGACGGCGAGAATGAAGACGGTGATCCGCCGTACCGTGTCCGTCCTGCCAGCTGGGGAGTTCATGATCGGCCTCCTGACCGGGAAGAAGAGGTCGTCTTGATCTCAGTGCGCCAGGGGGTCCGGTCGCATCTGGATGTGCACGACGAGCGGCTTCGTGCCCTTGCCACCCTCCATGTGCCATGGCACCCGGTCGCCATTCGTCGACCATAACCCCCGCCCCTTCCAGCCAGCGTCCGGGTCATCGATGCGGCCGTCCAGCCCCTTGGCGTAGAAACCCATCGGATAGGGCACTCGGAGCGTGACGTAGCGGCCGTAGACCAGCGCATGAAAGCCGTCGAAGAGGTTTCCGGTGGCGATGGGCACGTCCTCACCCAGTCCGAGGGTGTCCCACTGGTCGACCCAGGTGTAGTAGCTCGACTCCACGCTATTGTCCGGAAAGCCCGCGAACCCGGGGCCCGGGAACTGGTAGAACTCCCACCCCTCCGGGCAGTGGTCGCCGGTCGCGGTCGGACCGTTGAGCGGCCCTAGGCATTTGCGTCGGTCGAAGCTCGCCAGGTGGCCGCTCCCGAGCGACGCCCACACCACGCCGTCGCGGTCGATGGCGGCGCCCCGGATCCCAAATCCGGGGAGGGGCACGTTGTAGACCTCGGTGAGTGCAGTCGCGGGTGGGTCGGCTCCCGGGTCAACCCGGACCACGGTACCGGGGAAGCTGCGGTTCGAGCCCCACACCGTACCGTCCGCCGGGTTGGGCATCACGGCGTAGAAGCCCACCGAAAAGCGCTTGTCCCGGGCAGGGTCCACCGGATCGGCAGGTTCCACATATGCGTCCCGCCGGCCGTTGCCGTTTGTGTCCACGATGAATGCGCTCCATCCCTGCGCCGCGGCTGCGTCCCCCGTCTCGAGGAACTCGCGCGCGTCGAGCCAACCCAGCACCTGGCCACCGCCGCTCGTCCACAGAATGTCGTTGTCGTCGAACTGGAGGTGGTGGGTGGAGAAACAGGTGTCGACAAAGGTGTAGTCCCGGGTCTCGGGGTCATAGACCGACAGGTGGCGCCCGGTCCTCGTGGTCGGGAACAGCTGCGCCGACGGGTGATCCGAGCCCTCACGGCAGAAGGCGGGGTTTTCCGGGCCGCGGATGCGCGCTGTGAGCCATACGCGTCCCTGGCCATCCAACATGGGGTTATGTGCGTTGGCCTGACTGTCCCATATGACCTCGTCGCCCCAGTACGCCGAGGGCGCGGCAGGGGGCGTCAACGCCGTGGTGGGAGTATCGGCGTCGCGGACAGGCATCCGGAAGGTGGTCGGCACATTTTGGACTGGATCCAGGATCGGCATGTCATCCGTGCTCAACTCCGGAGCGCCGTAGACCGGGCCGTACGCGTTCACGGTAGGATCGCGCCGGTCGGTCGAGATCAGGTCGTGGAGGTATGCGCTGGCGTCCGACCAGTCCCGGACCGTGACCACCACGTTACGCTCCACGCCGTAGGGCCGGACCGGCTGTGCCGTGGGGAGCTCGCCCGCCTCGATTCGGTCGGTCCAGTCCGCGAGCACCCGGACCAGCGCGCCATCGAATTGGCTGAGTTGCCTGGCCATCCCTCCCCCCGCTTGGCCAGACAACACGCGGCGCTGCCATGCGTCACCCGACGACGAAAAGCTGCCCAGTGCATCCGGGACCTCGCGAGTGGCAAGGTTTCCCATCTGATGGCAGCCCACGCAGCCGTTGTTCTTGAACGCGTTGAGGAGCTGATGCTGTCCGGTTTCGCCCATGCCCATGGCCTCACTGTGTACGTCGAGCATCGCGTACCAATAGGCGGCGGGATAGTATTTCGCGGCCTCTGCCGCGTTCGGCGCAGGCACCGCGGCCAGGTTCAAGCGCGTGCCCGGGCGAGCCTCCTGCTTGGGTGAGTCGACCAAGCCGTAGCCGCGTACCCAAACGCTGTAGGCGGCCGCCGGGAGGTCGGGCACGATGTAACGGCCGTGCTGGTCGGTGACCACAATCTTCGCGTACCGAGCGGGGAAGTCGCTCGTCTCGACGATCACCCACACACCGGCCTCCGGGCCGTCCGGGCCGGTTACCAACCCACCGATGTCGTCCGCATCGATGTCGATTTGCTGCGCCGCGACGTGGATCCCAGGTCGAAACGCAAGCGACACCGCGACAAGAATCGCGCCGACTCCCGAGTACGAGATGCGGGTCGTCTTCATTTCGTCCCCCCTTCGTGTCTTGGCGTCACCTGCGTGCGAAGAACGTCCGCGCTCCGTGCCCGACCGTCAGAACTCGATTTCGACTACTGTTGGTCGAACTGTTGGGACGCCGGCGAGCGTGAGTGGAATCTCTGACCCGCACGTGGCGTCCATCCCCGCAGGTCAGGTCAACCCGTCGAACAGCTCCTCCATACGCGTGCGGGTCCGCTCGTCGGGCAACCGCCCCACGCCCGCACCCATGTTGTCGACGAGATGCTCCGGATCCGAAGTAGCTGGAATGATGACGGTCACGGCCGGGTGCGCGAGGATGTATTTGAGGAAGAACTGACCCCAGCTTCGGCAATCGAACTCGGCCGCCCAGTCCGGAACGTCCCGGCCGCGCACCACGCCGAACATCCGGCCGACGTTGTACGGCTCGTTCACCACAACCGCGAGCCCCCGGTCCTGCGCCAGGGGAAGCAGGCGCTCGGCGGCCTGACGCTCACTGAGCGAATAGTTGATTTGGACGAAGTCGAGTTCCTCTGTTCGGAGCACCCGCTCCATCTGCTCGTACTGTCGCGTGAAAGAGGTGGTCACGCCCACGTACCGGGTTCGACCCTCCTCCTTCGCCTGTCGGATCGTCGTCAGGTGGATGTCGACGTCCCGCAAGTTGTGTACCTGGTTCAGGTCGATGGTGTCGCGTCCCCAGCTCTGGAGCGACTCCTCCTGCTGATCAAGCCCAGCCTCCCGTCCTCCACCCGTCGAGATCTTGGTAGCGAAGAAGAGTTCGCTCTGGATTCCGAGCTCCTGAACCAGCTGGCCGGCCACCCTCTCCGAGCTCCCGTACGACGGAGCCGTATCGAAGAAGCGACCTCCCACTTCATGGAAGAGTCGTAGCACCTCCCTCAAGGGCGCCTGCTCCTCGTCCGAGGGACCCACACTGAATGTGCGCGCGCTACCGAGCCCCACGGCGGGAATCTCCTCTCCCGAGGACGGGATGGCACGCGTTAGGAGCGGTCGGTCCTGGGAGAAGGCAGGCAGCTCCCCAAGTAGCAGGCCAGCCCCGGTTCCCGCGCTGATCTTGAGCATCTCTCGACGCGAGATCTCCATGTCGTCACCTCGGTGCAGCGAGCCTCAGGATTCTGTCGTCGTTCACAGCAGCGTCACCCCGCCCATCCCGACTACTGGTCGTGATGTAGACCTCACCATCGGGGCTCACCAACACGTCTCGCAACGCATGCGAACCAGGCGGTTCGCGATGCCGCTTCCGGTGTCGTACGAGTGTGCGGCATACGCCATCGGAGTGTCCGGGAAGTCCGGATGGAAAGCGAGCCCCATCAGTCCGGCTTCACCGCTCTCCAGCACGTCCGGGACCTCGCCCACGACCGTCAGCGTCCGCTCCGCGAGGTCGAAGCGCGAGAAACGATGTTAACCGCTCCGTACATGGAATTTCCAACTGAGCGGAGATGTCACCGTAGCGCAAGCGAAATCTCGGAAAGGCCGGGCCGCGGGTCTCTACCCCGATCTTCCCGGAGCCGGTTTCTCACACTGATGCCGCCGAAGCAGCCGGATCGGCGAGGGACCCTGGTACAACGCGAATGGCCAGATCATCGCCACGAACGTGGAGGACCTCCACGGCGACATTCAGAGGGACCGGAACGATGTCCGCAAGCCGACGGCGGTGGGTCAGAACGGAAATGAGGTGAACGGTGTCGGGGATCAGCCGAACCAGCACGGACATCCTGACCGGCTCCGATTCGAGGGGGCATGCGCTGCTCGGTGCCCCGGATACGACGACGTGCGGCAACTGGACTTGCAACTCCAAGGGCAGGGCCATGGTCGGACGCCACGACCGGCTCGGCGGAGCGAATGCCTCCTGGAGCTCCGTGCACCTCAGCCGAAGCTGCAGTCAGGAGGACCTGATCGCCACCGGAGGGAATGGGCTCTTCTACTGCTTCGCCGCCGATTGACGCGGTAGTGCGCCCTCCGGGTCCGGGTCGGGATGCCGGCCCGGACCCGGAGCGGCACTCGTAGCTCCCGGAGGAGTGAGGGCAGGCCGGGCCCTTCGCCCGGTCTGCCCTCGAGCACCGTGCGTCATGGGTCGCGGCGGAGCGGGACGAAGCGGACCGATGCGATGTCCGTGACCCCCACCTCTCCGTCCTCCGATTTCTCGACCACCCTGAGCGTCTGAACGGACAGGGTGTCCCCGACGGGGATGACCATGCGTCCCCCCGGGCGAAGCTGCTCGGTGAGCGGGAGCGGGATGTGACCAGCCGCCGCCGTGACGAGGATCCCGTCGAACGGCGCTTCCTCCGGCCAGCCAAGGTAGCCGTCCCCCCGACGGACCGTGACGTTCGCGGCCCCGAGCTCTCCGAGCCGCTCTGCCGCCGACATCGCGAGCTCCTCCACCAGCTCGATGCTGAACACCTCTGAGACGAGAGCGGCGAGCACGGCGGCCTGGTATCCCGATCCCGTCCCTACCTCTAGGATCCGGTCCCCGGGCGCGGGCCGGACGAGTTCCGTCATCAGAGCGACGATGTACGGCTGCGAGATCGTCTGTCCGAGCCCGATCGGTAACGGCGAATCCTGGTACGCCATCGAACGGTAACGCTCCCCCACATACTCGTGGCGGGGCACGGAGCGCATCGCCTCGAGGACGCGCGGGTCCGACACGCCTCGCGCCGCGATCTGGGCCTCGACCATCTCCCGGCGGAGGAGCTCGAAATCGGGATCCTGGGATTCTAGCGCTCGCCCCTCCCTCACCAGACCGGGCGAGTACGAGAAGCCAAGCGCCGCGAGGGCTGCGCCGAGAACCCGGATACAGCGGCGCACGTACGTCGTCCCCCCGCGTCGGAGCCGCGCCCGGGCCGAGGCGCCTCCGGGGCACCCGCGTACCACGCGCTCCCCCGGCCCGGAATCGTCGGCGGAACGCACGCCGTCAGAAGGTCGCGATGGGATTCAGGGGCGAGCCCATTCCCTGCTCGATCCTGAGCGGTGCCGCGGTGAAGAGGAACTCGTATCGATCCAGACGCCGGGCCGCCTCGGCGACCCTCTCGAAGTCGAGGTTGTCAAATATGCCCACTCCGAGGGAGACGAGGGCGAGTCGATGCAGGGGGAGGGCGAGATCGTCGGAGAACTCGTGGGGGAAGAGGTCATTCCACATATCGTGCCCGATGAAGGAGACCCCTCGCTCCTTCAGGAAGTGCGCGACGTCGGCGTGATAGCCGGCCACCCCGTCCGAGGTCGGCCACGGGCCCATCACGGCTCGCCGCTTCCACCGGCCCGTGTAGAGGAGGATCACGTCTCCGGGCTCGACCCGCACCCCCTGGATCTCCTCGAGCGCCTCGAGATCAGCGGCTCGCACCGCCGTCCCGGGTTCGAGCCATCCCTCTGGAGTGGCAAACCCGGGGAGGAGCGTCGCATCGAAGAGAATTCCCCGGGTTACGATCCCGTCCTTGAGCGCGTTGATGCTTCCGCGGGGACAACCGCCGGCAGCCTGGATCTCCTCCATCGAGACGCCGTTGTAGCCCATACCCTTGTGCATGATATGGCAGTCCACAGCATCCAGGTGGCTATGGATCGTGCCGTGATAGCTCGCCGTGTATTGATACCGGTCGGAGGCGCCGGTCTCGCTGACCCGGAGAACTTCGCGGTCGAGGATGCTGCTCGCGTCCTCCGAGGGCACCTGCACGACATCGTGCGCCAGGGACACGCTGATCCCCTCCCTCACGAGTGCGGCCGCCGACCGCCGCTTCTCTGGCGTGATGAGACTCGCAGCTCCCAGCTCGTCATCCGGACCCCAACGTCCCCAGTTCGAAAGCGCCTCCATCGCCTCTTCGAACTCCACCATCGACGTGATGGGAGGATACTGGGCTTGGACAGCCACGAAGGGAACGCACAGACTCACCAGGGACACCGTCAGGACCCACTTCCCACGGCCGCGTGCGATCATGGCCCCTCCTCGTGTTGGCAATGACATTCCACCCGGGAACATGATGTCGCGCGGCGTCCGCCGACAGGCCGAACGCGCGGGAGCGCGACGCTGGCGTTCTGCCCAGCTGTCACGGCGCGCAGTGGCCAGGCGGGAGTGAAGGCGCCCTCGATGTATCGGGAGATGCCGATCCTCTCAGAGAGGCGATCGAGGAACGTCCGCCTTCCACCCGCCACGGCCGCAGCGGCTCTCGCAGCCGTCCCGCCGGGAACCTGTGCCTATCGCCACGAACCGGGCGCCTGTCCCACCGGGCAGGCGTCAGCGGCACTCAAGCTCGGATTGTTGTCCAGCTCGAGCTGAACGATGGGAAAGGCGATATCGTCGCCGCCCGAAGCCCCCGTCTTCACCTGGGGGAATAGGTTGATCGCCGTCCTCGGGTCCCGCCGGAGACGCCGTGAAGTCGTCATGCGGTCACCCGTCAGCCAGAGCTCTCGGGCTCGTTCCGCTGCGACCGTCCTGACATCGGCCACCAGATTTCCCGAGAGCGCGAGGGGCTGGAGCTCCTTCTCGGCGTCCGGCGGGTCCACGTCCCGCAGGATCGTCGCGCGCAGGCTGTAGTCGGAGCGCAGGTCGTTTAGGAGCTGCTCCGCCACCACGGTCTGGCCGGCCCTCACGGCTGCCTCGGCCCGAATCAGGATCGCCTCCGCACTGGAGGCGACGAGTACCCCGGTATCGGCCCGGCTGTAGAGAGTCTGGAGGACCACCGGAATGGAGGATGTGAATGCGGTGAATCCCTCGGGCTCGCTTCGCAGCAGGTTCAGCTCCAGAAAGAGGTCCAGGTGCTCCCACCGCTCACTCCCTCGAGTCGGTGAGGTTCCATCCCCCACCGTCCAGCGTATCTGCTGCCTGTCCCCCCAAGTGAACATGTACATCTCGTTGAACTGAACGGGGTCGTTCTGCGAGTACTCGGCGTCGAACACGAAGTCGCGAGGCACATCGCTCGCCAGCGTACTGGCCTGCGAGTAGTTGCCGAGCCAGAGGTTCGCCCGGGCCTGCCCCACGATCGCCGCCAAACGGATCTCTTCCATCCCGCCGATGGCCGCAAGGGTCTCGGCCTCCTGGAGAAACCTGACCGCCTGGGTGATCCGCTCGTCCGGAAGCAGCGGCCGGTTCTCCGGAAACATCCCCGTGAGGATGCTCCAGCAGTACAGCTCTCCGAGCCAGAGCCTCGTGTAGCCGCCGTACAGCTTCCCGAGCGCGATCCCCTCCCGGAGATCCTCCTCGACGTCCACGTAGAGTGGATCCCCGAGCCGTTCCTGGAGGAGAAACACAGTGGTATCCGCCTGCATGCGGGCTCGGTGAAGGGGGCTGTACACCCCTCCTGTAAGTCCATTGTTGTTCACCACAATGCGGCGGCGGTCCACCTGCAGCCGGTCGGTGAAGGTTCCCGCCAGGATCATCTCATCCGTGAGGAGCGCCGTGTAGCGTATGATGTTGTCGACAGTCTCCTGAACATTGCCGACGACGCCCGCGACGATGGCGGGTATGGCGGTGGGACCCTCCGCCTCCACATCCTCGAAGACGATGATGCCCGCCTCGTCAACATCCAGGATTCCGTCACAACCGGTGAAAGCGAGGAACCCCAGGAGCAGCGGCACCGCCGCACGACCCCGCAAAGCCTTCCGCCCGCCTGTGAGAGGACGGGGGGCCTGCCCTCGATCCTTAGGCTTGATCATCGTCCGCTTCAGAAGGAGATGGAGAGGCGTCCAGTGACGCGCTTCGGGGGCGGCAGGGTGAAGAATTCCGCCCGGAGGCTTTGCGAGCCGCCGGCGAAGTTGATCTCGGGGTCGAGGCCGGAGTAGTTCGTCAGGAGGAGCAGGTTCTCTCCGGTCACGCTGAAGCTGCCCCGGCTGGCCCCGACCTGCTCGAGCCACCCGCCGGGCAACTCGAAGCGCACCGATGCGCTCCGGAAGCGAGCGAAATCCGCATCCTCGATCCAGGGTTCGTACTGCTGGTCCTCCGCCGCCTGGGCCTTGATCCTCGCCTCCGCGGTTCGCTCTCCATCGGCGCCCACGTCGAAGAGCGCGGGACAGACCCCGCCGTAGGTTCCGCCGCCGAGAAAGCGGCAACGGAACTCCTCGGTGCTGTTGAACTGCTGGGCGCCGGCGGCGAAACCCAAATCGGCGTAGAGCGTCACCCAGCCGAAGAGCTCGAGCGAGGTGGAGAGCGACCCCTCCACCTCCGGCGTGGGCTGACCCACGAAGACCGCCGTGTCCGAAGCCACGACACTGCCGCTCGAGTCGATGGAGTAGCTCTGGCTGAAGTAGGACCCGAAGGGGAAGCCCTCCTCGTGGCGCTGGCTGTCGCCTCCCAGCCCGAAGATGATGTGCTCGTCGAGATCCGTGATCTCGCCCGTGGTGTGAGCGGCGATGAGCTGCCAGTCCCAGCGCAGGTTCTCGCTGTTCACCACCAACGTGCTAAGCCCCAGCTCCACGCCGCCGTTCTGAATCTCGCCGATGTTCGTGAACACCGGGACCGCGTAGCCGGTGGAAGGAGCGAGCGTCCTGGCTACGATCGCGTCCTTCGTCGTCTGGCTGAACCAGGTGAAGTCCACGCCTATCCGGCCGTCCAGCAGGTCCGCCTCGAAGCCGAGCTCCAGCTCCTGCCCCCGCTCGGCCCGGAGCTCCGGGTTTCCCGGACCCACGAGCGAGAGACCCGCTACATTCTCCCCCCTGAGGGTGACCCGGCGTGGGCCGAGGAGCTTGAGAGCCGCAAAGCTCGCGGGCTGCTTGCCCGATTCCCCCCATGCGGCCCGTACGCGGAGGGACTCCACGAAGTCGCCCGGCACCACGCCGTCGAACCAATCCTCCTCGCTCACCACGTACGACGCCATGAACCTGGGATACGCCTCCCTCCCCAGGTTCTCTCCGAAGGCGCTGCTGTCGTCGAACCGGACCGCCGGCGTGAAAAAGAGCCGGTCGCGATACTCGATCTGCTCCTGGATGTAGAGGCCGAGGGTCCGCGTCTCGCCCACGGACTCGAACCCCTCGGTTCGCACGGCGCTGGAAGCGGTCTTTGCGCCGGGCGGGAGTGTCGTCCCGGTGGCACCCGTAGATTCGAACTTCTGCCGGAAGAACTGGGCACCCACGGAGGTGGTGGACCGCAGTTCGGGAGTCAGATCGAAGGCCGCGTTCACGTTCCCTTCGAGCGTGAGCAGCCGATTGAGGTCCTGGCCGATGCTCCGAAGGCCGCGGGATGCATCGTTGAATGGCAGATCCGGGTCCACGGGAACCAGGAAACCCGTCTGGTCCGAGAACTGGTCGTATCCCACCGTGCCTCTCGCGGTCACGAAATCGAAGGGAGTGTAATCCAGCGTCGCGCTGCCGGTAATCCGCTCGATACGCTGCGAGCTGACCAGCGTCCCGATGTCCTCGAAGGTGCGCTCCCCGAAGAAGGGATTGTCCGCGCACTCGTCCTCCGTCACCGATTCCAGGCTCGTCGCGAAGCCCGCAGCCACAAGCGCCCGGTGTATTTCGTAGGCGATAGGACACGTCGTCCACTCCCCGCCGATCGTGAGATCCGTCCTGCGCACCGGCGCCTCCCAGGGGAACGAGAGCATCCCCACGCCGATGTATCCGAAGGCGCTGTTGTCGTTTTCGGGCAGTGAAACCTGGCTATTCGTGTAGCCCGCCGAGATTCCGAGGGAAACGTTCTCCGACGGGACCAGATCGAAGTTGGCGCGAAGGCTCCGTTGCACGTTCTCGTTGCTCGCGAGCGTGCCCTCCTGATCCGTGTATTCCCCCGAAAGGAAGTAGGTCACGTTGTCGAGCCCGCCCCGGAGCGAGGCGCCGTACGTCTGCTCGGCTCCGGTGCGCCAGGGCGTTCCGTACACGGTCTCGCCAGCCACGCCCTCCCCGAGAAGGTTGAGCGCGTAGAGAGTATCCGGGATCGCCGCGAAGTGGACCCCTTCCGGGATCTGTCCACGCGGGAAGAGCTCCGAAACGTCGTACACCTCCTCGAAGAACGACCGCGGATTCCAGACCGAATCCGGCCAGTCGGTGGTGTCCCAGCGGGCACCCCACTCCGATCGGTAGGTCCACTCCGCGAGGCCCGAGCGGCCTCTCTTCGTGGTGATCCGAATCACGCCTGCGGCCGCCTCGGCCCCGTACAGCGTGGCCGCGGAGGGCCCCTTCACGATCTCCACGGACTCGATGTCTTCCAGGTTCAGGTCGTTCAGTCGGCTCGTGTTCTGACCGCCCACGCCGGGCCCGGAATTCAGGTCGTTCGATACTCTCGAGCCGTCGATGTAGATCAGAGGCGTGTTGTTCAGGCTGATCGAGCCGCTCCCACGAATCTTGATCGCCGATCCGGTTCCCACCGTACCGGAGCTCTGCAGCACCTGTACGCCCGCGGCCCGGCCCTGGAGCAGGTTCGTGAGCGTGACGGGAGCCGCGCGCTCCAGCTCTTCGTCCACCTGGATGGCAACGGCGGCATTCCCGAGCTCACGGCGGCGCTGGAGACCTGTGGCTGTTACCACGAGCTCGTCGAGGGCCACGGCCGAGACCTCCAGACCGAAGTCCAGGGTTGCCGTCTCCCCGGCCATGAGCTGCACCGTCCCGGCGGCGGACCCGAAGCCTAGCCTCTCCAGGCTCACCTTGACCTCCCCGATCGGGAGGCCGGTCAGTAGATACCCGCCCTCCTCGTCCGTAAAGGCCTGAAAATTGGTTCCAGCTATGAAGACCCGCGCTTCCGCAACCGGCCGGAGGCTCGCAGCGTCCGTCACGGTACCGGCCACACTCCCCGCCTGCTGTGCCAGGAGCGCGGAGCCGGGCAGCAGGCCCGCGACGGTCAATCCGGCGAGGAGGTTCCAGATCCCTGAAGAAGGTTTCGAACGAGGTTCGGGGCTCATACAGTCCCTCACGCCCGGGCGCTCCCCACACGCCCAGGGACAGTACTCGGTGACGCTCCCCGCTGGGCGGGGTTCGGCTGGGGGAGCCGGCGCCGGAAGTGGCGCTCGCAAGTCGGCGCGCGTGGAAGCCTCCACCCATCGCGTCAATGCCAGCTTCATGCCAACATACCTAACCCAATTTGGCCGGTCTAGCCTTACCGCACCCCGCCCAGGAGAGTCAACGTCAGGTGTCCGCCGTGAGCCCCCCTCCTGCCCGCCGCCTCGTCAGGGTCGGAGTACTCCTCTGCGCCGTGGGTGCCGTTCCGGCTTGCCAGCTCTTCACCGGCGACGATCCCGGACCGAGGACCATCACGATCTTGCCCTCGGCCACCACATTCGACGCGGTGGGGGACTGGGCGATGCTCGTCGCCGAAGTGCGGGATCAGAATGACCGGGTCCTCGTCAACGTCACGGTCAGCTGGAGCTCGTCGAATCCTTCCGTGGTCTCCGTCACGGACTCCGGCCAGGTCACCGCTCTGGCGAACGGGGTGGCTACGATCACGGCCACCGCCGGAACGGCCTCTTCCAGCACCACTGTGTCCGTGATGCAGCTTGCCACGACGTTGGAGAAGGTGTCGGGGGACCTTCAGGTGGGGCCGGCGGGAGAGCCGCTGCCTCAGCCCCTCGTCGTCCAGGCCTTCGACCGGCTGGGCCGTCCGGCCGTGGAGGCGCCCATAAATTTTCGTGTGCTGGAAGGGGGCGGGACGGTGGCGCGGTCGCAGGTGGCGACGGACTCCGGGGGCCGCGCATCCGTGTTGTGGACGGTGGGGCCCACGGCCGGCCAGGTGCAGGCCATCCGAAGCTCCCTCGCCTTCCGGGTGGGTGTGGGCGTGGGCTTCGAGGCAACTGCGGTGCCGGGGCCTCCGGCCCGGATCGTCGTTCTGTCGGGCGACGACCAGGCGGCGCCACGCCGCGCCACCCTCTCCGAACCCGTCGAGGTACGGGCGGAGGACCGCTTTCGGAACGCGGCAGAGGGTCTGGAGGTGCAGTTTTCCGTGGTCGAGGGAGAGGGCTCCGTACGGCCTTCCAGCGTGCTCACGGATTCGGAGGGACGAGCGTCCGCCGAGTGGAGATTGGGGGATCCCCTCGGAGCCCAGAGCCTCTCGGTCCGCGTCGGGTCGCTGCCTCCGACAATCCTCTCGGCGAACGCGACGCCCGTTCCGGAACAGCTCACGGTACTGGCAGGCAACGGACAGCGGGGAACGGCCGGCGCGGCGCTCCCCGACCCGATTTCCGTTCGGGTCCTCGGAGCTGGAGCCACCCCGATCCCGTCGCTCGACGTGAAGTTTTCCGTCCCCGCCGGGGGAGGGATGCTCCAGGCGACCGCCGAGGACGAACTCGCAAGCGAGCTCCTGGTCCGGACGGACCCGAGCGGGGTGGCAGAGCTCGGGAGCTGGATCCTGGGGCCGTCGCCGGGGCTCCAGAGTCTGGAGGTCGCGGTCCCTGGGCTGCCAGCCGAGACGATGACTGCCACGGCCCTGCCGGGGCCGGCCTCCCGGGTGGAAAAGATCTCGGGAGACGGACAGGAAGGCATGCGCGAGACGCTTCTCCCTGAACCCCTCGTCGTTCAGGTCACGGACGCATTCGGTAATCCCGTGTCGGGCGAGACCGTCACATTCACGCCCGCTATGGGGAGCGGATCGGTGGCACCCTCCCAGGCGACGACTGACGCCGGGGGGAGCGCTTCCGCAGAGTGGACCCTCGGTGCTTCCTTCGGCGAACAGTCCGTAGCGGCCTCCATTTCGTCGGGAGCTTCGAGCAGCTTCCGTGCGACCCCGACCGGCGGGGACGGGACCGGAGGCTTCTTGATCGAGCTCCACTTCATCGATACGCCCACCACGTCGCAGCAGGAGGCGTTCGAGAGCGCGGTCCGCCGCTGGTCGGAGCTGATCCCGGGGAAGTCGGAGCCGACGCCCGTCCAGCTGGACGCGGGGCGGTGTGGTCCGAACTCACCCGCGGTCGACCGGATCGTGGACGATCTCCTTGTCTTCATCCGTCTCCGGCCGATCGATGGAGCCACGGGAACGCTCGGCCAGGCGCGCGTCTGTGCGCGGCGGTCGTCCGGTCGCCCTCCCCTGGTATCCCAAGTGGAACTCGACACAGCCGACCTCGAGAGGCTGGAGGCAGGCGACCGCCTCGTGGACCTCATCCTGCACGAACTTGCCCACGCCCTGGGGTTCGGGGCTCTGTGGGCAGAGAGAGGCCTCCTGTCGAATCCTTCCCTTCCAGCCAGCCGGGGTGCCGACACGCACTTCCGAGGCCCGGCCGCGATTTCCGCCTTCGATGAGATCGGCGGCACGGCCTACACGGCCGGAGCGAAGGTCCCGGTAGAGAACGAGAGTGGAGGCGCCGGAACGAGGGACACCCACTGGCGGAGCTCCGTCTTCCTCAACGAGCTGATGACCGGATCCTTGACGAGGGGCACGAACCCGATGAGTCGGGTCACCCTGGCCTCGCTGGCGGACTTGGGGTATGACGTCGACCTGGAGGGCGCGAACGACTTCGATCTAGCTACCGCACCGCCTGCTGGCGCGCCGGGGCCGGAGCTCATACCGATCGGCGACGATGTGCTCGAGGGCCCGATCTACGTAGTGGAACCGGACGGCACGATACGCGGAGTCGTGCCCGAATAGGAGGGCGGAGCCCTACGCCCGACCGGCCACCGCACGATCGAGAAGCTCCGCCGGCTCCCCTCCTGCACGGCGGGAAAGGCGTCTTACAAGCCGGAGGGGACAAATACGACCGGGGCTCAAAGCCGAATCGGGTGATCATGCAGACGGCGCCGATCCGCTCGGTTGCCGCGACCCCTTGGCCTGCCTAAGATCCGGCTGCCGGCCGGAATAGGGGTTCAGGGGGCCTTCCGGGAGAGTACCCATGCGCGCACCTACTGTCCGTAGCACAGGAAGCCCGGCCGCGCCACCTCGGGGCTGGTTCAGATTGCTGGCGCGCTTCGGCTGGCTGGGCATCCTCCCAGCCGGCTGCGGACCCGGCGACGGATTTTCGGAAGACCTCGGGGGGCGGGCGGGACTCGGCACCGCCACGGGGTGCGTGGACTACTCCGACGATCCGGCCGGCTGTCAGCCGAGCACCTTCGACACGCCGATCGGGCAGATGCCTTCGGTGCGCGTGAACGCCGAGGGGGAGCTGGACGCCTTCTCGTCGGAGGAAGGGGCACGGCTGGGCTTCGCGACTCTCGAGGAGCGGCTCCACCTCTTCCGGAACTTCGAGAGGATCCACTGGGTCCTCACGATCCCTTCCGAAAAAGACCCCGGCACCGGCGCTTGGCGGGGGGGCGATCTGGATGGAGCCGGCGATGCGCGGGGGCTGGGGATCGCGGGACAATGCCTGTACGTCGGCCACCGGAACGGACCGGGGGCGACCCACGCCGTCAACATCTTCCGGCTTCAGCCGGATCCGGAAGCGAGTCCTCCGGTCCAGGTCGGCGAGATTCCCGCGAAGGTGATCGGCAACGAGGGGTTCGACGACCGCGAGCTCCGCTCGGTCCTCTACACCACGTCCGGGGGACAGGCCCGGCAGATCCTCGTCAGAAATGCCGGTACGGGGACGGAGGGCTTGCTCGAGAGCTACGAAATCGACGGGGATACCTGCCTGCCGACGAACCAGGGCGAAGCCTACGATTTTGGAGGACCGACGCACGAATTCTTCCTCTGGCACGATCCGGAGAATCCGAATCGCATCCTCGTCTACGTGTCGATGTTCAGCGGCGGCGGGCTGCCGGATCCCAACGCGCCGGGGCTACGCATCCCCGACGCGATCGTGCTGGCCGTGACCGATGAGGACACGGGCGAGATGCTCCCCCGGCCGCGGTTCCTGGCGGGATTCAGCCTTCAGGAGGTGGCCGGCCCGCCGATCAACGAGCTGCCCGACGAGACCGGTCTCTTCGCCGACGGCCGATTCGCGGACTTCAGCGACTCGGAGAACCGTTCCGGCCGGCCGGGTAACTACCAAGCACGCCAGAACAACATGCTCCACTCGCTCTCCATGTCGGACGACGGAGAGCGCACCTACGTAGCCGGTGGGAACGCCGGCTTCTACGTCCTGAACTCCTCAGGCGTCGCCCATAACCGAAACGCCGACTTGGCCGCGGGAACGGCTGACTGCGGGAGCCGCTCCACCGTCGTGTCGGACGGCGGCGCGCTCGATGTCTCGCGGCTCGCGGAGATCGCGAGCGACTGCCTGCATCCGGTGATCAGCGACGATCCGGGCCTCGTGGCATATCTCGCGTCCGACGCTCCGGATGCCGCCAAGGCCGCTCGCTATCTCGTCCTCCTGACGCGGTCTCGGCTGGACGTCCATCCGCCCTTCAGCTCGCTTCCCACGGGGATCCACAGCGCGGTCTTCGTGCCGGACCGGCCGGCTCAGGTCCGAGGGAATACCGCCGGGCGACCCGCCTACGTATGGCTGAGTGACGAGAACTCGGGGTGTCCGCTTATGCACGCGCGCATCGCCTCGGTCGAGTCCGAGACCACTCCGGTCCTGGTAGGCGCGTTCGCCATTCCGGACAACCGGATGGAGGAGTGCCTATCGCAGGCCAATACCGAGCCCAGCGGTGAGCCGCGGCGCAGTGTGCCCCAGCAGAACCACAACCCCACCGTCTTTCGAAACCTGGTCTTCACCTCCTGGTATGGGCATGGCCTCCGGGCCATCGATATCTCGAATCCGTACAGCCCGCGCGAAGTCGGCCACGCCCTGACCCTTCCGCACGGCGTGACGCGTAGCTACCCGGTCTTCAAGGACGGACTCATCTACTGGACGGATAGCGACACGGGCCTGCATGTGGCTCGCTACACCGGCCCGCGCGCGGAGGAGCTGCCGGGCCCGGGCTCGGGCATCTACGAGGGGAACGCGACGAGCCCGCACCGATAGGCGGACGAGAGGCCGGCCATGAGGGCACGATGGATCGCGGGGGCGGCTCTGATCCTACTCCTGGCGATGAGCGTCTCGCTGGCAGTCGTCCGGGAAGGCGGCACTCTTCTCCCGGATGAGCCCCCGCTGGGCCCGCCCGTGCTGGACCCCGGCGAAGAGGTGGCGTACGTGTGCCCCATCCACCCGGACTACACGTCCTCCCGGCCGGGCCGCTGCCCCCGCGACGGGATGGCGCTGGCAGAGGCAAACCCCTACGACCCGCGGGACTACGACCTCGAGCTCGAAACGGATCCTCCGGCGGTCCGTGCCGGCGAGCCTGCCACTCTGCGCTTTCGAGTCTTCCATCCGGGAACCGGGGAGCCGATTCGGGACTTCCTGACGGTGCACGACCGCCGCTACCACCTCTTCGTGATCAGTCAGGACATGGAGCACTTCCAGCACCTGCATCCGGATCAGGATCCCGACGGCTCCTGGTGGGCGGAGGTGACGCTCCCCGAAGAGGGCTACTACAAGCTTCTCTCGGACTTCACCCCGCACGGCGGCTCGACCCAGTTCCTTGCCCGGCCGGTCGTCACGGCCGGCTACGCCGGGGATCTGGCGGCGGACCGGGCGAGACTCGCGGTCGACGGAGAGCGGACGCGCACCGACCGGCGCCTTCGCGCCGCCGTGACGCAGAGCCCCGAGACCTTCGTGACCGGGCTCTACGGCCACCTGCAGTTCCACCTGACCGAGGGCGATTCCGGACGGCCCGTGACGGATCTTCAGCCCTACCTCGGTTCCTTCGGCCACCTGATGATCATGAGCGAGGATCTGCGCGACTACGTGCACTCGCACCCGATCGATCTGCTGAACTCGGACGACGAGACGGGGCCGCTCGCCCTGATGCTCCCGATGAACGGGGATCGCTCGGAGCTCACCGGGGGTCCGGAGATCACCTTCGAGGGGCTCATGCCGCGCTCCGGGCTCTACCGCGCCTGGGCCCAGTTCCGGTGGAACGACGAGGTCTACACCCTTGCCCACACCTTCGAGGTGGAGGACCCGCGTTGAGGCGCTTCGGGCGACGGGCCTCGATGCGAGGCGGGCCGTGGTGGAAACCGGCGCTTCTGCGGGGACTGCTCGCAGGGGCCGGACTCGGATGGGCCCTCTGGCCAAGCAGCGGCCTGACCCACGTCACGACGACGAATACCGTGGTCTTCGAGCGGGAGATCGCCGGCATCCTCAGCCGACACTGCGTGGACTGTCACGCGCCCAGGCGACTCGCGACGCCGCTCGTCCGCTACGAAGAGGTCTGGCTGGAGCGGGAGGCCGTCCTCTCCTCCGTCCTCTCTCGCCGCATGCCACCGTGGGCGGCCGTAGCCGGCTACGGGGATTTCTCGAATGACAATGCGCTGACCCCGCGGGAGAAACAGTTCCTCGTCTCCTGGGTCGAGGGCCTGGGCCCGCGGAACGCCGGAGAGGTCTTTCTCAACGTGGCGGATCCCGCCGGGCAGAGTACGGCGGCAACGCCCGACTCTATCGGGGAGGATTGGGAGCTTGGAGAGCCCGCACTCGTTCTGGGCCTCCCGCAGCTTGCCCCTGCGAGGGACCCCGAAGGAGGTGGGGAGAGTCGTCTCGAGCGCGTTGTTCTGGATCCGTCTCTTACCGCCGACCGGGGGCTGGCGGGCCTCGAGTACCGGCCCGGAAGCCGGGAGTCGGTGCGGGCGGCGAGCTTCTTCCTGGAGCGGACCGGCCGTTGGCTGGGAAGTTGGACGCCTTGGCACCCCGGCGCCCGGCTTCCCCCGGCTGTCACGCACAGACTCCGCGCCGGCGACCGCCTTGTGGCAGAGGTCCTCTACGAACCGAGCGGCGAAGAGGCCGTGGAGCTGGGATCGGTTGGCCTCTTCTTCGGTGAAGGACCCGCAGCCACTGCGATCGAGATTCTGCTGGAAGCGACCGGCGGGACGGCGGCCTCCGGCAGCCTCACGCGGATCCACGCGGAGGTGGAGCTCGACGAGCCGGTCCGCGTCCTCTCTCTCCTGCCGAGTATCGAGCGCGGCATTCAATCGATCGAGGTGTCCGCGCGGCTCCCGGACGGCAGGACGGAGGTCCTGCTTCTTGCACAGGGCATCCCGCTCGAGTGGCCGACGCCCTATCTCCTAAGTGAGCTCGTGTCGCTGGAGCGCGGATCGACGCTGCGCGCCACCGCCTACTACGAGGGTCCGGACGCCGTCTCGGCGCACCTCAGGGTTGTAGTGAGCGGGTTCTAGGAGTCTGCGCCGCAGAAGCACAGCTGACTGAGCCGAATGGTCATGGAGCCGTCCGCGGCGAGGCGGATCCGGGTGATTGGGAGGTTGAGGACTTGTGTCTGCGACGGATCGGGAGAGCGGAATGGATGCGTTGGGGGGGCAAGAGAGCTACGAGAGCCCTCGCGCCGGCAGATGCGGGGGTGAACCCTCGTGCAGTCATGCCGCCTGAAGGGTGTGCAGCCGCTTCACATTGAGTGCCAGGCACACGAGGGTCCACTCCGGCCCGGACCTTCTCGAGGCCCCGGAAGCTGAATCGTCGAAAGCCCATCACCTCCTTGATCCAGCCGATGGGCGCTTCGGCGGAAGCTGAATCGTCGAAAGCCCATCACCTCCTTGATCCAGCCGATGGGCGCTTCGCCTGCCACTTTCGCCGTGCGTAGCGTCTTCGGCCATCTTCGCTCGCCAGCTTCTCGGCCATGCGGGCTTTCGCCGGATATTCCTCCTTGTCAACCGTGGGGGCGGCCTTGCCCTCCCGGGCCAGCGCCACATACCCATCGATGTCTCGCTCTTCCAGTTCCTCGAGATCCCGCTCGTTGCAATAGCCCGTGTCCGCCAGCACCTGCGCCGGCGTCTCGCCGTACGCTTGCGCCACCGCGTCGACCATGGGCACCAGCTGGCCCTGGTCGCTCGCGTTGTCCGTCACCTCGGCCCCGACCACCAGCTGGTTCTCCCCCTCCACGACCGCCTGTGCGTTGTAGCACTGCTGGAACCCCTCCGAACTCGTTTTCATGATCCGGCTCTCAGGGTCCGTGAAGTTGCTCTGCGCCGCCTCGTCCGGCTCTCCGTACTCCCGCTTGTAGGGCCTGCCGCCCTTCGGGTTGCGCGTCTGCCCCGGCTTGCGGCCCCGTGCGTCGTCCGCCGCTCTCTGCTCGGCTTCCAGGCGCGCCTTCGCCTCCCGGATCGCCGCCAGCCGGTCCTCGCGCCGCCTGAGCTCCTCCGGCACCTCGTCTCCGCAAGCTTCCTCCCCGTAGCGCTCGTCTTCCGCTTCGTCCACCGCCTCGGCTTTCTCCAGCAACCCCTTGATCTCCCCTCTCAGCCCCCGGATCTCCGCCTCCAGCCCAGCCTCCTCCTTGACCATCCGGCCGTAGCTCATCGCCTTGCGCTTGCTCGCCTTCGCCCGAACCTTCGTCCCGTCCACCGACACCCTGCCAAGCCCCGCCAGCCCCAAGGCCCGCGCGAGCATCACCACCTCCACGAACACCGCCCGGAAATCCCCGAGATGGCGCCTGCGGAACTCGCACAGCGTCCGGTGCTTCGGGAAGTTCCCCGCCGCCAGCATCCGAAACGCAACATCCTCCTCCAGCTTCCTCGCCATCTTGCGCGACGAGAAGGTGCCCGTCGCATACGCGTAGATCAGCACCTTGACCATCATCCGCGGGTCGTACGGCGAGTTGCGCCGCCCGTCCCCCCGGTACCCCGCCCGTAGAACGCGCTCAGATCCACCGCGTCCGCCAGGTCGCTCACATGCTGCGCCAAATGACCCTCCGACACCCACTCCCGAAGATCCGGAGGCAGCAGCAACATCTGCTCCGGATCGTACGGTCGAAACGTCGTTCCCATTCACCCCCCTCCGTGTGCCGCAAACCTCCCCAATGCCCTGCCACCAAAGATAGCCGCAGGGTTCTGCGGCGCAGACTCCTAGGGAAGTATTGCGACGCTGGAGTGACTCCAATTTCCGTATGTCTGCCCATTTCATATGTTCGCCAGTCCCCGATTGCTTCAAATTTCAGTGTCCGAATAGCTGCAAGTAATGCAGTAGTATCCAAACCGTTTTTCATGATAGACCGACTGACGCCTCCGGTAAGACTGCGCGTGGATCTTGCCGCGTGTGCAAAATCTGATGACGGAACTCGTCCGGCCCGCGCCCGGGGACCGGATCCTAGAGATTGGGACCGGATCGGGATACCAGGCCGCCGTGCTCGCCGCTCTCGTCTCAGAGGTGCTCAGCATCGGGAGCTGGTGGAGGAGCTCGCGAGGTCGGCGGCAGAGCGGCTCGGGGAGCTCGGGGCCGCGAACGTCGCGGTCCGCCGGGGGGGGGGGACGCATGGTCATCCCCGTCGGGGACACCCTGTCCGTTCAGACGTCCAGGGTGGTCGAGAAGTCGGAGGACGGAGAGGTGGGGGTCACGGACATCGCGTCGGTCCGCTTCGTCCCGCTTCGCCGCGACCCTTGAGGCACGGTGTTCGAGGGCAGGCCGGGCGGGGGACCCGGCTTGCCCCCACTCCTCCGGGAGTTACGAGTGCCGCTCCGGGCCGCGGCCCGGCCCCGGCGGGCGTACTACCGCGTCAATCGGCGGCGAAGCAGTAGAAGAGCCCGTTCCCTCCGGTGGCGATGAGGTCCTCCTGACTGCAGCTCCGGCTGAGGTGCACGGAGTTCCAGGAGGCGTTCGCTCCGCCGAGCCGGTCGTGGTGTCCGACCATCGCCCTGCCGTCGGAGTTGCTCGTCCAGTTGCTGCACGTCGTCGTATCCGGGGCACCGAGCAGTACATGCCCCCTCGAATCGGAGCCGGTCAGGATGTCGTGCTGGTTCGGCTGATCCCCGACACCATTCACCTCATCTCCGCTCTCATCCACCGCCGTCGGCTTGCGGATATTGTTCCGGTCCCTCTGAATGTCGCCGTGGAGGTCCTCCACGTTCGTGGCGATGATCTGGCCATTCGCGTTGTACCAGGGTCCCTCGCCGATCCGGTCCCGTGCGTTCACCCCCGGCTGTCCCCCCGCTGGCAGGGTGCTCAGGTACGCCCGCCACGTCCGGTTTCCGGTGCCAGCCGCCTGTGCGAGCGTCTCGCAGTGTTGATCCGCTCCCTCGAGTCCTCCGAGGTTCGCTCCGTCCCCGGGGCCCACGCTCGTGATGAAGAAGCCCATCGGCTCCTGAGATTGTGCGCTCAGGATGCCCGGCATCAGCACAGCCATGGCTACCACAAGCGCTCCAAGCGCTCCAATCGATGTTCTCATTCTGCTTCTCCCTCGCCCTGGTGTCTCGGTTCATGGCGGATCCGACGGTGTGTCGAACCCGGCGTTTGCGCTCGTGCATGATATCGCAGCCGTGCCCTCCCTCACAACTCCGTGCCCCGGCGCGTCGATGCCGGTACCGCCGTGTCGCTCTAGAGGAAATCGAACCAGAGCGTGCATCGGGACCAAGCGATCTCGACCGACCTTGCTTGAGGCATCGGGCCCGGGCAAAACCACCGCGAAGGTACCGAGTCCGGGTGACGCAGTGCGGAGCCTTGAGCAGACCGAACCGAGCGCCGCTCGGCATGGGCCAAGTCGGAGGGGTGCAGAGCCCCTAAGGAGCCGAGTTCCTCGAAGCCTTTGCCGTCAAGAACACGCCCACAAAAAGGAGCAGGGCGCCGGGCGGGACGAGCAGCACGCCCAATCCGGGGTCGCCTCCCCGAATGAATATGCCTCCGAGAAAGAATCCTAGTGGGACGAGTACGAGTGCACCGAGGAGACACCTCGACGCGAGGGTTCGGCTGGTCTCGCTCCAATCCGCCATCACCCGAAGCGACAGAGCGAAGAGGACGTTCAAGAGAGAAAAGAGGGCTCCATGGGCATGGGCGAGCGTCCACATGAGGCGACGGGTGCTGCTCGAGACATCCAGGTAGAAGCCGACCTTGAACCCGTGGAACAACTCCAGAATGAACCCCAGAGTGAGGAAGGTGAGAAGGGACCACCAGCCCACCTGGAGATGGAGCCGGGAGGTGTCCCGGTCGCCGGAAGAGCTCTGCTGTAAGCCGCCGCCTCGGCCGCTCATTCAATGATGCTCACGGGCCGGTGGTCGCGTTCGGCGAGGAGGCGGAGCCACTCGAGGATGTTGACCTCACCGTTCTGGTCGATCAGAAGATGAGCTGCGGTTCTCTCCGCGCCGCCGTTTCGGCGCCAGCGCGCCATCACATCGGCAGCCTTCTGCTCATGGATCTCAGGCGCGGCCGTGTAGTCAAAGTCGAAGTCCTGAAATCCGGGGGAGGTCTGTATGGATCGATACGCGACCTGGCGGGTGACGGAGTACGGATCCACGAGAAGTTGAGCCAGGTAGGGAGCCATCCAGCTTTGCCCCGATGCCTCTCGAGCCGGACTCCAGCCCAGGTGCCAGCCGAGGATCGTTCGTTGCACGGCATCCCCCTTCAGGATCCAAAGGACTGCGGCGGAGATCGATCGCTCATCCTCGCTCAGCTCCACCAGGGGCTGCCCGTACCATTCATTCAGGTATTCGTTGGTCCAATCCAGCGTTTCATCCAGATGGCAGAGGTTGCATGCGTTCGGCCGCCCGCTCTCGATCGATACCCGAACGCTCGGGCTGTCAATTCGGTGACTCCGCATCGCTGAGAAGAGGCCGTAGGTAGTGTGCGGCATGTGGCAGTTCATACACTCACTGCCCGAGGATTCGCCAGGGTGGCGCGTGTGGTCCGAAATCTCGCCGAGGTACTCCGCATGACAGCCCACGCAGGATCGGTCCCCGACGAGCTCCGGATCCATCTGGGTGTCGGGTGTTTCGTACGAGTGCATGGAGTGGCACGACACACACGTCACCTCGTCGGTGTGACCGGGCGATTCGAGCAGCCCGTTGTACTCCCGCCCAGCAACGCGAATCGTGCCGTCGCGCCAAAAACTGCCTTCGAGCGCCAGAGGCTCGGTCTCCAGCGTTTCCAGCAGGAGCGCATCCTGGGGATCTTCCGTGTAGCGGAAGACGGACCTGTGCACGTCCAACTCATCCCCGGCTCGGAACACGGTCCCTCGTCTTCGGAATGCGTCTTGGTCTCTCCATTTCCCGAAACTGTGGCACTGGCCGCACGTGTCGAGGGAGCTGCGCGGGTCAAGCTTGGCGGGATTGATGATGGTGGGATCCGGAAGGTCTTCTCCCCGCAACTCGCGGAAGTACTGCAAGTATCGCCGTACCGGTGACTGGTAGAAGCGCACGTGATCGTCGGCGGGACCATGGCAGGCTTCACAAGCGATCCCGAGTTCCACCGCACGCGTGTCGAAACGGTCATAGCTTTCGCTGGTCCGTGGCTCGGGGCCGACCGAATGGCATTGTGAGCACTGCGCGTTCCATACCACGGCGGGTTCTACGGAGGGACTGGGGGGACCGAGGAACGAGTCCTTGTTGGGAATCCATCTCTCCTCTTCGATCAGCCAAACCCAGGGGAACTGAACAAGTGCGCCGTCGTCTGGTCTGAGAAAGGCGTCTTCCCCGTCGGGTCGGCGTAGCCAGTAGTTCTGCAGGTGATGGGAACCCGTGGTCATCGCCACCCGCGCCGCGAAGCGCGGTGGAGTCTCGGGAACCTCGTCGTTGAACAGCTGCATGAACCACAACGGTCGATCGAACCAATAGGGATCGGGCATGTCGACCCAGAACTCATCGCCGCGGCGCTCCAGCCTCCACTGATAGCCACGGTCCTCGAGCACCATGTCATCGAAGGTTCCCAAAACCGTGGACGGTGTCGCGACCTGGGTCATGGTCCGATGGTAGGAGCGATACCATGCGTCGTATTCGGCCGGATGACAGGCTTGACAGGCAACCGAGGTCGTGAACTCTTCCCCGGTGGCTTGGTCGGGAATGTCGTCGAGCAGTGCCACATCCACGGCGGAGCTCCAAAGGAGCCCCGCGCCCGCTGTGACTCCGGCGCAAAGGACGACGACGATCAGATAGGCACGACGCACGGCGGCCCACTCCAGTCAACTCGTAACAGTCGGAGCAAGATGGGAACGTAAGATGCGTTGCAGCCGATCAACAGAGGCACCTGGAGGGAGGTGACCGTGGACAGGCAAGAGATCAAGAAAATCTTCGGTGCTTAGATACTAGACGTAGCGGCATCAGAATCTAAGCACCGAACGAATGGACCGGAGGAGGAGAGAATGTCGCCCCCGGCCCGGCCCGAGGATGCCCCGATGAACCGCGCACCCGCGCACCAAGCCCCGACGACCCTCCCCCGACCGATGGCCCAACTCCGTGCCCCTCCCGGCGATCGTCATCGACACGAATGTCTTCATTGCGGCGGCCTTCAAACCCGCGAGCGACTCGGCGCAGATCGTCGCGGCGGTCGCGAGCGGAGAGGTGAGCCTGATCTGGGACGAGCCGACCCGGCGTGAAACGGAGGCTCTGATGCGGCGGATCCCCAGGGTCTCCTGGGAGGCGGTCCGGCACCTGTTTCTCGAGGCGAGACGGTGGTCCGGCGAGGTCGAGCCCGACCGCTTCCCCTCCGTTCCGGACCCGGACGACCGAAAGTTCGCGGCGCTGGCGTCGTCGAGCGGGGCGACCCTCGTCACCCTGGACCGGCACCTCCTCGGGGCGGGGCTTGCCGGGAGGTGCCGGGTCGCGACGCCGAGCGAACTCGTGCGATCGCTTCGGGACCCGGGTGCGGAGAATGGTCCACCGTAGGCGCGGCGGACTCAGCGGGCGAAGGCGGCACCGCTTTCGAGGAGTCCGTCGATCTCCTCCTTTCCGTACCCGGCCTCACCCAGGACCGCGCACGTATGCTCGCCGAGGAAAGGTGCTCCGGATCTCTCAGGCCCCGAGGGTGCCCCTGACATCTTCAGGGGGCTTCCGATGGAGCGCACGGGACCGAGCCGCGTGTGCTCCACGCTCATGACCATCTGGCGAGCCAGCGTCTGCGGGTGCTCGAGCATCTCACCCACGGAGGCGACGGGTCCCGCCGGCACCCCCGTCTCCTCGAGAGCGTCCAGGCATTCCTGGCTGGTCCGGCTCGAGAAGTAGGGCGAGAGCACCTCGACCAGCTCGCCGAGGTGGTGCATCCGGGCCTCGTTGGTCTCGAAGCGCGGATCGGACGCGAGCCCCGTGGCGGAGAGGGCCTCGGTGAGCCGGGTCCACGTTCCCTGGTTCGAGGCACCGACGTTGATCCACCCGTCCGAGGTCTCGAAGCTCTGGTACGGTGCGGTCAGGGGGTGGGCGCTCCCGAGCGCTCCGGGCGACACACCGGTCGCGAGGGCGATCGCGCTCTGCCAGTAGCTCTGCGTGATCCCGGCTTCAAAGAGCGAGGTGTCAACCCTCTGGCCCTCCCCGGTACGTTCCCTGGCGAGGAGGGCCGAGGCCACGCCGAAGGCACCGAGAATCCCGGCTGTGATGTCCGTCACCGGTGTCCCGACCTTCACGGGAGCCCTCCCCGGACCCTCGCCCGTCACGCTCATCAGCCCCGAGTATCCTTGCGCGATCAGGTCGAAGCCCCCTTGCTCCGATAGCGGTCCGGTTCGTCCGAATCCGGTGATCTGGCAGTAGACGAGGCGTGGATTCGTTCGTCGGAGCTCCTCCCAGCCAAGCCCGAGCCGCTCCATCGTACCGACGCGAAAGTTCTCGATCACGACATCGGCTCCCTCGATCAGCCTCGCCACGGCTTGCCGCCCGGCTGCGGATCGGAAGTCGAGGGCGACCCCCCGCTTCCCTCGGTTCAGCATCATGAAGGCTGCGGATTCCCCCTCGATGTCGGGGGGAAGGAAGGAGCGCGTGCCGTCCCCCTTCGGCAGCCGCTCCACCTTGATCACGTCGGCGCCCAAGTCCGAGAGCATGACGCCGCATACCGGTCCGGCCATGATGTGCGCCAGCTCGATCACACGGACCCCATCGAGGGCGCCGCTCATCCGGCTGGCCCCATCCGCTCATTCCCCCCGAAAACGGGGCGCACGCTTCTCGAGGAAGGCGCTTCGGCCCTCCCGGTAGTCCCACGTCTCGAACGCCTCGTGCACCTCCGCCCGCTCTTCGGGAGAGATCGCCCCACCCTCGAGGAGACGGCGGATGAACTTCTTATGCCACCGGTTGACGAGGGGAGCCCCGGCCACGATGCGATTCACGAGCGCGCCCCCCTCCTCCGCGACGGACCCGTCCGGCCAGACGCGGTGCACGAGCCCGATCGCGAGGGCACGCTCGGAATCGATCAGCTCTCCGGTAAGGAGGATCTCAAGGAGGGGGCCCGGGCCGAGAAGCGTCAGGAGCGGGCGGAGCTCGTCGTAGGACATAGTGAGGCCGAGCCGGTGGATCGGGGCTCCGAACCGGCTCGACTCTCCGCAGACGCGGAGGTCGCAGCAGGCTGCGATCTCGAGCCCCCCGCCCACGCAGATCCCCTCGATGATCGCCACCGTCGGGTGCCGGCAGCCCGAGACCGCTTCCATCGCGGATGCGATCGCCCTCGAGTAGAGACGGACGTCCTCCCTCGTCTCCCGCTGCGCATCGAACGCGCCGATATCCGATCCGGCCGAAAAGGCCCTTCCCCCCGCTCCCCGGACGGTGACCGCTCTCAGTCCGTCGTCCGCCGACAGCTCCCCGAACGCCTCGGCGAAGGCGCGCCACCCGTCCCTGTCCAGGACGTTGTGATGCTGGGGCCGGTCGAGCCACACGGTCGCGACCGGAGCCGTGCGTTCGACCCGGACGGTCCGATCTTCCGAGGGACTCACGGGACCTCCTCCTCGTCGAAGGGGCGGGAACGCGCCGAGTGGCGGAAGATGCCCGGCGGGCCGTGCGCCTGCAAGAAACCGGGTCCGACCCTCGAGGCCCCGGATTGCGATCACCTGCCTCGGCGGGCGCGAAGTACGGGTGCTCCCCGTCTGCCCCTGGGCGTTGAGATTGACCGCGGTAGCGAGGGTGACGCCGTAGCACGCGAGACACAGTGCCAGTCACTTCTTCCACCTGGCTTCCCTCCGAAGGGCAGGGGGTCCGTAACGTAGAGATTGGGCGACGGGTTCGGGCGCAGTGCTTCGTGCCCCGGGGGACAGCGAGTTCGGCCCGACGCCCGCGACTAGTTGTCAAGATGCTCCCTCACGGTACAGGTATGCGAGAAAACTCCGCCGTTCCCGTGCGCGCCGGTACGCCGGGTGGTCCCTCGGTCCTTCCCGCCACCCCTGCGATGGACGCCGCCCGGCCTGCTTGTCCGTCCGTATCGCTCGTGACAGGTTGAGGAGATCTCAACAGGGAAACTAGGGGACAACGGAGCCCGCACATGGACCGATCCAAGCTGACTCGACGAGCTTGGCTCACGACAACCTCCGGGGTGATCGCCGCGGGGCTACTTCGCACCCAGGCGGATGCGATGAAGCTCGTGCCTCAGCAGGTGGTCACGAGTTCGCCCGATCCGAGCAAGGTACCGGGTCGTCCGACCTCCGAGGTGGGGGTGAGAGCGCCCGGTGAAGATCTCCGGCGGCTCGCCCGCAACCAGGAGCTTTCCAGCTCGTCGCGCACCCCGCTCCAGGATTTGAAGGGGATCATCACCCCGGCCGACCTGCACTTCGAGCGGCACCACGCGGGAGTCCCGGCGATCATCTCCGAGGAGCACGAGCTCCTCGTCCACGGGATGGTCGACCGGCCGATGGTCTTTCGGATGAGCGAGCTTAAACGCTACCCCTGCGTATCCCAGATCTACTTCCTCGAGTGTTCCGGCAACGGCGGCGGCGCGTACAACCGTGAGCAGATGCCGACGGAGATCACGGTGCAGGCGCTCGACGGGCTCCTCAGCACGAGCGAGTGGACCGGGGTTCCGCTTGCGTGGATCCTGCGGGAGGTCGGGGTGAGACCGGGGGCGAGTTGGCTCCTCGCGGAGAGCGGGGACGCGGCTCTCATGTCCCGGAGCGTCCCGATCGAGAAGGCGATGGACGACGCGCTCCTCGCCTATGGACAGAATGGGGAGGCGATACGGCCGGAGCAGGGCTACCCGCTCCGCCTCTTCCTCCCGGGTTGGGAGGGGAACATCAGCATCAAATGGCTTCGCCGGATCGAGGTGACGGACCGGCCCACGATGACGAGGGACGAGACCTCGAAGTACACCGATCCGCTTCGGGGCGGGACGTCCCGCCGATTCAGCTTCGCGATGGATGCGAAGTCCGTAATCACCTTCCCCTCCTACCCGTTCGTGTTACCAGACCGCGGGTGGTGGGAGATCAAGGGCTTGGCGTGGACGGGCCGGGGCCGGGTCGCACGCGTGGAGGTCAGCACGGATGGCGGCAGGAACTGGGTGGACGCCGAGCTCCAACAACCGGTGCTCCCGAAGTCGACGGTCCGGTTCCGGCACCTCTGGGAGTGGGACGGGCGCGAGGCGATGATCCTGAGCCGGGCCACGGACGAGACGGGTTACGTGCAGCCGACCGTGCAGCAGCTCTGGCAAGCACGCGGCGAGCGGACCTCGTATCACCAGAACAATCAGCGCGCCTGGAAGGTTGCGTCCACGGGCGAGGTCACCTTCGGACTCGGAGATCTGGTGTGAGAACGCTCGGCGCCGTCGCGCTTTCCCTCTTCCTTGTTTCATGCGACACCGGCGGGACCGGGAGCGAGGCACCGCCGGCTCCCGAGCCGACGGACGGATCAGCGTACGCGCTTCCCGTAGGGGCTCCGGACCGCTTCGCATTCGGTTCAGAGGCGTCCGATGCGCGCGTCGCTCTCTGGGACATAGACGTGAAGCCGGACGGGGAGGGGCTCCCGGCGGGAAACGGGACGGTGGCGGAGGGGCAGGTGGTCTACGCTACCCACTGTGTCGCGTGCCACGGCGTGACCGGTACGGAGGGTCCCTACGATGTGCTGGTGGGTCCGGACCTTTGGGAGGAGTGGCCGGGCGCTCCCCGGACGGTCGGCGGCTACTGGCCGTACGCGACGACGCTCTTCGACTACATCCGGAGGGCGATGCCCCAGCTTGCCCCGGGAACGCTCACCGCAGACGAAACGTACGCAGTCATCTCCTACATCCTGAATCTGAACGGGATCGTGGGGGATGATGCCGTGATGGATGCCGAGACGCTTCCGGCCGTCGTGATGCCGGCTCGCGACCGCTTCGTCGCCGACGATCGGCGAGGCGGTCCCGAGGTCCGGTAGGGAAGCGCCCTGCCGAACCCCCGGGAACGGTCCCGGGCGTTGGCCCTCAGTCCTCGCCCACGGGCTCGACGACGACACGCCTCCGTCCGCGCTTCACGATGTAGCCCCCCGGGCGAATCCGCAGCTTCCCCTTGCGAACGAGGGCCCAAAGGGCCTCGGCGATCACGTCCGCGTTCCGGTTCCGTCTTCTCGGCGGCCGCCTGGTCCGAGAGCCAATCGGCGAAGGCTCGTTCGCCGATCTCCTCTCCGACGGACTTCCGAAGCGAGTTCAGCTTGCGGAGCTGCCCCCTTGTCAGCGTGATCTCGTCCGTACCGTCCGATCCCCGCGCCATGACTGTACCTCCGTCCGTACCGTGTGTGAAAACTGAGATTGATTGACTTGAGGCTCTGAGCCTGTGCAAACTCGCCCGCTTCGCGCGACGATCAACCGCACCTCCCGGCAAGAGGCGAGCGAAGGGGTGACCGGTATCGTGTCGCCTGCACGGTGTCGACCGCTAACGCTCCGGCACCGTGGGAGTCGGCCTTGGCCGGAACGACCGTTTCCGTACTATAGTCCGGGTGTGCTGCTCTCATCCGTGGAGGGGACGCGAGCGGCCGGTCCGAGCGCGCTCGAGGGGCGCCGCCGCCTGCAGGAGTGGCGCGGAGCCGATGCCTTCTTCTCGTTCGTCCGTCGATATCCTGAGTCGGTCCTGGAGGGTCCGAATGAAGATCCCGAGCCTGATCCCAGTCGTCCTTCTTGCACTCGCTCACCCCGCATCCGCCCAGATCATGGAGATGAACGGGAGCTGGGAGCTGAACCCCGAGAAGTCGATCGGCCCGAGCCCCGTCCAGGAGACACTCGTCTTCGAGATCGCGGAAGGGGTCCAGACGTACACGATGACGTCCGTGAATGCAGATGGGGGCCGGGGGCTGAACGAGTGGTCGATCCCTTACGACGGGAAGGATCATCCGACGGCGGCCGGGGACGGGAGCACCGCCTCGATTCGGCGGCTCGGCGAGAAGACGGAGTTCGTCGTGAACAGGCGGCATGGCGAAATCACCTCGACGTATACGCGCGTTCTCGCCGACGCCGACCGGACGATCATGTCGATCGGTCGAAACGCCGACGGCGAGATCCTCTGGGTCCGCGTCTTCGAGAAGCTGTAGCCAAACTCCCGGCTCTCTCGTGCAAGGTGGCCCGATGCCCCTTCGCTTGGGTGCGGGGGGTGAGGCCCGTGGGTGGGGCAGGCGAAGGGGCTCGCGCGTACTTCCCGGGTTCGTGTCCCGCCCGCTCCCTTGCGCCCGGGAGGCACCTGGGTCCGGCCGCACCCATCCGGTGCGCTCCGCCCCGCTTGACGGGTGTTGCAGCCAGATCTACGGTGCGGAGGGAGCCTGAGTCAGCTTGAGCCGGAGGCAGCACGATGCAAGTCCCCACTCCCCCCACGTCGCCGAGTGACGAGGAGCTGAACGCCTACATCCTCACGCGCTACACGCTCCTCGGGATCGACATCTCGGTCCTCCCCGAGTCCAATCCCGACGCTCCGATGGACCAGGCCCGCCTCCTCGAGAACGCGAGGTCGATCCTGCGCCAGGAGGTGATCGCGGCCGACTTCGAGATCGACGCGCAGTTCCATCTCCCGGTTGCCCACCCGGCCCCCTTTACCGCGTGGACGGGGGAGATTCCCAGGTGACGCGGATTGATTCACGGGCGGGGTCCCCGCAGGACGTGAGCGTCTCGCGTCGATGGTTCCTCCATCGGATGGCGTGGGTGTCGTCGGTGGCGGGAGCCGGCGGGATCCTCGCGAGTGTCCCGCTTCGCGCCAACGCACGCGGCGAACTCCCGAGGCCGCCCCGGCTGACGCCCGATGCATTCCTCGCGGAAGCGCCCGGGCAGGTGGACGACCCGACCGCTCTCACGATCGCTGAGTCGATGACGCTGATCCGGTCGGGCGTCCTGGACCCCGCCGATCTCGTCCGTGCGTACCTGGACCGGATCGAGGGGCTCGACGGGGTCTACCGGGCGTATGCGGACCGGCCGGCCCGCGAAGCGCTCCTCGCGCAGCTGAACGGTACGCCGGCGGACGAGCGCCGGGCGCCGCTCAGGGGGATGTGCCTCGTGGCGAAGGACAACTTCTACACCTCCGATCTCCTGACGGAAGGAGGGTCGCTCGTCTTCGAGGGCTTCCAGCCCGACTACGAGGCGACGGCGGTGACGTTCATGCGTGCGGCCGGCGGCCTGATCGCGGGAAAGGGGCAGATGGGAAACCTCGCCGGGGGCCGTGCCCGACGCTACGGGACGTTGATCCCTACGACGCGTAACGCCTGGAGTCCGGATGACGAGCGCTACAGTCCGGGAGGCTCCTCGTCGGGCTCCGCGACGGCCGTGGCCGCGAGGCTGGCCGTCGCAGGGCTCGGCACCCAGACGGGAGGATCGGTCACGGGGCCCGGCAACGCGCAGGGGCTCACGTGCGTGAAGCCGACCTTCGGGCGGGTCTCCCTTCATGGGGTGATCCCGCTCAGCTATACCCGCGACCACGTGGGGGTGATGGCCCGCGACGCGAAGGATGCCGCGATTCTGCTTCAGGTCGTGGCCGGGTCCGACCCGAACGACCCGAGGACGCTCGGGCTTCCCGATCCCCCCGATTACGCTCGCGCCGCGACGCCCTTTCCCGGCGACCGGCCCCGCGTCCGGTGGCCGACCCGGATCGGCCTCTGGCCCGGGTACTTCGCGGACGAGAATGAGCGGGTGAACGAGCTTCGCCGGGCCTTCGTCGGCGAGCTCGAGCGGAATGATTCGGTCGAGATCGTCGAGGAGGTGAGGCTCCCCGATGAGTGGGAGGAGCTGACGGCAGAGCCACTCGGTGGATCGCACGGGGATCCCACGGCCTTCTTCATCGAGCACCTGCGCCGCGACGTGCGAGACTTTGCCGACCGCCTCCCCCGCTTCCTGAACGGGATGCTCCAGAGCGCGGATACCTACGTAAAGGTGCAGCAGGCGCGAAACCTCCTCCTCGAGCGGATCGTGTCGCAGCTCTTCGGCCAGTGCGACGTGGTCCTTACCACGGAGACGGGGCCCTTCGACGGGACGGGGCTCCCGCTCATGTGCATGCCGATCGGTTTCGACGAGGACGCCGAGACCGGGAACCGGGTGCCGCGCGGCGTGGCGATGGGCGCGCCTCCCTTCGGGGAAGAGCGCCTCTTCGCGGTGGCGGCTGCGTACCAGGCCGTCACGGACTTCCACCGGATGCGACCGGACGATCCGTCGTGAGGGAGGAGTGGGGGAGGGGGCGCGGGAGAGGCCGCTCTCGGGCGTCCCTTCGCGGATCGGAGGGGGCACGAGGAGGTCGGTGTTGGCGGAAGTCGGGCCAAGAGAACTATGATTCAAGCAGGATCAGGGGATGACTCGGGGAGGGGAGATCGAGCGATGATAAATGAAGCACTGCTTCGAGTGCACGGGCGGCGGGCCGCCTTCTCGGCGGCCGTCCTCCTTCTCGGGGTGGGGGCGGCCCCCGGCCTTCGGGCCCAGGACGCTCTTCCCACCTATACTCGGGACGTCGCCCCGATCATGCACGAGGTCTGCATGCGGTGCCACGTCGAGGGGGGACTCGGCCCGATGCCGTTTTCCACCTACGAGGAGATCCTCCCCTGGGCGCCGATGATCAGGGAGGAGGTGGCCGTACGGCACATGCCGCCGTGGGGCGTGGATCCGACGGTCGGCGTGCAGGCGTACAAGAACGACATCTCGCTGAGCGAGGAGCAGATCTCGACGATCGTCCGCTGGGTCGACGCGGGCGCGCCCGAAGGGGATCCGGCTGACCTGGCGTCCTCCCCGGAGGGGCGCTGGGACTGGGCGCAGGGGTGGGAGCTCCAAGAGCTCCTCGGCCCCCCGGACATGGTGCTTTCCACGGGCCCGATACCCCTCCCCGCCGAAGGGCAGGACCAGTGGCCGAACGTCACCCTGGAGTGGCCCGCTCTCGAGGCGCCCCGCTACCTCCGGGGAGCGGAGATCCGGAACACGCAGAAGGGACGCCGGGCCCTCCACCATAACAACGTCTCTCTCCGCCTGGCGGACGGCCCCTCGGGTCGTATCGTCGGGGCGGGCGCGGGCAAGAGCTGGGACCTCTTCCCCGAGGACACGGGCATCCTCCTCGGCGCCGGGGCGGGGAGCCTCAGCTGGGGTCTCCACTACGCGCTGATCGGGGAGGCGTTCGTGGACGACGTCGCGGTCGCGCTCTGGTTCCACCCCGAGGACCGGCCGCCCCTCTACGCCTCGAGCAGCGAGTTCCATCAGCTGATCGATCAGATGACGCCGGGGGAGCCCCGGGCGAGGGACATCCTCGTGCCGCCCCACGGTACGCAGACACTGACGCGGGTCGTTGTCCTCGACGAGCCGATCATGATCAACAGCGTTCGCCCTCACATGCATCTCCAGGGCGTGGCTCAGTCGGTGGAGGTGATCTGGTCGGAGAGGGTTCGCGACCACATGGGCCATCCGGGGAGTCCGAGCGAGGTCCTCACCTCAGTGAACTCCTACGACCACAACTGGCAGATCTCCTACAGTTACGACGACAACGCGCGCCCCCTCCTCCCGAAGGGCGCAGCTCTCCTCTTCCGGACGCAGCTCGACAACACGGCGAACAATCCCCTCTCCATCGACCCCGACCAGTGGGTCGCCTTCGGCGGCCGCAGCGTGGACGCGATGTCCCACATGCATATGGCGGTGACGTACCTGACGGAGGCGGAGTACGAGACGATCCTCGGCGAGCGGATCCGGCTCGCGGAAGATCAGCTTGCGTTGCCCGCGGAGGAGCGCGTGAGCGTATGGCTCCCCGAGGGGGCGCGGGGTGGTCTCGAGGGGTTCGCGGGGCGGTGAGGCGGCGGGTCGCGGCGTCCGCCCGGATGGCGCTCGGACTCGCAATCCTCGGGGCGCATGCGGTCCCGCTCGAAGGCCAGCATCGCGTCCCCGGGTGGGAGAGGGTCGCTCCGGCCGGGGGGCACCAGAACGATCTCCAGCTCCTTCGGTCGCGCGGCGGGCCCGTCGTGCCAATCTTCGAGGGGTGGTACACGAATCCGGACGGGACCCATCAGCTCTGCTTCGGATACTTCAACGTGAATACGGAGGAGGTGCTCGAGATCCCGATCGGACGGGACAACCGCGTGTCGCCCGAGGAATTCAACGGTTTGCAGCCGACGCACTTCCTCCCGGTGCCCCCGGGCGGTCGCCGGCACTACTGCATATTCAGCGCGACGGTCCCGGCGGACTGGGGGGATCAGGACCTCGTCTGGGAGCTGAGCGACCCGCGTGCCCATGGGATGGGTACGCCGTACGCCTCCCCGGGCCGCATCACATTTGAGGCCTACCATCTGGAGGAGCCGCTCCAGCCCTCGCGGGAGAACGCGGCGCCCCGGGTGAAGCTGGATCCCGAGGGGCCGGAGGCCATGGGGCGGACCCCCCTTGCGGACGGTCCCTACGAGGCAACGGCGCACGCCCCCCTCCCTCTGACTGCTTGGGTCCGGCGGGACAACCCCTTCGACCCGGAGGACCGGACGGGGATGACGCTCCGCTGGTACAAGTACCAGGGGCCGGGCGAGGTTCGCTTCGAGGCGGGCACGGAGCGGCGCGTGGCCGTAGGGGGCCGGGCCGTGATCGACTCGGAGACGTGGATGGATGGGCCGGATGCGTGGGCGGAGGTGAGGACCGATGTCACCTTCGAGGCGCCCGGAGAGCACCGGCTTCTCCTGCAGGTCTACAACGATTCCGGGGGGAGGATTCAGCCGAGTGACTTCGAGTTCTTCTGCTGCTGGACGAACGTGATCGTGGACGTTCGGGTGAGTCCGTAGGAGCAGCTCCGCGCTTCCTCCCCCGGGTCGCTTCCGCGGTCCCCCTGGCGCGCGCGGCGCCGGTTCTCACCGAGAAGGACGAAGACGGGCGGGGCGAAGGGGTGGGTTGCCCGACGTTCCCGGGTATCAGGCTGAGGGGCGGACGCGGGACGAGGCTCTCGCGAGGATCCGTGAGGCGATCCGGTGCTGTCTGGCGAGACTCCGCGACTACGAGACGGCGGCGCCACCCTCCTCCACCGCGCTTCAGGTCACAGAGATACGAGCCTGCCGCTCCGGGTGGCGTTCGGCCACCTCAAGGGGCGCCTTCACGCAGGCGTTCGACCGGGTCGGCGTCGCCTCGGGTCGCATGGAGGGCAACCCCCTGTTTCTCCGAACCCCGGCTCCTCGTCGATCTACTGCCCAGAGAACCCGGGTGCGCTAAAGTGATACGTGAGGGCCGGGTCCATAGGCGCGGGCTTGCGAGCTAAGGGGCACAGGGCCCAGGTTCGGGATATGGTCGGAATCATCGCGAAGGCCCGAATCAAGGACGGTACGGCCCCCCAGTTTGAAAAAGTCGCCCAACGGCTGGTTGAAGCGGTCAAGTCAAACGAACCGGACTGCCTACTCTACGTGTTCGCCCGATCGCAGGAAGACGCAAGCTTGTACCTATTCGTCGAACGCTACAAGGACCAGGCGGCGTGCCAGTTCCATACGGAGCAAGAATACTTCCGGACGCTCGGTGGTGCGCTCTTCGAATTTATGGAAGGGGCGCCAGAAATCATCCAATTCGACGAAATCTAGGGCTCTGCTTCTAGTCCGGCACAACCTTCCGCAACTCCACGAAGATACCGGTAGGTTCGGTAACGGTGTAGCTCCTGATAGGTCTGCGTGTGCTCGTTGGGCCGGGCCTTCGGATTCAGGAATCCGGGTTGTGCTTACCGGCCCTATCCCCCAAATCTGCACGACCACCTCTTCATCCTTGGCCATGTCGTAGTCGTGACCGTTCGGCGGCTCGTGGATGAAACTCCCGGCCTCCACCGGGTCATGCTGTCCGGGTCGTAGACATCGGATGCGGCACCGGTCGATACCCACTATGTGCCCTTCAGGACGTGGATGTACCGAGCCTGATCGCGACGGTGGGGACGGCCACCGGACCCAGGAGCCCAGGTGATCTAGAGCACGCAGAGCCCGGGCTCCGAGGAATTCCCGATGATGTTAGCGGGGCCCAGTTCCGCGAGCAGCTCACTCGTAGGGCGGCGTGATCAAGATGCTTCCTAGTCGAACGAATCGGCACCGGTTCAACCAAACGGAATCACGAATGTAAAAGCCGCTATCGGCCCGAAGTCATGCCAGAATGCCTGTCTCTTAAGCACCAACTCGTATTCCTGCTTGGGACCGAAAGTGGGTTGACCACCAGATATTCCTTCCGGAGACGGCATGTCCATTCTCTCCTGTCGCGACCATTCCATCGCAACAAAGCGTAACCAATTCCTTTCGACAAGGGTGGGATGCTGTCCCGGAAGGCTTCTATGGCCACGACGGAGCCTCCCCCGAGCGAGCTGACGACAAGGCTCTGGATCCACTCCGGGTCTCTAAGAATCATGATAAAGGGATCGCATGCCGAGGATTCTAGTCGCTCGCCGTCTACATTTGTTACGTATATAATCGCCTAGCTTTCCCCACCCCCGGCCCGAAGCCTCGACCACGCCCAGGGCACGAGGATGGCCGCCGCGGCCAGTACCCAGAGGAGAACCGCGAGCCCGCTCGAGAACATGACCCCCCAGTCCCCGCCGCTCAGTGCGAGCGCCCTTCGCAGGTTCCTCTCCATGAGGGGTCCGAGGACGAGCCCCAGGATCACCGGGGCCAGCGGGAAGCGGGCCTTCCGCATCCCGAAGCCCAGGATCCCGAACCCGGTCATCAGGAGGAGGTCGAAGGCGCTCTGGTTCACGGCGTACACGGCGACAAAGGAGAGCCCGGCCACCCCCGGCATCAGGATCCAGCGGGGGAGCCTCAGCACCTTCACGAATACACCGACGAGCGGGAGGTTGAGGAGCAGGAGGAAGACATTCCCCAGGTACATCGAGGCGACGAGGCCCCAGAAGACCTCCGGGTTCCGCTCGATCAGGAGCGGCCCGGGGACGATCCCGAGCCCGAGGAGCGCCCCGAGGAGCACGGCCGTCGTCCCGCTCCCGGGGATCCCGAGCGTGAGGAGCGGGATCATCGCTCCCGTGGTCGCCGCATTGTTTGCGGCCTCCGGTGCCGCGAGACCCCGAACGTCTCCCCTTCCGAAGCGGCCGCCCGGTCCGGCCGCCTTCTCCTCCACGCTGTATGAGAGAAACGAGGCGATCGTCCCGCCGGCGCCCGGGAGTACCCCGACGAAGAACCCGATCACGCTCGCCCGGATCATCGTCCAGAGCAAGGCGGACAGCTCGCGGAGTCGTACGGCGACCCGGCCGTACGCCGTCGCGGCGTGACCGGCCCACTCCGTCCGCTCGAGGACGAGGAAGACTTCGCTTACCGCGAAGAGTCCGATCGTGACAACGACGAAGTCGATCCCGTCGAAGAGGCGAAGCTGCCCGAAGGTATAGCGGGGCACCGCGCTGTTCGGATCCATTCCCACGGTTGCGAGGAGGAGTCCCAAGCCGGTGGATGCGAGCGCCCGGCTCACGCTTCGCCCGGAGACGCTCGAGAGCGCGGAGAAGGCGAAGACCATCAGGGCAAAGTACTCGGCCGGACCGAACCGAATGGCCCACACGGAGAGGAGGGGGGCGAGGAAGACAAGCCCGATGATAGAGAGCGTGCCCCCGACGAAGGAGGCGATCGCCGAGATCGCGAGGGCTTCGCCCCCCCGTCCCTCCTTCGTCATCGCGTGCCCGTCGATCGCGGTGACGACGGCCGACGCCGTTCCCGGGACGTTCAGGAGGATCGTGCTGATCGCATTCCCGTACTGGGATCCGTAGTAGATTCCAGCGAGGAGGATCAGGGCGCTTTCGGGAGGCAGCCCGACCGCGAAGAGGAGGGGGATCAGCATCGCGATCGCGTTGATCGGGCCGATCCCCGGAAGCATCCCGACCGTCGTTCCGACCAGGACGCCGCCGAATGCGAGCCCGACGTTGATCGGCCGGAGCGCGACGGCGAAGCCGGTGAGCAAGCTCTCGAACGCTGCCATCACCCTCCGCGTTCCAGGATGCCGAGGGGGAGCGGGAGGCCGAGCCCATATACGAAGAGCCCGAAGAGGAAGAGCGCGAATGCGGCGCCTGCGAGAGCGCTGCCGGCAGGCCGTCCGCCGAAGAGGAGGGCGAGGAGGATGAACTCAAGCGTGGTGGCGACGACGAACCCCAGGGGCGCCAGGAGCGCTGCGTAGAGGACGAACGATCCCGCGGCGGCGAGGATGCGCCGCCCCCCCGCCGGATCGACCCCGTCCACCTCTTCCGCGTCCGGCACCCAGAGGGAAGCGGCTCCGAAGATCAGGAGGGCGGCGCCGAGGAGAGGGAATGCGGCCGGCCCGAGCGGATCGGTTGGGAAGGAGACGCGGAATGTCGTCGCTTCGAGCGCGACGGCAGCCCCGGCCGTTCCGAACGCGGCGGATCCCCAGAGGCGCCACCTCCTCACTCGACGATCCCTATCTCTTGAGCCAGCCCCCGGAACTCTTCCACCTGGGCCAGCACGAAGGACTCGAACTCCGTTCCCACCATGAAGAACGGCCGGAGCCGAGCCCTGGATCGCGCCGCTTCCCACGCCTCCGACCGGGATACGACGCGAAGCCGCCGGACCCACTCCGCATACGCATCGTCGCTCACCCCGCCGGGGACGTAGTAGCCCCGCCAGGTGATCCAGGTGACGGGGTAGCCCGCCTCCGTTGCCGTGGGAACGGGGGCCAGGGGCCCCTCGACCCGTTCGGGAGCAAGGATCGCGAGGACGCGGATCGAGCCCACCTCGAGATGGCTCTCGATCTCCGAGGCCTCTCCCGAGAAGACGTGCACGAACCCTCCGAGGAGTGCGGTCAACGCTTCCCCCCCACCGTCGAAGGGTACGTATCGGATCCGTCTCGGATCGATCCCGGCCTCCCGCCCCAGGAGGAGGATCTTCATGTGATCCTGGCCGACGACGGCGCTTCCGCCGCTCACCACGATCTCCTCCGGGCGGCGCGCCCAGTCTTCCATGAGGCTCCCCAGGGTGGGCCACGGCGCATCAGCGTCCACGGCGACGATCCCGTACTCGGCCCCGAGAGCCCCGATCCACCGCACGTCGTCCGCTCGGAGCCGGCCATACTGCTCCTGTGCGAGACGGAGCGTCGTCGCAGGGCTCGCGGCGAAGAAGACCCGCTCGTCCGCGTTCCGCTGACCGACGGCGTGGGCGAAGGCGACACCCCCGCCGGCTCCTGGGATGTTGAACGTCGGCACCGTGCCGGCTACGAGCCCGAGATCCGTGAGGATCTGGCCGGTGAGGCGGCAGGTCAGGTCCCAGCCGCCGCCCGCATTCGCCGGGGCGATGCACTCGGTGAGGAGAGCTCGCGCCGGCGGGGCGCAGGAGGGGAGGGCAAGGGCCAGGAGGAGGGGTAGGGGGCGGAGACCCGAACGGAGCGTCATGCCGGCAAGATTCTCAGGGGCGCGCGGGCCCGACAAACGGCGCGCGGGCCCGACAAACACGGACGCTGAGTCGGGTCATCGTCTCCGGCCCTTCGCGGGAGGCTGGGCGCCGATGAGACGTGAACATGCGGGCTTGGGGTTCTTGCGAGCCCCTCCGCCATCGTCAGTCCCGCCCGGCACGTGCAGGCGGTAGAGACCGGTCGAGCGCGCACGCCCCTGCCCCGCACCGGTCGAGACCTACGGGGCGTCGAAGGCGCCCGGCCCACGGCCCACGTTGAAGTAGCGCACGGGGTGCAGCTTGTCCACAGCGAGCTCCGGTCCCTTGCCGCGCCGCCGCCCCCCGTGCCTCGCGGACAGAGGACCCTTGCCGAAGGACGCGCCGTGAGCGTCGCTGGGGCCGTTATCCAGGGTGGAGCGATCCCTTCCCGTGCGCTTGATGCAGCCCTAGAGGTGGAATGCTCGACATGGTGAGACGTTGGTTCTACGGCGGAGCCGCCGCGGCGGTCCTCCTCATCGGCGCCGGCACCCTCCTCTGGTGCCCGCCGTCGCGGGGCCGATCATTGCACTCGGCCTTCGGGATTCCCTGCAGCGAAGCAGGACGATCCTCCGCAACTTCCCCGTCATCAGGCGCTTGCGCTTCCTCTTCGAGGCGATCCGTCCGGAGATCCAGCAGTACTTCATCGAGTCGAACGTCGATGCCTTTTCCATCGAGCGGGAGACACGGTCGATCGTGTACCCGTGCGCGAAGGGCGAGCTCGAGACCAGCCCTTCGGGACCCAGAGAGACATCTACCGGGTGGGGTACGAGTGCGCTGCCCACTCGCTTGAGTGCGTCGAGCCGATGGAGGAGGTGCCGCGGGTGTTGGTCGGCGGGACCGATTGCTCCGAGCCGTACACCGCCTCACTCCTGAACATCAGTGCGATGAACTTCGGCTCGCTCTCGCCGACGGCCGTCCGGGCGTTGAGAGCGGCGGAGCCCGCCTCGGCGGGTTCGCCCAGAACACCGGGGAAGGCGGGGTCTCGAGGCACCACATCGAGGGTGGGGGCGGCCTGATCTGGCAGATCGGGACCGGTTACTTCGGGTGCCGGGCGCCGGGCGGGAGCTTCGAGCCCGGTTAGTTCCGGGAGACCGCCTCGCCCCCCCCGGGTCCGGATGGTCGAGATCAAGCTGTCGCAGGGGGCGAAGCCGGGTCGCGGGGGGGCAGCTCCCCGGTCCCAAGGTCACCCGGGAGACCGGCACTGTGAGGGGCGTTACGGCCTATCAGACGGTTCGCTCTCCCCCCCAGGCACTCCGGCCTTCGACGACTCGACCGGGCTGCTTCGCTTCGTTGCCTGCTTGCGGGAGCTCTCCGGCGGGAAGTCGGTCGGATTCAAGCTCTGCGTGGGTCGCCGCTCGGGGCTCCTCCCCGTCGTGAAGGCGATGATTGTCACCGGGCTCACGCCCGATTTCATCCCCGTCGACGGCGGCCAGGGTCGGGCGGGCACGCCTCCCCCAGTTCTCGAACTCGCTCGGGCTGCCTCTCGGGAGGCGTGGCTCCTCATGCACAATGCGCTCGTGGGCGCCGGTTTCCGCGACCGGGTCCGCTTGGTTGCGGCGGGGAAGCTCATCACCGGCTTCGACATGATCCGCGCGATGGCGCTCGGCGCGCGCCATGATGCTCGCGCTCGGGTGCATCCAGGCGCTTCGCTGCAACGCGAACATCTGCCCGACCGGGGTCGCAGCCCAGAATGCCGCACTCTACAAGGGGCTCGACATCTCGCTCAAGACCGAGCGGGTCTACCGCTACCACCATGCCACGATCCGGAGCCTTTTCGAGCTCCTCGGCGCGATGGGGATGAACGGACCGCACGAGATCATGCCCGGGCTCGTCTTCCGGAGCGTGGACGACCTTAAGGTGAAGACTCTCGAGGAGATTTACGACTTCCTTCTCCCCGGTCAGATCCTCGATGGAGGCGATCTGCCAGATGGATGGAGGAGGGAGTGGAACGCTGCGTGAGGGGAGCCTCGGCCCCCGCTCTCAGACCCTGAGGAGGGAGCGCACCTCTCCAAGCCCGGCCCGGCCTTCGAGGGCATCGATCTCGAGGACGAATCCGTAGCCGACGATCCGCCCACCGAGCTCCTCGACCAGCCGCGTGGTCGCCCGGGCCGTTCCTCCCGTGGCGAGGACATCGTCGACGATCAGGAACGTTTCGCCGTCCGAGTGCACGGCATCCTGGTGTATCTCGACCTCCGCCGCCCCGTACTCGAGCTCGAAGCTCGCCGTCAGCGTCTTGGCAGGGAGCTTTCCCGCCTTCCTCACCGGAACGAAGCCGGCACCGAGCCGATAGGCCACGGTGGGGGCGAAGATGAAGCCCCGGGCCTCGATCCCGACCACCTTGTCGACCTCCACGTCCTCGAACTCGGCGGCGAGCCGGTCGAGCACCACCCGCAGGTGCGTGGGGCTCTTGAGGAGCGTGGTGATGTCGTAGAAGTCGATCCCCAGCTTCGGGTGGTCCGGGATCACCCTGATGGCGGCCTCAAGCTCGGGATCGTTCACTCGAGGGGTCCGCTTCCGCTGCCTAGCGATGGGTCATCGGGATCCGGAACGGGCTCCGGGAGCGTCGGGGCGAGCGGGGCGTTCACTCGGTGGAAGGATTGTCTGCCCCCGTGCTGAACGCCGCGGACGCTGCGCATGCTTCCCGGCGAGCGCAGCGCCCGCGACGCACTCGGTGAGCCCGGCCGCTCAGCGGCGCGAACGGACGAATGCGCCTCCCTGGGACACGACGGCGCCGTACACGGCCCCCGAGGCGTCAACCGCGACGCCTTCGGGGTTCGAGCCGTTCGGGTAGGCCTCGACCGTCCCGTGGATCAGGTAGTCGACGATCCCCGTCCGGAGGCTTCCCACGCGGATCCCGGTGATCCACCCGGGATTCTGCGAGTTGGCGAAGAGCGACTCGGAGTCGGCGACGTAGATCGTATCGTCGTCGTCGATGTAGATTCCGCTCGGGCGCCCGAACTGGCGCAGCTCGCCGATGTAGGTCCCGTCGAGCTCGAAGATCTGGAGCCGGTTGTTCCCCCGGTCGCCGACGATGAGGCGGTTCATCGAGTCGATGTCGATCGCGTGAGGCGTACGCATCTCCCCCGGGCCGGAGCCGAGGCGTCCCCACGAGGCAATGAAGTTCCCGTCCCGATCGAACTTCACGATCCGGGCGACCGTCTCCGGGCCCGCGCTCAGGCTCTGCCCGCTATGGCCGTCCCCGATGTAGATGTTCCCGTCCGCGTCGGTGACCACGTCGCACGGGGTGTTGAGGAGGGGCCCCCGCCCGTCCCCGGGGGAGCCCAGCCGGCCGAGTGTGAGGAGGACGTCTCCCTCGGGGCTCAGCTTGATTACGACGTGTCCCATCCCCGCGGTCGCCGGGTTGTCGGGGTTCGGCCCTTGGGCGTCCGTTACCCAGACGTTCCCGTCCCGGTCCACGTGGAGCCCGTGGGGGAAGAGGAAGAGCCCGCCGCCGATCGCTGCCACGACGTTCCCGTCAGGGTCGATCTTGAGGATCGGATCGAGATTCGAGCCGGCGCACGAGTTCCCGCCGCACCGGTCGATTGCCCAGATGTGCCTGCCGTCCGGATCGATATCGGCGCCAGCCGTCGATCCCCATTCGCGCCCGTCCGGGAGGTCGACCCAGTTGTCCTCGCTCTCGTACGGGTCGGGGGGACCGTTCATCGGGTACATGTTCGGGAGCCGGTCGAGGGACTGTGCCTGTCCGGCCGCGCCGGTTGTGATGCCGAGCGCGAGGACGGTCCCCATCACGAGCGCCGTCACGGGTGTCGAGAGCCTCATCTTTCCTCCTCCTTGCTGTTCACGTTGGCCGGACACCCGGCCGATTCGATTCCGAACTCCATCCCCCCCCGCGCGCCTCCCCGGCCGCGGAAGAGCTGCCCGGGAGCGGACCGGGCGCGTCAGTAGGCGAGCGCGTACGCCTCGCGCCTCGGGTCGGCGGCCGCCGCGAGCGTCCCGGACCCGGGCTCCACGTAGATCATATGCGCGCCCCCGAAGGTTGCCGTCCACCCCTCGATCACCTCGAGCTCGTGGCCGAGCGCCCCGAGCTCCGCCAGCACCTCGGGCGCGATCCGGTTCTCGATCGCGAGCGAGCGTCCCCCGCTCGACCGGAAGCGCGGCGCCTCGATCGCCTCCTGGGGGGTCATCCCGAAGACGAGGAGGTTGTGGACGATCTGAAGGAGCGTCTGCGTCTGGCTGTCTCCCCCCGGCGTTCCCATCGCGAGCGCGAACGTTCCGTCGTCCCTGAGTGCCATCATCGGGGTGAGCGTGTGATAGGGACGCTTCCCCGGCGCCACCCGGTTCGGATGCCCCTCGACGAGGGAGTGGCCGGAGCCCCGGTTTTGAAAGAGGACCCCGGTATCGGGATCGAGGAGCCCCGAGCCGAAGCCGGCGAAGAGGCTCTGGATCCAGCTCACGGCGTTCCCGTACTGGTCGACCGCGGTAAGGTACACGGTGTCGCCCGCGTCATTCAGCTCGGCGCTTACCTCGCCGATCGCCTCCCCGATCCCGGCGTGGACTAGCTCGGCGGCGCGGTCGGGATCGATGGCCTTGGCGCGCTCCCTCAGGTACGCCTTGTCGAGGAGGCGCTCGATCGGGATCTCTGCCTGCGCCGGGTCCGCGACCCACCGGTCCCGGTCCGCGAATGCGAGCTTCTTCAGCTCGATCATCGTGTGCAGGTACGCCGCCGTGTTGTGGCCGAGTGACCGGATGGGGTGCGCCTCGGCGAGCCCCATGTAGGAGAGCTGGGCGGGTCCCTGGCTGTTCGGGGGCATGACGAGGAATGTGAGGCCGAGGTAGTCGGCCCGCAGCGGCTCGACCCACGTCGAGCGATGGGCCCGGAAATCCTCGGCCCGGAGGTGGCCGCCTTCGGACTCGATGAAGTCAGCGAGCCGCTCTGCGAGCGCCCCCCCGTAGTACGACTCCTTCCCACGCCGGGCGATCTCCCGGAGCGTCGCCCCGAGCGCCTCGTTCTTGAGGAGCGATCCCACGGGCGGAGCCGAGCCCCCCGGGAGGTAGAGGGCGCGCGCCGCCTCGTTCAGCCGCCCGCCCTGCGACTCGAAGTCGTACGCCAGGCGCGTTGAGACGGGGAAGCCCTCGGTCGCGAGCCGGATGCCCGGCTCGAGAAGCTCTCCGAAGGGGAGGGTGCCGAAGCGCTCGTGGGCATCGACCCAGGCGGCCACCGCACCCGGCACCGTTACCGCGAGCGGCCCCGATCCCGGTACCTGCTCGACCCCGCGTTCGAGAAAGAACTCCGGGGTTGCGAGACGTCCTGCCCTCCCGCTCCCGTTGATCGCGTTGATCTCCCCCGTGGCCCCGTCGTAGAAGATCGCGAACGCGTCCCCCCCGACGCCGTTCATGTGGGGCCGGACGACGGCCAGGACCCCGGCCATCGCGATGATCGCGTCTGTCGCGGTCCCGCCCCTCTGGAGCACGGCGAGCCCCGCCTGCGCGGCGAGGGGGTGGCCGGCCGAGACGGCCCCGGTCGTGCCCCTCACATCCGGGCGATTCTGCGGCGCGTACACCGTGGTCCGCGGGCCCAGCTCCGCCTGGAGTGCCGAGGCCCCGTCCGGGGCGGCGGCCACCGAGAGAACGACCGTGGATGCGGCGACGAGGGTGCGGAAGGTCGAGGTCTGCATGGACGTTCCTCTTCAGTTCAGGTCGGGGTGCACGTAACCGGCCGGGAGGTGCTGGTCCGGATCCACCCGGACGCTCAAGTACGTCACGTGGTCCGGAATCGAGGTCCAGGTGTGGAAGACCCCGGCGGGGATGATGACGATGTCGCCGACCTCGATCAGTCGGGACTCCCCGCCGCGGGTCTCCGCCTGGAAGGAGGGTCCGATCGCGACGCTCCCCTCGGAGAGCTCCCCGCGCTCGACGATCTCTCCCCCGGTCACGAGCGTCCCGCTCCCCGAGAGCATGACGTAGACCTCCGTTATGTAGGCGTGGATGAGCCCGGTGAGCGCGCCGTCGGAGTCGTTGTCGCTCGTCCTGTGCAGGATCCCGACGCCGACGTTGTCGCCCCCGATGTCCGCGATCCTCATCTGCTGGTCGATCGAGACGCCGATCATGTTCTCGAGGAGGAGGTGAACCTCCTCGAGGAGGATGTCCGTGGCGGATGTGGGCGCCTCCTGCGCGACCGCGGCGTGCGGCAGCGCGAAGAGGATGAACCCGGCGAGTAGGGGGAGGACTCTACGCATGTCTACTCCTGCGTTGGGGCGTTCGGGCCGAGGGTGTATGGGGGGAGAGAGCGTACAGTATGGATCGAGCCCGGCTGGAACAAGCATCGATGGGGTGGCGGGGCGCACCCCGGCGTCACGGGAGCGCCCGAAGCAGCGAGAGGACGCTCGCCACGGTGATCGCGAGCCGCCCCATCGCCTCGACGAGCCCGGCTCGCCCCTGCTCCCTCCGTCCCCTCGTGCCGGGCTCCGCGCCCCCGGCCGGGCTCCCCGCCGCTCCGCGCCGGAGGGCGAGGCGGCAGGAGAGGCTTCCCACGACGGCGGGCCACGCCGCGCAGATGAGCACGACCGGGAGGCGGCCGACGCCCGGGAGTGTCAGGAGGTGGACGAGGAATCCCCCGATCACCGCGCCGGCCGCGGTCGGGAGCCCGTACGCCCGGCGTGGGCCGGCCTCGAGGTAGTGGAGGATCGCAGCGTGGAAGAGCCAGGCGGCGGCGCCCCCGGCGGCAGCCCCGGCGAGCGCGAGGGGGAGGGGGCCGGGTGCGGGGAGGAGTCCGCCCGCCACGACGACGACCCCGACGCTCGCGAGGTAGATCCCTCCCGTTACGGTGGCGAGGCCGAGCGCGCGGTGCGGCTCGAGGCCGAGCGCCCCCCCGAGTGCGAGTCCGATGAGGAGCCCCGGAGCCCACCACGCGTAGAGGAGGGGAATAAACCCGGCACCGGGCCCGGCGCCGGGGAGGAGCCCCCGACTCAGAAAGATCCAGAGTGCGCCGCCCGCGGCTCCGGCGAGGCCGAGCGTGAGCGCGATCCTGTGGAGCGGAAGGGGCACCCTTATCGGCCCGCCTCCAGGTTCGAGGAGAGGAAGCGGAAGATCTCGTCCCCGGCTTCGTCGAGGTAGGCGGAGAGGTCGTGGCCGAGCCCCGGCAGCTCGGAGTAGTCGATCGCGAGGTTCTGGTGCGTGAGGTGCGCCGCGAACCGGCGGCTCGCCGCCACCCACGAGTCCTCGGTGCCCACGAGAAGTTTCACGTTCATCGCGCGGAGGCGCGGGACCGCGTCGATCGCGTTCGGGAAAGGGTCGTGGCTTCGCGCCAGGCCAGCGTCGACGATGAAGTTCCGCTCCATGAGCTCTTGGTAGCCGACGAGGACCCCGGCGAGGGAGAGGACGGTGGAGAAGCTCCGCGGGTGGCGGATCGCAAGGCGCATCGCCCCGCCGCCCCCCATCGAGAACCCGCCGATTCCCCGGCCCCCGGGATCGGTGCTGACGCTGTAGTTCGCCTCGACGTGCGGGATCAACTCATCGATCACCACCGATTCGCCCATGACGCCGGTCGCCGGGTTGTCGATGTAGCCGCTTGCGACCCCGCCATTCGCCATCACGAGGACGATCGCGCCGGTCGCCCCGGACTCGATCGCACGGTGGAGCGCCGCCGCGGGCCGGGTGTCCCCCTCGCTCCCGCCCCGGCCGTGGAGCCAGTAGACGACCGGGTAGGGCGCGCCCTCCTCCGGGTAGCCCGGTGGGAGGTAGATCGAGTATCCGACCTCGCGCCCCATCGACCGGCTCGCGAAGGTGCCGTGCTCGATCCCGGGGGAGGCGGACGACGGGGGATCCACCCACCGGATGTCGTCCACCCGGACGGGCTCGCTCCCCGCCCCCTGCCCGAGGACGGGGGAGGCCAGGATGAGGAGCGCCGGGAGGGCGCCGACCGTGGGCGTCAGGGTCTTCATCGTGCCGGAGACGCTACCTGGGGAGGAGGGGGGGCCGCAAGGCGGGCGCCCGCCTCGCCTACGCATCGGCGAGCACCTGCTCGAGCGCCTCGGAGGGTCCCAGCGCGGTCAGCGTGTCCCCGGGGAGGACGGGGGTTGGCGCCGGCGGGGAGGAAGAGGAACTCCCCGTCCTTCCTCTGGATCCCGATGATCGTCACCCCCCGCGAGTGGAAGCCCGAGTCGGCGAGCGTCCGGTTGCAATGCGGAGAGCCGGCGGCGACGGCCATCTGCACCACGTCCACCTTCGCCTCCCCCGTGTCGAGCACCTCGGTGAAGTCGACGAGCCCCGGGTTCGTGAGGAGGTGCGCCATCTTCGTCGCACCGATCTGGTGCAGGCTCACGACCTGGTTCGCTCCCGCCCTCTCGAGCTTGCCGATGCTCTCCTCGTCCGTGGCCCGCGCGAGGATGTTCAGATTCCGGCTGAGGAGGCGCGCCGAGAGGACGACGAAGAGATTGTCCGCGTCGCTGCTCAGCACCGCCGCGAGCCCTTTCGCCCGCTCGACGTGGAGCGCCCGGAGGGTGGCGTCGTCCGTCGCGTCGCCGACGAGGACCGACCACCCTCGTTCCTTCGCCACCCTGAGCGCCTCGGGGTCCCGGTCCACCACCACGAACCTCTCCCCTCGCTCCTCAAGGAGCGTGCCGAGTTTCGAGCCCGTGCGCCCGCACCCGCAGATAATCTGATGGTCCGCCAGGGACCGAATCGTAGCGTTCATCAGCCCCCACCCGAGCCTCTGCCTCAGCTCTCCGCGAATCAGTAGCTCGCCCACGTGGGTGACGCCGTACAGGAAGGCCCCGAGTCCGAGGACGAGGTAGACGATGATCAGCACCCTCCCCGGGGTGCTGAGTGGATGAACCTCCTCGTATCCCACGGTCGTGAGGGTGATCACGGCCATGTAGAGCGCGTCGAAGAAGCTCCACCCCTCGACCAGGACGAGGCCGAGCGCCGCCGCCAGGGGGAGGGCGGTGAGGATGAGTAGGATGAGGAAGAGCCGCGTGGTGGCTGTCACTTCCGTTCAGGGCGCGAGCCGGCCGCCGGCCGTCTCCACGTCGTAGGGGAAGACGATCTCGGGGTCCTGGCGGAGTACCCCCTCCGCCTTCCGCCCATACTCCAGGCGCCCGAGGAGGTCCCGGATCAGGTTCAGCCGGGCGAGGCGCTTGTCGTCGGCGCGGACGACCGTCCACGGCGTCAGGCGCGTGTGCGTCTGGAGCAGCATCTCGTCTCGCGCCCGGGTGTACGCCCCCCAGAGCGCGACCGCCTCCTCGTCGATCGGGCTCACCTTCCACTGCTTGAGCGGGTCCTCGCGCCGGCTCCTGAGCCGCTCCCGCTGCGTCTCCTCCCGGATATCGAGGTAGTACTTGAGGAGCTTGATCCCCGAGCGCACGAGCATCCGCTCGAAGTCGAGCACCGTCTGCATGAACTCGTCGTACTCGGCCTCGGAGCAGAACCCCATCACGCGCTCGACCCCCGCGCGGTTGTACCAGCTCCGGTTGAAGAGGACGAATTCCTGCCGGGCCGGGAGGTACGGGACATAGCGCTGGAAGTACCAGCTCGAGCGCTCCCGGTCCGACGGCTTCCCGAGCGCGACGACGCGCGTCTCCCGGGGGCTCAGGTGCTGGACGATGCGCTTGATGATGCCGTCCTTTCCTGCCGCATCCCGGCCCTCGAGGACGACGAGGATCTTGTCGCCGTAGTCGATGAAGTGCCGCTGCAGCTTGACGAGCTCGATCTGGAGCACGCGGAGTTCACGCCGGTAACCGCCCCGCGCCACTCCCCCCGGCCGGGCTCCCCCTTCGCTCAAAGCACCTCTCCCTCCGGGGCTAGCGGGCTACGGTGAAGGGTGCCGTCGCAATCTGGTCGTCCCACCACACGGTGAAGTTCCCGCCTGCTTGCATCATGTCCGTGAAGGTGATGATGAGCTGGTCTGCCGACATCGCCGCCGTCTCGACGGACATCGTAGTCCGCAGCACGTCCCGGTCCGCGGTGTACTCGTAGGAGCCCCAGAGGGCGTCGGTGTTCTGCTCGCCGAAGGACTCCTTCACCCCCCACGTCGAGAAGATAAGCGTCCACTCCATCTCCTCGAGCTCGGCGAAGACACTGTAGTCCCCGGCCGGGAGGCGCCCTTCCCCGAACATCAGGTCGATCTCCGTCATGAAGCGGGTGGACTGATTCGCACCGACCCGCCATAGGGGGGCGCCGACGAGGAAGCCCTCCCCGTAGCCGTCCCCCGAGCCGAAGATGTTCTCCCGGCCACGGAGGATGGGCCGGCCGTAGTCCACGACGATCCATGAACCGTTCTCGTATGCGCCCTCGCCGCTGAAGGCGCCGCCCACCTGCGTCGCCGCCGAGCCCCGCGGGCTCGCCACGTCGGGCGGATCGATCCGGCTCCCCTGGGCAGCGAGCCCCACGGGTAGGGAGAGCGCGAGGAGCGCGAACGAGCGGGGTCGGAGCACGACTCGGAGGGGGAACTCCCGGAGTCCCCCCCGAAAGACTTGAATGAGGAGCTGCATCGATGCCTCACCGGTGGCTTGCGTTCTCGGTTGTCTGGACGCGAGGCCAGGGCGGGTGCATCCTCCGCGTTGCTGGCTTCGCCCACGGATTCTATCCGACCCCGACCGGATTGAAAAGCTGCGGGCAGGCGCCTCGGCCCCTCCCTTGCCGCTTGCCCCGGCGCCCCAGGAGCGCATATTGGGGCCTTCGAGCCATGTCTCCGCCTACCTCTCCCCCAGAGCTCCTCGCGGAGCGCCGCCGGGTCCTCGCCGGCGTCGTGGGCCGCACCCTTCTGCCCCCGGCCAGGACCCCCGGTCCACCCCTTTCCGGGGAGCGGCTCGAACACCTCGTCGGCGAGCTCGAGAGCCTCTACTGGAACGACCTCGAGTGGGAGAACGTGACGGAAGAGGAGCGGATGGAGGGAGGCTCCCTCCCGGAGCTCACCTTCCCCGGCGTGCTCGCCCTCACCCGGGGACTCCTCCTCACCGAGGTCGCGGCGGACGCCCTCGCGGCCGCCGAGCCGAGGCCGGAAGTCGTCGACATCTTCCTCCACTTCCTCGCCGGGCGCATCCTCGCGTTCCGCGAGGAGGCGGGCGGGGCACCGAGCGAGGAGGCGGACCGGGCCGCGCTCGAGCTCAGGATGACGGAAGGACTCCTCGACCGCGTCCTCGTCGAGTATCACGGTCTCGAGCCGGAGGACGTGGGTACGCTGGAGGACGTGTGACCCCGGAGCGGAGGCGGGTGTGACGCTCCGCCCCCGCCCCGGCCGCCCTTACATGGCGGGCGCCCCCCTCTTCTTCGCCCACCGGGGCGGGGCGAAGCTCGCCCCCGAGAACACGATGACAGCCTTCCGCGCCGCGGTGGAGCGCTGGGACGTGGACGTCCTCGAGATGGATGTCCACGCTACCTCGGACGGCGAACTCGTCGTGATCCACGACGAGACGGTGGACCGGACGACGGACGGGGACGGCGCGGTGCGCGACCTCACCCTGCGGGATCTGCAGGCGCTCGATGCCGGGTACCGCTTCGTGGGTCTCGAGGGGGTGCATTCCTTCCGGGGCCGGGGCGTTGCCGTCCCCCGCTTCCTCGACGTGCTCGAGGCCTTTCCGGGCGTCCGGATGAACGTGGACGCGAAGGGGGAGGGGACGACGGCCCGCCTCATCGAGGCAGTACGGGGGGCGGGGGCGGAGGAGCGTGTCCTCCTCGCTTCGGTCGGGGAGGCCGGCCGCGCCGACCGCCATGGGTACCGGGGGCCGACCTCCGCGAGCCGGCGGCAGATCCGGCTCTTCTACCACCTGCACAGGCTCCCGGGGGGCGGCCCCTACACCCCCCGGACGGATGCGCTCCAGATCCCCTACCGCTGGGAGGGGCGCCAGGTGGCGACGCCGCGCCTCCTGCATGAGGCCTCACGCCGGAACCTCCCCGTGCACGTGTGGACGGTCGACGACCCGGAGGTGATGCGGAGGCTCCTCGCCTGGGGGGTCGACGGGATCCAGACGGACCGCCCCGATCTCCTGGCCGAGGTGCTCTCGCGGGAGACCGGGAGGGTGCCGCCCCCCGGCCTCGAGGACTCGTGACCGTGCCGGACCCGGGGGTCCGTCTCGCCGCGTGCTTCCGGCTCCACTGGGAGGGGAGGCGCTGGACGAGGCCCGGGGACCGGGTCGCCGTCGCCTGCTCGGGGGGGCTCGACTCCCTCGTACTCCTCCACCTCCTCCGCTTCGCCCTCCCGGCTTCCAGGTTGAGGCTCCGCGTCGCGCACTTCGACCACCGGATGAGAGCGGGCAGCACCGGTGATGCAGAGTGGGTGCGTGGGCTCGCCCGCGCGTGGAGGCTCCCCCTGCACGCGGAATGGGCGAGGGAGATCCCCGTGACGGAGGAGGAGGCGCGGCGGCTCCGCTACGCCTTCCTCGAGGGGCTCCTTCGCGCCCGCGAGGTGGAGTGGGTCCTCACTGCCCACCACGCGGACGACCAGGTGGAGACGGTACTCTTTCGCATCCTTCGGGGAACCGGGCTCCGGGGTCTCTCGGGGATCCCGGAGTCGCGAGACCCGGGGATCCTCCGCCCCATCCTCCCCTTCGGGAGGCCCGAGCTCGAGGCGTACGCGGCGCAGCACCGGCTCCGGCCCCGGGAGGACCCGACAAACGCCTCGGTCCGACTCTCGAGGAACCGGATCCGGCGGAGGCTCCTCCCGGAGCTTGAGGCGGTCCACCCGGGCGCCCGGCACGGTCTCCTGCGGATCGCCCGGAACGCTGCGAGGGAGCGTGCGGTCCTCGATCACCTCCTCGATCTCGAGGTCGGGAGGCTTGGCGCCACGGCGTCCGGCCAGGAGGTCACGGTCGACCGCCCCGCGCTCCTTCGTTACCCCCCGCCCCTTCGGGCGGCGCTTGTCCGGCGCTGCGCCGAGATGCTCGGGCGGAGCCTGTCCGAGGCCGGAACTGCCTCTGCCGTCGAGTTTATCACGAAGAAGGCGAGCGGTGCCCGCCTCGATCTCGCCGGCTCGATCCGCCTCGAGCGGGAGTTCGACCGGATCCAGATCTACCGCTCCCGGCCGGATCTGCCGACGGACGCCGCCTGCCGGGAAGAGGGAGCCTTCGTGATCGAGGCCCCCTCGACGGGTGGGGGCGAGATCGATCTCTCGGGCGCCCGTCTCGAGCTCCGGTGGGAGGCGGGTCCCCCTCCGCCCTCCCACCGGAGCCGGGCCGAGGCGGCCCGCACCCGGGCGGCGGCGTGGGAGTGGGCATCCTTCGATCCCGGGGAGCTTGCCTTCCCCCTCCGGGTGCGCGGGTGGCTCCCCGGGGACCGGATCCGGATCCGGGGCCGATCAAGGAAGCTCGCGAAGCTCTTTCGGGAGGCCCGCATCCCGAGGCGGGAGCGGGCGAGACGCCCGGTCCTGGTGGATGCCCGGGGGCGCGTCGTCTGGCTTCCCGGGGGGGAGGTGGGGGACGGGCAGAGGGAGGACTCGGGGAGGGGCCGTTGGCGGCTCGGGGTTCGGAGGATCGAGGGGGGCGCGGGCTCGTGAGCCCCGAGGTTCTTGTGCGGGGATACAACCGGGGAGAGCTTCCTCTTCATGGCCAAGCCTCAAGACTCTCGGCAACCTAACAAGAAGGACACGGGGTGGGACCGTCTCTCCCGGATGGCTTCATTCTGGATCCTGATCATCCTGATCCCCCTCCTCTTCCTCAACTTCTTCCGGACCCAGCAGCCGGCCCGATACGAGTTCTCCTACTCGGATTTCCGGGCCGAGCTCGCGCGCGGGAACATCGAGTCCGTCACCGTAATCCAGGGGGTGATGATCGAGGGGGAGTTCGCGAGCGCCCTGACCGTCAACGGCCAGGAGTACACCGGCTTCGAGACGAGCCTCCCAGGGGAGATCACCGAGGGGCTCCTCGCGGACCTGGAGGCCCGCTCTGTCGACGTGCGTGCGGAGCCGGAGCGCACGCCGTGGTGGAGCTTCCTCGTCTCGGCGCTCCCCTGGATCATCCTGATCCTCTTCTGGTTCTGGCTCCTCCGGACGATGCAGGGGGGCGGGAACCGGGCCTTCCAGTTCGGGAGATCGAAGGCGAAGCTCATCTCCCCCGACACCCCGAAGGTGACCTTCCAGGATGTCGCAGGGGCCGAGGAGGCGAAGGACGAGCTCGAGGAGATCATCGAGTTCCTGAAAGACCCCCAGCGCTTTGCCCGCCTCGGCGGGCGCCTCCCGAAGGGCATCCTTCTCATCGGTCCGCCCGGGACGGGGAAGACGCTGATGGCGAAGGCCGTGGCGGGCGAGGCGGCGTGTCCCTTCTTCCAGATGTCGGGCTCCGACTTCGTCGAGATGTTCGTCGGGGTCGGCGCTTCCCGCGTCCGGGACCTCTTCGAGCAGGGGAAGGCGCACGCGCCGTGCATCATCTTCATCGACGAGATCGACGCGGTGGGACGCCACCGGGGTGCGGGGCTCGGAGGCGGGCACGACGAGCGGGAGCAGACGCTCAATCAGCTCCTGGTCGAGATGGACGGCTTCGAGGCGAATGAGGGGGTGATCCTCCTCGCGGCGACGAACCGGCCCGACGTCCTCGATCCGGCGCTCCTCAGGCCCGGGCGCTTCGACCGGCAGGTCGTCGTGGATTCCCCCGATGTGAAGGGCCGGGAGCAGATCCTCACTGTGCACGCGAAGAAGCTCCCCCTCGAGGACGACGTGGAGCTCTCGACGATCGCGAAGGGCTCCCCCGGGCTCTCGGGGGCAGATCTCGCCAACATCTGCAACGAGGCCGCGCTTCTCGCCGCCCGGCGAGGGCTGGACAAGGTGTCGATGCAGGACTTCGAGATGGCGAAGGACAAGGTGATGCTCGGGACGGAGCGCCGGAGCATGGTCCTCACCGACAAGGAACGGAAGCTCACCGCCTATCACGAGGCAGGCCACGCCGTCCTGGGGCTCCGCATCCCCGGCCTCGACCCGATCCACAAGGTCACGATCGTGCCGCGCGGGCGGGCGCTCGGGATCACGGCGTCGCTCCCCGAGGAGGACCGGCACTCGTACACGAAGGAGTGGCTCGAGGGTCAGCTGAGCATGCTCTTCGGGGGCCGGGTGGCGGAGGAGATGGTCTTCGGGCCGGAGAGGGTCACGACCGGGGCCGGGAATGACATCGAGAGGGCGACGCAGATGGCGAGGCGGATGGTCACCCGCTTCGGGATGTCGGATATCGTCGGGCTCATGGCCATCGGGGACTCCGATCACGAGATCTTCCTCGGGAGGGAGATCACGCAGAAGCGAGACGTCTCGGAGCACACGGCCCAGCTCGTGGACCAGGAAGTCAAGCGCACGCTCGACGAGGCCCACCAGAGGGCGAGGGAGGTCCTCGAGAAGGAGTGCGATCTCCTTGACGCCCTCGCGAACGCGCTCCTCGAGAGGGAGACGCTCGGTCGCGACGACGTGGAGCTCCTCGCCCAGGGGAAGGTCCTCCCGCCCATGCAGGAGGCGGCTCCGGCGCGGGAGGGCGGGGGAGAGGCGGAGGGCGCGGGGGCGGAAGGGGCCATGGGTACGGAGGGGGCGGCCGATGGCGAGGGCGACGCTCCCGGGATCGGGGAGTCGGAAGAGGAGGAGGCCGAGGTCGACTCGCACGCGGCAGTTGAACAGGAGCCGGTCTCGAGCGCCGCCGCGCGTCTCTCCAGGAAGGAGCCGGATCCGGATCCCTCCCGGGGATGAGGGAGTCGCCAGCCACCGCCCCGACACTCGTCCCGCCCCGCCCCATCCCGGTCTGGGAGATCGCCGGTGGCTCACTCCCGCTCGCGGCTCCCGTCGTCGCGGGGATCCTCAACGTGACGTCGGACTCCTTCTCCGACGGGGGCGAGACCGCCACCGTCGAGGCCGCGATCCGACGGGCCACTGAGCTGGTCCGGGAAGGGGCCGCCCTCCTCGACGTCGGGGGTGAATCGACGCGCCCGGGTGCGCGCTCCGTCCCCGTCGAGGAGGAGCTTCGCCGGGTCATCCCGATCGTCGAGGCGCTCGCTCGGCGCCTCCCGGTCCCCGTCTCCGTCGATACTCGGAAGTCCGCGGTCGCACGCGCCGCGCTCGGCGCCGGCGCGAGTATCGTGAACGACGTCTCCGGGCTCGCCTTCGATCCTGCGCTCGCCCCCGTCGTCGCGGGTTCCGGGGCGGGGATCATCCTCATGCACATGCGGGGCACGCCCGAAGACATGCGGAGCCGGGCCCTCTACTCGGATCTCGCCGGCGAGGTCCGAGTAGAGCTGGAGGGTGCCGTGGCGCGGGCGCGGGATGCCGGGATCCGGCCCGCTTCGATCGTCCTCGATCCAGGCCTCGGCTTCGCCAAGTCGGCCGCGCAGAGCGTGGCGCTCCTCGGGGCGCTCCCCCGCCTCCTCGAGGCCGGCTTCCCCGTGATGGTGGGGCCGAGCCGAAAGAGCTTCCTCGGGGAGCTCCTCGGGGTCCCGCCGAAGGAGCGGGCCGTCGGCACGGCCGCAGCGTGCGTGATCGCGTATCAGGGCGGCGCCCGGCTCTTTCGGGTCCACGACGTCCGCCCCTCGGTCGAGGCGCTCACCATCGCCCACGCGGTCGCGAGCGCCGGGTGGGCGAGCCCGTGAGCGTCCTCTGGGAGCAGTTCCAGCTCATGAGGCCCGGGTGGGGCGACCTCGTGGAGATCGTGATCGTCGCCGCCCTCGTCTACCGCCTCCTCCTCCTGCTACAGCGCACCCGGGCGATGCAGATGCTCCTCGGCGTGGGCTTCCTCGCCGTCGTCTACTTCCTCGCCGGCTTCCTCAACTTCTCCCTCATCGCAACGATCCTCGCGACGCTCTTTCAGTTCGGGGTGATCGCCGCCCTCGTCGTCTTCCAGCCCGAGCTTCGCGCGGCGCTCGCGCGGCTCGGGGCGACCAGGATGTTCGGCTTCTTCGCGAAGCTTGAGGGACGGCGCGTCATCGACGAGGTCGTCGAGGCGGTCGAGCTCCTGGCGAGGCGGAAGTCCGGCGCGATCATCGCGCTCGAGAACGACGTCGGGCTCGACGAGTACGCCGGGACGGGGAATGCGATCGAGGCGCGCGTCTCGAAGGAGATGCTCGTGACGATATTCACCCCGCGCTCGCCCCTCCACGACGGCGCGGTGATCATTGAGGGGGATTGGATCAAGGCGGCGGGCGCGATCCTGCCATTGACCCCCACCCCGCTCCACGACAAGTCGATGGGGACGCGCCACCGGGCGGCGCTCGGCCTCTCGGAGGAGTCGGACGCACTCGTCGTCGTCGTGAGCGAGGAGACCTCGCGGGTCTCGGTCGCGCACCGGGGCCGGCTTGAGCTCGGGGTCGAGCCCGAGCGGCTTCGGGAACTCCTCGAGGGGACGCTCGTCGGGCCGGAAGTGAGGGCCGAGCTCCCGGCGGAGCGTTCCCCAGGATCCGCGTTGACAGGGGAGGGAACCGCTCCGTAGATTCCCCCGATGAGTCGGTGAGGGTGTCCACGCCTGGGCCCCGGTCCTTGGACGCGGGGTGGAGAGGGGGGTGTAAGCTTGAACGTATCGTACAACCTGATGACGCTCTTTGCGGACGGGGGTCCGATGATGTACGCCCTGGTCGTCTGCTCCCTCGTCGCCGTGGGCGTCATCATCGCGAAGGCGTGGGCCCTCACGATCGCGCATAAGGACACGAACCGCATCCTGGAGGATGTGCACGAGCTGAGCCACTCCGGGCAGATCGACGAGGCGATCCGGCGGTGCACGGAGACCCCCGGACCCACGGCTGCGATCCTCCTCGTGGGGCTGAGGCGGCTGAGGGCCGGCGAGTACCAGGAGGGCGACCTCGAGAAGGCGATCGACACGACGGGCACGATCGAGCTCGGCTTCCTCGAGCGCGGCCTCGTGATCCTCGCGACGGTGGCGAACGTTGCGCCCCTGATGGGATTCCTCGGTACCGTGGCCGGGATGATCATGGCCTTCGCCTCGATCGAGACGGCAGGCGACGTCGATCCGACGCTCGTCGCCGGCGGGATCAAGGTTGCGCTCCTCACGACCGCGACCGGGCTCCTGATAGCGATTCCGACGAACATCGGTTACAACTTCTTCGTGACCCGGATCGATCGGCTCATCGTCGACATGGAACAGGGCACGCAGCAGATATTGAACCTGGTTTGGGACCTTGAGAAGGCAGGGAAGGTGCAGAGGGTGAGCAGCGGGACGACCGGATAGGCAACGGCTCCGGGCCGGCCGAAGTGTTACAGTACAGCTGAAGGAGAGTGCTTCGTGGCTATCATGAACAAGAAGTCGAAGGTGAGCGACGAGATCCCCAGCGCGTCCATGGCGGACATCGCCTTCCTTCTCCTGATCTTTTTCCTCGTCACCACCGTCTTCCCGAGAGACTCAGGCCTCCGGGTCGTCCTCCCCGAGGAGGCGGAGGAGGTCGAGGTCTCGCAGCGAAACGTCCTCCACCTTCAGGTACAGCCGAGCGGCGTCGTCGTGGTGCGGTACGGCGAGTCCGAGGATGAGCAGCAGATGCCCGCGTCACAGGTCGAGAGCGTGTGGCGGCAGAACGTGGCGGAGAATCCGAATCTGATCGCGGCGGTGAAGACGCACCCCGATGCCGCCCACGAGCACATGATCGCCGTACTCGACGCCCTGCAGCTCGCGGGCGCGGAACGCATCTCGCTCCAGCTACTCGAGGAGGCCTGATCGATGGGACTGAAAGGCGCAGGGTTCGAGAGGAAGTCGAAGGCATCGGGCGAGATCCCATCTTCGTCGCTCGCCGATATTGCCTTCCTCCTCCTCATCTTCTTCATGGTCACGACGGTGTTCCGGACGGAGCGCGAGCGTCCGATCGACTGGCCCGCCGCAGTCGCGACGGAGCAGATCGACGAGAAGCGCGACAACATCCTATACGTCTGGCTCGAGCGGAACGGGGACGTCTGGATCAATGACCGCCTCGTCCCGATGCAGGACGTGGCCGCGGTCGTCGGTCCGGCGTGGCTCGAGTCGGGGCAGCGGCTCATCATATCGCTCAGGGCGGACTCGCAGGTGCCCTACCGGTTCACCGACCTCGTGCAGGAGCAGCTCAAGCGTTCCGGCGCCGTGTATGTGGTATTCGCCACGGAACTCGAGCGCCGCATGACAGCGGAGAGGAGATAATGACCGACGACCTTTACACGGCAGGGGCAGAGGCCGTAACGGTTCAAGACGACATCTTCGAAACCGCCAACGACCGGTTCAAGCAGTCGTTCGGCTCCCTCTTCTGGGGCTCGATAGTCTTGGCGACGGCGATCCACTTCGGGATCATGGCGTACTGGCCGGAGCTCGAGGCGGAGGACATCTCCTTCACAATGGACGAGATCGAAGCCGTCGAGCTACCGCCGGAGATCGAGATCCCGCCGCCTCCGGACGCGATCGCCCGTCCCGCCAATCCCGTGGTCACGAGCGCCGCGATCGACACGAATGTGACGATTGCACCGACGACCTTCGAGCAGAACCCGATCGAGGAGCTCCCGCCGCCTCCGACGGAAGCCGTCGAGATCGACGTGGCGGCGCAGCCGACCTTCACCCCGTACGAGGTGGCGCCCGAGATCACGAACCGGACTGCGGTGCAGTCCGCACTCGTCCGCGAGTACCCGGCGGTGCTCCGGGACGCCGGCGTCGGGGGCACGGTCCTCATGCACTTCTTCATCGACTCCACGGGCTCTCTCGAGAACGTGCTGGTCGCCGAGGGCTCCGGCTTCGAGCAGCTCGATCAGGCGGCGATGCGCGTTGCCGAGGTATTCGAGTTCAGCCCTGCGCTGAACCGTGACGCGCGGGTAGCGGTTTGGATCCAGGTTCCGATAACCTTCACGACGAACTGACGCTCCCGGCGCCCTATGGCGAGAAGCCCCACCGGCCGACCGGGCCGGTGGGGCTCCGTCGTATGGGGCCGGGGCTCGCCGAGTCGGCTCCGCGAGTGCGCTAGGATCGCCCCGATGTACCCGGCGCTGCTCACCGATACCCTCCCGGAGATCCGGGGGAGGATCGAGACAGCGGCGGGGCGGGCGGGTCGAGACCCCCGGGAGATCCGGGTCGTGGCCGTCACGAAGGGCCACCCCTTCGCGGCTGTCGAGGCCGCAATCGAGGCAGGGCTCGATGCGGTCGGCGAGAACCGGGTCCCGGAGCTCGAGGAGAAGGCGGGTCTCGTTCAGCCGGGGAGGGTTGAGTGGCACATGATCGGCCACCTCCAGCAGCGGGTGGCTCCGAGGGTCCGGGGGCTCGCCTCGCTCGTGCACTCGCTCGATTCGCTCAGGCTCGCCCACCGCCTCGAGCGGGCCGCTTCTCCCGGTGCCCCGACGCTCCCGGTTCTCGTGCAGGTGAATGTCTCGGGGGAGGAGACGAAAAGTGGGTTCTCCCCGGCCGAGTTCCCGCGGGCGCTCGAGGTGCTTCTCGGCCTCCCCTCGCTCGAGGTCAGGGGCTTCATGACGATGGCCCCGCTTACGACGGATGAAGGGATCCTGCGGGCGACCTTCCGGGGATTGAGACGATTGCAGGAGGAAGCGGCTGCCCGGTTTCCGGCGTACCGGGGGAGAGAGCTCTCAATGGGGATGTCGAACGACTACGAGTGGGCCGTCGAGGAGGGGAGCACGATCGTGCGCATCGGCTCGGCGATCTTCGGGAGGAGACCGTGAGGGTGGAAGCGAGGCTTCCAGTCAGGTTGAGTGAGGGCCCGGGCAGCCTGGTCGCCTCGGATTCCTCCCTCGGTGAGGTTCCCGGGGAGGGTCGAGTCCGATGAAGGGCGCCGGGCCTTCGGGGTCGATCGAGGCCTTTCGCGCTGCCCTCGGCGCGATCCGTGCGCGTACGGAGATCGAGCCGAGAATCGCCGTCGTGCTCGGCACGGGGCTCGGCAGGCTCGGGGAGGCCATGGAGGTGGAGGCCGCGATACCGTACGAGGAGATCCCGGGCTTCCCTCTCTCGACCGTGGAGTCCCATAGCGGGCGCCTCCTCGCGGGAGAGCTCGAGGGGGTGCCCGCGGTGGCGATGCAGGGCCGCTTTCACCGCTACGAGGGCTACTCGCTCCAGGAGGTGACGTTCCCCGTCCGGGTCATGAAGATGATGGGTGCCGGCACGCTCGTCGTCTCGGGCGCAAGTGGCGGGCTCGACCCGCTCCTATCCCTCGGCGATCTGGTCCTCCTCGACGACCACATCAACCTGATGGCGGAGACGCCGCTCGTGGGGCCGAACTTGGACGAGCTCGGCCCTAGGTTCCCGGACATGTCGGAGCCCTACGACAAGGGGCTCCAAGAGCTGGTGCTACGGGCCGCGACGGAGCGGGGGATTCGCCTGAAGCGCGGTGTATACGTCGCTGTGGTGGGTCCGAACCTGGAGACTCGGGCCGAGTACCGGATGCTCCGGACGATGGGGGCGGACGTCGTCGGGATGTCGACCGTTCCCGAGGTCATCGTCGCCCGGCACATGGGGATGCGCGTCCTCGGCCTCAGCATCGTGACGGATCTCTGCCTTCCCGATGCCCTCGAGGTCGCGGACGTCGCGACCATCATCCGCACCGCCGCCGAGGCGGAACCGCACCTTACCGCCCTCATCCGGGACGTGGCGGGCAACCTCTAGAAGCCACTTGTGATTCGCGTGACCTACCCCGACCTGCCCCCGTCGCTCCTCGACCTCGAGGAGGAGGTCCTTCGCCGCTGGCGAGAGGAGGACCTCTTCCGGGAGACGCTCCGCGCGACGGAGGAGGGGGAGCCCTTCGTCTTCTACGAGGGCCCCCCGACGGCGAACGGGAGGCCGGGGCTCCATCACATCATCTCCCGTACGATCAAGGATATCGTCTGCCGGCACCGGACGATGAAAGGCCACCGGGTAACCCGGATCGCGGGATGGGATACACACGGCCTTCCCGTCGAGATCGAGGCAGAGCAGAAGCTCGGGATCTCGGGGAAGCCGGAGATCGAGGAGCTCGGGATCGCCCGCTTCAACCAGGTGTGCCGCGACTCCGTCTTCACCTACAAGGAGGAGTGGGAACGCTTCTCCGAGAGGATCGGCTACTGGCTCGACTACTCCCGGCCGTACGTGACCCTCCACACGGAGTTCATCGAGTCGGTGTGGTGGATCCTCAAGGAACTGGCCCGCCGCGGTCTCCTCTACCGCGGGTACAAGTCGGTGCCCTACTGTCCGAGGTGCGGGACGGCGCTTTCCTCGCACGAGGTGGCGCAAGGCTACGAGGAGGTCGAGGATCCCTCCCTCTACTTCCTCTGCGATCTCGTCGATTCGGCCGGTGCCCGCGATCCCGGGAAGCGCTCCTTCCTTGTCTGGACGACGACGCCCTGGACCGTTCCCTCGAACACCGCGCTCGCCGTCCGGGACGACTTGGAATACGCCGAGGTCGAGTGGGAGGGGCGGCGCCTCCTCCTCGCCAAGGCGAGGGTCGAGGCCGTCTTCGGCGAGGGCGCCCGGATCATCGGGAGCTACCGGGGAGCCGAGCTCGCGGGGATGCGCTACCGGCGCCCCCTCGATCTCGTCGCCGTGCGGGAGGAGGAGCTGGAGAAGGGATGGCGGGTGGTTTCCGAGGACTTCGTCTCCGCGACGGACGGGACCGGGATCGTGCACCTCGCACCCGCCTTCGGGGCCGACGACTACGAGGCGGGGGTGCGCCACGGCTTCCCCCTCCTCCGCCCCGTGGATGATCGCGGGCACTTCCAGCCCGACGTCCCCCTCGTGGGCGGGCTCTTCGTCAAGGAGGCGGATCCTGTCCTCCTCGAACGGCTGCGCGAGGAGGGGTCGCTCTTTCGGACCGAGTCGGTCACGCACGCGTATCCGCACTGCTGGCGCTGCGCATCGCCCCTCATCTACATGGCGCGCGACTCGTGGTTCGCCGCCACCTCGACGCTCCGCGAGGAGCTGCTCAGGAACAACGCGACCGTCTCCTGGCACCCGCCGGAGGTGGGGGAGCGGCGGTTCGGGGACTGGCTTGCGAACAACGTGGACTGGGCACTCTCCCGGGACCGCTTCTGGGGCACGCCGCTCCCCGTCTGGGTCTGCTCCCGCGATCCGGACCACGTCGAGTGGATCGGCTCGATGGAGGAGCTCGCCGGGCGGGCCGGACCGCTCGGCGACGACTTCGATCCGCACCGCCCGTACGTCGACGAATTGACGTGGAGCTGCGCCGAATGTGACGGCGTGATGTGCCGTCACCCCTCGGTGCTGGACGGCTGGTTCGATTCCGGCTCGATGCCGTACGCGCAGTGGCACTGGCCCCATGAGAATGACGAGGCCTTCCGCGAGCACTTTCCCGCCGACTTCATCTGCGAGGCGCTCGATCAGACGCGCGGATGGTTCTATTCGCTGATCGCAATCAGCACGATGCTCGGGCGCGGCTCCTCCTTCAAGAACGTGATCGTAAACGACATGATCCTGGATGCCGAGGGCCGGAAGATGTCCAAGTCCAGGGGCAATATCGTCGATCCCTGGGATGCGATCGCGGAGTTCGGAAGCGATGCGCTCCGCTGGTACCTGATCACCGTGTCGCACCCATGGACATCGAAGTGCTACGATCCCCAGGGCGTGCGGGAGGCGGCGCGGCGCTTCTTCGACACCACGATGAACACCTACCGGTTCTTCGCCCTCTACGCGAACGTTGAGGCGTGGGTGCCCGGGGAGTGCGACCAGGAGCCTGCGGGGCGCACGCTCCTCGATCGCTGGCTCCTCTCCCGCCTCTACCGCACCGTCGAGCGAGTCGGGAGAGAGCTCGAGCGGTACGAGCTCACACCGGCCTACCGTGCGGTCGCCGATTTCGTGAACGAGGACCTCTCGAACTGGTATGTCCGCCGCTCCCGCCCCCGCTTCTGGGGGAACACGGATCCCCGGGACGCGGGGGCGGCCTTTCGAACGCTCTGGGACGCTCTCGTCGTCGTCGCCCGATTGACGGCGCCGATCACGCCCCTCTTCTCCGACTGGATCCACCGGGGCCTGACCGCGGGGGCGTCCGTGCATCTCGCGAGCTTCCCCTCGCCCGAGGACGGGCTCCTCGACGACGCGCTCGAGCGGGAGATGGCGTCCGTCCGCATCCTCGTGAGCCTCGGACGAGCAGCCCGGGAGGAGGTGCGGCTCCGGGTGCGCCAGCCGCTCCGCAGGTTGCACGCCCTCCTCCCGGAGGGCCTCTCGCTCCGGCCCCAACTCCTCGAGCTTCTGAAGGATGAGTTGAACGTGAAGGAGATCGTCCTTGCGGACTCTTCCGATGCGCTCGTGGAGCTTCGGGCCCGGCCCAACTACCGCGCCTTGGGTCCGCGCTTCCAGAAGGAGAGCGGGACGGCGGCCGAAGCGATCCTGGCGCTCGACCAGGCGACACTCCTGGCGCTCGGGCGGGGCGAGTCCGTCTCCATCGCCGTGGAAGGCGGGAGCGTCCCCGTCGAGGTCGACTGGCTCGAGGTCACGGAGGCCGCGGCCGGCGACCTCGTGGTCAAGTCAGATGAGGGACACCTCGTCGCACTCGACCCGGCGCTCGACGACGATCTGGTCGCGGAGGGAACGGCGCGCGAGCTCGTCAACCGGATCCAGCGGCTCCGCAGGGACGCGGGGCTCGAGATCACGGACCGGATTCACCTCGCCATTTCGGGTCCGCCTCCCGTGCAGGCGGCGGCAGCGCGGTTCGGGGAGTTCATCGCCCGCGAGACGCTCGCGCTCGAGGTATCGACGGACAGCGACTCCGCCGCCTACGATGCATCGAGGGTCGCCGAACTCGACGGGGCCCGGGTTCGCGTGGCGATCCGCCGTGCGCAGTGACGGAGCCCGGCCGGAGGTCGACGGTTGTGGACGGGGAGGGTGCGGGGTCACGGCTCGATTCGTGGGTCGCGGCCCAATTCGCGCTCTCCCGCTCCCGCGCCGCCCGTCTCGTCGAGGAAGGAAGTGTCCTCGTAAACGGGGCGGCCCGCCGGAAATCGGAGGTCGTATCCGAGGGGGACCGGATCGAGGTGGGGCTGCCTGAGCCTCGGGCGTCGACGCTCCAAGCCGAGCCGATCCCACTCGAGATTGTCTACGAGGACGAGCACCTCCTCGTCGTGGACAAGGCAGCCGGGATGGTCGTCCACCCGGCGCCCGGTCACCGATCCGGCACGATGGTGAATGCGCTCCTGCATCACTTGAGGGCGCCTCCCCCATCTGGCGGGGGTCTCAGGCCGGGGATCGTCCACCGGCTGGATCGGGACACGTCGGGGCTTCTCGTGGTTGCGAAGGATGAAAGGACGCACTGGGAGCTCTCCGAAGCGCTCAAGGCCCGCCGGATCCGACGGGTGTACCTCGCCGCGTCGTGGGGCCACCTCTCGAGGCGCCACCTTCGCGTCGACGAGCCGATAGGCCGGGATGCGAGGGACCGGAAGAAGATGGCTGTGCGGGAGTCGGGGCGCCGGGCAGTGACCCGGATCCGGGTGCGGGAGTCGTGGAGAGCAGCCGAACTCCTCGATGTTGCGCTCGAGACGGGTCGCACGCATCAGATCCGCGTGCATCTGGCCCATATCGGCCACCCGGTCGTGGGGGACACCGTCTACGGTGCGGGCCGGGAGCGCGGGATGGGCGGGCCGGGACGTGCCTGGGCGAGGGAGCTGGCAGAGAGATGCCCCCGGCAGTTCCTCCACGCGGCGAGGCTCGGGTTCGACCACCCGGTGACGGGCGAGCCGATGAGGTTCCATTCTCCCCTCCCCCCCGATCTCAAGACCGTGGCCGCCTGGGCGCTCGGGAAGGAGCCGGACGGAGGCGGACAGCCGCTGGACCGATTGGGGAAGAGCTCCCCGTATGTACAGAGATGGTAATGACCTGACAGTCGGCCCTCGCCGGAGCTGTGTCTAGGCTGCCTTCTTGTTGGCGTCCTCCTTGCTGGCCTTCGCGGCCTTCCTGGCGTCGGTGAGACCGGCCTTGAACACCTGATAGGGCGTGCGGCCCTCCATGCCTCGGCCTCGGTGGGGACGCTTGCGGTTGTAGGTCTCGAGGTAGGCCTCCAGGTCGGTCTGCATCTCCTCGACGGTCTCATACCAGGTGGTGCGGCCCTTCACCCTCAAGTGCTCGTCGAGGAGCGTGCGGTGGAAGCGCTCGATGAAGCCGTTGGACTGAGTCGTCGACTGCACCTCCACCGTCGCAAGACGGTCGAACCTTTCAAGTGACGCACCCGTTTCACCCGTTACGCGGTCGCGAGTTCGAGTTGATCCAGACGAAGCGTTGCTGGGGGATCGAGCGGGTTTACTACACGGACGAAAGCGGCGTGTTACGGCACCTTCCGGTCGGTTGGACCAGTGTGGCGGTCAAGGATCCGTTCGTGAAGGTCGCGGCGGGTCGTTCGGCGTTTCGGGTGGTGGATCTGCAGGCCTTGGGGGAGTGGTTGGACGGGGATGCTGTAAAGGGGAATATGTCGGATATGTAAGCACGAATTTATCCCGATCAAGCATGAGGCCGGGGTTTCCGGATCTTCTGTATGGCGATATATTGCCGGTATCACTTATAAAATGGGCATTACTCCCTCGTTGACGTACAGAATCTCGCTTGACAGCGATTCAGATATCGTCATAGTTATATTTACATACCTATTCGCCCATCATCGGAGACCGCCCCATGCCAGGACGCGACGACGACGACAAGATACGCGCCCTGCGCCGGCATGGCTGCCTCCACCCCCACCCCGAGCGCGTGTGCGACGAACTGTTCCTCGACAACGCCTTCTTCGATCCCCGCGACCTGCTGCAGGTCAAGTACGAGATGCTGCGCCGGGTACGCGAGGACGGCGCGTCCGTCAGCGCCAGCGCCGCGCGATTCGGCCTCTCCCGCCCCACGTTCTACTTGGCGCAACGCGCCTACGAGGCCGGCGGGCTGGCGGCGCTGTTGCCGGAGCGTCCCGGACCGCGGCGGGCGCACAAGTTCGACGCCGAAGTGGTCGAGGCCTTGCGCGCCGCCCGGGCGCAACACCCGCCGCCGAGTGCCCACGAACTGGTCGAACTGGTACGCGAGCGGTTCGGCGTCTCGGTGCATCGGCGCAGCATCGAACGCGTCCTGGCGCGGCAAAAAAAACGAGACGGCCAGCAGGCCTGCCGAGCGGCGCGACGTCCTCCGTGGTGAGCGGCCCGACGGTCTCTCGGTCCGACGAGGGTGTGAACTGATGAGCCTGGCACGTAGCACCTACTACTACCGCCCGCGAGGTCGGGGTCGGGACGAAGAGGCGTTGATCCAGCGCATCGAGGCGATCTGTGAGGAGTTCCCCCGTTACGGGTATCGGCGCGTCACGGCGCAGCTGTGCCACGAGGGCTGGCGGATCAACCACAAGCGAGTCGCCCGCATCATGCGCGAACGCGGCCTGAGCGTGAAACTACGGCGCCGAGCGGTTCGAACGAGCGATGGCGGGGGCCGCGAAGCGGTGTTCCCGAACCTGGCCCGCCATTTTACGCCCACCGGTCCGAACGAGTTGTGGGCGGGCGATATCACGTATATCCGCACGCGGTCGGCGTTCGTCTACTTGGCGGTGATCCTGGGTGCGTGGTCACGCCGCGTGGTTGGCTACGCTGTGTCACGGCAGGTCGACACACGGCTGACGATCGCGGCACTGCGCGCGGCGTTGGCCGATCGACAACCACCACGCGGTTGCATTCATCACACCGACCGCTTGAACTCACCCAATATGGCTCGGCGGCCTACCGGGCGGTGCTGGCCGAGTGGAGCCTGCGCGGGTCCATGAGCCGCCGGGGCAACCCCTACGACAACGCCCAGGCGGAAAGCTTCATCAAGACCGTGAAGTGCGAAGAGGTTTACCTGAACGACTACGGAACCTACCAGAACGTCGTGGCTCGCCTGCCTCGCTTCCTGGATCAGGTCTACAACGAGAAACGGCTCCACTCGGCACTGGGCTACCTAAGTCCGAAGGAGTATGAGGCCCAACATGCTCAGCACGCGGCCTAATTCTCATCGCCCCGTTGTCCAACCGCTGGGGTTCACTCCAAATGAAGTCCAATGTCTGCCAGTGGCTCGGCGCTCCAAGCCGCCGCGGTACCCCCGGCGCCATTCGAGTCTCAGGGTATGTTGATCTTAAGCCCCCATGCCCCGTTTCGTGCATGGCCCATGCGTCTCCGAAAGCTTATCCTTTGGAGTTTCCAATCGGTCTCATCTAACCAAATTGGGCCGGGTATCGCCTGCCACAGGAGGACGTCATCTCAAAGAGATCCTCATCACGTCGTACCTTCCTCAAGCGGGCCATCCAGCTGGTAGAATCACCTCGGGGCTACGCGCCTCCGGGGCCGCGTCCCCCTGCGGTGACTTCTGCCAGGTGCGGGCAGGTACGCGGGAGGAACTCCTTGCCGTGCTCGGGCGGGCTGAGGCCGAGATCGTAGCGGAGGGCGAGCGGCATGGTGGCCGCGACAGGGGTACCCGTGGGCAAAGCGTGTACGTCCGCGATCCGGACGGCAACCTCCTCGAATTCATACGCTACGTGTAGTTGGGCGGGTTGCCATCGTTGTCATGCACAAGGTCCGGTGATTGTATGCTCCACGCAATGACCTGGGCTCTAGGAAGCGCTCAGATCTTCAATGAGACTGGGGCACAAAGGCCCCGGAGAACCGCCAATGTGAAAGGGTGGACCAGAATCGTCAGCTACGCTTCAACGACCCTGTACGGGCCTATTTGCTGAATGAGGTACATAACAAGCCAAAGGTCCCGTCCAGTGATCTTTCGTCAATTGGTACTGGATTGGCTGTCAGAATCCACCCAAACACTCGGCCTGTTTTCACCCAAGGAAGATCCACATGCTCATCTGCTGGGAGATACCAGCGCAGGTCATCGGATGGCGTCTCAGCGGATCATCCTTGGCCCGCTTCGTTCTCCTCACATCCGCCCTGCTCGAGGTGCCTAGCGTTCAGGCGCAGGTTATCCAGTCGGGGAGGGATCCCGAACTGTCCTTGGGTACCGAGGAGTTCGCCCAGTTCAACTACGACCACGAGTTGGCCCCGAAAGCACGGGCCGTTCGCACGCGAACCGGAATCGATCTAGATGGGCGGCTCGACGAGCCGGTGTGGACCACGGCATCCCCTATCACTGAGTTCATTCAAGAAGATCCCGATGAGGGTGCGACTGCGACCGAGCGCACCGAGTTCCGCGTGGCCTATGACGACAATGTGATCTACGTGGGGGCGATCCTGCATGACTCGAATCCGGTTACGACGCGGCTCGTCCGGCGGGACGCCGGAAATTGGGATTTCGATTACATCTCAGTCAGCCTCGACAGTTATCACGACCATGAAACTGCGTACCAGTTCACGGTTAATCCGTCTGGCTCGATCAGCGATGCGGTGTTGTCCGGTGGGGAGGGGGACTCTTCTTGGGATCCTGTCTGGGAGGCGGCCACCCAGGTGACCGAGTCGGGATGGTCGACGGAGATGCGGATCCCGTTCAGCCAGCTTCGCTTCAGGCCCGCTGAGGAGCAGGTTTGGGGCATCGAGATCAAGCGGAATATCCACCGCAACCAGGAGCAGGTGACATTTCCCTTCATACCAACGCTCGAGCGCGGGGGAGCATCGCGTTTTGCTCACCTCGACGGGATCGAGGGGCTGGAGCCGGGACGGAAGTTGGAGCTTCTTCCCTATCTAGCTGCCCGAGGTGAGTATCTGCAGCCTGAGGAGCCTCAGGGGATTGACTTCGTGGATCCCTTTCGCCGCGGGTCCGACTATTTCGCGGAGGTCGGCCTCGACCTCAAGTACCGACTCGCCTCCAACGTTACGCTGGACGCGACGGTGAATCCCGACTTCGGACAGGTAGAGCTGGATCCTTCGGTGATCAACCTCACGGCGTTCGAGACCCGTTATGAGGAGCGTCGTCCTTTCTTCGTCGAGGGCGGAAACATCTTCCAGTTTGGAGAAGGAGGTCCGGGCGGGAGCACTGGGCGGGCTCCTCAGCTCTTCTATTCACGCCGGATCGGACGATCTCCTTCCGGTGCTGTCCTGCCCGAGGCGGTCTTCTCCGACGCGGCTTCCGCCACGACCATTCTCGGGGCGGCGAAAGTCACGGGGAAGGTGGGAGACGGTTGGTCGCTGGGAATCCTCGAAGCCGTGACTGCGCAGGAGACCCTGACCTACTCGGACGCCGACAATATCGTGAATGAATCCGTGATCGAACCGGCGGCGAATTACCTGGTGGGGAGGATGCGAAGGCAGATCCGGGGCGGGGAGACCCGCTTCGGACTCTTCGCCACGGCCGTGAATCGGAAGCTTGCGGGCACGGGCATGGACAACCGACTTCACGCGGCGGCGTACTCGGGGGGTGCGGATTTTGCCCACGAGTGGTCCGGTCGAATGTACCGGATCAGCAGCACGTTTACGGCGAGCCACGTTGAGGGCGATTCGGTCGCGATCACTCGCACGCAGCGGTCTTCGACCCGCTACTACCAGCGTCCCGATGCGGACCATCTGGATCCAGGCGCGACGTCGCTCAGCGGTTACTACGGGATGGTCGACGTAGCAAAGCAGGCCGGGGCGTTTGTCGGGAAGCTGTCGTTAGCGGCCGCGAGCCCCGGTTACGAAGTGAACGACCTTGGGTTCCAGTCCGCCTCGGACCGGATCATCATGGATACGCATTTCCAATACAACCAGCCGCACCCTGGCCGGATCTTTAGAGCGTGGGATCTCAGGTGGAGCCCGGACGCGGTTTGGAACTACCAGGGGAAACGGGTCTTTGCAGCGCTGAACCAGAACTTTGTCTGGCAGCTATTGAACTACTGGGAAGGAGGGATCAGAGTCTCCTACAACCCCCCATACGACGACGACCGACTGACCCGCGGAGGGCCATTAGCTAGGACGCCGAGCCGCCTCTCAATGAACCTCAACTTCAGCTCGGATGGAAGGCGGGACACGGTAGGCCGACTCAACTACCAGTGGGTGAAGGACGACGCGGGTGGATGGAGTAGTGACATCGGCTTGAACCTGACCGCGAACCCCAGCGAGGGTCTATCGATCCAGCTTGGACCTAACCTGAACCGGCGCTACGAGTCCGCCCAGTACGTCACCTCAGTGAGAGACCCGCTGGCTGGGAGCACCTACGGCAGCCGCTACGTCTTTGGCGGGTTGGACCAAACGACTGTCTCCATCGATGCAAGGGTGAGCGTAACCTTCACTCCCACTCTCTCGCTCCAGCTCTATGCCGAGCCGTTCATTTCCACCGGGGACTACAGGCCGCTGAAGGAGCTTGAGCGGCCACGGACCTTCGGCTTCCTCGAGTACGGCAGGGACATCGGTACAGTGTCGCCAGGGTTGGGCGGCGACCTCCTCATCGATCCCGATGGGGATGGTCCGGCCGAGCAGTTCGAGGTGTCAGACCGAGACTTCAGCTACCGCAGCCTCCTCGGGAATGCCGTGCTTCGATGGGAATGGACACAGGGATCTACCGTCTATCTGGTTTGGCAGCAGAGCCGTATCAACTCCGTGACCGGCAGGGATTTCGACGAGATCGGCAGGCGGTTTGGGGGCTTCGATCTTGGCCGAGATGTGGGCGACATGTTCGGCACGCGCCCGGACAACATCTTCGTTCTAAAGCTGAACTACTGGCTTAACCCTTAACTGAGGGGAAGTGTGGCCGGGCTCGTTCGTTCACCTCCTCCTGCTCTCCACGGCGTCATTCCGCGGCATCCGTGAGGAGCTTTGTTCGGGTATCTAGATGCCTTTCGCTCTTCTTGGCTCTGACACGCTCAGTCGGTCGTGACCTGCCTCAACTCCTCGAAGAAGTGAAGCATGAGGTTGCCAGCGGTTACCCGTCTCTCCACATTCGACCCCGTCCGCGTGATAACCATTCCGAACAGTCCGGCTGGAAGATCATGATGAGGTCACGAGTCCTTGAAGGCCTGAGCGCGAGTTCGGCGAACGTGGGATGGCCAGAGCCCGCAGCCTAGTCTGGCCGTTGCAGAGGGTGGTTACCGGGCTCTTCGCCGAGAGTCGCGAGGCTCTCGGCCGCCGGCTTTGCGGTCCGTGAGCCGAACGGGAGCCCTCCTCTCTCGACGGCAGTTCATCAAAGTCTTTTCGGCTAGCGGAGTGAGTGCACTGCCTGGTCTGGGAGTCGTCGGCCCAGTCGACAGGGCAAGGCTTTGGAATAGGGCATCCAAGCAGGAACCGGGTTGGAACCGGCTCCGCCGGATGCAGGAGGCAGCGCCGGAAGGTCTAACGCTGGTGGCGGCCGAGGGTGCGGCGGACATTGGGGATGGGCTTCGGGCCCCCGCATGGCTCCTGAACGATTCATTGCCATCTCCAGTCCTGCGGGTCCGCCGTGGCGATCGATTCCAGGTGACACTCCGGAATGAGCTTCCTGATGAGCTGATCCTCCACTGGCATGGACTGACTCCGCCGGAGCACTCGGATGGGCATCCCCGGCTCGCTGTACCCACAGGTGGTACCCACGACTATGACTTCATAGTGGAGGACCGTGCGGGGACGTACTGGTATCACTCGCATACCCACCACAAGACCGCGAAACATACGACGCTCGGTATCGGCGGGATGTTGATTGTGGAGGACGAGGACGAGGAGGCGCTAGGCTTGCCGTCGGGCGAGAGGGAGATCGCACTGATACTGCAGGACCGGCAAGTCGACGGGGATGGGCTTCCGGTTCACACATATGGGAACCTGATGCACGGGTACCTGGGGAGCGAGGTGTTCGGCAACGGAATCCGCCGCTCATACGTTGACTGCGACACTGCCCTGTACCGGTTCCGAATCCTGAACGGATCGAACGCTCGTATCTTTCGCGTCGAGCGAAGCGATCGGGCTCCGCTTGTGCTCATCGGGAACGATGGTGGACTGTTGGAGCGCCCGGTGGCGCTTGAGTTCGTCGATGTTGCGCCTGCTGAGCGCGTAGACCTGCTCGTGGACCTTAGCCGAGCGGCGGTCGGAGAAGAGGTACGCCTACGCTCCCGGGCTTTCCGAATATCCGGAGGGTTGGAGCACCTATTGCGGGGCACCGGAGCGCAGGGGGCACCGATGGATCTTATCGGTCTTCGGGTTACCAGGAGGACCCGCGCCGCCGCCACGATTCCCGACCGACTCTTCTCGCTGACCGCTCCAGACCCAGCTGGATCCGTTGAGGAGCGGACCTTCCGCTTCGGGACTGAATTCGACGACGAGTCACGAACGATGCTGCGCCACCACATCAATGATCGATCGTTCGAGTTGGACCGCGTGGACGAGCGGGTCCCGTTCGGCCGGACGGAGATCTGGTCATTTGTGAACGATGACCAGTTCGCCCACCCTATCCATCTGCACGCGACTCACTTCCGGGTTCTGTCCCGAACGGGTGGTCGTGGAGTGGTCTTTCCTTGGGAGAGAGGGCTCAAGGATACGGTACTCCTCTACCCTTCGGAGACTGTCCGCGTGGCAGTTCGCTTCAGTGCACAGCGCGGCCTCTTCCTTCTTCATTGCCACAACCTCGAGCACGGGGACACCGGTATGATGTTCAACCTGATGGTCGATTGATCATGCTCCCGCTGTAGGATCGGGTTCGGGCGAGCAAGACCTTCGCTTCCAGCTTCAGAAACCCAAACCGAGCACCATCCCCCCCGTCCTGACTCGGGGCGATGTTCAGCCGCTCGGAAGATTCCTACAGATCGTCAGCCCATAACGCTCGCACTATAGCGCCATGGAGCCGAGAACCAACCCGCTCCCGAGCCATCTTGCCGGCTCCGACTCCTCGTCGCTGGTCCGTTTCACATAGCAGCATGGATCGCTAGGTCCGGTTCGGTAGTCTGCAGATGGCCACCCTGTCCGTTTGGCCGCTGGCCCCGTAAGTTTAGTCGCTTCTCGCACCTTAGAGGTCCACCCGTAGAGGTCCACCCGCGACCGAGACGAGTCAGCCTGTGTGTCCGCGCCGTGTGAGAAATGTTGGCGAGAATCAGATGAGAATCCTTGCGATCTTCTCGTGTGTTTTGGTTCTTCCGACTGGCGTGGCAGCTCAGGACGCGGCCCTTAGCCTCGAACCGGAGGGAGGGGTCCGTCTAATCGGATCAGTCCTGAGTCGTGTGACGGGTCATTCGATCCCGTCGGCGACGATCAGCTTCGATGGCTCCGGTACCGAGGAAGAGCTTCTCTGGGCAGGGGAGTCCGATGTGGATGGCGGTTTCCAAACGGATATCTTTCCTCTCGGCACCTATGAGATAAGGGTAGGCGCTGCCTCGTTCACACCGGTCTCCCATTTCCTGACGCTCTCCAGGGGCGGTATCGTCGACGTCCGTGTGGAGATGACCGAGGTAGATTTCGACCTCGCCCCGGTCGTTGCGATCGCTAGACGCCAGACAAAACTCGAACTGGCAGGGTTCTACGAACGCCGTGCGCATGCGTCAGGGCACTTCTTGACTCGGGAGGACATCGTGGCGCGCTCGCCAATACGTGCGTCGGATCTCTTCCGGATGATCCCCGGGGCCCGCGTGACTGAAGGTCGAGTCGGCCAAGGAGCACGAGTCCGCCTTCGTGGGGGCTGTACCCCTACCGTCGTAAGTGACGGCCTCCCGGTATCTCGACTAAGTGAAATCGACCAGATGTTTTCCGTCGGCTCGATTGAAGGGATCGAGGTCTACCATGGCGCACTGGCTCCCACCCAGTATTTGGCGAACAGCACGTGCGGTGTCATCATGGTTTGGAGCCGCGATCCAGGCACCACCGGAGGAGAAGGGCTTACCTGGAGGCGTGCGCTTGCCGCCGGAGGCCTCGCAATCCTTGTCATGCTCGGCAGCAGATGAGTGCAAACGCCACTCGCCCTCGGAGGGAGGAACATGAGCAGAAAGAAGCATAACGACGCGAAGATCAGCAGAAGAGATTTTGTGAAGAGCGGCGCAACCGCCGGCTTGGGCGCGACTGCTCTGGCGGGGCTGGTGAGCTCCGAGGCGAATGCACGAGAGAGCATCCAAGATTGGGACTGGACAGCGGATTTCGTCGTCGTCGGGGCAGGAACGGCCGGCCTCGCTGGGGCGGTTTCCGCGCTCGACCACGGAGTCTCGGTGATCATGGTCGAGGAGAACTATGACATCGGTGGACACGGAATTGTAAGCGGGGGAAACGTGAACCTCGGTGGTGGAACGAGTAGACAGGAGGAGTACGGGGTGGAGGACTCGGCAGATCGGGTCTTTGAGGACTGGATAAACCATGAGCGCTTACAGAGCCGGTACAGTGACCGCGAGATGGTGCGCGCCTTCGCCGACGAGAATGCGGCCACCTTCGAATGGCTTGTGGAGAACGGGGTTGACTTTCAAGACCATGTGCTGGGCGGTAGTGACATGCCTCAGAGGCAAGGACGATCCGTCCAGTGGCCAATCTACGAGGAGCTCATTACCTCGCACCCCAGCAGGGTTGGATCTGGACTCATTCGAGCCCTGGAGCGGAGCGCCAGGAATAAAGGGGCAGAGATGCTGCTGCTCCACAAGATGACGAGAGTTGTCCGGGAAGCGCCGACTTCTGGAAGGGTCCTCGGAATCGTCGCGGTCCACGAGGGTATGGAAGTGCGGATCCGGGGAACCAGGGGCATACTCCTCGCTACCGGCGGTCACACAAGCAATGTATTATTCCGCCGGATATTCGATCCCAGGTTAACGGAGGAATATCAGGTCGCTGGTGAGCCGTATTCCAAGCAGACGGCCGATGGGGAGCTTGCCGCCATGGCCGTAGGAGCCTCGCTCTGGTCGACCGCGAATCAGACCGTTGAGGCGGGCAATTGGATATCGAAAGCGGCCCACATAGGGACTCCGTGGGGTTACGGGAATCTGATTTGGCTGGCTGATAGCCCCATGTTTGATCAGACACCCGGTTCTGGCCTCAGTGCGGTGGATTGGCAAAACGCGATTATGGTAACGGAGTTGGGTCGGCGTTTCCATAATGAGCTGGGTGGAGGCCATGATTTCTACAACGCGGCCTTGGCCTACCATGGGAATCCGAACAAACTGGACGGAGGAGGACCGATATGGGCCATCTTCGATGCGGAAGCGGTGGCCCGCCAGCGGTGGGATCCCACTCCACCGTACATCAAGCCCGACAGCGACTGGTTTTTCGGCGCAGATACGATCGCAGAACTCGCAGGCAGAATCAGAAATCCGTATCAGACAATCGCTATGCCGGCGGCGGTCCTGGAAGAGACTGTCGCCCGATATAACTCCTTCGTTGATTCAGGAATAGATGAAGACTTCGGGAAGCCCACTCCGAGGAACAAGATCCAGACGCCTCCATTCTATGCAGCTTGGTCTACGCCTATCCTACACGACTCGTTAACGGGTCTTAGGACAAATACAAGGGCCCAGGTGATCGACCTTCAAGGGGAGGTGATACCAGGCCTCTACTGTGCGGGCGAGACCCAGGGGGGATTCGCTCAACACGGGTTGGGGCGATGTCTCGTCTTTGGTCGCGTAGCGGGAAGAGATGCGGCCCTCAATGGAGGGGAAATCTGACGGTTTTTGCGGGAGCCGGGCAAGTTCGATCAACGGTTTACTCGCCGACCGGGTGAAGCAGTTAGCTTGCTCAACTGTCGAATGGCACCGCTGTTGGTGAGTCATCCAGCTTTCCGGGAAAACCGGGGCCGGTTCGAGGGGAACGTCTAGTCGGCCAACACTGTATCAGGTGTAGGGATAGTCGACCGATCGACTTGTGGGTCTCGGAGAAGGGATATGGCAAAAAATAGGTACACGCCCGTACGACATACGCCGGTGCTGTCGCTCCCGCTGACTATCGGGGTGGGACTCGCGTTACTGTTGGGGTGTCAGAGTCAGACGCTGTCGCGACAGGGGCAGCCGGGAGCGATAGCTGCCGCGACGTTGCCGGAAACACGGCCGATTCCGGAGACTCCGAGGGAACTCCTGGACACGTATTGCGTCGTGTGCCACAACGAGGCACTGAACACCGCAGGGCTGACGCTTGATGTGGCGAACGTCGAAGCGCCGGAGACGAATCCGGAAACATGGGAGAGAGTGATCCGGAGGCTACGAACGGGTACAATGCCTCCGGCCGGCATGCCCCGACCGGATCCGCACACCTATGATCAGCTAGCGAGCTATCTGGAGACTCAGCTTGACGCTGCATGGCCAGCGAATGCGGATCCAGGGAGGATCAGCGCGATTCACCGACTGAATCGGGCCGAGTACAGAAACTCGGTTCGCGATTTATTCAGCGTCGATGTGGATGTGGCGGCGCTTCTCCCTGGGGACCAGACAGCGGACGGCAGCTTTGACAACTACGCGGCGGCGCTCTCCTTCACGACGGCACATCTCGAGCGGTACATGTCTGTGGCCCGTCAGGTAACCCGCCTAGCTGTGGGCCTACCGCCCATGGGTCCAGAGGGTCGTGTAGTTGAGATCCCGCTACACGTAGAGCAGGAAGCAGGATTGGGAAGGCTGAGCGACGATGCGCCGCTTGGGTCGCGCGGCGGGGCCGCGTTTAGGCATGAGTTTCCCGCAGACGGAGAGTATCGCGTCAGGCTGCACCTTCGCCGGCAGTATCAAGAGTACATGATGGGGATGGGGTGGCCGCAGCAGATCGACGTCCGCATCGATGGCGAGCTAGTGCATCGATTCCCGATCGGAGGAGAGGCGCCGGGAACCCCTGCTGTCTCCGGAGGTTACGCCGGCAACGCGACCTCGTTCGGGACACCCGATTGGGAATCGTATATGCAGTTTGCAGACGAGAATCTAGTGGCCCGCTTCCCGGTGGAAGCCGGACCTCACCTGGTGTCGGTCACGTACGTGCGCGACCTGTGGGAGCCGCAGGACCTGCCTCAGCCGAAGCAGAGGGGCCGGGTAATCGCGAATGACGAAATCTACATGGGGTACTCGGCTGTGCAATTCATCGATCTGGAAGGGCCGTTCGAGATCACCGGATTCGCCGAGGACACGCCGAGCCGTAGAAAGATCTTCGCATGTCATCCGGACCTCGGAGCGGAAGAGGAGGCGTGCGCCACGGAGATCCTAGAGACAACGGCGCGGCGTGCGTATCGTCGATCGCCAACGGACCAAGAAGTACGGACCCTGCTCGAGTTTTACCGCATGGGCCGAGAGGACGGTGGCGGCTTTGAGGCGGGGATTCAATTCGCACTTGAAAGAATGCTTGTATCCTCTGCGTTCTTGCTGCGCGTCTATCAGGACCCGGAAGATGCGGCTCCGGGTGACATCTATCGTTTGAGCGACCTAGAACTGGCCTCGCGGCTGTCGTTCTTCTTGTGGAGCAGTGTGCCCGACGAGCGTTTGCTCGATCTAGCCGAGAGCGAACAGCTGGCGGATCCGAGGATCTTGGAGCAGGAGGTGCAGAGAATGTTGGCGGACCCTCGCTCCGAGGACGCGATCGTACACGATTTTGCTGCCCAGTGGTTGAATCTGCGCCGGCTCGAGGAAGTGAAAGTGGATCCAATCGACTACCCCCAGTATGACGGGAATCTGCTGAGGGCGCTCCAACGGGAGACAGAGATGTTCGTTGCTAGTACGCTCCGCGAGGATCGCAGCGTACTAGACCTGATCGGCGCGGACTATACCTACTTGAACGAACGACTGGCGCGCCATTATGGAATCCCGGGCGTCTACGGCTCGCAATTCCGGCGAGTCACCCTTCCCAACCCAGATCAGCGGGGAGGACTGCTGGCGCACGGAGCCATACTGTCGGTGTCGTCTTACCCGGACCGGACATCGCCGGTACTGCGTGGTAAATGGCTGATGGATAACATGCTCGGTATGCCACCGCCCCCACCTCCATCCGGCGTGGACACAAATCTGGCGGCGGTGGACCAAGGGCTCAGACCACCGTCGATAAGGGAGCGGTTGTCCGCGCATAGGACCAACCCGAGCTGCAACTCTTGTCACGGGATGATTGATCCCATCGGGTTCGCGCTGGAGAACTTCGATGTCATCGGCGGTTGGCGGTTGACTGACGAGCGTGGCAATCCGATCGATGCTTTGGGCAGTATGCCGAGCGGCGAGGAACTCAACGGTTTCGTGGGGCTGCGGGAGTACTTTCAGGGCAAGCAGTTTGTCACCAATCTGACTGAAAAGCTCATGGCCTACGCGCTTGGGCGTAGGCTGGAGTACTATGACCGGTCAGCAGTTCGACAAATCGTCCGGGGTGCGGAGGCCGATGAGTACCGCTGGTCATCGATTATTGCTGGGATCGTCGAGAGTCCCGCCTTTCTGATGCGGAAGGCGACAGAGGCGACGAATTGAAGGTTATCAGGGGCCAACAGGGAGCGGATTTATGAACATCATCACCGGAAAAACGATATCCAGGCGAACTTTACTACGTGGCTTGGGTGCCGGAGTGTCGCTGCCGTTCCTTGAAGCCATGATCCCTGCCCGGATGCTTGGACAGAGCGCTCCAACGCGTCCGCATCGGTTCCAAGCGTTCTACGTGCCAAATGGGATGGCCATGGAGTATTGGACGCCATCGGGACAGGGACGCAACTTCGTCCCACCGCACGCCGGTATGCTTGAAGAGGAGCTCAAGCTCACGCCCCTGCTCGAGGAACTGGCGCCGTTCCAAAATCACATCATCCAGTTCTCGGGCCTCTACTCGACATGGAACGCCCTGCACGCGGGGGCCTCCGGATCGTTTTTGACAGGGACGCCGCGCGGGGGACGAAATGAAGTGGAGATTATCGCGGACGTGTCGATAGACCAATTGCTGGCGAGGGAGTTGGGCCAGCACACACAACTGGCGTCGCTTGAGCTCTCCATGGATGCTCCGGCCATGGCGGGTGCATGCACGGGGGCGCTGAGCTGTGCCTACACGAGCACGATCTCGTGGCGTAGCGCCACGCAGCCCTTGCCCATGGACTACAATCCGCGATCTGTGTTCGAGCGTCTGTTCGGTGATAGTGGGAGCACGGAGCGGGCGGCGCGGGCGAAGCGGCTACGGCAGCAGAGCAGCATTCTGGACTCCGTGTGGGAAGAACTGCGCTCCCTCAACCGGGATCTGGGCGCGCAGGACAAGGTCAAGATGGAGCAGTATACGGAGGCACTACGTGATGTCGAACGGCGCATTGGATTGGCTGAAGCGCAGATCGACCTCGAGCTACCTGTGATGGATCAGCCTGCAGGTGCACCATCGGACTTCGATCAGCATATGGAGCTGATGCAGGACCTAATGGTGTTAGCGCTTCAGACGGACCTAACACGCGTGATCACATTCATGCTCGCCAAGGAGCAGAGCGGCCGTCAGTACCCTCAAGCAGGTGTGGCCGAGGCGCACCATCCGCTGTCGCATCACAACGACGCTCCTGAGATGATTAATCGGTTGTCCACAATCAACCGGTATCACCTCTCCAAATTCGGCAACTATCTGGAGAAGCTCGCCGCTACACCGGACATCGACGGATCGCTTTTGGACAATATATCGATCCTGTATGGCGCAGGCATTTCGAACAGCAATGCGCACGCACCCGATAACCTCCCCGTGTTGTTAGTGGGCGGCGGAGCTGGGCGCCTCAAGGGCGGCCGGCATCTCAGTTACTCAGACCGACCGATGCTGGCAAACCTACTCGTTTCGATCATGGATAAGTTCGACGTACCGGTTGACCATGTCGGAGCGAGCACGGGCGAGCTCCCGCTCCAGCCGAGTGACCGGATCGGCGCGAGAACCACGGGGAGCTCGTTCGAGGGGCTCTCTGGAATATAGGGACGGCGGTTTTCGGGCGGGGCAGCCTCGCGAGGTGATAACTGTCGCAATGGGACGGAGGCAGTCATGCAGCGGATAGGTGCGTGCATCTGGCAACGCGTTGTCGTACTCGGACTTTCCCTAAGCCTCATCGGGGCGAATAGCGCTGCGGTCGATCTGGACATCGTCGAGGCGGCCAGGGCCGCTCAATGGGAGACGGTGCGCGTTCTCGTCGAGCAAGGGGCGGACGTCAATCAGGCCGGGGGTGGCATGACGCCGCTTCATTGGGCGAGCTATTGGGGTGATCTCGAAACAGTCGACCTCTTGCTTGGCGCCGGTGCCGATGCGGCTGTGGCCGACGATCTCGGTGTTACGCCCCTGTGGACGACGGCCGAGCGCGGAGACGCGGCTATAGCAGAGAAGCTGCTAGACGCCGGGGCGGACCCGGATGCCGCACTCCTGTCCGGCGAGACATCAGTGATGACCGCCGCGCGTGCGGGCAAGACAGAGCTGGTGACGCTGCTGCTAACCAGGGGTGCGGACCCGAACGTGAGGGCTACGCGCGGGCAGACCGCGCTCATGTGGGCGGCGGCGCAGCGTCACCCGCAAGTGGTGGAGGTGTTGCTCGCCCACGGCGCCGACGTGCATGCCCGCTCAAATACATGGTCGCAACGCTTCCAAGGGGGTAGTGGGTCGGACCAACATCCGGATCTACTGGTCTGGATCGAGCAAGGGGGCTTCACGCCCTTGCTGTTCGCAGCTCGGGCAGGGGACCTGGCCGTGGCAGAGAGGCTCGTGGCGGGAGGTGCTGATGTAGACGACCAGACTGCCTGGGGGATCAGTGCCACGACTATGGCGATCCACTCCATCCTAGAGCGTGATTGGTACTTTCCACAGCAGAGTCGAGTTGGTAACCGGGCTGCCATCGGCGGGCTCCTCGCGTCGCCCCACGCACGGTTGCCGAACGACGCGGAAGAGTTGGTTGAATTCTTGCTTGAGCAGGGTGCCGACCCGAACGCCGACGAGGGTGGTTACACCGCCCTGCATGCGGCGATCCTGCGGAGGACCGAGAGATCCGTGAGGGCTCTCCTCGCCCACGGAGCAGATCCGAACGCCGTGCTTCGAGTTTCGACACCGACGCGGCGCGATGCCTTCGATTTCTACTTTGACCAACCGTTCATCGGAGCGACGCCGTTTTGGCTCGCCGCGCGTTTCAACCAACACAACGTCATGCGCCTTCTCGCGGATCACGGAGCCGATCCGCGCTTCAGCCTCCATGTCGAGTACTGGGGGGGAGGAAACAGGGAGCTAGGATGGCCGCGGGTGGTCGAGGGGCCTTCGACGGCTATCATGGCAGCGGTGGGGATGCCCAGCGGGCGAGGCTACCCCTTTCAGCAGCCACGGAACCGAGAGCGAATGGAGAATGAGATCCTCGAGACCGTCCGGGTGGCGCTCGAATTTGGGGTCGATCCGAACGTTGTCAATGCCGAAGGTCGCACGGCGCTCGACGCTGCGCGGGACAGCGCGTTTGACCGTGTCGTTGCGCTTCTGATCGAATCCGGTGGTGTCTCGGAGGTAGAAGAACTGGGTGGGAGTTTCTGAGCGCAGATTGTACAAGGGGCGTCCGCGCCGCCACCCTCGGCGGTGCCGAAGCAACGGAAGTACGACCACGAAAATGCCCGTATGTACTCGATGCCTGCGCACATTTTTCCGTTCCCCAAGAGTTGAGAATCAGAAGAAGCCCCTCAGGGCCGAGGCAATCCGGGGGCATGGTTTCGGAGGGACATGAGTGCCGATCGAGGAAGACCGCGGGAGTAAGAAGCACGAAATGAAACGTATGACGGCAAGAGGCCTCCCCTGGCTAGCGGTATGGTTGATGGCAGGTTGTGCCGGTGCTCCCCCCCTGGCTGAAGCTCCAGAGCCGCCCTTGGTGGACCCCCCAGTGGATGAGCCAACTGAAACAGCGGCTGCGACGATCTGGGAGGGTGTGTACACCACCGAGCAGGCAGGTCGTGGGCAGCAGGTCGCCCTGACGTACTGCTTCGAGTGTCACTCAGCAAACGAGTGGAGAGGACCGGGGTTCTTCCGCTTGTGGGAGGGGCGGCGACTCGGAGACTTGTACGAGAGGATCTGCCGGACCATGCCCCAGAACGATCCAGGGCGACTAATCGCCGAAGAATGCGCCGATATCGTCGCGTATATGCTCAGGCTTCAGGATGTGCCCACTGGTGATGGCCAGCGTGAGCTTCCGAGCGATCTCGAAGTGCTCGATGCAATATTTCTCACGCCTGCGGAGAACCAGTGAGTGGGCCTACCCAGGCAAGTCCAGATCGCTCTCTCCTTCTGGGGAATAGCGAGCCGCTCTACGTGGGGGACGAATATGGCTCGCTCACTGCAATGGCTCTAACGCATCGAACGAAAGTAGAACTGAGTCAGCCTTTCCCAGCAGAAGTCGGGGCCGGAACCGCCATTACTCTGAAGGTCAGGGTGTCGTGTTCGGAAGACTGTGACTTCAGCGGGGCATCTCTTCAAGTTCTGGCCGAAGACGGCATGCTGGTAGCAGATGCACTGCTTGGGCATGAAAACCAGGTGGAGGATATCCAACTAAGAGCGCCTCCACAGATTGGCAAGTCCGTCTGGAGCATTCTATTCCCAAGGTACGATGTCGGGGGCGTTATCCATGAGCAAAGCTCCCTAGCCGTCAAGTCTGATACCACACCCCATACGACCAGCGTGGCCGTATGGGATGTACCCTCGCCGGTGGTTATGAGACGTCCATTCACTGTGAAGGTGGGAGTCAAGTGTTCGGCCCTATGCCAGCTGACGGGGCGACTTGTCCAGGTGCACGATGAGGCGGGAGCCGAAGTCGGCCAGGGAAAACTCGGCGGAACACCCTGGCGCGGGACGGACGCGTTGTATGAAGTGGACGTGGCGCTAACCGCTCCGGATCGCGAGGGGATGTATTCTTGGTCTGTCAGGTTCAAGGCCTCGGAGCCCGGATTGCCCCACCGAGAATCGTCAGCCACCCTGACATTCCGAACTGCCGAGCCAGCCGAGCACAGCGTCGCAGTGCAAGTGGTTCAACAAGAGACGAACGACCCGCTAAAAAGTGCCGACGTGCGGCTGGGCATCTATCGGGCCCGGACCGACGAGCGTGGGCTAGCGAGCCTAGAGGTGCCCAAGGGTACGTATGAGGTAGATGCTTGGAAGACTGGGTTCGAGACCGTTCCTCAGACCGTCGAGGTGACCGGGGATGTCACCCTCCAAGTCGTGGCTCGGCCAGTGCCTCAACCAGATCCAGATTTCAAGCGGACCTGGATGTGAAGTCGAAGCCGTCGGTTATCGAAATATACGTCTTCTCTTATTGACGTGGACGCAAGTCGAGACCTCGTAACCCCGGGAAAGATACTTCTTCACTGTGATAGATAATCGTCCCGCCTTCTCCTATTCCCGTCCCCCGAAGCCCTTCGCGCGCCCCGGGTCCCTCTTGGAGATAGATGGTCCCGTTGGCGTCAACCGCTATCCCTCCACCCGACACGCCTAGGGGCCTGGTGGGATGGCCGTGTGGGGGAACGAACCCAGTGACCCTGTCCTCGTTCACGGGACCGATCCGCACACCGGGCAACCAGCCCGGATGAGACGCCCACTGGCTCGTACTGTCGGTCGTGTACAACATGCCGTCATGGATGGCCACGGCGCTGGTCCGGCCGTGCGAGTAGTACGAGTCGATGTAGTTGAGGTCCTGGTCAAAGATCTGGATGCGGTGGTTGCTGCGGTCCGCGACGAACAGGCGCCCTTGCTCGTCGAAGGCAATCGAGTGAGGGTTCTTGAACTCGCCGGGGGCATTGCCGTACCGCCCTATCTCCGTGATGAAGGTGCCGTCGGCGGAGTACTTCTTGATCCGTCCAGGATTCTCTGGACATCCGCATTCACCCTCAGTGATGAAGAGGTCACCATTCGGCGCGATTTTCACAATCTGAGGATTCTCGAAGTGGTCGGGACCGGTTCCTCGCTTGCCAGCCGTGCCCAGCCTCATCAGGATCTCTCCCTGTGGGCTGTACTTGAGCACCTGTAGGCCACGCGTGCTGTCCGGGCTCGCCTCCATATCAGCGACCCAGATATTGCCGACGCTGTCCACATCGATCCCATGGGGCAAAACGACGTCCCCCGCACCGAAGCTCGTCAGCAGATCCCCGGTGTTGACGTCAAACTTCAGGATGTAGTCGATCGGGTTCTCGAGGCAGCCAGCGTAGGAATCGGAGCCGCACCGGTCCAACTGCCAGTAGTGGCCATCGGGTCCAAAGCCAGCGGCGGGGCCGGCACCCCACGTTCGGCCCGGGGTTAGCTGTTGCCAGTCCGTGATCATAACGGGACGGGGGTTGGGGAGGGTGACAAGACCATCGTCGTCCAGCACCGCGTCGGTGACTTGGTCCGCCGGCGTGCCGGTCATGCCGGACCGTGGGGGGTGCCACGGAGGCATTCCATCGCCGTCGGCGACGGGCATATCCTCAACTGCCGGTACTCCGGGACCGCCACATCCAACCTGCAGCATTACGGTGAGGCCCAGCAGCGTCATCAGGCTGGAACGACCAAGAATTGACATTATCAGCAAGCCTCCAAGAGAATTGCCACCTAGTTAGGTGCGACCCAGGAGAGGGACACGGTACTATTTTGAGATGCCGGGGTCAAGCGGCGAAGTGGGTGGGCAAGCCTCGGGGCTTGCCCTTTTCTCGCCCACTTATCCCACAAGTGGACGGCAGACCCGACCTTGTGGATTAAGCCGCTATCAAGGACCGAGGTGCGTCTTTCTCCTATTGACGTGGACGCAAGTCTATCCCTCGCAGACCCGGGAACGATATACTATAACTGTGATATATGATCGTCCCGCCTTCTCCTATGCCGGTTCCCCGAAGTCCCTCGCGTGCCCCCGGCCCCTCCTCGAGATAGATGGTTCCGTTGGCGTCCACTGCTATCCCTCCACCCGACACTCCCAGTGGCCTGGTAGGGTGGCCGTGCGGGGGAACGAACCCGGTGACTCTGTCCTCGTTCACGGGACCGATCCGGACGCCGGGCAACCAACCGGGGTGACTCGCCCATGAGGTAGTGCTGTCGGTGGTATACAGCACGTCGTCTCTTATGGTCAGGCCGCTGGTTCGGCCGTGCGAGTAATACGAGTCGATGTAGTTTCCGTCCTGGTCGAAGATCTGGATGCGATGGTTGCTACGATCAGCGACGAAGAGGCGCCCTTGTGAGTCGAAGGCCATCGAGTGAGGGTTGCGGAACTCGCCGGGAGCGTTTCCCACCCGCCCCCACTCTAGGATGAACTCTCCGGCTGGGGAGTATTTCTTGATCCGTCCGGGGCCATCCGGCGCTCCTGCGTGACCCTCCGAGATGAAGATGTCGCCATTCGGTGCAATGACCACGACTTGGGGCTCTTCAAAGTGATCGGGCCCAGTTCCGGCCACCCCTGGTGTTCCGAGCCTCATTAGGATCTCCCCCTCGGGGCTGTATTTGAGCACCTGGAGACCCCGCGTGCCTTCCTCGTCCGCCGCCATGTCGGCGATCCAGATATTGCCCTCCCTGTCCACGTGTAACCCATGGGGAACCACGATGTCCCCCGAACCGAAGCTCGTCAGCAGCTCTCCGGTATTAACGTCAAACTTGAGGATAGGGTCGACGGTGCTGTTGACGCACCCGTCGTAACTGTCCGAGCCGCACCGGTCATACTGCCAATAATGCCCGTCGGGCCCGAAGCCGCCGGCGGGGCCGGCGCCCCACGTTCGGCCCGCGGGCAGCCTTTGCCAGTCCGTGATCATGACTGGCCTCGGGTTCGGGAGGACGATCAGACCCGAGTCGTCCAACACCGCGTCGGTGACTTCGTCCGCCGGGGTGCCGGTATTGCCCGACCGCGCGGGTGTCCACGCCGACAACCCACCACCAGCCGCCATATCCTCCACGTTCTCGACTGAGGGGGCACCGCATCCAACCTGGAGGATCGCGAAGACGCCCGTTAGAATCATCAGTCTTGAGATCATCAGCTTTGAGCGATCGGGGAGCGACATTGTCACCATTCCTCCAAGAATTGCCACTAGGAAGGGGAGAGGGTACCTGGTTCAGATGCCGGAGCCAAGCGGCGGATCTCCTTCTGGAAAGTCACTGGGGCGCTAACGCTGACGTGCCCGTGTACGTCGATCAGCGCGGGCATGACGGTCTTGCCCATCAGATCGACCCGGTTGGCGCCAGCGGGCAGCTGAAGCTCACCGCTCCTGCCGACTTCGACAAAGGCGCCATTTTCGACCAGAAGAGCGGAGTTCTCGATCTCGGCGCTGCCATCACCGACGATGAGTCGCGCGCCCTCGTACAGAGCGGTGCCTTGCCCGAGCGCGGGTCTCTCTCTCCGCCGCGAACGCTACGAGAACGAGCAGGCAATGAAGCAGCATCCTCATTTGGGACCCGATGCCCTCCTTCTGGTTTCAGATCGGGTCGGTACGCCTTACGTGGATCGAGAAGTCTAAGCACAGCCCCCAGTCCTAGGCCACCGAGGGGCGAGGATGCCGTTGCCACCACCAGGCGGGAGGCTCCTCATGATGCTTCTGACACATGCTCAGGGGGGGCTTACAGCCCCCCAAAAAAAGAACGTCCGCCGCTGACCCCCCGCTCAGCCTACCAGCGCTGGTACGCTAGGGCACATTTGGATTGGAGGCGGATTCCACCTCAGCGATAGGCCAGCAGAGATCCCTACCACTGCCGGCCTGATCCAGCAAGTCTGGAAGTGGCCCGGGCGTACCGTCCTCCGCATAACGGCGGTGATCCGCCTGGGCTCTTCCCTCGAGCCACATCTCGCGGAACCGCTCCAGCTTCAGAGCGGTCCACGCCTCCGTGTCACTTGCAGCGATGAGGTCCGGCAGACCTAGGTCCGCCCTACGCTCATTCATGATGGTAAGCGCCTGGGCTCGGTTCCCGCTCCGCAAGTGATTCTCCGCAATGATGAGCTGCATCTCCCGACCTGAAGTGATTACCATGGGCTCCGCCAGGTTTTCCTGGCCTCGACCGTACTTCAACTCGAAGTGCCACGGAATATTCCCAACCTCCGTATCGGGTACATCGGGGTCTGACCCCCATGGAGTCCGAGGGTCACGGGTCTCGGCGAAGTAGTCGTCGAAGTACGTCGAAAACACGGTACTGCGACGATACGGGGACTGATCGTTGAAGTTGACGAACCTGTTCCAGGTACTTGGAGCCTCGCTGGAGTAGAGCTGCATAAACTCAAATCCGCTGTCCACTTGTTCGGCATCAGTCGCAGCCTCGCCGTAGTCTCCCAGCATGATCCGTGTGCCTGCTCGGCCGGCGTACGCCGCCGACCTGAGCTCGGCATTAGTCCCCCCCATCTCGATGGCGTCAGTGAAATGCTGCTCAGCACGTGTCCAGTGAGTCGAACTCGGCTGCACTTCCCCTTCGTCGATAACCGCAGAGCAGAACAGATCTCCCAGCATCCGATTGGCGAATCCCGCATAGATGTGGGCCTTGAGCACGTTTTCGTCTGACGCGGCCCCTGTCCCTGCCTCTCCCAAGACTCGCGTGATGCGGCGAATCGCATCCTCGGCGGTCCAGCGCCCCGAGTGCAAGTCCGTCCATATCCCGTTGACGTCCTCCGGAAGCACTTCACCCAGCCGAACATTGGAGATCTCCCTCGGGCCGAAGTTCTCCCGGGCGACGGTCGCGCTGAGCCATGCCGCATTGGTCATTCCATTGCCCCAGACCCGACTCGCTCCCACAATCAGCGCGTCATGAGCGCCTTCGGGGTCCAGAAACCGATCTTCGGTATCCCCTGGATTGACAACGTCAAAGTCACAGCCGAACAGGCCGAGGAGCATGAAAAGCCCTAGCCTGGGCGCAGACCAGGCTGCACTGCGCCCCGGATACGCGCTTCGATGTCGCGTCACCGCTCTAGAGTCAAGCATCAGTATCCCCTTTCAGCCTCTCTCCCACCAATCCGTTCAACCAATCCGGATCGGGGGAAGGTAGCTTTTTCAGAACCGGAATCGAATCGCTGCCGTTAGCGACTTGGGAGGCGGCGCATCTCCAGTCGTGGCCCGAGCCACGTTATCTGGACCGTCCTTGTCGCCGATCTCGGGCTCGAAGGCGAAGAAGTCGTCGTTGATCCACCTGATATAGTTAGACGCGCTAATGGTGAGGGTTGCCTCACTGACGTCCATCCCGACGTAGCTGAGTGGCAAGGGCACCTGCAAGCTTATGTCTCGCATCTTGAAGTAGTCGGCGCTGACGATTTCAGCATCGCGCGGTATGTCGTCCGAGTTGCACCTAACCCGCACATCTACGGTAAGCTCATCAACGCGTCCGGCCTCGATCAGGTCGTAGGCGCCACCGTAGATAGGGTGGTTGCCGCGCGGCCCGTTGCTCAGGCAGAACCATGTGCCGTCGCGCACTTCCGAGACCTGGAGCCCCCGATTCCACATGTAGGCCCCATGCTGGTATTCTCCGCGGGCCGAGAGCGTTATGCCCCTCGGTAGCGAGATCGAAGTGCTCACGCCGAGGATGTCCGTAGGATAGTTCGGACCCCAGACGAAGTCGTCCTCCCAGACAGGAACGGTGACGGCTGAACGATCACTGACAAGGCGGGAGCCGATAACCACAGGCGCCGGCAACCCTTCTATGATTTCCGTAAAGGAACCCAGCGAAAAGCTCGGGGCACCTCCCAAGCTCACCGTCTCGCTCTCGTTCGTACTCAGTTGAAGGCCGATGTTCCAAGTCAGCTGATTCGAGCGCAGAACGTCAGCACTTAGGCCCAGTTCGATTCCCGAGTTCCGGATCTTTCCAACGTTCTCGAGTTGGCTCCCACCCCAGCCTCCGGAAGGCGCCTGCCGCACGGAGAAGAGGGCGTCCTCCGTAAGCCTGCGGTAGTAGGTAAATTCGACCGCCACCCTGCCATCCCCCCACTCACTGTCAAAGCCGGCTTCAATCTCGCTCGAACGCTCGGGTCCAAGATCCGCATTCCCCACATTGTTGGTGGTGAACCCTGCCGCTCCATTGATATTTGCTGGCTGCCACGTGCGTACGGCATCGAATGCTCCGGGCGCCCTTCCGGCCCAACCGTAGGCAGCCCGCAGCTTCGTCGTGCCTAGGGCGGGTGACCACCAGTCCTCATCCGAAATCACATAGGACCCGGAGATCTTCGGATAGGGCTCCAATCCCAGGTTTTCGCCGAACGCGCTGTATCCGTCCATGCGAAGTCCCGCAGTGAGGAAGTACCGATCTCTATAGCCGATCAGTGCTTGGCCAAACAGCCCACCGGTGATCACTTGAGCCCTCTCGTCAAAGCCCGATACCTCCGCTCCACTGCTGGCTGTAGGGACACCCGGCCCCGCAAGCTGGCGGGAGCCTACCCGCGTAAGAGAGGTTTCAATGTCCTGGTACTGGGCTCCCGCCGAGAAGGTCACGCGGAGATCGTCGCTAAAGTCCGCGATATAGTTCCCCACGTAGTCCAGCGTCGTAGTCCGTCCAACATATTTGGAAGACGCGACCTGCCCCCGTGAGTTGAGAACGAAGCCGAAGGGCCGATTGTTCTGCATGTCCGCGCCCAGATAATCCACACCGATCGTGGCACGGTGCGAGAAAGTCGAGCTCGGCGTCCAATTCGCGGTCACGCCCGATATGAGGTGGTTTTGCAGGCTCAGGATGTCCCAATCCAGGATCTGTAGTACCCGCTCCTCCCACGTGTCCCCCAGCGCACAGCCCCCTGGGCATCGCGTCGTATTCGCCCCGAGGCCCTGAGAGTTGTGTCCGCTTGGGGCCTCCTGTATATCCCTCCGGGTATAGCCTGTATTGAATTCCAGGGCTAGAGTGGGGCTCGGCTGAAACCGGAAGTTCCCGCGAACCGCTTTTTGCTCAACCTTGTCGTTGTACATGATCCCTTCATACGCACCGGTGTTGCCCGAGAGGAAGTAGGAGACCCCTCCACTCGCACCACTGACTGACACGTTGTAGTCCTGCCTGCGGGCCGTCCGCATCACCCTGTCCATGTAGTAGAAGGGTTCCGGGTCCGGGGAGAATTCCACAGACTTGCTAAAGCCCTGCTGCGTTTCAAAGGTCCAGCTCGCCGACCCGGGGGTGCCACGCTTTGTGAAAATCTGAATCACTCCACTGGCAGCATCTGTCCCGTACAATGTCGTCGCCGCTGGGCCCTTGATGACCTCGATACGCTCGATGTCCGAGGGGTTGAGGTCGCCGAAACTGGTCTGGAAGGAATTGGAAGATCGGAAATTTTGATCTGTGCCCCGATTGAGTGGCAACCCCGAGGATGCCACACGGACCCCGTCCACATATACCAGCGGCGCGTTTCCCTGCGATGTGCTCGTGATGCCTCGCAGCCGAATAATCGCCGCTTCCCCTGGGTTAGGACCCGGCATGTCCACCGACATCCCCGCGGATCTTCCCTGAAGCATCGACTCCAGACCCGTCACCACCTCCGGGAGCTGGGCGGGATTGATCTGCGCGATCGTATTCCCAACCTCTCGACGCCGCGCCTGGCCAGCCGTGCCGGTCACAATGATCTCGTCCATCGCAAGGGCCTGCTGGGTGAGCTCGAAATCCACCCGCACCGTCTCCCCGGCGCTTACTGTCACCTCTTGGGTGACCATTTGATGGCCGAGTTGACGAGCTTCCACTAGATGTGTACCCACCGGCACGCTCGACACCGTATAGGATCCATCGGCCCGCGCCAGTGCGCCAATATCGAGTCCCGCCAAGGAAATCTGCGCAGCCGATAGCGGTTGTTGGGTGGCGGCGTTCACTACCTCGCCGGTGATGATCCCCGACGCCTGAGAGACTGCTCGATCCGGCGCTACGGTCAGGGTTGCGAGAGCAAGCCCTACGGCGAGAATCTTCCGCGGACTCCCTCGTGTATCCGACGCTTTTTTCGTCGCCTTACTCGTCACCGTTTCACCCTCCCATAGAGAGGCCAACGACATGGGGACAGCTGTCCCCTCTTGCACCTTTCCACCGACACTGCCTGCCAGCCACGATGCGGACGAAGCTGTAGAGATTCACAATATCCATCGCAAGGCCCGCGCGCAAACGACAACGTACCTCCGATCTCTGATGCAATGACATGGACGGACATGGCCTAAACCAGGCCACTAACGACGACGCTTCGGGCCCGGCCCTGGTGATGGAATTGGCTCGTGTCCTCAGCGCGGGATGTTCGGACCGAGCGCTCGATTCGATTCGTTCTCTGGAACGATGAGGAGACGGGGCTCGGCGGGGAACGGGCCTACGTCGGGCAGAGGGAGGCGCTGCAAGGCATCGAGGATCCCGCAGGGTCGGGCATCTACCCCGAGCCGAGGTGGCTCGGCATGATACAGCACGACATGATGCTGTTCGATCACGGGGCACCGGGTCCCGACGGTAGGGTGAGCCGCGACCAGCGACGTGAGGCGGATGTGAACATCGAGTTCCAGTCCAACTCCTCTATGGCGAGCAAGTCCATGGATCTGGCCTTCTGCCGCTAACGAGGCATACGTCACGGACTATCCAGCTACGGTGGGCCCGCACATGACAAACACAGACTCGACCCCGTTCATGGAGTTCGTTCCATCGATCAGCCTCCGGGAGAGCGAGTGCGGCGCGGAGATCGGTGGCGGCTGGGATCTGCACGGGCATACGCCCACCGATGTCTTCACAACATACTCGACCGACGCCTTCAGGCGCGGCTTGAATGCTGCCCAGACCACGATGGCGGCGATCTCGCAACTCGCAGGAGCGACGGTGGAGCGTTAGCGGGTGCCCCCTTCGTTCGCCTGGGACCGTCAGGACCCGCTTTTTTCTGTGGCGGAGTATCTGAACGGTAGCGGCCACCCGCAGTAGCTGACATGCTGTTGCCCGGTCGGAGGGCGTCAACTGAGCGAGCATTCAGTCCATTCGTCCCGACCCGTACACAGCGCCAAGACGAGCCCCACAGATAGCCGCGTTGGTGTCAGTGCCTCCGCCACGCATGACCGTGTCCACCACGGCTTCCTTCCGGTTTTGCACATGGGGGAGCTGCCAGAGGACGTTGCGAAGTGCCGTCAGAACCCAACCCCGGTGGTGGACGTAGTCGGCAGGGGGTGAGATAGCGGCGCCTCGGATGGTGCTAAGCAGGCTACCATCCACTTTCATGTCTTCGGCCCAGCCTGCGATGCGAGATAGAGTTCCCAGGTATCGCACTGAGGTCGGGTCAATAAGTGTGTAAACGTGTCAGGCGGCAGCCTTCCGCTGTTGGGTTGAGACGGGCTTTCCGTCTTCGAACGTTCTTCCTTCAAACACATCGCTGAGCAGGTGGGGAGCGTCGAGCCTTCTGAAGCGCTTCTCGGCCACGGTCAGGAGCTTCCAGATCAGGGCCGTGGCGCTCTCGACCTTCTTGAACCGCTTCGCCGCGCTGGTCCTGAGCCGTACCGAAGCAAACGGGCTCTCGACCACGTTCGTCGTGCGCAGATGCTTCCAGTGGGCCTCGGGGAAGTCGTAGAAGCTGACCATCCGCTCCCAGTCGTCCTCGAGCACGTCCACCGCTTTCGGATACCACGGCCCGTAGCGCTTCTCGAACGCCTGACGGGCCTTCGCGGCCTGGGCCCGCGTCGGTGCATAGACCACAACCCTGAGCAGATCCTTCGCCTCGCTCTGCTCGCGCTGAGGGAGTCGGTCCAGCACGTTCCTCATCTTGTGGTTCCAGCACCGCTGCTCACCGGCCTCAGGCCATACCTGCCTCACCGCCCCCCAGATCGCCGCGTTGCCGTCCGCCATCAGAAGCTTCGGCGCCTCGATGCCGCGTGCCTTCAGCTCCCGTAACACCTCAGACCACGACTCGACCGACTCTCGGTAGCCCGGTCTCAGCGCCAACACCTCTTTCGTCCCGTCTCGCATCGCGCCCAGCACCACCAGCAGCGCGGCCTTGTCCCGCTCCAGCCCAGCCTTCACGTAGATCCCGTCCGCCCACACGTAGACGACCTCTCGATCGGCCAGCGAGCGCTTCGACCAGGCCTCGAACTCCGCTGCCCACCCCGCTCGCAGCCGCCGGATCGATGACTTCGACAACGGTGCCCCCTCCCCCAGCAGTCCCCGCATCGCCAGCTCGAAGTCTCCCTCAGCCAGCCCGTGCAGATACAGCTCCGGCAATAGAGCACCCACCTCCTTCGTCCGCCTCGCGAACAACGGCAGCACCCGGCTCTCGAATCGCTCCTCCACTCCGCGAACCCGGGGACGCCGGAGCGTGATCGTTCCCGAGCTCATCGCCAGCCGCCTCGGCTTGCCGTATCCGTTGCGGTAGCCCTCCGGCCTATCGATCCCCGCCCGCCGCTCAGACTTCTCCCTACCCAGCAGATCCGTGACCTCCTCCTCCAGGATGCCCTGGATGAACTCCTGCGCCTTCTCCCGCACCAGCACCTCCCACATCCGCCTGCTGGACGCACACTCCCGTCCCGCCATATCCTCTCTCATGAGGCGACGTTCCTTTCCCCGGGCTGTCACCCGGGCTCGCTGGTTTAATCCTCAGCCGAAAGGTGCGTCGCCTCTCTTTTTACACACTTATTGATCCTACCTCTCGCACTCAGCACGAACGGCCTAGGTAATCGCCATTGTGAACAGCGCGCTGGCCTGCCGACGGGGTCTCCACCTCGCGAACTGCACGGGAGTCAGAAGCGAAGTAGACGGTTGAACTTGACCACCAGGGCGCGGTTCGCGAGCGCGGGAGCGCGTGGCCCGACCGTTGTGCGCTCATCGGTATAGACGACGAAGAGCTCGCTGCCAGGACGATACTCCCAGCGGAGGCGTACGTTCGTACTCAGCGTCTCCGCGCCTGAGCTGTACTGAAACAGCCCGCTGACGAACATGCGGGGTGTGAAGCTGTAGTTGGCCCGGGTTCGGAGAAGCGTGGTTGTGAAGGAGCCGTGTGGGAGCTCCACCCGGTTGACGGATGCGCTGGGCTCCAGAGAAAACTGGGGCAGGACCTCGAACCTGCCCGACGAGAAGCCGAGCGACCTGAGGTCCCCGTCGAAGAACTGGCCGAACTGAATGGATAGTCGGCCGCTGGCTCGGCGCTGGCCCCCTAGAAGGTAGCCCAGTGTTACGTCGGCGAATTCATACTGCCCAGGAGGAATCGTAACGTCCGTATGGATCTCAAAGGGCTGGTCGAGCAGCTCGTACGTGCTCGCTGCGTCGACGCGGAAGACGTCACTGGTTTCGAACTCGGTACTGAAGCTCGACTCGACCTCGCGAGTCTCGAGGATGCCCGCCCCGTTCTCGATGTAGTTGAAATCAACTCTCCAGGTGAACTGCCGAACCGCCCGGATCGAGGCGGGTCGCGGACTAAAGTACACCGAGGCGAAGGTGCGGCGGAAGTCGTCCCGCCGGACGAAGCCCAGTTCCGGATTGAAGTTCTTGCCGACTAGGAGGTGACTCACCTCGAAGCCGTAGCGGTCCGGATTGTAACTGAACTTGGCTTCGTAACTCGCGTCCTCGGCTTCCAGCCCCGGCGTATGGGTACGGGACCAATAGGCACCGAAGTCGACGTTGTCGTAGAGGGAGAAGGCTGCGTCGACCCCGTAGGTTTCACTCGACCCCGTGCCCACCGTGGAGACGGACCTCCTTGAAAAAATTGCTCCGATTCGACTGCGACGCAGGATGTCTCGCTTGATGCGAACCACAGTGAAGTTCGTGGCTTCCACCCCGAGCGACCCGAGGTCATCGGCGTGAACATTTAGCCCCCCGACGTTGAACCTTCCGATCTTGCCCGTCATGCGGATGCCGCCCTGGATCGGCACCGGCTGACCCCCGTCGAGCCCGATACGACGGCTAAAGAAGAGGGTTGGTGCGTTGCCTGCGCCGCGTTCTCCTCCGCCTCTGCCCCTGCCAGCACTGCCTACGGTGCCGCCGAACTCGAAGATCCCTCGACCCTCCTGGAAGAACTGTCGCTTCTCAGGGAAGAATAGTGGGAACCGCGTCAGGTTGACCTGCTGCTCGTCCGCCTCTACCTGCGCGAAATCCGTGTTGTAGGTCAGATCGGCAGTCACGCTTTCCGTGATGCCGTACTTGAGATCGATCCCCCAGTCCGCGGCGCTGTGGCTCGATACCTCCGGCTCGCTCGTCCGGTCCGTCGTCAGCGCATAGATCCCGTACGGCATGAGTTCCAGATTCCTGGCTGCTGGGGGAGCCTCGATACCGACAAGTGTGCCAGCCATCGAGACCCGTTGAGTGCCAGTCTGGGGACCGCCCCGCACCGCGGAAATAGGGACTGGTGAGAGGTACGCCCACTCGTTCTTCCGTCGAATGCCTCGGCGCAGCTGAATGCCCCAGACCTGCGCCGCTCCCGGCCCGTATCGTAGAGATCGGAACGGAATCGCCATTTCCACGGTCCAGCCGCCGTCAAACCGACCCGCCCTCACATCCCATACGGGCAGAAGATCTCTGTTGATGTTGTTACCCTCATCGGTGAAGTACCTGTCGGCCCGGGCGCCCAAGGCATTGGTATAGAAGAAGTAGCCATTTCGTCGATCGTAGAACGTGTCTAGAACGACCCCGAAGCTGTCGTTGTCGCGGAGCGACGTCCCGTTCCGTCGCATCTCGTTCGCGATCCACTCGGACTCAGGTGCCGAATCCCAGATGCGGGCCGACACGTAGACGTTCTCCTCGTCGAAGGATACCCACGCTTCAGTCTCCTCGGTCGCTACTTGGCCGTCGTCGGGGTCGGTCTGGATCAGCCCGGTGATGGGGGGTGCGAGATAGACTGCCTCCTCCAGGCGGCCGTCGAGGGCCAACGGCTCCCTGACCCGGAGGGCCCTCACGGTTACGCGATTCTCCGCGTCGCGCGACACCGTCGCGGGAGGGACGGGCGGTGGCGGGCCATCGATGACAACGCCAGGCGGTAGCGACACGCCCGGGTTCGTAACGACTCCCGACGTGGTCTGGGCCCCGGCTCCCGCCCTGGGCCAGCCGAGCATGACCAACACACACGTCCCAAGGAGCTGGCAGGGGAGAAGCCGAACGGGTCCCACCTTCGATGGGGTTTCTATCTCGGGGGGAGCCGTATGCAATCGACGTCGACACCACCGAAACCGATGGCACGGATGGTCCACTCAAGCCGGTCGAGCGTGAGAAAACCGACTGCTTTGCGCATCTCTCACCTCCCCGTGATCGTAGTCTCCGCCTCTCTCCGGCTCCTCAGACGGTCACTTTGGCGCTGTCTTAGAAGAGGATCGTTCGAGGGGCCATACTGGGATCTCCTGTTCGGTCAGGACACGGGAGCTTCCCCTTGGGTCAGTTGCCAAAGGTATCGCGCAAGCCTTCGCCGATTGGAACCGTTACGGAACGTGACACACGGATTACACCGACGACTCGTGAAAGCTCGTCCACCTCCACCGCTATCTCTGTCCCGAACGGGCGCGAGTACTCCTGGATCTCGGAGAGTATCTCGCGGGCAAGCTGGGGTGACGGAGTCATCGGAACGTCGGTCCTTGACCACGGGCGACGGTCCGGACCCTGGGCTCCTCCTAGGTCCACGGGATAGATCCGAAGTTCCTCCAAGAACCCATCTTGATATGTGACCCTTGAGACGAAAGCCCTTTGATTCGCGGGCTGCTGAAGCCCCTGATTGCCCAATTCGCTTCGCTCGATCGACGTCATGGGACCGGCGTCGCCGCTGTAGTCAGCCCCGAACCTGTGTACTGATAGGTTGCCGAGGTTGTACATAATCGGTCTGCCCTTGTAGATCTCGATGCCCTGCATCGTGTGGTTGCCGTGGCCGAAGTACAGATCCATTCCGTTGTCGACCATGTCGTGCGTGAGGTCTATAAGATATTGAGGGGGATAGTGATCCTGGGAATAGGCCTGAAAGGCGTACCGGTTCTGGTGACTGTGCATCGAGAACATCGCGAAATCAGCGTATTCCTTCGCATTGCGCACGGCGAGAATCTGAGCGCGGCGGTCGGCGGAGTCTAGCTCGTAGCGGTATTCGCCTGTCCTAGGGCCGACGATGTAGTGGTTATCGGCGAAAACAGTAACCCGGTCCGGCCGATCCTCCGGAACCCTGATTGGGCGCGACACATCAGGCTCGTGGCGTCGGGCGACAATGGCGTTGCGGATGCCTTTGAGCTCGTCCATCTGATCCTGCGTCACTACGTTCCAAACCGTCATGCGCAGGGGGTTCAGGCCCCACCCGGTGTCGCCCTCGAGGCCTCGCGCCACGTCATCTCCGGAGCCCGCGCCACGGTCGGGCACCGGATAGGCCGCAACGAGAGCTACCCGGCCCTTCGCGGTCTGTTGTAGTACCGGTTGGCGGGCGATGGTCAGGTTAGGTCCATAGCCTGCGAGCGGGATTTCCTCCCGGTCCAGCCAGTGAATGCTTGACTTCATCCCCTCAACGCCGCCCGGACCTTCCCCCGAAACCAACATGTCGAAACCCATGGTGGCGAAGTCCTGCGCTAGTTCCTTGGGCGCCCAGTTATTGCCGAACCCATGGGGCCAAGTCCTGCGATCTACGAGATAGACCTCCATGTTGCCGACGGTCGTGTCGGACCCTCGTAGAACGTCCACTAGCTCAGGACTCATCAGGCTGCTCATCGGCTCCTGCATAAGGACATCCCCGACCGCCGTGACTGTGTATCTGCCCTCCATCTTGTTTGCCAGCTCCCTGGACAGGTCACGCGGTTCGTATCTGAACTCGTGGGGAAGGGAAGAAGGATTCAGGCATTCCACCCACCTGTGCCGTGCCAACGGCGGGCCAGATCAGTAGGAATGTCACCACAATCGCCCTTGCGAAGTCTGCCAGGTGGGCGTGAAAGCGCGCCCGGACTCCAGCCGTCGCCCCCGGAACTATCTCCATTTTCGAATCTCCCGATGTTTGAGCCTCTAGGACTCCTCGCCCTTCCCGACCAACGAATAGAGCAACGTGTCTGATTCAGCGATAGGCTCTGACAGTCAGAGGGGAAAGCCGTACCCTGAGCCCGCCGATCTACAGTACGTTGCCTCAGGACGGATCAGGTGAGTCGGGTTCCGGGCTCCCGCGGCCTTTGTGGCAGAGAGGCAGCTGGGTTCAAGACCGAGAAGGTTCGAGGTGTTGCGGGTGAGTTAGCCCGGATCCTGCATGAGGGGAGTAGCATAGGGAAGAAAAACACCGTCTAAGGCCTTAGGTTGAGGGCACTTCGTCCAAGAAGGTTCCTCGCCACAAAAGGCACCCAGACGGTGCGCAACCATCGTATCTGTTCTCGGCCCCATGTACAAGGTGAGGGCTCCCCGCTACGGATTCGTCACAGCGCCCGGGATCTGACCGATGGAGGCGGGCTGATTCTGGTCCGGTATCTGTGGGACGGCATGGGCCTGGGCTCCTGGATCGACCGTCGGAGCGAAGGGCTTGCCGGCTTCTTCCGTCCCAGCCTGATGGTCGAGGTGTGGGTCGTGCTTCTGCTCTACGGTGGGCGCGTGCTCGACGACCTGCCGCTCCTGGACCGGCGCGGCATTCGACGCCTGTTCGGCTGGACTCGCCTGCCCGACCCCACCACGTTCGGACGCTGGCTGCGCCGTGCAAGCGAGCCACTCGTGCCCCTCCTCGACGAACTCCTGTGGCACGTCGTGTGCCAGCGCTGGAGACGGAAGGGGGGCGTACCCGGGGCGCTGACGCTGACCCTCGACTCCACCGTCAGCGTGCGCTACGGACTGAAGCAGGCGGGCGCCGAGCGGGGCTACAACCCCCACAGGCCCGGCCGCCCGTCGCACCATCCGCTTCTGGCCTTCGTTCAGGAGACGGGAGACTGTATGGGCATCCGTTGGCGCCCGGGCAACGCCCCCACCGCCGCGGGGGCCGAGGCGTGGATCACCGACTTGGTGGGGCGCCTGCGCTCCGTGGGGGTCGAGACCATCACCGTGCGTCTCGACAAGGGCTTCTTCAGCCGATCCATGGTACGGACCCTCGATGACCTCGAGGTCCGTTTCCTGCTCAAGCTCCCTGCCCACCGCTGGCTTGCCGACCACCACCAGCCCTGGCGTCGCTCTCGCAAGGGTGAGCACATCTTCCCCGGTCATGAGCTCTGGACCACCTCCGGCTGTCTGTGGGGCGTGCGTCTTCTCTCGCTCCACACACGGCGTCCGCTCCAAGGCCCAGACACCCTCGCGCTCGACACCTACGAAGTCCCACTAAGCGCTCACGTACTCACCAACATCGAAGGCATCCACGTCCTCACCGCCTGGCGCCGCTACAACCAGGGCGCTGTCGTCGAACAGAGGATCAAGGAACTCGGCCAGCTCGGAGCAGGGGCCACCGCCATCGATGACCTCGATGGCAACGCGCTCCTCTGGGCCCTCGGCGCCATCGCCTACCAGCTCCTCCACACACTCAGGACCACCGCCCTCTCCGGAGCCTGGCGCACAGCTCAACCCGACCGCCTCCGGCTCTGGCTCCTCCGCTTGCCCGCCAAGCTCACTCGCCACAGCCGCAAGCTCTACGTCCAGTTGCTCCGTGACGATCCCGCCAGACCCCATATCCTCCTCGCTCTCAGACGCCTCGCCTCCGGACTCCCGCCTCCTCTCCCAGCCTGACGACTCCCGCCCCGCATTCCTCCAGGCCCCATCCTCCGGGCTTGCTCCCCGTCCGTCCAACACCGCCTCGCCCGCTCAAAACCACACGTCCGAGCTGCCTCATTTCCCTCCGTCAGCACCCCTTTCCCCGCCAACTTCCCCTCCCCTCCCAGCCACACCCCTCAGTCCCCTATTTCTCCTCTCCCTGCAGGATCCGAGGTTAGTGCTCACGCTTTGCGCTCTTACCGTCAGCGCCAATACGCGCAGACTTGGTTTGACCCTTTGAGGACCATCCCGTACTTTCATATAGTACGCCGGTAGGCCCACCCGAGAACACCCTTCACCGTCCAGCTCCGCTGTGAGGCGCTGAGGCACGACTGGTGGCTCAAATATGCGTGAGATTTCCAGAGAGTTCGCGACCATTGCCCTCGCGTTCGCAGTACCGCTGTCGGTGGACGTCCTCTCCGCGCAGGAAAACCCTGCACATGACCACATCGGGCATGTGACGACGGCCTTCCCGCAGACTCCTGGGGGGGAGGGTCTTCTTCCGACTGCCATGGCCGAGGTCGCGGTCGCCATTCAGCACGCCGGCTTGGCGGCACAGGAACTGGGCGACCTTGACGCTATGAAGAGACATACGTCCCACGTCCTCCATGCGGTCGCCGCTCCGCAAGACTCCAGTGGACCGGGAAGGGGATTCGGCGCGAAGAGCGCTGCGGAAGGGATTGCTCGGCACCTCGAGCTGGCCGCGGCCTCAGAGGGGGCCTCGGCCGCCGTTCAGACCCAGGCGACGTTTGGCGTCGTTGCCGCTCAGAGCATGGCACAGCGGGCTGACAGGATCGTTTCGCTCTCGGCAAGGATCGAGGCGGCGGGCACACCTGCGGAGGCCGCTCCCCTGGTGCAGGAACTTCACGCCTCGGTGGGGCATCTCATGACCGGGTTGGACGAATCCGGCGACGGAAGGATCTACCAGGCTGGAGAGGGCGGTCTCGACCAGGTTCGGCAACATGTTGGCTTTGTCATGTCGGCCGAGGGTCTTTAGGCTGACCCACGCACCCAGGTCAGCCGCTCCACAGCTGAGTCGCAGGATGGAACGCTGCCCACGCGAACCAGAAGGCGACATCCGCTTCCGCCGCGGGCTCGATTAGCTCTCCGGCCGGCAAACCATCTGCCGCCAAGTCTCCGATCGTCTAGGTGCTCCCTGTCTCTCGGTCCACGATCAACCCGGCGCTCACTTCGAAGCTGAGCTGCTGGCCATTGGCCAGTGGATAGTACGCCGTCGCACCCTGATTGGGCCCATCCCAAAACACTCTACTGAGGGACCACTGCCCCTCTAGGATGCCACGCCGACGCTCCTCATAGCCTGCAACCGGTCGGCCGGGATACGCCCCCGGGCACGCAGGTGTACGCGGACGAAGATCAGGCGCACGAGGGCTCAGTGGACCGCGAGAGCAGCAAGCACTCAGTCGCCGGGTATGTGAGGGGTCAAGCGCACACGAAACGGGGGGCGAAACACATGCTTGACGGCGGACTACAAGTACGCGGCACGTGAGTAGGTGGCGAAGGCGTTCCATCGGCACCGCCCGGAGAAGCCGCTCCGCTTCGATGGCAAGGCGACGGACGGCGCTACCATGGCCAAGCCAAGTATATGATCCCCCACTTCTCTCGCGTATCACGGCCAACGACGGGGCACGCCTGCGTCGAGTCACCCGGCGACGGTATCTGGAGAAGCCTGAATTCGAGCGAGGGCCACGCCGTCCGCTCTGTGAGTTCTCCGGCGATGAGCCCCGTTTAACGATCCGGGCCAAGCCGTTCCCCGACCAGGCTCCGGTGTCACCCGGAGAGGAGTGAGACGAATGGGCCGCGCCGAGTCCTGATGCCTGCGCTGCGCTTCTTCGGACGAACGGCCCGGGTCCCGCTCTTCCTCGCCTTGGCGCTCTTCACCGCGCCCGCCCCGGTGCTGGCGGATCAGGAGGCGCTCGAGCTCTCCGAAGAGGTGCCGCCGGATCTCCCCCGCCGGAGCGAGGCCAGGATGATCACTCCTGCCACGGGGACTCTCGCGGGCCGGGTCCATGCAGTGTACTGGAGGGATGGGGAGGTATCGGCACGTCGAGCCATCGAGCTACTCGGGTCGCGCCCGGTGCTGCCCGGTCTCCCCCCGGGGCTTCCGAGTCGGGCCTTCATCTACCTTGCTCCTGACTCGGAAATCTGGGACGCCCTCACGGGTGGCCGGGCGCCGGGGTGGAGCGCTGGGGTCGCGATCCCCGCGCTCCGGAGGGTTGTCATCCCCCTCTTCGAGTCCCCCGCCGGAGGGATCGGGGACCGGGACCGGACGGTTCTCCACGAGTGGGCCCACCTGGGCCTCAACGAGTACCTGGCAGGACTACGCGTCCCGCGCTGGTTCGACGAGGGGTACGCCCAGCGAGCCTCGGGCGGGTGGCGGGTCACAGAGGCGTGGCGCCTCCGGCTCGGACTCGCGGGCGGTGGTGCACCGCCCCTCGACTCACTCTCCCTCGAGTGGCCGCGGGGGCGGGGCGAGGCCGGGCTCGCCTATCTGCTGGCCGGCTCCGCCGTCGAGTTTCTCGCCAACACTTCCGGTGGCCGGGGGCTCCCGGTCTTCCTCGCGCGGTGGAGGGAGGTGGGCGAGTTTGAGGAGGCGTTTCGCCGGACCTTCGGCTACTCCACGGGGAGCTTCGAGACCCGCTGGGTGGAGCATGTCCGGCGGCGCTACAGCTGGGTCCTCGTTGCCTGGGAGAGTGCGGTCTTCTGGAGCTTCGCCGCGCTAGCGCTCCTCTTCCTCACGCGGGTGAGAGCACGCCGAAGGAAACTCGGGCTCGCGAGGCTCAGAGCCACGGAGCCGCCGCCCCTGCCGGCCTACTGGGAAAGTCCGGCAGCGCCTCCGCCGTCGAGGCTTCCACCGGACCGGAGGGGCGCCGAGGCCGAGGTTGACCCGAGGTTTGGGCCCGTGTAGCATTGCGGACCATGGGTCGACAGCGGAGAGAGCGGGGGCGGGGCAGGCAGCGCGCCGCGCGGGTCCCGGAGAGGGTCGAGAACCCGGGGGTGGTCCAGTCCGGTCTCCGCTTCACGCGGAAGACGGCCATCTACGGCGCAGGTGGCGTGGTCTTTGCCGGTGCGGGATTCCTCCTCCTCGCGCAGGGCTCGATCAATCTCGCGCCCGTCCTCCTCCTCGTCGGTTTCCTCGGCTTCTTCCCCCTCGCTCTCGTCAAGTAACTCGCCGAGGGAGCGATCCCCGGAGCCCCCGCCAGACCGCCGGTCGGAGTCCCGCCCCTGATGGAAACAGCACCGTCCCTCCCCGCCATCCTCCTCGGGCTCTCCGCCGGGGCCGCCGGAGTCGTGTACGCCGGTGTACTGCTCGCGAGGAGCGCCGACGTCATCGCCACGAGGACCGGGCTCGGCGGCCTCTGGCTCGGGATGGTTCTCCTCGCATTCGCGACGTCGCTCCCCGAGCTCGTCACGGCTGGAACGGCAGCGTGGATCGGCGCGCCCGACCTGGCCGCCGGCGATCTCTTCGGGAGCAACATGGCGAACATGCTGATCCTTGCCGTCCTGAACCTCCTCCCGGGGGCCGAGGTCTTCCGGCGAGCAAGTCTAGATCAGGCATTGAGCGCCACCTTCGCGATATCGCTGACTGCGATCGCAGGGGGCTTCGTCCTCCTCGCGACGCCCCTTTCCGTCGGGATTTTCGGGCCGGGCTCGCTCCTTCTCCTTGGCGTCTACCTAGTGGGCAGCCGCGCCATCCTGAGACATACCTCGGCCGCGGAAGCTGCGAGGGGGGCGAGCTCGCCTCCAGACGTCGCCGCCGAGCCGGCCTTGAGCATGCGGAAGGCCGCCTGGACCTTCCTCCTTGGCACGGTCCTCGTGACCGTGACCGCTCCGATCTTCGCCGTCTCCGCAGAGGGCGCGGTTGAACTCACCGGACTCACGGAGAGCTTTGTCGGTGTCATCGTGCTCGGGGTTGCAACCTCGCTCCCCGAGGTCGTGACCTCGCTCGCAGCGCTCCGGATCGGGGCGTATGATCTCGCCGTCGGGAACCTCTTCGGTTCGAACGCGATCAACATGGTCATGTTCGCCCCACTCGACCTCGTGACGTCGAGCCCCATCCTCGCGGCCGTGGACCCGGTCCACGCCTTTGCGGGACTCGCATCCATCGTGATGATGGCGCTGGCCCTCGGCGCGATCGCACTGCGGAGCCGGGGGAAGCTCTCTCTCCTCGAGCCGAGCAGCGGGCTCATCATCCTCACATACATCGTCTCCGTGGCGATGGTGATGGGGTGGGGGGGGTGAGTCGTGCCCATCCTCGCCCGGCGGGGGTCGGCCCGGCCTGACCGGAGCGCTCCGTCCCGAACCCGCCCCGCCCGGCGATCGCCGGCGACCCGGCCGTGGGTTTGTCCGGATCCGCGGAGAGCCGGCGTGGGGGTGACGGTGCCTCCTTCCGGTCGCCGTCTGAGTCTTTGGCGGCAATCTCCCGCAAGCGTTATCATGGGGTGCGGAGGGGGACGCGCCCCTTAGGGGCGGGGGACAACGATCCGATTCAAGGAGGCTTCGATGCCGCTCAGTCGTCGTGGATTCGTGAGGACAGTGGGGCTCGGGACCGCGGGTGTGCTCTCGAGTTCGGTCATCATCGGCCGGGGGCGCGAGGCCGCGGCCTTCGAGCCCGAGCCGAGGCAGGAGCCCTACGACGACGGCCAGATTCGGATCAGCTCGAACGAGAACGCCAGAGGTCCCGGATCGAGCGTGTACGGCGCGATCGAGGAGGCGATGTCCCCGCGGATGGGGCGGGGCTACCCGCCGGACTACACGAACGACCTCGTGGACGCGATCGCGGAGAACTACGGGGTAGACCCGAGCGGCGTGATCATCGGCACCGGCTCGGGACCGATCCTGACCGCGGCGACGCGCGCCTTCACGACGCGGGAGCGGCACCTGGTCACCGCCGGGCCCTCGTACGGGAACCCCGAGAGCGCCGCCCGCGCGACGGGTGTGCCGGCCCAGGTGATCCCCCTCGACAGCGCGCTCCGGCTCGACATCGAGGCGATGGTGGACGCCGCGGCGGGTGCCGGGATGGTATTCTTCTGCAACCCGAACAACCCGACCGGAACGGCGCACTCGGCGAGCGCTGTCGAGGAGTTCGTGCGCCGGGTGAAAAGCGCCTCCCCGGAGACACGGATCCTGCTCGACGAGGCCTACATCGACTACACCTCGGACCCCACGGTACAGACCGCTGCGCCCATCACGCAGGAGTATCCCGGCGTCTTCATCACGCGCTCCTTCTCGAAGGCGCACGGGATGGCGGGGCTCAGGGTCGGGTACGCGGTGGGTCAGGCGGAGACGGTACGGGAGATCAGCTCGGCCTGGCACCTCGGTAGCATGAACACCCTCTCGGCGGCCGCCGCGATCGCCTCGATCCGGGACAAGGCGCACATCGATGAGGAGCGGAGAGAAAACGCCCGGGTCCGGGAGTTCACCCTCCAGGCCTTCCGTGAGATGGGGATCGACGCACAGGATTCGCACGCGAACTTCGTCTTCCTCCCTCTCGGGGTGACGGCCCGCGAGTTCCGCGAGAGGTGCCTTGAGCTTGGTGTGCGCGTGGGGCGTGACTTCCCCCCGATGGAGCAGACCCATTCGAGGATCTCGCTCGGAACGATGGAGGAGATGGAGGCCGCCGTTCGCGTCTTCCGGCAAGTCCTGAACGGGTGAGCGGCGAGCGCGGGGATCCCTCCGGAGCCACCCGGTCCCGGAGGGAATTCATCAAGGGTGCGCTACTCGCCGGAGGCGCGCTCGGGACGGGGGGCGCTCTCGCTCCCGTCGACGCGGAAGCCCTCCCCCCGCAGGCCCGAGGGATCCAGGGCTTCGATCACGTGGCGATTCCGGGCCAGCGGATCGACGAGATGGTTGCCTTCTACCGCGCGCTCGGGATGACGGTGCGGGAGCGGGGCAACGGGTACTCGATCCATTTCGGCGACCAGAAGATCAACCTGCACGCACCCTCCCGGTGGGAGGAGGGCTCTTTCACCCTGCGGGCCCCGGCCGCCGTCCCGCCGTGCGGGGACTTCTGCTGGGTCTTCGAGGGTACGAGGGATGAGCTCCTCGAGGTGCTCGAGCGCGCCGGCGCCCGGGTCGAGGCGGAGGGGGAACGCGACGGCGGACGGGACGAGGGGCGCCGCCGGGGCCAGAGCATCTACACCCGGGACCCGGACGGAAACCTCCTCGAGTTCATCCGCTATCCCTGAACGGGACGGCCGGAGCGCTGCCGTGCGCCGGCGAGAAAGCGAGGGCTGTCCCGGACCCGCTACGAGAGGGTGGCGAGCGCCTCGGCCATATTGTCGAGCGCCTGCTCGATCAGGCTACGCGGCGATGCGATATTCATTCGCATGTGATCGCCCCCCCCCGTCCCGAACGGGTGGCCGGGGTTCAGGAAGACGCGGGCATTCTCTGCGAACCAGCGCTGAACGACCTGTTCCGGGTACACCACGCCGCTTCCCTTCGACGTCTCTGCCGCCGCGGTCTCCTTCGCCCCGATTCGCTCGGCGACCTGGCTCACGTCCAGCCACGCGAGGTAGGTTCCCTCTGCCTTCCGGTAGCCGAGAAGGGGGATGTCCTCCCGGATGTAGGATTCGGTGAGGTCGTGGTTCGCATCGATGTAGGGAAGGAGCTGGTCCAGCCAGTCATCCCCCTCCGTAAGCGCGGCGAGATTCGCCACCATCCCGAGCGTCGAAAGGTCCGCGCGGGTGAAGGAGCGGATCCGGGCCAGGAGGTCCGGATCCGTCGAGAAGTACCAGGCCGCCTTCATCGCCGCGAGGCTGAAGCTCTTGCTCGCTGCCTTGAAGGTGATGCTGTTGTCCACGATCTCCCGGTTCGGCAGGCTTGCAAACGGGGTGTAGCTGTTGCCCTTCGTTACGAAGTCACAGTGGATCTCATCCGCGAAGACGATCACCTTGTGCTCCAGGCAGATCTCTCCTAGGCGAGTCATGACTTCCGGTGACCAGCAGTTGCCGGTGGGGTTTTGCGGGTTGCAGAGGATGAAGACGTTTGCCCGCTCGGCCCGCCTCTCGAAATCGTCGAAGTCCACCGAGTAGCGGCCGTCGACGAGGTGCATGGGACTGTCTTCCGCAACGGTCCGCGTGAATCTCAAGTCGCTGTAGAAGCCGCTGTAGACGGGGGCCGTGAGGAGGACCCTCGAGCCCGGGGGCGCAAAGGCGTGGAGTCCCGCAATCAGACCGGGGTGGACGCCGGTTGTGAGTTCGACCGTCTCCGGATCGACCTCGAGCCCGTAGCGCCGCTGGTTCCAGTCCACGATCGCCTGCACATACGCCTCGGGGCGCCTGAGGTATCCCCAGTTCTCGTGGGCGCACCGCTCGGCGAGCGCCTCGGTGATGCACGACGCGGCCCGAAAGTCCATGTCCGCGATTCCCATCCCCACCTCGATCTGCTCCCCGTACGTCGCGACGGCCCCGTCCCACTTCGTGCTGTCCGTACCGAGCCGGTTGTAGATCTCGTCGAAGTCGTAACCCTGTGGAAGGAGGCGGTCGGAGAGGTCTCCATCGCGTCGCGGGGAGGCTTCGCTCGCCGCCAGCCCTCCCGCGCCGACCGCGCCAAGGAAGGCGGTGGTTCCGGCCTGTCTGATGAATGCTCTACGATCGAGGGCACGAGTCGGTGACATTGTCAACGCCTCCTTGCGGCTAGAGAGGTGGTCCCGCCCCGGGACCCAAGGCCAGGAACGCTCATCCAAGATTCTGCGTGACGGGGCTGAACGCAACGGCGACGCTCACGACGGAGCCCTTCCGCGTCCTCTCGGGTATGCCGGGAGAGAGACGGGGCGACCCTGCGGGTTCCCCCGGCCGAGTGAGGTGCCTTCGCGGGCACGCGCGGAGTGCGCGAGCTTGGGTTACGGGGCAGACAAGAGAGGGAGGAGGCCGGATCGTGAACGGGAAGACGAGGAGATCGGGCATGGAAACGAGGGCCTCTCTGGAGGGTGGCAGGCGGCCGAGGCGCCCGGGTGCGGCCGCTGCACTCCTCTCCTTGGGAATGCTATCCCTCCCCCTTGCAGGGGCTGCTCAGAACGCGGCGTCCGGAGGGCCTGTCCCCGATGCGCGCGTCGGACTCGCCCCGGGTTGGACAGACGCGGGGGAGGCGGCGCTCAACATTTCGCTCGTCAGTCACCGCGACCGTCCGCCCGGCTTCTTCGATCCCGAGAACCCGGGGAACATCGGGTACGCGAACACCGACATCGCGTTTCGGGGGGATTACGCATACGTCGGGAGCTTCAACGGGTTCAACGCCTACAACATCGCGGACCCCGTGAACCCCGAGCTCGTCACTTCCGTCATCTGCCCGGGAGGACAGGGCGACCTGAGCGTATACGGCGACCTCCTGTTCATGTCCGTCGAGGAGACTCGCGGCCGCCTCGACTGCGGCGCCCCTGCAGCGGATGGGGCGGAGGCGGAGGTGGATCCGGAGCGGTTCCGGGGAATCCGTATCTTCGACATCAGCAATACGGCGACCCCCCGGCAGGTGGCGGCCGTCCAGACGTGCCGGGGCTCCCACACCCACACGATCGTCCGGGATCCCGGGGACAGCGAGAACGTCTACGTCTACGTTTCGGGCACGGGATCCGTTCGATCGCGCGAGGAGCTCGACGGGTGCCTCGACATCTCCTCTCCGGAGGAGCCGGAGACCTCGTTCTGGCGCATCTCCGTCGTGCAGGTCCCGCTGGGTGCGCCGGAGGAGGCGCGGGTCGTCAGCGAGCCACGCGTCTTTGCGGACCCGGAGACCGGATCCATCGCAGGCCTCTGGCAGGGAGGGGATCACGGTCCCGGGACGCAGGAGACGGGACGTACCACGTCGTGCCATGACATCACCGCCTTTCCCGAGATCGGCCTCGCCGCGGGCGCATGTCAGGGCAACGGGGTTCTCTTCGACATCGAGGATCCCGCGAATCCGGTGCGCATCGCGGAGGTTGTCGACCCGAGCTTCGCCTACTGGCACTCCGCGACCTTCAACAACGACGGAACGAAGGTGATCTTCACGGACGAATGGGGCGGGGGGCGCGCGCCCCGCTGCCTGGCGTCTGATCCCCCGACGTGGGGCGCGAATGCGGTCTTCGACGTCGTTGGGCGCGAGTTCCACTTCCGGAGCTACTACAAGCTCCCCGCCCCACAGACCGAGCTCGAGAACTGCGTGGCGCACAACGGGTCGCTGATCCCCGTCCCGGGCCGCGACATCAAGGTCCAGGCGTGGTATCAGGGTGGGCTCTCCGTCTTCGACTTCACGGACTCGGAGAACCCCTACGAGATCGCATACTTCGATCGGGGACCGATCCATGCGAGCGAGCCGCACCTCGCGGGGTATTGGTCCACCTACTGGTACAATGGCCACATCTACGGCTCGGCGATCGGTCGAGGCCTCGACGTCTTCGAGCTCGTGCCGAGCGAGCACGTGACCCAGAACGAGATCGATGCGGCAAATCTCGTCCACTACGAGACGTTCAACGCGCAGGAGCAGCCGAGAGCGACGTGGCCTCCGGCCTTCGTCGTCGCCCGCGCCTACCTCGATCAGCTCGCCCGAAGCGAGGGACTCCCGGTCGTCCGGATCGGGGAGATTTCCCGGGCGCTCGACGAGGCGGAGGAACTGGCCGCCCGCCGCGCCGCGCTGGCCGAAATCGCGACGGTGCTCTGGGCCGATGCGGGGCGGGTCTCGAGAGGGGAGGCGAGAGGGGACGAGGTGCGGATCCGCGTGCTCGCAGGTGCGATCCTCGAACTAGCGGCTGGCGAGCGCTGACGCCGGGCGTGACGGGGTGTGTGGGGGGCACACCTCCCAGGTCCCCCTCGTTCGCCCCGGGTAGATGATGGCCGTTTCCCTCCTCGGAGATATCGCCGTCCCGGTCGGTGTGGCCCTCGTCGCCGTATGGGCGTCGCGCCGGATCCGGCTCCCCTCGATCTTCGCGTTCCTCCTGGCGGGGATTCTCATCGGACCCGAGGGGCGTGGCATTCGTGGTGGAGTACCCTGGACGGCTCGACCCTGGTCGCCTCGGTTCTGCGGCAGCTCTACGGGGTGGGGGTGGCGATGGTCGCGATCCGGCGGCGGTGCGTTGGCGGCGCGTCGGGGGAGGCCATACTGGGGTGACCCCTGTGTATTCTCTTCCCGAAGGGCGTAGTCGTCGCGTGAACGTTCATGATTCGAGATCGGCTGGCCGGGTCCGCCTCCAGGCCGCCGTCCTCGCTCTCCTCGGGGCGCTCCCGCTCCCGGCTACCTCCCAGGTGCCGATCTTGCCCGGGAGGGGAGATGTCCCGTTCGAGGGGCCTCCTCCCCCCGCGGCCCCGGAGGTCGTCAACCGGGACGCGGAGGGGCGGGCCACCCTCCGGGCCGTTCGCCTGACGGCTCCGCTCATGATCGACGGCGCGCTCGATGAGGACTTCTACCGGGACACTCCGGCCGTCTCGGAGTTCGTGCAGAGCCTTCCCGAGGAGGGCGCAACGCCCACGGAGCGAACGGAGGCCTGGGTCGGCTTCGATGATGTCAACGTCTACGTCTCGGCCCGGGTGTGGGACTCGGCCCCGGAGGCGGCGTGGGTCGCAAATGAGATGCGGCGCGACTCGCCCTCGCTCGAGCTCAATGACCAGTTCGGCGTCTTCCTCGACACCTACTACGACCGTCGCAACGGTGTGGGGTTCTTCGTGAACCCCTTGGGCGGCTTCACCGATCTCCAGATCATGAATGAGCAGGATGCCAACACAGACTGGAACCCCGTCGCCGAGATCCGGACGGGGCGCTTTGATGGGGGGTGGAGTGTCGAGATGGCGATCCCTTTCCGATCGCTCCGCTACCAATCGGGGAGGGATCAGGTCTGGGGGATCCAGATGAGGCGCTCCGTCGTTCGAAGAAACGAGTGGAACCACCTGACCTTCCTCCCCTTCGCTGTCGTCGGGAACGGCACGCGCGGTGCGATGCGCGTCTCGAGATACGGGACCCTGATCGGGATCGAACCCCCCCCGCCAAGCCGGAACCTCGAAGTCAAGCCGTACGCAATCTCGGGGATACGGAGGGACCGGGGTGCGGAGCGGGAACTCTCGAATGACACCCATGCCGACGCGGGCCTCGACGTCAAGTACGGTGTCACCGAGAACTTGACGGCGGACCTTACGCTGAACACCGACTTCGCCCAAGTGGAGGTGGACGAGCAGCAGGCGAACCTGACCCGCTTCAACCTCTTCTTTCCGGAGAAGCGGGAGTTCTTTCTCGAGAGCCAGGGGATCTTCGAGTTCGGGAACGGCGGACGCGGGGAGGGCACCACCGGTGGGGGTGGGCCGCCGGGGAGCTCGAGCGTCAGCAGCTCGGGCCGGGGCCGGGGGGCGCGGAGCGTTCACGCCCCGACGCTATTCTACAGCCGCCGGATCGGACTCCAGGACGGGGCGCCCGTTCCGATCCTCGGCGGAGGCCGGGTCACGGGGAAGATCGGGAGCTTCGACGTCGGAGCGGTGGGGATCCGGACGGGTGCGGAGAACAGCGTGGGGGCGGATCCGGCCACCTTCACCGTGCTCCGGCTTCGCCGCGACCTCCTCGCCCGAAGCAGCGTCGGCGTCCTCTTCGAGGACCGCTCCACCTCGCTCACGTCCGCGACGGGGCGGAATCGCGCGTACGGGGCCGACGCCAACTTCGCCTTCCTCGAGAACCTTCAGATCTTCGGCTACTACGCCAGGACGGAGACAGCCGGACTCCGGGGGAAGGACGACAGCTTCCGAACCCGGATCGGGTGGCGCGGGGACCTGTGGAGCGCCTCGGTCGACCACACCGTGGTCGGCGAGGACTTCAACCCCGAGATCGGGTTTCTGAGAAGGCGGGGATTCCGGGAGACGAACCTCTTCGGGCGGGCGAGCCCGAGGCTCGTCTCTGTCCCCTCGATTCGTCGCCTTACCCTGGCTGGCCGCGTCACCTACCTCGAGAACGAGCGATTCGGCTTCGTCGAGACCCGCCAACAAGGCGTCCGGATCGAGGTGGAGTTCGAGAGCGGCGACTGGCTGACGATCAATGCCACGGACGTCTTCGAACGGCTGAGCGGCGAGACGCGCATCTCAGGCGCGGTGATCCCGGCGGGTGCATACCCCTTCAAGGACGCCGAGGTGAGCTACTACCTGGGGCCGCACCGCCGCATCTCGGGGAACGTCTCGCTGACGCGGGGAAGCTTCTACTCCGGAGCCGTCACCTCGCTCGGGCTCGCCCGCGGCCGAGTCGAGATCCTTCCCCAGCTCTCCGTGGAGCCCAGCATCGAGCTGAACTGGATCGATCTGCCCGAGCTCCAGGAGCATGAGGGGCAATTCGATCAGCACGTCCTCCGAACGCGGGTGACCTACAGCCTGGGCCCGAGGACCTTCGTCAGCGGGCTCGGTCAGTACAACACGGCGAGCGATACCTTCAGCACGAACGTCCGTCTCAGGTGGGAGTGGGCTCCGGGGAGCGAGCTCTTCATCGTCTACACCGAGGATCGGGACGCGGATACGCTGGACCGGTGGTCCGAGCTCTCGGCCCGTGCCCTCGTGATCAAGGTGAACCGGCTCCTCCGGTTCTGACGCTCACCGGAGGGCTGCGGTGCTCCTCCTCCCCGGGCTCTTTCCCCTATCCCCCGCTTCCCCCGACGATCCGGGGCGGGATCGGGGTGTGGCCAGGGGTGGGCTCCGAGACGACCCGGTTCCTGAGGACCCCCAGGTTCCCGATGACGATCTCGATTAGCTGACCCTCCGCGAAGGTCATCGAGGGCTGCGGGACCCCGGTCGCGATCACGTCTCCCGGGAAGAGCGTCATCCGCTCGCTCAGGTAGGCGATCGTCTCCTCGACTGTGAAGGTGAGAAACGAGGTGTTCCCGTTCGGGATCGGCCACTCGTGCTCTTCCCCGTTCACGATGCCGACGACGCTCATGTTGTTGGGATCCGGGACATCTTCCTTGAGCGTGAGATACGGCCCGATCGGGGTGAAGGTGTCGAGGGACTTGCTCATCGAGCCCCCCTGCTGGCCGTGCTCCCCCTGGGGGAGGTCTCGGGAGCTCACGTCGTTGATCATCGTGTAGCCGACGACATAGTCGAGCGCCTCGGAGGCAGGTACTGCTCTCGCCTCCCGCCCGATCACGAGGGCGAACTCGGGCTCGTGGACGCCGGTGGTAAGGAGTCCCCAGAGGTTGATATCCGTCTCGTGCCCAGTGAGGGAGGCCGGCGACTTGAAGAAGAAGCTCGGATACTCCGCGGCATCGTAGCTTCCCGGGGTACCGTCTGCTTGGCGCCGCTGGTAGGCCCCCGCCAGGGAGAGGGCCTTGGAGGGGTTCCCGATCGGGGGGAGGTAGCGGATCCCCGCAGGTGGGTGGAAGACGCGCTGCCCGCCGCCGAGCTCGGTGAAGTCGCCCGAAGCTCGAAGACCGGTGACCGAGTCGTGCAGCGAGCGCACAGCCTGGATCGGGACCTCGCCCGCCTCGATGAGTGACTTCATGTCGATCGGTATCGGGGGAAGCGATCCCGCCGCCGCCGCATCGGTCCGGTAGAGGTAGAGGATCGCGTTGTGTACGTCGACGATCTCCCGGTCGCCGTCCCCCCGGGTCGCCCCGAGGCGCGGACCGCTGTCGCCCACCTCGAAGGTGAGGAGCCTGAAGATCCCCTCGGGCCCCTGGCCGGTCGCCTCTCCCGCCGGGAGCCATGTGAGGATCAAGGCCAAGAGGAGAGCTGCGGAGCTCCCCGTCCTTACCGCACTCCAACCCGTCTTCCAGTCCATAAGTACGATCTCCGTAAAGAACTCCCGTGGAGCGCCGGTCAGGCGCCCCCCGCTCCTGTCAGCTCCCGGCTCAGCGCCTCCCGGTCCACCTGGGCTCCCCTGAGGTAGACCCGCGAGATCTGCCGCGTGTTCGTAATGTCCTCGAGGGGATTCGCGTCAAGCACGACGAAATCCGCGTTCTTCCCCGCTTCGATCGTTCCGAGGTCGGCGAGGCCCATGAAGTCTGCGGCGGTCCGGGTTGCGGCGACAATGACTTCGTCCGGCGACATCCCCGCCCTCACCATGTCCTCCATCTCGAGGTGCACGGCCCACGGAGAGCTTCCGTCCGTGCCGAAGGCAACGGCCACCCCGGCCTCGGCCACGCGCACCAAGTTCCGTGCCTGGATCCCGTAGGGCTGGCTCGCCTCGGGCCGCTCGGTCGCCGCGGCCTGAAGCTCGGCGAGCTGGATGGGTGGCACCGTTCCGCTCAGCCAGCCCAGCTCCCGTGCGACGCCGGGATCGGGGAGGTTCGGCACATAGACCAGGTTCGGGTGCACGAGTGCCAGGAACTCGTCGTCCACATCCTGGTCGCGCACGCCGTGTGCGAAGGCGTCGATCCCGGCGCGAAGGAGGCCCTTGGCATCCTCCAGGTTGAAGATGTGCGCCGTGACCCGGAGCCCAACCCGGTGGGCCTCATCGATGATCGCAGCGTACATTCCGGGTGTGAGTTTCTCGTATTGCCCGCCGCGGTCATCGACCCAGATCTTCACGATGTCCACTTCCAGGTCGGCGAGCTCCTGAACCGCGGACCGGCCCTCCTCTTCCGTCTCGATCCAGAAGGGTACCTCGCTCCGTCCGGGCTCCGGCCGGGTGATCCCGCGTCCCGCCGTGAAGAAACGCGCAGCGCCGGGGATGATCTCGTCACGGACCTGGAAGGGGACGTCGCCCACATCCGAGCCCAGGCTGAAAACGGCGCTGGCCCCGTAGTAGGCGTTGTGGCGAAGCGCCTCGATCAGCTCCGTCCGCTCGGAGGGGAGGTGCATGTGAGCGTTGACGAAGGCCGGCACGACGGTCTTCCCGGTGAGGTCGATGCGGGTTGCACCCTCGGGAATCTCGATCTCCCCCCTCCGGCCGGCCGCCGTGAAGCGGCCATCCTCAACGACCACGACCGCATCCTCCGTGGCAGGAGCCCCCATCCCCGTGATGAGGCGCGCTCCCTCGAATACCGTGACCGTGGAGGGGTCCGCCGGGCGCGCGCTCTCCCCGCCCGAGCACGCAGCGGTCGAAACGAGCGTGAGGAGGAGCACGCTGGCCGTCAGGCCGGTCAGGTCGCTACGGGGGCCCATTTTGAGCATCAGCATCTCCGGTGGTCGCGCCGTGGCACGCCGGTCCACGACAGTGAACTCGCCGCCCACGGAAGATGTGCTTCGCCCCGGGCCCCAGCAAGGAGCAGCGAGCCTCGCGGCCGCTCGCTTCCGGGGGTACATTCCGGGGCGCATTCAGCTCTCACGGCGACACCTCGCGCGGCCTCCGCAGGGGCGCTTGGGTCGCCCCGGTCCGGGACTTGCATGACGACTCTGGGGAGAGTCTCCACCCTCGCCCTGGCTCTGGCCGCATGCGGAGCCTCGTCCCCCCTCCTCGCACAGCCCTCCGGCCAGCCCGAGGTCACCGAGAGCGTGTTCGTGCTCGAGAGCGGAGCCGAGATGCGGTACGCGATCTCCCTTCCCGCCGGGTACTCCGAGTCACCTGGGACACCGAGGCCGCTCATTCTCGTGCTCCACCCTGGGGGACGCTCCGTCTATTACGGCAGCTGGTTCATGCAGACGATCGTCGAGCCGGCCCTTCGGGAGTGGGAGGCTGTGATCGTGGCGCCGGACGTGCCGGCGAGAAGCTGGTCGGTTCCCGACTCGGAGAGGGCCGTTCTCGCCCTCCTCGGGGACGTGATCTCCGGCCACGCGATCGATCCGGACCGCGTCCTCGTCACCGGGTTCAGCATGGGAGGAGCGGGGACCTGGTACCTCGCGACCCGAAACCCCGATCTCTTTACGGGTGCGATCGCTGTGGCGGCGCGTCCCGCGGAGAACGCGCTCGACCGTCTCGAGAGCGTGCCGCTCTACCTCATTCACAGCCCGGACGACGAGGTGGTGCCGTACGAACCTGTCGAGGAGGTCGCACTCGAGCTCACGGAACGCGGCTACCCGGTCCAGCTGCGCCGCCTCCCGGGCGCGACCCACTACATGATGGGGGCGTACGTCGGGCCGATTCGCGCGGGGGGCGAGTGGATACGGGAGCGGTGGGAGGACAGGGCGGGAGGCCTCGGGGGCGCCCCGTGACTTCCTACTCCGCCCACTCCCTCGGGCGGAGGAAGACTTGGCGGTTCGGTTCCGACATCTCGGGTTGGTGGCGGTACCCTTCGACGGCGAAGTCCTTGAGCTCCTCCGGCGTCTCGATCCGGTTCTCGATGATGAAGCGCGCCATCAGTCCCCTGGCCCGCTTCGCCGAGAAGCTGATGGTTCTCGGCTTCCCTTCCCGCAGTTCCTGAAAGACCGCGGTCACGACCGGTAGTTGGAGGGCTGCGGGGCGCACGCTCCTGAAGTACTCGTTCGAGGCCAGGTTCAGGAGGACGGGCGCGCCGCCGACCCCGGGCTCACCGTTCAGCGCTTCGGTGATGCGGTCCCCCCAGAATTCGTAGAGATTCCTCCCCCTCTCGTTCGTCAGTCGCGTCCCCATCTCTAGGCGGTAGGGCTGGATCAGATCGAGCGGGCGGAGCACACCGTAGAGGCCCGAAAGGATCCGAATCCGGCCCTGCGCCCACTCCAATTCCTCCCTCGATAGGCTCGCCGCATCGAGTCCACGGTAGACGTCCCCGCCAAAGACCAGGCCGCAAGGCTTCGCGTTGGCCGATGTGTGTGGCAGGCTCATCTTCTGGAAGCGCCGATGATTGAGTTCGGCCAATGAGTCGCTGAGCTTCATGAGCTCCCTCAGAGTCTCGGTGCTAAGCTCCCGGCAACGCGCGAGGAGGACTTCCGTGTCCTTTCGAAGGCGAGGGACGGTGGTGGGGAGGCCTTCGGCTGAACCATCGAGTTCGAAGGTCTTCGCTGGAGAGAGTACGGTCAGCACGCTGGTTCCTCCTTGGCCCGGCCCGGATCCGCAGACTTCGCAGGTTCAATCTATCGCCGGCCGGGCCGCATGATCCACCGGGGTGTCCTTGCCCCTGGCCGGCGGTGGCGGGAGGACGCGGCCGGGGAGGACCGGCGCCGGGGTGAAGTCGGCTGCCATGGCCGCAACGTTGCAACCTGCTCGCGAGAGTTGCAGACGGCCCGCGCCTCAGTATCGTTGACGGGATCCGGGGCGAACACCCGCACCGGTGCCGTATCGATTCCTCCTGCCGATGGAGATCGCCGCATGAGCACCGTGGCCGAAGTCATGGCCGAGCTTGAGACCAAGGGGGATCCACGCCGCGTCCGGGCGTTCGCGCCGCATGGAGCGCCGGAGGACCTCCTCGGCGTCAGCGTGGCCGACATGAAGGTCATCGCCAAGAAGATCAAGGGCAGGCACGAGCTTGCCTGTGACCTGTACGCGAGCGGCAATCCCGACGCGATGTACCTGGCGGGTCTCGTGGCGGATGGGTCGCGAATGAGCCGGGAGCAGCTCGATGAGTGGGCGCGAGGCGCGACGTGGCAAATGATCGCCGAGTACACGGTGCCCGGCGTCGCAAGCAAGAGCAGACATGCCCGCGAGCTCGCGAGCCGATGGATCGATTCTGGGAACGAGGCGGTCGCCTCCTCGGGATGGAACACCTACGCCGGCATCGTCGCCTTCACGCGAGACGAGGAGCTGGATCTAGCGGAGATCGAGGCACTTCTCGAGAGAATCGAGACCGGCATCGACGCGGCACCGAACCGTGTTCGCTACACGATGAACGGTTTCGTGATCTCGGTCGGTGCCTACGTCCTGCCGCTGATCGAGCGTGCGAAGGAAGCAGCCCGGAAGCTCGGGAAGGTCGAGGTCGACATGCACGGCACCTCATGCAAGGTGCCCTTGGCGACCGAGTACATCGAGAAGATCGAAAGGGCTGGGAGGGCGGGGCGGAAACGGAGGGCTACGAGATAGGTGCCGGGCGGATGTCCCGGGGTCAGGGCCCGATGTCGAGGCCGGCCCCGGCAGCTGCGGAGCCGCGCCGCTCTGCCCGGTCGAGCGGATCACCGTACCTTCCGGGGGGCGGGCGTCCGGAGGCTCACCCCGCACGATTCCCCCATGGCGAGTCCTGCCCACAGGGGCTCCCGACGCGAGCGGCACCCGGGTGTCCCGGCGAGCAGGGACGCTGGGCTCGGTGAGCTCGGAGAAGGGATCTGTGAAGATTGACGCTGGCCGCCCCGCCGGTAGTCTCGGCGAGTCCCCGATCCCCTCTCCCGGCGTGCCGGCCCCTCGTGCCTCGAGGTCCCGCCCGCTCGGGATCCGCCGCGGTGTGACGGCGTGCTCGCCCGACGCGTCGCGGGTTCGGAGAAGCGATGCGCGAGGGTGTCCGCTGGCGACGGGTGCGGGGAGACGCAGCGTCGAACCCGCGTGCCCGTGGGACGGCGGCGGGCCGACGACCCTCCTTCCGGTGTAAATTTGGCGCTGGAGCTCTTGATGTTCGGACGGAGAGCGGGGACTCCCGACAGTGCAGTCGTGGCCGGCACGGTTCGGCCAAAGCGCTGTTCCTTCACCGTTGCGCCGTTCCGGTGATCGCGGCGAAGGCCTTCCGCCCGTACTCGGCGGGACCGTTTGTTCCGTGTAAGGCGCTCGCGGCCCGCATGAGCGACCCGGAGGCCCGATTCGATCGGCTTTCCCTCGTGGGCGCCCCCACCGAACCCCCGGGAGCGAACAATGGGTGACCGTGCCGAAATGCTCGCGATCGGAGATGTGCACCTCGGCACAAGCCCGTCAGGGTTACCGGGCGGTGTCGCGTCCTGGGGGGTGGACCCCGACGAACTGACACCAGCGGCCGCGCTCGGGCTTGCCGTGGATTTCGCGATCGCGGAGGGGGTCGACGCCGTCCTCTTCGCGGGCGATGTGGTCGAGAGCACGAACGCCAGATTCGAGGCGATGCCGCCGCTCGAGGACGGCTTGCGGCGGCTCTTCGAGGCAGGAATCGAGGTCATCGCCGTTGCCGGAAACCACGATGTCGAGGCGCTCCCGAGGCTCGCGTCCCTCCTGGACGGGTTCACCTTGCTCGGAGCCGGCGGCAAGTGGGAGTCTCGGACCGTTACGAAGAATGAGGAGCCCGTCGCCGAGATCGTCGGATGGTCCTTCGGCGAGCGCCGTGTCCGAGAGAGCCCAGTGGCGGCGCTCCTCGCGAATCCGCCAGCTCGTCTCCCCGTCCCCCGCATTGGCCTGCTTCATGCCGATCTGGATGCGTCCGGAGGGTCGTACGCACCCGTCCGGCAAGTCGAGCTGAACGATACGGGGTACGACGCCTGGCTCCTGGGCCACATTCACAAACCCTCGATCGGTCGCCTTTCCGCACGCGGGGGGGGCAGCCCGCCCTCGGGTTATCTGGGCTCTCTCGTAGGACTCGACCCCTCGGAAACGGGGCCTCACGGTCCGTGGACCCTGAGGGTGCGCGATGACGGTGGGATTCAGCTCGATCACGTCCCGCTCGCGCCGCTCCGGTGGGAGAACATCTCCATTCCCGTTGGCGGGCTCGAACACCCTGACGACGTAGGCGACCGTCTGCTTGGAGAGGCGGAAGAGATCGTCCGGCGGATCGGCCGATCGGGGTCGCCGCCTCGCGCTCTGGGGCTGCGCGCGCGCCTGACGGGCGCGAGCCCATGCCATGACGGGATCAGGAAGGAGGTTGCCTCCGGCACGTGGAAGGGTTTGGGGCGCGTCGTGGACGGGACGGCGGTTTTCTACAACAAGATCGTCGCCGCCATGACGCCGCAGCTCGATCTGTCGGAGATTGCGAGGGGGGATGACCCAGCCGCCCTCCTCGCCCGGCAGCTGATCCTCCTAGCGACGGGTGGCGATGCGTCGCGGGCGGTCCTCGAGGAAGCTCGCGCGGCACTGGCTCCTGTGGCCGATGATGAGATCTGGGCTCCCGTGAGCGACCACCGGAGTCACATCGATCCGCTATCCGACGACGCCTTGCGCGACGTTCTCGTGCGATCCGGGATGGAGGCGCTGACCGCCATGTTGTCCCAGGCCGTGCCGGGTGTCGCGTCATGAAGCTCAAGCGGCTCAAGATCGACCGGCTCCCAGGCATCGACGAGTCGTACGAGATCGAATCGGCGGGGGCAGGGGTCCACGTAGTCTTCGGACCGAATGCAATCGGCAAGTCGAGCATCTGCCGCGCGGTCGAGATGCTGTACTGGGGTGACCTCGGCCCGAGCGAACGAACCTACGTCACCGGCGAGTTCGAACTCGCTGGTGAGTTGTGGTGGGCGGAGCGCGACGGCTCGCGCGTCCGGTGGCGCTGCGAGGGCGAGGACCGGATGCCGCCGGGAATCCCGGGATCCCAACACCACCGTTCGTTCTTTCTCCGTCTCAGGGAACTGGTCGATCCGTCGCCGGATGGCACACGAGACATCGCCACCGAGATCCGGCGCCAGATGTCGGGCGGGTTCGACCTGGCCGCGATTGTGGAGGTCCTATTCCCCGGAGTGAGTCGAAACTCCGGACGCCGCCAGCGGAACGAGTTGGCCCGGACGATGAGAGCCGTGCAGGAGGCGGAAGGGAGGCAGGCGTTGCTCGAGCGCCGTGCGGCGAGGCGCCGCGAGCTGGAGCTGCAGTTGGAAGGGTCCTCGGCGGCGGCCCGCCGCCTGCCATTCGTGGAACGGGCAGCTGGACTTGCCGCGCGGACGGAAGAATGCGCCGAAGTCGTTCGACGAGTCGAGGCCATGCCCGCAGCCCTGGCCCAGCTGTCCGGCGAAGAGCTCGACCAGGTCCAGCGGCTCCACGATCAGATCGATGAGTGGAACGAGGGGGACCTGGGCCTGGGACGCGAACTTGACGATGCCCGTGCCACCAAGCGCGATGCTCGTCTTCCGGCGCCGGTCGACAATGCGGACCTCGCGGTGTGGCGGCAACGGGCGGACGAACTCGGCCGGGTCGAGCTCGAACTCAGGACAGCGCGGACGACGCGCGGCGAGCGTCAGAGGGAGGTCGCGGCTGCACTCGAAACGTTCGGTGGCGGCGATCTGGAGAAGGTCGCCCTCACCCTAGAGGAGCATACCCGGCTGTTCGAGTTCCTGCGTGAGGCCGAGGAGCACCGGGCGAGGAAGAGCGCCATCGAGTGGAGGCTGCAGCTCCTCAAGGACGTTGACGAGAGCGAGCGCGCGAAGGGCAGCGAGAGTCGGCTCGAGGATCTTCGAAGCGCCGTCGAGACGCTGCGCCGGTGGCTTCGCTCTCCCGCACCTGAAACGCCCCGGGGCGGAGCGCGGGGACGTCGCAGCTGGCTCTTCCTCGCCCTGGCGATGATGCTGGCCGGGGGCATACTCGCTGTGCTCGCGGATCCGCGTTTCGGACTCCTCCTCGCAGCTGGCGCAGGGCTCGCCGTCCCGCTCCTCCTCATGCGTGGAGCGCGGCGGGGTGCTGCGCGCGCGCGCGCAGACGCGGCGGAGGCATTCGCGCGGCTCGAAATTGCTCCGCCCGACGCATGGAGTGTCCGGTCCGTCGAAGCGCGGCTGCGGACCCTTGAGGGGGACGTGGCCGTGACCGATGCCCGTGCCGAGATGACGAAGTTCCGGGATGCGGACCGGCAGAACCTGAGGAGCGAGCTGAGTGCGCGTGCCGAGAAGGCGCCCTCCCTCGAGGAACGGCGGAGGAAGCTTCTCGAGCAGCTGGGTCTCGATACGATGTGGCCCGATGCGGAGCTCGTCGATACGGTCCGGGCTCTCGATCAGCTGCGGGCAGCTCGCATCAGCCACGAACGCGCCGTGGGCCGAGTGGAGGATCTCGAGGACACGCACTCCAGGCTTCTCGCCGAGTTGGGCGACACCTTGCAAGCGCATGGCGAACCTGAGCCGGAAGACGCCGCGACGGCGAAGGTGTATCTCGGCCGCCTCTCGGACCGGAATGCGCAGTTGGCCGGGGCAATCTCCGGCGAGCGGCAGGCGATGGCCCAGCGGGAGAAGCTCACCGCTTACCGGGAGAGGGCGCGCACGTCGATACGGGAGATCTACTCGAAAGCCTCTCTTGACGACGGCGACCTGCAGGGCCTGAGGGCGCTCATCAGTCAATTGGAGGCCTTCCGCAGATTGCGGACGGTGGCCTTCGGGCTGGAGAGCCAAAACGCACTGGACCGAGAGGCGCTCGGAGCGGCCGGTGAGTTCGAGCTGGCGGAACTCGACGAGGCCAGTTTGGGCAGATTGGCGGAGGATTTCTCGGTCGAGGCTGAGAGGGCTGACGAGCTCCGGGGAGAGATCGCTGACATCGAGGCCGAGGTGAAGGAGGCCAGGCGGGGCAGCGGCCTCCAGGATCTGATCGCCCGCCAGGAAGAAGGCCGTGCGAAGCTGCGGGAGCGTCGGGACGAGGCGATTTTCGCCAAGGCCGGGACGCTCCTGGTCGATGCGGTGGAGCGGGAGTACGAACAGACCCAGATGCCGCGCGTGTTCGAGCGCGCGCGTAGTCATTTTTCCACCTTCACGCACCACGGCTACGAACTTCGGCTTGGCCGGGACAGCAAGTCGCCCCGCCTGTTCGCGATCGACTTGCGGAACGGCGAGCGCCGGCAACTCGATGAACTCTCGGACGGAACCCGCGCACAGCTCCTCCTGGCAGCCCGGGTGGCATTCGCGGAGGAAGTCGAGCGAGGACTCACACTTCCCCTCTTCCTCGATGAAGCGCTCGATCAGAGCGACCCCGCGCGATTTGAAGCGATAGCCGGAAGTCTCGGGCGGCTTGCGAAGGACCAAGGGCGCCAGATCTTCTACTTGACCAGCGACCCGCTCGACCGGGAGCGCATTCGCCGTGCACTCGCCGAAGAGGACTGCGTCATCGCCGCCGAGATCGATCTCGGTGTGATCCGCGGGCGAGGCGGTGGCGCCGTCAAGGAGCCATCGGCCCTTCGAATCCCCCCGAGACCGAGCGTGCCCGACCCCGTTGGGGTGACGGCAGAAGAATACGGGAGTCTTCTGGAGGTTCCCGGGTTCGCGCCGCGGCTCGGGTCCTCGCGGCAGCACTTCTTCTTCTTGTTGTCGGACGATCTGGCGCTGCTCCACGTGCTCCTTGAACATCGCATCGAACGCGTGGGCCAGTGGAAGACGGTTGCGCGCTCGCAACTCGCCGCCGGGCTGGCGTCGCGCTCGAAGACATCGGAGCAGATCGGCGCCCGGGTGGGCCTCCTCGAGGTGTTTTGCGAGGCGTGGAGTCAGGGGAGAGGCCGGCCTGTCGACCGCGACGCGCTGGCAGCAAGCGGTGCGCTGAGCCAACGGTATCTCGACGACGTGGTCGAGATCGCTGGTACGTTGCGGGGTGATCCAGTTCGCCTTCTCGCGGCGCTCCGCGAGAAGGCGGATGCGCGCTTGAAGGGGTTCCGGGAGCGCAGCGCGGATGCCCTGGGAGAATACTTTCGTGATAGTGGGCATCTCGACGACCGCACCGTACTCGGCGAGGGCGACGTAAGGCTCCGGGCCCTAGCGAGCCCCCCGGCGAACGAACTCCCGAACGGGGTTGCAGGCGACTTGCTGGACCGCTGGTTGGCGTGGGTGGCGAGAGTGTCCGGGAGCGGCCCGTAAGGACCGGAAAAGGGCGAATCCGGGCGGGGTCGCCGGGTATCGGGACCCGTGCCGCAGGCAGCCGCTACTGCTGCCGATCGAGGTTCCCTGCGGGTCGTCAACCGAGGACGGAGCCCGCGCTCCAGATGCTTCCCGAGGTGATCCGGGAGTGGGGTCCGCTACGACGCGCGGCGTCGCTTCGTCCTCGCGGCTCGGGCGCGCTCATCCTATAATGACTGGTTGCCGTGTCGATATGCGAACGCACACCATGCCGGAAATCTTGTTCCAGCGGAGGAGGGAAGATGACAACACCTGTACCGGGAGGTCGATTGTGGCCGTCCCGCCTGATCGGGACCGCGGTCGTGCTCCTCTCGCAGCTGGGCATGGCGAGTCCCAGTGCTGCCCAGCTCCAGGGCGTTGAAGGGGGCGAGTGGCGGTACTTGGGAGGTGATGCGGGGCATACTCGTTCGGCACCCCAGCTGAGCCAGATCAATGCGTCGAACTTCGAGGATCTCGAGGTGGCGTGGACCTTCCGGGGGACCAACTTCGGTCCGTACGTCGAGTATACGGCCCGGTCCACACCCGCGTATGCCGACGGGATGCTCTACACCGTTCTCAGCGGGCGCCGCCAGGTCGTAGCGATCGACCCTGGCACGGGCGAGCTGCTCTGGACCTTCCGCGAGCCGGAGTCCATGAGATTCTTGCGTTCACCCAGGGCGGACTTCGGGAAGGGTGTTGCATATGCCGAGGTCGACGGGCGCGGCGTCATCTTCATCACCTCGGCGGCCTACTTCCTGTGGGCGCTCGACGCGAAGACGGGGCGGCCGCTCGAGAACTGGGGTGCGCCCACGGGCGTCCCGGGCTTCTCCGAGACCGGGGTCGTCGACCTCGTTCCGACGCTCGTCGGGGACTGGGGACCCTGGCAGGACTTCATTGCCTCGGGCGGGACGTACGACCCTGACCACGGGATCCCCCAAGAGCTGGGGATGGTCACGAGTTCCTCGCCCCCGATTGTGGTCAACGGGGTGGTGGTGGTCCTCGTCGGCCACGAACCGAGCTACGATCAGACCCGAATCGAGAACGTCCCCGGCGACATCCAAGGATTCGACGCCCGGACGGGAGAGTTTCTCTGGAAGTTTCATGTGATCCCGAGGCCGGGGGAGGTGGGTCACGAGACGTGGGAGAATGATGCCTGGCAGTGGTCGGGCGACATGTCGAGCTGGGCGCCTGCCGCTGCAGATCCCGAGCTCGGGCTCGTGTACATCGTGACAAACGCCTCGACCGTTCAGTCGTACGCGGGGCACCGGCCCGGGGGCAACCTCTTTGGAGGAAGCCTCGTTGCGTTGGACGTGGAGACCGGGGAGCGGCGGTGGCACCAGCAGATCCACCGGAGTGACCAGTGGAACTACGACATTCCCACCGCTCCGATCCTGCTCGACCTGACCGTCGATGGCGTCGAGATCCCCGCCGTGGTCCAGAACACGAAGCAGGGACTCATCTTTGCCCTCAACCGGGAGACGGGTGAGCCGATCTGGCCCATCGAGGAACGTCCGGTCATGCAGACGCAGGTGCCCGGCAACTACACCTCGCCGACGCAGCCGTATCCCACCCGGCCGGAGCCGCTCGACCGGATCGTTGTGAACGGGATCACCGAGGAGTTCCTGCTCGACTACACGCCCGAACTCAGGGAAGAGTCGCTCGAGATCCTGGCTGATTTCGAGGTCGGCGGGCTCTACGTGCCCCCGCTTCCCATCGAGCACGGGAACGACTACGTGAACGTCGTCGGGTGCATGGGCGGGCTCAACATCTATCACCCGTCCATTGCAGATCCGTCCACGGGGATCATGTACGCATCCCACAACCGGGGGTGCAGCGCGCCACGGTTCATGGTGCCCACCAACGGCATCGATGAACCCCGGGGACTCCCCGGGATGAGCGCCGAGGGCTGGAGGGGGCGGGAGCGTCATACGCCGACCACCGGTACCACCGTGGCAGCGTGGGCCCCGGGAGGGATTCCGGTCTCCCTCCCGCTCATCGATGGTCTCCCGGTCTACAAGCCGCTCTACCAGGCGCTCGCTGCCTACGACATGAACACCGGGGAGAAGCTGTGGGATATCCCGATCGGAGAGACCCCGGAACGAATTCGAAACCACCCGCTCCTTGAGGGGGTCGAGATCCAGCCGACCGGTGGGACGGGCAACTCTATCCAGATGGTCGTGGGTGACTTGCTTCTGCAAGCGACGGAAGACCTGCGCGGGGATACTGAACTGAGCGAGAACGGCATGCCCGTCCTGAATGCACGGGACAAGTTCACGGGGGAGGTCATCGCGCGCGTTGAGATTCCGGTGCCGGCCCAGTACGGGATGATGTCGTACATGCACGAGGGCAAGCAGTACATCGTCCTCCAGTCCGGCAGCGTGAGGCGCGGGGAGCCCGGGCAGCTCCAGGCACTGACGCTTCCCTGACGGTGGTGGGTTCGCGCGGGCCGTCACGCTTCGCGGGGTCCTTGGAGGGGGTTGGGTTCGCGCCGCTCGGTCGTGCTTGGCCGCGCGGCGCGATCACCAACCCCTTTGCCGGGAGCGGTGGAGCCTTGGGGGCACGGCTGAAGTTCATGCGCTGCCGAGCATTGCCGGTGGGGATGAACGCGGGTTGAGGTGTAGCACGGGGGCGGCCATGACCGTGGATTGTCCGGTCAAGTACGGCGTGTATGCCTCGACCCGGGCAGCTTGAAATGCGACGGGGGCCTCTTGTCGGGGGAGCGGTGATGCTCGATGCAGCGAGATCTTCCCGGGGAAGGCACCCGCCGTTTGTGCGTCATACCGGGATTGCGGCGCCGTTCATGCGCCGCGACGTGGAGGTCGAGTTTATCGCTCCGCTCGGCCCGGACCTCCACGTCTTGCACACCGATCCTGACATGCCGGCCATCACCCCGCACACGCACGAGAACGCATCGCCTGTAGGTCACGCCTTCGAAGGACTTCGCTACCACCTCGACGGCTCGGAGAACCCGGACTTCATTCTGAACCAGGAGCCGTACCGCGAAGCCTCCATCCTGCTAGCTGGCGAGAACTTCGGGAGCGGGACCGTTCAGGCCTTCGCCGTCGTGCGCCTTCTCGCGTGCGGGTTTCGAGTCGTCATCGCACCGAGCTTCGGTCCGGTGTTCTACGACGACTGCTTCGACTACGGCCTGCTCCCGGTCACGCTCCCCCGGGGGACGGTCGACGGGATCGCCGGACGCGTCGCATCCCGTCCCGCAGTACCGATGACCGTCGACCTCGAGAGGTTGGTGCTCGAGCGGCCTGATATGGAGACGATCTCGTTCGAGATCGATCCGCGGCTTCGGAATCGGCTCCTTTTGGGTTCCGAGGAGATGGAGCTTGAGGAGAGGCTTCAGTATGACGACGACGCGAAGGCGATGCGGGATGCGGACCGGTTGCGGCGGCCTTGGCTCTACAATGATGATCCTCCTTGAGGCACGGGCGGGCGTCGGGCATCCGCGTAGCGGTCGGAGAGGGGCTGCCGGATTCTTCATTTCAGATCAGTTTGGTCCCGTGAGAACTCGACTTGTCCGGCACGGAGGTCTCCTGCTGCTCCTCTTCCTTCCGGCTTGCGGAGGGGTGGCTCCCGAGGGGTCGGCGATCCCGTTCACGCCGGTTGCCGACACGCAGCAGCTCATGGCCACGATTCTCGAGCCGGCCTCCGAGGTGTACTGGGACGCCGTCGGATGGATCGTGGACGCGACGGGCACGACGGAGATCCGTCCGAACACTCCAGAGGAGTGGGAGGCAGTCCGGAACGCTGCCTTTGTGATCGCCGAGTCCGGAAACCTGCTCATGATGGAGGGGCGGGCCCCGGATGGCGGGGCCTGGATGGGGATGGCACAGGCGATGACCGAGGCGGCGGTTCGTGCGATCGCGGTGGCTGAAGCGAGGGATGTGCAGGGAGTCTTCGACATGGGGGCCGAGGTCTACTTCACCTGCACGAACTGTCACGCCGCGTACGCGATCCAGACGTTAAACCCTGCGGACCGCGTGGACTGACGCACCGGGGGCGGACGCATATGCGGGGTTTTCTCGAGTGGCTGGGCGCGACGCCGTGGAGCGTCGCGCTGCTTGAGTCCTTCTGGGTCTGGCCGCTTCTCGAGTCCACGCACGTGATGGCGCTCGGCCTCTTCGCGGGTACCGCGTGGATGATGGATCTGCGGCTCCTCGGGGTGAGCTTCACGGCGGTGCCCATCTCCGAGTTCCGGAACCGGATGTTGCCGTGGACGCGAGGGGGCTTCGCGGTGATGGTGGTGACCGGGCTCCTTCTCGTCTATTCGAACCCGATCCGCTACTACCAGAATATCTTCTTCCGGGTGAAGGTGATCCTCCTGATCGTGGCCGGAATCAACGTGTGGTGGTTTCACGCGAGGACGTATCGGTATGTAGCGGACTGGGACCAGGGCCTGCGTCCGCCGAGGTCCGTGCGCATGGCCGGTGCGGTATCGCTGCTGGTTTGGGCTCTCGTCGTCGTAAGCGGGCGTCTGATCGCATACAACTGGTTCGACTGTGACATCCAGCCGCAGTCCGATTTCGTGAACTGGGCTTCCGGCTGCATCATTCAGGCGGAGTAGGAGGGACCTTGCTTCTCCCGCTGTTCGAGTGGTTCGAGGCCACCGCACTCGGCACCGTTGTCCGGCAGTCGCTCTGGGCCTTTCCGATGATCGAGGCCGTTCATCTACTCGGGCTCTGCCTCCTCGGCGGATCGGTCCTGATCGTGGACCTGAGGCTCCTCGGGGTGGGGCTCAAGCGTGAGACGATCACGGAAATCGCCGCTCGGGCACGCCCGTGGCTCATGGGTGGGATCGCCCTGATGCTTCTGACCGGGATTCCCCTCTTCCTGTCGGAGGCGATCAAGTGCTACTACAACACCTCCTTCTGGGTGAAGATGGCGACGCTCCCGCTCGCGCTGGGCTTCACCTTCGGCGTGAAGGGGCGCGTGGCGGCGGACCGCAAGCTTGAAACCTCCGCTCGCAGCCGAATCGTGGGTACCCTGTCCCTCGTTCTGTGGTTCACGGTCGCTGCGGCCGGGCGCTGGATCGGATTCTCCTGAGCTGGCAAACTCAACCGTGAGACGATGCTTCGTGTCGAGGGAACGGCGGAGGTTCTCCGTTGGGCGGGCGAGCGTGCGGGGATCGGGGTCTAGGAACTCGCTGGTTAGCACATGGCTCTCGCCCACGAGGTGCCGGTTCCCACGGAGTGTCGGCTCCAGATCCCCGATGCGTGTATCGGCCTCGGGATCAATTGCTTGACGCCATTCGAGATGCTGCGCAGCGAACGGGCGCGGCTTCTACCCGGGGCATCGCCGCGTAACCCACCGCCCTGGTTGCATCGCCGATCGCTACGGAAGCGCTCTATCGCGCGGCCTCCGCGTGTGTCGGCGTTGGTCGAGACAGAAACGGGCTCCACGCGATGCCGCGTGAAGCCCGGAGAGAGGAGGGGCGAGAAGGAACGGCGCCGCGCGGGCGAACATGGTCCCCACGGCCCACGATCGGAACTTCCTAGCAGCGCGTCCGGCTTTGCTCTAGTGACCGGCGTTCCGCCCCGTCCTCCGGCGCGCCCGTTCCCGAGGATCCCATGAAGAACTTGGTTCCGTCCGTGAAGGTCACATCCCTGCCGTTTGCACGCATGAGCGCGTGGTTCTTCGCCTGGTAGCCGTCCACGATCAGCATCTCGCCGATCTGCAGGCACTCACGTCTCAGACCTCTCCGGAGGAGCACGTTCGGGGTGCCGCCCTCAACCATCCAGACGTCCGAGGTCCCGTCCGCGTTGTCCACGTCGATATGGATCCACGAATGAGGGTTCACCCACTCCACCCTGACAATGCGCCCCTCGAGACGGATTGGCGCGTTCGCATCGAACTCTGCACCGAAGGCGTGATGTGCCACCACCGGCACGGAGTACCCGAGGACGGCCAACGCACTGAGTGCCACGGCCCCGTAGATCAGCTTCTTTCCCATGATGCTCACCTCTCAAGATGAGATTCTACCTCTGTTCAGCTCCTTCCTCCGCATCCAGGACTTCCTGGTACCGCGCACCGCTCAGCACGTTCGACAAGGAATAGTTCCCCTCGTGGCACGCGTACTCGAAGACCTGGTCGCTCATCGCCTTCATCGGAATCTGGCCGCCCCAAGGTCTTAAGTACACCGTGGGATCGTCGATCGTGAACTCGTAGAGAATGGTCTCCCCGTCGTCCGCGTGAATCGCTCCTCCACCCTCAGATTCTCAGACGGATAGCCGCGGTAGCGCTGAAGCGGATGGAAGTTCGTCGTCTCCACGACGAGTGTGTCATCTTCCCACCGGCCCCACGAGTCGCCCATCCAGGGCCGGACATGGGGCGGGAGCCGGAGGCCCTCGCCGATCCGGATGATCCTCGCATCGTGCACCATCTCGGCCATGACCACCACATGATCCGGCGTCTGTACGATCGTATAATTGTTGTTGTACCAGTAGTTGGGGAGCATCGGAGGGCCTGCACTGCTTCCGAAGGACATGAGGGCACCGCTCGGCGAGCGGGCGAAGCTCCGGATGGTCGTACGGCCCGAACTCGTCCCGGGTGGCCCGATCCTCTCTCACGGATCGGCGTGCATCCTCCGTGACCTCGGGAACGCGACCATCGGCCGGGAAGGTGATGAGAGAGGACCTGGATTCCCCGTGGACGCTGGCGAGCTGTTCCCCGGGGTCCCTGTAGACCTCATTGTAACAGCCCGTGGCCGAGTCGATGCATACGGTGAATGTTCCGCCCGCTTCCGGGGGCGGGCGGTCGGGGTCGCTCGCCTCGGTACGCTCCGCGACGATCTCCGCCTGGCCCTGTTCGATCGCTGTCGCCTCTTCCTTCGTGAGTGCCGGGCCCTGTTCGGGAGGACGCTCGAGCGGTGTGAGTGTGGCATTCGTCCAGTTGCCCTGCAGGTCGGGCACGCCATCGGGCGTTCGCGGGACGACCCATCCTCCCGCGCCGGCCCCGGACTGGGCCGCGGCGGGCGCGGCCGACACCAGGAGGCCGGCGGCGAGTCCCGCGAGAGCGACAAATGAGGAAAGTCGCCCGCTCATCTGATCTCCTCCTCGCCCGGAGGCGCCTTCCGGTATTCCCCGTACAGGAGTTCCTCCACGAATTCGACGCACTTGAAGACCCCGAGTCTGGCATCGGGGTTGATATCGCGGTAGAGCGTGAGGCGAATCGTCCACGGCCCCGTGAAGGTGTCCGGGTCCTCCATCGTCGCCTCGTACTGCACGTGGTCGGGCCCGAGCATCGTGTAGCGCTCCGTCACCCTGAGCTGCCAGCTCGCGTGATTGCCCGCCCGGTCGAACCAGCTTTGCCCATTCTGACCCGCGACCTCGACCACGAAGGTGTCGCCTTCCCAGCGGCCGACTGACTGGCCCATCCATGAGTCGACCTGCGGAGGGCCGGGATCTTGGAGGTAGATGTTCCGGTCCGCGCTGGCGTACTCGTACGTGATGAAGAAGTGACTCCCGCTCTGGAAGATCTGGAACGGGTACGGCATGTAGGTGGCTCGGGGCACGCCCGGGAGAAAGCACTTGATCTCGGGGTCGCGATCGAGCCAGTTCTCGCGGTTCTCGTCTCTCCGGGCGCGAGCCTCCGGGAGATAGGGGATCTCGCCGCCCACAACGATCCCCATCCCCGGCGGGACCGAACCCACGGCCCCGAGCGCAACGACCTCATCGGCCGGCACGGGCACGATCGGGCCTGGCTGCATCGCAAGGGCGGCCCTGGCCTGGTGAGGCTCGATGTCCCAGTGGGCGTTGCCGAGGGCCTGCCAGATCCCGTTCATGTCGGGTCTTCCTGAGGCCGTTCTCGGGATGTCTCCGCTCTGTGCCGACCCGGCGAGCGGAGACAGGATGCCGAGCAGAAAGGTCGCGATCAGCGCACCACCGGTGCCCCGACCTCGTGGTCCGAGAAGCGTAGGTATCACGAAGGACCCCTGATACTCAAGTGACGAAGTTCCCTCTCCAATATGCGTCGCCTCCTTTGGACGGGCCAGCGTGGGGGCGTGCTCGGTTGACGGCGCGCGTATCGCCGTGTCCACTCGCTACTCCCTTCCCGCAGTCGCCGTGCCGGAAGCGAGTCCGTGATCGGAGAGGAAATCCTCGATCGTCTCGAAGATCGCGAGCGTCTCTTCCCGGTTGAAGCCGCCGTGCCCGCCTCCAGGTACGGTGTGAAGCACGTTCGGTATGCCCGCACCGTCAAGCTCCTCGTGCAGTGAGACGGCGTGGGCGTAGGGAACCGTCGGGTCCGCATCGCCATGTATCGTGAGGGTCGGCGGGAGCCCGGAGCGGACGTACGTCATCGGGGAGACGCGCTCGGCGATCTCGTAGCGGTTCTCGAGGCTGCCCATCCACTCGACCGCGTAGCTCTTCATGTTACGGCCATCGAGGAGGTCGCCGACGTCCGTGATCCCGTACCAGTTGATGATCGCCGCGACTTCGAGCGCCTCGGGCCCGGGGCACTCCCGGTCCAGCCCGGCCGACGCGGGGATCATCCCCGTGGTCAGTGCGAGGTGGCCGCCCGCGGAGTTTCCGGTCGTGACGATCCGGGACGTATCCAAGTTGTACTGTTCGGCGTTGCGGACGAGCCAGCGGAGCGCGCAGAGTCCGTCCTCGACGGCGGCCGGGGCGCGAGCCACCGCACCCAGACGGTACTCCACGTTCGCGACCGCCCACCCCATTTCGAGATAGGGGAGGATTCGCAGCACGTTACCCTCTTTCGTCCCCCCGACCCATCCCCCGCCGTGGATATAGACGAGCACGGGCGTAGGCTCGCTGGCGGCTCTCGGGAGATACAGGTCAAGCTTGTTCTCGTGGTTGCTCGCGACGTGATACGTGAGGTTAGGGAGGACCCGGTACTCGTTCGAGACGTGAGCGAGGAACCCGGTCGTTTCTCCCAGCTGGCCGCTCGCGCCTGGTGGCGCCCCGAAGAGGAGTCCTGTAGCCGCGAGCAGGAGGAGGGGAGTGCGTCGCCAGGTCATTTTAACTCTCCTTGCCATCGAATCCGTTTGGTGCAACCGGCGACAGCCGCGCGCCGATCACGGGGTCCGAGTCCCGGACTGCTTCACTGAGAGCCAAATTGCCTCATCATGGCCGCGTTGTCTAATCCTGGGAGCGCGTCACGCGCTCACCGCACATCCCGTGGCGCCCCGGCAGACTCATCGAGGTCCGTACTCTGGTCAGGGTCGGCTGTCCTAACACCGCCTCGCAGCCGATCTCGAGTCGCTACGACGACGCACGACTCGAATCCTGCCGCTTCCTGCGCCAGGCCGAGAAAGAGTGCGACCCTGCGTGTTACCTGGAGTACGCGATTACGGGTGCTCGCGGTGGACGATTCGGCACGCCTGGCCAGGTTCGGGAACGCCGATTCGAGGCCAGCGGGGCGAAGCTCGTCGATGATTGTCTCGCGACCCGGCCGACGACGAATCGTACTGTGTGTTCTCCGGAGCGGGTGCTGATCGTAGCGTTGCCGACGTGCCCGGCCTCTGCCTCTCTTCGGGAGATCCCTCAGATCCCTCCGGTGACAGGCGCCTCGTATGAGGCGTCGGGCAGACCGCCCCCTGTACTCGGCGATGACCTGTCCTCCTCGATGTGGCCCTGCGCTCGAACGAGGTGCCTGCCTCGAGCGTACCCTACGGTGCTTGAGGCAGGGCAGGTCAATCCATGATGTCTAGGGGAGGAGTGAAGACCCCAATTCTAACCCGGCCACTGAGAAGGGGGCAGCTTCAGACATCTTTGCCCGCCTACTTGCGGGGGGCCTTGTCCCTGGTGCGCTAGAGCCGGATCCCCAAGCCTGGGCGAAGCCGCTGCCTCCCTGCTCAGATAGGTTCGGGGACGTCCGACCCGGGGTCGCGGTGAGTGCGTTCACTGCATGGGTGCGACGGTAACCGGCCGGGTGCCATCGTTCGTCCTGGCGAGCTTTCCGCGCCGCTTAGCTCGCACCGTGGCGCGCTGTGGCGCGGGGTTGTTCCCCCACGACTTCTCGCGCACTTTGGAGTTCAAAGTTGGGTGGAAGGCCAAGTAAATTGTCTCCGCAAAGCGACTTGGGCGCTTAGCTCAGTTGGTTTAGAGCGCCTGCCTTACAAGCAGGAGGTCGCTGGTTCGAATCCAGCAGCGCCCATCGAACCTGCAGGAATCGGCGGACCGATGTTTGCCAATTTGGGCGCGCGAGTGAGCCCGCCGCCGGGATTCGAGAGCCTTCTCGAGTTGCTTGTAGTCGGGCTGCTTGATAGCACTCGAGTACCCTGCCTGCTGGCTCCAAACCACCACGACCCGCACAGCCCACTGCTTGCCTAGTCCATGAGGGCCGAGGCGAACTCGCGCCTCGGGGTAAATGCGATTCTTGACGCCCGCTGCCAATTCGCGCCCTTCGACTTGCGTGCAGCGTTGGGGTGTCGTTACGTACGATCGGCTGCCGCCTTGGCAGGCAGTGGACCCCAGAGAGCGCGACAGAAATAGAGGGGGAGCTCATGGAACAGCCTGGTACGCCGCCGGGAGCGGTGAACGGCGAACCGACCCTTCAGCGCAGCATCGGGTTGTGGCAGATGACGCTCTACGGGGCGGGCAGCATGCTTGGTGCCGGGATCTACGGCTTGCTGGGACAAGTTGCTGCCGAGATGGGCTCCGCCATCTGGCTGGCCTTTGCGCTGTCCATGGTCGCGGCGGGGCTGACGGGGCTGTCCTATGCCTCGCTCGGATCGCGCTACCCGCGCGCAGGCGGTGCCGCTTTCATCACCCACCGGGCCTATCGCCGCACCCTGCTGACCCATGTGGTAGGCCTCAGCGTGGCCTGCTCGGGCTTCACTTCGATTGCCGCCGGTGCACGCGTCGTGGGTGAGAATCTGCAGGCCCTGCCCGCTCTCCAGGGCCTGCCGACTGGCATGTTGGCGTTCATATATCTTGTCTTCGTGGGCGCCCTCGTGTACCGCGGTATCCGGGAATCCATGTGGGCCAATGTCGTCTTCACGTTGGTGGAGGCAGCGGGCCTGCTGTTCGTGATTGCGGTGTGCCTGCGTTTCTGGGGTTCGGCGAACCTGCTTGAGTTCCCATCCCTTCCGGAGACGGAGGCGGGCCTTCCCCTCGTATTCCTGGTGCAGGGAGTCGTGCTCACCTTCTACTCCTTCCTCGGATTCGAAGATGCGATCAACGTCGCCGAGGAACTGAAGAATCCGCAGCGCAACATGCCGCTCGGTCTGGTGTCGGCCCTGGTGCTAACCGTCCTCATCTACATGGGCGTGTCGATCAGCGCAGCCTCGGTGGTGCCGTGGCAGGACTTGGCGGCGGCCAATGCGCCGCTGGTCGAAGTCGTGGCGCGCGCGGCACCCTGGTTTCCGGCTTGGATGTTCATTGCGATTACCATCTTCGCGGTGGCGAATACCGGGCTGATCAACTATGTCACCGCGTCACGTCTCCTGTATGGTATGGCGCGGGACGGCCAGCTGCCGCGAGCTCTCGGAAAGGTTCATCCGGCGCGCCGCACACCCCATGTGGCTGTGGCGCTCATCTTCGTCCTGATCGTGCTCTTGATCCTGTCGGGGGACATTTCGCAGCTGGCTTCGGCTACGGTGCTCCTCCTCCTCCTGGTGTTCTCGGTCGTAAACAGTGCGCTTGTCATACTGAAGCTCAGACCTGATGAACCCGAGGGCGCCTTCGAGCTGCCGGTCGCCGTGCCCGCGCTCGGCGCGGTCGTCTGCTTCGCGATGTTCGCGGCCCGGGTCGGGGCTGGCGACTGGCGCGCGCCGGTGATCGCGGGCGTCCTGCTCGTGGGTGTCCTCGCGGTCCATCTCGTGCTCCGTCCACAGCTCTCCAAGAGTGGCGAATAGCTTGCGTGGTGGTGGTGCGATGAGGTGTTCGGCGCCGGTCGGACTCGTCCGAGGGGCATTCTAGGGGTAGGGGGCCTGCTTCGTCCCAGGCCTCGACACCGCCGTATGCAAAGCGTGGCACGGGCGGCGCGGGCCGACCACGGCCCCTCGTTCCGCACACGCTGTCCTGCGAAGGGTTCGGCGCGCAGCCGTACGGGCGGTCGGTTAAGCGGCTAGGCCGGCCCGGCCAGTGAACCCGAAGCCTCGGATCCCGCGGGCACCTCGATCTGGCGGCCGCCATCGCCGTCCGTGACGAGTCACCGCCTGGGAGCCCTGAGTCGTAGAGCGATCCAAGCTTCACCGACCCGACTGCGCAGGGTCGTCGATTCGGCTCGTCCCTCGAATCCGAGGCCGGGACCCCGACAGGGCGCGGGCGACAGGGCGAAGCGCCGCGGGAGAGGCTGAAGGTTGGTGAGCGGGGAGGGAGGGCGCCACTGCTGAGCTTTCGCTGGCCCGCCTTATCGGGGTCTTCTCGGAGGTTCCTGCGGGAGCGCGCCGGGGATCAGGCTTGTGGCCTGAAGTTCCTCGATGAAGCCGAACATCTCCGGCTCCTCGATCCGGTCGGGATAGAGGATCCCGTCGAGATGGTCGCACTCATGCTGGATGATGCGGGCGTGAAACCCCTCCGCCTTTCCCTCGACCTCCCGGCCGTCGGCATCCAGCCCCCGGTAGTGGATCCACTCGTATCGCGGAACCAGGCCGCGCATCCCCGGAAGGCTGAGGCAACCCTCCCACTCCGAACGCACGGCTTGGTCCGCAGGCGCGATCTCGGGATTCACGAGGACGGTCCGGGGGACGGGAGCGGCGTCCGGATAGCGGGGGTTCTCGTCGACCCCGAAGACGATGATGCGCAGCGGCACATCGATCTGAGGTGCGGCGAGCCCTACTCCGTCGCAGGCCTTCATGGTCTCGAGCATATCCTCGACCAGGGCCGGGAGCGTGTCATCGTCGAGTCGCTCTACCTCGTTCGCCCTGCGCCTGAGCTGCGGATGGCCCATCCGCAGGACTTCGCGTAGCGCCATGGACCGTACGCCTCCTGTGCCCCGCTAGCCGGCGAACCCGTTCCCCAGCCGACGGACGCGGCTCAGCTTGATCGAGACCGTTCGTTCGAGGAGCCCGTTGTACAGCCCGGCGAGGCGGTCGCTCTGACGCTCCTTGTACACGACGAAGAGCCCGGTTCCTGCCGAGTCGATCCACCCGAGGCGGAAGCGTGCGGCCCGACAGGGACCCGGACCGCCGAGAGGCGCGGAGCGGTGCCCGGCTCGGGGCTCGTCCCCGCCGCCCCCGACTGCGAGGTGAGCGGAGCTACGACGACCGCCCACACTAAGATCCCGGAGGCACAATTTCCGAGGCGCCTCGCCACCGATGGGGAACGCAAGCGGCCAGGCCGCGGGTCTCGTCCACCTCCCATACGAGAACTCCCTGTATCGGGTGCCCGCACCCGCCCGCACGATCTTCCACGAAAGGGCCCGATAGGCCTCAAGTCCGCTCTTTGCCGGGGCGGTAGTCCGGTCACCGGTTCCCGCCCCGTTGCATTGCTCGCGGATGGAAGGTAATCACGTACACGGCGAGGTCACCCCCTCGCCCCGAGAGCGCCAGGATCCATGACCGGCCGCCGGTCCGCATCGTGACCGCCACATGCGGGGCCGGAGGCCCAACTCCCGCGCCACCGAAATGGCTCATTCTGTACGCGGCCACCTCGGCATCGAGATCGATCGATACGACGAGACGATACGCCGGTTCATCCCCGGTTACGAGGAGGGGCTCAGCCGGGCCGCACGTGAAATCGCGGAAATCCATCCCCGCCTGGTACTCGACCTCGGTGCCGGAACGGGGGCCTTGGCGGAAGCGATCCTGGAAGACGAGGGCGTGGGCGCGGTGATCGCGCTCGACATCGATGCGGAAATGCTCGATCAGGCACGGGTCCGGCTCAAGCGGTTCGGGAGTCGTGCGCGCTTCGAGCGTCGTTCCTTCTACGATGCGCTCTCGGAGTGTGATGCCGTCGCTGCCTCTCTCTCTCTCCACCACATTCCAACGCTGGAAAGCAAGTCTGCCCTCTATAGGGGGATCTTTAGGGCGCTGCGGCCCGGCGGGGTCTTTGTCAACGCCGACGTGGCCGTGAGCGCAGACCCGGCCGAGGGGAGGGCGTGCTACCGCAAGTGGGCTTCTCACCTGGTCTCGTGCGGGATCGATGAACGGCGCGCCTACGAGCACTTTGACGAGTGGGCGGCCGAGGACACCTACTTTGCTTTGGGTGACGAGCTGATCGCGATGGGCGAAGCGGGTTTTCGCGCCGAATGCAAGTGGCGAGATGCTCCGTTCACCCTCCTGACGGGCCGGAAGTCGTAGGCGGAGCCACCATCTCTTGACCCTTATCCCTCCTCGCGGTAGACTCCGCGGGCGGATCGGATACCCTGGGGTGCCGGGACCGCAAGTTCACTGCACCGGATACAGGCGAGAAACGTTGAACCGTACCACCGCGATGTGTTGCTGTCGGCCCCCCCATTCGAGGGGCGGGTCTGGGAGGCGCTGCGCCTAACGCGAGACGTTGCGCTGGATCCACGGCCCCGGCCTCTCCGAGAGGCCGGGGCCGTTTTCGTATGCGTGTGGGCGCCCGGGCTGCGGCGCGGGATGTCCGGTTTCGTGTGACCGCGGAAAGGGGCCAGCGAATGGGAATGGGACTCGGATTGAGGGAGGCCTCCCCGGCCTCGTGCTTGGGCGAGGCCGAGGTGATCGAGCTGAACGACCGGTTCGAGAGGGCGGGGCCGTCGGAGATCCTCCGCTGGGCGCATGGCGCCTTTCCGGAGGGGCGGCTGATTCTCTCCTCGACCTTCGGGGTCGGCGGGATGGCGCTGATCCACATCCTCTCCGAGGAGGGGATAAGGCTCCCTGTGATCTTCATCGATACACTCTACCACTTTCCCGAGACGGTGGAGCACGCCGAGGCCATCCGGGACCGGTACGGCTTCGAGCTCCGCACGTACCGGGCGGCCCCGTCTAGGAAGGTCTTCGAGGCCGAGCACGGTGGGCGCCTCTGGGAGCGGGACGAGGAGGCCTTCCACCAGCTGACCAAGGTGGCCCCCATGCGGGCCGCCTTGCAGGGGGTCCTCGGCTGGGTCACGGGCCGCCGCCGCAACCAGTCCGCGACGCGGGCCGCGATGCCGCACATCGAGTTCGCGAGCCAGGTGAAGATCAACCCGCTCGCCGACTGGAGCCTCGAGGACGTGTGGAGCTTCATCCGCTCCGAGAACGTCCCCTACCACCCGCTCCACGATCTGGGCTACGCGAGTATCGGGGATGCGCCTCTCACGACCCCGATCGGGCCCGGCGAACATGAACGTGCGGGGCGTTGGCGGGGTACTGTTCGGCTCGAGTGCGGGCTGCACGGAATCTAATCACCGAACCGGAGCTTGATGCGGAGCCATGGGCGCGAAGGCCGATAGCTGGAAGGAGTCCCTAGAGGACAGAATCCCTGAAGGGATGGCGGAGGAGATCGACGCCTACGAGAACCAGATGCAGCTCAGGAAGCAGGAGAAGCTCGAGGAGAAGGTCTTCGCCGAGCTCAGGCTCCGGCGGGGGGCGTACGGGCAGCGCTACGACAATGGCCAGCGCTACGACGGGACGAAGACGCAGGAGATTCCCTTTCCCCGGCGGGGGTTGACGAAGGGCCCGGAGACGGAGTTCGACGCCCCCGGGATGCAGCGGATCAAGATCCCCTTCGGGAAGCTCTCGGCCGAGCAGCTGGAAGTCCTCGCCGACTGCGCGGAAGAGTACTCCAATGGCGTACTCCACATCACGACGCGCCAGGACGTGCAGCTCCACTTCATCGACATCGAGGACACCCCGGACATGCACCGGCGGCTCGCCGCCGTGGGGATCACGACCCGCGAGGCGTGCGGGAACTCCGTCCGCAATGTGACGGGGTGCCCGCAGGCGGGGATCTGCCGGGACGAGGCGTTCGATATCTCGCCGTATGCGAGGGCCGAGACGTGGTTCCTCCTCGGGCACCGCGACGTGCAGGACTTCGGGCGGAAGTTCAAGATCGCGTACTCGGGGTGCGGGGCGGAGGGGTGTGCCCGCGTGATGATGCACGACCTGGGCTTCGTGGCCGCGGTCCGCAAGGTGGACGGGGCCGAGGAGCGCGGCTTCCGGGTCGTCGTGGGGGGCGGGCTGGGCCCAATCCCACACGTGGCGAAGGAGCTCTACGACTTCATGCCCGAGGCGCAGATGCTCCCCGTGTCGCAGGCGATCGCACGGGTGTATGCCAGGCTCGGCGAGAAGCGGAACCGGAACAAGGCGCGGATCAAGTTCCTCGTCGCGAAGCTCGGGATCGAGGAGTTCCGGCGTCTCGTCGACGAGGAACTGGGGGCGATGGAGGAGGACCCACGCTGGTCAGACTGGCTCGAGGACGCCCACCTCCCGGTGATCGAGGGGCTCTCGGAGCCCGCCACCGACGGTGCTGCCGAGCGGGAGCCGGGGTTCGACGAGTGGTCGCGTACGAATGTCTACGAGCAGCGCCAGGATGGCTTCGTAGCGGTGACGGTGAACCTGCCCCTCGGGGACATCACCTCCCGTCAGTCCCGGCAGCTCGCCGACATAATGCGGCATTACGCGCCGGACGCGCTTCGGACGACCGTCGATCAGAACTTCTTCCTCCGCTGGATCCACCGCCAGGACCTCGGTGCGCTCTACAGCGGGCTCCGTAAGGCGAAGCTCGTCCTCCCCGGTGCAGCGACGATCTCGGACGTGACGGCGTGCCCCGGGACGGACACGTGCAAGCTCGGGATCGCGAGCTCGCGGGGTCTCGGCTCGGAGCTCAGGGAACGCTTCGAGGACCGGGGCCTTCACCTCGACCCTGTGCTCCGCGATGTCCACGTGAAGGTGAGCGGATGCCCGAACTCGTGCGGGATGCACCACGTCGCCGACATCGGGTTCTACGGATCGAGCCGGAACGTGGGCTCGTTCAAGGTACCGCACTTCCTCCTCCTCCTCGGGGGCTCGCTTGAGGAGAATGCGGGGAGCTACGGGCTCGCGATCGGAGCCGTTCCCTCGAAGCGGGTACCCGAGGCGGTCGACCGACTCCTCGACCTGTACATCGATGAGCGGACGGAGGAGGAGAGCTTCCGGAGCTGGGTCATGAGGGTGGGGAAGAAGGAGATCAAGGAGCGCATCAAGGACCTCCTCGCGGTCCCGTCCTACGAGGCGGACCCGAGCTACTACGTCGACTGGCACGACGCCCGCGAGTACTCGATCGGTGACATCGGGGTGGGCGAGTGCGCGGGTGAAGTCGTGACGCTCACGCAGTTCAGCTTGGCGAATGCGGAAAGCCGGGCCTTCGACGCCTCCGTGATCGTGGACGACCCCGGTGCCACGGAGGACGAGGTGCGCGCGGCGGCCGTGATGGCGTACGAGGCGATGGTGATGGCGGCCCAGGGGCTCATCAAGCACGGGGATCCGGACGTCGCGGACGATGCCGAGGGGGTGTACGCCCGCTTCGAGAGGGAATTCGTCGATACCGAGCGCTTCTTCGAACGCTTCGTCGGCGCGAGGGAGTGGAGCTACTATCAGAGCACGCACGGAGAGCGGGGCCGGGTGCGAGACCGGGATCAGGCGCGGCGGACCGTCGAGGAGTCCCAGCTCTTCATCGAGGCGGCGCATGCGTGCTACACCCGGCTCCTTGAGGCCCAGGCCTCGGGAAGCGGGAAGGGCGCGCGGGTGGCTTCGTGAGCGGGGATGCGATTGCCGGGCTCTACCGGATTTGCGTGAAGTGCTACGCGTCGGAGTATACTGTCGAGAACGACGCCGAGCTGTTCGTGCCGATCTTCCACGAGTGGATCCGCGAGCGGGCCCTCGATCTGGTGATGCTCGACGTCGCGGACTATGCCCACGCTCCGGACAGCCCCGGGATCGTGCTCGTCTGCCACGAGGCGAGCTTCGCCCTCGACCGCTCCGATGGCCGCCTCGGCCTCCTTGGCCAGCGGCGCCTGCCCTTCGACGGGAGCGCGTCGGAGGGGATCGCCGAGACACTCCGGCAGACGCTTACCGTCGCGGCTCGGCTTGAGGAGGACCCAAGGGTCAGGGGGAAGCTCAGCTTCGATCCCGCCCGGCTCCGGATCGAGGCGAACGACCGACTCCTGGCGCCGAACTCGAACGACGGGTACCGGGACTTTGCCCCCCTCGTCCGGGAGGCGATCGGGACGGCCTTCGGGGTAGCGGAACCCGCTCTCGAGAAGATCGACAACGATCCCCGCGATCGTCTTGCCGTCTTCGTCCGACTCGACGCGGCCCGGGGGAGCGCAGCGCGGAGTTGACGTACGCCCGACGGGGCGCACCTTGACGGTCGAGTCTGCGGGTTGCCGGATCCACGGCACGCGATACGGAGAGTCATAGATGAGCGACAACGGAGAGCGGCCCGAGTCGGGGGCCGGCGAGGCACCCCCGTGGGCGGTCCCCGCCGGCGTCCTTCCGCACCTCAACCGAGAGGAGATCGAGCGCTACTCCCGGCACCTGATCATGCCCGAGGTCGGGATGACGGGTCAGCGGAAGATGAAGGATGCGAGCATTCTCATGGTTGGGGCGGGCGGGCTTGGCTCGCCGCTCGGACTCTATCTGGCGGCGGCGGGGATCGGCCGGATCGGGATCGTGGACTTCGACGTGGTCGACCACACGAACCTCCACCGGCAGGTGCTCCACGGAACGAGGGACGTGGGTCGCCCGAAGCTCGACTCGGCGCGGGACCGGATTCACGACGTGAACCCGAACGTCGAGGTGGACACCCATCAGCTCCGCCTCACGAGCGAGAACGCGATGGAGGTGATCGAGGCGTACGACGTCGTTGTGGATGGGACGGACAACTTCCCGACCCGCTACCTGACGAACGATGCCTGCGTGATCCTCGGAAAGCCGAACGTCTACGGGTCGATCTTCCGCTTCGAGGGCCAGGTCTCGGTCTTCGATGCGAGGCACGGGCCGTGTTACCGGTGCCTCTTCCGTCAGCCGCCCCCTCCGGGGATGGTCCCGAGTTGCGCGGAAGGGGGGGTCCTGGGCGTTCTGCCCGGGATCATCGGGAGCCTGCAGGCGCTCGAGACAATCAAGCTCGTCATCGGGGAGGGTGACCCGCTCATCGGACGCCTCCTCCTCTTCGACGCGCTCGCGATGGAATGGCGGACCCTCAAGCTTCGAAAGAACCCCGCATGTCCTGTCTGCGGGCCGGAGCCCACGGTGACGGAGCTCATCGACTACCTCGAGTTCTGCGGCGTCTCGGGGTACGAGGAGGGGGCGGAGGCCGCCGGCGGGCCGGACGAGATCCCAACGGTCTCCCCGGGCGAGCTCAAGGAGAGGCTCGAGCGAGGGGACCGGCTCCGCATCGTGGACGTGCGCCAGGAGCACGAGTGGGAGATCGTGAACCTCGAGGATCGGGGAGCCACCCTGATTCCACTCGATTCCCTTCTCGACCGGATATCGGAGCTGGATTCCGCAGAGGAAATCGTCCTCCACTGCCAGGGGGGTACGCGAAGCGCGAAGGCGCTCCGCCAGCTTCGGGAGGCCGGCTTCCGGAAGCTCTGGAACCTTCAGGGCGGGATCTTGGCCTGGCAGAAAGAGGTGGACCCGAGCCTCCCGAGGTACTAGCCCCGCGCCGCGGGGCGGAACGCCTCTCACTTCCCCGCCGAGCGGGGCGGATCGCCCTCCCGGGGGCTTAGGGACCGACTGACGGAGGGCTGGAGGAGATGGGAAGCGCGATCGGCGGACTGATTCGGCGGGCGGTGGATATCCGGGAAGACGAGATCCAGGCGGTCGGCTGGTCCTTTGCCTACTTCTTCCTCGTCCTGGCATCCTACTTCGTCATCCGCCCGATCCGGGATCAGATGGGGGTTGCGAGTGGGGTGGACAACCTCGCCTGGCTCTTCACCGGCACCCTCCTTGGGATGCTCCTCCTCCACCCCATCTTCTCGGTGCTCGTCGCCCGCTATCCGAGACGGGTCTTCATCGCCTGGATTTATCGCGTCTTCATCGGCATGCTCGTCGCCTTTTACCTCCTCTTCACCGTGGCCGACGCGACGCAGAGTATCTGGGTCGGCCGGGCCTTCTTCATCTGGACGAGCGTCTTCAACCTCTTCGTGGTCTCGGTCTTCTGGTCCTTCATGACCGACACCTACCACCCCTCGCAGGGGAAGCGGCTCTTCGGGTTCATCGCCGTCGGCGGGACGGTGGGCGCCCTCCTCGGCTCCTCGATCACCGCCGCTCTCGTGGGGGTGCTGGGTCCGATCAACCTCCTCCTCGTGTCCGCGCTCCTCCTAGAGCTCGCGGGACGCTCCGCCCACGCCTTCGAGCGGCACGAGGCGAAGCTCGCCCGGGTCGTCTCCCGGGAGTCGGACCAGGAGGACGGGGTCACGACCCAGGCGGTGGCCGAGACGGTGCAGAAGCAAGAGGAGGTGATCGGCGGCGGGATCCTCGAGGGGATGTACCGCGTGGCCCGCTCGCGGTATCTCCTCGGCCTGGCCGCGCTCATCCTCCTTTTTGCCGTTGTCTCGACCTTCCTCTACTTCCACCTGATCGCGATCGTCGAGGAGGTGATGGCGGGGGACGACGAGGGTCAGACCCGCCTCTTCGCGGTGATGGAGGTTGCGGTCCAGTCGCTCACGCTGATCACGCAGCTCTTCCTGACCGGGCGGATCCTCAAGTGGCTCGGCCTCGCGCTCGCGCTCGCGGTCCTTCCCCTCGTAAGCTTCGTGGGCTTCGGGATCTTGGCCGTTGCCCCGATCCTCCTCGTCGTCGTCCTCTTCCAAGTCCTGAGGCGGGCGGCGAACTTCGCGATCCAGCGTCCCGCCCGGGAAGTCCTCTACACCGTGGTCCCGCGGACCGACAAGTACAAGGCGAAGAACTTCAACGATACCTTCGTCTACCGCGCCGCCGACCAGCTCGGTGCCTGGTCGTACACGGCGATGGGGTGGGCCGGCCTCGGCCTCTCGGCGCTCGCCCTCACGATGCTCCCGATATCTGTCGTATGGCTACTCCTCGCACTCTGGCTCGGAAGGAGTTACCGGGACTACGGCCGGGAGGCGTGAGGACCCCTCCGCCCGGCGATCCCGCTCCCGGCGCGGGAGAGGGGGAGAAGTCCTACCCCTCCCGCAGCGTCGCGAAGCTCGGGCGGGCTGCCCCCGCCCCGCGCGAGGCCGCCGCGCTACTCCGGTCCCGGGAGGAGGATCGAGAAGAAGAGGCTCACGAGGGAGATCAGGAGGCTTCCCCCCAGTGCCGACCAGAACCCGGCGATGGACAGTGAGGCCGCGAGAAGGTCGGTGAGCATGAGTACGAGCGCATTCGCCACCAGGGTGAAGAGCCCCAACGTGAGAACGATGAGGGGGAGGGAAAGGAGGAGGATCAGCGGGCGGATCAGCGCATTCACGACCCCGAAGACGGCCGCGACGGCGAGGACACGGATAAAGTTGCCGTCGAGCTCGATCCCGGGGACGAGGCGGGCGGCCGCCCAGAGTGCGACGGCGTTCACGAAGAGTCGGATGATGAGATTCTGCACGGGTCCCTCGCGTTGACGGGCTCTTCGTGGGGGAAGTGAACGAGTGGGAGCCGAGAGACCCAGCTTGCGGCTGGCCCCGCGGCGCCCCTTAGGGAATCTACAAGCGGAGACCGACCCGGTAGAAGGCCCCCTCTCGGCCCGCGACTTCCTCGGATGGGGCGCGCCGCTCCTTCACTCCGTCGCCGGGCTCGTGCTCAGCCTCGAGGGTCTCCGTCATCCCGGGCCCGGGATGACGGAGGTGGAGGCCGCCGCACTCGTCCGTGCCTGATTCGGGGCGATCGAGTGGATCGAGGACGGGCTTCCGGACCAACTCCGCGCTCCTCACCCTCGCTTCGGGCTTTCAGGTGGGCGAGGCTCGGCTCGGTGCCCGCCCGGGAGCCGACCCGTGGGCTTCTCTCCCTGCGTTCTTTCCCCCGGGAGCGCGGGTTGGAGCGAGCGCTCTCCATCCTCGTCCGGGACGGGCGGCAACCTGGTAATGATCACGTGGAGGTCGGACTCGCTCGACCCGGGTGACGAGGTTTCCGTCGAGGCGGCGGTTAGGTGTTACCGGCCACGACTCGAGGCAGAGATCCCGGCCGCTCGCGTCGAGGGTCGCCTAGCCCTCGCGTCAGCCGGTGTGATCCGGCGCAGTGCGCCCCTCGCCTGAGGGGTAGCGTGGGGGCGGTGCCCCGGTGCCCGTCTGCCCCTCCGCAGGTCAGGGGCGCGCTGCCCCTCCGCCCGTCATCCGCCGGATCTCCGTCAGCCCGTCCGGGGTCCACTCCGGGCGCTCGTCGCGGTTCCCGATCTCGAGGACGGTGTGGGCGGTGAGCCGGGCCACCCGCGAGATCTTCCGGAAGCTCACGAAGTCGAGTTCATCGCACGGGCGGTGGTAGCACTCGTGGAATCCGGCAAAGAGGAAGAGGGAGGGTATCTCCTCCCGCATGAAATTGAACTGGTCGGAGCGGAAGAAGAGCGCCTCCTGCGGCCACATGTCGGGGACGGTCGTGAGACCGAGTTCAGGCCGCTCGCGGTTCACCTCCATCAGGAGGGGTCCGAGGGAGGAGTACTCCCTCCCGAGTACCGCGATCGTGTCCGGGTGGGTGTTCCCGCCCACCATGTCCATGTTGATGTTTGCCACGGCGTTTCCGATCGGGCGCGTTGGATGATCGACCCACCACTCCGAGCCGAGGAGGCCCTTCTCCTCCCCGCTCACGTGGAGGAAGAGGACGGAGCGCCTCGGGCGGAGCTCGCGGGGGAGGCTCCCGAGAGCGCGGCTCACCTCGAGGAGCGCAGTTGTGCCGGAGCCGTTGTCGTCGGCCCCGTTGTAGATCGAGTCCCCGTCCACCGCCTGGCCAACCCCGACGTGATCGAAGTGGGCGGTCAGGACGATGTACTCGTCCCGGAGCGCGGGGTCCCGTCCCGGGAGCTCCGCGACGACGTTTGGCGGATCCCCGAGGCTCACGATGTTGAGGGGGAGCTCCGCATCCAGTCTCGTCCCGGGGACGGGCGCGAGGCTCCCGGGCCCGGCCGCGTTCTCCGAAGCCTCGTTCCACGGCCGCTCCCCTTCGGGGATCACCTCCTCGAACGCCCGCCTCCGGACGAAGACGCGCGGGAGGAAGGCGTCGCCCCCGAGCCGCCACCTCGGCTGCGCGAGGGCCGACCCGAGCTGGCCTACCACGGAGGAGGGGAAGCCGGAATCGAGGATGTGGACGATCCCCGAGGCGCCGGCCTCGCGCGCGTACGCAGCCTGCCTGAGGGAAGTGGACCAGAGGGAGGGGTCCCAGCCGCCTGGGAGCTCGAATACGGCGACGGCCCCGGCGAGCGAGCCGGGCTCCGCAGCGCCGGCGAGCTCCATGTTCACGAACGTGAGAGGACCCTCGACCCGCTCCTCGGAACCGCCGTCGAAGAAGGCGTCCCGCCCCACCCGAGGTTCCGTCGTTCCGCCGGGGCCGTGGAGGCGGATGCTCGCACTCGCGGGATCCGGGCCCATGAGCCCCAGCGGATACCTCTGCATGAAGCTGCCGTCCGGGCCGGCGGGCTCGAGCCCGTAACTCGTGTGAAGCTCCGCGATGTACGTTGCGGCCGTTTCGAGCCCCTCGCTCGGCGTATCCCGGCCCCGGAGCTGGTCGTGGGCGAGAACGGCGAGATGGGCTCGGACGGACGCCTCGGTGATCGTCCCGATTGCAGAGGCAATCTCGGGTGCCGCCGCCTGGGGGGAGGCGGCACCCGGCGATATCGTGAGCCAGATGAGCGCGCATGCTCCGGCGTCGGGGAGGAGCCCCTGGGCTCCGCGTCGGGTTCTTCGAGGCGTCATCATTCGTCGCTCGGCGCTCCGTGAGTCGCGGGCGGGAGTGAGAGTCTCCCGCTCCCCGATCTCCCGTTACACCTGCCCCTCCCCAAGGCTCCTCGCCCCGGCTGCCGGTCACCGGGGAGGTCCCCCTCCCCTTCGGGACCCTTCACCCCCGAGCCGGGTTCAGGAAGGGGCTCGGCGGCCTTCGGGTCGGCCCCGATGCGAACACGAGCGCATGAGGTGGATACGGTGACGGAACGGATCGAGGTAGGCGGGATGAGCTGCGACCACTGCGTGTCGCACGTCCGGCGGGCTCTCGAAGGGGTCGCCGGAGTCGAGATCCAATCCGTGAAGATCGGGGAGGCCGTCGTGTCCGTCCCTCCGGGTGGAGTGCTCCGAGAGGCAGCGGCGGAGGCGATCCGGGCGGCCGGTTACACGGCGAGCTAGCCGCCGGGCCCGTGTGTGGGGCGGTCCTGCCGTCGGCCGGTCGGGGAGAGGCGTTCCCTTGCGCCTCCTCCTCCAGAGGATCCCGCCTACTCTGACAGGGGAGGCGTGTCGAAGCGAGGATCTTTCCCCTGGCGGGTGCTTCTCGCCGTGCTTGGCGTCCTCCCGCACCACCTCCTCTCCCTCATCGTCGGGTGGGCGTCTCGCCGCCCACTCCCGGGGGCGCTTCAGGCCCGGGTGAACCGCGCCTTCGCCCGCCGCTTCTCCATCGAGGTAGGGGAGGCGGAGAAGGCACCGGAGGCGTATCCCACCCTCTCCGCCCTCTTTAGCCGGCGTCTCCGGCAAGAGGCCCGGGGGTGGACGGGGCGGGCGGGGTGGGTCGCCTCCCCGGTGGACGGGACCCTTCAGGGTTTCGGTCCGCTTGCCGAGGGGACGGCGCTGCAGGCGAAGGGCCTCTCCTACCCCGTCGCCGAGCTCCTCGGAGACGACGCCGAGGCCGAGCACTACCGCTGCGGCGCCTTCCTCACCCTGTACCTCAGCCCGAGGCACTACCACCGGGTCCACGGGCCGTGTCCGGCCTGGGTCCGGCACGCCCGAAGAGTCCGGGGCCGCCTCTTCCCCGTGAGCCCGAAGATTGCCGCGCGGCTCCCGCGCATCTACGTCGGAAACGAGCGGCTCGTCGTTCTCCTCGAAACCGAGGGAGCCCACGTGGCCGTCGTCGCTGTCGGCGCGCTCAATGTGGGTAGCATCCGGGCGGAGTTCGATCCAACTCTGAACTCGCTGGCCCGGGGGGCGGGCGGAGGGACGCGTCGCTACGATCCCCCGATCCCGCTTGCGGCCGGAGCCCCCCTCATGACCTTCCACCTGGGTTCGACGGTTGTCGTCCTCGTGAGCCCAAAGGACGGCTCCACTCCGGTGTTCCGGGGAGGGCTCCGGGAGGGACTGGAGCTCCGCGTGGGAAACCCGGTCGTGGAACTCCCCTCGCCTGGCCCCCCTCCAGTGGAGGCTTTCGCGCCTACGACAGGGATCCCCTGACCCGGGCGTTCCCGCAGCCGTCGAGCGAGTGCGGGCGCGGCTCAGTTGGCTGGGCAGCTCGAGCGTTCGGGGACGCGGTTCATGCAGGCAATCGACTCCGCCATCCCCGAGGTGTTTCCCCCGCACGCGCTCGAATGCGCGGCGGCCAGCGCCTCCACCTCGGACTCGCCCCGCCCGAGGCGGCAGACCTCCTCGCGGTCGAATACCAGGCAGACCTCGCACTCCACCTCGGCGCCCTGAAGCGTTCCCCACACGACCACGCCCATGAAGGCGAGGGCTGCCACGACGATTGCACCGACGACTGACGGTTTCATTCCAACTCTCCGTTCCTTAGAGCGACGCTCGGCGTTTTCCTTCACCCCCGAACTTCATTACCTTCATGCGCTGTCAGGTTCCGGCTCCACCCCGTGGCGGAGTCGCCCGGCCGAGCACGAGCGAGGAGAACTGCGTGGCGAGTGACGCGATAGAGGTCGAGGGGACCGTAACCGAGGTATTGCCGAACGCCAACTTCCGGGTGGAGCTGGAGAACGGCCACAAGATTCTCGCCTACCTCTCCGGAAAGATGAGGAAGTTCTACATCCGGGTGCTCGAGGGGGACCGCGTCAAGGTGGAGATGTCGCCCTACGACCTGAGCCGGGGCCGGGTCACCTACCGTTACAAGTAGCGCCCGTACCGCCGAACGATTCGGATCGTTGTACCCATCCCGGAGGTCGAGAAGTGTCCTTGGACGCCCAGGCGAAGGCCGAGCCGGATCCGCACGTCGCTCGCGAAGAGCCCCATAACGACATCGTCTACCCTGCGGCGATCCCCTTCGCACTCGCCCATCTGGCCGCGCTCGGCGTCTTCTGGACCGGGTTCACTACTACCTCGGTCGTACTCTGCATTTCCCTCTACTTCATCCGGATGTGGGGGCTCACGGCCGGGTTCCACCGGTACTTCTCCCACCGGACGTACAAGACGAGCCGGCTCTTCCAGTTCTTCCTCGCCTTCCTCGCCCAGACCTCGGCGCAGCGCGGGGTGCTCTGGTGGTCCGCGGTCCACCGCCACCATCACCGGCACTCCGATACCCCGCTCGACGTCCACTCCCCGAGGCACACAGGGTTCTGGTTCTCTCACGTGGGGTGGATCTTCTCTAGGCGGAAGTCCGCGGTGGACTACTCGACCGTTACGGACCTGATGAAGTATCCCGAGCTCCGCTTCCTTGACCGCCGGCCGTACTTCCCGGCCTTCCTCGTCGCCGTGGGGTGCTACTTGGCCGACGGGGCACCGGGTCTCTTCGTAGGGTTCTTCCTGAGCACGGTAATCCTCTACCACTGCACTTTTTCGATCAACTCGGTCGCGCACGTCGTCGGGAACCAGCGCTACGTCACCGCCGATGACTCGAAGAACAACTGGTGGCTCGCGCTGATCACTCTCGGCGAGGGCTGGCACAACAACCACCACCACTACCAGAGCTCGACGCGGCAGGGGTTCTTCTGGTGGGAGGTGGACATCTCGTACTACGTCCTGAAGGCACTCTCGTGGACGGGCCTCGTTTGGGACCTTCGGGCCCCTCCCGAGTCCGTCCTGGTGGGGGAGGGCCGGCTTGGGCGGAAGGTGATCGAGAAACTGGCGACGGAGGTGGCGGACACGGTCTGCGACGAGGTCCTTGCGAGGGAGCTGAGAGCGGTGTGGCACAAGCGGCCGGGGCTTGACGAGCTGAGGGTGCGGTGGGACCGGACCCGGGACGGGGCGGCGGCGCAGCTCCAGCGGAGGCGGGAGGAGGTGAAGTCCTACCTTCGGGAGCTCCACCTCCCGGAGTTCCCCTCCGTGGAGGAGCTGAGGGCGCGGATCGCGAAGCAGTACGCGGACTCGCCCTCCCTGGACGAGATCGCGGAGAGGGCGAGGGAACTGATCCTCGACAGGGTCTTCCTCAAGCTCGGACCCGAGCCGCTCCCGGGGCCGGCCTAGCGGCGCCTCTCGCTCCGCCGCGGAGCGGCGAGAGCGGCACAATCCAGAACGAATCGTTGGTCGGCGCCCGCTCCAAGGGGCTGGCTGGTCTGCGCTAGAACCACGGACGGAGGCTCGATCAGATGGCGGCCATCCAGGGGATCGTCGACACGCTGGAGTTCATGGTCTTCGAGTTCGGGATTCCGGCCGGAGAGGAGACGATCCCCCTTGTCGTGATCATCCTGATCGGGGCAGGGTTCTACTTCACGATCCGTCTCGGGCTCGTGCAGATCCGGAGATTCGGTCACGGGCTCGCCATCGCGACCGGGCGCTACGACGATCCGAACGAGCCGGGGGACGTCTCGCACTTCCAGGCGCTCTCGACGGCGCTCTCGGCGACGGTCGGCGTCGGAAATATCGCGGGCGTCGCTGTGGCGCTCCACTGGGGCGGGCCGGGCGCACTCTTCTGGATGTGGGTGACGGGCTTCATTGGGATGGCGACGAAGTACGCCGAGGTTACGGCGTCTATGGAGTACCGCGAGGTCCGGGAGCGGGACGAAGCCGAGCCTAGCTGGAAGGGTACGGTCTCGGGGGGGCCCATGTACTACATGGAGCTCGGTCTCGGCCGGGCCTGGAAGCCGATGGCCGTCTTCTTCGCCGTCTGCCTCGGGCTCAGCTCCTTCCTCTCGGGCAATGGCGTTCAGGCGAACACGGTAGCCGACGTCATGCAGACGCAGTTCGGGGTGCCGCTCTGGGTGAGCGGTCTCGCGGGCGCGCTGATCGTGGGATCAGTGATCATCGGCGGGATCACCCGGATCGGCCGCGTGGCGGGGATCGTGGCGCCGGCGATGGCATCCGTCTACGTCGCGGGGGCTCTCCTGATCATCATCCTGAACTTCGACCTCCTCCTCCCCTCCCTCGCGCTCATCGTGACCGAGGCGTTCAACCCGACCGCGGGGATCGCGGGGACCGGCGTCGGGGTCTTCCTCGTGACCGCGCTCTGGGGGGTGCGGCGCGGGCTCTTCTCGAACGAGGCAGGGCTCGGATCCGCACCGATCGCGCACGCGGCCGCGCAGACGGACGAGCCCGTGTCCGAGGGCGTGGTCGCGCTCCTCGGGCCCTTCATCGATACGATCGTCATCTGCACGATGACCGCGCTCGTCATCATCATGACCGGTTCCTGGGACGACCGGTTCCGGACGGAGATCGATCTCGCTAGCGGGGACCTGGGGTTCGTCGAGGAGCAGGCCGACGGGCAGATCACCGTCTTTGCGGGGGCGCCGGGGGAGATCCGGGTCGTGGCCGGAGTCCCCGTCGAGGCCGGGATCGACGTCCCGAGGCTCGCGTGGCACCAGGTCGCCGTGGATACGCTCTATGCGGATCCTGACCTCACGGAGCTGTTCACCGGTGTGATCTACCCGGAGCGGGACGAGGCCGTGGCCGAGGGGGGCGTTTCGCATTCGGCACTCTTCGGCCACGCCGTTCAGAACGGGGCGCCCCTCACGATGCTCGCCTTCCAGCGGGGGCTCCCAGGGGAGTGGGGTCACTACATCGTGGTGCTGACTGTCCTCCTCTTTGCGATCTCGACCGCGATCGCCTGGAGCTACTATGGGGACAGGTGCGCGATGTACCTCTTCGGGGACCGGGCTATCCTCCCCTACAAGGTGGTCTTCGTCGTCATGCACTTCCTCGGCGCAGTGGCACCCCTGACGGTCGCCTGGGTCCTTGCCGACGTGGTCCTCTTCGTGGCCGCCGCGCCGAACCTGATCGCGATGGTCCTCCTGACCGGGAAGGTGAAGGAGATGACGGACTCCTACTTCAAGCGGCAGCCCTGGATCGAGAATGCCGAGGTCCGCCGCCGCCTGATGGAGGAGCGAAAGCGAAGCCGCGAGCTCCGGGGCCGGAGGCGTTGAGGGCGTTGTAACGGGCTTACCCCCCCGGGGGGGACTTGCGAGTGGGTGCGGGGCCGCTTCGCTCCGGCATCAGAGCCGATGCCCGGTGAGGTGCACGACACCGGTCGAGACCTGCCCGACTCCCGTTGGCACTCGCTCGGAAGCCACGAACGGACGGGCCTCGGGGTGGAACGGTCGCCCCGATTCGGGGTCTTGGCACCGGACTCTCGTCGCCCTGCGCGACAAGGACTCATTTCGACACCGACGGAGGTCTCTTCGATGGGCTATCCGCATGCTCTCCCGGAATTGGGCTACGCCTACGACGCACTCGAGCCCCACATCGATGCGCGCACGATGGAGATACACCACTCGAAGCATCACAACGCCTACACGGCGAACCTGAATAAGGCGCTCGAGGGCCATCCCGAACTCCACGGGTACTCGGCTGAGCAGCTCCTCAGGGGCCTTGCGGCTCTCCCGGCCGACGTGCGCACGGCGGTTCAGAACAATGGCGGGGGGTTCCACAATCACTCCCTCTTCTGGAAGATCCTCGAGCCCGGCGGGAGCGATGCCCCGACCGGTGATCTCGCGTCGGCAATCGACAAGACGTTCGGCGGAGTCGAGGCCGTGAAGAAGGCGGTGAGCGCAGCCGGAGCGACGCGTTTCGGGTCGGGTTGGGGGTGGCTCTCGGTGGACGCCTTCGGGAACCTCGTCGTGACCTCCACCGCGAATCAGGACTCTCCCCTGTCGAGCGGCTCGACCCCGATCTTGGGTGTCGACGTCTGGGAACACGCGTATTACCTCAAGTACCAGAACCGGCGTCCCGACTACCTCGCGGCCTTCTGGAACGTCGTGGACTGGGACGTCGTCGGGGCGAATTACGCGAAGGCTGCGAGCGGGTGGATCGCGAGTATCTGAGCGGTTTTACGGCCGTCGCCGGGCTTGACCGGCTTGGGTCACCGGTGTTCCCTTGAGCTGTTGCGGGGGGTTGGAGTCCGTGCGGGTATCGAGCTCCAGGGTGGAGGGGGGGTGGTCCGGTGATCGGAATGGGGGAGGGAGTACGGTGTCGTGCGGGTGGGGCGCGGTTCACCCGTGAAGGAGTGAGGGCCGCAACGGCTGCTGCCCTGGGGGCGGTGATCCTCGCCTGCGCCGGAGGCGCCGGGGGGCAGGCCCTCGGCGGGTCTGCGGTCTCGCTCGATCGCCAGAACGCACAGGCGCGGGCTCACGACTTCACCTACCTCCACGCCCCCGGCGATGTCCGCCGATTCGTGGACGCGGGCTACCTGGTGCTGGTTGTTCCGAACCAGGACTTCGAGCTTCACGATGTCTCCTACCCCTATGCCCGTCCCGAGGCCCGGCTCTTCATCGAGAGGCTTGCGTCCCAGTACCGGTCTGCGTGCGGCGAGAAGCTCGTCGTTACGAGCCTGACCAGACCCCTCTCCGATCAGCCTTCGAACGCCTCGGATCGATCGGTTCATCCCACTGGGATGGCGATCGATTTTCGTCGAAGCAACCGGTCGGTGTGCCGCAGCTGGCTTGAGTCTACGACACTGACGCTCGAGGGGAGGGGGGTGCTCGAGGTGACGCGCGAGCGGCGCCCGCCCCACTATCACGTGGTGATCTACCCACGTCAGTATCGGTCATATGTAGCCCGGATTACCGGAGGTACGGTCACGTTCGCGGCCACCTCGGGAGCCGAGCCCGCCCTCGACGAGGAGTGGGTCACACACGTGGTTCGGCGCGGGGATAGCCTCAGCCGAATCGCGAGCGACTACGGGGTGAGCCTCAGCCGGATCCGGGCAGAGAACGGACTCCGGGGCGACCGGATCCTCGTGGGCCAACGCCTCCGCCTCCCCGTGCTCCGGCCAGCTCCGGCGCAGGCGTCTGTCGTGAGTCGGATGCCGGCCCCGGAACCGCTGCCGGTTGCTTCCGAGGCGGTCGCCGCCGCCGAGCCTGCCCTCGACGAGGAGTGGGCTACACACGTGGTTCGGCGCGGGGATAGCCTCAGCCGAATCGCGAGCGACTACGGGGTGAGCCTCAGCCGGATCCGGGCAGAGAACGGACTCCGGGGCGACCGGATCCTCGTGGGCCAACGCCTCCGCCTCCCCGTGCTCCGGCCAGCTCCGGCGCAGGCGTCTGTCGTGAGCCGGATGCCGGCCCCGGAACCGCCGCCGGTTGCTTCCGAGGCGGTCGTCGCCGCCGAGCCCGCCCTCGACGAGGAGTGGGTCACACACGTGGTTCGGCGTGGGGATAGCCTCAGCCGAATCGCGAGCGACTACGGGGTGAGCCTCAGCCGGATCCGGGCAGAGAATGGACTCCGGGGCGACCGGATCCTCGTGGGCCAACGCCTCCGCCTCCTCGTGCTTCGGCCAGTTCCGGCGCAGGCGTCTGTGGCGAGCCGGGTCGTTGCCCCGGAACCGCCGCCGGTTGCTTCCGAGGCGGTCGCCGGCGCTTTGCCCGAGGAAGCGCCCGGTCAGGCGTCCGAGGAGGGCGAGGGTACGCACAGGGTGCGTTCAGGGGAGTCCCTCTGGACGATCGCAAGGGACTACGGGATCGACGACGTTTCGCTCAGGCGCGCGAACGCGATCACGGGGAGTCGCATCTTCCCCGGGCAGGAGCTCTCGATTCCATCGGGCTCGGGAGGGGGCTCCCGCGCGTCCTTTGAGCACACTGTCCGTTCGGGGGAGTCCCTCTGGACGATCGCGAGGGCGTACCGGACCAGCGACGAGGCGATTCGCGTCGCGAACGGCCTCAGCGGGAGTCGGCTCCTCGCCGGACAGAGGCTGACGATCCCGGGGGCCGGCGGCGGCGGCACAATCATGGCGCATATCGTCAGGCCGGGGGAGTCCCTCTGGACAATTGCAAACCGGCACGGAACGACCGTTGACGACCTCCGGCGTACGAACGGGATCCGTTCGAGCCGCATCTATCCGGGGCAGACGCTGAACGTTCTCCTGGGCGGCTGACCATGCGGGGCCGGCGCTGCCTCCAGGGTCGCAGGCTTCAGTGTTCGCTCGGTCTTCCCTCCGCAGTTGATGCGTGCGTTCCCTGACGGGCCGGCGGGGGTGGCCCTCTGGCCATCCCATTGGCGGACCCAGAAAGAAGGATCCACGTCCGCGAGCCACTGCTCCCGGATCTCGAGCGCCGGATCTGCGGTGCCCCGGTTCGCCGTTCTCGGGCGAGGGTTGACGTCGTCGTCGTCCGAGAGCGGCATCATCGGCCTTCGGGTGCCCCGGTGAGCCCCCGGACCGTCCCCGCGGTCGAGGAGTCGCATCTCCCATGGGACCGGGTCCGGCTCTCGGTCGTAGTCCCTGTCTTCAATGAGGTCGCGACGGTGCGGCGGGTGGTGGAGCGAGTGCGGGAGGTCCCCTTGTCCGTCGAGGTGATCGCGGTCGACGATGCGTCGACCGACGGGAGCTCGGATCTCCTCCTCGAGCTCGAGCAGGAGGGCCTCCTCGACCGCCTGCTCTTCCACGTCCGGAACCGCGGAAAGGGCGCGGCGCTTCGTGCGGGGTTCCGGGAAGCGACGGGCGACGTGGTCGTGATCCAGGACGCCGATCTCGAGTACGATCCGCACGAGTTCCTCGCACTCCTCGAGCCAATCCTCGGAGGATGGGCGGACGCCGTCTACGGTTCCCGCTTCCTCGGCGGTCCTCGCCGCGCGCACCTCTTCTGGCACGCGGTCGGGAACCGAGCGGTCACGTTCCTCTCGAACGTCTTCACGAATCTCAACCTGAGCGACATGGAGACGTGTTACAAGATGATCCGCCGGGATCTCCTCGAGACGCTCCCGCTAACCCGGGAGCGCTTCGGGATCGAGCCCGAGATCACGGCGAGGCTCGCTCAGGCGCGGGCGAGGGTCTACGAGGTTCCGATCAGCTATCGCGGTCGTTCGTACGCGGAAGGAAAGAAGATCCAGTGGCGGGACGGCGCCGCAGCCGTCTGGCACATCGTCAGGTCCCACATCCTCTCGCCTCGCGCTCCCGTGTGGGAGCCACCTGCGCAGGATCCATGGGCAGAGGATTCACCCCGGCCGGACAAGGGGGGTGGGGGTGGGGGCGCGGAGAGTTCGCTCCCGGGGTGACGGCTCCCGTCGAGGGGTCGTCAGGCAAAGCCGAAGATCAGCGGGAAGGCGATCACCACGAGCGCGGCCCACGCTGAGTAGACGGGGAGGTAGGACGTCTGCCACCGCTCGAGCGAGGCGAAGGGCGTGCCCAAGCGAAGGAAGCGGGCGTAGAGGTACGTCGACCACGCCACGTGGACGAGCAGGATAAGATTCTCGCCGAGGGCTGCCACGCGGTTCGGGGTGAAGCCAAACTCGGTGATGCGGACCGCGATCGCGCCGAGCGCGACCACGTCCACGGCGAGCGCACTCACATAGAGAAGGAGCTGCAGCACGTCGAAGGGACCCGGGGGCGCCGCGAGTTCGCGGGCCGAGGTGTTGTAGAGGAGGAGGCCCACGACGACGACGAGGAGCAGGTCGAAGGCGATCAACACCTCCCGCTCGACCTCGATCGGCCGGCCCGTCCACAGCATCGCGCCCACGAACACGAGGAGCACCGCCGCAAAGAGCGGTGTGAAGAGGCGCGCGAGCACCGGCGCTACGTTCTCGATCACCCCTTGCTTGAGTTCCACCAACCAGGATCCCACCAGAACGGCGCCAGCCATACCGCATGGGACCAGCCACTCCACGGCGAGGAACTCGGCGTCGATCCCGATCGAGGCGAAGATCATCAGCGTGAGCCCGGTCAGCACTCCGCCACCCATTGCGATCAGCACGTAGTAGATGAAGAGCTCCCCCGAGAAGCGCACGAAGTCCATCCGCACACTCCGCCCGGACCAACGCCCGCCCGCGTAGGCGACCCCCACCAAGAGCCACACCGCGATGGGGAGGTGCAGGACGAGGAGCACCTCGGTATCGCTTCCCTCGGCGAATGGATAGACGTTGGCGAAGGCGAGAGCCGCTCCGTACGCCAGCGTCAGCCAGAGCCCCGGCTTCGGCGCGAGGCCGCGCTTCCACGCGAAGTAGCCGGCGAGGAAGGGCAGGACGAAGAGGATGCCGTTCCGGAGGTAGAATGGGGCGTTCGCATCGTCGAAACCCACGCCGAAGAGCGCGGGCACCTTCACCGCGATCGCGGCTCCGATCGCGAGTGCCACGACGACCAGCGCCTCGGTGCGCGCCGCGCGCCCTGCCGGGCCGGGCCGGGGCGCCACCACGAGCTGCTTCCAGAGCCGCTCGGAGTGCTCGCGGGCGAACTCGCGCGAGATCTCGTCGACGCTCCCCATGCGCTTGACGGCGACGAGGAAGGCCTCATCCGGCGCGAGCCCGTACCCGGCGAGCTCAGCGACCTGCTCCCGCAGGTGACCCTCGAGCTCCTCGATGTCTGCGAAGTCGACACCCTGGTGCGCATCGAGGAATGCGCGCCACTCGGCGATCTGTTCCTCGATCAGAAGGGGAGGGTCCGTCATCGGGAGGCCAGAGACACTTGAGGCCAGATGCCGCGGAGCGTGCTCTCGACCACCTGCCACTGACGTCGCTCCACTTCGAGCTGCCGACGGCCCTCGGGTGTAATCCGGTAGTACTTGCGTCGGCGCCCGCTTTCGGAGCGCTCCCAGCGGGACGTCAGTTGACCGAGCCGCTCGAGCCGGTGGAGTACCGGGTATCGCATCCCGTCGCTCCACTCGAGCCGTCCACCCGAGAGCTCCCTCACGCGCTTGAGAATCGCGTAGCCGTAGCTGTCTCCCTCGACGAGGATGGCCAGCACCAGCGGCGTAGACGAAGCGGCGACGAGATCCTTACCGACGTTCATATATCCCGGTATTATGCGTGTGCTGCTATGTGTGCAAAGCATGCCGTCCCTCGCGCGTGGGCCGGCCGGGCCGATCACACTTCTCGTGCGCCACCGCTCGGGCACAGATCCGCTTCGGACACGGTGAAGACGCGGACATTTCATTCTACGAGACCGGTGCTGAGCGTCTGCGGATGGGAGGCCGCGACCTAGCCGTCGTCATCGTCGGCGAGTAGCCGGAGTAACACTCGCGCCCGTGATAGGTGCCTGACATCATCGTGCACCCTGAGCATCAGGGTCGCAGCCGAGCGACCATGTCTTCAAGCGTCCATGGGTAGAGCGGGGAACGCGGCTCCGGGAAAGACACACCGGAGCCTACTCCACCAACCCGCTTCACGATTGACTGACAAACATGCACGATCCGAACGCCGACGCAGCTTCGAGCACCATCCAGGCTACCACTTCTCCGCCGTGCCTCCATGTGTTTTCGGATGGTGACACCCATCATCGCGTGCACCATCATCCTCGGTGCCCAGACCCCTGTACGGGCTCAGGAAACCGCCGGGGGCTGGTCGAGTTCCTGATGGAGCCTGGGCGGGAGTGTTGAAGCGAGTTGGGCATCCGACCTCGATCCGGACGGCTGGAATCGGGACCCGATTTGCTATCCGGACGACACGTGGTTTGATGCCTTCCCAATTCCTTAGATATCCGGATATCGCTGGCGCTGCGCAGTCGGCGCCTCATCCGGTGTCGGGTAAGAGATCGCTGTGGGCCGCGCTTGGGGAGGGCGCCATTGGCGTCCACATGCCAACCTGAGGCATGCTGGTCACGACGTCCGAAAGTGGGGGTGTTCCCGCCTGTCTCGACGCCTGCCGGGCTCCCGGAACCGGAAGGCCCCACGAGGCTGCGGATGCCCTGAAGCTGGCTTGGGAGGTCGATATGAGCGAGACGGAAGTGGATGCCCTTCATCCCGACCGCGGAGCCGCAGATCCCCCGCCTGAGTGGCCCGCCGCATCCTGCATCCCCTCTCGATGTAGCTTATGGGTTGGAATGGGCCTCGTGGCAGCGTGACGGGTCTAGACAGGGTCCCGGCGGGCTTCCACCTTTTTACCGTGCTGAGGCCCGGGCGGTGTACGTACGGAAGCAACCCCTGGCTGACACCCGGCTGAAGCCGGGGGTTCTCGTTACACGTGAAGGAGCGGCCGATGGCGCCCATTTCGTTTCGAACGGCGGGGGAGTCGCACGGCCGTGGCCTGACCGCGCTCCTTGAGGGAATCCCCGCCGGTCTCTCCCTCGACATGCAGCGCGATGTCGACCCGGAGCTGGCTCGGCGCCAAGGGGGGTACGGGCGCGGCAGGCGGATGGAGATCGAGTCAGACCGTGCCGAGATCCTCTCCGGGGTTCGCCTCGGCGAGACGCTGGGCTCCCCGATCTCGATGCTCATCTGGAACCGGGACTGGGAGAACTGGACGGTTGCGATGAACCCGAAGGCGCCCGCACCGGGGGAGAACCCGAAAGCGCTCCGGGCGATGTACCTTCCCCGGCCCGGCCACGCGGACCTCGTGGGTGTCCTCAAGTACGGCCGGCGGGACACCAGGGACATCCTAGAACGTGCGAGCGCCAGGGAGACTGCGGCGCGGGTGGCATGCGCCGCCGTCGCTAAGCGTCTCCTCTCCGAATTCGGGATACATGTCGGGAGCTACGTCCACTCAATCGGGGACGTGGAGGCGCCGCTTCCGGAGGCGCTCCCCGACGAGCTCAACCGCGCCGCGGATGCCTCCCCGGTGCGCACGCTGGATGACGAGGCAGGAAGGCGGATGATGGAGGCGATCGACCGGGCGAAGGCGGAGGGCGATACGCTCGGCGGGGTCTTCGAGGTCGTTGTCACCGGCGTGCCCGTCGGTCTTGGAAGCCACGTCTCGTGGGACCGCAAGCTCGATGGGAGGCTTGCGCACGCCGTGATGTCGATCCAGGCGATCAAGGGGGTCGAGGTCGGGCTCGGCTTCGAGGGCGCGCGGCGGAGGGGCTCCAGAGTGCACGACCCGATCGTCCGCGACGAAGCTGAGGCGCGCTCGGGTGGGTTCATCCGCTCCTCGAACGGGGCCGGGGGTCTCGAGGGTGGGGTGACCACGGGGGAGCCCCTCGTCGTGCGGGGTGCGATGAAGCCGATCTCCACGCTGATGAAGAACCGGCTTCCCTCGGTGGACCTGCGGGACGGGAGTGCGCAAGTCGCCGCGACGGAGAGGAGCGACGTCTGCGCCGTGCCCGCCGCGGCGATCGTCGGGGAGGCGATGGTTGCCCTGACGGTGGCGGACGCCTTCCTCGAGAAGTTCGGGGGAGACTCCATGCTGGAGCTTCGCCGGAACTTCGATGGCTACGTCGCGTACCTCTCGGCACGTCGCTGGGGTGAACGCTGACGGGTGCGCCGGGAGCCGGGCCGACTCGGCCGGTGGGTCAGTTCCCCTATCGCCGGATCCTCCTCGTAGGCTTCATGGGAAGCGGGAAGAGCACCGTGGGACGCCTGCTCGCGAGGCGGATCGGATGGTCGTTCGTGGATGTGGACCGGCTCATCGAGGAGGAGGAAGGGCGGGAGATCCCGCGGATTTTCCGGGAGGATGGGGAGGATGGGTTTCGTCGGATCGAGCACCGGATCGTGCGGCGGCTCCTCCTCGAAGACGTCGTCGTCCTCGCTCCCGGCGGGGGCTGGCCGTGTCGGCCAGGCCGGCTTGAAGGGGTCCCGGGGGACACCCTCAGCATCTGGCTCCGCGTCTCGCCGGAGAAAGCCCTCGAGCGAGTCCGGGGCGGGGGGGGAGGCCGCCCGCTCCTCGAGGTCGAGGATCCGCCTTCCCGGACCCGGGTGCTTATCGCCGAGCGCGAGCCGTACTACCGGTGCGCAGACTGGTGGGTGGCGACGGATCTCCACTCGCCGCTCGAGACCGTCGAGCGGGTGACCGAGCGCCTCGAACGGGACCCTGGGCGGCCGCTCAGGGTCTGAGCCCCCTGGCCACCATCACAACTGGATCCAGAAGTTTATGTCGAAAGGGAATGGGAACAGCGAGCGTCGCCTCGTCGTCGTCGAGTCGCCGGCCAAGGCGCGGACGATCGGCCGCTACCTGGGCAGGGGGTTCGAGGTGGCCGCCTCGGTAGGGCACGTCCGGGATCTCCCGAAGAAGGAGCTCGGCGTAGACGTGGAGAAGGGTTTCGAGCCCCGCTACGTCACGATCCGGGGAAAGGGGAAGGTCCTGGCCGATATCAAGCGGAAAGCGAGGGGGGCCGGTGCGGTGATCCTCGCGACCGACCCCGACCGGGAGGGGGAGGCGATCGCCTACCACGTGGCGGCATACCTCGGGCTCGGGGACGACCCGGACTACTTCCAGCGCGTCGAGTTTCGCGAGATCACCCGCTCGGCGATCTCCCGGGCACTCGACGCGCCGGGCTCGCTCGACATGAAGAAGGTCGAGGCCCAGCAGGCGCGAAGGATCCTAGATCGCCTCGTCGGATACCAGGTTTCCCCATTCCTCTGGAAGCCGATCCGCCCCGGGCTCTCGGCTGGCCGCGTGCAGACGGTGGCCCTCCGGCTCGTCTGCGAGCGGGAGGATGAGCGCCTCGGGTTCCAGGCCGAGGAGTACTGGTCGATCACGGCCCACCTGGAGAAGGAGGGTCAGCGCTTCGAGGCGAAGCTCCGCGCGATCGCGGGGAAGAAGTTCCGGCTCGGAAAGGAGTCGGAGGCCACAGCGGTCCTTAACGACGTGGAAGGGCTCCCCTTCCGCGCGAGCGAGGTCAAGCGCGTGGAGAGGCGGAAGAACCCGCCCTCCCCCTTCACGACGTCGACGCTCCAGCAGGAAGCGGCGAAGCGGCTTCGATTCTCCGCGAGGCGGACGATGGCCTCGGCGCAGCGGCTCTACGAGGGTGTGGAGATCGGGGGCCGGGGTGCCGTCGGACTCATCACGTACATGAGGACGGACTCGACGCGCGTGTCACTTGAGGCCGTCGAAGGCGCGAGGGCGTGGGTCCGTTCGGAGTTCGGGGAGCGGTACCTTCCGCAGCGCCCGAAGCTCTGGCAGGGGAAGCAGCAGAAGGGCGCCCAAGAGGCGCACGAGGCGATTCGTCCCACCGATCCGTCCCTCCGGCCCGACGAGGCGAGGCGCTATCTCGCGGAGGGGGAAGCGGCGCTCTATGAGCTCATCTGGCTCCGCTTCGTCGCGAGCCAGATGGAGCCCACGGTCTATGATACGACCGCGGCCGACTTCGACCTCACGGGGCCGAGCGGAGAGGTGTACCGCTTCCGGGCCACCGGCTCGGTCGTCAAGTTCGACGGCTTCGCCCGCCTCTACCGCGAGGCGACGGAGGCGGGCGACAAGACGACGCTCGCCGACCTCGAGCCCCTCCCGGATCTCGCCGCAGGCGACACGGCGGAGCTCGACAGGCTTGAGCCCGGACAGCACTTCACCCAGCCGCCTCCGAGGTTCTCCGAGGCGAGCCTCGTCCGGGAGCTCGAGAAGCGGGGGATCGGCCGGCCCTCGACGTATGCCCAGATCCTGTCGAAGATCCGGGACCGTGGGTACGTCGAGATGGAGGAGCGCAGGTTCGTTCCCACCCCGCTGGGGGACACGGTGGCCAAACTCCTCGTCCGGGCCTTCCCCGGCATCTTCGACGCCGACTTCACATCTCGTCTCGAGAGTGATCTCGACCGGATCGAGCTCGGTGAGGTGAAGTGGCAGGAGGTGCTCCGGGAGTTCTACCCGCGCCTTCAGGAGCACCTGGAGCGAGCGCAGGAGATCGTACCGGAGATCCTCGAGGCCGAGGGGGAGACGTGCGAGAAGTGCGGGAGCCCGATGCAGGTCAAGTGGAACCGTTTCGGGCGCTTTCTCGGGTGCGCCGCCTACCCGGAATGCAGGAACACACGCCCCCTCGAGGAGAGCGGAGAGAGGGTGGAGGACCATGTCCTCGGCTCGGACCCGAAGACGGGGGCGGCCGTGTACCTGAAGGACGGGCCCTACGGGCCGTACGTACAGTTGGGGGAGACACCCGAGGAGGGCCGGAAGCGACCGCCGAGGGCGAGCCTCCCGAAGGGGCGGGAGCGTGAATCGGTGGATCTCGAGTACGCGCTGAGGCTCCTCTCCCTCCCCCGCGCGCTCGGGATGGATCCCGCGACGAGGAAGCCCGTCACGGCCGGGCTCGGCCGCTACGGCCCGTACGTGGAGAGGGACCGGAAGTACCGGAATCTGGACGATCCGGACCGGCTCTTCACGATCACGCTCGAGGAGGCGCTCGAACTCCTGGCGCAGGAGACCGGCCCGGCCGTTCTCAAGCAGCTCGGGAGTCACCCCGAGTCCGGAGAGCCTGTGCGGGTGCTCGACGGCCGCTATGGCCCGTACGTGACGGACGGGAGCGTGAATGCGAGTCTTCCGAAGGGTGCAGATCCGGAGGCGCTCACCCTCGACGGGGCACTGGAGCTCCTTCGGACGAGGGGGAAGCGGCCGAAGCGGGGAGCCCGGCGGCGGCGCACGGGGGCCAGGGTCAGCAGGAATGCTTGACGGACGGGTCGAGCCGGTGACGGTCGTCGGAGGGGGACTCGCCGGGTGCGAGGCCGCATTCAAGCTCGCCGAGCTCGGGCGGCGAGTCCGCCTCCTTGAGATGCGCCCGGGAAAGATGACGCCCGCACATCAGTCGGGCGGCCTCGCCGAGCTCGTTTGCACGAATTCCTGCAAGAGCGAGGATCCGACGAACGCCCACGGGGAGCTCAAGCGCGAGATGGCTGCGCTCGGCTCCCTCCTGCTTGCGAGCGCCGAGCGATCGCGCGTCCCGGCCGGCGCCGCGCTCGCCGTAGACCGGAGGCTCTTCTCGGAGGAGATGACGCGGAGGATACGCGAACACTCCGGGATCGAGGTCGAGGAGGCCGAGGTCACGCGCGTCCCGGAGGGCCCCGCCGTCATCGCGACCGGGCCGCTTACCTCGGATGCGCTCTCGGGCGCGATCCGAGCAGAGCTCGGGGATGACGGCCTCGCCTTCTTCGACGCCATCGCGCCGATCGTCGAAGCGGATTCCCTCAACCGGGATTTCATTTTCTCCCAGGGGCGCTGGGCGCAGGATCCCGACTACCTGAACTGCCCCCTCTCGCGAGTCGAGTACGAGTGCTTCGTCGAGCGGCTCGTGGAGGCGGATGTCTACGACGGGGGCCACGAGTGGGACCGTGTCCCCTACTTCGAGGGGTGTCTCCCCGTCGAGGTGCTCGCCTCCCGCGGGCCGGAGACGCTCCGCTTCGGCCCGATGCGGCCCCTCGGCCTCGAGGACCCGCGTAGCGGGACCCGGCCTCACGCCGTTGTGCAGCTACGTAGGGAGGACCGAGCGGGACAGATGTGGAATCTCGTAGGGTTCCAGACGCACCTTCGCATCGGGGAGCAGCGACGCGTCTTTCGGACGATCCCCGGCCTCGCAGAGGCCGAATTCCTCCGCTTCGGATCGCTCCACCGGAACTCCTACCTGAATTTTCCCGCGCGGCTGACGCGGTCGGGTGCTCTTGAGACCCGGCCCGATCTCCTCTTCGCGGGACAACTCACGGGGGTGGAGGGGTATACAGAATCGGCAGCCTCGGGCATCCTCGCGGCGATCAACCTGGACCGAGTGCTCAAGGGTCTCGAGCCGGCGATCCCGCCTGGGGCGACGATGCTTGGCGGACTCTGCCGCTACCTGGCCGAAAGCGATCCCAAGCACTTCCAGCCGATGAACTCAAACTGGGGTCTCGTGGACCCGCTTGCCGAGCGGATCCGGGATAAGAGGGCGAAGCGGGAGCGGCTCGCACGCCGCGCGATCCACGACTTCCGTCGGTGGATGGGCGAGGCGGGGCTCGGAGAGGCATCGGGCCCGTCCGGCGCCGATCCGCTCGAGCCCTGGCATAGGGGAAGCCCGGCGCCCGCTCTCGGCGTGGAGGCGAACCTCGCGTGAGAGAGGTTACGGAGGATTTCCTCCGCCACCTCGGGCGAGAGCGGCAGCTTGCGGTCCATACAGTGGATGCGTACCGCCGCGATCTCTCCGAGTTCGAGCGCTTCCTAACCGAGTACACGGGCACGCCCGAGTGGGGGTGGTCCCAGGTGGACCGGCTGACCCTCCGGAGCTTCCTCGGGTGGTTGACGGGGCGCTCGCTCGCGAGGAAGTCGGTGGCTAGGAAGCTATCGGCGGTCCGGAGCTTCCTCCGCTTCCTGCACCGGGAGGAGCGGATCCCCCGGAATCCGGCGCGCGGCCTCCGTTCGCCGAAGGGGGAGTGCCGGCTCCCCGGCTACCTCGGGCGCCGTGAAGTCGACCTCCTCTTCGAGCGGGCGGAGGCGGGGGCGGAGCAGAACACGCTGGAGGGGACGCGGACGCTCGTCGTCCTCGAGCTCCTGTATGGGAGCGGGCTCAGGCTCTCCGAGCTTCAGCAGTTGGATTGGGAGGAAATGGACACGGGCCGCGGGCTGGTGCTCGTGCGGGGGAAGGGGCGAAAGGAGCGCGTCGTGCCTCTGACGCAGGCGGCGCTCCGCGCGCTTGCCCGCTACGCCCCGAGGCGCGCGGCGGCGGCCCCTTGCCGGGACGCCGGCCCCGTCCTCGTGAACCGCGCCGGGGCGCGCCTCTCCCGGCGCACGGTGCAGCGCTCCGTGCGGGGGCTCATCGAGGTGACGGGGGGGGAGGCGGGACTCTCCGTCCACTCCCTCCGCCACTCCTTCGCCACCCACCTCCTCGATTCCGGAGCGGACCTGATGGCGGTCAAGGAGCTACTCGGGCACAGCTCCCTCTCGACGACCCAGATCTACGCCCACACCTCGATGGAGCGACTGAGTCGAGTCTACCGGGAGTGCCATCCCCGTGCGTGACCCAGACGGCGCCCGGCGGCAGTACCCTCAGGATTTCCCGGAATGACGCAAGACAAGCGGGTCCGGGCGACCACGGTTGTGGCCGTTCGTCGTGGTCCGTCCGTGGCGATGGGAGCGGATGGGCAGGTCACGATGGGAGATACCGTGGTGAAGGGGACGGCCTCGAAGGTCCGCACGCTCAAGGGCGGGCGGATCCTCGCTGGCTTCGCGGGCGGTGTGGCGGACGCCTTCACCCTCTTCGAGAAGCTCGAGGAGAAGCTCGAACGCTACCCGGGGAATCTCACGAGGGCGTGCGTCGAGCTCGCGAAGGACTGGCGGACGGACCGCTTCCTGAGGCGGCTCGACGCCCTCCTCCTCGTCGCGGATGCAGAGTACCTCTTCCTCGTCAGCGGGGACGGGAACGTGCTCGAGCCCGACGAGGACGTGGCGGCGATCGGGTCCGGGGGATCCTTCGCCCTCGCGGCCGCGAGGGCGCTAAGGATGAGGACGGAGCTCGATCCTCCGGAGATCGTCACGGACGCCCTCCGGATCGCGGCGGAGATTTGCATTTATTCGAACGACCGGATCACAGTGCTCGAGCTCGGTCGCGAAGCCGAGCGCAGTGACGACCAAGGGGAGGGATGGGAGGCGTCGTGAAGGGGCACGGGACACGGGTCGAGGAGCGCGTGCCTCGCGAGGCTGGGGCGCCGGAGGTAGCTCCGGGGGGCGCCGGGTGGTTGGACGAGCTCACCCCGCGGCAGATCGTCCGTGAGCTCGATCGCTACATCATCGGGCAGGATGACGCGAAGAAGGCGGTCGCGATCGCTCTCAGGAACCGCTGGCGCCGCCAGCAGGTCGCCGACGAGCTCCGCGAGGAGATCCTCCCGAACAACCTGATACTGATCGGCCCCACGGGCGTCGGGAAGACGGAGATCGCCCGCCGCCTCGCCCGCCTCGCGGGCGCCCCATTCGTCAAGGTCGAGGCCTCCAAGTTCACGGAGGTCGGCTATGTGGGCCGAGACGTCGAATCGATGATCCGGGACTTGGTCGATACGGCCGTGAACCTCGTGCGCGCCGAGAGAGAGGATGAGGTGGAGGAGGCCGCGGCGGCCGCGGCGGAGAATCGCCTACTCGATCTCCTCCTGCCGCCGGTTCGACCCGCTCGCCCCGCGGGAGTGGGGACGCGCCGCGCCGGGGCGCGCGAGAGTGCGGGAGGTGCGCCGGGGGAGGAAACGGAGGGGGAGGCCGGGGATGCGTCGGGGGCCGAGGTGCCTTTCGGCGCCCCCATCTTCGTCGCGGGGCCGGGAGGGATCCGTATCCCCGGGGAGGGCGATGCCCCCGCCCACGAGGCCGACTCCGCTTCAGTGGAGGCGCCGGGAGCGGCGGACTCCGCAGGTGGGGAGGAGCGTCGGTGGGATGAGCGCCGCGAGCGAACGCGGAAAAAGCTCCAGGTCCTCCTGCGGGACGGGAAGCTCGAGGAGCGCGTCGTCGAGTTGGAAGTGCAGCAGACGGCGAGCCTCGACGGGATGATGGTGCCGATGGGTATGGAGGGGATGGACCACAATTTCTTCGAGATGATCCAGGACATGCTCCCCAAGCGGACGAAGAAGAGGTCCGTCCGCGTCTCCGAGGCGAGACGCATCCTCCTCCAGGAGGAGCTCGATCGGCTCGTCGACATGGACGAGGTCGTCAACGAGGCGCTCGACCGCACCGAGGAGACGGGGATTGTCTTCCTCGACGAGATCGACAAGGTGGCTGGCGTGCGCGGCGGGGCGGGTCCCGACGTGAGCCGTGAGGGCGTGCAGCGCGATCTCCTCCCGGTCGTCGAGGGATCGACCGTACAGACGAAGTACGGGTTCGTCCGGACGGACCACATCCTCTTCATCGCGGCCGGCGCATTCCACGTCTCGAAGCCTTCGGACCTCGTGCCGGAGCTCCAAGGCCGCTTTCCGATCCGGGTCGAGTTGAACTCCCTCGCCGAGTCGGACTTCGTCCGGATCCTGATGGAGCCCGAAAATGCGCTCGTTCACCAGTACACGGCACTCATCGAATCGGAGGGAGCAAAGATCGTGTTCTCGGAGGATGGCGTGAGGGAGGTCGCCCGCATCGCCTTCGAGTTGAACGACCGGATGGAGAACATCGGGGCGAGGCGGCTGCAGACGGTCATGACGACCCTCCTTGAGGGCGTCCTCTTCGAACTTCCGGACGGCGCCGTCACGACCGACTTGGTAGTGGACCGGGAATTCGTGCGGGGAGGCCTGGCCTCCATCGTCGGAGACGAGGACCTCAGGAAATACATCCTCTGACGTGCAAGACCGAGTTCAGGAGTCGATGCCGTGAAGCCGAAGAGGAGCGAAGTCCGCCACTTCCTCTCACTGAGAGATCTCTCGAGCCAGGAGCTCGAGGCGCTTCTTGAGCGAGCGCTTCGCCAGAAGGAGGGACCGGCGGGACGGGATTGCCCGCTCGCGGGAAAGACGCTCGGGATGATCTTCCGGAAGCACTCCACCCGGACCCGAGTCTCCTTCGAGGCGGGGATGTTCCACCTCGGGGGGCATGCGATCGTACTCCCCGTCGCCGAGACGCACCTCGGCCGGGACGAGCACTCGGAGAGCTTCGAGGACACGGCCCGCGTCCTCTCGCGGTACGTGGACGGGCTCATGATCCGGACCTTCGATCACGCCGAACCCGAGGAACTCGCGCGCCACGCATCCATTCCCGTGATCAACGGTCTCACCGATCTCCTCCACCCCTGCCAGCTTTTGGCGGACCTCCTGACCATACGTGAGGAGTTCGGGCCCGAGTTTGGAAGGCTCCACGTCGCCTGGGTCGGAGACGGGAACAACATGGCGAACTCCTGGGTCGAGGCCGCCTCGATCCTAGGGTTCGAGCTCAGCCTAGCAGTCCCCGAGGCGTACGCCCCGGACGCACGGATCTTGGGCGAGGCGGAGGGCAAAGCAACCATCCGACTGCTCGAAGACCCCGTCGCGGCCGTCGAGGGAGCCCACGTCGTGTGCACTGACACCTGGGCCTCGATGGGCCAGGAGGCGGACCTCGAGGAGCGTGCCCGCGCCTTCGAGCGCTACCGGGTGACGAGCGCCCTGATGGAGCGGGCGGAGCGCGAAGCGATCTTCCTGCACTGCCTTCCCGCGCATCGCGGGATCGAGGTGACCGAGGAGGTGATCGACGGGCCGCGCTCCCGGGTCTTCGATGAGGCCGAGAACCGGCTCCATGTGCAGAAGGCTCTCCTGGTGGAGCTACTCGCATGAGCCTTCACGGGGACCGGGCCGCGGGGGAAACAGTGCCATGAACGAGGCGTTGAGGAAGACTCCGCTCTACGAGGCGCACCGCCGCTGTGGCGGGAAGATGGTGGAGTTCGCCGGCTACACCCTACCCGTACACTTTGCAGCCGGCATCCAGGCCGAGCACCGGGCAGTTCGGGAAGGGGCGGGGCTCTTCGACGTGAGCCACATGGGGGAGTTCCAGATCCGAGGCCCGGACGCGCTCGCCCTCGTGCAGCGCGTGACGGCGAACGACGCGAGCGTGCTCGAGCCGGGGCGGGCGCAGTACTCCCTCCTGCTGAACGAGGAGGGCGGGATCGTGGACGACCTCCTCGTCTATCGTCTCGCTTCGAGCGAGTTCCTACTCGTTGTGAACGCCGCGAATCGGGCGAAGGATCGCGAGTGGATCCTCTCCCGCCTAGGGAGCTTCGAGGCGGAGCTAGAGGATCGGTCGGACGCCTACGTACTCCTGGCCCTTCAGGGGCCGAAGGCGTGGGAGGTGTTGGCTCCCCTCACGGAGATCGACCTCCGGACGGTCCCAGGGTTTTCCTTCGTCCGGGGCCGCGTCCTCGGCGTCGACGCGCTCGTGGCCCGGACCGGCTACACGGGGGAGGACGGGTTCGAGCTCTACGTGGACGGTCCCAGGGCGGACGAGCTCTGGGAGGGGATCCTCCAGGCCGGGGCTGGCCTCGGAACGATCCCGGCGGGTCTCGGTGCCAGAGACGTTCTTCGCCTCGAGATGGGCTACGCGCTCTACGGATCGGATCTGGATGAGAGTCATTCCGCTCTCGAGGCGGGTCTCGGCTGGGTTGTGAAGCTGGGGAAGGGGGAGTTCATCGGCAGTCGGGCGCTCGCGGCGGAGCGGGAGCGGCGGGCACGGCGGAGGCTCATGGGGATCCGACTCTCGGAGCGGGGCTTTCCGCGTCCGGGCTACGAGGTGGTTGCGGACGGGGAAGTGGTGGGGGTCGTCACCTCCGGGACGATGAGTCTCTCCCTCGGGACGGGGATCGCACTCGCGTACCTCCCAGCCGGGCTCGCGAAGGTGGGGAGCCCGGTCGCCCTTCGCGTGCGCGGGCGGGAGCTTCGGGGAGCGGTGGTTCGCCCGCCCTTCTATCGTGGGGGGTCGAGGCAGGGGTGAGCGTGCCTCGGGATCGAGGAGGGATAGGGATCCGGGTGGGGGTCCTCACGGTGAGCGACAGTCTGGCCCAGGGCGAGGGAACGGACCGGAGTGGTGCGTGCATCGTTGCGTGGTGCGAGGAGCGGACTTACCCCGTCTCCCGACGGGCGGTCGTGGCGGATGGAACGGCGAATGTGGTGCCGGTCCTCCTCGAGTGGGCCGACGGAGGCGACATCGACCTGATCCTCACGACGGGAGGGACAGGTTTCACGCTGAGGGACCAGACACCGGAGGCGACGCGGGCCGTGAGCGAGCGACCGGCCACGGGTCTCGCCGAATTCCTGAGGAGGGAAGGAGAGGCCTCGACACCCTTCTCCGTCCTTTCCCGCGGTGAGATCGGGCTTCGGGGGGAGTGCCTGATCGTGAATCTCCCCGGGAGCCCGGGTGGGGTCCGGGATGGGCTTGCGGCATTGGCGCCCTTCCTTGCTCATGGCACGTCGCTCGTCCGCGGCCGGCGCGATCCCCATCCCCCGCATGCCGGGCGATCGGGGGAGCAGAGCGGTGACCACGCCTGAGGGACGGATGACGGGAACGATTTTAGTCAGCACGCACCGGCTCCCTGTCGCGGGCCGGTTGCGGGACGCCTTCCTCGGGGAGGGCTACCGGGTGGAGCTCCTCCCCGATCCGTCGTACGTGGCAGATGCCAAGGACGCGCGCCTTCTCGTCCTGACCGGGGCGATGCCCTGGGGAGCTGGGTCCGGGAGGCGCGCGAGCGGGCGGGGATCCCCGTCTTCATGACCGTGCCCGGGGCGGACGCCGCCGCCGAGGGGAGGAAGATCGGGGTGGAGGAGGTGTTCGGGCCCAATCCCGATGCGGAGGAGGTTGCGCTTCAGGCCCGGAGGACGATCGAGCGCCGCCACCTGCAGGAGGTCATCGGTGTCGTGGGCGAATCGGAGGCGATGCGAGAGGCACTTGAGCGCGCCGTGCAAATTGCACCCGTATCGTCCACCGTCCTGATTACCGGTGAATCCGGGACGGGGAAGGAGCTCTTCGCGCGCGGGATACATGCGCTTTCGCCAAGGCGGCACCAAGCCTTCCTCGCCGTGAACGTGGCGGCACTCTCGGAGGCGCTCCTCGAATCGGAGCTCTTCGGGCACGAGAAGGGGGCCTTCACTGGCGCGGTCGACTCCCGGAAGGGGTTCTTCGAGCTTGCGCATCGGGGGACGCTCTTCCTCGACGAGATCGGGGAGATGTCCCTCGCGACGCAGACGAAGCTCCTCCGCGTCCTCGAACAGAGCGAGTTCCTCCGGGTCGGGGGCGAGAAACCGATTCGAGTCGATGTCCGTATCATCACCGCGACGAACCAGGACTTGCGGGCTCTCGTGGCCGCGGGGCGCTTTCGGCGGGACCTCTTCTACCGGCTGAACGTGCTCGACATCGAGCTTCCCCCACTTCGAGGGAGGAAGGACGACATCCCAAGGCTCGTGACGCACTTTGTCCGCGATCTGACGGGACGGCTCGACCGGACCTTTCCCGGGATTTCGGATCCGGCCATGGAGCTTCTGGTGCGCTTCGACTGGCCGGGGAACGTGCGCGAACTCCGCAATCTGATCGAGAGCATGGTTGTGCTCGCGCCGAAGAGGCCGATCGGGCCGGACGACATCCCGAAGGAAATCCGGTTCCCGGAGGCGGGGAGCCGGGCGCTCCCCGCACGGGTTCCTATCCCGGGGGGCTCCGAGGTCCTCGTGCTCCGGGGCGAGAGCGGTGTTGAGGGGAGCGCGCGGACCCGCCCGGAACTCGAGTTCGTGTTCCGGACCCTCGTAGAGCTCCGGGTGGACATGGATGAGCTTCGAAGGGAGTTCGATGCCTATCGGGAGAAGGTGGCCGATCGGCTCGAAGCACCGCTCGAGGTGCCACTCGCGATTCCGGGATACTCGAGCGGTGATGTCGAGGTAGGGGTCCGGTCCCCGGCCGGATCCGGGGCCGTACCGATCTCGGTCGAGGCCACTTCCTCCGAGGTGGATTCCGGTTCGGAGGGGGCGGAGAGGGACGGGGGTGACGGCTCCGAAGTGCGGACGATCGTCTTTCCTCCCGGGATGACGATGGACGAGCTCGAGCGGACTGCAATCGAGACCGTGCTTCGAGACGTAGGGGGGCAGCGGCGCAAGGCTGCCGAGAGCCTCGGGATCGGGGAACGGACTCTCTACCGGAAGATCCAGAAGTACGGGCTCGAGCCGTAAGGCGGTTTCGGTGCAGTCATCGCTTCCTCACCAATCTACTGTCCACAGGATGGGTGCGGTAAAGCTGCTCCTATCCTCGTAGTCTCCTGCCGGGCGACGCCCGGTAGCCATGGGCAACTGTGACTGTTGCGCGGCCGTCCGTCGATCCCCTCGAAATCGTCGGGGGTGCGCGAGTCCCCGCCCGTGGCGATTTCGTCCATGCGGGCCCCCTGGGCCCCATGAGCCCGTTGCCGTTCGCCCGGAGCGTTGGCTCATGTGGCTCCTTACGCTAGTCGATGTCGGCGAACAGCCGTACACGGGTCGCGTCGCGGTCCGTCTTGTCGTGCGGCGTCACCGGGAATGCGGCCCAGCGGGCGCGGCCCCGGCTTGGAACGGCCGATCGCGTACCGGTGCACACCGGGCGGCTGATGGTCGAAGCGTGCTTCGGCATCCCGTACGTGCCTCGCGTGCGCGCGCCCGCCGTCGTCGGCGAGGCTCATTTCCTGGGCCCAGGAGAAGCAGGCTCATTGCCGCCGCGCCGTCGAACAGCCTGATGGCTCGGCCGCCGATCTCGCTACACGCTGCCGACATACGCCAAGAGAAAGCGACTAGACCAGACCATCGCGGACAGCCGATTGCGGCACGGTCATCTCGGTTGCGTCGAGGAGTTCCTGCATGGCACCGAGCAACTCTTCTTTGCCCTCGCGCGTCGTGGATGAACAGGGTAGGATGTGCTCCTCGTCTAGATCCAACTCGCTTACCAGTCGGGCAAGCCTCCTCCTCCGATCTTGCCGAGTAAGCTTGTCGACCTTGGTCATTGCCACGAGGACCGGAATCGCTAGCTCGGCCAGGCGGCTGAGCATCCGAAGATCTCCAATTCTTGGATCCCGCCGCGCGTCGATCAGGTGAACGACGGCCAGTGGCCGATCCGCATTTCGGACTAGGTACCCATCCACCAGGGCCTTCCAGCTCTCGCGGACCGGATACGGGACCCGGGCATAACCGAATCCTGGGAGATCTACCAGGTAGAAGCGCCCATTTACCCGGTAGAAGTTGAGTTCCTGGGTCTTCCCCGGCGTTGCCGAAACCCGAGCCGACTTCTTCCGAGTGCGGCCGAGGAGCGTGTTGATGAGTGAAGACTTTCCCACATTCGATCGGCCCGAGAAAGCGACCGCGGGGAGGTCTTCCGGGAGTGGCCCCCGAGGGTTCACGAAGCTGCCGACGAACTCAACTGTCCTGATCTTCATGAGGATTCCGGGGGGCTCGACGCGGTGCGGCTCGGCCCTAGGCGTCAGCCCGGTGCCGAGCGGAGAGTGCGGGATTGATCGCCAGCGCCACTTGGTCGGCAGCGTGGAGGGAGGAGGTCCAACCGTGGACTTCGAGCGGGAGCAGATCCAGCCGTGGTTTCCCGCCAGCTGGGGCTTCGTTCCTCATCCCGTCGCCTCATGAGGTCCCGGTCGGCCAAATGGCTCCGATTTCCGGAGTGGGTCGTCCCTCCTCGGTTCGCGTCCTCCTGGGGGACGGAGAACCGGCCGTCACCGCAGGTACCTTCGGGATGTGCCGTGTGACCGGTCCGCTACGCCTCTTTCTTCCGGGCCTCGTTATGCAGTACGAGGAGTGGTGGGATCCCCTCCTCGACGGCCTCCGACATCACCACGACCTCCCGGATATCGTCCCGCGAGGGCAAGTCAAACATGACATCTCGCATGACGTTCTCGAGCACGGCCCGTAGCCCCCTGGCCCCGGTGCCCCGGGCGATCGCCTTCGAGGCGATCGCCCGGATGGCACCGGGGTCGAATGTAAGCCCGATCCCCTCCAACTCGAACATCTTTGCGTACTGCTTGATCAGCGCATTCTTGGGTTCCTTAAGGATCCGGATCAACGCCTCCTCGTCGAGTTCCTCAAGGGTCACCATCACCGGGAGCCGACCGACGAGCTCTGGGATCAGCCCGAAGCGCTGAAGGTCCTCGGGCTCGGCACGCGAGAGAAGTTGCGGGTCGGCTGCAACGCCTCCGTCCTGTACGTCCTCCGTAACGTCGTCGTCGAATCCGATCCGCCGCCGGCCGAGCCGTGCTTCGACGATCTCGTCGAGCCCGTCGAAGGCCCCGCCGCAGACGAAGAGGATGTTGCGCGTGTCGATCTGGATGTACTCCTGCTGGGGGTGCTTCCTCCCCCCCTGCGGGGGCACCGAAGCGACCGTTCCCTCGAGGATCTTGAGGAGGGCCTGCTGTACACCCTCCCCCGAGACGTCTCTCGTGATCGAGGGGTTCTCAGACTTCCTCGAGATCTTGTCGAGTTCATCGATGTAGATGATCCCGCGTTGGCACTCGGTGACGTTGTAGTCCGCGTCCTGCAGGAGACGGACGAGAATGTTCTCCACGTCCTCGCCGACGTAACCGGCCTCGGTCAGGGTGGTGGCGTCCGCAATGGTGAACGGCACGTCGAGGATCCGGGCGAGCGTCTGGGCGAGGAGCGTTTTTCCGACGCCCGTCGAGCCCATCAGGAGGATGTTTGCCTTCTCCACCTCCACGTCATCGAGGACGCCGTCGTGGTTTACCCTCTTGTAGTGGTTGTAGACGGCCACCGCAATCGTTTTCTTCGCCTCCTCCTGCCCGATAACGTACTGGTCCAGCCCCTCCTTGATCGCGCGCGGGGTCGGAGCGGGAACGACGCTCTCCGGCTGGGCCCGGACATCGTCCTCGGCCAGGATCTCATTGCAGAGCGCCACGCACTCGTTACAGATATAGACGCTCGGGCCCGAGATGAACTTCTCCACGGACCCCTTCGACTTCCCGCAGAAATTGCAGCGCAAGTGTTTGTCCGTGGACATCGCTACGCCGTGCCTCGCCGTGGAGTCATCCCGCCCCCTCGGAGTCCTTGGGCTTCTCGACCGCGTCCCGGTCCGCGAGGACGCGATCGATCAGTCCGTACTCCTGCGCTTCTCCCGGACTCATGAAGTAATCGCGGTCAACGTCTGCCGCGATCTTGTCGACCGGCTGCCCGGTGTGCTTGGAGAGGATATTATTCAGCCGCTCGCGAACCCCGATCACTTCCTTCGCCGCGATCTCGATGTCCGCGGCGGTCCCTTGGTATCCCGAGGACGGCTGGTGGACGAGGATGCGGGAGTTCGGGAGAGCGCTCCGCTTCCCCGGTGCGCCTCCGGCGAGGAGAACCGCCCCCATCGAGGCCGCCATCCCCACGCAGAACGTCGCCACGGGAGCGCGCAGGTGCTGCATCGTGTCGTAGATCGCAAGCCCTGCGTAGACGTTCCCGCCGGGAGAGTTGATGTAGAGATAGATATCCCGCTCCGGGTCGTCCGCATCCAGGAAGAGGAGCTGCGCCACGATGATATTCGAGACCGTGTCGTCGACCGCGCTCCCGAGGAAGACGATCCGGTCCATGAGGAGGCGTGAGAAGATATCGTAGCTGCGCTCTCCTCGGCTCGTGCGCTCAATGACGTAGGGGGGAAAGATGGGCATCGCTTTGCGTCCGTGTTCCTATGGTCCCGTACCGGCCGTCAGGCCGACGCTGTAATCTCCGATTGCGTCTTCAGGTGCTCGAAGACGTTCTTCTCCGTGAGGCCCTTCTCGATTTCCTCGAGGCGCCCAGACTTCTGCAGCCTCGCGTACGTCTCGCGAACGGTGAGCTTGTAGCCGGCCGCAACGGCCTCGACCTGGGCGTCGATCTCTTCGGGGGATGCGGCGAGGCCCTCGGACTTGGCCACCCGGTCGATCATGATCTGGTGCTTGAGGCCCTGCACCAGCTGCGGCCTCAACTGCTCTCTTACCGCGCTCGCCTCCTCTTCCGTCATCTCGCCGCGGCTGGCCAGGAACTTTGCCAGGGACCGCTCCACCATGGAGTCCGGAACCTCGAAGGGATTGGCGGCGAGGATCTGCTCTGCGAGCTCCCGGTGGAGCACCGCTTCTGCCCGCCGATCGGCCTCCTGCCAGAGCTGCTTCCGGATATCGTCTCTCAACTCTTCGAGCGTCTCGAAGTCGCTCGCCGAGGCCGCGAGATCGTCGTCGAGTTCCGGAAGTTCGAGCCGCTTTCTCCCGTCGAGAGAGATCGTCACCTGTATCTCCTCGCGCTCCGCCTCCGAGGGGCGCTCCGGGAAGCGGATGGTGAAGTCGCCCCTCTCACCTACCTCGAGGCTCAGGACCGCAGCCTCGACGTTCGGGATCGCCTCCCCCCTCCCGAGCACGAACTCGTAGGGTGTGCCCTCATCCTCGCCCGCGGACTTGTCCTGGATTCGGACCGATACCTGGTCACCGTCCCCCGGACGGCCTGCTTCCTCCGGGACCCACGTCCCCACCCGTGTCCGGATCTCGTCGAGGAACGCCGCCACCTGCTCCTCCGGCACTCGGGTCGCGGGGCGCTGGACGCGAAAACCCCCGGTCCTCGCCAGCTCGATGTCGGGCTGAACGTCGAAGGAGACATCGAAACTCAAGTCGGAGCCCGCCGCGTATCGAATCGCTCCAATCTCCCCCTGGGTGATGGGATGGAGGGAATGCTCTCTAACAGCGCAGCGGAACGCCTCGTCCGTGACCTGCCCCACCGCCCGCTCATCGACGACGTGCCGGAACCGCTTCTCCACGACCGCATCAGGCACCCGCCCGGCTCGAAAGCCCGGGAGATCGAGCGTCGTTGCCAACTCCCGGACCTGAGCCTTCCGTTCTGCCTCGACGAGACTCCAAGGGACCGTGATATGAAGGATACGACGCCACCGCTCCTCCTCCTTGAGTGAGACCTCGAGCTTTGATGCGTCGAGCGGCATCGGCGAACTCAGGCGTTCCAGGTTGAGCGGGGGCAGGAGTGCGAAAGGGGGGACTCGAACCCCCACGGCCATGGGCCACGAGATCCTAAGTCTCGCGCGTCTACCAGTTCCGCCACTTTCGCGGCTCGGTCAAGGTGGGGCCGAGCGAAAGATAACCGAGACCGAAAGGGGCATCAACGCGGGTTGCCCCGGGACGGGAGGGAAGCAAGAGGGCCCCGGGGCACATGCCCCGGGGCCCGGAATTGGCCCGTCTTGGCTCGAACGGTGGCCGGAAGGTGCGGCCGCGCTGCTTCCTACGGGATCCGCAAGTTGACGATCCGGGGTGAGCCGCCAGGTAGGCCGAGGCGTAGCGAGACGATCGCTCCTGCCTCGACAGTGCCCAGGATCCGGTCCACGTCCTCGACCGTCTCCACCTCGGTGCGGTTGATGTCCATCAGGCGCATTCCGGGCCGTACGCCAGCGCGGGCAGCGGGACCCGCCGGGTTCACCCCCGTGATCACGACCCCGCCGGCCGACTCGTAGCCGAGCCTTTCGGCCGTATCCGCGTCAAGGGGCGTAACGTCGATGCCGATACGCTCCTGCGAGCTGACCCGCGGCTCCGGCGCCTCGGCGGGCTCCCGGCCCAGCGGCGCGCGGTCAAGCCGCACGCGGATCTCCCGCTCCTCCCCGGCCCGATAGAAGCCGATCGCGACCTCGTCTCCGGGCCGCCGCTGTGCGATAAGGAGCTGAAGCTGGCTCGGGCGATCGACCTCGACACCGTCGACCGAGACGATCACATCCTCCTGCTCGAGTCCCGCGGAGGCGGCGGGACTCCCCGGGACCGTCTGCTGAACGAATGCTCCCATCGGCCTCGGAAGCCCGTAGAGCTCGGCATCGATTGCGGAGACCTCCCGCATGGACACGCCCAGGTAGGCGCGGCGGACCTCGCCGAACTCCACCAGGTCCTCCATGATCCGCCTTGCGAGATCAATCGGTATCGCGAAGCCGTACCCCTGGTAGTAGCCGGTCCGAGATGCGATCGCTGAATTGATCCCGACGACCTGGCCCCGAAGATTGACCATCGGGCCACCCGAGTTGCCGGGGTTGATGACCGCATCCGTCTGAATGAAGTCCTCGATCGCGAACTGGTACCGTTCCTGCCATGCCTCATCCTGCTGAAGCTCACGCTGGATGAGGTCGAGTCCGCGCCCGATCGCGCTCACGATCCCCGAGGTGACCGTGTACTCAAGAGACCGCCCCGCGCCGAAGCCGGGGTTTCCGACTGCGAGCACCCACTCGCCCACGCGCAGATCTGCCGACCGGCCCAGACTCAGGACCGGGAGATCCTGGTCCTCGTCCTCGTCCTCGATCTTGATGACTGCGACGTCCGTGGTCGGATCCGTACCGACGAGCTCCGCCGTGAACTCCCGCCCGTCCTGCAGGTAGACCCGGATCGCCGTGGCGTCTCCAACCACGTGATCGTTCGTCAGGATGTAGCCGTCGGGCGTTACGATGAAGCCGCTCCCGCCCGCGGTCTGCGGGGGCAACTCGCTGGGGTCGTCCGGATCGGGCGCGTCGAAGAACTGACGGAACTCCTCGGGGAGCGGGAGATTGAACTGGCCCTGTGGCGTCGGCGCCGCGGGCCGTTCCGCCTCGATTCGGATGACGCTCGGGGTCACGGCATCGGCGATATTCACGAAGGCCTCGCTCAGGTCGAGCGCCGGCTGGATCTGTGCATCCGTCAACCGTGGCGTCTGCGTGACGACGGGGAAGGGGGCCGGGCGCGACCACCCCGCTGCCGAGGCGCCCCCGACGCCTAGGACAAAGGCGGCGGCGGCGTAGACAAGAAGCCGGGTCTTGAAGCGCAGAGGATCGAACATGTGCGACGACTCCCTTCGTTCCAGAGGTATTCGCGTTGAGTTGGGTGGGAGCGGGCCCCCGGCCCCCGGCCATCGTGTCCTGGCTCGACACCCGGTTCTACACGGCCACCCCGCAGCGGGTCCGCTTCTCCGTTCCGCCTAGGGCACCGGCCCGGCCCGGCCCGCCGCTCGTCTACTTTCCTTCTTCCACGATCTCGTAGTCGGCCTCCACGACGTCGTCCTCATCCGCCCCGCCCGGTGAAGCCGGCTCCTCCTCGGCTCCGCCGTCGGCCCCTCCCGACTCTCCGGCCTGGGCTTGGTAGACCTGCTGGCCAGCGGCGGAGAAGGCTTGCATCAGTTCGTCGCGCGCCTGGTTCATCCGCGCGCTGTCGTCGGATTTGAGCGCCTCCTTACCCGCCTCGATCGCCTCGTCGAGGCGCGATTTCTCGCCCTCCCCGACCTTGTCGCCCCACTCCCCTGAGTCCTTCTCCACCTGGTAGATGAAGGCGTCGAGGTTATTTCTCGCCTCGACCTTCTTGTGGCGCTCCTCATCCTCCGTAGCGTTGGCTTCCGCATCCTTGACCATGCGGTCGATCTCGGCGTCCGTGAGACCCGAGGAGGCCTCGATCCGGATCTTCTGTTCCTTCGCGGTTGCACGGTCCTTCGCCGAGACGTTCAGGATCCCGTTCGCATCGATGTCGAAGGTAACCTCGATCTGCGGGATCCCGCGGCGGGCGGGCGGGATCCCGGTGAGCTGAAACTTCCCGATCGTCTTGTTGTCGAGCGCCATCTTCCGCTCGCCCTGGAGGACGTGGATCTCGACGGTCGTCTGGGTGTCCTCTGCCGTCGAGAAGACCTCCGCCTTCTTCGTCGGGATCGTCGTGTTCCGCTCGATGAGTGACGTCATGACCCCACCGAGCGTCTCGATCCCGAGGGACAGGGGGATCACGTCGAGGAGGAGGACGTCCTTCACGTCGCCAGCGAGGACCCCTCCCTGGATCGCCGCCCCGACGCCGACGACTTCGTCGGGGTTCACGCCCCGGTGGGGCTCCCGCCCGAAGAATTCCTTGACGACCTCCTGGATCTTCGGGATCCGGGTTGAGCCGCCGACGAGGATCACCTCGTCCACTGCCGATGCGTCGAGGCCCGCGTCTTTGAGGGCGGATTTCATCGGCGGGATCGTCCGCTCGATCAGGTCGCTCACGAGCTGTTCGAACTTCGCACGGGTGAGCGTCATGTTCAGGTGCTTCGGACCCTCGGGCGTCGCCGTGATGAAGGGGAGCGTCACATCGGTCTGCATCGTGGAGGAGAGCTCCATCTTCGCCTTCTCGGCCGCCTCCTTGAGCCGCTGGAGCGCCATCGCGTCCTGGGTCAAGTCGATCCCCTGGTCCTTCTTGAACTCCTCGACGAGCCAGTCGATCACCCGCTGGTCGAAGTCGTCGCCGCCGAGGTGCGTGTCGCCGTTCGTCGCCTTCACTTCGAAGACGCCGTCTCCCAGCTCGAGGATCGAGATGTCGTAGGTCCCTCCGCCCAGGTCAAAGACGGCAATCTTTTCGTCCTTCTTCTTGTCTAGCCCGTACGCGAGCGCGGCGGCGGTGGGCTCGTTGATGATCCGAAGGACGTCGAGGCCGGCGATCTTCCCCGCATCCTTTGTGGCCTGTCGCTGGGAGTCGTTGAAGTACGCCGGGACGGTGACCACCGCCTGGTCGACCTTGTGCCCCAGGTAGTCCTCGGCCGTCTGGCGCATCTTCTGCAGGATGCTCGCCGAGAGCTCCGGTGGGGTGAACGGCTTGTCTGCATTCGGGATCTTGATCCGGATCCGGTCCTCCGCGTCCCGGACGCTCTCGTAGGGGACGAGTTTCTGTTCGGACTCGACCTCGCTGAAACGCCGACCCATGAAGCGCTTCACGGAAAAGACCGTGTTCGTCGGGTTTGTGATTGCCTGCCGCCTCGCAACCTGGCCGACGAGCCGCTCTCCATCCTTCGAGAATCCCACGACGGAGGGGGTGGTGCGGCCGCCCTCGGCGTTCGGGATCACGACGGGCTCACCCCCCTCCATGACGGCGACCACGGAGTTCGTGGTCCCGAGATCGATGCCGATGACCTTCGCCATATCTGCTCCTCAATCGGATTCGTGGTTCTGACGAACTGCTCCCGTCCCGGAGGTAGCAATCTCCGTGCCCCGGCGTCCGGCCATATCGGCGGATGCCGGGGCACGCGGCTGCCAAAATGGCAAGGGTCCGGAGCGCTTCCGGAGTCCAGGCGGCGCCCCTCGTCCCCTGCCAGCGCGCGGGTCCGCTCCCTCTGCCGCCGGCCTCAGCCCACGCTATCGGCGAAGTGATTCAGGGGCCCGTGTCCCTTGCCGAGCCCCGGGGCCGTACGGATAGCCCGCTCGACGAAGCGGAGTGCGCCCTCGACTGCCTCGCGGAGTGGCATCCCCCGGGCGAGCCCGGCTGCGGTGGCGGCAGAGAGGGTACACCCCGTGCCGTGCGTGCTCCTCGTCTCGATTCGCGCGTGCCGCCAGACGAACTCGCGGCGCCCGTCGAAGAGGATGTCCACGACCTCGGGCCCGGTCCCGTGCCCCCCCTTTACGAGGGCGGCGCCCGCCCCCATCTCGACGAGTCTCCGCGCCGCCGTCCCCTGCCCCCGGTCATCCTCGATCGGGAGCCCTGTCAGGATCCGCGCCTCCTCCAAGTTGGGGGTGACGAGGCTCGCGAGCGGGAGGAGCCTGCCCGCTACCGTACCCTCGGCCCCGGCGTCGAGGAGTCGGTCTCCGCTTGTCGCCACCATGACGGGGTCCAGGACGTAGGGCCGAAGCCCCTCGGACTCGATCGCGTCCGCCACCGTCTCCACGAGAGCCCGAGTGGGGAGCATCCCCGATTTCACGGAAGCGGGGCGGAGATCCGAGACCACGGCCTCGATCTGAGCCCTCACGATCTCGAGGGGGACCGGATGCACTCCGCTCACGCCCAGGGTATTTTGTGCGGTGATCGCCGTGAGGGCGCTCGTTCCGAAGACCCCGAGAGCGTGGAAGGTCTTGATGTCTGCCTGGATCCCCGCACCGCCCCCGCTGTCGCTGCCAGCGATCGTGAGCGCGATGGGGCGAAGGGTCTCGTTCATGCGTGTCGACCGAAGAGGGAGGGGAGCGGGAGCGCGTGGCCCGGGCGTCATCGGGGAAGGAATCAAGGACGGGAATCTAGGGGGGAGATCCGCGTGGCGGCACCGGGTGCGATTCTAAGGCGCGCAGACGAGCGGCTCCTCAGGCGGATCCGGACGCGGAGGGGGAGGGTGCGGGAGGGCGCGGTCCTCCTCGAGGGACCGCGCGCGATCGAGACCGCGGTCTGGCACGGGGCGGAGCTCGCCCTCGTCGTAATCGAGACCGGAGTTCCTTTCCCGCCGGGTCTCGAGGCGATCCTCGCGGGGGAGCGCGTCCGGGCTCGCAGGGCCGAGGTCCCGAAGCGTGGATTCGCCGAGCTTGCCCAGACGGAGCACCCGCAGGGGATCCTCGCCATTGCTCGGGAGCCGAGTGCCGAGTGGCCCCCTACCGCGACGGGGGGACTGGCCGGCGGCGGGGTGCTGGTTCTCGACCGCGTTCGGGATCCGGGGAACGCGGGGGCGCTCGTCCGCGCCGCCGCGGCACTCGAGGTGGAGCGTGTGATCGCGCTCGATGGGACGGTGGATCTCTGGGGCGCGAAGGCCGTTCGCGCTGCCGCGGGGCTCTCCTTTGCCCTCCCGCTCCACCAAGCCACATGGCCGGAGCTGGACGGGTGGCTCGCATCCCGGGGCGTGGAGTTGATCGTGGCGGATCCCGGTGGGCGCGACGTACGGGGCTTCGAACCGTCGCCCGGGAAGCTTGCGGGGGCATGCGGGGGGGAGTCGGCTCTCCGGGATACGGAGGGGAGGACGTGGGCGCTCCTCGTCGGGAACGAGGCGAGCGGCCCGAGGCCTGAGGCGAGCGCGGCGGCCGCGACCCGGGTCTCGATCCCGCTCCCCCCAGGTGTCGACTCCCTGAACGCGGCGCTGGCGGGTGCCCTCCTCCTCTGGCAGCTCGGTCCGGCGAGGAAGGCGCCTCCGGGAGGGGGTGGGCGGGTGGCCCGGGGGCGCCCGCAGTCTCTCAGCGGCGAGTCGTGCGAGCGCCTCGAACCCACCCGCGATCGAGATTGACCTTGCGCACGGAATCGTCAACGAGGCACGGCCACCCAGTCAGGGGAGGATCATGGTCCCGGGACCCATCGGAAGGACGCACACTGCGCAAGCTCGGCGCATCATCCGTGTCGGTGTTCCGCCGTGAAGTAGGGGCCGGGGTTGCCCGGTGACGAAGGGCGGGCACGTGCCTCGGACAGTACACGATCGTGCTCGTCCATCATTCCGCCCAGCTGCAGGTGCGGCTCGGGGGAACGGTGGGTGGGGGTGCCGGCCCCCGCTCACGGGTCGGAGCAGTCGCGCTCGTAGCCGCAGCGGACGCAGATCAGCTTGCAGTGCCGCTCGAGGACCGGCGAGCCGCAGAGGCTGCACGTGATCACCTCGGGCCCGTCCGTAACGTTCGGCTCCGCGTCCGGAGGGGACGGTGGCCTCTGGCCGCCGGGTTCGCCCTCCCCCCGACCGCCATGGGCGAGGAGGCGCGCGCCGGGTCCCGACGTTCCTGCCTCGCCGAGTCCCTCCTCCAAGTAGAGGCGGGAGAGTTCCGAGTAGTGCTCCGAACTCCGGGTCAACCACGGCGGGAGCGGTTCCTCGAAGTTCCTCCTCACCCTCCCGGGAACCCCGGCCACGAGACTCCTGTCCGGGATCTCCGAGTCCTCCAGCACCACGGCGCCCGCTGCGACAAGGCACTCTCGTCCGACCTGCGCCTTCGGGAGGACGACCGCCTTCATCCCGATGAGTGTCCCCTCCCCGATCCGGCACGACTCCATGACCGCGCCGTGCCCCACCGTTACCCTCGGACCGATCAGCGTAGGGCCCCACCTACCCACATGTATGACAGCTCCGTCCTGCACATTCGCTCCCGGCCCAACGACGATCGGGTGCTCGGGATCGTCCCCCCGGAGGATGGCTCCGAACCAGACGCTGGCCCCGGGCTCGATCCGCACGTCCCCGAGGAGGACTGCAGTGGGGGCGAGGAAGGTGTCCGCCGCCACCTGTGGCTTCTTCCCGCGCAAGGGGAGGACGTGCGCCACGTCAGCCGTCTTCCCCGGCTGCGACCGAGGTCTTGGCGAGGCGGGCCCGGGTGACTTGCGCGTCTGTCGATTCGAGGACTTCGATCTCGAGACCGGGGAGCCGGAGCTGCTCGCCAACGGCAGGCACGCGTCCAAACTCCTCGAGGAGAAACCCGTTCAACGACCGGTGGAGGTGCGGGAGGGAGACGTTGAAGGCGTAGTTGACTTCGCGGAGTTCCACGCCCCCGTCCACCTCCAGCTCGTTCTTCGCGAGCCGGTGGATGGAGACCTCGGAGATATCGGTCTCGTCCTCGATCTCCCCCACGAGTTCCTCGATTACGTCCTCGAGGGTGACAAGGCCATCCGTTCCCCCGAACTCGTCGGCCACGATCCCCATGTGGATCCTGCGCGCCTGGAAGTCCTGCAGGAGCTGCGGGAGGGAGAGGGAACTCGGGACAAAGAATGGGTCGCGGGAGAGTCTTGAGAGGGGGATCTCGGCCTGACCCCTCACGTACGCCTCGTACGCCTCCCGTACGTGGAGGATCCCCGTGACGTCGTCGATGTTCTCCCCGTACACGGGGACGCGCGAGTAGGGGACGTCGCGGAGCTCGAGGACGATCTCCCCCAGCGTAAGCGAGTCCTTCAAGGCAAAGATGTCGACCCTTGGCACCATCACGTCCCACGCCGTCAACTCATCCATCCGAAACGCCCGCTCGACGAGGAGATGCTCTTCCTCCTCGACAACTCCCTCGCGCCGCCCGAGCTCGGCGATCTCCCGGAGCTCCCGCGCCTCCGCGTCCCCGCCGCCGTCCGGAACCCGCCCGGCGGCGATCCACTCGATTCGGGTGAACGGGGTGAGCAGCGGCCGGGTCCGGCGCACCAGGAAGAGGAGGGAGGGGGCCGAGACGAGCGCGAATCGAACGGATGCCCGCGCGGCGATCCACCGCGGGAGCGCCCCCGAGACGAGGAGAACGCCGAGAACGGCCGGCGGAACGGCCACGGGAAGCACCCCCCCGCCCCACCTCGCGAGGGACCCGCCGACAAGGAGCGCGACGGAGGAATAGTCGAGGAGCGCGCCGACGGCCGAGACGGCCGCCGCGATCGACGGGCCGTCCTCCCGCGCTTCGTGGAGACGCTCGGCCCCCCGGAAGCCCTCCTCCACCAGTGTGCGAACGCGGGAGGGGCCGAGCTCGGAGATGGCCGACTCGGCGGCCGTGAGCGTGGCCGAAAGGAAGACGAGCGCCCCGGCGGTGAGGAAGAGGAGGGCGGTCACGGGAACGCCTCCCGCATCCATCCCCCGGTACTTGGAGGGTGATCCTCGTCCACTCGCACGCCCTGACTCAACTCCATCGCTGGCTCTCCTGCAGGAGTTCGTCGATGAGCTGCCGCGGGGTGACGCCGTCGGCCTCCGCCTCGAAGTTCGGCAGCACGCGGTGGGCGAGGACGGCGTGTGCCACGGCCCTCACGTCCTCGATGTTTGGGACCGGCTCGCCGCGGAGCGCCGCCCCCGCTTTCGCGCCGAGAACGAGGTACTGAGAGGCGCGCGGGCCCGCACCCCAAGCCACATAGTTGCGAACGATAGCCGGGGCTTCCTCCGCCCCGGGGCGCGTGGCGCGCGCGAGGTGCACGGCGAAGGAGGCCACTGATGGCGCGACGGGCACGCGCCGGACGAGGCGCTGCAGCTCAAGGAGCTGCTCCGCCTTCACCACGGAGTGGATCTCGGGGAGGGACGCTCCGGTTGTTCGAAGCGCCACGGCCTCCTCCTCGCTCCGGGATGGGTAGGTGATCCGGAGCTCGAGCATGAAGCGGTCGAGCTGCGCTTCCGGGAGCGGATAGGTCCCCTCCTGCTCGATCGGGTTCTGCGTTGCGAGGACGAAGAAGGGGGCGGGGAGCGTATACGTCTCTCCCGCGGCCGTCACGATCCGCTCCTGCATCGCCTGCAGGAGGGCGGCCTGCGTCTTCGGCGGGGTACGGTTGATCTCGTCGGCGAGGACCACGTTTGCGAAGATGGGGCCCTCGACAAAGCGGAAGACCCGGCGCCCTGTGGAGCGGTCCTCCTCGATCACCTCCGTCCCGGTGATGTCCGTAGGCATCAGGTCCGGGGTGAACTGGATCCGGCTGAACTTGAGGTCGAGTGCCTCGGCGAGCGTCGAGATCATGAGCGTCTTGGCGAGCCCGGGGACGCCGACGAGGAGGGCGTGGCCGTCCGCGAGGAGCGCCGTAAGGAGGCCGTCCACGACGACCCGCTGACCGACGATCCGCTTCTCGATCTCGCGCCTCAGCTCCCGGGCGACCTCCCCGACCTGGCCAAGGAGCTCTACGTCACGGTTCGCCATGGCCGGCGTTGCCGTCGATGTCATCCGCGTGGCCCTTCCTGCACTCCCGTTGGCATCTGTATCCGCCTCTCTATAGGGTTGTACTAGAAGCCGAATGTGGCAAGGTGGAAGGCACGCACGGTGCGCCTCGAGGGTCCGTCTCCGGGGCCTTCGGCAGGCCCCCTTCCGTGCCGGCTCACGAGCCCTCCTCCCCAGCCGAGGAGGAGGGCGGCCCCGCGGGGCGAGTCGGCCTCAGGCCTCCCCGAATCCCCCGTGAAACATGAGGTTTTCGAGCTTGCGAAATTTTTCACAAAGTCCTATCTTCCGCTTCGTCGCAGGGCGGGCCTAGGGGAGTCAGAGCCGATGCCGCGCTCCAAGGATCCGGGGGAAGACGGGCGACGGGAGTTGATCCGTGGCACATCGCAGTTCCTGGGCCACGGCTTGGCGCTCGCCGGGGCGGCGGCGCTTTTTGGCTGGGTCGGATCGCGGATCGGTGAGAGGGTGGGTCAGGCGCCCCTCCTCACGCTGCTCGGAATCATGCTCGGGGGTGCGGCCGGGTTCTACAGCATCTATCTCCAGCTCGTCGTTCGGCCGAGAGAGGAGCGCGAATCACGGCGGAGGAAGTAAGGGGTGAGTGCCTTGGTCCGCTACGCAATCACATCGATGGTCCTCGTCGGGGTGGCAGCCGGGGTGATCTCGTGGTTCCTTGATGGTTCGGGGCGGACGGGTGTCTTCCTCGCCGCCGGGATCGCCTTTCCCGTGCAGCTCCTCGCCTTCGGGCTCCTTGAGCGTGCGAGACAGAGGGCCGAGGGCTTCTTCTTTTGGTGGGGTGCCGGGATTGCGCTCCGCATCGCAGTCGTGATTGCGGTGGGGATCGCCTCCGCCGCGTGGGACTCCGTTGGGCCCGCGCCGCTTCTCCTCTCGCTTGCGGGCTTCTTCCTCCTCCTCGTCCTGATCGAGCCGATCTTCCTCGGCCGGAGCCCGGCGGCCGCCCGGAGCGCCGCATGAGGCGGGACGTGGCGGTGCAGGAGCACGCCGAGGAGGCGCTCCACGGGGCCGAGGGCGGGCTCACGATGGAGGAGCTCCCCGAGTGGATCTCGCACCACATCGGCGATGACCGGGTCATCGAGTTCGCGGGCGGGCACTGGGACCTCGCGCCCCTCGCCCTCGACCCGGTCCAGCTCGGCCCCGTGATGATCGACCTCTCGCCGACGCGCCAGTTCATCGTCATGCTCATCGTCGCCGTCCTCCTGCCGCTCGTCTTCATCCCGGTCGCGCGCGCGATCCGGAAGAGGGGGATCGAGGAGGCGCCGAGGGCGTTCCCCGGCGCGATGGAGGCGCTGATCCTCTACTTCCGCGATGAGGTCGTCCGCCCAAACATCGGCCACGGTGCGGACAGCTACACGCCCTTCATCCTCACGATCTTCTTCTTCGTCCTGGGGATGAATGTGATCGGACTCACGCCGCTCGGGATCACCCCGACGGCGAATCTCTCCGTCACGGCCGCGCTCGCGGTGATCAGCTTCATCGTGACGGAGGTTTCTGGGTTCCGCGCCCTGGGACCCGCAGGTTACGCGAAGACGATATTCTTCCTCCCCGCCGGGCTCCCCTTCTTCATGCGGCCGGTCATGCTGGCGATCCTGGCTCCCGTCGAGTTTCTCGGGAAGCTGGCCAAGCCCTTCGCCCTCGCCGTCCGGCTGGTTGCGAACATGACGGCCGGGCACCTCCTGATCCTCTCCCTCCTCGGGATGATCTTCGTCGTGCAGACGTACCTCATGGGGGCCGCCGCGGTCACGATGGCCAGCGGGCTCATGATCCTTGAGTTGTTCGTGGCCCTCCTTCAGGCCTACATCTTTGCGATGCTCACCGCGGTGTTCATCGGCCTCATTCGTCACGCTCACTAGCCAACAGAAAAGGGAACTTGAAATGCTCTTGCCTACCGCTCTTCAGGAAGCTGCCGGTGGCGACAGCGTCGGCCTGATCGGTGCCGGGTTCGCGATCGGCGGCGCGGTGATCGGCGCTGGCCTCGGAATCGGCCCCATCGGCTCGGCTGCCGCCTCGGGGATCGCCCGGCAGCCGGAGGCCGCGAACCAGATCCAGACGGCCGCGATCATCTTTGCCGCCCTGGTCGAGGGGACTGCTCTCTTCGGCCTGGGGCTCGTCTTCCTCCTCTTCGCCTGAGTCCGCCGTATTCTTCTCGCACGGGACGAAGTCTCATTTGCATCCGCCGCTCCATCCCCACGGGAGCGGCCCCGGAGACGTAGGGAGGTCGGATGTTTGACATAAACCTTGGGCTCACGATCTGGACTACGATCGTCTTTCTCGCCCTCCTTGCGATCCTCTGGAAGTTCGCGTGGGGGCCGGTCCTGCAGGCGGTCGAGGCTCGCGAGGCGCGGATCCAGGGGACGCTCGACAAGGCGGCAAGTGAACGGGAAGCGGCCGCGCGGCTCCTCGCCGAGCACCGGGAGCAGATGGCGGATGCGCGGAGGCAGGCGCAGCAGCTGGTCGCCGAGGGCCGCGAAATGGGCGACAAGCTCCGCCAGGAGATCGAGGAGCGGGCTCGGACCGAGGGGCGCGTCCTCATCGAGCGGGCGCGGGAGACGGTCGAGCGCGAGCGGGAGGCCGCGATCGAGGCGCTTCGGCGCGAGTCGGTGGACCTCGCGCTTGCAGTAGCAGCCCGCCTCGTGGAGGAGCACCTCGATGAGGCGGGGGACCGCGAGCTCATCGTTGGCTATCTCGAGGAGCTGGCCCGGCCGGGCGAGGAGATCCACGCATGAGAGACGAGACGGTCGCGAGGAATTACGCGCTCGCCCTGCTCGAGGTTGCGGAGCGCGCGGAGGGAATCGAGGCCTTCGGCCGCGGCCTCGAGGTCGTCCGGCGCCTGGTCGAGGAGAGCCCCGTATTTCGGACCTTCCTCGAGACACCGAGGATCGTTGCCGCCGAGAAGAAGGCGGTGATCCGTAGCGTCTTTGCCGAGTCGCTTCCGAAGAAGCTGGTCAACTTCCTCCTCGTGACGCTCGACCGGCGCCGCCAGCGGCTGATCCGCAAGATCGCCGCGGAGTACCAGGTGCTCGTTGATGACCGCCTCAACCGGGAACGGATTGAGCTGACCGTGGCCCGGTCGCTCGGCGAGGAGGTGATCCAGGAGCTCAGGGAGCGGCTTTCGACGCTACTCGGCCGTGAGGTGATCCCGAGTGTGCGTGTCCGGCCGGGGATCCTCGGCGGGATCGTCATCCGGGCGGGCGACAAGATCTACGACGGATCGCTTCTTCGCCGTCTCGACGGGATGCGCCGCACGCTTCTCGCGACGCGCCTCCCTCAGGAGTCGGTCTCTTGAGCGAGAGTATCGGCCGGCCCCGGCCGACCCTTCCGAACGAATCACAGGACTAGCCAGTGGCACACGAGTCAGGGCTCCGAGCGAGCGAGATTACGGGGGTCCTCCTCCAGGCGATCGAGCGCTACGAGGAAGACCTTCAGGCGGAGGAGGTGGGAGAGGTCCTCGAGGTGAAGGACGGGATCGCTCGCATTTACGGTCTCACGAATGCGATGGCGAGCGAAATGCTTGAGATCACCCCCTCCGGGGGGGGCGAGCCGGTCGCCGCGCTTGCCCTCAACTTGGAGGAAGACAACATCGGCGCCGTCATCCTCGGGGAGTGGACGAACGTCCACGAGGGAAGCGAAGTGCGGTGCACGAGACGGGTGCTTGAGGTGCCGGTCGGGGAGGGCTACCTCGGCCGGGTCGTCGGCGCGCTCGGGGATCCGGTGGATGCGGCGGGCCCGGTCGACCCCATCGAGGGTGCGCGCGGGATCGACATCGTGGCCCCGGGGATCGTCCTCCGCCAGCCCGTCTCGGAGCCGCTCCAGACGGGGCTCAAGGCAATCGACTCGATGATCCCGATCGGCCGCGGACAGCGCGAGCTGATCATCGGGGACCGCTCCACGGGGAAGACCGCGATCGCGATCGATACGATCGTCAACCAGCGGGACACGGGCGTCATCTGTGTCTACTGCGCGGTCGGGCAGCGGGCCGGGAAGGTGGCGAATGTGGTCGAGACACTCCGCGAGCAGGGGGCGATGGACTACACGGTCGTCGTTGCAGCGAACGCCTCCGAACCGGCGCCGATGCAGTATATCGCTCCGTATACCGCAACGGCTCTCGCCGAGCACTTCATGTGGCAGGGGCGCCACACCCTCGTCGTCTACGATGACCTCTCGAAGCAGGCTCAGGCCTACCGCCAGGTCTCCCTCGTGCTCAGGCGTCCCCCGGGGAGAGAGGCGTACCCGGGAGACGTCTTCTACCTGCACTCACGCCTCCTCGAGCGCGCGGCGAAGCTGTCCGCCGAGCAGGGCGGGGGGTCGCTTACCGCGCTTCCCGTCATCGAGACGCAGGCAGGGGACGTCTCCGCCTATATCCCGACGAATGTGATTTCGATCACGGACGGCCAGATCTTCCTAGAACCGGATCTCTTCTACGCGGGGGTCCGTCCCGCGGTCAACGTCGGGATCTCGGTATCGCGGGTCGGGGGCGCCGCCCAGGTCAAGGCGATGAAGAGTGTGGCCGGGGGGCTCCGCCTCGACTTGGCGCAGTACCGCGAGATGGAGGCGTTCGCGCAATTCGGGTCAGATCTCGACGCCTCGACGCAGCGCCTCCTTGCAAGGGGGGAGCGGACAGTCGAGATGCTCAAGCAGCCCCAGTACGCGCCGATGCCCGTCGAGAGCCAGGTCATCGTGATCTACGCCGTGACCAATGGGTACCTCGATGACTTCCCCGTCGGGCGAGTCCGGGAGTGGGAGCGCGGTTTCCTCGATTACATGGCCGCGAACAAGGGGGAGTTCATGGCGGCGCTTCGGGCCGAACAGGTGCTGAACGAGGCGCTTGAGGAAGAGCTAAAGGATGCGCTCGACGACTTCAATCCGCGCTTCGAAGCGGAGCTCGGCGCCGGGGCGCCCGCGTGAGCGCGTCCCGTCTCGAGAGTTCCCCCTAGAGGAGAGCCGCGGTGTCCAAAGCGAGAGAGATCAGGAGGCGGATCCGCTCGGTGGAGAACACCCGGCAGATCACGCGTACCATGGAGATGGTCGCGACCTCGAAGCTGAAGCGCGCTTCGGACCGGGTCTATGAGTCCCGGCCGTACGGGGCCGCGCTCGAGGAGCTGGTGAGCGGCCTTCACGGTCTCGATGTAACGGATCGCTTCCCCCTGCTCCGGACCCCGGAGGAGACCCGGAGCGCCGCCATACTCCTCATCACGGCGAACCGGGGGCTCGCAGGCGCTTTCAATGTGAATCTCATCCGCCGGGCGCGGGAGCTCCTCTCCGATTTCCGGGCTCGCGGGATCCGGGCTGAACTCCACGTGGCGGGGAAGAAGGGGATCGCCTTCTTCCGCTTCCAGGGCGAGGTGATTTCCAACAGCTGGACGGATATTGGGGACCATCCGACGGCCGAGGATGCGGAACGACTCGTCGAGGACCTTCGGGCCCGTTTCGAGGAGGGTGCACTCGACGAGATCTGGGTCGTCTCCTCTGAGTACCGCTCGGCGCTCTCCACCCCGCCTGTCGCGAAGGAGCTCCTCCCGATTCGCGTCAAGGAGGGGGGGAGCACGGGAGACGCCTTCATCCTCTCTCCCTCGGGCGACGCCATCCTGAACCGCCTCCTCCCCCTCTACGTGCGTAACGTCGTCTACCGGGCGCTCGTCGAGAACCAGGCGGCCGAGCAGGGGGCGAGACGAACCGCGATGAAGAACGCGACCGACAGCGCTTCCGAGATGCTCGAGACGCTGGACAGAACGTATAACCGGGCCCGCCAGGGCCAGATTACCCAGGAGATCGCTGAGATCGTCGGGGGCGCCGCTGCCTTCGACTGATCCGTGAGAGAGAATCGTCATGGCTGAGCAGAGTGTCGGGAGTATCGTGCAGGTGATCGGGCCCGTCTTGGATGTCGAGTTCGATCGCGAGGCGCTCCCCGAGATCTACAACGCGCTTCTGATCGAGGGGACCACCGCTGCGGGGAGCGAGGTCCGGCTGGTGGCCGAGGTCCAGCAGCACATCGGTCGGGGGCAGGTGCGCGCCGTGGCCATGTCCGCGACCGACGGCCTCGTTCGGGGCATGCCTGCCCAGGACACGGGGCGCCCGATCACGGTCCCCGTCGGCGAGCCGGCGCTCGGCAGGATCCTGAACGTTCTCGGGGATCCGGTCGATGCCCAGGGCCCGGTCGTGGGGGAGGGAGACGCCGAAGTCGAGCGGTGGCCAATCCACCGGACGGCCCCCCGATTCGAGGACCTTGAGCCGAAGACCGAGATCTTCGAGACCGGGATCAAGGTCATCGACCTCCTCGCCCCCTACGTCAAGGGCGGCAAGACGGGGCTCTTCGGTGGCGCGGGTGTCGGAAAGACCGTCATCATCCAAGAGCTTATCAACAACATCGCAACGGAGCACGGCGGGCGCTCCGTCTTCTGCGGCGTGGGGGAGCGGACGCGGGAAGGAAACGACCTCTGGCTTGAGATGAAGGAGGCGGGCGTCCTGGCGTCGACCGCGCTCGTCTACGGGCAGATGAACGAGCCGCCCGGCGCTAGGATGCGGGTGGGTCTCTCCGGCCTCACGATCGCCGAGTACTTCCGCGACGTGCAGCAGCAGGACGTTCTTCTCTTCATCGACAATATCTTCCGCTTCACCCAGGCGGGCTCGGAGGTCTCCGCCCTCCTCGGACGCATGCCCTCCGCGGTCGGCTACCAGCCGACGCTCGGAACCGAGATGGGGGAGCTCCAGGAGCGGATCACCTCCACACGTGCGGGCTCGATCACCTCCGTCCAGGCGATCTACGTTCCGGCGGACGACCTTACGGATCCCGCGCCGGCTGCGGCATTCGCGCACTTGGACGCGCAGACCGTCCTGTCGAGGGGGATCGCCGAGCTCGGGATCTACCCGGCAGTGGACCCGCTCGATTCTTCCTCCCGAATCCTCGATCCCCAGTTCATCGGGCAGCGGCACTATGAGGTCGCCCGGGACGTGCAGCGGATCCTCCAGCGCTATCGGGATCTCCAGGACATCATCGCGATCCTCGGGATGGATGAGTTGAGCGAGGAGGACAAGATCCTCGTGAACCGGGCCCGGCGGATCCAGCGCTTCCTCTCCCAGCCCTTTTTCGTCGCGGAGCAGTTCACGGGTCGCTCCGGGGTGTACGTGCGTCTTGAGGACACCGTAGAGTCCTTCGCCCGGGTCGCGGCCGGGGAGTTCGATGACCTGCCCGAGCCCGCCTTCTACATGCAGGGGGGGATCGAGGGCGTGATCGGCGAGGCCGAGAGGCTGGGGAAAGGTGGCTGACCGAGCCGCGATCGAGCGCGGGCTCGAGCTCCGCGTCGTATCGCCCTCCGCTACCGTCTTCGAGGGCCGGGTCTCGTCGGTTGTCCTCCCCGCCTGGGACGGAAAGGTCGGGATTCTCCCCGGCCACGCCCCTTTCGTTGCCCTCCTCGGCGCAGGGATCCTCGATTACCGGGTCGAGGGTGGGAACCCCGGGAGCTTCTTCGTGCGACAGGGGGTCGTTGAGGTCGACCGGGACCGGGTCACGGTCCTCTCCGAGTTCGTCGCCTCCGCGGTCCCGGACGACTTCTCCCCCGGGGAGGCCTCGCTCTTCCCCGACGAGACCTCCGAGGCGTAGGCGGGATTCCGGGCGCACGGGTCCCGGCTTCCCCCCTGAGCTGAGGCGGCCCATGGAGCTCGATCTCCACATCCATTCGAATGTCTCCGACGGTACCCTCGACCCGAGTGCCGTCGTCGCCCTCGCGGCACGGGCGAATCTGGACGTGATCGCCCTTGCCGACCACGATACGGTGCTCGGCATCGAGGAGGCGGTGAGCACCGGCCGAGCCTGTCAGGTCGACGTCATCCCGGCGATCGAGGTCAGCGTGAGCTCTGAGCGGGCCGATCTCCACATCCTCGGCTATTTCGTCGATCCCTCGAGCGAGGCGCTCCTCACCTATTCGAGGGAGGCGGCGCTCCGGCGGGAGAGCCGCCTGCGCCTCATGCTCGAGCGACTCACGGATGAGGCGGTAGACCTCACATTCGAGGACGTCCAGGCGGTCAGGTCCGCAGCGCCCGCTGCAGGGACGGTCGGGCGCTCGCACCTCGCGCAGGCAATGGTGAAGGCCGGCTACGTGACGCACTTTGCTCAGGCCTTTGAGCGGTATATCGGGAATGAGCACGACGCATACGTCCCGCTTCGCCTCCTCACGCCGCTCGAGGCCGTGAATCTCATCGACGAGGCTGGGGGCTTCTCGGTCTGGGCCCATCCCCCCCTCCGACACCTCCGGGAACTCCTCCCGGAGCTCGTCGAGTGCGGGCTCCGCGGCCTCGAAGTGTACCGCCCCCGCACGCGACCGAGTCAGGTTGCCGAGCTGGAGCGGACCGCGCGGGAGTGGGGACTCTTCGTCTCGGGAGGCTCGGACTGGCACGGGCCCGAGCAGGGCGACCTTGGGGAGTTTCGTATCTCAGCCTCCGAAGTCTCGGCCTTCCTCGAGGCGGGTGGGATGTAGAGGCTTTGCCAGTTGCGGCGAACGGGGATGGAGCGACGAGGTTGCCCCGAGGTGGGTCCGTCCGCCTTTCCCCGGGAACGGGTGCCGGGGGCGTTGACTCGCCTTCGGTACACATATAGCTTAAGCGGCTCTACGGTTCCTCTGGCCTCAACCCCGTTTCGGGGAGGCGTGCCGGACGCCGGAGAGTCACGCTTTTTGACATACAAGACCTTGGGGTACTCGGCATGCCGCCCGTGTGGTGGAAGAGTGCTCTGGGGGTGGGTGAAGTGGGAGAGAGTGCACCGAAGGTGGAGCGCCAAGAAGTACGAAGTACATGGTGTTTTCCGGCTTTTGGAATAGAGTGTACCGAGCGAAACTGGAAGCGACTTCTTATAGACAGGCGAAGTGGCGGCCGGTCAAGCGAGTAAGTGCACGCGGTGGATG
>OZ242253.1:0-5000 GCA_965206975.1 Longimicrobiales bacterium | reverse complement strand
CCTCGCCGGTCGAGCCAACTCTGGAGGATGATGGCTGCTGCGGCTGCGTCGACCCGCTCCCGCTCCTCTCGCTTCCTGCGCGGGAGGCCGATCCCGCGCACCGCGCGGTTCGCCCGTACCGAGGTCATGCGTTCGTCAACCATGTGCACCGGAATCCCGAGCCGGGCCGCGAGCTCGCGGCCGACCTTCCTCACTTCACTGCTCCAGAAGGACTCTTCTCCCGTCAACTCGAGCGGGAGCCCGACGATGAGCGCTTCCACCCCGTGCCGGTGGGCGGCCTCCTCGATCTGCCGAAGCGGGGGGCGCTTCCCCCGGCGGCGGGAGAGGGTGGTGAGGGGAGATGCGATCGTTCCGGTCTCGTCCGAGAGGGCGAGGCCGATTCTACGCTCTCCGAAGTCGATCCCGAGCGCTCTCACCCCTCTGGCCGGTTCGCTGACCCGGGCCTCAAGGCCGCGGCGCCGAAGTCCTGGGCTTCCCCGACTAGCGTCTCAAGGCGCCGTGTGGCCTCGCTCGACCCGAAGGCGAAGGCGCAGTCGGTGTCCCCGCGACTCCGGTAGTGTACCTCGAGGACCGAGACCTCGGCAACGCGACCGAAGATCTCCGACAGCATGCTGATGCCGGATGCGCACCCGGCTGCCTCGGACCGGCGTTCCGGAGCACTCTCGGCCCACGCGGGGGAGCGCACCAGCCCAAGCCTCGGATGCACCTGCTCCTGCATCACCGTGCCCCACCCCTGTGCCTGGAGAAAGGCGCCGAGCTTGCTCTACAACCGGGCACGGCCGGGCTCTCCCGGGTCCGCGACGCGGTAGCGTCCCGGAACTGCTCGAAGGCTGTCTTACCTGTGGCTGTGCCCGCTTCCCGCAGGAGACGTGCCGCTGCCCCGGCATTGAGCGCGCCTTCCAGCACTCCGCGGTTTCGAAACAGGGTGCTCGAAGGAGCTATGGGTTCTCGTACGCCCGAATCGCCGGTTGCCATGCATTTCCCGGTTGGAAGCGCACCATGGAGGTCCGGAGGATGGGTTGGTGGCGAACCGCAGCCGCTTCGCCCCGACACCCTCATCCACAATATACGAAGAAACAGTCAGGAATGACCGGGCGAGTCACCTCCCGTTGCCGACACGGGGGATGAGCCATGGGCTCGGACCGAGGGCCGAGCCCGCATGACTGTTGAGCTTGCGGTGCCCCTCCCCGAGCTCCACGGGAGGGGAATCGGATGGTGTGTATCTTCCCGCCGCGCCGCGCCGGGAAGGACCTTCGCCTCGCGTCAACGGTATCCGCGCCCGAGGAGTGAGCGACTGCGATCCGGTGCCCCGTGCCCCGGCAACTTCACCGAATGAGTGGCCTTGGCGACGAACGATGACCTGGAGGTCGTGGCGATGATGGAGTACCAAGACGACGTACGCCTCTTCAATTTCCTTGCAGGTCTTGTGTGCGGCGCCCTGATCGGTGCTGGTATCGCCCTCGCCCTGGCCCCCGAATCGGGAGAGAGGACGAGGCTCCGGCTGCAGCGGGCCGCGGGGGATCTGAGAGAGACGGCCTCCGACCGATGGGACGAGATCGCGGACGACGTAGTGGGCCGCGTCGAGGACGCGCGTGAGGGGGCGAAGGGGCGGCTCTCATAGAGGTTGCTTCGAGAGGCGCCAGCAGAGCAGGACCCTTGTCCGCGGGTGGCTTCCGGGCGGGCGGGTCGGGCACGCGGCGAACGGGGCGGTGGCGGGCGACGCCCGGTCTCACCACGGCCATTGGAGGATGGAGGGGCCTGGCGCCGTATCGTCGCACTCCTCCGAAGGCTCGGTTCCCGGGAGGTAGTACTCCGTGTAACGCCGTTCCGCCGGGCACCAGGGGGAGGCCAGAAGCCCGGTCTCGCTATCCACTTCCAAGCTCGTGAGGCCGTCCACCGTCCACCGTTCCGGGGTCGGCAGAAGGGGGAGAGCGCCGTCCTCGCCCTCCTCATCGAATGCGACCACGGCAACCGCCTCCCCGTCCTCCACCTCGACCTCCTCGTCCGGGGATACCGCCTCGGGATCGCTGAGGGGTTCCTCCCCTTGGCCAAGAAGAGCCTCGGTGGTCAGGTCTTCCTCATCCGCGAACTCCCCGAGATAGACCTGGCGCATGAATTCTCCCCACACCGGGGTGGCTTCACCACTCGTGGCGCCCGCGTAGAGCGGCTGCGGTTGGTCCATCCCGAACCAAACCACGGCCTGCAGATTCGGGGTGAAACCGTTGAACCAGAGGTCAGTCGACTCGTTCGTCGTCCCCGTCTTTCCCGCAGCCGGCACACTGTACGGTAGCCCAGCCCGGGTTCGTACCGCGCCCCCCGTACCGAGATTCACGACGTCTTCCATGAGGGTGACCATCAGGCGTGCTGCGGTGGGTTCCATGACCTGTACCCGTTCGGCTTCCGGCTCCCAGACGATCTCTCCGTCGGGGCTTTCCACTCTCACGACGGAGATGGGCTGTACCTTGGTTCCGAGTGTGGCGAAGACGGAGTACGCTTCGATCATCTGGATCGGCAGCACCTCCGCCGAGCCGATCGCGATCGAGGGGACGCGCGGGATCGGTGTCCGGATCCCGAGCCTGCGTGCATTCTGAGCGACCGTTTCGACGCCTACCTCCTCGAAGGCGAGGCGGATTGCCACGGTGTTGACGGAGGTGCGGAACGCGTGCCGAAGGGTCATGTTCCCCTCGAACTCGTCTGAAAAGTTCTCAGGGGTCCAGAGCTCGCCGCTCACCTGCTCCTGCACGAATGCGCGGTCCGCGATAATGCGTGACGCCGGGATCCCGCTCGCAAGCGCTGCGGAGTATACGATCGGCTTGAATGACGAGCCCGGCTGGCGCATCGCCTGCACGGCCCGGTTGAATTTGGAGTGTGTGAAATCGCGCCCGCCGATCATCGCGCGTACCCCACCCGTAAGCGGATCCATCGCGATGAACATCCCCTGCACGTACGGGGTTTCGACGTCGAGGAGGAGCCCGCCATCGGCTTCCTCGACGAACTCGGCATATGTAATGTGAGGGAACCCCGGCCTGCTCTCGATCCGCTCGAAGCCGCGCGCCATCGCGACTTCAGCCGCGTGCTGCATCCCGACATCGAGCGTCGTCGTGATCTGGTAGCCGCCCGTGTAGAGCTGACTCCCGAACCGGTCTTGGAGTAGCAGCCGAACCCACTCGACGAAGTAGGGAGCTGAACCTTCGGCGGCGGCCGTAGTCTCCGTGGGGAGAGGATGCGCTTTCCAGAGCTCGGCGTCGGACTCCGTCAGGAATCCCTCGAGCGTCATTCGGTCGAGGACGAGATTCCTGCGGGCCTCCGCGCGCTCCGGGTAGCGGAACGGAGAGTAGAGCCCGGCGTTGTTTCCGACGGCAGCGAGCAGTGCGGCCTCCGCGGGGTTCAGCTCGACCGCGTCCTTCCCGAAGTAGTTTCGGGAGGCGGTCTGCACGCCATACCACCCGGGTCCGAGGTAGATCTCGTTCATGTACGCTTCGAGGATCTGATCCTTCGAGTAGGCGCGCTCGAGCTCGAATGCGACCTGAAGCTCCTTAAGCTTCCGCTCGAGGCTCACCTCGAATCCGATCGCATCGAAGATGTTCCGGGCGAGCTGCTGCGTGATTGTGCTTGCCCCGCCCGTGCGAAGCGAGGTCCCGAGGAAGAGTTGGAACACGGGGTCCGGGATGAATCGGGCCGCGACGGCCCGCGCCAGACCCCTGGGGTCAAAGCCTTGGTGGCGATAGAATCTCCGATCCTCTATCGCGATGAAGGCGTCGGGGACGTGGGGAGGGAGCGCGACGATCGAGACCGGAGTCCGGCGCTCGATGCCGAGCTCGCCGAGGAGCTGGCCGTCGTGGCTCAGTACCTTCGAGGTCTGCTGCGGCTCCCAGGTGCGGATCTGTGCGACCGACGGGCAGTCCGCGCACAAGTGCTGCCAAGTTCCAATCGCGAACCCACCTCCCGCCGCACTCAGGAGTAGGAGGGGCAACCAGATCCACTGCCGCCTGAGTAGACTCCAAGCTCCGCCGAAGACTCGGGTTCCGGCCTTCCTGGTGCGGCTGACTCTCTTCTTCACCTGGCTCCCCGGTTGGGTCCCGGTCCTGGTCTCATGCACCCGGATTACACCGTGTCAAGGCTCCGGGTCCTCGTGTTGTTCGCCTGCCGATCGACTAAGATAGTCGATCTTCTCGGCAGCGTCCGCTAAGTGCTTCCTCCTCTGCGGGATGGCGGTTGCCTTCGATCGGTCGCTCATCTCCACACCCCCCGTGGGTCGCCGGAAGCGTCGGCGACCGGGAGGCCGACCGTCCCGGAGGGACGGGATCTCTTGCACCTGTCCCGGCTGTTTTGCCTGAAGCGAGTGTGCGGCCCGAGGCGCGAGACTCGATCGGCATGATGCCCGGCCGTCCCGGTGAGCGGCAGATCAGGGGTTGTGAACCGATTCCAGGTTGGCCAGCTTCGGGGATTCGATGTCGAGCCACACATTCACGTCGCTGCGGGGAGCGAGATGAGCGAGTCGAGGGACGTGGAGGGCATTCGAGACCGGGGTCACGTCATGGAGTTGAGCGATATGTTGCTCGAGGAACTCGATCCCGAGATCCGCGGTGCACGAAAGACGCTGGAACGGGTTCCGGAAGATCGCCTGGGGTGGTCACCCCATCCGAAGTCTGCAACGATGGGCTGGCTTGCCGGCCACCTCGCCAACGTGCCGTCGTGGGCTGCGACGACCATTCAACGCGAATCGCTGGATATCGCTCCCGGTGGGGAACAGATGGATCCCGCACCGCAGCCGGAGACGACTGCCGAACTCATCGCATCCTTCGATCGGCATGCCGCGGAGGCGCGCACGGCGATCCGTGGCACTAGCAACGAGGATCTGTTGAGGCCGTGGAGTCTGCTTCGGAATGGTCAGCTCCTGATGACGATGCCGCGCCTGGCCGTCCTCCGGAGCTTCGTCTTCAACCACCTGGTCCATCACCGGGCGCAACTCGGCGTGTATCTGCGCCTGAACGACATAC